>OZ243961.1:0-3330000 GCA_965214605.1 uncultured Binatia bacterium (SeqCode) | reverse complement strand
TGCATGTGACAGGATTTCAAGAAGTCGAGCCGACTCCCAACACAATTTTGCTGCGCTGTTTGTCGTTGCAACTCAGCCTGATAGAGGCGACGCCGGCCGCGAGATTCTGTCGTCGATTGCCCACCCTCAAAGCCACACAGGGTCGGGAGCTCGACGGCCTGCTGCGCATCAAAAACCGCCACCGCGGGCAAGCGCTGCGTCACCAAAGCACGTTGATAGGTCGAGTCATCAATGAAGGCGAGATGTTCAAACTGCATGTTCAGTGTCCCGGCAACTGCCGCGATTTTCTCGGCTTTATCGCGGAGCAGATCAATTTGCGGAGCGAGAAAATAGTCCTCGAGTCCAAGTGCCCGTAAGGCCGACAGTGCCAAGGCATAATCGCCCTGGCTGACAATACTATGAAGAATGCCGCGCCGATCAAGCGCCTCTATGGTCGCGCACACTCCGGGCCGGAGGACAGGGACGTCACCCTCAAGTAGGACTCCGGACCATAGGGTCTGATCAAGATCCCAGACCACACATTTGATCTGTCCGACATGTAGCTGTGACGACTCAGCTGGTGGTCTCATCGTCCGTGTCAAAGCGATATTCCATCGTTAAGTGCTTGGGTTGAAATCTCAGGGCGGCATACAGCGTCCGCATGGCCAAATTTTTCATATGGACCTTGCCAGAAATCCACTCCGCCCCCTGTTGACGACAATAATCCACACAGAACTGCATGAGGCGATGCCCGATCTGTCCACCGCGCCACTCCGGATGGAGGGCAAAACTGCGAAAGTTTGCATACTTCTTTCCGGTCAGAAACTGCGTATTCAGCGTCACCCACAGCCAGCCAACAACCTGTCCGTCCACCTCGGCCACAAACATGCCCTGGGGGGATTGGCGCAAAGCTTTACGCAGTTTTTTCGTCTGCGTCGCAGGCGAGGTCACCGGATCTTCAGGAAACGAGATACGAGCAATGGCAATCTCAAACTCGACCAGAGTCGGCAAGTCTTCTTCGCGGGCAGTTCGAATATGCATTATGCATCCTGACGCCTTGGTTTATCAGCAGCAATCCGTCCACCATAGCGAAAACGCGTATAGCCACATCTCGGACACCCCTGCGCTTTCACAGCCTCTATCGTTTGGAACCTCTGCCCACCTCCGACCGACAGCTCGGCGCGGCAACGTCCGCAGCGATAGCGCCGAACCCGCGGGGCACGTCCGCCGGTATACAGCCCGTCGCTCTCCCGGACAGCCGGGGAAAGCGGACGCGTTTGCCACGACGTACAGACGTGGAGGAGTTGGCCCGTACCAGCCAAAATTGAGGCACCTTGGTAGAGGTTGAAGCCGGGAATAATCTCCTGCACGACGAGTCCCATCGTGACCAGCCGGCGAAGGACTTCAAGGAAAGCCTCGGGCGGCTGCATCCCAAAGGAGAGAAAGCCCTGCTGCCCAGGCCCGGCCTTCACCGCACTGATCGCGCGCGAGACAAACAGAGCCAACCCGTTCAACGTATACGGTGGGTCTGTTTCAAAGGTATCGTAGTGACCAAGCAGCAGTTCGGGGAGCGGCTCTCGAAGGTCGTGCTCGACACATTCAATCGTCACCTCCTCAGCGCGGGCGATATCCTGAATATAGCGGATAAACCGCCGATCCTTCTCCACCACCGTCAGTTGGCGACATAACCGTCGGTTTCCGAGTGCTTTTCCCAATAGGGCCACCGCCACAGAAATTGCGTCGTCATCCCCCAGGAAAATAACCCGTTTTCCCTCCAGGGCTCCGGCTTGATACATATACAGCGCACGGCGCACAGCCGTTTGCGGAGTACAGGGCGTCTGATCTAAGGTCACATCCGCTTGGGGAGGTTCGGAGCAATAGCGCTCAAGACGCTGCACCAAAGCGTCCAACTCCTCCCCAATCACAATCCCGCGGCCGCGACACGTCGGGCAGCGCGCGGAGTGTCGCGTATGTACCTGCAGCGTCTGCTCAACAAAATCTTTGCCGTGCGGTGTAAGGACTATGCCCGCCTGCCGTTCCACGATCCGGGTGCGCTCAAGTTCCCGCCGTATCGCGGCAAGCACCGGTAGGGGGAGATGAGTCTGTCGCGCCAGGTCTCTCAACCTGATCCGCTCAGCGCTATAAATCGTCCTCAGGACCATCGCAACGCCAGCCGCCCCCTCACGCAGGGCAGTCAATTGGGCGATATCTTCAAGGAGATCACTCACGCGGCAAATCCTTGGAAAGTCCCACTGTTAGCGCTATGCTAGCGGCCAGATTCTACAGTGAGTCCGGTGGCGACACAAGTCTTCGATTGCCGGGTGTTCTCTGCCATGCGCAAAAAATTATACGATTACGTGCTCGCCCGGCCCGGAGGAGCCAGCTCAGCTGAACTCCTCAACCTGCTCTTCACGCCCGGGGCGGGTTCGGGTCTCAAACCCAATCGGAGGGTTGAGTTTGAGGCCCGTTTTCTGCATGCGGCAATCGGTTCAGATTCACATTTTTCGTACGATGCGACTACCGATCGTTGGTCTGCCACAGTCCATGCTTCTCTCCAAAGGCCGATTCCCGATGCCGAGTTTGTCGTTCTTGATCTTGAAACGACCGGCTTCAAACCGGGCCCGGCCGCCATTACCGAAATTGCGGCAGTTCGGGTCAAACACGGACGACTGACAGAGGAGTTTCACGCCTTGGTCAATCCCGGTCGACGGGTGCCGCCGGCTGTCACCCGACTAACCGGTATTACCGACCAGATGCTGCACGATCAGCCACCTATTGACGCGGTCTTTCCGCTCTTTCAAACCTTTATCGGATCCACCCCACTTGTCGCTCATAACGCCGATTTTGACCTGGCTTTCCTCAACTTTGACGCCAAACGTCTCAGAGCTAGCCCGCTACTCAACCCTACCCTGTGTACCGTCCGTTTGGCCAAGCGCCTTTTGCCCAGCCACCGTTCCCACACCCTTGACGCGCTTGCCGCTCAGTGCGGCGTCTCAGGTCCCGACCGCCACCGGGCCCGCGGTGATGCGCGCATCACCGCAGAGGTGTTTCTCATCTTTCTGGAACAACTCCCAGCGCGCGGCATCATGACCCTTGGCCAGCTGCTCGACTTTCAGCATACCGCCCGTGACGGTCGCCGTTTTGCATATCAGCTGCCCCGCCCCGCCCTGGCTCATATCCCGGACGGACCCGGCGTGTATCGCATGCTCAACGGCGAGGGACGATTGTTGTATATCGGAAAGGCAAAAAACCTCAAACGGCGGGTCAGCTCGTATTTCACCAACTCTTCCAGCCACAGTAATAAAGTGCTCGACCTCGTGCGTCATGTCCATAGCGTCAGCTACGAACAGACGGGCTCAGAGCTTGAAGCAGCGCTCCGCGAGGCAGCGCTCATCCGGACCCTCAAGCCGCCTTATAACACCCGCTCAAAACACCTCCCACGGGTAGCCTTCCTTAAGCTGAGCGTCACAAACCGGTTTCCACGCCTGTCACTGGCCACAAAACCGGCCGCTAACCGGGCCCTTTACATCGGCCCCTTTCGCAGCCGGGACTTTGCCGAAAAAGCCCAGCGGCTACTAGCTCGCCTGTTTGGTCTGCGTACCTGTCAGGGTAATCTAGCTCCAGACCCAAACTTTTCCCCGTGTGTCAGTGGTCAGATCGGGGCCTGTACCGCCCCGTGTAATCTGCAGGTGTCACACGATGCGTATCATGAGCAGGTCGAGACATTCCAGCGGTTTCTTCAGGGCAATGAAACAGGGGTACGGGACGCCCTGCTTGCCAAACGCGACGAACTAGCCGCCTGCCTACGGTTCGAGAGCGCCGCCCGCCTGCAAAAGGACATCGAGCTGCTCGATCACATCCTGCATATTCATCTCCTGTTCGACTGGATCATTACCCGCACGCACGCTTTTCTGCTCCTACCCAGCCGCCACCCCGGGGCTGCCCAAGTCTATCTCGTGCTCAACGGGCGGCTCATCCATAGCGGTCTTGTCCGGTCAGAGACCGATATCACGCCCTTTGCCACCCTGGCCCGGGAACGCTTTGATCAGGATCGTGACGTGCCGCTGCGCCCAGAGGAAATCGATGCCAGTGTGATCCTTGCCGCCTGGCTTCGAGACCCGGACCGCTGGCAGGGGGCCGTTTTTCCGGTGGATTCACCAACCACCCTAGACGACCGCCTAGACGAAATCAGGCACGCTCTCCACGACCTCCAGCGTATTGACCTAGCTCCCTGACGTCTAGCCAGAAAACCATAGGCAAATCGACGCCCTATGAGGGACTGGCGACGGAGTGCTCGGGCACTTGTTGTTCCTGACCCGAGATCGTATAGTTTTGGTCATGCCTGCCCTTTCCATGACAGAAAAACTGCGGGTTTTGCTGGGCCGTGCACAGCCAGGCTTAGTCCTTGGAGCCCACGATGCGCTGTCTGCTAAGTTGGCCGAAGAGGCCGGCTTTGATGCGATCTGGGCGAGCGGCTTTGGCATTTCTGCAGTGAGCGCGCTCCCCGACGCGAATATTCTCACTATGAGCGAGACGCTCGACGCCGTCCGCCGCATGTGCGACGCGGTCAACGTCCCCGTCATTGCCGACTGCGATAATGGCTTTGGCAACGCCATCAACGTCATACGCACGGTTGCCGAATACGAGCGGGCGGGCGTTGCGGGGCTGTGTATTGAGGACAATATCTTTCCGAAACGGTGCAGCTTTTACGCCGGGGTCCGACGCGAGTTGGTTCCCGTTGATGAACACGCCCGCAAAATTCAGGCCGCGAAAACGGCTCAAAACAATCCGAATTTTGTGGTCATCGCCCGCACGGAGGCGTTGATTGCCGGTTGGGGTAAACACGAAGCACTCAAGCGTGCCGAGGCCTATGCTGAAGCCGGCGCCGATGCCATTTTGGTCCATTCCAAGGCGACGAACTTTGAGGAACTCCAGGAATTTACAGCAGACTGGAACAACCCTTGCCCGCTGGTGTGTGTCCCAACGACGTACGCCGACACCACCGTCGCCGAGCTGGCGAGTGCCGGATTTAAGCTGGTGATCTTTGCCAACCAAGTTCTCCGGGCAGCCGTCAGCGCCATGCGCCACGCCCTAGCCACGATGAAGGCCGAGAGCCGGCCAGGCGCGGTCGATGACCAGATTGCCAGCCTGCCCGATATATACGAATTGGTCGGCGTGCCAGCTCTGCAGGCCAATGAGCAAAAATTCTTGGTCCCGGGTGGCCACCGGCTGACCGCTATTATTATCGCCGCCGGCTTTGAAGAAAACTTGCTGCCGCTCATTGAAGATCGTCCCAAGGCAATGCTGGAAATCAAAGGCCAGACGATTCTTGAGCGCCAGATCAGCGCCCTCAACGACTGTGGGGTCAAAGATATCGTTGTGGTGCGCGGCTACCAAAAGGAGCAGATTAACCTGTCCAATATCCGCTACTACGACAACGACGCGTTTCTCGACACCGGAGAGTTATCCTCGCTGTTTCTGGCCGAGGCGGAAATGTCGGGGCAGTTTTTGTTTCTGTACTCCGATATTATCTTCGACCCGACCATCGTCGAGAAACTGCTGAAATCACAGGCCGATATCAGCATTGTGGTTGATCGGGCGTGGAACGACCAGCCCCGCTCAGCCGAAGCAATCCAGGCCAATAAGCCGGACTTAGTCGTCACCCACCAGCCGCCCCAGACCGGCTATCGCTTTCTGCCCACAACAGAAGGTACGACGCTGGCCCGCATTGGCCGAGACCTGTCTGAGGCGGATGGCGAGTTTATTGGCCTCGCTATGTTTTCTGAGGCGGGTGCCCGGCTCTTACGCCGGACCTATCACACGATCTGCGAACGGTCGCCCACCAGCCGCTTTCACGAAGCCGCCTCGCTCCGGCAGGCCGCTTTTACCGATATGTTACAAGAACTGATAAACCACGACCATCAGATCGCGTGTGTGGATATTTACAAAGGCTGGTTGGAAATTGATACATTTGAGGATTATCGCCGGGCGTGGGCGAAAATGAAATAACAACGCGCCCCTTATACGCCCTAAACCGGTTCGGGCGTGTACACTGTGATGGGTGGAGTGTCACAGATGAAGGATGACGGACGATATGGAGCTTGCTCTTGAAAAGATCGACCAACTCGTGCAGGACGAATACAGGTTTTTTGTCCGCGAAAAACCGGGCTGGAGTTTGACGGCTGGTCCCCAAGATCTGGAGCTTGTGGCGCACGCGTTGCGGGTTGTCCTACACGCCCGCACTCCCCCAGATTTTTTGGACGACTACCTCGCCCTGGTTGACTGCCAGACGCGGGATGGGGGTTGGAGTCCGTTTTCGGCCGACCGAGAGAGCACGGTGTGGGTCTCGGCCTTTTGCGGCCTGATGCTGATTCGAGGCAACCGTTTTTTACAGCAGGATCGTCTCAGCCGAGCCGTGCACAGAGCGATTGATTATTTTCTTGATACCCAACACGGCGACGGTCGATGGGTCGATCCAAGCTGGGCGGATCTCGACACCACTAGCCATCCGGTCAGCTTCTTCAATGTCGTCATGGCTTTGGGAGAGCCCTATCGACGGTCCGAAGTCGTCCCGGCTTGGCAAAAGGGAGCACGGTTTATTCTTGATAATCAAGACGAGGACGGGGGCTGGTACGACGAAGAGTTTCATCCTTCGGGAGTTGAGATCACCGCCCACCTTATTCAAGACGCCCTGATTGCCGACCTGGCCATGGACAGCCAACTCAGCGGGGTGCGTGAGGCGTGCACCAAAGGGACCCACAAGCTCTATGAGTGGCAGGCTGCCGACGGCTCTTGGGATGGGGAAAATGTCGACCACTCTATGGATTGTACCCGATCTTTGATGGTCGTGACCCGTTTGCTGGGGGACGCCTACGGCCACGGGGCCATTGGGCGCGGTCTGGACTGGATTCTCAGCAATAAGAATCCCAGCGGTTGGGGCGACTTCCCGGATCTAGAGACCAATCTGGAGCGGACCTGTGACGGTATTGATACCCTGTTGAAATACAAAGCCTACCGCAGTCCAGATCCCCGGGCTGTCGTTCGGCTCTGGGGCTACATTCCCTAGCAAACGGCAAACATCACTATGGTTTGACGTCTGACAGTTCAGTCCATGCCCCTAGAGTCTGCCGCCGAATGGCTCGAAGCCTGCCCCACAGCCGCCCTCCCCCCTGGAGAACGCAAGCTGGTGAAGGTCAAGAGCGTGGAGATCGCCCTGTTCAATATCAACGGCACGGTGTACGCCATCAAAAACCGGTGTCCTCACCGCAGAGGGCCGCTTATCCGAGGCTTTATCGACGACAGAGGCGGCATCAAATGCCCAATGCACGGCTGGCGATTTGAGCTGCGCGACGGCACCAGCCCACGCCCAGCTCGGGCAACGGTATATCCGGTAAAAATTGAAAACGGCACTCTCTACCTGCGGCTCTAGCCCCGTCTTAGCCAACAGGGAGGGGACAGGGGAATAAAGTCTGGCGTGTTCTCATTGTACTAAGGTAGCAGGTTTTTTCTAGGAGAAAGTGCGCGTGCTCAGAAAAGCCTCCTTTGAGAAGGAAGCCATTCCGCATTTTGATACCCTCATGCGCACCGCCCTGCGGCTGAGCGGGGACCGCGCGCGCGCAGAAGACGCGGTCCAGGAGACGTATTTGCGCGCTTGGCGTTCCTTTCAAACCTATACACCGGACACAAACTGTCGGGCCTGGTTGTTTAAGATTCTTCTGAACGTCTTAAAGAAAACGGCCAGGAAAAAACGTCGTGACCCCTTACTCGGCGCCGAAGACATTGACTCTTCCTCAAAAGTCGTCGCTCTGTTCCCCTCAGGCAGAGAAGACAGGAGCGGGGGCGAGAGCCAGGATATTCTTACCGCCGTCAGCCACTTGGCTCCTCAATTTCGACAGGTGTTATGGCTGGTCGTGGTTGAAGGATTTGCTTATAAAGAGATCGCTCAGATGCTTGATATTCCAATCGGAACCGTTATGTCGCGGCTGTACCGGGCCAGACGCGAACTGCGTCGTCTTTTAACCGACCCCACCATACCGAATAAAAGGGGAACATCTGGCCATGGACTGTAGAGAAATTCACAAACTCCTAAGCCCGTTCCTTGATAACGAACTCAGCGCTCGCGACACCTTTCCTGTGGCCGACCATCTCGACGCCTGCCCGGCCTGTCAGCAGGAGCTGCAAGACATGCAGCAGCTCGACATGCGTCTCAAGGAGGCCGGACAGAGCCCGGTCGAGGTGAGTGACAAGCTGCGGGACTCCGTGATTGCTCTGGGTGCGCCGTGGACCTGGCTCCGACGCTGGCGCGGCGTTGGGGTGGCCGCCGCCGCCATACTTTTCCTCGTCGTTGGTCAACAGCTTTTCTCAGCCCCGTACGATCCAGAAGCCCGAGCGTTTAGCCGCGCGCTCGTGCACGAAACCTGGCTGAACGACAACAGTACCTTTTCCCTGCCCTGGCTTGACCCCGACAGCCTCAAAGATGTGTTGCGCCAAGAAGGGTTGCTTGATTCCCCCAACCTCAGCCCGGTCGGATTCCACTTTGTCCGGGCACGGGTCAGCCATCCGCTCCGGCAAGTCTTTGTCCAACTCGTTTATCGGCGGCGGGCTGAGGAGGTCTCAATTTTTGTCTCACGGCGCTGGAAACGCTCCTTACCAGGCATCAGTCAGCGGGATGGGTTCATGATTGTCCCACTTGGCACTCGAGCCGTTTTCCTTGTCAGCAAAGAGCGCCTGCCCAATTTTTCGGACATTCACCAGTTGGCTGAAGAAGAAATTAACGCCCTGTCAGCCTAGGCCGCCGCAGGAGGAGCAATCCCTACCTCTCCCTATGTCCCCCCCTCTCGTCTTAGGTGTCAGCGGCGGTAGTGCCGCCTACAAGGCTACGCTCTCCCTACGTCCCCCACTCTCCCCCCACAACACCTCCCGTTTGCCACTAGCGTTCTCCCGGTCCCAAGACCTCGGAGCGGGAGGGTCCTTATGGTCCCTCTTTTCCTCACCCGCCGCCGACTCCCACGCAATCTGCAACAGAGGAGAACAGGTCACTGAGCCCTTGCCCGAGGGAGCGGTCGTGGTCAATCATCCTTCAGATCAAGCACGGTGGCGAATTTTTGGAGAAAAATCTGGACCTCAGCCGGACTCTTGAGCCGGTAGTCAGCCGCACTCACCCGTGGCGCCTCTGCCACCAGAATCCCAAGGCCACGTCCAGCCACAGCGCTAAACGCGTCCTCATCCGTCACATCATCACCAATGCACACCGGCAAAGCCTCCGTCCCGGTAAATCCCAACGCGTCCAACAGCCACAACACAGCCTTGCCCTTATGCCAATCAATGGCTGGCCGCAGCTCAAAGACCTTTTTTCCCAGGCCCTTGCGCAACTCTGGGTAACGGCCTAACACCGCGTCAACAATCGGCTCTACGCGCGCCGCGTGTTGACGCGCAGCCTCACGAAAGTGGAGCGCAAGAGAGAACTTCTTACGCTCCACGCGTACCCCATCAATCCCCGACAAGAACCGGCGGAGATCGTGCTCAACCCGATCTAGACTGGCCAAAAAACCGTGGCCCTGTTCATAGGTCAGGCCCATACTCGGCGGGCCGGCAATATCAAAACCGTGGCTCCCAGCGTAAATCAGCCCCTCAATACCGACGAGACGTTGGACATCGATCCGGTCCCGACCACTGACAATGGCAACCGGACAACGAGCAGCAAGCGTCCGAACCGTCCGGCGCATCTCCTCAGCCAACACCGCCAGCTCTGGCCGCGCAACAATAGGCGTTAAGGTGCCGTCATAATCCAGGAAAACGGCCGGGCGTTTCTGGCGCAGGCGGGACACCAGCTCTTCCCACCGGTCTAGGGCCAACGCTCTCTCGGGCATAGAATCCCTCGGCATCCACCGATACTACCTTTCCCCTCCTCTGTAAGCAGCCCCTCCCCGGCAAAAACCCCTTGCCTTAGCAAGTGTGTTTGCTACTCTAAGGCCGCTTTGGGGGCGGGCAGAGAGCCGTGTTAAGGGGGACGCATGTCGCAATACGTCGAGGGACCTGACGCCGAACAGGTCGTCGAGCACCAATCCCAACTCACTGATTACTTCTACCAAGCCGGAAAACTGCGCCAAGACTGGCGCATCGGCACGGAATACGAAATGGTCGGCGTATCGCGCCGCAGCGGCAGAGCTGCCCGCTACTCAACAAACCGAGGCATTGAACGCCTCCTGTTCCGGCTATCCGACTCGCTGGGTTGGGAGCCACAGGAGGAAGAGGGCCATGTGATTGCCCTGCGCGGCGAACGGGCCAATATCACCCTTGAGCCCGGGGCTCAGGTCGAACTGTCGGGCGAGCAGTGTAAAACCATTCACGGGACGTCTGCCGAGTTACAAAACTACTTCGAACATCTCTTAGCGGCTGGGGACGCCCTCGAACTCGACTTTTTGAATCTCGGCATGCAGCCGCTCAGTCCCCTCAGCGATATTCAGTGGATTCCCAAGACGCGCTATCATTTCATGGCTCCCTATATGGATCAGGTTGGTACGCTGGGCCATCGGATGATGAAACAAACGGCCTCCGTGCAGGTCAACTTCGATTTCAGCGATGAGACCGACGCGATGACCAAGTTTAAGGTCGGCATGGGCCTAGTCCCAATTCTGAGCGCCATGTTTGCCAACTCGCCCTTCTCGGACGGCAAACTGAACGGCTATATGAGCATGCGCAGCCATGTGTGGACCAAAACCGACCCACGCCGGTGCGGTCTGCTGCCCTTTGCCTTTTCCGATCAGGCCGGTTTTGAAGACTATACTGAGTATGCCCTGAACGTCCCAATGTATTTTATTGTCCGGCAGGGTCAATGGATCGACATGACCGGTATTCCATTTCGGCACTATCTTGAGCACGGTCACGACGGACACCGGGCCACCCTCGAAGATTGGCACCAACACCTCACCACGCTCTTCCCCGAGGTACGCATCAAGCGCTACCTTGAGCTGCGCTGTTTTGATAGCCAACCCTATGAGCTGATGTTGGCCGTACCTGCGTTGTGTAAAGGCATTTTCTACGACAATGACCCGCTGTGGGCGGCCTGGGATCTGGTCAAAAAGTGGAGCTGGGAAGAACGGCTCGCCGCCTATAAAGCCGCCCACCGAGAAGCCCTCGGCGTCCGGGTCCAAGGTATCCGGTTGCACGAGTATGCCAGTGAGCTGGTCTCAATTGCCTGGGAAGGCCTAGAACGCCAAAACGACGTCAATGAAGACGGAGAAAACGAGACGCTGTACCTCGAACGCCTGCGGGAAGAAATCGCCCGCGGCCAGTGTCCGGCCTATACGGTGGTCGAGAAGTGGATGGGCGAGTGGAACTATAACGTCCATCAGATGACTGAGGGCACCGCCTATCGGCTGTCGCAAGAAGAGTGATGTGGGATGATGTTGTGTCGAGGCCGACCGCCGCGATCCGCGTCGCCTCTGCGCAGCTCTTCCCCCGTTGCGTTCTAAGTGCTGCTCCCCCCTGGCTGTTGAGCGCCCCAAGTCGGGGCCAAACGCCGCCCTGCCAACTCTTGATGCCAGGCTACCAACTTTGGGAGCGACGCCAGCCTCTTGTGTTCCCCCCCTTCGTATTTCGTGCTATGAAGCCAGGCAGCCCTCTATCATGACGACTGAGGGGCGCCAATAAGGAGGCAGCATGGAACTCAGCAAAGAGCAATTGGTGTGGATGTACGAGCGCATGCAGCTCATCCGGGGGTTTGAAAACCGGGTAAAGCTTGAGTTTGGCAAAGGCAAGATTCCTGGCTTCGTCCACCTGTACGCCGGCGAAGAAGCCGTCGCGGTTGGCATTTGTGCCAATCTCACCGAGAGAGATTACATGACCTCAACCCACCGCGGACACGGCCACTGCCTAGCCAAGGGCGTTGATCCACGCGGCATGATGGCAGAATTGTTTGGTAAAGCCACCGGCACGTGTAAAGGCAAGGGTGGCTCCATGCATATCGCGGATATGGACAAGGGCATGCTAGGCGCCAACGGTATTGTTGGCGGCGGCCCACCACTGGCCTGCGGCTCGGGTCTAACCGCCAAGACCAACAAGACCGATCAGGTCACGATTTGCTTTTTTGGCGACGGCGCCTCCGAGCAAGGCACGCTGCACGAGAGCCTGAACCTCGCCGCCATCTGGAAACTGCCGGTCATCTTTGTTGCCGAAAATAACGGCTACGCCGAGTCCACGCCTGCCCATTACCACTGCAGTGTCGAAAACATCGCCGACCGCGCGGCGGCCTATAACATGCCCGGCGTCAGCCTCGACGGCAACGACATCTTCGCCGTCCACGAAGCGACTTCTCAAGCGGTGGCGCGGGCCCGCTCAGGGCAGGGCCCAACGCTTCTTGAGTGTAAAACCTATCGTTTCTACGGTCATTACGAGGGCGATCAGCAGACTTACAAAATTGCCGAGGAAAACGAAAAATATCAATCCGAGAAGGATCCGATCGCCCTCTTCAAGGAAAGCGTCCTGTCCCGCCAGCTTGTTACCGAAGACGAGCTCAAAGCTATTGACGAGCGGGTCGAAGCCCAAATCGAAGGCGCCGTCCGGTTTGCCGAAGACAGTCCGTTTCCGGATGTCGCGGAAACCTTTACCGACGTGTATGTCACTTACTAAAAAGTGTGCCCAGCGGTCTGGGCTGCTCACTGCCGACCGCTGCACGCTTTCTTGCCGGAGGGGACCATCATGGCCGAAAGACAGCTCAATTTTAATCAGGCACTCAACGAGGCAATGCGACAGGAGATGCAACGCGACCCCAAAGTCATCTTGCTCGGCGAAGACGTCGCTGGCGGGGCGGACGTGGAGCACTTGCAGGGGGAGGACGCGTGGGGAGGGGTGCTCGGCGTCACCAAGGGTCTCGTCCAAGAGTTTGGCCGCGACCGTATTCTCGATACCCCGATCAGTGAGTCGGGCTTTATTGGAGCCGCGGTGGGGGCCGCCGCCACCGGGTTGCGGCCAATCGCTGAGATGATGTTTGTCGGGTTTATGGGTGTGTGCTTTGACCAGATTCTGAATCAGGGTGCCAAGCTGCGTTATATGTTTGGCGGCAAGGCCGAGGTCCCCCTCGTCATCCGTACCATCTGTGGCGGAGGCTTTCGGGCTGCCGCCCAACACTCCCAGGTCCTCTATTCGCTCTTCACCCATATTCCGGGCGTAAAAACTGTGGTGCCAGCCACTCCGTACGACGCCAAAGGGCTGCTCATTTCATCGATTCGGGACAACGATCTTGTGATCTTTTTTGAAGATATCACGCTGGGTGGCTTCAAAGGGCCAGTGCCTGAAGAGCCGTACACGATTCCTTTGGGCAAGGCCGACATTAAACGGGAAGGCGACGCCGTGACCATCGTCGCGATCGGAAAAATGGTTCACCACGCACTCCAAGCGGCCGAAGAGCTGCAAAAGCAGGGTAGGAGTGCCGAGGTCATCGATCCCCATACCTTGTCACCCTTTGACGAGCAGACGGTGTTGGACTCGGTCGAAAAGACCGGTCGCCTCGTCGTCGTCGACGAGTCACACCCACGGTGTAACATCGCCAGGGATATTGCAGCCGTTGTCGCCGATAAGGGCTTTGATTTCCTCAACGCGCCGATTAAAACCGTCAGCGCGCCGCATACGCCGGTGCCATTTAGCCCGACTTTGGAAGACCACTATTTGCCGAACGCGGCCAAGGTCACCGAAGCCGCTCTGACGCTGTTCTGAGGACTCAGGGGCTCAGCCTCCACCGTTTATGAGTGCTGTTGGCATCATTGCAAATCCGCGGGCAGGAAAAGACATCCGTCGCCTGGTCGCCCATGGCTCGGTCCTCGACACCCAGGAAAAGGTCTACATTGTCCGCCGGGCCGTTCTCGGCCTAGAGGGGGCCGGGGTGGACGAGATCGTTTTTTTCCCCGACCCGGCCTCAATCGGTCCAAAAGCCTTGGCCGGCATTGAGGGCACCAGAAAATCCCGCGTCCGTATGCTAGACATGTCGGTCTACGACGAGGCGGCCGACTCAACGCGGGCGGCCGCCCTCATGCGAGACCAGGGAGTGGCCTGTGCGATCGTCCTGGGCGGAGACGGCACGAACCGGGTGGTTACCAAGGGATGTGACTCCATGCCCCTCATTCCTCTGTCTACAGGGACCAATAACGCGTTTCCGCGTTTTGTTGAGTCCACCCTAGCTGGTATGGCGGCCGGCTATTATGCGGCTCGGGGACTCTCTCACCACGAATTCTCATTTCCGACAAAACGCCTCAATCTCTACCGCAACGGCGCCTTTGACGATGTCGCCCTGATCGATGTCGCGGTCTGTGACTATCAGTTTGTTGGTGCACGGGCGCTATGGGAAGTCGCCCGCCTCAAAGAACTCTTTCTGACTCAGGGTCAGCCGACCAACATTGGCATGGCTTCAATTGGCGGTATGCTCGACCCCGTCCGGCCCGATGAAGCCGCAGGGCTGCGTCTGCAACTCGGAGACGGCGGAAGGGCGGTCACGGCAGCTATCGCACCAGGGCTCGTCACCTCGGTCGGCGTTCAACACCACACCCGTATGCAGATTGGCGACCGCGCTCCGGTCATCTTCAAGCCGTCCATCCTCGCTCTGGACGGAGAGCGTGAGATTCCGGTCACCGCCGACGACGCCTGGGAAGTCGAACTGACCTGGGACGGCCCACGCGTGCTTGATATTGCCAAGGTCATGAATGCGGTCCGGGAGGAGTGAACCTCAGCGCATGAAGGTGATGATCTGCACCACCCATTTTCCGCACTGTGCCGAAGTGTTGCGCAAACATCTGCCCGACGACACGATCATCGCCTGTCCGGCCGAGCAGGTTGTGGAAAGGGCGGCCGAGGCAGACGTGTTGGTCCCGGCTATGTATCGGGTGGATGCCAGGGTGATTGACAACACCTCAGCGAGGCTGATCAACCAATTTGGCGTCGGTATTGAGGGGGTGGATATTCCTGCCGCGACCCGACGCGGCATCTACGTCGCCAATGTTCCGGGCCATGAAGGCGCGGGCAACGCCGCGTCGGTATCCGAACACGCCATCTTTCTGATGCTCAGCCTCGCCCGCCACTATCCGCAAGCGCAAAAGAGCCTCCACAACCGTGTCTTGGGCGCTCCGCTCGGCACGGCGCTGATGGGCAAAACGGTCGCCATTGTTGGCATGGGGAGTATCGGTCGGCAACTCGTCCTGCGCCTCAAGCCCTTTGAGGTCCGCCTGCTGGGCATTAAACAACACCCGTCCGCAGCCCTCAAAAACGAACTGGGTCTTGATTTTCTTGGTGCTCAGAAAGATGTCGCCTGGGTCTTGGGACAGGCCGATTTTGTAATACTCTCATTACCGGTGACTCCAGCAACGCGGGCAATGCTCAATGCGGCAGCCTTTGCCGGGATGAAAGACACGGCCTTTGTGATCAATGTTGCGCGTGGTCCGGTCATTGACCATGATGCCCTCGTCGAGGCCTTAGCCCAGGGCCAAATTGCCGGAGCTGGACTCGACGTGTTTTGGGACGAACCAACCGATCCCGACGATCCGCTGTTTCAGTACAATGTTATCGCCACCCCTCACACCGCGGGTGTGACAGACCTCTCGTATAACGACATCGCGCGCGGTCTAGCCGCAAACGTGAACCGTATCCGGGCTGGCCAGCCGCCGATTAACTGCGCCAATCTCGAAGCGGTACAGATCGGACGGCGCTGAGCCCGGTCACACACTCGGGCGATGAAGGACGCCATGGAGCCCGCTTTCCGGACGCTGAGGACAGGCATCTGGGTGCTGCTCGTAACGCTCTGCGCCTGCCAGAACCACCCGCCACCCTCGCCCGCTCGGACCCCAACTCCGCTGGACCTGTCACGGGTGGGAACCGTCTCCGGCCAAGTCCGCTTTGAAGGCCCTGTCCCGGCCCAAACCCCGCTACAGCTCGGCGGCTGGTCGGCCTGCCGCGCCCAACATCCAGACGGCCTACCGCTCGCCGCCGACCTCCTTGTCCACAACGGGAAACTACAGAACGCAGTGGTGTCCATCACCGACGGCTTGGGCGAGCGCGTCTTTGCCGTGCCCGAGGAGCCGGTCGATAGTGACCAGAGAGGCTGTGTGTTCATCCCTCGGATTCTCACCGTCCGAGTCGGCCAGCCACTACGGTTTCTGAATAGCGATCCCATGGCTCATAACGTCCGGAGCTCGCCACAGCGGGCGCAACCGTGGAACTTGAGCCTCGGCGTCAAAGGAGCCTCACGAACGATTCGCATCCACACTCCGGAAAACAGGATTCCTATCACCTGTGATATTCACGGCTGGATGCGGGCCTTTGTGGCCGTTTTTGATCATCCCTATTTTGCGCTGACCGACGCCGAGGGAAACTTCTCCTTGGTCAACGTGCCGCCGGGTGTCTACGTGATAGAAGCCTGGCATGAGCGCTTGGGGGTGCAACAGAAGCGGATCGAGTTGGGGCCACAGAAAAAGCACGAGATTAGTTTTTCTTTTCGTCACAGCAGCTAAATCAATGAAATATATGTGGATAGGCTTGGGCGGATTTCTAGGGGCAAATGCCCGAGCGCTGCTCGCCGACTGGGCGATTGAGCGTTTTGGTCCGACTTTTCCCTACGGCACCTTTATTGCCAATATAAGCGGCAGTTTTTTACTCGGCGGCCTCATGGTTGTCCTGAGCCATCACGATCTGCTGCAGTCTCCGTATCGCCTCTTTTTTGCGGTTGGCTTTCTGGGAGCGTATACGACCTTCTCCACCTACACCTATGAGGTCCTCGGGCTTTTACAAGCTGGGAATTTTGTGTTGGCCAGCTTCAAACTCATTGGCAGTGTCGCACTCGGGCTGCTCGGCGTAAGTTTGGGCATCGTCCTGGTCAGAGGCATACTCGGGCCCTCATAAACCTGTGAGGGCGGTCTTTTCGCTCTTGCACGAAAAGACCGCCCTCAGTATGAGGAAAAGCAGATCGGACACAAGAACAGAGAAAAGCGGTCAGGGTGCTCCCCCATGTCAAACCTGCCAGCGACAAAATGCCGGACACGCGCAACAGGCTCTCCGATTGGCTGGTCGCTTGTCATGGTCAGCCTGAGCTTTTTTTTGTCCCAGTGCCTGGCCAAGCCCCTTCCTCCAAGGACGGTCGAGCCCGTGCCGTCGACCGCCACCTCGGCTCACCAAGGCGTCGATTCTCCCCAGGAAATCCTGAACCGTTTCAACACGTTTCTTGACCGTGCCTAATCACGCTTATGCCAGTCTACCAGTTGAGCCAAGAGCTAGTCTTTCCCGACCCTGAACTGGCTGATCCAAAAGGCCTTTTGGCCGTTGGCGGAGACCTCGGAGTTGAGCGCTTGCTGTTCGCCTACCAGCTGGGCATTTTTCCGTGGTACGGGGAAGGCGAAGAAATTTTGTGGTGGAGTCCGGCGAGACGCTGTGTTTTAAAACCCGAAGAATTTCACGCCTCGCGCAGCCTCAAGCGGCTGATCAAACAACAACGCTTCACTATTACCTTCGACCAGGCGTTCAGCTCGGTGATTCGGGCGTGTGCCGAGACACGTCTAGCCAACGGCAAGGACACCTGGCTCATCCCAGAGATGATTGAGGCCTATTGCAACCTGCATCACGCCGGATTTACTCACTCGGTTGAGGCTTGGGACGGACAGTGCTTGGCCGGCGGGATATATGGGGTGAGTCTTGGGAGAGCCTTCTTTGGCGAGTCCATGTTCACCCGTGTCTCCAACGCCTCGAAAGTCGCGTTTTTCAGCCTCGCGCGGCGGCTCAAGGAATGGGAGTTTAGCCTGATCGACTGCCAGATCGGCACCCCCCACCTGTACAGGCTGGGGGCGTATGAAATCCCCCGCACGGAGTTCCTCACCCGCCTGAGCCAAGCCCTCAGCCTGCCCAGTCAACGGGGCAGCTGGGGCTGAACGTGCCCAGACTTAGGGCAGAATCGGCTCGTGACTGATAATCCGCTCGTTTTCAAGCTGTTGAATTTCTTTGGCCGACAGACCTAGGATACGACCAAACACATCGGCGTTGTGTTGGCCAAAACACGGCGCCGGCGTTCTCACCTCGGAGGGTGTGGTGTGGAAGGCGGGAACAAATCCCGGATATAGATGCATCCCGGCCTCTTCCCGATCAATAGCCAGCAGAAATTCGCGAGCGGCCAGTTGCGCATCGCTCATCACCTCCGGTCCCGACAGAACGGCTCCAGCCGTTACGCCAGCCCGCTGTAACTGCTCCATCACGGCAGTATGTTCGTGGTGTTTGGTCCAGGCGGCAATGTGGGCGTCCAGTTCATCCTCAGCCGCCTTTCTCCCTGCGACAGTGGCAAAGCCTTCGTTTTGACTCCAGGAGGGATTGCCGAGGACGCGGCAGAAATTCTGCCACTCGGCATCAGAGGCGATCGTGATCATCACCCAGCCATCATCACCCGCACACGGATAACAGCCGTGCGGCGCCAAAGTCCGATGGCGGTTGCCAATCGGTTCCTGCACCCGTTCATTGACCGTGTAGTCAAGCAGGGCTTCGGCGTTGAGCGGCAGCAAGCCCTCCACGTGCGAAAGATCTATCGACACCCCCTGACCACGCCGCTCTTGTTCAAATACCCCGACCAGGGAAGCAAAACAGGCGTTGAGCGCTGAAACCGGATCACCAATGGCGTTGCTCAGCATCTGCGGCGGTCCGCCTTCGTAGCCCGTCACACCGGTAATGCCGGCCATCGCTTCGGTCGTACAGCCAAAGCCGACATACTCACTTTCCGGGCCGGTGTTGCCAAACGCTGGCAAGGTCACCATCACCAGACGAGGGTTGACCGCGGACAGCACCCCAAAGTCAATGTCCAGTTTCCGCAGAATACGCGGCGGATAGTTGGCAACCAGCACATCGCTGACCCGAATCAGGGCCTTGAACAGCTCGCGGCCGCGCGGATGGGTCAGTTCCAGAGCAATACCGATCTTATTGCGATTAACCGTATTGAAGGTTGGCGACTGTTCGTACAGCTTGGGGCCGTCGTCCGAGCCTTGAAGACCCGCCCCACGCCACCAGTCCATATGTGACGGGGACTCAACTTTGATCACCTCAGCACCAAAATCGCCCAGCAAACAGGTGCCCATCGGCCCTGCCCAGCCATTGGTCAGATCGACGATACGGAGTGGTTTGCTCATGACTGTCTCCTTGTTACGATGAACGACGACCGATCTTCCGAAAGAGGTCATCCGTTAGACTATCCCCTCATCCCGCAAGCCCTGTATTGTAGCTGCCGAATACCCCAAACGCGTCTGCAACACCTCTGCGGTGTGCTCGCCCAACAACGGCGCGCGGGTCAACGGCCACAGCGGTTCCCCATACTCCCGAAACGGAGGTCCCGGAATCTTAACCCGACCGCCCTCGGGGTGCTCAATTTCAAGAAAATGCCCGCGTTCTTTCAGTTGCGCCCATTCCACCACTTCTTTGGGAGACGGAATCGGGCATACCGGAATACCGCGGGCCTGGGCGGTATGGTAGACGTCTTCCTTTTTTTGGTCGTGCAGCCACGGCAGGAGGGCGTCGTGTAGCTCCTTGGCATGCGCGCCCAGGGTGGCCAGCGTCTGGAAGCGGGGGTCATTGGCCAGATCAGATCTGCCCACCATCTCCAACAAGGCATGGATCTGGTGCGGCAAACCGGCATGAATCCCGACATAGCCATCGGCACACGGCAGGGTAGCCAGGTTTGGAAATCCGAGGTGGAACTGGCGGCCCGAGCGCTGACGCACAAACCCAGAGTACGAGAAGGCCACAAAATCGTACAGGGTGGTGGCGATTAGGGCTTCCTGAATCGAAACCTCAAGATGTTGGACTGCATCTAGGGTGGCCCGATTGCGAACCGCTTGCAGCGTCCCAATGGCGGCATACAGACCGGCAACATACTGGCCAAACGCGCCGCCTGGCTGGACAGGTGGGCGGTCTAGCTCTCCCATGGGATAGGTCCAGCCGCCCAGGGCATACGCCACGCCGTCGGTCAGGCTGTAGTCCCGATACGGCCCGGAAGAGCCGAAGTTAGAGATAGACGTATGGACGAGGCGGGGATTGGCCCGCTCGAGTACTTCCTCGGTCAAACCCAAACGTTCCAACACACCGGGCCGGAAATTTTCGACCAACACATCGGCCTGGCCAAGAAGCTGACAGACAATCTCACACCCACGGTCGGTTTTGAGATCAAGCGTGACGCCCTTTTTGCTGGTATTCAAAAAGAAGAACAGGGCGCTCCGTTCCAGACCCGCTCGGTCGGCAAAAAAAGGCGCCAGTCCTCGCCCCCCGTCGCCCTCCTGAGGTTTTTCGATCTTCACCACCTCAGCCCCGTAGTCGGCTAGCAGCTTCGTACAGTACGGACCCGCGATATAATGGCTGAGGTCAACAACACGAATTCCACTCAGGGCTTGTCTCATTGCTCGGTCTTTCGTTACGCTTCAACTTGTCCAGCAGACATGAAGGGGCAAGTATCAGCCATCTCGGCCAGCGAAGTCAAGGGTCGGGAGATGTGGCAGTCTTTGACTTCCAAGAGCTGGATTGACGTTCGCTTGATTCTCGCTAATACTCTGCCGGTATGGGTAGAGACAGCCTGGCTGAGCCCTGATCTCTAGAGAGGAGAGGCTATGATTATCGATACAGAGACCTTTGCGGAGATCAAAAGCGCGGTGAATCAAGCGACGCAGGGGATCGGCACTGCGACCCAGCTCGTCAAAGGTCTTGGCCCCCAAACCGAAGAAGCTCGGACCTACATCAGCCGGCTGCTCAACCAAATCCTTGAGGTCCAAGTTCACGTCCAGCGTGCCAACGCGGTCCTCGACGCGCTCAAAGACGCAAATCAGGAAGAAAGCTCCCAACAGTAACCAACCGTGATCTTCCTGCTCCGTGCTGTCACACATGCGGCCATGATTCAGGAGATGGTATGCTAGAAGGAAAAATTGCGCAGATTCGTCGGAGCCTGGCCAGCCATCAATTTGCCCCTCCGTCACTGGAAGCCGAAATGCGGGCCGGCGTCGCCCTCCTCTTGCAGCCACAGCGGGACGACCTCCATATGCTGTTTATCCATCGCGCCCATCATCCCCGGGACCCCTGGTCCGGACATATGGCCTTCCCCGGCGGTCGCCAAGAGCCGGAGGACCCCAGTTTGCTGGTCACAACCCAACGCGAGACCAAAGAAGAAGTCGGCATCGACCTCGGGCAGCACGGCGAGTATCTGGGACATCTCCCAGCGGTTCAGGCTACGGCGCGTGGACGAGCCCTCCCTATGACCGTCGCCCCGTATGTCTACCTGGTGTCCACACAGGCGCGTCCGGACCCCGATCCGATTGAGGTCCAGGATACGATTTGGGTGCCGCTGGCCTTTATGCAAAAAGACGACGTCGAGCGGCAGGTGCGGCGTGACCTACACGACGGGACATCAATTCAGGTGCCCGCCCTGCTCTACGGCGGAAAGACGATTTGGGGCCTGACGTACCGTATGCTCCGCGGATTTTTAGAACTTATTGCGAAAACCTGAACACAGGAGGCGCACAGAACGTCTGCCGCTCCCTCCCCCCCCCACTCCGTCCCACTTTAGTCCACTGCCAGATTGTCGGGCGCGACCGGCCTCGGCTGAGCACCACGGAGCTGAATGCTCATTCACCATAACTTGACAGTATATCTCCCGTATGCGAAACACTCCCCTAGAGATCCAACACCAGCGGTATTCTTCTGTCTGAGGCTGATATCCGACTGGAGTGGACCGATACTCAAACTTTATTGAAGGAGGATCTAGTATGGGCATGCGTGTTGTCTCGGCAGATTCCCATATGATGGAGCCGGCCGAACTGTGGGTAGAGCGTCTTGACGCCAAGTATAAAGATCGTGCCCCCAAAGTCATTGACAATCCCAACAAACCGGGGCTGATTTTTGTAGCCGAGGGCATTGATCCATTTCCGGTGGCCGGTGGTTTTGGGGCTGGCCGCTCGGGCCAGGAACTCAAGGACCACCTTGACAAGGGTTATGAAGCGGCTCGGCCGAGCGGTTGGGACCCGGCAGAACGGATTAAAGATCAGGAGATCGACGGGGTTGAGGCCGAGGTGCTGTACACCACGCTTGGCATGTCGCTGTTCGGTCTCGAAAACGCCGATCTGCAACGGGCCTGCTTCCGGGTGTATAACGACTGGGTGGCCGAGTTCTGCTCCCATAATCCCAAACGCCTGTACGGGATCAGCCTGATCTCGCTGTACGACATTGATGCCGCAGTCAAGGAGCTGGAGCGCACCCATAAGCTCGGCATGCGCGGAGCCATGATCTGGGGCTCACCGCCGGAAGACAAGCCTTACAACAGCCCCGTCTATGACAAGTTCTGGCAGGCCGCCTCCGACCTCGACATGCCCCTCTCCCTACACGTGATCACCGGCAAGAGCAAGGAGAGCAAGGTCAATTTTGAGCAGATCAGCTCCTTCTACATGAACCTGATTCATGAGATTCAACGTTCACTGACGACGCTGATCTTTGGCGGGGTGCTGGAGCGTTTTCCCCAGCTGAAAATCGTTTCGGCCGAGAACGACATTGGCTGGTTCCCCCACTTCATGTACCGCATGGACCATGCCTACGAGAAATTCAATATCATGGAGAAGAACCCGCTGCCGATGAAGCCGAGCGATTATGTCCGGCGTCAGATGTGGGGGACCTTCCAGGACGACGCGGTCGGTCCGGCCACCTACAAGATCTTTGGAGAAGACAACTATATGTGGGCGTCCGACTTCCCGCACACCGATTCGACTTGGCCGGAATCCCGGCAGTGGATCGCAAAGGACTTCGACGGCGTTCCGGAAGAGGTCACCAAAAAGATCGTGTTTGATAATGCGGTCAAAGTCTATCGGATGGATCTGGACTAGTCCCGACTCTGGGTCGAAGCTCACTATCAGCTTTAACCGCAGTTCCTGGGCGGGCTGCACCTCGTGCAGCCCGCCTTCTGCGCTTGTGCAGGAGTAGGAATGAGCTTTCCGGGTTGGACGACCATGCTGGAGCAGATAGCCGAGCGGTTGACCGCGTTGTTGCCCGGCGCGTTAGGGGCAGCAGGCCTGCTTCTGGCAGGTTGGATCGTAGCCGGCGTCCTGCGCTTCCTGAGTAGAAAAATTGTTGCGGCCCTTGTGGCTCGCATCAACAGACAGTTTCGCCTCGCCGACGGACTCAGCGGCGCGAGGCTTGCCGAGAACGCCCCCCGGGTCATTGGGGCTGGCGTGTATTGGGTTGTGCTGTTGTTCTTTGCGGTCGCGGCGATCGACAAGCTGCCCCTGCCGGTCGTCACCGGTTTGCTGCAAAGCCTCGCCCACTATCTGCCGAGAGTCCTCCTAGCGGTCGTGCTCGCCTTCATTGGACTAGGTGCCGGAATTGTCGCCAACCGGTGGATTACCACAGCCGCCTCCGCTGCCGGTCTGGAGTATGCGCTAGTTCTTGGCCGGGCAGCCCAGGCAGCCATCCTCGTTGCTGCCCTGATTGTCGGCGCGCAGGAAATCGGCCTGGAGAGCGGTTTTTTCACCAACACGATTTTCATCGCGTTGGCCACGATCTTGGGCGGCATGGCCCTGGCCTTTGGTCTGGGCTCAGGACCGATCGTCACCAATATCCTGGCCTCCTACTACGCGGCAAAAGCCTACCGGATCGGCGACACCGTACAGGTCGCCGGCATTAAGGGCATTGTGCGAGAAATCACCCCGACGACCATCGTGCTAGACGCCGCTGACGGTCAGATCCATCTTCCCGCCCGTAAGTATTGCGACGACATATCGGTAGTGGTAGGGAGCGACTGATGGGAACCGCTATCCAGGCAATAGCCCACTTCCATCTGCAGCACTATCCAGAGGAGGCGGCGCGGGTGCTGGAACGACACGCTCCAGCCGAAATCGCTGCGTTCCTGCAGCCGGCGTCCGTGAAGTGCGCCGCCAGCGTACTCGCCTGCTTCGCGTCTCCCCTGGCCGCCTCCTGCCTCATCCACTGGCCCGAGACACAGCGTTCGCTGCTCCTCTCCCAGCTCCCCCCATCAATCGCTGCCGCCCTCCTGCGTCAGTTCAAACCAGCCGTTCGGGAAGAGGTACTCGGCCGGCTCCCAACTACCGTCCGCACGCCGCTCGACCGCGCCCTGAGCTATGCGGCCCAGTCCGCCGGTGCGCTCGCCGACCCGGTGGCCCTCACCCTCCACTCCGACCTTACCGTCGCCCAGGCCCTAGACCGACTTAGTGGAAGCCACGGCCCGATCCCTTCCCGTCTCTTTGTGCTCGACCGCTCTCAGCGCCTCCTCGGCGCGGTGACCCCAGGCCAGCTGCTCGGCAGCAACCGTAACCTGCCCCTCACCTCTCTGGCGCTGAGCACGGCCCGGTCCCTGGCCTCCCACGCCAGCGCGACGACCCTGAGCAGCGCGGCAGTGTCGGCGGAACCGCTTGCCGTCGTAGACTCCGAGGGAATCTTCCTGGGTGCTATTAGCGCTGATACCCTCCGAGGTTTAGACACGCCTCAGTCCCGTTCCCCCTCACTCCACCTGCTTGCCGCTATGGCTGAGTTCTATTCGCTCGGACTCAGTGAGATCTGGAGCGGACCACGCTCGGCCTCCCGTGCGAGCCAGCAACCGGGATCGACAAAGCGTGTCAACCCCTAGCCCAACAATTGAACGCCTGCTCGCTGAGACCCTCTTTGAGCGCCATCCAGAGGAGACCGCCGACCAGCTCGAAACCTGGTCGGCCGCAGAGGTGGCTGAGGTGCTCGGCCAAGTGACCCCAGAAACAACGCGTGAGGTCTTCCGCCGGCTAACGCCAGCCAAAGCTCTCGATGTCCTGGCAGAGCTCGAACCTACCGCCGCCCCGCCGCTTCTGCGCCACCTCGATCCCCCTCAGGTCGGAGCGCTGTTGGGCGGACTAGATGAAGCGCAATGCAACGCCCTCCTAGCCGGTTTTCCGCCAGGAGAGGCCCGCGAGCTACGCTCCGTCATGCACTATCCCACGGACAGCGCTGGCCGCCTTATGGATCCCCGCATCGGCGTTTTTCTACTTGGTCTGACAGCCGAGGACACGCTGACGCGGCTGCGTGCCACGTGGCACAGGCAACGCCCGTTCACCCTGCTTCTCGTGGACAGCACCGGACGTCTCGTCGGAACCGTTCCGCTCCACGAAGTGATTCTCGCCGAGCCGCAAAGCCCGCTGTCGGTACTCGTCTCCGGCCCACCAGTGGCCGTGTCGGCATTCGCCGCCCGTCAGGAGATCGTCGAGACAATGGAGCGTCACAAGCTGAGCAGCATTCCTGTGGTGGACTATGACAACAGGCCGCTTGGCGTCATCCGGCTCAACGAACTGGTGTCAGCAGTGCAAACAGAGTCATCCGCCGACCTCGTCAGCATTACCGGCGCCAGCAAAGAAGAACGCGCCCTGTCAAAAGTCGGCTTCGCCGTGCGCAAGCGTCTCCCCTGGCTGCAGATCAATCTTGTTACCGCTTTCCTGGCAGCCTCTGTGGTCAGCATATTTGAGGATACGATCGCGCGCTTCACCGCGCTCGCCGTCCTGTTGCCAGTCGTTGCCGGACAATCGGGCAATACCGGAGCACAGGCACTGGCCGTCGTGCTACGCGGGCTGGCCCTGCGTGAGATCACCCTGCGCCACTGGCCTAAGGTCGTCGCCAAAGAGTTCTCCGCCGGTTTGGTAAACGGCCTGGGCGTCGCCCTGGTCACCTGCGCCAGCGTCTACCTGTGGAGCGGCTCGCCCGGGCTGGTGCTGGTCATTGGTCTCGCTATGGTGCTCTCAATGGCCATCGCCGGGATTGCTGGGGCGCTCATCCCGGTGCTCCTGGCCGCTATGGGGCAAGACCCGGCCCAGTCCTCGTCAATCGTGCTCACCACAGTCACCGACGTCTTTGGCTTCTTCAGTTTTCTCGGGCTGGCGACCGCGTTTGCATCCTTGTTGTGAATTAGCCTCCACCGAACGGAGCGGGACAGATGACAATGCTGCTTGTTATTGCTGGCGGGACCGTGTTGATCTCAAGCGTCTGCTCACTGTTCGAGACCATCCTGTATTCCACCCGCGTGGGGGTGCTCGAGGCACAGAGAGCAGACGGTAAATACGCCCGCCTGGCCGAGCGCTTTATGGCCATGAAGTCGAATATCGCCCGGCCGACCTCGGCCATCCTGATCCTCAACACGATCGCTAACACGGCTGGCGCAACCGTCTGCGGGATGTATGCTGCACAGGTTCTCGGCGCCGGCTGGGTGCCGCTTTTCTCCGTCGGGCTGACCGTTGCCATTCTGTTCATCGGCGAGATTCTGCCCAAGACCTACGGTGCCATCCACTGGCGGACCCTCTGGCAGTTCATTGTCTGGCCGCTGACGCTCATGCAGGCAGGGTTGTCCCCTCTCATCCGAGTCACTGGGGCGTTTGCCGATTTCTTTACCGGCCGCCGAGACGGCCCGACCATCACTGAGGGCGAGATTCAGGCCAACATCCAGCTAGGCCGCCAGGCAGGCGAGCTCTCAGCCTCAGAACTGCAACTGCTCAACGCCGTCTTTCATTTTGACGATATGCTGACGCGCCAGGTCATGGTCGCTCGCCAAGATGTCGCCTTCCTTGATGCCCACTGGCCGCTGGACAAGTGCCTAGAGGTCGCCAGAAGAACCCGCCACACACGCTTTCCCCTGTGCGTCGACTCCTTGGATAAAGTGATTGGGCTAATCCACGTCAAAGACCTGCTCGGCATCGCCGATGATGCCGATATCGATCTTAGCTCAATCGCCCGCCCCCTGCACCACATCCCCGAGACCCTCCCGCTCAGCCGGCTCTTGCGAGAGATGCAGAGCAGCCACCAGCACATGGCCCTCGTTGACGATGAATACGGCTCGGTCGTTGGCGTGATTACGATGGAGAATGTTGTTGAGCAGATCGTTGGCGCAGTACAGGATGAGTTTGATAGCGAGTCGCCGGACATCGTGCCCGAAGGGACCGGCATCTTCCAGGTGCGCGGTCAGCTCCCCATCGAACAGGTCAACCGGGAACTCAGCCTTGACCTATACGCACCCGGCGTGGACACGCTATCAGGGCTGCTCGTCAGCCGCCTGAACCGGTTAGTCAGGGCTGGCGATACCGTTCGGTTCCGGGACGCGGTGGCCGAGGTAGTGGAGGAACAGGGCGGACGGGCGATCCAGGTCCGTATCCGTATTGACGGTAAGGCCACGGGCGAGGACCCACCCGCTCCTAGCCACTAGCCGGACCTATTTGCGCTAAAAACTCCCGCACGACCGCAATCAGGCCCTCGGGGTTGTCCAGCATGATGTGGTGGTAGCAGTCTTTAACCTCGGCCCAGCGGGCGTTGGGCAGAGCGGCGCATAGGGTTGTCAGCTTGTCGTGGTCCAACACCGGACTGTTTTCCGCTTTCACAATCAGTGTTGGACAGATGATGTGTGCCAAGCGCTGGCGACCGTCAACCGGCTCACGAAACAGGGCTTGCCGGTCGAGCTTGGCCACCCATTTCCCGTCTCCCCGCTTGGTAAAGGCAAACCCGGCAATATACTCCAGCCGTTCCTTTGAGAAGAGCGATTCGCGCGGCAGGACCTGAAAACGGCTGATGGCTTCTGCCTGCGAATCAAACACCTTGGCCGGTCTTTGGCCGAGTCTACGCAAAAACTGGACTGCTGAGGCGGGATAGCTTACAGTGGTATCGACCATCACCAGAGCGGCGATCTCCGTGGCGTGCTCGGTCGCGTAGATGACCGCGTTATGCCCACCCATAGAGTGGCCGACAATCACCGGCCTCTCAACACCGATCTTGGCCAAAAATTTGTGTAGATCCTCGATGTAGTGCTTGGTGCTATAGGCCGGAGGTTTGGCGTGCTGGCTGTCTCCGTGGCCCCGCCAGTCTGGAGCGATGACGTGGAAATCGTCGGTAAAGGCCGGGGCAAAGAAATCCCACCATTGAGCGTAGGCTGAACCGCCGTGCAAAAGAACGAGGGCCGGTTTGCCATGGCTGCCCCAGTCCAGATAGTGGAGCCGGAGACCGTTAATGGTTTCAAAATGATCTTGTGCGCGTGCCATAGGGCCTCGTCAGATCCGTGCATCTTTTTTGAGTATTGCCTCAATGACTCTGGCCGGCGACATGGGCAGCTCTTGGAGGCGGACGCCGGCCGCCCGGTAGAGAGCATTGGCGATCGCCGCTGGCGGTGGGACAATAGGCACTTCTCCGACGCCCCGAATCCCGATCGGATGGCCGGGATTGGCAACCTCGACCAAGACCGTCTCAATCATCGGCAGGTCGAGACAGGTCGGCATCCGATAGTCCAAAAACCCGGCATTTCGCATCGTGCCCGTTTCGTCGTAAAAATACTCCTCGTTGAGGGCCCAGCCGATCCCCTGGGCGACCCCACCCTGGATTTGGCCTTCGACGTAGCTCGGATGGACGGCTTTCCCGACATCTTGTGAAGCCGTGTAGCGCAGAATATCGACCTTGCCCGTCTCCGGATCAACCTCAATATCAACCACATGGGTGGCAAAGGTCGGTCCGACCCCACGGGGTCGGACCGAGGCGCTGCCCATCACCGGGCCGCCAGAACGCGGGAGCTTGGGCGCCATCTCTTTGAGGCTCAGCGCCTCCTGACCGTTGGTCGTACACGACACCACGCCGTCCTGAAAGATCACGTCTTCGGGCTTGACTTTCCACAGAGTTGCGGCCCGTTGTTTGAGGATGTTGACCGCGTTGGTCGCCGCCTCATACACGGCCATCCCGGTCGCAAACGTCACCCGGCTCCCGCCAGTCGTATCAGTATGACCGATCGACTCGGTATCGGCCACAACCGGATGGACGTCTTCGGCAGCCAGGCCCAGCACCTCGGCGGCAATCATGGCACACGACGCCCGACTGCCCCCAATGTCCGGGGAACCGGTGACCACATTGGCCGTGCCATCGGTATTAATGCTGACCGTGGCTGAGGACTGAAAGGCAGCGTTGAACCAAAATCCCGACGCCACACCCCGGCCACGCAGCTTACCGTCCCCGGACTGCGGGATCGCAGACCGATAGTGCTCGCTGTTCTTGATCGCCTCAATCGTCTCCACAAAGCCGATCTTTCTGAACTGCGGTCCGGCCGGCTGAGCGGTCCCCTCTCGGGCAGCGTTGAGGTGCCGAAACTCCAGCGGATCAATACCCAGCTTTTCGGCCAGCTCATCAATCACCGTTTCCGCGGCCATGGCCGGATTCGTCGCTCCCGGCGCCCGGTAGGCGCACGTCTTGGGCTTGTTGAGGACAACGTCAAAGCCATCAATCTGGAAGTTTTCCAAATCGTATGGCGCTAAAACAGTCATGCTGCCGGCGGCGACCGGAGAGCCCGGAAAGGCACCGGCCTCAAACGATAAACGCAGCGCAGCGGCCGTAATCTTGCCGGCTTTATTAGCCCCAATCTTGACGGAGATATGGGAACCCGGCGTCGGACCAGTCGCCCGTAAAACCTCGCTGCGGGTCATGACCATCTTGACCGGTCGGCCCGATAGTCTCGACAGCAGCAGGGCCACGTGTTCCAGGTAAACGGTGGTTTTCCCCCCAAAGCCGCCACCAATTTCCGCCGGAATGACCTTGATCTTACTGGGCGGCATTTTGAGTAGTCCCCCGCACAGCTCGCGGACCGCAAACGGTCCCTGGGTGCTCACCCACACGGTTGACTGCCCGTCGCCATTATACTGGGCCACTACATTATGCGGTTCGATATAGCCCTGGTGAACCATTGAGGTCGAGAACTCTTTTTCCACAATTAGGTCGGCGGCGGCAAAGCCCTCGTCGAGATCCCCCCGCGCAAAGCGGACTTGGTTGGCAATATTCGTCGGGGTATCAGACGCGTCCGGCGTCCCGGCCGTCCGCAGCTCAGGGTGCAAGATCGGCGCGTCGTCTTTCATCGCGTCGAGCACATGTTGCACGTGGGGGAGCGTTTCGTACTCGACCCGAATACGCTTAGTGGCCTCTTCGGCAATATGTGGGCTGCTCGCAGCCACTGCGGCCACTGCGTGTCCGTCGTACAGGACTTTGTCGCGCGCCATCAGGTTGCGCGAGAGATGACGTGGATTGACCATATTCTCCCCGATCTGCAGCAGGCCATCCTCAATCTCGGGAAAATCTCTACCCGTCACAACCGCCTTGACCCCGGGGACCGCCAGAGCGGCAGACGTATCGAGCGATTTAATGCGGGCGTGGGCGTGTGGACTGCGCAGAATTTTGCCGTGTAACATGCCCGGCAGCTGGATATCAGCCCCGAACTTGGCTCGGCCGGTGACCTTATCGGCCCCGTCATGACGAATCGGACGCGTGCCAATGACCTTGAATTGATGCTCTTGTTGCCCCGCCATATCTTCCTCCTTGGCCAAACCTCAGCCGTTTTGACGCCATTCAAAAAAATAGGGAAGAGCACGTCATGCCCCTCCCTATGAAAACCGGACAGAAGACCCTTCTCACCCGCCCCCGATAGCCGGGAGAAAATGGATCTCGCTATCGGCCGGGATAGCCTCTGACAGACCACCGGTGATGATCTCGCCGTTGACCGAGACCGCCACCGAACCGGACAGATCATTATCCTCAACAACCCGATCCCGAAAGCCGGGGAACTGACGATCTAGATCGTCAACAACGGCACGCAGAGTTGCGCCCGTCGCCGTTGTCCGGTCCTTTCCGGCTGACAGCTTTCGCATCAGGGCAGGAATGAAGACAGTTGATGCCATACCTACTCTTTTCCCTCTCCCAGGGGGAGAGGGGTTTGTGTCAGCGGGCAACCCACAGCGGAGGGATGCTCCTATCCCTGCTCAACGACCGCCTTGGCGATTTTGCCCGGCGACATCGGCAGCTCTTGCATGCGTACCCCAAGGGCGTTGTGGATAGCATTGGCCAAGGCAGCCGGCGGTGGGATGATAGGGACCTCACCGACGCCCCGTACACCGACCGGATGACCCGGATTGGGCACCTCGACCAGAATTGTCTCAATCAGCGGGAGATCAAGGCAGGTCGGCATCCGGTAGTCCAGAAAACCGGCGTTGCGTAGCGTGCCGTTCTCATCGTAGAAATATTCTTCGTTGAGCCCCCACCCCACCCCTTGGGCAACCGCGCCCTGGATCTGACCCTCGACATAGCTCGGATGGATAGCCGTGCCGACATCCTGAGTGGCCGTGTAACGCAAAACCTCGACCTTGCCGGTTTCGGGATCCACCTCAACGTCTACCACGTGGGTCGCAAACGCCGGCCCGACTCCGCGGGGGTTCACCTGGGCCCGACCAGACACCGGCCCACCGGTCCGGGGCAGTTTGGTGGCCAGCTCCTTGAGACCCATTGGCTCATTTTTATCGTCGCTGGGGCAGGACACCATGCCGTCTTGGAACACGACGTCTTTGAGGTCAACCTTCCACAGCTTTGCCGCGCGTTCCTTGAGCTGGTTGACCACATCCTGGGCGGCTTCGTATACCGCGGTACCGGTGGCAAAGGTCACCCGGCTCCCCCCGGTCATATCGGTATGACCGATTGACTCGGTATCGGCCACAACCGGATGGACATCTTCGGCTTTCAGACCCAGCACTTCGGCGGCGATCATCGCACACGAGGCTCGAGTTCCGCCGATATCGGTCGAGCCGGTCACTACGTTGGCCGTGCCATCGCTATTGACATTGACGGTTGCGCTCGACTGGAATCCGGCGTTAAACCAGAAGCCCGAGGCAACCCCGCGGCCACGCTTCTTGCCGTTGCCCGACTGCGGCTTGGGAGACTTGTAGTGCGCACTGTTCTGAGCCGCATCAAGGGTTTCTAGGTAGCCGATCTTGCCAAACTGGGGTCCGGCCGGCTGGGCTGTGCCTTCTTTGGCCCCGTTGATGCGTCGGAATTCAAGGGGGTCAAAACCGAGCTTTTCGGCCAGCTCGTCAATCACCGTCTCTCCGGCAAAAGACGAATTGCTCGAACCCGGAGCGCGATAGGCAGCCGTCTTTGGCTTATTGACCAAGACGTCAAAGCCGTCGATCTGGAGGTTCTCCAAATCGTACGGGGCCAATACGGTCATACAGCCCGCTCCTACCGGCGCACCGGGGAAGGCACCGGCCTCATACGCCATCCAGATATGGGCTGCGGTAATCTTGCCGTCTTTATTGGCGCCCATCTTCACCTTGATGTGTGAGCCCGAGGTCGGTCCGGTTGCGCGCAGGACCTCCCCGCGGCTCATCACCATCTTGACCGGCTTGCCCGTCTTCTTTGACAGGACTAGCGCGAGCGGCTCCAGATACACCGAGATCTTTCCGCCAAAACCACCGCCGATTTCAGCCGGGATGACCTTCATCGAACTGGCCGGGATATCCAGAATCATCGCGGTTTGGTCGCGGGCGGTAAATGCGCCCTGGGTGCTTACCCAAATTGTGGAGTGACCGTCGGGATTGTGCTGGGCGACCGCGTTATGGGGCTCAATATACCCCTGGTGGACCATCGAGGTATCGAACTCGTGTTCAACGATCTCATCGGCCGCCGCAAAACCGGCCTCAAGATCACCCCGGGCAAAGCGCAGCTGGCTGGCGACGTTGGTCTCTTTATCGCTCTTCTCCTCAGCTCCGCTCGTCCGCAGATCGGGCAGGAGAATAGGTGCGTCGTCCTGCATCGCGTCCATCACATTCTGGACGTGGGGCAAGGCTTCGTAGTCGACCTTGATGAGTTTGAGCGCCTCTTCGGCAATATGCGGGTTGGTCGCCGCCACCGCAGCAACGGCGTGTCCGTCGTACAGCACCTTGTCTCGGGCCATGACGTTCAGCGACAGATGGAGGGGATTCATCGGCAGCTCGCCCATGGGCACTACGCCGTTGGGCAGCTTCGGTAAATCCTCACTGGTTATGACAGCTTTCACCCCAGGGAGAGCCAATGCGGCTGACGCATCAATGGACTTGATCCTAGCGTGGGCATGCGGGCTGCGCAGCACCTTGCCATGCAGCATCCCGGGCAGGTCAATATCCGCCCCATATTTGGCCCGGCCGGTGACTTTATCCACCCCGTCATGCCGAATCGGACGGGTTCCGATAACCTTGAATTTCGCCTCTTGTTGCGCCATTGCTTACCTCCCTTGCATGACAGAAGCAGCGTCTAACACCGCTCTTACAATTTTATCATAACCCGTGCAGCGACACAGATTCCCGGCTAGGGCATAGCGAACATCATGTTCGGTGGGCTTGGGGTTGCGGTCCAGCAGCGCCTTGGCGGTCACGAGAAACCCAGGCGTGCAGATCCCGCACTGCAGGGCAGCGTGTTCGAGAAACTTCTGCTGCAGTGGATGGAGCGTATCACCATCGGCCAGCCCTTCAACGGTCGTAATCTCTTGGCCCTCGGCCTCGACTCCGAGCACCAGACACGAACATGAGGGGCGACCGTCGAGAATTACACTACAGGCCCCGCAGTCGCCGGTTAGACAGCCCTCTTTTGAGCCGGTAAAGCCGAGTTCATCGCGCAGCACTTCGAGTAAGCTCTGGCGTGGCTCACACAAGAACTCGGTAACTTCGCCATTGAGTGTCGTTTGAACGTGGACCTTTCTTGCCATACTTTTCCTGCCTTCCTCAGTAAGAGAGCCATGCGTGTCACGGGCTGAGCGAAAGCGGGCTTTTCCCCCGGCTTCGCCTCCTCCCACGTCGGGCATGACGGATTACGCTTTTGCCCGAGCTCGCTCGCCCGCCTGTTGCAGCGTCCGGCGCGTTAAGACGCCGACCAAATGGGTCCGGAACTCGGCCGTGCCGCGCATATCGGAGATGGGCCTCGCAATGCTCTGGGCCAACTCGGCGGCCCGGGCAATGTTCTCATCGGTAAACGGCTTGCCGACCAGGGAGTCGCTGGCCTCCTTGGCAAACAGCTGGATGGGGGCAACCGCACCGAGACCAATCCGGGCCGCCGTACAGGTATCGCCCTCAAGCGTCACACACGAGCCAACGCCGACCACCGCAATATCCATCTCATTGCGCGGAATAAAGCGTTGGTAACAGTCGGCCGTTTGGCCCTGAGGAGCCGACACGCGAATTTCAACCAAGATTTCATTCGCCTCAAGCACGGTCTCGCCCGGACCGGTCACAAAATCCTCAACCGCAACGTCCCGTTCTCCGTTTGGGCCGGCGATATGACAGCTGGCGTTGAGCGCGATAAGAGCGGGCGGCGTATCCGCTGCCGGCGAGCCATTACACAGGTTGCCACCGATCGAAGCCCGGCTCAGAATCTGGTCCGAGCCGATCAGGCCAGCCGCTTCGACTAGGCCGGGATAGTGCTGCTGTAGGATCGCGTCTTCGATAAACTTGCAACAGGGATACGAGGCACCAAGCCGCAGTCCATCCTGAACGCTGAAGGTGCAGGTCTGGAGTTCAGGAATCGTCTTGGCATCAATAATGACCCCAGGCTGTTTGACACCTGCACGCATCTGAATAATGAGATCCGTACCCCCAGCCAACAGCCGCCCATTGTCGCCGGCCTCAGCCAGCTGGTTGAGCGCTTGACTGAGCGATGTCGGCGCGTCGTATGTAAATGCTTGCAAAGTTCCCTCCTGTTCGAGCCCGTGCATGTGCCGGGCCCAGCTGAAATGCAAATTTCACTAATATGTTCTGCACGGGGAAGCAAGGCCCGATTCGTTACATTATTCTGGCTGCCTCACCGTACCGAACAGCAAGCTCTTATACCATCCGCAGATTTTCCACGCAAGCAAAAGACCCGTGCGCGGGCAGACGAAGCCACTTGGGGTTTTTGCCCGTCGTGTGGTATGGACAGCGGGGGGACGGTCCGAGTTTCTGCAACAGACAGTCTGAGAGGAAAGCCCGTATCAGCGATGAGGAAAGCCGTATGACACCGCCGCTTCTTCAAGAACCAGTCCCGCCGCGTGAGGCCATTATCCGCGTCCTTGAACAGGCCGGTATCGACATGGTCTTCGGTATTCCGGGCGGCTATACCGGAGCCCTGTTCAACGCCCTGTACGACCACCAATCCACGATTCGCACGGTGCTCGTCCGTGAAGAGGCACGCGCCGGGGTAATGGCCGAGACCTACGGTCGCCTGACCGGCAAACCGGGCGTGGCCATCGGTCAAGCCGCCTTTCTGCTGCACGCCAGCCTAGGCGCCATCGAGGCTCATCTGTCGAGTTCCCCGATGTTGCTGCTGACCGACCTGAGTGATAATGCTCCGTACTCGCAGCACGGCCCCTATCAAGCCGGCACCGGCGATTATGGCACCTGGGACGCCAAACAGGCGTTTTCGGCAATGACCAAGCGCACTTTCGTCGCCGGCGATCCGGTTCAGGGTGTGCACAGTGTGCAAATTGCGCTTAAACACGCTCTATCCGGAGAGAGGGGACCGGTGGCCGTCCTGCTGCACAGCCAGGCGCTCCGTGGTCGGGTGGGCCCTGAGTCTGTTCCGCCTCTGTACACAACCGAACCTTTTCTGGCGGTCCCCTCCCCCCCGGCCGACCCGCGTCAGGTAGAACAGGCCGCCCGGACCTTAGCCCAGGCCGAGCGGCCGGTGATTATCGCCGGCAACGGGGTTCGGATCAGTCAGGCCTCTGGAGAGCTGGCCGCCCTGGCCGAAGAAATCGGAGCACCCGTCGCAACTAGCGCGTCCGGTAAAGGCTGCTTTGCCGAAACCCACGAGCTGGCTCTGGGCGTGTACGGCAATTTCGGGACCCCTGTGGCCAATGCCGAAATCGGAGCGGCCGACGTGGTACTCGTCGTCGGCTCCAAGCTGGCGGCCACCGATACCGCTTTTGAAACCACCACCCTCCTCAACCCCCAGCGGCAACGCCTGATCCAGATCGACGTTGAGGCCAAAAATGCCTCGTGGACCTATCCGGCTGAGATTGCGCTGATTGGAGACGCCAAAACGGTCCTCGCCCAGTTGAGCGACGCTCTGGGCGCCAACGAAACTCTTTCCCCTCAGACCGTTACCGCACGCACAGCCCGGCTGCAATTGGCCCGCCGTCAGCACGGTTTTTTTGACGCCCTAGAGTTTCGATCTCAGTCCGCGCCGATTCTTCCCCAACGGGTCATCGCCGAGCTTCAACGGGCCATTACGCCCGACACGATTGTGACCTGTGACGCGGGCGAAAACCGGCTGTTCATGATGCACTACTTTCAGACCAAAGCGCCCGGCACATTTCTACAACCGGCCGGGGTGGGCGGCATGGGATACGCCATCCCGGCCGCACTGGCCGCCAAGCTGCTCTATCCTGGACAGCGGGTTGTTGCGGTGTGCGGCGACGGCGGCTTTGCAATTAGCCTCAACGGCTTTATGACCGCGGTTGAGGAACATATCCCGATTGTCGCCCTAGTCTTCAACAACCAAGCTCTCGGTTGGGTCAAACACGGTCAGGGAGAGCGTAACATCGCGTCCGACTTTGCCAACTTTGACCATGCCAAAATTGTTCAAGCCATGGGCTGCGAGGGCATACGGGTGGAAGACCCAAGTCAGCTTGCGCTAGCCCTTCAGACCGCCCTGGCCGGCGACAAACCGACTGTGGTCGACGTCCAGACCTCCCTGAGCGAGACCTTCCGCAAAGTCACCTCGCCCCTAGTGGGCGAACGCTGAGCGCCTCGCCATGAAGAGCAGCTTCGTTGTCGTTGCAGTATCGCTTTGGGGATGGGGGACGGTGCCATGATGAGGGAGCCGGGGCCGACATTCCGGTCTTGGCCAACGCCTATTCGTTGTTTCCAAGCTTGCAGCTTTCCGTTACTACACCAACACCATGAACAAAAAATTTGATGTATACGGCATAGGAAACGCCCTAGTCGACGTGCAGTTCCAGGTCAGCGAGCAGGCCCTGCAGGATCTAGGTCTTAACAAGGGGAGCGTGCGGCTAGTCGATACACCCGAGCAACACCGCCTGCTCGACTCCTGCAAACACCTGCCCCCACACCGCGCCAGCGGCGGCTCGGCTGCCAATTCCATGATTGCTCTTGCCCAGCTTGGCGGGCGGGCGGCCTACGGCTGCCTCGTTGGCGACGACGAACAGGGGCGCTTTTATTTTGACGAAATGCAGTCACTCAGCGTCCGCCTGCATACCCCGCCCATCAGTGGACAGCCAACCGGGACGTGCATCATTCTCATCACCCCGGACGCCGAACGCACCATGAACACCTCGCTCGGCGCCAACGGCGTTTTTGCGGTCGAGCACGTGACCGAAGACGCGCTCAAACAGGCCACCTGGCTGTATCTGGAGGGGTATTTGTTTTCTACACCCGGCGGGCGGGCGGCAGTCCGGCGGGCGATTGAGCTGGCCAAGAAACATCGGGTCAAGATTTCTCTGACCTTCTCGGACCGTTTCATTATCGAGACTTTTGGTGCCGCGCTGCGCGCTGCGGTGGCCGAGTGTGACCTCGTCTTTGCCAACGAACAGGAGGCTGGTGCGTATGTCGGCAAAGAACGGGCCGAAGACATCTTTGCGCTCTTTCAAGACAGCGCCCCCCATGTCGTCATGACCCGCGACAAACACGGCGCGTGGGGTAATGTTGGCGGAACGGCGTTTCAGGTCGATGCCTTTCCCGTTCATGCGCTTGACGTAACCGGCGCGGGCGACATGTTTGCCGGTGCCTTCCTGTACGCCATAACCCATAACTACACGGCCGAAGACGCCGCCCGACTGGCCTGCCTGCTGTCGAGCAAAGTCGTCTCGCAGCTAGGTCCGCGCCTACACGGCGATGTCAAAGCCTTGCTGCACGGCGGCTGAACGGACAGAGCCCCCCTCCACGCCCGTTGTCGTGGCTTCGAGCACGGGTAGTCCCTCAGGCCGATTCCCGCAGCTGGCGCAGCTCGTGGACAATCGCTGCGTGGCGTTCACGGCTGAGTCGGTAGGGGAGAAAGCCCAACACCATCCCGACTCCGAACAGCAGCGTCACCAGGGCGCTAAACAACCCTAGCCGGTCAACCACCCGCGGATCAACGCTGCTGAGCGTGGCGCCAGCCGGAAACGCGGACAGCTTGATCACAAACCCGGAGACCAACACTCCGAGGCCCGACGACGCTTTGGTGATAAACGCGTTGGCCGAGAACAACAGCCCCTCCCGGCGCGAGCCCGTGCGTAGCTCATGTTCGTCGGTCACGTCGGCAATCATCGCCCCGACCATCGTCATAGAAATGATAAGGGCGGTATAACTCAAACTCACAAATATCGTTCCGCCCACGATCCTCATCAGGATGGGCTCCCCGTTGCCGGGTAACAGGTCGGCGAGGCGCACAAAGATGAGCGTGGCCATGATCAGTGGTGCAGCCACCGAGGTCGTGAGGATCAAGCGCTTTTTTCCCAGCCGTCCGGCCAGCGGCCGAGTAATAGCCAAAGCCAGTATTGAGCTGGCGATGAGGACAACCATGAAAAGCGAGAGCTGCTCTGAGCTAAAGCCCCAGAGGAAGGTGTTGAGGTAATTGTTCAGGTTTTGGTTCACCCCAAAAGAGACCCACAAACACAGGCCGCCGACAACGGCCGCCCGGTACGACGGGCTCTGCAGCGCCGTCCTCATCTCTTGGGGCAAAGTGCTGAGGCGGAGCTGCTGGATACGGCTGTCATCCACCTGGGCGCGGAGCGCGGCTTGCTGGGTGCCGAGTGAAGACACCAGGGTCGTCACGACCATGATGACCGCGCCCCAGACGGCGAAATCGACATAGCCGTCAGGATTGAGCAATCCCTGGGGATAGTCGGGGGTCGCGCGTAGAAAAACGGTATAGGCCAGCAGCGCATAGACCAGCCCAAACAGCCAGGCAAAGACGAGGCGGAGAGTTTGCAGCGACGTGCGTTCGTCATAGTCCTGGGTCAGCTCAGGCACCAAGGCTTGGTGTGGAATGGCAAAGAGCGTCATGGCAAAACGCGTTGCGGATGCAAAGCTCAGCAGCCACAGAAACAGCCCGGCTTGGCTCAACCCGCGGGGCGGCATAAAGACCGCCACAAAGCATGCCGCTAGCGGCAGACCGGCGGCATACATAAAAGGGTGACGGCGGCCGAGTCGAGATCGCAGCCCGTCAGACCAGACGCCAATCGTCGGATCGGTCACTGCATCAATGAGCAGGGCGACGAACAGGGCCACGCCGCACAGACTGGGATCAAGTCCGACAATCTGCTGATAATAAAACAGCAAAAAAAGGGTAAAGGCGTTGGTCTTAATGCCTTCGGCCGAGAGTCCAAAGCCATAGGCGATCTTTACTGAGCGGGGCAAGCGGCGCGGGTGGTCCATATCACAAACCAGGTTTGGTCAGCCCCGTCCAGCGTCGATACTCTTGCGGGGTATCAATATCAGCCACAATGCCGGGGTCGTTGAGCAACACTTGACGAACGCGGGCGGGATCTTTGCGCACGACCACTTTGGCGCCCTTATCCAGCGGAGCGGCCAGCAACTCTCCATAGACCTGGCGGGAGAACAGTACCGGGTGGCCGCGCTGGCCCTGGTGGGCGGCAATAATGATCGGGACGGGATCGGTCCGAAATGCAGCGATGAGCGCGGCAATAGTCTCAGCCCTCACCAGCGGATGGTCAACGAGGTTCACCACCGCAGCCTCACTGTCGGGCGACAGCGCCTTGAGCCCGCAGGTCAGAGAAGACAGCTGACCCCTCTTATAGTGCGGATTGACAACTGTACGCAGGGCCGGATGCCGGGGCAGCGCGGGCTGCAGCTTCTCCGTGTAGGCGCCAAGCACGACGATCAATTCCTCCACCTTGGCGCTGAGAAAAGCCGTGCAAATTCGCTCAATAAAAGTCTGGCCCTGGTAAGGTAGGAGCGCCTTTGGCGAGCCCATACGGCGGGACTCGCCGGCGGCGAGAAGAATACCCGAGATCATAGACTGGCCAGAGCTCAGCCGCCAAATTTGAACGGGCCGCTCGGACGTGCCTTGGCGGCCAGGGACAGCGTCTCCAGTGGTCCGTTCCGACGTGCCCGGACGATCTCGGCCGCAATCGCAACGGCAATTTCGGCTGGCGTCTCAGCCGCAATATCTAAGCCCATAGGGGTATGAACGCGGCTTAACTGTTCCGGGCTGAAGCCCTGCTCGGCCAGCCGTTCAAGGGTGGCTTTTGCCCGGCGCTTGCTTCCGATCATGCCGATATAGGCCGGGGTCTTGTTCAGCGCAGCCCGCACCGACTCCTCGTCATGAACATGCCCGCGGGTCACCACAACGACAAAGGTCTGTGCGTTGATGTCGAGGCTTTGCAGCACTTGCCCAAAGGGGCCGACCCGGATATCGGCCGCGCGGGGAAACCGCTCGGTATTGGCAAACGCCCAGCGATCATCGACCACAGTAGTCCGAAACCCCATGAGGGAAGCGATCTCACACAGCGGCTGGGCAATATGGCCAGCACCGGCAATAATCAGGGTTTGCTGACCCGACTGGACGTCAACAAAGACCTTGGGCCAGTTGTGGCGGCGGGCGACCGCCTCTTCTACGGCTTCACCCTGGGGCGAGACCATAAACAACTGAGACCTCCCGCCGACGACGGAAGAAGTGAAGGTGTTCACGAGGGGTTGGTCAAGCGACAGATCCGAGCTCAGGGCAGGGCCGCCGCGTCCCACCGACAGACATCCCTTGGCACCCGGACTGAGGCTGCCGTTGACCGGATCTAAAGCCGTGACCAGAGCTGTTGGCCGCCGCGCCCGGGTCGCCTCGGCCAGAGTATGGGCCAATGCACGGTGCTCTTCGGGCCGCCATACGTCGAGTGCCACATCCATCAGTCCACCACAGACCTGAATTGTGTCTTGATCAAAATCGCCAGTCAGATCGACCTCGACAATCCGTGGCGGTAAATTTTGCTGCAAAACCGGATAGGCCCGGCGCAACACCTCGCCCTCTCCACACCCACCACCGATCGTGCCAAACGGCCGTCCTTCGGGCGGAACGACCATCTTGGCCCCGACCTCGCGCGGGACAGAGCCACGCGTGCGGATAATGGTCGCTAAGACAAACGACTTGCCGTCGGCCAGTAGTGCCTCGGCACGATCCCATAAATCATCCATAGGGTCTCAATCCTCATCACAGACTAGGGATGGAGCTAGGGTTAGCATAAGTCCAGGGAAGAAAAAAGAACGGAGCTGAGCGGACACATTGCCGGCCCCCTCCACCTGCCGTATGCTGAGCGTATGAAGCTGCGCGTGGTGTGTCAAGAACACGTGTCGCCCAGGCTGAGTCTGGCCAGCGATCGGTTCTTTCTCCAAACGGTGGACAACACCGCAGTCTTGCGAGTCTACACCCATCCGGGCGACGTCGTCGTACTCGGTCGCTACCACGCCGTCGAACCCCTGACCGAGACCGGGCGGGTGACCGTCAGTCGCCGCGTGAGTGGAAGCCGAGTCACGCCGAGTGGACAGGGGTTCGTGAACTTCTCCCTGATCCTCCCCCACCGCTCGGCTTTTTTCTCGAATGACCCGTTTTACCTGGCGCCGTTTCAAGTTCTCAATCGCTACGTCCGCGGCGTCCTGCACGGCTTTAAGGCGGTCGGGGTCAATGTCTTCTATCCGGGCCGAGATTTTCTCACCGTCGACCGCCGGACGGTGGGCTGGGTCTCGTTTAGCAGCGAAGAGAACGGCGCTGTGCTGATCGAGGGGCTCCTGGCCGTGGAGCGCGATTTCAGCCTCCTGCCCACTCTGCTGGACAGGGTTGATCCGCACGGAACGATCGTCAGCCAATTTTTTGCCCCCACCCAGGTCACCAGTCTGGAGCGGGTGGCCGGGAGGCCGCCCTCGCTGGCCCAGGTAGCCCGTTTCTTGCAGCACGGCTTTTCTCAGCTGGCTACGCCCTGTATCACCCAAGATCTGAATCAGACCGAGCAGGAGCACATCGCCCGCCTAGCCCACACAGCCGCGGCCGACCCCTGGCTCTACAACTGGCCGACCCGCCACGATCTCCCCTTTCGGCCCAGTGTCCCTACACCCCTCGGCAGCCTCACTCTCGGTTTTGGCGTGAGTCCCCAGCGGACCCTATCCGAGCTGTGTCTGAGCGGAGATTTTATTGCCCCGGCCCACACCGTCAGGCTCCTCCAGTCCCGTCTCAGCGGACAACCCGTGACCTATCCTGCACTCGAGCAGGCACTAGACCAACTCTTCCTGCACCCCGAGCATTATCTTTTAGGCCCTAAACATCTTCGGGTCATTCCAGAAACAATCGTACACGCCTATGGACGTTAACCGCCTCTCCGCCCAGCTCAGCCTAGACAATTTCCGCACCCGCCTAGCCGGCCTGGCCGAGTTGCAACGGGCCAGCGACACCCTCGTCCTCCCGTCACAGCTCATAGACGCCCTGCTCGGCTGCCTAGGCGATCACACCAAAGCCGTCCAACGCGAGGCGGCCCGGCAGCTCGTCCGTTTCTCTGCCCCCCAGCCCACCATTGTCGAGGCGCTGTACGACAAACTGACCGATCCTCAGCCACGTATCCGCTGGACGGCCGCCTACACCCTATCCCAGATTCCACTCTCCGACCCCCGACCCCTGCCAGCCCTGATTGAGAATCTGGGTCACCAAGAGAGCGACCTACGCTGGGCGGCCGCCACCGCCCTGCTGCGGCTCATAGAGCGCCATGCATTGGTGCTGACCAGACTGCTCGACGTCGCCCGCAGCGGCAATCCGGTTCAACGCCGCATGGCGCTCTATTGTCTGCGGGATGCCAATCAGACCGCTCCGGCGGCCCAGCAGATCTACCTGTCAAGTCTCAGCGATCAGCAGCCCGGCGTTCGACTAGCCGGACTGTCGTGCCTCGGCAAATGCCCACCCGGTGGGAGCAACATTGAGTCAGCCGTACTCCGGATTTTGGCAACCGACCCGGATAGCGGCGTGCGCCGCGCCAGCGCGGCCACCCTAGGTCAGCGCGGCGTCCGCTCGCCAGCAGTCGTCCACGCCCTCGGCCAAGCGGTGGACGGACAAGACCCCAGTTTGGCCCGAGCGGCGACCGCCGCTCTCAGGAGGCTGCACCCACCAAACGCGGACGACAGCGCAACCTGACCGACCCCGGGAGGAAGAGAGGGGGACACTCACCCTTGGAGGAAAAGTCCGGCCATGAATCTGAAATCCACCTCAGGCACCTCGACAACTTCTTGCAGCTTGGGGCGGGCAGCCTCAGCCAAGACCTGCATGGCCGTCTCCTCGTCCGCACTCCAGGCCAAGTGTCTTGCCGCCAGGCCCAGAAACTCAGCATAGCGTTCATCAAAAGGCGTGTCCTCAAACGCCCGCTGAAAATCCTCCACATCCATCCGTCGCAGCGGCTGAACGGCAAACTCGTGGGCCGCCACCCAATTGATAAAAGCCGTGTTCCACACGGCTTCCAGGCTGAGGGTGGCCTGCTGGCCGTTGGCCACATCGACCCAGGGCCGCAGCGCGGCAAACCAGAGTGGGATATGGACCAGGACGGTTTCTACCCACCGGACATCGGCAAGATTCCGAAAGCGGCGGTACAAGACCTCACCCGGTGTTTCCAGGCCCTGAAAAAAGACCGGCATGGGGCGTCGCACGCCAGCGTAGGTTTCACGGAAAGGCGTGTCCACAGAGCGCTGCCAGTCCGTCTCAAGCTCCTGTTGGAGAACCGTCTCCAGGTGTTTCGCCTGCTGATGGAGGCCAAGCACCAAGCTCCAGCCGATCTGGAAAAATGCGCGGAGTTGGGTGTCTTGCACGAGGTGGGCGGCTTGGGCCGCGTTGCCCTCGGCCGCGTATTCAAGTCCAATATTGACCACATCGTGCACGAGTTCGGCACACCGGCGGACCTCACTCAGCTCTCCGGTATCACACGCCTCGGCCATGACCACATGGTTGGTCAAATAGGCCAGCTCGGTGCTCACTTGCTCCCGGATGCTTGGATCGGCAGCCGACAGGGCAGTGCCAAAAAAGGAGTGGGGTTCAGACACTAAGAGCACGGCGTGATCGGGCGCGATCACCTCTTCTGCGTCAGCAAAGCGCAACGGCCGGAGTCCTGTCCGCCGATATTGCTCGGGCCGTACAGTGTGGGGCAGCACGGGCCGAAAGATCTCCTGGGCCTGCTCAAAGTCGGGATAACCCCGATCGGCCAGGCGCGCTGTTCGCCAGCGCAAGGCTTCTTCTTCGAGCTGTGTCTCAAGCTCAAACAAACTCTGCTCCAGGATATGGGTATAAAACCGGTAATCAAGAACCCGCAGCCGTTCCAGCAGCAGGGCTAAAATCGGCTCTTCATCTCCGACAAAACGGAGCAAATACTGGTCGTCAAAGCTAAAATAACGGCTGGGATTAAAATCGGGCTCGTCCTCAATATCCGCCTTGCGCACCACCTCGCAGTGGCGCTTGACCAACCAGACCAGCAGCTCGACATCGGCGTGCAAGGCCCACTCGGCCACCTTGCCGCTGCCGGCCTCATTCAGAAACATCAACCAACTCAAAATCCGCCTCGCGTCCAAACGGTCCCGGCGCCAGCAATCGAGGTCCACCATATCCCGTACCTGCTCGGGCGAGGCCAGCCCCAGCAGCCCAACCGCGTCGGTCAGGCCAATCTCTTTGAGGGTATAAAACAGGCTCTCCGACGACAGACCGCGGGCCAGGTCCAGGCTGTGGGGTGAGGCCAGGATACGTTCTTGGCGATGTTTAGCCGACAGGCCGCTGAGTTGGCGAAGCTGGTCATGGAGCGCCGGGTGGGGTTTGGCAGGAACGGCCATGGGGGAAGAGTGCAATCAAAACGACGGCGATACGCGGGCCGCCTCTACTTCTGGGTATATCGATCGATAAACTCAAGTGCCTGATCCCAACCCAGCAGCCCGTTGACCACCTCGGTAAACGGTAGCATTTCGTGCCAGAGTCCCTGGGTTGTCCCGGTCTCTTTGAGCGTCGCGTACACTTTTTTCATCTGGTAGGCGGCGGCCAACACCCCGGCCACCGGATAGATTGCAATCCGAAAGCCCATATCAGCCAGATCCGGCGCCGGCAAGAAAGGCGTTTTCCCGCCCTCAACCATGTTGATCAGGAGCGGAATGTCAGAGAAGCGACGGCACGCCGTCTCCATCTGCTTGACCGACTCAAACGCCTCAAAAAACAGGCAATCAGCCCCGGCTTCGAGATAGGCGTCGGCCCGGGCTAGGGCGTCGTCAAAGCCGCTGACCGCAATGGCATCGATGCGAGCGATAATCAGCGTGTTGTCATGGCTGCGGTTCTCGACCGCAACCCGAATTTTCGTCGCGTGATCCTGGGCCGACACCAACAGCTTGCCGCCCAAGTGACCACACCGGCGGGGCAGGTCCTGGTCCTCGAGATGCAGCCCGGCAACGCCGATCCGCTCGTACTCCTGGACCATGCGTACAACGTTGAGCAGCGTGCCAAAGCCGGCCTCAGCATCGGCAATCACCGGGACACTCACCGCCCGACACACCCCTTCTAGCTGCATGACCATCTCGGTCAGGGTCCGCATCCCAAAATCGGGATAGCCAAGCGCCCCGGCCGATATCCCACCGGAATAATACACCAGCGGAAAACCGGCCTCTTCAACCAGCCGCGCCGAGATCACGTCATAGGCACCGGCCGCCATAAAGAGTCGATCTTGGGCTAAGAGAGCCCGTAGCGATTGAGCCTGGACCATATGGTTTCATACTCCTTTTGTTCTGGCATTCACGATTCCGCCAAACCCTGGCAGTTCAGCAACGTGCGGCTATGTTTTGCGCTAGCGCAAAACATAGCACTTAGCGGTTCAAGAACACCGGCTCGCGTTTGTCACGAAAAGCGGCCACCGCCTCACGCATGTCGTCTCCCATCATGCAGGCCAAGCCCAGATGGGCGTCGGCATAGGTGATATCGCCGGCCTTATTGGTCGTCAGGGCCTTAAAAAACTCCTTGGTCCGGCGCAGGGCCATGGGCGGCTTGTTGAGGAGTTTGTCGGCAAAAGCCCGGACTGCTTCGTTTAACTGCTCAAGCGGCACGACCTGATTGACGAGGCCGACTTCCAGGGCTTCCTCAGCCGTGAGTTCGTCACAGGTCATGATGAGCTCTTTGGCCTTGGCCATGCCAATGAGATTGATCATGCGGGTAATCGAGCCCCACATATAGGGCACGCCGAGCCGTACTTCGGGCAGCCACATCCGGGCCCCGCTGGCCGCAATCCGAAAGTCACAGGCCATGGCCAGCGACACCCCACCGCCCACGGCAAAGCCGTTAACGGCCGCAATGCTGATCTGGTCCAGACGTTCCCACTCGTCCATGACTCGCCAGCCGAGTTTGGCTAGGCGCAGCTTGGCGGTGTCGGTCTGTTGGACCTGGGCCTCGACCTTGGACCCGGCCGACAGGGCGGCCATATCGGCCCCAACGCTGAACGACCGGCCGTGACCGGTCAGAACCACGACTCGTGAGTCTTCGTCCTCCTGAAGTTCGTAGGCAATCGCCAGGAACTCGCGCAGGACTTTCTCATTGATCGGATTCAGCTTCTCCGGGCGGTTGAAACCGACCGTCACAATCGGCCCTGAGCGTTCGAGCGTAAAGGTTTCGTATGCCATGTGCGCTTCCTCCCCCGGACTCCAGCCTGCCGGATGCTTTGACGTCTCCTGTGGATCGTCCTGGCCGCCGCACCAGAAAAAGAGCCCTATTATTGGGCGGTATACCCACCATCAATCACCAGCTCGGTGCCCGTCACAAACGAGGATTCATCGCTGGCCAAGTACAGCACACCATAGGCAATATCGGTGGCGGTTGCCAGCCGGCCCAGCGGATGACTCTGACGCGCCGCCTGGCGCGCTTCAGGGTCGAGCACGTCGAGCATGGCGGTATCGACCCCGCCCGGATGGACCGAATTGACCCGAATATTATCCTTGGCATACTCAAGTGCGATCGATTTTGTCAGCAAACGGACCGCCCCCTTTGTCCCGTGGTAGGCGGTTGCCAGACCGGATCCAATCAGACCGGCGATCGAGGAAATGTTGATAATCGAGCCACCCCCGGACTGCCGCATGGCCGGAACGGCGTATTTCATGCCCAGAAACACCCCGGTCTGATTGATAGCAATGACCCGATTCCACAGTTCCAGATCGGTTTCTTCCAGTTTTTCGACCGGAAAGATCCCGGCATTATTGACCAAAATATCGAGCTTGCCATAGGTGGCAAGCGCCGTCTCAATCGCGGCCTGCCAGTCCTCCTCTCGGGTGACATCAAGTTTTACGCCGGTCGCCTGTCCGCCCAGTGTGTCCACCACCCGGCCCTGCTCTTCGAGCAAAATATCGCCGAGCACGACTTTTGCCCCTTCAGCCACGAACATTCGCGCCTCGGCCTCTCCCTGTCCGCGTGCTGCCCCAGAAATCAGACCAACTTTTCCCTCAAGTCTTCCAGCCATCACTCGTCCTCCTTAAACCACCGGGCAGCCCAAAGGGCGCCGGGGAATGGGCAGCCACGGGGGCCGCCCGGCAACAAACCATAGCAAAGAAGCCGAGCGGCTTCCAACTCCAACTGAGAGTCTTGCTCAATGAGTCAAGGCCGTGGCAGTGACGGCGAGTCGTGCACGGCTAGCGAATCCAAGGCTGCGGCCGGCAGGATGGTCAGATCGTCATAGTCGGCTTGGGCGCTGCTTTTGGTGACATCCGAATCGGTCAAAATCGCCACTCCCTGGACCTGGCCCGGGGCAAAGCCAAACAGCCGTTTATAGTCCTCATAAAAGTTCACCGTTTCCTGATGCCAGGCCGAGTCGTCCGGCGGTCCGCTCTGGAGCACGACGACCTTGGCCCGCCAATACGTTGGGCTCGTGAACGTGCTGCCAACCGGTAAGGTCGTGCTCCAGACGTATTTAATGGCTCGGGGAATAATGCGGCTGTCAAACACCACGTACACCGCCGCGGCCGAATCATTGGTCCGGTCGACGCGCTCGTCTCCACCGGTCGGCAGTCGAGTGACCCGCCAGCGCCAGCGGAGCAGGGGATATTTCTCGGGCCCAAACTTTTTGGTGAGGCCAATCTGGGTGTCCTGTCTCTCAGCCGAGGCACGCAGGAAACGGTTGCCGGCCTCCTCTTCCATCACCTTGTATATTGTCTGCGCCTCAACCTCATCCCCCCGCGTTTGCCAGCGGCTCGGGAATACACCAACCGCATACTGTTCAAAGGTCTCCTCCAGCACCGGTTGGTGTGCTGCCGCACGTTGCGCGCCGCTGCACACCAAACAGCAAAAGACAATCGCCATTACACCTCGCACCATTTTTCGTCCACGCCCCCTGTGTTCCTGTAGCCGGCTATTCTGACACGAATGGAACACGGACGCGAGAGCCAGACTGCATGGACAATGCACGCTGAACAGGGAACAATGTTTTCGCCTTGATGATTAAGGAGCAGTATGGCACGAGAGTGGAATGCAGACGAGTATGAGCGGCTTGCCGATCCTATGACTCGGTGGGGAGGACATGTCCTTGAGCGCTTAAAACTAACCGGCCGTGAAACCGTGCTGGACGCCGGCTGCGGGACGGGCCGGGTGACTGAGCAACTGCTGGCTCGTGTACCACACGGCCGGGTCATTGGGGTTGACGGCTCTGCGGCGATGATTGAACAGGCGGCTGAGCGGTTTTACACCGACCGACGGGTCAGCCTCCGCGTGGCCGATCTGCTAAGCCTTGACCTACCGCAGCGGGTTGACGCAATCTTGTCAACCGCCACCTTCCACTGGATTCTCGATCATGACGCCCTCTTTGCCCGACTGGCCCGCGTTCTCAAACCCGGCGGACAGCTAGTTGCCCAGTGTGGCGGCGCGGGCAACATCGCCGGCGTCCGGGCGGCTAGCGCTGCGGTTATGAACGCCGTCCCTTTCCGGGCGGCCTTTGCCGGCTGGCAGGAGCCGTGGGAATTTGCCCAGCCCAAGGTGACCGACCAACGCCTCCGCCAGGCCGGTTTTGAGCCGCTAGATATCTGGTTGAATGCAGAGCCGGTTGAGCTTGAATCTCAGACTCACCTGGCGGACTATTTGGAAACGATCGTGCTGGGAGCGCATCTACTGCGGCTAGCGCCGGAAGACAAGAGACGGTTTGCCAAGGCAGTCGCCCAAGCGGTCGTGAGGCGAACCGGGAGAGCCCTGATCGACTATGTGCGCCTCAATATTATCGCCCGTCGGCTCGGCTGAGCCAGTCACCACACCGTAAGCCATGCCTGTCCGGTACCTGTTGGCCTTGACCCTGACAAGCCTGGTGCTGCTTGGCCCTAGCGCCGAGGCGGCGCTGACCGAGACCCTGGCCCGTCGCTACCGCTTCAGTTCCACCGCTATTGGCTCTATCGTCTTTGATCCTGCTCGGGGAACCGTCCTGGAAGCCCACCTCGCCGACATCCCCCGCATCCCAGCCTCAACAACAAAAATCGTCGTCGCCCTAGCAGCCCTCCACCTGCTGGGCTCCGAGTATCGGTTTACCACCGTGCTGCTGCAAGACGGTTCTGTGCGGGGCGGCAGTCTGCGCGGAGACCTGTATCTGCGGGGCGGCGGGGACCCGTCGCTGTCGAGCGATGATCTGCACCACTTTGTAGAAGCGCTCAAGAATGCCGGTATTCAGCGTGTGGCCGGGCGTTTTGTTTTTGACGACAGTTTTTTGCCGTCCACCTCCGCCATCAACGACCAACAGCCGACCGCGGCGTCCTATAATCCCGGTCTCAGCGCACTGTCCTTGAATTACAACCGTGTGCAGCTCCGCTGGCAGCATAGGGCGGGCAGTCCAGACTTTCGGACTAGCGTCTGGTCGCCGGCCGACAGCGGCAGCCTGCGGGTACACGCTATCCAAACCGGGCCCCAAGCCCCGGGACTCGACCCCCGCATACAGTTTCTTCATACCGCCGCACCGCTTGACCGCTGGCTGCTCTCCCGTCATCTGCCAACCGACGGCTGGGAGACCCTGCCGGTCCGGACAGCCCCGGGCCGTGTCACCGCCCTCATCTTCCGCACTTTGTGTCAAAACAACGGCATTGAACTGCCCCTTCCGCAATCGGGCCTTACCCCCCAGCGCGCCCGCCCGGTGTATACCCACGCCAGCCCAGCCCTGTCCCACATCGTTGCCGGCACCCTGCGCCACAGCAACAATCTATCGGCAGAACTGATCGGCCAGGTGGCCAGCCGCCACCTGCTCGGCCGACCCGCAGCACTCCACGAATCGGCCACGGCTCTAGCCGCCTGGTATCGTCAGCGGTTGCCGGATACCGATTGGCAGACTTTTATCAGTCGTAATCACTCCGGCCTGAGCAGCCGCTCACGCCACACCCCCCGTCAACTCGCCGCTATTCTCGGCTACGGCTGGCGGCCGATCGCAACAGACCGAACGCCTGGAGCGAATTTTGTGGAGCTGCTCCCGGCAAGCGACTGGACTCAGGTGAGTCGGCAGAGCGTCAGAGCAAAATCTGGCACAATGCACTACGCCGCTGGCCTGGCCGGCTACATGGTCACTCGCGGCGGCCGACGGCTGAGCTTTGTTATTCTGTTGACGGATTTCGCCCGGCGCGCCGCCCTTGACGCTGAGTCTGACCGCCGAATTGCGACGAGCCCACCCGAAGCCGCAGCCTGGGCTAGACGGGCCAGAAGGTTTGAGCGCGCGCTGGTCGAGGCTTGGCTTGAGCGCTACTGAAGGCAGAAATCGCTCCCTCATCCTCTCCAACCACCTCTTGTTAAACTTCCTGAGAGCCTTGACATCCCCCTAAATCCTTTGCTCTGCTAAGGCCCCATGTCACAGCCAAAGCGCAAGAGCGTCTCCTCACTGACCGGCCAGTTGGTCGCCATCCGGACCACCCTGAAACGCGAGTTAGGCGCTCAGTACGACGATAAAATTGAGCCGGTCCGGGCCGCCCTCAGAGAAGTTGCTCAAGACAAGCCGCTGGTGGAAATTTTACAACAGAGCATCGACCGCCTGCTGGCGAGAGAGGCCGACAACGTAGAACTGATGACTCTCATTGCGGCCGGCCTCGACGTCATCGAAGAGACCCAGCAGACCCACCACTAGAGCGCCGGCGTGTTCTCTCACGACTTTTCTCCACCCGCATTGTCCCTCCCGGTTTGATCTGCTAAGCCTGAGGGGTGAGCCCGCAAGACAAACTAGGCGCGATTCGTCAAGAACTCCAAGACACCTTCTTGGAGCGAGCCGAGTTGATTGACGGTGCTCTAGCCGCCCTGCTCTCGTCCCAACATGTCCTGATCATCGGCCCGCCGGGCACGGCCAAATCAATGCTGGCCGACGCGCTGTGTCGGCGCATTACCGGCGGGACCTATTTTCAGTGGCTCCTGACCAAATTCACCACCCCCGAAGAGCTATTTGGTGCGGTCAGTCTCAAAGCCTTGGAAGCCGACGATTACCGGCGGGTGACCGCCCATAAGCTGCCTGACGCACAAATTGCCTTTCTAGACGAGGTCTTTAAGGCCAGCTCATCAATCCTGAACGCCATTCTGACCATTATCAACGAGCGCCTCTTTCACAACGGGCGACAGATCGCGTCCGTTCCCCTCCTGAGCCTGTTTGGCGCCAGCAACGAGTTGCCCGAAGATGATGAGCTGTTGGCCCTGTACGACCGTTTCCTGCTCCGCTTTGTGGTCAACTACATCAGCGAAGATTTCCGTTTCCTCAAGATGCTGCAGACTCCCCCCCCGGTCCAGTCCACCACGATACGCTTAGACGAACTGCACCAAATGCAGGAGGAGGTCCAAGCCATTCGTATCCCCGACGCCGTGCTGAGCACCTTGGCCGATATTCGCGGCGAGCTGAACAAGAAAAACATCATTGCCTCTGATCGGCGCTACCGCCAGAGTCTGTCCCTCCTCCAAGCCCTAGCCTACCTGAACGGTCATCCCGCGGTGCGCGAAGCGGATCTGTTTTTTCTAGAGCATGTGCTGTGGAAAGAGCCCTCAGAGCAGGACGAAGTGCACGCCGTCATCCAAAGCCTGATCCACGGCTATGAGGACACCGTGCAAGAGCTGTTGTTTCAAACCCGAGAGCTGCGCGATTATGCCGAACGGGAGTGGGACACCGAAGAACAGCACGCCCGAGCCGTCATTGAAGCCCATACCAAGATTCGCCGCATCCTAGCCCAGGTCGAAGAGATCGGCCGACAGGCCGAGCAGGGCGGGCGGCCGCTCGACAAAGTCGTCGCCACCCGCCAAGAGATTGAGGCCATCCAGCAACAACTGCTCGAGAAAATATAAACACGAACGCGACCGCCCAAAACCAAGAGCGAGCCTATGGCCAGACGTAGAGCGACCAAGAAAAAATCTCGCTTTATCCTCTCTCCTCCTCCCCCCATCCCGCAAAACGCGTGTTGGATCGAGAGCGATTCCTACGACCGCACGGTGTACCGCACTCTGCGTGAAGCGTCACCGGCTCTCCAAGCCTTGGAAGACAGTGGCACCACCTTAGTCCCCCAGTTTGAGGCGTTGCTGCAAGACCTGTTCTGCGCCCTGTTTAAGTATAATGTCCTCTTTCTCACAGAGGACGCGGTACTGCCTAGCGCCAAGCTGAATAAGACCCTGCTCGACGCTTTACACCACGGTGAGCTCGCCCATTTCTTACGTCAGGCGACCGTCCTCGATGAGAGCCGGGCGGGCTTGGCCACGGTGTTGCTGGGCGAGGGCGCCCTCAAGCTGCTCAAGTCCGAAAAACCTCTGACCCGCCGCCATATGCTCGACATGCAGCGCATCCATCGGCAGGAGGCGACGGCTCAGGAAAAGATAGAGACCGCCCAGGAGGCCAAACAGGTCGCCAAAGAGCTGGCCGAGGACGGCGGGCTGTCTCCAAAAACCACAGACCTCTTAGAACAAGCCGCCAACAAGTTGGCCAGTGAGGCTCGGGCCGAGGATGCTCGGCTGCGTCAACAGTCCAAACAGCTCGGCGCTGAACTGTCTGATATGCAGGCCGAGATCCAGAACCGCTTTCGCAAAGAAGCTATTGGGGTCGCCCAAAACCTGGACGACGCGCTGCAAGAAGCCGAGTCGTGGGGGACGACGATCGGGAGGGGCGGTCAATCCTCGGCCGGCCAACAGATTGAGCTCGGCAAACATCTGGCCGGAAACGAGAAACTCAAGAAACTGTCCCGGATGGTCGGCCGCATGAAGTACCATGCCCTGGCCCTGCGGCGTAAGATTTTTGAACGCACCTCAGAAGAACTGTTTGAAGCCAGCCTCGGGAGTGAAATCAGCCGCCTGCTGCCGCACGAGCTGATATCCTTACACCACCCCATCCTGCGTAAAGATTTTACCCGGCGTTTGCTAGACCATCAGTTGCTCTTATACGCGCTGCGGGGCATTGAAGAAAAGGGCAAAGGTCCGGTTATCGTGTGTCTGGACGGCAGTTCGTCCATGACGGGCGACAAAGAGGTGTGGGCCAAGGCGCTGACCCTGACCCTGCTGGAAATCGCCCGCCGTCAACGTCGCCTGTTTCGGTCCATCTGCTTTGCTTCGGCCGCCAGCCCCCTGCACGTCCTCGACCTCAACCCGCGCGAGCGCTACGAGGTCGATATGTCAAAAGTCATGGAATTGGCCGAGTACTTCCCCGGCGGCGGCACCGACTTTGAGACACCGCTGAACGCCGCGCTCGAAGGTTTGCGACAGGCCCGCTTTAAGCGGGGCGATATTGTTTTTATCACCGATGGCGAGTGTCAGGTCAGTCCTGACTGGGCCGAGCAGTTTCGCCAAGAGAAAGACACGCTGGGCTTCTCCCTGTTCTCCATCCTGATCGACGTGGGCTCCAGCTCATTCGGCACCCTCAAAGCATTTAGCGACAAGATCACCACCGTCTCACACCTGACCAGCGAAGGGGTGAAAGACGTGTTTGTGAAGCTGTGATGAGGAAACGGAGGAATCCATGTCCAAAAATATCTCGGTGTGTTTGTCCTTTGATTTTGACGGGATGTCCGTCTGGACCGGCTCCTTTCGGACCCGGTCACCGAGCACGTTGTCGCGCGGCGAGTTCGGGAAGGTTGGCACAGGGCGCATACTCGACATGCTCGACCGCTATCAGCTGCCGGCCTCGTGGTTTATTCCCGGCCATACGGCCGAGACCTTTCCGGCCAGCGTGCAGCGTATTGCCGACGCTGGCCACGAGATCGGCCATCACGGCTATTGCCATGAAAACCCGCGCTCGCTGTCGGCCGACCAGGAGCGCACCATCCTGGAACGGGGTATTGCCTGTTTGCAGCGGGTGACCGGCAAAGCACCGGTCGGCTATCGCTCGCCCGCCGCGGATGTCAGCCCTCTCACCCACAGCCTGCTCTTAGAGTACGGCTTTGTGTACGACTCCAGTATGATGGCTGACGATTTCACCCCTTACTACTGCCGGGTTGGGGACGAGATGCAAACCGACGCCCCCTACGTCTTTGGCAAAGAGATTGACCTGCTCGAACTGCCGCTCGACTGGAGTCTGGACGACTGGCCGTACTTCAACCTCCACTGGCCGGCCAATCACGTCGGTTTACGTACGCCCGATGAGGTGTATACAATTTGGACGGCCGATTTCGACTTTCTGTACGAGCGGATCGGCCGGGGCGTCTATACTCTGACCATGCACCCCCAAGTCATCGGTCGTGGCCACCGGATCTTGATGCTTGAACGAATCATCGACTATCTGCACAGCCATGACGGGGTGGCGTTCAAGACCATGGGTCAGGTAGCGGTCGAGTGGAAACAGGCCCATCCCCTCCACCCCGAAGAGCCGGATGCCTAAGACCTTTGTAAGCGAGAGCATTGTTACGATGGATACTCCCGCCTCTGCCCTGTCTGACCTCCGGGTCCTTGACCTGACCGATCTCAAGGGCGCTTTGTGCGCCAAGCTGATGGGTGATATGGGCGCCGATGTGATCAAGGTCGAGCCGCCCGACGGAGATCCCACGCGGGATATCGGGCCGTTTCTCGATGCCAACCAAGCCAACCGGCGCAGCCTGCTGTACTGCTTCTACAACACCAGCAAACGGGGCATCACGCTCGATGTCCATAAGCCGGCCGGCCACGCCCTCTTTCAACGCCTCGTGACAAACGTCGATGTGGTCATCGAATCCTTCCCTCCCGGCAGCTTGGACAAGCTCGGGCTGGGCTACGAGGTCCTGGCCCGCCTCAACCCCCGGCTGGTGCTGACCTCAATCACCCCGTTTGGGCAAAGCGGGCCGTATGCCGACTACAAAAGCTCGGACACGGTGGCTGAAGCCCTGGGCGGCATGATGTACATCAACGGCTTTCCGGACGAACCACCGCTGCGCGGCCTTGGCCTGCAGGCTTACCATAGCGCCGCTTTTTTTGGCGCGATCGGGACGATGTCCGCGCTGTGGGCGCGCGACTCAATCGGCCGGGGGCAGCGGGTCGATATCAGTCTCCACGAAGCCGTGGCCGCCGCGGTCGAGCACGTATCACCGTTTTATCACCAGGGCTTAGGCGTTGAGACACGGCGCGGCAGCCTACACTGGAGCCGCTATTTTCGGGTCGCACGGTGTAAAGACGGCTATGTGATGCACTGTACCTTGGGTGATTGGACTTCCCTGGTCGAATGGGTCAGGGGGGACGGCCAGGGCCAGGGCTTAGACGCGCCTGAGTGGGAAGATTTGGAGTACCGCCGGGATCACGCCGAGCACTTGTTCGACCAACTCGATGACTGGGCCAAGGACTATAGCGTGGCTGAGCTGATGGAAGGCGCCCAACTGCGGCGCATTCCGTACGCCATGGTTCGTCCGCCCGAAGCCCTGCTTCGCGACCCTCAGCTTACCGCCCGCGGCTTCTTTTCCGAGTGCGAGCATCCCGAACTCGGCCGTTCGATCCGCTACCCTGGCGGCCCGTTCTTTTTCACGAAGACGCCGTGGCGGATCTCGCGGCGACCACCGCTGCTCGGTGAACACAACGCCGAGATATTCGCCGGAGAGCTAGGACTCAGCCAAGAACAGCTGACCGGGCTTGTGCAAGACGGCGTAATTTGAAAGAACAGAGCGGTCCGACACCCAGCTGGAATTAAGGGAGTGGGGATGGCACGTGTAGCAATTATCATGGGGAGTAAGAGCGATTGGGAAAGCATGCGGGGGGCGAGCGAGACGCTCACCGAACTTGAGGTTGTGCACGAAAACCGCATCCTATCGGCTCACCGCACTCCGGATGCCCTAGCCGCCTATGTCAAAGAGGCCGAGGCGCGGGGCGTGCGTGTTTTTATTGCAGGGGCGGGCGGGGCGGCCCATTTAGGCGGCGTAATTGCCTCCCAAACGCTGCTGCCGGTCCTTGGCGTGCCCATGCAGTCAAAAGCCCTCAACGGTCTGGACTCGCTGCTGTCCATCGTCCAAATGCCCAAAGGCATCCCGGTCGCCAGCCTGGCTATTGGCGATGCCGGGGCGGCCAACGCGGGTCTGCTGGCCGCTCAAATTCTGTCGCTGTCAGACCCGGCCCTGGCCGAGCGGCTCACAGCCCATCGCGCCCGGCAAGCCTCTAGGGTCCTTGAGCAGCAACTCTGAGAAGAACGGTGAGAAGAGCGCCATGAGTGAGCTTGTCTTAGAAACGACGATTGAGGGCCTCCCCGCCCCCCGCCGGGGGAAAGTGCGGGATATTTATGAAACGGAGGACTATCTGCTGATCGTTGCCACCGACCGAGTGTCGGCCTTTGACGTGGTCTTGCCCGACGGGATTCCGGGAAAAGGTCGAGTCCTCACCCAAGTCTCGGGGTTCTGGTTTCAGCAGCTGGCCGAGTTTATTCCGCATCATCTGATCTCGCGAGAGGTGGCGGACTTTCCGTCCGAGTGTCAGCCGTACCGCGAGCAGCTAGCGGGCCGCACCATGCTGGTCAAAAGGGCCAAGCCGCTCCCGGTCGAGTGTATCGTGCGCGGCTACCTAGCCGGCTCGGGCTGGAAGGAGTACGGCCGGACCCAGAGTGTGTGTAATATTCGGCTGCCAGCCGGACTGCGTGAGAGCGAGGAGTTGCCCGAACCCCTCTTTACCCCATCGACCAAGGCGCCCGAAGGCGAGCACGACGAGAACATTTCGTTTGAAGAAGTCGAGCGCTTGATCGGCCGCCAACTGGCCGAACAGGTGCGTGAAATCAGCCTGGCCCTGTATCGCCATGCCCTGGCCGTGGTCAAGACCAAAGGCTTCCTGGTGGCTGATACCAAGTTTGAGTTTGGTCTCAAAGACGGTCAGCTCCTCCTCATCGACGAGGTCTTTACCCCGGATTCGTCCCGCTTCTGGCGAACCGACATCTATAAACCCGGGACAGCCCAAGACAGCTACGACAAGCAGATCATTCGCGACTATTTGCTGTCGATCAACTGGGACAAAAAACCGCCGGCCCCCCACCTGCCGCCCGAAATTATCGACCGGGCGGCCGCCCGGTATCAGGAAATCAGCGTCCGTCTGATGGGGGAATGAGCAGAGTACGTCATGTATATTGATCTGTGGATGTGGCTCGTATTTACGGTCGTGGTGCTGGGGCTATTGCTCCTTGACCTGACCGTCTTCCACCGCCACGCCCATGTGGTGTCGAAAAAAGAGGCCGCCCTGTGGAGTATCCTCTGGGTTGGCCTGGCCATGCTGTTCAATATCACCATCTACTTCTTCTACGGCAAAGAGCGGGCGCTCGAATTTTTTGCCGGCTATCTCATAGAAAAGTCGTTGAGCGTCGACAATATCTTCGTCTTCCTCCTGCTGTTTTCATACTTTTCGGTGCCGGAGATATACCGCCACCGGGTGCTGTTTTGGGGCATTCTGGGCGTGCTCGTTATGCGCGGCTTCTTCATCGGAATCGGCGCCGCCCTGCTCCACCACTTCCACTGGGTCATCTATATATTTGGGGCCTTTCTGGTCTTTACCGGCATACGCATGCTGGCCAGGGAAGACGGGCACACCGACCCGGGCAATAATCCGGCCCTCAAGCTACTGCGGCGCTTTATGCCAATCACCCAAGGCTATGAAGGCCAACGTTTTATAGTCTGGCGTGACGGTCGCCGGTTTGCCACCCCCCTGCTGGTCGTGCTGATCACGGTCGAGACCACCGACCTGGTCTTTGCCATTGACTCGATCCCGGCCATTTTTGCCGTCACCAACGAGCCGTTTATTGTTTACACCTCAAATGTCTTTGCTGTCCTGGGCTTACGCGCCCAGTTCTTCCTGGTCGTCGGCGTCCTAGAGCTGTTCGTCTATCTGCGCTACGGCCTAGGCTGTGTGTTGAGCTTTGTGGGGGTCAAGATGCTACTGGCCGATATCTATAAGATTCCGATCGGTGCCTCCCTCGGTATCATCGCTGGGATTTTAGGCATCTCAATCGCGGCCTCCTTTCTCTTCCCCCCCAAGCAGCAGCCCCAAGTGGTCGAACAGTAAGGGCGACACACCGCCGTGACTGTCGACGGTAACCGGCCGCCCCATCGGGTGCGGTCAGCCGGGGCTTTACACAGCTGCTCTTATGCTATGAGCGCTATCAGTCTGTGTCGCCGCGCGGAGTTTGGGGTCAAGGGGAGCAAGTGGCTGCTCGTGGGATTCTCGGGACCTCGCGTCATACGTGGTCAATCCGTGTGTCGTGGCCAGCCGGAGGAGGGAGGCGTTGTCAGGGTCCAACCAGAGCATCAAGAGGCCGTCGCCGTCTCTTCGGGCATCAAGCGTCCCCGGTACTCTGCAATGACTCGTCTCGACTTTTCCCCACCGGAGCGACGCACCACCGCGCGTCCTGCTCCATGTCGCCCTCATGCTGACTGCTCACCCCCGAAGTCCCCGTCCCGATGTCAGGGCGAGCGAGTAGGCTCATGACCTGTGTCACGGGCCAGAGCCTATCGGGCTAGCTTATCAGAGCCGCGGCATAATATCCTGGGCAAAGACCTCCAAATGCTCCATATCGTCAAAAGCGGGGTTGACCATCAGATGCCGCGCTCCGGCCTGGATCAGCTCCCCAAGCTTATCGATACACTCCTGGCGGCTCCCCCAGATCGAGACCTGCGAGGCCATGTCGACACTCTTATAGCGCACCCCAAACCACTCCCGCAGCCGTCGTTCGGCCCGGTCGCGGTCGTTATCGACCGCCACATATACCCGCTTTGAGATTGCAAAGCGGGCCGGATCGCGCTGAGCTTGGTCGAGAAAGCGCTGTAGATGACCATACTGGCTGACAAAGTCGGCACTCGACGACGATCCAGCCCCCATCCAACCATCGCCGTGGCGGACCGCCCGGCGCAGGGCCGACTCTGAACGAGCCCCAAACCAAATCGGCGGATGCGGCTGTTGGACCGGTTTGGGCTCCATGGCCGCGTCTTTGAGCTGCCAGAACATCCCGCTATAGCTGGCCTTGGACTCTGTCCACAGCGCTTTCATAATATCGAGCCCCTCAACAAAACGCCGCATCCGATGCTCTTTGGAGTAGCCAAAGACTGTTTCAGGCACATGCCCGCCGCCACCAACGCCAACGATCAGCCGTCCTTCGCTCATGCAGTCCAGGCTCGACAGGGCCTTGGCCAGCTGCAAGGGATTGCGCAGAGTGGTGATCATGACCGAGGTGCCGAGCTTGAGCTTGGTAGTCAGCGCCGCCACATAGGTCAGCAGCGTCACTGGCTCAAGAATAGGAAAATCGCTCAAAATGGTTTCTTGGACCCACAGACTGTCATAGCCCAGCGTTTCGGCCCGCCGCACGAAATCGCGCACAAAGCCCATATCAACACCGGAATCGGGAAAAACTTGGGGAATTGCGAATCCGCACGGGGTGTTACCAGCTGCCATACCTGCCCTCCTTTGCAATGGAGATCATCGCTCTTCTTGCCTGAGTGACAGACGGGATGCTCCCCATTTGTGTCCTGACCCTGTCTTATACCGACCGGCAGACCGGGGCAAGGAAAGTCCGGCGTTGATTTCCGGTCGGGCACATGGTTGTCTCAGGCTGTGGGCACAACAGGCTTCGGCGCCAAGTCGCCCCGAGACAGGAGAGCACGGAGATGAAACTTGACACCCTGATGACCGCTCACTCGCTGCAGGAGGCCATCGCCATTGCCCGCTACGCCGAAGAGGTCGGCTTTGATGCGGCCTGGAGCATGGAAAACACCCACGACCCGTTTCTGCCCCTGGCCGTGGCCGCCACGAACACGAGTCGGCTCAGGCTGGGGACGGCGATTGCCCTGTCGTTCCCCCGTAGCCCAATGTCGCTGGCCTATACCGCCTGGGATCTTCAGAAGTCGTCAAACGGCCGCTTTGTGTTGGGTCTAGGCACCCAGGTCAAGGGGCACAATCAACGGCGCTACAGCGTGCCGTGGGAATCCCCAGGGCCGAAACTGCGCGAAATCATCCAAGCCCTGCGGGCGATTTGGGACTGTTGGCAGAACGATAGCCCACTGCGATTCGAGGGACAGTTTTTCCGCCACACGCTCATGACACCGGCCTTTCATCCAGGCAAGATCACTCACCCCCAGGTGCCTATCTATATCGCCGGGGTCAACCCTTACATGTGTCGCCTCGCCGGCGAGCTGTGTGACGGCTTTCACGCCCACCCGTTTCATTCGGCCCAATTTCTGCGCGAGTGCGTTCTTCCGCGGATTGCCGAGGGCGCGGCCAAGGCCGGCCGCAGCCGCAAAGAGGTGTGTCTCTCCAGTTCGGCCTTTGTCATCATGGGCGACAGTCAAAAGGAAATCGACACCATGCGTGAAAAGGTCCGCAGCCAGATCTCCTTCTACGCCTCAACCCGGACCTATAAGCCGGTGTTGGACGTGCACGGCTGGGGCGAGGTGTGTATAGCGCTTAACAAAAAAGCGGCACAGGGCGAGTGGCGGACAATGGCCAGAGAGATTACCGATGAAATGCTCGACGTGTACGCGGTGAGCGGCTCTCCGGAGGAAATTCCGGCGCTGCTCAAAGAACGCTACCACGGCCTGCTCGACCGAGTGGCCTTCTATCATCCCGATCGGCCGGGGATGAATGACAAACGCTGGCGGAAAATTGTCGAAGCCTTTGCCGGGTGAGGAGCGAAAAGGGCACGGGCCGGAATCGAAGATATTCTCCATAGATACACCAGGAAGGAGTCTCACATGCGCGCCTGGGAAATCAACCAAGAGTTTGGCATCGAACAGTTAAAATGCGTTGAGCTGCCCGATCCACAGCCGGGTCCCGAGCAGATCTGCATTCGGGTTAAAGCCACCTCGCTCAACTACCGGGATTTGATGACGGTCAAACACGGTGGCCTGCGCGGCCTCAAGCAGCCCCTCATTCCGCTGTCCGACGGGGCCGGGGAAGTGGTGGCGACTGGCGAGGCGGTCAGCCGGGTCAAAACCGGCGACCGGGTGGCCGGCCTCTTCTTTCAATCCTGGCTGTCGGGCGGTCCAAAGGCCGGCCATGCCCAGTCCGCTCTCGGCGGGGCGCTCGACGGCATGTGGGCCGAGTATGTGGTGTTAGACCAGGACGGTGTTGTCCATATCCCGGACTATATGTCGTATGAAGACGCGGCCACCCTGCCCTGCGCGGCGCTCACCGCCTGGCAGGACCTCGTTTCGGTCGGCCACATCAAGGCCGGTGATACGATCCTCGTAATGGGAACCGGCGGCGTGTCAATCTTTGCCCTCCAGTTTGCAAAAGCGGCCGGCGCGCGGGTGATTATCACCTCCAGCAGCGACGAAAAATTAGAGCGTGCCAAGCAGCTAGGCGCCGACCATCTGATCAACTACAACACCACTCCCGAGTGGGGCAAAGCCGCCCTGGAACTCACCGACGGAGTGGGGGTCGATCATGTGGTCGAGGTCGGTGGAGCCGGAACCCTGAGTCAGTCGTTTCACGCTATCCGGGTTGGCGGTTTTATCGGCCTGATCGGCGTGCTGTCGGGCTTTGGCAGCAAAACAGACCCCATGCCAGTGCTCCAAAAGAGCATCCGGCTACAGGGCATCTATGTTGGCTCGCGCGATATGTTTGAGGACATGAATGCGGCCATGGCAATCAACCACACCCAGCCCGTTATCGATCAAGTCTTTCCCTTTGAACATGCTCAGGACGCCCTGCGGTGTATGGAAAGCGCGGCCCACTTCGGCAAGATTGTGGTAACCGGCTGCTGACAGACAGAGAGCACGACAGCTATGAGTGAGCAGCAAGCCCGGCGACGTGCCCTGAGCGGCGTCCGCATCCTTGATTTTACCTGGGTGGTGGCCGGGCCGGTAGCGACCCGGATTCTGGCTGACCAGGGCGCGGAGGTGATAAAAATCGAGCGGCGCGACTCGCTCGACCTCGGCACCCGCCGAGGCGGCTTTACCGGAAACCTCTTCCGCGGCAAGCACAGCACTGTGGTCAATATGGCCGACCCACGCGGGGTGGAGATTGCCCGTAAGCTGGTGGCGGTGTCAGACGTGGTGATCGACAACTTCAGCGCACGGGTCATGCGCAACTGGGGTATGGACTACGACAGCATCAAGCAGATCAAGCCGGACATCATCGCTGTCAGCATGTCGGGCTTTGGCCACAGCGGGCCGCACAAAGACTATGTCAGCTACGGCCCGACCCTCCAGGCCCTGTCCGGCTATACCTTGTTGATGCGCCATGCCGGCAAGGAGCCGGCCGGCTGGGGTTACTCCTACGCCGATATGTCGGGCGGCTATAGCGGCGCGCTGGCCGTGCTCATGGCCCTATGGCACCGCCGGCGCACCGGGGAGGGGCAGTTTGTTGATCTGTCACAGTTTGAGACGATATCGAGCATCGTCGGCCCGACCCTACTCGACATCTCGGCCAACGGGGCGAGCCTTGGGCCGCTGGGCAACCGCTCTCAGGAAGCCCCGGCCGCGCCGCACGGCATCTATCGCTGCCTAGGAGACGACCGCTGGTGTGCCATCACCGTGTTTACTGAAGACGAGTGGCAAGCCCTGTGTCGGGTGTTGGGCAATCCAGCTTGGACCCGCCAGGATCGCTTTGCCAGCCTCGACGCCCGTCTGAACAACCACGACGAATTAGACCGCTCTATTGAGGCCTGGACCGCTCACCACACGCCCCACGACGTCATGCGTCTGCTCCAAGAGGCCGGGGTGCCGGCCGGGGTCGTGGCCAACGGCGAAGATCTTGACCGTGACCCACAGCTTCAAGCCCGGGGCTATTGGGCGCGGGTGAACAGCCCGGAAGAGGGTCAGGCGGTGCTAGACGGTACGCCCATCAAACTGTCGGCCACGCCCGGCGGTGTGATGGCTCCGGGACCGCTGTTGGGGGAGCACACCGATGCGGTCTTGGGGCGCTTGTTAGGCTACTCGGAGGAGCATATCGCACGGCTCAAAGAGGCCCGAGTGGTGGCTTCGCAGGCCGAGATCATGACCGAGCGTACCCCGTGAGGCTAGCCTGGGTTGACAGACAGCCTCTCCAGTCCAGAGGAGGAGACAAGAAGGAGGGCGGTGCCAAGGCAGACGACAAAGAAGACGGCGCCTTGGCTATCTGCAAAACTCCCCTGCTTGTAGCAAAACCCGAGACGGCCTCAAGGACCACTTGTGGGACTACCGACCTGATGGCGAGAGCTGACCGGGGCAGGCGGAAGATGGACGAATCGGGGCTGGCGTGAAGCGAACCGGGCTGCTCAGATGAAGATTTGGCTGTGGCCTCGCAGAGACCGCACGGAGCCAAGGGAAGGAGCGGCGTATGCCTTTTGCAAACATTAACGATATTGAGCTGTACTACGAAGTGCACGGCCAGGGTCCGGCCCTAGTTTTTGCCCACGGTGGCGGTGGGAACCATCTGAGCTGGTGGCAGCAGGTGCCCACCTTCTCCCAATCATTCAAGGTCATTACCTTTGATCATCGGAGTTTCGGGCTATCGCGGGACGTTCTAGACGGTCCTGGCCCCAAAGCGTTCGTGCAAGACCTCGTCGCCCTGCTTGATCACCTTGCGGTAGAAAAAGCCGTTTTGGCCGGGCAGTCAATGGGCGGCTGGACGGTGTGCGGGTTTGCCTCAGCCTATCCCCAACGAACCAGCGGCCTGGTCCTGTGCGACACTTTGGGCGGGATCGAAACCAGCCAGACCATCCGGGCCCAGGCCGATATTCAACAACGCTCACGCGGCAGCTTGCCCGAGCTGCTAAAGAACGCCTATTCGCCAACGTTTCCCCAACGCGAGCCGGCTCTGACTTTCCTGTATCAGCAGATTGTGGCTCTCAACATACACGTTGCCCCCAATCTAGGCGTCGCCCTGTTCAGCCTCAAGTCCGATCCCCGGCCCATTGTCGCGCATCAGATCCCGACCCTGTTGATTGTTGGTGAGGAAGACGTCTTGACCCCACCGCTAGCCATGGAAAGCGTGGCGGCCCAATTTCCCCACGCCCAATGCATCACAGTCCCCGGCTGCGGCCACTCTGTCTATTTTGAACGAGCCGATGAATTCAACCGGATCGTAGACGATTTTCTACGCGAGCACGGGCGAGGCTAGAGAGGCTGCGTCGAGAACGGACCGCACCTCTGCCGGTAGCTCACACTCGGGTCTCGCAAAAGATGAGCTCTGAGGAGTCCCTGGAGTGGTCCGATAAAGATACCCGTGGCCAGGGAGGTCGTTATAGCCTCCACAGCCTCAAACAGTCCTCAAGTCCCGGCCAGCTTTGTGTTTAAGCTCCTGAATATCTAAGCAACATGAGCGAAGCGAGGTGGACCGCAGGGCCCCTTTTCAGATGTAGACCAGCCCTACGCTTCCCGGCAGAGAACCCGACCTGCTTTTCTCGCTCGGGAGAACCTCGACCGGCACTAGGCCGTCTCTCTCGGGCCCTGCCGCTCTCGCCAGAGAAATCGTTTCCACCAAAAGTCACTTACGGGAGCGGGAAGAGAAGCTTGCCTGAGGCGGGCGGCGTTCGGGCGTACCGGACCCTTGCTCCTGGGCCGCTGGCAGACGGATTTCTCGCGGCCAACGGGCGCTATGAACGTCGGAGACACGGCTGGAATCTATCGCTCAGAGGTGATATGTACGGCGCAAAGAAGCCGGGCTAGCCCTTGCGGTCGGTCTTGCAGGAGCTTAGGGCGGTCTAAGAAGAGACTCAGTCCGCATAGTAGCGCGCCTCAATCTCATTGCCCTCGGGATCGTGGAAATAGATCGACGTGGCATTCCCCCGTGCTCCCCAGCGGGGCAGCGGACCTTCAATCGGAATGTTGCTAGCCGCCACCCGACCGCGCAGACGTTCCCAGTCGGTCTTGTCCAAGGTCAAACAGAAATGGCCCAGATTCGGCCGGCCGCGCTCCTGTGGCTGCATCCCCTGCCACATCGCCTTGGGAGCGAGATCAATGATCGTGCCGGCGTTCAACCGGACCGAGGGAAACGGTACCTCGCCCTGGCGAAAGGCGTCTAAGCGCTCGGGCGCTAGCTCGACCACCTCGGTATAAAACCGCACCAGGGCTTCAACATCTTCCGCATTCAGCACAATATGATCCAGAACGCCTTGCATGGTTTGCCTCCAAGAGCTGGTTTCCTTTCCGTCTTAGCCGAGGATGGGCCAGGCGCGCAACACTGACTTGACCCCGCTCAGAGACGTCCGATAGATTGGCCCTGTTCTCAACTCAAAGGAGACTCCGATGAAAATTATTACCATCCCCGTTTTGTCCGACAATTATGCCTATCTCGTTATTGACGAAACCACGAATGAGGCCGGCGTGGTCGATCCCTCGGAAGCCAGGCCGGTGGCCGATGCGGTCAAGCGTGAGGGGGTGAATTTCACCACCATTATCAACACCCACCACCACTGGGACCATGTTGGCGGCAACAAGGAATTGGTCCAGGAATATCCCGACCTAAAAGTGTACGGCCACAAACGCGACGAGACCCGCACGCCGTGTATCAGCCACATGGTTGACGAGGGCGACACGGTCACAATCGGGAATCTTGAGGGTCGCTTTCTGTTCATTCCCTGCCACACCAGCGGACATGTGGCCGCCTATTTCCCGGCTGAAAAAGTGGCCTTTACCGGGGATACGCTGTTTGTTGCCGGCTGCGGACGGCTGTTCGAGGGCACGGCCGCAGACATGTATAACAATATGGTCAAGCTGAGTTCTTTGCCCGAGGATACCCAGATCTACCCCGGTCATGAGTACACGATCAAAAATCTTGAGTTCGCTCTGACCCTAGAGCCGAACAACGCCGACGTCCAGGCCAAGCTCCGCTGGGCCGCGGAGACCCGAGCCAAGAATCAGCCAACTATTCCGTCAACGGTTGCGGAGGAAAAGTCGATCAACCCGTTCATCCGAGTGGACAGTCAAGAACTGCGGGCCACCATCAAAAAGCAGTTTCCCAACCTCCAGCTCGACAACGTGACCGTGCTTGAGCGTACGCGCTACCTCAAGGACAATTTCTAAATGGCCTGGCGCCGCCTTTTCCCTATTGTCTTCTCTCTCCTTCTATCCGCCTGCAGCGTATGGGACGGCATGTGGGACACCATTATCGACCGCAGCGTTATTGAGCAGCAGCAGGCCGAAATCGCCCGGCTGAAAGCCGAAACCGAACAGATCAAAGCCGAGACCGAGGCGCTCAAACAACAGGCCCAGCAGGCCGAAGAGGAACGCGAAGACTGCAACACCGCGTTCTACACGTTTGAAGAGGCCCGCAAAGACACGGAGGGAGAAACGGCCATCGCCAAATACAAGGAAGGGCTCGCCTTATGTCCCACGGACGATGTCGCCCACAACGAACTCGGCGAGCTCTACCTGCGCTTAGGCCGCAAAGCCGAAGCCCGGGCCGCATTTGAAGAGGCGGTGCGACTCAACGCCAACTTTGTCCGCGCCTGGCGTAATCTAGAGGACGCTCAGGAAGATATTCAGGAAAACGAGCTGTAAAATCTCTCTTGAAGAGCGATGCCACGTAACGACCAGCCGCCAGTGGTTCCTCTTACAGCAATTGGAGAAGAATCCCCGGGGAGCAACGATACAAGAGCTGGCGGCGTCCTTACCTGAAGATTTCTCATGCCACTCCCGGACTATTCGGCGCGACCTCGAAGCCCTTGAGGCCGCTCATATTCCTCTGGTCACAGAGCGCAGCACCGGTCGGACACGCTAGCGTTTTATGGACGGCTATCGTCGGGTCCTCCCCCTGACGCTATCGGCAACAGAGCTGATGGCCCTGGTCTTTAGCCGGGATTTGCTCAAGCCTTTAGAGGGAGACTGATCTGGACTTGGCGCCGGCAGAGGGCGCGAGCTATGTTGAGCAGCCACGGATCAAGTTTTCAGTTGGCTTGGGCTCCCACAAAACCTATCAGCAGCATCGCCACACCATAGATCAGCTCTCCCGGGCGATTGACCAGACGCGCACCGCACAGATGCGCTATTACACGGCCTCGCGCAACAGAACCGGTGGGGTTTCACCGTCCGCCTTCAGCTGCCCACCCACTCGTTTTGGATTTGATGGAACTGTTTCGGGTGCCGCTGTGGGACATGCCGCTAGTTGCTTCGGTCAATCGTCTTCAGTGGGATACGGAAGACGATTTTACACAGGTAGGCAAGCAAGTTTGGCTCACTGACTCTGGTCGAAAAAAAGCCATCGAGGTCCATGAACGACGCAAGGAAGATCGCTGGAAACATCCGGTCACAGGATATTCTTTATCGTACACACGATTGATAGAATTGGAGGCCCGTTTGTTTGGGCCGGAGAACCCGGATTGTTTGCTCGGATACGTCTGCGTTGAGAGGTCGTCTATGGCGGAAGGACGGTTTTGGGATTTGGTTTGTTACGATATCCGCGACCCCAAGCGGTGGCGGCGTTGTTTCAAGCTCCTCAAGGGATACGGGGAAGGGCTCCAATAATTCCGTCTTCCGTTGTCGGTTGACCAAGCGATAGCTGGAACGAATGCGTTGGGAGTTGGAGAAGAAACTAGCACCCGAAGATGGCTTGATGATTGCAGGACTTTGTAGCTCGTGTACCTCAAAACTCATTGCACGGCACACCAAGGTTGAATGGATTGAGGAAAAGCCACGGTTTCGTGTAGTGTAATTTTTTGAAATATCTTGAATTCATGCTCCTTTAGGATGTGTGGTCCGCTGAGATGAGACAAACATATAACCACCACAAAGCGATGTTAGGAGAGAGAAGGAGGCCTGAAAGGAGAAAAAACACTGACATATTCGTTAATTGGGGTGAGAGGCGAAAGAATGAGAGGGGCCTTTTATGCTGAGAATCAATCATCGGAAAGGGGTCCTTGCATAGAGAGCGAAAAAGCCCAACAAAAACAGGTTCTTATTCGTGGAGGGTGACGATCCATCAGATGCCGTAAGGCGTTGAGCACCCGCCGTCCCCTTTTCCTTTCGCCGACCGCCAGGACGCTAAGCACTGGCTGGTCCTGATCATCCCACCGGCTGCTAAAAGCGGGCCCGGAATTGTCTCTTGGCCTCTTTCCTGAGGGCGATGCAGCCGTCATAGCGCCTGGCATTTCTTATAAAGTCCCACAAGCCTCCCTCCTGAAACGGATTGAGGGTCTGGAGCAGCCCAAGGCTGCGGCTGACCGGGGTCTTGATACTGCGCAGAAGCGCTGGGATATGGCGGACAGCCGGCCCCTCCAACATGAGCCGCTCTTGTGAAGAGGCGTTTCGCAAAACGATTCCTAGAGAGAAATCATCGTCAGGATGGGGGATGTTTTCTGTATAGATATCTATTGACTCGGAGTGCTTTTGCCCCTGAGAGATGCTTGCCTCCTCCGGCTCTGTGTATTGCTCCCAATCCATAGATCCATCCGGAGCAATCCGGTACGGTCTGAGTTCAGGACTCCTGTTGTCGAGAGACCAAAAGGTTTCTGAAAATTTGCCCGTCGTGAGTGCGCCTGTACGCCGATTTGTCATTTGCAGGGCCAGCGCAAAAGGCGCTCCTGACCATTCCGACAGAGACTCAATCCGTATTTTCTCCAGAGAAACCCCTAGGCCCGTCAAGCCGCTCTGCCCGTACCGTGAACCGACCAAGACTTCGGCCAGGACCAGCGCCTTGTAACTTTTCGTGCCGGAGGCGAGTTTTTCAAAGAAAGCGTAGGCCGACCACGCGTACCGGTATCGGTACTGCGCCTCAGAACACAGATGGGCAAAATGGAGACTGTCATCAGAGTCAAAGACGGTGAAGCCGGCCAGCAGACAAGATTTTTTCTCTTCTGCACTGAGGTCCGCACACGCTTCAACAGAGGTGCGGTCTTCGGCCCCAAGGTCTCCTCCCCCGCACTGGATACCGAACAAAACGATTAGGGCAGCGACTCGACACAACACAGGCTTTTGAAGTAGAGGTGTGGCCCTGCGTTCTGCCTCATTTCCGGTACATGACGCTTCGCGCCGCCTCAACGACCTTCTTGACACTCGGAATCACCAACTCCTCTAAATTCTTGGCGTAGGGCATGGGCACGTCTTCCCCGGTCACCCGGACGACCGGCGCGTCTAGGAAGTCAAAGGCGTCCTGCGTGATCCGGTGCGAGATTTCAGCTCCAAAGCCGGCCACCGGCCAGCCTTCTTCGACGATCACACAGCGGTTGGTTTTCTTGACCGAGCGTATCAGCATGGCGTCGTCTAAGGGACGCATGGTGCGGGGGTCGATCACCTCGACCTGTATGCTTTGTTTAGCCAACTCGCCAGCGGCCTCAAGAGCGACATAGACCATCTTTGACCAGGCCACGAGCGTGACGTCCGTGCCTTCGCGTTTGATATCGGCCTTGCCAATCGGAATCAGGGAGTCGTTGTCCTCAACCACGCCTTTACGGCCGTATAGGATCTCGCCCTCAATAAAAATAGTGGGATTGTTGTCCCGAATGGCCGACTTGAGCAGGCCCTTAGCGTCGGACGGGGTTGAGGGAGCCATGACTTTTAGACCGGGAACGTAGGAGTACAGACTCTCAACGACCTGAGAGTGCTGTGCGGCTAGCTGATGGGCAGCCCCGCCCGGTCCGCGAAAGACAATCGGCAGGGATAGCTGCCCCCCGGACATGTAACGCAGCTTGGCCGCATTGTTGACAATCTGGTCATAGGCGCACAGCGAAAAATTCCAGGTCATGAACTCAATGATCGGCCGTAGACCGACCATCGCCGCCCCGATCCCCACCCCGGCAAAGCCAGCCTCGGCAATCGGAGAATCGACCACCCGACGCTCGCCAAAGCGGTCTAGCAAACCCTCAGAGACTTTGTACGCCCCGTTGTAATGCCCGACCTCTTCGCCCATCAGGAACACGCGTTCGTCGCGTTCCATCTCCTCGGCCATCGCTTCGCGGACGGCCTCCCGATAGCTTATTTCACGCATAACATCGCTCCTGAAGAGCGCCCACCCAGCCTGACCGCTAGCTGGCCTGGCGAGCCCGATTTGGTAAGGAGATAATCTTATCGTCCGACTGGGCTTCGGCGTACACGTAGTCGTACAGCTCGGACGGATCGGGCCAGGGTGACTCATCGGCAAAGGCGACCGCCTCGACGACCTCTTGTTTGGCTTCGTCGTCAATCGCCCTCAGCTGCTCCTCGGTAGCTATGCCGAGACCGAAGATACGCTGCTCCAACAGAAAGATGGGGTCGCGCTTCTTCCACTCATCGACCTCTTCTTTGGTACGGTATTTCGCCGGGTCGGACATGGAGTGGCCCCGGAACCGATAGGTCTTGGCCTCAACCAGGATCGGCAGACTCTCGGTCCGGGCGCGCTGAACAGCCCGACGGACAACGTCCCGGACTTCTAACACGTCGTCGCCGTTGGCAATTTCCTGCTGCATCGGATAGCCCTTGGCCCGCACCGCCACGTCTTCGACTGCCAAGGTCCGGTACAGCGGCGTGCCCATGGAGTACAGATTGTTCTCGCAGATAAAAACAACGGGCAGCTTCCACAGCGCGGCCAGCGCCATACCCTCATGAAACGCGCCCATATTGGCCGTGCCCTCGCCAAAGAAACACAGCGTTACGTCTTGCTCACCGCGATACTTGGACGCAAACGCAATGCCGGCCGCAATTGGTACGTGCCCGCCCACGATCGCGTGCCCGCCCATAAAGCGTTTGTTCACGTCAAAATAGTGCATAGAGCCGCCCCGGCCCTTGGCACAGCCGGTGGCCTTGCCAAACAGCTCGGCCATAGCCGCCTTCATATCTCCGACCCGGGCCAGATAGTGGCCGTGCTCTCGGTAGGTGGCCACAATGTAATCGGTCGGCTCGACCGCCGACATAGCGCCGACCGCCACCGCTTCCTGCCCTACGTAGAGGTGCAGAAACCCACCCATCTTGCCCCGTGAATACGAGCGCGCCGCCTCCTCTTCAAAACGGCGAATACGAACCATATCCCGATACAGCGATAGCATCAGATCTTTGTCCATAGATGAATCCTCATGTCCTCGCTTTTCGCCCCGTCCCAGGACCAGAGCCCTACAACAGCTCCCCCCGTTTCCATTCTTTTGTACTCTATTGGCCGTATTATTGTGTAAAAGCAAGGGGGAACTTCTAGAAAATCGGGACCCCTCTAGCCCTGTTTGTGTGCCCGGTCCAGCATCTCACGGGCGTGCCGTTTGGCCTCAGCAGAGATCTCCAGCCCGCCCAGCATCCGGGCGAGTTCGTCGAGGCGTTCACGTTGAGTGAGACTTTTTACCGAGGACACGGTCCGGCCCTTGGTAACGGTTTTGATCACGGTGTAGGCGTGCTCGGCAAAGGCCGCAATCTGGGGCAGATGAGTGATACACAAGACCTGACGCTGGGCCGCCAGAGATTTGAGGCGCCGCCCAAGGACCTCGGCTACGCCGCCCCCCACCCCAGCGTCAACCTCATCAAAAATCAGAGTCGGGGCTTCTTTGACCTCAACGCTTAACGCCTTGAGGGCCAGCATCAGACGCGAGAGCTCACCGCCAGAGGCGATTTTGACCAGGGGCAACGCGGGCTCGCCAGGATTGGCCGATAGGAAAAATTCGAGTCGATCACAGCCGGCGTGGCCGAGGCGCGCCTGACCGCGCGCAAACGGATTGTTCGGATTCTGAACATCTGGTGAGCTGTCCGGTCCGGCCTGAAAGCGTACGCTGAAGCTTGCACCGACCATACCTAGACCGGCTAGCTCATCCTGCATCCGGGCTTCTAATGTCCGGGCCGCGTTACGACGCGCTTCGGACAGCTCATACGCCGATTGCCAGGCGGCATCGGCCGCGCTTTCTACCTCCTGCGCTAGGGCAGTCAGGCTCTCTTCATCTCCGTCCAGACCGGCTAACTCCTGGCTCAGCTGCTGGTAGCGGGCCAAGATCGTCTCCACGCCAGCGCCGTACTTCTTTGTGAGCCGTGACAGCACGGCTAGCCGGGAGTCGATTTCTTCCAGCCGCTCGGGATCGGGAGCTAGCCGCTGGCCGTATCTGTGCAGTCCCAGTGCGGCCTCTTCGAGGTGAGCCAGGCCACTGTGTAACAGATCAATCACCTCAGACAGACTGTCATCAAGTCGGGCGCAGTCCTGGAGCTGGCTCAGGATGCGGCCCAGACGGTCGGTCAGGGCGTCTTCCCCAGAGGCCAGGGCGTTTTCCCCATCCCCTACGCCCTGTTGCAGCTTTTCGGCGTGCAGCAGTACGGTCTTCTCCTGACGCAGCCTTTCCTCTTCTCCGACCCGCAGCTTGGCCCGGTCGATTTCGTCAATCTGAAACTGGAGCAGCTCACGCCGGGCTTCACGCTCCTGGCGACCCTCGGTCAGCGCTTGCAGTCGCGTCCACATCTGGCGCAGCAGGTCCGAGCGCTGCCGCATCTCGGCTAGACGCGGGCCGAGCCCGGCAAAGCCGTCCAGCACAGTTTGGGTCGCCTCGGCTTCGAGGAGGCTCTGCTGCTCGTGCTGGCCGTGCACCTGGAGCAACTCGACGCCCAACCGGCGGAGCAGGCTAACGGTGGTCAGGGCGCCGTTGCAGTACACCCGCCCGCGGCCGGTATGGGGAATCACCCGACGGATCAGGATCTCTTCATCGGCCGGATAGCCGCCGTCTTCTAACAGGCGAAAGATCCGGGGGTCCGGATAGTCGTGAATATCAAACAGCGCCTCAACTACCGCCTCTTGGGCTTTGTGGCGGACGAGTTCGGCCGAGGCCCGCCCACCAACCGCTAGGCTGAGCGCTTGCATCAACAGACTTTTGCCCGCCCCGGTCTCACCGGTGATGACGTTCAGCCCTCGCTCAAAGGACAGCTCTAACTCGTCAATCAGGGCGAAATTCGTAATGTGCAAAGAACGCAGCATGAGTCTCTGACCAGCCGTCTGAGCTAAGAATCTTGCAAACGGTCACTCAGAATTTTGGCAATATTCAGAAAGATCTTGGCTCCAGTGCGCGGATAGCGGCGCTGCATGTAGGACAAAAAGCGCTCATCAACCACAATCGCCTCGACCTCCTCAGCCGCAATCACGTCGGCCGTGCGTTCACGGCGGCGAATCAAACCCATCTCGCCAAAGACGTCTCCCCGGCCGTGGACCCGCACGTGCCTCTTGTCGCCGTTGGTGTGGACATAGACGTCGGCCGTGCCCTTGACCAGGACAAACATCTCATTGCCCATTTCTCCACGTCGAATAATCGGCTGGCCACGCGGAAAAGTTTTCAGTTCGCCCATGAGGGTGACCAACTTGGCCTGAAAGGGACGGAGCCCGGCAAACAGCGGAATTGTTTTATGCGGGTCCTGGCCCAACTTGAGGTGGAGCAGCTCCCAGACCGAAATGATCTTGGTCGTTGCGATCATGGCCGGCAGCAACACCAGATCGCCGACTAGGGCGGCACCCATGGTGATAGCGGACAGGATGCCGAACTCCTGAATCGGCACGAAACGTGAAAATCCCAGCACCGCAAAGCCGAGAAATAAAATAATGGTGGCGAACACGGCCGGCTTGCCGATCGTGGCCAGGGTCGCCAGCAGGGCCTGCTGTTGCTCAGAGGTGTTGCGAACCTCGGCACTCAGGCGGGTCATGAAGTGGATCGTGTTATCGACCGCAATGCCGAGCGCAATTGAGGCCACGATGCTGGTGCCGAGGTTCAGGACTGCACCCGATAGGCCCATCAGGCCGAAGAAAACTAGGATGGGAAACAGGTTGGGGATCATAGCGATGAGGCCAACCCGGACCGACAAAAACATGCCGGCCATAATCACAAAGATCACCGCCGCGGCTAGGGCGAGGCTCTGGACCTGGCCGGAAACAATGTCACCGGTGGTCTTGGTCAACAGCACCAGGTTGCCGGTGGCGCGGACGCTGAGCTGGGGCGGAAAGGTATTGAGGGCGAAGGTCTCAATCTGCTCGACCAGGGCCATGATATCGGTCGACTGCGACAGGGTGGTGCGGACCAGGATATTTGTCCGCGAAAAGTCGATGTTGACGACCCGTTCAAAACTGCTCGGGCTGAGGGTAACGAGCTGCAACACGCCTCTTAGCTGCTCAGGCTTGTCCCAAAACGTGGTCTGGGCGCCGGTTGCCGGGGCTTGGATAATCTCCCCCTCGGGCGAGACCATGATGTCGCCCTCACCGCCGGACTGGGCGCCGCGGTCGAGCAGCTCACAGTAGTCGACAAAGGACACCGTCTTATCCACGCCTGGCTGGGCGTCAATATACAGCTGTAAATCTTTAATACGCCGCAGCGTATCCCAGCGGTTGATGCTGTTCGGTCCGTCGCCGTCAATAGCCACGTAAAACGCCATGCTGCCGACCAGATGCTCATTGATGGCGTCGGTGGCTCGGCGAATGGGGTCGTCGGGTCGAAAAAAAGACTGAAAGTTAGAGTCAACCTGAATAGAAGCCGTCTGCCACACTGACACCACGGCAATCAGCCCGCCCAGGATGAGAATGAGCCGGCGGTAGTGAATATCAAAATAACACAGACGGCGCAGGGCAGCGCTGACGCCCGCCAAGTGCGCGCCGGGCCGAGACTCACCGCCGCCGGGCAGGGGTAGCAGGACCAGCCCGGCCGGCACCAGCAGCAGCGACAGACCGTAGGTCAGCGTAATGCCGACGGCCGAGAACAGCCCCATGTGTTGGATGCTGACAATAGAGTTGATCGACAGGGACAAAAACCCGAGCACTGTGGTTAGGGCAGTCAGAAAGATCGCTGGGCCGGTTAAGCGCAAGGTCTCTAACACCACCTCGCGGGCGCTGCGGTTGGGAGCGGCCAGCTCGTAGTACTCGGCCACTACGTGAAGCGAGTAGGCGGTACCGAGCACTAGCAGGAGCGGCGGCAGTGCCATACTGCCCAGGCTCAGGCGATTGCCGCTCAGCACAATAATGCCCAGCGTCCAGGTCAGGCTGATCACCACCGTCAACACCGGCAGCACGACCCCCCGCTTGGAGCGAAAGCTGAGGGATAAGACGACGACGATGAACACCAGGGTCAGGGGTACAAAGCGGGCCAGGTCTTGCTGCATCCCCGTTGTCGAGTAGACCTTGAGGTGGGGCAAACCGGTATAATACACGTGCTCAGGACCGCTCTCCTGGTCGATCAGGGCGACGACTTTGTCATCAATCCCCAGCCGTAAGAACTCGTCGTCGTTCATGTCGGCAAAAACGATGTTAATGGCTGCGGCCCGGCCGTCGGGTGCCACCAAATTTTTGAGATAAATCGGCCGGTCGGCCAGTGTGTCTCTCAGGGCTGCCAGCTCAGCCGGGGTGCTCGGAATCCGGGGCATCAACAGCGGCGGATCGGTCACATTGGCAATGGGATCAACCGCATTGGCCAGGCTAATCACGTCATCCACGCCTTCAATGGCCTTGATCTGGTTGCTCAAGCGGACGATTTTTTGTAGCGTTTGCGGGGTGTAGATGGTGTCGGCAATAATGCCCACCACCCCGATCTCGTCGCTGCCGAACAGTTGGCGAATCTCGGCATAATACTGCGAGTCGGTATTGTCGCTTGGTAACAGACTCTCAACCGAGCTGTCGAGTTGAATGTGCCGCGCAGACCAGCCAAAAAAGCCGGTCAAAAGCAGAATCAGGCTCAGGATCAGCTTCGGTCTGTCCACGATCAGACCATACACGCGTTCCATGCTTCTTAGGCCATATATCTCAGACCATGGGCGAATAGAACCGGGGAAACGATTATTTGTCAGTTTGGCAAAAAGTTATCAACGTGACATAAAGACAGCATGTCTCATAGCCAAGAGGAACAGGACGATTTTTCCCAAACCCGAGCCCGTTTGGCCAGCCTGATTGAAATCAGCCAACTGCTGATGAGCACGGTCGAAGCTGAGGACCTGCTCAGAGCGATTCTTGGCTCGGCTATTCGCCTCTTCTCGGCCCAGGGTTGCAGTCTAGGTCTGGTTGATGAGGACGCCGGACAGCTGGCCTTCACCGCCATGGAGGGCGAAGCCAAGGTCGAAGAATTTCGTATTGACCTTGGCCAGGGCATTGCCGGTCGGGTGGCCCAGACCGGCCAGCCGCTGGTCAGTAATGATGTATCCACAGATCCCCGCTGGTTTGACGGGGTGGATCAGAAGACGGGCTTTCATACCAAGTCAGTCCTGTGTGTGCCGCTCAAACAGCGCGACCGGATCATCGGTGTGATTGAGGCCCTCAACACCACCAAGGCCGACGGATTTAGCCGGGCCGATGTAGAACTCTTGTTGGCGTTTGGCGGCTTGGCCGCCACCGCTCTGACCCAGGCCAGGGCTTTTACCACAGTCCGCAACGCGAAAGTCGCCTTTCAAGAGATCATTCAGGATCGCTATCATCTGATTGCCGGCCCGAGTAGCAGCATGGGAGAAGTTCTGCGGCTGGCCCGAGCCACTGCAGCCACGCCTTCGACCGTCTTGCTGTTGGGTGAGAGCGGCACTGGCAAAGAAGTACTAGCCCGGGCCATCCACCAGTGGAGCCCGCGCGCTGACCATCCGTTTATTGCGATCAACTGCACGGCACTGTCGCCCGAGCTGCTTGAGAATGAGCTGTTCGGCCATGAGCGGGGCGCGTTTACCGGGGCGACCAGCCAGAAAAAAGGCAAGTTTGAGCTGGCCGACGGAGGGACTATTTTCTTGGACGAAATCGGTGACCTGGCACCCACCCTTCAGGTCAAGTTGCTGCGCGTCCTCCAAGAGCGCGAATTTCAGCGGCTGGGAGGGACGCGTGAGATTCGGGTCGATGTCCGGATTCTAGCCGCCACCAACCGCGACCTCCACCAGGCCATGCAGACCGGCGGTTTTCGGAAGGATTTGTACTACCGGCTCAACGTTGTGTCGATGACCCTGCCCGCCCTGCGTGATCGGAAGGCTGACCTTCCCATCCTAGTGAACCATTTTCTCGAACGCATCTGCCGGGAGATGAAACGCCCTCAGCTTGGCCTAGAGCCAGGCGTCCTAGCGGTCCTGCAAGCCTACCCCTGGCCGGGCAATGTGCGCGAATTGCAAAACGCGATTGAGCGGGCGGTGGTGTTGACTGTCGGTCCGGACGTGAGCATCGCCGACCTGCCGGTCGAGATTCGCTCCTCAAGCCACGAGTCGCCCAGCGGAAAGCCGCAGACCGGCCCGCCGGACGACAATCTGTCGCTGTCCGCAGCGGTTGTAGAATTCAAACGCCTGCGCGTGCAACGCATCTTGGAGCAAACGGGCGGGAATCAAACCGAAGCCGCCCGGCGGCTCGGCCTGGCCCAGTCAAACTTATCGCGTTTGATGAAACGCCTGAGGCTACGCGCGTAGGGGCGGATCGCGGTGTGCTCAGCTCTGGCCACAGCCGCCCCTAGGGGCAGACCTCCGGGCGACCACACGAGGGGCTCCCTACCGCTCGCCCCAGCGCAGCTTGTTGCGGAGCACGTCAAAATAGGTCCGATGGGGAGACTTGATCAAGGACACGGTCATGTCAGAGCGTGTAATGCTGACTCGATCGCCACCCTTGAGTGGGTAGCCCTCTTGGCCGTCCAGAGTCATGATGACATCTTCTTCCGCGGTTTGCAGGATGACGTGGATATCGGTTTGGTCGGACAGAATAATCGGCCGGTTGGTGAGGGTGTGGGGACAGATTGGGGTCAGGACGACTACCCCAACGGCTGGGTCAATAATTGGGCCGCCTGCCGATAGGGAATAGGCGGTCGAACCGGTCGGTGTGGCAACGATCAGGCCGTCAGCTTTGTAGGTGCACAAATATTGCTGACCGACCCAGGTTTCGAGGTCGAGGATGCGGGCCAGCGCGCCTTTGTTAATCACCACGTCGTTAAGGACCTGGAACACGCCGACCGGTTCGTTGTCACGGGTCAGCGTTGTTTGTAATAAGCTACGACGCTCGACCTCAAAGTCTCCCGCCAACACCCGCTCCAGGGTGGCCAGGAGTTCATCGGTCGTTGTTTCGGTCAGAAAACCCAGATCACCCAGATTGACCCCGAGGATAGGGACCTCACGCTGATTGGTCCGCCGGGCAACGCTCAGCAGCGTCCCGTCGCCGCCGAGCACAATGGTGAGGTCGGCGTGTTCCATGATTTCGACCTTACGCCAGCCCCGACTGAGACCGATCTCGTGACTGGTGTTGTCTTCGGCCCAAATGGTCTTGCCGTGTTGCTGAAGCCAGGCTACCACCTTACGGCCCAGAGCGGCGACTTCCGGCTGGTTGCGTTTTATGACCAGCCCGATGTTTTTCCCAATGTTTTGCATATCCGTCGCGGCCTCGTGTCCGCCGAACAGGGGTGCCCCTACCTGTTTTTCTGTTCGCCTGGCGTATAATGAGATCGCTATGCCGACTCAGCCCCCAGATCTGTTTGCTCATAGTGCCGCAAAGGCGGCGGCCGAAAAAGCCCCTCTGGCCGAACGGATGCGCCCCCACACCCTTGACGAGTACGTGGGCCAGGCTCACCTGCTCGGTCCGGGTCGCTTGCTGCGCCAGATGATCGAACGCCGCAGCCTCTCGTCACTGATTCTGTGGGGCCCACCGGGCAGCGGGAAGACAAGCCTCGCCGATCTCCTCGTCAGGGCGGTCGGCGCGCCGTTTGCGTCGTTTTCGGCCGTGTTGTCGGGGGTTAAGGAGCTGCGCCAGATTCTCGGCCAGGCCCAGCAGCAGCAACAGCACCACGGCACTCCGACCGTTCTGTTTGTGGATGAAATCCACCGCTTTAACAAAGCTCAACAAGACGCGTTTCTGCCCCACGTCGAACAGGGTCTGATCATCCTGCTAGGCGCGACAACCGAAAACCCCTCGTTTGAGTTGATCCCGCCGTTGCTGTCCCGCACCCGGGTGCTGGTGCTTGAGGCGCTCGGCCCGGACGAGTTGAAGACCATTCTGAACCGCGCTCTGCACGACACTGAGCGCGGCCTAGGCACGCTCGGCCTGAGCGCCGATGAGGCGAGTGTCGACTTTCTGGTCCAGCACGGTCAGGGCGACGCCCGGATTGCGCTCGGCAGCCTCGAAGTGGCGGCCGGTCTAGCCGTGCAGAAGCGGCTCAGCCGGCTCAATCTGAGTCTGGTCGAAGAAGCCGCCCAGCACAAAGCGCTGCGCTACGATAAGAGCGGCGAAGGGCACTACAATGTCATTTCGGCATTTATCAAAAGCCTGCGGGGAAGCGATCCGGATGCGGCCGTGTACTGGCTGATGCGCATGCTGGAGGCCGGCGAAGACCCGCTCTTCATTGTCCGACGGATGGTCATCTTTGCCGCCGAGGACATCGGCAACGCCGCCCCGCAGGCTCTCTCCTTGGCCGTTGCGGTAAAAGACGCGGTGCATTTTGTCGGTCTGCCCGAGGCCCGCATCCCGCTCGCCCAAGCCGCCACCTATCTGGCTACCGCACCAAAATCGAACGCCTCGTATGCAGCGATGATGGCCGCGCTTGGCGACGTCAAACAGCACGGTTCCCTCCCTGTGCCGCTGCACCTGCGCAACGCCCCGACCACACTGATGCAGAGCCTCGGCTACGGCAAGGGCTATCAGTACGCTCACGACTATGCCGATGCCGTTATCGATCAGCAACATTTGCCCGACGCCCTGACCGATCGGCGTTATTACCAACCCAGCGCCAGAGGCCATGAGAAGAGAATTCGGGAACAGATGGACGAGCGAGCAAAACGCCTCAAACGCCACACCTAAAATATGAAAATATAAGGAGAAACCCATGCCCACCCCCCGAGCTTTTAGCATCGACATTCCCGAGGCAGCGCTGACCGATCTGCGTCTGCGCCTCGACCGGGTCCGCTGGCCAGCCGGAGAAATCCCCGGCTCAGAGTGGGACTATGGGATGAACGTAGCCTATCTCAAACAGCTCGTCGAGTATTGGCAGACCGAGTATGACTGGCGCGCCCAGGAACGGCGCATCAATCAGTGGCCGCATTTTCGCGTCGACCTCGACGGCCAACAGGTCCACTTTATACATATCAAAGGCAAGGGACCCAAGCCGCTGCCGCTGATTGTCTCGCACGGCTGGCCCGGCTCGTTTTATGAGTTTATGGAGGTGCTCGGGCCGCTCAGCGACCCCGCGGCCCACGGCGGAGATCCAGCCGACGCCTTTGATCTCGTCGTCCCCTCACTGCCCGGCTATGGCTTTTCGGCCCCGACCCAGCAGCGGCGGGTCAATGTCAGTTGCATAGCCGACTGGTTTGCCAGGCTGATGAGCGAGGTATTGGGCTATCGTCGCTACGGAGCCCAGGGCGGGGACTGGGGGGCCATGATCACGTCCCGTTTAGGCTTTGCTTCTCCCCACAACCTGATCGGCATCCATCTCAATATGGTCGGCCTCGCCCCCCACCCGGCCAACCGCCAAAATTTGTCTGAGGCCGAGCAAGCCTGGCTCAAAGAGATGGACGACTGGCGACGTGAAGAAACCGGCTACCAAGGTATTCAGGGGACCAAACCCCAGACCTTGGCCTTTGGGCTGAACGATTCTCCGGTTGGCCTGTGCGCCTGGATTGTAGAGAAGTTTCGGACCTGGAGCGACTGTGGAGGCGACCCCGAGCGGTCCTATACCAAAGACCAACTGTTGACCAATGTTATGATTTACTGGCTGACCCAGACGATTCATTCGTCAACCCGCCTGTATTACGAGGAACGCCACCACCCATGGCGGCTGGGGCGAGATGAGCGGGTGAGTGTCCCGACCGGCATTGCCGCGTTTCCCAAAGAGCTCGCCCGGCCGCCGCGCGAGTGGGCCGAACGTGCCTACAATGTCACCCACTGGACGACCATGCCGGCCGGCGGACATTTTGCGGCCATGGAAAAACCGGACCTGCTGATCGACGATATCCGGGCCTTTTTCCGCGGGTTGCGCGACTAGGACCGAGTATGGCGATTATTCTGTACGGGGTGCGGACCTCGCCCTTTGTGGAGAAGGTCTATCGCGGGCTGCTGCTCAAAGGGCTCCCGTTCCAGCTCCAGCAGCCACGCCTGCTCCGGGATATTCGCCGCCACAACCCGACCACCGGCAAAATGCCGGCGCTTGATTTAGACGGCCAACGCCTGTTCGATTCGACCCTGATCCTACGGGCGCTAAACGTCTACAAGCCAACCCCTCCTCTCCTGGACTCAGATCCGTCCGTGGCGGTCCACCAGCAGCTACTCGAAGACTGGGCGGATGAGTCGCTGTACTGGTACGGCATGGCGTTTCGTTGGACGATTCCGGCCAACGTCGTCCGTACGGTTCGGCTCGTTCAGCAAAACATGCCGCTCCTGGCACGGCCGCTGGTACGGATGGTGGTGCCGCGCCTGATCGCCGCTCAGGTTCGGGCTCAGGGAACGGGTCGGCTCCCCATTGAGGTCCTCCAGGCCGAACTCGACGGCCACCTGGCCAACCTGGTGGCCGTCTTAGGACACGGACCGTTCTTTTTAGGTGTTGAGCGGCCGAGCATGGCCGATTTGGCAATCTTTGGCCAACTCAGTTTTTTACGCGCCAAGGTCTCGCCCGAGACCAAAGCCGCGCTTGAACGCTTTCCGGCCCTGCTGGATTTTTACCACCGCTTGGATCGCCTGACCGCCTAATGGTCAAGCGGGGTGATGGCAAAGGCGAATTTTTCCCTGTACCAGACGCCGACCCAGCCCAGAAGACGGGCCAGCCGGTATTTACGGAAAAAGCGCGGCAATACCTCGCTTTCGACCGTTGCCGGGTCAAGCCAGGCCCCTCTTCCACGCAGCCGGGTGGTGCCGATTTGCAGTTCTACATCAGGGTTGTGGCGCAGATTTTTCACCCAACTTGCGTTCGAGCCCCGGCCCGAGGTGACATAAATCTTGTCCCGGCCGACCGCAAACCACACCTGCACTGTATACGGCCGGTTCGTCTTGCGGCCTCTGACGGTCAGCACCAACAGCGAGGTTCTATTGAGCGCGTCTAAATTAGGTGGCATTGTTTGTCAGCTCCGCACAAACTGCCCATCTCGACTGGTCAAGCGACGAGGCTCAATACTGATTGTGCGCCGGGCTGAGGCAATCGCCGTACCAAGCCGCCAGGCGCGGCTCCCGTGCTGAGTAGCGACGGCGATGGTATGATCCACCTCCGTCTCGGGCACGACCACGCATAGCCCAACGCCCATATTATAGACCTGGAACATCTCAGCATCGCTCAGCTTGCCCAGGTCTTGGAGGACCGTAAAAATGGGCGGCGGCTCGGGCAGCGCTTCAATTCGAAAGCCAACGGGCGCGGCAAGCCTTCTCAGGTTCAGAAACCCGTCACCGGTAATGTGCATCAGCGCCTTGACCTGCGTATCGGCCGCTAGCAGGGCGCCGACTTCGGGCACGTAGATCCGGGTCGGTTCAAGCAACTCCTCGCCCACCGTTCGGCCACACTCGGGCAGATGACGGTCCAGACTAGACGGCGTATCGGCCTCCAGCACCCGGCGGGCCAGGGTCAGACCATTGCTGTGAATGCCACTACTGGCCAAGCCGACCAGGGCATCTCCAGGCTCGACATCTTGGCCGATAATCAGATGGTCGAGCGCTACCGTGCCGATCGCGGCACCGGCCAGGTCAAAGCCGGTGCCGACCTGGGCACCACGGATCATCTCTCGTAGTTGGGCGATTTCTCCTCCGGCGATACTGATCCTGGCCAGTTCGGCCCCGCGGTGCAAGCCTTTACCAAGGGCGTCAAGCATGTCCGGCTGAACCTCTTCGACGGCCAGATAGTCAACAAAAGAGACTGGACTAGCGCCAACGCACAGCAGGTCGTTGACGTTCATGGCGATGCAATCAATGCCGACCGTGTCGTATCTCTCCAGCAGTTCGGCCACCAAGAGCTTGGTGCCAACCCCGTCGGTGGTAAACCCAATCCCCAAGTTGAGGTCCTCAAGACGGACCACGTTGGCAAAATAGCCCAGCGGCAAATGCGGGCGTGCCTGAGGATTGAAGGCAAAGGTCTTCTCGATCCAGGTACGTAAACGGCTGAGACCGTTGTCGGCCTTGGCACTGTCCACGCCGGCGCCAGCATAGGAAGAGCCGAACTGACTCGTTTGATCCATGGTCCCCAGTATTCCAGCCAATCCGCAAAGGCTGCAGGTCGCAGTCGTCCACCGGCATTCTGGACAGTGCGCCGGTGAACCACGGTGGCTGGACGGGACGTCGCCTTGGCGGAACGGGCCCACCAGGCGCGGACTCCCGGCTCAGCGTGCCTCCGTACTCAAGGCCGCACTGCCCCCCTCTGCTCCGGTCCCTCTATCATAGGAACAAGTTGGAAACTAGAGTCGGGTGTTGGAAGAGTGTCGCCACCGCATCCACTAGGCGGAAATGCGTGGAGAGTCCCATTGTATCTTAAAAAGCCTTTCAGAGCGGAGGAAGCGGTCGAGCACGCCTCCCCCTACGACGAGGAGGGGAATATAGAGCGGGGTCAAGTACCTGACATGAATGCCGAAATATGTCCGCCCCAGCATGAGGGCCACGAGGAGCAGCCCAGGATACACCAGGGCAAACCCGTCGAATATGCAGCAGGACCGCTACGACCCGGGGAGTCTCCTCGTCGAGGAGGCACGAATGAGAACAGGGCGCGAAGCGGGAGGAGCGTGGTAGTGAGTGTCACCAGCGCGAGGAGCAGCCAGCCCTCCAGGGGCAGGGCGCCCTACCCCCATTCCCAGAGAATATTCAACCACAGCACTGTCGGTGATTGCGTCTACGTACAACGCCACCCCAGAGGTGAGCTGGCGTGCCAGCCTGCGAGGCCCCCAGCAGGGGAAGCCCGGTGGGCCGACAGCGGGCGGGGGGTGAAGCGACAGAGGCTCTCATGAGGATCAACGGACCGGGCGGGCGGGGGAGCCGTCGTCCCCGGTCAACCCGGCGGCGCAGGCGGCTCCTGGCCGACGGGAACCTCGACTGCCCACAGCCTTGTACCGACCCTGACCTGCCCGGTCTTAATCCGGGCGATCGGGTAGGACGGGAGGGGCACTTGGGCCAGGCACCGGCCGTCAACGCGCCTCCCCCACCAGGCAAAAACGAAGTCCCGCGTGGCAAACCCATGCGGACGTCGGTGCTGCGGGAGATCGGCCTCGGCCACCGGCACCAGGTGCAGAAAGAACCGGGCAGCGGTCTCGGCCGGCCGGCACGCCTCTTTGATGTAATAGAGCGCCCCGTTGTGGAGAGAGAGGGCCCACGGCGCCCGGGCCACCGGGGGGCCGGCGGCCACGACCGCCTGGTAGGCCGCCCGGTAGGCCGCTGCCGTCGGCCGCCGGCCGGCGCCCCACACCAGGTGAGGCGCCACAATAGTCAGCAGGGGACTGCCATAGGCCTGCCAGGAAGGGCGGGCGGGAACCGCGGGGAGGCCCTGTGAGGACAGCCCCCAGGGGGCGCCCTCGTAGAAGAAAAACTCGGCCCGCTCATCATCCGTCACCACAAGGTGCGCCCGGTCCGCCGCGGGCAGGATCGCCCGGTTCCGCACGACGCCCCGCGCCGGGCCGTCGTGCTGCACATACAACGTGGCGGCGGGGAAGCGGGCGCGCAGATATTCCAGGCCCTGCCGGTACGCCACCTGCCAATAGTCCATATCGTACCGCTGCCCCGGCGGCGTGCGAGTCCCCAGGACGTTGAAATAGACCTGTTGGTGCGGGTGGAGCGAGACCATCGCCCCCACCACCGCGGCCAGGCCCAGCCCGACGCCGCCAGACACGGTCGCCCGGCGCCACCACGCCGGCCGGCCCCCGTGCGGGCCCATGCAGCGCCTGCAGGCCCATCGCCGCCAGCACACAGAACGGAGCCCACAGAAAGTACAGGTGGCGCCAGCCATTGTAGGTGTGGGCCTCCAAGACGAGCACCACCCCCACCGGCCCCACCAGACAGCCCAGTAGCAGCAGGCCGAAACGCCCCTCCCCATCACGCAGCAGCCGGCGGGGGTGGCGGAGGCCCTGCCAGCAGAGCCTCCCGATCCCGATCCCCCCCAGGAGCAGGGTCAGCGGGGGGGCGGTGAGGCCAAACCAGGTCGGCAGGTACGCCCACGGTAGGGGATCCAACCGGACCAGCTGCCCCTGGAACAGCTCGGTGCGGACCGGGAGCTGCGCAAGCGTCGTCACGGCGTCCAGCAGGCGGAGCGGATTGGCCCACAACACCGGTAACGTGGCGTACACGGTCACGCCCGCGGCGGCCACGAAGGCCACACTGGTCAGAAAGATGTGGCGGCGCTGCGGGGGGGGGGGGGGGGGGGGGGGCGAGGAAGGCGTCCACGGCCCGCAGGGCAAGGACCGCCGGCACCAACATCCAGCCAAAGATCCGCAGATTGATGGCCAGCCCCACACTCAGGCCACACAGGGCGAAAGCGCCCAGCGTGTCCTTCCGGCAGGCCCGGTGGGTGAGCGCCAACGCCACCATGACCAGCACCAGGAAGGGAATGTCCTTCGGGTTAAAGAAAGAATGGGCGTAGAGCCGGGGATGGAGGAGAAAAAGCAGCAGGGCGACCAGGGCCGGCAGGCGGCGGCCGTACAGCCGGAAGACGAGCCCGCCGCAACACACGCCGCCGGCCACAAAGACCAGGTGGGTCAGCAGATGGCGCAGGAGGAGGATGTGCCGGCTGTCGTCCAGGCCCAGCGCCTGCTCAAGCAGCAGCACCGGCAGTTGGAAGGCCATGCCGTAGAAGCGCTCGTGGCTTTTCTTGGTGGCGATCTCGGGAGCCGCACCCGAGATATAGGCCAGGGTGGCGCGGGCCGTGCGGCGCTCGGCGAACTCATCCGCTCCGACGCCGTAGTCGTCCAGCACCGCCACCCCGACGCCGGCGAACAGCACGCCTCCCATCAGCGCCAGGGCCCAGAACGGGAGGCGCCGCCAGCGGGGCAAGGCGCGCGTGCTGGAGGCAGTGGGATGCGGACACCGGGGCAGGCTACCCGCTGCCCGCCTTTGCGTCAACAGGGAAGCGGCTGCGGGCCTGGTGCCGGCAGCCCGCACGAGGGCCGCTTGGCTGCGGGTCCCCTCTCCCTTGCCAAGCGTCACGATGGTGAGCAGGGCCCTCCCGGCAGCCTGGCCCGTGTTGTCTAGGAGGACGCCGTAGTCCGAGAAAGCAAAAGCCTGGCCCTCGAAACCAGCCTCCTTCCGGTGAGCTCCGTGAGGCTGCAGGGAAGAGGTGTCGGAAGAAGCGTGTTTGCACGTCCGCTGCCGTACAGGGCGCCTTGAGATAGGTCGGCGTGGTGCTATGGCGATAGAGGTCGAAGGTGGAACGGATGGCCGGCGTGCTGGTGACGAGGGCCGCGTACGCGGCCCGATAGGGGTGCGCGGGCCGGGAGCCCCGGGTGACTTGGAAGAGGGCGCCGTCGGCCAACACCGCCACGACCTCCAAGTCCAGAGAGACGCGTAGGTCAGCGGCCCTGTAGTCGAACGTTTTCAGGTTCCACCAGCTGTTGAACCACATTACCCAGGTGCCGTTCGGCACTTTTTCCAGCCACCTGCCCAACCGCTCCTTGCTCCCGGGAGCCGCAGGGGTGCTGAGGATATCGCCAGGCGGATGACTTCTGGGCATCCAGCAATAGGTCGCGGTGTCGGTATTGTGCAGATACGTGAGTGTGGTTTCGTTGCTGTACACGAGCCCGTTGAGAGGATGGGCCTGCAGGTAGCGCAGGATCTCGGAATGTACCCAGCGGGGCCTACTATAGCCCCTGTCCAGGACCCCGGTGTTCGCCCAACGGATGTGAAGCGCACCGACGACGACTTGCGCGGTTGTCCACCCATACAGCGCCACAGCCCGGCAGCCGCCAGAGTCGGCGGCTGCGCGCGGCCGGAAACAACGTCAAGCGGTCGAGGCAACATGTGGACATGGGGGATATAGCCCTCCCCTTTCCTTATGGAGCTGACTGGAAACGGCCTTTGACCAGCGCCGCATGAGCAGGAAACGGCGGCCCGCCACAGTGGCCTTGGCGGGCGAGGGAGAGGCCGAAAGCGCGGTCAACAAGCGATCCACCACTTTGCCGAACAGCGCTGGGAACCGGCTTGGGGGCCCACCCAACCGTTCCTTAAAAAAAGCGGGCGGCACTTTACCTCGCCGGAGATACACCACGTATTCACCAAGTACGCCTATCAGCACGAGTTGGACGCCGCCAAGAAACACCAGGGCGATGTACGGCACGATCCACAACGGCCGGCCGGGACGCTGACTTGACAGAGCCGAGCAGGCCAACTGACGGCCCACCGGGCGTGGACTCCCGGCTCAGCGAGCCCCCGCATGCGGAGGGGGTTGGAAGCTCTGTCCGGCCCCAACCATCTCATTATACTCGGCTTGACTAGGCGTAAAGGAATATATAGCGGCTTGCTGGCGTCAGGAGGGTCGGGCCGGGCTTACGCGTCGCACTCACCACGAAGTCGGCCAAGCCCTGCGCGGGCTTAGCGACAAAGACGCGGCCCGCGAGGTAGAACAACTCCAGCTCGGTTTCCAGACCGGGCCGGGCTTTGGGTACGAAGACCGTCTTCCCGGTCGTCAGGTGGCGAACTACCTTGAAGTCAGCCATCACCGCCCGCTGGAAAGCGGCCGCCTCAGCCGTGGGGCCGAACGCAGCCATCCAGACGACAGAAAAGACGAAGATCCCCAACGCCCCCCAAGCTAGGCCGACTATGAGCCGGCTGCCGCCCAGCCGGTGGAGGGCCTGCAAGGCCAGCGAGAAGAACAGCAGCGGAATGCCGGTGTAGAACAGGGCTTCGTATTCGTAGAAAGCCGCGTTGTAGCGCATCGGCAGCGCCCAACAGAAGCCGAACAGGAAGAGGGTCGCTACCAGCAGCTTGTGGCGAACAATCCCCAGCCCAAGCAGACACCCGGCACACATAACCACGGCGATGAGGATGCCCCGCGACGGAAAGGGACTCGTCGGCCATCTGCCGATGTCTACGGCGGCAGACACGGCGTAGGGAACAGACTGACGGCCAAGGCGGTGGAACTGATATTCCAGAAAGTGCGGCCAGGCGACCTCGTTAGCCAAGCCATCGTTAGCCAAGCGAGCTCTATAAGGTGGCGTCCAAGTCCAGTCATCCCGTGCGGATCTGAAGGATGGCAGTTCCGTCAAGCGGGTCTCGCCGTTCAGTGTCCAGTATTGTATTCATTGACAAGATTACCTGTGAGGAGCGTCAGGCCAAAAAAGAACGCCACGGCCCCCAGTCTCAGATACCGACTAGAGAGTCCTGCAGTAACGGCCGGCGTACCCCCCCCCCCGGCCGGTCCTAGCGCGCACCGTCCACGCCTCCCGCACCACGCCCAGCCCGATGAACGGCAGGAGCAGGGCGCAGACATGCCACCCGATCAGCAGCGCTAGACACGTCTTGACCAGCAACTGCCGGAAGCGCCCTTCTTGGACGAAAAACACCATGCCGTGGAAAGTCAGCAGCACGCCGGTGAGGTCCATCCCCACCTTGGTGCACACCATATCGTTAGCAGTAGAGGAAATAAAACGACGAAAACGGCAGGAGCGTCGCGGTCAGCGCAATCCACCGCTGGCCCGTAAGCCGGGACAGGTAGGCCAGCACGGCGCCGCCCGCGAAGCCCCCCAGCATCACGAGCCGGGCGGCATAGATTTGGCCCGACAGGTCCACGGCAAACGGCAGCATGGCCAGCTTGAGCAGCAGGTAGCCTCCAAGGGGGAACCGACTTATAGGGCTCAGTAGGTAAGCGTGCCGTCGGCCGTCAGGAGTTGCCGGAAGAAGCCCACGAAATTGTGCGCCGGGGACAGATTTACGGCCACCGTCAGGTAATCCACCGTGACGCCATCGTGCAGTCCAGGCCGGTAGAGGCGGCCCCAGTCGTTGTTGCCGAACACGAGCACGGTTGACAGCGCAAGCCGCAACAGCAGCAGCGGCACGGACGGGGAAGCAGCAAGGGCACCCAGCCGGTCGGACTATCGGATTAAGATCGATTTCATGAACGCTTGGAGGGAGCAGAGAATGAGAAAGAAGGAAGAGAGCCTGAGTCCGGTAAAAGCTCAGGCTTTTTCTTTGGTCGCCTGCTGTTTCAGCTCTTTAATTCGGCGCTTACGGGCCTTGGCCCGACGCTGGCGACGACGTCGAATTTCTTTGTCGCGCTCTCGATGCATATTCCTTACCTCAGGGTCAGCTCCTTAGGGATCGTTTCTATAGCGTACTGGTACTCAGCCTGCAAGGGGCTCGGACCGGCCGACCACTGGATCGGAAGCAGACTGGGGGGGAAACCACGAGATGTTGTAGAGGAGCAGTTTTTTTGCTATTGTCAATTCTTATTTCACTGCATGCCGCAAGGCCCCACTTCGAAGACGGGCAAGGCGGATTGGAGAAAAGACCGGTTGGAGGGAGGCAGGTGTGTCTGGGGCAGGTGCGCCGCTCTTCAGTATTAAGGGTCTGAAGAGTGGACCGACTTTTCTATTTAATGACCAAGTCGAGTTTGTGGAAGTCCTCAGCGCGGCCGAGGAAGAGTTGTCGCGGGCAAACGGATTCTTTAGCGATTCGCCGGTCATTTTGCACTTTGGTAGCCGTCTCATTCAGAAACAGGACTGGGATCGTTTAAAAGAACTCCTTTTACGTGAAGGGCTGTTGCCGCGTTACGCGGTGGCCACACTCCAGGAGAGTCGCGAAATCCTGTACAGGGAGGGCCTGCCGGTCCGCGAGAGCCTGCCGCCGCTCACCCCGAACACCCAACGGAATGAGCGAACCACGCCAGGCGGAAATGCCCTGTATTTACGACGTAACCTGCGTTCCGGCCAGAAACAGACCTTTGACGGCGATGTCGTTCTGGTCGGTGACATAAACCAGGGGGCCGAAATTCTGGCTGGCGGGGATGTGATCGTTTTCGGAACGGTCCGGGGCATGGTCCACGCCGGTTATCCTGATAATAAGACTGCGGTCGTCATCGCACTGAATCTGACTCCGCTCCAGCTCCGGATCGGACCGCTCATTGCCCGTGCAGAGGACAACCTCCTCAAGCAGCGACGGCGCGTCCAGCAGCCGGAAGTGGCTTATATCGATTACGAACAAATTGTGATTGTCCCGCATCAGGGGAAGCTATAGGAGGCTGTGTGTCATGAGCGGACGAGTTATTGTCATGACCTCAGGCAAGGGTGGGGTGGGAAAAACGACCGCTACGGCCAGTATCGGTATTGGTCTAGCCAAGCACGGCCGCAAAGTCGTGCTGATTGACGGAGACATCGGGCTGCGCAATCTTGATATCATCCTCGGCTTGGAGAATCGGATTGTCTACAACTTGGTCGATGTGGTGTGCGGGCGGTGTAAACTACACCAAGCACTGGTAAAGGACAAGCGCGTGCCCGAGCTCAGCCTGCTGCCAGCCTCCCAGATCGATAAGAAAGATGCCGTCAACCCCGACCAGATGCGGGAACTAGTCGGCCAACTCAAAGAAAATTTCGACTTTATTCTGATTGACTGTCCGGCCGGTATCGAGCAGGGCTTTTGGAATGCGGTTGCCGGAGCCGACGAGGCGATTGTCATCACCACCCCGGAAGTCTCGCCGATCCGCGACGCCGACCGGGTTATTGGACTGTTACAAAACGAACTAGACGACAACCTACAGTTGATCATCAACCGCATGTCCTCAGAGATGGTCAAGCGGGGGGATATGCTTGACCAACAGGATGTGTTGGATATTCTGGCTATCCATCTGTTGGGTATTGTGCCCGAAGACGAAGAAGTCGTGATCGCCGGCAACAGAGGGACGCCCGTCGTTCTCAATGAGCACGCCGGGTCGGGACAAGCGTACAACCGTATCGTGAGACGCCTCCTCGGCGAAAACGTGCCTATTCCAGAGCTAAATGGACGTCAAGGGATGATGCAGCGCCTCGGGAAATTTTTCTTTAGGAGATGATCCATGGCCTTAGGCAAGCTCGTTCAGCGCTTTTGGGGCAACAACGAGAGCAAGGAGCAGGCGAAACACCGCTTGCTGACCGTTCTGGTCTCCGACCGCTTAGGTCTGTCGCCCGAACAGATGCAGGCTCTGCACCAAGATATTCTGACTACCATCAGTCGCCATCTTCCGGTTGACTCCTCTAATGTCCGCATCGACTTTATCCACGAGAACAATCCGGCCGAGATGGTGATCAATGCGCCCATGCGACGCACGAAGTCCGCCTGAGGCGGACAGCAGCGGAGCAGCCCTAGCCAGTGCTGTGTACGCCCTATTCGGACCGGGATTCGGCCTCATTAATAAGTCGCCAAGCTTTTTTTCCCTCAGCAGCATCACGCCGCTGTATCTCGCGGGCCTGTCTTTCGGCCTTGTCCCGGCCGCCGCCTAGGAAACCGGGCGCTTTCAGATAGTACTCCATCAGATCCCAGCGCGCGATGACACTGTCCGGGTCGAGCGCCACCGCGATTTCAAACTGGCGGCACGCTTTTCGGGCCAACCAGAACTGCTGCCACACAAAGGCGTGCTGGGCCTGACGGCCGTAGGCGCGGCCGAGCCATAGGTGGAAGCGAGCGTTGTGTTTCTGGAGCCCGATCGCGGTCTCGAACCGGGCTACCGCACTGTCATAGTCTTGTTGGCTAAACGCGATCCGTCCCAGGTAAAAGTGCGCCCGTGCATCAGTCGGGCGGCGGCTCAGCAGGTCGAAAAAAAACCGCTGAGCTTCGGTCCAGCGGCGCTGCTCGAACAGGGTCAGGCCATCCTCCAGCCGCTCTTCACCATGGGCTGCGGTCGTCAACAGACACACGAGACAGACCACACAGCCCAGAAACGGGCGCTTGCGGTCAACACACACGACAGCCATCTAGAAGGTAATCAGCGGCTTGATGATGTTATCAGCCTTGACTTCCATCATGTGGAAAGCGGTCTCGATCTCGGCAAACGGAAACCGGTGGGTGGTCAACAGGGTCGGATTGATCCGACCGGTCTCCAGCAGACGCAGCAAACGGCTCGTGACCTCTCGGCCACCCGGACACAGAGCGGTCCGAATCGTTTTATCGCTCATGCCGAGACCGAACTCGGGCAAGGGGATGCGCAGCGAGTCACCCGCCTCACCGTGGTAGCCGATGTTTGAGATCACCCCGCCCGGTTTGGTCGCCTTAATGCAGTTCTCAAAAGTTACCGGCAGTCCGACAGCCTCAATGGCCGAGTCCACCCCCACTCCCTCGGTCAGGTCCATGATCTGTTCAACTGCATCGCCTTGACCGGGATCGACAACAATATCCGCCCCCATGCGTTTGGACAGCTCCTGGCGGTCGGGTTTGGACTCGACCGCTATCACCAGCCCGGCTCCGACCAAGCGCGAAGCTGCGGTTGCGCATAGTCCGACCGGGCCCTGGGCAAACACGGCGACTGTACCACCGACCGGGATGTTGGCGTGCTCAGCTCCGGCAAGGCCGGTTGACATCATATCCGTGGTGTACAGGGCTTGCTCGTCGCTGAGCGTGTCCGGAATAGGGGCCAGATTATAGTCGGCGTCGTTAACCAGGAAGTACTCGGCCAGATTGCCGTCGCGGGCATTGGTGAATTTATAGCCGCCCAGCATCCCGCCACACTGTGAGGTAAAGCCTCGCTGGCAGTGCTGACAGCATCCGCACGGCGTAATCGCGCTGACCGCCACCCGATCGCCCTCTTTATGTTGACGCACTTGAGTGCCGAGTTTGTAGACCGTGCCAACGCTCTCGTGCCCCAGACCGCGGCCTTCGGGCAAGGGAATCGTCCCCCGCACATTATGAACGTCCGAGGTACAGATCAACGAGCCGGTCGTTTTAATAACCGCGTCATTTGGACCAGGTTCGGGAATCGGCTTTTCCACAATGCCAATTTTGCCAACACCCATAAAGGCCAGCAGTTTCATATGCTCCTCCTGTCTTGAATTTCGCGCCCCAACATTCGGTACAAATCCGACAAGGCGTAGGTTCCGGGCAGCTCCCGGCGTTCGGCCATGCCGTCAACAACGCCGGGCAGCAGGGCGTTGATCGGCGTGTTGATCGAAAGCTGCTGACCCAGGGCGGCGATCCGGCCGTTTAAGTAGCGCGCCTCGGTCCGGCCGCGGCGGCAGTAGATATCCTGCCACATGGACGGGAATACCTGCTGGCTACGGTCGGGCAGTGACTTGGGCGTATACTCGCCCCGCAGCCACTCGACCATCTGCGGGAGCGGACGGTCGCCGGGCAGAATCTGCATTGGGGTCTCGGCTTTTGACAAGACCTGGTGAGCCTCGTCAAAGACCTCGGCCAGGAAGAGGCGCGTGTCGAGGTTATTCATGGCCTCAGCCCCGGACAGGCCCAGAATAGCCAGCGGGCTGTTGAGCAGATTGACACAGAATTTGGCCCACTTATAGGGAACGATGGTGTCGGTCAGAATGGCTTCTCGGCCAGCACTGTTCAGGGCGGCAACAACCGTCCCGGCCGTCTCATCCTGTCCCTCGGGATAACGTCCGACCACTAGCGTATTGCCGCCTAGGTGGCTGACCTCGCCAGGGAAGACATACCGGGCGCCCAGATGCAGTGCGACCCCGTACACCCGGCTAAACTGCTCGGCTGCCATTTCCTCATTACTCATCGTGTTCTGGAAGCAAAAAATGGGGGTCTCGGCCGGAACTTTGGCCGCTAGCTGTTCGAGCGCCACCGGGGTATCGTAGGTTTTCACGGCTAAGAAAACGACGTCATCGGGGGTGCAGTCCCACTCGTCGAGAGTGCAGCAGGCGGCTGGATGGGAGACAAACTCACCGTAGCGACCAAACAGCTTTAGTCCGTCAGACCTGATTTTGTCCACGTGCGGCCCGTCGCCGATGAGTAACACATCGGCCCCAGACTGGCTCAGGTGAGCCCCGATCACGCTGCCGACCGCTCCGGCACCAAAGATGACAAAACGCATACGGATTCCTCCTTTGCTGTCGTTCAGCTAGGGTCTATCCGCGTCGGCCTGCCCACCGGCTCAGCGGCGGTGGGCCCCCGGCGGCGACCGCCACGCCGCGGTGGAGGCTGACGACGGCTTGACCGAGCTGACGCAGGTGTTCTTGAACACGTTCATCGATAATCTGTTTGCCCTGCATCTGATTGCTGCGTACATAGACGCTGCCCGGCACGAGATGCATATTAAACCACATCAGGACCGGACGCAGCTCTTGGTCAATGCTCAGATAGTGATGATCAGAGGCAGCGTTGCCGACGAGGCCGGCGACCTTGCCCATCAACGCCTCGACCGGAATGTGATCGAGCAGATTTTTCAGTGCCCCGGTATACGAGCCACGATAAATCGGCGTGCCGATCACATACGCGTCCGCAGCCTGAATCCGTTCGACCACCTGCGGGGTGTCGTCCGGATAATCGTCCAGGGGTCGGCCGTCACAAAAAGACAGCGTGACGTCCCGCAGATCGACCACCGTGGTGGTCATATCAGGAGAAGATCCTTTGGCCGCCCGCAGCACCTGGTCAACAAGGGCGCGGGTACTGCCGCCGGACGTGAGACTACCGGAAATCCCGAGAAGAGTGCTTGGCATACCGTGCTCCTGTGTGCCGCCGGGCTTAGAATCGAGACGCGCTCAGCTTAATATCGGCCTGCGCCCAGGCCTGCTGAAACGCCTGTTCGACCCGCCTAGCCTCGACGGTTCTGTCTTGGTTGCGGAGGCTTTGAGCCAGCCCGTACAGCGACCAACCGTTGTCGGGATTGCGTCGGAGATCCTCCCGGTAGACGACCTCGGCCTCGGCCGGCCGACCAGCGTCAAGCAACACCGCCCCGAGCGATTGGCGGACCGGATAATACCAAGGCGGCGGTTCGCTATAGCGCAGCCGATCTTGGTCGGCAACCGCTTCTTGCAGCTGCCGAATCGCCTCTTCGGTCTTCCCCGTCTTGGCCGCCAGTTCTCCGGCCACGATCCGAGAAGCAATAGTGAGCAGATCGGTGGCCGAGTTACGGCCCATCATTTGCCGCCCAGCCTCAAACGTCATCCGTACCGAGTCGAGGGCGGTCTGCTCGGCTCTGGCCTCGGCCAGCCGGTCAGTGGCGGCAAAGGCCAGGGCTCGGGCATAGTGCCACAGCCCGGTCAAATAGCGCAGGTCTGTGGGAGGCTGGGGCTCCTTGAGCACCGCCTCCCATTTGCCGAAGCGGACCAACGCACACAGCGGCGCAGCGGTCCAGGCTTCGAGTGGGAGAATCTGGCGGGCTAGCTCGACCGGCACGCGCTCGGCCAACTTACGGGCCGTTTCGATAGCTTCTGCGCTGCGTCCTTCCATCTGCTGTGCGGCCCCTAAAAAGTCGATGTTGTGGGGATAGTACATGTTCGGATACATCCCCTGGGGAGATTCGGCCTCAATATAGGCTTCGTCCGTCTCGATCGCCCGAATATTGCTGAGCGCCGCGTCATGGTAGAGCCCCAGCCGCATATAGATATGTGAGGGCATATGGACCAGATGGCCGGCGCCCGGACTCAGTACGCCCAGTCTGCGGGCATGCGGCAGAGCGCGCTCGGGCTGCGAGGAAGCTTCCACCGCGTGAATATAATAGTGAATGGCCCCGATATGGTCGGGAAAACGCTCCAAAACGCTCTCCAGAGCCGCCACAAGTTGCAGGGTGTTGGCTTTGGGCTGGCTGTCGGGTGTCCAGTAATCCCACGGCCGGATATTCATCAGCGCGGCCGCAAACAGGGTCCGGGCGTCGGGATCGTCAGGATAGCGCTCGGACAGGCTGCGCATGGCCTCGGCATAGGCGCGGTTTAAGGCGTCGCGATCGGCGCTTTCCGGTTCGGCCACATAGCGCGTGGCCAGCGCTTCAATATAGGCCTGGTCGTGCCGGCTGGCATGTCGGGCCAGGACAATCGCCTGCTGAATTGCGGCATACGCCTCCCGGCCGCGCTGATCGTTCATCGGCGCGTTGATATTGGGGCCCAAGGCCAGAGCCAGCCCCCAGTAGGCCATGGCGCAGCGCGGATCAAGCCGCGCTGCGTGTCGAAAGGCCCGCAGTGCCTCGGCGTGGTTAAATCCGTACACCAGCCGCAGCCCTTGATTAAAATAGCGCTGGGCCAGTTCAGAGGTTGTGGTAATGGAGTGCTGGTAGCTTCCCAACGTATCAAACAGGGGCGGAGGGGCGAGTTCGGTGCTGTTCGGATCGGCCGCCCGAGACAGACCGAACAACAGGCTGGTGAGCAACACCGCGAGCGCAAAAGACTTCATAGCAGACCTCCCTGGCCCTCGTGTGGGTGATCCTGATCCTCCCGATCCAGTAGAGGATCAACCCCATTACTAGTCACACGCCTCTAGGGCCAGGGATAAAAGCTCATTTGAAAACTGCATAAACTCGGCATAATCCTTCTGGCCGGTGTTCAGAAAGGCAAACGACAGTCCCCGGTCCAGATCGGCCACGCAGGTCTGGCCGCCTTTGCCCGGATGGCCGAAGGTGCGCAGTGAGGCACCACGGGCAAGGTGACCGAGCATCCAGCCGTAGCCATAGATCACCGGAATGCGCAGAGACCGATCAATTGCGTCGGCCTCACTCGTCGGAACAATGCTCTGTTCCAGGGTCTCTGGCGACAAGAAGCGTTTGCCCTCCCAGGTTCCGCCCTGGGCGAGCATGGCGTACACCTTGGCAATGTCCCGTGCCGCGGCAATACCGCCCCCACCGGCGAGCACAACCCGATGTACCTCGGGACGGTTAAAGATATTATCCCACTCGGGAAACGGCAGGTCCTTGGGGTCGAGCCCCTCTTCAAACATGATGTCGCGCTGAAAACGAAAATACTCCTCGTCCGGGGTAAAACCCATGAGTTTGGCCATCTCAACGATAGAGTCCCGGTCGGACGGAGCCTCATAGACGCACGCGACCCGCTCTTCTTCCGATTCCGGCAGACCGATGAATAAGCTGTTGAGTCCGAGCGGAGTGGCCACTTCCTGCTGAAAGAACGTCCCGCAATCGCGCCCATCCGTCCGCCGCATCAGCTCATTAATCATAAAACCGTAGTTGAGGGGGTGATAGCCATTGGCCTCGCCGGGCGTCCAGCGCGGGGCCAACTCCTCCATCGCCCTGGCACATTGGTCAAAATCTTCCCACTGCTTATAGGTCAACCAGTCCGGGCCAACGGTATTCCCGATCCGATGTCCCAGCATATGGGTAATCGTGGCCCGCTCCTTGCCGTTCTGGGCGAACTCGGGCCAATATGTGCTGACCAGATCGTCATACACAAACATCCCCCGGTCGCGCAGCATATGCATACACAGTGCGGCCAGACCCTTGGTTGAGGAGTACAGTACAAACATCGTCTCCGGCTCGACCGGCTTGTGGTCGCTTGCCCGCGCCCAGCCCCCGCCGAGATCAAGCACCTTCTTGCCGTGGCGGAAGAGCGCCAGTTGCGCCCCCCAGAACAACTCCTGGGACTCGACCGCTTGACCGAATAAGGCGCTCAGTTTTGCCACGCTGTCGGCGTTCATGTCGACCTCGTGCGGCAACACGTCTGGCTCTTTTTGATACACTCCCATATCTTCCCCCTTTACAAAGCCTTACAGCTGTGCATCTACGATACGCAGCGTTTGGCAGAAGAACAAGGGGGCAGGACCGTGCTCGGTGATGACCGCTCCCATGAGGCAGAGATCCGCGAGTTCAGGAGGAAATGGCCATGACCGAAGAACAACGCGACCGGGAGAAAACCGCTATCGCCGAGCTAATCGCGCGGTATAATTTCGCTATTGACCACGACGACTACCAGAGCTGGGCCAACTGTTTTGCGCCGGACGGCGTCTTTGACGGGGTGATCGGCAAATTTGACGCCCATAGGGAACTCGACCGCTTTACCACCGAGGTCAAACGGCTCGCGGCCGAAAGCCCCAAACTGCGCCACTATGTCACCAATATCCTGACCGAGGTAGACGGAGAGACGGCCCGCTCGAAGTGTTTCTTGTTGCTGACCTCAACCACCAAAGAGGGCGGCAGCCGGGTGATCATGGCCGGAGAGTATGAAGACCGACTGGTCAAATACCAGGGACAGTGGCTGTTCTCATATCGCAAGGTCCATATTGATGGATCCAGCTGAGGCGGGACACATCGTCCGCCTCCTCAAATACCTCGGCCTGCTCCTAGACCGGCCATGGCAGGCCCCTCAGTCATCCCACAGCGCCTCCCCTACCGTATCACCCTTCGGTTAGAGCGTTCTGGAAAACTTCCTGCCCGCCCTGTATTTCCCGGCCCATCGCCTGGCCTATCAATTCCAACATCCTTTTGCCCCGCTGCACGAAGCAACGGTCGAACTGGTCATTGCGTAACAAGTTTGGCTCAATCCAGTGGGATTTCAGGACTTGATCCAGATGGTCAGCGTTGATCTTGCTTTGTAGCTGGCCTAGATACGCTGATGGCGCATTCCCTCCAATCTCTCGGTTCGTGCTAGCGTCGATGGGCGTTTTGTTGATGATGGAGTTATACAGACTCCTCGGTCTCCCCTTCTGGTCGCACCATCGCTTGGGAAAGATGTGGTGAATGTCAACATTTTCATCGTGCCAGGGAGTAATGAGCAGGGACTTAGCGGACTTCCAGTCGCAGGCGCCGCTTTTCATTTGCAGCGCATACAGCCCCTTGTCAGCAGCGCTCTGGCGAGTGCGCAGGGACAGTAACCGCTCTGGAAGGAATCTGGCTTCGCTCACCACGGTTGGTTCTGGACCGCCACGGCGAATCCACTCAGGAACCTGCATCAGGTCACGGATATACTGCGTTTCCACAGCACCGCTGTAGGTTTCTCCAAAAATACCTGACCAGTACCAACGTTCCAGCAACTCTATGGCATCGGCCCCTTTCAGGTCCGGTCCAAGTTCTACGAACAGCGTGGCCAACGGCACCAGCTGCGCGGTATAAGGGACGTTCTTTTTGGTCAACACGAACTGGTTGTGGAGAAACTTGGCAGCCTCCACAAACCCCTCTTCTACTCTTTCAGCCCACTTTTGGTAGTCCGTCACTTCCAGACCCAGAATGTCATTCTTGCTGCAGTTGACTGCCGGTGCCCTGTCTGGCGGCTGGTCCTTGGCAATAGCCTCACGGCGGCGTTGCTGTGTGGTCAGCAGGGCCACGGCCTGCAAAAATTGACTGCCGCCACTGCCCTGCAACACGCTGTGCTTGTCACGCAAACGGCTGCACCGAGCCTCCCAGTCCACTCGTAGAGAGAAAGCTTCGTCCTGCGCTGCAAAGATAGCCGTTACCAGTTCAAACACCGAAAGGGGAACGCCACCAGTGTTGACCTTTTCGAAGATAGTACAAACCGCCTCTTTCGGCGTCTCTTTGTCTAACCTGATAACTGGCAGATCGTATCTGGTAAAGGTATCTGTTACCGACTTCAGGAACCCAGTAACAAATTCGGTGGGATCTCCCCTGGGGTGCTCTCGGGCGTTCCAGAATTTCACGTAGTCGAACAACCAAGCCGCGCTATCCAGCAGCTTCTCCGTCGGTATCATATGCCGCTCGTATTCCAGTGCCGGCCTGGAAAGGTCAGCTTTTTTTCTGTCCTCCGAGACACTGATAATCGCCTCTTCCCGGTCAACCTTCGGGTCCATTGCCTTCAGCATATCAACGTAGTACCAGCACCTGATGCGCCGACCGCGGTTCTCATGTGTATCCACCGGCCCTTGGTACAGCAGCGACTGGAACAGGGCGGTCAACCGTTGCTGTCCGTCCAGCAGAAATTCTTCAGGAGCGATCTCGGGAGCGTCCCTGGCGCCTTCAATCATCCGGGCTTTGAGCTGTATCTCGCCACCGGCTTCCAGCGTCATAATGGCGCCAACCGGAAAACCGCGCGATACGCTTGCCAGCAAACTCCTAATCCGGTCGTCCTCCCACACCCAGCCGCGTTGGAAATCGGGCAACTGAATCTTGCCACTGTTGGCATCTTCTAGCAGCGCTTTTAACGAAATTGGATTTGTTCTGAACATGACGGTCCTCTCAGCATTTGACTTCAATCGGAAAAGTGTTTAATGGAGATAGAGAAAGGGGTAGAAGGTCAATCGTCTGAATGAGCGTTCAGCCGGTTTTGCCTTCATGAGGACTTGTATATTCTTTACTCTTAAGGAGGGTCAAGCATGGCACACCGTATTATCTCTGGAGATTCGCACTTTGTTGAGCCGCCCGATATGTGGGCCGAGCGAATGGACAAAAAATTCCGCGACCGGGCCCCCCACACGGTCGAGGGCAACAACGGCAAGCCGGGCGAGTTTTTTGTGTGTGAAAACATCACCCCAGTTCCGGTGGCGGGTTTCTTTGGCTCGGGCAAGAGCGCCGAAGAGCTGCCGGCCCACATGGAAAAGGGCTTTAGCGTAGCCCCCAAGAGCGTGTGGGACCCGGCCGAACGGCTCAAGGACCAGGATAAAGACGGCGTTAGCGCCGAAGCGATGTACACCTCAATGGGCATGTTGCTGTTCGGGCTCGAAGACGCTGAGCTGCGCGCCGCGGCCTTTAGCGCCTTTAACGACTGGGCTTCCGAGTATACCAGCTACAACCCCAACCGGCTGGTCGGCTTGGGCGCGGTCACATTGGAGGATATTCCGGCCGGTATCGCCGAGCTGGAGCGGATCGCCAAGAAGGGCCTGCGGGGCGCGCTAATCTGGGGCGCACCGCCCGAAGACCGCCCCTACAGCCACCCGGACTATGATCCCTTCTGGACCGCGGCCGCAGACATGAACATGCCACTCTCGCTGCATATCCTGACCTCCCGCAAGGGACACGGGATTGATTTCAGCAATATTTTGTACGGCTATATGAGCCTGCCCCAGGAGATTCAGCTGACCCTGGCCGATATGGTCTTCGGCAGTGTGTTCGAGCGGCATCCTAAACTAAAAATCGTCTCGGCTGAGAACGACGTGTCGTGGCTGCCTCACTTCCTGTATCGCTTGGACCACGGCTACGACCGGCTGCGCCACTTCCAGAATGTCCAGTTGACGATGATGCCCAGCGACTATGTGAAGCGTAACGTGTGGTGCACCTTCCAGTTCGAGGATACCTGGATCGATACCTACAAACGCCTCGACGCGACCAAGATCATGTGGTCATCCGACTATCCGCATACCGACTCACCGTGGCCCCGCTCGGCCGAGTACATCAAGGAGCATTTCTCCGATGCGCCGGAAGATGTCCTCTCCGGTGTTGTTGGGGGGAATGCCGCTGCGCTGTACAGCATTAACTAAGCCGTGTGACGGCCTCACATAAAAAAGGGCGGCCCGCATGGGCCGCCCTTTTTTATTGCTGTCACTCCGTTGTGTCTAGGACGCAAACTTGGGGATCAGGCTTGCGTATTTATCCAGCATGGGCATGAGCGTGTCTCTGTCAGCCGAAGGCAGAAACAGCACTGCCCGCTCAACCCCCAGCTCTTGATGGCTGGCCAGGGCTTCTTGTTTATCCGAAGAACCAAAAATCGACACCGGCACCTCATCCGACGAGCGGCCGGCCTGCTCGGCCAGAGCGCGCAGCTCTTTAATCGATTCGGGCAGCGTGCTGGTATCGAAACCAACCGGAACCCAGCCGTCACAGTAGTTGACGACGCGCTTTAGGCCACCGTTAAAAGTCCCCAGCAGAATCGGTGGATGGGGCTTCTGAGCCGGTTTGGGATAGGACCAGATTTTATCAAAGTTCACGAACTCCCCGTGATACTCGGCCTCATCGTTCGCCCAGATCTCTTTCATCGCCTCAATCCGCTCACGCAAGACCTTCCAGCGGCGTTTGAACGGGGTGCCGTGGTTCTCCATCTCCTCGGCGTTCCAGCCTCCGCCAATACCAAAGAGTAGGCGGCCGTTTGACAGCTGATCGACCGTGGCCACCTCCTTGGCCAACACGATTGGATCGCGCTCGATCACCAGACAGATACCGCTTCCGATCTTGATCTTCTTGGTGGCCCCGGCAGCCGCCATCAGCGACACAAACAAGTCGTGGGTGTGCCAGTACTCTTTGGGCAGCTCCGCTCCCCCCGGCCAGGGCGAGAGGCGGCTGGCCGGAATGTGGGTGTGTTCCGGAAACCAGATCGACTCAAAGCCACGCTCCTCACAGGCAACGGCCAGATCGTCCGGGCGCATTGCGTAGTCGGTCGCAAACATTGTGATACCGATATCCATACTTGTCCTCCTTGCTCTGATGCCATGTGCCCTTAGCAGGTTGCGTGACGGGGATCAATGTGGGCGACGTTTCTGGGTTTGACAGAGGGGGATGCGGGGTGTAAAGGTGGGGGTGGAACGCTGAACCAACGTTCACTCTCACCTTATTTCTAGGAGGACCGTATGGCAACTTTTGATACGCTCATTCGAGGTGGTACGATTGTCGATGGCACCCGTCACCCCCGTTACATCGGAGACATCGGGATCAAGGACGGTAAGATTGCGCAGATCGAACAACCCGGCACGCTCAAACCCAGCGATGCCCAAAAGACCCTGGATGCCAACGGTCTCGTCGTTGCTCCGGGGTTTATTGATCTCCACACCCACTATGACGCCCAGATTAACTGGGACCCCTACGTCACGCTGTCCGGCTGGCACGGAGTAACCTCCATCGTGGTCGGTAACTGTGGCTTTGGTTTTGCCCCGGTGAAGCCTGAGATGCGCGAGCGAGCCATGTTGACCATGTCTCGGGTTGAAGCCATTCCGTTCGAGTCGATGAAGGCCGGGATGAAGTGGGACTGGGTGACCTTTCCCGAATGGCTGGACTTTCTTGACCAGACCCCCAAAGGGATCAACGTCCTGAGCTTTGTTCCTATTGCCCCGATTATGATCTGGACTATGGGTCTAGAGGCGGCAAAGAGTCGTCCGGCCACCGACAAAGAAAAACAGACCATGTGCCAGATTCTGAGTGAATCAATGGATGCCGGGGGCTGTGGATTCTCGGCTCAGCGCTTGGGTGACGGCTTTGTGTCTGTCCAACGCGACTACGACGGCACCCCGATGGTAACGGACACGATGGCGGACGAAGATGTGCTCATCTTTGGGCGGGTGTTAAAGGAGCGGGGAGAAGGCTTTATTCAGCTGACCCAAGCCAGCCCGGACTTTGAAGCAGACATGAAGTTCTACGACCGTCTCGCCGACGAGTCTGGCCGACCGATTTTGTTCAATGCAACCGCTACACGTGACGACCGGCCTAGTATCCATCGCCGTATTCTGCGCTGGATGGAAAAGACCAACAAAGCGGGCCGCAAGATCTATAACCAGACCGCGGTAATGCGCCAGGGCTTGTACTTCAATTTTGGTGAAATCACCGGACTCTTTGACGGGAATGATGTCGTACGTGAAGTGACCATTGGCACCCCGGCCGAACGGCTTGAAAAGCTCAAGAACCCGGCCATTCGTCAGGCTCTGGTCTCAGAGTATGATACCGGCCACACACCGGTTGTCACTGGCTCCTTCAAAGAGTTCACCATTGAATCCGTCGTCAACAAGAAGTTCGAGAAATATGTCGGAATGACGGTCGAAGAAGTCGCCAAAATGGAAAACAAGCATCCCATGGATGCAATGTTCGATATTGCCGTCGAGGATAACCTAGAGACCGAATTCCTCACCCCGGCGCGCAACGTCCGCGAAGACTATGCAGCCGAGCTGATGGCTTCCCCGTACAGCATGGCCGGGGTGTCGGACGGCGGTGCCCACACCAAGTTCATCACCATTGGCGCGTATCCGACCGATATGCTGTCGTGGATGGTCCGCGATGCCGGTTTTATGAGCCTTGAGGAGGCCCACTATCGGCTGAGCGCGATGCCGGCCGAATGTGCCGGCTTTCAGGATCGGGGCGTCCTGCGCGCGGGCGCTTCGGCCGACGTCGTGGTGTACGATCTGGAAAACCTCAAGCTTACCCCTGAAAAACCCGAGGTCGTGCACGACTTCCCAGGTGGCGAGTGGCGGCGGATCCAGAAGGCCGACGGTTATCGCTGGATTATGGTTAACGGCGACGTGACCTTTGAGGACGGCCAGTGCACAAACGCCACGCCGGGTCGCCTGTTGCGGCACGGTCGGGGTTAATAGAGAGCACCCCGCTCTCTTTGTCATCCAAGGGGGGGCCGGCTCCGGCGCGCAGTCCAAAAGACTGCCGCGCCGACTCACCTAAACGGGCGTGGCAGGGGCGTGAGCTTTGCTACGCCCGCCCCTATCACCAACACTCCGATACATACCACTAGCGCCCAGTCATAACTGCCGGTTGTGTCATAGAGAGCGCCCAACACAACCGGCCCCGCCGCTCCGATCACACTCACTGCCACCGTCCCCATCACTCCGCCAATCGTACCAAAAGCGTTCAGCCCAAAGTTATGGCCGATGGTCAGGGGCCACAGCACGACCAGACCCCCGAAGCCCAGGCCAAACAACGGAACGACCAAGAGCAGCACCCAGCTGCTGAGGCTAGGCATGAGTAGGAGGAAGCCGAGCCCGATCGCCTGTACGCCCATACACACGGCTAACAAGGTGTGGGGGTCAGTCCGATACTCGCTGATCCAGCCGACCGTAAAGCGCCCGCCCATGCTCATGCCCAGGGAAATGCCGGCAATCGAAGAGGCGAGCTCAAGCGAAAAGCCGGCGTCCTGAAGCAGGGCGACCTGATGGGCGTTAAACGACATGGCCGCCCCAATCCCGCAGCACAGGGCGAGGCTCAGCAACCAAAACGTCGCCGTTCGCAGCGCGGCGCCGAGTGTCCAGTTGAGCTGGCCGGGCGGGACCAGATCGGGCTCATCGTGTTCGACCTGACCGCCGTGGCCGAGCGGCAAGAGTCCTTTCTGCTGGGGCGTATCGGTCAGAAAGCACAACACCAGGGGAAACATCACCCCCAGCGACAGCGCGGCCAGCAAGCGATAGGCCATCCGCCAGGTAAACTCCTCAATCAAAAATCCGGCCACCGGTACCAGTACCAGCCCGCCCGCCCCGGCTCCGACCAGGGCCATACCCATGGCCCGCCCCCTTTTGGCCACAAACCACTCGGACACGATCTTGCCAATCGTAGTCGGAGCAATCCCGGCCAGTCCTGCGCCTAGAAAGAAATATAAGCAATAAAACGCGAACAGACTTTGCACATAGCTCAGCAGAACCAGTGCGATCCCATCAATCAGGGCACTCAGCAGAAAAACCAAACGTGCCCCGACCCGGTCAGCCAGCCAACCCCACAGTGGCAGCAGCGTACCAGCCGCCAGCAGATACAGGGAGAAGCCACCCGAGGTCTGCGCCCGGGTCCAGCCGAACTCTTCGGATAAAGGCTTGAGAAAGGCGGAAAAAATATAGGTGAATCCACCATCGATGATAGAAACGACAAACAGGATAGCAACAATAAACCAGCCGTAGAAAAACGGCTCAGCCCTGCCCTTGCGTGGAGCTGCACCCGCCATCTTCATTCCGCCCTGATAACAAACTCGTGGCCAAATGGCACATACGGCACGCCGAGGCCTAGGCACAGCATCAGACGCAGACGGGTTTTCCGGGCGGACAAATGGTCCTCAATCAGCACCCCGGCCGCCCGCAGGGTATCGTAGGCATGGGGATAGTAATACTCAGCCGCGGTCCAACCGCTGGCGGCGCTTGAGCACAGGACAACCGGCAGGCCGCTTTTAGCCAGCCGGAGTACTTTTTCGTAGGCCCGGGCAGGAATCGTACCAGTCGCCATGCCAGCAATGACCAGCCCCTGTATCTGGCCCGCGGCCAGACCGTCGAGCACTGCCGCGTCTTCGGCCAACCCCATGGTCAGAATCGGTACCGAGGTGGGGACGTCTCTTGGAATCCGGCCCAGACGTGGCCGAGTGACCGGCCGCCAGGTACACTCGACCTGATCCCCAACAATCTGCCCAAACGGCGCCCCCCGGCGCGCGCTGAAGGCGTCCAAGGCCCCGGTGTCGGCTTTAGACACACTCCAAGCCTCAAAGATCTGATCGTTGAGGGTGACCAGGGTACCATAGGCGGGCGGGATCAGGCTAGCGATCCGCAGCGCGTTGTCGAGATTCCGAATCCCGTCATAGCCGCTGGCCCAGCCGGGTCGCATGGCGCCGGTGAAGACAATCGGGACCGGGACGGACACGAGTTCGTCCACGCCGTAGGCGGCCTCCTCCATGGCGTCAGTGCCGTGGCTGACAACAATGCCGTCAATGGACGGCGTCGCCGCGGTCCGAATCCGACGGGCCAGGGCTAGGACGTTGTCGGGATAGACACCGCCCGGTGGCACAAAGTCAATGGGGCGTACGCGTAACTGGCCTCGGAGTGAGGTTTGGGCCAGCAGGTCGGCAGCCGTCCAGGTCGATATGTTCTGGCCAGTGGTGGACGAGGAGTTGAACTCGTGGCCATCAGCGTCCCCCCCTCTGTGCATGCTGATCGTCCCACTGGCCGCAATCAGGACGAGTCGGGGCTTTTTTGTGGTCCCTCGCATGACAAGAGAGCACCGTTCTCCTTTTATCGGCTTCCGACAAAACGAAAGATAGTCATTAAGAACCAGCCACGCTCATCCGTCCATCGCGCACACGCATCAAAGCCGTACGACCGGAGCTGAGCCGCCACTTGGTCGGCGTCAAATTTGCGCGAGATCTCGGTATGGATCGTTTCTTGGGACTCAAAGGACACCCGGAGGCCCAGCTCGGCAATCTCAACCTCCTGGGCAACCTGACTCTGCAGGTGCATTTCAATCTGGTGCTCGGCGCGGTTATAAAAGGCCAGGTGGTTAAACTGCGACAGATTGAAATTGGCGCCGAATTCGCGGTTGATGCGGCGCAGCATATTGAGGTTAAAGGCGGCCGTTACTCCGGCCGCGTCATTATAGGCGGCCTCTAGGACATCGACCGGCTTTCTGAGATCGAGGCCGAGCAGAAAATAATCCTGGGGCTGGAGCGCGGCCGCTAGTCGGCCAAACAGCTCGGCCTGTTCAGCATCGTCAAAATTGCCCAGATTGCTGCCCAAAAACAGGACCAAACGTTGTCGGGCGTATGGGAGCGCGGCCAGGCCGTTGAGATAGTCGGTGGCCAGGGCTTGGATAGACAACTCGGGATAGTCGGCGATCAGCCTCTCGGCCGATTCGCGTAACATTGAGGTGCTGATATCGATCGGAACATAGTGCATGGGGTAGCCGCGACGCCGGTACTCGTCTAGGAGCAGGCGAGTTTTGACCGCGCTCCCGCTCCCGAGTTCGACCAGGGTACACTGGCCGACGAGGTCGAGCACCTCGGAAGCCCGCTGACGCATCAGCACGGCTTCGGTCCGAGTCGGATAATATTCGGGTTGTTGACAGATCTGCTCAAAGAGCTCTGAGCCATACCGATCATAAAAATAGCGCGGCGGAAGAGATTTTCGAGTAGCACTCAGCCCAGCGATCACGTCCTCGCGAAAGCGGGGCAGGGCAGAGACCGGATAGGAGATATAGAGACGATTATCAGCAGTGGTTGGGGTATCCATGAGGTATTGTGGAGCTATGTTACGCACCGAAAACCGGCAAAGATTTCTCGGATCCAGGGGTGATACCAGTTGCGAAAGGTCGGTCGCAGGACAGAGCTCCGTGTCGCCCACGAGCCGCCCCGCAAGACCCGATGTTGATGGTCGAAATATGGTACCGAATAGCCGTCGTAGGGATAGGCGCGAAAATCCGGATAGGGTTGAAAGCAGGTTGCGGTCCACTCCCACACGTTGCCCTGCATATCCAGACAGCCATAGGCGCTGGCACCAGCCTGATGGTACTGAACCGGGCTCGTCCCGTCCTGGCGTGCGTCGCTATTGCAGTGCTGTGGATTGGGTTGAGCGGCCCCCCAGGGATAGGCTCGCTTGTGGCCACGCTCCGGGTCCCAGGACGCCGCCTTTTCCCACTCAGCCTCGGTCGGCAGACGCTTGCCCGCCGCTCGGGCATACGCCTCAGCCTCATACCAGCTGACCCCCATCACCGGATGATCAGGGGCAAGGGTCCGGGAAGGTGACAGGCCGAGCAGGGCCCACTCGCCATTCCGCTGCCGGCGCCAGTAGCGGGGGTGTTCGATCGCGTTTTTCTCCCGCCACGCCCAGCCCTCAGCGCTCCACCAAACCCGCCGGCGGTAGCCACGGTCCTGGACAAAGTGCAGAAACTGGGCGTTGGTCACCGGATAGCGATCTATCCAAAACTCGCCAACATCCACCTCGTGCTGTGGGCGCTCGTTGTCCAGCGTCTCATCCAGCCTATTACTACCCATCAGAAAAGGACCAGCCGGGACGTGTACCATCTTGTCAGTCAGACCGTCTTCACCCTCGTTCCCTCTCGGTTCACAGTACCGGTCCGGCTGGTCCTGGCTGGCAGCCAACAGCTGAAGCACCAGGGTAATGGTTTCCTGATGCTGGGCTTCATGCTGGAGCAGCATGTGAAAGATCCGCGCTTGCTGCAAAAGCGAGTGGGACTGGGGAAAGTCGGTTCGGTCGAGGACAGCCAACGTTTTTTCCCGGACTGTGTCGAGATAGGCCAGGATGTCGGAGCGGTTGGGGAGATGGATTCGATTCGTTTTCGGATTCTCGGTCGGCGAAAAAAACCGCTCGTAGTCTTCGGACAGGCAGCCCTGGCCTTCGCACCGCTGTAAGACCCAGTACTCTTCGGTTACCCCGATATGACCCAGGTGCCAACCTACCGGGCTAAAGTCGGGATGCGCCTGACGCCGGAAGTCGGCCTCGCTGACGTCGGCAAACAGGCCGAGTGTCTGGCGGCGCGACTCAAGAAACCGGGCGCGTAAAAGCAGACGGTCTGGCTGGGACGGGGTGGGATGGGAATTAGCCTGAGGCACGAGTCGTCTCCCCTCCCGGCTGGAGCGTGACACAGTCCGGCCGAAGCCGGGCATCAAAAGCGATCAGCCGATCTTCCTCCACCACGTGCCACGCCCGGCTGGCAAACAGACGCTCCGAGGCGAGCAGGCCGGCCCGGGGAAATTCGGCGGTATCGCACGCGTAGTACAAAGAGGGCGCCGGAGAGCTTGAGGCAAAACGGCTGGCAACGACAAACTCGCCGTTTGTCAGCGCCAGATTGAGGACCAGCGGCGTGCGGGCTGGTGCCGCCCAGCGGCCGAGCTGTTCGATTGCGGCCCGCATCGCGAGGAGCACATTGTGTTGGGTGCACTCGCGGCCGTGCAAAAACTGGAGTAGCAGGGCAAAGATATGTTCCGAGTCGGTCGAACCCTGGATAGCGGTGTAATACGTGTCCTGCAGGGCATCTCGAATTGGCCGCATCAGAGTGTGACGGAAGTTCTCAATAAAGCCGTTATGCATAAACAGCAGACGTTGGTAGGCAAACGGCTGGCAATTGCTGTGGTCCACCGCCTGACCCGGGGTGGCACTGCGCACGTTGGCAAAAATACACCCGGCCGCAATGTGGTGGCCTAGTCCGGGCAAATTGCGATCGCTCCAGATGGGACAGGTATTGGTATACACACACGGCGTTGGCTCAAGCTGTGGGTTGTACCACCCCAAGCCAAAGCCGTCGGCGTTGACCACCCCAGCCGTCATCTCCTGCGGCCGGTAGCTCTGTACCACCAGCGAGTGCTCTGGTTCGCTCACAACGCGTTCAAGCCGAATCTCGGGCCCGAGGTAGGTAATCAAGCGACACATGTTTACCGCGGTGACATCTCGGGTCTTTTGAGCAGCCGCCGCCGCATGGCTTCGGCTTGGGCGTGAATCTCTTCGTAGCTGTCACCAAACAGATCAATCTGGCCCAGGACAATACCGAACTCGCTCATCTGTCTCACCTGGCTGCCCGGTTCAAAATAAATCGTCATGCCGGGAATGGTACGGGCCTGCTCGTGGTCAAGCAGATTTTCGGCCGTATCCTCGGCAAAGGTAATCAGGTTGAACTGGCCGCCGACCACATTGCGACACGCTGTGTTCAGGCGGGGCGGCTGGCCACTGGCCAGAGTCAGACCGGCCTCATAAATACAGGCATCCAAACACGTGCGGTACAAACGGTAAAAACAGGTTGCAGCTCGGCCGTTGACCTCGGTCAGGGTCACCCCGTCGTTGTGACACCAGAACTCAATGTTAAAAAATCCGTTGTCCAGGCCCACGCTGCCAATCGCAGCACATGCCTGCCGCTTAAGTTCGGCTTGAATATGGGCGGGATGACGCGAGGGCAGGGAAAAATTATCGATCACCCGCGTTCCAGGATACGTGTTGGTATCGGTAATTGCCCACAAGTGGGGCTGTTGATCGTATACCCAACCCTCGACCGTCACCTGAGGACCGTCAACAAACTCTTCGACCAACATCATATCTCGGACGGCCAGGGGATATTTTTCGAGATCAACATAACGCTCGAAAAACGGCGTGTAGAGCGGCGACCAGGCCGGATACTCTCGGCGCGCAATCCGCAGTGCCCGGTCGAGGTCGGCCGCGGATTCGAGCTTAAATCCTAGAATACCCAGATTCAGCCACGGCGGTTTGAGGTAGCACGGGTAGACCGCGACCGAGGGGTCTGGGTCGTGTAGGTCAATGGCCTGACAACGGATCGGGTTGGGCTCGGCTCGGCGACCATAATATTTGTGCAGGCACAGAAAGACCGACTCTACACTCGGACCGGGAAAGCCAAACTCCTCACACAGGGCGGCAGCGACCAAATCGGCCACATCCCGCGAGTAAAAAATAGCGTCGATATGATGCGTGCGAATGTAATCCCGGCACTGATCAATATAGGCCAGCAGATCAAGCTCGGGCGAAGGGGTACGGGGGTTGAGCGGCGCGTCGAGTAGGTGGAAGTTATGGTCGCTGAGATCAGTAATAGCGTCTCGGTCTCTCTGTGAGGGACAGGTGATGAATACCTCCATAGGGCTAAAACCTCCGTCCGCTTCGGAGCACAGCGAGAATCCCCCTCCCACTCTGCGCCCCGGCATTCTATTGATTGCCCAGCTTGTGTCAACTATTGCAATACACAATGGGAGTGACGAAAATTACACTATTCAGCCCCAAAATACTCCACAGAGAGGACTGGCCCATGCTACTCTATCTTGATACAAAGCGTGCCCCCAACCCACGAAAAGTCCGCATCTATCTGGCCGAAAAGAAACTCGACCTTCCGATCAAAGAGTTGGATTTGTATGCGGGCGAGCAAAAAGCCCCCGAGTTCCTGGCCAAGAATCCGTTTGCCGGAGTGCCCATCCTGGAACTCGACGACGGAACCGTGTTGGCAGAGACCCTCCCGATCATGGAATACCTCGAGGAACTCTATCCCGACCCACCCCTCATTGGCACCGATGCGGTCAGCCGCGCTCAGGTTCGGGCCTGGGAGCGTCGGTGTGAAATTGGGGTGTATCTCACCGCCTCGCGTATGGTGCTGTCCAAAGGTGAGGTCTCAGATCACGCCAAAGGTGTGTTGATGTCTCGTTTGCCGCTTATCAACGACGGCTTAGCGGGCAAAGAGTGGCTGGCCGGAGCATTCTCGATTGCCGATATCATGCTATTTATCGGTCTTGAGACCGCCCATAGCAGCCGCTACACAGGCGGGTTCAGGCTTGACCCGGCCTGGACCAATTTGCCGCGCTGGTACGAGGCGATGAAAGCCCGACCCAGCACCTCGGTGTAAAGTCCGCCGCTGGAGAAACCCACGTAGCTTGAGCACCTCAAGAGACTAGAGAAAAACGTCTGTGGAGTACCACGGACACCCTGCGCCCCAACTCTGCAGGTATTTTTTTCTCCCTGTCATAGAGTTCATCCTCCCACGCCTCTAGCCGCTCTCTGAGAGTCAAGGCAGCTATTGAGGGGCATGACTCCGTGGGGCGGCAAGAGGCGGCTTCTGACGAAAGAGGACTCTTCAACACACAGGGCAATCTTCCTGCAGCCGGAGACACAGTTCGACTATCCGCAGCGTCGACGGCTCTTGTATACGAGGCGGGTTTATGGACACCGCTGGGGAAGCACGGCGGAGTTCTTGCGACCGAACAGATGCTAATCCAACGATTCGAATGAAGATGCTAGAGTGGCCTACTAACGGCAAACTTGGGCTGAACAACACAACCCCCGTCCCGCCTTGTTGCCACTATATGTTCCTTAATACGCCCAGGCTCAAGCCGAGTGTGATGAGACGGTTTGGGCCGGACAGAGGTCCCCCCGGCGTGCGGGGGCTCGCTGAGCCGGGAGTCCACGCCCGATGGGCCGTCAGTTGGCCTGCTCGGCTCCGTCAAGGCGTCGTCCCGTCCGGTCGTTGTAGTCCACCGACGCACTCCCGAGGCACAATAGCAGGGCCCGGTATGGTGAGGGACGGGCGATGTTCAGTCCGGATCAGGAGACGTGCGGGAAGGAGGTCAAGAAGAAGCCCGAGTCCCTCCACTCAAAACTAAGCGGTAGACTTTTCGCTTCTCTCCTCAAGACCCTGTTGGATTTCTTCTGTGATGCGCTGCGCCACTTCTGCTCTTTTTCCTGGGCTCGCATCACGGATGGGACGGCCTATGACAAGATAGTTTGCCCCGGCGGCAATAGCTTGGTATGGTGTTGTTGACCGCTTGTGGTCATCGCGCTTACTCCCTTGCAGTCGCACTCCTGGGGTGACGATAAGGGTATCGGGGTACTGCGCCCGAAGCCGGGCGACATTCTCACCAGCGCTAATGAACCCATCACACCCAGCCGCTATGGCTTGCTTGGCTCGCCAGTCTACGTACTCACTCAGCGTTTTGCATTTGGCCTGTTTTCCAAGAAGGCCCAAGTCTTGTAGATCTGTTGTGTTGAGACTTGTCAGAAGGGTGAGAGAAAGAATCTTCGGACAAGGAGAGGAGCCACGCCCTTTCAGCGCTGCTTGTACGGTTGTGCCGTTCCCGTGCACCGTCAAAAGAGAGATATTATGCTTGGCGATTTCGTGGACGGCCAGCATGATGGTTTCGCCAACATCGTCCATTTTGAGGTCAAGAAGGACCTGTTTGTTCCACTCGTTGAGCTCGTGAACAAAGGACATGCCTTCCGCCACAAAGAGCTGATAGCCCACCTTAAAGAAGGAAACATGCCCGTCCAATTCTTCAACGATGTGAAGCGCTTTCTTCCGTGTCGCCACGTCGAGCGCCATGATGATCCGATCTTTTGCCTCAGCCGGCCGAGACAGACTAGACGATTCTGCCATCACAGCTCCCCCTTTCGGCTGGATACTAGCAAACCCGATATCGCCTGCCAATCCGCTTGGACAGATTCTTCTGCGGAAGAGGAAAAGCTGCAGCTCAACAGCGGTTTCTCCCTACCGATCGTCTTCCAAGCCGGGAGAGACTGTGTCTATCTTTAGATCGCCTTTTGGCTAGCCGGATTGGAGAGCACCAGCATGGGGCCCTTATGTCACCGGGGCGTTTTCGTTTGCCCAGCTGACGGGCAAGGCCGCCCATGGAGGTGGGAAAGGCGGGAAGTCAGACCGTCATCGTGTCCCCCCTGCTATCTTCCTGACGATGCCCCGCACCTGTCGGGCTTGTTGATATGCGACACCCCCGAAGATAAGCCGTCTTGCGTGTCAAGAGCCACCAACGTGTGGAAACGCGCGTTGATGTGACACGGGATATCGGGTCCAACCTGAAATGCCCCGATCATTGCTATTGACCACACGCGTTTAGGAGCGCGCCAACGCCACAGGTGCTGTGCCCCTACTGCAGTCAACGAGGCGTATGCAGTGGACAGCGCGTAGACTGATCATCCCAATGAGCGGGCCCTGTCGTCGCTCTGGCTGCTAGGCTACTTTGCGTCTTTGGTAAGCTATGAGCAATAGCATGACATCGACATTGCAACAGGGTGCGGATCTCGTTCGCACCGACGCGCCTCCGCCTCTCCCCTTCCACTCACCTCCGCCCCACGCTAGGTCGTGAGCTCCACATCCGTGTAAACGTACTCCCCCGCGGTTGCTCCGTCGGGTAGCGCAAAGCCGCGCCTGATTCGCCGTCCTGGGCGCGCCTTAATTGGCGTGCTGAACATCGGTCCGTCAACCACACAGGTGTGGAACTCGCCGTTTTCGCCCAACGGATCAACTCCAGACGGCAGATCGGCGAGGAACTCGTGGTCGAACCAGCGTCCGACGAACACACCATCGAGTTGAGTAGTGTTCACGGCCGTCACAATAGCGCGCAGGCCAGCGGTGATCATCCGCTCGGCTAGCGCCTCCGTCGGCTCGCCCCAGATGGGGAAGATCGGCGTGAAACCCGTGCCCTCGAGCTGCGCTTCTCGGTAGGCGCGGATGTCCTCCAGGAACAAGTCGCCGAAGGCCAGCGTTGAGGCGCTCAGGGTCTGCGGCAATCTGCGGACCCGGTCGAGAAACCCGTCCACCGCCCGTTCGTAGATATTGTTGGGGCAGGGATATGGAATGGGAATTTCGTACAGCGGAAGGGCGAGGCGTTCGGCCTGCAAGCGCAGCAGCCGCAGCGGAGAAGCCTGAATCGCCACGCGGTCACGTGTTACCGTGGTAAAAATACCGCGCACCTCGTAGACATCGGGCTGCGAGCGCAGCGTGTGCAACGCCCAGGCCGCGTCCTTGCCCGAGGACCAGGAAACAAGCGCCGGCAGGTGTTTCAAGTCTGACATGGAAGTTGCTTATCAACTGACCGAGTTTCCGCTAAAGCCGTTCTCCGGCAGGTGTCTGACGAGCCTGTGAGTGTTAAAAGCGAGTGCTTCAGGCATGGGGGGATTCTAATGCCCCGTATTGCCGTACGCAAGCTCGTGTGTGGACGGCCACCGTCGGTGTCATGGCCTGAGGACACGGATCGTTTGCAGTGTGAAATCAGGAGGGGCGCCTATGCAGGCATTGAGGCGCCTCTCTCCCAGTGGAACTCGAGGTCTGTGGCGAGGGTCAAAGAGGTGATATTCCAGATGATCGTGATTTTCCGTAATGTAGTGAACGATCTGCTCAGGTTGGGGATGGGCGTTGACGTTCATGAACACGGTAAATTCAAGAGAAGACATCGCCGGGACAGCGTAATAATACGTGGCCGAATCCAAAAGAGCCCAGAAAACCGAATCAAGAACTCTGGGCTCAGTGGTGTCATAGATCAACCCGAAGCTGTAACAAGTCTTGTTTTTCCGATTGTAGAGATAGCCGTAGGGAGCATGAGGAATAAAGCGAAATTTTTTGTGTGTCTCGTCCGGATTTGTGACCGACAGGGTTCCCAACTCAACGGAGTTGCTTTTGCTGAAATCAAAAGCGATTTCGGTGGAGAGGTGATACTCATAGATGAAATCGGCCCGAGCGTTTGAGGCCGACCCGACGCAGCCCAACACAAACAACACACCGAAAACAAACGGACGTACTCCCAACATACCGGATCATCTCGTGAAGTTGCTCCCTCCCGCCTCAAGCTTCTCTCTCCAAAGTGGGCGGCGAGCGAAGAAGACAGGCGGAGTGGGCTGTTGCTGCTGAACAACAAGCCTCGCCCTGTTCATTTCGCCGCTCAGACTTGCTCTCAGCACCCGTGCCCTCCTGCGGGGAGCGCAGGGTCGGCCCCCCCAGAGTCGCTCTCCTCAAGGCTTCTCGTCAGCCGCTCTTATCGGCTTGCTGACCACTCGCTCCCCACCCCGGGGTATGGGGTGGACGCCAGTGTTCGGGAGCGGAGTCCGACCGATCTTCAGAGCGCTATGGCCTTCCCAGATCTAAGAGGCGCCGCTGACTAAGTCTGGCACGCGACTGTCTCAGGCCGCCAAAAGGGCGCTGATCGTTGGGACGCGAATGTGTGGAGCGGCCCAGTTGCGCAGACGCTAGGTAAACGTATTTGGCATGCCGAGCAACGCCCTCGTCAGGGAGAGCACTCCTCTCACCAGCCGGGAGAACGGCGTAGCCAGCACAGAACTCGCCGCCGGTCGGACAATCAGACGCGGGCGGGGCTAGACATGCTCCCGACTGCTTTCATTTGCCCTCTCCAGGCTCTGGGTTTTTCGCTCCTTCCAGGACCTTGAAAGCCTGGTGTTCGGGCCCTGGCACTCACGGAACGCCTCGTGTGGTCTCTCGTCTCCGCGGCTGGGGTCTTCCGCGACGCCGCCCTCTGGCTATGACGGATTCTCGTAGAACACGTACGAAGTCGAATAATCGCTGAACTCAAAGTAGACCTTAGTCTCACCGTCGTCAGACAGACCGTTCAGGTTGGCGTCGAGCACGCCGTAGCCGAACCGGTACGGCCGGGGGACGCCGTCGTTCGTTCCGGATGCGGTCGAGAGCTTGTCGATTTCAAGAAAGCGCTTGACCAGCTTTTCACCCGCATAAATTTCCAGCACCCCGTCGGTCCCGGTCCAATTCTGGACCGCCCGCCCAAACTTGTTCTGGGTCTCCTGGGTACAGGACACGCCGACCGTAACAACGACAGCAAACACGGCAGCTGTCAGCAGTGAATGTCTCATGCGTTTTCCTCACACGGGGACCGAGCCTTTGAGCAAGATCCGCTGATGGCGGCGACTCTGGTCAACCGGAAAATCCATATTCACCGAATGGACCAGACATCGGTTATCCCACAACAGAATATCGCCAACCCGCCAGGCGTGATCGTAACGGTACTGGAACTGGGTCATATGGCCGTGGAGTTCGTCGAGAAGTGCGTCGCTTTTCTCCCGCTCCATATCGACGATCCGGTCGGTCCGGTTTGCGTTGAGATAAATCGCTTTTTTACCCGTATCATCGTGGGTCCGAATCAAGGGGTGCACCACATCTGGGGTCTCCGCCTTCTCAACAGATGAGCGGCTCTGGGCCCGGGCAGGGGTCCGCAGGGTATCATAGCTATGCACGGCCCGTAGGCCGTCAACCCGCGCTTTTAGCTCCTCAGAGAGGTCTGCATAGGCGGCCTGGAGATTACAGAAACGGGTCTCGCCGCCGGTTTTGGGGGTAGCCAGGGCTTGGAGCATGGTCGCCTTGGCCGGGATGGCGAAATACGAGTCATCGGTATGCCAGCCCGTCAAGCGTAACAGGGACAGATCGCTCGGCTTGGCTTGGGGAGTTTTATACGAGCTGTCAAGGATCGATACCTCGGGGATGCACCGATCTCGACACTCGCGTATCAGCTGGAGCTGAGGCTCGCCAAAGTAGCGAGCGACCCGGACAAATTCAAGCGGTGTCAGGGGTTCGGCGCGTAAGCACAGGAGATGGAAGTCAAGAAACGCGGCCTTGATGGCGGCTGTCGTGCCACTGTCTATCGGCCGCTTCCAGTCAAGCCCGCTGACTTCGGCCCCCAAGGCATCGCTGAGGGGGATGATCTGCACTGTCGTCATAGCTCGCTTCCCGGTTTCGTATTGATCGACGACTCCTCGACTTGCCACCAAGCTTAGCCCAAGCCTGCTCGGAAACCAAGACCGAGCGCCGAGAAAATGCCCTTGCTATTGACCCATCTGAGGGGACAGGGCATATGTCTCCGTAGGATTCTGATGCACGATGGACGCCCTCATTCAAAAAGCCGACACGCTGCTTGAGGCGCTGCCGTATATGCAGCACTTCTTCGGGAAGACCCTAGTCATTAAGTATGGCGGCCACGCCATGCGAGACGAAGACCTCAAGCAACACTTTGCCCAAGATATTGTGCTCCTCAAATTTGTCGGCATGAATCCTGTGGTAGTCCACGGCGGAGGTCCCCAGATTGAGCACATGCTGGGCAGGCTGGACATTAGCTCAACATTCGTGCGCGGGATGCGCGTCACCGACGCCGCCACCGTGGAAGTGGTGGAGATGGTGCTGGGCAAGCTCAACAAAGAAATTGCAACCCTGATCAACCGCCAGGGCGGGAGAGCGGTCGGCCTGAGCGGCAAAGACGGGGAGATGATTGTGGCTCGCAAGATGCTGATAACAATAGCTGGAGACGGACAGCCGCCCCAGCGCCGGGATATCGGCCAGGTCGGAGAAGTCGTCGGCGTCAACCCCGACCTTGTGCACGCTTTGACCGGAGCCGATTTTATTCCTGTTATTGCCCCGATCGGCATTGGCCGGGACGGCACCACGTATAACATCAACGCCGACCTTGTCGCCAGCAAAGTCGCCCAGGTTCTGCAGGCCGAAAAGCTCATCCTGCTGACCGATGTCGAGGGGATTACAGACCACAACGGCACTCTGATCTCCACCCTTGGCAGCGACCGGGCCAAGGCCTTGATTGACCAGGACACCATTAGTGCGGGTATGGTTCCCAAAGTCGAGTGTTGTCTTGAGGCGCTGCACGGCGGGGTTCGCAAGACCCATATTATTGACGGCCGCGTCCGCCACGCCATTCTGCTAGAGCTGTTTACCAAGGAGGGGGTTGGCACCGAGGTCGTCCAAAGTGGGGAATGATCTCATCCGGGAGTCATCAACCCCCACTTTGCCGGAGGAACGTATGACGAACCAAGAAATCATTGATCTCAACGCCCAATATTTATGCCAAACCTACGCCCGCTTTCCGGTCGCCTTTGTCCGGGGTGAGGGCTGTCGGCTGTGGGACGCAGCGGGCAAGGAGTATCTAGACCTGTTTGCCAGCCTCGCCGTCATGAACCTAGGCCAGTGTCATCCGGCCGTGGTCCGGGCGGTCCAAGATCAGGTCGCCACCCTAACCCATATCTCCAATCTGCACCACACCGTACCGCAGGCCCGTCTGGCCGAACTGCTGTGTACGCATTCGTTCGGCGATAAGGTTTTTTTCTGCAACAGCGGCGCTGAGGCCAACGAGGCGGCGATTAAGCTAGCCCGCCGATACGGCGTTGACAAACGCGATGGACGTTACGAGATCCTGACCGTCCTCGGTTCCTTCCACGGTCGGACAATGGCCACAATTTCCGCTACCGGCCAGGAAAAAGTCCGCCAGGGCTTTGGTCCGGTGCTCGATGGCTTTCGCTACGTTGCCTACGACGACCTAGAAGCGATGGAGGCCGCGGTCTCGGAGAAGTCTGTTGCGATTTTGGTCGAACCGATTCTGGGTGAGGGAGGGGTCGTTGTCCCACGGCCGGGGTATCTGAAGGGACTGCGGGACATCTGTGACCGTCACGGCCTGCTGCTGATTGCCGACGAGGTACAGGTCGGCATCGGCCGCACGGGAACCCTCTTCGCCTATGAGCACGAGGACATTGAGCCAGATATCATGCCCCTGGCCAAAGCCCTAGGAGGTGGCCTTCCTCTCGGTGCGATGGTCGCCCGGGCCGATGTCGCGGCCCACCTCAATCTGGGCACGCACGGCTCAACCTTTGGTGGCAATGCGGTCGCCTGCGCCGCTGGCGTGGCCGTGCTCGACACCGTACTCAACGCCGGCGTGCTGGAGAACTGCCAGAAAATGGGAGCCTATTTCCTGGCTCAACTCCAAGCCCTGCAAGAAAAGTATTCTTTTATTACCGATGTGCGAGGACGGGGGCTCATCCTGGGTGCCGAGCTCGATCGGGACGGCGCGGACATTGTCACTGCCTGCCTTGAGGAGGGGCTGCTGATCAACTGCGCCGCGGGAACAGTGCTGCGTTTTATTCCCCCGCTCATTATTAGCCAGGCCGAAATCGACGAGGGAATAGCCATTCTGGAGAAGGTCCTCGCTCGGCAATGAAACGTGATTTAGTCAGTATCAGCGACCTTGAACGGGAGCAGCTTGAGGAGATTTTCTCTCTGGCCCGGCGCCTTAAGCGCGAGCGCCAGGCCGGCCAGTCCCATCCGCTGCTGAGCGGTAAGACCCTGGCGATGATCTTTGAGAAGCCCAGCCTGCGCACCCGGGTCACCTTTGAGGCCGGCATGGTACAACTCGGCGGCTATGCGGTGTATCTGTCCCCGTCAGACATCGGTCTTGGAACACGCGAATCCCCGACCGACGTGGCCCGCAATCTGTCGCGTTGGGTCGATCTGATCATGGTCCGCACGTTTTCGCACGAGATTGTGCTCGAACTCGCCCACCAGGCAACGGTTCCGGTTATCAACGGCCTGTCAAATCTCTCACATCCGTGTCAAATTCTGGCCGACTGTCTCACCCTCATCGAACAGCGCGGCAAGCTCGACGACCTGCACATCGCCTTTGTCGGCGACGGCAACAACGTCGTCAACTCGTGGCTGAATGCGGCCGCCAAACTGCCCGTTTCCTTTCGGCTGGCGTGTCCAGCGGGCTATGAACCGAACGCTGAGCTACTGGCGGCCGCGCAACAGGCGGGGGCCGACATCGTGATCAGCCACGCGCTGGAAGACGCCGTGGGCGACGCCGATGTGGTCTACACTGATGTGTGGACGAGTATGGGCCAGGAAAAAGAGAGCGCCGCCCGACAGCAGGCGTTTGGGTCCTATCAGGTCAATACAGACGTGCTAGCCCTGGCCAAGCCCGACGCGATGGTCATGCACTGCCTGCCCGCCCATCGCGGCCAAGAGATCAGCGCCGAGGTGTTGGACGGCCCACAGTCAATCGTCCTGGAACAGGCCGAAAACCGCCTGCATGTGCAGAAAGCGGTCATGGTCTGGCTGCTACGGTAGACGCTGTCCCAAGGGCACGGTCCCCATCGGAGCCGGGGTGACAGTGACGAAGAGCGGGAACCGATATAAAGGGGCATGCGACACGAAAACGGTTTTGTTCGCAAGTTTTGCTTCTCAGAGACATATTTCCAAGCTTCGGCTTGTACGCCCAAACAGGCGGCCTCTCCCTCAGTACTCCGGCACAGATCACGTTCAATGCGTCAGCGCCAATTTCCCGCAAAGTGGATAAGCATCTCCAATCCGGGAGGGGCTCAAAGCGCACCCCCTTTGCGCTTCAGGGGCGAACGGCTTCGCTCTTCTGAAAAAACACAGGGAAGGAGCTCGCCTGACGGCAGGCCAAAGCCTATTGGGGGGTGTTGTCAAAATAGCCTCTGAGCAACGAGGCCGAAGGAGTAGGACGCCCCCGCTCCGTTGTTTTGCCTGTGGCGGCATGGTAGGCTGCCCGCACTTTTTGAGAAGTTCTCAATGATGTGTTTTCTCTGGCTGGAGACCAGGCGTCATTGACAGCTGTTGGCAGGTGTTTTGCTGTGGGAGATGTAAAAAAAGTGGTTCTGGCGTACAGTGGCGGTCTAGACACCTCGGTCATCCTCCGCTGGTTGATTGAGACCTATGGGTGCGAGGTCATCGCCTTTTGTGCGGACCTCGGTCAGGGCGAAGAACTCGCCCCGGTTGAGGACAAGGCCAAACAGGTCGGGGCGAGCAAGATCTACATCGACGACCTACGCGAAGAGTTCGTGCGTGACTTTGTCTTCCCCATGTTTCGGGCCAACGCCTTCTATGAGGGCGGTTATCTGCTCGGCACCTCGATCGCCCGGCCGCTGATCGCGAAACGCCAAATCGAAATTGCCCGCCAGGAAGACGCCCAGGCAGTCTCACACGGCGCAACCGGCAAGGGCAACGACCAGGTTCGCTTTGAGCTGACCTACTACGCCCTAGAGCCACATATTCAGGTGATTGCACCGTGGCGGGAATGGGATATGAACTCGCGCACGGAGCTGATCGCGTATGCCGATCAATACGCCATCCCCATCACCGTTACCGCGGAAAAGCCCTACAGTACCGACCGCAACCTGCTCCACCTCAGCTTTGAGGGCGGTATCCTCGAAGACCCGTGGCAGGAACCCTACGAGGACATGTTTATCCTGTCGGTCTCGCCCGAGCAGGCGCCCGATACGCCGGAGTATATTGAGATCGATTTTCGGTCCGGCAATCCGACCGCGGTCAACGGTCAACCCCTCTCGCCGGCCAGGCTCTTGGCCAGGCTCAATGAACTCGGCGGCAAACACGGCATCGGGCGGATTGACCTAGTCGAAAACCGCTACGTCGGTATGAAATCACGCGGCGTGTACGAAACCCCGGGCGGGACGATTCTCCACCTCGCCCACCAGGCGGTTGAATCGCTGACGCTCGACCGCGAAGCGCTCCACCTGCGCGATTCCCTCGTCCCGCGCTACGCCGAGATGGTCTACTACGGCTACTGGTTCGCCCCGGAGCGCGAGATGTTGCAGGCGGCAATTGACGAGTCGCAGACAAACGTCACCGGCACGGTGCGCCTCAAACTCTATAAGGGCAACGTGATTGTTGTTGGTCGCCGCTCGGACAAAACGCTCTACAATCCGGAAGTCGCGACGTTTGAGGCGGGCGGAGACTACCGCCAGGCCGATGCCGAGGGGTTTATTCGGATTAACGCGCTGCGGCTGCGGTTGCGAGCGTTAGCCCAGCACTGACACCGCCGTCGGCTGGCTATGAAACACAAGGCCAAGACGCACCCCGGGACAAAAGCCTGGGCAGGACGTTTTGAAGGGACGGCCGATCCGAGGATGGAGGCTTTCACCTCCTCGCTGGCGTTTGATCGGCGTCTAGCCCTCTACGACATCCAGGGCAGCCAGGCGCACTGCCGTATGTTAGTCAAACAAAAGCTGCTGACCCAGGCCGAAGGAGAAAAAATCCGCAAGGGTCTGGAGCGGGTCCAGCATGAGATTGAGCAGGACCGGTTTCCGTTTCTGGCCTCGGACGAAGATATCCACATGGCGGTTGAACGCCGTTTAACCGAAAAAATCGGTCTCCTCGGCGGCAAGCTCCACACCGCCCGGAGTCGGAATGACCAGGTCCTGTTAGACGTCCGCCTGTATCTGCGTGAAGAGACCAAGACTATCCACAAGCTGCTGACCGCGCTGCAAAAACGCCTAGCCCGGTTGGCCAAACAGCACCGAGACGCGGTCATGCCGGGCTATACCCACCTGCAGCGTGCCCAGCCAGTGCTGCTCGCCCATCACCTGCTGGCCTATTATGACATGCTGGAGCGCGACGCCGAGCGCCTGCAGGAGTGCCAGCACCGGATCAATGTCCTGCCGCTCGGGGCCGGCGCCCTCGCCGGGACCAGCCTGCCGATCGACCGGGCCTATGTGGCCCGCCTGCTTGGCTTTGCCCGGGTCAGCACGAACAGTCTTGATACCGTGGCCGACCGGGATTTTTTGGTCGAGTTTCTGTCGGTCAGCGCGATAATCAGCATGCACCTGAGTCGGTTTGCCGAGGAGTTGGTCCTGTGGGCCAGCAGTGAGTTTCAGTTCATCGAGCTGCCGGACGCATTTGCCACCGGCAGCTCGATGATGCCCCAAAAGAAGAATCCCGACGTGCCCGAAATCATTCGGGGCAAGACGGGCAGAGTCTACGGCAACCTGTTTGCTCTGCTGACCACGCTCAAGGGCTTACCGCTGGCCTATAATAGGGACCTCCAGGAGGACAAGGAGCCGCTCTTTGATACGGTCGATACCATCAAAAGCATGCTCAGCGTGCTAGAGGCCATGCTCGGCCAGATCGTCTTTCGGACCGACCGGATGGAGGCCGCGGCCCTGGGCGGTTTTACCCTGGCCACCGATGTGGCCGACTATTTGGTTGAACGGGGCGTCCCGTTTCGAAAAGCGCACGAAATTGTGGCTCGGGTCGTGCGTCACTGCCTGTCCGAGAACCTTGGGCTGGAGCAGCTCTCCCTTGCAGAATGGCAGACCTTCTCGCCGGTGTTTGCACCCGATCTGCTGCCCCGCCTGAGCTTGGAGGCAGCGGTGGATCGCCGCCGCTCGGCCGGCGGCACCGCGCGGGCTAATGTCCACAAACGCTTAGAAGAGATCGGGGGGTAACAGGTGACGGTTCGTTCTGCAGTCGCCATTTTGGCAGCAGAGGCGAGGCCGGCGCTGCCCTCATTGCAGATCACTCGGCGCGGCATTCTCAGCCGCAGCGTCTGGGTGCTGACCGGGTGCCTCGTCGCCGCGTGCGGACACAAGGCCCCGATCTATCCGCCCGAGTTTGTGGTCCCTCGGGCCATCGAAGACCTGAGGCTGACGGTCGGCGATAGCGGCATTGAGCTGCGCTGGGGCCGGCCCGAGACCTATGCCGACGGCCGCTCAATAGACGACCTCGGCGGCTTTGTGGTACTGCGTGCGGTCCAGCCCAAAGACGGGCGCCTCGGTGAGTTCAGTCCGCTGGCCACTATTTCGGTCGAAGACGGGACCCGTTTTCGCCAGACACAACGCTTCCGTTTTACCGACAAGCAGCTCAAGGCAGGGACCCGCTATCAGTACCGCATCCAGGCGTTTACATTAGACGGGGACTATAGTATCCCCTCGAACATGGTCCAGCACGTCTGGCAGGTAGGGTCGTGATACGCCTGAGTCTGAGTGCTGCTGAGAACCGGCTTGACGGAGCGAACCCCTCGGGTGCAAAGGGAACTCAATTGGGGAGCCCTGCGATGAGACTGCCTTTTACCAAGATGCACGGAATCAGTAACGATTATGTGTATGTGAATACGTTCTCGACCGAGGTCGCCGATCCGGCAGCCCTTGCCCAACGCCTGAGCGACCGGCGGACCGGCATTGGGGGCGATGGGCTCATCCTCATCTGTCCCTCCCCTACCGCCCACGCCCGCATGGAGATGTACAACGCCGACGGGAGTCGGGGGTCTATGTGCGGTAACGGAATTCGGTGTGTGGGCAAATATGTCTACGACCACGGCCTGTCACACGATAATCCCCTGCATATCGATACCGACTCCGGGCTCAAAGTCCTCTTTCTGGAGCTTGAAGACAACACGGTCGCCCGAGTGACGGTCGATATGGGAGAGCCGATTCTGGACGGTCGCCAGATTCCGCTGGCTAGCCCCGGCCAGATGATCGATCAGCCCTTGACGGTTGACGGGGTCTCGTACCAGGTCACCTGTGTGTCCATGGGCAATCCCCACTGTGTGACCTTTGTTGAGGATGTCGAGCCCTTGGCATTGGAAACGATCGGACCCAAGTTCGAGCATCATCCGCTCTTTCCCGACCGGATCAATACCGAATTTATCCACATCATCAGTCCCACCGAGTTGAACATGCGGGTCTGGGAGCGCGGGTCTGGAGAGACCTGGGCGTGCGGCACCGGTGCCTGCGCGGCCGCTGTCGCCGCCATGCTCACCAACCGGGCCGAGCGGCGCCTCACCGTCCATCTCCGTGGAGGAGAGCTGGAAGTTGAATGGCGGGCAGACGATCAACACGTCTATATGACCGGCACCGCCGAAGAAGTGTTTGAAGGCACGATCGAGGTTTAGGATCCACGGAAGTCTTGTACGCTTTTAGGTAACCGCGTTCACCAATCGTTCCCCATTACTATCCGGAGGCTTTATGTTTGCGGGCTCATTTGTTGCACAGGTTACGCCCTTCAAGAACGGTCGGGTTGACGAACAGGCGCTGGCCGACATGATTGAATGGCAGATCAAGAGCGGGACACACGGTATTGTGCCGTGCGGCACAACCGGCGAATCGGCCACCCTGTCGCACGAAGAACATACCCAGGTGGTCAAACTAACGGTCGACGTCGTCAACAAACGGGTGCCGGTTATTGCCGGCACGGGTTCCAACTCCACCGCCGAGGCGATTCGTCTGACCCGCGAAGCCCAGGAGGCTGGGGCCGACGGGGCTCTCATGATCTCGCCCTACTATAACCGACCCACCCAGGAAGGGATTTATCAGCACTATAGAGAAGTCGCCCAGGCCGTGCTCGGCTTTCCGATCATTTTCTATAATATTCCGGGCCGCACGGGCTCAAATATCGAGCCTGCAACCATGGCCCGTATGGCCGAGCTTGGCAATATCGTCGGGGTCAAAGAAGCCACCGGATCAATCGACCAAGTCATCAATATTCGGCTCGCGTGTGGAGAAAAGCTCGCCGTGCTGTCCGGCGAAGACGCGCTGACCTTCTCCATGATGGCGCTGGGCGGAAAAGGCGTGATTAGTACGGTTGCCAATGTTGCTCCCGAGCAAATGGCCGCGGTGGTTAACGCCGGCCTGGCCAAGGACTGGGACACGGCCTCAGCCCTCCAACTCAAACTGGTGCCGCTCATCCGGGCCGTCTTTCTCGAAACCAACCCCATTCCGATCAAAACGGCCCTGGCCCTGATGGGCAAGTGCGAACGGGAGCTGCGCCTGCCCCTCGTGCCCATGGCCGAGGGGAACCTGGCCAAGCTGACCGCCGCGCTCAAAGACGCCGGCTGTCTGAATTAGGGGGACACGCGCATGGCGGGAAATGTCGTTGTCTGCGGGGCAGCCGGGCGCATGGGCAGGCTGCTGGTCAGCCTGATCTATGATCATGCCGAATTGCGGCTCGTGGGCGCGGTTGAGGAGGCCGGCCACCCGGCAGTCGGTACCGATGCCGGAGAAGTGGCCGGGGTGGGGAGGCTTGGCGTCAGTGTTGTGGACGATTACGCGGCGGTCGCCCAAGCGGACACGGTGGCCTTAGACTTCACCGTTGCCGATGCCGCCCTGGACCATTTGCGGACCGCCGCCGCTAGTGGCGCGGCGATTGCCATTGGGACCACCGGTCTGTCGGCCGACCAACGCGTCGAAGCCGAGCAGCTAGGCCCCCGGACGCGGACGATTATCGCGCCAAATATGAGTGTGGGGGTCAACGTCTTGCTCAAGCTCGTCTCAGACGCGGCACGTATCCTGCAGGACGGTTTTGATCCTGAGGTCATCGAGATCCATCACCGCTATAAAATCGATGCACCGAGCGGAACGGCCCTGGCCCTTGGCCGGGCGATTGCCGAGGCTCAGGGCAAGGATTTTGACCAGCAGGGGCGTTTCAGCCGACACGGCATCACCGGTCAACGCACCGATGAGGAAATCGGCGTGCAGGCGTTACGCGGGGGAGATGTGGTCGGAGATCATACCGTGCTGTTTGCCGGCTTTGGCGAGCGGCTAGAGCTGATTCACCGCTCCCAGAGCCGGGAGTGTTTGGCCCGGGGCGCGCTGCGGGCCGCGGCCTGGCTGCCGAATCAGGCCGCGGGCCTGTACACGATGAAGGACGTGCTCGGACTGTAGGGGCGGGCGTTATTTGCCCTGAAAGGTGGGCTCCCGTTTTTCCAAAAAAGCCGCAACCGCCTCTTTATGGTCCTGGGTCTTGAACAAGTATTCGAGCCCAAAGGTCTCGGTCTGGACCGCGGCGTCAAAGTCATTTTCGGCCCCCTGCTGCAGGGCTCGTTTGGAAACGGCTAAGGCCAGTGGCGGCAGGGATACCAGCTGAGCGGCCATCTCCCGTGCCGCTGCCATTAAATCCTCAGTCGGCACGACGCGGTTAACCAAACCCATAGCAAGCGCTTCCTCGGCTTTGACCATACGCGCCGTGTAGACCAGTTCCAGCGCTTTGGACAGGCCGATCAGACGGGGAAGCATAAAGGTCGAGCCCAGCTCGGGCATCAGTCCCATTTTGGCAAAAATCGCCCCGAGGCTGGCCTCTTGAGCCATGATGCGGATGTCCTGGATCAGGGTTAGAGTGAGACCGATACCGACCGCTGCGCCGTTAATGACGGCCAGTGTCGGCTTGGGACAGTTGCGGATCGCATACTGAAGGCCGGAGCGGGGGTGGGCAATCGCCCCACCTCGGGCTGCCTCGGCCGCGCCGTCCTGCTCCCGCCCCTCAATGCCTTTCTGAAACACCCCACCAACATCCGCCCCGGCACAGAAACCGCGGCCCGCGCCGGTCATCATAATCACCCGCACATCGCCGCGTTTGCCAAGAGACTCATAGGCATGGGTCAGCTCATCACCCATCAGATTGGTGTAGGCGTTGAGTTTTTGGGGACGGTTGAGCGTAACGGTGGCAACGGCGTCGTGAACCTCAACGTGGATGTCTTTGTATTCCATAAGTCGCCTCTCAAAACAAAAGTTGATTCCGTAGGCTAGCCCATCGGCCGGCAAAGGCCAACACCGGGAGACTTGCATGCCGCTCTACGACTGCTAGAGTGCCGGGCTAATCTCTGTATCAGGAGGTCAGTATGAAGTTGTACGATTGTCAGATGGCGCCCAATCCGCGCCGGGTTCGGATCTTTTTAGCCGAAAAGGGCCTCGACATTCCCAAGGTCGAGGTCAGCATTATTGACGGCGAAAACCTCAAGCCCGACTACCTCAAGATCAACCCGCGTGGTCTGCTGCCCGTCCTTGAACTCGACGACGGGACGCTGTTGGATGAGACGGTTGCGATCTGCCGCTATATCGAAGAAATCCAGCCTGAGCCAAATCTGATGGGCGAGCCGGGTCTGAACAAAGCCGTGGTTGAGTCATGGCAGCGCCATGTGGAATTTGACGGACTCGCCTCTGCCGGCGAGACGCTGCGCAACTCCTTCCCGCCGTTTAAAAAGCGCGGTTTACCCGGCCTCAGCAACGTGGCCGCAATCCCCGAGTTGGTCGAGCGCGGGACGGCCGGCGTCAAGCGCTTCTACGATCGTCTTGAGCAACGGCTGGCCGAAACTGAGTACGTGGCCGGCAGCAAGTACACGATTGCCGATATCACGGCACTGTGTGTGATGGATGTGACCACCAAGATGCTGAAGCTGGAAATCCCGGCCGAGCACGCCAATATCAAGCGCTGGTATGAGGCGGTATCGTCTCGGCCGAGCGCCAAGGCCTAGCGCGCTGTCTGGAGGCCCGCATCTCAAGAGGAAAGCGCGGGCGCTTTTTACGCCCAACCCTCTGGGGGGCTTGTCTTGACAGTCCACACCAAACAGGAATAGGACTGGCCGGAGAAGGTGGACGATGGGGTCTTCTTGATGAGGCGGCCATCAGCGTTCACCTTTTCGGTATCTGACCGGACCTTGGAGGGGGGTGTGCAACTGTTGCGCGAGGGATACAGCGAGCGTCTGTTTTTATTGACCGACGAGCGGTGGGGAACAATCGTCCGCAAACAGACCAAGCCCGAGATCAGCGGCAGCCTGCCGGCAGAGATCGCCTGGCTCGAAGACGTCCCGCCTGCGGTGCATCACTATTTCCCGCAGGTCTTGCGCAGCTGTAAACACACCGAGAACGGACATCCGGTTTTTTATGACATGCCGTATTTTGGCGAGGGTTGGGCGGTGTTGTCCGACCTCATCCTCAGCCACCAGCTCGACCGCGGGCAAGAGCTGGCGCTGATCAGCCACGTCCTGGAGATAATGTTCGATGAGATTTTTTCGGTCACCTACCCCGAAGAAACCGCCGCCTACCCAGATAAGCTCATTGGCCTGCTTGAGAATTACGCCTACCGACTGTCCGATCTCCCGGCGTTTTCTCGGCTCATGACCGCACCTCGCGTCACCATAAACGGCACGCCCCTGGCCAATATTTTTCTCCTCTTGGAGGCCCTCAAGGCCAACGCCTCCCTCGGCCGACAACTCCGCCCCCAGATCGTCCGCAAGGTCCACGGCGATCTGTATCCGGATAATATCCTGGTCTATGGGCCGAGCATCGGCCAGCCCCGCCCACAGCTTGTCCTGATCGACCCCCTCGCCCCGTTGGGGATTGGCAGGGGCGATTTTGCCATTGATATTGCCAAGTTCACCAGCTGGTTGTCGGCCGAGTTGTCAGCCCTGCGGCTCGGGCTGTTCTCGGTCGTGCCCGAGCACGACGACCCGTGCACCGGTCCGGCCTTTCGCTTCACCATCCACACCGAAGACCGCCAGCTCCAGGCCCTTGGCGACAGAGTCCTGTTGCAACAGCTGATGCGGCTGCTTAAAACCGCTCCCTGGGCGCGGCCGATCTGCGACATGAACCAGAACTGGCAACAACGCGAGAGTTTCTACAAGGCGCTGTACGCCTTGAGCATGGTACCGCTCGTTCCTGCGCCGCAGAATCTGGCCCGCTTTTTGACCGGTCTCCAACATCTGCACGATTTTGTATCGGGCAAAGGCAGCCTGGAGCAGGGAGTGAAACCCGTGACCATTCCGGCCTAGGACTACGGACGGCAGCGTTGTGGCTCTCAAAAAGGAGGGGGTATGCGTTTTGGATTTTTTGATCAACTGCCGTGTGATGACACACAGTCCGAGCAGCACCGCTTTCAGGACATCCTGACTCAGATTGAGGTGGGCGACCGGGTCGGTTTTGACACGGTATGGTTGGGAGAGCTGCACTTTGGGCGGCGCTCGTCTATTTCGGCCTCGCCATTGATGATCCTGGCCGCCGCTGCTCAGCGCACCCAACGGATTCGTCTCGGCACGGCGGTGACCCTGCTGCCCTTACACAATCCGATCAAAATCGCCGAAGAGGCGGCCACGGCAGACGTACTAAGCGGCGGACGGCTCGAACTCGGCGTGGGCAGAGGCACCGCGCCGATCCATTACCTAGGCTATAACGTGCCTCAGGAAGAGAGCCGCGAGCGCTTTGAAGAAGCGCTTGACGTCATGCTCAAAGCCTGGACCCAGGAATCGTTTTCGTATCAAGGCCGTTACTACCAGACCGAAGACCTGTCGGTTGTACCAAAGCCGCTCCAGAAGCCGCATCCCCCGATTCGTTTAGCCGCCAACAGCCCAGACACCTTCAGCATTGCCGGGCGGCTGGGCACGCCCATTTTTGCCTCACCGCTGATCAACCCGCCGGATAAACTGCGCGAGTACTTAGGGGTCCATCGGGAGGCGCTCCGGTCCGACGTACGCCAAGACGTTGCCCTGATGTTTCCGGTCCATGTGTCGGACAGCCGAGAGCAGGCGCGCCAAGAGTGTGAAGCCAGCCTGATGCACTTCTTTGAGGCTGCGGGCGAGCGCCTCAAGCCCCTGAGCACGGCTCCGGTCAAGAGTTTTGAGGCATTTCAGCAAGTCCTCAAGCGGCTTGAACGGGTCAACTACGACGGGGTGGATAAACGCATGGGCGTGTTCGGCGACCCGGCCCACTGTATTACGCGCATCAAAGCTCTACAGGAAGAATTTCACATGGACGAATTCATCGGCTACTTCAACCAGGGTGGGCTAGTCGAGCCGACCATCGTCAGACGCTCGATGGAGTTGTTTGCTCAAGAGGTCATACCGCACTGCCGCTAGGCGATCCCCGTCTTCCCCGAGCAGAGCGCAACGGGCCTCACCGTCCGAGTTCGCTGCGGGAGCGCGCCGCGTCTCAGAGCAACGAGTCCCACCACAGCTACGCTGTGCGGTCTATCCACCGCCAACTAGCCTGCCGCAAATTCAGATACCGGGTCTCCGGCTACTCTCGCGTGGTACATCACCCGCGCCTCTCGCATATCCCACGGGCAGGACCGGTGCAGTAGGCGGCGGTTATCCCACACGACTGCGTCTCCTACTGTCCATCTGTGGTGATAGACGCGGGGGGCCTGGCAGGTATGGTCCACTAATGTCCGGAGTAATTGTTCGGACTCGGCCGGATCCAGGCCAGGAATGCCGTAGGCATGGCGGCCAATCAGTAGGGATTTCCGCCCGGTCTCGGGATGCGTTTTAACGAGGGGTCTGAGCGGCGGGTCCTGCACATTTAAACCATAGCCGTTATAGTCGCCCCCCGCTTTGGGCGTAAAGCCGGCCTTTTTCTGTGAATATCGCAGGGAGTGGTAAGCTGACAGATCGGCAATTTTCTCTTTCATGGCTTTGTCAAGGGCCTCATATCCCGCTCGTAAATCAGCCCAGCCGGTTTCTCCACGAGACGACGGCACAACATGTGCCGTAAACACCGCTCCTTTGGCCTGAACGGGCATATAGGTGCTGTCACAGTGCCAGCCCATGTTGCCCTTGAGCACTTGAATGACGGTGTCGTCATCGTCTTCAACCCGAACGTTGCCATCCTTTTTCACGTTGCTAATTGCCAGCAGATCAAATTCCAGCTCACCAAATCGGGTGGCAAACTCCACCTGCTGTTCATTCGAGAGATGCTGGTCCGGGAAAATGAGCAGCGCGTACTCAAGCCAGGCGTCGTAGAGCCGGCTGAAGGAGGTCTCGTCAATGTCGGCAAGCTTTAGTCCGGTCACGGTCGCTCCAAAGCTCGCATCAAGAGGCTCAATATGAAAATCCGTCATCTGTCTGCTTCCTCAAACGCTCTCCGAGTGAGCCGGTCCTCGACAGGGGCGGTGCTCACCCATGTTGTGGGTCAAGATTTCTTGAAGTGGTCCAGCATGACGCTCGAAAGGAAAACTGTCAATCCGCTATACGTAGAGGATCGCTGGCCAAGACCGCCGTCATCTGTAATACACGCATACGACTCTAAGCCGGCCGACTCGGCGAGTCTCGAGGTGGGCGGCGAAAGACCTCGCGTTCGTGCCACTCTACGAACTCGGCTCTCGGGTTGAACTCACTGCTATGAGGAGGGCGGAGGGAGGTGCCGTGGCAATCCCAGAACCAACGGGTCGCAGCGTTTTCATCGTTGACTTTGGCCGAAATGAGGATTGTGAAGCCCCCGGTAGCCGGAGCCAGGCCAAGCGCGCCCCGATCCAGCGCTTTATGATGAATACTGCATAAGGCCAAGCCGTTCGGAACCTCACTCGGGCCGCCGGCCGAATGCCACTTGATATGCGCGGCCTCCAAGAGGAATTCGCCTTCCAGGCGTAGATCAAATCCACACACGGCACAACGGTTCTTATACGCGTCAAGGACATTCTGACGAAAGGTCGGGTCACGCCCAGGAGTGGGAACGCGCGGTGTCGCGAGGCCATAAGGAAGGCCTGGGGAGTCCTTGACCAGAAACTCAGCCGGGAGCCCGATTACGGTACGGATGTCTTCGTGCAGTGAATAGGGAAAGTGTGCGTAGAGGAGGGCTTGGGCGGCCCGCTGCACTAGGTCGGGATCGGAGCGGAGCAGTTTGTAGATTGACTTGGGGAAACCTCCCGTCACAGCATGTTTGATGAGCCCACTCCGGAGCAAATCTCCCGATTTTGAGGCGGGCAGCGATTCTCTGCCCGGAATTTCCCACAGCCCGTCTTTGTGGAGACGGCTGAACGGGGGCTCAGGATGAATTGCTTCGCGGGGCGGTCCGAAACGCTTGAGTAGCTCCTTCAGGGGAGGCTCAATATCCTGTTCGTAGCGAGCCAAGCGATCTTCTCCCCGAGCGATCCGGCCAAGCGCGAGCAGGATCAGCAACGGCTTGTGCGGCGCACGCCGTTGGCCCCCTCGCCAGACTCTTACTTGATCGAGTTTCTGAAAAAATTCGTTGCGCTTCACAATATGGCCGAACTCATGCTTTGTTACAGGAGACCTCAAGTCACTGCTTTACCCCTGGAAGGACTGGCCAGATGGAGCATGTCCAGAGAAGTAGACAAGTCGGTCTTAGGAGTCAAGACTGGAAGCGGTCCACATTGCGGTCTAGGACTAGCTGGCTTTAGAAGAAGCCCCAGGCGGTATTGCGGGTTCGCGCCCGTGGAGGGGACTTGACAACAACGTTTTCCACCGCGGTGCGCCGGATAAGCCGGCAAAAGTGGTCATGACCGACTCCCCCACTCCCGTTTGATATTTCGCTTATCTGAGGGGTCGGCGCCCAAAACGCGGGCCACTTCACACACTGGACCACGGTGCTCCAACGTCTGAGGGTTTCGGTCCGAGTGCGAGCGGTCAGCAAGCAGTCTTGGGACGTGTGAGCCCACACGCCTGGGCAATCAGTTCGTACGACCGAAGTCGGTCGGCAAAGGCATAACAGATCGTCACGACACTCAAGTCCGTGGTCTGATATAGTTCGGCCAGCTGGTCGAGTTTGGCTTTGACCTGCTCGGGGTCCCCGTCAAGATTAACCCGGCTCTGTTGCTCCAGGTAGGCTCGCTCCTGAGAGCTGTACGGATACGCCTCGGCCTCTTCGACCGGCGGCACCCCGGTCCCACGGCCGCGAATAATATTGAGGCGGACTAGGTTGCGGCTCAGAGCCAGCCGACGCGCGGTTTCTTCTGTCTCCGCACACAAGACCTGGGCAGCGACGTTCACCCGTGGTTCGGCGAGGTGCTCAGACGGGCGGAACTGACGCCGATAGTGCTCAACAATGGCCGGTCCGTGCTCAACGCCGGCACCAAAGAAATACGCGTAGCTAAACGGCAATCCCCGCTCAGCGGCCAGCAGTGCCGAATCAATACCCGATCCGAGTAGCCACACCTCTGGCAGAGTGGTGGCCGGGCTTGGCCCGGCTTTGACTGCGGCAAAGGGGTGAGAGGGAGCCATAGTGTCGCCTAAATAGGAGATGACGTGATCGACCTGTTCGGGAAAATGCTGAATGTCTCGCGTCTGTCCAGGGTAGGCCAGGGCGGCAGCGGTGCGTTGGTCACTGCCTGGCGCACGGCCAATACCCAAATCAATCCGGCCCGGATACAAGGACTCCAGCACCCGAAAGGTTTCGGCCACCTTGAGTGCACTATAGTGGGACAGCATAACCCCGCCGCTGCCGACCCGGAGGGTCCTGGTCTGCGCCGCAATCTGTCCAACCATGACCTCGGGACAGGTGCCGGCAAAGCCGGGCAAGCTGTGATGTTCGGCAACCCAGTAGCGCTGATAGCCCAGCGTTTCGACCGCCTGGGCCAAGGCGATTGTTTCGCGCAGCGCGTCTCCGCCGGTTCCGCCTTTGCGGACCGGAGACTGATCAACGACGCTTAAGCTGAGCTGACGAGGCATGGAGAATCAGGCAGGACAAGCGGTGGTAGACCGCTTCTTTAGGCTTTGGCCTGAGCGCGTTTCTTGGCCGCCATCTTTTTCATAAAGCCGAGTTTTAGTCTCAGCCGGCGGCCTAGCCACAGGGCGTTGTCCGAATGGTCGGCCACATCATCGCCGCTCTGGGGATGAATCAACACATTTAATCCCTCGTGGTTCAGCATCAGCCAGGGCACGAGTTTGCCGAATTGGTCGGGATCAAATTTCACCTGATACATCCACTGCGGATGCGGTCCGACCGCCTTAAAGTGGAGGCGGCCCAGCTCTATATCAAAGCGCTCGGCTAACCCGTCCCGCACGCGCTCAGCCGCCGGCTGGGTGGTGCGGTCAAAATACACATGCACGTGATAACCCTTGATCGTGGACGACTCTGTTAGCATCACTCAGTCCTCTCTGTCACTCTACCCAGCCATGCTGCAGGGTGTACACCGTACCCGGTGGATACCACCATTCTCCACGTTTGCACAGCGGACACCGCCTCGGCATCCCGCCTCCGGCGTATGCAGGGACGCCGGCTAAAGATTTGACTGAGCCGAAAAATCGTCCACCTCGTTGGACTTTCTTGGTCAGCATATACAGACCCATCCCGCACTCCGGGCAGGAAAGAATCGTCCCCGAATGCAGGGCGGACAAGAACGTAATCTCGTCGGGTGTAGGGCGAGGCATGGTCTCCCCCCTTCACGGTTCATCTCTATAAAGCTGTTCACCCCTTTCCTTGGGGATACCAGAAATTATCACCACCCTGCAACTCAGGCCTGAGTTACCCGTCTCACACGTCAGGTCTTTCCGAGACTCTTACCCCGTTTGCCTTTGCTGCCGTCGCGCGGCCTGCATGCGAGCGGCAAACTCGGCCGGTTTCATGATCAGCGAACCAGACTCGCTTGCCTGCTCGTGTTGGTGCTCTTCTTGATAGTGCACGGCGATGCTCTGACGGACCAACTCCTCGCAGAAGGGGACCCCTTTGCCGCTTGGATTGTCTTTTTTCAGGGCCAGCGAGACCGCCAGGGCGCGTTTCGCGCTGTCGAGCTGCGAGCGGGCGGCTAGAAGAAACGCTGTCTCTTCAAGGCGTCGCGCATAGATGCGGGCGCTCTCGCCGCTAAACAGATCGGCCAAGACAGTGTTAATAATGCTCTGGGCCCGGTCCTGCTGCTGGTATTTGTTCAGGACGAGGGGACTGGCCTGGGCCTGGGTCATTTGCTCGACATACGGCTTGGCCTGATCCTGGTCGAGCAGCCAGCGTTGGAGGGTCTGCTCCTCGAACAGCCGGCTTGAGGTGGTAAGCCAGTTTTCCTCGGCGGCAATAGCGGCCGGATCAAGGCTGTTGGGTAGGGGCACCGGGGTAGCCTCAGCAGGGCCGGAGAGCAGGTGTGAACGGAGGGCGGGATAGGCGTTAATAGACTGTCCTGACGGACGAGTCTGGTCGGTCTGGCCGCTGGACTCCTTTTCCGCCATGGCCCGCTCATAGCCCTCAGACATGATAAAGTCACAGTAGCGCCAAGGGGCTTCAACGAGCGCAATTTGATAGCGCTGGGCGAGATCCTGACGGGCCAGCTTGATACCCTTGCGGTTGACTTCGGTGGCCTCAATCCGGCGCATCCCGGTCGGCTCGTTGATGAGGGCCGACAGATAGTGGAGTCCGCCACCAATGCGCGGCTTGACCAGCCATACGAGGCGGTCTCCATGGCCGTCCATAGACGACAGATAGCCCTCTGGCTCAATCGGGGTCAAGACTGATTTGCCCGGCTCTTGGTCGGGTCGCTCAACCGACACGCCTTTTTGTGAGAGTTTATACAGCGAGCGGTGAATAGCCCGCCGCAGGTTTTTGTCCGGCTTGTCGGCCTGACTTTTTGCTTCCCAATCAAGGAGGAGCTGGGCGGCCCCGGGGACGGCATAATCTCCAAGCAGCGCGGCCAGAGCCAGGTCAGCCCCAGAGTCTTGTCCCAGGCGTTCGTGCAGATCGTCAAGCGACACACTCCCGTCCTGGAGGCGAGCCAGAGTGATCCCCCATTCGTCTATCAACTTCTTGCCTACGGCCAAGCGCGGATCGGCCTTTTTTGCCATACGCCCCTCCAGAGGAAAACGGAAGCACCTTACCTAGCCGGCTTTGGTGCTGTCAATGGTAGGAGACTGAGCCGGACCTAGCTGCTGCGGACCATTCCTGATAGAGAGTGGGGAAGCGTGACCTTGAAGGTCACGCTTCCCCACTGCTATATAGGGAGCTGTCAGCATGCGTTTCTGTCCCCAATGTGGTGTACAAACTGTTCCTCAGGCCCGTTTTTGTACCGAGTGCGGCGCGGCACTGTCGGGCGGCAAAAAGACCCCGACCGCGAAGGCGGGTAAACGGCCTGCGCCGGTGTCTTCGGCGTCCCGCCACTCCCTGACCGCTGGGCTCGTCGTCCTGTCTCTGTACTTAGCTATTGGTGTTGGCCTGTGGATTTTTGTGCTTCGCTCGCAGCCCTTCCCCATTGTTGCCGCGGCCGGCGGCCCGGCTAGCTCGGGCGGCTCGCAGGCGCTCCCCCAAGACCATCCGCCCATCACTATTCCCAGCGACGTCAAACAACGTATTGTGACCCTTGTCTCCGAGGCCAACGCTAGGCCTGACTCTGCCGAGACGTGGCGCCGCTTGGCCGAAGTCCAATTTCGGGCTTCCCAGCTCGAGGCCAGTTATCGAAGCGCAGCCCTGTCCTCATATCAACACGTTCTTAAGCTGCTCCCCAATGATCCGGACGCGCTACGCGGCATCGGCAACGTATATTACGACTTTGAGGAGCATACCAAGGCCATAGACCACTACGAGCGCTACCTAGCTATCCGGCCGAACGACAAAAATGTACGCACCGATCTAGGGACAATGTACCTGTATACAGATCAGGTTGACCGAGCCATTGCCGAATATCGGACGGTTATTGCCAACAACCCGAACTTCTTCCAGGCGCATTTTAACCTAGGCATTGCCTACCGAGAAAAGGCCGATTTGGAGCAGGCCCGCAAAAGCCTTGAGCGGGCCAGATCCTTGACCAATGACGAACAGATCCAGGCTCGGGTGGATCATGTCTTGGCCCAACTGATCGGCGGTGCCCCCTCTCAGCCCCAACCACGTACGGCGTTTCAACACGCGGTCGAACAGCTCTTTCACTCGCACGATATTATGGGGCCAAAGGTTGCCCGGATCGAGTGGGCGGCTCCGGCTGGGGCCAAAATTTATTTACAGAATTTTCCGCTCCAGGGGATGCCCCCGGATGTGCGGGACCGTTTTCTGGCCAAGCTGCGGATCCAAATTGGGCTGGCCAAGAAGAGCAATAATATTGACGACAGCGTCACTGTGGAACTGATTGACGCTGAGACCCGCAGTGTCATGGAAACACTGCAAACGGAAACATCATGACGGACACCAACGAACAGGCTCCATTCTATCTCCCTATTGGCGATGAGGTTGAAATCTTTCGGGCGGCGTACGAGTGCCGTCTCCCCGTCCTGCTCAAAGGCCCGACCGGTTGCGGGAAGACGCGCTTTGTCGAGTATATGGCCCACATGTTGATGCGGGAAGAAAAAGAAGAGGTGCCGGGCAATCTCATCACCGTCGCCTGCCACGAAGATTTGACCGGCAGCGATCTCGTTGGCCGCTATCTCATTCAGGGCGACGAAACCGTCTGGATTGACGGGCCGCTGACCCAGGCCGTGCGGCTTGGTACGGTGTGTTATCTGGACGAGATTGTGGAAGCCCGCAAAGATACGATCGTCTTGATCCACCCGCTGACCGATCACCGTCGCATTCTGCCGATTGATAAAAAGGGCGAAATTCAACAGGCACACTCGGATTTTCTGCTGGTCATCTCCTACAACCCCGGCTACCAGAGCATTCTCAAAGACCTCAAGCACTCAACCCGTCAACGCTTTGTGACCATTGAGTTCACCTATCCGCCGCGCGATAAAGAGGCCGAGGTGGTTGCCCATGAGAGCAGCTTGGAGCTTGAAACCGCCCTTGATTTGGCCCGTCTCGGAGAGAAAGTGCGCCACCTCAAAGCGAGTGGTCTGGAAGAGGGGGTGAGCACGCGTCTGCTCATCTACGCCGGACACCTGATGCGCCAAGGGGTCTCGGCCCGGCGGGCGTGTTCGGTGGCGGTGTCGCGCTCGCTGACCGATGACGTGGACTCGCAGCGGGCCATTGATGAGGTGATTAACGCGATTTTTCCCTAAGCTTCCCCGGGGACCCGGTTTGGTCGCTGGCACCGGGCGCCGCCCGAGACCGCCCTCAGCTCTGGTCAACGAGTCGGCGTGCCTGCTGAAAGACGGCCTCAAACATGGCCTTAGTCAGCCGTCCGGTAAACGTGTTCTGCTGACTGGGGTGATAGGAGCCGATCAACGTAATTCCATCCAGCTCATAGCGCACGCCGTGGCCAAAGCGGGGCTTGGGAGAAGGCACGTAGAGAGCGAGTTCGCGGCGAGCGCTCAGATAGGCCTGAAAAGCGATGTGGCCAAGGGCAACGACCACCCGGACTTGTTTGAGCAGTTGGAGCTCTTGGACCAGATACGGCCGACAGGCCAGAAATTCTTCGCGCAGGGGTTTATTATCCGGTGGGGCACAGTGCACGGCCGAGGTCACGCAACAGTTGTGGAGGGTAAGACCGTCGCCCCGATGGCTTGAGGTCGGTTGGTTGGCAAATCCGGCCGCGTGGAGAGCCCCGTATAGCCAGTCTCCGCTGCGGTCGCCGGTAAACGCCCGTCCGGTTCGATTCCCACCGTGGGCGGCAGGAGCCAAGCCAACGATCAAGAGCTTGGCTTTGGGGTCCCCAAAGCTGGGGACCGGTTTTCCCCAGTAGGTCCAGTCCCGATAGCGTTTGACCTTGTCGCGGGAGACCCGCTCAAGATAGCGTACCAGCCGCGGACAGCGTGAGCAGCCGATAATTTCCCGTTGGAGCCGGGCAAAGCTGGGCATACACACAGAGAGCAGACTTCGCCGTCGCCCCTACTCGGCTAAAAACTCGTCACATAGCGCACAAGCGTCCGCACCCCAAAGCCGGTTCCCCCCCGTGGGCTGTACGGCAACTGACGATCGGCAAAAGCCGGGCCGGCAATGTCAAGATGTGCCCAGGGAGTATCGCCGACAAACTCTTCAAGAAATAAGGCGCCGGCAATCGCTCCGCCAGAGCCGCCACCAATATTCTTAATATCGGCAACCGAGCTTTTGATATCGTCTTTATAGTCTTTGACCAGCGGGAGCGGCCAGAACGCCTCGCCAGACTGTTTGCCACACTCCATCAGCGCCTCGGACAACTCCTGGTCATTGCAGAACATGCCCGCCACCTGCGAGCCGAGCGCGACCACGCAGGCTCCGGTTAGGGTCGCCAGATCAATAATGACATCGGCCTTGTCTTCAACCGCCCGGATCAAGGCGTCGGCCAGAATTAGGCGTCCTTCGGCATCCGTATTGAGGACTTCGACCGTTTTACCGTTTTTATAGGTAATGATATCGCCCGGTTTCTGAGCCGTGCCGCTCGGCATGTTTTCCGTTGACGGCACATAGGCCGTGACCTGGACCTTGGGCCTGAGTTCGGCAATGACCTGCATGACGCCCAACACGGTCGCCCCGCCCGACATATCTAATTTCATCGTCTCCATTGATTTTGGCGGCTTCAGCGACAATCCACCGGAGTCAAAGGTCAGCCCTTTTCCAACCAGGGCGATTTTTTTCTTGGGCTTGCCCTTGGGGGTGTAGCTCAGCTTAATAAAGCGCGGCTCTTCAACACTCCCCTTGGCCACGGCCAAAACACCGGCCATTTTGGCCGTTTTTATTTTGTTGACCCCAAAAATTTCGGCCTTAAGCCCGCCGTCGCGAGCGATTTTTGTCGCCTGTTCGGCCAGATACGACGGGGTTGAGACAGAGGCCGGCTCGTTGATGAGATCTCGCGCCAAACACACCCCAGGCGCGGTTTTTTGGGCAGCCTCAAGCGCGCTGCTGAGCGCAGCTGTCTTGCGCAGCCCCGGTCTATTTAAACTCAGGGTGTCAACACGCGGCTGGCTAGGGTCCCGGTCCGATTTATACTTGTCAAAGGTATAGGCCGACAGCAGAGTGCCCTCGACAACCGCGGCCAACTCGGCCTCCGACTGTGGGTCGGCAAAAAACCAGGCCAGGTGCTTTGCCTGTTGGCCCTTGGCCTCTTTGTGGGCTTTTGCCGCATTGCGCCGCCAAGTTTCCGCGTCTGCTCCCTCTTTTCCCAAACCGAGCAACAGCAGGGAGTTGCTCGGGAGACGCTGTTGGGTTGGGAAGATCACGGTCTGACCCGACTTGCCCGTAAAACCGGTGTGGGTGAGGTGCGCTTCGAGGGCGCCTCCGAGGACGTCGTCGAGCGCTTGTACGGTTTTCTCGGTTGCGCCCTCGGCAAGCGGGACAACGAGCACGTCGCTCTTCAGTTTGGTAATGGCCTGTGACTGTACGCGAATATTCATACCTCTGATCCTTAACCTAGGAAAAAGATGGACCCGCGACCTTGCCTATTCGGCCGACGCTCTCTGCGCTGTGGCCTACGCGCTCGCTTCTTCCTGGGTCCCGAGCGGCTGCGGCGTCTTGGCCGCCTTGGCAAACGCACGCAGACGGCGCTTCAGGGCCCGAATTCTGCGCCGGATGCGGTGGAGTTCGTCGTAGGCTTTGCGCTCAATCGCCTCGTCACGGCTGAGCTTCAGACTCACAAGGCGCTGCTTGATATCCGCTCTCTCAGCGCTCGGGGTCTTTATTGCCAAGGCTATGCCGTGCTCTTTGGCCAACAGCTTGATCAGCGCCTCTTTTTTCATGGCCGTGACCCCGACGATGTTGGGGATTTTGAGCGCTTCTTCGCGTAACTTGGGGGCATTCATGCGGAGCAGTTCTTTTGCAGTCATACGGCTAGTCCTTAGACGGGCGATTGGGGGCAAAGGTTTTTTTGGCGGCATAGAACAGAGCGGCACCGGCCAGGGCATACATGGCCAGCCCCTCCAACAGACCAATCCCTCCCGACAGCAGAAACACCCCGAGCACCAGCCCGGTTCCGATCAGGGCAAGGATTTTCTCAAGGCGTTCTTCGCGTTTGCGAACGGCTTCGACGTGGGCGCTGACCGGTGCTCCACACGCGGTACAGCGTCCCGCACGTTTGCGGTACAGGCGGTGTCCGCACTGGGGACAGACAATACGAAGCGGAACAGGCATACTACACCTGCCTGAGGGGCACGGGCCTAGGCGAGACCGGGGGCTATTCTACCGTCCACACATCGCCCCGGTTCAGTAACGCGTCAACCTCTCCCTGGCCCTGCTTGGCCACCGCGTCTTCGAGCTGATTGGCCATCAATGCCTCAATCGTCTGCCGCTCGGTTGAATACAGCACGCCGAGTGGGGTCGGCAGATTGGGCGGCATCATCCGGCTCAGCAGAAAGGCCAGGGTCTGATCGTGCTCGTCGTGCACGAGCAGATCATCAACGCTCAGCCCGTTGCCCAACTGCACGACCTCGGGAGCGAGGCCGTTGAGCCGAATCCCACGGTCCTTGTTTTTGCCGAAAATCATCGGCTGGCCGTGTTCGAGCAACAGCTGGGTATCCGCTTTGCTAGCCTTATCGGTCAGAGAATCCCAGGCACCGTCGTTATACACATTGCAGTTCTGGAGAATCTCAATAAAAGCTCCGCCCTTGTGGGCCGCGGCCCGGGTGAGCGTGGCCTGCTGATGTTTGGCCTCAACGTCGATAGAGCGGGCGACAAAGGTCGCCTCGGCCCCGAGTGCTAAACTCATCGGGTTGATCGGATAGTCAGCCGAACCCATTGGCGTCGATTTGGCGACCTTCCCGAGCTCTGAGGTTGGGGAATACTGGCCCTTGGTCAGCCCATAAATGCGGTTGTTGAACAGCATGATCTTCAGCTCAACATTGCGTCGCAGGGCGTGGATGAGATGGTTGCCGCCAATGCTCAGTCCATCCCCGTCTCCGGTCACCAGCCAGATATGTAAATCTGGACGCGAGATTTTGAGACCGGTGGCAATAGCCGGAGCGCGGCCATGGATGGTGTGGAAACCATAGGTGTTCATGTAGTAGGGAAAACGGCTGGAACAGCCAATCCCGGAGATGAACACCGCCTTTTCCTTGGGAATACCGAGATCAGGAAAAATTTTCTGGACCTGGGCCAGAATAGCGTAGTCACCGCAGCCCGGGCACCAGCGGACGTCCTGATCAGAAACAAAATCTTTACGAGTCAGTTTTGCCGTCACCTCTGCACTCATGAGCCTTACTCCTCTAGCATACGGTCGATGCGGGTATAGATTTCGGAGACCTTAAAGGGCCGCCCCTGGAGCTTGTTCAGACCGATGGCGTCGATCAGATATTCCGCCCGGAGTAAACGCACCAACTGGCCGAGATTCATTTCTGGTACGAGCACCTTTTCAAACCGGCCCAGAATATCACCGAGGTCGGCTGGCAACGGATTCAGGTGGCGCAGATGCACGTGCGAGACGCTCTGCCCTTTGGCCTGGGCCTTTTTGACCGCTTCCGCAAGTGAGCCATAGGTGCTCCCCCAGCCAACGACCAACAGCCGACCGCTGTCCGCTCCCTCAATTTTGGTCGGAGGAATATCTTGAGTCATCAGATTGAGCTTGCGGATCCGGACTCGTGCCATCTGTTCGTGATTGGCCGGGGCATAGCTGATGTTGCCGGTCAGGTAGTCTTTCTCAAGACCGCCGATGCGGTGCTCAAGTCCCGGCGTACCCGGGCGTACCCAGGGTCGAGCCAGGGTTTCCTCATCGCGTAAGTAAGGGAAGAAACCCTTGGGGTCGGTCCGGAATTCGACCTTGATGTCGGGCAGATCGGCAAAGCGGGGTAACAGCCACGGTTCTGCGGCATTGGCCAGAAAGCCGTCGGTCAACAGAATCACCGGAGTCATGTATTTCACCGCCAGGCGGACCGCCTCATAGGCCGCCTCAAAGCAGTCGGCCGGGGTGGCGGCGGCAATCACCGGAACCGGTGACTCACCGTGGCGGCCATAGACAGACTGTAACAGATCGGCCTGCTCGGGCTTGGTCGGCATGCCCGTACTTGGACCAGCGCGCTGAATATCGGTAATAATGAGCGGCAGTTCGACCGAAGCCGCTAGGGCAACGGTTTCTGCCTTGAGGTTCATCCCCGGACCGGCCGTGGTGGTCACGGCGACCGCACCGCCAAAGGCGGCTCCCAGGGCTGAACCAACCCCGGCGATCTCGTCTTCGGCCTGGAAAGTGTAGACATTATAGTTTTTGAGTTCGGCTAAATCGTGCAGCACGTCACTGGCCGGGGTAATCGGATAACTGCCCAGAAAGAGCGGCAGGCCGGCTTTATTGGCCGCCGCCACAAAACCAATCGCGGTTGCGGTATTGCCGGTGATACTCCGATAGGTGCCGGGCTTGATCTGGGCCGGCTTGATCTCGTACGAAGAGGCAAACAGCTCGGTATTCTCGGCCAGATTATAGCCTCCCTTGAGCGCGAGCCTATTGGCCTCAACGATTTCAGGCGTTCTCTTGAACCGGTTCTGAATCCACTCCAGAGTGGGCTCAATGGGACGGTTGAACAGCCAGGAAACCACGCCTAGCGCAAAGAAGTTCCGACAGCGCATGACGGTGCGGTTCGGCAGCTTGAGACTTTTGAGGGCCTCGGTCGTCATTTTGGTCACATCGACTTGGTACACTTGGTACTTGTCAAGCGAGTTGTCCTCCAGCGGACTCGTCTTATACTGGGCTTTTCTGAGATTGGCCGGGCTGAATTCGGCCGTGTTGACAATAACAAGACCGTTTGGCTTGAGATCGCCGAGATTGGTCTTTAAGGCGGCCGGATTCATGGCCACGAGGGCGTCGAGATCGTCACCCGGGGTGTAGACCGTGTCGTTGCTGAAGTTGACCTGAAAGGCACTTACACCGTACAGCGTTCCGGTCGGCGCCCGAATCTCGGCCGGAAAGTCCGGCAGGGTGCCAATATCGTTGCCGGCAAAGACAGATTCCGTTGTAAATTGGTTCCCCGTGAGCTGCATACCGTCGCCAGAGTCTCCAGCAAAGCGGATAACCACACTGTCCAACTCTTGGACAGGTTTTTCCAGCGGAGCCTCTGCAGGGTTCGTTGCCATGCGTTTGCCCTCCTCAATAATTTTATAACGATTTTTTGCGGCAAGACCGGATTCAGCGCAAGCCATCTCACTAGAGGCCGGTGAAGAGATACCGGCAGGATATCCAAGACACCCTGATAAGACAAGTTTATTCCCCTTTGTTTGGCCGTCTTTCGCACAATCCTGCGCCCTAGGTTACAAAAAACGTAATGACACAGGCCAAATGGCCCATATCCGCTCACGACCCCACCACGGCTGGGTCTCTCCTGTCGGTCCGGCTAAACCGCCCAGTCCGAACCTCGGTCTAGGCAGCAGGCGCAGCAGACCGGGCAGCCGCGGCGGACGGGGGAACCGGACAAGCCGTACAGGCTGGTCCGGGGCGACTCCGATATGCTCTTTGGCTGCGGTAACGGCTTCTTCAAGCCCGCCTAGGGTATCGACCAAGCCACGCGCCCAAGCCTGGCGTCCACTCCACACTCTGCCCTCGGCCAGCGGCTCTACAGCGGCCACACTAAGGCCACGGCAGTCAGCGACCTTTTGCAAGAAATCGCGGTAAAACGCCTGGATTTCGAGATCGAGCCGCTCTTGCTCGGCGGGCGTGAAGGCCAGGTAGTCAGAAAACAGCGCCGCCCGTTGTCCCCGGGTGAGAATATCCTTGCCGATTCCGAGTTGGGTATACAGATTGTGAAGGACCGGCTTGCCGCCAATAACCCCAATTGAGCCGGTGATGCTTCCCTCTTCGGCAAAAACCTGATTCCCGGCCAGAGCCAAATAGTAGCCACCCGAGGCTGCCACGTCACCCATTGAAACAATGACCGGCATGTGCTCCCGGACGCGCAACAGCTCGTGCCACATGAGATCAGAGGCCAGACCCGAACCGCCGGGACTGGCAATGCGCAGCACCAAGGCGGCAATATTGGGCTGGGCCGCGAGGTGTGCGAGGTCTCGAACGAAGTCAGTCGAGCCAACTGCCCGTGCGCCACTGGCCCGTTCGGTGGTTTCCCCGTGTTTGATCAGGCCATCGACCGCCATCAGAGCAATAGTTTGGGCCCCGCCGCGTAGTAACTGACGACGGATCACCCCTATTCGTCGGCGCTGATATGGTCTGGCTTCGATGGACTTGACCTCGCCGATCAGCGGCTCAAGCAGCTTGGGCAATTCGTCCGCATAGCCGACATGGTCAATCAGACCGCTAGTCCGCGCCTCAGCGGCCAGAAACAGCCCCTGATCAATCAGATCACGCACCTCGGCCTTATCCTTGGTCCGGTCACGGGCAATGTCTTCAACGATTTGATCGTATAAATCGTCGAGCAGCCCCTCCATCATCTCCCGATGGGCGGCTGACATAGACTCCCGTGTAAAAGGTTCTCCAGCCGCTTTATAGCGACCGGCTTGGCTGACCTGGGCCTCAACCCCGAGCTTAGTGAGCGCTCCCTTAAAGAACAGGATCTCGGTTGCTAGGCCGAGCACGGTCAGGTGACCGGCCGGTGCCATCACCAGCGTGTTGGCCGCGCTGGCCAGGTAGTACTCCCGCATACCGCCCTCGGCCAGATAGACCCACACCTGTTTGCCGGCCTGACGGAGTTTGAGCAGCGAGCGACGCAGGCTTTGGAGCCGTGCCCAGCCCATATCAAGTTGTGACACGGTGACCACCACAGCCCGGATATGTTCGTCTTCACGTGCCCAGCGCAGCAGCGAGGCCAGCGTTAAGAGGTCGGGCGGCTCGGGACGCAGGAAGGCGCGCAGAGTCGGCATTGGCTCTTCGGCCGCAGGCGCAGTGATGTCGAGCAGCAGGGTATTATAGGCGGGTCGGCGTCGAAACAGAGAGGCCAAGCAGTCGGTTATCCACAGCAGGGCGCGCAGAGCCGTCCGGGTCAGGTATCGACACACGCCGGCGATAAGAGAAAAGACAGCCATGGGTCAGGAGAAAAACCGTGCAGACTCGTCCCCCTGCCGGGTTTTACCCCGACATACGGACCCCCTCTGCCTGCAACCCGCCCCGCCCGGTCAGCTGACGAGTTTTCCAGGCCAACAAGCTTTGGCGGAAGAGGACGGGATGTATCTCAAACGCCTCACAAATATTGACAAAAGAAAAGAGCCAGTTCGGATCGTCGGCTAAGAACCACTGCTCGGCCTCGTCGTGGAGCTGGCGGCGTTTGTGGTCTGTTGCCCACAGGTGCTTCTGGAAGCACTCGGTTGCGTCTTCCAGAATCGCTAGCATCAACCGCCGTTGACCCTCGGCCGGAACTTGCTGGCCGAGACCGGCAAAAAACTGTACGGGCAAAAGAATGCTCGGCTCAAAGATTGTTACAGAACTATTCGTCCTAGAGGGGTGTTGCATAGAGCAGCTCCGTTTTTCTTATTGAAGGACTCCTCCTCCTTAATCCAATCCACCACAACCCCATGTCCCTCTCCAAACGCGCCGCTCTGTACAGAGAGATCTCGGCAGGAGATGACAGGTCAATCTTCGTTCTCTTCATATAATGCGAACCACGCCATTTGTATAGCCTCTAACTTGCCCTCACTCACATCTTTTGGATCATCGGCGAAGCCGTCGAGCTGGGTCACCCATTTGAGCAGATCGGTAAACCGAATACTCAGCGGTTCGGTCTCAGGGTACATGTCCAATAATTCCTCGGCAATTTCCTCAACACTGTCCCAATACAAAGCCATGGTCTACACCTCAGATAAACGCTTATCAGCAAGGGCGGCCTGGATCGAGGTATCCATAATCCGCTGGGCGAACGGCTCGGTGACCTCGCTCAGGGCCTCGCTCAGCTCCCGAATCAGATCGTAGTCTCGGCCCACCGTGGCTTCCTGGAGTACCTTGACCGCCGCGTTGATGCGGTCGGCTTCGTCCTCTTGGAGCGCCGCAGCATTGTCACGGAGTGCCTTTTCCGTGGCGTTGAGAATTGTGTCGGCCTCAACGCGAGCCTCAATCAGCAATCGCCGGTCGAAATCCTCCTCGGCATAATCGATTGATTCCTCGAGCAGCTGCTCAATCTCCTCGTCATTCAGACCATAGGACGGCTTGACATCCACAGACCGCTCACGGCCGGTACGCAGATCGAGCGCCGAGACATTCAGAATGCCGTTGGCATCAATCATAAACGTGACCTCAACCCGGGGGAGGCCAGCCGGCTGGGGCTCAATGAGAATGCTAAATTGGGCCAGACTGCGACAGTCTTGGGCCAGTTCACGTTCTCCCTGAAGGACGTGGATCTCGACCGCGGTCTGATCGTCTACCGCAGTGGTGAACATTTCTTTGACAATGGCCGGGATGGTGGTGTTGCGCTCCAGGATCTGGCTCATCACCCCGCCCATAGTCTCAATACCGAGGGAGAGCGGCACGACGTCAAGCAGCAGCATATCTTTGCGCCGACCCGACAGGGTGTCGGCCTGAACGGCCGCGCCAAGGGCGACAACTTCGTCTGGATTGAGGTCGGTCAGCGGGGTGCAACCAAAGAATTCCGCCACCCGCTGCCGCACCAGGGGCATCCGGGTGGATCCGCCGACCAGGACAACCGCGTCAATATCAGCCGCCGCCAGCTTGGCATCCTTGAGGGCTTGGCGACACGGCACCAGGGTGCGGACAACAATATCATCGACCGCAGACTCCAGTTCCGGGCGACTGAGGGACCGCTCACACCGAACCCCTCTGTCGGGCAGGCTGAGCGAGAGGCTGGCCTGGGGATGGAGCGACAGCGTTTGTTTGGCCGCTTTGGCGGCGGCATACGCCTGGCTCAAGACCTGTGGATCGGTCCGCAGGTCTTCCGCCAGCCCATCCAGCACGAAGCGCCGGGCAATGCGCTGATCCAGATCATCTCCGCCCAGCCGGGTATCCCCATTGGTCGCCAGGACCTCAAAAATACCCGTGTGGAGGCGCAAAATAGAGATGTCAAAGGTCCCGCCGCCAAAATCATACACGGCAATGAGGCCCTCCTCTTGCTTATCCAGACCATAGGCCAGCGAGGCGGCGGTGGGCTCGTTGACCAACCGAATGACGTCCAGGCCGGCCAGCCGACCGGCGTCCTTGGTTGCCTGGCGCTGCGAGTCGTTAAAATAGGCCGGGACCGTGATCACGACCTTTGTGATCGGTTCGTGCAGAGCTGCCTCAGCCCGTTCGCGAAGGGCGCGCAGAATGGCGGCTGCAATCTCGGGCGGGGTATAGTGGCGGTCGTGGACGGCAAAGCGGACAATAGCTTGCTCGTTTGCCTCCCCCTCGTCTTGGGCAAAAGCGTAGCGGCGCCGGTCTTCGTCACTGAGATGCTCCATGCCGAGGCCCATGAAACGCTTGACCGAGCGCAGCGTGGTCAGGGGATGGGCGGCCTCGCGCTCAACGGCCGGGATGCCGACCACGGGAGTGCCGTCCGGCAGAAAGCTGACCACTGACGGCAATAGCCTACTGTCGGTGTGGGGATCGGCCAGCACCCGGGGGGTCTCTCCATCCGTGTAGGCAATCAGACTGTTGGTGGTCCCTAGATCAATACCGACTATGCGTTCCACGATAGGTCGTTTTCCTTTTCCACATCCCGTAAGAGGGTCCGCAAATAGGCCATCTCGGACAGAATGCTTTTCAGCTCGGCCAGCAGGGCCGAGGTGCCGGTCACAGGGGAGTCATCGCCGCCGGGCGGAAGAGAGGAGGGCTCGCCTGTCTCGTCCTGCCAGGCAGCAAAGTTCTGCACTAGGGCGGCTTGTGTCCGAGCCCGCCGCTCTTCGAGCTCGGCCTGAATTTCAGCCAGGGCCCTGCCAACTTCGGCCTCTTTGCCCGCCCGGCGGGCGGCTCGGAGTTCTTCGAGCTGTTCTTGGACCGAAAAGACCAAACTCGCCAGCTGGGGCGGTACCCGATTATTGTTCGTGCCGAGTTTCTCGCCGTGCAGCTCCAGCCAATACACCCCCCGCTGGACGGGATCGCGCAAGGTGCGGTAGGCACGGTTGACGAGCGCGCTATTGTTCAGGCTGGCCTCTTGTTCCTGGGCACTTGCCGTCTGGTAGAGATCGGGATGGAGCCGGCGGCTCAGAGCATAATATCGGGTGGATAGGGCGGTTTCGTCAAGCGCCGGGTTCCGCTCCAGCCCCAAAACCCGAAAATAGTCGATGTGGGCCGGGAGCGGCTGGACCGCCTCGCAGCGTGGACAAAAAATCGTCGCCGGGCCTGCACTCTGGCAGCGCCAGCAGCGGGTCGTCTCAGGCGTAGTCATGGACGGGACGAGGAACGCAGCGCTACACGGAGAAAGAGCTGCCGCAGCCGCATGAGCGTTTGACGTTGGGATTATTGAGCTTAAAGCCGGAGTCCATCAGACTCTCTGAGTAGTCGAGCTCGGTGCCCCGCAGATATAAAAAGCTTTTGCGGTCGACCAACACTTTGACGTTGTCCCGCTCAAAGACCCGGTCCCCCTTGCGTTCGGCGTCGAGGTTCATTTTGTACGACAGCCCGGAACACCCACCGCCGACGACTTTCACCCGCAGGCCCTGTCCTTCTAGGCTCTGTTGGTTGACTAGGGTCTGGATCTTCTGAACCGCATTGTCGCTAATATCGATTTTCAGTTTTGCCGGCTGTGCCATAGCCTCTTCCTTCCCATCCCTCGCGTGCCTTAGGCGGTCTTCCACTGCACAGATTTGAGATCAATCCCCTCTTTGGCCATCTCATACAGTGGCGACAGATCGCGCAGCCGCTGCACAACCTCAACGATACGTTTGACAACGGTATCGACCTCTGCCTCAGTATTGAAGCGACCGAGTCCGAACCGAATCGAGGTATGGGCCAACTCTTCTCCCACCCCCAGGGCTTTCAACACATAGGAGGGCTCTAAGGTGGCCGAGGTACAGGCCGACCCGGAGGACAACGCCACGTCCTTGTTAATACCCATCAGCAGCGATTCGCCCTCTACATAGGCAAAGCTCAGGTTGAGGTTGCCGGGAAGGCGCTGGGTCGGATGTCCGTTCAGGTAGACTTCTTCGAGCTCTCGGGTGATACCGTCGTGCAGGCGGGTACGCAGACCGATCAGTTTGGCCGCTTCGGTCTCTAACTCGTGGCTGGCGAGCTGGCAGGCCTTGCCAAGGCCGACGATGCCGGGCACGTTCAGAGTGCCGGACCGCATGCCCCGTTCGTGTCCCCCGCCGTCGATGATCGGGGTGAGCCGCACCCGCGGACCTCTGGCCCGCACATAGAGGGCACCGCAGCCCTTGGGGCCATACATCTTATGGGCGCTCAGAGCCAACAGGTCGATGCCATCCTGCTCAACATTGATAGGGATTTTGCCCACGCCCTGGGTCGCGTCGCAGTGGAAGAGCACCCCGCGGTCTTTTGCAATCTTGCCAATCTCACGAATCGGATGCAGGGTGCCGATTTCGTTGTTCGCGGCCATAATGGAGATGAGCACCGTTTTCTCGGTGATGGCGTTTTCGACGTCGTCCGGATTGACCATGCCGTATGTGTCGACCGGCAGATAGGTCACCTCGGCCTTCCCGGCCCGTTCTAGAGCTTTGCAGGAGTCAAGCACCGCCTTGTGTTCGGTCACAGACGTGATGATGTGGTTGCCCTTCTCTTTATAGAACTCGGCCACCCCTTTGATGGCCAGATTGTCGGACTCTGTCGCCCCGCTGGTAAAGATGATCTCCTTGGGCCTGGCACCGATGGTCTGGGCAATCTGGCCGCGGGCGGTATCAACCGCCTCTTCGGCCGCCCAACCAAAGGGATGGTTGCGGCTGGCAGCATTGCCAAAATGCTCATGAAAATACGGCAGCATGGCCTCTAACACCCGTGGATCCATTGGGGTGGTGGCCTGATTATCCATATAAATCGGCTTTTGCATGGCAGTAGTCCTCACAGCGTACAGGGGAGTCAGGTAAAGTGGACTCTATAAGTCGAAGATAAAACGTTACTTGACATATGTCAAGCAAGTACGGACAGAGACGGGCTAGAGGGGAGAGCATCCCACAGCATCCGGGCCTGCCAGTCTCAGGACGGGGCTAAAAGCGGCCGGAGTAAACGCCCGGTATGCGAGCGGGATACCCGCGCAACGTCTTCGGGAGTCCCACTGGCCACGACCTGCCCACCCCGCTGTCCGCCCTCCGGCCCCAAATCCAGCACAAAGTCGGCGGTTTTAATCACGTCCAAATTGTGCTCAATAACGAGCACTGTATGGCCAGTCTCAATCAACAGGGTGAGCACCTTGAGCAGACGCTCAATATCGGCCAGATGCAGTCCGGTTGTGGGTTCATCCATCAGATACAGCGTATGACCGGCCGTGCGACGGCTGAGTTCACGAGCGAGCTTGAGCCGCTGAGCCTCACCGCCCGACAGACTCGGGGCGGGCTGACCGAGCCGCACATAGTCCAGACCAAGGTCTCGCAGAGTCTCAAGACGGGGACGGATCTTTGGCAGGTCACTGAGGACTTCGAGGGCCTGGGTGACGCTCAGGTTGAGCACCTGCGCAATAGACAGCCCCCGGAACCGGACCTCTAAGGTTTCCCGGTTGTAGCGCAGGCCGTGACACACCTCGCACTCGACAGACACATTGGGCAGAAAGTACATGTCGACACTCACCATCCCGCTGCCCAGACACGCCTCACACCGACCGCCTTTCACGTTAAAAGAAAAGCGCTCCGGACCGTAGCCCCGGACCCGGGCCTCGGGGAGCTGGGCAAACAGCTGGCGCAGCGGGTTGAAGAGGCCAACATAGGTCGCGGGGTTGGAGTGAGGAGTGCGGCTGATCGGGCTCTGGTCGATCTGAACTAGCTTGTCGAGGGCTTGCCAGCCGCTGAGGGTCGGTGTGGCCTCTGGTGGGACAGAATGTGTTGCTAGCGCCTGAGACACAGCCGGGGCAAGGGCGTGCAGGATGAGGCTGCTCTTGCCCGAGCCGGATACCCCGGTCACGCAGCCCAAAACCCCAAGCGGGAATGAGACGGTCACATTTTTCAGATTATGGACCTGGGCGTTGCCAACGGTGAGGAAGTGGGCGGCTTTTCTGCGCTGCGCCGGGACCGGAATACCAAGGGCCCCGCGCAAATAGCGCCCGGTAATCGAGGCGGGCTGGTGTTGCACCGCGTGTGGTGTTCCGACTGCCAGCACCTCTCCCCCACCTTCCCCCGCGCCCGGTCCGAGATCGATAATGTAATCCGCGGCCCGAATTGTGTCAGGATCGTGCTCGACCACCACCACGCTATTGTCCTTGTCCCGGAGTTGGCGCAGGATGGCCAGCAGACGCGCACTATCGCGTGGGTGGAGGCCGACCGAGGGCTCGTCAAGGACGTACAGGATGCCGGAGAGCCCGGCGCCGAGCTGGGTGCTGAGGCGGACGCGCTGCACTTCTCCACCGGACAGCGTTGGCAGCGGCCGGTCGAGCCTCAGATACTCAAGACCAATATCGCTCAGCGTCTGGAGTCGGGTGCGGATCGCTTGACACAGGGGGGCCGCGATCTCGGCCGCCTGGCCGGAAAAAGACAGCTGGCGAAAAAAATCGAGGGCCTGGGCAATCGACAGGCCGGTCAGCTGAGCAACATCGTGCTCCCCAATGCGCACGCCGCGACTCTCGGCCTTTAGCCGGGTCCCTCCACACCCCCCACACCGCACCTGGGACGTTTCCTCACCCACAGTCGCTTTTGCCCTTGTGGTCCGCCTGCCTAGTCCGTCACACTCCGGGCACGCGCCCTCTGGACTGTTGGGAGAGAAAAACGCCGGCGTCAGCTCGGGGTAGCCAAACCCGCACGCTGGACACCGCAGGCTTTGGGTAAACAGATACTCGTGGTATGCACCGTCCGGCCCGGTCTGGCCTATTTTGACCACATCGTGGCCAGCGCTCAGCGTGGTTTCAAGTGAGTCGGCCAGCCGCCGGGCAAGACCGCTTTTGACAATGAGGCGGTCGACAATAAGATCAAACTCGGCCGAGACCTGGGCCGGCATAGCGTCGGCAAGCTCGTACGCCTGGTCCGCAATCCGCACGCGGACAAAACCCGCCTTACGGAGTTCCTGCACGGCCCTCTCGAAATGCGCCCGGGTGGGGACTCGGATGGGTGCCATAATTTGGAGCCGGCTTCCCTCAGGGAAAGCCAGCAGGCGATCAACGATCTGGGGGACAGTGTGACGGGCAAGAGGCTGTCCGCACTGCAGACAGTAGGGCGTACCAACCCGGGCGTACAACAGACGCACATAATCGGCAATCTCGGTGACGGTGCCAACCGTGGACCGGGGCGAGCCGGTCGGGACGCGTGGTTCAATCGCCACGGCTGGAGACAAACCGCTGATGGCGTCAACCTCAGGTTTGGCACGCTGGTCAAGAAACTGCCGGGCGTAGGCCGAGAGGGATTCAACATAGCGGCGGCGTCCCTCGGCATACAGCACGTCAAAGGCCAGAGAGGATTTTCCCGAGCCGGACACCCCGGTGATGACCACGAGCTTGTTACGGGGAATGTCAACACTGATATTCTTCAGATTGTGTTGACGGGCTCCCCGGATGCTGATTTTCTCCATCTAGTCTAGGGTAGCAAATTTTTGCCGCCGGAGCAGTTGACTAGGCTTGGCGTCGCCAGGCTAAAATCGGACAACGCGCCGCGCGGGTTTCGTCAAGGCGCCCCACCGGCGTTGAGGTCGGCGCGGCTTTGAGCACCTCGGGCGCGTCCCGAGCCTCCTGGGCAATGGCTAAGAGTGCGTCGGCAAACGCATCGAGCGTCTCTTGTGTCTCGGTTTCGGTTGGTTCCACCATCAACGCCCCGCTCACTACAAGCGGAAAATAGATCGTCGGGGCATAAAAACCGTGATCAAGCAGGCGCTTGGCAATATCAAGGGTCTTGATCCCGGTCTGCTGAAAGGAACGATCGGAGAACACACACTCGTGCAGACACGGAGAGGGCGAGGCCAACTGATAGGCAGATTCAAGGCGTTTGCGCAAATAGTTGGCGTTCAGAACGGCCATTTGGGTGGCCCGACTGAGTCCCTCTCCGCCCATCGCCAAGATATAGGCATAGGCACGGACCAAGATCCCAAAATTCCCAAAAAAGGACCGCACGCGGCCAATCGAGCGCGGAAAATCCTCACTCCAGCGGTACGTCGTCCCGTCAGCCACCACGCGTGGGAGCGGTAGATACGGTTCGAGAACCTTTTTGACTCCGACCGGCCCCGCCCCCGGCCCGCCTCCGCCGTGCGGGGTCGAAAACGTCTTGTGTAGGTTGAACTGGATAACATCGGCGCCCATGTGACCCGGTTTTGCCACTCCCATCAGCGCATTGAGATTTGCCCCGTCCATGTAGACCAGACCTCCCTGGGCGTGCACTATCTCGGCAATCTGGACAATGTCGCGTTCAAACAGCCCCAGGGTGTTGGGATTGGTGACCATCAGGGCGGCAACTTCGCGATCCATAGAGTGTTCGATGGTGGCCGCGTCAAGCATGCCGTCCGGTCCGGCCGGGACCTCAACCACCGTGTAGCCGCACAGGACGGCGGAGGCCGGGTTGGTGCCGTGGGCGCTGCCCGGAATGAGCACCTTCTTGCGCGGCTGCCCCTGCTCGACATGGTAGGCTCGAATGAGCTTCATCCCGGTGAGTTCGCCCTGGGCCCCGGCCGCGGGCTGTAGGCTGATCGCGTCCATGCCGCTGATTTCGGCCAGACTGTGTTCAAGGCGGGCGATCAGCTCCAGCGCGCCCTGAGCGTAGTCAGCCGGCATGAGCGGATGGAGCTGGGCAAAGCCTGGCAGACGGGCTACCACCTCGTTCACAACCGGATTATACTTCATAGTGCACGAGCCGAGCGGATACAGGGTGGTCGCCGCACTGAAATTCCACTGCGAGAGCCGGGTAAAATGGCGGACCACCTCTCCCTCGCTAACCTCGGGAAAATCCTCAAGATCGGCTCGACACAGCTCGGGCGGCAAATCCTGAGCGGGATCGCGGGCCGGAATATCGTCCGGGGGCAGAGAATAGCCGATACGTCCGGGCGAGCCATGCTCGACAATCAGCGGCTCAGTCAAAACAGCGCGCTTAGGCGGTCCGGAAGGAAGAGGACTTGGAACCTGAGGGGGTCGGACACGTGGCAGGCGTTTTTCCATAGCGGCTCCTGTCTGTTCCCACGTCTAGTCGCGAGCCCCGAGTCTTGCGGCCAGCCGCTCAATGGCTCCCTGCGGGTGCGTTTCGGTCACACACACCAGCAAACAGTCGGACAGCTCCGGATACCACTCTGCCAGCGGCAGACCGGCGACAAGCCCCTCGGCCTTGAGACGCTGCCAGGCGACCGCGGCATCGGGGACGCGCAGGACGAATTCGTTAAAAAACGGGGCTGAAAAACGCGCCTGACACGGGCTGTGGTGGGTCAATAGCTCTTGGGCATAATGGCTCTTGGCGACATTGTGCCGGGCCAACTGTCGTAGCCCCCGGCGGCCCATCAGGCACAGAAAGACCGTCACGGCCAGCGCGCACAAGCCCTGGTTGGTGCAGATATTCGACGTCGCCCGCTCGCGGCGGATGTGCTGCTCGCGGGTCGCCAGGGTCAGGACAAAGCCGCGTCGTCCGTCTTGATCAAGCGTCTCCCCAACGAGCCGACCGGGCATATTGCGCAGATAGCGCTGGCGACAGGCAAACAGGCCGATCCCCGGTCCCCCGTAGCTCATCGGAATCCCGAGGCTCTGCCCCTCAGCCACCGCGATATCTGCTCCGAGTTCGCCCGGTGATCTGAGCAGCCCCAGCGCAAGTGCTTCGGTTGTCGCGCTGATGGCCAAGCCGCCGCACTGATGAACGGCCCCGCTAATAGCCGCCACATCCTCAACAATGCCGAAAACGTTCGGATAGCCGATGACCGCCCCGATCACGGTCTCATCCAACTGCTCCTGCAAAGCCGCGCGGTCCACACGCCCGTCTTCGGCCCACCCAAGCTCACGCACCTGCGCATCGGGGAAGCCGTCCAAATAGGTCTGAATGACCTGCCGGTATTGGGGATGGAGGGCTTTGGAGACTAGGACTTTTGAGCGCTTGGGCAGGATGCGTTTGGCCATTAAGACCGCCTCGGCCGTGGCCGAGGCCCCGTCGTACATACTGGCATTGGCAACGTCTAAACCGAGCAGACCTGCAATGAGGGACTGGAACTCGAACACCGCCTGCAGCGTTCCCTGGCTGACCTCGGGTTGATATGGGGTATAGGCGGTCGCAAATTCTCCCCGCTGGATGACCTGGTCAACGACGACGGGGACGCTGTGAGGATAGGCGCCGGCGCCCAGAAAAACCGCAGAGACGGGATCGCTCAGATTGCGGCCGGCCAACTCGGTCAAACGGCCCCTCAGTTCCGCCTCAGACAGACCCGGCGGCAGATCGATGTGCGCCTGGGCGCGCAGAGCGCCCGGCAGATGCGCAAACAGCTCATCAACGGACTGAAGCCCGAGGACCGCTAGCATGGAGCCGATATCGTGCTCTGTGTGAGGGATGTAGCGCATAGTGCAGCCCCTCCCTTATTCTTCCTGGTCGGCCTGCTCTTGTTCGACAAACGCGATGTACTCTTCGGCGTCCATCAGATCTTCGAGCTCATCTGGCTCACTGACTTGAATCCCGATCATCCAGGCATCGCCATACGGATCGTCGTTGACCATCTCTGGACTGCTGGGCAGATCAATATTAACCTCAACCACGGTTCCACTCACGGGTGAGAAGATATCAGAGACCGCTTTGACCGACTCGACCACCCCAAACGGCTCTTCCTTCTGCACTGCCGTCCCAACCTCGGGCAGCTCGACGTAGACGATATCGCCGAGTTGGTCCTGGGCGTAGTCGGTGATGCCCACCCGGGCAATGCCATCCTCAACAGCGACCCATTCGTGTTCCGCTGAATAGCGAAGCTCTTTTGGAACGTCCACCGAGACCTCCTAAACTCTCGACCCCTTTCTCCTACGATAGAAAGGCGGTTTCACGACCCGAGCACGAACCCGACGGCTGCGGATTTCTACCCACAGTTCCATCCCTGGGATCGCCGTCGGAGGTCCGTATCCCAGGCCGATGCCAACTCCTAAGCTGGGAGACTGCGTTCCGCTCGTGATATGACCAACCGCCTGCCCACCTATCCCCAACGGATATCCAGTCCGCGGAATACCCGGCCCTTCCAGCCGTAGCCCAATCAACTTTTTCGTCACCCCGCACTCTTTTTGTCGCACCAGGGCCGGGCGGCCGATAAAGTCCCCGCTCTCAAAGTGCACCAGGCGTGACAGCCCGGCTTCAAAGGGCGAGCTGTGGCTGTCAATATCCTGTCCATATAACAAATAGCCGGATTCAAGCCGCAGGGTATCGCGCGCGCCAAGACCCACCGGCACCAGACCGTCCGCCTGACCCGCCTCCAGACACCCCGTCCATACACGCTGGGCGTGCTCGGCAGACACGAACAGCTCAAAGCCATCCTCTCCGGTATAGCCGGTCCGGGCCATAAGTCCAGCTATACCGGCAAGCTCACCCCAGGCTGACCAATAACGCCCGATGGCGGACACGTCTAGAGGCGTGAGGCGCTGGAGGATGTCCTGCGCCCGTGGCCCTTGGACGGCGACCAGGGCCGTCTGGGCACTCCGATTGATCAGTTCGGCGCGGCCCCGGTTAGAGCTGGCCCACCACTCAAAATCGGTCTCGCTCTGAGCCGCGTTAACACACACATAATACCGCTCCGGGGCGAGCCGATAGACAATCACGTCGTCAAGAATACCTCCGTCGGCGTTGCACAAGAGGCTGTAGTGCGCTTGGCCGATTGCCAGCCGAGCCACATCGGTCACCAGCAGTTCCTGACACACCTCCAAGGCGCGAGGACCACGGACCTCAATCTCACCCATATGGCTGAGGTCAAACAGCCCGGCTCGGGTCCGCACCGCCCGGTGTTCGGCCACAATACCCGAGTACCGGACCGGCATGTCCCAGCCTGCAAAGACGGTGAAACGCGCCCCCAAAGCTCGATGGACGTCGTACAGGGGGGTCTGTTGAGGCATATCTTAGATGGTGCGTGCGAACTGCCGCCGGGCCGCTTTGAGCGTATTGCGCAGCAGCATAGCTACTGTCATTGGGCCAACCCCGCCGGGAACCGGGGTAATAAACGTCGCCCGTTCTTTGGCCGTCGGAAAATCCACGTCCCCCCTCAGCGAGCCGTCCGCCAGCCGAGAAATGCCAACGTCAATAACAATCGCCCCCTCTTTGATCCACTCCCCACGAATCGCACCCGGCTGTCCGATAGCAGGAATGACAATATCGGCTTGACGGACTTCCTGGGCCAGATCGGTCGTCCGGGAGTGACAACAGGTGACGGTCGCGTGCTGCTCTAACAACAGAAAAATCAGGGGCCGACCGACCAGGTGACTGCGCCCGATGACGGCCGCTTTTTGACCGACGAGGGATACTCCGGTCTGCTCGAGCAGATGCATCACGCCGAGCGGGGTACACGGCCGCAAGCCGTCTTCGCCCCGCAGCAACCGGCCCTGATTGAGGAGGTGTAAGCCGTCAACATCCTTGTCCGGATTAAGCTCCTCAATCAACCGCTCTTGGTCGAGATGGGGGGGGAAGGGCAGCTGGATTAAGACGCCGCTCACGTCCGTGCGGGCGTTCAGCTCAGCGATAAGGGCCCGGACCTCGGAGGCGGCCACGGTCTCGGGCAGCCGATAGCCAAAGGATTGAATCCCGACTTTCCGACACGCCCTCTCCTTGGTGCCGACGTACACGCGGGAGGCGGCGTTCTCGCCAATCAGGATGGTGGCCAGTCCCGGCACCCTGTCCGACTGGGTGCGAAAGTCCTCAACCTCCCCCTGTACGGCCTGGCGGATAGACTGGGCGATGGCTCTGCCGTCAAGAACGATACCCCTGGCCATACGGCTCAGGATACGCCAATCACTCTGCGGATGCAAAGCTGACGCGGCAGGGCGGACAGGCGTCATCCCGGCGGTGAATGGGGCGGGCTAGAACTGAAAGCCGGCCCGTAGATAGTAGAACCCACCGTTGAAACCATAGGGCGAGGACTCCGGGTAGTTGGCGCCGAGGTCACGGGCGTAGGGATTTTTGCGCGGGTAGACATCGAAAACATTTTCTGCGCCGACCGCAAGCGTCACCGATCCGGCCAACGGCATGTCGAGAAAGGTGTAGGAGGCTTCCACGTCAGTCAACCAGCGTTCGCCAGCGGATAGGAAGCTGGCGGTGTTGCCGTGGGCTTCGAAGAAATCATCGTAGAAATACACCCGGGTCAACAGCCGCCACGGCCCAGAGGCGTGATCCACGGTCAGCGAGAACCGGAACTGCGGCAATCCGTCTTCCATCTGACGGACTTGGCGGTCGTTGATAACGGTCGTGTCGCGGCTGTCGACGGTCAACTCATTCCAGTTGCCGACCAGGGTCAGGGCGGTGTCACCGGCCAGGGTCGTCAACGGGTAGGCCGCAACAATATCGACCCCCTCGGCAGTCGTGTCAAAGGCGTTGGTGAAGTAGCGTACCGAGGTGATGGAACTGGCGTCGGGAGACAGCCGGTTGAAGGCCGCCCGCCGCTCGGGCGTGACGTTGAAATCCTTGGTCAACCCAATGCGATCCTGCACTTTGATCCGGTAATAGTCGAGGGTCAGACTCAGCTCGCCGAGGTTCAGCACGGCTCCGACCGAATAGTTGACCGATTTTTCCGGCTCCAGCGGCCTTCCGCCAAAGAAGGCCGCGACTGGGTGGTGTGAGGGAAAAATACCCTGGTCCACCAGCCCGGCATCGGTAAACGCGGTGTTGACCTTACGCACATTGGATTGCCCCGGGGTCGGGGCGCGGAAGCCCGAGCCGACCGAACCGCGCAACGCGAGTGCTTCCAACATCTGCCACCGGGCCGAGACCTTGCCGTTGAGCGACTCGCCGATGTTGCTGTCAAAGTTCTCGTAGCGGCCGGCCAACCCCAGGCCGACAGATTCAATGACCTCGGCCTCCAGGTCCATGTAGAGCGCGTAGTTGTTGCGTTTGAAGACGCCAGCAGAGTCCGGCCGGTAGCCGGTGAAGCCGTTGGAGCCGATACCAAAGCCCTGGCCGGCGAGGTCGAGCTCTTCGTTGATAAACCAGGAGTTCTCTGCCCCGATTTCCTGTTCGTACTCCTCCATATGATACTCAAAGCCGAAGGCAACGTTGAGCGGAGAGAAAAAAAGGCCGAGATCGAACGCTCTGGAGATATCCAAATTGAACGTCCTCTCAAGCTGGGTGTTGCTGCCAGGTCGGTATGAAGTCGGAATGTCGTTCCGCAGGGCGGCCAGCTGCGGATTGATGGTGTTGTGCATAAAGAAGTCCACGCTGTTGTGACCAAAGCTGGCGCTGGCGTCATAGATCCAGCCGTTCAGCAACGTAGACGCGCTGTCCAGCGTGCCGCGCAGGCCAAAGGTAACGCTCCAGTCTCGGATAGCGCCGCCGAAGCGGGGCGTAAACCCGCCCGGAAAGCGCTCGTTCAGAGCAAAGCAGTGAGGATAGCCGTCCAGCAGGCCTTGGTAATTGGCCGCGGGATTGGTGCGGATAGTGGGACAGCCGGCGTTGGTCCCCGACAGATCAGCCACCAGCAGCGTCTTGCCTCCGTCCTTGGAGAACACGCCTGAGCGGGTATTGGGATTGCGGAAGAAGAAGCCCCCCTCAACTCTGCGCTCAGCATAGTTCCCAAAAGCGTACAGCCGGGCCTTCAGGTCTTCAAGGTCTAACCCGAGGTTGCCGAAAAACTTGTAGTCGTACTCCACCTCCGGCGCTCCCCAAATCTGGGCCGCCGGGCGACGGACATCCATGTTGCCCGCCTCAATCAATCCCCGGGCGTCCGTCCGCTGCCGGCTGCGGCTCGTCTCGTCCGCATTGACAAACTCAAAGCTGAAGTTGGCAAAACCCGAATCGGTCAGCGGCAGCCCCAGATTCGCCGCCACCTGCACCTTGTCGCCGTCGCCGTGGTAGGTCTGGCCGTAGCTCGTCTGCACCTCCAACCCCTCCCGATCTTCCCGCAGGCGGAAGTTGAGGATGCCAGCAATGGCGTCCGACCCGTACTGGGCGGCCGCCCCGTCACGCAGCACTTCGACCCGCTCCAACGCAATGGACGGAATGACCGAAATATCGGGTCCTTGCGCCCCATAATTGGTCCCGTCGGTAAAGGAGATGACCGAGGCACGGTGGCGACGTTTGCCGTTAACCAACACCAGGCTGGAGTCCGCCGACAGCCCGCGCAGATTGGCCGGCCTAACAAAAGTCGCCGCGTCGCTGATGGGCTGCTGGTTGACGTTGTAGGACGGCACGGTCGCTGCCAACAGCGAATCCATGTCGCGGATGCCGTAACTCTGCAGATCTTCACCCCGGATAATGTCCACCGGCACCGCAGAATCCTGGGCCGAACGCCCAGGCAGGCGCGAACCCACCACCTGGAGTGCTTCGAGCCCTATCGGCTCCTCTGGATAGCTGGCGTCCTGCGCGCCGACCGTGTCCACGCCCATGACAACGAGCAGACCGACTCCCACATACCACCACTTCGTCATCGGCTTCTCCTGAGGAGTATTGCCCCGTCTCTATGCCCGCCTACACCAGCCAAAGCCCCGCACTCCCCATAACGGGCTTATACTCTGCATCAAAAGGGGGTCCAAGAGAGGAGCGAGCGGCAAGAACTCTGCCAGCTAGATGGCGCTCTGGGTCTGCAGGCATTTGCGGCAATGCGTACTCTGCCGCTGACGCATGATACCGGCCTGCTTCCAAGACGCCTTGGGTGGGTTACACCAGGCCCCCGCGCCTCTCATCTCCGGCACGGGAACCGATTGACTGAGGAGAGCGGTAATCCTTGCTTCCTCAAAAGTCGGGCGATGGATTTGTCGACCCCATATAGCGTCCTCCGAGGTGAGTGACACCGCCTCGGAGGACGCCGCCTTGGCTACAATGTTCTTGCTCATGTCGAACGGCGGCACGAATGGCCTGCGATATCGGGGCCGCATCAGCCATGTTAAGGCCCCTTCGGCTAGAGCGGACTCCCGGCAAGATATTGATGCTGAGCTTCGTGAAGGAAGCCACGATTGTCGGAGCGTTCTCCGAAGCGGTGGCATTGGATCAGAGCCGTCTTGAGTTCAGTCATGGTGTTCCTGAGTGTGGAAAAGTCGGAGCGAATCCGCTGTCTTCGCGCTGCACCCATCTTCCGCATCAGCCACGCTGCTTCTCCCGATCTTGCCCGAACGTCCAGCCACCGCATCGGGTCATCCGGTTAGAACTCGAAAGCGGCGCGGAGATAGTAGAAACCGCCGTTAAAGCCGTAGGGCGAGGATTCCGGGTATTTCGCACCGACAACGCCAGCGTACGGGTTTCTGCGCGGGTAGGTATCGAACAGGTTTTCCACGCCAAAGGCCAGGGTCGTCGCCCTGACGAACGGCAGATTCATCAGCGTGTAGGAGAGTTCCATGTCCACAAGCCAGCGCTCGCCTGCATCAATAGGAAACGTCGGGCTGCCATCGGGGTTCGCCGAGTCGAGGTGAGGCTCAAAGAACTCATCATAGAAATGCAGCCGGGTCAGGAGCCGCCACGGCCCCCAGGTGTGGTCGGCCATGAGCGAGAAGCGGAACTCCGGCAGGGCCTCTTCAAGCTGAAGGAGCCGCAGTGAGCCAATGACATTCGGGTCGAATCGGTCAACCTCGGTGTCGTTCCAGTTGCCCACAAACGTAAACAGAGTGTCACCGGCAACCGTCTGCAAGGGGTAAGTTGCTACAACATCCACTCCTTGAGTCGTGGTGTCAAAAGCGTTGGCGAAAAACCTGACACTTGAGTAACTCGACGCATCCGTGACCCCCTGGGCCAGCAGTGCAGCCTTATCCATATCGGACAATGTCTGTGAGGCGGTCTGCCCGATGCGGTCCTGCACCTTGATGCGGTAATAGTCAACAGTGACGCTGAGGTCGCCCAGGCCAAACACCGTCCCGACCGAATAGTTAACGGACTTTTCCGGGTCCAGGCTTTTTCCGCCCTTCAGGACAGAAATCGGATGGTCCGGCGGTAGGGTGGCCCGGTCTGCCAGCCGGCCGGCGTCAAAGGCGGTCGTCACATTGCGGACATGGGCCTGCCCTACGGTCGGAGCGCGAAACCCTGAACTGACCGAACCACGCAGCGCCCAGCCGGGGAGAAATTGCCAACGGGCTGACGCCTTCCCATTGACGGTATCGCCCACGCTCTCAAAATCTTCATACCGCCCAGCAAGGCCAATCGTGATGTTCTCAATGACTTCGGTCTCCATATCGATATAGCCGGCGTAGCTGTTGCGCTCGAAGGTGCCGGCGATATCCGGCCTGAAACCCGGAAAGCCGTTGGAGGCAATACCGAACCCCTGGGCCGCTAAGCCGTTGGGGCCGTCATCGACGTACCAAGAGTTCTCACCCCCGGCTTCGACCTCAAACTGTTCTTCCCGGTACTCCAGCCCAAAGGCGAAGTGCAGCGGGGAGTAGAACAGCCCGACGTCAAACGGCCGTGAGATGTCGAAGTTGAACACTTTGTCGAACTCCGTATAGCCACCAGGCCGGTAAGCTGTTGGAATTTCTGTGCGCATGCCGGCCAGCTGCGGGTTGATGGTGTTGAACATGAAGAAGTCTACGCTGTTGTGACCAAAGTTGGCGCTAGCATCGTAGAACCAGCCGTCCAGCAACGTAAACGCACTCTCTACCTCACCGCGCAGGCCAAAGACAATGCTCCAGTCCTGAATGTAACCGCCAAAGCGGGGCGTAAACCCGCCCGGAAAGCGCTCGTTGAAGGCAAAACAGTGCTCGGGCAAGCCAGCCAGCGCGTCCGTGTAGTCGGCCGCGGCATTAATCGGAACAGGAGGACAGCCGAGACCCATGCCCGACAGGTCGGCCACCTTGAGCGTATCGCCCGGACCGTCAAAGACTCCCCCACGGGTATTGGGATTGCGGAAGAAGAAGCCCCCCTCAACTCTGCGCTCAGCATAGTTCCCAAAAGCGTACAGCCGGGCCTTCAGGTCTTCAAGGTCTAACCCGAGGTTGCCGAAAAACTTGTAGTCGTACTCCACCTCCGGCGCTCCCCAAATCTGGGCCGCCGGGCGACGGACATCCATGTTGCCCGCCTCAATCAATCCCCGGGCGTCCGTCCGCTGCCGGCTGCGGCTCGTCTCGTCCGCATTGACAAACTCAAAGCTGAAGTTGGCAAAACCCGAATCGGTCAGCGGCAGCCCCAGATTCGCCGCCACCTGCACCTTGTCGCCGTCGCCGTGGTAGGTCTGGCCGTAGCTCGTCTGCACCTCCAACCCCTCCCGATCTTCCCGCAGGCGGAAGTTGAGGATGCCAGCAATGGCGTCCGACCCGTACTGGGCGGCCGCCCCGTCACGCAGCACTTCGACCCGCTCCAACGCAATGGACGGAATGACCGAAATATCGGGCGCGTGCGAGCCGTCTGAAATGCCGCCGCCCAGCCAGGTAATCACCGAGGCACGGTGGCGACGCTTGCCATTGACCAGCACCAAGGTCTGGTCCGGCGATAGCCCACGCAGGTTGGCCGGACGAATGAGTGTCGCTGCGTCGCTGATGGGCTCTTGGCCGACGTTGTAGGACGGCACGGTCGCTGCCAACAGCGAATCCATGTCGCGGATGCCGTAGCTCTGCAGATCTTCACCCCGGATGATGTCCACCGGCACCGCAGAATCCTGGGCCGAACGCCCAGCCACGCGAGAGCCGACCACCTGGAGTTCTCCGAGTTCTATGACTTGCTCTTCCTGCTCCGTCGTTTGCGTTTGGGCCGGCTCTTGCTGGCCTGTGTCCTGCGCGTCAGCCGCAGACATTCCGACGGCTATGACTAGCCCTGTCGTTAGTCCAAGTTGCCATAACCTTCTCTTCCACATAACGAATACCTCCTCCTCAGTGTCTTAGGACTTCGCGAACTGTAACTAGGCCCAGGCGAAAAAACAAGTTGGGGAACAGCCAAGCCTCGCCCTCCAAGGCAAGCACAGAAGGAGATGGCTCTTAGAGCCGCTGGGCCCGCTCTACCGTTGGCAGCGCCCGGTCAATCCAGGCCATGACCTTGCCATCCGCAATCTCTGTACCCATCTGCTGAGAGAAGGTCACGACGCCCCTCGCCCCGGCATCGCGGTAGCGTTTGAGAGCATCTTGTGACGGTCCGTCTTCTCCTGGGTCAACAATAATCGTGATGTTTAAGCCGTCTGGATCGCGGCCCGCCTCTCTTGTCATCTCCCTCAGCGTTGCCATCTGCTTGTTAAAAGCGTCTGGGCTCTGGACCAACGGAAACCAGCCGTCATAGCTACGCGCCACCCGCTCCAATGCCTTTGGGCCGTGCGCGCCTAGCAAGACCGGTGGGCCGCCGGGCTGCACAGGCTTGGGTTCACAGCGAACAGCCGGAAAACGGACCAAATCCCCCTCATAGCCCGCTTCACGCTGGGTCCACAGCACTTTCATCGCCTCAACCGTCTCCCGCATGCGCTTCCAACGCAACCGAAATTCCGTTCCCAATACCTCGGTCTCTTCCCGCAACCAGCCCGCTCCGGCTCCGATTATCACCCGGCCCCCAGAGTACAGATCCAGACTGGCTATCGTCTTGGCCGTTACCAGTGGCTCCCGCTCGGGCAGCAGACAGATGCCGGTTCCCAGCTTGACCTTGTTGGTCACCGTCGCCGCTACGGTCAGAGCGATAAACGGGTCGGCCCAGCGGTTGTAATGCTCCGGGAGTTGTCCATCCGCGGCGGCCGGAAACGGGGTCTTGTGGCCAACCGGAATGACTGGATGCTCAGGAATCCACAACGAATCAAACCCCTCGGCTTCGACCCGTCGGGCCACCGCGGCGAGATCCCCACTCTGCGCAGTGGCAGTCACTAAAACGCCAACTTCCATATGCCTCTCCTTCTTTCGTGCAGCCTCACTCGGGTGTTTTATAGCGATTGTTAATACGATGGGCAATACACTAACCGACCGGACAGCCCTCTGCCCCAGGCCCTTTTCATTGACAGCCTGGGGCACGGCGCATAGGGTCAAGCCGTGTTATCGAATCCAACACCTCTTGCCCACAAAGAACTCCAAGCACCTGCCCCTGTCGCCCCACCAACTCCGACTCGCGGCTCCGGTTGGCAGCTTCCCTACAGTCTCCGCGCACTCCAGCACCGCAACTTTCGGCTGTTCTTTATTGGCCAGTTTGTTTCCCGGACCGGCTTCTGGATGCAGTGGGTGGCCCAGGGCTGGCTGGTCTACCGGTTGACCGAGTCCGCATTGATGCTCGGCCTCGTGTCGTTTGCCGGGCAGTTTCCCTCCCTGCTGTTGGGCCTACTCGCAGGCGTTGTAGCCGACCGCTTTAACCGCTACCACGTCATCCTGCTCATGCTCGTTTTGGCCATGCTCCAGGCCTCAGTGTTAGGCGTCTTGACCCTAGGCGGCTGGGTTACGGCCTGGCAGGTGTTTTTTCTGGCGCTGTTTGCCGGAACGGTTCAGAGCTTTGAGATGCCAGCCCGGCAGAGCTTTTTGATGGAGATTGTTGGCAAAGACGATCTGCCCAGCGCCATTGCCCTGAATTCCGCCCTCGTCAACGGAGCCCGGATTCTGGGTCCGGCACTAGCCGGTATTATTGTGGCCCAAGCCGGGGAAGGGGCGTGCTTTTCGGTGAACGCACTGTCCTACTTGGCCATCATCGGGGGGTTTCTGGCTATGCGGCTGCCTCCTCGGACACACCCTGCTTCTTCGAACAGGTCCGTTTCGGAATTTATCCACGAGGGGATTGGGTATGCTGTCAGAACCCCGTCGATCCGTCTTCCCCTACTCTTAATCGGTCTCGTTGGTCTGCTCAGTACCCCCTATACCGTCCTTATGCCAGTGTTTGCCAAAGATATTCTCAACAGTGGCCCAAGCGGCATGGGCCTGCTCATGGGTGCGGCTGGGATGGGTGCGGTGGTTGGCGTCAGTTTTCTGGCCCGGCATCGCGGGACGGATATGCTCGGTCGGGCTATTGCTTTTGCTCTGATCAGGTTCGGCCTTGGGCTGATTCTGTTCGCCTCCTCCAGCCACCTGTGGCTCTCTCTGCTAGTCCTGCCCCTGGTGGGATCAGGCTTTATGGTCCCGATGGCCGCCGTCAACACCCTGCTGCAAACGATTGCTCCAGATCACCTGCGCGGGCGAGTCATGAGCCTGTATTTTATGATGATCATGGGAGCCGCTCCGGTGGGCAGTCTGCTGTCAGGACTCTTAGCCCCCTCCATCGGTGCCCCTCTCACCGTCGCGCTTACCGGGGCGTGCTGTCTAGGCACTGCGGTGTGGGTGAGCCTGAACCTCCATCTTCTCCAAAACAAGGAAGAATAAACTTGGGACCGATTCCACCGGAGTTGATCATGCGTCCTTGCTTTGCGACACACTCCACCCTGATGTGTGAGGTGCTGTCAAGGTCTTCGTCAGTTCTCTCTCCTTCAGATCGGCCTGTATTCCAAGAACGGTCTTATCCGAATTTGCTCTCGCCATGTCTGCCACATAGCGTAGAGCAGGAACTCGGGGGGGGGGTCCTCATCTTAAAGAGGGCTTCTCCTGTCCAACTCTTCCCACATCGCATGGAGTCTTACTTTACGATCTGCTCTAAAGAGGATGTCTCGAATCCGTCAGCCTCAGCCACCGCTGCAGTGTGAAGCCCCAGAAGAGGCAAGGACGGGTAGTTTCCTGCCCATCAGACGCGGCAGACAGATATCGGCGGACTTGAGCGCAAGGACCCGGAATGAAAACAGGAACGGCAATGAACGACCCCCATGTCAACGCATTGGTCTATCGCATCGAACACGAAAGCGCGTTTGACTACAGTGATGCGAAGACTCTCGAAGTCGAGGAATCGAGCTTTCGGCTTACTGTCGAAAAAGGGAAGGCTCGTTTCGAAATGAAGGAGCATTTCCCGACGCAGGAGAGTGCGCAAGCAGCCCTTAAGGAATATATCGCCAACTGGGAGTTCTGTATCCGCTTGAAAAGAGGCCCGGACTCCTTTCGGCTGGAACTCGAATGCGCGGATATTATCAATAGAGCCCCCTCACCGGGGACGAGGCATATAGGGTCGGGGGAGAAACTCAAGCTAACGGACTCTCTCCAGATTACCACTCGTCCTACATATCCTTCACCGCCGTCAGACATGGATTTCGATCCTGACGACGACAAAGTCAAGATCATGTTCCACCGCTATATGATCTCTCGACAACAACCAGAAACGTTAACGGCTATGGCCTATTTCTGCCGGACCATGTTGGAACTCCCTACGACAAAACGCAAAGAAGCGGCAAAGCATTATTGCATTGCCCAAAAAGTTCTTTCAGCAATCGGTCGTCTTTCCTCCACGAAGGGCGGTAGGACGGGCGCAAGGAAATCTACGGGGGTTTCCGCCGAATTGACACCAGCTGAACGCGAGTTCCTAGAAGAAGCGATGCGAAAAATGATCATCCGAGCGGCGAAAAAGGCACACCCGTCAAGCGGCAACCTCCGGGGAATTACACTATCGGATCTGCCACCGCTAGGGTAGCTGCCGAAGCAGTTAAAGCTCCGGCAGCCGCTTGTCAGTCTCAAGGCTGCCGACGCCAAGTCATTTGTCATGCCGGGCCGGCAGTTGCCGCGGTTGCCATGAGGGATGCAAGGAGGCGCTTAGCGTTCATCATGGGGCTTCATGCACGAGTTTTTGTCACATTCTCACACGAGAGGATTTGACAAGCCTCTCAGGCTTCAATCAATCCACAGCTCCAGGCCAGGCGGCCGGAGCCGCATGCAAGCCACCCCTGGGGCGGAGTAGCCCTTCGTCCGTCTCCGTCGTTATTCCTCCTTGGGTATCAGCTTGGGCTCCAGGCTCAGAGACGCCTCTTCCGCTTACTCCTTGAATATTAACCACGGTATCGTTGTCGCTGAAGGCAGGGCTTTGGCGTCATCCCCCGTTGCCGTAAGGCTCGGTTCCGTGGGCTTCCAGCTCCATTGCTCACTCTTCTTGGTTGGCGGCAGAGTAGCCCGGTGCGATATGAGTTGGTCCTCAAACAGTCTGACTAGTCACGCCTCACAACGTCTATCTCTGCCGAGGTGTTCGCCAGCCTTTTGTCTTGCCCCCATAATCAGCCCTCCCCTCCTAGGGCGTGCCAAGACTCGACAAAGCCACAATTCCTGCACTGTCGCTTGCCAAGGTCGCGTTGAGCCGGGTGCAGGAAGCACCACCTCGGACGGAGCAGTCCGTAGGTGTTATTCCCCCCAGACTCTCAGGCGTATCAGCTTGGATTCTATGGCTAAGAGTTGCCTCTCCAGCTTGGCCTTTTGTTCAATCAGGGTATCGTCGTCGCTAAAGGCGTTCTTTGGTCCAGAGATGACGTTGAGTTCTGCTTCCGTCAGGCTTGTTTCGTGGACTTGCAGTTCTTTATCTAGCTCTTCTAGTTTCGCACCGAGGTAGTTGAGCTTTGCGATATGCAACTTGAAGGAGTAATCATAGACATCATATACGTCGGTTCCGGGATCTTCGTTAACTCCTAGCAAGAAATTGAATTCCTGACGGTTGCTTGATACAGTTTCATAGATGAGCCCCGCGAAGAGCTTGTGATAGACGATGCTCAGCCTGTCTGATTGGCTCCTTGTTTGCCGATATTTGCTCCGTGCCTCCTCTATTCTGGCGTCATAGTCTGGAAGGCGGTCCTCATAATAGGAAATGAGATTCACGAAGTAATCATAGCCCCGCAGAAGCAGGTTAACTGTTTCGTCGTAGCTGCGGGGATGGACCAATGCGGAGGCTGGGAGGGCGGAGCCGAGGATGGTGGCGGTTGCTATCAGCGATACGATGGATGTGGTACGTTTCTTCATATCTTCCCTCCTCACATAGTCGGACCCTTTATAGAGATCTTCCGTGTTTTTGGCAAACACAGTCCACGAATATCTTTGTTGCGGAAGTTTCCTTGTTTGGCGTGTCCTCCTCCTTGGAAAAATGAAAGACGCCGCCTCTTTTCCCAACCGAACATTTCCTCAATTGTGTCCATTGTAAAAGTGGCGAGTCTTGTGCTAGAAGCCGGAGAGTAGGCGTCTGTTCAGCTACGCGGCAGACCGCCTGGGGGCATTGTCAACAAGTGTTGGTCTTTAATTGTAGCGTCATTTTTTGGTTTCACCATTAGTCTGCTCGCATGAGCGAAAAGGAGGATCGCATGGCTGATTATGATCTGCTTATTAAAAACGGCACAATCATCGACGGCTTGCGGATGCCCGCGTACCGCGGGGATATCGGGATCCAGGCCGGAAAGATCGCCGCTATGGGGAATATTCAGGGGAGTGCCCAGCGCGTTATCGATGCTACCGGGTTGATCGTGGCACCGGGGTTTATGGATATTCACACTCACTATGATGCAGCGCTGACCGGGTGGGATCCGTACGCGACACTATCAGGCTGGCACGGAGTGACGACCGTTGCCATCGGCAACTGCGGCTTTGGCTTTGCGCCGGTCCATCCAGAGGATCGCGAGCGGGCGATGTTGCGCATGGAACGGACAGAGACGATTCCCTTGTCCATTATGCAGGCATCGATGCGTTGGGACTGGGAGACCTTTCCCGAATTCTTGGACAGCATTGAACGCCACGGAATAGGGGTGAATGCGGCCTCGCTCATTCCGTACTCCCCGCTGCGCGCCTGGGTGATGGGCACGGACGCGGCCCGGGATCCGAACTACAAGGCCACCCAAGACCAGGTAGACCAGATGAAGCACCTGGTGCGGGAAGGCATGGAAGCCGGCGGCTTTGGCTTCTCGGCCAGCTTTAGCATGGCCAACCGTGACTACGATGGCGGCTATCTGCCGACTCACGTGGCCCCGCGCGAAGAATTCCTGGAAATGGCCAAGGTCATGCGCGAGTTCAACCGTGGCTCCATCGAGTGGACCATGGGTCATGCCCTGCAAGGGCTGGGACGGAATTTTCTTGTCGAACTCGCCAAAACCAGCGGCCGGCCGGTGAACTGGAACGCCATTATCTATGATCCGACTAACCCGGACGCCTGGCGCAACCAGCTGGACTGGACAGAAGAGGTTTTTCGTGAGGCCGTTGTGCTCCCGGTCAATATCTGCCTGCCGATCGAATTTGAGTTCAAATTCGAGACCGTTGGGCTCTTTGACCAGCTGCCGGCCTGGAATGAAGCCACGGTAGGTACCCACGAAGAGCGCAAAGCCAAGCTGTCTGACCCGGGTCGGCGGCCAGCCCTCAGGCGGGATATGGAAAATACCCCGACGGTGATGGAGAAGAGGCGCCAGGATGGGGAGGCTGCCCAAATCTCCCTCTTCAATTGGGACAAGACAACGATTGCCGAGGTGTGTCTGGAAAAGAACAAGCATCTGGAGGGCCGGGTTATCGCCGAGGTTGCCAAAGAGCTGGGCAAACATCCGGTTGATACCATGCTGGACTTGGCGGTCGAGGAAAACCTGGGAACCGAATTTGCCCTGCAGGACTTCATCAATGGCGACGAGGAAGCGGTCAGCGAGATTGTCAAGCACCCGTTGACTCTGATCGGCGCTTCGGACGGCGGGGCCCATACCAAATTTTTGACCACCGGTCGCTATCCAACCCATTTTCTGGGACACTGGGTCCGCGATAGGCAGATTATGTCACTGGAAGAGGCGCACTGGCGGCTATCTACCATGTTGGGCTGGGCCATTGGCATCCGCGACCGTGGCTGGCTGCGTGAAGGAATGCCGGCTGACATCGTTGTCTACGATTTGGAGAAGCTCCGAGTGTTGCCGATGGAGACCATCACTGACCTGCCCAACAACGACTGGCGGCGGGTCCAAAAGGCAGAGGGATACCATTACACGATCGTGAACGGAGGGATCACTTTCGAGGGTCAGCAGTGCACCGGTGCCCTGCCGGGCAAGATGCTGCGCAGTTCCGACATGGCCGCCGAGTAAGCCATCCGAGCAGGGGTTCTCCTGCTCTCACTCATGCAAGCGCCGGGTTCTCACCCGGCGCTTTGCGTTCCAGAAGCACCTTGTTGGGCCACGAGTGAACAGCGCTCAGGCCTGAGTTGCGAGCAATTGATCTGGAAGAAGAAAAGCTGCTACAAGTAGCGGCGTCTGAACACGCCGGACAACAAGGAGGACAACGCGATGCCGGTTGAAGTAGGAAAAGCCGCCCCGGCCTTTCGCCTCAAAGACACAGCCGGGAATACGGTCTCTCTCGAAGATTTCAAAGGTCAGGATGTGATTGTCTACTTTTATCCCAAGGACGACACCCCCGGCTGCACCAAAGAAGCGTGTGGGTTTCGTGATGTCTGGGAAGACATTCAGCAGCGCGGCGCAACCGTGCTCGGCATTTCGCCCGATGATGAGGCTTCACACCAGAAGTTCGTCTCCAAGTACAATCTGCCGTTTCCCCTGTTGTGCGACCCCGACAAAAAAGTCATGACCAAGTACGGTGCCTACGGCGAGAAGATGATGTACGGCAAAAAGACGCTTGGCGTCATTCGCTCGACGGTCTGGGTGGGACCAAACGGGAAAGTAAAGAAGCACTGGAAGAGAGTCGCCAAAGCCGCAACACATCCCCAAAAGGTTTTAGACGCCTTAACAGAGCCGCCTGATGCCTGAGGGATCACAGAGAGCGGTCCACTGCGAACTTGGAGGCAGGCATGAATATAGACGGACTAGGCAGAGGGAGTCGGCTTCTTGCGGGACTCGGGCTCGTGTTGCTGCCAAGCACCGCGCAGGCTGCCATAGGCGAAGAGGCCCAGTTTGTCCTGAACACCTTCTCATTTCTTATCTGGGGGGCGCTCGTCATGTGGATGTGTGCGGGCTTTACCATGCTGGAGTCCGGCTCGGTGCGCACAAAGAACGCCTCTGTGATCTGTCTCAAGAACATCGGCCTGTACTCAATCGCCGGGCTGACCTACTACGGCATTGGCTATAACCTCATGTACGTTGACGTTGGGGCGTTGATCGGCTCCATCACCCTCTTCTACGGTCCGTCAGCCGATGAGCTAGCCCTGTTGTCCGACAAGGAAGGGGCGCTGGCCGCGGTCGTTAAGAACGGCTACTCCACGATGTCGGACTGGTTCTTTCAGATGGTCTTTGTCGCAACCGCCGCCTCCATTGTTTCCGGCACCCTGGCCGAGCGGGTGAAGCTGTGGCCGTTCCTCACCTTCACAGCCGTTTTGACGGCCATCATCTATCCCATTGTTGGCGCCTGGACGTGGGGTGAAGGCTGGCTCAGTAAGATGGGGTTCCAGGACTTCGCCGGATCCACCATCGTGCATTCGACCGGTGGCTGGGCGGCGCTGGCCGGTGCTTTGGTCGTGGGACCACGAGCGGGCAAGTTCCGGCCTGACGGCAGTGTCAAACCCACGCCGCCCTCGAACGTCCCGTTCGTTACCTTAGGCGTCCTCATTCTGTGGTTTGGCTGGTTCGGCTTTAACGGCGGCTCACAGCTCGCCTTGGGCGGTGCGCTCGACGCGGTGGCAATGAGCAACGTGCTGGCCAACACCAACCTTGCCGCGGCCGCGGGGGTCGTGACCGCCCTGTTTGTCTCGCGCCCCATACTCGGGCGGGTCGACCTGCTGGCTATCCTCAACAGCGCAATTGCGGGCCTCGTCTCAATTACCGCGGGACCCGACATTGTAGAGCCGTACTTGGCAGTGATCATTGGAGCGATTGGCGGCGTGCTGTGCGTGGGGGGCATGAAACTGCTGGAAGTCGTGAAGCTAGACGACGTGGTCGGCGCGGTCCCGGCCCATCTGTTCGCCGGTATCTGGGGGACGCTAGCGGTGTGTATTGCGGCTGGCGGCAACCTCAGCGTACAGCTCCTCGGAGTGCTGGCGGTGGGGGTGTTCGCGTTTGGGGCTTCGTGGTTAGTGTGGCTGGCCCTCGAAAAGACAATGGGGGTCCGAGTCTCGCCTGCTGTCGAAGAGGTCGGCCAAGATTCAATGGAACTCGGCATCGAAGCCTACCCCGAGTTCGTGATCATGCCTGACCCGGACGATGTTGAGGAACTCCGCGCTGGTGCCCAACCGGCGGCGGCCGAGGAGCAGTCAAAAGGCTGAGGCACAGGCAAGAGAAAGGAGCAACGTCATATGGCAGGAGCTGTTGAGGGCAAAGTTGCGCTAGTGACGGGCGCCAGCGGCGGCATTGGCCGAGCGACCTCGCTGGAGTTCGCCCGCCAGGGAGCCAAGGTCGTGGTGTCGGATCTACTCGTTGAGGCGGGACACGAGACGGTTCAGCTCATCAGAGCTGCCGGAGGCGAAGCCACATTTGTCAAAACCGATGTGACTCAGGCGCCCGAGGTCCGAGCCCTGGTAGGGCAAACGCTTGAGAACTATGGCCGCCTCGATTGCGCGTTTAATAACGCGGGCATCGAAGGCGGCATGGCCAAGACCGGCGAGTATGATGCAGATCGCTGGGCTCAGGTCATCTCCATCAATCTCAAAGGCGTTTGGCTGTGCATGAAGTATGAAATCCAGCACATGCTCAGCCACGGCGGCGGGGCGATTGTCAACACCGCTTCGGTCGCCGGTCTCGTTGGCTTTCGCTACGGCCCGGCCTATGTGGCCAGCAAGCACGGGGTAAACGGCCTCACCAAGACTGCGGCACTCGAATACGCCAAAGCCGGCATTCGGGTCAACGCCGTGTGTCCCGGGGTCATCAGGACGCCGATGTTTGAGCGTGGGCTGCACAAGAACCCACGCCTTGAAGAGCGCTTTGCCGCCTCCCACCCAATCGGACGGATTGGTCAGCCGGAGGAAATTGCCCGGGCCGTGGTCTGGCTGTGTTCCGCCGCGGCGTCGTTTGTAACCGGCACTCAGATGCCGGTCGATGGCGGGTTTGTGGCCCAGTAAAGAGCCCATCCCTCAAGAGGAGACTAGTACAACACCTTCCCCTCCTTGAGCTGAGCGATGTGTTCATCAGAGTAGCCCAAGACATCCCGCATGACCTGATCGGTATGCTGCCCTAGCAGCGGGGCCTGGGCCTGCACCCCGTTTGGCGATTCGGTCAGCAGCCAGGGAATGCCTGTATGTTTGCGGACGCCGACCTCGTCGTGCGGCAGCTCGGCAAAGAAACCACGTTGCTTGAGATGCGGGTCGTCGGCCAGGTCTTTGCTGTTCATTGACGGAAAGGCGGCAACGCCGACGGCCTGTAAGATCTTTGTCACCTGCCACTTGTCGCGTTTTTCGGTCCAGGCGGTCACGATTTTCTCCAGCTCGTCCTCGTTGGCCTTGCGGTCTTGAACGGTTCGGAAACGAGCATCTGTACCCAGCCCGGCCTGCTCCGTGGCTCGGCACAGCGCCTGCCACTCCGCGTCGCTCCCACAGGCAATCGACACCCATTCATCGGTGCCCGCACATCGAAAACAGTTATGGGGGGCCATGAGCGGGTCGCGGTTGCCACGCCGGGTGGGTTCGTTGGCGTTCATGGCGTAGTCCATCCAGCCCTCGGGCACCAGCGCGGCCACCGACTCCCACAGCGAGACGTCAATATACTGACCTCTGCCGGTCCGCTTGCGGGCGGCCAGCGCGGCGGTAATGGCCACCGCAGCATGGATACCGCTGTTGGGGTCACCGTACGAAATACCGACCTCCTGGGGCGAGCCGCCCGCATAGCCGGTCATGGTTGACAGCCCGGTCAGCGGCGCAATGGCTGGACCATAGCCCATATAGTTCTTCAGCGGGCCGCTATGGCCATAGCCGGAGATTGAGGCCATAATGATGTCCGGCTTGATCTTGACTAGGTCGTCATAACCCAGCCCCAGACGCTCCATCACCCCGGTCGCAAAATTATCAACCACCACATCACTGTTTTGAATCAACTCCTTGACCACGGCGAGACCCTCGGGCTTGGAGAAATTGATCAGCACACTCTTTTTTCCCAGGCTCCACTGATTGAACAGCCCCGAACGGTTCACTCCTGCCTTCATACCCTTGGGATACAGCGGTAAGCGGCGGGTGACATCAATGCGGGTGTTGGACTCGATTTTGATGACCTCGGCACCCAGGTGACTGAGATACATCGTGCCGTACGGTCCGGCCCATACCCAGGTGAAGTCGGCAACGCGCACGCCCTCAAGGGGACGGCGCGTTCTGGGAACGGCAACCGGGGGGTGGGGAGTGGGGGCCGGGGGCAGCGCGTGAAAGACCTCGTCGGTATGCTCGCCTAGGAGCGGGGCTGGACGGCGGATCTGCCACCACGGTTCACGCAGTTGATAGGGGGCCCCAAGTTGGGTGACGGTCCCGGCTTTTGGGTGGCTCACATCAACAAAGAAATTTCTGGACCGCAGCTGTTCCTGCTTGCTCATTTGTTCCATGCCGAAGACCGGGGCAAAACAGATCCGTCGCGACTGAGCCTCGTGCCACAGGGCTTCGACCTTCCGGTCCTTGATCCACTCGTCCAGATACATCTTCATCACGTCCTGATTTTTGGAACGCTCGGTCACGTTCTCAAAGATCTCCCAGCTGGCCCACTCAGGATTGCCCATCAGTTCGACAATCCGCTCCCACTGGTCTTCTTCCACCGCCACAATGAAGATCAGCCCGTCTTGGCACTCAAAGATGCCCCACGGATACAGTAAGCGTTTTCCCAAACGCGACGCAATCCGCTCGCTGTACGAGTAGTAGACAAAATTCTGCTCTAAAAAAGCGGCGATGAACGCCTGGGTAGACAGGTCGATATGCTCCCCATAGCCGGTTTCCAAAGCCCGATGATAGGCGGCCAGGGCCACCATAGCGCCGGACACGCCGCCCTGGAAATCGCACTGATGGCCGGCGACTTTCAACGGCGGGAGGTCTGGAAAGTCCGACGCGCCGGGACTCAGCCAGCCCCAGCCGCCGCCGTGGGAAACGTTCAACTCATAGGCCTTATGCTCTTTGTACGGCCCGGTGAGGCCAAAAGGCGTGATCGAACACATGACTAACCGGGGGTTGAGCTGTCGAAAGGCTTCATAGCTGATGCCCCGCTCCGCCATCTCGGCGGCCGGATAATTGTGGACCACAATATCGGCCCAGGCGACGAGCTGGGCAAGCCCGTCCTGGTGCCGGGCCAAATCGAGCGTGATTCCACGCTTATTGGTATTCAGGGCCAGAAACAGGCCGCTCTTTTCCGGGTCGGCCACACCGCCGGGGAACGGTCCGCGCTGCCGGGCCAAGTCTCCACCCGGTTCTTCGACCTTGATCACGTCGGCCCCGAGGTCAGCCATGATTTTGCCAGCGTATGAGGCCGAGACCAGCTCTCCCAATTCTACAACCTTGACACCTTCAAGTCCCTGCATGCTGTATCCCCCTCTTTCTTATCTCCAGAGATGGCACTGGTTATGATAGACTGTCCTCCTCTGACTTTTCAACACTCACCGTCCGGCTTGGTCTTGAATGCTCTGACCAAGCTGCTATGCAGAAACTATACGGAAGGAAAAAGAACCCAACATGGCAGAGCAACGTTTTTCCCTGATTACCGATGAATCCCTAGCCGCCCTCCGGCGCCTGATTGACGTGCCGATTGAGGACTCGCTGGAACCGTGGTGCCATGAGGCCACCCGAGACAACATTCGCCACTACGCCCACGGTATCGGTGACGATAACCCGCTGTGGTGTGACCCCGACTATGCCGCCACAACAGCGTACGGAACACTGGTCGCTCCGCCCTCGTTTGTTTTTCCTCTGAACCGTATTCTGAGCGGCTATGTCGGCGGGCTGCCCGGCGTACACGCCATGTGGGCCGGGGCCGATATCAGCTGGCGTACCCCCATGCTACGCGGCGACGTGTTCACCACCACAGCCTGGCTTAAAGACCTCATCGAGCACGAAACCCGCTTTGCCGGTCGGGCAATTCAGCAGGTCTACCACGTCGACTACTACAATCAGCACAACGCGTTGGTCGCCAGCGGCGACAGCTGGTGCTTTCGGACCGAGCGCGACACCGCCCGCGAGCAGGGCACCAAATACACCGAGGTCAAACACCGCCAACCCGTCCACTACTCACGCGACGATATTGCTCAGATCTTTGCCCAGTACGCCGAGGAAAAAATTCGGGGGGCGACCCCACGCTATATTGAAGATGTTCAGGTCGGCGACACACTGCCCACCATGGTCAAAGGTCCCATGACAGTGACGGGCTTTATCTGTTACGCCCAGGGCTGGGGCGGTCTGTATATTCGGGCCAACCGTCTGGCCTGGAAGCAGCTCAAGAAACATCCCGGCTTAGGGATCCCGGACCGCTTCGGCATCCCCGATGTGCCAGAGCGGGTACACTGGGACGGCGACCTCGCCACCCTGGTCGGCACGCCCGACGCGTATGACTACGGACCGGAACGCACCTCGTGGATGACCCACCACCTGACCGACTGGATGGGCGATAACGGCTTCCTGCACCATATTCATGTCGAAATTCGGCGCCATAATCCGGTCGGAGACACCCTGTATATCAGCGGTGAGGTCAGGCGAATTTTTGAGCAAGACCAAGCCCACTACGTTGAAATCACCCAGACAGCGAAGAATCAAAATGACGAACTGTCTGTGGGTGCTACGGCCACCATTCGGCTCCCGTCACGGGCGTCATCACGGGGAAAGGAGTAGACTATGGCGACACCTTCGTTACCCCCAACAGTCAGCGGTTCGACCCCGGTTATTGGACACGCGTTCCAATTTCTCAGAGATCCGATTCCACTCCTCGAACGCGGCTATCAGGAGCACGGCTCGGTGTTCTCTCTCCGGCTCGGCCCCAAGCCCGCGGTCGTTCTCCTCGGCCCCGAGAACAACCGCTTCTTTTTTACCGAGACCGACAAGCTGCTGTCCATCCGGGAGGGCTATCCGTTCTTCATCAAGATGTTCCACGAACGGTTCTACTTTTTTGCCGAGTTTGAAGAATATCTGGAGCAGCGGGCCATTGTCCTGCCCCGCTTCCAGGGCCGGCAGATGAACCAATATGTGTCAACGATGGCCCAGGAGACGTGTGACCTCATTGAGCAGCTCGGTGAGAGCGGCTCGTTTGATCTGATTCCAACCCTCGGCCCGCTCGTGATGAATATCGCCGCCCATGCGTTCTTAGGCCCAGAGTTCCGGGGTCGACTAGGCGGCGAGTTCTTCACCGACTTCCGACATTTCTCGGGCGGTATGGAGCCGGTTCTGCCGCTGTGGCTGCCCCTACCCAAGCTGATCCGCAGCCAGAAGGCGAAGAAAAAGCTGCACCGGGTGCTGGGCGAGCTGATCCAGAGGCGTCGCCGGCAGCCACCGGCGGAGGCTGATTTTCTTCAGACTCTGGTCGAGGCCCGATTCTCTGACGGCCGGCCGATTGATGATGAAATGGTTATCAATCTGATTCTGCTCCTGGTGTGGGCCGGTCACGAAACGACTGCCGGTCATATCAGCTGGGCGCTGATCGACCTGTTGCAGCATCCGGATTATCTGCACACTGTGATTGATGAACAGGACGAACTGATCGGCGACCGCCAGGATCTGACGATGGCCGATGTGCGCCAGCTGTCGCGCATCGACTGGGCTGTCAAGGAGACCGAACGGCTCCACCCGGTCGCCTATATTCTGATGCGCACCGCAGCCGAGGATCTGGAGATTGAGGGATTTCGGGTGCCACAGGGCAGCCGGGTGTTTGCCGCCCCGTCAATTTCTCACCGCATGCCCCATGTCTTTCCTGAGCCTGATCGCTATGTCCCGGAGCGGTTCTCTCCAGACCGGGACGAGTCCCGCACCCCGCACAGTCTGATCGGATTCGGCGGTGGGGTTCATCGCTGCGCCGGCGTCAACTTTGCCTATCTAGAGATGAAAGTGGCGCTCTCTCTCTTGTTCCAGCACTATGAGTTCAGCCTGCTTAATCCTGATCCCCAGCCCGTAGCCGGCGCGGCCACCAAGTGGCCGGCCAGCCCGTGCCGGGTGAGCTATCAGCGGCGCTACGGAGTGCCAAAGGGAGAGAAGACTCCCCGTGAGGCAGCAGTGCCTCACGGCGCGGCCGCGGGACAGTGCCCGGTACACCACTAAACGGCCAGGGCCCTCTTCCAAAGGGAGAGGGCCCTGCAGTTGGAAGGGAAGCAACAGTGAGCGTTGCAACCGTTAGGGGGATCTGTACGGCGGCGTAGTGCTGTGCGTGATGACAAAGTTCTGAAGTTCCTCTGACCACTCAATCGTCACCGATTGACCAGAGTCTGGGAAGTTGTCTATGGTCCACGTCCCGAAGGCTCCTCTCAGAAATTCCTCACCGAGCGTCGTCACCGTCACCGTTGCCTGTCCCAATCTGATTCCATCAGCAAACGCCGTCACCGTATGCTGCCCGTCACCTAGCAGGTTCCAGTTGAACAGCAGCCCGAAGCCGTTGTCCGTATCCCCACACTGCTGAGCAGTATCCCCACGCTCCGTGCCGTAGGCAGCTTCCTGTTCCGTGCCATTGATTTCGATCATCACCTGCTGTGCCTCACAGACCCAGCCGGAGATCAGGCCGAGCCCGCTCTAGAATGAACCGGGACCCGGGTTCTCCAGCATGCCCAGGCGCGTGGGCGGGGGGTACAGTGCGTGCAGGCCGGCGATATCGTCAGGCTGCAAGGTATTATAGAGGACCCGGCTGTTCATCACGGCTTCCACATTTTGCCCGGCTTCGTCCGGGTGGCCGAGCCCGACCACATGCCCAAATTCGTGCGACAGCATCCGCTGGATACGGATGCTGTCTCTGGACACAGCACTGTTGGTATTGATGTAGACCCGCGCCCAGCCCAGCCCAGCCCAAATTCCGTGCGGGCGTCGGCTCTGAGAGGGCCGTCTCCTGCACACAGCCGGTCTGGGGAGGCCAGAATCACGTAAACGTTCCCCGTCCGGGGACGCCAGGACCGGCATTCGTGTATGCCGCTGCGGTAGTGAATCTGAAGGTTGATCCCGCCGTATCCCATGCCCGCGCGGAGTTTTGTATGGCCCTGCTCCACTCTGCTCTACTAGGGCCGTCATTGGAAAAGGTGCGATCATAGGCACAGGGAGAGAGAAGACAAAAGCGGTGCAACAACACCGTGGCGTGGCCGTCCGGGAAGGGTTGGTAATAGAGCGTCTAGGCATCTGCCCGGCCACTCATCAGTGACAGGCAGACCGGATAACACAACAACAGCATAACAAGACCACGCCAAACGCTCATAATACTACTCCTGTGAACGCGGATCCCGACGGGTGGGAGTACCGGGCCGTGTTCGCATCACACAAGCATGGTTGGAGGGAAACCCTGCCTATGTGTCAGGTATGGGAAGCGACCCCACGCCCGAGAGAGGCTGTTCGACACACAGCCCGACCCAGAGCGGGCGAGCGGCCATGCCACGGATGCAAACGCACGTTATCGTGCTCGAGTGTAAGACGAAAATCAATTGCAGTCGGAGAGAAAGTGTACCGTAACGGTGCAGCAAATGCCGGACGGCTGTAAGGATTGCGCGTAGGGAGACAACAGACCGTCCAGTCGTCACTGTCACGCGCCACGCCTACCAGTAGAGCTTAAAGCGGATATGGGCGTTGACGCCACACCAGAGGAAGTCGCCTAGGCACTGAACGGGTTTGTGGCCGGCCCTGGGACGAAGGTCTCTCCAGGGACGAACACACTTCTTCCTCTTCTTAGTATCGTACTCCTATTGAATACGGGCCCTGGGGCGAACACAACGGCTATGACTGGGTCGATAACCGTGAGGTGGTCCGCCCACAGCGCCAAGGAGCACCATGGCTATACGAGGGGGACTGAGAACTTGTGGTCAATCTCAAACAGGGCTGCGTCGGCGCCTACCCAACAAAACCGCAAGACCCTTGCTTCTCCGCGTGATCTACCGTGAGCGAGATCGCTACATTGAGCAGGAGAAGCACCGGGGAGTCATGCTGCCTTATTTGTCACCAAATTACGTTCATTCGTGTCCAGGTAAGCAAGCCATGCAGGTGCATGAGTGAGCAAGAGGGTGTGAGAGTAGACAGGCACGGCCTGCCCATCTTCCCTGCACCCCCTCTTTTGGAAAAGTTGTTGCTACTGTGTGTTAGAATCTGGGCCGCAACAGCTCAGGACCATCTTCCCCGCACCTCGCTCGTCCCACGTTTGGATCATTAGGATCAACGTTCAAGTGCGGGCACTCCTCCACCTCTGTAACCACAAAGTTCTGGAGACTTTCTTCCCACTTAATCGTGGCCGTATCACCCGGGTTGGGGAAATTGTCGACCTGAAATTCGCCGCTCAATCCCCGCACAAATTCCTGATCTGTAACACGGACGACCTCAAAATCGTGCGCATCAAACATGACCCCGTCCGCAAAGACTTGGGCCGTGTACCGCCCCTCCTCCAACGTGTTGAAGTTAAACGTCACCCCAAACCCGGTATTGGCCGTACGGTCAGCCGGACAAGCTGCTCTCGTATCTCGCCGGTATGAGCCATACGGAATGTTCAAACGTCGGACCTGATTTTCTTGGGCGTCAAAAATCCGGACCTGGACACGATTGGCCTGACACACCCAGCCCCGGATGATCCCAATGCCGTTTCTGACTGAATTGGGAGCAGGGTCCTCTAAGAAGCCCGCCGGCACCCCACTAGGAGGGGGCTCGGGATCAGGCTCGGGATCAGGCTCGGGATCAGGCTCGGGATCAGGCTCGGGATCAGGCTCACGAGCGTCGACCGGACGCTCTACGAAGTCCACTAGCAACCGGTAGGTCCCGGCCGTCTGTCGTGTCCTCCCCTCCACCGTCACAAGATAGAGTCCCGCCTCACGGATATCCTGGATAATTCTGAAATTGTTGCTCTCGCCACCATTATCGTTCGTCGCAATCTGCCGGCCATCCGGCCCATAGAAATACCCAACCGTGTCTGTGGTCCCTTGCGTCTCCATCTCCAGGCGACCTGATTTGGGGATATCAAGCACGTAGTGATCCACTTGCAGGGGGTCGCTGCCCGTTGCCGCAGCAATTGACTGATCAGTTGTACGCTCGGCCGTAGTTGAAGGAACGGCCCTCATGCTAGCTGTTTCGGAGGTCAGCTCTAAGCTATACTTTCCTGTGATAGATGAACTCTCCCCCTCCACCTTCACAACATAGTCTCCCGGTGAGACCGGCGCTGTGACCAGAAAATTGGAGCCACCCCCACTGTTAGAGTCCGTCGCAATCTCGCCATTTGGCCCATAGAGCGTCCCTTTCGTGTTCGTCTCCCTTGTTCCCGACGCTATATCCGCATGCTTTTCCGTCTCTATGGTCAGGAACCCGTACCTATCGGCAGGAACAGTAAAAAAGAAGTACTCCTCGTCTCCCCTCTCCTCAAGGTTGCCATCAGGGAGTGAGGCTGAGGGATATGACAGATCGCTGTCGGCGACTTTGAAGTCCATGACTACCTTGTAATCCCCTCTCTCGGTCGGACTCTGTCCCTGAACATACAGAATGTAGGTATCGGTAGCGTCGTCGAGCGGCACGACAATACGAAAATTGTCCCCAGTACCCCCACTATCCTCGTCCTTCGCCAGCGGTTCCGCCCCCCCACCAGTCTCAAACAATTCTCCCATCGTAGCCGTCCCCCCTGTCGTCTCTAAAGTCATGAGCCCAGCTGCGGAGATGGTAATATCGTATTCGTCCCGTTCATTATTTCTCGTCAATGAGCCGCTGTCTGATGTCCCCCCCATGGTCGGCATCGCTCCGACGAACCCAACCTGCAAGTCGTACTGTCCTGTAGCGGTGCCCTTTCCTCTCACCACCACAAAATAATCCCCCGGTGTGACCGGCTCTTTCGAAATCATAAAATGTCCATCCGGGTCGGGATCGTCCGTTGCAATCCGTCTAGTTCCCCGACAGAGAGACGCGACTGCAGTAGTGAGTTGGATTGCTCCGGGCGTCGTACTCGTGGCAGATTCCACGGTCAGATCCCCAACAACAAAGGCCGGGACTCTGATTTTGAAGTAATTACGGTCATACGTACGTGGGTTACCCGTATCCTCAATCTCGCCCTTTAGTGTCGTGCTGAACCCGTCCCCGATATCATAGCTGTCAGGATTATTCGGATCAGTGAGATCGTCATGCTGCTCATTTATCGTGGTCTCAGTATCCTCATCAAACGTAATCGTACGAAGGGTGGTACTAGTTGGGCAGGAAGGAGCTTGCGCCAGAGCAGGCCGAGCGGCCATGAGCGGCCACGCCACAAGGACCGAGACAACGATCAGGAACACACCAGCTTTTGCTTGGAACAACGCTTTCATCTGATCCCCCTTACAGGTCAAACCTATACTCAGGCAGGCGCTCTTGGCTAATACTCCCGCAGCCGCGCCCAGCGCTCACGGTGCCAGGCCGCATCCCCAAAGGTCATCTCGGCCACCCGGGCACGTTTGATATACAACCCCGCATCATGCTCATCCGTCATCCCGATACCACCGTGCATCTGAACGCCTTCGTTGGCAGCCAACACAAACGTATCGGAGCAGCGCGCCTTGGCCAGCGAGATAAACGCTTCCGCCTCAGCATCACCGCTGTCAACAGCCCGGGCCGCGGCCATGACCGCGGAGCGAGCCAGCTCAAGATCCATGAACAGCCGGGCCGCCCGGTGCTTGAGTGCCTGAAAGCTGCCAATCCGCACCCCAAATTGGGTCCGCGTTTTCAAATAATCCAGGGTGGTCTCAAAGATCTGGGTCATCCCGCCGAGCATTTCCGCGCATAACCCAACAGTCGCCTGATCAACGACCTGAGAAAGGAACGGCCCTCCCCCCCCAACAGCACCAACCATACTCTCCATCCCAACCGTTACGTCTCTCAATCCTACCAGAGCAACGGGCCGACAGTCAACCCGAGACTGGGGTATGATGCCGACACCGGGCGCGTCCTTGGGAATCAGAAACAGACTGATGCCGTCAGGAGCGGTGTTCCTCCCAGATGTTAGGGCCGAGACAATCAGTGCGTCCGCGGCAAAGGCGTCTAGGACCTGAACCTTTTGGCCTTCAATCCGCCACACCCCGCCTTCGGCCTTGGCTGTGGTGCTGACCCGATTCAGGTTATAGCGGCTGTTGGCCTCTTGGTAGGCCACAGTGAGAATCTTTTCGCCCGCAGCGATACCCGGCAGCCAGGCCTGTTTTTGGTCAGAGCTGCCGGCGATCGACAGCAACTGTCCGGCCAGCAGCACAGTCGAGAGAAACGGTTCAGGGGCGAGGTTGCGGCCCAGCGCTTCTATGACAACGGCAAAATCGGCCATGCCCATCCCGGCCCCGCCATACTCCTCGGGAATCAGAATACCGACCCAGCCCAGTTGGGCCATGTCTTGCCACAGCGAACGAGAAAAGCCGACCGGGTCTCCGGAGTCGCGTAATTCCCGCACGCGTGAGACGGGCGAGTTGGCCCGCACATAGTCGAAGGCGGTTTGGGCCAGGAGTTCTTGATCTTCGGTGAGAACGAGCTGCTGAGTCACTTGTCCCATCTCCTAATCCGGCAGTCCCAGCACCCGCTTGGCGATCACATTGAGTTGAATCTCGCTTGTCCCGCCTTCAATCGTGTTGCCCCGTGAACGCAGCCAGTCGCGGGTCAGGCTTAACTCACGTGCTTCAAACCCCGGGCCTTCCCAGCCCAGGGCCTGCGGACCGGCAATTGACAGCAGCAGTTCCTGCCGCCGTTGGTTGAGTTCGGTGCCGTAGATCTTAAACATTGAGCTCTCCGGGCCCGGCGGCCGGCCCGCCTTAGCCGCGTCACGGCTCCGGTCGGAGGTCAGCCGAAAAGCCGCATTATCCATCTCAAAACGGGCGATCCGATCCCGCAGGGCTGCATCGGCGATCCGTTCCCCGTCAAACTCGAGATATTTTTTGGCCCAGTCCCGCATCCCACGGCGTTTGCCCCCCCCGCCGCCAAAAGCGGTGGCGATCATCGAACGTTCGTGGTTCAGGAGCGCCTTGGCCACGCTCCAGCCCTCGTTCACATGGCCGATCACATTGTCGACCGGCACTCTGACGTCGGTCAGGAAGGTCTCGCAGAACGGCGAAGATCCACTAATCAGCTTAATCGGTCGGGTTTCAACCCCAGGAGTTTCCATGTCCATCAGGATGAAGGTGATGCCCCGGTGCTTGGGGGCGTCCGGGTCGGTCCTGACCAGCAGAAACATCCAGTCGGCGAAATTGGCATAGGAGGTCCAGATCTTCTGCCCGTTGATCACATAGAAGTCGCCGTCTCGCACGGCTCGGGTTTGGAGCGAGGCCAGATCGCTGCCCGAGCCGGGCTCTGAATAGCCCTGACACCAGCGAATTTCACCACGTACGATCTTGGGCAGGTGTTCGTGTTTTTGTTCTTCAGTCCCATACTCCAGCAGGGTCGGACCGATCATGGTCAGGCCAAATCCGATCAACGGCACCGGTAGCTTTAGTGACGCCATTTCCTCGCGCACGATCTTGGCCTCTGCCTTTGACAGCCCGCCACCGCCGTACTGGGCCGGCCATTCGGGTGCGGTCCAGCCCTTTTCGGCCATGCGATCAAGCCACACCTTGGCGTCTGGATTCCTATACCGCGCCTTGCGTCCCCCCCAGTTGCCCTCCAGCTCGTTTGACGCCGTCCCGATAAGGGATGCCGGGGCATGGTCGTTGAGCCATTGTCGAGTGTTGACACGAAAGGTTTCAAGATCGGCCATTGCTCAATCCTCCTCGACTAAGCGGTGAGAGCCGGCCGGGCTGCTCCTTTGACCGCCTGGGTGAGTGTAGCTGATAGCAAAAAAAGACGAAAGCCAGACAACAAGGCGGGGCGACCGCTTGGCCGCCCCGCCACAGACATTCCCGGGAATGAGGACACGTCTTAGGCAGCCTTGGAAGCAGGCGCCGGCATGTTGGTCAGCGGCTGAGGCGCGGCCAACGGAGTAGTGTCCCACTTCTTGAGTTCGGGCAGGACGTGTTTTGCAAAGCACTTCAGGCTGCGCTCCACCTCAGCGTACGGCATCCCCGCATAGCTCATGTTACACATGATGCCGTTCATATCGATCATGGTGCGCATATTTTCAATTTTGCGCAGCACCTGGTCCGGCGTCCCCCACGGCATCAGCTTGACAAAGTCTCTGGCCGCACCGTCCATGCCGTGTTTGCTGATATATTTGCCAACGTTGCTGTAGAACTCGTAGCTCTTATGCGTTCCGAAATGCTGGCCGGTCATTTCATAGTGGCGCATGGCGGTATGGTAGTAGGCACCAATCCACTTGTAAGCGTTCTCCTCGGCCCGCTTTTCATCTTCGTCCACATAAAAGAAGCCCCCACAGAGTGGCTGGGGCGGGGTGGAATCAGCCCCGTGCTCTTCCTTCCAAACCTTGTGGTAGACCTCAAAATCCTGCTGCACGACCTCCCACGGTTTCTGCGGAATAACCAGCAGGCCAATCCCTAGCTTGGCCATAATCGGCATCGACTCCGGCGACACCGCCGCGGCATAGGTGCGGCCTTCAAAGGAATATTTGGGATACGGCCGGATATCACGGCGCGGTTGCTGAGTCTCCAAGCCGCCCTCCACATAGCCGTTTTTCAGGCCGTTAATAACTAGCTCGGCGTATTCAACAAAACGGTTGCGGCCCTCGTTTTGATCGATCCGGAAGCCCTCGTATTCAACCCGAGCCAAGCCTCGGCCAAAGCCTAAAATCATCCGACCGTCCGACAGATGATCAAGCAGCGAGATTTGTTCAGCAACCCGGATCGGATCGTGCCACGGCAGGACGATGACCATCGTGCCTAACTTCATATGCTTAGTCTTGCCAGCCATGTAGGACAGAAACTGGACCGCGTCCGGGCACATGGTATAGTCGGTAAAATGATGCTCAATCGACCACACGGAGTCGAAACCCAGCGGCTCGGCCAGCTCGGCCAAACGCAGCTCCTCTTGATATACTTCGGCGTCCGACAGCGCGTTGCCGGGATTCTGAAAAACCGGGGCATAGCCAACATGTAACGACATGGTCTCCTCCTTCAAATAGCCTGCGCGGTGCGTCTTCTCTCCTCTACATATTACGCAGTCCACATTATATACTCTGGCGTGTATATGCCTAGCACCCCACCGGTGTCAAGCAAGAGAGGGCTTGCCTGGACCGTACCAGAAAGGCTACTAAGGACGCGACATGCTGACGGGCAAGCGATCTCGTAAACGCGCTGCGGTCGAGGGAGAAATCCTCAGGGTGGCGACCGATATGTTCAGCCAGCGCGGCTATCACGCCACCACGCTAGACGATATTGCGGTTGCCGCCGGTATCTCCCGAGCCGCGTTTTATTCCTATTTTCCGAGCAAAGAAGAACTCTTGCGCCAGATCTATAATCAAGTCATTTCTTCGACCCAAACGGCGCTTGAGCGTATTGCGGCCGAGGACTTGCCGGTCAAAGAGAAACTGCGCCGCATCACCCGTCACCATGTTCACTACCTTGCCTCCCATATGCCTCTGGCCCAGGTCTTTTTCTCGGAAATTTTCAATCTCCCAGCCGAGATGGGACGCTCGGTCACGCGGGCCAACCGGGCCTTTGGCCAGGTTATTGAGAAAGTCATCGAAGAGGGGGTGAGCACCGGCGTGTTGATCCCGGTCCACCCCAAACGTTTTACCTATGCCCTGATCGGCATGTGGAACTGGATGCACCGCTGGTACCGACCGGGTGGCGAGTGGACGCCAGAAACCGTTGCCGAAGAATTTATCCGTATTCTTGAGTCTGGCTATCTGCAACGCGACGCCGATCCTCAGTCTGAGACGCTGTTGCGTGAGGTGAGAGCCTTGCGACAGGAGGTCGCGGCCTTGCAGGTGGCCCTGTTGGAGACGGACAGGTAGGAACCCCCTTAACACAGAGCGACGATGGAGAGAAAGGAGTATCACTTATGGTTGGTCGTTTGGATGGAAAAGTTGCATTAGTCACCGGAGGAGGCTCGGGCATTGGTCGGGCCACCTGTCTGACAATGGCCCGAGAAAATGCGAAGCTAGCGGTTGCCGATGTTGTTGTTGAGGGTGGCCAGGAGACGGTCAGACTGATCAAGGAGGCCGGTGGCGAGGCGATTTTTATCAAGGCCGATGTCTCACAGGCGTCCGAAGTGGAAGCCATGGTCAATCAGACGGTCGAAACCTATGGCCGGCTCGACTGCGCGTTTAATAATGCCGGTATTGAAGGGCCGGTGTGTTCAACGGTTGACTATACGGAAGAGGATTTTGACCGGGTTGTGGCCATTGATCTGACCGGAGTGTGGCTGTGCATGAAGTACGAAATCCCGGTCATGCTGCAAAACGGCGGCGGGGCTATTGTGAATACCGCTTCGGTCGCCGGTCTGGTTGGCTTTCAGGGTCTTTCCGCTTATGTGGCGAGCAAACACGGGGTGAATGGCCTGACGAAAACGGCCGCCCTGGAATACGCCAAAGCCGGGATTCGGGTCAATGCCGTGTGTCCGGGCGTGATTGAAACGCCGATGGTGAAGCGCGCCTTTGAAAAAAGCCCCGCCATGGAAGAGGGGGTGGCTACGATCGAGCCGGTCGGGCGCCTCGGTCAGCCCGAAGAAATTGCCGAAGCGGTGGCGTGGTTGTGTTCCGATGCCGCCTCATTTGTGACCGGTCTGCCAATGGCGGTTGACGGCGGTTTGATCGCCCAGTAGTGGCCCGTTCACCCACAAGGGAAGCTCATGCCTGTGAGCACTGCGAACAATCCGCCGCGCTCTGACCCAGCCGAGGCCGCGGCCTGGATTGAGTTTTACTATCGGCAGGGCTGGAGCGACGGTCTGCCCCTTGTCCCGCCAACCGAAGACTCGGTCCGGGCCATGCTCGACGCCGGAAAGCTTGGCCCGGTCGATATCATCGGCACGATTCCCGAACGCAACGCCCGAATTCCCGCGGAAAAGGTCGCCATTAACGCAGTTATGGCTGGCTGTTTGCCCGACTACTTTCCGCTCGTCTTGGCCGCGGTGAAAGCCCTGTGTCACCCGGACTTCAGCTATCATAATCCGGCGACGAGCACTGGCGGCTCGGCCCTGGCCATTATTGTCAACGGTCCTCTCGGTCCGGCCCTCGGCATCAACTCGGGCAACAATCTGTTCGGCCCCGGTCATCGTGCCAATGCCACGATTGGACGCACCCTCAGACTGGTGATGATGAACGTCCTCAATACGAGACCCGGCCTGTTGGACCGTGCCACGCTTGGCACCCCAGGGAAATACACCCTGTGTTTTGCCGAGGACGAGGCCAATACGCCGTGGCAACCGCTCCATGTCGAGCGCGGCTTTCAGCCCCACGACAGCACCGTAACGCTCTACGCCTCCAATAGCCTGAGCGGTGTCTACAACCAACTCGCCAGCCGTCCAGAACCCCTGTTGCTCGAATTTGCCGATGCCGTGTGCAACCTGGCCACGCCGAACGTGTACGGTTTTAACCAGACCCTGCTTGTTTTGGCCGGAGAACACACCGAGGTGCTGGCCAAGAGCGGCTGGAGCAAACACCGCGTCCAAGAATTCCTGGTTCAACACGCCCGCCGGACGGTGGCCGATTTTAAACGCGCGGCGCGTCTGCCCGGACAGATCACGCCGGACGACGAAACCACCTGGCGGTATGTCATGCGCCAGCCCGAAGACCTGCTCATCGTGTGTGCGGGTGGCCGGGCCGGCAGCTGGTCGGCCTGCCTGCCGGGCTGGGGGAATAAATGGACCCGCAGTGTGACCGTCCCGATTGAATGAACCATAGGAGGACCGCCATGCCTCGCACCGTCTTTGACCCAACCGTCTCGCCCCAACACCCGGCCGGAAAAGATATTGGCGAGGCCCCCTCTCCAGGGAAGATATCACCGACCTCTTTTTCCTACGCCCCGCGTCCACGCTCGCTGGACGGGCTGCGGCTCGGCCTGGTCGAAAACACAAAGTTTAACTCCGACGTCCTGCTGCTGAAAATTGCCCACCGTTTACACGAGCGCTACGGCACGACCATGGTGCATCTGGCCCGCAAAAAGTCCTCCGGCCACAGCGTGAGTGAGGATGCTCTGGCCCGCTTTCGGCAACAGACCGATCTCGTGCTGTCCGGCGTCGGCGATTGAGGCTCGTGCAGTTCGAGCAGTGTGCTCGACGGTATGAAACTGGAAAAAATCGGTATTCCGGCCGTGGCCATTATCACCCAGCCGTTTATCGCCACTGGCCAAGCCATGGCCAAAAACTGGGGGGCACCAGACTATGCGTTTGTCGTCACTCCCCATCCGATCGCCAATCTGAGCCAGGCCGAGCTAGATGCCAGGGCGGATGAGCTGACGGACCAGGTTGTTGCGTTTTTGCGCCGGGACGTGCCGCCCTCAGCCGTTTGACCCTCGGCCATGTCCTCAGGAGGAAAGACCGCTATGCATGCCAGCGAGCTGATGGAATACCGCCGTGCCACTGTCCCGGTTTTCAACGACAACAAGATGAAGCTAGGGGTGTTTGGCTCAAACTGTAGCAACGGCTGCACCATTACGCACGCGGAAACGACGTATGAAGCAACCTACGAGCACACCTTAGCGATCGCCCAACAGGCCGACCGGCTCGGCTTTGAACTCTTGGTGCCGGTCGGCCGGTGGCGGGGGTTTGGCGGCTCAACCGACTTTAACGGGACCTGCATGGAGACCTATACTTGGGCGGCCGCCCTGGCGGCCCAGACCGAACGCATCATGTTGTTTTCGACTTCTCATGCGCCGACCATCCACCCCGTTGTGGCCGCTAAACAGGGCGCAACGATTGACCATATCTCCACCGGTCGCTGGGGGCTCAACATTGTGTGCGGCTGGTTTACACCCGAAATGGAAATGTTTGGCGCCAAACAGATGGAGCACGCCGAGCGCTACCGCTATGCCTCGGAGTGGATTCAGGTCATCAAACGGATGTGGACCGAACAGGGCTTTGATCATCAGGGGGAATTTTTTCAGATCAAAGACGGCTATCTGTTGCCCAAACCCGTCCAAAAGCCTTACCCCACGCTGATCAACGCCGGCTTTTCCCCAGCCGGTAAGGACTTTGCCGCCCGCGAGGTTGATTTCAATTTTATGGCGGTCGATACGCTTGAAAACGGCAGAGCCATTACCACCGAGATCAAACAGCTAGCCCGTCAGTATCAGCGCGAGATTGGGGTCATGACCTACGGCTTGGTGGTATGCTGCGATACCCAAAAAGAAGCCCAGCAGAAGTATCGTTCCATTGTTGAAAAAGGCGACTGGGAGGCGGCCCGCACGATTTTAGGCCTGCTGGGCATTGAGAGTGAGTCCTTCTCCGAGCAGCACCTGACCGAGTTTGCCGAGCGGTTTATCGCCGGCTGGGGCGGCTATCCACTAGTGGGTACGCCCGAACAGGTGGTCGACGAACTCTGCAAACTGTCCCAGATTGGCCTGGAGGGCATGATTCTGAGCTGGCTCGACTATAACGAAGAGATGAAATACTTCGGAGAAAAGGTATTGCCCTTAATGCGCCAGGCCGGGCTGCGGCGCTAGGCATTGTGTCCGGTGCTGCAGCAGCAGGCGTTTGCTCCCTTGCATGGCAGTTCGGCAAGATGATCAGAGAAGCCTCGGAGATGATACCGGTCTGGTGAGCGCCGGGGGCGACAAGCCCCTTAGACGGAGCGGTATTGGCTGTAGTCAACGCCTGCGGCAAAGCCAACGACGTGCTCCCTGCCCCCGAACACGACGCGGTGCCGGCTCCGTGCCTCCTAATTGCAACAAGCTTCGGCTATCAGGAGACGGCCGGCTTCAGGCGCCTAGTCGGCTTTCGGATTATCGCCCGCCCGGCCAGGCACTCCAGATCCCACTCGACTATTGAGGGTCTGCCGCTAGTCACAGAGGCGACGCTCACCGCGGCACCCCGATCCGACGCCGAAATGTATGTGTGGACCATCAACGAACCAGGGGAAATGCGCCGTCTCCTCGACCTAGATGGGACGGCATCAACTTTCCCGGCCGTCGGTTGGCCGCAGCCAACCGAACAGCATAAACCTCTCCCTACGGCGGCCAGCCGACTTCGAGGATCACCTGAGTGGCAAAGCGCTCGCTCTCGGCCCGGAAGGTTTCGGCGTCCGTGTACCGTTCAAGTCGCAACACATCATAATCCGCGCCAGCTTCGCCCAGAGTCAAGATACGGTCGATCATAGGCTCGGGGGCTACCGTTCCACAGTACCCGGACACGTCGGACCTGAATGCGGTAGGTGGTCTCCGAGAGTGCGGAGAACCGGTATCGCACGGTGACGACGCACTATGGTGAGGGAGGAACTCAACCGGGCCGAACACCTCGTCAGCGGGGCGAGCATCCCACCCACACTCCTAGGGGAAGGCCTAGCAGCAGCGGCAGAGGATTGATATGGAGGGGGTCTATGAGCGCCCCTCCGGGTAAAGCAAAGATCACGGGCGGCTATCGCCTCGACGTGGCGAATTTCGGACCGATCGTAAAAGCCAGCGTGGACCTGCGCCCCCTTACCGTGTTCGTCGGTCCGAGCAATACGGGGAAGTCCTATCTAGCGATCCTTATCTACGCTTTGCACCGGTGTTTCGAGGATCTGCTTCGACAATGGTCTCTAGCAGCGCCTATGTTCAGCGCTAGTCGTCTCAGCCCCTCTCTTCGGAACAGTCTTACGGACTGGCTTACGGACTGGTTCTCGACAGAAGGGCCCTCTCCTACATTGCCCGAGAATTTGGAGACACACATCCGAAAAGCGCTTGAAAAAGCCGAAGGACTTGACCAGGCTTTAGAGCAAGAAATTGGCCGATGTTTCGGTATTGATCGTCTTGATAAATTGGTGCGCCGGCCCGGCTCTCACCGCGTCTCACGCATAGATCTGCACGTGCCCCAGAATGAAGGGACGGTTCAGTACCAGCTGAAATTCGGTCCACAAGGAACTCAGCTATCCGGCGAGATTCCCGAGACCATTCCCCTTACCCCGCAGATTCCCCCCAAGGACAGAAAAGATCCTTTGCTATTCAAAATAATTGAAGACGCGAAAGTTGACGCGAACGATCTCAGACACCTGTTCAGATTGTCACGAGACCTGTTCAACGCTCTGCTTCAACCACTCTCCCAAAAAAGCGCCTATTACCTACCGGCCGATCGTACCGGCGTCATGCACAGCCATCAGGTTGTCGTGAGTGCATTGGTTCAGAGTGCGGCAATGGCCGGACTCCGTCCTTCCCGCGACGTTCCGATGTTGTCCGGCGTATTGGCCGACTTTCTGAATCAATTGATTGGGATAAGTGCGAGGAGAGGAATTCGCAGGTTTCACCAAAAATCGTCGAGCAAATTCGAGGCGGGATTGGAGCACAACATTCTCAAGGGCAAGATTCTGCTGGAGCCCTCCGAAATGAACTACCCGACCTTTGCCTACCGCCCCGAGGGATGGCAGGACGATCTCCCGCTGATGCGGGCGTCGTCCATGGTTTCGGAGTTGGCGCCCGTCGTGCTCTACCTACGGCATATCATCCGGCCCGGTGATGTGCTCATCATCGAGGAACCAGAAGCCCACCTGCATCCTGCCATGCAGGCTGCCTTTGCCCGTGAACTCGCGCGGCTGGTTCGCAAAGGCGTTCGCGTTGTTATGACGACGCACAGCGAATGGTTTCTCGAACAGATTGGCAATCTCGTCCAACTTTCCACGTTGCCGAAGGAGCGGCAGACCGGGCTTGCGGACGCCGACGTTGCACTCAGTACGGACGAGGTCGGGGCATGGCTGTTCAAGTCCACTCAACGCCCCAAAGGTTCGATCGTGAAGCAGGTGCTGTTCGATCCCGAAACCGGCCTGTATCCCACCGATTATGAGAGCGTGAGCGAGACGCTGTATAACGAGAGCGCCGTCATTTTTAACCGCAGGCAGGAAAGCATCGGCCAATGAGGGGCCTCGTCGCCGCTGTCTCCAACAAGGTTCCCACCTGTTGCCGTTCCCATTCCTGCAAGAAGGACGGCTGTTCCCTGTCCGTCCCTTCTTCAATCAAGTCTGTCCTGGTCGATCTTGATTGCGACATGCTTCAAATTCCGCCCGACCAGAAGCGCTGTGACTATGTGTTCGTCGGCGAGAAGAATACGAAAGCCTGGGTAGCTCTCGTTGAGTTGAAAAGTGGGAGAGTCAGAGCCTCGGACGTCGTTGCCCAACTTCAGGGAGGAGCCAAAACCGCAGAGGCTTGGCTACCGAACAGTGGATCTTTTCAATTCGTCCCAGTTCTTGCTCATGGGAAAGGGATCTCGCCAATAGAGAGGGAAACCCTTCGTGAGAAAAAAATCGTCCTCCGTGGCGAGAAGAAACAAATCAGATTGATTCGTTGCAGCCAGAAGCTGAAAGACGCTTTTGATTTGGAGTAGCTTGGTTGAGGCCCACCGATGCTTGCACTGCATAGGGAGTTCATCGAAGTGGCACCAATGCCGAAGGCCGTCAACGCCGCCGCGGCGCGAGAAAAGTCCACCCGGCACGGCCACCCAAATACGCTCCATCCCTGGTGGACGCGACACTCCCGCGCCCTGCTCTTTGTCCAAATGGGGGACACCCCTTCTCTACAGGCGGACGTGTCCCCCACCTCAGGAGGAGAGGATGAGGAACGACGGCGATTGTTCGGCATCATCAAGGCGGTGACGAAGTGGGGGAGACCACGACCAACGTTGACGTGCTGCGCAGCCTGCGGAGGAGATTCGCCCAAGCTGGCAGCCTAGCCGCGCGCAGCCCCATCGTGCAACTCCTGGTGCGGAGCGGGACAGGAGGTCGTATGCCCACGCCGTCCCCCTAGAGGAGCAGAGGGAGATATACTGTCAATGGTACCACAGGGGCTGGATCCTTTCGGTCCGGATTCCCTCACTGAAAGGAGGCCGCCAGCTATGTCGTTGATTGCTAGGCAGCTGCAGGAGACATGGGACGCGCTACGGGCGAGCAATAGGCAACGCCGCTCCGCCCTTCTGGAAGTGCATCTCAGAAATCTACGGGGTATCCGGAATCTGCGGGTTCCCTTTAATTATCCCGTCTGTGTCCTTGCCGGTCCTAACGGATGCGGTAAGTCCACGGTGCTCTGTGCCTGTGCCTGCGCCTACCGTGCCCCGAGCCGCGCGTCGCAGGAGTTTACTCCCAGCAGCTTTTTTCCTAATTTTAGGCACCAATCTACCGGGGAAATGTCGGACCCGACCGAGCAAACGGAACTGGAGTTCTACTATCTGCATGAGGACGATCGTCTGTCCATGGTCTGGAAACGGGGCAAGTCGTGGAAGTGGCACAAGGGCTTCATGGGCCGGAGGGCGGGTTACCAACCGCAGCGACATCTCTACCTTCGCGCTCTTGCCAATCTTACCAATCCGTCCGAGATCCGGGGGATTCTCCAACTCGCGCGAAAACCCGTTTTGATCGAACCTCTAACTTCCGACTTGCTTATCTTCGCCCACCGCATCTTACGTCATCGCTACCGCAGGCTGGCGGTCATCAGCGGGCAATCCCGCAACCTGCTGTTCGCAGAAGTCGAGGGGAGCGGAGCCGTTCGCTATTCTGAATTTCACATGTCCTCTGGAGAACGCACGATCCTGCGGATATCCAAAGACATTGCTCGTCTCGAGAACGCCCTGATCCTTATCGACGATATTGATACCGGGCTCCATCCATACACGCAGCAGCAACTGATGCTGGAATTGCAGCGGACTGCGCTGCGACAAAGACTGCAAATCGTCGTTGCCTCGCACAGTCCGGTGATTTTGGACAGTGTGCCTCCCGAGGGGCGGATATTCCTAGACCGCGACGAGCAAACCGGAGAAGTCCGGCTAATGCCGGCTTACCGGGATATTTTCCAGAAATCTCTCTACGGACAGTCCCGTGATCAACTCTCAATCCTATGCGAGGACGCGATCACGGAAGGAGTGATACTTGGGGTGCTGGATGTGCTGCAATCCCAACTGGATCTTCGTCCTGATCATTTCGTCATCGGCAGCAACACGAGGCGGGACGAGTTTCCGTCTCATATCAGGACGCTCGGCAAGTTCGGAAAGCTGAAGGACTTCGTCGTCGTCTTGGACGGCGACTCGCGCCCTATGGAGGCTTCCATTAAGAGCGTCGCCGAAGAATACGGACACCGCTTACAACCCTTGTTCCTTCCCGGAACGGCACCACCAGAAGATTGGATATGGAGGACTTTGCAACAGCACCCGCAGGACTACGCCACATTGCTAGAGTTATCCGCCATGGACATGGCAAAGCAGATGCGGGAGAGCGCACAGATGATGGAAGGGACGACGATAACCCAGCAGCCTGCCTCCAAGGCCAACCTAGAAGCATTTGCTGCCAGGGTAGAGCAACCCATTTCACACCTCGGCAGGATCGTCGGCCGCTGCGAGACAGAAAAGCGCCCTGAGGAGAACATCGCGGAGTTGCTAGAGCAGCTAAAAGAGCAAATCAACAGTTGGAGGCGACTGTAAGCCGCCTGCGGAAGTCCATGAACGCCGGCAAGGCCCTGCTCAAAGCCGGGCTCAGGCCATTCGTTAAGCAGGGCCAACGTCTACGAAATGGAGGGACAGACACAAAGCCGTGACGCTGCCGGACGACGGCCGGTTGGCTTCGCACGAGCCACGGCTAGGTAGGATACCGCGATGCTGCTCAAGCCGAGGTGGAACGCCCGGCACGGTCTGTTCCGCAACACCCTGGACCGGACGCTGTTAAGCGAACTGCGAAACGATTGAGGGGCACCAGCAGGCGTGCTCCGGATGCCTGACTCCGCTAGAGGACGGCTGGCTCTCCGGGGGCATGGAGGATGTTCGCCGACCGGGTACAGAATCGGGCGAACACACCGGGACAGTGAAAACGGAGGCACGTATGGGGAAAGCTGGCGAGACAAGGTGGCGCCGGTGACGGACGATCTCAACGACCTCATGAACGGTGACGGTCCAACCGCTCGCCGCAGAGGGGCATAGGTCGTGGAGGTATGCAGGAGGACAAGAGGTACGAGGTCGCATACGACCTGGGGCGGGGTGTTGGGGCCGATTGAGGGCACCAGCGTGGAAGAGGGCGATATGCCCTTCGACATGCTGCTGAAGAGCTTCTTTTGGGGCATTACGCACGCGTGCCGACCGTGAAGTGCCAGCACTCAGTCGGTATAGTCAGTACGGCCAGCGTCGCGGGGATCGAGGCTGGCTTGGGGTCACAGCTGTATAGCGTGGCCACAGCCGGGGGCAACTCTCTGAACAAATCGCTCGCCCTTGAGATCGGAGAATATAGCGTGCCAGCCAAGCACCCCATCAGCATGGACCACGCGCTCGGACGCCGTCCGCGGTGAACCATCCTGGAGCAGGCCTCAAGACGCGCCAAGGAAATTTCTGGTCCCGAATCGTACAGGAGAGAGTAGGCGGGAAGGCCGCGGCTCGCACAAACTCACATGGAAATCACGCTCCTCGTTCTCGCCCTGCTGTGTGTGGGGCTCGTCATCGCGGTCTGGATCCTTTTCCGGCAAGTCGCCGACCCCGCGGTGTACGCTCCCGCGGTCCGGGAACTCACTCACGAACGCGACCAACTACGGACCGACGTGGCCAAGCAGACCGACGCGCTGGCCCGCGCCGAAACCACGCTCCAGGAACGTGACAAACGCATCACCGCGTTGGAGGAGGAGCGCACCCGCGAGCGACAGGAATCGCACCAGACAGCCGGGGAGTTACGAAAGCAGCTCACAGAGGCCCGTGCCCAGGTCGCGGGCCTCAAAGAGGCGTACGACGCCCGCGCCCAGGGATTGAACCACATCCGCACGACGCTGGAGGAGCGCTTCAGAGGTGCGGCATTGGAGGCGCTCAAGACCAGCAACGACGAAGTTCGCAAACAGGCCGAAACACGCTTCCGGCAGGACCGCGAGCAGGCGGACGAGCGCTTTCAACGTCAGCGCGAACTCGCCGCCAAGGACCTCGAAGCCCGGCAGACTGCGGTCGACAACCTCGTCAAGCCGCTCGGCGAGAACCTCAACAAGCTTGACAAGAAAGTCGCCGAACTAGAGCAGGTCCGCGTCGGAGCGTACGAGCGGGTACACCAGGCTGTGTCACAGGCGCGGCAGGAGATTGTCCAGCTTCGCAGCGAGACCAGCCAATTGCACCGCGCGCTGCGCTCGACCCGTGAACGAGGAGATTGGGGCGAGCAGCAGTTGCGCAGCGTGGTCGAAGCCGCGGGCATGCTCGAGCATGTCGAGTTCGTCGAGCAGGTGGCGTTGGCACCGATCAGCGGCGGCCGGATATGGTCATCACCATCCCTGGGAACAAGCGCATCGTGCTCGACGCCAAAGCGCCGATGAATGCCTACATCAAGGCATTCGAGACCGAGGACGAACGCCAGCAGCAGCCCCTTTTCGGTGCCATGCTGAGGCGCTCAGCGCGCATGCGAAAGAGCTGGCCAGCCGCATCAGCAGCGTGGCGGGTTCGTTCGACTTCACGGTCATGTTCGTGCCGCACGACGCCATTCTTGATGCCGCGGAGCGCGCCAAAAACGGTGTTTGGGACCAAACGTGGCGGCAACACCGCGTGTTGATCGCTACGCCCGGACTGCTTATCGCACTCCTGCGTACCATTGCGATTGGCAACAGGCCAAGGTGGAGGAAAACGCCAAACAGATCGCCGACGCCGCAGGCGAACTGTACGACCGCCTCCGCGTTTACGGTGAATACGTGGGCATGTCGGCAAGGCGCTGCACCGCGCGGTCGAGTCCTACAATAAGAGCGTTGGGTCGCTCGAATCACGGGTATTGGTACAGGCACGCCGCCTTGAAGACCTCGGGGCCGCGGCCGCTCGCCAGCGGATCTCCACGGCCGCCCCGATCGAGGTGGACGTGCGGCCGGTCTCGTCGCCCGAACTTCTGACGCGGCCCAACCAAGACGACACCTGACCCACGGCCTCCCTCCTCCCTCTGATGGATGCGCAGGCAAAGTTTCTGGCGGCGGCTCGCCGACATGAGCCCCGTCGTGCTCGGTCTGATACTAGCCGAAACGCTGCAGAGCGTCCGGGCCCGGATTCCCTCGAAAGCTATTCTATTGATGCCTGAGCCGAGGCGGACGGCGCAGGCACGACCCTCAACCTCTCCGGCAGGCCGTGCACGAAGGCAAGGATTGAGGTTATCGCCTGGTGATTTTCGGTCCAACATAGACGACGTACAGGGGGTCATCTCTGCGGACCGGCCAGGAGAAATGCACCCGAAGCTGCAACCGTGACCTTGTGACCACCTTGCCGTGCCAGGTGCAGAACAAAGACGTGCCGGGCACCTGGGGATGTGGGAATGTCAGTTCCGTCCGAAAGGTCCTCTTCTCGGTATCCGACGAATCTGAGAAATGCGCTCCGTCACCAGTGAAATGCGCTTTGTATAATCGGTGCCCTTCAGAGGTGCGCTCCCCGCGCTCGTCAAAACAGTTCTTTAGATCGTGGAGGCGAGAGAAGCGGTCTAGCAGGCGTTTGGCAGTGCCCTCGTGGAACGGATGCCCGGCCAACGGCTTAAAACTGTCCTGCGCAAACATCAGGTCCGGACAGCGCTCACGCGCCATCGTCTCTAACTCCGTCCAAGACCTGATCGGGGCGGGCGCCGCGTCAAGGACAGCGCGCAGCGTGTCGACATCCCAGTAGTTCGGAATAGTCGCACTCGACGTTTCTCTGTTTTGGACCCATTTGACCAACAAAGGCGAAGACAACCAGGCTGACGGGGCCATGCTCACAACGCCTTGGGAGAGGCCGCAAAAATATTTATACGCGGCCTCTCCCAGCGCGCTGTCGGTCACGATTTCACCGTTGTATTCAAACCATTCCTCCCCGCTATGTTCCCGCTCGTCTTCCCAAAAAGGGCCGCGCCCCGTCAGCCATCCCAGTAACGCACGCTTGCTGTTCGGATCGAAGGCTCCGATCACCTGCTGCATGGTCTTGTCCGACGTCACCTGACAGGAGGGGACGTTCCGACGACAATAGAGATCTCGCCCAAACCTCCGCATAACCTTGCGTATGCGCATCACACGTCCAACGGAAGCTTTGAACGTCGTCACGTCAGGGAACTGTCCGTGGAGCGAGAGTTCGTTGAAGAGTAACTCCACAGTCAGCCGTCCCATCCTGCGAAATAGTTCATGTCTTTGTCGAACTGATCGAAAAACCCTTCTGGCCACTCGTCGATATTTCCCTCGGCATCCAGCATCGGGCTGTGCACTTGGGCGCCCTCGTCCGAGTGTGGCTTGAAAAAGTGGATGGCAACGTGGTCCGGCCTCAGGCGGTTTTCCTTGACCGCACGGCGGACGCCGTTGAGGACATGGTCGCTGTGCGTCTCCACGATGACCTGAATGCCGGCCCCTGCAACGTCCGCCAGAAAACCGCCTAGCGATGCTTGACCCGCGGGGTGTAGATGGACTTCGGGATTCTCGATCAACAGAAGCCGGCCGGCCGGACCCGACAATGCGGCGACGAGGATGGGCAGAATTTGGGTCAAACCGAAGCCGGTATGGATCGGACGGTGGAAGCCGGTGGCGTCGGAGGTGCGTAACCCGAGCGTCACGGCGTTTGTCTGTGCCACCTGCTGCAAATCCAGACCGCAGCCTGGAAACAGCGTCTGCATGCGGGCTTCAACTTGCCGCAGCAGCGTGGGCGGCGTGCCCGACAGGGCAAGCAGAGACGGGACGGATTCGTCCCGTCTCCAATGCAACACACTGACCGTGTGTTCGCCTCTAGCTCCAACCAAGTCGGCATCGTACGGATCTTCGAGCGGATATGTCTCCTGCGGGCCTACCCGCTCGGCGGTGATATAGGTAAGCCCGCGGATTCGGTCGGCCAGAGGGACGACGCTTCCATTAGCGTTTGGCGGGAGCAGGTGTCGCAATACCTGCGGGTTCTCCGTTTTGCGACCATTGAGCGACACCTGAGTCACCTGCATGGACATCTCACGTCGGTCTCCCTTGAACACCCACTGGCAAGCGGACGTGTCATCAGTCACGCCGGCCTCAAATCCGGTCCGCCCATGGACTTCGTTCACCACGTCCACGACCGTCCCTAGGCGTACGTCCGCCCCGTTCAGCGCCAGGCGTGTCGCCCACTCGTGCTCGCGCATTGTCTGGTGCAGGAGCACGAGCGCCTGCAGCACGGAGGATTTGCCGGATGAATTGAGGCCGGAGAGCAAGGTCAGTGGTGCGAGAGGCAGTTTTAATACCTCGAAACATTTAAACAGACGAAGCTCAAGCCGGGTCAGCACCGACCACCTCCCGAAGGCTTTTTTGCATAATGGAAAAACGGCATTTGACTTTCTTTGGCTGATTCGGACTGTAGGTGATCGCGTCCAGAAAAGTCTCATCAGACATGAGCCCGTAGAAAACACGCTTCAAGGCCCTCTCTCGCTCCTCAACGATGGGCGTCTCGTATCGAGAGAGGCCGGTGGACATGACATCCCAGAGCGACGCGTTGATGACGCTGCGATTCTGCTGGGCTGGTGTGTGTTTTCTGAACGCGTGCCTGCCGAACAGACGAAAGTTGTTCTCAAGGCCCAGCCTGAACTGGGAGGACAATGCCACGAGGGACTCCGGCGCGGCGTTCATCTGCTTCAGTGCCTTAGCCAAAAATTCGTCCATATCGTGGTAATCGTCGAGGTCAAGAAGCTGAAAAGCACAAAATCGGTTGACGAACTCACGGTCCCGCATCAACTGTTTATTCAGACTGTCTCCGGTAGCCTGCAAGAAGACCTCGGTCCGTGACTCATACGTCAGAAAACGGGTTGCGTCGCCCATGTACAGAGAGTTGCGCATCTGCTGTCTGGTGAGCGGCTCCCCCGAATTGACACGGTCAAAGATGTCGAGCCGCGCCTGCTCCGGTACGCGCTGGTCGATGACATAGAGAATAAGGTTGCAATCCTCGACACGGTTCTGAATTTTCGGCGAGAGGTCCTGGAAACGTTTCCCATTGAGCTTATCTCGATCCGGAAGCTTGAGTTTGAGTTCATTGTTCACGAAGCGCTTGAACGTCGTGAGTCGCTGCAACCCGTCCACGACGATCATCCGTCCCTGTTCGTCTTCCGCAAGATAGAGCACCGGAAGCGGAATTCGCATAATGACAGACTCAATGAGCTTGCTCTGCTTGTCCTCCTTCCAGATAAAATCGCGCTGGAATTCGGGATTCATGATGAATTGCCCCTTGCCGATCCGGCGTAGGACCTCGTGCACCGTGCGACTCTCGTTTCGAATCAAGAGGGTGTCGATCGGGTAGTCACGCCAGAACAATCCTGAGCCTTCCTCCAGACCTTCGATCTGCGGTTCGTCGATCTGAGTCTCGTCAGTCTGAATCATTCGGGATCCTCCATTTTTTTCATCCTGCCAAATGCGCTTTCTCCCGACAAGAGTCGCCGGGGGGAGGCGGCTTTGTTCTCGGCAGGCGTTCCCGCCCCCTCCCCGGTGTCGTCAGGACGGTCCCGACACGCAGACAATGCCGTGTGGAATACGGCTTGTTCTCGCTGTTCGATTTCTTCCGGGACACACAGGGTGAGGTCCAATCCATCGGGCCCCGCTCCAGACATCTGCGTGCTGGTCGAGCGGCTTTCGATTCGCTGTGGTACGGCGAGAAACAGGAGTGTACGGACATCTGCCCCCCAGCCCGTCCATTTTTCCGCCCGCGGCTGGTGCGCGAGACATGGCGTATCCAACTCGGTCCCGCCGCGCTCAGGATGAAATACTTCGGAGCAAAGAGGTATTTCTTGCCAGGCCGGGCTAGAGCACGAGCCTCGCGTCCACTGCCGCAGCAACAGGCATTCGCTCACCTCCGTAAGCAGTCCAGGGAGATGACTATGAAAGAGAAGCCTCGAAGTGGTTGTTCCGTCGAGCAGTCCTTGGGCTCCTAGTGATGCTCACGCGGGGACCCCTTGACGGAAATGAGCCTGGGCGGACACTGGGCTGTATTGATAATGACGGATTCTCGAACTCAGGCAAACCCGACGGGCAATGACGACGATATCGGGAAGGGGTCGGCAAGGCATTTGACCTTGGGGACGCCAATCCCACTCAGAATCGAGTCCGGCAGGACCTTCGGCAGCCTGTCGGCGGATACGAACAGGCTTGACGGGCCGGGACGCGACGGCAATCGGGAAGTTCTGCCGAAGCGCTGCCGCACGGGGGTGAGCGCCCCATTGGCCTGGTGACACAGCGGGCGCTCGCTGCGTTAATACGACTCTCGACTTCGGCCCCTGAAGGCCCCCAGCCGGGCTGTGAGCAGAGCCGGGCGGCTTCCCGCGCCTACTCCATTCTGTAGAGCTTGATGGCGTTATCGGCCACAATCTTTTGCGTGATATGCTCCGGAACCTTGGCAAAGTCCTTCTTGATCACCGCCTGCGACTCGGGCCAGGTCGAGTCGGTATGCGGGAAGTCGGAGGCCCACATATAATTGTCCTCGCCAAAATACTCCCAGGTCGAGGGACCGATGGGATCGTCTTGGAAGGTCGCGTACAGCTGACGCCGTACATATTCGCTGGGCGCCATGGGTAAGGAGTCTTTGTCAAAATAGCGAAACTTCTCCCAAGCATGATCGGCCCGGTACATATAGTGCGGCAACCAACCGGTATCATTCTCGGCCGACACAATCAGCAGCTTGGGAAAACGCTCTAAGACGCCGCCCAGAATAATATCCGTGATCGACTGCTGCACCTCATGGATGAGGCGCATATACACGCTCTGGCGTCCGCTGCGGACAGGATTGGCCGGCGGGCGCTGCCCGGCACTTTTCTTCTCCCGGTTGCCTTTTTTGCTGGTAACCACATGGAGGCTGACCGGCATGTGAAGATCTTGGGCGGCCGCCCAGAAGGGATCGTACTCAGGGCTACTGTACGGCTTTTCGCGGGGCGGCGACCCCCAGATCATGGCCCCTCGCATCCCGTTTTTTGCCCCCCGCTCGAGCTCTTGGACACCGGCCTGAATGTCTTCGAGCGAAATCAGGGAGATACCGAATAGGCGTTTTGTGTCGTAGCGACAGAACTCGCTCAGCCAATCGTTATAGGCCGCAAAACACGCCTGCTGAAACTCGGCGTCGTCCAAGCCGAACAGCGACATGCCCAGGGTAGTGTACAGCACTTCGGCTCCAACCCCGTCAATATCCTGGTCCTTAATCCGTTCGGCCGGGTCCCAGCCGCTCGGCCGAGCGCCCTCATAGCCTTTCTCCCAGGCTTTGGGCAGATCCTCCGGTTTGTTGCCCGCAGCAAATCCACCTGCCACCGGAAACGGTCGTAAGCCCTCGACACAGAAAAAATGGCCCTTCTTCCCGTTATAGCCCTCAACAACACGGGGTGCTCTGTCCCGATATTTTGCATCCAGGCGAGTCTGCCACAGGTCGGCCGGCTCCATCATATGTGAATCTGCAGATACTACACGCATGCGTTTGCCTCCTTAACAATGTGTGCAAAAGTATCACTCTCATAGAGATCTCAGCCCCTCAAGTCTGCATTGTCTGCCGAGCCCTTGCGGTTTGTCAAGAAGCCGCTAGGCTGGGGCGCCGGAGGGAGGTGTAAGGATATGGATTTTGGTCTACTGATGCCGTTTCAAAACCCGGCCCGCTGGGCGCGGCCGTTTCCAGAGCTCTATCAACAGCACCTCGAACACATCACCACGGCCGAGCAGCTTGGCTACGATACCGTCTGGCTGACCGAGCATCATTTTGATCAAGACGGGTGGTCCCCCTCGTTGATGCCGCTTGCCGCCGGGATTGCCACTCGCACGCAACGGATTCGGATCGGTACCTGTATTCTGATTCTGCCGTTTCAGAACGCGCTGCGTGTCGCCGAGGACGCGACGGCGGTTGATATTCTGTCAAACGGCCGTTTTGATCTTGGCATAGGCAAGGGCTACCGGGTCAATGAATTTGCCGGCTTTGGGATCCCCCGCCAGACCCGCAGTGCCCAACTCGAAGAGGGTCTCGAGGTCATCCAAAAAGCATGGACCGAGAAGACCTTCTCGTATGACGGCGACTATTATCAACTGCAGGACGTTGAGCTGACCCCGCGCCCGGTTCAAACACCCCATCCACCAATCTGGATTGGTGCCCGCGGGAAGCGGGCGGTTGAGCGTGCCGCCCGAATGGGTTTTCACCTGATTGGGACCGGCGAGGTCGAGCAGCAGCGTGCCTATGATCGGGAACTTGAGCGCCAGGGGCGGAATCCCAAAGACTACTATCTGTGTCAGCTGCGGTGGGTCTATGTTGCCGCCACACGAGAACAAGCCTGGCAAGAAGTTGGCGAACATCTGTATTACCTGTTCAGCTCGGCCTTTCCGCTGTTAAAAAAAGCCGGAGATTTACCCGCCGACCGGGCCATGTCAGCACTCCCGAGCCTTGAGCAGCTGCGTCATATTGACCCGACCATTCCAGGTGGGACGCCCATTGTCGGCACGCCGGCCGACTGCATTCGGGCCATTGAACGCTATCAACAGGAAACCCGGGTGAGCCACTTGGCCATGGGTATGCATCTGCCCGGCTTGGCACCAGAGAAAGTGCTGGGCAGCCTTGAGCTGTTCGCCCGTCAGGTCATGCCCCGATTCCGATGAGATAAAGTGAACACTCATTCAGTCTATTTCCTTACAGCACTCTTGCTACGGGGAGAAGATGCCGGAGACAGCTAAACGTTTTTATGGAAAAATTTTTTAGTGAAACGGCTTGACATCTGAGACAACTGTGCGTATGCCGGAAGTAAGACACTCTTAAAACAATCTTTAGCGCAAGGAGGGTAGCTATGCCGCAGTTCGACACGATTCTAAAGGGCGGAACAATTGTCGATGGGACAAAAGTTCCACGGTATCAGGCTGATATCGGTATCAAAGATGGAAAGATTGCCGAAATTGGCAAACTCAATGAAAGCGATGCTACCAAGGTCATTGATGCCTATGAGCTGATCGTTGCTCCCGGCTTCATTGATCTTCACACCCACTACGATGCCCAGCTGCACTGGGATCCGTACTGCACGATCGGGAGCTGGCACGGAGTGACCACCGTCACTATTGGGAACTGCGGTTTTGGGTTCGCTCCGCTCCGTCCGCAAGATGCCGACCGGGCGATGCTGGCCCTGTCCCGCACGGAAGCTATCCCTCTGGAACCCATGCGGGTCTCCATGAAGGTCGACTGGGAAACCTTCCCGCAATACATGGACCGTCTCTCCCGCATGCCGCTGGGCGTGAACGTCTCCCACCTCTTTCCGATTGCGCCGGCCGTGGCGTATGTGATGGGCGGTTTTGACGACGCCAAGAAGCGCTTCCCCAACAAACAAGAAATGGACACCATCATCGGCCATTACAAAGAAGCCGTGAGGGCTGGCGCGGCGGGTTGGTCGGCCCAGCGCCTAGTGCCCGAGGGCCGGGCGTCGGTGCAGCGCGACTATGACGGCACCCCGATGATTACCGACATCTTGCCCGACGAGTTTTATCTCGACATGGCCAAAGCGATGGCCGAGGTTGGTCAGGGCTGCATCCAGTTCACCCAGTCCGGGGCTGCCGATAGTTCCTTTGGCGTTGATGACGACTTCAAATTCCTCGAAAAAATGACCAAGGCAGCCGGCCGACCGCTGCTCTACAACGCCATCCTCATCAGTGACAAGCATCCCGAATCGCACAAAGCCCAGCTCAACTGGGTCAACGCCGCCAACGAACGTGGCGCCCGTGTGTTCGGTCAGGGCGTTACCGCCCGTGCCCCGGTCCGCATGACGCTCGAAGACTGGAACCTGTTTGACAGCGTGCCAGCCTGGAAAGAGGCCACGATCGGAACGGTTGAAGAGCGGAAAGCCAAACTGTCGAAGCCTGAACTGCGGGCTGAAATGCGCCAAGACTATGACAATGGCGGCATGGAGACCTTAAATGTGGTCTTTGGTGAATTCGACAAGTTTATCGCTCGGAAAGTCAGGAACACCGACCTTAAGCTGAAATACGAAGGCATGTCGGTGCAGCAGATTGCTGAGGCCGAAGGCAAACACGTCATCGACGCCATGCTTGACCTCTCTGTGGCCGACGACCTGCGGACCGAGTGGGCTGGCCCAGTCGCCAACTCGAACATTGAGGGTTACAAAGAACTGATGAGCTCGCCCTACACCATGCCAGGTGTGTCGGACGGTGGCGCGCATGTGAAGTTCATCACCCCGGCGATCTACCCGACCGAAGTCCTGTCCTGGCTCGTTCGTGAGACCGGCACCCTGTCTCTGGAAGAAGCCCACTTCCGCCTGAGCGGGATGATGGCCTGGGCGGCTGGCATCGCGGACCGTGGTACGCTGCGTCCGGGCATGGCGGCCGATATCGTGGTCTATGACATCAATAGGGTCAACGCTCTTGACGGTGAGATCGTCCACGACTTGCCGGCCAACGAATGGCGGCGTGTCCAAAGGGCCGATGGCTATCACCATATCCTCGTGAACGGCCAAGAGACATTCCATAATGGCGAGTGCACAGGAAACACTTCGGGCGCGCTGTTGTACAACGGTTCGGCTCGCTAAGCTACAACGCTCAACCCTCAGTCCTGAGCGTGCACTCTCCAAAAGGGCGGCGGAACATATGTTCTACCGCCCTTTTTTTGTGGACTGCAAAGCTTGACATTCAGCCCTCAGGCGAGTAAGCCTCAGAACTGAGGCATGTCACAAACACCGAAAGAAGGGGGGTAGTTATGCCACAGTTCGATACTATTGTGAGAGGTGGAACCGTTGTTGACGGAACACGGGTCCCGCGTTATCAGGCCGATATTGGGATCAAGAGCGGCAAAATTGCCGAAATCGGCAAGCTCAACAGCAGCGATGCGACCAAGGTGCTCGACGCCACTGACCTAGTCGTGGCTCCGGGCTTCATTGACCTCCACACCCATTACGATGCCCAACTGCACTGGGATCCGTATCTGAGCATCTCTAGCTGGCACGGAGTGACCTCTCTGACCATCGGCAACTGCGGGTTTGGCTTTGCACCGCTGCACCAACAGGATGCCGACCGGGCGATGCTTGCCCTGTCCCGCACGGAAGCTATCCCTTTGGAACCCATGCGGGTCTCCATGAAGGTCGACTGGGAAACCTTCCCGCAATATATGGACCGGGTTTCGCGGATGCCACTCGGGGTCAATGTCTCGCATCTGTTCCCGATTTCACCGGCAGTGGCGTATGTGATGGGCGGTTTTGACGACGCCAAGAAACGCTTCCCCAACAGGGAGGAGATGGACACCATCATCGGTCACTATAAAGAGGCGGTGCGAGCCGGAGCGGCCGGGTGGTCGGCTCAGCGCTTGGTCCCCGAGAGCCGGGCGTCGGTGCAACGGGACTACGACGGCACCCCGATGATTACCGATATTCTGCCCGACGAGTTCTATCACTCCATGGCCAAGGCAATGGGTGAGGTTGGGGAAGGCTGCATTCAGTTCACGCAGTCCGGGGCGACCGAACATACCTTCGGCATTCAGGCCGACTTCCGGTTCTTGGAAAAGATGACCTCGCTCGCCGGCCGTCCCTTGCTGTACAACGCGATTCTGATCAGCGACAAACATCCCGAGTCGCACAAGGCCCAGCTTGACTGGGTCCGGGCGGCCAACGAGCGTGGCGTGCGGATCTTCGGTCAGGCGGCGACGGTGCGGGCTCCGATTCGGATGACGCTGGAAGACTGGAACCTGTTTGACAGCGTGCCAGCCTGGAAGGAAGCCACGCTGGGGACCACCGAAGAGCGGAAAGCCAAGTTGTCCAGGCCTGAACTGCGCAAAGAGATGCGCGAGGACTACGACAACGGCGGCATGGATACTCTGAATGTTGTCCTGGGCGAGTTCCCCAAGTACATTGCCCGTAAAATCCACAACCCTGACCTCAAGCTGCAGTACGAGGGACTGTCGGTCGAGCAGATCGCCGAGAAGGAAGGCAAGCACGTCATTGACGCGATGCTGGATCTGTCGGTGGCCGACGACCTGCGGACCGAGTGGGCCGGCCCGATCGCCAACGGTAATATTGAGGGCTACAAAGAGCTGATGAACTCGCAGTACACCCTGCCGGGCGTGTCCGACGGTGGTGCCCACGTGAAGTTCGCCACCCCCGGTATCTTTCCGACTGAAGTGCTGTCGTGGCTGGTGCGTGAACAAGGCATCATGAGTTTGGAAGAGGCACACTTCCGACTGAGCGGTCTGACCTCATGGGCGGCGGGCTTCAAGGATCGGGGGACCTTGCGGGAAGGCTTGGCAGCCGACATCGTGGTCTATGACCCCAATAGCGTCAAATCGCTGCCAAGTGAGATTGTACATGACCTGCCGGCCAACGAGTGGCGGCGCGTGCAACGGGCTGAGGGGTACAAGCACATCATGGTCAACGGCGAACTGACCTTCAACGACGGCCAGTGTACGGGAGCCACCCCGGGTACGCTGCTCCGTAACGGTGCGGCCCGCTAGGCTCGCTTCTGCTACGCATTCCTCCTATCTATCCTAAGCAAACGGGGCATCGGAGACTTCCTTTCCGATTCCCCGTTTTTTTAGACACGTCGCAGGCGAGATGGTGGGAGCACTCATGTCAGAGAAAGGAGAAGCAATGCAAGACAATCTCACAAACGGCTATGTGTCCGCCGACGGCCATGTGGTCGAACCGGCAGACCTGTGGACCACCCGCATGGACCACAAGTTCCGTGACCGGGCCCCACGAGTGGAGTCGCGCGAAGACGCCGATTACTACGTTATTGAGGGAGTGAGCGAGTTTCCGGTCGGACTCGAAGGGGTGACAATCGAGGAAAAAATTCAGGGCCAGGTCACGACCCCAAAGGGCCGCCGGCACGCCGAAACGCGGCCCGGCGCCTGGGACCCACAGCCCCGCTTGGTCGATCAAGAACGTGACCATCTGCGCGCGGAAGTTATTTATCCGGGTGGGTTTGGCCTTCAGTTTTTCCATATTCACGACGCCGACTACCAGCGTGCCGCCATCAAAGTCTATAACGACTGGATCAGCGAGTTCTGCGCAGCCGCCCCCGATCGGCTCTTGGGCTCGGCCCTCCTCCCAATGCGGGGGCCGATTGACTGGGCCGTCGAAGAAGCCGAGCGGGTGGCCAAACTCACAGGCATCAGCTCAGTGCTCATTCCGGCCGAGGTCGAGCAATCCTACGCCCGGCCCGAATACAACCGCATGTGGGAAACCCTCCAGGATATCGGCTTCCCAGTGGCAACCCACTCCGGAACCGGCACGGAAGAGTCGATTTTTGCCAAGATTGACCGCATTGGCATGGGCATGGGGGTGACCGACAACAAGATCTTTCAACCCATGCGGGCAATGGCCGATCTTATCTGGGGCGCGGTTCCGCAACGCTACCCCAAACTCCGCTTTGTGATTGTCGAAGGCGGCATCGGTTGGGTCGCCTCACTACTTGGCTTCATGGATCACTGGTGGAACGACCATCATCGGTGGATGCAGCCCAAACTTGACGAAGCGCCCAGCACCTATTTCAAACGCCAGTTCTGGGCCACCTTTGAGGATGATCGGGCCGGTATCTTGACCCGTGAACTTGTTGGGGTTGATCGGCTCATGTGGGGTTCGGACTATCCCCATACCGAGGGCACCTTTCCCTACTCGCAGGAGCAGATCATGCGTGACTTCATGGGCGTACCAGAGGCGGAAGTTGATCTCATGGTCCGTGGCAACGCCGCCAAACTGTACGGCCTTGACAACTAAAACACGCCCTTTGTCTCTGCCCTCTCCCCCAGGGAGAGGGAGCCGATGCAACCTCCCATCAGGCAACAGCGCCAGGGGACATAATGAAGCCGGGGGACAACACCTGATCAGCCGTTGTCCCTCTGCCAGAGCCTAAAACGTTGGTGCACCTGTTGGAGACCGGCGGTTTCTTTGGGCCAGGACCTTGGTCCCTCAGGGAGCCTGAGCCCCTCTAGGTACGGCTCCTGAAAAACGCCCTCACGGCCTTCTTCGCCTTGTCGGTTCTCTTTAATCCCGCTCACGGGTCCGGCAACGCAAAAAACGTTCTCCCTTGCCGATATTATGGGTGCGGAGTCGTACGGGGAGGCCTCGGGCCTTGGAAGCAGACGATAGCCATATGCGGGGCGCCGTCGGCCCAGCCAAGAGTCGGGCGCCGGAGATTCAAATCTCAGGGCCGTGACGCCTAGAGCAGGTCTGTTTCCCCCTTCCCTCCGACGGGCCCCCTGCTCTCTCCACTCCCGTCCGGTCCGGCTTTTCAGCGTGTTGTCCGCGCGCATACAAATCTCGTGGCCCCGCTGAGATCCGGCCCAAGATTGTGGGCAGGAGTTTGACACCTCCCGATGAAGTTGGTTATGACTCATGGCACACCAAGAAAGGAACCCTATGCTAGTTACCGATGGATATGTGTCTGCCGATGGGCATGTGGTCGAACCGGCCAATCTGTGGACCACCCGCATGGATACCCGCTTCCGTGATCGCGCTCCGCGCATTGAGTCACGCCCGGAGGCGGACTACTATGTAATCGACGGCTTAGCCCCCTTTGCTGTTGGGCTCGAAGGGGTGACCATGGAAGATAAGATTGCCGGGGAGATCACGACGGTTATCGGCCATCGTCACAGTGAGACCCGCCCCGGCGCCTGGGACCCGCAGGCGCGCCTCGCCGACCAACAGCTCGACCACCTTCGGGCCGAGGTCTTGTATCCCGGCGCGTTTGGCCTCCAGTTTTGGACAATTACCGATGCCGCCTACCAGCGCGAATGCTTTCGGGTCTATAACGACTGGCTGAGCGAGTTCTGCGCCGCGGCCCCGGAGCGCTTGTTGGGGGCGGGCCTGTTGCCGCTCAGAGGACCGATTGCGTGGGCGTGCGAGGAGGCGCGGCGGGCAGCACAAAAGGGGCTGTGTTCGCTTTCCATCCCGGCCGAGGTCGCCAATCAATCCTATGCCGATCCGCAGTTCACCCCACTGTGGGAGACCCTGCAAGACCTCGGCCTGCCCGTGTCCATTCACTCCGGCACCACAACCGGCGAGCCGTTTACCACCAAGTTTGAGCGGATTGGGATGGGCATGGGAATTGTCAACACCAAGATCAGCCTTCCCATGAACGCCTTGGCCGGCCTGATCTGGGGAGCGGTCCCGCAGCGCTATCCGCGGCTGAGATTTGTCATCGTTGAGGGCGGCATCGGCTGGATCGCCTCGTTGCTCGGCCTGATGGACCACTGGTGGAAGGATCATTATCGCTGGATGGAACCCAAACTTGAGGAGCTGCCGAGCCACTATTTTCGGCACCAGTTCTGGGCGACTTTTGAAGACGACCGGGCCGGTATTCTGACCCGCGAGTTGCTCGGCGTGGACCGCCTCATGTGGGGCTCGGACTATCCCCACACCGAGGGAACGTTTCCCCACTCTCAAGCGCAAATCATGCAGGACTTTGTCGGAGTGCCTGAGGGCGAGGTCTACCGGATGGTCGTTGGCAATGCCGCCGGGCTGTACGGACTTAAGCTGTAGTGAGGAGAGAAAAATGACAACTATCGCGGACGGATATGTCTCGGCTGACGGTCATGTAGTTGAACCGGCCGATCTGTGGACCACGCGTATGGACAAGCGGTTTCGCGACCGGGCTCCGCACGTCGAATCCCGCCCAGAGGGCGATTATTATATCATTGACGGTCTAGAGCCGCTGCCGGTCGGACTCGAAGGGGTGACCATGGAAGAAAAGCTCGCAGGGAAGGTCACCAAGTTCATCGGCCGTCACGCCGAGACCCGCCCGGGGGCCAATGATCCCCAGGCGCGTTTGGTGGACCAGGATAGGGATCATGTGCGGGCTGAGGTCATTTACCCCGGAGCAGGCCTGTTTTTGAGCGTGGCGCCCGACCCTGACTATCAGCGCGAATGTTTCCGGGTGTATAACGACTGGCTCAGCGAGTTCTGCACAGCCGCCCCGGACCGTCTCTTAGGGGTTGGCCTGCTGCCGATGAAGGGGCCGATTGCGTGGGCGATTGACGAGGCTCAACGGGTCGCCAAAAAGGGACTGCGCTCAGTGTCAATCCCGTCCGAAATAGCGGGAGGATCGTATCGCGACTCAGGCTACGATCCGCTGTGGGCGGCCCTCCAAGAGCTGGGGTTGCCCGTTTCCCTGCACGTCGGCACCGATGAAGCCTTCTACACCAAGGCTGAGCGCCTCGGGCTCGGCGTTGCCTTTGTTGATAGCAAGATCTGTTCGATGGAACGGGCTATGGCGGGCCTGATCTGGGGAGCGGTGGCCAAGCGTTTTCCCACGCTCCGTTTTGTCTTGGCCGAAGGTGGTATTGGGTGGCTGGCGTCCGTGCTGCGAACCATGGATCACTATTGGTCAGATCACCAGCATTGGATGGAGCCCCAGACAGACGAACTCCCGAGCACCTATTTCAAACGCCAGTTCTGGGCCACTTTTGAAGACGACCGGGCCGGCATTCTGACCCGCGAGCTTGTTGGAGTTGATCGCTTGCTGTGGGGCTCGGACTATCCCCACACCGAGGGGACGTTTCCGTATTCCCAGGAGCAGGTCGCACAAGATTTTCTTGGTGTTCCGCAAGCCGAGGTGTATCAAATGGTGGCCGGCAACGCGGCCAACCTCTATGGGCTAGACGCCTAATCCGACCCGAGGCCGGCTTCGACGCGGTCGGCCTCGGAGGGATAACCACACTCACCCGCTTCAGCCACCCCCTCCCTCATCGCTCTTCACCGTCCTGAGCCGGGTAGAACGGCGTGCCCCGCATCGCGGCCGGGTAGTTGAGAGCGGCCGCGCTTTGATAGGCCAGACGTGCGGTCTGCCGTGCCGTATAGTCTAAGAGCGTCTTATCCAAGGGCTGTTTATAGAAATCCGCCCAGGTCAAACAGGAGGTGAGAATAATGTCGGCACAGCTGAACGTCTTGCCCAACAGATACGGCCCACCGGTCCGCAACTCCTGACTAATCACGGACACTTGTCGGGCAAAACCTTCTTCTGCCGCTTTGACCGCATTTGGCGCGTCGCCATACACTTTAGCAAGGTCTCGGTGGCGCCGTATCACGTACAGGGTGTGGGCATCAAGCTCGGTCATCATAAAAAAACACCACTGATCGTACACCGCCCGCAGGCGTGAACGTGGCGCTGGCACCAAGTCCGTATCCCGACCGTAGGCATCAACCACGTAACTGATAATGGCCGCGCTCTCGGCCAGGACCAGATCTCGATCACACAAGACCGGAATTTTCCCCCGCGGGTTTAGGGCTAGGTACTCTGGGGTCTGCGTTTCTCCCGTGCGGGAGCCAATCAGACGTCTTTCATAGTTTGTGATGCCGAGTTCGTGTAGAACCCAATGGACCCGCATCGTGCGGGTCGTCCCTCCACCCCAGACGGTGAGGTGCTGATGGTTGTCTGTCATCGCTTGTTTCCAATCTCTGAGCAGTATAGGAGGAGGGGAGACCAAAATCAAGGAGGACATATGGTAGAGGAAAAGCCCGTGTACCGCTGGTGGGTGTTGGCCACGAGCGTTCTCGTCTTCACCTTTACGTTTGGCATGGGCTGGACCTACATCGTCATGGTTGTCCCTCAGGTTCGGGCCGACCTTAACATCAGCCTGGCAGACTGGGGTTCGTTGTGGTCAGCGGTTGCGTTCGGCACCACCCTGGCAGCCATTTTGGGTGGGGCCCTAGGCGACCGCTTTGGCATTCAGCGCACTGTCGGATTGGGGGTGGTCCTGATGGGCACCACCCTGCTCTTGCGCGCCACTGCGTCCGGTTTTCCCTCCATGTACGTCTGGATGTTTCTGTTTGGGGTTGCCCTGGCTCTGACCTTCCCGAACGTCCCCAAAGCCCTCGGCATGTGGTTCCCACCCCAAGAGCTCGGTCTCGCCAACGGAGTGACCCAGGCCGGCTACGGCATGGGCGGAGCTCTCGCCACCGTTCTGACTCCGCTGGTGATCGGAGCGCTCGGCGGCTGGCGCAACCTGACCTATGTGCTCGGCTTTGTGTCAATTACTCTAGGCGTGCTGTGGTTCATGACGGTCAAAGACCGCACGCCGGACGAGCCTCCGGCTGACGGGCCAGACACGACCGACGCAGAGCAATCGGGGCCGGGAGCCCTTGCGGCAATCCAGCAGGTTTTGCGGATCCGGGACGTATGGCTGCTCGCTATCTGCTATATGTTTTTTCTGGGCGGCTATATTGGCATTATTGGCTATGCACCGACCTATTTTGTTGAGGAGCAGGATATGACCCCAACCGCTTCGGGTTTCGTGCTGTCCCTGTTGATGTGGGCCTTTGTGGTGGGCAGCCTTGTCCTCCCCGCCCTGTCCGACCGCGTTGGCCTCAGGAAAATCTTCTATATCCCCGGCATGCTCCTCACTGGCATCTGTATGGTTCTGGCCGCCTATGCCACCGGCGTATCCCTGTGGATTGTGGCCATTATGTGGGGACTTCTTGGCGGGGTGGCTCCGATTGCCTTTGTCGTTCCTCTAGAGATGGAGAGGGTCGGTCCGATTTTAGCCGGCTCGGCGGTTGGCGTGGCGCTGACCGCGGGCTATCTCGGTGGAATGCTCTCACCGATTATCGGTATGAGCCTAGTCGAGCGCACCCCCCTGGCCGGCTTTGTCTTTTGGGGCGGCTGCTATGCGCTGTCGGGCATTCTGTTTCTGGGCTTGAAAGAAACCGGGCTCAGAGCAACCTCCGAGACCGACCATGAGACTGACGAGACTCATGCACAAGAGGCCGGTTATGATGATAAATCCAGCGGGATAGGCTCTCTCTCTTAAAAGCCACCCTCACCCTCTCTGCTGTTCAGTTCGGCTCGGGACAGCTATAGAGTAAGGCTAAGACTCGCCAAGTTAAGGAGGAAACACTCATGGCTGATGAACCTGGAATTTTTGAAATCATGTACTCCACCCGCGCCATGCGCAGACTCAAACCAGACCCCATCCCGGAAGCAACCCTCAAAAAAATTGTGGATGCCGGGATTCGGTGTGCCAGTGGCGGCAATATGCAGGACTGGGCATTTCTTATCGTCCAGGACGTAGAGCGCAAACGCTTTATCCGAGACTACTATTGGAATACCTGGCAGCAGATGCGGGGCAGCGGGACGCTCAACTATGATGATATACCGCCCCCCCAGCAGCGCATGCTCAACGCGGCGGCGCATCTGGCCGCCCACCTAGACGAAGCGCCGGCCCTGCTGCTGGCCTGTACCCGCGATCACTACCCGCCCATCTCCTCACTCGGCAACGAACGGGCGAGTAAGATCGTCGTTTACGGCTCCATCTTTCCCGCTGTTCAGAATATTTTATTGGCCTGTCGTGCCCTTGGCATAGGGGCAACGCTGACGACCATACACTGCCTCTTTGAGGACCACCTCAAGGAAAAGCTCAATATTCCGGACGAGATGGAAGTGGCGGCGCTGATCCCGATGGGTTACCCCCAGGGCAAGTTTGGCCCGGTCACCCGCAAGCCGGTTGAAGAAGTGATTCACTGGGACGAGTGGGGCAATACCAGGGCGTGACCAGGCAGGCGTGCGCTTGTCCCCTCTCCCTAGGGCGACAGCAGCTCGATCCGCCATCCCTGCTCGGTGCGGACAAAGCGTTCCCGGTGGTGGAGGCGATTGTCACGGTGGGTCCAGAATTCCACACTGTCGGGAATAAGCCGAAAACCCGTCCAGCTTGATGGACGGGGGACTGCCCTGCCCCGGTACTGCCGGGCGAGCTGCTGGCGACGCGTCACTAAGAGCGCGCGGTCGGCCAGCTTCGCACTCTGGCGTGAGGCTGAGGCCGAGAGTTGGCTAGCGCGGGGCCGGACCTGCCAGTATGCCTCGGCAACGCCCGCCTCTACCCGTTCAATTCGGCCCTCAAGCCGCACCTGCCTGCCAAGGCGGTGCCAATAAAACGTGGCGGCGGCATGGGGGATGGCGTGCAGCTCCCGCCCTTTACGGCTGCGACTGTCGGTAAAAAACACAAAGCCGCCTGCCCCAAAGTGTTTGAGCAACACAAAGCGGACCGAGGGGAGGCCCGCCTCATTCACCGTTGCGAGTGCCATGGCTTCGGGCTGTGGGTCCCCCTTGCGGGTGGCCGTGGCAAACCAGCGTCCGAAGCGGCGGATTGGATCGTCAGCCATCTCCCCTTTCATAGCCGTCCTCTCAAAATGTTGTCAAACACGACCCCCCTCCCCCCTGACCGAAACCACTTTGTTGACACGCCTCTGCTTTTCACAGGATAATCCGCTGAACGCTAACCGCAGACTCGGATCGACCATCCGGGGTCGTCCCAACACGTGAAGAGCTGGGAGTGAACGCATGGCTGAAACCCGTGAGCAGACCCGACATGCCGTCCGTGATGTATATGACTTTATCGGCGAGCACCTCTACCTGAACCGCCCCGACCTCGACCTCAACGGCGAGAAGTTAAATTCGACCCTGCTGCTGAGCCTGCTGACCGCGCTGATTGGCGGGAAAGCCCTCATTATTGGCGAGCCGGGTCTGGGCAAGACCACCTCAGCCGAATATATCGCGTCCCTGTTGTACCGCATTCCGCTCGGGGTCATCTGGGGCAGCCAGGTCGCCGGCCACCCTGAGCAGACCGAGGAGAAAATTATCGGCCGCCCAAACCTGGGCAAACTCAACCAGGGCGAAGAGCAGGTGGTGTGGAGTAATTTTGCCCAACTGCCGGTCAAGATTATTGACGAAATCAACCGCCTGCCCGAAACCAAACAGAGCCTCATCCTCGACGGCGTCGACCGTGGCAACTGGGAGTACCTCAACCAATTCCTCCTCCACGACGAGTACTGTCTGTTTGCCACCGCCAATTATCAGGACCCCGGGACCCACCCCTTGATCCCGCCCCTGCTCGACCGCTTTGACGTGATGATCGAGTCCAAACATCCCGGTGCAAACCTGGCTTTTTTCATCGGCCAACAGGAGCACAAAGAAGCCCTGCTCCGTGATCCCGAACAAGAGCAGGCCTTCTATGCCGTGCTGAGCAGCGGCCAGGCACCGACAAGCCAAGACGCCCAGCTAGAAGACGCCTGTCAGCGGTTTGCGAAGTGGCTATCGTATCAACACGGCCTGAGCACTTTCGACAAGACCCAACGGCAAGCCCTGCGTCAAGATATTGCCAGCATCGGCTTTAGCCAGGACGCCAGCGCATTCGCCCGGACGGCCCTGGCCGAGTTTTCGTTCTGTTGTTTATACGGACAAAAACGCTCAAACGAAGAGTGTCCCGAAGGCTGCCACTATACCGGCTATCTGTGTTACCAGGTCCAAAACTGCGCCTCGAACCGCCTGCCGATTGCGCTGCGGCGCTACGCCCAGGCGCTAGTCTGGTTTTTGGGTGCCGAGCAGGTCGGGGCCGAACACGTGCGCTGGATCCTGCCCTTTGTCCTCGCCCACCGAACCCAATGGCGCGACGCCTATGTCGCCGCTCGAGAGCGGGAGTCGCGCCGTGACCCGCTCCCCCTCCATCTGGCCAAGCAGGCCACGGACGAAAGCTGGCGGCGGTTTGCCGAGCAACGCGAAGACATTATGGGAGCGCTGGCGGTCGCGGCTCGGATCCTGGCCGGAGAGGACGTGCAGCCGAGCCAGGGGGATCATCCCATCTTTGCCGAGATTCAGCGGGACTTAGGAATTGAGACAGCATGGTAAACCCGTTTGCCGAGTTCCAGACCTACCGGTCGCGCCAGCGAGCCCTACCGCTTGACCGCATCATTGCCGTTCGGGATGCGATTCTCGAACAGCTCCTAGGCAGCTACACGGCCTACATCGCCCAGACCGAGCTAGATTGGGATCGGCTCCCAGACCGCCAGCTCGTTGACCGAGCCTATACAGCCGCGCTGCAGCACGTGGCCGGGCTGACGTATGACCACGACGATATTGAGGATTTCTGCTTTAGCCTAGAACAGTTCCACACGCCGACACGTGCCCATGAGCTGCCGGACGAGTCACCGAGTTTATGGGGCTTATCCGGTCTCTACCTATCGGCTCTGTGCAACCAGACCACCAGCAGCCAGCTGCAGTTGCGCTTGCAATGGATGCCAGCGCGGGTCCATTTATTGGGTTACCAATTACCGGCAGGCAAGTGTCTCAACATTGAGGGCCTGTGCGGCGACTTCCTCGGCATGGCCCTAGCGGGCGGAGAAATCCGTCTGCAGGGCAGTGCCTTTTATGGCGTTGGGTTTGACCTCCGACAGGGCACGATCACGATCTCTGACAACGCCGGTGAAGACGTCGGCCACGGTATGGTCGGCGGAGAAATCCGCGTCCTCAGCGGCCGTATCCGAGGCATTGGCCAGGTTCGCGGCGGCAGCGTCTATCTAGGCCAGCGGCGCGTCGCTCCTGCTCCTAGCGAGCCACAAGCGAGGAGCGGCGGGGCCGACCCCCCTCCGGGCGGGAAGATATCACCGCCCGCTTCATAAGGAGCACACCCACGCATGAATCTCCAAACGGTGCTCACCGAGGTCTGGCCACGTGCCCGACGCAAACATTTTTTTCCCGAGTTGCCCCAGCCGCACATCACCGACGGGCTCAGCCAGGAAGCGGTGGAAATCCAGCAGCGGCAGATTATTCTCAATCCCAGCTTTTGTCAGCAGCTCGCCGAGTACCTGCCGGTTGAGGATGTGGTCGAAGCCCTGCTCGACCACGGCATTGCCCACTACACCCGCTGCCCGTGGGACTTTGCCACCTATCTACGGCTCTACGCGGCCGCCAAAAGCGAACTTGGCCGCCGAGACTACGCCCAGCGGGCAACCGATATTTTTATCGACGTAGTGGTCAACACCCACTGTGTCAAAGACTTTGAAACCGCTCTGCCACAGCTCTATCGTCACCTGCAGCACCTCAGCGCTCGCCCCCTCGACCGGCTGATGACCGCCTTATACAGCGTGATCTGGGACATGGATCTCGAGGCCAGCGGGCCCGAGCCGTTGTTACGGCGCCTGGCGCGGATTCCCTACCTCGACCGCCGGCGTTGGGAAGAGAGCGTGCGGCGTTTCTGCCGTCTGATCCATCCGGTCCTTGACGAAGAGCGCCGACACTCAGAGATTTTGCCAACCGCCCTGCTCGGCCGCCACGGCCTGTCAAATCATTCACACAACGAGGTCGAACGTGGCCTGCGAGCCTTTGCTCTCCACGTGGACAATCCGCGTGAATTTCGGACCACGATTGCCGATTTCGACGAGGAGTTGGTGGCCCAGGGGCACACCGAAGAGCAGGAGGGCATGGGGCGGGGGCGCGGCGAGCGGATTGACACCGGCCTGCTCTACTATATGAAGCTGACCGAGCAGTACCAACTGCCGGTGTCCGAAGCACCGCTGCACCGGAGCAGTTCCTCAGACCCGCATATGCACACCCCGTGGGAGCTGGGGAAACCGATTCAAGACCTGGACGTGTGGACGAGTTTTGGCAAGATCTTCCCCGGTCTCTCCCAAGCCTGGTTGTATCAAAACGGTCTGATTTACGGCCGTCGGGAAGGCGTGCCGGACTGTATCATCATCCTAGATTCCTCGGGCAGCATGGCCAATCCGCGCTACCTGCTCAGTCATGCGATTCTTGGCGCGGGCTGTGCAGCCGACGCCTATCTGCGGGCCGGTGCCCAGGTTGCGGTCTACAATTTTAGTGACGTCCCGGCCGGTGACAAGCTGTTGCTCGACTTTAACAACGAACGCAAGCAGGTCTATCAGGCCCTGTGTCGCTACTTTGGCGGAGGCACGGTCTTTTCGTTTGAAGAACTCGACGAGCTGCTGCGCCTTGTCGGGCATGACATGCCGGATATCTTCTTTATTACCGACATGCAGATTCCCAATCTGCAGAGCCTCATCGACTATCTGTCAGAGCTGACCGGCCGGATTACCGCCGTGCATATCGGCGATACCGACTCGGCTGCCATATTCAAAAAAGAAACCGCCCGCTGGAAAAACGCCCAGGTGTTCTCCGTCCAGCGCCGAGAAGATATTCCGCACATTGTTTTGGGTCAGGTCAAAACGTATTTAGGCTACGGGCAGGTGACTCCCTAGTCCCCCCCGACTTGCCGACCCCGCGTCTTTGTCCTGCTGAGCGGATCCCTGAGCACGGCTCACATTCCAAGAGTTGGCCAGTGGTATTGCTCAAGAGCCTTCACGGCACCCCGCGTTTGAGGCCCAGCTTAGCCCAGGGACAAAAACGACTCGCGTGCGATTGAAATCGAGGCCGAGGGAAAGACGCCGAGGAGGACCGTGCCGGCTGCGGCAATGATGATCGCTAGGCTCAGGGTGGGGCGCAGCGCGGCAATCTCCAAAGCTTTTTCATCCTCCTGCATATACATGGTGACGATCACCCGGACGTAGTAGTAGGCTGAAACCGCGCTGTTGAGCACGCCAATGATCGCCAGACCGATATACCCAGCCTCGACCGCGGCGCTGAAGACGTAGAACTTACCGGTAAAGCCGACCAGCGGTGGAACGCCGGTGAGCGACAGCATAAAGATCGCCATGGCCATGCCCAGGGCCGGATAGCGAAAGCCCAGACCGGCATAATCGTTCAGCTCTTCGTTAGGCTGTCCCTGACGATTGAGGCTCACCACCACCCCGAACGCGCCCAGGTTCATAAAGCCGTACGCGACCAAATAATACATTAGGGCCGCACCGCCCAGGTCTTTGCCAGCCACCATCGCCATCAACACATAGCCAGCGTGCGCCACACTCGAATAGGCCAGCATACGCTTAATATTGGTCTGAGGCAGGGCTGTTAGATTGCCGACCGTCATCGTCAGCGCGGCAATCACCCACACCACGCCCTGCCACTCGGTGTGGACCGCGTCGAGCGTATGTAAAAAGACACGGGCAAAAGCGGCAAAGGCCGCGGCCTTCACCCCGACCGCCATAAATGCGGTAATCGTGGTTGGCGAGCCCTCATACACGTCAGGAGTCCAGACGTGGAAGGGAGCGGCGGCAACCTTAAAGCCAAAGCCGACCAGGAGCAGCCCCATGCCGACAACGAGCAGGGTCGAGGACCCCTGGGCCGCAACCTGCTCGGCAATCACGGCTAACTGCAGACTGCCCGTCGCCCCGTAAATCAGAGCCATCCCATACAACAGAAAACCGCTGGCGAACGCGCCGAGCAGAAAGTATTTGAGTGCCGCCTCATTCGACGCCAAACGCTGATGCCAAATCCCGGCCAGCACATAGACCGCAACCGACATGGTTTCGAGACCCAGAAAGATCGTAATGAGGTCGGTCGCCGCGGCCATCAGGACCATGCCGACCGCGGCAAACAGCAGCAGAGCGTAATACTCCCCCTGGCGGATTTTCGTCATGTCCAGATAGCTGTCCGACATCAGCACGGTCAGCGCCCCGGCCAGACAAAAGATCACGTTAAAAAACAGCGCGTAGGAATCCAGGGCTAAGGGACCGGACGCATCCGCGCCTCCCCACAGCATAAAAGACACCGCGCCGGTTGCCACAAAGCCGCTGACGGCCAGCCAGGCGAGCTGGGGGCGGTCTGCATCCTGAATCCAGAGGTCCCAGAAAAGGACGAGCAGTCCGGTCAGGACGAGCAGCCCAGACGGCAGGACGGCCAGCCAATTGATCTGTGGAAGGGCGATCATCTCCATTGCACACTTCCCACTTCTCGCTGCTGCCCACTGCTCGCGGCCGCGGTCTGGGTTGAGACCCGGTCCATCCGGGCCAGGGTCGCCTCAACCGACTTTTCCATGCGGGTCAGGAACGGCCGCGGATACAGCCCCATAAAAAGCATCAGGGCCAGCATCGGCGCAAAGATCAACATATGGCGGCGGTTGAGGTCCCGCAAACCGCTGTTGGCCTCGACCTTGACCGGTCCAAACATAACGCGTTGAAACATCCACAGCATGTACACCGCCCCCAGCACGACTCCAGAAACGGCGAGCACGCCGGCCAGCGGACTCGCTTTAAACACCCCGAGCAGAATAAGAAACTCTCCCACAAAGCCATTCAGGCCGGGCAGGCCAATTGAGGACAGCATCACGCACAGAAAGACCGAGGCGTACACCGGCACCTGTTTCCACAACCCCCCATACTCGCTGATCAGCCGCGTATGGCGCTGCTCATAGATAACACCGACCAGCAAAAACAGGGCGCCGGTAGACAGGCCGTGGTTGAGCATCTGATAGATGGCGCCCTCGGTGCCCTGCACATTGAAGGCAAAGAGACCCAGGATCACAAAACCCAGGTGACTGACCGAGGAATAGGCGACCAGTTTCTTCAGATCCGGCTGGACCATGGCCACCAAAGCGCCGTAGATAATACCGACCACCGCCAGGGCCATGATCAGCGGGGCCGCCTCTATGGCGGCGGCGGGGAAGAGCGGCAGGGCAAAGCGGACAAAACCATAGGTGCCCATTTTCAGCAGTACCCCGGCCAGAATAACCGAGCCGCCGGTCGGTGCCTCAACGTGCGCGTCGGGCAGCCAGGTATGAAACGGAAACAGCGGCACCTTAATCGCAAACGACAGGGCAAAGGCCGCAAACAACCAGCGCTGGGTCTCCAGGGGAATCGCCAGCTGGTACAACCGCAGGAGATCAAAGGTCACGACCTGCTGCTGGCTATCGTGCAGGTAGGCCAAATACAGGATGGCGACCAGCATCAGCAGGCTCCCGACCATGGTATACAGCAAAAATTTCAGGGCGGCATAAATACGGCGTGGCCCGCCCCAAATGCCGATCAGGAAATACATCGGGATCAGCATGACCTCCCAGAACACGTAGAACAGGAAGAGGTCAATGGCCACAAAGGTGCCCAGCATGCCGGTCTCTAAAACCAGAAAAAAGAACTGGTACTCCTTGACCCGGCTGTGCACCTCGCCCCAGCTGGCCAGCAGTACCAGCGGAGTCAGAAAGCTGGTCAGCAGCACCAGAAACAGACTGATTCCGTCCACACCGATATAGTACTGAATGCCAAAATCCTCAATCCAGACGTATTGCTCGACAAACTGGAAGTCGGCCGTCTTGCTATCAAAACCGGCCAACACGCCCAGCGAGACAACAAAGGTCAGCAGCGCGGTGGCCAGGGCCGCGTAGCGAATCTTGACCTCCTGCTCCTTGGGCACAAAGAGCACGTACAGGGCGCCCAACAAGGGCAGAAAGACAAGCGTGCTTACCATAGATAATACCCCAGAATGAGCAGAGCTCCGGCCAGAAACGAGAGGGCGTAGTTTTGGACATTGCCGGTCTGCCATAGGCGCAGCGTCGAACCGCTGGCATCGGTCGTTTCGGCCGTGCCGTTCACCGCCCGGTCAATGACCCGCGTGTCCCACACCTGCCACAGCCACTGCGAGGCGGCGAGCGTTGGCCGCACAAAGACGGCCTGATAGATTTCGTCAATATAGTATTTGTTCAGCAGCAACGCGTGCAGCCCGGCGAGCTGCCGGCTCAGCCGTGCAACCCGGTCCGGATCGCGCACATACAAGACATAGGCCAGCCAAATGCCGCCCAGACCGACGAGCGTTGGGACATAGCGAATCACAAACGACACGTGTGCAGGGTGGGACTGCTCGAACACCGCTTGTAAGAAATGGGGCACCGAGAAGTAGCCGCCAATGACCGACAGTACGGCCAGCACAATCAGCGGGGTGGTCATCACCGAGGGCGACTCATGGATGTGGTCGGCCACCGCGCGGTCCGCCCGAGTCTCGCCCCAGAAGGTCACAAACAACAGTCGGAACATATAAAAAGCGGTCAGACCGGCCCCTAGCGTGCCAAGCAGCCACAGCACGGCTGAACCGTGCGGGGCGGCGTAGGCTTCCTCCAGGATTAGATCTTTACTAAAGAATCCAGACAGCAGGGGCACGCCGGCAATAGCCAGACAGCCGACCGCAAACGTCCAATATGTGGTCGGCATGGTGTTGCGCAGCCCGCCCATCTTCGCGATGTCCTGCTCATCGCTCATGCCGTGGATAACACTGCCGGCACCCAGAAAGAGGAGGGCTTTAAAGAAGGCGTGGGTCATCAGGTGAAACACCGCCGCCCCATACGCCCCCACGCCCACGCCCAGGAACATATAGCCCAGCTGACTCACGGTCGAATAGGCCAGCACCTTTTTAATATCGGTTTGGACCAGCGCAATCGTAGCCGCAAACAGGGCCGTGCCCGCCCCGATATAGGCCACCAAGGCCAGTGCGGTGGGCGACACCGCGTACAGGAAGTGGAGGCGGGCGATCAGGTAAATCCCGGCCGTGACCATTGTGGCGGCATGGATCAGAGCACTCACCGGCGTCGGGCCCGCCATGGCGTCCGGCAGCCACACATAGAGCGGAATCTGGGCCGATTTTCCGGTCGCACCGATAAACAACAGCACGCATACCGCGGTCACCGTGCCGACCGACAGCACTGTGGCATTGGCCTGAATGTCGGTAAACGACAGGGTCCATACGCCGTGCTCCCCCAAACTCCAAAACAGCAAAAACAGGCCAAGCAGAAAGCCCGCATCCCCAATCCGATTGACAATAAACGCCTTCTTGCCGGCACTCGCCTTCTCGTCGTCGGTATACCAGAAGCCGATCAACAGATACGAACACAGCCCCACCCCCTCCCAGCCGACAAACAGCAGCAACAGGTTTTCGGCCATCACCAGCACCAGCATGGCGGCGGTGAACAGGTTGAGATAGGCAAAATAGCGGGCGACGTCCGCATCCTCGGCCATATAGCCGATCGAATAGACGTGAATCAAAAAGCCGACCCCGGTGATGACCAGAATCATCACCGCCGACAGGCTATCAACCCGCAGGGCAAAGTCGACGTGCAACTCCCCGGCCGTAATCCACGGAAAAATACGATCGACCAGCGCGCCCCCATCGGGCAGCTGAAAAAAAGCCGACACGGCCAGCAGAAACGAGGCCAACACCACGCCCGGCCCAATGGCGCTGACCGCCTGACGGCCCAGCCGCGCGCCGTAAAACACATGAAACACCACCCCCAACAGGGGTAACAGGATAATAAAACGCAGGTACGGAAGCGGGACGCTCAGAGCCTCGTGCATAGCCTTACCACCGGAGCAGGGTCAGTTCATCCGCATTGACCGTCTCTTTGCCGCGAAACACGAGCAGCACGATCGCCAGTCCAACCGCGGCCTCGGCCGCAGCCACGGCCATCACAAAAAAGACGCTCAGCTGTCCGTCCATAGAGCCCAGGTGGTAGGCAAAGGCCACAAAGGACAGATTGACCGCGTTGAGCATGAGTTCAATCGACATAAAAATAATAATCACGTTGCGGCGGACCAAGACACCTATCACCCCAATGGTGAACAGGAGCGCGCTGAGGACAAGGTGATAACCGATAGGAACCATGTGTTTCGCTTTCAGCTGTCAAGAGCGCGTCTTCAAGTCTGACGCTGGGCTAAGACCACCGCGCCGACAACGGCCACCAAGAGCAACACCGAAGTGACTTCAAACGGAATCAGAAAATCGGTAAACAGTCGCTCGCTCAGCTCGGTCACCGTCCCAAACCCCTCCGGCAGCTCAGCCGGGCCCTCGGACGGCGTGCGGCCAAGCAGGACAAACAGCTCAAGGAGTAAGAGCGCGCCGCCGCCCAGGGCGACCCGGCTCAGCCCTCGGCGCAGCCGTGGCTGGGGGTCGGTTTGGAGGTTGAGCAGCATAATCACAAATAAGAACAAGACCATCACCGCCCCGGCGTATACGATGATCTGCAACACCGCCACCATATGGGCCTCTAGAAACAGATAGTAGACCGCCAACAGAAACAGCGTCAGGACCAGAAACAGGGCACTGTAGACCGGGTTGGGGTGCAAGACCACCAGACCGGCGACAAGGACCAACGGAATAGCCAGAGCAAAAAACGTGAGCGGGTCCATAGCTTATTGCACCAAGAGGATGACCAGCGCGGTGGCCATCACGTTGACCAAGGCAATCGGCAACAATATTTTCCAGCCCAGGTTGATGAGCTGATCGTAGCGAAAGCGGGGCAGGGTCCAGCGAATCATAATTTGGAGCCAGCAGAAGAAGACGACTTTAAGGGTAAAGGCGCCGACCTGCAGCAGGCTGACGAGCAGCGAGGGCAGACCAAGACTCACGCCACCCGGAAACGCAAACCCCTCACGGCCCAAAAAAGGAATCTGCCAGCCGCCAAAAAACAACGTAGTCACCAGCGCGGCGACCACCACGACCTCAACAAAATCGACCAACATGAAGGTCGCCTGCTTCATGCCCGAGTACTCGGTAAAATAGCCCGAGATCAGCTCCGACTCGGCCTCCGGCAGATCAAACGGGTTGCGTTTGCTCTCGGCAATCCCGGCCGTCATGAAGATAAAGAAGGCGACCGGCTGCAAAAAAACACCCCAGGCCGGGATCACTCCGCCCCACAACTCGCCCTGAGCGCGCGAGATGTCCTGTAAGTCGAGCGTGCCAAAGCTCAGCACCACGCCGATCAGCGACAGACCCATGGCAATTTCATACGAAATCATCTGGGCCGAGCCGCGAATGCCGCCCAGCAAGGCCCAACGGTTATTGGACGCCCAGCCGCCCAGCACCACGCCGTACACCCCCAGCGACACCATGGCCAAGACGTAGAGCAGGCCGACGTTGAGCGAGGCGGCCTGAAGGGAAATTGTCCGCTCGCCGACGATCAGCACATCCCCGAACGGGATCACCAGAAACGTAATCAGAATCGGTAGCAGGGCAATAATCGGGGCCAGGGTATGCAACAGGCGGTCAGCCCCGGGCGGGATAAAATCTTCTTTGGTAATCAGTTTGATGGGATCGGCAACCAGCGTGTTGATCAGGCCGAAATTAAACGGCAGCTTGCCAAAAATAGCGGCCCGGTTAGCACCAATCCGGTCCTGCAACACCGCGCTGCCTTTGCGCTCAACCCACAGCAGCAGCCCGCCAAGGTTGATGACCATGAAGAGGACAAGCAGGGTGAGCGTAAAAGAGACGATAAAATCCAACATGCGTCTGTTTTCTCTCTGCAGGGAGAGGGTGCGGGGGAGTCTTGCTGCGCGGCGGGTGTGTTCTCTCCCCCTGTGTGTCTACGTTTTCTCCGCTAAACCCTCGATTAAGCGCACCACCTGGTCCGGGGTCAGGTTTTCGTGGTAGTCGTCGTTGACCTGGACAACCGGGGCCGTGCCACACGAGCCTAGGCACTCGACCTCACTGAGCGAAAAGACCTGATCGGGCGTGGTCTGACCCGGCCTAATGCCGAGCTTGTCCTGGGCACAGTCCACAATCCGGGCTGCGCCTCGCAGGCGACACGGCAGATTCGTGCACACCTGGAGGTGAAACCGGCCCATCGGCTTCTTGTACAGCATCGTATAGAACGAGGCGACCGAAGCCACATACGCGGGTGACAGATCAAGGAGGTCGGCAATATACTCCATGACCTCCAGGCTCAAATAGCCAAACTCCTCCTGGGCCAACCAAAACGTCGGCAAAATGGCCGCCTGTTTGGTCGGATAGTGGCTCAGGATTTCTTTAAAGCGTGTATAGGTCTCGTCTGAGAATTGTACGGACATGCCGAGTCCCGGGTGCTGAGTCAGCCTATCTATCGCACTCTCCACCAATCATATTGACCATCCCGAAGGTGGTGATGATATCGGATACTAGGTGGCCTTTGAGCATTGTGCCAAGCGCGGCCATGCCAAAAAAACACGGCGGGCGGACCCGGACGCGGTATGGCCGGCCACTGCCGTCGCTGACCAGGTAGAAACCAAGCTCCCCGTTCGCTCCCTCGACCGGGAGATAGACCTCACCGGGTGGGATTTTTACCCCCTCAATGACCAGTTTGAAGTGGTTCATGAGCCCCTCGATATTGCCGTAGACCTCTCTTTTGTCGGGCAGGCTGATACGGGGGTCGTCGACCCGGACCGGCCCCTCGGGCAGTTGCTCAAGGGCTTGCTCAATGATGCGCTTGCTCTGCCTGAGTTCTTCAAAGCGCACCGCAAAACGGTCGTAATTGTCGCCCTGGCTGCCGGTCGGAATATCGAAGTCGAGCCGATCATAGACCAAATACGGTTGGGAGCGGCGGATATCGTGCGGAATGCCGGTCGCCCGTAACAGCGGGCCGGTTAGGCTGTAGGACACCGCGTCGTGTTGAGAGATCGCGCCGACCCCGGACATGCGCTCAATAAAAATCCGGTTCTTTGTCAGCAGTTGATCGCAGTCGGACAGAATTTTGTCGATATCGCCAAACGCGCTCCGCACCCGCTCGGCAAACCCGTGGGGGATATCCTGGGTCACCCCACCGACCCGGGCATAGCTAACGGTCAGCCGTGCCCCGGTTACGGCCGAGACGAGGTCGTAGAGCGTCTCGCGTGTCTCCATCATATAGAAGCCGACCGAGATGGCACCGGCCTCGGCCGCGGCCATGCCCAAACACGTCATGTGGTCGGTGATGCGCGAGATTTCGCTCATGATGGTCCGGATGTACTGACAGCGTTCCGGCACCTCGATTTCCAGCAGTTTTTCGGCCGCCAGGGCAAACGCCACATTATTGATTAGCGGCGAGGCGTAGTTGAGCCGGTCGGTATACGGCACAACGTGATTCCAGGTGCGCTGCTCGCACATCTTCTCAAACCCGCGGTGCAGATAGCCGATCTCGGTCTCTAGGTTGAGGATTTTTTCGCCGTCGAGGGTCAGATCAAACTTAATCGTGCCGTGAGTGGCTGGATGGGATGGCCCCATCTGCAACGACATCACCTCTGAGGTCGGGTCAAGGCTGTCGGGGATGTCGGCGGCTGGGGGGGGCTCTTGTGCCATATTACTTTTTATTCCACGGGTTGGCAATTGGATCGCGCTCTTCGACTAGGGGCTGACGCTTATCGACTGGGTAATCTTTACGTAGCGGATGGCCCTGAAACTCTTCGTACATCAAAATGCGGGTCAGCTTAGGATGATCACGAAAAGACACCCCAAACATGTCCCATACCTCACGTTCCAGCCAGTTGGCCGCCTTCCATAGCTCGGCCACTGACGGCAGCCAGGCCTCATCCTCGGCCACCCGGACCTTGACCCGCAGGCGGTGATTGAGCCGCAAGGAATACAAGTGGTAGACCACCTCAAAGCGCGGCTCCCGACCAAAAAAGTCGACCGCACTCAGATCAACCAGCATATTAAAGGCAAACTCGGGAGCGTCTCTGAGGCCGCTAAGAACCGCAATCAGGTCGGCCCGCTCAAGCACAATCGTGGCGTTGTCGTGCTGGGCATGACTCTCAACAATCTTCCCCGGAAAGGCGCTCTCAGCTTTGCTCAGCAGCTCCATGGCCGTCTCGCTCGTCTTTTGCCTAGGCCGATTCGAGCGCCCCCTTCTTAATCACATACACCAACCCAACCGCCAGAATCAGGACGAACACCAGCATCTCGACAAAGCCGAACAGTCCGAGCCGCCGAAACACCACCGCCCACGGGTAGAGAAACACGACCTCAACGTCAAACACAATGAAAAGAATGGCGACCAGGTAGAACTTGACCGAGAATCTCCCCCAGGCCGAACCGCTCGACGGATTACCGCACTCAAACGGCTCATCTTTGACCGCAGAATGTTGCTTGGGGCCAAACAGGGTGCTGGCAAAGACCATGGCCCCGGCGACTACCCCGGCTAAGATCAGCGCTATCAGGACCGGAACATACTGCTCCATACTCCCCTCAACATATGCCCGAGGCATAAAAACAGAGGGCGCTAGGGGTGTCAAGCCAGTACGGTAAACTCGCCCCTCAAAACGCCGTCTTCACCCATCAGTTTCTTGCGATCCCAACCCGGAGGTGGTACAACCCCATGCACTGCAGGAGAGGTGCCAGAGTGGTCGATTGGGCACGACTGGAAATCGTGTGTACCTTTACCGGTACCGAGGGTTCGAATCCCTCCCTCTCCGCCAATGAATCAATGGGTTGGGTGGCCAGCGTGTCTCATTTTAGGGATGGGGCAGTCTGGGGCTCCAGTTAGACACGATTTCGGACACAATTCGCGAGACACGAAAGCCCGATCCGCCCCATCTGACAGCGCACCGTGGTCAGCGCGCAGTTTCAACTGCTGGTCATTCGCTTTCAGAGGTCGTACAAACGACTCCTGACTTGCGTTGAACGCACGGCACGCGTTTGAACACCGGCAAGACCATATTACTGATGATGCTCTGTCGGCTGCCCGGAGTAGAAGATCAAGGGTGTGTTGCTTCTAGTGCCAACAGGCAAGGCGCGCGGGCGGAGCGAAGAACAGACAGGGCAGCGTGGTTCCGGCTGCGCACTTGCGCAATTTTTGAATGGCTATCGCCTCTACAACGGCGAAACAGAAGCCTATTTCCCGAATCGCGCCGCGTTACGGCGACTACAAGACTGCGATCGTCGATGCATGTCCGATGCTCACGGAGGACCAGCTAGCAGCGTTGTTCGACACGTTCACAAACGTCGAGCGCTACGTCCCCTCGCCGGAGACCCCCAGACAGCTTTCGCCCATTGGATCCGGAAGGCCCTTTGTGGATATCGTGACCGAGCTCACCGTAGAGAATGTAGAAGGCATCCTCCCGAAGTGCGCCCCGAGCTACGCCGAGCTGACCATTATCCGTCGCCAGACTTCGGCGAGCCGCCCTGACGTGCTGCTCGCCTCTCACTTTAGCGGTCGTCCTCTCGATCCTGGCGCTAACGAAGTCTGGGACACCCTCACAACCGGCGGGAGTGAAAGCCTCTAGACAGTGCGTGTCGCCGAGCTTTCCTGCCTGCTCGTGCATTTTGGCGAGGCTCACAACCGGCGGGAGTGAAAGCCTCCGGGCAGTGCAGTGGACCGCTCCGCTAGACCTAACGCGGAAGATTCAAGCTGAACTCATCAACGGCCTCGAAGGGCGTGGATGCGCTCAATAAGAACTCTACAGGAGCACTTCCACAGCCGCTGACGAGCTTTCGCAGAAGCTGAGGGATGGAAGCGTACGATTCCGCGGCCGTTCGGGCGCAAGGGATCCTCTATGGCGACAAGGTCATCAACGTTATAAATCAACGATGGCGCGATGTTTATCCTAAGCCAGACGGCGAGGCTTACACTGCCAACGGCACTCTGAGCATCGTCGTCGGACAATACAAGACGAAGAAGTTCAAAGGCTTGCCCTGGAAGCTCGCAATAAGGTACGCTGACCAAAACTCAGGCCGACCTTGGCGGTGGTCTGGATGCAAGCCGCATTGCCCAGATCATTGACTCCGTGCTGCTTGGGGAGGATTAGCGTGGGATTCGTCATCCTTGACGGCGGTAGGGCAACGGACAGGGGAGCACCGTCGTGAGTCGAAGCATAGATGCTCTCTTGAAGGATACCTCCATTGAGCTGTGTGCCTTTTTGGCGGACGTACTGCCTCGGGTCGGTGATAGCGATTGGTGGAAGAAACTGGCGCTTTGCCCAATATGTGCAGCGAAGTACAAGGAGTTCGTCAAGCGGGATAACGAGACCGCGGCCGTCGTTCGTACGAACATCTGTTCGTCAGAGGAGTTGGTCGTTCCTGTCAAGCTAGGTCAGGAGGTGGGAAGCATTCGGTTTGTCGAGAAGCATCTTGTGGACGTCCGGGGGGTGCTCAAGGAGGAAACGGATGCGGTCGGTGTGAGATGAAGACAAGTAGCTCAAAGCGTCTAAAAAATGTGAAGAATATCGTTGACAAGACAATCAGAGGATCTTGGGCTGGCGCTTGACATTTCGGCATCAGGTAAGGAAGTGGAAAGTAGCGCGATGTTCTATTTTGTAGAAATATTCTTGCCGGTTTTAGTATCAGGTGCTCTAGGAATCGCACAACTTTGGTTGATTAATCGAGGAATCAACGCGATGGAAAACAGCAGTGAGAAACGATCTCAGCAGCACGACGAAACTATGGCGATGTTCCAATTACAACGTGAAGACTCACAGAAGCGACATGAAGACTCACAGAAGCGACATGAAGAAACGATGATAATTCTCAAGATGCAACATGAGGCAACGATGGAAAGCATTAAAAATCAAGATAAGATTTTTGAGGATATAGGTACTACTCTTATAGATGTAGGGCGTGGTATTCAGGAGATTATTAAACAGGAATCTAAACCACAACAGTATTGAGATACGAGCAACACACTGCGTAACAATCTGGGTAATAGTTTTTTGTGTAACTGAGTTTGTTTATCTATCTCAGGCGGTTGCATTGCCTTTTGGAGTCCTCCCTCCTCTGCCGATAAATCAATGAGTTAGGTGGCCAGCGTGTCCGGATTTAGGGATGGGGGTAGTCTGGGCTCCAGGTAGGCACGATTCGCGAAACGCGAAGAAAAGCCTGCCAGCCCTCGTCCGACTGCCTTTGCCGGCCGGCAAATTTAACCGCACAGTGATTCGTTTTCGAAGGAGGGACAGCCGACTTCTGATCGGCGTAGACGACATGCCTTGCAGGTTGAGCGGAGGAGCCAGAACCTCGGAGCAAAAACTCCTCCAAGTCTTCCAAAGAAGCATGATCGGCATAAGTGCAATCCTTTTGAGGTATTCTCTATTCGACGTGGAAACCCGTTTCCGGTCATCTGGGGTCCAGGCGACCGGGCTTGGCGACTCTGAGTTCGAACGGATCAATCGGAGCTCTCGGCAATGAAATCGAACAAGAAGCTGATCGAAGTCGCCCTGCCGCTTGATGCGATCAACTAGAAGTCGAGCAGGCGCTGGTTGCACCTGTGGTGGGCGCGTAAGCCTTTAGCGACGGCGCGGGCGGTACTCTTCGCGCAGCTGGTCGATGACCCCTCTGCCTATGTGGAGGAGCTGCTCTCAGAGCCAAAGAAGAAACAGGCGGCAGAACAGCACTTGCGGAAACGGCTGGACGAGCATACGGCGAAGCAGGCTCTCGCCGATACGGACGCAATTCCCGAGCCGGCGCCGACGCTTGAGGAGGTCATCGCAGAGATCGAGCGTGCTCGTCTGTTCGGCCTCCTAGAAGAGCTGGTCCTGTGGGAGAATACGACCAATGCGTCGGTCCTGGAGAAGGCGCGCGGCGAGATCCGGCACAGCTGGCGGCGCGCCTGCGCGCACAATGCCGACCATCCCAGGGCCAAAGAGTTATTTGATCGTACCAGGTTGCCCGCCTTTCATGACCCCTTTGCCGGTGGGGGGGCGCTGCCGCTCGAGGCCCAACGGCTCGGCCTTGAGGCCCACGCCAGCGACCTGAACCCGGTGGCGGTGCTGCTCACCAAGGCGCTGATCGAGGTCCCGTCGAAGTTCGTCGGCAGGCCGCCGGTCAGCCTGGCGGTGCGCGGGGACGAGGAGCTGTTGTCCCGGCAGCGGCGGGGCGCGGAGGGGCTGGCCGAGGAGGTGCGCGCCTACGGCGAGGGGATGCGCAAAGAGGCGGAGCGGCGTATCGGGCCTCTCTATCCGAAGGCCGAGATCACCGCCGAGATGGCGCATGAGCGGCCTGATTTGCAGCCTTACGTCAGCCGGCAGCTGACCGTGATCGCCTGGCTCTGGGTGCGCACGGTCAGGAGTCCGAACCCGGCCTTTGCGGAAGTGGAAGTCCCGCTAGCCTCGACCTTCATGCTGTCGACCAAGAAGGGTAAGGAAGCCTATGTCGAGCCGGTGATTGAGCCTGGCGGGTACCGGTTCACCGTGAAGGTAGGGAAGCCGAAGGACCCCAAGGTGGCGAAGGCGGGTACGAAGCGCGCCCGTGGTGCGAATTTCCGCTGCCTGATGTCCGGGACACAGATCGGGCCGGACTATATTGAGGGTAAGGCCGGGCGCATGCGCACCCGTCTGATGGCGATTGTTGCTGAGGGCGACCGTGGCCGAGTTTACCTCTCGCCGACGCCGGAACACGAGGCGGCAGCACGCAAAGCGAGGTCCGAATGGAGGCCGGAGATGGCGCTGCCTGAGAATCCGCGCGATTTCAAGACGCCGCATTACGGCCTGACCACCTACGGCGCCCTCTCATCGCCCGCCAACTCGTCGCGCTCACGACCTTCTCAGATCTGGTGGGCGAAGCGATGGCGCGGGTACGCCAGCACGCTATCGCGGCGGGCGTGCCTAATGACGAGGTACCGCACAAGCTGTTTAGAAGGCACCTTGCTGTGCTGGGCAATACAGGCGCCGGGAAGTCATGCACGGTCGCCGGCCTTATTCGTTGGTCGTTAGAGGCTGCGCAACAGGCGCGCATTTCGGGCATGCCGAACGCTCGGTTCATCGTACTGGACCCGAATGGGGAGTATTCGAGAGCGTTCACAGACTTAAACCCTCGTATTTTTCAGGTAGAAGCGAAGGATGACGCAGCACAGCTCAAAGTACCGGCGTGGCTGTGGAATGGGGATGAATGGGCCGCATTTACAGGTGCTGCCCCAGGAGTGCAACGGCCGATTCTATTTGATGCTATTCGGCGTTTCAGATCCGGGGCAGGCGAACCCGACGTGCCGGCGACGAAGATCCGTGGACGCGTCAGGCGATATCGCACGGAACTGTCAGGGAGAATACAAGGCGGTGAACATCATCAGAAAGGACGAAGAGAGGGGGTAGCACAGCTATTGGAAAATGTGGCGTCGGACTTCGATGACTTAGGCCGGCAAGCACCGGATCCTGTGCGCTCGCGGTTGGAGGCGGTAGCCGCACGAGCTCAAGAGGTTGAAGAATCGGTTAGGGGCCGGCAGAAAGCGGAGGACGGGTTCTGGCACAACGATTTTGCAGAGGCTGCGCTCGGCGAAGTACAATAAGGCGCTGGGAGCGGTGGCGGAACAGCCCAGGTTTGGCTAATGAAGAGCTTTACATCTGGGGAAGATACACCGAAGTACTCCAGTAGGTGAGCTTCCCGCTTTCGTCGAAGCGCTTGCTGCAGACGTGACGGGCCGGGCCATCTCGCAGTTCGTGGATTCGTTGAATCTGTGAATCCACGGCCTTTTCGCGGCAGGCCCGCTGGCAGATATTGCGGCTCCAGATGACGCAAGTTCGATGCGCTTGGCTAATTGGCTGGCGGAGTCCTCGGTACCGACCAAGCCGCCAATGGCCCGCTGGCAGTGCTTGATCTCTCCTTGGTACCGTCCGAGTCCGTTCATGTAATCGGCGCTGTTCTTGCGCGAATGGTTTTTGAAACGGTGAAACGGCACCGCCGCTGGGCGGGCAGCGAGCTTCCGACTGTTCTGGTTCTTGATGAGGCACACGCGTTTGTGCATCGAGAGCTGACGTCAGAAGGAGCGCCTGCTCCGGGACGTACTTGCTGCCGAACATTCGAGCGTATCGCGCGGGAAGGCCGGAAATTTGGGATTGGCTTGGTGCTTTTGCTTTCTTCTCAACGTCCATCGGAGATCTCCCCAACGGTTTTATCGCAGTGCAATTCATTGCTGATCTGAGCGGGACGGACCTTGCGGCCGTTAAACTCGAACGAAATATCGCTCCTCGGGCTCGCTCCTACTTGCGGCGCGACGCCGTGCTTCGTCGGATCTACGAGCTTGTACTGCGGACCGCGTCTCGGCATCGGAGGTAGGGGCTTGGTCACGGTGCGCTCAATGCCTGTTCCACTACCGCGAGGTCTGGTGATCTCGTACTGCCCTGAACACGGGGCCTTCTCTCTGGGTTTGTATCGATCATGCGAGGACGTTTTTACCTACCTTCATTGAGGAAAGGTTTACAAATTAACTATAGAATGGGGTATTGTAAACTTTAGAGGTCAAGCGTGCTCGGAGAAAGACTTAAACTGGCGAGGAAGAAAGCGGGGCTGTCCCTGCGGGCCCTCTCAGCTCGGTTGGAAGGCAATGAGCGGGTATCGGCCCAGGCACTCGGTAAATACGAGCGCGGGGAGATGATGCCGAGTTCTGGGGTGCTAATCGCTCTGTCGAAGACGCTAGGAGAGCCGGTTCGCTATTTCATGAGTTCGATGGGAGCCGAGCTGATGGAGGTGGACTTTCGCAAGAAAGCCGCGACTTCGGCCCGCGACCGCGTACGGGTCGAGGCAGCCGTTCTTGATCACGTCGAGCGGTATCTGACCGTCGAGGAGATTTTGGATCTGGACAGCGCAGAGTGGGACGCGCCATTCAAACCTGTGAAGCTAGCAAGCGCTGAGGAGGGCGAGGACTTAGCAATACGGATGCGCGCGAAGTGGAATCTTGGCGTTGGTCCGATACCGGACATGACCGAGCTGCTGGAGGAGCACGGCGTCAAGGTCATTGTGATTGATCTGCCGGAGAACGTTTCCGGCTTGACCTGCCTAGTCGGACGGTCAGGGAACAGACCGCCGGTCCCGGTGATAGTCGTGAATGCCGGCCACAACATTGAGCGGCGACGCATGACGCTGACGCACGAGCTGGCGCACCGGGTCATAGATCTGGAGTCTCCGGTCGACGAGGAAAAAGCGGCGATGCGCGTTGCAGGCGCATTCTTGATGCCGGCCGTCCCCCTTCAGGAAGAAGTCGGGCGGCGGCGGCACTCGTTCGGTTACCGAGAGTTGATGGAGTTGAAGCACCTGTACCGCGTGAGCGCGGCCGCCCTCCTCGTGCGGCTGGAACAGACCGGGATAATCAGTCATTCGACGCTGATCCACGTGTTCCGAACGACCGGGCGCGGATGGCGCAAGGAAGAGCCGCTGCCGATCAAGGACAGCACGGCCGAGAGAGCAAGGCGTTTCGAGAGGCTGTGTTTCCGAGCGCTGAGCGAGACCCGGATATCTCTGGCGAAGGCCACCGAGCTTCTAGGAAAGGCTAGAGGGGAAATCCAGCATGAGGTGAGGGGACCGGCGGCGAGTGTTGGTAATCGTTAGTGACAGCTCCGTTCTTATCGACCTTGTGAAGGCGCGGCTCATAGAGAATGCTTTCGCGCTGCCGTATGAATTTGTGGTGCCGGATGTAATGTTCGCTGATGAGTTACTGGATCTGGGGACCTATACACACAAACACCTGCGGAAGGCCGGCCTGCAAGTGGGTGGGATGGATAGCGCCGGACTAGTCGTCACGTTCGAGTACGCGAAGCGCTATCTGAGGCTGAGCAACAACGATTGTTTTGCGTTGGCGCTTGCGAAGACGGGAGACAACACGCTCCTCACCAGCGATCACGCGTTGCGGCGGGCCGCGGCGGAGGAAAATGTCGAGGTGCACGGCCACCTGTGGCTGGTGGACGAGATGGAACACCACGGATTGGTAACGCCAGCGCGTTTGCTGGAAATTCTGGAGGAATGGGAGGCCGACCCGCTAGTTTGGTTGCCTTTGGTTGAATTGCAGAAACGGATCGGGTGGCTGCGAAAGAAGCTGAGCGGGAAATAGGCGAACTGAAGGTGAAGAGCGATGAGTGACGTAGTGGTAATAGGCGCCGGGGCGGAAGCGACGCCGGGTGCTGAGGCTGTGTCAGCAGCGGTGCACGAGCTGCGGGAGGTCAAATACGTCCAAAACATCGGATGCTTTGAAAAGGGCCAGTCGGTTGCTGCCGCGACATTCGGTCGGTGTACGCTGGTATTTGGAGAAAACGGCCGGGGTAAATCGACGCTTGCTGACCTGCTGCGGTCGCTGACCACGAACAATCTCAATATTCTGATCGGCCGCAGGACCCTTGCGGGCGGTCCCAAACAAAAGGCGGTAGTGCGTTTCGGCGATCAGAGGGCCGTGTTCAAGGCCGGAACCTGGACCGGCCTCAGGCCGCGAATCCGCGGTGTATGACAAGTTCTTCGTGAACGAGGACGTATTTTTCGGGGATGTCGTTGCCAATGAGCACCTAAAAAACCAGTACAGCATGGTCGTCGGCGAGGAAGGGGGGCACCACCTGGCCAGGTATGGGGCATCAGCCCAGGCAGGTCCGAAACCGGCCCGAGTCTCTACCGTCTCGAGGTGACCATCGGCAGGGGCAGCGGTGTGAAGATTCTGAATGCCCCTGTGCTGCCGACGTTCCGGGAAAACGTCCGGTATGCCGAGCAGAATCTCTACACGCGGATCAAGGAGCTTGTCGGCGACCGCGCTCCACACGCCCATGAGTTTTCGGTGCAGCTCAGGACGCTGGACAACAATCAAAGCGGCACAGCTCTTGACTTGCCAGCACTGATGGCTCCGTGCGGAGGGTTGCTTGAGAAGATGACTAAAGGCGGCCCGATCGTCGTCGATGCGTTGAAGCTTGGTGGCTCTGTCGAGCCCCCCGTCAATGCCGTCGGCATCGCGAAGTGGCTGTCGAAATAAGGAGCAGACACTGTATTGATGCTCGTTTCCACTCGGAAGCAGCTGTTTGAGCCCTCCGACGACATGGCTACGCGGAGCAACATTCAGTTCTACTTCGGATACCCCGGATGCACTGCTGAAGGCGTTGCTCAAGTGATTATGCTACGAGTCATAACAAATGTGGCCTGACAACGAAACAGAAAGGGACTTCCTGAATTTCTCGGGTGTTGCCGACACGGTCGCTGAGATCATGACGCAGGCGGCTGGCCAGCCAACCTCGATCGGGATATCAGGCTCCTGGGGTGCCGGCAAGTCTTCGATGATCCGAGCTTGTGCGTGCAGCGCTTTTCGAGAAGGACCCAGAAGGATCCCGAGCAGTTCATTTATGTAGTATGTAGAGTTCAATGCCTGGCTGTATCAGGGCTGCGATGACGCTCGCGCTGCGCTATTCGAAGTTATCGCGACGAAGCTCAACGAAGAGGCTGAAAAGCGAAAGACTGACACTAACAAGGCCAAAGAACTCCTACAGCGTGTGAACTAGCTTCGTACCGCCAAGCTGGGGGCTGGGTCCGCTCTTGCGCTTGCTTTGGGATTGCCGCCGACTGGCCTGATCGGTGAAGCCGTCGCCTTTGGCAAGAAGGTGGTCTCCGGTGAACTGACTGAAGGCGATGCCGAAGGCACCGAGGAGCTGGCTGCTGATACGTCCACGACAGCCGGCGATCTGATCAAGGCCAAACCGGAGCTCTCGCCGCCGTGCGAGATTCACGCCATCCGCGCATGTTTTGAGCAAGCGCTCAAAAAGATGAGCGTGACACTAGTCGTCCTCATCGACGACCTGGATCGCTGTCTGCCTCCCACCACCATTTCAACGTTGGAATCGATACGGCTGTTTGTATTCCTGGACCGTACAGCCTTTGTTATCGCCGCCGACGACGCGATGATCAAGCACGCCGTCCGGCAACATTTCGGAAATGTTGAGGATGATCTTGTCCTCAATTCTTTCGACAAACTCATACAGATACCGATCCGTGTCCCGCCGCACCCAGGAAGTACGCGCCTACATGATGCTGCTCTTTATCGAAGCGGCCAAGATTGACGACGCCCAAAGGGAGAGCATACGTGAGAATGTCTGTGCCCAGCTTGCCAAGAGCTGGCGCAGTGAACGAGTGGACCGGGCCTTCATGCAGATCGTTTGCGAGGGTGCGTCGCCCGAGCTCGCGGCGCGCTTTGACACGGCCGACCGCCTAGCGCCACTCATGGTCAGTGCAGCCAGATCGCTGGCAATCCGCGCCTCGTCAAACGCTTCCTTAATGCCCTTTCAACCAGGATGGCGATCTCGCGCGCTCATGATGTCAGCGTCGATGAAGCGGTCGTGGCCAAGATGTTGCTAGTTTGAGCGCTGTGGAAACCCGAAGGCTTATGCGCCTTAACGGCGAAGGTAAATGATGCTCCTGACGGCAAGCCGATCTTCTCGGGTGAATGGGAGCAGAAAGCTGCTGCTGGCAACAAGCTTGAGTTGGGTCAACTCTGGGACGATCCTTTCATGCGCGAATGGCTTACGATCGCGCCGCGGCTTGCCGATACGGACCTGCGCGGCGTCCTTTATGTCAACCGCAAGTATGCGCCTTTGATCACACCCGAAGACCGGTTGTCATCAGAAGGGGCGGAACTGCTCACCGCCCTCCTTACGAGTCCTGATATGGCCGCGAGTCTGCATGATCGTCTTGCGACATTGCCACGGCTAGAAACAACCGTGCTTATGGATCGTCTAGTCGAACAAGCACGGCGCGAGCAGGAATGGGGTACGCCGCCGATTCTTGACGCCTGTATCGCCGTGGCGAAGGCCGATCCGTCGCTCGGGACGCGCGTCGTAGGCTTCTTAAGCGACCGCCCGCCCGGCCAGATCAAGCCCGGTATAGTGCCCAAGCTTAGCGACCAACCATGGGCTGCTGAGGTGTTTGCACGCTGGCAGGACGCTGACGTGAGCGCTCCTGTTAGAAAGGCGATCGCAGCGGTGAATAAGGGATGATGGACACGTCATCATCGAGTTCTGGTTCACCCTCCAGTACGCCCATGGTACCGTCGTGGGTGCCGGACCCCGTACCCCCGCTGGTGACGGCCCCAGCGATGATGACGCAGCTCCGCCAGACGGCGATGCACCCGATCAGGCAACGCCACCCCCGGCACGGTCTGTGCCCATAATAGCGCCGCCCGCGCGATTTGGCGGTGCGCGCAGGAGGCTTGGCAGCTTTGCCCGCACCGGTTCGGCCGGTGACATGCGAAAAGGCGTGGCACATTATGTCCGCAAGAGCCTGGGCGGTGGCACGGCCTTGCAACGCCTTGGCGGTACCCCGCACCGCCGGCACGCTGTTTGGTGCGCTGTCGTCGGCAGCTGCTGGGCAAGCGTCAGGTTCGGGCAATGAGCCGGATCCGACCGTTCTCGTAGGACGCAGCACCGACGAGATCATGGGCGCTGTTGTCGAGGCGCGGCCCGTGGACAGTACCTAGGACGGTGAGGCTAGTCGCACCGCTATCGCCAAAGCACTCTCCGGGCTGCTCACACAGTTCCCAGATGCCGACCTGCTCAACCTGTCAGAGGAGCAACGGATACTCGCTGTCGAGCGCTATATAGCATGGGATGTCTTCAACCGGTTTGAGCTTGGAAAGACGATCCAGGAGAAAGCGCCCAATGTCGCAAGCACTCTTTTATGTGGTCAGCCAAGTCTCGGCCAGAGACAAGCACTTACAGTCATACTTTGCATCCAAAATCGGGTGATGGCGGAGGCAGTCGTAGAGACGGACGGCATTGATGCTCTGCCGAGTACCAATCTCAACGCTCTGCGCATGGGCGACCTGGCGTCTTATAGGAATGTTCTGACACGCGGCATCAAGGAGGTGGGCGACTTTCTCTCGGAGGCGGGCGTGAAATGATTGATTTTCACTGCCACGTCGACCTGTTCCCAGCTTCACATGAGATTGCGCGGGAATGTCGTAAGCGCAAGCTCAACGTACTGTCAGTCACTACGACGCCGAGCGCGTGGGCAGGAACCGCGGCTCTAGGTGGCGGAGCGATAATGACCGCACTTGGTCTTCACCCTCAGCTCGCGCATGAGCGAAAGTCTGAATTGTCGTTATTCGATCGCTTGGTGCCAGGCTGCAACTACGTAGACGAGAGCGGTTTAGATGGAGCGCCAGAGTTTAAGCCCCACCGACAAGATCAAGTCGATGTTCTTCGAAAGGTGCTCGCTGCGTGCGAGCGCGCTGGCGGCAGGATCATGTCGATTCATAGTCGACACTCAAACACGCCTGTACTCGATCTATTGGAACGGTACCCAGACTCGGGCACCCCGATTCTTCACTGGTTCTCTGGAATCATATGTGAACTGGATCGGGCTATTGCTCTCGGATGTTGGTTTAGCTTGGGGTCGGTGATGTTAAGAAGCAAGTGCGGGATGGAATTGGCGAGACGGATGCCACGGGCGCGGGTCTTAACCGAATCGGACGGACCATTCGTCCAAATCGGGGGAAGAGCGGTCTTCCCCTGGGAGGTAGTCATAGCAGTGGACGCGTTGGCGGGAGTTTGGGGATCTGATACCGCCTCAATCGAGCAAATATTGGAGGACAATCTATCGAACTTGCTAGGTGGACCGTCGACGAGGCCGTAAGGTCGGAAAAGGAGCTCCAGGAGACGGTGAAAATTACAACCCGATCAGCGTTGCGGTCGCTTTGTTAAGCTCACGATCCAGTGTCACATGTCGCCTCCCCGACTTCCTAAGCTTTGAAGCTGCCCAGCGCTATCGGGAACTAGCGCCTGTTGTCTTAAGGACGGTACGAGGCGCGCTCGGGGAGCGTTCACGAACGCTCAAGGAAACATAGGAAGAAGTCCTTCGCGATAGCCAAGCACGAGGCGTTCAAGAAGGACTTCGACGTTGCACGCAACTCGGTGACCAAGTTGCTCCGCCAAGGGACCTCTACTACCGCCCGCTGCTTACCGGAACGTGTTCCTCCGTACGGCAACGCACGCGCTTAGTTGACGGCCGGCGATGGGAAGGGCAGTGGGGGCGTCTTGCTCCAGCCGCAAGCGCATCGGATGATATCACCTGCGCCCCCTTCCCCATCGCTGGAACGGGTCAGCGTACGGTCGCCTCAGCCGCAGCGTGCCAACGCTGAGCTGTCTATGAATTCCCGCGGATATATGACGAAGTCTTCAGTAGTGAGGAAAGGAATACTGTCGCAATCCGGCCAGCCCTGCAGCCTGACAACAGCCGCGGTGCTGGCCGCCATATTCTCCTACAAACTCTGAATGGAGAGAGGCGAGGCGTATTTCTGGCTTTTCGGCGATGACTAGCACCTTGAAGGTTGTCGTCGCCGCGAAGAGCGTTGGGAGGGGTCCGGGTAGTAAATTCTGGAGAAGGCCCCCAAATCGAGGGCTACCAGTCCTGACGTACGTCTGCGCCTTCCACATCGACATGGAAGTAATCCGTGTCTAGTCGTTCAATTTCGCTAGTAGGGATCAGTGGTAGGCCATTGAAGCGAGGAGCCACAGGGTGAGGCATGTTGGAGCGCAAACCACACTGGGGCTCTCCTACATATGTTAACCGTGACCAAAAAATAGCATACGTGAAGCATGTCGGAGCGCAAACCACACTAGGGCTCGACTTGTAGAGGAGGCAGGAATTGCTGAAATCATTAGAACTAGAAAACTTCACGGCGTTTGGTAAGGCCCGACTGCAGTTTGCAAAAGGACTGAATGTTTTCGTAGGTGAGAACGGTCTCGGGAAGACACATTTGCTCAAGCTCCCCTATGCAGTGGTATCAGTCAGCGCTGAGGAGGGAAGAAAACCGAATGCAGGCGAGCCGACAAAGGGACTCCTCCAACCACGTGTCGCCCAGAAACTGGTTAACGTGTTTCGACCCGAGTCATTAGGCCGTCTGATTCGGCGAAAACCCGGTCGCAATCGCAGCGAGGTACGACTGGAATCTGGCAGGTCTGCGCGAACAGTAAGTTTTAGCTTCGCTGCACAAAGCAAGTCTGAAGTTGCTATTGAAGTGTGTCCTTCGGAGTGGATCGACAAAGCCCCGGTTTTCTTGCCTACCCAGGAATTACTGACGATCTTTCCTGGATTTGTTTCTGTCTACGATAACCACTACTTGGAATTCGAGGAGACCTGGCGTGACACTTGCCGGCTGCTCGGTTTGCCCGCGTTAAAGGGGGCACGCGAAAAAACAGCCGCCCGTCTCTTGCAGCCGCTGGAAGAGACCATGGGGGGCAAGATTGTCCTTGACCAGAACGGGCGGTTCTACCTGAAGTTGTCTGGCACGGGGAACATGGGGATGCCCCTGGTGGCAGAAGGGCTGCGTAAGCTCGCAATGTTGGCGCGTCTCATTGCTACCGGGTCGCTGCTGGGATAGGGATACCTTTTCTGGGATGAGCCGGAGAGTAGCCTCAATCCAAAACTGATACGCAAAGTAGCCGAAGCGATTCTTCACGGGTGCGACCAAGGTATTCAAGTTTTCCTAGCTACACACAGTCTATTTCTATTGCGAGAGTTCGAGATTCTCTTGTCTCGCAACCAATTCAAGCACCTCCCTCAAAGGTATTTTGCTCTGGGGAAAGGGGCCGATGGTGTTTTGGTCCATCAAGGCGATCGCGTCGACGAAGTAGACCCATTGGCGATGCTGGACGAGGAACTGCTGCAGTCGGATCGTTTTGTTGCTGAGGATACGGAGTCATGACCGTTCTGGTGGAGCAAACATTAACCTCAGCACGTTCGAAGCAGGTTGTGAGGCAATTAGGCATGACGAGTGGTCCTTCTATCAAAATCAGTTTCAAAGGACCCGCGGAGGAGCGCGTGCGGTAGATTTTCTATGTCTTGATAAGCGTATCGGTTGGATGATTGAAGTAAAAGACTATCGGACACACCCGAGAACCAAGCTGCTTGAGCTGAGCGAGGAGGTGGCGGCAAAGGTCAGAGATACCTTGGCGGGATTAGTTGCCGCGAGTGCGAACGTCAATGATAAGCACGAGAGAGCAATAGCAAAGAGAGCGTTACGGTCTAGGACCTGGAAGGTAGTAGTGCACTTGGAGCAGCCAGCCAAAGCTTCAAGGCTACGCCCGAAGGCGGTAGACCCAGCACAGTTATCGTTGAAGCTTAGGCAGACTTTAAAGGCTATTGATGCCCATCCAAAGGTCATGGATCAACATGGCTTGGTGGATATGCGCTGGGCCGTTGCGGGATAAAGGGAAGTGCTCCGCAACGCGGGCAGACCTCAAGACGCGTCCCTGGTGCGGCCTTTCGAACCGGGGCCGCGGTTCCGATCCCTGTCGGTCAGGAGGAGCCCGATCCGGCACTTCATAAACCGTCTCACGGCTACCCCGGACGTCGCGCATAAGGACGCCAGAAGATTGCCGGCTTCAAGATTGCTTTGCGTGTTTTCGACTGACTGCGCCCTGACACACACGAGGCAACTCGATGGAACGCGACCTGGTACGAGAAAAAATCCGCGCCCTGCTCCGACGCCGTGGCCGCAACATGCGCGAGGCGGCGCTCGCCACCGGCCGCAACGCGAGCTCCATGCACCAGTTCCTCGAACGTGACATGCCCAAGGTGCTGAGCCGCCAGGACGCGGAGAAGAGCACCGGCCTACTCGGCCCCGCGAGCCCGCCGAGTTACACCATATCGAGCGCCCGCCCCGTCGCAAGCGGACCCTGACGAAACGGTGCAGCACCCAGCCGGGCGAGGCGTCGGTATCCCCGAGATGGAGGTCGAGGCGTCCGCCGGACCGGGCGCGCTCGCCGAGGAGTTCGTCACCGAGCGAGCGCGCTGGTTCCTCCCCGCAGGGATGATCCGCTACGCGGGCAGCGCAAGCCCCGACGCCCCCCCGTGTGCTGCGAGTGCGGGGCGAATCCACGGGGCCCGAGCTCGCCGAGGGTAACCGGCTGCTAGTCAATACCGCCTGGCGCGTACCCGCCACCGGCGAGATGTTCGTGCTCTGGGACAGCAACGGGCTGGTGGTCAAACGCATCGAGCATGTGAACGACGCTGGCGACGCGGCCCACGTTGCGGCCAGTCAACCAACCCCGACTAGGCCGACTACACTTGCCTCGCCGAGGACGCGCACCTCGTCGGCAAGGTGCTGTGGACCGTCAGGAGGGTGTTCGGCGCTCTCACCGCAACCCTGCTCACGAGTCGCGCCACAGGACGTGAACGTCCGAGCCTCCTGACGATAACTCGGACACTGTTTTACTCGAACCTGTCGCGAAAGACGCTCGGCGTGCGGTCAATCATGGTACGGTAGGGTGATCTGCACCAAGCCACTCAGAGCCGATAGTTCGGATACATCAGGCAAATCCACTGGCGGAACGTCGCGCCGTCGGAAATCTACTTCACCTATAGGGACGACATCCAGCGTCACAGCCTGGGAGGAACTGCGGGACGAGTCATGGTTCTGTCGCGGTGCCGCGCTCTCGCCCGAGTGCAATCGGCATATTGTCGGTGCAAGCATCAAGTACCTCACCGAAATGCGGGATCAAACCGGCTACCACCATGAGATGCGGCTTACTCTCTGGATCACACGTGGCCAGTTCGTTCGCTCTACGAAGAGCGCGGACTCGGTGCCCAAGAGATCCATAGCAACATAGACCGGGAGAAACAGGAAGGCATCATGGATGCCGTCAGACGAGGTCGGTTGGATTGCGTGCTCCAGGTCCAGATGCTCGGAGAGGGTTTCGACCGCCCGCCCCTCGGCCTCGCGGCGATTTTTCGACCCTTCCGCAGCCTTTCCCCCTACATACAGTTCCTCGGGCGGCTTATACGTGCCGTTCACAAGAATAAGCCCGATCATCCGGACAATCAGGCCTATATCATCTCATACGTTGGTCTGAGCAATGATGAGCATTGGGAAGGATTTCCGAGAGCTCGACTTCGACTACCAACGTATGATTTGTGAATGGATCGAGAAGGAAGCCAATGACGGTGGCATCGGCGAAGGCCAGCCACGGCGATTCGATCAAGGCATGCTCGTTGACGACGAGATCATCGGTGGGCTCATTAGCAAGTCGTTCCTCGATCCAGAGGACGACCGCGTGCTGGACGAGCTCCTAGCTCGCGAGATCGGTGGTGGCATCAAAGTTGCCGACCTAATGCCACGGGACGAGCTAATGACAGAACCCGATGCGCCGGGATACCGACCACACGGACACGACGTCGACGATCCCAAAATCCGGCGGCCTTGACGGCGTACCGCGAACCCCTATGGGATAGGCTGATCCCATCGACGGCACCGCGACGCCATCGGGAAAATTCACTCGAAGCCGCTTGCGGGACGCTCGCGGAATTAAGTAGAATAGCCTGGTTATATCGAAAAAATAATACGTTATTCCAGTGGGAGAACATCTACTACCTTTGTGTCAAGGACCGGACAGACTGGCGTTATTCACCCGACCGGGCCCAAGAAACCGCGTCCTTTACATCGGCCTCCGAGAGCCGGAACTCGGCCAGCTTTGCACGACGCGCGCCATCGGCACGGTTGACACGAACCGGCCCTTCTCCGTGGTCACATCGAAACACTCGGTGGCCTCCACGGCGGCGGTGACCGCCGTGGGTATGGTCAACTGGTTCTTGGAGGTCAGTTTGGCGAATACGATCATCCCCCACGCAGTGAATTCAAGCTAAGGAGACAATATTCCCTTGTTTTCGTACCAGCAATTCCTGCAGGGAGGCCAACAAGCTCATGCTGTGCGTTGAACGACGTTTCCTGTCCAATCTGACTTCGCGACGGTCTAACCGGCGTCGCCTGCGTGCCCTCGCTCTTTCCTGCCTTGCCGCTGGAGTCGTTCTCACGCTCATCGACACTGCCCACGCCGAGACGTGGCGCGGCTTGACGGTGGCGCCCGAGAAACGTTGTTCCGCTTACGACAGGAAGCGAGACTACCGCTACCCACCGTCGATTGAGCGCGAGATCGTGCGCCGTCTTGGCACGGTCTACGGTCCCTATACCGGGACCTGTTTCGCCTCGACGTCCGAGACCGACATCGAGCACATCATCGCGATGAGCGAGGCCCATGACTCGGGACTGTGCTCCCAGGACCGCGCGACACGGTTGCGCTTCGCCCGAGACATTCGCAACCTTACCCTTGCCGCGCCGAGCCTGAACCGCCACCGGAAGAGCAACAAGGACGCAGCCGAATGGCTCCCGCGACGCAATCGGTGCTGGTTCGCAAGCCGCGTCGTGGAGGTGCGTCGTGCCTATGGCCTCACCATAGACCGGCGGGAGGCAGACGCTCTGGAGCGGATCCTCACCCGCTGCCAGAGCACTGCGTTGGAGCCGCTGGTCTGCCACCAGGATACCGCGCGCGGCCGACGCGCCGGCACGAATCCGGGTGGCAACGGCGACGCACTCGCACGCTATGACGACAACCGAAACGGCCGGATCACCTGCAAGGAAGCACGCCGGCACGGCATCGCCCCTGTTCGCCACAGTCATCCGGCCTATCGCTACATGCGCGACGGCGATGGCGACGGCATCGTGTGCGAATGAGTGCGTCCGTGAGCGCCGAGGTGCCCTAGAGCCTTTAGCCATCACGCGCTCATATGCGACGCGCACACGTCAGCAGCGACGCGTTTGCATTCACACCCTGACTAGACAGCGCGGCGAGCGCATACCGGTTCACGCAATACTTTAGCTGGCGGGAGGTGTACGAGTTCCTAAGCCTGTTCGGCCCGTCGCGCAACCTCGGGCTTCGTTTCAACGTCACGCCGGGCCGGAACGTAACGGTCGTTCGGGCGCATGAGGGCGGCCAGCGGCTCGCGATGCTTCGCTGAAGGCCGATGGCCCAGGGATGCCAGTATTGGCTACAAGCTCATCAACACCTGCGCTGAGACGGCACGCGCGAAGCCTGCGTTCCGGCAGACGGATTCTACGAGACGACGGCCGGGAGAAAGATCGGATACAATGTGTCTTGGACTCTAGGTTAGCGCCCTTCGGCAACGGCGACCGGAGCATCGTCGTTGGCTCTGCGTCATACCGAGTTTGCATATAGACCGAACTTCCATCGAAGCCCTTGCCGTACACGTCCAGCACCTTCTCCACCGTGGGGCGCTCGCCCCGTAAAGCCTTCAGGGGTGCGTTTGGAGCGGCGTCGACAAACCGTCGCTCCGCTTCCTCCCGGTGCTCATCCTCCAATCCGCAAAAGAGTGTTCGGAGGTCATGCCCTCCCCCCGGCTTACCCAAGCGGAGCAGGCCAGCTTTCAACGCAAGCTCGGCGTCATTTAAGAGCAGATGCAGCGTTGGCATTATCTCGGTTATCGTCTGGGGCAAACGGCCCTTTGGGGCGATTGCCCGATACCGCGTCAGATATTCCGTAGTGAACTCCACTATCAGATCTGGGTTGCCATGGCGATCAGTTAAGCGCCCAACACCCAACCTTCCTTCGTGGACGGGAAACAGCACGTTGCTCTCTAGAACGGAAACGGCCGGATAGTTCAGCAACATCGCAGCTTGACTGTCGCTCCTCCAAACTGCCCGGCTTACCGTTCTACTGCCGGTGGATTCCGTAGCGTTCCGGATAGTTCGACGCGTCTGTCGTTTGATACGAATCGGCTGGTGGGGTTGACCTCCTGGCCGCACAGTGGACAGGCAAACGGTTCCACGATCTCAAGCAGGGAGCGCAGTTCCGGGAGCGCATGGAACACCACACACCGGGGCTTCGCTACAAGCTCCCGTTCTTCGCCGCACGTGGGGCCCTTTGTCTTCCTCTATTTCGCCTTCCCCACGACGCCTTGCTGACGACTTCCTAGACCGCCCCTCGTTCGGCGTCGAGTCCCGCCCGGTTCCGGGGATTTCGAGCATGATGCGAAACGCGCCCCTTACCAGTGCGAATCATACTTCGCGGTCTCACTGGAAGGGCGCATGGGGCGTTAAGAACGGTTTGAGCACCACGCCCAGGGGCAGCGGAAACCAAGCGAGGCCGCCGTGCCTTTCCTCTGCAACCCATCCAAACGGGAAACACCGCCATGTCGACCAACCTCGTCACCGAGGGAGGCGAGGCCGAGTACGAACTCCGCCCTTTTTTCGTGAGCCTGACGCCCGATATCAAGATCACCGACCACAAAGGCCGCGAGGCCCGAGCGGCATTCCGCCCTCCTGCCCGCAGCCCGACGTCTTCTTTCCTTCCGATGCGGCGCCTTGCTCGCCACCAATCACTCGGGCGGCGAGGATAGATAGTCCGCAACGCCCCTACTCTCGCATCCGGGAGGTCCCTGCTCGACCGTATCTCTGTCCGAGCGACCTCAAGCGCAGACCCATCAAGCGCGAGCTGCACCGCCACCTGAAGGCCCCCCCGCTTCAGCGGCTGTAATCTGCACCACCCCGATACCAACATCAATGTTGCAAGTACAGGCTCCGCGCGGTTTTGCGCCGCTGTAGAGAAACACGGTGCGGAAAGCGGCAGGCGGGCCGAACCGATCTTCCGTCCGGCCAGGCGGGCGGCTGTCCAGAGCGCGTGTGAGTATAATGTCGTGGCAGCCTGCCAGTTTCCCAAGCCGGATGCGCGGGTTCGATTCCCGCTATCCGCTCCAATGACAGCGCATCACCATCTTTGATCCCGCAAAAGTCCATAGGGAACCCAACTCACCAATTCGGTAGGTCGTGGCGAATGTCAGCTTCTCCCGGCCGGACAAGAACGTGTCAAAACCAAAGGAGATTTTTCCAAGGGTTTGTGGATGCGGAAATTTCTTTCGTTTTGCGTCCCCGGTTGCCGTGCGACGCTCCGAACGGTTTTGACCGATAGGTTTTGTCAGGGGGTTTTTGCTAGGGGATCAAGCTCTTCCTGGGCCACTGTCCTGAAGTACAAGTACAGAGGCAAGACGAGCGACAGTCCAACACAAAATCCGGCAGGCAATACCAGCCACCAATGTCGAACACTATTCGTTCGGGCATCAAGGAAAGACCAAACCCAAAAAACTACGATTGATATCAGGATATCCGCTGAGAAGCCGCCTGCCGCGCCATTCGCAAATAAGCCCGCCAGAAACCGCGGAATATCAAAGCCCTGGGCCGCGAAGAAAGATCCAAAGAACACCCATGGCACTACTGCACCTACTACTGCCGTCGCCAAATAGAATATCTTCAAGACTGCGCTCCATGTGTAGACGCGCCTACTCACGCCCTCACTCTAGCATGCTATCAACAAGCGACCATCTCAACACTCCTGTGTTTCAACCAGCGCCAAAACTCCTCTGGTACTCACCACGGCAGTGTTCGTGATGTTCAGCCTAGTCGCCCTCATCAGCGGTTTGGAGAAGCGCGACCTGCGCCGATGGGATGGGGCGAGGGACGCAAGGGCTTCTTCGTCTACCACTGGATCAAACACTCGGCTCTGCCCCTGCTCGTACCCACGCGGGTGATCTCTCTAACACTACCCTTCAGCCTGCGCCCAAGTTTCCTAGTGCTGCCTTTCGCGAGGTTGTTTGCGCTGAACGTGGCAGTGACGGAGAGTACACCTTCAAAGAATATCTATACCGGGAGATACTGATGTCAGCCGTCAAACAGTGGCGTCTGCTGCGAATCAATCCATTGATATCGAACTGGCTTGGAGAGCTTCTTCACCTTCTTTTCGCCAACCGCACGCTTAAGCCACGCGTTCGTCTGCGTCTTGTTGAGATCAAAGATCTCTGCAAGCTCGCCGGGTGTCTTGGGGGATGTACGACAGACTTCTGAGAGTTTCTGAGCGAAGAACTCATAAAAAGACATCGTCGTGATCGAAGTGCAGGTGTTTATTTCGGAATGGGCGACAGGTTCGCCCTGTATAACCTGTTCACGCTCGTCGCTGGCCGCCTCCGTAACTGTTTGGGATGCATCAGCTCCATCACCTGTACCAGACAGGTCCATCTTCTCCACGGCTAGTGTCGCCTCAGAAGCGTTAGATGCAGGAGGGCCGTAGTTCGTATGGGTTGCCACCTCCTCCATGGGCAGCGCAATTGACTCGGGACGTTCCTTGGCAGAGGAAAGGGCAGCAGGCGTGGTTCTGGGTTCCGTGCTGTTCTTAAGCATCTCACCGACAACCACTTCCTCAGCTGTGTCAGTGGCCCAGCGAGCTCCTTGCTTCACAAGCTCAAGATTACCCGCAGTTCTATCCTTTGTGAGTTTGACCCACAGCGGTACCCACCGCCGCTTGAGATTCTCAGTCGCGCCAGTCCAGGTACCACCCTTCGTGGCGGAGTGAACGACCAAGGCCGCATCTGATAGGCAGTAGATGTACTTGTTCCGCCGCATGGCGTTGCCCACGTTGAAACCAGCCTCAGGGTGGAATGTCGAAACAAGCACTAGATTATTCGCCATTAGGTGGCGCCGATACTTTAAGCTGGAACATGCGCGCAGTAGGCTGTCGGCTAGCACCCCGACAACGGTGCCTTCACTTTCCAAGGCGCCTGACATCACAGCCTCATCGACACCGCGGGCACCTCCGGACACTATCGCATACCCCTGCCCCGCGGCCGTTGCTCCGAGTCGACGGGAGTACTGGAGGTCTTCTTGAACGGCCTTTCGAGAACCTATCACCGCGAGGCCGCCGCTATTAAGCAGTGAGCGGTTCCCACAGCCAAAAAAAACGGCCGGAGAAACGGTGCCGAGGCGTTTCTTGAGTCGGGACGGATAGTCGGCATCGGAACGTGTCAACACCCAAAGCCCCGCGCGGAGCCATTTCTCCATTGCCAATGCCAACAAGGGCCCGCGATTGAGCAATGCTTCGATTCTTTCAATGGGAATTTGTCGGTCGGACCATCCTCCGAGAAGATCGGAGGGATGGCTCTTTACGAGTTGCTCGGGTCTTAGCGAATGCTCCTTTAGCCAGACTGCAAAACGTCCCCACTCCCTCGGCATTAAGGGCTTGGTTGAATCTCCGCTGGTTTTCGATAAATGCGCGGTAAGGAGCAACACAGCCTGAGTGCTTGGAGATACTGTCATTTAGTTTCCAGTACTGGTCGAAGCCAGCGCGACGGGATAGACAGGCCCGCTGCGGGCGTGCAGTAGCAATGCTGCAAGTACGGTCATTGTCCATCCAGAGTCAATAACATCGTCGACCAGAAGGACTGGGGTTCCGGCGACGGCTTCTGTTGTAATCTCGAATACCCCATCGAGATTGCGGCATTGGTGGTAGCGGTTCTGCTGATTCTTCTGTGGTTTATTTGGTCGTACTTTCTGGATAATCCCTCGGAACGGCAGACCGAGCCGTGCAGCAAGCCGCTTCGCGAAAGATGGAACAAGCGCTGGACGATTCAGTGAGGGGACACAGGTGACCCATTGTGGTGCCGGGTTGGGTCGCCAGCGCTGTTCGAGCATCTCGGCGATTGCATTGACAAGCTCATCGCGGAAATGACCGGCATGTTTGTCGGCTGCGACTAACGCGCCCCAACCGCCATCACCCCAGCGCGAAAGGATACGTCCTTCGGAGGCCCGAAATACCACCGGAAGCTTGCCAACAAATCCGTACTCCGGAAACGCGTCTGCAGGGACTTGTATCTTGGACTCGAAGGGGAACTCGGATTTGCGCAAGAACCTCGCCGCATCAATCACAAGAGACCGGTCGACGTTTGGGCTGAGAATCGGTCGCCCTAGACAGTTCGCGCACCGGCCACAGTCTTCAACGAGAGGAGCGTCAAGAGCGCACAGCAAATAAGCCATTAGGCAGCCGTCGGTCTCTATGTATTCCTGGATCTCCTGCCATTCAAGTTCCCGCTGTTGGGTCAAGCGATCGATTCGTTCCTGATCCATCCTGAAAGAGACCGGCGTACGTTGCCAATTTCGTCCAAGCTTAATAACTGGAGCAGAGCTCTCAACGCTGAGAATCTTGAGGACCTTGGCGATCTGGCTTCGGCGGAGGTTCAGATGACGTTGCAGCTCGCCAACAGACATGCCATCGCTGTCCTCCAGTGCTGACAGTATCGCGTCAACGTCCCGCTCTGGTGGGAAGGCAGTTTGGCGGAAATACTCATGAATGTCTTCGTCTTCGCGCCCCGAGAGTAAGACGCCGACGGCGTGATCGATTCCTCGCCCTGCACGTCCGACCTGTTGATAGTAGGCAACGACTGAGCTTGGTGCTTGATAGTGGATGACGAAGCCCAAGTCTGGTTTGTCGTAGCCCATGCCGAGCGCGGTGGTCGCAACAAGGGTCTTAATACCGTTGTTGAGCAGCTGATCCTCAAGGTGCTGACGATAGGCGTTCGTGTCCGCGAATTGCTCGTTTTCTACGCTACTGTAGTACGCTCGGGCGGATATACCGCGAGCGGTCAACCATACGGAGACTTGCTCCGCGTCGCGAATAGTCAGGACGTATACGATCCCGGTACCGGGAAGTTCGGGGATTCGTTGAGCCAACCAGGCAAGGCGTTCAGCTTGGGCTCGTAGTCGCAGTGTTTGCAGGGACAAGCTGTCACGGGCGAGCGAGCCCCGGTTGATATGAATGTCGCCCAGCTGGCGCCTTGCGTCATTGATTACACGATCATTTGCGGTAGCAGTGGTGCCAAGAACCGGTATATTGGGTGGCATCTGGCGCAAAACATGGACCAGACGACGGTAATCAGGACGGAAGTCGTGGCCCCAATCGGAAATACAATGCACCTCATCGACGACTAGTAGACCCGTACGATGCGCGATTGGGAGCAAGACCGTTTCGACAAATTTTTCGTTGGAGAGACGCTCCGGTGAGATCAGAACCGCGTCGACGTTATCGGCAAGGAGGTCTCCCTTAATCTCCTCCCATTCGCTGCGGTTGGTGGAGTTGATTGTCTCAGCTCGAATCCCGATTCGGGTTGCGGCTTCGATCTGGTTTCGCATTAGCGCAAGCAGGGGCGAAACAATCACCGTCGGTCCGGCGCCTTGATCACGAAGAATACGAGTGCTGATGAAATAAACTGAGCTTTTACCCCAGCCGGTTCGCTGAACCACCATGAGCTTCCGACGTTGGTTTACCAACGCATCAATCGCTTCCCATTGCCCTTTGCGAAAGCGTGCGCTTGGATTCGCGACAGCAGTGCGCAAGAGCGCTTCAGCTTGCACCTTATCCAATTGCGCTCTCCTCAGTGGTATATAGATATTCGGTTTGGTGCTGTGTGGAGATGCTTCACGCGACCGCCTCCATGTACGGCCGTATGACATCGACGCCTTGAGCGGCCCTTGCGTACGACCGGAGCTCGTCGGAGGAGACTAGCTTATTATGGAGGGAGTTCTTGAGCGCGTCGAGAGCATTATCAAGGGCGATCTTGTTCCTATGCTTGGAGCAGTCACCACCTTAGCATTTCCATAGAATCCCGGTCGACCACGCTCAAGGGCGATGTCTTCTCCTGCGGTGCAGTAATTGCCTCCGGAAACCTGGACCATCTTCAGTTATGGATAATGGAGCTTTGGGGCATAGCGATCCGAACATGCTCGGGGATTTCCTCAGTCAGACCGTAGATGTGCAATGCCGTAAGCAGGCAGAGAATCGCCTAAGGGGTCCGCGCGGCAATGACAGGTAAGGTTTCATATTGGCTCAGCCGGGTGCCAGGTAGGCGGTAGAGTTCACGCGCTGTCTTCTCCGGTAGCGGTTATCGAGTCAGATAACCCCTCGACACTCCCAAGTCATTGAGGTCACTCGTAGGGGTCCCTTCTCGTGGGCGACCTCAGGACGTCGATTTGAGGCAGTTCATCCATTGGATGCTCAATAGGTGCCACAAATTCATAAGAGGCAACCCATTTACGAAGGCGAAGAACAGGAGGAGTCCCCTCATTAAGCGTTGGTAGGCGTTTCGGGGCTAGGGCTGGTGGTTCCCAGGAAACTGAGCCATACTGTGACCCGATTTTACGTCGACTCGACGTGGTACTGCTTCCAGTAGCCAGTCCATGCGTAGCCCAAGATCTGTCCCTCGACTTAAGGCCGGCGGCACTGGTCGGACTGCCGGCCTGTTTGGTCTGCGCCTCTGCGGTTGCCAACCCTGAGGCCGGACGCGAAACCCTCGCGCGACTGATTCACGCGCTCAAATCGCTTACCGCGACGCTAAGTCTCGTTCGAGCCCCGACACCGCATCCGCTTCCGCTGGGACTGGCTTGGCCTTGAGCCTATCCGTGCCGGGAGCCAGGAACACATCAATGCTCCCCGTAGGGAACCGCGGACGTTTCCGCCGCGGCACGGCGACTATCGACAGTGAGGTGCACCACCATGATCCCTGCACCAAGCGTTGCGTTCCAGACCGGATCGTGCATCACACCCGAGACGCCGGCTCACGACCATCGCGAACGTGGTCCTCGTGACGATTTTCGTCTGGGTAACAAGAGCGATCGTCAGATCGTTTCGGGCGTGGTGGCAAGAAGGCTAGGTCGCGTTGTGCGATCTCGTGTGGGCGGCGCTGCGGGTCAGCACCCGTGCTGCTCGTGCTCGGGTTTTATCTGCGGAGCCGGGAGTAACCGTGGCCGTGTCGAGCCGGGTGCTGAGCCCGGCGAATGATGATCATCGGTGCGGTGGTGCTGATCTTCGCGAGCTACCTGCTCATCAAAGCGGCCAGCGTCGTCTGATACGGTAGACCCGGCATGACATCCTGGCAGATTGGCTGAATGCTGAGCGAAATTGGCGCCCTCGCTGACTACCTACACTCGTGTGGATACCCGTCGGTTTAGGTCTGGAAGGGTTCGTGGGTACGCTGAGATGGGGATGAGTCACATCAACAATCTAGTGGAGCGCCATCCCCAGGAATGGCGCTCAAGCCGGAGAAGCCTTGTAGCGATGATCGAAAGTGGCTCCTTGATACGCAAGCTGCGTACGAGCGAGACGAACAGCACGATGAAGAACAAGACATTGAGGTTCGGCCCTTCGTCCCGATTTTCTTGACCGTCCAGGCAAGCTGCCTGGAGCCAGGACTGGGCAGCGAATCAAACCGACGCCCGTATCCACCTCTCCGTGCTTCTGCGGAAGCTGGGTGCACTCGACCGGCAACGACCTCCTCTAGGTCGCCTTTCCCAGCTTATGACAACGCACGGCAAAAGGGTCCCGATGGTGTCGTAACCATCAAGGACAGGACTTCTATAGGCGCTAGAGTACCTTGCCTGGAAACCGATGAATCTTCCGTCGCGTATCGCCGCTCCCAGCAGAAGATCAACGACAACTGGCCAACAAACCGGATGGTAGCCTTCAGGCAATCTTCAAGTTATAGATGCCGCAGACAGCGGCCTCGGTAGAGCAATGGTTTGAGATGCACGGAGGTTTATTAGGGGAGAAAGATTTTCATCTATTATGACTATTGTTTCATGTATTCTGGCTACTGTTTCACCTTGTCTATTAACCGGGTCTAATTTTTCTGAATATTCACAATTACGAAAGAAAGTACTCCACGATGGTTTCATTCCTTATCTTAACAGTGTTATTAATAAAGCAACAGAACGCAATAATAACGAAAACTTCATAGAAATTCAATGTTTTTCCACGGTATTGATTCCATTTTGGAAACTGTAGATGAAGTGGCCACATCACTTTTACAACTCCCGGAAGAAGAGCAAGAAAAGCGTCTTATTCATCTCCTACAAGATTGCACCACGATGTTTGATGACACTGTTGACAAACCATTTTCCGGAAAACAAGGACATTAATTATGAGCAGTTTTAGAACGATACCTAGGCCGAAGTCTTTGGGGCGCGCAGATCAAGCTAGAGTTTCGTCGGACCGACTCTGACAGCTAGAGACCTCGCCGGCGCAGCGACGCGTCTGAGACTGGCCAGGTCGTCACGCGAGAGCAGTTCTATGATTTCAATCAAAAAGCCCTGGACCTCTTGATTCCTTGGCCGTCCCACGACGCGAAAACCCTCGGTGACCTTATCAGGGCACTCCAAAGTATGCCTGAAGAAGCGACTCAAGGTCTGGACCCTGTGATAGATGAACGGCCCCTCCAAGCCAACGATACTGCCAAGGCCCCGCTGCGTGAGCGCATCCAGCGACACGTGCTCATCCCACGCGGCCGGCAGCCGAAGCTTGGGGGAGCAACCCGCGACCGAGTCTGCGAGAGGTAGATGGTCTTCAGCCCGATGATCTCGTCATCTGGCACGTTTGACTGTTTGCAGATCAATGGGTGCGGGAATCGGGCCGGTGAGATTGGGTGCGTGCCTTCGCCACAGTCGGTGCCGAACCGGCAAGATCCTACAAGGTTCACTGGTCCTCCATTTCTGACAGCAGGATTACGTGCCCCTCGCCCGGACGAGATCGATGCCTAGGTGGCAAAGACCAAGCTTGAGCAGCTCAAACAAGGTCCCATGGGGGTGAGTAGAGGAGGCAAGAACATGCTCATTCGAAGTATCAGACTGCAGAATTTTCTCTCTTTCGGCCGACACCGACACGCTGGACATGGGACCTCTAAATATCCTGATCGGCCCAAACGGCTCGGGTAAGTCCAACCTCATTGAAGCAATCGATTTGCTCCAGGCGGCGCCAAGGAATCTCACGGCGCCGATCCGCGAGGGGGGAGGGATTCACGAGTGGATTTGGCGCGGTGACCCCAAAGCGTCTTCCGCGCGCATTGACGTGATCGTGGAAAACCCGAAAGGTCCGCAGGCCTTGCGATACCGTCTAGGTTTCGCGGAGAAGGGCCAGCGATTTGACGTAACCGACGAACGGATAGAAAACGAACGGCCGGATGCAGGTCACAATCAACCCTACTTCTATTTTGCGTATCAGCATGGGGTTCCCTATCTCAACGTCAAAGAGATCGGGCAGCGCAAGCTTTTACGTGAAGAGATCAACCCGGAGCAGTCCATCCTCTCACAGCGCAGGGATCCCGACCACTATCCCGAGCTGACTTACATTGGCGAAGTCTTCGGTCAAATGCGGTTGTACCGCGAGTGGAGCTTCGGGCGATACACCTTGCCGCGCCTACCTCAAAGGGCGGATCTGCCAAATGATTTCCTCGTCGAGGATGGCAAGAACCTGGGACTGGTCCTGAGCAGTCTGAAACGCGACCCGAAGGCAAAGGCCCAAATTCTCGAGGCCCTACGGAAGCTGTATGAAGGGGTGTCCGACTTCGACATCATTATCGAAGCTGGAACCGTCCAGGTTTTCCTCCAGGAAGATAATATCACCGTGGCGGCAAGACGACTGTCGGACGGGACGCTGCGTTATCTCTGCCTGTTGGCGATCCTTTGTCACCCGAAGCCGCCACCACTGGTCTGCATCGAAGAACCTGAGCTCGGCCTACATCCTGACATCTTGCCGACACTCAGCGACCTTCTACGCGAGGCGTCGGAGCGATGCCAACTCGTGGTGACGACCCAGTCCGAGGTGTTGGTCGATGCGCTGACCGACACACCGGAAAGTGTGGTGGTGTGCGAGAAGCACCGTGGCCAGACCAATATGCGGCGTCTCGATAAGGCGGATCTTTCCGACTGGTTGCAGCGTTACAGCCTCGGAGAGTTGTGGCGCAAGGGCGAACTGGGGGGTAACCGCTGGTGAACGTCACAGTTTACGTGGAGGGTGGCGGAGACGTCAGTGCCGTGAGGACACGTTGCCGCGCAGGTTTCAGCGAGTTCTTCCGCAAGGCTGGACTCGACGGTCAAATGCCGAAGATTGTTGCTAGCGGAGGGCGGCATCAGGCATTTGGCGATTTCTGTACCGCACTCAACAAGGCCGGTGCAGACGACTTTATCCTCCTGCTGGTAGACAGCGAGGCGCCGGTAGCGGTGGGAAACGGATCTTGAGCACACCTCAAAGACCGGGACCGCTGGGAGCGTCCAGCGGCAACTACGGACGACAGCGCGCACCTTATGGTACGGTGCATGGAGGCGTGGTTTCTGGCCGACAAAGACACTTTAGGGTTGTTTTTCGGCGACGGATTCTATCGTGGTGCGTTGCCGGCTCGTAGCGACGTCGAAAACGTCACCAAAACCGAGGTGCTCAACGGACTCAAGGCCGCGACTCGGCGCTGCAAAAAAAAGGGCGAATATGGCAAGGGTAGACATTCCTTCGATATCCTTGCCCAAATCGACCCCGTCAAGGTGACCGAGGCCTCGCTTCAGGCCAAGCGCCTGGTCGAAACCTTGATTCAGAAGATGGAGGCCTGAAGCTGTGAAAACCCTCGCCACTGAACACAGATGCCAACTCGAACGGACGACGGACGTTGAAGCCTGTTGCGACATCGCCCAGGCTGGCGCTCGGGTTGCGTTCGAGACTCACGGTAGACCATCACAAACCTAATAGCCACATGAACGGCGAGCAGCCCTGCGGGCCGCAGTCCTCGCAGTCTCCGGTCCGGCAATCACAAACCTAATAGCCACATGAACGGCGAGCAGCCCCCCCCTGCGTAAGCGCTGGCGTGCACCTACACACCAGCCACCTCGGTAGTAAGCGCGTCGGCGCCCTCTTCGGCAGTCATACGATTGAGCCCAGAAGCAAGAGCCTTGGGCGAAGATGCAAGCGCCGAACTGAAGAAAAAGGAATATCAGATCCAGGCCCTAAAAGACCGCCTTGTTAGTACGGGCGCGGGACGCGCCATTGCTGCCGACATAGACAAACTCAGAGATCTCGCATGCCGAAGCGCTCCGCCTACCCCGTTGGAGTGCCTCAATGTCGTTCAGAGTATACATGGCAACAAATGCTTGGCCCTTGAGAGAGCGCGGAAGAGCGCTACAAACATGAACTCCTTTCAAAAACAGCCGTCGCCTATTGGACAGGCGGATTCGTCTGGTGACGGAGTACCAGCTCGTTCTTATGAAAGATGGAAATAGCAGGACCAAGAAGTGCCTCGGTAAAAATGAGTGCGCGGCGAAGGAAGCGGAAACTGTGGCTAGAGATAAGGCTCTACGACAAGTCAGGACTTTTGACTACGAAGGCAAGGCAATATTCATGGAGTCGCCCCTCAAGATTGGGGTCGAGGATGACAAAACGAAAACCCTTCGCGTTCATTTCCGTTGGGTTAGCGAGAAGAAAAGGATCGTCATTGATTATCACGGACCACATCTGCCGCTAGCAAGCCACTAAGGCGGTGTTGAATCCGCTACGGCTTGCCGATGAGCCTCGCCATATCGACGAGATTTTCAGACAGCCAAAACCCTTTTTTGCCTGCCGACAGCTCCTAGCTGCCTTGGCCTGCGGGTATCTCCTGACCCGTCCATGCCTTCTCAATAAGCTTTGCAAGTTCCATGATCTCCTCTTCGTTGGCAAACGGGACCTGGGCCAGAATGACCTTGCCTTCGCCGGATAACTTTGCCGCAAGGTGTCCGCGCCCAAGAAGCCGCTCGGCGCCCGGCTCATCAAGGACCAGGATGGAGTTCCTCTTGTCGGCCACTTTAAGGAGGAGTCTATTGCCCAAATTTGCCCGGAGTTGCATGGGCAGAGCATCCCTGTCGGGCCGCTGTGTGACAACGACGAGATTGATGCCGGATGCACGCGCTTTGACACCCAGGCGGTTTACATTCAATTCGACGGCGTCGCGATAATCGTCGTTCATCATCCAGTCCGCCAGTTCGTCGTGGAACAGCCAGATCCGCGCTAAACGGTCCGCTGGTGCGACTCTTTGATTGTAGCGGGACAGATTGGTGACCCCGACTTCCGCGAGCAACCTGTTCCGACGTTCCATTTCCTCGACAAGGGCTTCCAGTACACCGATCGCCGCCTTACGGTCCGTTATGAGGTCCCCATTGAGATGTGGCATCCGCCGTAACCACGGAAAATCAATGCCAGCTTTTGGATCAATCATCTCAATGCGTGCGGAGGACGGTGCGTTGGTCGCACAGATATCAAGCAGCAGGCACTGAACAAGAACGCCTTTGCCGCTCCCTGTCTCGCCAGCGATGAGTGTATGCGGCCCGTGCGGCTGTTGTCCGCCAAAACTGCCCCCGACGTTGAGGTACAGCAGCTCGCCGTTGGACTCGCGAGCGCCCAGCAGCAGGCTCGTATTCGTCCGCGGTGCGCTTACCGGCAGAGCGCGTTGTCGCCAGAGATCGCGCAGGCGCAATATCGTCCGACTAGGCCGCGCGACCATGATGACTACCTCCATTGGCGCGGCCAGGACGTTGATGACCTCAACGGCGTGGGAAGTCAACAATTCCTGGCGCCGCTTCTCAACTTTCGGCACGGTGAGAGCGTCTGACCCACGAAAGCGCACGAGCGCCGCGTTCGGCGTCAATCGGACACCGACCAACTCGGCCGTCATCTCGTATCCGCGCAATGCACGCTGCAGCGCTTTGACGGTTGTATCAAGCCACGCCTTGGCTTCCTCATCCTCTTCTTCGGAAATCCGCCCGGCATTGACCCAGGCTGCGAGTTCGCCCGACGGCCACTTCTCGCTATAGTCCGCGGCCACGTTCTGATGACTGTTCGCGAGCTCCGTTGCGGCGGGCGCGTTCGTCGAGGCCGATAGGAGCGTCGAGGAGGTAGGCTGTTCTCCAATCTCACGGCGGTCGGCGGCGACCGACTCTGCTGGATTCGGATTATGGGTGGACACGACGGGTGCGGGTTCCGACGGAGCGCCACCTTCCACCAGCCGCGTCCTTGTGGTCGGCGTTGCTGAGCCGCCGCTCCTTGAGGATACGAGGGGATCGCCCCATCCCGCCGCGTCGTCTGAGGATTGTCCACGCCGTGCGCGCCGGGCCGCGAACGAACGGCACGCATCGGTCACACCCTGTTTGTCAAAGACCTGCTGAGAACAATGTGGCATCCCCTTGAGTGGCCTCGAGTCATCCGCATCCACGGCTTCATCATCATCGTGTACAAACACGTGAGAGAACCCGCTTAGTTCAATACGCACCTTGTTCTGCCGTACCTCATCGGACCATCCGTACAGATCCCAGCCATTCAGCTTTGACGAGTCGAAAGGCTCCACTCCTTCAAGCATGAAATCGCCGAGGCGATGAAGCCAGATCTCTCGGTCGATTCGTTTGTGGAGCGGGTCGAGGGCACGCCTGATCCGCTCCACGGTTTCGTGAAGCTGTTTTGCAGACTTCTTGGCCTGCGCCCGGTACCCCTTTGAGGCAACGAATTTTGCTTCCGAGATGGCAATCCTGAGGACGGGCTCTCCGTCCTCGACCCGCGGCGCGAGCGCCATGATGTCAGCGATCTGTTCTTCGCGTTGTCCAAACCACGAGGCGAAGTCGTCCAGAAAGTACCATCCAAGAGGAAAATCCACTCCCCCGAGCTCTTGACGGATTTTTTCCATCGAAAGCACGATGCCAAGAAGTTCATTCGCGTAGCGTCCGTAGCGCGCCGCGCGCATGACCCCCTGCCCGGATAAGGTATTGGCTTGGTCGATCAATCCGTCGATCACGTCATCGCCCTTCACGATCGCCGGGTCGAGTCGTTCCAGCCGTTCACGCAGGAGAACCCGCAGCAAGCGTGGCTTTGATGTCGTTGAGACGACAATGTTGCGCTCAATCCGCCGGTCAGGCATATGACGGACCACCCGCACGCCGTTGTTTGCGAGCAGCCGCCGGTCAACGAGTTCGTCGAAATTGACAACCCACTCCCCCATCCGGTGCGTCCGGCTGAATACGTCCGCGCTGTCGGTGCCGCGAAACTTCACCTCGCGGGCTGGTATCACGTCTCCGGCGCTCGCATTATCACCATCAAGGAACCCGTGCACGGCGCTGAGATAGAGCTGGCCGACCCGCGGCTGGGCCGGGCAGGCCAGGTAGACGGAGGTCGCCGTGTCCGCCGGCCCTATCGGTCGTCGCCGCGACCATCGTGCGGGAACGTGGTCCGCGAGGTCGGGATGGCGGTGTCCCGGTGCCGGCTTCCAAACCAGCTTGGCGTTGCGCGCGACAACATCCTGCAGAGCGACCAGGTCGGTAGCCCGGCCGTTCTCATCGGCGGAGAGATCCGCTGCCTCGCAAAACCCGACGCGAAGACGTGACAGGAAGTTTGGTGCCGATTCGCTGGCCATCAACGACCCGGACTCGTTACTCACAGCGACGTTCTGTTGTTCGTAGATGCGTCGAAGTCGTTTCGGGTCTGAATGCGTCAGCAGCAAATCGCACTGGAGTTCGTTTTCCTGCTCAACCATACTCGAGAGCTCGGATGCGAGGGCGCTCGGCAGCGCCTTGGATTCGGCGTTGTATAGCACAACGGAAAAGTTGCTGCGCTCATGTGGCAAAAGTTTGAGATACTGTTCGCCGACCTCACTAAATCTTTTTGCGGCCACGCCGGGCTCAACATCGAGTGCGTCATCCCCATCTGGACGCGCTTGCCGCAACGGCGGCTCCGCCAGCGTGTAATCGTAGCTGGAGTCCGCTGCGGCCAACAGCATAGGCTTGTCCTTATCGAATCCGATACACACTTCCGGGTAGTAGGGCGATACGAGATCGCGCTCAATCTGTGCGAACAGCAAGTCGCTGCGAAAGATATCGTCCTCATTCCCACGGAGTACGTCCTGGACTAGCCGGACCACCTGGTCCGTCTTGACCTTGATTCCGGCTAAGCGAAGGGGATGCCAGGGGGTGATGATGGCCGCCGGGACGCCAGCGCCCACATTTGCGATGCCAAGGCGCATGAGTTCGGGCCAGAGCCGTTCACGCGCGAGGTCCTTGTTGGCTCCCCGCAGGAGACATTCCAACACCGCTCCATATTTTTCAGCCTGCGCCGTCAGGGCCTCAGACGCAAGGCCCGCACCGTCCCCGGAAACCCAGTCGCGGAGGGCTTTGGTGTACGCACCAACAAAATCCTCAAAGGCGCTCCCGATACGCCGATGGTCCGGGGGATTGAGGACACTTAGCAACTCCTCGAGCGCCGAGCGGAATGCTCCGCTCCGGTCCCCGCTGTCCTCATTGGGCGCAACCAGCTTGCCGTTGTTGGTGTTCGTGACGTCGCGGATCGTGTTGACGTCGTTTAGCACAATCCGCTGAATACTGCCTTTAGCACCGACGGACTGCCGCGCAATGTCTGCGGTGGGCAATAATGCCTGCGCTTGGTCAAGGTTTGCCACGCTCAAGAGATCGTCGGGCAGGGCGGTTGCGAGCGCGTCGACCGGCATCTCCCAGTAGAAGATGAGCGTGGCTTTGGCTCCGTCCGGGTCAAGGAGCACCTCGAATTTGATTGAGCGCGCCTCTTTGGATCTGGACGTGACTTTTGCGAGACCGTCGTCGGGCTCGGGAAAGTAGAAATCCGCAAGCTTCCCGAAATCGAGTTCAACGTCCGGTCCGAGAAGCGCTCCAAGCCCCCGATAGCGGAACGCAAAGTAGCGAGCAATACGCGGGGTCTTGCCGCGCCAAAAGCTCTTTTTGCGGGCGTTCGGAATGCGTACCACCAGCTTGTTTTCGATCGGCCCATCGTCCCGCGTTCGCCGTCGTAGGCTGTCGACCGTCGCGACAAGGCCAAGGAGAAAATCCGGATAGGTCTGTGGGTTGCGATAGATATAGCGCTCCCACCTGCCGGACAGTTTTTTGTCCTTCGCAAGCTCCTCCCTGTGCTCTTCGTAAAACTCCTGGAGATCGTCGGAGGGTTCCTTGGGAAACACTCCGGCCAGGAGTTCACGCTCCTGCTCATCAAGCTGGTCGCCGAACTCGTCGTCGAAGAACTTTTTGGTCTCCCCGCCAAGCGGAGAAGGCCTCGTTTTCGTCACGCCTTCAAACAGGCCTGAGATTCGACGCCAGTCCAGGGCGACCAGCGCCTTTTGTGCGTCGCACCAATCATCCGGTTTGACGTCCGCCTCCAGAAACGCTTTGACTGTCCGGCGCTCGGTCTCCGTCAGCTGATCTGCAATCTTGTCCAGATTGGCACGAAGCTGGTCTTCGGAGATCGGTTCGTTGCGTTCGGTCTCACGAATGAGAAAGGGACGGATTCGGGTGCGCAGTCGCCGGAATATCTTGTTCCATTCCCCCTTTTGTGTTCGCTTCTTCGCTGGAATGCGCTCGAAATATCCCGAATACCGGGGTAGACGCAGGCTGGGCAATGCGTTGTCGACGGCTTTCTGGAGCGGGAGCCCTTTGATGAGAATGCTCTCGGCGACCGCGAGGATAAAATCGGCGAAGGTCTCAATTGTACGGGCGACATGCGTGGCGTCTATCGCCTGCAGGGCGGTTTGCAGCTGCTCGCGTCCCGCCACGTCGAGACGCTCTACGGTCAGGCCGGCGTGATCAAGCCATGCGTTGTAACGGGTGCGTAACATATCGGTTTCAATCTTGATAACCTTCTCGACACTCTTGTCGTTCCGTTGCAATTCCTCCTGAGACGCGGCGAACAGAACGGCGCGTTTGCCGTCCGCAAGCCGGCAGTGGCGCCAGTGCGTGACGGATTGGTCGCTCCGAGCGTCTTCAGGCAGGGTGCCGTCGGGATCAAACACCGTTGTGATCTTGACCGAGACAAGTTCGCGGCTCTCCTGATCATTGAGAACGGCCGTTGCTATCGAACGGACGAGGGACGCCTCAAGGCCGAGCATGCAGAACCGTAACGATCCTTGCGGTTCTTGTTGCATTTGCGCCGTGATAAAATCGAGCGCCACCGAGGCAATCAGCTCACTTCTCTTCATACCCGGCTCCTAAACGGATTTTCAACATAGGCGCAATCATCGGAGAGGCGGTGCAGCAGACCGAGCGTCCGCAGACGCTGCTCGAGGCGTTGCGAGTTCTGCATAAAGGCGTTTTGATCGGTCGGCAAGCTGCCAAAGGCGCGTTCTGCCTCACTTGCGCCAATCACGAGCCGGAAATGGTCATAGAGTTTGGCGAGAAACCGATGATACTCCTCCCGACCTTCGTCGACCACGCACATGACAAGCGCTTTCAGCAGCGAGTCATCCGGCGCATACCACGTTCCCGTACCCCGGCGCGATACGGCGAGCCCGAGCTGCCGCGCCCATTCGAGGTGGACTTTCGCCACGTGTTGTTGATGGCGCTTCTCCGCGTAGGAGCGGAGGGTCTGAAAGATCCTCTCCGGATCGCCGGACGGGGGGCTGTCATCCGGGTTCCATTGGAACTGCTTGGTCAAGTATTTCCGTACGAGGTCGCCGGGCGCACGCGCGGCGAGAGCTTTTTGCCACGCTTTGGTGTCTCTTGCCGACTCAACGTGGGCACGTACCGCACGAGTGGATAGCATTCTGTTGGCTCGGAGGTTTTCGGCTGACAGATCAAAGAGCGTAGTTTTTCTGGGGGAGGAAACTTCAAGAACGAATTTCGGCTCGTTTGGTTCGCCGATTTCTTCGAGCGCGCGGCGTAGCATGTAGAGCAGCATGTGCAAAGCCGAGAGCCGCACGAGTGGATCGAGCAGCGTCTCTGCGGGCACGTCAAGCCGCAGCAGGCGACGCCATGTATCCGCCAGTGACTCGTACTCAGCTCGCTTGGCAAAAGGGAGATAGCCGATCGTGCTAGACACAAGATTTGAGTCTGCGCCAAGACCTTTCGGCAGCAGAGCGGAAACGACACGGTTCCATTGTTCATTCGTGCGCAGCAGTCTGTCGGAGATCGTCTGGGCGACCTCCGCCCTCGCACCACTGCGGCTCAGCATGAGGTACAGCAACTCGCCGCCGCGCGCAAAGAACCGCCGGTCAGGACTCCCGTTGATATTCGCTGGGAGATCGGCATAGAGACAGTCCGGGCCGTAAGGAAAAAGAAACTTTGAACTCCAGCGACGCCGGCGGTGGGGCTCCACGGCCGTGGTCTGAAAGAACTCAATCACCCGCGCGAGGTGGGAAAAGGAGCCCAGACGATCCTTCAGAGAGCTAAAATCGCCGTCCGTCCCGAACTTGTTCAACCACTGGTGCCAGCGTTCGGAGTCGGCATCGTGCGTCGCCTCGATATGCCGAAGGTGCGGATTGTTAAAAATGAGCTGACGCAGCGGGATTAATCGGGGAATGTTGTATGTAAAGGACTCGTGCGCACCATTCCGGCCGTTTTCATTGAGTGCCGTACCTTCTTGGTTTCGCGATCGGAAGATGGCCAGAAACTCCAGAAAGACCAGCCAGGGAGTCTGGTCGTTGTAGAGACGATGTCCCCAGATCGCCTCGTCCACCCAGATGTTTACATCGTATTTGGCCGGCGCTTTGAGACGTTGATTCATGGGCTCAGCCTTATCCGGATAGGGTCGGAATGCGGCCTTCCATTCTCATCGACGCTCAAAGCCTGCAGATTGATCTCGTCCGACGAAGACGGTTCTTCACCGATCAACTTATCGAGTCTCTTGATCAGCCTCAGCTTGAAATCCAAAAAATCCTCGTTGCATTGGCGAGAGAAACTCCCCGGCAAGCTGCCGCTGGCCACGCGCACCAGGTACTCAAAATGTGTCAGTTGGAGCGTGAGACGGTCTACGATATCGTCGTTTGCGCCGTGCGGATCAACGATTTCCAACCACGGCGCGGCCCGATCCGGCGTCAGTGAAAAACGGAGGTAAGGATAGCGGCGATTCCGTGTGGTTGGGAGATCGTAGTTGAGGAGCGTAGCAATCCGTCCCTGCCCGTCACCGCCTGAGGAGGCCAAATAGAGTGTCGTGCCGTCATCGATCATCATCCCGCAAAATGTTCGGTTGAGACCGCGCACGAGCAACTCGGTCGTGCGCGAGATGTCGGCTCCGCTGGCCAGACCGGAGAGAAATTCCAGAAACCGCCCGGATGCCTTGTAGACGGTGAGTCGCCAAGGATCAAGTGTGTGGTCTGAAGACAGCGAAAAGAACAGCCGCTGGCGCTGCCGGGAAAGGGAACGCATGAACTCAGCAATGTTCTCCCGTTCGCCTTCAAGATAATCGCGCAGATACAGTTCGTAGGCCGTTGCGCCGTAATAGGTATCCATGGTCACATGCCGCCGGTAGAGATCGGAATGGTCGTGGGCCCCGTAGATCAGGAGGTTGTCGAATTGGTTATCCGTCTCGCGGCCGATTCCAAACGTCTCCAGCGTCGTGAATACCTGATATTGCTGGCGTTGTCGCTCGGGCAGGTTCATCCCGAATACGTTTGCGTAGGGATTGGTCAGACGGTACTCCTTGTTATCTACGCGATTCTTTGCAGTCCGGCAGGTCAGAAGAATTTGGCGTCCGTGGCGGTCGCCGAGCAGGATGTTGACGCAGAGCAGGAAGAGGTCGCGGATTGGCAGATGCATCCTGTTGGCCCGGGCCAGTTTCATCAAGGCGCTGAGACGCTGCCGAAACACCGATCCGTCGGTGTGAAGGCGCAAGCGCTCGCGATTGATCCGGATGGGACAGGTGGGCGCGCCATTCGCCTTGAGCAGTTCACAGCCCTGGCACTGAGACCATTGGGGATGTTCCACGATTTGTTCGATCAATTCCTCAAAGTGGGTCGAAGCATCAAGACGGCTCAGGTTGTACAGATATAAATCAAGGGCATCATCCGTCGTGCGGCCTCCCACAAGTAAGTCTTCGACAATCTTAAACACGCGGTGCGCATTCTCGTCCTGCGAATCCGACCAGTCCCGCCATGTGGCAAGGAGCTGACCGTCGTTCGCGGCAACGAGGAACACGTCGGCCGAACTCTTGCCCTCCACAGCTTTGGCGAGATCTGAGAGAAGATCGCTTTTCTCCGCCTGCGTCAATTCACTCAAGTCTTTGACGATGGTCAGCCTTTTGCCGGACTTGACAAGGGTGAGCGAGACAATCTTTTCGCCTGCCTTCCAGGCTTCCGGATCGCCCCCGCAATATTCCCAGATGCGGCGGCAGTAGTACGTTTTGCCGTCGCCAGCCGTGCCGGTAAGGATGACGTTTTTGGGTGCTGCGGATTCGAAATTGGCGCGGACGTCTTTCAGCAGCACGGGCGGGATATGGATTGCCGGATTGATCTGATGTCGCTCAATCTCTGTCTGTATGAGTTCGTCATACATGTTGTCGCTAGTCGGGATGGGGCCGTAGTGGCGCAGAAATGAGATGAGGCCGTTTGTATGTGCCACGGTTCGCCCTACTCCCCTGAATTTCAACTGCGTCTATCAACCACACCTGCGCTCCGGCTTCTTTATTCCGCTCCTGTGTGGTATCGGAGCCGAACGGCCGGAGCGAGAGAGTCAGCTCAATTCCATAGGTGGTCGTGAACGACGAACTCAGACACCGTTCGCCGGATCACCCATGCCGCGGACAGGTCCAGAGACGCGGCAAGTCGGCCTTGTCCAAGATTAGCGAAAGCCGCCTCCTGTTCTTCTTGTCCTTGTTTTTGCTCAAAAACTACTCTCCCTTGTGTTGCGCCAGCTTTAACACCATTTCGATATGTTGCCAATACCGCAACGCTGATCTCAGTCCCTCATCCCCACCCGTCAAAGCCGGGCCCTTCCGACCCCAAACTGGGGTCAGCTTGAGCAGTTTCCAACGTTTGTGGCGCAAACCCGCTGCAATGTCAGAGAGCCTCACCACGCTGCGAAAGCCTTCAGCAAGAGACTTCGCAGACGCTCTTCCATGCTCTCCGCCGCAGCGGCAGCATGGCCTCGTGCTAGAGCGATGTCCCCGGACGTGTCGCTAGGGTCGCCCGGTACGTTCCGGGCGGCGCTAGCCGTGAGCAGGGCGCGGGAGGGCGGTGACGGCGTCCTGCTCATTGGGGTCGACGGCGAACAGGGCGGTGATCGTGCTGCTCCCGTTCTCGCCCACCCGCATTGCTGTTGCTTCCAAAGGGACCCGTTGCGGCAGGGACAGGGGTGCCGCTATTTTCGTTTTACCCTGTCAACGCCTCCGCTCTTACGCTGCCGCGGTCGCGCTGACTTTGGACACTCCTACCTTGGGGAGCATGTCCGCTGCTACGGAGCCGAACAACCCGAGGGGGATAAAGCCGTTGTTGTTGATGGACAGAGGGGAGAGAGGGACGGCTCCGGCCGTCGTAGGCACCGATGAAATACTGAGCTGGGGTTATTTCCGAGCCGAGGGGCTGCAGCCGAAACCGCTGTGTCACTTGAGGGCACCAGGGGTCAGCGTACTGGCGCCATTGGTGTAGAAATTCAGGTCGGCAGTCAGCTTCCTAGTAAACGCAAGAGCGGTGTCATAATCCGTCGTCTATGCGGATACTCCACAGTACGTACCACAGGGCGAGAGAGCGTTACGGCAAACGTTATAGCCCGTTCGCCACCCCATTGGTCTGCACGGCGCGGAAAGGCATCTTTAGTCCAGGTTCTTCATGCTCTCTCCTCTTCTTTCGCCCCCTGGAGCAGCATCTCTACTCTCTTCATAATCGAAAGGGAGTCTTTGGGATGCGGGAAGGCGACCGCAGAGTGGGGCCGCCTGGAGATGCCGAGATCGCCGGTGTTCATGGCCCCCTTTCCCTCGGCCCAGTGTTGAGGCACTGTTGAAACGCCGGTCTTGCCCGGCCGTTACATCACAAGGATGTCCAAGACCGGTTTCACGGCCTCGGACGATGTCTTTGGTCGCGCCCCCCTTGTCGGGACGCCGCTGAAATGCAAAGAATGGAAAAGTCCACTTGCATTGCCTGGCTCCATACAGTTATACGGTCAGGGATGTTCGGGAACAGCGAGGAGGCGGCCTTCAATCAACGACTTACGGCGCCTGTTCAACAGACTCCCTCTCCGTCAGAGGTGATAGCTAGGTCCTGCGCAAGGGAGGTCGGGAACCCCGTCAGGTCCGGAAGGAAGCAGCGGTACCGATTTCGACCCTGTGCCGTAGGGCAGCCTAGCTATCACCCCTGACGGCAGAAGGGTGGCACCCCGTAGCGTTTCTAGCCATGAGTTATCTCGTCCTCGCTCGTAAGTGGCGACCTCAAACTTTTGACCAGGTGGTCGGCCAGGAGCACGTGACCCGGACCCTCCAGAACGCGATTCAGAGCGGCCGGATCGCTCACGCGTTTTTGTTCACCGGTCCACGCGGCGTTGGCAAAACCACCATTGCCCGGCTGCTGGCCAAGGCGCTGAACTGTGAGAACGGGCCGACACCCCACCCGTGTAACAGCTGTAGCAACTGCACCGAGATTACTGCCGGCAGCTCAATCGACGTCCTGGAAATTGACGGGGCCTCGCATACCGGAGTCGATCACGCCCGCGACATTGCCGAAGGCGTGCAATACCGTCCGGCCAAGAGCCGCTTTCGGATCGTCATTATCGACGAAGTCCACATGCTGTCGAACGCGGCCTTTAACGCCCTGCTAAAAACCCTCGAAGAGCCGCCGGCCCACGTCAAATTCATCTTTGCCACCACCGAGATCCAAAAAATTCTGGCCACGATTGTGTCGCGCTGCCAGCGCTACGATTTTAAACGGATTCCGCTGCGTAACCTGATCAAGCAGCTGACCGCCCTGGCCGAGCACGAAGACTTTACGTGTGATGAGGTCGGCCTGTCCTTAATCGCGCGAGAGGCGGACGGCAGTCTGCGCGATGCCGAGTCTCTGCTTGAGCAGGTTGTGACCTGGAGCAGCGGCCAGATCAACGCCCAAACCGTCCGCCAGGCGCTTGGGGTCGCCGACCGTCAGGTGCTGTTTGGGATCATCGATGCGATCCTGGCCCATGACCCGGCCCAGGTACTGCGCATTGCCGGAGATCTGTATGAGTACGGCTATGATCCGCAGCGGCTGTGCCACGATCTGCTGGAGCACTTTCATCATCTGGTCATTGCCAAGGTGTGCGACGACCCGGCCGTGCTGAGCGATTTACCCGACCATGAGGTCAAAGCGGTCAAAGACCAGGCTGCCAAACGCTCGCTCGAAGACCTCCAGCGTTTTTTCAGCCTGCTGTTAGGGGCCGAGGACGACATCAACCGGACCGCCTATACCCAACTGGCGGTTGAAATGAGTCTGGTCAAGCTGGCCAGCCAGCCACCGATCGTCCCGATTGACGAGGCTCTGGCTCAGCTCAAGGCGCTGCACAAGCAGCTTGGCACCTCCACCAGCCCGGCCCCGGCTCAAGCTCCAACTCAAACTTCGATGCCCCAGCCGGGCCGCTCGCCCCAGCCGCTACCTTCGCCGTCGGAGTCCCCTGCCCCCACCGCAGCGCCCGACAGTCCGCGGCGCCCCGGCCCGGCCAAGGTTACCCCCCCCCTACAGCCGGTTCCAGCCCCCCCCCCGAACGAGACCGGACAGGATGACTGGGAACGCCTGTTGTCCGCCGTTCAAAAGGACAAGCTATCGCTATTTTTTGCCCTTAAGGCGGGCCGCCTCCACAACCTCGACCAGACCGTGCTGACCATTGGGGTGAACAAAGAGCCCTATTTCAAGGAGCTGGCACGCAAAGAGAACCGCACAATTTTAGAAGAAGCCGCAGGTCGGGTCTTTGGCCGACTGCTGAGGGTTGAGATAACCAAGGACGGTCTGTCGCAGTCTACCGCTCCATCACGCGCGACCGGCCCAGCTCCACCAAATGTCCCGCCCTCGGTTTCGACCAGTCCGGCAGGCGGACCGGACGATGCGCATCGCAAGAGTCCTGCCGACACAAACGAAGACTCGCTAGTACGAACCGTTCTCGACGTGCTTGGCGGAGAAGTCCAGAGCACCCGTATCCGGGGCGGCACTAGGCGGCCGTAGGAACGCAAGGCATAGACAGGAGTCCGTATGGCAGATTTTGACATTGGCGACATCATGAAACAGGCCCAGCAGATACAGAGTCAGCTCAGCCAGGTCCAAGAAAAGGCCGCCCGCAAGACTGTCACCGCCACGGCCGGCGGCAGTATGGTCAGAGCCGAGGTCAACGGAGGGCTAGAGCTGGTATCGCTCACGATTGATCCGATTCTGTTGGACGGCGAAGAGCCGGACGTGGAGATGCTCCAAGACCTCGTCATTGCGGCCGTAAATCAGGGCATCAATCAGGCCAAAAAGATGATGGCCGAGGAGGTAGGCAAGCTGACCGGCGGGCTCAAAATCCCCGGCCTGACGCCATGAATCTCACCCCGTCATTGGCACGTTTGGTCGAACAACTCGGCAGGCTGCCCGGCATTGGCGAAAAAACGGCCACCCGCCTGGCCATGTTTATTTTGAATGCCGACCGTGATTATGCCGAAGCGCTAGCCGAAGCGGTCTGGGCAGTCAAGGCCGAAACGACCCTGTGCCAAGAATGCTTTGGTCTGGCCGAAGGCGAGCGCTGTGCCATCTGTCTTGACGCCAAACGCAACGACGAGGCGCTGTGCGTCGTTGAGGAACCGGCCGACCTGATGGCGCTTGAGAACGTCCATGAATACCGGGGCCGATACCACGTCCTGCACGGCGTCCTGTCGCCCCTAGACGGCATTGGCCCGGACGATCTCAAGATCGCCCCCCTGCTTGAACGGCTACGCCGTGGCTCGACCCAAGAGGTGATTATCGCGACCAACCCCACCACCGAGGGCGAAGCCACTGCATTGTACCTGGCAAAAGTCATCAAACCGCTCGGCCTGCGGGTTAGCCGCATCGCCCGCGGCATTCCCATGGGCGGCGATGTGGAGTATACCGACGTCGTCACCCTAGGCCGCGCTCTCGAAGGCCGGCGGGAGATGTAGTCGTGGACAAGTAGGCAGAGGAACCGACCATGATCTTCTTCCCATCTTTACACTTGCCCTGGCCTTTGCTACAAAATCTCGTCCACGGTGCGGCATCTGCGCCAGCGCTCAACGATCCTCGGTAGCTCAACCGGCAGAGCAATCGGCTGTTAACCGATGGGTTGTAGGTTCGAATCCTACCCGAGGAGCCATTTTTTCGGGCGCGAACTCCAGCGACTCGATAGTTCACGCAAAGCCCCGAAGGGGCTTTGTCGTATCTGGCGTGTTTCCAAGGGGTTACGCCCCTTCCTCCATGCTCTTCGATTCTCCCGTTAGGAAAATCCACGCGGGGTGGGCGCGTGCAAGCATGGGGGCTGCACGCGCCCCCGTCGTTTCGTTTCCGGATTCCCCGATTCTTCATTAAGAGAAACGATTCCACGAGAGCGCATCTCAAGAACACCGCCCTAGGGGGCAAGCCGCTCCAGGGCGAAGGGGAAAATCTTCACCGGCAAGACGACCCTCGAGGTCGTCTAGGCCACGCGGGAAGCGACGCTCTTCTCCGATCAGGCGACACCCGAGGATTACATCGACATGGTCCTGCACAACGCCAATAAGGTTGGCCGGGATCGAATTGGCCGTCAAAGGCGATGGGTCCAAGGAGCAGGCAAGCGCCCTCCTCGCCGCCTTGATCGCTCACGGCTTGGCGGAATACCTTGAGGAGCAGCCACCGGAGCCGATTACCGTGCCCGGCTTTGATCCTTGAACCCGGCACGGCCTTCTCTCCTCCCATCCTACCCGACACCTTTTCGGGCGCGCTGGTCAGTCACCGCTGAGACCGCCACGAGGGGCAGTCCGAGCGGGGACCGGCGCATGGACCTGAACACATTTCAGCCAGCGTTCCTCAATCCAGATCAAGAGGCAGGCGTTTTCAGCGGACATCACCTTGTTCGTCTTTGAGGACAACGAGGAGAAGTTCGAGAGCGACATCAAGGCCGACATCTTCACCTTGGCAGCCGTCACAGCGCGAGTGGTCAACGAGCTGGACCGGTGCACGGACTGTAGGCAACGAATCAATATTCGACTCGAGTGACGGCCGATACTTCTAGAGAAACTTCGGAGTGGTCGCCCAGGTCATGATGTTCGCACGGACTCCTAATTCTACGAGGCTACCGCTCAGGAGACGAACCGTCCTCTCCTCACAGTCCTTATTTCGCACTGAAGCACTCACTTTCGGCCGAGAACTTCTCCTCCACCGGGCCCGATGAAAGCTCCCAATGACGCTTCAAGAGCAACCCCGGTCTTGAGGTACTCACATCGCTAGGCCTGGTTCGGCGGTAGCCAATACACCGGGTCCTTTGCGCCCGCCCTTTGACCGATTAGCCGATCCCCACACAGCGATGAGGGTCTGAGGATTCGAGAGGTCATTGGCGTATCTCCCGCTGCGCAGGCGTCCAGGCGTGTCCCCCGCTGCGGTGCACCTCGGCTAACGGGATGAAGTGGTCGATGTCCAGACGTCGGGGATCGGTGAACACGCGCCCCGTATAGGGGTCTTCCCACCGGCCGGAGACGACCCTGCAGCTTCTCGCATCAAACCTCACCGGGACGGTACTCTCGGCAATCAGGACCTCGTTTCGGGTGTTCTGGCAGTCGCCGTCCGCGTCGATCTAGTCGCCGTAGAGGTCCCGATCAGACGCACCCGCAGACGGGGATTTCTGGGACCTGGACTCGCTAGGGGCCTCGCCCGCCAACGCCTTTTCGGCCTCCGACTTCGAAGCAAAGGTTTGACCAGCGAGTTCGTCCCGGTGGCAATGATACTCGTTTCGTTCCCTGTCGTTGTGGCAGCCGAGGTTGTCAAGGCCGCCGCCGTGCGCATGCACGAATTCAACGCCTATAGCGACCAGGAAGGCAACAGCCAGCAATAGAAGCATGAGCCGATACGATCTCATCGCGATCCCCCCGTTTTCGTATTCCTACTTTAACGTCCATGACTCTCCACAGTTGTGGTGTATCCAGCACGCAGCCTGCCGACGGGCCTGCCAGCCCCTTCACCAGGACCTTCACTGATATCCCCTTTAACCAAGCTGAGCAATATCAACGTGTTACGACGTGCGGGTGAAAGGTTTTCGGAGAATCTCCCCCCTTAGCGATAAAGAAGAACGTAGGGTATCGTGGTCGTCCTACAGGCCCAAAAAACACGGCCCTCATATGTGGACATATTTTTTCCTCTCTCTTTCACCCTCTAACCGGAACCTAACCAATTATCAATGAAATCAACCCTTTTACCCCGGTGACAGGGGGTGGTGAGAGGTTCCAGGATGGCAGCGGAACCTCTCACCATCCGGCATGATGCCGCTCGCTCCGGTAGGTATTTCCCGAACCCGCTGACGGGAGACCCGGATGTGAGCCTTCTGAAGCTACTCAAGAAGCAGACGGTCGGGGACAATGTCGCTGTACCCATCAGGGAGGATGACGTCCCCGGCACGAAATCAAGCTGGCGGGAACCCGCCTGCTCTACGCTGCTCCCAACCTAGAGTCCTGGGAAACCTACGAGCCTCGTCACTCCGCTCGGGACGTCGGGAATGTCGACACCCATGTCACATGACGCAAACGACGGTCTTATCCGGCTGTCAACGTGAGGGCGACTGCGCCTCACGTCTCCTCGTCGGTTAGGATCCGCAGGTAGTCGTGATAGGCGTAGACGCGGTCGCGCCGCCTGCCCGAGATCTCGCACAGCACCCCGAGGCTCTCCAGCAACGCTACTGCTTTGCGTGCCGGAGGCGCCGTCAGATTGAGTAGCTCCGAAGCCCTGGGAACGGTGACGACCGGATGGGACGGGAGACACTCGAAGAGCCGGACGGCAGCGACGGTCGATCGGCCATGGGCGAGGATGCGATCACGGTCGTACGAGACCAGGACATGGAGCGCTTGGGCGACGCGAACGCCGTCGGCGGCAGCCTCGCGCACGCAAGATAGGAAGAACCGGTTCCAGCCTTCCCAATCTCCGTGGCAGCGTACTGCTGCGAGACGCGCGTAATACTCCGACTGCTTCCGTCTGAAAGCCAGGCTGAGGTAGAGCAGGGGTTGATCAAGCAGATCCCAGTGCTCCACTAGAAGCGCAATCAGGAGTCGCCCGATGCGGCCGTTGCCGTCCAGGAACGGATGGATTGTCTCGAACTGCACGTGGGCGAGGCCAGCTCGGATCAGGGGCGGGAGGGCGTTGTCCTCGTGCAGCCAACGCTCCAGCGCAGCGAGCACGTCCGGAACCTCTTCGGGTGGGGGCGGCACGAAGTGGGCATTGCCGGGCCGGCTGCCGCCAATCCAATTCTGTGACCGGCGGACTTCCCCAGGCAGTTTGTTCTTGCCGCGCGCGCCCGACATCAGGATGCGGTGCACCTCGCACAGCAACCGGATGCAGAGCGGCAGTCCCCTGGGGTCCGCAAGCCGGTCCCGGGCGTGCGCCAAGGCGTCCACGTAGTTGCAGACCTCGCGCACGTCGTCCGGACGGTCGCTCCGCTCGGTGGCCTCAAAGGTGGCGACGTCGCGCAGCGTAGCCTGCGTTCCTTCGATCTGCGAGGAGACAACCGCTTCCTTGCGGACAAACCCGTAGAGGAACCAGTCCGTGCTCGGCACCATTGAGCCCGCAACAGCGAGGCGGGCCAACGCGGTCATGGCCTCAGCATGGAGCTCCACCGTCTGGCCGTCCATCGCTAGCGGCGGATTGGCAGGCGGCAGCGGACGCGGCACGAAGGCATGGAATTCCTCCCCAAGGGTGCGCGTGATGCGGTAATGGCCGGTCTCGCGGGTCATGGCTGGGAAACATTCCTTTCCTATCCATCTTTTAAGGAATCAATCGATTCTTTGTCAAACTAATTATGTATCGGTCGTTTCTTGTTTGCATTGCCCTGCATCACCTCTCACGAGCTGCCCGATGGGGCCGTGCCCCGACAAATCGTCGGGAAGTCGCCAAGCGGGTTTCTCGTCCGGTCCGGGACGCTTCCGGTTGGTCCCGACCCGACACCGGCTACTCCGACACTGGCGGACGCCACCGAGATGGGCCGAGCGAGCGTCACCTACGCCAGCAAGGGCCACGCTGCACGGCGAGCTGCTTGGCGGGGGTGCCGAGGCTCACCGACCGTCGTGGACGGACTTCAACGCCTCCGACCTCGGCGTCGCACTGCTGGAGCTATTCTGCGGGGCCGGCGACATGCTCGCCTACTACCTCAACGCCTGTATTGCCGAGGGCTTTTTACCGACCGTCCCGGCACCGGAACGTCATCCAACTCTGCCGGCTGAGCGGCTGCTAGCTTGACACCCTAATGGCGGCAACCACCAGCCTACGGTTCTCGCTCGACGCTCCGCTCAATGCAGACCTGGTCATCCCGGCCGGAGCAGCGTTCGAGACGGTCGGTGAGGCCGTACTTTCCAGGGGCCAGCTGAGTGTCGCCGATGTAAGGCAGGACGTTCGTGGCGGTAATTCGCCTCGATCTTTTTCCGGGAAAGCGCCTGTTCGATCTCCTGTAACAGGCTTGACACATTCGCGTTGGTGTCATAATCGCCGCCGCCGTATTTGTCCAGTTCGTCCGGATCCGGGGCGAGTTCGGCCCACAGCGCCGGCAGTTTTCCACCCTCGGACTGCTTCTTCCGGTCTGGTGACAGGGCAGAGTGCTTGTTGTTCAGGTAATCGAAGCATTCGCGCTGGACAGCAGGGCGCGTGGCTGCCACGCGGACGAGCGGATCAACCAGTTTTTCTTTCAATGCGATTTCCAGCAAGGCGGCGAGCGGAGCATTCTGTTTGCGTTGTCCCGCCATGAAACTTTGCTCGGAAAGCTGAAAACGCACGGCTTCGCCCAGCAGTGGCGAGCCTTCACCCGGTAATCGTGACACAGTATATCGTCGGAGACAGGTTCCACCGTGGCCAACCCCAGAAAGTCTGCGAAATGCACCAGCGTGCGCCAGGTGTAACAGCGGCGTACCGTCTCAGGGAAAAATAGCTGGCTTGGTGGCACTTCATCCAGCACCCGCCGGGAAGGCGCGCAGAAAAGCATCTTCATAAAACACCTGCGGCCGCCAGCTATCGCCATGGCACGCGAGCAGATAGAGCGTGAGAACAGGAAGGCGCCCTGTATGAACGGCAGTTCCGGATAGCCATCCTGATACGCCCAATTGAACCGCTCGACATAGGTTCGGAACAGTCTGGGATAAACCGCGGCCAGACCGTTCCCAGCCAGCAATCAGCGGCAATCACGGCTTATGTATCGGGTGATCCATGTCGCCCGATTCGAAGAGGCCGTGTGCGTGTTGCATGCTTTTCAAAAGGAGACACGGGAAACACGCAGGGCGGATGTCGAGTTGGCTAAAGCCAGGTACAAGGCATTGGCAGAACAGAGGAAACAGGAATGACGATTTCAAAAGGTTACCACACTGTATTTGAGGCGCTGGAGGATAATCCGGCGATGGCGCAGAACCTGAAAATTCGTTCAGAATTGATGATTGCACTGGGTCAATATATCCAGGATGCAGGGCTTGGTCAGAAAGAAGCTGCAGAGGTGTTTGGTGTTTACCAGCCGAGAATCAGCGCTCTGATGCGCGGCAGGATCGACAAGTTCACCATTGACAGACTGGTCAATATGCCGGCCCGGGTTGGAAAAACCGTCAAGATGAAGGCCGTATAGGCGTACCGGGAACAGCAAGGAATGTGATGGCGGTTTTGACAAAAGATTTTTACAGATACCGACCAGGCTCGTGCCCAACGTCATCCCGCGTTTCGAAGGGTCTGCTGCAAGAGGGGATTGAATGCTTGCTGGTGACGATGGCACCGGCAGGTTGGTGCCGCACGACATAGCAACGCGGCAGCACTTGCAGCCACACAAGTGGGGAATAGCAACAAACTCTGAGCGTGATATCTTCCACGGTATTACCACCTGCGGCAACAAGTACGCCACTGATGTTGAAGTGCAAAAAAGGCGCGTTTACCATCGGGTAGGAATGGCTGGCACTGGCAGGTAATAATTGTCAATCATGACAACCACGATATTCCCCCCGAACCTCCGGATCAGGCGGACATTACAATCTGCTCGGGATTGATTTCATGCCACGGCACGACAGTGGCATCGGAACGGGTCTGTCGGATGTCACCGCCATATACAAGCCATGCTTTCCCGGCGGATTTTCCTGCGAGTTTTTGCCAGAATTCCAGTCCCTTGAAATAATCCCGGTTGATTGTCTGGCCGGATTTTATTTCCAGTGGTGACCGGCATGTTCCACGATCAATCAGCAGATCGACCTCGTGTCCTGAGCGATCACGCCAGAAGTACAGGTTCGAGGCCTCACCGGCGTTATAACGGGCCTTGAGCAATTCGCTGATGACCCAGCTTTCGAATAATGCGCCACGCTGAACATGGGTGGCCAGTTGATCCATGTCCTGAATGCCGAGCAACCAGGTCGCGAGCCCCGTATCCAGAAAATAGAGTTTGGGTGTCTTGACCAGCCGTTTGTTGAAATTCTGATGATGGGGCGGCAACAGATGCACGATATAACTAGCTTCCAGCACGGAGATCCAGGCTTTGATCGTGTTGTGTGTAATGCCACAGTCATTGGCCAGCGAGGAAAGATTGAGAAGTTGCCCGGTACGTCCCGCGCATAATTTCAGGAAGCGTTGAAATGCGCCCAGATCCTGCACATTGATTAAATGCCGAACATCGCGTTCCAGGTAGGTACGTACATAATTGCCATACTAAGGATGCGGTTCAAGTCCGCGGTCAAAAATCGGGGGAAACGCCCCGTCAAAAAGTACCTTGTCGAGTTTTTCTCCGATTTTTTCTGCGCACCGTAATTCGCCATACGTCATGGGAAGAAGGGTAAGCAATGCGGCCCTGCCCGCGAGGCTCTGTGTGATGCCCGATAACAGGTCGAACTGTTGAGAGCCAGTCAGTATGAATTCTCCGGGACGGATCAATTCATCAACGCGTGTCTGCAGATAGGAAAACAGGGCAGGACACCGTTGTGCCTCGTCCAAGATGGCACCCTCGGGAAACTGGCTCAGAAAACCGCGGGGATCACTTTCAGCGAAATCCCGTTGATCAAGATCCTCAAGTGAAACTTAGCGGTGTTCAGGAAACGCGTGTCGCACCAGTGTGGATTTTCCCGACTGACGCGGCCCGGTGAGCACGACCACCGGGTAGTCGCTGGCGAAGTGCTGAATTCTGGATTCTGCGTCTCGAGAGATATACATCGGGGAAGCTCCAGCTCAATATACCTTGCGGCGAACATGATCGTATTTTAGCTAATTGTCAATCTTATTTACAATTAGCCAATAGGGGGGATCTTAACTCATGACACCGCTTCGAAATACCATGTCAGAAATTAAATGTGATCATGGTATCCAGTGGAGCCAATGAGGTCATCGCTGTGTGGCCGTTTTACCTATACAGTGTCGATTTGATTTGCCGTATCGGCTGATTCTCCAGCAAAATGGATTGTATAGCCCATCGTCTTGTAGCTTTTCTCGCGTTTATTAAACATGCGCTGGAGCATGGAGAATCCACAGTCAACGTAGTCATAGACCGTCACACGTACTTTACCGTCTGATTCCCGATGGATCCCTTCCGTATATTGCGCCAGCGAGCCTTTCCAGGCGATGGGCATGGCGAGAAACAGTGTATCCAGCCTGGGCAGGTCAAAACCCTCGCCTACATACTTTCCAGTGGCGACCACAACCTGCGCCGAGTGCAAACGCTCGCCAACACGCTTGCGTTCAGCGGCTCTCATGGCACCTCTCAATATGGCGGAATCAATATCGCTCCGGGACGCTTCCGGTTGGTCCCGACCCGACGCCAGCTACCCCGACACTGACGGACTACACCAAGATGGGCCGAGCGAGCATCGCCTACGCCAACAAGGGCCACGCTGCGCGGCGAGCTGCTGGGCGGGAGTGCCGCTCTTCGAAGGAGGCGGCCTCAAAGCCTTCCCGCGCCGCAAGGTGTTGCCCTACGCGCCCGATGCCTGGTATAATCTCGGGCGAGGTCAGGAGCAGTCACGAGATCAGCTTCAACTGCCATTTCTACAAGCCAAAGCCCGCGCCTCAATGAGATCCGGGCGGATACCCTGGCGCTTGAGTGTGAAACGGAGGGGTTCGCAAATCATCGGAGAACCAAGCCTCCCGACAGCGGACACTGTTGAAGGAGATGGCGGACAGCCATGGCCCGAGCAGACCTGATCTTGAAACTCGTGAAAGCGAGCAGACAAGGCGACGAACGGCAGATCCGAAAGACGGTCGATGCCTTGGCCGCCGATGAGCGCGCCAAGAATCACGACATTCTGGCAGATCGCCTGCTCGCCCAGTTGCAGGGAGAAAACAGACGCGACCTGCAACCGCCGCTTCTATCACCTCACTCAGGAGTAGTCGGTCCGCTCTTGACGGAGACGGCTCCGCAACGCCACTTGCACGCCCTACTTTTGTCCGTCGACGCCGATGAGATTGTCCGCGAGTTGGTCTCCGAACAGCATCGCGCCGACCTACTGCGCTCGTACAACCTCGAACCACGCAATCGCATCTTGCTCACCGGCCCGCCTGGCAACGGCAAGACGAGTCTGGCGGAGGCAATTGCCGACGCGTTAGACGTGCCGTTTCTGGTCGTCCGCTACGAGGTAGTCATTGGTAGCTACCTGGGCGAGACCGCACAGCGGATCAGCCAAGTCTTCGAGATCACCCGATCGCGCTATTGCGTCCTTTTTTGACGAGTTCGACTCCGTGGGAAAGGAACGTGGCGACCTGCACGAAACGGGCGAGATCAAGCGGGTCGTCAGTTCGCTGCTACTCCAGATCGACGCGCTTCCGAGTTACGTGGTCGTCGTGGCCGCAAGCAATCACCCAGAATTGCTTGACCGTGCCGTGTGGCGCCGATTCCAGGTCCGTCTGGATCTCCTGCCGCGTGTGTCAGATTGATAGACCACTAAAGGCGAACAAGGAGGCATGCGTCTAACACGAATTGCTCTCCTTACTTGGCCTAACTTTCCGCACCTCTGAGTCATGAGGGGCCTCTCGACGCAGAGCACGGCACAGCAGCAACAAGTAAAGAAACCATCTCTCACCTAATTCCAAACTCGTGAATACAAAAGTCTTAACCACGGGCGTATCCCGACCGTGGTAGTGCAAGTCCTGCAAGACAACAAACCTGTCACCGACAGTACAGACAAAATCCTGGGCAATTCCACAGCCGAGACGTGGACGATAGCGAGACCATCTTTATGTAGCGACACAAAGGTGGCACACAATGAAAACAGTTTCTTTGGTCCAAACCTCACGGTGACGCGGTTCGGCGACAGGGTACGAGCCCATACCGGCAACAATATAACGACAAGACGGTATGCGAAGAGTTCAACAGGTGGCGAGCCACAGTTCCATCCAGATTTCTTCTCCCAACTCGAGAAAGGCATCTTCCTTAGAACTAGGGGCATCGAAAGAAGCCACCCCTCGTTGGAATCCTCTGTATCGCTATTCTCCTCTAGCGACTGCGCAACCCACGTTCGGAACCGTACAATCTTCTCTTCAAGAGGGCAGGGATGCCACAGCTCTTGATGCCCCGATCATGGCGACACAAGACGCAAAAGAACAGGAAACTTGGACAAGTCATCATAAGCCCAAAGCGGACGTAAAACAGCCAGGGGTAGGGGTGCCTTCATGGGAATGGAAAAAGCGGATTCGGCTTTGGTGTGACTGTTCCACTTTGCAAACGAGCGGTCAGGTATGACTAGGCAGAGTAGTAAAAACGGTCGTTATCAAGTCTGACGAAGAGAAGCGTGTAGGTCATCAGTAAGGCTTCGTTTTGCCTGTCGTGGTCATTGTCCGAGCGCATGTTTTTCTCCTTACCTGTTCCCGCAGCATGACCACCTCATACCCTAGGAGGAGTCTGTGCTCAAATCCAGACACCATAACCGTCTCTCGACCATTCCAAGCGTGGGCCTCACCATCTGCTCACCCCTCCACGCCCATGTATCCTCGCCTGAGCATCACCCAAAACCACTCAATCCCCGTTCGTACCTCACCCCTAGCTCTTCTCCGTTCCAATGGGCTATAACGAATCCCAGACTCATTGGCAAAAGGAGGACCGCATGGCGGGAGCATTAGACGGAATTAAAGTCCTGGAACTGACTCGGGTAGGGCCTGGGGCATTCTGCACCATGATGCTGGCGGACATGGGCGCTGAGGTGCTCAAGATTGAGGCTCCGCCATCGGGCAAACTGGCTGGCTCGGGCGCTTCACCAACACCCGACCAGGCCAGGAAACTCGCTACCAATTTCACCAATCGGAACAAAAAAAGCATCACCCTCAATCTGAAGGAAGCCGCCGGACAGGCCATTCTACAAGATTTGGCCAAAGACTACGACGTCTTGGTCGAGGGCTTCCGGCCCGGGGTAATGGAGCGCTTGGGCGGCGCTTATGACACGCTGAGCAAGCTCAATCCGCGCCTGATCTACTGCTCCCTGAGCGGCTTTGGCCAGGACGGGCCGTATCGGGAGTATCCGGCCCATGATCTCAACTATCTCGCTCTTGGCGGCGTGCTCAACCTGATCGGTCAGCCCGAAGGACCGCCGGCAATTCCACTAAATATTATTGCCGACTACGCCGGAGCCTCAATGCACGGCGTGACCGGCATTATGTTTGCCCTGTTTGCCCGCGAACGTACCGGCAAAGGCCAGCTAGTCGATGTGTCCTATCTCGATACCACCATCTCCCTGCTAGCGGCCACGCCCAATGTCCGTGACTACTTTGCGGAGGGCACCCTACCCGGTCGGGGCAAGGGCGTTTTTGGCGGAGGGTTTGCCTATTACAGCGTGTACAATACCAAAGATAACAAGCAGCTGAGCATTGGCTGTACCGAGCCGTGGTTGTGGAACAATCTGTGTGATGCGTTGGACCGCCCGGACTGGAAAGACTGTGGCATGAAGGCGGGCGACTTCTCGCAGAGGACAACCGACCGACACCAGCAAGTACGCCAAGAGCTCCAAGCCGTGCTCATGACCAAAACCCGCGACGAGTGGTATGATATCCTGGCCAAGGCCGATGTGTGTGTCGGCAAGGTCTACGACGTTCCGGAGGTCTTTGACGATCCCCAAGTCCGCCACCGTCAGATGGCGGTCGAACTCGACCATCCCCAGGCCGGCAAGGTGACCCAGGCCGGTGTGGCGGTCAAACTGTCCGATACGCCGGGCTCTATCCGCTCTTTTGCTCCGTCGATCGGCCAGCACACCCAAGAAGTTTTGGGCAGCCTCGGCTACAGCACGGATCAAATCGCCGCCCTGCGCGAGAAACGGGTGGTCTAACAGGGATGCGTCTCCGCTTCGATCTCGGCACTGTCGTGGTGGACGATCCGCCCCAGGACCTTCACGCCCCACCCTTCTTGCACTGGGACGGCCGGGTCGATCGCTGGCGGGCACAGGCGCACTACTACCGCCCACTGCTCGAACACTGCAAACAGACCGGTCTTGAGTGTCGGAATGTGGCCCCGGCCTATCCGACGCTTAAGCTTGTCAGCCGCCTTGAACACCGCCCTCACCCGTTTCAGAGCGAAGCCCTCGCCGCCTGGCAACGGGCCGGGCGGCGAGGGGTCATTGTCCTGCCGACCGGCGCGGGCAAGAGCTATGTCGGTCAAATGGCCATTGCCAGCGTGCAACGCGGGACACTCGTGGTCGCCCCCACGATTGACCTCATGAACCAGTGGTATGACCTGCTGTGCGCGGCGTTTGGCGAACAGATCGGACTGCTCGGCGGTGGCTATTACGAACTCCAGGCCCTGACGGTCACCACCTATGACAGCGCGTACAGCCACATGGACCGGCTCGGCAATCGCTGGGGGCTCGTTGTTTTTGACGAGTGCCACCACCTGCCGGGCGAGATGTACAGCCACGCCGCCCAGATGTGTTTGGCACCGTATCGGCTGGGGCTGACGGCAACCCCAGAGCGGGCCGACGGCCGGCACGTGCTGCTCGACGATCTCATCGGCCCCCAGGTCTATGCCAAGGACATCAAAGAGCTGTCCGGAGATTATCTGGCCGATTATGTGACCGAGCGGGTCACGGTTCATCTCACTCCCGAGGAGGAGGCCGAGTACCGCCAGGCGAGAGGCACCTTTTACAATTTCATTATCGATCACGGCATTGTCCTAGACGGCTTGGCCGGCTGGCACCGCTTTATCCGGGAGAGCGCCCGCAGCCGTCAGGGCCGCCAGGCCCTGCTCGCCCATCAACGCTCAAAGAAATTAGCTCTCGGCACCTCGGCCAAGCTCCGTACACTGGACTTTTTGCTCAAAAAGCACGCGCAGGAGCGGACGCTCATTTTCACCAGCGATAACGATACGGTCTACGCGATCTCGTCCGCGTTTTTGATTCCGGCGATTACCCATCAGACCCCGACCAAAGAACGCAAAGCCATTCTGGAGGGATTTAACCGGGGCGAGTATCTGGCGCTGGCGACCTCAAAAGTCCTCAACGAAGGCGTCAATGTCCCGGAAGCGAGCGTGGCGGTGATTCTGTCCGGTTCGAGTTCGACCCGAGAACACGTCCAGCGGCTTGGGCGCGTCTTGCGTAAACGGGAGGGCAAACAGGCCGTGCTGTATGAAGTGATTACCGCCGGCACGGTCGAGGAAGGCATGAGTCGCCGCCGGCGCCAACACGCGGCCTATCAGGCCGAATAGCGCCCAGGCTCACGTGCGGCCCCAGGCGCTGATCGGGGCAACGGCGTGGCCAATAAAAGAAAGCGGCGGGTGAGCACGGACAGGGCTGCCAGAGCCGACAGCGGCGCGTTGGCGGTCCCTCTCCCCCCCACAATTGTCCGCCGCAGGCCACGACCGGTCGGCTGTGGCGTAAATTTTCAGGAACGCCCACCCCGCTAGCGGACATCTGAAAGCCGCCAGAGAGGCATCCCCTCCCAAGGCCGTCGGCCAGCCGCGGTGCGCTAAAAGAGCCCGGCTGTATTTGCTCGCTAGACCGACTGCGGCCGCCAGCCCATATCCAGACCGGGCCCGCCAGGCACCGAGGGCCAGGGCCGATGGGGTGATCTCTTGTGGTCGGCATAGGACTCGCCTCAGGCACGGCTACGGACCGATGGGGCAGACAAGACGGAGGATTTCTGATTACACACCGGGATGCTGCACGCCGCGGTCCTGACGCTGTCGCTGGCCGTTTTTGCCACTATGCTGGGCAACTGCCTGGTCATGTCCTTTCTACCCATCTACGTTCAGCAGTTTGGTTTTGGCGAGTTGGGGGCGGGCCTGCTGTTCAGTGTTCATGCCGCCACCCGCACGCTGATCCTGCCGTTCATCGGCCGCTTATCCGACCGCTGGGAGAGAAAATACTTCCTTTTGGTCGGCCTGCTCTTTTATAGCCTGACCTCGTTTGCCTATCTGCCGGCCGACACGGTCGTCAGCTTTATCCTGATTATGATCGTCCATGGCACGGCCACCGCAATTATGCATCCGGTGGCTATGGCCTATGTCGGCGACCTCGCGCCCGCCGGGCAGGAGGGCCGCTATAGCGGCGCGCTCAATACGGCCATGCTGGGCGGCATTGCGGCCGGGCCGCTGCTGGGCGGGGTCATTAAAGACCTGTGGGGCATGGAGGTCAATTTTCTGATTATGGGCGGCCTCAGTGTGGCCGCCCTGGCATCCCTTGGCCTGTTCCTGCCGCGTGTTAAGAGCAACAGCGCCGAGGCGCGCCCACACGCTGTCTTGCGCAGCCTGTTGACCTGTCGGCCGATTGTTGGGGCGGCCTGTTTTCGTTTTTCGTACGCCCTGAGCAACGCCCTGACCTGGGTGTTTCTGCCCCTCTTGGCCACCCGTCTGCTGCCGCTCAGCACGACCGAGGTCGGCATTCTGATTTCCTTGAACGTGATTGTCAGCACCTTGCTCCAGACACCGTGCGGCCGCTTAGCCGACCGGATCAACAAAACCTACCTCATGGCGCTGGGAGGGCTGGGAAGTGTCGGAGCCCTGGCCTGTTTCCCTCTGGCCCAAGAGTTCTGGCAGTTGCTGATACTCAATATCTGGGTCGGAGCCATGTACGGGCTGGCCTTTCCGTCTCATACCGCGGTGGCCATGGAGCAGGGACAGCGCTACGGTATGGGAACGGTCATGAGTATCCTGATGATGGCTCACGGAGCCGGCATGATGGTCGGCCCGGCCCTGTTTGGCACGCTGGCCAGTCACTTCGGCTTGGCCAGCGCGTTTGTGAGCGGCGGCCTGATCGGCGGCGGCCTGATCGGCGTCTGCTGCGTCCTGGGCAGTAGTAGCGTGCCCGTGCCACAGCCGGCGACACGGCCCGCGGTGGCCGATTAAAGAGACATCCCCGGCCTAGGAGAACGTAATCACGCTCCGCGCCACCGCGCCCTGTTTGAGCAGATCGTAGGCGTCGTTGACCTGCTCGAGCGGCAGCGTCTTTGAGACGAGCTCATCGATTTTGAGCCGGCCGTCCATATACATGTCGATCAGACGGGGCATGTCAACGCGTGGCCGGGTTGAGCCGTAGTATGAGCCCTGGAGTTTTTTCTCCATCATCATAAAGACGTTGGGGTTGAGCGAAATGCGAGAGCCGTCCGGCGAGACGCCGACAATCGTGCAGATGCCGCCCCGAGCAGTCATCTTAAAGGCCAGCTCAATCGTCTTGGGCGTGCTGATGACCTCAAACCCGTAATCCACCCCGCGCCCCTGGGTCAGCTCTAGCACGGCCGGCAAGGCGTCGTCCCGAGACGGGTTGACACAGTGGGTGGCGCCAAAGGTTTTGGCAAATTCGAGCTTGTTGTCGAGCAGGTCAACCGCAATGATCTGGCGTGCCCCTGCAATGGCCGCACCCTGAATCACGTTCAGACCAACCCCGCCGCAGCCGATAACGGCGACCGTGCTGCCCGGCTGCACCTGGGCGGTGTTAATCGCCGCCCCAACCCCGGTCATGGTTCCGCAGCCAACAAAACAAGCCCGGTCCAGGGGCACGTCGTCTCGGATTTTAATCGCGCAGCTCTCGTGCACGACTGTCTCTTCGGCAAAAGACGCGGTAAAGGCAAAGTGGTGAATATCCGCCCCATTTTTATGTAAACGGATCGTGCCGTCGATCAGTACGCCGGCGGTCGTGGGCCGAGTTTCGCACAGGTGCGGGCTACCCTGGGTACAGTACAGGCAAGTGCCGCACACCGGGTTAAAAGACAGGACCACATGGTCGCCCTCTTTGACCGACGTCACCCCGGCCCCGACTTCTTCAACCACCCCCGCCCCCTCGTGTCCTAAGACTATGGGGAGGGGTTGGCGCATGTCACCGGTCATCACGTGCAGATCGCTGTGGCAGGCCCCGTTGGCGGCGACCCGGACCTTGACCTCTCCGGCTTTTGGCGGATCGAGTTGCAAATCTTCAATAACCAGGGGGGTACCAGGCTCGTACAAAACGGCAGCTTTCATAGTCTGTTCGCTCCTTTCGTGGCCGCAATGGTACGCCAATTGATCGGCTCCTGCTAGCCGCCGACACGCGTGCAGGAGTTGCCAAAGCCCCCCTAGTCAGGCAAAAAGGAGCGTATCTCGTCCGAAAAAAGGAGGAAGGCTATGGTCACCTTAACCGCCAAACTGAAAATCAAAGAGGGGAAAGAGGGAGAGTTCGAGGCCACGATGCGGGATAAGGTCGTTGCCGAGGTGCGCAAAGAACCCGGGAACCACGCCTACACGTTCTGTAAATCCAAGAAAGATCCTCGGGTCTTTCTGTTCTACGAAGAGTATACGGATGACGCCGCCTTTGAGGCCCATCGGAAACATCTGGGCGAACTCGGGGTGAACCTAGGCGCCCTGCTCGACGGCGCTCCAGAACTGGAGTTTTACGAGAAAATCGCCGAGTAGAGTTGTCCTTCTCTGAGGCTGGAGAGCCGCTCCTTGCGTGGCGGCTCGCTGAGTGTACCCTATGGCAATGATCAAGGTCCCTGAAGATCTCATGCACAAAGAGAGTGAGGTCGGCAAATTTGCGGTAACCGCAGACGACATCCGGGGATTTGCCGAGGCCGTGGATGACCTCAACCCGCTCTACCTCGACCCCGAGGCCGCCCGTCGAGCCGGCTACCCAAACGTCATCGCTCCCCCGACCTACTGTATGCATCTGCGGGGGAATAAGATTGTCCCGGAAATTCCGCTCGCTCCGGGTCTGGCCAGCCTGTACGCCGGCCAAGAGTTCGAGTTTTACGATGAAATCTATGCCGGCCGGACGTATACGATCACGGCACGCCTCGCCGACGTCTACGAGAAGACCGGTCGCAGCGGCCCGCTTGGCGTCATTGTGCGCGAACTGCGAGTCAAAGAGGAGAGCGGCAGGACGGTGATGATTTTACGCGAACGCCAGATGGTCCGCTCGCCGCACAAAAAGATCTAACCACCACACTGCCGCACGCTATGGATACGTCCCCTCTGCCCTTTGATACGGTTGAATTTGGCGATGAGATCGGCCCCGTCAGCTGGGTTCCGACAACCGACCTTGTACGCCGCTACGCGGTGGCGGCGCAGGTGACGGACCAGCGCTTCATCAATCCCGAACGGGCGCGCCAGGTCGGCTTTGCCAGGCCGATCGTGCCGGGTCCGTTGTGTGCCTCCTTTCTGGCCAAGGTCCTGAAAAATCATTTTATTGGCTGGCGTATCACCATGCTGCACACCAGCTTTCGGACTCCGGTCGCGCACGGCGATAGACTGAGTTGTTGGGGCATGGTGACGGAGAAAAAACTCGAAGACGGCGTCGGCTCTGTTGACTGTGACGTAGTAATAGAAAACCAGAACGGTGACCGGGTGATTGTTGGCACGGCCATGCTGAGCTGCCAGGTCCGGCCCTGAAGTCGATCCGCCTCCCCCCGGACCGAAAACGTGACCTGTCCTGGAGAATGGGGGGAGATCCTGGGCTCATGGGTGACGTTCTCTATTTGGGTCAGCGGAGGAAAAAGGGATGCGTATCGCCTTAGACCCGTGGGGCGGCGATTATGCGGGCCAGATTTCGGTTCCGCGCGAGGCCAATAGCGCAGAAACTACGGTCCAAGCCCTAGAGGATCCGGTCGAAGACGTCCCGTGGAAAGCGCAGCGTCCCCAGCCGCCTAGTCTACCGGCCATGACCGCGGTCGTGGACGGGGTCATGCGCACCGACGCCCGAGCGGTTGTGAGCCAGGGCGAGAACCGTTTTCTGGGGCTATTCTGTTCGCTGGCCAGCGGAGCCGTGATGGTTGATCACCAGGTCACCATAGGGCCCATCCACGTCAAACGCCTGTTTATCACCGGCGGCGGCCAATCCGGGCCGGACCCCTTTTTTGTTCCGGCCGGCAGTGGCCCTCCCCTTGGCTACGCCAGCCTCAGCTCAAAGGCGACGACGCAGGACAAACTGAGTGAGGCGCTGATGACCGAAATGCGCCAGGCCGAATCGGCCATTGCCGAGCAGCTGTCGGGACCAGACAAACTGATTTTGGCCGACGGCAATCTGACCTATATCGGCGGGAGCTCATCGGTCGTCGGGGTGATCAAGTCGATCCATCGCATGTATCTGTCAAACCAGCGCACCCAGATCCTAGAACAGCTCCAGCCGGGCGAGCGCACCCCCCTCTTTCGGATTCAGGGCGGGAGCAAGCGGGAGAGCTACGATGTGTTCTCGTGCTATCTGCGCCTGACCCAGCCGCGCCTGATTGAGCATACGTTTGCCGGCCTCGTACGGCTCGAAGTCAAAGCTTCGCTCGGCCCCCGGAAGGCAATCGGGCTACTCGACCAGGCGAGCATTAAAGTCTTTCGCCTAGCCTCGCGGGCGCCCAAAGATCCCCGTGCACCGCAAAACCTGCTGCCGGTCGGCGGTTTAGAGCGTCAGCTGCGACGCCGGCTCGGCGAGCCGCAGCTTATCCGACGCGGCATTGAAAAAGCCCTGCTGCGCAACCAGCAGGGCTGAGAGTGAAGGATAAACCATGGGCAAAGTGATTGGGACGCAGGACGCCACCCCGCTGGAATTCTGGGTCTTGTTGGAGGAGGGCGAAGCCGTGCAGGTTGACGAGGCGGTGGTGGTCGAAACCCAATCGCCGCAGGGGGCCCTCAAGCTGTTTGGCATGGTCGATATGATCCGTTCGCGCCATCAGGGCTCGATGTTTGACTCGGACGTGGTTGAGGCTGAGCAGGGTCTGCCGGTCGAGCTGTCAATTGCCGCTCATGTCAAAGTCACCCGCTTGGAGCCCGAGTATTACTATCCGCCGCTGCCGGGCAATACGGTCCGGGTGGTCCGTGGAGAAGAGTACGCTCAAGCCCTCTTTATGGACAAAATGGAGTACAAGTTTCCAATCGGGCTGTCTTTGTCCGGACAAGAGGTGGTGTACGGCAATCTCGATTTTCTGAACGGCCGCAAAGGCGCCCACATGAACATCAGCGGCGTGTCGGGTATTGCAACCAAAACAACCTACGCAACCTTTCTGCTCCACAGTTTACTGCACTGCGGTCAGCTGAACGACGCCAAGAACACCCACGCGATTATCTTTAACGTCAAGGGCGAGGATTTGCTCTTCCTTGATAAACCTAGCAACGCCATCGGTCTCGAAGACGAAAGCGAGTACGAGACCATGGGTCTGCCGGCCGCGCCGTTTGATTCGGTCCAGTTCTATGTGCCGCCAACAGAGCAGGCCCGCAGCTCGATTATGCCTCGGGTCGGCTCCCGCCCGGCCGATGAGGTCACGCCCTACTTTTGGACCGTCCGCGACTTTTGCCGTGAGCGTTTGCTGCGCTATCTGTTTACCGACAGCGGAGACGAAGCCTCACTGTTATCGAGCCTGATCTACCAGATGGAACGTCGCCTGAGTGAGGCGGCCGAGACTGCGGACAAACACGACGGGCCGGGACCAAGCGTATTTCTGCCGATCGACAAAGCCGAAAAAAAGGGGAGAGGGCAAGGGGCAAACGCTGAGCAAGACGCCGGAGCGGTCCCGGAGGAGCACGAGATCCGGGACTTTCCGACCCTGCTGCGAGCCATGGAAGCTCTCGCTGCGAGCACCAATCACGCCCAGGGCACAATCGGGGCTTTTCAACGACGGATGTACAGTGCCGAAGACAAGGTCGCCCATATCATTCGCGATCCGGCCGACGCCGACCCGAACGCCCACAGCATCAACTGGCGCAAAAAGCAGGTGACGGTGGTCAGCCTGACCGGGCTGTCTGAAATTGGCAAGGGTTTTGTGGTCGGCTCGGTTCTGCAGCAGATTCAGCAGGAAAAAGAGGACACCGGCTCGGCCGAACCGCTGTGTTTCATTGTGGTCGATGAGCTCAACCGCTATGCCCCGCGCGACGGCTGGTCGCCGATTCGCGAGCGACTGCTGGAAATTGCCGAGCGGGGCCGGTCGAGCGGCACGATCCTGATCGGCGCGCAGCAAACGGCGTCTGAGGTGGAGCGCCGGATTGTGGCCAACCCGGCGTTTCGGATTGTCGGACGCTTAGACGCGGCCGAGGCCGAACGCGCCGAGTACGGCTTCCTGCCCGCCACACTCCGTCAGCGGGCAGTCATTTTGACCTCAGGCCGGATGATCGTCTCGCAGCCGGATATCCCAACGCCTGTCCCGGTCCGCTTTCCCAAGCCGGCCTGGGCGACCCGGGTTGAGGAGCAGAAGCTGCCCAAGCCGAGTCTGAAACTGGCCCGGGTCCGGGAAAGTGAGTATTAGGAAGCCGGCCATGAAGTTTCTCCATACCTCAGACTGGCACGTTGGCCGGACCATTCGCAGTCGCTCCCGGATGGATGAACACCAGGCCGTGTTTGCCGAGCTTATTGATATTGCCAGGCGCGAACAGGTCGATGCCGTTCTGGTCACCGGCGACATCTTCCATGAGCGGCGGCCGCCCCTTGCTGCTGAGGAACTCGTGGCTCAGACCCTGGCCCAACTCGCCCGCGAGAATATCGTCTCGGTTGTCATTCCGGGCAATCACGATGACGCCGCCCGCCTGCGCACTCTCAAACCTCTGGGCGATTTGCTCCGCGTGTATATGATGGCCGACCTCAGCGTAGACCCTTTGGATCTCATTGTTTCCATTCCTCAACGGGAGGGGGGAGAGCGCGCGCTGGTGGGTTGTCTGCCCTACCTCCATCCCCACCACGTTCTGACCGCGGCCGAAGGAACGGACAAAAGCGAGACCGAACGTCTGAGTTCCTATCAGAGTGAGGTTAAGAACTATCTGGACGCCTTGAAAGGAGCAATGCACCAGAAGGATCGCAATGCAGTATCCATCGTGCTGGCTCACGCCCATATTGCCGGCACGGAGTTTGGCGGCGGGGAGTGGCGCTCAAGCATCTTCCCTATTGATCCTGGGGTTTTACCCGGTCAGGTGCACTATGTGGCCTTGGGACACATGCATAAGCCACAAAAAGTGCCCAGGACAAGTGCGCAGACGCACTATGCCGGCTCGATCCTGCAAATGGACTTTGGTGAGCGGGGCCAACAAAAGAGTGTGTATCTGATTGAGGCGCATCCGGACAAACCCGCGGACGTCTCGCCGATTGCGCTGACACACGGCAAGGCGTTGCTGCGTCGGACAGGGACGGCCGAGGCCATCCTGTCTGAGGCCGAAGAGTTCACGAACGCCTGGGTCGAGGTCGTCTTAAAGCCGGAAGGCCAAACTTCTGAACTGATTGAACGCATCCGTGCTCTGCCCGGCGTGGTGTCGCTGCGGTTTGAAGAGACGCCCGTAAGAGACACGGGCAGCGAAACACTGCACAATCCGAAGGAGCGTCCAGCGGCCGAACTTTTTACCGGTTACTATAAATCAAAACGCAACGCTCCTCCCGAACCTCAGCTCGTGGCCTTATTTGAGCGACTCTATCAAGAGGTCAGCACCGCACGCGATGAGCCCTGATGGCCGCACGTCGCCTTCTCCTCCCTTGGGGGAGAGGGGTATGGCAGTGAGCGTGCATGTCCCCTCACCGGCCACCTCTGCCACCGGCGGGTGAGGCGGCAGGGCAGAGATTTCCAAAGGAGTTGACGGTTAGTACCATGCGTCCCCAAAAACTCAGCCTCAAAAATTTCATGTCCTTTCGGGAGACAGGCAATCAGGTCCATGAAGTAGACTTCTCACAGCTCGACCTCTTCGCCATTACCGGCCCGATGGCCAGCGGGAAGTCTGCGCTGATCGACGCGATTGTGTGGTGCCTGTATGGTCGCACGGCACGCTACGGCGCGGATTCAAGAGGCGTGATTTCAGCCGGGGCGCAGACGTGTGAGGTCGTGCTTGACTTCACGGTTGGTCGGCAGTGGTTTCGAGCGGTTCGCCGCACAGGCCAGATTACGGACTCCGGGTTAAGCGAACGTGAGGGGCAAGAGTGGATACAGGATCAATCCGGATCCACTCTCCTCACAAAACGCGTTGAAGAGTTATTGGGCCTTGATTTTGAGAGCTTCACCAAAACGGTCATTCTCCCACAAGGGCGCTATGCCGAGTTTCTGACCAGCGAGCCGAAAAAGCGCCGCGAGTTGCTCGCCAAAATCTTGGAACTCGGCGTGTACGCGCGCGTGGCCGACCAGGCCAAACTCGTGGCCGACCAGGCCAAAGCCCGGGCGGAAACGCGGCGGGAAACCTTGGCCCAATACGCCGGGTTGAGCCAGGCGTCCCTGACACTCCGGCAAGAAGAGTTGGCCCAGCTTGACCAACGCCTTGAGCATCTCTCTCAGCAAGAGCAAGTCCTGCAAAGTGTGGCCCAACAGGTCGATCACGTCGTAGGGGTCCGAAGTCGGGCTGCCGAGCTTCAGGGAGACGTCCAGATACGTACGCAAGAGAGAGAGGGAGCAAAAAAAAAGGCCGATGAGGTGGTAGTCCGGGTTGCTGGACTGACCCGTGAATTAGCCCAGATCGGTCAAGAACGACAGGCACTCGGCTATGATACAGCGCGGCACGAGGTCGTCAAACGGGCCGTTGTTCATCTTGGTGACTGGGCGGTCGCTCACAAGGAAGCCGAACAGAAAAGTGCTGAACATACCCGTGCTCAGGGAGAAGTTGAGGCGCTGACACAACGGATCGCGCGACATACACGGGAGGTTGAGCAGGCGCGCGCTCAGTCTCAGACCCACACGGCCGCCTATGAACAGCTCATTGCCGAAGCCGGCGACGTGGCCATGCTCACGGAAAAGCTGAGCGCGGCAAAACGCTGGAAAGAGCTGGACCGGGAACTGCGGGAACTGCACGCTCAGATCGACTCGTTGCGCCGCGAACAAGCGGCCATCCAACACACGCGGGATCAGGTGAAGCGCCAAGAGGCTCTCCACGAGCAGGTGGTCCGGAGGCTCACGGCAACGCGTGAACGAGCCAGAGAAGACGAGCGCCAGAAGCGCCAATTGATGGCGGAAGCGGAATCTCTGGGCCGAGAACTCCGCGGGGCGGCCGAGGCAGAAGAGCGGCTCCAAGCCACGTGTGAGACCACCCGTAGGGCGCTTGCCAGAGCCGAACACACAGCCCGGCACGCCGGGGACGATCTCGCCCAAGCGCAAGGGCAGGAGCAGGCGGCCCGCACCGCACTTGAAGACGCCCAGCGCCAGCACGAAGCCGCCCATCTGCGGGAGACGCTTCACATTGGCGACGCCTGTCCGGTATGTCAGGCACCCGTCGGCACAATTCCTGCTGCTCAAGACGCGGGGAACAGTCTGCAGGAACTGCAGGCGCAGTTGGAAGGCACCCAACAGACCACGGAGCAAAAACGGAGAGCAGCGCAAGAAGCCCATGCAACGGTTGTCAGACAACGGGCGGGGCTTACGGCTGCAGAGCAGGAACTGCAAGAATGCGCCCGCGTCTACCAAGCAGGCCAGGACCGATTCATGGCACGTTTCCCCGGCCATGCGTCTCCTGCCAAAGCCCTGCAGGCTTTACAGGCACAACAAAACGAACTTGGCGCAACCCTCAAAGATGTCGAGCTCCAGGCGGTGTCTGCCGAACAAGAAAAGGGGAAGCTGTCACGCCACCGTGAACGCGCCCAACAAGAAGAGGCAAAGCTCGCCGAAGCGCTGCGAGGGTCAACAGAAAGGCTGAACACCGCTACGCGTCAGTTCACGGAGCTCAGGGCCGAAATTGCCGTGTTTCACGCACCGCACACAGACCCCGAAGACAGCATTATCCAACGCCGGACCCGTGTGATGCAGGCTGAGCAACACAGGAAGGAGTCAGAGGCAGGCCGACATCGGGCAGAAACGGCTCTCAACCAGCTCACCACACGGCAAATCCAAGCCGAGGGGGCTCTCAGCCTGCTCGCGTCCGAACGCAAGGCGGCGTTGCAACGAGCCGAGCGTGAGGCACGAGCAGTCCGAGAATGTCTCGGTCTGGCCGCAGACGCGTCTTTCCCACGGGCTGAAGACCTCGGAAGGGAACTCAACGGGCTGTCACGTAAGCAGGGCCGGTTCCTAGAGTTATCGCAGCGTGAAGACGCCGTGCGGGCGAATCACGGGCGGGCCGAACGTCGGGCCGCCGAGCTGCAGGTCGACCTGCAAGCCCGAACGCGCGTGTTGGAAGAAGTGCGGGACAGACAGCAACAGGCTCAAAGCCAGCTCGCACGGGAACGGGAAAAGCTGCGGGAGGCGATTGCCCGGCAACGCGTGGCTGACGCCGGTGAGGACGGGGCAAATATCAAGCCCCAGCTGGAAACGGTGCGAGGGCAAAGGCTCTCTCTTCAAGAATACCGCGGGCGTTTAGAGGCGGAACAGGCCGAGGCCAAACGTCGCTGGAAGGAGAAAGAGCAGGAAGAAGAAAAACTGCGCACCGCCGAAACCGAGCAACGCATGGCGTCAGACCTGCGTAAGCTGCTGGGCTCGGAGTTCACCGACTTTCTTTCGCGGGGGGCTATAGAGGCCCTCATGCGCGATGCGTCCGGCCACCTGCAACGGCTCACCCACGGACGGTATGCGTTTGATATTGCCTATCGCGGTCGGGCGATTGATCTCCAAATTATTGACCACGAAAATCGGCAGCGAGCCCGGCCGACCCGTTCCCTGTCGGGCGGAGAAACCTTTTTGGCTTCGCTCGCCATTGCGCTCGCTCTCTCGCAAGGTTTTCGGACCGTTGCAACTGGGCGTGCGGCAAAGACCTCCACCGAATGCCTGATTCTGGATGAGGGGTTTGGCACGCTGGACCGAGAGGGCGTGCAAATGGTGACGGAAACACTCCAAGAGTTGCGCGGCGAAGAAGGCCGGATGGTTGGCATTATTACGCATGTCGAAGAAGTCGCCGCAGCAATGCCGATGCAGGTGAAGATTCACAAAAGCAGCCGCTCAAGTATAATTTCGGTCTCACCCTGAGTCACAGGAGTCCGGTATGTCGGAAAAACGGCCCAAACCGCTGCCCGCAGTTGATACGCTCTCCAAGCCGTTCTGGGACGCGGCCAAACACCACCGCCTGGTACTCCAGCACTGCACGGCATGTGGCTATTTTAACCATCCCCCACGGGTGGCGTGTGACGCCTGCCAGTCGCAGCAGCTGGATTTCGAGCCAGTGAGCGGCCGGGGCACGGTCTACAGCTTCACGGTCATGCACCAGCCGAACATTGCCGGCTTTGAAGACCACATTCCCTATCTGAACATCCTGGTCGAGTTGGAAGAGCAAGAACGCCTGTTTATGGTCGCCAACCTGCCGCTGGCCGACCGGGATAAGGTACAAATTGGCAGATCGGTTGAGGTCTTTTTTGAAGACGTCGACGCGGAGATCAGCCTCCCACAGTTTCGGATAGTGTGACCCAATGCCCTCTTGCGAGAGGGAGCAGCACCACGGACGGAGGCGCGTATGTGGACCGGAAGAGGCAAAACCGCCATTGTTGGGGTGGGCTATTCTAAGCTGACCCGACACTCGGAAAAACCGCTTGGCCTCCTGGCCCTTGACGGCTGTCGGGCTGCCCTGGCTGACGCCGGGGTCAGACCGGAGCAGGTGGACGGGCTGGCAACGTTTCCCGAAGCGCCGTTTCTGGGCGCTGGCCACAAGGACGGTCAGGATATTGTCAGTGTTGAATACATCATGAATCACTTGGTGCTAGCCCCGGATATTCGCTGGTACGCCCAGGTCGAAACCGGCATGATTGCCAGTCCGATCATTGAGGCGGTTCATGCCCTGCTAGCCGGGGCGTGTGAGTACGTTCTGGTGTGGCGGGCGATGCACAACCCGCGTGGCCGCTATGGGGCGTGGAAGAGCGATCGGGCGGCGGGCGATGCCCAGTTTATCGCCCCCTATGGCTGTACGGGCATTTTTCAGTGGCACGCCATGGCCTGGCAGCGCTACATGCATCTGTACGGGGCCAGCCGGGAGGACTTGGCCACCTTTGTGACGAACAGTCGCCGGAATGCCAACCTCAACCCCCACGCCTATTTTTATACCACGCCGATGAGCCGCCAAGAGTACTTCTCGGCCCGTCCCATTGCCGAACCGCTGTGTTTGTTTGACTGCGATATTCCGGTCGAGGGCTGCGTGGCCCTTGTTCTGACCACGGCCGACCGGGCCAGAGACCTGCCCAGCCCACCCGCCTATGTGGCCGGCTACGGTCAGAACACGAGCCGGCGACGGACCTTGTTTCACTATTCGCAGGATGACTACATGGCGTGTGGGGGCTCGTTGGCTAAAAAACTGTGGGCTTCGTCCGGCCTCGGGCCCACGGATATGCGTACCGCCCAGCTGTACGACGGGTTTAGTCCGTCAGCCCTCTATTGGCTGGAAGCGGCCGGATTTTGTCCGCAGGGGGAAGCCCACGCCTTTATCCAGGACGGCCGCATCAAGCTAGAGGGCGAGCTGCCGGTGAATACCTTTGGGGGCAGCCTGAGCGAGGGACGCCTGCACGGCATGGGACACATTGCCGAGGCGGTTTTGCAGGTGACCGGGCGGGCCGACAAACGCCAGGTGCCAAACGCCGCCGCGGCCTGCGCGATTGACGGCTCGCCCATGCTCCGGGGCAGCGGCCTAGTGGTGACAAGAGAGCCCTAGGAGCGGGGTTGGCAGAGTGAGCCCGGTCCAGATAAGCTGGCTCCAACATTCTCTACAGGAGGGTATCTGCATGGAAAAACTTGAGATGTATCACAACCCCGGCTGAGGCCAGTCCCGAAAAGCGCTCGGAATTCTGCAACAGCGCGGCGTCGAGGTCGACGTTACCGAATATCTGAAAAATCCTTTGAGTCAGACCGATTTTGAGCGTTTCCTAACGCTCCTGCCCAACCCAGCCGCCGATTTGGTGCGCAAGGACAAACGCTTTAAGGAGCTAGGGCTCAACGAGGCCGACTACACGACCCCTGAGGCAGTAGTCAGGGTCTTGCTCGAACACCCGGAGCTCATGCAGCGGCCGATTATTATTCGCGGTGAGCGGGCGGTCTTAGCGCGACCGGGGGAGATGGTCGAGGAGTTGTTGGACTAGTGTGACGAGCTCCTACGCGGTCCTCAGAGCCGGACTGCCCCGTTTCCGACAGGGCTCAATCACCCCTTGTCAGCCGCTTCTCAATCATCGTGCTCCCTCATGTGCCGCTCCCACCAGCGTGTGGGCGGTGGCTGAGGCAACGGTGACCTGCACGAGCTGGCCCGGCCGGGCGCCATTTGCCGGAAAGACCACGGTTTTGAACTGTTTGTTCTTTCCAGCCAGCCAGTCTTTTTGGCGTTTTGCCGTCCCCTCGACCAAAACTTCGACGGGACGGCCCACCTGCCGCTGATTGAGCGCAGCGGAAACGCGTTCCTGAAGGCGGATAATCTTCTGTAATCGCGCGCCCTTTTCTTCTTCTGACAGGGTATCGCCCCACTTCGAGGCTTTGGTCCCCTGGCGGACCGAATACTTAAACATAAAAGCCGTGTCGTACTGAATGGACTCCATAAAGTCGTAGGTGGCCTGGAAATCGTCCTCGTCTTCACCCGGAAAGCCGACAATAATATCGGTGGAAAGGGCAAGGTCGGGGACGGCTGCCCGCAACCGCTCAACGAGGGCAGTGTAGGCTTCGATGGTATAGCCGCGCTCCATCCGTGCCAGCACGCGATTGGAGGCCGATTGGAGCGGCAGGTGCAGGTAGGGAGCGACTTTGGGGCAGCTGGCCATGGCTTCAATGGTCGCCTCGTTCATGTCCGAGGGATGGGGCGAGGTGAAGCGAATACGCTCAACGCCGTCAATGGCGGCTGTCTGCCGCAGCAACGTACCAAAGTCACACGGGCCGTGGTGATAGGCGTTGACGGTCTGGCCCAGATACACCACTTCCTTATAGCCCTGCTCGGCCAAGTCTCGGACCTGCCTCAGGAGGGCGTGGGCCGGTACGCTGCGCTCACGCCCTCTGACGTAGGGGACGATGCAGAAGGTGCAGAATTTGTCACATCCGCGCATGACCGTCACCCAAGCCCGAATGCCCTCAGCCCGGACCGGAGACACATCGGCGTAGGTTTCATCCCGGTCGAGGCGTACCGAGACCAGGGGATCGTCGGGGTCCTCCTGGCTTAAGAGGGTTGGTAGATTCCGATACGCATCGGGACCGAGGACAAGGTCGAGGAAGGGCGCTTTATCGAGCAGCCGCTCCCGGTGGTGTTGGGCCATGCAGCCGGTCAGGCCCAAACGGACGTTGGGGCGACGAGTTTTGTGGCGTACCAGGTCGGTCAGGCGTCCGAGCACACGCTCCTCGGCGTGCTCTCGAATGGCGCAGGTGTTGAGCAGAATCACATCGGCCTGCTCGGCCTGCTCGGTCGGCTCATACCCGTGCGGTTTCAACAGCCCGACGAGCAGTTCGGTATCGGCAATATTCATCTGACAGCCGTAGGTTTCAATGTAGACCTTACGTGCTTGCATTAGGATTTTTGTAGCGAGTCTGCACAGCGAGGGCAAGGGCTTCATTGCGGCCCAGGCGGGGCAATGGTAGACTGAACCCGATTGAAATGTCAGCAGAGAGGACGGCGCATGTCTGAGCCCAAACGGATTGTCTCCCTGCTCCCGAGCAGCACCGAAATGGTGTGCGCCCTCGGGTTTCGTGAGCGTTTGGTCGGCGTGTCGCACGAGTGCGATTACCCGGCGGATGTGGTGGGTTTGCCGGTTCTGACCGAGCCCAAGCTCGACCCAACCGGGACGAGCCGTGAGATTGACACCCGTGTCCGACAACTCGTCCAGGACGGCCTGAGTGTCTATCGGATGAAAACCGCCCTCCTCCAGGATCTCAAGCCAGACCTGATTGTCACCCAAGACCAGTGTGAGGTGTGTGCCGTATCGCTCTCCGAGGTGGAGGGGGCGGTGGGGTCTTTGCTGTCCTCAGATGTCACCCTTGTGTCGCTCAGCCCGCAACGCTTGGGGGATATCTGGTACGATATGGAGCGCCTAGCCCAAGCCCTTGGTCAGGACAATCACGCTGGGGACCTCTTGCCCACGCTCAAGAAGCGGGTCTGGAAAGTCGAGCAGCAGACCCGTCATCTCGAACGCCCACGGGTAGCGGGTCTGGAGTGGCTCGACCCGCTGATGGCCGCCGGGAACTGGATTCCTGAGATGGTCGAGATTGCCGGCGGGACATACCACTTGGCCGCAGCCGGCACTGACAGCCCGGCGCTGAGCTGGGACGCCCTGCTTGAGGCACAGCCGGAGGTGATTGTCGTCATGCCGTGCGGCTTTAAGATTGCCCAGTCACAGGCCGAGCTGGCAGCGCTGAGAGCCCATCCCGACTGGCAGCGACTGCCGGCGGTTGAGGCCGGGCGGGTGTATATTGCCGATGGGAACGCCTATTTTAACCGGCCGGGTCCGCGCATTGTGGAAAGTGTCGAGCTGCTGGCCGAGATTCTACACCCCAAAGAATGTGCCGGCTTGGCACCTGAGGGATCGTATATCCCGGTGTCGTAGGGGGAGGGGGACTGGCGCCTACTCGTCTTCACCGGGATTGATCAGCTGCAGTGTTCCGTCTCGGAACTCCTGGCCACGGTTTTTTACCAGACCGGGATAGGCATGATAGAACTGTCCGCCAAGCCGTAAAAACGACTCGACTTCGGTGTCTTCCAGATCCTCTAGGGCTTGAATGGCTTGGATGGCTTCGTGCTGGGTCTTGCTCGCCACAAGGACGTCGTAGATCTGCTGACAGTCAGCAATCTGAAAATCGGCTCGCTTGGGGAGCGCCTCACGATCTTGGAGGCTGTCGGGATGGTATTCCAGCAGATAGCGTAGGGCTTTGAGTTCGTGTCGCTGCTGATCGAGTTTTCTAATCATAAGGGCCACGGGTCTTCCTCCACAGGGTTGCGAGAGTGTTGGCGAACGCTATAGGATGAGGGTGCTCTCCGGGGCTGACTACTCTTAACCAACAGGATACTGCTATGGCGGTTCACGAACATAAAAACAAGGCCCACCGCACGGCCCGCTGCGCGATTATCACCCTCAGCGATACCCGTGACGTCACCACCGACACCAGTGGTCAACGCATCAAAACCCTGTTGGCTGAGCACGAGCAGCCGGTGGTCTCCTACCAGATTCTTAAAGATGAGCCAGACCAGATCACGGCGGCGGTCGAGGTGTTGCTGGCCCGGCCCGACGTAGACGTCATTGTGACCAACGGCGGGACCGGTATTGCGCCGCGCGATACCACCTTTGAGGCGATTCAGGGCCTGTTGGAAAAAGAAATTCCCGGCTTTGGCGAAATGTTTCGGATGCTGAGTTATGAGGATATTGGTTCGGCCGCCATGCTGACCAGAGCCACTGCCGGCGTGGCCCAGGGAAAAGTCATTATTTCGTTGCCGGGCTCGACCGGCGCGGTTGAGTTGGCGATGACCAAGCTCGTCTTGCCCGAGCTCGGCCATATGCTGTTTGTCCTCCGGGGAGAGCGCCATGCGCATTAAACTGCGCTATTTTGCCTCGCTGCGCGAACGGCTTGGCAAAACCCAAGAAACCCGCGAGCTTCCCGACGGGACAAGCGTGGGGCGGGTGTGGGAGCTGCTGACCCAAGAGCAACCTGAGCTGGCCGAACTTGAGCGTTCGATCGCCTTTGCCGTAGCCCAGAACTACGTTGACAAGGATCACCGTCTTCAAGACAATGACGAGCTTGCCTTTATCCCACCAGTGAGTGGAGGCGCTATGCTGCAAGACCATACCCGCATCTTATCTAAGATCACCCAAGACCCAATCGATATGCAGGAGCTGAGCGACTTTGTGGCTGACCCGGGCGCGGGCGCACTGGCCAGCTTTGTGGGCACAACCCGCAATACCAATGAGGGCCGCCGGGTCATTCGTCTAGAGTACGAATGCTATCCGGGTATGGCTGAAAAAGAAATGACCAAAATTGGCCAGCAGGTCTTGGAGCGCTGGCCGGTTCTCAAAATTGCCCTGATTCACCGCCTCGGCAGGGTCGATATTGGCCAGGCCAGCGTGGCGATTGCGGTCTCCTCAAGCCACCGCCACGCGGCGTTTGAGGCCTGCCACTATGCCATCAACACCCTCAAAGAGACCGTTCCGATCTGGAAGAAAGAACTGTACGAGGGGGGACAGGTGTGGATCGGCTCCCAGACCGGCACCTACGGCACCCTGCGTCAGGTCCAGGAGAAGGGCAGTGGTGAGACCTCTCCGTGAGGATGAGACATAGAACAAGGAGGATCGTATGAGCGCAGAGAATGAAAAAAAGGTGACGGATTTCTGTCTGTCTCTGGAGGACGGTGAGCTAGCCAAGAGCGTACAATATCTGTCTGAGGACGTCAGCTATCACAATATACCCTGGGAGCCGGTGACCGGCCACGCCGGGGTGCGCCAGGTGTTGGACAGCTTTATTGAGGGCGACAAGAACATCTTGGAGAAGATGGACATCAAGCACACCACCTCATCCGGCAACACCGTGATGAACGAACGGCTCGAAACCTGGGCCGTTGGCAATGTCACCGTTAAGCTGCCGGTGGTCGGTCGGTTTGAATTTAATAGCGAGGGCAAGATCTGCAGCTGGAACGACTATTTTGACGCCAAGACCATTGCTCCGCTGACCGAAGAAATGAAGCGGGTCCGGGGCTGACGTCAAGCTCAGGCCGTTCGATCAGAGAACAATACGAGTCCCCGCCGTCGCCAGGGTCGTGTCACCACTCGGCCCAGGCCGGACTCGGTAATGTAGAGCGTTGTATACTCGGGTCCGCCAAACGCAACGTTGGTGACGGCTCTATCCTCACAGGCCAGCACCTCGGCCTGTTTGCCGTTTGGATCAAAGACGACAATGCCACCGCCTAGCACTCCACACACCAACGCATAGCCGTCCTCATCCAGACAAAAACCGTCCGGATGATAGCCCTGGGGCAGGCTGCCAAACGGCCGCCGCTGGCCCAACTGGCCGGGTCCGAGAATGGGAAACGCGCACACCGCGGCGGCAAAGGTCTCGGCAACCAGGAGCGTTGTACCGTCCGGGCTGATGCCAATACCGTTTGGATGCTGGAGGGGGCCGGCCACCCGACGGATGAAGCTCCCGTCGGGGCTGGCATAGTAGACCTGTCCAGGCCGCGAGGTCGGCCGGTTGAGAGGCTCACGGACCGCAGGGTCGCGCTGGATCGGGTCGGTGAAGTAGAAATTCCCCTCGGCGTCAAAGACCAGATCGTTGGGGGCACTCAGGCGCGTCCCATCACACTCGGTATACAGCCGTTGGACCGCGCCGGTCTGATCAATCCGTTCAATCCGACCGGTCTCATAGTCCGCAGCCGGTCCGACCGGTAGACCGTTGTGCCACGAGAACCCGCCGTTGTTGGTCACATACAGGGCGCCGTCCGGACCGCGTGCAGCCCCATTTGGTCCACCGCCCGGTTTGGCAAACACGGATGATTGGCCGTCTGCATCAATCTTGCGGAGCTGCCCGGCCCCGATCTCGGTGATGTACAGACTGCCGTCGGCCGTCCACACCGGCCCCTCGGGGAAGGCGAGGTCAGTGGCAATGATGGTCGGCACCGGTCTCTCTTATACGGCGGTATTACGCTGCCTGCCGCTCTTTGGCTCTCAGCAGCTTGGCCACAATCTGGTCAACCACCCCGTCCACGAGCGCACGGACCTCTTCGGGCAGCTTGGGCTGAATCGGATGGGGAACCAGGACTGGCTCGTACCGGGGGAGACCCAGAGCGGAACACTGGGCGTGGGCGGCGGTCAGAAACTCGGTGGTTGCAACATTAGCGGTCGGAATTCCGTTTTCTTCAAAACCCACGACATCGTGCGAACTGCACGAAATGCAGGCTCCTCAATCGCTGAGGGCTTCAATGACCGCGTCGCACCTCTCTTGCAACTCCTGTTTGACCTCAACCGGAACGGTTCGGCCCGGGGTGACTTTGCGGCGGCGTAAGACCTCCTTGACCCCGTACTGCTGGCGCAGGACTTCTTCCAAACGGTCCAGGAAAAATTCGCCTTTGGCCTTGTTAATATCGAGCAGGCCGATCGTTGTCCCGGCCAAGGTCTCTAGTCGCGGGGCAAGCTCTATGGCGTTGCGTTCGACCTGAGAGGTCGGGTCTAGTAAACGTGTCATACGATCCTCCTTATGCGGGCTGAATTTCTTTTGTGGTGATGGTGCTGCCCGAGCTGCCGCGAACGAGGCCGGGCACGGCCGCGGAAAAACGGCCGGCCGTGCCACCGGCGACAAGGATGAGAATGCTCTCGGGCTTGGGAAACTTGGGGTAGAGGGTGTCGTCGGTCGGTGGTTCGGTGCTGGCATTGACCCCTCTGAGCATGCTGACGCCAGCCCCCTCTCCCCCGTTGACACCAGCTCGGAGTTCTCGGTACGGACGCCGAATCTTGTCAAAGAGAAACTGCCGAATATCGTTCTTTGACCAGCCGTCTTGGGCAAAGGTCTTAGCGTGCTCCGGTCCCAGGATGAGCGCTGTATCGGAAAAGACCGGAAAGTTTTTATGATTCCAGACCGAGGTCATCGTCCAGCCTAGGGACAGGGCGAGTTGCTCGGCCGTCCGGCTGGCGTGGTCACTGATCTGAAATGGTGAGTGGCCACCAAATAGGGTGACAGTACTCTGGTCAGGCCGAAAGCCGCGCTCAACGTGCAGTGGCTCCCAGGGGCTCTCCTCTTCGTCTTCGCCCACACAGAATGTGAACTGGGCGGGATGACCGAGGGTCGCTTTACAGATCTCCTGCGGCTTGGCGCCGCCGATATTCAGAATAATCAGACGAATCGCCCGGCCAATTGTGGCGTTGGCCCGAAAGCCGTGGCCGAGGGCGTTATGGCCGCAGTTGACCCCGATCTGACGGCGGATCGGGCCGTTAATAATCGTCAGCGGGGTGGCCGAGAAGGTCGTTACATTAATGGCGTGTAGGGCAAACTGTTCCTCGCACATGGCCTCCACCGCGGCCACGACCACCGGGAAGTAACTCGAATGGCAGCCGGCCATGACCGCGTTAATCGCGACTTTTTCTAGGGTCGCCGGACCGTAGTTGGGTCCGACCATTCCGAGTATCTCTTGGGACCCGCGCTCCACCGTGCTGAGCATGGCGTCTACCCGCTCTTCGGTCGGCGGCACGACCGGCAGTCCGTCGGTCACACCCCGGGCAAATAAGTCTTCGATCAGGTCGTCCTGCTGGGCTTCAAGGCGCGGGGACTGTAGGGAGACTGCTTGGGCCATGTTCCCCTCCTTTTCCAACTGTCTAGTCTGGCACTCTTATTGTCTGGCTGTCAAGATTATGTCAGGTTAGAGTCCCGATACCCAAAAGGAGGCAGTTATGGCACGACGCAGACTTTCAGACACCGAGATTCAAACTGCCCTGGCGGATCGTCCCGGCTGGGCGGTGATTGAGGGCAAGCTCCACCGTGAGTACAAGTTTCAAGATTTTGTCGGGGCTTTCGGCTTTATGGCCAGCGTTGCTCTGGTCGCCGAAGCCATGAACCATCACCCCGAATGGTTCAACGTCTACAACACCGTCAGAGTCGATCTGGCTACCCACGATGTAGGCGGCATCAGTCAGCTTGACTTTGAGCTGGCTGAGAAAATGGATGCCCTGGCCGACCAGAAAGAGTAGAGATATCCCTGGAAAGTTTACGAGTCGTGGTTGAAGAGCTCCGCGAGCGAATCAAAGCAACACGCCCGTCAGAACGAGGCCGCTGACCCGCTACACGCTGATTGCCCCCCGCTGCGGGAGCTTGGTTGGGGATCTCACAGCTCCCCCGTTTGGTCGGACAGGGGGCACCAACGCCGCCCTGGTATCTCCAAAGAGAAAACGGAGCCGCCCACCCACTCCAGCTCTCCGCCCCAGCCACTTACAGTCTCAGACCGCACTACCAGAGCAGGGCTGGCACGGAGTTCTGGAGGGCCTACCACCAGTCGAGGGCTCCCGTACCGTCACGGGATGCCGTAAGCGATAAGACGATCAGTCATAGAGTCGAGCTGTCGGAGTCCTGAGGGTTGGCCGCAGCCTTCCCTGAAAGAGCATTTCCAATGAACCTCTTTTACCCAGCAGGGATTCGTGTCTCAAGCCCGCTGTCTCTGGTCCAGAGCCGCCCGCCCGGCGGCTCAGCCGTCGCTGCTCCCCCGCACGGGAAAAGGAGGTAGATGCGGCCCACCCCCAAGCCCGTCCGCCCCCGCCGGGGGCGGCGGCCACAGCAAGGAGGAGTGGACTGGCGGGGAGAGAGGGGCTAAAAGCCAAGCGAGGGCAGCATTGTCCCTCCTGCGCTTTGCAAATAAGGAGAGGAAAAGATGCGGGGCTGGTTTGGCGAAAAGAGAAGAGCGAGGTGGTCCTGTTCCTGCTGAGCACGGGGCGGCTCTCCGCTCCGCCCGCCCAGCAGCAGTTCCTCAGCGGCTAGGTCAGCATAATTGTTACGGATTGTCCGTCTGAATCCGGCCACCCCTCTGCCATGACCTAACGTCCTGACCGAAGACTCGGGCGAGAAGCGCGAACTGTTCCTTGACGTGGCCCTCCTGCAGCCACTCGGCGGCCCGGTGGCTGTGAACCGCCAACGGGTCACGGTGGGCGGAGCTAGAGCCTGCCGGTCCTCCGCGCTTGCGCGTCAACTCTCTCGCACCGGCGACGGCCTTACCGAGCAGGCGCTTGGCCCGTGAATCGTCTCCGGGCGGAGCCCCTCCCAGCGGCCTCGTCTCTCCGGGCGGCGTGACTGGTTTCCAGGCGTGGGGGGCCCTTCTGTGCCGTTTTGCGGATGCGACAGATATCACCCCGCATCTGGTCAGCCATGATGAGCGGCTGATGGGGACGGCCTATCCTGGTCCATTATTGGCGAGAGGTCTCCGCCGGGCTCGTCGACTGGAGTGGTAGCCTCGTGGTGGGCTGGTACGACCTGCCCCAGCCACAATTGTACGACGCTACTTCTCACCTTGCTCCCCTAGAGAGAGACGAAGGCTACTATGATTATGATATCAACAAAATAGCCACAGATTGCGCGGCCGCCGCAGATGCAGATGTCTTCTTCCCTGATTTTGCTGGGTTTTAACCGGGATTTTGATCCCCCTCTTGTGAACTTCGGCTTTGGAGACTCCTGCTTCATGACGTCGGATGGGCTCACGAGATTCTAGGGCGTGACATGGATGGATACCTCCAAACGCTCATCATCAGGATGTCTGGGCGCACGAGATAGGCCACGCTTTGGGCTTGCTGCATTCTTCGGGTCTGTATGAGGAGACGTACGACTCTCAGTGGGATGTCATGGGAAGCGGGGCATTGACATTGCCTCATCCCGAGTATGGTAGCGTAGCATTACACACCATCGCCTACCACACAGACTTTCTGGATTGGCTTCCGGCGGACCGGCAGTATGTCGCCTTGCCCAACACGCCCCTCACGCTCGAACGCCTGGCCCAGCCCGGGGCGGCGGACTACCTGATGGCCGAGATCCCGATTGGGGAGGCGCCGCCTGACTTCTACACAGTCGAGGCCCGTCTGTTTGCCGGCTACGATGAGGCCATCCCCGAGGAAGGGATTCTCCTCCATAAAGTAGACACGAGGTTGGCCGACCGGCAGGCCCAAGTCGTTGACGTGGACAACAATGGCGACCCGAACGATGACGGGGCGACGTAGACGCAAGGCGAGAGCTTGAGGGACTCGGAAAACGCCGTCCAGCTCTCCATCGTCGCCGCCACCGCCAGCGGCTACCGGGTGACTATTCGCGCCGCCCGGACCACGTGCAGGAGTGGGATCGCTTTTCTGTCTGCGTCCGCCGATTTCCTCGGCCCGAGTCCTGACCGCGCCCGCGTCCAGGGCGAGGCGGGAGGGATTGCGAGTGGGCGACCGTGAGCCACCCGGCGTGGCTTCGCGTCACGTCAAGAGCCAGCGGCCGTAGTGCGGGGAGCGTCAGCTATACGGTGCAGAGGAATTCCCGTTCTTCCGCTCGGACTGGCCCCCACCATCGGAGGGTGGACGGGGACACAGGCCGGAGCTGATGAGGTGTTGTTTGCCGATGATATGGAGAGCGGCCCCCGTGGGTGGTGGTCGGGGGAGCGGCCCTGGGCGTTAAGCACGGCGTCCGCCCGAAGTGGGAGATGAGCCTGGACGGACAGCCCGCGTGGGAATCATCCGCCTGATCAGGCCGTTCATCTTGTGTCTCTAGTCATCGACCTGACCGGGGTCAATGTCGCCACCCTGACCTTCTGGCATCGGTACGGCTTTGCCCGTGACGATGAGGGCAGCGTGTGGGTTGCACGGCAACGTAAGGGTGGAAGCTGGTGGGCGGAGGAACATCTCAGAACCATCCTCGGTACTCAGCCCACCTGGACATAGACTGCTGTTGACTTAAGTCATGTCGTTGGGGAACGCATACGCCTCGTTTTTGTTCTATGGTCCGCCACGGCTCAGACGGCAGATGGTTGGTATATCGATGACGTGGCCGTCTTCTCCTCAGAATGTTGTCCCGCCGCCCCACGCTCGTCTGGAAAACCCGTCCCTAGGATCGTTCCAGAGCGGGATTGGGCTCCTCTCGGGGTGGGATATCGTCGTGGAACTGGGAGGCCTCCCGGTGCAGGCGGCCTATGGCACACCCCGGGGAGACACCCGGAGGGTTTGCGGTGCTAGCCACACCAACTTCAGCCTGCTGCTGAACTGGAACGAGTTGGGCCCTGGCACGTATTCGGTGCGGGCGCTGGCCGATGGGGTGGAGTTTGCCCGGACCACGGTGCGGATAACGACGCTTGGGGAGACCTTCCTGCGGGGAGTGCGCCGGACGGTGAACGTCCCGGACTTCCCCCGCCCAGGGGAGGCCACCACGCTTGCATGGGAAGAGGCCCTCCAGAACTTCGTGATTATTCCCTGATGATCGGAACCACCGCATCGCCTCTTCCGTCCCCCGCCAGAATGAACCACCCCGGAGAAGTGGGCCATACCCTGTTGGGAAGCGGTACGACCGCCGGCCGAGCAACCGGGTGATCTGGGCGGGGTGGGGGCGTATCTGGCGACGCTGAACACAAGCGCGGAGGCCGTGAAGGCCCATTTCAGCAAGGTTTCTGCATCTCCCTTGCCCTCTGGAGCCGTATTGGAATCCCCCTGATTCGAAGAAGATAAGAGCGGGAAGAGGGCGGTAGAGGGAACGCCGCCATCGTGCTCCCTCTCAGACTCTTGCCGCATCCGCGCCCGTCTTTACCGCTGTGCTGGCGAAACCAGGAGCGCTGTGGTGGTATACAGCTGCTCCTGCACGAGCTTCCGACAACAGCATTCAGAGTTTTCCGCCCGGTCTCTTTGTGATGCTCGGGGGTAGGCACAAATTGGCCTTCTTCGCATTACCGGAAGGGGATATCGTAAAACTCGCGGAGAGCAGCCTCTTCGATGTTACCCGCAGCAAGTTGAAGAAGAGGCCGCCGATATCCGTCTTCCTGGACAAGGCTCGGCTTCAGCCTACTGCGTCCCTTTGGCACCCCACCTAGCAGCACGGAGATAAGCGGCTTATGTGGTGCACCCTTAAGGCGCGGCCGCGCCTATCTGCCTCTTCTCCCCTGGAAGGGCTCATGCACTCAGATCACGCCGCCGTCTCGCTTGCGGCTGCCCACGACCACTGTCCTATGTCTGCTGCTCCTCTGTGCTGCCTCCCACGTCTGGGCTCGAGCTGCCCTGGAGAAGACCGGGCCTCATGCGATGCTTTCCAGAGCGGCATCGGTCTCATCTCCGGCTAGGCGTGCAACGCTGAGCGCATTGAGATCGTCTTTAACGACGGTCCCCCCAAGAAGGCACTCTGCTGCGGCGGGCGGCGACACGGAAAACGGCTTTGGTCTGCTATTCAATTGGAATCTCCTTGGCGATGGGACGCACCTCGTGCAGGCCCTGGTCGACGGGCCTGCTCCGTCGTACTGACAAGGGTGAGTAATACCCTGTGGCAGGAGAGGAGTTGGTATGTATGAAGGTTGCCGTGAACGGGGAAGTTGCCATCCCGCTGCCGATTTGGGAAAAACTCGGCATCACGCCTTACAGCGAAGTGGATTTTATTGAGGACAGCGAGCAGGTGTATATCGTAAGGAAGAGCGGGCAGACGAAGCCCGGAGAGCGTTTTTACAAGTTCCGGGGTGCCGCCACGTCAAGATGACCGCCGACAAGATCCTCGCGTTGACCCAGGGCGAGGCATGCTCTCTCTGCTCGTGGACTCCCAATATCCTGCTGGATATCTTTGAGGACGACCCACACTGGGCGGACTGGTTGGCTACCACCTTGGAGCGATATACCACCTCCCATATCCCGACCATCAACCCGATCATCTATGCTAAGGTTTCCAAAAACCCTCATCAACCTTTTTCCGACAAAACACCTCACTCCATACTGAGGGAGGAAGAGCAGAGCCCACCAGGGTGCGATGACTGATGCCTCATCCGCTCTTGCTCACCCCCCCGCACCGTGCTAGGAGGTGGCGGCAGCGGATCCAGTAGCTTGACGAGTAAGCCGGGCGGAGACAAACCAAGATACACTACCTCAAGGCGCTCGCCAGTCAGTAGGAGCACAAGCACGACACACCGCAAGGCAAGATTTTAGTTGGGGCGATGATCCTGGGAATGGTCGAGCGCGGCGAGTGGCCCGAAGAACGGCTCAAGGCCGCCCTGAAATGCGACAGGGATCGGGCACTGTTTGAACTCCCGCTCCGCTAGGATCGCGAGAAAGGAGTCCCCCAGCCATGAGCGCGCTGGCCTTTGACACCCATAAAGCCGTCATCGCCCTCAAACAGGCCGGCTTCGCGGAGGGCCAAGCCGAGGCCGTGGTCAACACCATGGGCGAAGCCCTTGACGACAACGTCGCCACCAAGGCCGACCTCACCGAGACCCGCGCCGCTCTCGAAGCCAAGATGGCCGTTCTGAAGGCCGACCTCGGAGCTGACATCGCGGCTGTGCGGACCGAGATGGGCGCCCTGAAGGCCGACCTCGGAGCTGACATCGCGGCTGTGCGGACCGAGATGGCCCAGGAGTTCAAAGCGCTCTACAAACAGCTCTGGCTCATGGCTGTCGGCATCGTCGGCCTGACCGTCACGCTGCTCAAGCTTATCTCTTAGGACAGCGTCCCTCAATGCCGGGCCTATTTCCGCCGCCGAGCTGAGGTGGCTGGCACGCGATCAAGTGGCACTGCTGGCTCTGGCTCGGCACAGTCCGGACGTGGACCAGGTCGTCCCGGAACTCAAACGACTTGATCACGCCTGCCGTTTCCAGACCCCGGATCGCTAGGAGCAAATTCTGCTTGAAATGCTTGAGCTGCTTCATCCTGCTGTCACTGAGCTGGTGCAGGTAGGCCGGCCGCGCCACCCGCCTACATAGTTCCGCGCCTCACAGTTTCCAGACTTGCAGGTCGGGGGGTAATCCCCCCTTTATTGGAGGGGTATCTCTAATAAGAGGTCGTATATTTCGGTGCCGTAGGGGCGCAGTCCCCTACGGCATGCCGATTGGACCGTCACGGCCCGATCTCGATCCAACCCACTCCGAAATCCCTCACCAGATAACAGGGCCTTCCGGCCGTGCTCGCTATTGAATGAGCTTGACCAGGGTGACACGATGCCAGCGGCCATGGCCCACACGGGTTTGTAGAGCGCTTTGAACCCCTGGACCATCTCGGCTTCGAGGACGGCGCGGAACTCGGTGAGAGCGGCCTTGGTGGCGACGTTGTCGTCAAGGGCTTCGCCCATGGTGGTTGATGACTACGGCCTTAGCTTGCGGCTCGGCGAAGCCCGCCTACCTGAGGGCCAGGACGCTTTATGAGCGTCAAAGGCCAGCGCGCTCATGCGGATGGGCCTTCCTTGCCTCCGCTTCGGCCTGGCGTCTGACTGGCGGTTTTTTCCACGCTCATTTTGCTTTCTCTTCCCGGGTTTTCGGAGTGGTCCGGCGCAACAGCTCGGCTAAGACTTCGCCTTGGCGTTCGAGCGCCTCGCCTTGACGTTCGAGCGCCTCGCCTTGACGTTCAAGCGCCTTGCCCTGGCGTTCGCCGCGGCGGATCAGTTCGGCGAACTGCCCGGCCTGCTGCGCCAGCTGCTGATCCCGCTGCTTGCTCCCACCCCACATCAGCCATAAACCGCCCGCAATCAACAGGCACTGCAGGAGGCCAAGCCCGGCGGTGACCCAGACTTGAGCCTGCGCGACGGCGAGTTGGCCCTGCATAATCCCCACTCGGCTCTCAGCCAGTGCTAAGGCTGCGATTTCGTATTCAGTCATCTATTGTCCTCTCTGGAGCGGTAACGGGCGGCGCCGTTTGAGGCGGCGGTTCAAACAGGGCCCGAGCACGGGTGGTTTTGAAGCGTTGTTCGGGCCATTCGCCGCGCTCGACGAGGGCGAGGACCATAGAGCCAACGAGAATTTTTCGCCGCGTCTCCCGCTCCCGCTCTTCCTGACTGACGAGGGCTTTGAGGCGGCGCGTTTCGGCTTGTATCCGTGCAGCTTGCTCTTCGAGGTGCTGGATGCGTTGCTGTCGTTGTTTTGCTCGACCCATGGTTTCGTGCTAGCATGTTAGGTAAGGCTGAGCAAATGCGCGGGACAGTTGTGTTGTCGTCCCGTATCGGCCCTCCTCTGTGGATCAGGGGAGCGTCTTCTCCCGAAGGGCGCCTCTCTCATTTCTCCAGTTTTTTCGTCCCCTTTTCCGGACATGTCCGCTTTGTCTTCCTCTTCTCTGACGTCTCAGGAAAGAAGAATCGTTGCGAATGCTGACCAGACCTTTTTTACTGTCGAGAAAATTAGCGCCGAACAGGCGCTTCAATTGACAGAAAATCGCCTGTACAGAGGCGTCCCCTTTATCGCCTCTCTTCTTTAATTTTTTCAGGGCATCAACGATCCGGCCGTTGCCCAGAGCCTCGCGCTCTTCTCCGATGAAGAAATTGTCCTGAGGCCTCTTCTTTTGCAGTGAGATGAGCGCCAGCGTCGAAAAACACAGATCACGCTCCCACAGCCCAGCATAATCAACCAACTGCCCAAGCACTCCCATCAGCAGGCTATGCAAACGGGCGTGATTGTTGAGGCGAACATGGGCGGCCAAATGCCGATGCGCGACCACCTCGGCCAGCGCCTCGCAATAAGCGGTCTTGTCCTCCTGGGAAAACTTTTTTTCTTTTTCACCTATTGGTCGTGCAGCGCTTCGCGCTTCTCCTGGTCTCTGGCGATGCGGGAGGAGGAGGCCTTGCCATTCTCGGGCGTTTCCGTCTTGGTCAGCTTCTTCACATCCTCGTCTGTAATGCGATGCTGCCTGAAAATCGGCATCAACGGCTTCAGACTGCCGAAACGCAAAATCTCCCACAGCCCGCGCCAGGGCACGTAGTGGCCAGCGTCCTGGCCCCCAGCTGTCCGGGACATGCTCGGGCAAAGGCGTCTTCGGATTGGAACAGTTCCTTGAGTTCTTCGGCTGTAGCCACACCTTCACTGCCCTCGAACTTGGCGTCGTGCATGTCGAGATAGAGACTAAGTAGTCGTCCAATGGCGGTGACCTCCGGTGACCGCTGTTCTTCTGCCTCCGGTGACGCCTTCTTTTCCAGGATGGACCATTTGCGCAGCTGATGCTTCAAACGGCTGACCGCATCAACAGGCACGAGATGGAGCAGGAAGTACAGAACGGCTTCCCAGTCTTCTGTATCCTGCTCCGGCAGGCGCCGCTGCCGGGCGCGTCCCCTCCCCGCGTTCCGTCTCCGGGAAGGCATTCCTCAGTTCCTTCGCCTCGTTCAGACTGCTCCGTTCCCGTCTTCGGGAGGACGTCCCCCAGCTCCTTTGCCACCCATGCCCACTTTTCATCCTTCAAGTACGTATCAAACGCCTGCCCCACCACGTCGCACAGCAGGTTGTCCGGGGATTTCGCCCGCTTTCTCGCCTAGTCCGCGTCGCTGTTGTAGCTACGCTGGACACGTATTTCGGTTGGTCTTGCCGCAGACAGGCGGTCGATGAAGTCAGCGATTCCCTCCTGCGGGCCGAGATGAAGTTGGTTGGCCACCCTGCCACCGGTCCGGTCGTCGTTAATGCTCCCGGCACGGGGCGCCGCGCGCGCTATCCATTTGTTCAGCCTAGGCGCCGATTGCTCGTGCAACCAGACCGGAAAGCCCCGTTCGTACAAGGTTTTTGTGACGACGTAGCGACACTGCGGACCTAGCTGTTCGAGTTCGGTCCGATTCCACGCTCCTCCAAGACGCGGCCGTGGCGAACCATATTCCGTTCCTCGGCCAAATGACGGCGGCCTCCTGCCTTGTTTTCGCTCCCTGCCCTCTTGGCACTTGGGCCTCAATGTCACGCTCGGTGATCGGCAGCGCCCCATTCTATTCAAATGCGGCCTTGAGCCAGCCATTCCATTGCGGATGATGGTGTTCCTTAATATTTGCCAATACCGTACCCCTTATGGCACGCCCCTTTTCGGAGCGGAGTCGTTGTCTCTAGGTCAACCCGCAAGCCCTGAACACCTGCAGTGCTCACGGTCATCGTGCGCAGGATCCCGACCTGCTTGAGGGGACACGAATTGCCTATATTAACTCCTCCGACGCCCCCTCCCTGACTCCGGAAGGAGGCACAGACTCCTCAATATTCGGCACAGTTGTCGTGCTCGCCGAATTCGTCCCTAGCCGGCACCCACCGGGCGATGAAGAGCCCTACAATGACTGCCTTCGGAAAACGAGCCGAAAGAATTGATTTTGCCGCTCGGCAATGCGCCCCTGCCGTCAACATGTCGTCGACCACGGCGATGTAATCGGGCGCTGGTTCCACCAATGCTTGGTCAATTCGATACATTGCCTCAAACTGTTCAGGAATGGCCTTGGGGATGAACAGACTCCGTGCTTGCTGTCTGAGTAATGAGTCCGCGAGTGTCCCGAGTCGGCTTGGGGCGAATAGCATGAAGCATCCAGGTGAGACGGCTGTCATAGAGCGGATCGTTCCGTGCCTTCGAGGGCGGAATTGGCGCGAAGGTCAGACGGTGGAGAGCATCCGGATTGAGGGCTTTCCGAAGGACGTCTGCGACGGTTTGAATCGCTTGTTCTTTATACTGCCGCTCCGGCAGCCCGCGCCGATTCATCTCCTTCTTGGAATTCGAGATCACGTCGTTGGTAGCGCTATGGGCATACGTGCCGTGTACTCGCCGATGAAGTAGCAGGCGTCGGCTTCGGTCAGCAGAATGATCTGGCCGTATCAGCTCGTCGACCTCAGTGAGGCGCTGTGGGAAAGATGCGTTCGGAGGTCATCGTAGTCCTTGATCCGGATGGCACCCTGCTCGGCAAACCGGGCCGGCTAGTTAAGCTGTGGATTGTGGAAACAGTTGTCGAGGATGAAGAGCTTGCGCCTTTGTTGCAGAGCCGCACGTGCCCGAATCAGGGTGCCCGACGTCTCTTCCGCTTTCACGATGATGGTCGCCTCGGTTAGGGCCGACATGGTCACGTTGCGCTCGGGGAAGAATAGGCAGTTTCGGCGGTAGTCCTGCGACTCGTACCGTTTCACCGGGACTTGGCTGAAAGGCCTTCGAGAGGTGACGCTGGAGTGCCCGGTGCTCTTTCAGGTACATATACGAAAGAGGGGTGTCAATCACCGCGATCGTCCATCAGCGTGGTGCGGCCGATGTCCCGTAGCTCCTTTGTCGCCGTCAACGTGGCCCCGGCCACCTAGGTGGCCGGGGCCAGCGTGGTCCGGTAGACCTCCGGCGCAAAGCCTATGCGCCAAGCCTCGTCCATGTCTATCGACTGCGTAACATCGTGCTTCCAGCGGTCCGGCTTATGCTGATGGCCCTTCCTGCTTTTTCGACAAGCCATTTGTCTGGCTGATACCCGTGCATTGTGTCAAACATGGCTCAGAGACCCGGCCACGGTGCTCGGCCACTTTTTATTGGGCATCCTAGCCTATCTGAATCACCTCTTCGACGACATCCGCTGAGTTCTTTACGATCCAGGTATACCGGTCTTGGCCGGTCCGGGAGGGCGGGTTATAACGTGGCATGATTGCAGACAGTGATGGGAGCAAATCGAACGGATTCCATCCTGATTAAAATTGAAGAAGCTTTCCCGTTCTCATCTTCCAAACTGTGGATATTAATCCCTGCAACGCCCGTGCCGTCCTCCCACGCCTTGCGAATCTTGGAGTTGATCCACTTAGCGGTGTGAGCCCCGCTCAACACGACCCAGCACGACCGGCCTTTCATTTCCTTATCAATCCAGCGTTTGATCGCCGCCCCTCTTGACGGTTTCCCATTCATTATCCGTAGCGGGGCTATTGCCCTCAATCCCACCGATATTGCGCACCTACGCCGTATGCCTGTTATCGGGTTTACAGTGAAAACTATAAAATACTCTCCGGCTCACGGGCTTTTCCCCTAGCGAATTCCGAACTCGGCAAAATCACCATCAGCCTCATCCCGAGGACCGCACCGGGAAACAGGGAGAGAGGCACAGAAAAGACGGCTGCCCGCCACGTCGGCCGCCCGTCTTGAACGGAAGAGTGTCCATAGAGCAATCAATCACCGCCACCGATTGCCCCTGCACCTAGGCGTACCGCCGGCGAAAGAGACGCTCCCACCACAGGAAGTAGCCGTAGAATCCCCCAAAAAGGCGTCCAGGGAAAACAGGGATATCGACGAACCCCTCTGGGCGATTGCCAGCCGCCGCCGGGGCAAACAGGGCGGACACGAGCAGGACACTCCAACCCCTTGACCAGAGTCGTCCAGGTCGTAGCCTGCGCTGCCAGCGGCAATTTCAACAATCAGTTCGGGCGCGCCTTCACTGTCATCGTCCGCGGCAACTAAAGAATGGCCGCCCTTGTCCGGTTCGGATCAGAGCATCCGGCCACGGTTCGTCGTCGAGGTCAAGGCATAGGGGGACGTTGTCGGCGAGATGAACACCGGAGGTTGTGGCGCCATGGTATACGCCGAGCCAAGTTATGGTGTGGGCGTGGGGGTCCCCCTGCGTCTCGGTCCGGACCGGCAGGCTTACAGAGCCCACTCCTCTATTAACTCGGCCCTCTTAATATCCGACGCTCATGGCACTGCTCAAACTCACAGTGCGAGAGATAATCACTATTCTCCAGACAGGCAGGACACTCAGATGACCCCTTCCACCTCCAGCTCCTTGACCGCTTCGGCACTCAGGCCCAGCAGATCATGATACACTTCGCCGTTGTGCTCCCCCAAGAGTGGGGCGGGTTTGAGGTTAAGCGGCGAGTCGTCTAGTTGGACGGCGCAGGTCGGCATGGTGATCTCGCCCCGCGTCGGGTGCTCAATCGTTGCTACCATGCCGCGTTCGCGCAGGTGAGGGTCACTGAGGATATCCCGGGAATCAAATACGGCGCCACACGGAATACCGACCTCGCCCATTTTGTGCATGACTGTGAACTTGTCGTGCTGCCGGGTCCAGGCGCTGATAAACTCGTACACTTCGTCAAAGCGCGCGTTGCGTTCGGCCCGGCCGGTATAGCGCGGATCGTCAATCAGATCTTCCCGCTCAATAACCCGCAGCAGGGCGTCCCACATGGCCGAAGTAGTGGCCATAAGGTAGATGTAGTCGTTAGGCCCGCCAGGATGACAGGCATAGGTATCGGTCGGTGCGGCATGGCTCAGACGGTTGCCGCTGCGCTGCACGACCGCCCCGGTCTGGAGATGGTGTCGCATGGGAACCCGTCCGTAGTTGACCATGGCGTCTTGCATGGCCACTTCAACGTGTTGCCCACGGCCGGTTTTGTTGCGCTGCAGTAAGGCTGACAAAATGCCCACCGCGCAGTGGAGGCCGGTTCCGGTGTCAGCAATGGTCGGACCGGGTTTGATCGGCGGTCCGTCCGGCAAGCCGGTGATGCTGATCGCGCCGCCGGTTGCCAGGGCGGCAGAGTTAAAGCTCTTATAACTACTCCACGGACCGTAGGTGCCATAGCCCTTAATCGTCGCGTAGACGAGGCAGGGATTGATCTCGCGCAGGCTCTGGTAGCCAAGCCCCAACTCCTCCATGGTACCCAGCGAAAAATTTTCGATCACAACGTCGACCTGCTTGACGAGGGCACGGAACAAGTCTTTGCCCTGCTCGGATTTGAGATCAAGGGTGACGCTGCGTTTGCTGGCGTTCAGCAGCACAAAAAGATAGGAGTCCACATCCGGCTTATCGCGCACGAAGCTGCGGCCCGGCTCCCCCTTGCCCGGCGGCTCAAGCTTAATGACATCCGCCCCTAAAAAGGCCAACAGTTCGGTACAGGCCGGCCCGGCTTCGTAGTGGGTCAAATCGAGAATACGAATATGGTCGAGTGCCGACATGGGGGCATCCTCCTCTTTTCCATGGGCGCTTCAATCCGGGTCAGTCTACCATCGTGCCGCCAAGCTTGCAAAAGAACGCGGGCAAGGAAATAATCAGCGCTAAAGAGTCTGAGCAAAGGAGGCAAAACATGGCTCAGCCCAAATACGACCGCAAGACGCAAGACGTCGGCAACATCCTCGGCATGGAACACGTCAATGTGACGATTCCCGACCAAGAGATGGCCCTCCGCTTCTACGTCTCAGGACTCGGCCTGACCCGTGATCCGTATATGATGGTTGGGCCGGAAAACATGTGGGTCAATGTTGGCGCTCAACAGTTTCATCTACCCACCCGCGACCCCCAGGTCCTGACCGGCTGCATCGGTCTAGTTGTCTCCGACCTCGACGCCCTGCAACGGCGGCTCACAAGGCTTGAAGACAAATTAGCCGGAACGGCCTTTAGCTGGACGGCCCAAGAAGACTACGTTGAGGTGAGCTGCCCGTGGGGAAATCAGATCCGCTGTCACGCTCCTGACCCGCGGTTTGGGGACATGAGCCTCGGCATGCCTTACGTGGAGGTACTCGTTAAACCCAAAACTGCCCGAGGCATTGCAGTCTTCTACCGCACGGTCATGCGCGCCCCGGCGACAGTGGTCAAAGACGGCCGGGGCACAGTGACCGAGGTCGCTATGGGTTGCTCCCAGGTTTTACGCTTCCGGGAAACCGCCGAGCCCCTGCCCGAGTACGACGGGCATCATATTGCCATCTATGTGGCCGATTTTTCGGGCCCCCACGCTTTCTTAAAGCGCCAAAAGCTGATCAGCGAGGAATCCAACGACTATCAGTACCGATTTCAGGCTATTGTGAGTCCCAAGACGGGCAAACTCTTGTGCGAACTCGAGCACGAGGTCCGCAGCCTGTATCACCCGATGTATGGCCGGGAACTCGTGAACCGGAACTCGGCCCAGAATATCTTTGCCTATAGCCGTGGACGGGACGCCTTTGTGCAGTAAGGGATCAGCACGGAGGGAGGACACGGGCTTCTCCCCCATCGTCGGCAGAGAAGAGGGCGTTAGTAACCGCCGTGTTTATCGACCACGTTGTCTAGCGCCTCACCCCGCAGAAACTTGGCCAGATTGGGCTTGAAGACCTCGGTCGCGTGCTTCCAGTACTCAGAGCGTAAACCCGAGTCATGGGGAGTCAGTACCACATTGGGCAGCCGAAACAGCTCGCTGTCCGGCTGGGGCGGCTCGGGGTCGGTCACATCAAGGCCGGCTCCGGCAATCCAGCCCTCTTTTAGGGCTCGAATCAGCACCTGCTCCTGAATAATCGGACCACGCCCGACATTGATGATGTGGGCGGTGGGCTTCATTAGCCGCAGCTCTTGCTCACCGATCAAGCCGGTCGTCTGGGGCGTGAGCGGGGCGGCGATGATCACAAAATCAGACTCTTGCAAGAGGCGCGCTAAGCCCTCAGTGCCCAACACCTCATCCACACACGGCGGTACGGCCTCAACCCTGCGCTTGGTGGCAATCACCCGCATCCCCATCGCTTTGACCCGCTCGGCAACCGCCATGCCAATCCCGCCCAGTCCGATAATCCCAGCCGTGCCGCCATACAGCTCGGAAAAGGTCGGATACAGCTCAAACATCTCGCGCCGCGGCCATTTGCCTTTGAGTTGATACCGGTAGGCCACGTGTATCTGGCGGGCCAGCATAATCATCACGCCCAGGATGTGTTCGGCAATCGGAATACCGTGGAGGCCTCGGGAGTTAGTGATGATCACGTCGCTGGCGATCATCTCTGGAAACAAGACATGGGTTGCCCCGGCCGAGGCGAGGTGGAGCCACTTGAGCTGCCGGGCACCTTGGAGATCGCGCGGACTAAAACGGACGGCAAACAGCACGTCGGTGTCGGCCAGCTCGGTCTGGCGTTGGCTTGGGTCTTGGATGAGGGTGATGCGGGCGGCGGGAAACTCACGCTGGAGCTCAGCGGCCAGTTCCGGCGAATAGGCCGGGAAGCCGCCCAGCCCGGACGATCCGACAAACGAGATACACACTTTGGGGTTCATGCTTGTCCCTTTCTCAGGTCTGTTTTAGGCTGAGCGTGTCGCCCGCCTAGGCGGGCGGAACAATCGGCAACACAAGGTGTGAGGGCCATGCCCCGCCGTGGAATACCCGCTGCACCGCGGCTCGCCCTTCGGACTCAAGACCGAGGGCCCCGCCAGTGTTAAGGTTGCGATCAAAACGCGGGAAATTACTGCTTGACACCTCCAGCCGGATACACTCGCCCGGGGCAAAGACAAAGCTGGTTGAGCCGAGCTGGATTCGGTACTCGTAGACTTGGCCGGGCTCCAGCAGTTCCGGCCGGGACAAACCGCTACGGTAGCGCGCCCGCATAATGCCGTCGCACAAATTGATGGCTCGTCCATCCGCGGCCACGGCGACGAGTTTGGCGGTGAAGTCGGTATCGCGTCCGTCTGTGGCGGCAAAGATGACCGCTTCAATCGGGCCGGTGACTTCGGTCGGCTGGCTCAGTGGAGCGGAGGTGTAGACCAACACGTCGTCGCGCTCCTCGACTGGACGCTGGTCGCACGGTCCGGCACTCTGAGCGCCCGGAAAGAGGGTGCACCCGCCCCACGAGGGCACGGGTCGCGTGGGATCGTACAGAAAGGTGTCGCTGGTCTGGTCAGCGGCCAGCTGGCTTAGCAAACGCCCATCACCGCGCAGGCTGTTGGCCCGCCCCTGGCCGGCCAGATAGTAGCGGGTCGGGATGGCACGGGCGAGCGGCCACTCGTTCTCATTGCGCCACGTGTTTGCGCCCATGACAAAAATCCGTACCGGCGCGCTCGAATCGGGCTCGCCACGCAGGCAGTGATCAAACCACTTGAGATGCATCCCGCCCAGGTTGACCGCGTCGAGCAGCACGCTCGGTCCGAAATCAACCTCACCGACGACCCGATCGAACAGACCGTGCAGCCACGGTCCAACAAACAGCCGCTGCCGTTGGCGGGTTTGGGCGCTTTTGGCCTGCCGGCGCATGCCGACATAGTTCCGCAAGGAGCCCTCCAGAAAAATATCGTACCAGCCCGCGATGTGGAGCGCCGGAACATCCATGTCGGCGTACTTCGACTCAATGCGCCATTTTTCCCAGTAGTCATCCTGAGACGGATGGCTGAGCCACTCCCGATAGTGGTCCATCAGGCCCGGCACGCTGGCCGGCGAAAAGTCGTTGAGGGGGAGCCGCTGATAGGCATCGTGCATGCCAAAAATCGTCCCGTACAGCTTGCTCCGCGCATCGCCCGGCGCGCGATTTAAGCGTCCCAGCGTTTCAACTGCCAAGCCGGCGGTCCAAAACTGAATGAACCCTTGCTGAAACGCTCCACCTTGGTAGGTCCAGCCCTCGTGGTAACCGGACGAGGTAATCGTTGGCACCATGGCTTTGAGGGCCGGCGGGTTGGCGGTCGCGGCCAGCCACTGCGTCGCCCCATAGTAGGAGGCACCGAACATCCCCACCTGACCGCTTGACCACGCCTGATCCGCGCACCAGGCAATTGTATCCGCCCCATCCCGGGCCTCATCGGCAAACGGGATAAAATTTCCCTCTGACTTAAAGCGTCCACGGGTGTCTTGCAGCACGACCACATAGCCATGTTTTGCGGCACGGACCGGACTGAGTAAGGAGAGGGTGATAAGAGACAGGTCTTTGTTATACGGCAGGCGTGCCAGCAAGACCGGGTGGCGGGCAGTATCGTCAGGTCGATAGATATCGGCGCGCAGCACGACCCCGTCTGGCATTGGAACGTCCACATTACAGTCGATTTTTATCGCCGTCGCCATGCGCTCCTCCTTTGCAGCCTGCGCTGCCAGGCGTGTTCTCTCGGCCTTATAGGCGGGTCGGCGGATTGTTGCAACTGTTGGGACTTGAGCGTTATGCTTGGACGTGTCCAATCGCTGAGTCGTCAGAAAGGATATGTCGCGTGCGGCTCTGAGCCTGGGAAGAGCCCGAGGTGTCCACACCGCTCTGAGCGACAGGAGAATTTTGTCCAAGACGAATCATGCTCGGAAATGGCTTGGTAGGACCGCATTGCCCGCGTGTGGGGTGAGCTTGGCTGTCGCTCTGAGCGGTTTCTTTTTGGTCTGGACCTGGCCGGTCTGTGTGGTCTTACTGCTTAACTTCGGAGCCTGGTCGAAAGCACGCCGCGGCGGTCAGCTGGGACAAGTCGCCGCCCCGGCTCTTTTGCTCCTCTTTATCGCGTTCGTGACGCTGTCGGCCGGACTCTTCGTGTGCAGCGGTCTGTCCTACAGCCTAGACCCGGAGGGCTTGCGCCCTATTGAGCACGGCTTGCTGCAGTTTCAGATCGGGCTAAAAGATTTCCGCCCTTGGTCGGTCTGGCTGTTTGTGTGTGGCCTGCTGACCTGTCTGATCGTGAGTGTGTCCTATTTGGGAACGAGACACGGCAGGACACGCCTGGCCAATCACAAACTTGTTGTCCACACGCTGATCGCTCTCATAGCCCTCACTAGTCTGCCCGTGCTGTGCGATATTGGCCTTGGAGTGTGGACGGCTGAGATGATCGTCAGGCGTTACCACGTTCTTGTCGGCCAAGAGGAAACGGTGCTCGCGAGATATCTGGCCGCGGAAAGCATACGCCGGGGCTGGACTCGCTTGGACAAGCCAGACATCAGAGACGTACGGCAGACTTTTCAGTCCATCCTGGAGGAGGATGAAAAGAATGCTGAGCGGGTCGCGTGGGAGCACAGCCGAGCCCTGTTGGACATTCCACCCGTTGTCATTTTTCGGGACAGTGAGAGACTGCCGCCGCCTTACCCGCGCAAGCCGCCAGCCGACATGGTCGCGGCCTCGTCACTGAGAGGGGCTCACGACTGGCAATCCTTTGCTGCAATCCTGGCTCAACAGGAGTACGACACCGCCTACGCTACGGCCAGAGCTCACGAATCCCTCGTCGCCGTCAGCCACGTCTTTTCACACATCGCGAGACAAACCTTGCCCGGTTTTGAGGCAGTGATCCGACAAGGCGGCTTGATCGACGCCTATATGAGTGCCTTGGTAGCTCGCTACGCCGAGCTGATCTTTAGACCCGTGGTCACCAGATGGCGCAGCGATGTCGAGATCTCGACCAAGGACAGAGAGGAACGATTTCGTCGCCTGGGGGTTCTTTTCCCATCCTTCAATATTGCGAAACAACATCTGCAAGCGGTCTGGTGGAAACGTGGCATTGTGGAACGAGAGCTCAACCTCCGTGACCCCAGCGAGAGGAGTACTGAGGCGGGACGGATGGGGAGGCAGATTCGAGAGCAAGCGGCCAAGAAACGGCGCTGGATAGCCGAGCAGGAGCGGCTGTGGAAAATCGAGCGGGCGAGGCGGTGGGAGACGAGCGATTTGCGGTAACGGGTCTGCCCGGCCGGGATGGGACCACGCTCCATGGCGGCTCATCCTGCTCCTCTCGCTTTCCAGGGCGGAAAATCAGCGGCTTACAGGCATGCTCCCAAGGAAAAAACTCTCTGTAGAGCAAGGCTCACAGTCTGACCTGAAGGGGCGAGATTCTCCCGAACCGTGTCTACCACAACTCATCCAACTCATGGATGAGATGAAAGGACCACAGCCCCCCACTTCTTCCTCCGGATTGCGGTCATGGAGGTCGAGTCATGGATTATGGCCGACCGAAGCGGGATCGCCCCCTTTCTACCAATTTCGTTGCGCCGAATTCCACAGGATACCGACGCGATACCGCATCCACAGGAATACCTCGTTCCCCCTTAGCGCGGTTGAGTAAAAACACGGGTACGAGCAGACACTGTCCCCGAACCCACCAGCAAGGCCGGCCCCGGAGAGAACCGCTGCCTTGGGAAGTTTGTCCGTACCGATATCGACCGAGCCACCGCGGTTTCTAACAGCTGACGACATGCGCTTGAGAATCCTCTAGGCTCTCTCCATAGCCACCGCGTTTTTCCGGCTCAGCCGCACGTCGGTCGGCTTAGCTGCCTGGCTGACGGTCCATGGCCGCCAGACCTTCTAAGGCCAGCCCATAGCCTAGCCCGTCTCTGATCAAACGCTTGAGTTCTTGGGTCATGGCAACCCGCGCGTAGCGCAGGGTCAGAGGCGGTTTTTCAGCCAGTTGCTCGGCCAGCTCCCAGGCTCGGGCCAGGAGAGCATCTTTGGGGAGGACTTCATTGACAACTCCAAGATTGAGCGCTTCCTGGGCCGACAACTTCTGGCCCGTCAGTAGGAAATAGCGTCCCCGATTTGCCCCGAGCAGCAGCGGCCAGACCAGATGCACTCCGTCGCCCGGCACGACGCCGTTCGGAAAATGCGGCGCGTCTTGGAAGGCGGCCGTGTCCGAGGCCAGGACAATATCGCACAACACGGCGATTTCGGCATGGATCAGAGCCGGACCGTTGACCGCGGCAATCATCGGCACCTCAATGTCCAACAGGTTGACCAGCAGGCGCTTGCCTTCCCAATAAATCTTGTCCCAGCCCTGCGGGGTGCCCAGATCACCGCTAAAGCTGGAGAAATCAATATCGCTACAAAAGGCATCGCCGGTCCCTGTCATAATGACCACCTTATTTTCTGGATCGGCGCCAATGTCGCTACACGCATAGGCGAACTCCCGGTGGATGCTTTCGTTCCACACCATGGGGCCACCGTTGTTATGGAGGGTCATCTCCAAGATCCCATTGCGACGCTGCATGCGGATATCTTGATACTTGTTGGCATAGTCTTCTAGGTTCGGCATCGTCCTCCTCCTTTTGCTCGAACTTTAGTCAGGCTCACTCCGCGGCCGCTCGTCCGCGCCTTCCAGCTGTGTTGTGGACCAGTAGCCCCACTGGACCGGATAGTGCACCAGCTCCAGTTTGATACCATCCGGATCGGCAAAAAAGACCGCATAATACTGCGGCCCATACTCTGGGTAAGAAGCCGGCGGATCTAAGACAGTCACCCCCTCGACCACCAGAAAATCGTAGAAGCGATCAACGTCTTGGCGGTGTTTGGCCTTGAGTGCCAGATGGTGCAGGCCGGCTCGAAAACGATTATGACCGACGGCTCTCTCTTCCGCCGCCGCCTCCTTGATGCCAATAATGAGGTAGGCGTTGTGAAACCCGTTGTAGTGCGGGTGGATCATCTTGCGAAACCCCAAGGCACCCAGAATCTTTTCATAAAACGGCAGGGAACGGGACAGATCGGTCACCGTGATATCAAGGTGGTCGACCCCTAAGACCTCTGGCGGATCATCATCCGGTCCGACCAAGGGAAACGAGCCGGGAATCATAGCTGTACGCAGATACGGCTTTTTGAACACCTGATCTGGAGACATACTCCTCTCCTCTGCTGCTCCACAGCCCCAGGACAAGGCGCCCAGCCGCAGATGAGAGGCGGGGCACTGCGGTCATCACCGTCAGGCAGGCGGCTTGCCACTCCAAGATCGACAGCCTGCGCTCCCCACTCGCCGAGCAGTCTTTATACTCCGCCGGTCCCGCGGCGGCTCTACCGGCTTTGTCCTCCGGGGCACCAGCCTGCTTCAGCGCCTCTTCATCAGGGCTAAAGCCCTAGTGTCTAGCGGCCTTTCTTCGTGCGTGTTCTACACGGCCCTATGACTGTGTCAGAAAGCTCACGAATTGCATAGAGATAAGATGTCGTTTGGCTGAATCTATGATAGTGGCAGAGGTGAAGAGCGAGGCTGTGCGCGGAGACGAACACCGGCAGTGACGGGGCGAGCATGCAGGATACGACGTGGATTTTTGGCTACGGCTCCCTGATCTGGAACCCAGGCTTTTTATTTACCCAGCGACAAATCGGCTATATCCGTGGCTGGGCGCGGCGTTTCTATCAGGGCTCGACCGATCACCGTGGCGTTCCCGGCTCGCCTGGACGGGTGGTGACCCTCGTCGCCGATACTACGGCGGTGTGTTGGGGAGTCGCCTACCACATCGCTGAGGGTTCATTCGACTCGGTCTTATCCTACCTCGATCAGCGGGAACAAGGGGGATTCCGACGCCACTGGGTACAATTTTACTGCGGCGCATCCGAGCCGCTCGGCAACGCGTGCATGTACGTTGCCGAGGAGGACAATCCGGAGTATTTGGGTCCCGCGCCCGTGTTGGATATCGCCCGTCAAATTCGTCACGCAACAGGACCGAGCGGCTCAAACGCCGAGTATCTTATCCGACTCGCCGACAGTTTACGCGCGATCGGCGTGATGGATGAGCACGTGTTCGAGCTAGAGCGACAAGTATCTTGTCCTGCCGGGCCAAGCGGGGTGGAAGAGATTTAATCCGGGAGCCCAAACGCGATCACCGCGTCGCCTAACGGAAAATTGAACAGACGGTGGCCGCCGGACGCGACCGCCACAAATTGTTTTCCTCCCACCCCATAGCTGACCGGCGGCGCATTCACCCCGGCCCCGGTGGTAAAGGACCAGAGCTTGGTCCCGTCTTTGGCACTGCGGGCGACAAACTCGCCGTTGGACTGTCCGTGAAAGAGGAGGCCGCCTGCCGTTGCTACCGAGCCGCTCAGCAGTGGCAGCTCGGTTCTGACCTGCCAGGCGATTTTTCCACTCCGGGGATCGATTGCGCTGAGTGTTCCCCAGCGTTCGACCTGTTCGTCAAACGAGATCACCACCCCATCCGGATGGCCATCGGCGCCTGGCTCAAGCGTATAACAGGTGGGATTGTGGCTTGCCGACACGTAGAGCCAACCCGTTTCGGGACTGTAGGATGTCGGCGGCCAATTCGCCCCTCCACCCGCACCCGGCGCAATCACAAGGCCGGCGGGAGTCGGGCGGCGGAACATCGAATCGTTTTGCGGGACAAACGCCTCAGAGCGCCGCAACACCTCACCTGTCGCCCGATCGAAGAGATAGACCCAGCCTGATTTCGATGCTTCGGCCACGGCCCGCACCGTCGTCCCCTTGGACACAAAATCGAACAAGACGGGCGGATTGGCCACATCGTAGCCCCAGATGTCGTGCGGTACGATCTGGTGATACCAGCGCAGTTGGCCGGTTTTGACGTCCAGGGCGATCAGCGAGGCGGTGTACAGATTATCGCCCGGCCGCTTGGCGTCGGCATACCCCGGCGAGGCGTTCCCAGTCCCGAAATAAATCAGTCCCAGTTCGGGGTCGATGGACGGCGAGGAATAAATCGAGCCCCCACCAGTCTTCCACGCCCCGCGGTAGGTATCGGCACTGGCACGCTCGGCGGCCAGATCGCGCTCTAAGACGTCACCAAACACGGTTCGCCCGACGAACTCGCCCTCCCAACCCTCGGCAGCCGTGGAGTACCAGCGCCAGACCAAATGTCCGTACGCAGCGTCATAGGCGGACAAAAACGCGCGCAGACCACGCCGAGTGCCGGCCCGCCCAAGCACGGACGGTCCACCCGCCTCGGCCTCGCCTAAGACGGCGCTGTAGCCGGTCCCACTCACCCCGACAAAGACCTTGCCGTTGTACACCACCGGCGCCATATTACCGGCAAACCGGGTCCACTGGGCAAAGCTGTCGGACGTCGGAGTCCCGACCGTTTTGAGGGCGGCCAAATCGTCCGCATTTCCGGTCATCGGATCGACAACCGTCGTGTCCCATACGAGCGCCCCACTCGCTGCGTCTAGCGCAAGGAGGCGGGCGTCAGCGGTGATCATGTACAGCCGTCCATAGCCGAGTGCCAGCCCCCGGTTATGCGAGCCGCAACACAGCGTCTCAACGGCCATCCGATGGGTGTAACGCCAGCGCAGGGCTCCGCTGGCCGCGTCGAGAGCAACCACATGGTTGCCTGGCGTAGTCAGATACATGACCCCGTCAGCAACAATCGGGTTAGTTGGGAAGGTTCCCAACACGCCCGTCTGGTAGATCCACTTGGGCACGAGGCGTCGGACGTTTGTGGTATCAATCTGGCTGAGGCCGCTATAGCGCTGGTTCGCGTAGCCATGCCCGTAGGTAAGCCAATTCTTGTGGTCTTGGTCCGCACCGAGAAGGCGCGCTTCGTCTACGGCAAGCGCTGGACGAGGGGCCATGAGGACGCTCAGCAGCGCGCTGCTGAGCAGCCGTCTGAGCACGGCCCGGATATCCTGTGCACAGGTGATATGTTTCATTGCGCCCAGGCGGCCTGCTGCAGCGCTGGCAGCACCGCCTGATTGAACAGCCGGTCGTGCAGCGTCAGATGAAAACAATCGACCCCCAGTTCGTGAAACTCGCGCATCCGCCCCAAGATGGTGTCCGGGCTGCCGATCAAGCGGCTGGCCAAACCCTCGTTGCTATCTAAGTGGCTCAGGGGATCGTCACTCGGCTGCCACATCCCCTGCGCACCGCTGACCTTTTGCCTGCGACGGGCCAGCACGGCCGTGTCTTGGGCATCGACCATGGCCTGAACAGCCGCCTGTGCCTCACTGTCGGTCTCGCGGCACAGGGGAAGGGCGTACAGGGCAAACCGTACCCGGCGTCCTGTCTCAGCCGTCCGTTTGCGGACCGTCTCAATAATGTGTCCAATCTTGTCCGGCCGGCCGCCGTTCAGAAACATCCAGTCCGAATGTCGGGCCGCCAGCGTCATAGCTGCCGCAGATTGTCCGCCCTGGAAGACCTCAAGGTGAGGCGACATTGGTCGTGGTTCCAAGCGCAGGCCGCGAACCTGGTAAAAACGCCCGGCGTAGTCAAACTCTTCGTGCGTCCAAGCACCGCGCAAAATTTCAGCGAACTCGTTCGTTCGAGCGTAGCGCTCATCGTGTTCAATAAGCTCTGCTCCGTACATGCCGAACTCGGCCTCGTGCCAGCCTGAGGTGAGGTTAATCGACCAGCGGCCGTCCGTCAGCCGATCAAGCGTAGCCCCCCATTTCGCGATCGGCGCGGGCAGGAAAAAACCGGGATGGATGGCCGTAATGAGACGCAGGCGTTTGGTCTGGGCGGCGTAAAAGGCGGTCATGGCCAAACAGTCATAAGTTGGCCCCTCGATTTCCTGCCCGCTGCCCCACCAACGCTGGGCGACCAAAAGGTAGTCGATGCCGAGCGCTTCGGCGGCCTGGGCAGGACCCAGCATACGCTCGGTCAGCTGTGGCCCGTGGAGTTCGGCGAGGCCGAGCTTGGAGGCCTGACCGGTCGTGAGTTGGGGAATAGCCAGGGTGGTCGGAGCCCAGGTACAGGTCAGAATGCGCGCCATGGCACCTCCGTGTTTTGAGTGAACAGAGCGCGGTAGGCGTTTTCGAACGGATAGAAGAGGGGGGGACGACATCGCCCGTCTATCCAGACGGGCGAGCGCAGACCGACCTTAGCCCATGCAGATGGCGTTGAGTTTATTGCCGTCCAAATCGCGGAAATAGCCGATGTAAGGACCCTGATCTCCCCCACGCCGACCCGGTGCTCCTTCGTCAGAGCCGCCCAATTCCAGCGCCTTTTTGTGAATGGCGTCAACCTTCTCGGGGCTGTCAGCGGCCAGGGCAACCATGACCCCGTTACCGACGGAGGCGGCATTCCCGTCAAACGGGGTGGCCACGGCCAGGTTGGGCACGCCGGGTTTACCCCACAGTTTAATGCGACCGGCGTCCATGATCACCTTGACGTCAGAGTCGAGTTCGGCCAGCAGGGCGTTATAGAAATTCGTCGCCCGATCCATATCGTTTGTGCCTAGCGTGACATATGCAATCATCGCTGCTCTCCTTCCATTGTTAGGCTTGGCAAAAATGTGGCATAGTCTGAGGGTGTTGGGAAGTCCCCTGGACCAGCAGCGCATCAATCGCCGGCCGGCGGCCGCATGGTTGGAGGTCTCGCACCGACAGCCTCAGACCGATTTTCGCTCCTCACCTGAGAGGGACCGGCCGTCCAACATCAGGAGGTCGCCTCGCTGGCCTCCCATACCTCTGCCTCATCGGGGCTAGGCAACTGGGCCAGACGGGCGTCGAGTTCGGGCAGCACGTGCTCGAAGGTGAACCGATACAGATGGACGCCAATAAACAGGGAGTGCAGGGAGTTGGGGACTTGGTCAGGCCGTTTTTTCAGCAGCGTCCAGATGAACCGTAGGCTCTCCCGTTTATACTCCTCGGGCAGTTGTCGAAAAGCCTGCTGTATCACCCGCAGACGGGCCAGCAGACCATCCTGGTGTGAGGTGCTGTCTGCTGGCCGGACGACCGTACTGCCCAGGATACGCCACATATGCCGCAGGCCGTTTTGCGCTCGGGCGAGCGATGAGGTTGGACCGGGTTGACGGCACATGGTGTCGAGCAGGCGCCCAAAGAACTCACTTGGCGTGTAAATCGTTTGTAAGATCTTGCGATAGCCTTCGAGCAGGGCCTTACGCGGCAGGACCGGGACAATATTGGTGAAGCCGCCGTGGGTGGTAAACCGGTCGGAATCCGCATCAAGCAGCCGACCGGCCTGTTCCAGACGTGTGTACAGAGGCGTGCTGGGCAGGGCGACTAACAGCCCGACCATGGCGTTGGGCACGGCACTTTGTCTGATGAAGTCGATCTGGCGATCGAAAATGTCCTCTCCATCATTGTCAAAACCCAGAATAAAGCCTCCGGTGACCATCAGGCCGGCGTGCTGAATGGCTTTGACCGAATCGACCAGCGAGCGCTTAATATTCTGGTACTTCTTGGTCTCCTTGAGACTTTCGATCGACGGGGTCTCAAGACCGAGAAAGACCGTTTTAAAATTCGACGCCACCATCTGGGCGATCAGTTCGTCATCGTTGGCCAGATCGACGGTGGCTTCGGTGATGTAGGTAAAGGGGTAATCGTGGGCCTCGTTCCAGGCCGCTAGCTCGGGCAGCAGCTTTTTGACTTCCCTCTTATTGCCGATGAAATTGTCGTCAACAATAAAGACACTGCCCCGGTAGCCGGCCTGGTACAGGGCCTCTAACTCGGCCGTCACCTGGGCCGGCGTTTTTGTCCGGGGCCGACGGCCAAACATCACGATGATGTCGCAGAACTCGCACCGGAACGGACAGCCACGCGAGAACTGAATCGGCAGCGAGCCGTACTGATTGATATCGAGCAGATCAAAGCGGGGCGTCGGGCTTTGGGTGACGTCGGGCTTTTCGGAATTGGTGTAGACTGCCTGGTAGGTCCCGGCCTCTAGGTCGGCAAGAAAAGCCGGCCAGGTGACCTCGCCTTCATTCAGCACCATGACATCGGCGTGGGGCTGACACTCCTCGGGGCAGGCGGTCGGAAACGGCCCCCCAAAGACCACCAGCTTGCCCGCCGCCTTACAACGATCGCCGACCTCAAACAGCGAGGCTTTTTGTGAAATCATGGCCGACAAACATACCATATCAGCCCACTCCAGGTCATCATCGGTCAACGACCCACAGTTGAGGTCAACCAGCCGAAATTCGTATTCATCCGGCGTCAGGGCAGCGATGGTGATTAAGCCTAGCGGCGGCATAAAAGATTTCTTGTTGAATATGGGCAGGACGTACTGCATGCCCCAGTAGGTCAGGGGAAATTCGGGATACACGAGCAAGATGCGACGATACATACGTTTCATAGTGATCCTCTCTCCCCTGTTCTATAGCGAACCGTGGCGACTTTTGACAGGGGGAGCCTCCAGGGGATAGACACGACACGCCTGACGAAGATACCCTACGGGAGAGTATTATTACGAACTTTCGTTCTTTTTAACATCCATGTCACGCCCGTGTCACGCCATACAGAAAGGTCTCCCCGCATGACTCAGTCAGTCTCCTACACCAGAGATGGTGATATCGGCATCATTACCGTCAACAACCCCCCGGTGAACGCGCTGAGCCAGCACGTCCGTCAGGGCTTGCTCGACAGTTTTCGCCAAGCCGGGAGCGATACCACAGTGGCCACGGTGCTTATCTGCTCCGGCCGGACCTTTATTGCCGGTGCGGACATCACCGAGTTTGGCAAGCCGCTGCAGCCGCCGAGTTTTCTGGGAACCATGGAGATGATCGAAAATTTACCCAAGCCCGCGGTGGCCGCCATCCACGGCACGGCCTTAGGCGGGGGCCTCGAAACCGCGCTGTGCTGCCACTATCGAGTTGCAGTGCCGTCGGCCCGGGTCGGCCTCCCCGAAGTCACCCTAGGGCTCCTGCCGGGCGGGGGCGGCACCCAGCGCTTGCCACGCCTGATCGGTCCCGAAGCCGCGCTAGCTGTCATTACCAGCGGCGTGCCGATGACAGCCAGCCAGGCTCACGCGGCCGGGGTGATTGACCAGCTTGTTGATGAAGGCGAGCTGCTTGAAGGGGCCAAGGTGTTTGCCCGTCAACTCGTTGCCGACGGTGCCGCGCTCAAAAGAGTGCGGGATCTGAACGACAAGGTCACAGAGGTAGACCTCGCCATCTTTGACGCCGCACGCCAACGGGCAAACGTTGAGCGGCGCGGCTTTGAGGCTCCCCAACGGTGCATCGATTGTGTCGAGGCCGCCTGTCGCCTCCCCTTTGACGAAGGGCTAGCCAAGGAGCAGGAACTGTTCAGACAGGTGCTGGCCAGCGAGCAATCCGCCGCCCAACGACACATTTTTTTCGCCGAACGCGCCGCCGCAAAAGTCAACGATATGCCCAAGGAGACCAAGCCCCTGGCAATCAAAAAGGTCGCGGTCATTGGTGCGGGCACGATGGGTGGCGGTATCGCTATGAATTTTGCCAACGCGGGCATTCCGGTGACGATTCTTGAGACTGGCCAAGAATTTCTGGACAAGGGACTGGCCGTCGTGCGTGCGAACTACGACCGCAGTGCCAAGAGAGGCCGTTTCACTTCCGAGCAAGTCGAGCAGCGGATGAGGCTGATCACACCGACGCTGGACTATACCGATATCGCTGAGGTGGATCTTGTTGTCGAAGCGGTGTTCGAGAACATGGAGGTAAAAAAGGACGTGTTTGCCCGGCTTGATACGGCCACTAAGCCGGACTGTATCCTGGCCACCAACACGTCCACGCTGGACGTTAACGAAATCGCCTCAGTCTCCACACGACCTGAAAAAGTCATTGGCACCCATTTTTTCAGCCCGGCCAATGTCATGCGTTTGCTCGAAATCGTGCGGGGCCAAAAGACGAGCTTCGAAACCCTGGCCACGGCTCAAGCCATGGCCAAGGCCATCAATAAAATCGGGGTGGTGGTTGGCGTGTGCGACGGTTTTGTGGGCAACCGCATGATGCACTATTATGCCGGCCAAGCTCAGTTCCTGCTCGAAGAGGGCTGCCTACCCCAAGATATCGACGGCGCGGTGTACGACTTGGGCCTGGCTATGGGCCCGCTGGCCATGGGCGACTTAGCCGGACTTGACGTGGGCTGGCGTATCCGTCGGGAACAGGGACTACCCGAGCGTCTGCCTGAAGGGGCGCGTTACTGTGCGATTCCCGATCTGATTTACGAAAAAGGCCGTTTTGGTCAGAAGACTGGGGCTGGATATTACAGATACGGACCAGGCGACCGCACCCCACATCCCGACCCCGAGATTGAACAGCTGATTATCAACTACGCCAAAGAGAAAGGGATTGAGCGGCGCACTATCAGCCGTGCAGAAATTATCGAGCGGACAATGTACGCGCTCGTCAACGAAGGAGCCAGGATTTTGGAAGAAGGGATCGCCCAGCGCGCCAGCGATATTGATATCATCTATGTCTATGGCTACGGCTTTCCGGCCTACTTGGGCGGCCCGATGTTTTATGCAGACAGGATCGGTCTGGACAAAGTGTACAAGCGGGTGTGCGAATTATCCGAGCAAGACCCGGCCTCATGGCAGCCCGCCCCGTTGCTCAAGAAGTTGGCCGAAGAGGGCAGGACTTTTAATTGAGCAAGGGTGGCCGTGGCCCAGGGAACATGGCGAATCGCTTCTTTGAGGACAGCTGATCCTCACCTCTCCCTATGAAGAGCCAGCGCAACATTAGGGAGCGTGACGAGTAGGGCCAGTCAACGCAACGGATTATCAACAGCCGCCGTGTTGCGTTCATCATCCCAATTCCCAAGCCGAAGAAAGACAAACAACAACCTGACCTTGGGCGAAGGCCAAGGGCTCTTGGCCACAGCCCACCAGATCCGACTTCGCTTATCACCGCACTCCGCCTTCAGGTGGACTAGTGACAACACGTCAACCACATCCAGCTAACTGGCGTGTCAGGCATGAAACCGCCTGTCTGCTCCAACATTGGCGACGTCACAGAAAATTACGACAGTATTTCCAGTACTTCGCAACCGCGGCTCTCGCAGCTGAGAAATGGGGGAGGCAGTTCTTGGTCTTTCGGATTTCCAAGGCCGGATCACTTACCTTTTCTTGCCAAGCTGAAAGAAATCTGGCAGGCAATCCGAGGTAGGTATATCGTGGCCTAGACTGGCTCGCCAACTCAGCCGAAAGACGACCGAGTCGACGTTTTTGCCGCTCGCCCACATCTGGACCAACTGCCTGGTTTTCTGTTGGCCGCCGCGCAGGTTGCAACAGGACAGCATTGGCAGAAGAAGTCTCTGAAAGGCCACCCCGGCGCGTTCAAAAGCCGCTGGTCTGGAAGGTCTCTGGTGACGGACTTCCTCCCATATTATGATCATCCCATTCGCCCGATCGGATGAAGAATTTCTTGACGACGTGCGAACGGTGGGAAACGTGCTGCACAGGCTGCGTGTTCCCCGCAAGGTGGAGGAAGCCAAGCAGCTCTTGGAGGCTGGCGTCATCGTTGAAGCCTATGATTGCCTGGAAGGGGCCATGCCGTGGGTAACGGCCTATAGAATCGCACGAGAGCAACACCATGAGACACCGCTTTCATTCGCTCCTATTTTGCCATGTTCCCTGAGACCTTTGTGAAAACGTATGTCGAGACAAGTCCGTATAGGGGCGTCGTCTTCGATCCGTTCTCTGGGCGCGGGACAACGGTGTTTGAGTCCCTCTTGCAGGACCGTAACGCGGGAGGGTGTGATATCCATCCTGTTGCGGTGTGCGTTTCAGCTGCTAAGTGCGATCCGCCGACCTTTGAGGCCGCTCGCACGCGACTCGTTGCGCTCTAGCAGGTCTGTCGTGAACCAGATGACGGCAACTAGTGCGGAGCGCTTGACGAGTTTTTCGCGTTGTGTTTCCACCCTACGATCCTCCAACAAGTCCGCTATCCTCGATCTGTTCCGGACTGGAGCCATCGCCGGGAGGACCGATTTCTGGCTGCGCTGTGTCTTGGAGCTCTCCATGGTGAATCTCACCGATCCCCCAATTACTTCAGCAATCGGATGCCGCGGACCATCAGTACCAAGCCGAGCTATTCGGTACGCTGGTGGCGTCGGGAGGGCTACGTGCCACCACACCGCGACGTTTTCGAGATCCTTTGGGCGTATGCTGACCTATCGATTTCGTACGTCCCCCGTGATAATAGGCGGCCGCATAGTCTGGGCAGATGCGCGCCGCGGATGCCTTTCCAGAACTGCGGGACCGTGTCACAGATGTGATTACCTCGCCACCGCACCTTAGATACGACGAACTACCGTGAGGATCAGTGGCTCCGTTTGTGATTTCTTGGAGCCACTCCGGATTCCCGATATTCCATCCGGGACGACCGTTACAGCCGCAAAGACGCTTACTGGACCTTTCTTGAGCAGTCCTGGAAGGGGTTGCGTGCCCTCCTCGCGAAGCGAGCCGGTGTGGTTATTCGGATCGGAGGACGACGATTCCGCAAGGCAGAAGTCCGGCACAGACTACTTCGGACATTGGACGTGGGGTTGGGGCGGGCCGTCCGTCTCATGGACTCCAGGGAGGCTTCGGCTCTCGTCAAGACGCAGGCGAAAGCTTTTCAAGGCGGGACGGTGTCGCTGCGCATTGAGCACGACTTTTGCCTTGAGGTCTGAAGCTCAATTGCTCCCACTGCTCCTTGTCCCATCCTGCCCGTAGCCGTACCAGCGGCTGGTGTGCTAAGAAGCCCGGTTGAAAGAGAGCGGGCTTTTTGACCCGGCTTTTGCATGTGTTGTGACACAAGGAGGGACTCGGCTATGACACAACCCCTGTATACCGTTCGACAGCTGGCCTATGTGGTCAGCGACATGGATGCGGCCCTCAAGTATTGGGTGGACGTGTTGAAGGTCGGACCATTCTTTCTGTATGAACACTGCCCGCTGGAGAACCAACGCTATCTGGGCCAGCCGTCAAATGTAGATGTGACCCTGGCCCTTGGCAACAGCGGCGACCTGCAGATTGAGCTGATCTTTCAACACGACCAGACCCCCTCGGTGTATAAAGAATTTTTGGACGCCGGGCGGGTTGGCGTCCATCATTTTGGCCTGATGCCGCAAGACTATAGAGCGGCCTATGATCAGTATCGGGCGCTCGGGTATGAAGCCGCGTTTGAGTGCACGGTCAGTGGTGCTGAACTGGTGTACTTTGACACGGTCAAAACCATCGGCCACTACACAGAGCTGTGGGACAACAACGAGGTGTTCAAGAAACTATTCATGATCGTCGAAAATGCGGCCAAAGGCTGGGATGGCACCAACCCGGTCCGGCCCGGCCCCCTATAAAGGGCGGGCCGCAGCAGACTATACACACCTGGACAACGCAACACAGGAGGGAGAGTTCTATGAAGTGGAAGGTCGGTGATGTGACCATCACCAAAATTACTGAAATCGAGTATCCGGAATTTTCAGACGTCATCCCGGCCGCAACGCCGGGGGTGGTGAAAACAGTCCCGTGGCTGTCACCCCATTTCGTGACACCCGAGGGCAAGCTGAGCCTGAGTATTCATTCGTTAATCGTTGATACGCCCAGCGCCAAACTCGTGGTCGATACCTGTATCGGGAACGATCGGAACCGTGCTCCTCTGGACATCATGAGCAATCTGGCCACCTCGTATCTGGAAGACATGACGGCCACAGGCTATCCGCCTGAGAGTATCGACTATGTCTTGTGCACCCATCTCCACCTTGACCATGTGGGCTGGAATACACGGCTAGCCGACGGCAAATGGGTCCCAACATTCCCCAACGCGTCCTACCTCATGGACCAAAAAGAACTTGATCTGTTTGGCAGTATTGATCCAAACGCCGAAGATGAATTTTTGCAGGTTCAGCGACGGGTGTGGGCCGACTCGGTGCAGCCGGTGATGGACGCCGGTCTGACAAAAGCGGTCGAAGGACCAAGCCCGGTGTGCGAGGGCGTACGCCTGATCGCCACCCCCGGCCACACCCCCGGCCACTGTTCTGTCGTCGTTGAATCCAGAGGGGAGTCGGCCATGATCACCGGGGATTTTATTCACCACCCGATCCAGTTCCACGACCCGGGTCTGGTTAGCCCCTTTGACGTGGATAATGACGCTGCAGTGGCCACCCGTCGGCGGGTGTTTGCCGAATATGCCGGGACACCGACCCTGATTATCGGCACCCATTTTGCCGGCCCAACCGCGGGCAAGCTCCTTCGGGATGGGGACGGCTATCGCTTGGATGTGTAAACGCTGAGTAGGGGGGAAAACGGCGCTGCCATTCTCCCCCCACTGCCTCACCCGCTTGGCCCCGGTGTTGGTTCCATTGCCCGCTGTATCTTGTCTTGGGTCACGGACAGCCGCTCATTGAACTCGGTTTCGATAAGGCAAATACCCAAGGCCTCGGCGGCCCTCCGGTCTGCCGCTTCCCAGCCGTCTTCGACCCAGATAACCTGATTGCCCGGCCGGCACAGCCCGGCCAAGCCGTCCGTCTTAGCTCGTTTCCAGGCTAAAGAGGGAAGACAAAACCCGATCGTCTCCAGCTCTTGGTGGATTTGGGCTTGCCATGAGGACAACACCAGCACCACGTCAAAGCTCTGCTGACACCAGGCGAGAAAGGCCCGGACGTCCCGCTTCCAGTCTGAGCCCGGAATCGACCACGGAGCACCTTCGAGGACCTTGACCACGCCGTCAATATCAAGCAGCAGAATCCGCGCCATCACCCGCCCTTCGCCTCAGCCCCTCAGAGCTCCCCGCGCTCGGGCTTGCGGAGTACAACGCACAGCCCCTGGACGGGGGTATCGTTTTCAATCCACATCACAGCCGGCTCAAGCGAAGTGATACGAAAGCCACAATCCGCCGCCCGCTCTGCCAGGTAGCGTCGGCCGTGCGTGTAGAACGCCGAGCTGTTCACGCTCAGCTCCTGAGTCGGATTGTCCTGCGCAGTAAAAACAAACAGGCCCCGGTCTTTCAACGTGTTGAGTGCGGCACGGAAAATTCGAGTGGGATCTCCGATGTGCTCAAAGACGCCGGCGGCAACGATCACGTCATAACGGCCGGCTTTCTTCTCCAGGAATGGGTAGAGGTCACCAACCTCCAGCCGGTTATAGATCCGACGTTGCTTGGCTTTGGCCACCATCTGGGGTGATAAGTCCACTCCATCCAGACGCTTTGTCAGCGGCCGCACGGCTTGACCGCACAAGCCGGTCCCACAACCGAGGTCAAGAATGGCGACTTTTCCTCGACAGTGCTTCCGCAGCGCGGCCAGGATGAGCTGCGGACATTGGTAGTGAAGACCATCAACGAGCTTGTGGTCGTAGGAGGCGGCGTAGTTGTCGTAGAAGCGCCGAATGTAGGCTGGAGCCGGTCGGTCCGGGAGAGGCTCTGCGCCCGTATAGGCCAGCAGCATTCGAGCCCCGATATGATCCTCGGGCACCAGACGCAGGTAGTGGCGCAGGTGCATAGTGGCCTGTTGTGGGTCATTGCGGGCGATGAACAGCCGACTGAGAGAGGCGTGGACGACCGGCTCGTCGGGTTGTATGGCGAGCACGCGCTGAAAGCTCTGGATCGCTTCGGTCTCGCGCCCCAGTTTCATCAGGGTCAGAGCCAACTCAAAGTGGGTTCGGCATACGGTCGCGACTAGGTCGGTGGCGACCCGGTCGCGCGGGTTCAGGTGAAGTGCCTGCAGGTAGAGCAGCAGGGCCTGGTCGAGCTGACCCTTGACATGGCAGGCGATCGCCTGATCAAGAGGCGGATTTTCCACGGCTCCTGCCTTATCCCGGCCCGTAGGCGTACCGGTGGGGGCAGCTTAGGGGCAACGACCTCTGGGAGAGAGAAACGATTCTCCCTTATTCAAACGATTCAGCGCACTGCGCAAGGCTCTGGGCGTCTGTAGCGACCTGGGCGGCCCACTCACTTGTCTCGAACCAGTACTGGCGGCGCTCGCCAAGCCAGCCACTCGCCCGGTGAACCGCAATCCAGCTATTGAAAAAATTCAATCCGTCCGGATCACCTTTCCGCAGCCCAATCGCTTCCGGTCCCCGGGAAAAGAGCTCCTCAAACGGGCGATACAGAACGGTTGGATTTTCTTCGATCCACCTTGCCGGAGTCGGCCCGTACACAACAGAGGCATGCGCGTCACCTCTGAGAACCGCCCCCAATAGGTCGTCTTCCGTATCAAAGAGCAATACCCTAGCGAGGGGAAGACTCGTCTCGACAAAAATCTGTGACGTGGCTCCCTCGCGGGCCGCAACCACAACGCTCGGGGTGTTCAAATCTTCCAGCTCGGTCACGTCTTGGAGCTTTGTCTTATTCGCCACAACCCAAAGACCGGACTCTGCGGTCGGCGAGGTGAAATTGACCCGCAGATTGCGGGTGGGCGTTATCGTCATACCACTGATAATGACATCGAACTCCTCGTCAATCAGATCGGGGATGATATCCGGCCAGTAGGTCCGGCGCAGCTCAAGATCGACCTCCATATCCTCGGCGATTTTTTCGGCAATATCGATTTCAAAGCCGATCAGTTCGCCGTCGGTGTTGCACATCGACCAAGGCTCGAACAGGCCGATACCAACTTTCAGGGTTTCGCGGGTTTGAATCTTTTCAATGACGCTGTCGAACCAGGGAAAAAACTGCGCCCTCGCTCCTCCACTGGCACTGACAATGAAGACAACAGCGCCAAGGCTGGCCACCATATGTTTGAGTTTCATGACAGCACACCTCCAACGGAGATTCTCAGATGCTATACACAGCATTTGTGAAAAAAGGCAAGCCCCGTGTCATGCATCGTCCTCCGTCGCTTCTCGCCACCGACTTCTCAGCCATCACGGCCACCGGCCTTGCAAAATTGTACGGAATGAGGAAATACTACGAGACCTGTGAAACAGAGTACTAAATCCGTGCAGAAGCCGATTCGCTCCAGAGTACTTGCCATCGGACGCCCGCTGCGTGTTGAACTCCAGCTTGACGGCGAGTGGCTTGAGCGGCTCCGTAAGCTGCTCCAGGACATGGGCGAAGGAGACACGACGTATCCCCTCCATCGCTATCTCGAAGAACTGCTTGAGGCCGATATTGTTCACAGGGAAAACCGCCGCCGCCACAAGGGTCGCTACCTGGAACGCAAAACGATTAGGCGCTGGTTTGAGCAGGGCCGTAAAGCCGAACGCGCGGCTCAGACAGCGGCTGCAAAGCGCTAGCCACCCGCTCCAAGCGGAAGAGAGGCCCCGCTGTTTTCCGCACGACTCTTTTTTGTCCGCCTCGCCGCTTGCGTGAGACCTCGCCTATGAGCTTGACCAGGCTGTGCATCATTCTCGTTCGCCCGAAATATTCGGGCAATATTGGCGCGGTGGCCCGCGCCATGGACAACTTTGGAGTTCAGGACCTACGTCTCGTTGGGCCGACCGCATTTTGCCGGCATGAGGCGGACACCATGGCGGTCCACGCCCAAGGCGTGCTGGACCGGCTGCGTATCTACCCGTCCCTGCGCGAAGCCAGCGCCGATTGTCGGCGGGTTATCGGCACCACCTGTCGCCCAGGGCTCTACCGTGAGGAGAGCCGCTCGCCACGCAGTCTGGCGGCCGAGTTTGTGTCCACTTTGGACCTGAATCGCAGCGCCCTGGTGTTTGGTCCCGAGGATACGGGCCTGACCAACACCGACCTACGCTACTGCCACGGCCTAGTAACCATCCCAACCGCAGCCCACTTTCGCTCGCTCAACGTCGCCCAGGCCGTACTCGTCTGTTGCTATGAAATCTTTCTGGCCAGCCAGGACGCCGTAGCCAAGAGCCCCCCCGCCGATCGAGCTGAGCCCAGCCGCGCAACAGGACGTGAACTTGCGCTTGCAGAACGTCAAGAGTTCATGTACGACAAGTTGCAGCAGGCACTCCTCACAGTTGGGTTCCTGCACCGCGATAACCCAGACCACATCATGTTGGCGCTCCGACGCATGCTCGGACGGGCGGGGCTGGAAGACCGCGACGTTCGTATTCTTCTGGGTCTGGCGCACCAGATCCGCTGGTATGCCACGCGCGGCTGGAGGTTACAGCCCTTGGAACCCCCAGCAAGCGACACGCAGTCAGAGGACAAAGAAGAGGGGCCGAAACACGGTCAAGCCCGTACCTAGAACACAAGACACAGCATGGCGGAAATCATCTCCATACGCAGCCTTCGCCAAGCCCGGCACCGACGCCAAGAACACCTGGCGCTCAGTAGCTGTCTTACGCTTATTGAACAGAGTTTGCACGATCAACTCGAAGAATTTACGTCCGCTCCTGAAGAAGAGTGGCCGGTGCGGGCAAGTAAAATTCGGAAGTTGGGAGAATTATTGGAGTATACGACCGGCCTGCTCTAAGCGGCTCGCTGCTCCGGACTGTGTGCCCCGGCCATTTGCAGACCGCCGGTCCGTCACCCTGAAGCGTCTCCATGTAGCGTTTCAGGCCGAGAAAGGAGTGTCATGGCAAAAGCTGCCGATTCGACACCAAAGCGTGGAAAATCCACAAGCAAAACCGCAAGCTCAACAAAAACAGCAGCCGCCGCGGCAAAACCACGCAGTCGGACGACGAAACGGTCCACCGCAACGAAGCTGAGCCCAGCGGTGGCGCCTGCTCTCGAACAGTCGTTCGCTCAACTCATGACCCGGGTAGACGCGTTGGAAGAAAAAATCACCGCAAGTGTGTCCATCCTCCACACACAGCTGCAAACCATGCAGGCAGAATGGCAGTCCATGAAGGACCGGCTAGAGGCAATGCAGCACGAGGCCCACGAGCAGACCAACCGAGCGGCGAACAATGGCGACAGTCCTGAAGAACCGCCAGAAACCTTCTTACCGGTTGTCGCCGACCTCATCCGACGTAACCTGACAGAACACCTGTCGCCAATGACCGCCACTCTGCGTCGCCTTGAGGAACGGATCGGTTTTGTCAGCAATCGCCTCAAACCCGCCTCCGGCGGGCAAGACCGACAAAAACAGTGGCGACGTGACCAACGCGACCCCGCCCACCACCCTCGCTCCCGTGGGCAAGGCGCGGCCCGTCATGGACAGGGAGGTCAAGCCTGGTCCCCCCCCTCTGCGGCCTCTGTCCAGGGGCATTTTGCTCCACGCCGTTATCCCGGCGACCTACAGATAGGGGATGAAGAGGAATAAGAGACGCGCAGGCACCACTTCCTTCGTGTAGTAGTAGAGTGGAACCCGCAGCTCGGCCAGCTAATCTAGGGCGTGGGGGTCAGCTCGCAGCGCAATATCGCGTAGCGCAGCGCCGATCTGGCTCTTGTCCCGTTCCAGGGTCCGAAAGAGCTCAACTATGTCGGGCATCTCTGGATCCCAATAGGCCAGCTGCTCGCCATAGCGTTTCATAAGTGCCTGATTATCTGCAAGATCGTGGACAACTCGAGTCCAGTGGTTCTGGCCGCCTGTGGCAGGTTTTGGTTCAGGGCTGACTGTCTCGCCCAGCGCACTCAGGGCGTCCTCAAGAAGCTGGACGACTCGGTCCTGTTGTTCGGCAACCGCTTGGAGCTGTTGGGCCCCGGCGCGGTGGGGAGCGCGCTTGGCATGCTCGCGCACCTGCTGGGCGAGCTGCTGCTCTTCGGTGCAGCTGAGTAGCAGATCCGACACAAGATCTCGCGTGTCTTTACTCTGCATGGAGTCTGATCCAATGAGACGTTCCCAAAAACCCATGGCTTTCTCCAGATTTTCCGAGCCGGTGGGGAGCCCTTTAGGGGACCGGAAGTAGCGTGTCGTTGGCGGCTTGTCAAGGTCGGTCCGGAGCGCGCTTGGGTCTCGTACGAGCGACAGAGGTTTCTTTCCCAGCTTCTTTTCGCTATGTATGAATACGCGTCCGTTGAGGAGGAAGAGCCATGGCCCGGATTACCGTTGAAGACTGTCTGTACAAAATTCCCAACCGCTTTGAATTGGTCGTCGTAGCAGCCCAACGGGCCAAAGAACTCCTGAAAGGGACGTTGCCCCTAGTGGCCTCCCCTGACAATAAGGAAATCGTCACCGCGCTGCGCGAGATTGCGACCGGAAAAGTCTGGAAAAAAATGCCCCAAGAATCCGAATAGGCCTCCCCTCCAACAAGCCTCAATAGGCTGTAGCACCATGCCCCACAAACTTGACAACACAGCGGTCGAAGTCGGCCCATCCGCCCCTTCACCGTCCAAGGACCAGGAGCTTTTCGACGCGCCCCAAAGCTCCGACATCACGCTTTTGGCTCCCTCAGTCTCATCCGAGGTCGACTTGGACGCCGACACAGCGCTAGTCCCAACCGATACGCTGAACCGTTATATGCTGGAGATTCGCCGCTATCCGCTGCTCAGTCCGGAAGAGGAGCACGAACTTGCCGTCCGCTACAAGGAGTACGGCGACGTTCGGGCGGCCTACCGCCTTGTCACCGCCAACCTGCGCCTCGTCGTGATGATCGCCCGCAACTACCAGCGGGCTTTCCGCAACCTGCTCGACTTAATCCAGGAGGGCAATGTCGGCCTCATGGAGGCAGTGCGCAATTTCGATCCTTACCGTGGCGTGCGTTTCCCCTCTTACGCCGTGTGGTGGATCCGAGCCTATATCATCCGGTATGTCATGAACAACTGGCGGATGGTCAAAATTGGTACCACCCAGGCCCAGCGCAAACTCTTCTTTAATCTCGAACGAGAAAGAAAGCGGCTTGAGGCCGAGGGCTTCTCGCCCGGCCCCAAACTCCTGGCCCAGAATCTCGGCGTCAAGGAAGAAGAAGTGGTCGAGATGCAGCAACGGCTGTCGTCCCGAGACCTGTCTGTCGATACCCCGATTGACACTCAAGACGAGTCTTCGACCATGCTTGATTTTCTGGCCGACCCCCACGCCACCGTGGAGGAAGAGGTCTCGGCTATTGAGTATCGGGCCTTGGTAAGGGAGAAAATGGACACCTTCGCCCAGACTCTCGAAGGCAAGGATGCCCTCATCTTTTCTGAGCGCTTATTGGCCGAAGAGCCCCTCACCCTCCAAGAAATCGGCGATCAATACGGCATTAGCAGAGAGCGGGTCCGACAGCTGGAGAGTCGTTTGAAAAAAAAGCTCAAAGCCTATCTCAGCCGGGAGCTCACAGCTCTGGACGATCTAGATGTCGCCTTTGCCGACCCTCGCTGACTCTGAATTCGCCTCCTTCAATAGGGACCCGCCCCTTGGGCCTGGCTCAATCTTGCCCTTAGCCCCCCAATAAGGCTATAGTGCTCCTGTGCAAGAAGCGCGGCAAGAATTCACTGCGGGCATTGTTATCATCGGCAATGAGATCTTGTCCGGTAAGACGACCGATTCCAATTCGACCTTTCTGGCTCAGGAGCTTCGCAAGATTGGCGTGAGCCTCCGTCGAGTGGTTGTCATTCCGGATGAACTAGATCTGATCGCCGCTACCGTGCGTGACTTCCACCAGCAGTTTGACCTCGTCTTTACCTCGGGCGGGATCGGTCCAACCCACGATGACATCACAATGGAAGGGATTGCCAGCGGTTTAGGCCGACAGATCATCCGCCATCCGGTCTTGGAGAGTAAGCTGCTCGAATACGCGATCAAACGCACGCCCAACGCCGCCTATATGCGTATGGCCGACGTTCCGGAAGGCGCGGAGCTGCTCTCAGAGGACAACCTGCGTTTTCCAACCGTCAAGATCGAAAATGTCTATATCCTGCCCGGTATTCCAGAAATCTTACGGCAGAAATTCCTGGCCCTCAAAGACCGCTTTACAACGAGTCCCTATTATCTCAAAATCATCTACACCAATACCTATGAGAGCAATATCGCGGCATCCCTGAACGACACCCTTGAGCACTATCCCGATCTGCTCTTGGGCTCCTATCCAAAAATCAACGATCCAGACTATCGGGTCAAAGTCACGCTTGAGTCCAAAGACCAAACTTATGTTGAGCGAGCCTTTGACCATTTAATGAACGTCTTACCTCCGGATTGTGTGGTGAGGACAGAAGGATGAGAGGAGGAACACATGAGGAAGACGCTACGACGCTGCGTTTGTAGCGGAATCGTTATAGGGCTGTTGGCCTGGCCGGATCTGGCGGGCGCACAATCCCAGTACTTTGAAGAGGCCGACTTGGGAACGGCGCCAGCGGGTGCAAACGAATCCCAGTACCTCAAAGATGCCGGTATTGGAACAGCGACCGTCGCCGCCAATGTGGTATATATCCCGGCAAAACTAGGCTATGCCCTGCTCGGCGGATTGACCGGAGGCATGGCCTATGCCCTGACCGGGGGGAATAAGGAAGTGGCCGAGCGAGTCTGGAGTCCGTCAATGGGGGGCAATTACATTCTCAGCACAGATCACCTGCGCGGCACTGAGCCGATCTATTTCAGCGCTCCCACACGCCTCCAGCACAGAAGACGGTAACAGCGATGAAAACGGGGCTGTGGGGAATTCTCACTCTGTGTGTGATCGGCGTTGGATTCATCAGCGTCCGCTACTACCAGGCCAAAAGCGCGGCCGCAGAGTGGAACAGACCGGTTGCCGAGATCCTCAGCGAGACGCTCGACCAACAAGACGATGTCCTGCGGGTCGAGTTTACCTCTCGACTCGACGCCCCGGTGGCACGGGTCATGCGCGCGCTAACCGAACCCGAACGAAGCCAGGAGTTCAGCGACTCGGTCCGCCGCTCTGAGCTTGTCCACCATCACGGTAATCGCAAGGTGGTCGCGTTTGAAATGCAGGTCTTGGGACGCCCCCAGGAGAGCACTTTGGCCTTTACTTTTTTCCCCCAAGAGAATCGGGTGCTGCTCGAAACGGTCGAAAATCAGATGACCGATCTGCGTGGAGAATATGTTTTAACACCGTCCCCAGACGGCGAAAAAACCCTGTTGACCTACCGGGCCTCAACTAAGGATAAGACCCATATGCCGATCCCCTTAGGCCTCCGGAAAAGTGCTCTACGCGAGGCGTTTGTCCTGACCCTGCGGGGTCTCAAAAAAGGGCTGGTCGAGCAGCCAAGCTAAGACGCTGCTCCTGAGCGGTCGCCACAAGCTTAGCCCCCACGGCAACGGTCGGCTCGCCGACAGGAACGACACCGGACAACCCGGCTTTATGGTCGCGCAAAAAGTGCGCCACGCGAGGGGTTGCTCGAAGGAGCATCTCTAAATACGCAATCTCCGTCGGTACTTAAGGTGGCCAGCGCCCGGTGGTAGGCGCCGAGTGCGACCAACAAATCCGCCTGCTTGTCGGGGAGCACCTCAAGCCGCTCGAACAGGCAGGCGTTGACCCGTTCGGCCAGGCGTTTTTGACTGCTTCTCATCCATTGTGCTCGACAGCATCTCCTGCCATAACATTTCGACCGCATAGCGGGCGGCGTGCTCGCGTCGGAGTCCGCCACTCAACTGATACAGCTGCTTGATCAGGACCGACGCCTTGACCGGACGCTTGCGTGAGACCAGGGCGTTACCTTTCATGAGCCTGGCCTGAAGCTGTACCGCCCCAGATGCTCAACCAGACGTGTCAACAGATCGGCAAATTCCTGTGCGCTCAGCCGTGCCACCGCGTCCTCCCCTGCTCCGCATCCTGTTGGCGGGTGTTTTGACTGCAACCGATGATGACAAAAATTGGGCCGGGCCGCAATCAGGCCGCAGCCGTTTCGCTTGCACCATCGCGCCGCTTCCGCTAAACACACCAGCATGGGGAATGGAGCGATATGAAAGCCCTTGTCTTCTCTGCTGAACGACAGCACAAAGCGGCTCCCGCTTACCTGCCCGGCCTGGCCAATCTGAGTCTGACAGAGGTCCCAATCCCGGATCTGCCCAACGATAACTGGGTCGTGGTCAAAAGCAAAATCGCTGGCATTTGCGGCAGCGATCTCGGCTTCCTGCAGTGGAAGTCCATGCCATCGGCCGAACCCTATTTTCAACTTCCCATCATCCCCGGCCATGAGTTATTCGGCGAGGTTGAAACCGTTGGGAAGCGGGTGGCCACGCTCCACCCCGGCCAACGCGTGTCCATTGACCCCAGCTTGGGCTGCCGAGAGCGGGGCTTCAGAAAGCAGTGTCCGCAGTGCAAGGACGGGAATCCCGGGATCTGCGAACATCTGGCCGAGGGGTGTCTCAAACCCGGTATTCTCATCGGCACCTGCCCGGACACCGGCGGTGGCTGGGGAGAATATTTCGTGGCCCATAGCCGTCGTCTCTTTCCGGTACCGGATACAATCGGAGACGACGAAGCCTCCCTGCTTGAACCGTTCTCGGTCTGCCTGCGGGCCGTGCTGAACAACCCGCCCCACAAACGAGAGCTCGTCGTGGTCATTGGGGCCGGGACGATTGGACTGATGAATATTGCAGCCCTCCGGGCGGTTGAGCCGAGCTGTCGGATTGCGTGTATCGCTAAGTATCCCTTCCAAGCCGAGTTGGCCGGCGCCCTAGGAGCGGACGAGATTATTGATGCCCAGAAGGATGATGTGATGGAACGGGTCGGTGCCCTGGCCGACACCACGGTCCACAAGCTGTCGGGTGGTGGAGCGATCCTGTCCGGCGGCGTGCGACTCGTCTACGATACCGTCACCAGCTCACTCACTCTAAATCAGGCCCTACGTATGGTGCGTGGCAAAGGCAGCCTGGTCGTTCTCGGCCTAGCGGCACTACCCCAGGGCGTAGACTGGACCCCGGTGTGGATGAAAGAGGTGTCCATCGTCGGTAGCCTCACATATGGAACCGAGGTCTTTCAGGGCAAACGCGCCGACACCTTTGCACGGGCGATTGAATTTGTTGCCCGTCGCCGGGCAGATCTGACCCCAATTCACCCCCGCAAATATCCGCTTAACGAGTACCGGCGGGCACTCGGTCAAGCGGCCAGAAAAAAAAACTCAGGGGCGGTTAAAGTGTCGTTCGTGCCCTAGTCTCGCGCATTTCCCAGGACCACGGCCTCTGACGCCCAACGCTCCCAGCCGTCCTCTTCTAGGGTTGACAGTTTTCATGCGAGAAAAAGACCTCCACGCCCTTGAGTTTCACACCCTGCTCCAATTGCTGGCCGACTGCGCGGTGTCCGCGTCCGGCCGAGAAGCGTGTGCGGCGATTCGTCCCGCCACAGATCCAGAGCAAATCGAAAAAAAGAGTGAGCAAACCTGGCAGTTTTTCCGCCTGCTCGAAGAGCAGCTCAGCCTGCCCCTGCGCGAGTTTGCGGATATCCGACCAGCCCTGCAAGCGGCTGGCCATGCCGGGGCGGTTCTTGAGGGGCCACGCCTCCTTGAGATCCAAACCACGCTTGCCGTGTCACACCAGCTGGCGCAATTTTTTCAGCGTCATACCAAACAGGCACCGTTGCTAGCCGACCTGCCGGCCCGCCTGCCGCGGTTGCCGGCTCTGGAAAATACGCTCAGGCGCTGCCTAGACGACAGCGGTCAGCTGAAGGATGAGGCCAGTCCGACCCTGCGCGCCCTACGCCGCAGCGTGCGAACCCTGCGGGATGAGATCGAGCGCCGCCTCCGCGCCCAGCTACGTTCGTCCCAGCTCAAAGACGTGATTGCCGATCAGTATATTACGATTCGGAACAATCGCTTTGTCATTCCGGTTCGGACCAATTTTCACACCCGACTCCAAGGGGTTGTGCAAGACCGTTCCGGGTCGGGCGAGACGGTTTTTATCGAGCCGCTGTTCGCGGTCGCCCTCAACAACCGTCTCACCGTAGCCGGTAAAGAGGTGGAGGCCGAAGAGCACCGTCTGCTAGCCTGGTTGACAGAACTGGTCAGCCAGAAGTTACCCCAACTGGAGTGTCTCTTCAGCACCCTGACCGAGGTCGACGTGTTGCATGCCAAGGTCGTTTTGGCCCGCAAGCAGGGCGGGAGTAAGCCGAGCTTTGGCGCCGCGACATTTCGGCTGAACAAAGCCCGTCACCCACTGCTGTTGGCCTCGGGTCAGCCGGTCGTGCCGATCGATCTGTCTATCCCCGAGGGCAAACTGGGCCTGATCATCACCGGTCCCAACACAGGTGGAAAGACCGCTGCCCTCAAAACCCTCGGCCTGTTATGTCTGATGGTTCACAGTGGACTGCTCATTCCGGCCGAAGAAGAGAGCCAACTGCCCTTCTTGCGCGGGGTGTTTAGCGATATCGGTGACGAACAGTCGCTAGAGCAAAGCCTGTCGACGTTTTCTGCCCATATCAACAATGTGTCGGAGATCTTACAAGACGCTCTGCCGCCCGCCCTCATCGTATTTGATGAACCGGGCGCCGGCACTGACCCGATTGAGGGCGGCGCGCTGGCCTGTGGTTTGCTCAGTCACCTCAAAGAACGGGGCATCTTTGTTGCTGCTTCGACCCATCTGACACCGCTCAAACTTTTTGCCGTAGCCGATGAGGCCTATCAAGTCGCGTCGGTCAACTTTGACCTGGAAACACTCACCCCGCACTATGCCCTAGACTACGACACCGTCGGCCAGAGTCTTGGTCTGCCGATGGCCCGGCGGCTGGGTCTGTCCGAGGACGTGTGTCACGCAGCCGAGGCGTCCTTGTCGCCCGAAGTGCGCCAACTGTCTGAGGCCATGAGCAAGCTCGAAATCGCACAGGCCGGGCTGGACAAGGAGCGCGTCCAGGTGGCCGAGGAGTGGAAGAAAGCGGCCGCCCTGCGCAAAAAACGCCAAGCCTTGCTGGCCGAGGCTGAGGAGCACAGACGCCGTATCTGGCAGGACGAGCTGGCCGAGGCCAAGGCCCTGGTGCGCAATCTGCGTGAAGAAGGACGCGCCTTGGTCGCCGACCTACGCCGTCGGGTGGCTGGCCCACAGGCCGAGCGTCACAAGGCCCAGCGGGCCTTAAGCCAGTTCTTAGACGAGCAACGCAGCGCCATTGCGAGCAAAGAACGCGCCCAGCGACCGACCGCGAACAACAGCTTGACACCGCCCCAGATCGGCGATCAGGTGGAAACCCAGAACGGCAAAATCCGGGGGGAGCTGATCGCCCTGAGTGGACAGCGGGCCCGGATTCAGAGTGGCGGGATCACCTTTGAAATGGCGCTGAACAAGGTGCGCAAGGCCGGCAAGGTCAACCGTCAGCGCACGATCCATGTCAATGTCAAACGGGCAGGCAGCGTTCAGCCAGAAGTCAACCTGCTGGGTTTACGGGTGCATGAAGCCCTGTCCCGTTTGGCCGAGTTTTTGGACCAAGCCATGTTGAACCGCCAGTCGTCGGTCCGCGTCGTCCACGGCTTTGGCAGTGGGGCCTTACGCCGAGCGGTCCAAGATTTCTTGTCACACTCCCCGTACTGCGCCTCGTATAACGAAGCCCCGCAGAACGAGGGCGGCGGTGGAGCGACGATTGTCAATCTGGTGGGCTGATGACGATGCCGCTTCCCCTGGCAACCCGAAACCTGCTGGCCGAGCTGCTTCTTGACGCGCTGGCCAGCCCAACCGTCGCCACCGCGGTCCGCTGTCTGGCCGCCTACGCCCGGACCATACGGCACACACCGCCAGTGGTGAGCCCCGGCCAGCTCCTCGTTCCCGCTCTGGCGGCTGAGCGAGAGCAGGTTCGGCACTACCTGGAAGGCCACGCCCTGTTGAGCTGGAGTCAACGAGGTCCGGTCTGGCAGGTCGCACTAGCCCCGGACTTCAGACCGGACTGTCGCCAGGTCGCCGCCATGCTGCGGCAGTACGAGCAAGCCCTTGAAGGCTGGCAGCCCCGGCCAGAGCTCCCCGCGCTTGATCTGGCTCTAGGCAAGGGGGCGCTGCTCTTTAACCATCGGCTCTTTTTTGAGGTGCACGAAGTGTTAGAAGGCCAATGGGTCCAAGAGGTCGATCCCGAGCGGCGCTTCCTGCAGGGGCTGATTCAGATTGCGGTGGCGTTTTATCACCTGGGCAACCAAAATTTCGGCGGTACAGTATCGCTTTTAGACGACGGCCTGGACAAGATCAGGCCACACGCCCCAGCCTATCTAGGGCTGGAGCTGCGCAATTTCATTGCCGGGCTAGAGCGGTGTGGTGAGGAGATTCGGCGGCTCGGCGCGCGTGGGCTGGGGCAGTTTCACGCCGATCATATCCCAAGCCTCCAGGTTCTCCGACAGACAAACGGTCAGGACTGACTTATCCCTCCTTCACGTATTCCTGCAGCCAGCCCGCCTCTCTGCCGCACCTGACAAACTCGGCGAGTGAGCGGCCGGCAATCTGGGAGAAGGCAATCGCGTCGTAGGTCTCAGGGTTATACATACAGGCCTGCTCCTGATTCTCCATAAATCCCAAACGGCTTAACAACTGCTGAATTGAGGGCATCCGCAGCATTTCGGCCTCAGTCAGGATGCCGGGGCGTTTTTTGTCCCGTGTCTCATCCTCCTTACGGTCGGAGCCGCGAATCTCGGCCGCCTTGCATAAAGCCTCAACTTCATACCAGCCGCGCAACCGGGCCTTATCCCAGACCACACACACCAGATCCATACCCAGCGAAATTTCAACAATTCTACCGCTATCAGGACCTTCAACGCGATACGCGCCGCCCAGCGTGACGCGCTGCCGATCGGGTAAAAACACTTCATCTCCAAGGTCGGGGAGAAACGTCGCCATGGTGTGCACTCCTTATTCTGTCCGGTTGCGTCGGTCTGCATCGCCTCCGGTCCTTATATCACTCTTGGGGCTGTCTCAAAATTGTGCCTGGAACGAAGACACGCGGCGAACTGCCCGGTTTTGGTGGTGCTTCAAATGAACAGGAGTATCCACCGGCGGCGGATTCTTCCGCTAGGCATTGGAAAAGTCGGCTCCAACGGCGAACCGCGTAACCCAGATTGTCCCGAAGCCGGGCAGGTGTCCTAAAGACAACGGCCTCTGGAAAGGTTTTAACTTTGAGGAGCGTCTCCGTGCACCCGACACGATGGACAGACTTCGGGCTGACCATAAGAGCAATCTCTGTCCACCCAGGGCTTCGATCTGGCTAATTTTTTGCGAAGATATCGCTCATCCCGGTAGACTTCGTGGGCAATGATGGAAAGAGACAGGATGGTCTTCAAACCACTCCTGGGCACAAGCATAGTCGCCACGCAAACCCGCTATCGGCTCGGGGCGCATCAAAAATCATGGAGCGGACAGACTAGCATCCTGACATGCGGCTACGGCACACAATGCTAGCCTGCCGGTCCCCTGCTCTCCGTCCGACAGACGGACAATGCTGCGGCCAAACCCGCGACCTGAGAAACGCAGTGACTGCCCGTCCAATAGCCCTGAAGACCGGCCCGTTTCTCACTCATCCACCGGAGGTCCGTGCCCGACTCCCCCAAGTCTCAGTCAACATGACAAGGGCGGGTTGAGGATCTGCAGTGCGGGGCAGGCAACGCACGCTCGGGGTCCTCACACGCCGTCCCATGGTGCCTCGGGTCGAGTGTGCTGCCTACTGAGCGCTGACCACCGATACCCGGCTGTCAGGATCGGTGACTTCGAGCAGTTCGACAACGTTTCCGTCCGGGTCACGTCCATACGTCGCCCGTAGCCCATTCCCGGCCCCCTGCGGAGGACAGTGAAAGCGCATCCCGGCCGCTTTTAGGCGCGCATACTCGGCATCAATATCGCTCACCTCCAGACACAGATGGGTGATGCCGTGATCGCACACCGGACGGTTCGGATCGCCCGGCTTAGGGCTTGGGGCGGCGTACTGAAACAGCTCAACACACGCGTTGCCGGCCCGCAGCATCACCACCTGGGCGGCCGAGTCGCGTAGGCCGGTAATGTTATCGACCACGGTGTTGCCAGCCTGCCAGGCAAAATTGAAGACCTCCTCAAACCCGAGCAGGTCCTTGTAGAACCGCAGTGAACGTTCCATGTCTTCGATTGAGATCGCGGTGTGGTGAATGCCTCGGATCATACTCATCCCTCCTCATAATCAATTAGCTTCGATTGGCGACCTTGATAATCGACGTCTTCCAGACCTCAATCGCCGGCTGGTCGTTGAGATAGTAGGCCTGATAAAATGTCACCCACTCGTTCTCCCCCCGTTTCCACTTTTCAATCGGCGTACACCGCAGCTCGACCTCATCCCCAACCCGGATCAGCTGCCGGGTCAGAATCGTGCTACCGGTATGAATCCAAAACGGCATCACAAACTGATGCTGGACCGCCAGACTGCCCTGGGCCATGAGCAGCCCTGGGTGGAGCGGCGCGTCTCTCCTTACTACATACAGCGCCAACCGGTCGTGGGTCAGCTCACAATAGGTGTGTTGCTGAGCGGGGGTCAACCGAAAGCGGAACGGTCGAAATGGCGTGTTCAGCTGCATACGCTGCCAGGTTCCTAGCTGCCGCTCGCCCTGCCAGTCTTGGGGCTCAAGGGCAGCCAAGGCATCAACCTCAGGCAGTGTGGCGGGAATGTGGGTTCGCATCTCAATCAGCTCTTGACCGTCTTCGTTCGTGGCCTGAATACAAAAGGCCGGATCACCGGCGTCGCTCGTTTCCCGCCTGATATGAGACGTGACATAGTCGTCGTCATAGGCCGGGGCTTTAAAGCGCAGGCTACACCAGTGGCGTCCCAACCAGCGCACTCCATAGCGCTCCACCACAGGCCGGATCATCTGACCGTACACGATCGCCCCACCAACGATGGCCCCCCGAAAGCCCATGACTTGGGCGGCCTCGCGACTATGCGCTTTGTTCTCACCCTCGCGGGTGTTACGGGTCTGAAAGACATAGGGGGCAAAGGTGTCGGGGGACGTTTTGTGTGTGCTCATAGAACTCTCCTCGTTCATGCGGCTTCCCAAGCGGCACTTATAGGAAGGGGCGTTCTGAGCGTCAAGGCGCGGCCCGTCAGGGCCAATGACCGGAAGAAGAACGCCTCGCCTCACCTGAGCAGACGGGAGCGCAGCAGGACAAACGTCATATTTTTCTTCGATGGTAGCGCCTATTTCGGCCACTCTTCAGCGTGTCCTCATCAGTGTTCGCGTGAAGAAAAACGTCGCTTGCTGCCGCCATGGTCATCATTGGAGCAACACACGCTGCGCAAACTCTTTGAGAGCGTGGTACACCTCAGCTTCTCTCTTTTTCTCTCCCGCTGCGCGGAATCTCCTCTCCGAGACCCAGAGGGCCTCCCAAGTGGATAGCGAGCGAAGAGCAACGCGCCGCGGCATTCCAGTGCTCTCGGGCTTCCTTTTCCTGGCATCCGGTGCAGGTCTTATTCTACAGCCTGACCATCAAGCCAGCGCTCTTTCAGTTGAGCCAGTAGTCCCTTAATGTTGGTCACGGCGACTACCCGCCATACGCCCTGGTCAGACTTCTGCATCCGTACCCCAATCTGTTGCCCGTTTTGCAGGTGAACGGAGAAACGGCGGGTGCTGTCCTGGGCTTCACCGGCAAAGATCGCGCCAAGAATTGCCACCGTTGGAATAGCCGGCAGCTGGCGGCTCTGGTCCTGAACAGCCTGTTTAATCATAAACCCAACGCCAGCCGAGACCAGGCCGCGCACCTCGGTACCGAGGGCCTGGAGACCCTGCCGAAATATATCGGCTAGCGAGTCTTCGTCGCTGGCTTCGTCGAGTGGGGAGCTGAGACCAAGTTCGTCAAGTGCGGCGCCGACAACACGGTCAACATCCACATAGTGGGCAAAACGTTCATAGTCGTGGGTCTCTAGGGCACGCCGGATGTGGTACAGTGCGTAGGAGGGGGTGAAGGTCCAGGCTAGGCCCGCGGCAAGCACGAACGCCAGACACCCGCCAAGGACGACACCACGCCGCGGTGATTGTGGGATCTGAGTAGGCTGTTCCATGATCTCCCATCATATATGAGAAAACCCCCGTCGTCAGCCGTACCCGCCCGGCAAACCTCTTGACACAATTCCGACAGGAGATAACAATGACGACGACGTTCATTATTGCAACTCTTCGGTAAACCACAAAGGAAAGCCGCTATGCAGCGATTACCATCCCACGCCCGCGAGGTTCCCGCCAATGGTCCGGCGGTTGTCACCCAGTTTCTTGATGTCGAAGCGCCAGCAATGCGCAGCCTGTACGAGAAAGCCAAACGTGATCAGTGGAACGCATCGACCGACATTGATTGGGACAGTGGCCTAGATCCAGACTGTGGGATTTTACCCGACGGCCTGATTGATATTTACGGCACCCCGTACTGGAACCGTATGAGCGCGGCCGAACGACTGGAACTGAACCGCCATTTTTCGGCCTGGCGGATCAGTCAGCTCATGTACGGTGAACAGTTTGCCCTGATGGTCTGTGGACAGATCGCCAACGCCGTGCCGGGTATTGACGCCAAGTTCTTCATGGCCACCCAGGTGATGGACGAAGCCCGCCATTCCGAGGTCCTCGCCCGCTATCTGTACCAGAAAGTCGGCATCACCTACCCCCTCACGTCGAACCTGAGCGATATGTTTGACCGGGTACTCGAAAGTCCTCTGTGGTACCTCAAAACGGTTGGCACCCAGCTGGTTGCCGAAACCCTGGCCGTGTCTCTGTTCCGTATGCTGGCCGACCACAGCCCAGACCCGCTGATCAACCAGATCTGCCAGCGTATTCTGGCCGATGAATCCCGACACATGGGCTTTGGCATGCTGAGCCTGCCCGAGCAGATCGGGGACCTGTCGGCTCAAGAGCGGAAAGAGGCCGAAGACTTTGCTTGTGTAGCGACCGCCGGCCTGCTCCAGGGCCAGTTCCCGCGGGAAGCGTACGAGGCGGTCGGTTTCAGTAAGGCCGAGATTGACGACATCAAAAAGCTGCGTCGTGCAGCGGCGAAGAAGAGCGAATATGTCGCTTTCCGCCAGTATTTCAAGAAAGACTTTCACGCCGCTCTGTGGAGCAATATGAGCAAGGTGGGCCTGCTGAGCCAACGGGCGATCGACAAGCTGGGCAGGATGGGCATCCGTGAGCCCGAGCACAGGGCCGCAGCCTAGTCAGTCGGGTTCAGGGGAGAGAGCAGTGGCTGTCCCGGATTCGGCCGGCCCTTGGCGTCGGCCGGCGTTGGGCAGAGCAAAAATATTGATCCGCCGCCAACTGCCCTGTCGGAAACGCCACCAGAACCCCAGTCCGAGGACGATCACATTGACCGTCCCGGCCAGCCACGGGCCGAGCGATTCCAGCCCGGTATAGGCGACACAGCCTAGGCTGAGAGGGGCAAATACACACACTAGGGCGACGACTGTAAAGCCGGCCGGCCAGTGGGTGTCGCCGGCACCCCGTAGAGCGCCGAAAAAGGTCATGCCCAAGCCGTCAAACAGCTGGAAGGCCACCGCACACAGCAGCATGTTCGCCCCCAGCTGAACGACGAGCGGCTCTGAGCTGAAGACGGCGATGAGGGAAAAGCGCCAGAAGAAAAAGAAGAGGCTGACCAGGCTAACGTACAGCAGACACACGCCTAGCGTTTCATAGACCCGCTGAACCGCGGTCTCCAATCTCCCCTCACCAATGTAGCGCCCGACCAGGGCCGACAGCGCCTGGGACAGACCCATCGCCGGCATGAACGAGATCATCATGTATTGAATGGCAATATTGCTAGCGGCCAAATGCTCTTTGCCAAAACGGCCGACAAGCATGATGATCAGCAGTCCCCAGCCCAACATGTCAAGCACGCCCTGCATGCCAGCCGGCCAGCCGATGTGCAGCAGCTGGCGCGTCAGTATCCAGTCAGGCCGCCAGCTCAGGCGGGCAGAGAACTCGATTTGGTAGGACGACGACAGAAACACGCCCAGCAGCACCCCAAGCTGGACCACGAAGCTCAGAACCATCGCCAGGGCCGCCCCGGTCAGACCGAGCTGGGGGGCGCCCCAATTGCCGAAGATAAACATATAGTTCAGGACGATATTGGTCAGATTGGCGCTCAGCACCCCGATCAGGGCGATCTTGGGGCGGTGAATCCCATAGAAGAAGCCGCTCAAGGCTCCGATCATCACTGACAAGCCAATGCCCCACACCCGTACCCGGAAGTAGGCGACTTCAAGGACTAGCACCTCGGGTTCATGACCGAACAGGGCAAAAAAGCTCGGCGCGACCGGCCATAACACGCCACACACGACGCCCACACCGGCCCCAAAATAGAGCCCCTGCCAGGCATAGCCGGCCCCGGCCTGGGGATCATTCCGTCCGACTGCCTGGGCGGCAAAGATACTCACGCAGCGTGCAATGCCTAGCGGCAGGGCGGTAATGGTAAAGGCGATGACGCCGCCCGGCATGACTGCGGCGACTTCTGCGGTGCCAACTAGGGCGACCATCCAGGTATCGACAAAGCCCATGACGGTGAACGAGGCCATCGAGGCAATGATCGGCAGAGCCAGGCCGAGAATTTCGCGCAGGCCGTTCCGGGTAGGCAAGGTCATAGGGGGGGTCCGTCGGTAGAGCGGCTCTGAGGGTATTTCCAAGCCCCTCTTTCTATGCCAGACTACGCTAAACTTCGAGATAAACAAAGGCCGGGAAGGAATATGGCGGAATATATCAGCGTTGAGCAAGCGCGGACCATGTCTGGACTAAGACTGGTGCTAACTCCGGGGTTGCCGGGGCCGTGGAGCGAGGCGGCCAAGGGTATTTTTGATGTCAAGAAGATCCCCTATGTCCGGGTGGCCCAGGAGATTGGCGGAGAGAATAAGGCGTTGATTGAGTGGTCGGCTCAGGCCACCGCGCCAGTCGCCGTATGGAACGACGAGCCTCCGCGCTGCACCTGGGTTGAGCTGCTGTACCTAGCCGAGCGGCTCGCCCCCGAGCCGGCCTTGATCCCGTCCTCAATTGAGGACCGGGCGACCATGTTCGGATACTGCAACGAGCTGTGCGGGGAGACCGGGTTCGGCTGGTCAAAGCGCCTGATGCTGGTCCATCCGGTCCTGAGCGACCCGGACGCCAGCCCTAAAGACCGCACCTTTGCCAAATATATCGGCGACAAATACGGCTATGGGTCGACAAGAGCGGAGGCCGCCCCGCGCAAGACGGCAGACATTATCCGGTTTCTGTGCACCCAGCTTGAGCAACAGCATGCCGCCGGCAGTCGGTTCTATATTGGCGAGCAGTTGAGCGCGTTGGACATCTACTCGGCGGCCTTCACCGCCCTGATCAAACCCCTGCCCGACGAGCTGTGCCCTATGCCAAAAGCCTTCCGGTCCATGTACATCAATACCGACCCCGTACTTGAAGCGGCCGTCAGGCCGATTCTGTTTGACCACCGTGATTTCATCTATCACGAGTATTTGACCCTGCCGATTGACCTGTAGGCCAGCAGGAGAGCCGCATACCAGCGTCTTGATGACACGGTCAGACTCGTGAACGGATGCTCATCCTTGCGGAGGTATGGCGAGGGGCAAGCGTGGGGTGCGCTCAGTGTCCGTCAATATCAAACAGGACGTGGGAAGCCGCGGGAAGGTGCTGCACGTTGGAGGCGGCGGGTCGCCGCCCTGGATTTCATAAGGCTTGCGGATGCAAACAGGCTGATCGTTGTCGACCTTCAGTCTCCCCCGGACGTCGACGTTATTGGCTCCGCTACCAGGATAAGTTGGAGAGCAGGGGCATTGGGGCTTCAAGGTGCTGGAGCAGAGACCATAGAATCGCCGGCGGCGGGTGCACGTGCCGAAGCCTGAAAGCGTTCTGTATGGCTGGATACCTTTGGTCTCGGGCATATACGGTGTCCCCTAAGACGATTGACTGGGACACCGATAAGCCTTGCAGTTCCTCCCATTTGTATCCTACAGAATGCCGATTCGGAGAGAGGACAGTGATGGGGGTCTTCCTGTTCGCATTCGACCGAGTGAGGTTCTTACATCAAGGGCTGGTTGATCGGCAGGGTTTTTCACGTTGCAGGTGCCGCCCCTGCTCTGTCAGCCCCACGGCTTTTCACCCGCATTGTAGGAGGCGATGAGTCGCTTGACCCTACGGCCCGTCCCACTGACATCTGGTTCGTCGCCAACCGGATGCCAGGACAGAGAGCGCGGGGATGCTCATCTCATTTGAAACTATCCCTCATGAATACTGTCGGGCTGCAAGCCTCTTCCCGCGCTCTCTTTTTCCGATCAATACATCGGAATCTCTCCGTTTCAGACCGACACGTCGTGCGACAGACCCTCTGGTTGAGCGCCATCACTACGGTCGAGCTCTTAGGCGGACTCGTGCAGATAGCCCTTTCCACCAGGATTCTCGGGCCGGAGGGCTTCGGAGTCCTGGCCGTTATTATCGCCGTGACCTCACTTATCTACGGAGTGTTGTCTATACCGGGAGGCAGCACGGTCACGACCTTTGTCACGCGGGAGATCGCTGAGGGACGACTCGAGGAGGCATCTCGCATATTGCGTTTCACGCTGGCCGTGTCCTTCGGGCTGTCGGTCATCACCTACGCCGCCATTGCCGCCCTCGCCTTGACAACTAGCGGTTTGCTAGGAATTGAGCAGGCCTACCTAGACGCCATGCTCCTGTACGGCGTTGTGGGCATCCTGATGGCGACACAAACTGAGGCTCTGGCGGTGCTGCGGCTGTCCGATCAGATATCGCTGGGGTTGGCCGTGAGTGTCGTCAGCACTCTGACCCGGGTTGCCCTGCTTCTCTCAGTGTGGTTGACGGAGGGCGGGCTGTTCGAGGTCATCCTGGCACAGGTTGTCTGGGCTGGAGTGCGCGGAGGCGGGCTGCTAGCCGCCATGGTCGTGTCGACACGGCAGACAGGCATGACAAACCTGCTACGCTTGCCGTCGATCAAAGTCCGGTCGGACGTGATACAATTCCAGACCGCCACATTCGGCAGAATGACTCTGGCGGCAGTAGCCGGCTCTATAGACTCCATCTTCGTGGCGCAACTCACCAGCATAGCCGATGTTGGGATATATCGCGCGGCCCGACAGATTACGGACGCTGTGGGAAGTCCCGTCCGGATGATCGTCAATGGAGTCCAGCCCGAGTACAGCCGGCAGTGGTACGCGGGGCAGGGGGCGGCCTTGCGACGCACCTCGCTCCGCTTTACCCTGTTAGCGTTCGCAGTGTCCGCCACGGCATTCGGGGCGTTGGCCCTCTTCCGTGATCCTGTCATCCGGCTCTTTCTAGGAGAGGGCTTTTCCGGCGTTGCATCACTGTTGCTGATTCTCATTCCTGCGGCCGTTTTCTCCAGCAGCATGGCCGTGCTCGGCGCGCTGCCCCTAGCGGCGGGACGTGCCTGGCCCTCGCTGCTATCCATACTGGTAGGACTCGTGGTCTCTATCCCCTTCTTCATGTGGCTTGTCCCTGTGTATGGCGCGGAGGGAGCGGCTTGGGCGAGAACTACCTACAGCTGGGTCCTTGCTCTGGTTCTCATCCCGTTTAGCATGGCGATACTCCGACAGAGTTACCGGATATGATAAAGCGTGGGCACGCTTACCTCTGACACGCTTCATACCGGGGGCGTGCTCCCAGGCCTGGAAGTAGGTGGGGCGCAGCAGCTTATCCTTACCCTGGCAAAGTCGCCCATTGAACGCGGCCACCGGATAGACCTGGTGATGGAGCGTTTCAAGCGAGATGCCGCTCTGCCATTCGAGGCTGTGGAACTCTGACCCGGCGCTGCTTGGCCACTGCCGAGAGCGTAGCATCAAGGTGAAGACGCCGCCCGAGCCTGGCTGGCTCTCAGGTGGAAGCGTTTGGGCGCACCCGTCAGGCGCAGATACGCGCTCTACACCTCTATCATTGCGCGCTCCATTCGCCTGGCGCGGCCCCGTCTGGCGCTCCCGTCCGCAAATGCCTCTGCTATCTACGCAGCGGAGTTGACAGATCGCTCCCGTCCTACGGTTTCCATTCACAACAACGTTGGCTTGAGCTACGCTAGAAACTGATTGTCCGTGGCAAGAGCGCTCTATCCGAGGGCAGACGAATCCCAAAAGGCGTCGGTCGTGAAGTGTCGCAACTCTTGGCCATCAGGCCCGAGAGGGTTCACACTATCTACGTTCCCATATCTTCCGCCGACCTATGCGGCTGGCACAGGTGGTGGTCCCCCCTGGTTTGGGGCTGACGAATCATCTATTATTCCGAACGGGGGGCGGAAGTACTCCTCCACCCTTATTGAGGCACTCGGGCTGGTGCGTCGCCAATTCCAGACACGCCTGGTCATCATGGGACGGTTTTCAGAGTCGTACCGGGCAGGACTGATTGCTCAGGCGTGGAGCTATGGGGTGGAAAAGGACCTAGGACTAGGTGACCAGCAGTGTTCTCCCGACAACGGGAGGACTTCAGTACGAGTTGAAATGGTTTCTTGATAACCTGGGACCGGCGTTTGCACAAAAATAAGGATATTCAGATTCATTTCGCCTATCCAAACGAGGACTCTGAACCCTACACACATTTCGACAACATCTTGACGCACGACTTTTGGTTGATCCTCAAGAGCTGGCCCAGGGACTAAGCAGCCTGAATTCACACCACACGATTCCTGCAAATGGCACCAGATATGAACGTCTCAATGCTCTGTCGTCGAAAGAATACCTGACGCTCTGTAACGATGAATCCAAAGCGCTAATGAGAAACACGGGTGTCGATTGCGATTGCGGGGATACACCAAAACGTTCGCAACAGCCAAGAAGATCCCGCCCTAGACCTGATCAATCTCCTCATGATAAAATCGGTGATGTAGGGTGCAGTCCTAGTCGTAGCTATCCGAGAAGATGGTTTCGACGGATACAGTCGCCGGAGCCTATCGTGTGGGGATAGTCACAAACTAAGCGACTATGATCGGGAAAATTCGTCCAGAACAGCCCTAAGATTGTATAAACCCAGAGTTGGTAGCGCTGAAAGCAGGAAAGGCACCAAAGTTTCAGCATGCGTCTCGTGTACACCGCCCCCAGATACCACACCAACCAGCACTTCATCGCGAAAGTACTTCAAAACGCCGGGCATCGGGTGTCATTTCTCGTGCTGCGCCAAGGGTCGAGCGAGACCTATGATGCCCTCACCCCGATCGTTCTGGGTTGCTCGTTAACTGTTGAGACGCTCCGACGGCTGGCGGAAAAATGCCCCGGCGTGAACCTTGGCGACTTCTGCAGGTTACCACCGCCCCTCAAATTCTGGCGTACCATGCGAACCCTGCACCCATCGGCGGTCGTCGTCCGCGACCCCTTCTCTGCCTACGGCCTGCAGTCTGTGCTGACTACGAAGCTCATTAGCGCGCGGCTCGTTCTCTATATCCAGGTATCGAAACAGCGCCAGCTACAATGGTGGAAGTGCGCCCTCCTCTCATGCGTCCATCGCATCACTGGGGCGGAATGGCTGACGCCGGTATTCGACTCGTCTGACCAGCCTGGGCTTGCGGCCAGCCCCTTACACTATATACCGTTCGTCATACCGTCGCAGACCGCTCCGGAGGACAAGCAGTGGTTTGCCGGCGGAGGGGTGAATATGCTGGCAATAGGCAAATACGAGCCGCGCAAGAACCACCTCCTGTTCCTGGAAACCCTCCGCTGGCTTTCACACCGCTATCCGGTCCGAGCCACAATCGTTGACGAATGCTCAACCCAAGCGCATCAGCGCGAACTGGAGGCCGTCAAGCGGCACTGTGCCCGCCTAGGCCTGGAAAACAGGCTTACGTTCCAGTATAATTTCTCGTTCCTTGAGGTCCAACAGCGCTATGCTGGCCATGATGTATTCGTCCTCGCCAGCCGTGATGAGTGGGCAGCCGTCTCGCCTCTCGAAGCGATGGCACCCTCCCTCCCTGTGGTGTGCAGTGACTCGAACGGTACCCAATCTACATTCGGCCGGGAGAGAACGGCTTCGTGTTCCGCACTGACGACCTTGACGACCTAGAGACTTGCATGCTCAGGCTGGTAAGCGACCGCAAGAGGCTGGTGATGATGGGACGCCGTAGCTACCAACTCGTCGTCTCCGAGCACAGGCCCAAACGCTACGTGGAAACACTCATGGCATTACTTCGGCGGGCAGTGCCATGAAACAACGGATAGCACTATTTCTGCCGTCTCTCGAAGGCGGCGGCGCAGAACGGGCCATGTTAGGCCTTGCCAGAGGGCTTACCCAGCGCGGCTTTCCCGTGGATATGGTGCTTGTCAAGGCTCACGGTCCCTATCTCAATATGCTACCCACCAGGGTACGTCTGATAGACCTGAAGGCTCGGCGCACCATGGCGGCCCTTCTGCCACTCCTGCGCTATCTGCGGCACGAGCATCCCAGCATACTTGTTTCCACCCTACCCCATGCCAATGTCATTGCACTTCTTGCCAAGAGGCTCTGCGCCGGGCAACTTCCAGTGGTGGTCCGGCGGGCAAATACCTTTACGCCGGAGTATGCACATGCCGGTTTCAAGGATCGGACGACCCTGAGGCTGGAAAAATATCTCTTGCCCTCTGCCAATGCGGTGGTGGCCATCTCGTGTGAGATGGCCAGCGACCTCAAGTGGAGCGTACCCCGCATTGCCCCTCTCGTACAGATCATCCATAATCCCGTAGTTTGGCCCGACCACGCCACAAGGGCGGAAATACCGGTTGCCCACCCGTGGTTTGGCGTCCAGGGCGTGCCAGTGATCCTATCGGTTGGACGCCTAGTAGCGATCAAAGGGTACGCAATCCTGCTCAGGGCCTTTGCCGAACTAGTACAATCTCGCCCCGCCCGTCTGGTCGTGCTTGGCGAAGGCCCCGAGCGGCACAGCCTGACGGCTCTCGCTCGAAGCCTGGCAATCATGCACACCGTTGACTTCCCTGGATTTCAGCCTAACCCTTTTGCCTATATGGCGCGGGCAAACGTATTCGTGCTGTCATCCATATATGAGGGATTTGCTAACGTGCTTGTTGAAGCAATGGCCTGTGGAACGCCGGTGGTCAGCACCGACTGTCCCGGCAGCCCCAGGGAGATACTGGAGGACGGTAGATGGGGAGACCTCGTACCGGTGAACGATTCATCCGCCTTGGCAAACGCGCTCCTTGACACCCTAGACCATCCCATTGTGCCAAGCCGACTGATTGCCAGAGCCAACGTCTACTCCGCCCAAACCTCAATTGATCGCTATATAGAACTTCTCAGCACATGTTGAGCACTACCTCCTCAAAGACGGCCCGACTCTTCTCTCTTCCCCAACATGGCTCGCTATCGCAGCTAATATTCGCCCTGCTATTGGCGACCATCTTCTCCCATATCTGGCTCGCGAGTGCTCCGCTGCCGTGGGGCGGACCGAATGTCATCCTCGCCGTCGCCGTGGTCTTCCTGACACTGACCTCTATGCTGCTGAGCGCTGTCCGACTCCCCCCCCCCTCGGCTCTCCTCCCCACCCTCATCAAGGACTTCCGCCCGATCATTCCGATTGTTGCAGTGTCATCGCTCGTGCTGGCGTGGGCGCTGACGGTCCATATGTTCACCAATACATTCCGACCGGTGATACTGGGGCAGTTGGCATTGGGCATAGCCTTGCTGGCCCCGGTCTATCTGTTCGTGGACAGCGTTCGCAGAGCTACGCTCCTGATATGGACCACCGTCTTGGCAGTTTTTGTGTCCGCCCTGTTTGGCCTCCTCATACTCTTCATAGGCGACCCTTTCCTGGGTATCTGGCTGGATACTGCCACCGTGAGAGATAGCAGTCTATGGAGAATTTTGTCCGAGGGCAGAACAGCGGGACTGAGCTCGGGTACGATTTCCTTCAGCTATCAGCTTGCTGCCACCATACCGATGGCTTTTGCGATGCTCCTGTACCAACCGTTCAAACAAGGCAAGACATCCCGGATGCTGTTCAACGTGGCCCTGTATGTCATGCTGATGGTTCTGATAATGGCGCTCCTCACAAACGCCACTCGCTCAGCTACTCTCGGCGTGTTGGTCAGCACCCTTCTCATCATCTTGATGACCATAAAGGTACGGCAGATTTTCCGACGAGCGATCTTCAGTGTCCTGGCGATCGCAGTCTGGCTGATCGTCTGTTTCAATCCCGTAGTTAACGTGAACACCTTGGTCAGCGTCGTCAACGATATCACCAAGCCAGCGTCAACGGCCGCCGATGCTCATGACCGCGACGACTTGGCTATTACCGGCCTCAGCGCCGGTCGCGATGACCGCACCAAGCATCGCGACCGTCCGATCATCAAGCACACATTTAAGCATCTACCTCCATGGAGGAGGTACACGGTACAGCTGCGCGCCTACCTCCTCCACCCCCGCAGATACGGACCGGCAAGCTCCCCGATTACCGCCAAAACGCACCCGGATACGGCCTACTCCGAGAGCTTAGCGCTAGCCTGGCACGAACCCAACGCCCCGGCAGAGACCATCGGCTACCAGTTCCGGCTGCAAAGAGCCGATATCGTAACGGAGTGGCGGCCGTGGCGTGACTTCATCCCCACTGCCGACAACAGCCAACAGTCTGTCTCCAAGGCCGTTGACGAGCAGTTGGTTGCAGCGCAGATGTCTCTCTATTTTTTTGATAAAAAGGTAGCTCTGAATCCGCGTCTCTGGACAATAGCTGGTAACAGGTCGGCTCAACGCCGTATACCCATGATGATTGCGGCATTCCAGTACGCTCTAGATTTTCCCTTTGGAACAGGCAAATACCTTCCAACAGCATTCCACCTCGCCCCAGATACAGAGCAGCAACTCGCGGCCAAGATTCTCTCCGGCTTCTGGCCACATAATCAATTGCTGAACCTTCTCGTGCATTATGGATTTCTCGCCTTTATCTTGGCCATTCTCTTCTATGTGCTGGTGTCTTCGTCGTTGGTTGACTCTGGTAAATTTATCCTCGCCTCGCGAGATACGGCCCTCTCTTTTCTCCTCGCCGCCATTATCGGATCGCTAGGCGCCTACGTCATCACCGGTCTCATGCATGATGAAGGGCCGTTCGTGCGCGATTGGGGTCACTTCATCCAGATTGGGCTGGCGTTCAGCCTCCAGCGAATAACAGCCGCTCAGAAAGCGGCAGAAGAGATGTCACAGCCATGACAAGGCCGGCCCATACCTCGCCGTCGTATCGGGTCGAAGCGGGACATCCGATCAGGGTGCTGCTCGTGTCGCCACTCCCGCCACCACCCGGGGGGATAGAGACCTGGACACAGACCTTGTGCGAACGCGGATTGCCTGCACCCTTCACTCTTGAACTTGTCGACACAAGAGCGTCTCGCGGTCATCAAGCCGCGCCACCAAGACTGAACCCGACCGAGGCCAAACGCAACCTGCGAATCTTGAGCCAAATATATCGCGCGCTGGCTTCCGAGTGCTTTTCTGTCATGCACCTCAATTGTTTTCTGACGCTCACCGGCGCACCCCGCAACCTGGCCTCTGCTCTCATTGCCAGGTGGGCCGGAGTGCCCTACATCGTGCATCTGCGTGGGACATTCGCCGTTCCCCCCAGCAACAGTCCCACGGCGCGCTTCTACCGACAGGCCTACCGGACTCTGTTCGCTGGCGCGGCGCAGATTCTGGCTCTGGGACAGCCAAGCTACCGCGCCATCTTGGAATTAGGCGACTTCGCACCCAAAACCTGCCCGCTCATGCCGAACTTTGTGGACTTCTGTACAATTCCCAAACCTCTCCCCAATACCACGCCTCAGCAACCCCTGCGGGTCATCTTCACCGGTGCACTCATTGAAGCCAAAGGCGTGCATACGATTGTTGAAATCGCCCGCCGCCTGCCTGACGCACGCTTTCAACTCGTGGGCGGCGCTCCAGACGCATCCCGCGCCCACCTCCTGCGTCACATCCGGCAACGCGGCCTCGAGGGTCGGGTACAGGTCTTAGGCCCGGTGACAAATCGCGAAGTCCTTACGATGCTGACGGAAAACGATGTCTTTCTGTTTCCGTCCACGTTCAAGTTTGATGGTTTTCCCAACAGCGTGGCAGAGGCAATGGCGGTCGGTTTACCAGTCGTAGCGTCCTCCGTCGGCGCGCTGCCGGAGATGATAGACGTTCCACAAGGTGGCTGGCTGATCGCTTCCAACGATGTGGCCGATTATGCTGAGGTGCTGGCCCGTCTGCGTGATGAGCCTGCACTGAGAAGTCGCATGGGACGCTACAACCGGCAGAAAGCATTACGGGAATATGAGTATAACGTTGTAGTTCGGCGACTCTGTGACATGTATGTGCAAATCGCGCGCCCGCCCTGTAGCTAAACGAGAGTCAGAACCCGCTTCTGACAAGTCCCTACACGAACATGCAGAAAGTATCGGTAATCATCCCGACGAGGAATGCTGAGGCAACCCTTCCCATTAGCCTCAATTCGGTGTTCAGCCAGGACTACCGGGGCCCGATTGAAGTGATCATCGCCGACGGCTCCGACACGACGGCCACCGCGGATATGATCCGCCGGTGTTATCCGAAGGTGCGAAGAGTATCAAACCCGGAACGTATCACTCCGTCTGGCCTGAACCATGCGCTGCAGATAGCCACAGGGGAGATTATCGTGCGTTGCGATAGCGCCGCTGTGTTACCGCCAAGCTATGTGCGACAGGCCGTCGCTACGCTCAGACGAACGGGCGCCGCCAATGTTGGCGGTCGGCAGCAGCCAGTCGGGACTACGAGGTTTGAACGGGCGGTGGCGCTGGCGACCACCACATTTCTTGGGACGGGCGGTGCCCGCTACCGTGTAGGGGGTCCTGAGGGCCCAACCGACACCGTCTATCTCGGTGTTTGGAATCGAAAGCGGTTGGAAACCGTGAGAGGATTCGAGCCCACGATGTTCATCAACGAGGACTATGAACTCAACTGGCGACTACGCCAGCAAGGAGAAACCGTGTGGTTCGACCCTAAGTTGAAGGTTTCCTACCGGCCACGCGGCACCCTGCGGACGTTAGCGGAGCAGTACCTCGCCTACGGTCGTGCGAAGTCAGCCATGCTGAGAGCCCATCCCACCTCTCTACGGGCCAGACAACTTGCTGCTCCACTGCTCGTGCTGGGCCTGGTGGTTTCCGCTGTACTGGGCTTGGCTGGAGCGTTTCTGGCCGCGTCGGTTGTGCCCCTAGTCTACCTGCTGACCCTTGTTATCGGATCGCTGATTCTCGGTTTACGTCGCCGCGACTCCGCCGCCGTCCTTGTTCCCCTGGTGCTGGCGACGATTCATTTGAGCTGGGGAGTCGGCTTCCTTCTGCCGGGCCACGAGAAGCGGACTTGCTGATGAAAGCCCCCGCTGCGCCGGGCTGAAACGCCACTGGCCCAGCTGGGTCTTCCCTCACGACTGCGGTTGCTCCGCCTTCTTGGTCAGCTCGCCCTTGCGTACGATGTCCACCACATCAACCCGTTGGAGGATGAGCTTGCGCCTGCGCTGTTGGAACATGCCTTCTATCTGAAGCGGCGTTCCGGGCGGCGCTTGGGAGATTTTAGACAGCAACTCCGTTGGGCCGACAACGTTATAGTCGACATGGTGCTTGCCTGCCTGTTGGAGAATATGGCGGGAGGAAACAATGTGTTCGGGCAGGTTAACGGCTTGAACATCGATCACCTCGAACTGGTAGGTCGCGCTGTATTTAGCGATACCTAGGCTGACAACGGCCAGGCTGTCGGCATCGGGCCGTGAATTAATAAATCCTTTGAAGCGGACCTGAAAGGGCGTCCGGGCGTTGTCGGAAGCTGGATTATCACTGCCAAGCCCAAACGGCACCCCCGGGGCTTGAGCCGCGGCCGACGAGAGAAAGCAAAGACTCACCACCACCATGACACCCGTCCCTATTTGCTTCATCATCGCTCTGCTCCTTCTTCCTTCCTCTATTTGCTTCATCATTGCTCTGCTCCTTCTTCCTTCATGCCTTTTGACCGCCCGGGTGAACGTCCACATATTGGCCAACCGGAGCGACGGGTTTCAATCGTGAACATGTGTTCGACCGGGCCGGCAATGGCAATACAGGCATGACCGGCCCCGTCCCCATAGCGATTACCGGTCGGGCCGGTCGCTCCGGTCTCGCTCAGTCCCCAAGTCGTCCCGACATAGTCCCTCACCGCCCGTGCCATATGCAGTGCGCACTGTGCGCTGCTCGGCCGTAGGCCGGCAAAGGTATCATCCGATAACCCGAGCAAGATTCGTCTGGCCTCAAGGGTATAGATTTTACCCTGCCACCAACAAAATACGCTGAGGCGCCGGGCACGGCCGGCAGAGCGGCTGAGATCAGGCCCCCGGCCGACGACTCGGCGACCGCAATAGTCTGTTTGTCCTCCTTGAGCAGGGCGCCGACAGCCTGGCCCATAGCGGTTAAATCATACATACGCACTCCTTACATAGAACACCAAGAATAGCTATAGGGAGCGGATTATGCTAGACAACCCCATAGCATACGGCTGAGAGACCACCCGCAGAGGAGAGCACTAATGGAAGCACGCTACGGAGACGTTGAAGTGAGCCTGGCCGACCATGTTGCCACAGTTGAGATTCAGCGACCACCCAACAATTTCTTTGATACCGATCTCATTCGTTCGCTGGCGAGCGCGTTTGAGGCTTTGGATGCCGAGCCTCACTGCCGCGTCAGCGTGCTGGCCGCCCAGGGAAAGCATTTCTGTGCGGGTGCGAATTTTCATACAGGTCAGGCCGAGCGAGATTTACGCAATGTCGAAAGCGGCAACCCGCTGTACGCCCAGGCCGTGCGTCTGTTTGCCTGCAAAAAACCGGTTGTAGGGGCTATTCAGGGCGCAGCGATCGGCGGTGGCTTTGGGCTGGCCCTGATGCCCGACTTTCGGGTGGTCTGTCCAGAGACGCGCTTTTCGGCAAATTTTACCAAACTCGGCTTTCATCCAGGTTTTGGACTCACCTATACGCTGCCGCGTTTGATTGGCGAACAGCGTGCAAACCTCATGTTTTATACCGGACGCCGGATCGGTGGTGAGGAAGCCTATGCCTGGGGGATGGGCGACGTGCTGACCGAAAACAGTCAGGTCCGCAGTGCGGCCGTCGCACTAGCCAAAGAGATTGCCGAAAGTGCACCTCTGGCCGTCCAGTCGGTGCGGGCGACCATGCGCGGCTCGCTCGCCGCCGCGATTAAGCAGGCCACCGACCGCGAGTTTAAAGAGCAGCACTGGCTGCAGCAAACCGAGGATCACAAAGAGGGGATCAGAGCGGTAGCCGAGCGGCGGCCGGGAAACTTTGTGGGTCGCTAAGACGGACAGCCTCATCTGGTCATCAGGAGATGCGGACGGCGTGCTTCGGGCCGGATAGCCGCATTTCCACCCCCTCACCAGGTATCCACACACGGACGTTTCTTACCCTCACGGGCGGGTGGGGGTGGCACGGAACGCAGCGCAGCCGTAATCCACCGCCGCGACTCAGCCGGGTCGATCACGTCGTCAATCTCGAAATACGTCGCCGTGCTGAGGGCTTTGCCGTTCTCGTACATCTTGGCGACTAAATGGTCATACAGCTCCTTGCGTTCGTGTGAATCGGTAAGTTCGGCCAGCTCTTTGCGGAAACCGAGCTTGACCGCCCCTTCTAATCCCATACCGCCAAACTCTCCGGTCGGCCATGAGACGGCGAAAAAGGGCGCTTTGAAACTGCCGCCAGCCATGCCCTGGGCACCCAACCCATAGGATTTACGCAGGACAATAGTGAAAAAGGGAACGCTGATGCTTGACCCGGTCACAAACATCCGACAGCAATGCCGCACCAGCGCGTCTTTCTCGGCCTCGGGTCCCACCATATTACCTGGGGTATCGCACAACATCAGGATCGGAATATCAAACGCATCGCACAGCTGCATAAAACGTGTGGCTTTGTCTGCCGCCTGACTATCAATCGCGCCGCCCAAGTGCTTGGGATTGTTGGCAATAATCCCGATCGGTCGTCCCTCAATACGAGCAAAGGCGGTGACCATGCCAAGGCCGAAGTGACGACGGATCTCCAGAACCGAGTCGGTGTCGGCCAGCGTCTCAATGACCTCACGGATTTCATACACCCGTAGCCGGTTCTCGGGGACAATCCGGCGCAGCAGCCGCTGGTCGGCGCACCGCCAATCGGCCAGAGCGCCCTGGAAATACGACAGATACTTCTTTGCCACGCAGACAGCCTCAGTCTCATCCTGAACCGCGATATCGACCACTCCGTTGGGGACCTGCACATCCATCGGCCCGACATCTTCAGGACGGAACACTCCCAAACCGCCACCCTCAATCATGGCCGGACCGCCCATCCCGATATTGGAACCCTGGGTGGCAATAATCACATCACAACAGCCCAGAATGACCGCGTTGCCGGCAAAGCACCGGCCCGAGGTCACCCCAACAAGCGGTACCAGACCGCTCAGTCTCCCCCACAGGTGAAAAGCCATGACATCAAGGCCAGCCGGGCTCGACCAGTCAGTGTCGCCGGGGCGACCACCACCGCCCTCGGCAAAGAACACAACCGGCCGCCTCCACTTCTCGGCCAGCTCGAACATGCGATCCTTTTTGTAATGGTTCTTAAAACCCTGGGTGCCGGCCAGCACGGTGTAATCGTAGGCCAGTACAATGCATTGGGCTCTCTCGTCTCTAAACAGCTCACCATTGACGCTGCCAACACCGGCGATCATGCCGTCGGCGGGCGTGTTTTTAATCAGATCTTCGAGCGAACGGCGTTGCCGTTGGGCGGCGATGACCATTGGGCCGTACTCCACAAAGGTGTCCGAGTCGCACAGGTCGTCGATATTCTCGCGGCTGGTGCGCTGACCGGTCTTGCGGCGGCGAGCCACGGCTTGGGGACGCGCAGCGTCGAGCCCAAGCTCGTGCCGTTCAACGATCTCTGCGAGGTCGGGGCGGATGTAGTCAAGGTCGATCTCAGACCGTTCTTGGATGGCCGCCATATCGACCTCGCCCTCTTCGATAAAAATCAGGGGGTGACCCTCGTAGACCGCATCCCCCTCAGCCACCGTGAGGTGTTGCACGATGCCGCTCAGTTCGGACTCGACGACATGCTCCATCTTCATGGCTTCCATGATGAGCAGCTGTTGACCGGCGTAGACTGCCTCGCCCTCGTGGACATCTAGGCTGACAATCGTGCCCTGCATTGGTGCTTTCACCGCAACACTCCCCTCCGGTCCAACGATATGGAGCGCCGGTTCCGCCACCGTTGTCGCAGCGCTTGTGGTCGGCGCCTGCCCGTCCCCTCCAGTCTTACCGAAAGCTAGCACCGCCAAGGGATCACGGGCATCAACCTTTACCCCGGCCAGCGCTGGCTCTGCGTTCTGGGCGGGTGCCGACGAAGGGGGGAAAAATAGCTGTTGATGGGTCTGTTCAGGCGAAACAAGGTCGACGATATGATCTTCCACAAAGCGCGTATAGACTCGGTTTGCCACAAAATCGGAGTGGCGCAGCACGCTCTGCAAGAACGTCAGGTTGGTCGCCACACCCTCGACCTTGAACTCACACAGACCGCGGTAGGCGCGAGTGACCACGTCTCGAAACCTTGGAGACGGTGAGGAGGCAATGAGCTTGGCCAGCAGAGAGTCAAAGCGCGGATTGGTACGATAGCCCGCATAGCCGAACGCATCGGTGCGCAGGCCGGGGCCCGAGGGCACTTCAAATGTGCTGAGCAGCCCGCCGGCCGGCCGAGCACTCCCATCGGCCTGCATGGTCTCCATATTGATCCGGACCTGGAGGGCAAATCCACGCGGGTCGGGGACGTCGGCCTGCTGAAAAGCGAGATTGCCGAGCGACTGTCCGGACGCAAGTTGGAGTTGGAGTTTAACCAGATCAACGCCGGTCACCTCCTCGGTCACGGTATGTTCGACCTGCAGGCGGGCGTTGGTTTCAATGAAGGCGTACCCCGCTTCGTCTTCCCCAGGCGTGGCATCGACCAGAAATTCAAACGTGCCAAGATTGTTGTACTTAACGGTCTCCGCCAGCTTGACAGCCGCAGCGATGAGTTGCTCACGCAGTGGAGCCGGTAGGTCGGGGCTGGGCGCGATCTCGACCAGCTTTTGATACCGACGCTGGATACTACACTCCCGCTCCCAGACATGGCTTACCGCCCCGGACCCGTCGCCGACGATCTGGACTTCAATATGTCGCGCGCGAGGGATCAGTCGCTCCACATACACCGCTCCATTCCCAAACGCGGTCTTTGCCTCGGACTGGCAGCGCGTATAGGCCTCCTCAAGCTCATTGGCACGACGCACCGTCCGCATCCCGCGTCCACCTCCACCAGCCACGGCTTTGATCAGCAGCGCTTCACCCTCGCCCAGCGAAGCCAGAAACTCTGCGGCCGCCTCCAGGCTCGTCGGCTCCAGCGTGCCCGGCAGAACGGGCACCTCACACCGCTCGGCCAGGTCTCGGGCCCGAGCCTTATCGCCGAACAGCTCAAGGATTTCCGGCCGCGGTCCAACAAAAGTCAGACCCGCGGCGGCGCAGCCGCGGGCAAAGTCAGCGTTTTCACTCAGAAATCCGTAGCCCGGATGAATGGCCTCACAGCCCGTCTGCTTAGCCACCTCTAGGATACGCTCAGCGTCAAGGTAGGCGGACGGACCTGTCCCGCCGAGCGGACGGGCTTCGTCAGCCCTCCGGGTATGTAACGATTGGGCGTCGTCCTCAGAAAACACGGCAACGGTCCGTAGACCTAGCTCGGCAGCGGCCCGTGCAATACGAATAGCGATCTCACCTCTGTTGGCGATCAAAAGACTGGTCAGACTCATATGACTCACTACTCAACATGAAGGGCGGGCGTCTCACATGTCACTTCGCTCCTGTCTTATACAGCAGTGAAGGGTTCTCTCCTGATGGCCTACCCGTACTTATCCCACTCGTAGCCACGACGTTCGCACCCCTGCTTCATGAGCAAGAGCACGCATGAGAGCCAGCAAGACAGCCACGTTTTTATCTCTGACGGTTGCGGCACGTAGGCGTTTACACGTATCCGAAACCATGGCGCTTCGTCAAATACCACCACGGGGCCCTGTTCTATTGCTCGGCCCGCGGCCGTCTGAGTTCAAAGACACGCACAATAACGTAGGCAATCAGCGCGAACACAAAAAAGACCATCAGCATCCAGGCGACACTCTGCATTGTCGCAATAACGGTACGATAGACCTCGAGAATCCAGCGGTCGCTCGTCAGCACGAGGAGTTCCGGCGCACGCTCGTCGGGTCGACGCGGCATGGGTGTGATATAGCGTTCAAGCTGCCAGATACGCACGCCTCCAGACACGCCAACAACGTAGATTGCAAACTGGATATATCTGACCCAAGCCTGATGAATCTCATCGGCAATGATCCGAGCCAGAATCTTCTTGACTGGCCGATCAAAAAGACGGGCCACCATCAATGAGACACCAAGGGCAATGCCAAATGTGACAGCGAGTAACGTCAGAAACATCTCCCCTCCTTTTTCCATTGACAGACGGAAAGGGCGTACAGGATAATTAGGGTTTCTATAATCGAGGAGGAACGGCTATGGCAAACGCACCTATTTTTTCTGCGGACTCGCATACCATGGAACCGGCCGATCTGTGGCTAGAGCGGATCGATCACACGTTTCGTGACCGCGCTCCGCGTGTGATCAAAAACTATGAGGGCAAACCGGGCAGCTTCTTTGTAGCCGAGGGCCTGACGCCCTTTCCGGTCGGCGGCGGTTTTGCCGCCGGCAAAGATCCCAAAGATCTGGAGACCAATCAAAATGTCGGCTACGAGGAGGCCCGCCCCAGCGGTTGGGACCCGGTCGAACGCCTCAAAGACCAGGATATTGACGGGATTGAGGGCGAGGTGTTGTACACTACGCTGGGCATGCTTCTCTTTCACCTCAAAGACGTCGAACTCCAGTGGGCCAGCTTTCGGGCTTATAACGACTGGGTCGCAGAGTTCTGCAGCCACGCTCCAAAACGGTTGATTGGGCTGGGCTTGGTTGCCATGCAGGATGTCGCCGAAGCTGTCTGTGAACTCCAACGGATAGCCGACAAAGGGCTCCAGGGGGCGATGATCAACGCGGCCGCTCCGGGTGAGGTACCCTTTAGCGACGCCCATTTTGATCCGTTTTGGGCCGCAGCTCAGGACTTACAGATGCCGATCAGCCTCCACATCCTGACCGGAAAGCAAAACATTCGGCTCAGGAAAGGCCGAGTCGCCTCCAATATGTCGATCATCCACGAGGTCCAGTATTCGCTAACCGACCTGATTTACAACGGCGTTCTTGAGCACTTTCCCGGCCTCAAGCTCGTTTCGGCCGAAAATGATATTGGCTGGATCGCCCACTATCTCAACCGGCTAGACATCTCGTACGAGACGCTGCGTTATATTGATCCGACCCCTATCACCATGCGGCCCAGCGAATACTTCACCCGCCAGGTCTACGCCACCTTCCAGGATGACCGACCTGGGGTGCTGACCAGCCAGTTGATCGGCCAGGACAATTTCATGTGGGCATCCGACTTTCCCCACCGGGCTTCGACCTGGCCCAACTCCCGGTCGATTATCGAACAGAACTTTGCCGATGTGTCGGAGGCAATTAAACGGAAGATTACCTACGAAAACATTCATCGGTTGTACGGGTTCTAACTTAGTTCAGCACCTCTTTTTCTCTCAGTCCGGCAACCTCGACCTGACTGAGGCCGAGCACCTCGGTCAGGACATAGTCGGTATCCTGTCCAAAGGTCGGGGCGTGTCGCCACACCTCACACGGCGTGTGGGACATTTTCCACGGAATCCCGAGGTGGCGACGGACACCGACCTCTGGGTGGTTGTGCTCGACATAGGTCCCGCGTGCTTCCACCTGGGGATCGGCCAGCATTGCCCGACCGTTCAGGGCTGGATAGGCTGCCACCCCGACTGCTTGCAGCGTTTCGGTCGCCTCTTCTGCCGTCCGCTCCTGAGTCCAAGCGGTCACAATCTGCTCCAAGGCGTCTTCGTTGTCCTTACGAGCGGTGGCGGTGGCAAAACGCGGATCGTCGGCCAGCCCGGGTTGGCCGAGAGCCATACAGCACTGCCGCCACTCTTCTTCGGTCCCAACCACAATACTGACCCAGGCGTCTTCGCCCCTGCTCCGGAAAACGCCATGGGGAGCCATATGCGGGTCGCGGTTGCCCATACGCGGCGGCTGACGTCCGTTCATGGTGTAGTCCATAATGGCTTCGGGCAGTAGCATGACGCAGGCTTCACGTTGGGAGAGGTCAATATACTGGCCGCGGCCGGTTTTTTCCCGGTACAGCAGTGCGCACATAATGGCGTACGAGCCGTGGACACCGCCGTTTGGATCGCCGTATGAAAAGCCGGCTTGGCGCGGACCGTCGTCAATATAGCCGGTCAGGGCAGACATGCCGCTTAGCGCCACCTGAGGCGGACCGTACGAGACATAGCCCTTCTCCGGACCGGTCTGCCCATAGCCCGACAGCGAGGCCATGATGATATCGGACCTAATCGCCCGCAGGACTTCATAGCCAAGACCCATTTTTTCCATCACCCCGCCGGCAAAGTTCTCAATGACAACATCGCTTTTGGCAACGAGTTGTTTGGCAAGCTGTATCCCTTCGGGCTTCTTCAAATCCAGCGACAGGGACCGTTTGCTCTGATTATACTGGTTAAAATAGCCACACCGGTTAATGCCCGGCTCGTTGTCGGCCCAGGGGGGGATCATCCGCGACGGGCACAGCCGCGTTTGGCTCTCAATCCGAATGACTTCAGCGCCGAGGTGAGCCAGTTGCAGCGCTCCGTACGGCCCGGCCCAGGCCCAACAAAAGTCGGCAATACGAATTCCATCCAGTGGTGGTTTGCTCATGGCGTGTCTCCCAAAATGATTCCGTTCAGATGATGCCGTCCTGCTGAAGCCGCTCAAGCTCGTCTGCCGTCAGGCCCAGGTCGGTATACACCTCGGTGTTATGCTGGCCTAAACACGGAGCCGGACGGCGCAGTGTCCACGGTGTTTCAGACATGGTGTGGGGAGCGGTCGGATAGGTGTAGGTGTCAGCCTGCGGATGGGCGATCTCGGCAAAGAAGCCGCGGACTTTCAGGTGCTCAGAGTTCAGCAGATCCCCCATGGTTGAGACCGGCGCAAATGGAATGCGACGGGCTTGGGCTTGGTGATACAGCTCATCGACCGACTGTTCCTTGACCCACGGCTCCAAAAACAACTGCAGCGCGTCCCAATTCTCGGCCCGGTCCAAACGTGTCTTAAAAATTTCCTCGTCGGCCCACTCTGGGCTGCCCATCAGATCGACAAAGCGCTGCCACTGGTGTTCTTCCACGCAAGCCACATAGATCCAGCCATCTTTACACTCCATGATGTCGAGCGGCCGGATGGCTTTATTGCCGGTAAAGCGCACCACAATCTGATCGGCATAGGTCGGCATAATCCCGGCAAACTCAGAGATGCCCATCAGGCACTCTTGGACCGAAAAATCGACGTGCTGGCCGTGGCCGTCTTGGAAACGGGAAAACAGGGCGGCCAGCGAGGCCGTTGCGGCGTGAATCCCGGCCTGAAAACCCGACTGTTGGCCGAACACCCGCAGCGGCGGCAGGTCCTCGCTACCAGGGCCACCCCCGTTGAGGTAGCACAGTCCACCCGCGTTCCAGGTCGTCAAGTCATAGGCCTTATAGTCCTTGCGTGGTCCGGTCAGGCCAAAAGGCGTAATTGAGGTCATCACCAGACCGGGATTCAGCCCAGCTAGACGCGCATAGTCCAAGCCGTGGGCAGCCATGTGGGTTGGATGGACGTTGTGGATCAGCAGATCGGCTTTGCCGACCAGTTGGTGGAACACCTCTCGGCCGCGGCTGTTGGTTAGATCAAGGGTGACCCCCCGCTTATTGGTGTTCAGATAGAGGTACAGGCCGCTTTTTTCCGGGTGGGGTGTCCCATCCGGAAACGGTCCTCTGTGACGAGCCGTATCGCCGCTAGGCGGTTCAATCTTGACCACCTCAGCCCCCATATCGGCCATCAGCTTGGCCGCATAGGATGCCCCAACCATATCTCCGCATTCGATAATCGTAAAGCCTTCTAGTGCAAGCCCTGGCATGAGCCCCTCCTTGTTGACCCGGCCTCGCCCGGTACGGCACGGACCGGCATCTGTCAACTGTAGTCAGCCGTACGTAGCCCGTCAAGCTTGCTCAAGGCTGTGAAGGATATGGCTTTTACTAGACGCCGCGCCTGCAGCCTGCTAGGGGGAAGAGTGGCCTCCTCTGACCGGATGGAGTAACTCCTCATGGATGTTATCGAAATCTACCTGCGGGTCCGGCGGACAGACATCGCCTATGTCAAATTCATCCTCGAATCGTATGAGGACCTTGCCATTGTTCGGACGGTTGACCGGAAAAAAGCTACACTTGTGGTCCTGGCCATGCCCGATTTTATTGATCATGTCCGGGCGATCTTACACGCCCTGGCTCAGGAACTAGAGCTCTATGAGATTCCTCCGCCCCCAGAGCACGAGGCGGACGGCGATTGGCTAGTGGAGCGGATCCGACGCGGAGAATAGCAGACGCGGATTACCCCGCGCCGTGGTTGTCCGGCGCCTTGCCAAACACGTAGGCCACCCCGATACTCAGCCCGTACAACAGGATCAGCGGTCCGGCTAGAAGAATCTGGGAAACAGCATCGGGTGGGGTGAGAACGGCGGCTAAGACAAAGATGATCAAGACAGCATAACGGAAAGCGCCGATCAGCGTGCGATGGGTCAGCAGGCCGAGCCGGGAGAAGAAAAAGCTCAGAACCGGGAGCTGAAAGGTGATGCCGAAAGCCAGTAGGGTTCGTGAGCTAAAGCCCAGGTATTCACTGATGCGCAGCGTCGCCTCAACATCGATACTCTCAAACTGTTCAATAAAGAAGGCGTAGGCAATGGGTAGGACGACCGTGTAGCAAAACCCGCCACCCAAGACAAAAAAGAAGGAACAAAAGCCGACAAACGGCCACACATATCGCTTTTCATGGGGGTATAAACCCGGCGCCACAAACTGCCACAGCTGGTAAAATACTCCGGGACTGGCCAGGAATAGGGCGGCAATAAAAGCGACCTTGATCTTGGTAAAGAAGGCTTCGGTCGGACTCGTTCCGATCAGCGCGCAATCGGGGCAGGTCCGGAGCAACGGTTCTCGCAGAAAGGCGAACAGCCAGTCGGCAAACACATAGGTTGGGACAAAACCCACCGCTATGGTCAGCAGGGCTTTGACAATGCGTGACCGGAGCTCTTCCAGATGACCGATGAGCGACATCGCGGTGTCGTCAGGGGTCATTGAGTAGACTTCTCCTGAGGGGTGGGGGCGTGTTGGGGCTGAGCGTCACCGGCCTGCGCGGGGGCGTGCGGCTCATTCGCATCGGGGCTGTCGATCCGTGCACTGTGTTCGGCTTGGCGCACTTCTTCTTCGAGCAGAACACGAGCGTTATCAAGCTCTTCTCTCACTTCAGTGGTGGCACGTCGAAACTCCCCCAGGGTCTTCCCCAAGCCTCTGGCCAGCTCAGGCAGGCGTTTTGGGCCCAGCACGACAAGAGCAACCACGAGAATCACAATTAATTCAGGCGCACCAATACCAAACATCGCTCACCCTTAGCTTTGTAAAGCCACGCTAGTATAATCGGATAAGCGACGCAAGCGAAAGGGGATGGAGTATGCTACGAACGGGGCTTGTTATCGACACCCGCTATCAAGACCATCAACCTGGTCAACAGCATCCAGAACGACCGGCCCGGATCAGCACCCTGTTACGGGCGGTCGAGTCGTACCAGCGCTCCGGACTGACTCCGGTCGGCCCGCGCCTGGCTACCGCGGCAGAAATCGGCCTGATTCACGATACGGCCCATATCGGTCGGATTGCCGCAACGGCCGGTCAGCCCAGGGCTGCCTTTGACGCCGATACGCGGGTGTCGGCCCACTCGTATGAGACCGCTCGCTTAGCCACCGGCGGTCTGCTCTCACTCCTGGACGCGATCATGGACGGCGAGGTGGATAACGGCTTTGGCCTGGTTCGCCCACCGGGGCATCATGCCGAGCGCAACCGGGCGATGGGCTTTTGTTTGTTTAACAGCGCGGCCATCGGCGCTCAGTACCTCAGAGAGCGGTTCGGCTTCAGTCGCGTGCTGCTCGTGGACTGGGACCTCCACCACGGTAACGGCAGCCAACACAGCTTTTATGACGATCCCGGCGTGCTCTATGCCTCCACCCATCAATACCCCTACTATCCAGGTACCGGAGCGGCCGAAGACGTCGGCCAAGGACCGGGAGCGGGCTATACGGTCAACCTGCCGATTCCGGCTGGCTGGGGAGATGCTGAATACCAGTCCCTGTTTGAGACGATTATTGACCCGATCTGCCGTCAGTTTGATCCACAGTTTGTACTGATTTCGGCCGGCTTTGACGCCCATGTCCGCGACCCTTTGGGCGGCCTGCGGATGACGGAGGCGGGATTTGAAGCCCTGGCCCGGGTGCTACTGCGGATCGCCCGCGACCACGCCCAGGGGCGGTGTGCGGCCCTCCTGGAAGGCGGCTATGATCTCATTGGGCTTGAAAGGTCCGCCCTGCGGGTCTTGGACGAAATGGGCGGCGAGCATCTAGAGACGCCTCTGCCTGAAGTCGACAGACGCCCTCTGTTGCCCCGAGTGGTGGAGGTACAGCGTACCTATTGGGAGCTGCCAGGCCAATCATGAGATCCAATGCAACCGGTCAGTGAGGCGTCTTCTCTTGTGGTCACATATGGTAGGAAAGGGGTAAGGAGGTGCCGTGCCGAGATACTATAAAGGGGCTGGAGTGGGAACTCATTGGCACGCACATGATGCCAGGAGGACTGGATTTACTGCTCATGATCCCAGCCTGCCTGACGATATTAACAATTTGAGAGATCACATTGTGATTGGAGTTACGCTGAGTCCATATATTTCTCTCACACAATCATATCTTGTGGCACGGGACTACGCGATCAATGGTCCGACGCCTCCGACTCCTGCTCAGCCCGCTTATGTCTATGTGATAGATATTCCTGACCAGCTGCCTGCGAACTTGACTCTCTATGATCCTGTCCAACGCATTGCACCTCTCCCGCCACCATCACCTGGATTGCGGCCCTATTGTCACCATGGACCTCCTATCACGATGCCTGGGTTCTTCCCCTATCTCTCGCCATTGCTCCAAGCGCTGCTCTACGCAGAGCGTGACGCAGAGATTCTTGCGGTGGGGACAATCCCGGCGAACTACGTTGTAGGACGTCGCAGAATCTTATGAGGAAGGAGACGACAGATGGGCGAGAATGTTCGCGTCATTAGTCTTGAGGCCGTGCCTAGGCAAGAAGAAGATCCTGTGACCATTACCTGCGCCGAAGTGTCTCTAGGCTATCCCACCCCCCTTGCGCGTATTCGCTATACAATGAATGGGCAGGAGCAAGAAGGGGGACTCCGCTTCGATCTCGATAAGCGGGTATTCCTTGATCATTTGGAGAACGCCAAGGCAGAGCGGAATCTACAAGAGGCAGCTCCTCACATTGCGAGAATTCTGGAAAGCAGCCGGCTTGACCGATTGAACGAATGGTTAAATGATTCCGGTGTCCAACAGCATCCTCCCAACTGGAAGGAGCTCGAACCGATTATTTTCGAACAAGATAAAGAGGACCCTCTCTAGGGGGGCGCGCCAAGGCGCTGCCGTTCGAACGCTGAGCCGCTCTATCTTTGCCTCTCCTATGAGCCGCCTGCTGAGCCTGGACACCGTTAGAGCGCCGGAACTTGTCGCTCTGCTTTCCTCACCACCGCAAGCTGTCCGCAATCCTCATTCGTTTGGCAATCTCAACCCTAGTCAGTGCCTAGACAGTCCAAGGTGTGGGCGACCCTCGAACGCGGCGGCGTGCTCCTCTGCCGTCCTCCATCACGAAAGGCTCTTTCTGGACCCTGACGCGATCGTGTGTCTTGGTGATTTTGAGCAGGGTGTCGTGTGGGCATCCTTACTGACCTAGCGCCTTGCGCATCCGACGTAAACGCCATTATGTGCGCCAGCTGGCGATGGCTCGTAACGGTCTTCGTCATGCCATCAGCACAAGCGAAAGGCACGGCCCGCGCCGCCCCGAAAGCTGGGAGGAACGGGCAGGCCAACCGGCCTCGGGTCAGCTCCCGGCGCGTTTTTGATACGTCTGGATGATTGGATGGGCGCGGCAGTTGTGGGAGTGGAGACCGCATGTGCATAGCAGCCGAACCCACACCTATGGTAAGGCTTGCTCCTGAGCCTGAGAGCCGCCGCCGACTCGCCAGCAGTTTTCACGCCTTACGCAGAACATTGCGGAACCACCTCGGCGCTCTGGCCGCCGGGAGTCAGGCCCAACTGCTGGGACTCGACGAAGATGTGCCGGACGATGAGCCCCGAGACGACATCCTGGACGCTGATGAGGTCGCAAAGCTGGAGCGCCAGGCTCTTGCCGCCGAGGAAAAGGCTGACATCCAGAGTCTTCTTGACCGGATTGACCACTTGGCGCCGGACAGCAAGCTCGCCAGCCTGAAGAGGGTGCTCCATGAACTCCGTCAGGATGGCTACCCCCAGGCGATGGTCTTCACCCAGTACACCGACACCATGGATTTTTTGCGAGAAGCATTCCTTCAGGACACGGATATGAAGTTGATGTGCTTCTCGGGTCGTGGTGGAGAAGTCCCCTCCGCCGACGGCTCCTGGCATCAGATCGGACGTGACGAGGCCAAACAACGGTTCCGCGACCGCGAGGCCGATGTCCTGCTCTGCACGGACGCGGCGGCCGAGGGCCTGAATTTTCAGTTTTGTGGCGTCCTGATCAATGACGATATGCCGTGGAACCCGATGAAGGTGGAACAGCGTATCGGCCGCATTGATCGCCTCGGCCAACAGCACGAGAACGTGCATATCGTCAACCTGCACTACGAGGGCACAGTTGAAGCCGATGTGTACCGAGCGCTCAGGAGTCGTATCGGCTTGTTCGAGTCCGTGGTCGGTCGCTTGCAACCGATTCTGGCCCAAGTGCCCCGGACGATTTCGCAAACCGTGCTGGCTGGAGCAAACCGAGATGGTCGGGAACGTGCCACTGTTGTAAACGCGATTGAGCAACAGGAGCAGGAAGCCAGGGAAGAGGGGTTCGATATCGACGCGGTGACCGAGCAGGACCTTGCCATCCCGACGCGTGCGCCAGCTCCTGTCACTATGGAGGACCTCGACAGGATTATCAGGTCCACTGAGTTGATGCTGCCGGGGACCGATGTCCGGCCTCTGGGGAATCGGGAATACGGCCTGTCGGCTCCCGGCATACCCGAGCAGCTGCGCGTGACCACCGACGATCCCACGTATTTTGCGGAGCACGCTGAGAGCGTGGAACTCTGGTCGCCGGGCAACGCGCTCTTTAATGCTCCAGAAGTTGCGACGCAGGCTGGCGACCTGCCAGCCGACAAGACGCTGAAAGATATCCTGGATGACTGATGCAGTGAGGAGGCAGCCATGCTCGACCATCCGATCATTGATGTCGCGCTCGGACTCATTTTCTTTTATGTCATCCTGAGTCTGATCGCCTCAGACATCCAGGAATGGATTGCCAGCCTGTGCAAACTTCGCTCCAAAAATCTGCGGGCTGGCATCGAGAACCTGATAGGCGAGCAATATGCCAAAAAGGTCTATGCACATCCGCTCGTCAAGAACTTGGCTAAGCCCAACAACCTGCCTTCCTACATCGCTCCCGAGACGATCAGCACGGTATTGCTCAGGGTCATTGCAAAAGAAAGTGATAAGGAGAGTTTTGTTACACAGACAGCTAACGAAGCCCGGCAATTTATCGGGAAGATCGAAGCAGACAATCCCCTCAAAGAGGTGCTCAACGCTTTAATGGACAACAGCGAAGAGCATGCTAACTCCCTGCATAGCAGCCTCGCCGGATGGTTTGACGAGGGCATGGACCGGGTCGCTGGATGGTACAAACGGCGGGTCAAGATGCTCATCTTTATTATAGCGGGTGTGGTGACTATCGGGACAAATGCCAGTACCATTCATATGGGCGAGGAGCTGTGGCGTAACGATGCGTTGCGTGCGTCCGTCGCCGCACAGGCGCAGGTTGCGGCCGCTGAACAGAATACCGTGGCCCTGGAGGAGAAGACGCTGCAAGCGTTGGAAACGTTTCCCATCGGTTGGGACCGCCGTCCACAGGATATGGGCGGCTGGCTCAAATTGATTGTGGGTTGGCTCCTGACGATTGCGGCTGTCAGTCTCGGCGCCCCCTTCTGGTTCGACTTACTGGGCAAGGTCGCCAATCTGCGCGGATCAGGCGACAGCCCCCGAACGCCCAAGAGAGCGTGATTAGGAATCGCTTATGACCCGCTTCATTTTTTGCGTGTTGGCCGCAGCTGTGATGGTCACGTGTATGAGCCGCGGGGCCGCAGCAAAGCGATTTATTTGCGAGAGCCACCGCGGCGCTTCGCCATATCCGGCCGTGGCTACGCCGGATCACGATCATGATCGCTATGCTCCGAACGAAAAAGAAGTCATCAAAAGGTTCGGGGCCTACGTCTCCTCGTTCGGCCACGCTGATGACGACAACGGTGATGGAGTAGGCGATCTGCTAGCTGTACCGGGGTGGGTGGCCTACGAATTGAAAGGCGTGTCGCCAGACGCAGCCGGCCACTACGAAGAACCAGACATTTCCATCAAACGCCCGGCTGACTGGTACAAAGCACCCGGCTTATCTTTTGGGAATTATATACTTGTGTACCAAAAATCCCTTGACAACACTCCATGATTTTGGTACACTAAGTCCATAAATTAGAGGGAGAAAACAGCCATGAGTCAAGCCCACAACGCACCTGGAAAACACTACCGCACAGGCGTCAGCCTTGTCCAAGCCATACAGCAGTTTGGCGATGATGCCAAGGCGGAAGCGTGGTTTGTAGCACGGCGGTGGCCGAACGGCATTCACTGCCCGAAGTGTGACAGCGACGCCATTTCCAGCCGAACGAGCAAGCGCCAGACCCCGGAATACCATTGCAAGGGCTGTGGCAAGAACTTCACCGTCAAGACCGACACCATCATGCACCAGTCAAAGTTGCCGCTCAGCAAGTGGGCCTTGGCGTTCTACCTGTACAGCACCCACTTGAAGGGTGTGAGTTCCATGAAGCTACACCGGGACTTGGACATCACGCAAAAGGCCGCGTGGCACTTGGCCCACCGAATCCGGGAAATGTGGAACGACGAAACGGCCAAGATGGCCGGGCCGGTGGAAGTGGACGAGGCGTATGTGGGTGGCCATGAGAAGAACAAACACAACAGCAAGAAACGCAAAGCAGGCCGTGGGCCGGTCGGCAAGACTGCTGTAGTCGGGATCAAGGACCGAGACACGAACACCGTCAAGGCGACCGTGGTTGAACACACAGACGCACCTACCTTGCAAGGCTTTGTGAACGAGAACCGGGAAGAGGGAGCGAAGGTCTACACGGATGAACATCGGAGCTATGAGGGACTAGAGAATCACGAATCCGTCAAGCATAGTGTGAGCGAATACGTGAAGGACCAAGCCCATACCAACGGCATAGAGTCCTTCTGGGCGATGCTGAAGCGCGGCTACCACGGGACCTATCACCATATGAGCGAGAAGCACTTAGACCGCTACGTTCAAGAGTTCTCAGGCCGACATAATGCCCGTCCGTTGGACACGGCAGAGCAAATGGACGCGCTGACTCACAGCATGGTTGGCAAGCAGCTTCAGTACAAAGACTTGACCGCATAAAGGAGGGGAAGGAGATGGGAACGAGTAGGCAGGCAGCAGGCAAAATCCAGGCGTCCTCCACCAAGCTCTATGCCAAGAGTGCGGTGAATCTCTGGATGTCTACCACTCTCAATGGCGAACGGCAGCAACTTGCACTCGGTACACCAGTTTCTATGGACAATCAGGGCTGGGTCGTCCCACTTCTTGTCAAGCGGGGTCGGCCTGCAGCCTCTGTTGGGGAAGTGCAATTAGATGGGCATTTTCAGGTGACACAAGCGCCAAACCAAGAAGAATTGGCCCAAGCGATTGCCGCAGCTTTACGCGCACCAACGAGCGAACACACGGCTACTATCGAGCAGTGCACATCCCAGACCAAACAGACTGGCCTGTTGTATGGAGACGGGATTGCAGGCGCACAGCAGTTAGAAGACCAGTCCGTTGATCTCCTTCTCACTGACCCACCCTACACCATCAGCCAAGCCTATGTGTGCGAGCAGCAAATCCCCCGCCGTCTCCGCACGAACGGAGGGGATTTTATTATGCCTAAGGGCGACTGCCAGCAATCTGCCCGGAGGCAACATGAGTATACGCGCATTCTCGACAGTGCCATGCTTGGTCAGAAAGCACCTTAAATGTTTTCAGTTGTTTCGAGTTAGGCCGGAAAAGAGCAATATATTCGTCCACATCCATGCAGACGGTCTGTAAAGAAACGAGACAGAACCGTCAAGCCTTTTGGGGAGTGATAAAAGGAGCAACGACATGAAACTGAAGAAACCGAGCAAACCCAAGAAACCGAAGGGCCGTCCCCTCAAGTACGCCATGCCCGAGCGGATTGACGCTTCACCTGAACGGATAGCGGAAGTCGTATTAGGCGCAAAGCCTAAGAAACATTGGGATTATGAAGCAGTAACGGGCCGGAAACGGACGCGGCAAGCAGGATGATTTTGGTACGCAAGTATATAATTCCCTATCTTTTCTATGGGACTGACCGGGCCGACGTGACAAAGAAGCGGATCGATAACAGCTATGGCGGGATCGGCCGTGTGTGGAATCGTGGCCATTTGGCGATGGCCAATCATGCTCAGCGGATCAGCTGGCAGGCCTCCTGCAATACCCATTTTTTCTGGAACGCGCTGCCGCAAGCTGCAGACATGAACCAGGGACCGTGGCGTCATCTTGAGGACTACACGGCGGCAGCCGCTAACAAATTCGGTCGGCTGTGGATCATCGCCGGGCCAGTCTTCGAGAAGGACAAAGCGATTGGCTTTATTGGCGAAGCCGAAAAGGGCGAGGTTCCCGTCGCCGTTCCCCATGCTCTGTTCAAGGTCGCGGTAAGAGAGACGGAAGGGGGCAATGTTGATGCCTTGGCATTTCTCTTTCCGCAGGCATACGAGGAGGACAGCGATGGACAGCCAAGACCTCTGGAAACATGGATCAACTGCAGCGGGGCGAGGAAGGCCGGCCATGTGTACGATCACAGGCCACGGCTGGCATCAGTGGCAAAGATCGAAGAGCTGACTGGGCTGACCTTCTTTCCCGGTGTCCAGAATCGGATCGTGCTGCGAAACGCGACTCCAACAGCACTCTGGGCGATTGAAAAACAATACTGGAGCCCAGGGGGCTGCGCCCGTCAAAATTATGTGCCGTAAGCAGAGACATGGCTTATTACCGGCCTAGAAGACCATGACTTCTCTAGGACCTCGCACGCACGGTCCTCAAGAGCAGTGTCAACATGAGCTGTAGAAAGCCGAGCGACTTTCGAGACAAACAGCCAAGCCTTCCACTGCCGGCCGTTCCGTTCTTCGCTAGACTCGGACACGGTTCTCGACCTCTTTTCTATTCTAGCGCACACAAGCCGTCCCGGAACGCTCTTCACTTTGCCCGGAATCTGCACCCAACCAACTCCCTCTCTTTCCAATCTCACGCCTTCGTCTCCTCAAAGGCCTTCTCGAAGACGGCCTTGTTGACAATCACCACGGGCGTTTCCTGTGGGTTATCCAGCGCTTTGTCAACTTTGAAAATAGTAGAGCAGTGCTTTCCGGACAGGAATGATCAATTCATCGTTGTCCATACGATAATCAGTCGCGATCACCTTCCGTTGTGATTTTGATAGTTTTGGGTTCGGCTTGAGCCGTAGCTTAACGACTTCGTTCCAGTGAGTATCTTCGACCGGTTCGGCTTTGGCAGCGCCAACCATCTTACACTCCAGGCAGCGAGATAGAAGAAAGTCCTTAAACTTGTGGTCAATGTGGCAGAAGGCGCGGACGTGCCAGCGATGCCCATCGCTGGCGAAGGCATGGGGGCTGATACCTCGCCGGATCAGATCCACCAAAGCGATTGGACCTATTTCAACGAGCAGCGGCTGGATCTCACTTCCCCTTGTTGGAGAAATCGAACCGCCGACATTGGCCGCCATTTCGACCGCCTTACTAACCGAGTGCCGATTCAACCTGTCTACCACTTTTTCTTCGCGTCACCTGCCCCAGTTGCATTCGCTTTGGGCGCACAAAGAGGGCGCCGTGTATCAATGAAGGTCTATCAGCATGCAGGAATGGTGAAAGACCCCTATGCGGTCGTGTTCAGTTCGGAGAATATTGACCAGAACGAAGGCTATCACCTGTTAAATAAAAGAGTAGATGACTACAAGCTGATTAGGGTTGAATCGAAGCCTAACGGTCATAGTGGACCTCAACCCGCTCTTGTTATCCTCGATTTCACAGCTCACGAACTTCCCCACCCCTATCCTGAAACCGCGGATAAGGAGATCGTCTACGTACGGCTGAAGGCCGCCAAGGGGCATATTCCCCTGCATGAGAACTGGGGTTGATCTTGCGCAGGAGATTGCCTCATTAATTTTCTCTTATGTTGACGAAGATCGCCCAGTGCATCTCTTACTCGGTATCCCTTCCTCTTTGGCATTCATCGTTGGTACTATTGTGGGAGCAATTCCTAGGGTGACCTTGTATCACTACAACCGCCATGATGGAGAATATACAGAGGGCATAGCCCTCCACGAATTTTAGTCCCCGTTTGCTCAGCCACGGCTCAACAGCCGCTCCCCCACTCAGGCCGCTACGTCCGATAACCCGAAGTGTCAAGCTTCTCCTAGCGACACCGGCGGGAGAACAACAGTGGGACGTGTCCCGAGCAGCCACCCGGCCGCCTGCCCTTCCGCTGTCCAGTCTTCTCCAACCACTCACCCCGCCTCCAGACCCTACAGATGGACTCGGCTGCTTACGGCAAGCTCACGGCCTTTGCTCTTTCAAGACAGGGTGAAACATCCTGGCCTTCCCTCAAGTGCCGCCCGAGAGGGGGCGGAGCGGCTCCCTACTGGCCTTTCTTCCCTCCCATCTGTACCACAGCCCACGTCACCCCGCGCTCGATCTCGCCGAGCTGGGCGGCCGTAGCAGCGTCGAGCAGCCGTCGTGTTGTGTGACGCACAGTGGCACACCACGGCCCGCGCGGCCGGTAGAGGGGGTGTGTCACCGGCCGCCTCGGCAGCTCGCCCGGCCGAGTTGATGGATCAACTCCCAGAGGCTAGCATCCGCCGTGCGGTTGGTGCCCACGGCAAAGCGGGCGAGGCCTTTCTTCTCCCCACCCCACCGTACGAAAAAGAGCGGCCCATAGGCGTCGGCCTTGCTGGTTAGCTCAAACGGGAAAAAGGGGAGCGGCAAGCCGAGCCATTGCATTTGGAGGCCCGGCTGTCTATTCAAGAGCCGGGCCACGCGCGGCCGGAGCACTTTCAGGGTTTCCGGCTGGATCGCGCCGGGCTGCTGTACGGCCATCCGCCCGGTATTCAACGTGACATGCAGAATCCGTTGGTTCATTGTCTCGCTCCTGCCGGTTCTCGCTGCTGCCCGCTGTGTAGTACAGGGGCCGCTTAGCGGGCCAGCCCTCTGCGCTTGACGCTCAAAATCGACAGTACCGGCGCCGTCTCGCTCGCGTTCTCCTACCTGGCTCCTGGCGCGTACCCCGCTCAAAGCTTCTCCGTTGTCGAGGTCGATCAGATCCCACGCCTCACTCCGCCGGCGGAAGTCATTGCCGTGTACTCCCGGCGCGCGGTGAATGTCCATGCCCACGGTCCTTACCGGGTGACGCGCTTGACCGCTCGCCCCATCGTATTAGGGGAGACCCCAAAGAGCTGGGCCACTACTGCCCCGCAGCGAGCAACTCCCGGGCGTAGATGACTTGGTGGAGCGTGAGCGTCCGGGGCCGGCCGACATGTTTGCCGCGTTGCTGCGCGGCGTGCATGCCCGCCTTCGTCCGCTCGCGGATCAGGGCCTGCTCAAACTCGGCCAACGCTCCCATCATTGAAACACCAGCTTGCCGGCACTGGTGGCCGTATCGCTCCCATCGGTGAGGCTGAGAAATCCCGTCTGCTGCTGGCCTAACTCTTCAATCAGCCGACACAGGAACCCGAGCGAGCGTCCCAAGCGATCCAGTTTCCAGACGACTAGCGTATCCGTGGCGCCTCACGCCGCCAACGCCTGCGCCAGGCCGGGGCGGTCCTGCGTCGGCCCGCTGATACCCTCATCCTGATAAATGGTCGTGCACTCAGCGGCTAGCAGGGCGTCCCGTTGCAGGTCGAGATGTTGTTCGTCCGTGGAGACCCGGCCTCCGCTTCTACCCACCGCTCATACAGCTGATGAAAATGACGGGGCTTAGTCTCGGCGTAGCTAGCAAAAGTCACGTAGCCGGGCTTTTTGGCCGCCTCCAATCCGCGCTGCACCTTAGGCAGATTGTAGACGTCTTGATTAAATACGCGGGCCAGGAGGCCGAGCTCTGAGGCTTCGGTCCAGTCATCATCCGGCCCGAGCCAGTGGATGGGTGCGGCGGGCGGCCGTTCACCCGGCAGATAGGGTGCCAGATACATGCACTCCATAATCGACATCCGGTGATCGTCACCATAGGGTCGAAAACGGTAGGTAATCCGATTGAACGCTCCCCACGGATGGAAATTTGGAAAGAGGGTAAAGTAGAAGCTATCCGTCATCTCGGCATCGCTGAAACGCTCAACAGTATCGCCAAAGATGGGCCGCATGGCCTTACGCCCAGTGGTCCCGACAAACTCACGAGCGGTCATCCCGTCCGGCACGGTTGCCACGGGCGGCTCGTCAAGATTCCGATCCATCATCGCGTCCAGCATATCTTGTTCGGTTGGCGTCCAATTCAGATGAGGGCTTGGCGTTGCGTTTGGCGTGATCGCCCGGCTGTAGTTGCCCCATACATCGTACTGGGAGTTCGCATCGCCAATGCTGGCCAGAATCTGCGGATGGGTTGCGACAACGTGATAGGCTTCCATAAAAGCTTCCTGGGCGACCTTCCAATTACAGCGCAGGATTTTTGCTACATGGGCCTGCTTAAACCGGTGCTCTAACGGCCACGGCGTAAACTGTTGGGGCAGGTCGCCAAGGAACTGTTCCAAGGGCCCGCAGTGGAGATCGGGGTTAATAAAGACAAAGCCACCCCACCGCCCGACTTTCACCTCTGGCAGACGATATTCCTCGGGCGTGACTTCCGGGAAGTCCCACTGACACGGCACTTCTTTTAAGGAGCCGTCCAGATGCCAGCACCACCCGTGAAACGGACAGCGGAGATCGGGTGAGCGGCCCGGCTCTTCGCGCAGCAGCCGGCCACGATGGCGGCAGGCGTTGTAGAACGCCTGGACCGTATCCGGTGCAGAGCGGACGACAAGATAGGACTTCTCTGCAATATCGTAGACCGTGTAGCTTCCGACTTCAGGAATGTCCTCTTCCCGACACGCCATCTGCCATACCCGGCTCCACAGTCGTTCTTTTTCGCGTTCATGCGCCTCACGGGAGATATAACGCTCGACATTGACCTTCTGGACTCCACTGGCCAGCGGATTCTCCTGGCGTAACACCGCAGGCACGGTATGAGAATCCGTATTCAGCAGGTCCTGATACGATAGACCGTCCGAACGGTCGCCTTTGGCGGATAAAATTTCGGTCATACCTGCTTCACCTCACGTTCACTCTTCATCAATCATGGGCCAAATCTTCGAGCGCGACCCGGTGGCGGGAGGGCAATTGCGGGCCGGCCAACCACAAACATAGGTGCGGGTCAGCATGGGTCAGCGTTCCTTTGATCCATACTCCTTGGGCGGTGAAAATCCCTTCGTCACCCCCGCGAGCCACAACTTTCACTTGGCCATCTTCCTGTAATTCATAGAGCGCCCCGGTCAGGGGATGTCGGCGTTTGTTCGCCATTGTCTACCTCCTGAGCACGCTACACCTGCCGAGACAGACCGGGCCCTGTCTCGGCAGACCCTTCTTGGTCGAACTCGAGATGCAGGGCTTTCAGCCCTCGCAGGATGAAACTCGGCGTGTGCGTATAGTCGTTTTGACCCTCGGCCAGCCGGATATGGGGAAGGCGACCGAGCAGAGTCTCAAAAGCCACGGTTGCTTCGAGTCGGGCCAACGACGCTCCTAGACAGTAATGAATACCGGCCCCAAAGGCGAAGTGGTCCTTAGCGTTGGCCCGGCAGATATCGAAGCGGTCGGCTTGAGGGAACTCCTGGTCATCACGGTTGCCCGAAGCGTACATGAGGACGAGACGCGAGCCGGCCGGGATCTTCACTCCGCCCAACTCGGTCTCCACCTTGGCCATACGAAAGAGTCCTTGAACGGGCGACTCGAAGCGGAGCGCTTCCTCAACAAAGTTGGGAATGAGGGAGCGATCGGCGCAGACGGAGGCAAGCTGCTGTGGATTTTGCAGCAGTAAGAGCATAGCGCTGGCAATCAGGTTTGTCGTCGTTTCGTTTCCGGCAACAAGCAGCTGTTGCAAAATGTTCAGCATCTCGGCGGTATTGAGCGGCGTCTCTCCCTCAAGCCGGGCATTAATGAGATCCGTCAGCACATCGTCCTGGGGAGCCGCTCGCCTTTCGTCGAGTTTGGCCGCAAAATAGCGCTGGAACTCGACTGTGCTCTTGGCGCACTCAAGCTCTCGTTCCGGGGTGATCATACCGCCGAGGGGCGCTACCGCATCGTCAGACCAGCGCTTGAAAAGCGCCTGATCGGCTGGCGGAACGCCCAAGGCATTGGCGATCACCGTCAGCGGGAGCGGGACAGCAAACTGGCTCACTAACTCCACCCGACTGTCGGCAATAAAGGCATCGACCAAGGTGTTGGCAATGGTCCGGACACTGGGTTCGATGAGAGCCACCCGGCGCGGCGTAAAGGCCTTATTGACCAGTCCCCGGTACCGACGGTGGGAAGGGGGATCATTTGTGAGAAGCGTGTCCACCGGCAGCCATCCCTGGGACAGGATTTCCAGCACCTCTTTGGGCGGCTCCTTTCTCACTCCAGGACCGGTTCTGGAGGTGAATGTTGCCGTGTCGAGTAGCACGGTTTTAATATCCTGATAGCGGCTGACGATAAAGAATCCCGCACCCGGCACCTGATAGACCGGAGCCTCACAGCGCATGGCAGCGTAGAAGGGGTAGGGACACTCCACGGTCTCGGGAGCAAGCGGGTCGAAGTCGGCTATTGACATCGCACCATCTCCTTATCATCTAGATATAGTCCGAATCGCCTAGGGAGTAGTTGAACTATACGAAGCGGTCCAACGTGACAAGTTCCAAGATGGCAGACGTCGCACTAGTAAGCGGATCGCACCCACAGAGAGCATTTCACAATCCAGATCAGCGACACGAGTGGTCGGGACTTCTTTCACGGAACCGCGAGAGCCGTTCTTGCGACTGTCACAGTCAGGAGGGACATTATTGTGGACCACCGACACCAATTGTCTACTCATTAATTCAGACGAGGGGGAACGTGTTGGACGATTTCGCTCTGGGTACCCGATCCAGACACATCCGCCTCGCGTTGAGAACTTGACACTCAAGTCCGGTCCTGCGTTGGGCTCATGAATGTTCGTACGGTGTAACGTTTCCAGGGAGACAATGGCGCTCAGCCCGATGACGACGGGCGCAGGGCTGCCTCGGCAAGAGGTCCACAATCAGCACCATCAAGACCGCGAACTGCCCCTTTTCCTATTTGCCGGGGTCCTTGCATAGCTCCTCGCCCAGGCATCAAGGGCCGGATTTCAGATCTCCTTTTCCACCAGCACGCCAGCCTCTCGCAGCTGCTGCACTTGCTCGGGTGTCTACCCCAGATACGTCGTCACGATCTCCTCATTATGTTGGCCTAAGGTTGCGGCTTCGAGGGGCAACTCTTCAGGAAAGGCCGAAAACTTGATCGGAAAGCCTGGCACGTCAAGCTCGCCATGGATACGGTCGGTAATCGTCCGCACCGTGCCACGCTGACGCAGGTGCGGATAGTCCAGCGTTTCTATGACCGATAAGACCGGGGCGACTGGAACCCCAAACTTTTCCAAGTGGGCAACCGCGCTAGGCACATCGGGAAACGTCTGGAGCCAGTCTTCAAGGATCTGGGTCACCGTGTCTCGGCGTTTGAGACGGAGATTATCGGTCTGGAAGTCCGGGTGATCGACCAAGTCGGGGCGATCGATGGCTTTGCACAGGTCTCTCCAGTGGTGCAAATGGGCCATAATCACCACATAGCCGTCGGTGGCGTGGAAAACTCCCGCAGGGCAGGCATAGGTCATGTGGCGGCCAGCCGGCTTGGGCTTGAGCCGGCCGGCCGTAGCCCGTGGCTGGTGAACGTTGACCTCGTGATAGTGGTAGTACACGTCGAGGTGCTGGCCCTGCCCGGTCTGATCACGGTGCCGCAGGGCGGCCAGGACCCCCAAGGCGGCGTGGACGCCGGTGCTGACATCTCCTAGGCCAACCCCCGGAATATACGGTGCATCGTCGGGCTCGCCAATCATTGAGGTTGTCCCGGCATAGGCTTGGGCAATATAATCGTAGCCCGGCTTACGAGACAGTGGTCCGGTTTGGCCCATGGCCGAGATAGAGCACAGGATGATATCGGACTTCAGCTCCTTGAGCCGCTCGTAATCTAGACCCATATCGGCCAGAACTCCGGGCTTGAAATTCTCGACCACGATATCGACCTGAGCAACGAGTGACACAACCAAGGCCATGCCCCGGGGATCGCGTAGATTGACACACAGGCTCTTCTTACCTCGATTATGCTGGACATAATACAGGCTGCGCTTCTTGCGAAAGGTGCTCGCGTTCCGCACCATATCTCCATGCGGAGCCGATTCGACTTTGATCACCTCGGCTCCCATCTCGGCCAACATCCGGGTACAACTCGGGCCTGCCAAGGCACGGGTGAGGTCAAGCACGCGTAAACCGTTTAACACATGGGAGTGAGACATACGGCACTCCTTCATTCAGCTATTCTTCTCCAGTAACACGCCCGCCTCGCGCAGCTTCTGGACATCTTCCGCTGAGCGGCCCAGAGAGGTGGTGAGGATCTCTTCATTGTGCTGTCCGAGCGTAGGCGCCACTAGCGGCAGCGGCTCGGGAAATTCCGAGAACTTGAGCGGCATACCCGGTATCTCAAACTCACCGTGCAATGGATCGGTGACCGTCCGCACAGTTCCTCGGGCCCGGTGATGAGGATGATGGACTGTTTCGGCTACCGATAGCACTGGTGCAACCGGCACCCCGTGCTGCTCCAAACACTTGACGGCACTCGGCATATCGGGGAAGGTCTGGAGCCAGTCCTCAACCATCGTGACGATCTGGTCACGCCGTTCGAGCCGTTTGACGTCGGTGATGTAGTCCGGATGGGTGGCCAGTTCGTCTCTGCCCAGCGCCTTACACAAATCCTTCCAGTGGTGCAGCAGGGCCATGATGACCAGATAGCCACCCTTGCCTCGAAACACCCCACACGGGCAGGCATAGGTCATATAGCGGCCGCTACGGGTCGGTTCGATTTCCCCGCCACTACCGCTATAGGTTTCGACATTGGCCTCGTGGTAGTGGTAGTAGACGTCGAGCAGTGCGATATCCAAATGCTGGCCAATCCCTGTGCGGTCGCGATAGCGCAGGGCCGACACAATCGCCAGGGCAGCGTGGACGCCGGTGCTGACATCGCCCAGCCCGACCAGCGGAATATATGGAGCGTCGTCCGGCTCACCGATCATTGACGTGACTCCCGAGTAGGCCTGGGCAATGTAATCGTAGCCAGGCGTATCGGCCAGCGGGCCACTCTGGCCCAGGGCCGAGATGGAGCACAGGATGATATCGGACTTCAGCTCCTTGAGCCGTTCATAGCCCAGCCCCATATTGGCAATCACCCCGGGCTTAAAATTCTCGACCACCACGTCCACCTGAGGGATGAGTTCGGCCACTAGCGCCAGCCCTTGGGGGTCACGCAGATTGACGCACAGACTCTTTTTGCCCCGGTTCTGCTGGACGTAGTACAGGCTGCGGTCATTGCGGAAGACCGAGATACTGCGGACCATATCCCCGTTCGGAGCGGGCTCAACCTTGATGACCTCGGCCCCCATTTCCACCAGCATCCGGGTACAGCTCGGGCCGGCTAAGGCGCGGGTTAGATCAAGAACGCGTAAGTCAGACAGTAGATGATCCATTCCTTGAGCCATGAATTTTCCTCCAACTCAGTTTGTCGGTCCCACAGCAAGCCGCCGTCGTCACTGAAAGCCTGGCTCGTGATACTGCGGGCCTCATCCGGGGCCAAGAAGGCGGCCATAGTGGCGATGTCCGCCGGGGAAGAGGGGTGAGGAGCGGAATCGGGGCGTCCATGCGTGCAATCGCCTCGGCCTCGCTGAGACCTTTCGGTTCAGTGTGCTGGTCAATCGCCCGCTCATAGAGACCGGTGCGGGCCACACCAGGGCAGACGGCATTGTGCTTGGCCAGTTGCCAGGGCCGAGCCGGGTCATAGTAATCGCTGTGACCCGGAGCCCCTTGTCGACAATGGAGGCGATGTTAACGATGCGCCCCTCGTTCCGCTTGGCCGTCTCGCGGACCACTTTCTGCCCGCAGAAGAAGCTCCCCTTCACCGAATGCATCCGGTCCTAGTCTTTCTCAGTCACAGCGGAAAGGTCGGTGACTTCCGAGCCTTCCCGGCCTTATTGACCACAATGTCAATCTGTCCAAAGGTCAGCACGGCGACCATCACCTTGATCTCGTCAGGCTTGCCCATATCGGTCTTGACAAACGTGCCGCCCCCGCCCTTCGGTGCTAGACCTCCGCCGCGGTCTGCCGTCCACTCGCCTCATCAATCGCGACCTCCCACATGGGCGCCTTCCCTATACCGCATCCCGGTGACAATGCTCCTATCCTGAGAGCAACACCGTCAACGATCTCTTGAGTTAGTCCCACATCAAGCCGCCGTCGACATTGAAAGACTGACCAGTGATATTGCGGGCCTCGTCCGAGGCCAAGAAGGCGGCCATATTGGCGATGTCCTCCGGGGTGTTTGAGCGTTTGAGCGGAATCGAGGCGTCCATGCGTGCAATCGCCTCGGCCTTGCTGATGCCCTCACGCTCGGTGAGTTGATCCATCACCCGCTCGTACAGGCTGGTACGGGTTGCGCCGGGACAGATGGCGTTGACGTTAATATTGTGCTTGGCCAGCTGCGAGGCGCCGATCCGGGTCATGGCAAGGACTGCCCCCTTGGAGCCGGCATATGAGATATTCGACGTGCCGCGAAATCCCTTGCCGGCAATGGAGGCGATGTTGACGATGCGCCCCTCGTTCCGCTTGACCATCTCGCGGGCCACCTCCTGCATGCAGAAGAAGACCCCCTTGGCATTCACCGAATGAATCCAGTCCCAGTCTTCTTCGGTGACATCAAAAAAGCCCAGACTCCGGGTCACCCCGGCATTATTGACCAGAATATCAATCTGCCCAAAGGTCGCCACGGCTGTGGCGACCATCGCCTTGATCTCGTCAAGCTTGCCCATATCGGTCTTGACAAACAGGCCGCGCCGGTCATGCACGTCAACCTCGGCCGCGGTCTGCTGTCCGCTCGTCTCGTCAATCTCAGCCCCCACCACATGGGCGCCTTCCTTGGCGTAGCGTAAAGCGATAGCCTTGCCCATACCGGTCCCGATCCCGGTGACAATCGCGATCTTATCCTTCAGCAACATCGTACTCCCTCCTTAGGAATCACTTCTACGGCCTGAACTCTGGCATGACTTCCCTGGCAAACAACTCCAGCCCGGCCTTGACACGGCCGATATCTCGGCCTCCGGCGTGAAAATAAAACGCGACCTGGTCTAAACCAAACTCCTCGTTCAGTTCGGTCAAACGTCGCCGGCACGCTGCCGGAGTCCCAACCACGGCCCGCTGTTCGATTTGATCGGGCATAGCCCGGACAAACTTAAAGAAGGTTTTGAGCGGATCGTCGGCTTTCATCCGACTCATCAGCTCGGGCGGCACGAACGAGGTGAACAGATTGGTATAGGCACGGATCGCCTCTCGCCCCTCACGAATGGCGCGGTTATGATCGGGGTCGACAAACAGCCAGAAGATGAACGTCATCCGTTTTTGCCCATGGCCGTGTTCTTTGAGCAGACGGCGGTAGTCCTCAACGCGCTTTCTGACCTTGGGGTGCGGAGCGGTCAACCACGGCACCACAAAGGCGTTGTCTCCGGCAACGGCGGCACTTTCGTACGACTCGGGACTGATCGTGCCCCGATAGATCGGCGGGTGGGGTTTTTGAAACGGCTTGGGACTCAGGGAGAGGGACGGGACGCGCCAAAACTCTCCCTGATACTCCACCGGGTCTTGGGTCCAGGCTCGACGGATAATCTCTAAGGACTCCTCGTAGCGCGCGCGACTCTCCTGCGGCTTGATCCCAAATCCTTCAAAGTGCTTCTGAATAAGGCCGCGTCCAACCCCGAAATTCAGCCGTCCGTCGCTCAGGATATCGAGCATGGCAAAGTCTTCGGCTTTGCGCAACGGATTTTCAAACGGCAGCAGGCTGATGGAGGTCCCTAAACGAATCCGGGACGTTTCCCGCGCTAGCGCGGTCAGAAATAACTGAGGGCTGGGACAAATCCCAAACGCATAAAAGTGCTCCTCGCCAAACCACACCGAGTCAAAGCCGAGTTGCTCGGCGGCAACAGCAACGTCGAGCGTGTCGCGGTAGTACTGGACCTCATTCTGACGATCGGGGAAAAAGTCAAACAGCGAAAATAAACCAAACTCCACGCAATCCTCCTTGACGGCCGTTTAGTCGCGGACGGAGTACGCCTTGTGCTTCTCATCAGCAATATACGCCGCGGCATCTTCTGCCAAGAGCAACCCCTGTCTTGGAGCCCAGCGACAGAGCGCCTGTTGACGGAGGCCCACTCGCTGGAGCCCGGGACAGGCCCAGGTCTGGCGAGAGAACAGGAGCACCTACACCAAACGCTCAGCCCCAACTTTTCTTATCAACTCAACCGTGCCACCGCTCCGCCCCTCAAAGGTCGGAGAGTCAACTCGGCTGACCTTAATGTGGGCGTGATGCGTGCCGGCGCCGCAGACGGGGTAAAGGTCCCCCACAGGAGAAGACCGCCCAAGGGGGTACTAAGCTGCGTACGACACCCATCGTGCGCCTGTCCTATCACCACTTTTCACACACTCGCAACCTGAATTCGTGCTTGACTTCGCACGCGCAGTGCAGGATAGTTTTAGTGCCAATTCTCTTATATTTCCCGAACACCGCCATATATCAGGAGGAAGCATGAAGCTCTACAGCGTACCACTTAGCAATTTCGCCTCAAAATGTCGCGTCGCCGCCTATGAAAAGGGCCTGGATATCGAACTAACCGAACCGCCCGGCGGGATGGGGTCTGACGAGTACAAGAAGATCAACCCCTTGGGCAAAGTCCCCGCGCTCGATACCGGCAGCCAGATCATCGCCGAATCCGAACTCATCAACGAATACTTCGAAGACAAGTTTCCGGACAAGCCGCTGTTGCCTCAGGACCCCGAAGAGCGCGCCAAGGTGCGCAGTTTCACCCGTCTGCACGACCTCTATCTTGATCCACCACTGCGGGCCTGCTTTCCGAAACTGTTCGGCCAGGATCTTGAGCAGAGTTTTATTGACGAGAAAATGGCCGAGATTCAGGGCCGACTCGACCACCTTGAATTACAATTGTCGGATGAGGGCTGGGCAGCCGGGGCTGACTTCAGCCTGGCCGACGCCGCGCTCACACCGACGATTTTCTTTATGAACACCTTCTTGCCCGCCTTTGGCCAAAAACCGGCGATCGAAGGACGTCCGAAACTGGCCGCCTGGTGGGGAAAAATTCAAGAGCGGGACTCGACCAAGAGAGTTTTGGCCGAGCAGGGAGCCGCTTTAGAGGCGCTGCAAAAACAGCAGCAGGGCGGCTAAGTAGTCTGACAGGGGCAGGTTGCCCCTGTCGGAGTCCCCAACCCTACGGGCGAGACGAGGATTGAAACTGACTGTATGAAATTCGGCTATTTCACTCTGACCGATAATCCACCCGCCTATGGTGTCAACCGGCGCGACCCAAACCAGTTCCTGTGCGAGGTACTCAGAGAGTGCCAGGTTGCCGAAGAGTTGGGCTACAACTCGGCCTGGGTGCCGGAACACCACTTTGGGCTGTTTGGCTGCTTACCCGCCCCGGCCGTTTTCTTGTCGCACCTGGCCGCCCAGACCAACCGCATCAAACTGGCTCCGGCCACCGTGCTGCTGCCCTGCCACCATCCCCTACGGGTGGCCGAAGACTTTGCCCTGCTCGACCTGCTCAGTCAGGGCCGGGCTGTATTCTCAGCTGGCCGGGGCTATGATAAGCGCGAGTACGATGCCCTGGCCACGCCGTTTGAGGAAAGCCGCGACCGTTTTGCCGAGGGGTTGGAACTCCTACGGGTGGCCTGGACGCAAGAAGCGTTCACCTACCACGGGCAGTTCTATGAACTGCCGGAGCCGGTGAGCTGTGTGCCGCGGCCCGTCCAGCGGCCGCACCCGCCCATTTATGTAGCCTGTTTCAGCCGTCCGACTGTTGAAATGGCGGCGGACAAGGGCTTCCACACACTCTTTGCTCCCTTTGCCGCGGCCATGATGTTCGGGAGTGTTGGCGAAGCCGTCCAGACCTATAAAGGGCTAGCTGCCGAGGCCGGGCATACGGACGCCCGGGCCAAGTGCTCCTATTTTGTCAATGTGGTCGATAGTCCAACCGAGGCTCTCCAAACCAAAGCCCGCCTCTTGCGCTATCTCAAAGCGATCCTGCCAGCCTTTCCCGCCGACCGCGCCTCCGCGCCTCCCCACATTGCCTATTTTGCCGATATTGTCGAGCGGCTCAAGAACATGCAACCCGAGCAGGTCGGGGAGCGCAGTATTGTCACCGGAGATGCCGAAGCGTGTATTAGGACCCTTAAGCAGTGTGAAGCGGCCGGTATTGAAGAGGTCATTCTGTATTTCAACTTCGGCCATTTCGGTCACCAAGATACGCTTCGCTCAATGGAGCGCTTCGCCCGGGACGTCATACCCCATTTTGGCTGAGTCGGCGGTCATTGGCAGGTGGGGTCACAGGCCGCCATTTTATTGACCGCGTCCAGCTCGCACGACTCGCTGGTTGCATAGGTATTGTTTTTTTCCAGACAGTCGAGAATGTCATTGATCGGGACGGTAAGACAGTTGCGATAGCAAATGGGCGAGTCATTGCCGCCGGCGGCTTCAAGTTTATCCGTCATATAGGTAGAGACAGACGCAAAACGGGCCAACACGTTGGTCTCACCCTCAGCGGCCGGCTCCGACGGGCTGTACCCCTCGGGATACCCTTCCTGAGCGGCGACCCCGCCCAGAGCAACGAGACACATGCCGATCACGGCTGTCCCTAAGATAATTGCGTGTCCCAGGCCACGGCTTGGCTGCTGACCCATACCTTGCCCTCCTCATTTACGCTTATCAGGCTAGGCCTCCTCAATAGCGTTCTCGCCCAACTTGCGCAAGGCCGGCAGACTTTGCTGGGCCTCTCTGCGGTCCCTTGGCGATATTTCCAATACCTCGCAGGCGCGAAACTGATTTTCGGCTCATCCGCCTCCCCGATTTTTCTGCTATTTTCCGTCAACACGACCAGTTTTTGGTCAGTGGAGAGCGGACGGTGATGACACCCCTGACAGAGAGACCGTCGAGCAATCGGTGGTGCAGCCGACAGGCAGACTCTCATTTTGGAATGACCCGATGTCTCCAACCGAAGTGCGGGTGAGGCTGGGAGTTCGACCTCCCAATAGCAGTCATTCCGAGAGCGGAACGCGCCCAGCAGCACCACATCGGGCGCTACGGGCCTGCCTTTTGCCTCGTTTGGCAGACCGATGGATTATACATGCACGGTGGTCATTGCCGGAAAAGGTGCGGGGGCAGAGAGCAATCGGTAAACATCGAGACGCCACAGACAAGGGGATCCTCACCCCGTCCGCTCTGTCTGTCGCCGACTTTCCCCGTTTTCTCAAAGACGCGCGCTTCCAAAGCACAAGAAGGGGGGCTCACGTTTCGAGATCAAGGGCAGTGGGAAGGCAACAGGCAATCTCCCGCACGTCTCGTAAGGTGTCGGAGAGGGACACACTGCAAGACGAGGTCGATTATTTTCTCCTCGCAATAGGCACCGGGATCGTCTGGAAGTGAGAGAAGTGTGAGGGACTAGGGGATGTCTTCATCAGCCTGCTGCGGACGATGAACAACAGACAAGCGACGGGGAAGCCATGTCCCAAGCTCGATATAGCCGGGACATGGCTTCGTTAAGGGGGGTTTCATCTCTGGCTAGCGGGCCAGTTCTGACGAGGTGCTGCGCAACACCCGGCCAGCTAGGGCGCCGGAGTGCTCCAGACCTTCCATAAAGACCTGACCGTTGACCAGGGTATTTTTGTAGCCGGACGACTGCTGGATGTAGCGGCCAGCCCCGGCCGGGAAGTCATGCACAAAGGTCGGCGGCGGCAGGTGCAGGTTGTCATAATCAATGACGTTGAGGTCGGCATATGCCCCGGGACGAATCACCCCCCGGTCCTGAATCCCGAACAGCTGGGCCGGGTCTACGGTCAATTTGCGAATGGCCTGCTCTACCGTGAAGTGCCCGCGTTCCTGGGCCCAGTGCTTGAGAAAATAGGTCGGCAGGCTGGAATCCATGATCTGTCCGCAGTGAGCCCCGGAGTCGCCCAGGCCAATCACCACGTGCGGATGATCCAACATGCTCTGCACCGCCTCAAACTGGGGGTTCAAAAAGGGATAGTTGAACAGGGCTTTTCCGCCGCGCTCGACAGACAGCTGAATGAAGGCCTCGGCCGGGCTGACGCCGAGCCGCTGGGCGTGGGCGTACAGGCTGTCATGGGCTTGGTGGTCATAGCGGGCTTCGTCCTCGGACAGGACAAAGATCTGACTAAAATCAATTGGCGGTGGGTCGGCCAGCGCTTGTTCGATCATGGTGGCGCGATACTCGGGGGTGCGCAGCTTGGCAACTTTTTCGTCGAGACGCAGAGTACGGAGAGCACGCCAGGCCGGGGCTCGGTCAAACGGGGTGCGGTTCACAAAGCCGAATAACACCCCGATGCCACGAGTTGTTGACTGGGCCACGACAGTAGCCCCGCGGGCATTGCTGTCACTGATCTGGTCGAGCATGGCGGCAAATGCCTGCGGATGGGGACGGCTCTGGGCCAGACCAAAGGTCACTGGCCGGCCGGTCGCCAGGCTGACCTCGGTCATCCAGTCCACCTCGCGTCTGAGATCCTCAGGTTGCCCGCTATCAATGCCTGGAGCGGCTTCCACCACACCGCATCCCAGCTTACCCAGCGCGCTCGCGATACCCATCAGTTCTTCGGTGGTCGCAAAAGTGCCGGGCACCGGCTGGCCCTCCGGTGTCCGGTGCAGAATGGTTCGGGATGTGGAAAATCCCAGCGCCCCCCCAGCAATGGCCTCCTCGACGATATCCCGCATGCGGGCGATTGCTTCAGGGTCGGCCGGCCTGTTCTCTAGGCTCTCTTCACCCATAGCCCAATAGCGAACCGCGCAGTGGCCGACGAGACCGCCGACGTTGACACCTTTCGGCAGCACGTCGAGGGCCTGTAAATATTCGCCATACGTCTCCCACGTCCACGGCATACCGCTCAGAATGCTCTCAGCCGGGATGTCCTCAACCGACTCCATCAGATGCGCCAAATATTCCCGGTCTTTTGGATGGCAGGGAGCAAAAGTGACCCCGCAGTTCCCCATCACCACCGAGGTCACGCCGTGCCAGCACGACGAGGACGCGACCGGATCCCAGCTGATTTGGGCGTCCAGATGGGTATGAATATCAATAAAACCCGGCGTCACCAGATGCCCTTCGGCATCAATCGTCCGTTTTGCCGGAGCGCTAATTGTCCCGACCTCGGCAATCCGGTCGCCCAGAACGGCCACGTCGGCCTGGTACGACGACTTGCCCGTCCCATCAATAACAGCGCCATTCTTAATCACAACATCATAGGCCATAGTTTCCTCCTCTAGACTGGGTATTGGGCAAGCGCCGCTTTGGCTTTTCTTACCACTTCAGGGTCACTGTCGCGAAGCAGGCGTTGAAGAATTCTTTTTCCCCCGTCACCTCCTAATTGGGTAGCCCTGACAATAAGATCTTTTCTCACTTCGGATGCCGGGTCCAAAAGGAGCATACTCAAAATTCTTTCTCCCTCTACCCCTCCTAGTTGAGTCGCATAAAGAGCCATCGCCTTTCTCACTTCGGATGCCGGGTCCAAAAGCAGAACGCTCACAACATCGTCTCCCTTTTTGTTGCAAGCTAAATCATAGGGGCTGAAAGCCACCGCTTTTCTCACTTCTAGGTTTGGGTCCTTGGCCAAAGAGAGAAATATCCCTTCCTTCTTTTCCTCTCCTAATTGACAGGCATGACGGGCGAGTTCCATCCGAACTTCAGGGTCCGGGTCGCGAATCAGAGTGCTGAAAAGTTTCTCTCCCACTTGGCCCCCCAACTGGCAGGCACGAAGCACCACCACTTTCCTGACTCGAGCGTCTGAGTCTAGGGCCAAACGGGAGAGTACCCTTTCGGCCGGCTCACCCCCCAGTTTGTAAGCGCTGGAAGCGGCTATGATTTTCACCGAGGGATCTTCATCCGGATGGGCTAAAGTGAAGAGCAGCTCAGCTGCTCGTTCCTTGCCAAAGAGGTGGGCATTGAGAGCGATATCTATGCGAACCCGTGTTTCTTGGTCCCGAAGAAGAACGTTCACAAGGCTTCTCGCCCGTTCGTTTCCTAATTTGCCGACGTGTTGTGCGACCAATCGTCTAATCGTCAGGTCTTCATCCCGAGCTAGAATGGCAAGAACCGCTTCACCCTCCTTGCCTCCTAGTTCAGAGGCTCTGATAGCAACTTCTTTTCTCACATCAAGGCTAAGATCACTTGCCAGGCTGGTCAGAAAATACTCCCCGGTTTCGCCTCCCAATAGGCTGGCATAAAACGCCACCGCCTTTTTCACGGCAGGGGCGGAATCATTGACCAGAATACTAAAAAGTTTTTTCGCCGTCTCCTCTCCAGACTGATAAGCACTAAGAGCAATTCCCTCTCTGACTTCGCTAGAGGGATGCCGAGCCATTTCTTCCAGATGCTTGAGGCGATTTCGCTCCACAAGATGTCCTTGTAATATGGGAATCTGTGCAGGGAGCTGTGGAGAAGGCAGAGAGAAGAAAAAAAATACGACGATAAGAAGATAGAAGCACTGCATTACTATGGCCTCTCAACGGCTGCACTACTGTGCGCGCTCCGGTTCAGTCTGTCAACGATTCGGTTTATGTCAGGTCGGCCAAGGACGGACGTTCAGCCCCGCCCCGCATCGACAATCTCTTCGGCGTTATCACATTGGGCAAAACTCTCTTCCCACAGCTCACGGGCCTCAGTCCCTCGCCCCTGGGCCTGCCACACCCGGCTCAGATCCAAGACCGCCCGCAGCTCCCACATCCTGGCCTGCTGTCGGCGGGCAAGAGCAATCGCTCGCTGAAAATACTCCTCAACCTGGGAGCGAAGGGTGGGGGATTGGGGCCGAGTCCCAGAGGGGCAACCTTCGACCTTTGCCTTTTGGCCTTCCCCTTCTTGGGCCAGCAAAATCTTGGCTTTCATCCGGTACAGCTCCGCCTCACAAAACCGTTCGTGCGTCGTCTCTACCAGCTCCACAGCCTCATCAACGGTCTGCAGACCGTCCGCAAGCCGACCCGCTGTCATATATGCCTCGGCCAAGACCGCTAAATAATAGGGCCGCATGACCCGAGCCCCGGTGGCCTGCCAATCGGTCAGTCCCTGGTGGATCTGCGCAATCCTGTCTGCCATCTGAGGCTGACTGCCCGCCACCAGGATCGTCCCCATGGCCAGCCAATAGGCGAAGCCGTGTTCCTGCGACACCGCTATTGTCTCCTCGGCAAACACCCGGGTATCGTGTCCAGCCCGGCACATATGGGACACAATGGCCGCACAGCCCAGTGCATAGGTCAAGCTATGGGGGTGGGCGAGTTTGCGGGCCAGGGACACGGCCTGCCGCACGCTGCTACGTGCTTGGCGTGGGAACCCGAGCAGACACAGCGAAAAGGCAGTATACGAGTAGCATACCACACCCGGATCCTGCACAAACCCGTCAGCCCGGCGCTTGTCGGGATCGTAGAGCGTCAGCCCTTGCTCAAGGTGCGTCCGCGCCCGGCTAAACTCGCCCATATGAAAGTGGGTAATCCCCAGGGCGTTATGGGCCGAAAGCAGCAGAGTCGGCTCGTTCTGACGCTTGGCCAGGGTCAAGAACTGTTCTCCCAAACGACAAGTGGTGTTAAATTCACCCCGAATTAGGGCTACCGCGCCCAGCCCGCGTAAGGCTCGAAAGAGCTGGCGGGTATCGCCGGTCTCTTCACACAGGCTTCGCGCCCGGCTATAGACTTCCTCCACTTCTGGAGCGGCATAGCCTTTGGTCATCGCCAGCGGAATGCTGAGACTCAGCAACAGGGCGATTTCCTGCCGGATGCGCGCCTGGCGATCTGGCGCCGCGTCCGGGGGGTCCTGCCTGCCCAGCAGGGACAGCTCGCGAGAAAGATGGGTGATGGCCTCTTGGTAAGCACACCGTTGCAGGGCGTTGTGGGCCGCCTGCTGCAGATAGGGAACGGCGCGGTCATAGACCCGGGCCTGCTCAAAGTGCATGGCCAGCTCAGCAGCAATCTCTCCGGCCCGCCCACCATATGCCTGTTCCTCTCGCTCTCCGATGGCGCGGTGGAGCTGCAAACGACGGCCAACCGGAATACGCCCATACAAAACGTTTTGGTAGAGCGAGTGAATAAATCTGTAACGGCCGGCCACCGTTCCGTCCGGCCATTCGGTCCAGCCGTTGGCGTATAAAAATTTTCCCTGGCGAGACAAGGCTTGGCAGTGCTCTTCGGCCTGCATGGCCGCCCCATTCTTGAAATGCGGGAGTTCATCCCCTCTTCCCACAGGAACCACATTGCCGTCTAGGGCGGCGGCGGAAAACTCGACTCCGACCACACTGGCCATCTCAAGCAGCCGCTGTTGGTGTGGATTGAGGCGCTCAATTTGTTTTTCGATCATCTGTCGCAAACTGTCGGGCACCCATTCCCGACCAGCATCCATACTCGCCAGGTCAAACAGCCGTTCCCGGACTTGCCAGCGGCCGTTGACCTCAGTCAGGGAGCCGTGGGCCTCCAGATAGTCTAGCAGATTGACCAAAAAGAGCGGATTGCCGTCCGTATGCCGGTGTAACAACTCGGTCAGCCGAGCGTGGTCTGAGGCAGTGAGCGGGAAGCGACCGGCCAGATACTCCCCAACCGCTGCCGCTGACAGAAAAGCCAGCGACAGCTCTCTACAGTGACGGTGCATGTGCAACTCTTGGCTGAGGACAGCGAGGGGATGGTCGGCGTTGATATCAGCCGGTCGGTAAGTCGTCAGGACCAACAGGCGGGCCGCTTCTTGCCGATGGGCTAAGACTGACAGGAGGGCCAAGGTGGAATGATCGCTCCACTGGAGATCTTCAAGCACCAGCACCAGGCTGACCTGGGCGGTCAGGGCTTCCAAGGCTTTCACCATCTCCCGCAGCATCCGCTCGCGGGTGACGCCCTGAATTCTGCGCTGGAGCACTTCGAGTTCACCCGGCTCAAGCAAAGACGGTAGCTGTGCCAACCAGCTCGGCGCGTGCTGATCTAAGACGGCCACCAGACGTTTCCCGTCTGCCCGCCGACACAGCCGTTCTAGGGCTTCCAAGACCGGCATATACGCCTCGCCCGCCCCGTGCTGTTCAATGCACTGTCCACGTCCGACCCACACCGAGGCTTGGTGCTCGACCTGATGCAAAAAGGCCTCGACCAGCGTCGTTTTGCCGATACCCGCTTCGCCGGTCACAAAGACGACCTGGCGGGCCCCGGCTTGGGCACGGTCAAACCAACCGTGGAGGAGAGCCAGTTCTTGCTCACGACCCACGAGGGGGGGAAGGGGAGAGTGGGGATGAGGGAGTGGAGATGAGGCGGCCGAAGACAGCGGGGCAATGAACCGATAGCCGCGGCGATGGACGGTCTCAATGAACCGAGGCCGTGTTGCCGCGTCACCCAAAGCGCGCCGAATACGACGAATGCAGACCTTGAGCACCCCTTCGCTTACTGTTGTTCCAGCCCATACCGTGTCGAGCAGTTCTTGTTTGGTGACCAGCTGTCCGGGCTGATCCACCAAGCACAGCAACACAGCAAAGTCTTTGGGCTTAAGGGCAATAGACTGGGCTCCTCGCCAGAGACATTCATTTCCCAGATCAAGGCGAAAGGGGGGAAAGCTAATCTGTGCCCCGGATTTCATATCCTCCCTCAATATCATCTCCGAGCCTGACCACAAGATCACTTTAATGTCACTGGAATATCACCTGTGTATCATGACTATCCGAGTCAGATCGGGTTAGAGTTCTTAGCAGTACTGACGATTAAGGAGTTCGTAGTACAGAAGGAGAGGTAGGTATGCAAGATAAAACGTATGTGATTACCGAGATCGTTGGCGTCTCGGACAATTCGATCTCTCAAGCGGTATCCAACGCGATTGATCGTGCCAATCAGACCCTCAAAGCCTTGGACTGGTTTGAGGTCAAAGAAGTTCGCGGAACGATCGCTGACGGCAAAGTCGGACAGTATCAGGTCACGCTTGACGTCGGATTCCGTTATCTGAGCGATGAAGAGATGCGCAACTGGGCCACCGGATAGGATTGGTGTTGGCCAAGCACTAGACTGCCACCCGACATCTAGAGAGGAAGAGGAGCATCTATGCAGGAAAAAACGTACAAACTGATTGAACTCGTCGGCGTCTCAGAGACTTCTATTGAAGACGGAATCCAAAATGCTCTCAGCCGCGCTAGTCAGACGCTGAACAATCTGGACTGGTTCGAGGTCGTCGAAGCCCGTGGCCTCATTCAAGAAGGTAAGGTCGACCAGTTTCAGGTCAAAATCAAAGTCGGCTTCCGTTTAAATATGTAATCTCCTTTCCCCGGTCCCTGGTCTGGAGGAGTCAGGTTCTAGCCGCTCCGCTCCGACGCACTACATGAGGAGAAACATATGCAATTTACCCTTCACCTATCCCCAAAAGACCTTCACCTAGACCGTGCAACCGTCGAACATATCCAAGACAAAGCCGCAAAGCTCGCCACCTTCTATCCCCGCATCCTAAAATGTCGGGTCGTGCTAGAAGGGCCCGTTCACCATCACCGTAAAGGCGGTCCGTACATAGCCCGGATCGATCTGACCGTGCCCGGAGCGGAACTCGTGGTCAACCACCACGCAACGACCGATCTGCGCCAGGCGATTCGAGAGACGTTTGAAGCCGCCCGCCGACGCTTGGAGGATTATGGCCAGTACCGACGCGGGGAAGTCAAAAAACACCAGCCGTCCTCTCAGCGCCCTGGGGAAACAGGATCCCCTGGACTCCAGGATCTATGACGCTCCCCCCAGCCGACGGCTGGGGGGGTGGCTTCTTGATTCAGATCTCGTCGGTGCTCAGGCGGACAATCCGTTTGCGGACTTCGGCGGCGAACGGCGCTGCCGGCTTCAGGGTGACCGCCTGTTTATAGGCTTCCAGCGCTTCTTTCTTTTGCTCGATCTGTTCGAGGGCTTCGCCCAGATTGGCGTATGCGTAGGCATAATCCGGTTGGAGTTCAGTTGTTTGTTTCCACTTTTCGGCCGCACCCTGCCAGTCGCCCTGAGAAGCAAGCAGGTGGCCGAGCCGGTTATGGACGTGGGCCGAAGTCGGTACTAGCTTGAGGGCCTCGTTGTAAGCGCTCAAAGCCTTTTTGGTATCACCTCTAGACTCTAAGGCTTGGGCCAGATGCACATAGGCCGTGGCGTTTTGGGGATCGAGACGCACGGAGGTCCGGAGCTTGCTGATCGCTTCCTCGGTCTTGTCCTGGTCCTGTAGGGCAAGACCGAGCAGATGGTACGCCTTGGCATTATTCGGCGCTAGGCGGGCCGTCTCTCGCCACTCAACAATCGCTTCAGCAACTTTTCCCTGATCGTATAGGATCTGTCCTTTTCCTAAATGACGCCGGGCCTCACTGGACAGGCTGGGTACGGCCGGCACTTTTTTTGCGGACTGGCTCAGCGCATCCTTTGGAGAGAGGGCGGCCAGCTGCCGATGCGGCTGCCGTGCCTGCTGGGCAGGCATCACTGGGGTCTGGGGCAGCGAGGTGCTGAGCGCAGGAGCGGCTGGCTGACGACCGGCCGACGTGCTGCTAGGCGGGACGGGTGAAGGGTTCAACAGGGAGTACGCTTGCTGCGTCGTCTGAGAGGAAGGAGCCAAACGCAGAAGTGAGGCCCTGGAGAGGACGCGAGGAATCGGGGCTCTTCTGTCCGCTTGGGCGGACGGGCCAGCGGACTGGGATGCCCCGGCCTGTGCGGACGGTCGCGCTGGGGACACGGACAAACGAGGAGCCGCAACAGGCTGGGACGGGCTTAGGGGAGGTGGAGTTCGCTCAGAGGTCTGAGCGGTCTGAACGGTCGGCCGCGGTGTGGGCGTGGCGGGAGCAGCGAGCCGTTCGGTCTGATTCGCTCGGGTCGATTTAGCGACTATCCGAGTATTACGGGTCGCGCCGCTGCGTGAAAAGAGAAGCTGAGCTGGAGCATCGGTCGCCAGTTGGCCCGAAACCTGAAGATTGGCGACCACCCGATCCTGTTTCTGCTCGACAGCAAAGGGTGGGATGAGGTTCTTTTTGAGGTCGAGCACAAAGCGGATGTGTTCCTTATGAAAACCCACTCGCACGCGCTCAATAAGGCTATCCCGGGCGGCATACTTGGCCGATGCCAAGGACCGGAACGGCCCCTCGACGTCGATCACGACCCGAGGTGGGGAGCCCAGAGCAAAAGCCTTGAGCGCGGCCGGAGGCTGGGAGAATTGCAAGGAGAGGAGCTTGCCTTGGGCGGTATCGGAAAGCTCGACCTGCTCCAAGCGTAGCTCCGAGGGCGACTCGGCCTGGGAAAAAGCGGGCACTGTCCAGCTGCCGATCCAAACCATAAGGAGGGCGACCCATCGGTGTGGCCGTCGGCTCTGCGAATATCGTATCTGTTCTTGTGTCATCTGTAGTTCCTGCACGGCCGACAGAGAACGCCCTAGCGCCCCGCCGCCTGCTTTCCGGTCGTTAAGACCTGATCGGTCCGGCTTGGACCGGAGATAATGATACGAAAGCCCTGCTCGATACGCTTTTCCACATCTCGAGGGCTGGCAACTGCTGCGCACGGTACGCCAAACTCTTGACAGGTTTTTAACACCTGCTGAAGCCCCTCTTCGACTCGGGGATCGGTCATATTTCCACGCGTGCCCAACTCAATCGACAGGTCACCGGGCCCGGCCCAGATAGCGCTAATCCCTTTGACCTCACGTAAAATTGCGCGGAGATTATGCACGCCCTGTACGCCTTCAATGATCGGCATGAGAAACAGCTCACCCTGTGGGTCGAGCGGCCACAGGTCGGCCACATCATAATAGTCCTGCACCCCGAGCCCCCAATACCGAGGAGCAAGGCGATACCACCAGCCCCGTTCGCCCACCGGCTCAAAATCGGCCACCCCTTCGGCCTGTGGATAGCGGCTGGCAATCACCGCCGCTTTGGCCTGCTCGACCGTGTCCATATGCGGTACGATCAAGCCGTACACCCCGGTGTCCAGCGCTTGTTTGATGACCCACTGGTTCCGCTCGCGGGCGTTCGGCGGCACCCGGACAAACGGAACTACGTCGGGTTGGAGGGCGCCCTGAGCGACGATCTGTTTGCGGTTTAAGAGAAATTGGAGCGAGAGACGGAGGCCCGGTAAGTCAAAACCTTCATGCTCCATTTCAAAAATAAGAAAATCATAGCCAAGATCGGCATAGGCCATCGCCTCATCGATATTGCCGGTCCACACCATGCCTCCGCCAAACACCACCTGACCTGCCTCAAGCAGCTCAATGACTTTGTTTAAACGGCGCGCCATAATACCCTCCTGTTCAGGAACCAAGGGAGGACCGATAAGATCTCCCACCTGACTCCTCCTCTGTCTACCCCTGTAGAGAATGCTAGGTCAAGGCTCCAGCGCGGACGTCTGGACTCTTGGCGACAGAGGGTGCATGATATAGAAAAAAGTGGGGGGCTGTACCGATGCGTCAATGGGGTTCGCTGCATCGCCTCGGAGTCACGTTGATCTGGAGGCTGCTGTTTGTTCCACTTAGCCTCATCGGGTGGATAATAGGGGCCTTGCACGCATCACCCCTGCCCGAACAGACAAAGGGGGCTGGCCCGCCCGAGTGGGTGGGAGATCTGAGGCCGATCTCAGCAGCCGCTTGGAGTCGCGACCGGGCCGCCCACCTCTTAGAGCGAGCCGGCTTTGGTGGAACACCTCAGGAGATCGACCGCCTGGCTGGTCTCACGCCCCAAGAAGCCGTCGAATGGCTGGTCAACTATCAGGCCGTTGCCAACGATCACCTGCCGCCATTTGATGAATCCAACATTTTTGATCCTCCGGTTGAGCCGTTTCCCAAGAGTCGGATTGACGCGGTCCGGATTGCCCGGGCAAACGGCGAGGCCATGGGCGTCAAAATCAAGCCGGGTGGCGACCGACCGCTCCAGCCGGTTGTCAACCGGTTTTTCTATTGGCTGCGGGCAGACTATTTGGAAATTCGTCGGGCGGCCCAGTGGTGGGCCAACCGGATGCTGAACAGTAAGCGGCCGCTGGAGGAAAAGCTGGCCCTGTTTTGGCACGGACATTTTGCCACGTCCGATACCAAGCTACGTGATTACCGGAAATCGCTCAAACAACTCGCCCTGTTCTATGAACACGGGAACGGCCACTTTCGGGATCTGCTCATCGGCGTAGCCAAAGACCCGGCCATGCTCGTGTATCTAGACGCGGGTGAAAATATTAAGGGGAGCCCGAACGAAAACTTCAGTCGTGAAATTCTGGAGCTGTTTACCCTCGGAGTCGGCAATTATACCGAAACCGATATCCGGGAGGCAGCCCGCGCCTTTACCGGCTGGACGAATGACGGCCTGCGCTTTGTGGTAAAGCCTGAGTTGCACGACCACGGCCAAAAAACCTTTTTGGGACGCACCGGAAATTTTGACGGCGTCGGGATTATCGACATTATTCTGGAACAGAATGTCACTGCCCGCTTCATCGCTGCCAAGCTGTATCGCTATTTTGTCCAGAGCGACCCGTCAGCCGAGCTGATTGCCGAGTTGGGCAAACGTTTTAAGGCCGAGCAGTACGATATTGGCGCGCTGCTGCGGACCATCTTTCTAGCGCGTGACTTCTACAGCCCACCGGCCTACGGTACCCAAATTAAGAGCCCGGTCCATCTGGTGGTCTCGACCTATCGCAAGCTTGGACTGAACGAAATTCCCGGGGTGCCCGACTTCAACACCGTCACCCGTTCCCTGGGCCAAGAATTGTTCCACCCGCCTAATGTTGCCGGCTGGGAAGGCGGGCGGAGTTGGGTTACCTCGGCCCTCTTGCTCGAACGGGGCAACTTTGCCCGAGAGGTGCTCTTTCCCGATATTGCCAATTTTCAGCCACCTGACCAGCGCATGCCAGAGGTCAACCGCAGGGTCGCGGTAAAAATCGCCCAGGGCCACGAGATCACCCAGGCGACAATAGAGCGCGGCACGGGGATAGGGATGGGTGCGATGACCCCTGGCATGGCTGGTGGCATGGGGGGCAATGCCAGGGGCGAGGCTTTGCCAGCGGTCTCCATGTTCAACCAATTGGCCGGGGCAGATGAGGACTTTAATACTCGCTACGGCAGCACGCACGGCTGGATGGAAGCCTTCCGACGGGTCAAGCCCATCCCTCGCCGGGCGGCTCAGCTCAGCCTGACGACGATGGTGACCAAGGCGGGGTTGCAGACTAGCGCCGATGTGGTTGATTATTTTGCCGCTCGCCTGCTGAGGGTGCCGCTTGATGCGGATGAGCGGCGGGCTTTGGTCAATTTTTTGAGCCAAGAGCTGGGTACTGACGACATCGTCCCGGCCTTGAGCTATCTGGAAGAGCCGGTCCGGCTGGTGGTGCATTTGATTATGAGCACGTCCGCCTATCAACTGGGATAAGGGGAACTGCCGATGTCTACGCTGTTCAATCGTCTCTTCACCCGTCGCGAGGCGCTATGGGCCGGAGTGTCCGGTCTGGGCCTTGGTCTGGGAGCACTCAACCGCCCGTTAGTGGCCTGGGCTGATTCCTCAAAAGATCAGCCCCCCCTCTATGCCCACCCAGAGCGCATTTTGGTCGTGGTTGAACTGTCGGGCGGCAATGACGGCTTGAATACGGTCGTGCCGTATGGGGACGATAGATATTACCAACTCCGCCCCACCCTCGCCCTTCCGGCCAAGAGCCTGCGCAAGATTGACGATCATTTCGGTTTTCATCCCGCCCTCTTCGGCTTTGAGCGACTCTATGGGGACGGTAAACTCGCCATTGTGCACGGCTGCGGCTATGAAAATCCAATCCTGTCCCACTTCTCTTCCATGGGCTTCTGGCACACCGGCATTCCTCATACGGGCGAAAAACTCGGCTGGCTCGGCCGTTTGGCCGACGCCATAAACCCGCAGGTCAGACCCAACTACTTAGTCAATATCGCCGCCACTCAGTCACTAGCCGTGCGCAGCCGTCATCACTCCCCGCTAGTCTTTTCCGACCCGGAAAATTTTTCACGCCGCGGACTCTATCAACAGCGACCCGTCTTTCAGCGCTTGAGCCAAAGCCGGCCGACCTACAACGCCTCGCTCACCTTTCTCAATAGCCTGGTTGAAAACGTGACCTACAGCGCCGCCTTTGTCCGTCAGGCCTGGGCTGACTATGACACCCCGGTCGATTATGGCGCTCGCTCGGCCGGCTTAGGGCTGGACCTGCGCAAAATTGCCGCTCTGATCAAAGCCGAGATGCCGGCCCACCTGTACTACGTCAGCTATGCCGGGAATGTATTTGACACGCATGTCCACCAACTCGACCTGCACACTCGAATCCTGACCTACTCCTCGGACGCACTCCGGGCATTTATTGAAGACCTAGGGCGGATCGGCCGGGGCAAGGATGTGACCGTCATGGTCTTTACCGAGTTCGGCCGTCGCGTACCGGAGAACGCCAGCAAGGGGACCGATCACGGCACGGCCACGCCAGTGTTTGTGCTGGGCGACAGGGTCAAAGGCGGCTACTACGGCAGCCCTCCGAGCCTGACCGAACTAGACGACGGCAATCTCCGCTACACCACCGACTTTCGTCGGGTGTACGCCAGCCTGATCAAAGAATGGCTCGGTTATCCTGACCCAGCCTCGCTGCTGCGGGGTGAGTTTGAGACGTTTGATATGTTTGCGTGAGGGGCAAGCGCAGACCGCTAGTCGGCGACCACCGGCTTTTTGTCCACCGCCGCCGGCTCGGTCGTTGTCACCGGCAACATGGCCAACACATAACAGGCGAGTGTCACCAGGAGGCCAAAGAGACCACCGCTGTAGAACACGCCGTTCAGGCTGTAGAGATCAATGACCAGGCCGAACAGCACCGGCCCCACCGTCATGGCAAAGCTGTGGACTGTTAGCAGCAGGCTCATCACAGTCCCCATGCCAAAACCCTTGGCGTTCTCCATGGCCACCGCCATGTGGGCCGGATAGGCCAGACCAAACGCCCCACCAACGAGCAGATTGAGCACCACCAGATGCCAATAGCTGGTCGCAAAAGGAAACAGGGCCAGAGCTAGCGCGCTGACTAGTCCACCGCTTACAATCAACATCGTCTTATTCTTGACCCAGTCAGCCAGCCGTCCGCACGGCGCCTGCAGGACCATGCTCACCAACACATTGAGCGAGATCAACAGACCGATCTGAGAGGTCGTGAGCGCAAGCAGCTGGGAGGCGAGCAGAGGAACGAAGACCCAGATGGCCGCATTCGCTGCCGCGTAGCTAAGCCGAAAGACCGACACCCCAACCAGCGGGTAACACGAAAAGAGCTCACGGAAGGGGAGGGGCGTGGACGTCTGGGTCTTTTTCTCGTGGGAAATCTCGGGCAGAAACATCCACAGCAGAATAAGAGACAGGAGGCTCAGAAGACCCAGCAGCAGGAAGCTGGCCTGCATATTATACAGGTCTCTGATCACACCCCCCAGCACCGGTCCACCCGCCACACCGCCAAGAAAAGCCGTATTAATATAGCCGCTATACGTTCCCTCTTGGCCCTTGGGAGTCAGGTCGCCGACATAGGCCATGGAGATAGGCTGGACCATTGCCGTCGCCACCCCTTGGAGGGCCATGACCAGGGTTAAGACAAACAGGCTATTGGCCAGTAAAAAGGCGATCGAGGCCGCGGCATAAAAAGCCACGCCCCACAGCAGGAATGCTTTCCGACCGCGTCGATCGGAGGCGCGGCCGATAAAAGGCAGTAAAAAGGTACGCGAGGCCGAATGCGAGCCAAACAAGATCCCAATGGTCAGGCCTTCGGCTCCAAACTGCTGGGAATACAGCGGGATAAATGGCATCACCACGCCGTTGCCCAGCATGGTCGCAAAAATGGCTAAAGACAAAACGAACAGGCCGCGCCTCATGCTTGCACCAGTGCGGACAGCTGCCAAAGAAAAGGACAGCCACACAGAGCTGCCCCTCGGGTTTCAGCACACGGCCCTAGCCGCACTAATACAACACTTTCTCGTCTTGCAGTCGGGCAACTTCTTCCCGCGACAGTCCCAGCAGGTCGCAGCACACCGACTCGGTATCTTGTCCCAAACACGGCGCCTGGCCATACCGAGGTTCAAAGCCGCTGTATATGCCGGGGATACCCGAAATCGGGTGACCGCCGGTCTCAGGATGGGGAGGCGAGACAAGAAAGTCGCGGGTTTGAAACTGAGGATCATTGAGGAGGCCCTCAGTATCAAAGACCGGCGTGGCCGCCACCCCGACCTTTTGGAGCTGGTGCATAATATCAGTATTGGTGCGCTCTCGTGTCCAGGCCGTCAGGAGTGCATCAAGCTCGCGCTCGTTGGCCTTGCGGCTTTTTTGATCCTTAAACCGCTCGTCTTCAATCCACTCAGGATGGCCCACCGCTCCGCATAAGCTGCGCCACTCCTGTTCGGTCTCAACAACAATGGTGATCCAGCTATCGTCGCCTTTGGCGCGATACACATTATGCGGAGCCATACGCATGTCATGGTTGCCGAGCCGGCCTTGATCGCGCCTATTCAAAGTATAGTCCATGATCGCCTCGGGCAGCATCGAGGTCACCACTTCGGCCATAGCCAGATCAATATACTGTCCTTTTCCAGTTCGTTTACGGTAGAACAGTGCCGCTTGTACGGCGTAGGACATCACCACCCCGACCATGTAATCCGGCCAGGATCCCCCCAAACTACTCGGCGGCCCATCCTCATAGCCGGTCAGGTGGCAAATCCCGGCCGACGCTTGGGTAATCGGCCCCCAGCCCACACAGTGGCTATCCGGACCGTACTGACCGACAGGCGTCCCTGACACCATGATAATGTCAGGCTTGAGCTGGCACAGGTCATCATAGCCCATACCCCAGCGTTTCATCACTCCGCCGGTAAAATTTTCAACAACGATATCACTGTGTTTAATCAGATCCTTGGCCAGGTCGATGCCGCGTGGATGACTCAAGTTGAGAGTAATACTTTTTTTACTGAAATTGAGTCCATTAAACAGCGGCGAGCGGTTCGGGGTCATCTCTTTGCGAGGATCTTGGCCCAGGAAGCGAATGATATCTAAGCGCTGGTGAGATTCAATCCGAATGACCTCAGCACCCATCGCTCCCAGCCACGCGGTGCACTGTGGTGCAGCCAGAATCCAACCAAAATCGGCAACGCGAATCCCTTCGAGTGGTAATGGCATACTCTTCCCTCCTTAAAGTCGACACGGGCGGGCGTCGTCCCCTAGCCTCTTTCAGATCACCCCATCTCTGTGGAGCTGCTCCAGCCGCTGCGCACTCAAGCCCAACCGTTGGCTATACACCTGGCTATTGTGCTGGCCGAGCTGGGGTGCGGGGGAGCGGACCTGCCACGGAGTGGCTGAAAATTTAAACGGCGCACCGGGATAGGTGATCGGCCCGGTTGCTGGGTGGTCGATATCAATAAAAAACTCGCGGTCCCGGAACTGGCTGGACTCGACAACCTCTCGCATGTCACGCACCGGAAAAACCGGAATATGTAACTCTTGGCCTTCCCGGGCCAGTTCATCGCGTTTCTGCTCAGCAATCCAGGCGGAGACAGAAGCTTCGAGCGCATCAAGATTCTGAAAGCGGCTCATCAGGGTTGCAAACAACTCGCTGTCCGCCCACTCCGGCCGACCCATCAGCTCCTTGAGGCTCTCCCAGTGCTGATCGGTGAGCGCCAACAGCGCAATATGACCATCTTGGCACGGAAAGACATAGGCTAAGCCCCACTTTGTCCGCCGGAGAAACCGACTACGGTTGGGGCCGTCGGGCGGCTCATGCGTATAGAGCGCGGTATTGGGGCGAACCATGTGGGCGACTGCCTCAACCTCAGAGATATCAACCTGCTGCCCCTCACCGGTCTGCTCGCGGAGAAAGACCGCGCTCATCGTGGCTGACGCCGCGGTCCACCCGCTCAGCAGGTCTGCCTGCTGACCACCAGCTTTGATCGGCGGTTCGTTATCGGGGTCGGTCACATAGTTAAAAGGCGTCTCATACCCGACCACGCCAGCATGAAAGTTGTTAAGATTATACGCCTTGTACTGACAATAGGGACCGGTTTGTCCAAACGGGGAGATCGACGTCATAATCAATCGGGGTGCAAGCTTCCGGAGACTCGCATAGCCCAGCCCCAGACTGTCCAGAAAACCGGGGGGTTGGGTTTCGACCAGGATATCGGCGTCTTTCACCAGATCCCGAAACAGGGCTGTTGCCTGCGGTTGGCTGATATCCAGCGTAATGCCGATTTTATTGGTGTTCAGGTACAGAAACAGGGCGCTCCGGTCGGGGTGTGGCTCATCGCCGGGAAATGGGCCACGCGTGCGGGCGATATCGCCACTGCCCGGCTTTTCAATCTTAATCACCTCCGCTCCTAGATCGGCCATGACTTTTGTACAAAACGGTCCCGTCACCCGTTCGCTTAACTCAATGATCTTCAGACCAGCTAGAGCACCATCAGACATAGTTCTCCTCCCAAAGCGGTTATGAAAACGACCGATATGACCGTATCAGACACAGGCTACTCTACTGCAAGCCGAGAGGAAAGAAAAGGTTTGGAGAAACAGGCCCGGCAGCTCTGGATTACGCCCGTACCGGCGGCCATTTATCCGCCCACGGTTGGGCCTGTTCTACCTGTGCCGCCAGCCGAATCAACACGTCCTCACGCCCATACGCTGCCACCAGGTGCACCCCGATCGGCAGACCGTCGGCGTTCCAAGCCAGTGGCACGGAAAGTGCCGGCTGGCCGGTCACATTAAACGCGGGCGTAAAAGGCGCAAGGGCGGCAGTCCGCCGGGCGGCCGCCATCGGGTCTTCTGGGGTAGCAATAAACTGGCCCAACGGGGGCGGCGGTTCGGCCATGGTGGGCGTCAGCAGCAGATCAAAGCCTTCCTCCCACCAACTGGCAATGCGCCGCGCGTCGGCGTGCAGCCATTCAATGGCCTCAATATAGCGGCGAGCCGTCCGTGTCCGACCGATTTCAGCCGCTGTACGAGTATTGAGTTCAAGCGCGGTTAGTTCAAGCGTTTTGCCAGTTTTTTTGCTCCAGACGTCAAGACTGGCAGCCACTTGGCTAGTTATCAACGTCCAAAAATGGTGCCCCCGCTGAATATTGTCATCCAAGGCCGGGGGATACGACTCTTCGAGCGTGTGGCCGAGCGAGTCGAGCAGGTGGGCCGCGTGTCGGGTCGCGCGGACACAGTCCGGATGAACGGCACCGACGCCACCGGGGGCACGCGTCATAATTCCAATGCGGAGCCTGCCAGGATCAAGGCCAACCTCTTGCACATACGGTTGGGGTGGAGGCGGGGCGGTGTAGGGATCACCCGGCATCGGACCGGCGATGACGTCGAGAATAGCCGCTGAATCGCGTACCGAGCGTGTCACCACATGCTCAACCGCCATCCCTTGCCAGAACTCACCGTGCTCCGGTCCCAAAGAAACTCTTCCCCGTGAGGGCTTGAGCCCAACTAGGCCACACGCGCCAGCCGGAATACGAATCGAGCCGCCACCATCGTTGGCATGCGCGGCTGGAACCATACCCGCGGCAACGGCCGCGGCTGAGCCGCCGCTTGAACCGCCCGGCGAGCGGCCGGGATCCCATGGATTGCGGGTCGGGCCATACGCCTCGGGCTCGGTCGTCGGCAGAATAGCTAGCTCCGGTGTATTGGTCTTGCCGACAAAAATCAAACCTGCCTGCCGCAGCTTTGCCGCCATATACGTGTCCTGCGCGGCCACCCAGTTCAGGTCACGCAAAAACCGCAGGCCCTCATGATACGGGTCACCGGCCGAGTGGCAGCCGATGTCTTTCAAGAGAAACGGAACACCACGGAATACACCGTCGGGTAGCTCGGCCGAGGCGGCCCAGGCCCGGGCTTTGTCAAAGAGCGGGGTAATCACTGCGTTCAGCTGTGGATTGACAGTCTCAATCCGGGCGATGGCGGCATCGACGAGTTCAAGCGGCGTGACTTCACCACGACGGACAAGGTCAGCCTGGGCAATGGCGTCGAGTTGGACGAGCTCTGGTGTCATATGGGGGTCCTCCTAGAACTATTGCTTCTCGTAGCAAATTGTGAACAGAAGGAGAATAGGTGCAGGGCTCCGCCTTCGTATACCAAGTAGCGATGTCATATAAATTTCGCCTCCCTCCTCACCAGCAACTCGTGGCATCGGGCAAATGGCCGATGGTCGGGGAGTCCGCCCCAGATGCCGCACGGCGGGACAAGCCGTGGCAGGTGAGGGTCAGCGGGCTAGTCGCACGGCCCCAGACTTGGTCTGTGAAAGAGTTACGAGCTCTGCCGCAGGTAGACGTGCGGGTTGACATCCACTGTGTGACCCGTTGGTCTAAACCTAGGATGCGTCTTGGCGGCGTACTGCTCCGAACCGTCTTAGACGCCTGTCAGCCCTTGCCAGCAGCACGTTTTGTCTCGTTTGTGGCCCGTAGTGCCCGCCGTCATAGCACCTCACTCCCCTTGGCCGACGCCCTTGAGCTCGACACCCTGCTCGCCCTCAGCTACGAGGGAGAACCCTTAGCAGAGCAGCATGGAGGCCCAATCCGAACGGTCGTCCGCGAGCGCTATTTTTATAAAAGCCTCAAATGGCTCGAAGAGATTCGTGTGGTCGCCGAAGACGAACTCGGCTACTGGGAAAAAGAGGCCGGCTATCACAATCACGCCGACCCGTGGCAAGAGCAGCGCTATATTATTCCCCACATTGATAACCGGCTGTATCGACGCCTTTTGAAAACGCGGGACTTCTCCGGTCGAGATCTGCTCGGTATTCGCGCCGCCGGTCGGAATTTGACTGGCCTTAACGCCCGAGGGGCTTTCCTGCGCGATGCCCATTTCGAACACTCACGGCTCAATGGCGCATGTTTTGACGGCGCGAATCTGTCAAACGCCCACTTTGAGGGCGCGCATCTGTGCAATGCGTCATTTTGTTCCGATCAGGGACGGGCGGCAGACTTAGAGGGCGCGGACTTTCGGGGGGCGGATTTGCGCGGAGCGGATCTGACTGGCGCGTCGTTATTTGGGGCCACATTTTGTCCGGAAGACAGTGAGGACTCAGAGGATTGGGGTCCGGCGCTGCTCGATCAGACGACCCGTATCGAACTAGCCGGACTGGATAGATTAACACCGAAACAAAGAACGTGTGTCGCCACACTCCTCGTCAAGCATCCCTAGTCCACCTCGTCCTTGACTGCGTTAGACAAAAACGGTGCGCTCTCCGACGGCGCCCCTTTCAGCCGAGCCAGAGAGGGCCAGGCCGCTCTACAGAGTCGGGCAGAGTCGGGCGACGAAATCTTATTGCAGCAGCCCAGGCTCGCTGATGGGAGGATGGACAACGCGCACAGTCAACTCAGGAAAGTCGGTGAGAGCGCTTCTTCAGCGATGAGATCTTTTTAGGAGACACGGTTACGTCGCACGGCGGTTGTTTCGGACACGAACAACACGGGGTGAGGTGCGCGTTCAGCTCACTCTGCCAAAGCTCTTCTGCCCGCTCACTGCCCGATTCCGGTAAAACCTGTCGACGTCCCCCTGAGAGTTCGCTCACCCGTTCTTTGTGCAAGCGGTCAACAACAGCAGCGTCACACTCCTCTCCTCTGTGTCACCGGACATCACTGCGCTCACGCGGAAATGAGTTCGTCCCAATCCTCAACCAGGGTACCACCTGTCACACGGACGTTTCCGGAAGAGAATTTGTTAAGGAAGGGCCGATGGCATGGACCCCTCCAATGCTTGACGGCCTGAGTCCGCAGACAGGCCCTCTTTGCCGGGAGTACGGACGGGGAGACACGCCCGCTAGCGGCTCGTCACGCTCCCGGGCCTCCTCAGGGCTCCTCACGGAGCATCAGGACACTCCCCTCTCCGTCACCAGGAATATAGATCGTCCCGGCCCGGTCCACGGCCAGACTGCCGCCGAATTCCATGGGACCACGCGACAGCCCGGCCGGATTACCGACCGGGAGCCGAGTGGCCAGGGTTTGCCTCTGGCGGGTTCTCAGATCGACGCTCTCCAGGGTTTTGGTGCCGTGGTCAAGAATCAACACCGCGCCTTGACGCACGGCTATGGCCAGCGGTTGTTGGAGCCCGTCAACGACCAAAGACGTATTGCCAGCCGCATCAATCTTGCTCACCCGTCCGTTCCCCACCTCACTCACCACTAGACTGCCATCCTCGGCCACGACTACACCGCACGGCTGTGACAGGCCGCTGGCAACGCGAGAGGACTGTCCGTTGGCATCAATCCGCAGCACCGAGCCACTGCCAGCTTCAGCCACCACAATGCTCCCGTTGGCCTCGCAGGCCAAGCCGTAAGCGTGGTCGAGTTTTCGGATGACGTAGCTGAAAGACAGCGCTTTGGGGTTATAGCGTACCACATCGCCGGTCACGGTTGTCAGCAGCAGTTCGTCCGGGGCAGCGACCGCGATGCCTCTGACAAAGCCGGGAAAACTGTTGTCAAGCAAGCCGCCGAGCCGCCCCACCTCACCGTCCGCCGAAAGTGTGGCCAGACTCAGCCCATCGGCAATATAGAGCGTGTTGTTCTCACCGCACGCGAGCCCCCACGGACCAACGAGACCACCCGGCACCAGGACCCGCTCGACATTGCTGCCATCAGTCGCCACCTCGGACACGCCACCGTCAACAAAATGTGAGACAAACAGCCGGTTATCTGGACTTATAGCGAGGTTATCAATACCGGGCCGGACCGTGGCGATGACGGTTCGTGCTCCGGTCTGGACGTCGATACGGACGATCTCGCCGGTGCCGGCCTGGGGAACAATAAGTGATCCGTCGTGGTTGAACTTCACCGCCGGCGGGCCTTTGAGACCATCAGCGACTTTCTCTGTGTCCCCCGTTGCAATATCTACCCGCCACACTTCGCCGAGCGGCACGAGGGGATAGTAGAGCTTACCATCCGGTCCAACCGACAAGGCGTTCGGCCCACGCTGATCGTCCACAATCACACGCGGCGGCCGCTCGTCATACGGGTAGAGCTCAAGGATACGCCCGTGGCCGCGAAACTCGTCGACAAAAAGGCGATCCTGGTGACAGGTGATGCCGTTCACCGCCGGCAGGTTATCGGCAAGAATGCTGACCTCGCCAGCCGGGGTGCGCCGACATACCCGAGCGCTCATGACCTCAGTGACGTACATAGTGCCATGCGAGTCAAACGCCACATCGTCAGGCGCAACAATCGCCCCCCCTAAAGGCGAGATGACTTCAGGCGCGCCGGTCTCAATATTGAGCGCGGTCAGTTGGCTACCAAAGGCCTGGGTGACGTACAGCCGTCCATCCGGACCAAACTGCATACCGTTTGCGCCGTACAGCCCGCTCGGCGCTAAACGCCGTAAGACCTGCCAGCCTGAAGTCGCCTGGGGCTCTTGGTAGGTGTCCCCGAGCAGGAGCTCGTATCTGTTTGTTGTCATGCCTGGCCTCCTTATTTTGCTCAGTGGTTCGTTCCTCTTTCTTGCCCCGCCTGCTTGGGGCTAGGAGCCCCCCATCGCCTAGCCTGGTCTAGGAACCGGGGGAAAGACCCGCCTCCAATCGTATACGCGCTCGTCAAACACAATGTCTCTAGGTGTTACCGGGCGGCTGAAGACGAGCCCCTCCAAGGACGTACACCGACTGAGCGCAACATAGGTCTGTCCATGGGCAAACGCACCACGGCCCAGATCAATCCTGACCTTGTCAAAGGTTTGGCCTTGGCTTTTGTGAATAGTGATCGCCCAGGCGAGGCGGAGCGGATATTGGATAAAGCTGCCGACTTCCTCTTCCTCAATCCGCTTCATCTCCTGATTGTAGCGGTAGCGGATATTTTGCCAGATCTCGGGCTCCAGCTCATACACCGTCCCGTTCACCTCAACCCAGACCTGTGTGTCGGTCAGGCGACTGACCCGTCCGATGGTTCCGTTGACCCAGCGTTTGTCTGGATCATTCCTGATGAGCATGACCTGGGCCCCGGGTTTCAGCTCCAGCAGTTCTTCGGTCGGAGAGATGGACTCCTCAAACTGACCGAGGACCTCTGCCTGATAGGTATACGACCGCCCGGCAAGGCGCTCCAAACAGATCTGGTTCATCCGAAACGCGGCCCGGTTTGTCGCCGTCAAGGTAATGAAGGAGGAGTTGTGTGGCGGCCCACCACCCCGCTGCACTCTAGCGTTCAGCATCGTCAAGAGCTTGGCGTCGACCTCGTTCTCCCGAATTTTATTCAGCACATAGATGAAATCCTTGTCGTGTTGGCGGTAGATCCTAGTGAGTTCGACCGAGGAGGGCTGGAGGTTCTCAAAAACCTTGGCGCAGAAGAAGTACGGACCACCGTAGTGCTGGTCGAAAAAGGTCTGCAGGTCCCGCTCTCTGACAATGGGTGGAAGCTGGAACAAGTCACCACACAGGATGACTTGGACTCCGCCAAACGGCGTGTGCAGGGCGTCCCGGTAGAGGCGCAGGGCCCTATCAATCCCGTCCATCACGTCGGCCCGGACCATAGAGACTTCGTCGATGATCAGGGTTTCCAATTTTTTGAACAGTTTTGTATTCTGGCGCTTCTGCAGACTGTCCGGATCAATGAGTGCGGGCGGAAACCGAAAAAAGGAATGGATCGTCTGGCCCCCGACGTTGAGGGCGGCCACGCCGGTCGGAGCGAGGACCGCGGTGGCCTTGGCGGTTGTCTGGCGCAGGTAGTGCAACAGGGTCGATTTTCCCGTGCCGGCCTTGCCGGTCAGAAACAAGCACGGACAGTCCTGTTCGATCAGGTCAAGGGTATGCCGAAATTCGGCATTGAAATCAATCTGGTCTAGGTCTTGGCTCCGCTCCCCGACCGTACGGAAGGCGGACGGAGCGTCGTGCGGCTGCGTCACGGTGGCAAGAGCTCCTTTCTGTGTCCCGGCCAGACTACACTAAAGTGGACAAGGATGACTATCTCTTTTCCGAGAAGAGCGTATCGTTTCCTGTAAGCGTCAAAGGTTCAACTCCCCCGGCTCTTGCAGGAACGCTCCAAAGCCGCATAATCTGGAGCCGAATGGAAACCGATCTAGATCTGTCCCAAATGGTCGATGTGTTGATCATCGGCGGTGGTAATGCGGCGTTGTGCGCAGCCATGACCGCGGCGCAGGGCGGGGCCACGGTGCTGCTGCTGGAAAGTGCGCCCGAGGCTTTTCGGGGCGGCGACAGTCGCCATACGCGTAATCTGCGCTATGCCCATAGGCGGGCCAACGCCTTTCTGACCGGGCCGTACGACGAGGACGAGTTTTGGGAGGATCTGGTGCGGGTAACCGACGGGAAGACCAACGAACACCTCGCCCGTCTGACCCTGCGCGAGTCGGTCGACCTCGGCACCTGGATGGAAGCCCGCGGTTGCCGCTTTCAGGCTCCGCTGAGGGGCACGTTGAACCTGTCAAGAACAAACGCCTTTTTCCTGGGCGGGGGTAAAGCCCTGCTCAACGCCTATTACCACACCGCCCACCAGCTCGGGGTACGATTCGCCTACCAGACGGAGGTGACCGATCTGATCATGCAGGACGGCCGCTTTTTTTCGGCGGTCATCGGCTCGGGCGACACCGCCCAACAGGTTCGCGCCCGAACGGTCGTTATCGCCGCCGGCGGATTCCAGGCCAACATCGCCTGGCTCAAGAAGTATTGGGGCGCGGCGGCCGATAACTTCATTATCCGCGGCACTCCGTATAACACGGGCACAATGCTGCGGGCCCTGCTCCACAACGGAGCACAGTCGGTGGGCGATCCACGCCAGTGTCATGCGGTGGCGATCGACGCTCGGGCGCCTAAGTTTGACGGCGGCATTGTCACCCGTCTGGACTGCGTGCCGTTTGGCATCGTGGTCAATAACCGTGCCAAACGCTTCTACGACGAGGGCGAAGATTTCTGGCCCAAGCGTTACGCCATTTGGGGCAGAATCGTTGCCCAGCAGCCAGACCAGATTGCCTATGCGATTATTGATGCCAAGGCGCTGGGGAAATTCATGCCGTCGGTTTTCCCACCCATTGAAGCCGCCTCTATCGCTGAGCTGGCGGACAAACTCGCACTGGACTCAGCCGCCCTTGAGCAGACACTGACCGCGTTTAACGCTGCCGTCGAGCCCGGCCAGTTTGACCCCTCGGAGTTAGACGAGTGTGCGACGCGTGGCCTCAGCCCCCCAAAGAGTCACTGGGCAGTTGCCCTGGACACCCCACCCTTTTCCGCCTATCCGCTCCGACCGGGCATTACCTTTACCTATCTGGGTGTAGGGGTGAACGAGCACGCCCAGATCATCATGCAAGACGGAAAACCCGCCGCCAATATGTACGCGGCCGGTGAAATCATGGCCGGCAATATTCTCGGTCAGGGCTATATGGCCGGTTTTGGCATGACCATCGGCACGGTTTTTGGCCGCATTGCCGGACGAGAGGCAGCCCGTCATGCCCTCCACTGAACTCCTGACCGAAGCCCAGCGGCTGATGACGATCTGCAACGCGTGTCGCTATTGTGATGGGTTTTGTGCGGTTTTTCCGGCCATGGAACTACGCAGAACATTCAGCCCCCAAGACGTGATCTATCTGGCCAATCTGTGTCACAACTGTCGGGGCTGCTATTACGCGTGCCAGTACGCACCGCCCCACGAGTTCGGGGTCAATGTTCCCAAGACCTTCTCCGCCCTGCGGCTGGACAGCTATCAGGATTTTGCCTGGCCGCACGTCCTGGCCGGACTGTTTCGGCGCAACGGGCTGGCACTCAGCTCTATCACCGTGGCCAGCGTCAGCCTCGTCGTGCTGCTCGTGCTGGGTTGGCAGGACTCCTCGGTCATCTTTTCGGCCCACACCGGGGCGGGCGCTTTTTATGCTGTTATTCCCTATCTGCTGATAGTGGTTCCGGCCTTAGTCCTCAGCGGCTTTATCCTGCTGGCCTTTGGGATCGGCCTGGCCCGCTTTTGGCACGCCATTGGCGGCAAGTGGAATGAGTTCGCCGATCTGACGGCCCTGGCCCGAGGTGGTTGGGATGCCCTACGGCTGACCTATTTGGGCGGCGGTGGTCACGGCTGTACCTACCCGGACGCGGGCTTCTCTCAGCTCAGAAAATGGTTTCATCACCTCACTTTTTACGGTTTTATGCTCGATTTTCTTGCCACCAGCATAGCGGCGACTTACCACCACGTTTTTGCGTGGCAGGCCCCCTATCCGTATATGAGCCTGCCGGTCGTGTTGGGAACAAGTGGTGGGCTAGGTCTGCTAGTCGGCCCCGCCGGGCTACTGTGGCTCAAGTGGCGCAGCGACCCACGGCCGGCCGATGAGAGCGTCTTCGGCATGGATGTCGGCTTCCTCGTCTTACTGTTTTTGACCAGCCTGAGCGGTCTGATACTGCTCGCCGTACGCGAGACCGCGGCCATGGGGAGCCTGTTGGTGATCCATCTAGGTCTTGTCGCTGGCCTGTTTCTCACCTTTCCGTACGGCAAATTTGTCCACGCCCTCTATCGCTATGCGGCACTGGTGCGGCACGCCCAAGAACAGGCCGGCCCGCTCAACACATAATTTTTATACCCTCCTTAAGGAAAAGAGGCGTCCCGTGCCAGAAATCGAAGCCAAGTTTCTCGTTCAAGACCCGTACCAGATCGGTCAGTTGATGACCGTCCTGCGAGAGCTGGGCTATGGTGTTGAACCACACTCGAACGAGACCATCGTCGATCGATATTTTGATACCCACGATTGGGCGATTTTCCGGGCCGGCTGGGGTTATCGCCTGCGCGACAGCAACGGAAAGCAGGCCCTGGCCCTCAAAGAGCTGGGCTTACGCGACAGCGCCATTCAGGTCCGCGAAGAGATCGAACAGCGGCTGCTCATCTCCCACACCACGCTGCGCGATATTCCCTCGGGCCCAGTCCGCGACCGCCTCTCCGGCCTAGTCGGCAACAAGAAAACCCGCGAGCTGTTTGTGGTCCGCAACCAGCGCATCCTGTATGCGCTGTCCAGCCCGGCCGACCCGCCAGCCCGTACAGTCCACGATGAGGAGGACCATCTCACCAAGAAAGAATCATCGTTCACTCTGATTGAACTCGCGATTGACCAAGTCCAGATCAACGGAGAAAAATACACCAAGCTCGCCCCCGGCGTGCTAAACTTCAGCGAGATCGAGCTTGAGCTCAAGCACGGTCCCCAGGAACCGCTAGTTCAGCTAGCCGAGCTCCTACCTAAGAAAATTGATCTCCTGCCGGCTCGGCTCAACAAGTTTCAGCGTGGCCTGCAAACCACCGGACTGTCCCCCTCGACCGGGCTAGCCCCAGCCCCGCAGCTCGGTCCAACAGACCTCTGGATTCGCCTGGCGTATGCGCATCTCACCCATCAGGCACACATCCTGGCACTTCAGCAGCCCCGCGCCTGGGAGGGCCTTGATCCCGAGGGCGTCCACCAGATGCGGGTCGCCATGCGCCATATCAGAGCCGCTCTGCGGGTCTTTCACGCGGTGCTTCCGGCGCGGGCGATCGTCAGCCTAAACGCCGAATTTCGCTGGGCGGCGCGGGTGTTGGGCGAGGTCCGCGACTTGGACGTGTACCGCGAAAATCTTAAACGTTATATGGAGGCCATTCCGGCCGACGATGCCGCCTACCTCGCCCCGTACGAACGTCACCTAGCTGAGGAGTGGCAGCGTAGCCGTCGCCGGTTGATCACGACTTTTCAGAGCGGCCGCTATATCCGGCTGATAGAACGTTTTGAGCGTTTCGTACAGCGCGGTCCCTCGGTAACAGCACAGCGTCAATCGAACGCGGTGCGTATCTGTGACGCCGCGGCACCGGCTGTCAACCGCCATCTCAAACAGCTGCTCAGACGCGGCCGGGCGATTGAAGCCCACTCTCCGGCCGAGCTACTACACATCCTGCGCATCCGGGGCAAGCGCCTGCGCTATTTGCTGGAATTTCTGCGCGGTGTCTATAAACCGCTCGGCGATCCATTGAAGAAACCCATTGAAGCGACCAAACAGCTCCAGGACGTGCTAGGCGAGCATCAGGACGCCTGCGTTGCCTCGGCACGCCTGCGCGGCTATGCTCAGACCGTGCCACTGCGTAAGACCGACCGGCGTCTGTTGCTAACCCTCGGACAGCTGATCTACAGCCAGGATCAACACGCGGCAAAAGAACACCGACGGTTTGGCAAGGTGTGGCGACGCTTTGAGAGAGCGGTCTCCCGCAAGCGACTCGCAGCCCTTCTACGTGCCGCCGAATGAAACGGCGATTTACGGACGCCGTCCTCCCACTTCTCTCAGCGTGCCCTTGTCAACTGCCAACAGTCCCCGTTGAGGTGGGCCGCTCGCTCAAGACAGGTCCCTCTGCCGTGGAATCATACCCCGGGCTCAGCCGCATATAGAGGACTCGTTTGACACCGCCCGAAGGTTACGCGGTCAGGTGGGGAGGGGTATTCTGGCTAGACCAAGGCCCCCGTTTGATAGTGTGTTGGCAAGCCCTACGCTGTTATAGGCAAACTCTCTAGTGGCAGCTGTCTTCCCAAGCCTAACTGTCTTCGCCGCTCCGTCCCTATTGTCCGGGTTGGCATGCGGGGGAGTCACCGTGCAACTCCGCCGCAGCCTATCTCCTACTCACCGCGTGGACATTCACCAATTCCGCCTCTATAAGGCGGAGGGCGTTATCGCTTGGCGCGCAAGAAGGTTCGGATTCTGTCGCGCACGCGCCGATCGTTGAAGATCTGTGAGTGGACGGCCTGACTCTGGCACTCTTCTACCCTGAGCGCCTGCCTGAAGGCCGGGGGCGGCCGGGCCGACTCCGTGGTAACGGTCCGATCCCCGTCGTCGCACAGCGCCCGGTAAGGCTGGCCGGGCAGCCGGGCAGCAAACTCGCGGCGCTCAAAAATCACCTCAGCCGCCGGCCGCTCCAGCACAACGGCTCGACTCAGAGTCGGGTGCGAACCGGCCCAAGCGTACAGCACCGGGGTGGGCCGCTCGGGTCGGCGTTCCAACGGCTGGTGCAGCCGGTCGTACAGCAGTCTGCCCCGGAACAAGGACTGGCTCACAGAGGTCCACCGCTTTTCGGCCAGGGCGGCCGATACGGCCTCAGTCGGGCCTAGCAAGCCCCAAGCGTAGCGCCGCCACAGCTCAGGTTCAAACAGGGTGTGAGACAGGGCCCGGAGACGATGGTCAAGCAGGACCGGGCGATAGGTCGGCAGCATGGTGTAACCGGTCGTAAAGGTGCTAAACGCCCTGGGGTTGATGAGGCTTGTATTGAGGCCGAACTTGACGCCGTGTTTCATATTCCGAAAGGCGGTCATTGAACCCTGGAAGGGGACTGTCGCCAGGACTACCGCGTCGAGGTGACCCGCTCCTTGCCAGGATTCACGCGCCGTCTCGGGTTCCTGCTCCCCGTAGCGCAAATAATAGCTGGCCACGATCCCGCCGAGGCTGTGGGCCACCAGCAGAATCGGCGCCGCATCCTGAGCCTTGAGCGTCCGGACTAGCCCGGCCAGCTTTTTTACCGCCTCAATATAATCTGCGCGCCAGTCATAGCCGAGCAGATGGCACTGTGTCTGAGGACCAAGGAGGGCGTGCAGTTCGTCCAGAAAATGACGATAGACATCAAGGGCATAGAGACCGGGAATGACCGGCAGCCGGTCCAGAACCGATCCAGGGACGAGGTCTAGCGCCCCGCTCACACCAAAATCGCTCCGGGCTGCAGTCCGAGAGCCAAATATAGCCTGGCCGGCCGAGATCCAGACGATCTTGCCAGTCGCTTTGTCGACTAGACGGGTGCCGTAAAAACCGGGCAGAAAGATCAGGTGAGCCATAGGCGTGTCTACCCGATCGTAGGCGGTTGGCCGAGTCCGGACAAGAGACACCGAATGACAAAGCCGCCGAAAGCAGTCACAATGGGCACACTCCATCCCACAGGAGGGAAGATCATGACGACATATCAAAAAGTCGCGTTAGTGACAGGGGCCGGAACGGGCATTGGCAGGCACCTCACGCTGGCCCTGTTGCAGGAAGGCTATGCGGTCGTCCTAGCCGGCCGTCGGGCCGAGCTGTTGGAGCAAACAGTGGCCGCAGCCGGAGCGTCTCGGGATCAGACCCTCGTCGTGCCAACCGACGTAGGCGACCCGACCGCGGTACGCGTGCTCTTTAGCAAGACTCGCGAAAAATTTGGACGGCTCGATCTTCTATTCAACAATGCTGGCAGCGGCGCACCGCCGCTGCCTCTCGAAGACCTGTCGTACGAGCAGTGGCAGAGCGTGGTCGATGTGAATCTGACCGGCGCCTTTCTGTGCACCCAAGAGGCGTTCAAGATCATGAAAGACCAAGCTCCGCGCGGGGGACGGATTATCAATAACGGCTCAATTTCGGCCCAGGTGCCGCGCCCCAACTCGGCCCCCTACACCGCCACAAAACACGCCATGACGGGGCTGACTAAATCGACTGCTCTCGACGGTCGCAAATACGATATTGCCTGCGGCCAAATTGATATTGGGAATGCCGAGACGGAGATGACAGCCAGGATGAAGCACGGCGTGCCACAGGCCAACGGAACGGTGGCAGCCGAGCCGACAATGGACGTTGAGAACGTGTCGCGCGCGGTCGTGTATATGGCCAGCCTACCCCTCGACGCCAATGTACAGTTTATGACGGTGCTGGCGACCAAGATGCCATATGTGGGCAGAGGCTAGAGCAGCGCGCTGCTCATGTGAGACAGGAGGGGGACGTATTATGTCTACGAGCGAACTGTGTTTTTTGACTGCCACAGAATTAGCCGCACGTATCCGCAGTCGGGAAGTATCCTGTCAGGAGTCTGTCGAGGCTCATCTCGGGCAGATTGAGCGGATCAACCCGCAGGTCAACGCGATTGTCACCCTGATTGCCGAGCAAGCGCTCAACCAGGCCCGCCGGGCTGACGAGACCCGCTCTACGCCTGACACCCTTGGACCTTTGCACGGCCTGCCCATCGCCCATAAAGACCTCGTCCTGACCACAGGCATACGGACGACCCTGGGCTCGCCCATTTTTGCCGACTTTGTTCCTGACCAAGATGAGATCATTGTGGAGCGCATGCGTCAGGCCGGGGCGATTACCATTGGCAAGACCAATACGCCTGAGTTCGGGGCCGGCTCACAGACCTATAACGAGGTGTTTGGAGCGACGCGCAATCCGTATGATCTCAGCAAAACCTGTGGGGGGAGTAGCGGTGGGGCGGCGGTTGGCTTGGCGTGCGGCATGATGCCGCTGGCCGACGGCAGCGACCTAGGCGGCTCGCTGCGCAACCCGGCCAGTTTCTGCAATGTGGTCGGCCTGCGCCCATCTCCCGGACGCGTGCCAACCTGGCCGCATCGGGTCGCGTGGTTTCCGCTGGCGGTGGAGGGGCCGATGGCGCGAACGGTGCAAGATGCGGCCCTGTTGCTGAGCGTCTTGGCCGGCCCCGACCCCCGAGCGCCACTTGCGCTCAATGAGCCGGGTCACCTGTTCGCCCAAGACCTGGAGCGGTCTTTTCAGGACGTACGGATAGCCTGGAGCCATACCCTGGGTGATCTGCCGGTTGATCCGCGGGTGACTGCCGTCCTGGAGTCCCAGCGGGCGGTTTTTGAGCAGCTAGGCTGCGTTGTCGAAGAGGCCACGCCGGACTTTAGCCATGCGGATGAGATTTTTCGGGTCTGGCGGGCGTGGTACTTTGAGTTGACTTTGGGCGAGTTCTTGGACGAACATCGAGCCCAGATGAAAGACTCGGTGGTCTGGAATATTGAGCAGGGCCAGCAGTTGAGCGGTCCTCAGATCGGGCGGGCGGAACGTCGGCGTACCGAGCTATATCACCACATGCGGGAGTTTATGGACCGCTACGCGTTCCTGATTGCCCCGGTTTCGCAGGTCCCGCCGTTTGAGGTGACCCAACAGTATGTGACCGAGATCAATGGGCAGGCGCTCGACACCTACCTCGACTGGATGAAGTCGTGCTACTACATCAGCGTCACCGGCCTGCCGGCGATCTCGGTGCCGGGTGGATTTACTCCCGAAGGGCTCCCGGTCGGCGTGCAGATTGTTGGCCGCTATCAGGACGATTTGGGCCTGCTGTGCTTGGCCCACGCCTTTGAGCAGGCGACCCAGGTGGGCGAGCGGCGGCCGCCGCTCGTGTCCTAAAGCGCGGCGGCCACGAGCGGGGACGGCAGACATGGTCGAAGCCTACGATCCGTACTATCGGGATTTTCCGTCCAATCTTCTGCCCGCCCGCACCCCGTTTACCCGCGCCGGCCAGGGCGACGCGGGCCATGTCTTTATCTACATGACCCGCAAGTGGATACGCTGGAGTCTGGTCTTGGACAGAACGCGCTTGAACCTGATCCACGCCGAAGCCCGACAGTGTATTCCGCCCGGCTTCTCCCAGTTCTGGCTGCTGGAAAAACGCTACAGTACGGCCAAACCGGGCGGCCGGTCACGGACCAGACCCTCGCTCAAGCATTATCCATTTGACCGCTTTCCGCCTCCGGTTGAGACCAAGCGACCGGTATTGGAAGAAAAACTGTTGATTGTCCTGCGCGAGCCGCCCCAACGACCTGACGGCAAGGGCGACGTGCTCTCCTACCATCTGCGTGAGGCCGAAGCGCTGCGGGCGGCCGAGGCGTATACGCGGAGGGCTCAGCGGCGGGCGGTCGTTGCGTTGCTGCTGTGGGATGAATTGTGGTTTTAGCCGGCTACCAGCGGATGATTGAGGTCCCCCAGGTCAGCCCTCCACCGCAACCGCACAGAGCAAGAATATTGTTGGTCCGGACCCGGCCAACGCGGACGGCCTCGTCAAGCGCGATAGGGATAGAGGCGGCCGAGGTATTGCCGTAATACTGGATGTTGCAGTACACCTGGTCCATCGCAATCCCGAGACGTTCGGCAACAGCTCGGATAATGCGCAGATTGGCCTGATGAGGAACCATGAGGTCCACGTCTGCGGGCGATAGCCCAGCCTTGTCCAGGGCTTTACGGGTGACCTCCGATAAGGCCCGGACAGCGACCTTAAACAGCTCAGGCCCCTTCATCTGAATCCCCCACTCTTTGGGACGCACATCTTCTTGATCGACCGTCTGTCTATGGTCGGAGCGCACGTGCAGCAGCTTCCACAGTGCCCCGCTTGATTCCACAACCGTGCTGAGCAGGCCGCGTTCGTCGGACCGGGCATTCTGGGTATCCAACACAACCGCTCCCGCCCCATCGCCAAACAGTACGCACGTCGAGCGGTCTTCCCAGTTCACCATGGTGCTGAGTGTATCGGCACCGACTAGCAGCAGCCGGTCGTAGTCGCCGCTTTTGATATAGCTATGGGCGACGGATAGACCGTACACAAAGCCCGCACACGCCGCATTCACATCAAAGGCCGGGATATTGTCGAGCCCGAGGCGGGCTTGGAGCAAACACGCGGTTGAGGGGAAGGCATAGTTGCCGGAGACGGTGGCCACCACAATTGCTTGCAGCTGATCAGCCTGTATGCCCGAGGCGTCCAGGGCTTGGAGGCTGGCGGCGTGCATCAGGTCGAGGATATCCTCACCCTCGGTCACCACATGCCGTTGAGAGATTCCGGTCCGGGTGACAATCCAGTCATGGCTCGTGTCAACGCGCTTTTCCAGGTCGTTATTCGTCAAACAGGTCTTGGGAACAGAGGATCCGGTGCCGATGATACGAGCGCCCATGCGTAATCCCTTTCTCTCTCCTGGCCCGAGGCAATGAGGCCGGAAAGGGGAACGATGATGACCATCTTGTCAAGAAGAGATCATCGTCCACCTCGAGTTCGACAGCTTCGTCAATCCCACGTTGTCTTACTCCGTCCATTTGCGAAACGCGATGCTCACATTGGTACCGCCGAAGCCAAATGAATTTGAGAGAACCGCCCGAATCGGCGCTTTTCTCGGAGTGTTGGGGACGTAGTCGAGGTCACAGTCTGGATCAGGTTCTTCATAGTTAATGGTCGGTGGCAGGGTGTCACGATCAAGGACCAGAGCGGTATAGATCGCCTCAACTCCTCCGGCGGCACCGAGCAGATGACCGGTCATGGATTTGGTTGAACTGATTGCCAGCCGTCCGGCATGCTCACCAAACACCCGTTTGATGGCCTGGGTCTCAGTTGCGTCGTTGTACGGCGTCGAGGTTCCGTGGGCGTTGATGTAGTCGATCTCGGTCGGGTGAATATTGCCGCTGCGCAGCGCCTGCCGCATACAGCGGACCGCCCCTTCTCCTTCAGGGGAGGGGGCGGTCATATGGTGAGCGTCGCAGTTCGCGCCATACCCGACCACCTCGGCGTAGATCTTCGCCCCGCGACGACGCGCAGATTCCAGCTCTTCCATCACCACCATACCGGCTCCTTCGGCCATCACAAAGCCATCCCGACGTTTATCAAACGGGCGGCTGGCTTTTTGGGGCTCGTCGTTTTGGGTCGAGACCGCCTTCATGGCGATAAAGCCGCCGAGCCCTAGGGGGGTGAGCGCGGCTTCTGCACCACCGGCAATCACGGCCTGCTGTTCGCCGAAGCGAATCAAACGAAACGCCTCGCCAATAGCGTGCGCTCCGGAGGAGCAGGCGCTCGTCGGAGTGTAATTGATGCCCTTAGCGCCATAGCGAATGGCGATCTGACCGGGGGCCAAGTTTGCGATCAGTTTGGGAATAAAAAACGGCGAGACCTTTTTGAGGCCGGTATCGAGGAAAATTTTATGGTAGGTTTCAATGCTGGTCAGGCCCCCGATCCCGACACCGAGGATCACCCCCACTAAGTCCTCATTGTCCGGTGTGATCGGCAGGCCGGCTTCATCCATTGCCATTTGGGCTGAGGCATAGGCGTACTGGATGAAGGGGTCCATTTTTTTGATCTCTCGTTTCTCAATGAACTCCTCGGGCACAAAATCTTTGACCTCGCCACCAATCCGGGTGGGAAAGTCCGATACGTCGAAGCGGGTGATCGGACCGATACCGGAGCGACCTTCGACCAGCCTAGTCCAGTTTTTCTCAACCCCCGTACCGAGCGGCGTGACCAAACCCAACCCAGTAATTACGACGCGACGGCGTTCGTCTTTCATAGCGGTCCCTGCCTTTATCCGTACACACAAGGATTTCGGGTATCTTAGAGTGTCTATTTCCGGGCTGTCAACTCCGCCGAGCTCTGTCGGCCCCGGTCTGAGCCTGCCCGCATCGCTCAGGTACGTTGACAAGCTCCGAGAAAATCCTCTAACGTGAGAGGGTCATGTGGAGAGACAGCGGGTTGTCGGTATGGGTGCTTGTTCTTGTCTGCCTTGCCGGCTGCACGTCGGTGGTCAAACGCCCGTCGGCTCAGGAGTATTTCGATATAGCGGAAAAAGCCTACGTGGATGGGGACTATAATATTGCAACCGAGAACTTCCGTGATTTGCTCGACCACTACCCCCTCAATCCCTATGCGGAGGAATCCCAACTCAAAATCGCCTACTCGTATTATCTCGATGGCGAGTATAGCGACGGGATAGCCGCGTTTAACGACTTTGAGCGCGGCTATCCAACGAGCCCCCACTTGCCGTTTGTCGAGTACTATCGGGGCATGTCATATCTCGAACAGATGCGCTCGCCGGACCGAGACCAGGCCGTTACCCAAAACGCTTACAAACATTTCCGGATTGTCCTTGAGCGCTACTCCGACAGCAGCTTCAGCGCCCTGGCCGAGGAAAAGAGTCGGGAGTGCCGCGAAGTGCTGGCGTCGAGTATCCTCGGCATTAGCAATCAGTATCAGAGGATCGGTCATTTGTTTGCGGCCAGAGTCCGTCTGCGGTCGCTTGTCGAGCAGTATCCCGAAACCGAGGCCAGCACGGAGGCCCTAGCCAGACTCGAAGAAGTCCTGACCCTGGACCAGGCACCAGAGTTAGCCACTCTGGCGGCCAAAGCCCATGACTTTCGGGCCACCACCCTCCCCTCTGCCGAACAAATCAAACAGTTGGAACAAATTGGCGCTCTGGCCGAAGAAGTCGCTTCGCTCGAAGACGGACAAGAAGCTGGCCCGTCCACCGACGTGGCCAACGGGGACTTGGCCGGGCTACCCGAGCCTAGTCTTGATCCGCTTTTGCTGCTGGTCACCGCGTTGCGAAAGGAGGAGGCCAACATTCGGGCGCAAGCGTTGGAAGACCGCCGCGAAGAACTCAGACTGATTGAAGAAGCCCGCGAAAAATATAGAAAAGAGGCCGAAGAACGCCGCTTGGCCGGGCTTGAGGAAGAACAATCGGTGCGGGGCATACGCCGCTTCTTACCCTGGGCGAGTGGACCGATCGAAGAGGAGGAAGAAGACTTCGAAGAAGAACAAGATCCGATGTTAAAAATGCGGGAATGGATGCCGGAATGGATACCGTTCTAAAAGATGGTGGGTCGGTGCTTGTTGTCGGTGTCGGGGGCCTGGGCTGTCCGGCGGCCCTCGCCTTGGCTCTGGCTGGGGTCGGCAGGATCGGCCTGATTGATCCAGACGTGGTCGATGTGTCCAATTTACAACGTCAGATCCTGCATTTCACACCCGATCTGCACCACCCCAAAGTAGAATCTGCCCGCGAGAAGCTCTCCCGTCTGCGGCCGACCGGTCGACTCAGGACCTACCCAGAGCAGCTCACGCTGAACAATATGAGCGCCGTCTTCCAAGACTATGACTTTGTGATCGACGCGACCGACGGAACCACCACAAAATTTCTGATCAATGACGCCGCAGTCTTGCTCGGCAAACCGTTTTCATACGCCGGAATTGTCCAGTTTCAGGGCCAAACCCTCACCGTCCTGCCGGGAAAAAGCACCTGCCTGCGGTGTTTATTTCCGGTTGCGCCCTCTCCGGATGAGATTCCGAGCTGTCAGGAGGCTGGCGTTCTGGGCAGCGTCGCCGGCAGCCTCGGTCTCATCCAAGCCACTGAGGCGGTCAAATATTTGAACGGCAGCCCAGAGCTGTTAACCAATCGTCTGCTGACCTATGATGCCCAGCTTCCGCGTTGGCGCGAGGTCCGCCTCAACCCCAACCCACGCTGTCCGCTGTGCGGCCCCCTGCCCACCATCACCAGCCTCCAGCCCGAACGTTACGAAGAAGCCGGGCTGTGTCAGACTCATTGAGGAGAGATACACCGACCGGAGCGTTTCTCCCTGAAGGATACGTATGAACACTGTTACCGGTTTACGCTGTCGTGAGTGCGGACAGGACTACCCCGTCACTCCCGTCCATGTGTGTGAAATGTGTTTTGGGCCGCTCGAAGTCGAGTATGACTATGCTCTCATCCGCCGCACGATGTCTCACCGGACCGTTGCCGCGCGGCCGGCTTCTCTGTGGCGTTATCAAGAGCTCCTGCCTCTTAGCCGACCGCCGACAATCGGCCTCCACAGCGGCTTTACCCCGCTGGTCAAAGCCGACCGGCTCGCCGCTGCACTCGGGCTCAATGAACTGTATGTCAAAGACGACTCGGTCAATCATCCAACGTTTTCATACAAAGACCGGGTCGTCTCAGTCGCGATGTCAAAAGCCCTGGAGTTTGGCTTTGAGACGGTGTCCTGTGCCTCGACCGGCAATCTGGCCAACTCGGTCTCCGCCCACGCGGCTCGGGCCGGGCTCCGCTGCTGTATTTTTATTCCGGCCGACCTGGAGCAGGGCAAGGTGGTGGGCTCAACAATCTATGGTCCGCAGGCGATTGCCATCCGTGGCAACTACGACGACGTGAACCGGCTGTGTAGTGAGATTGCCGATGCATACGGCTGGGCGTTTGTGAATATCAACATTCGGCCGTATTATACCGAAGGCGCCAAAACCTACGGTTTTGAAATTGCGGAGCAGCTCGGCTGGCGCCTCCCCCAGCACGTTGTTGTACCAACCGCGGGCGGCACGATTTTGCCCAAGGTGGCCAAGGCGTTCGAGGAACTCCAAACAGTCGGCCTAGTCGAGGGTGGGCAGCTGCCCAAGATCTATACCGCCCAGGCCGCCGGGTGTGCGCCGGTTGTGAGCGCGCTGCACAAAGGCACAGACTTGATCGATCCGGTCAAACCGCGCACGATCGCCAAGTCGATCGCCATTGGCAACCCGGCCGACGGCTACTACGTGCTGCAGGCGGTCCGCGAGTCGGGCGGCTGGGGTGAAGCAGCGACGGACGAAGAAATCGTGGCCGGGATTCAGCTGTTGGCCCGCACAGAGGGGATTTTTACCGAGCCGGCCGGCGGCACGACTGTGGCGGTAACCAAAAAGCTGATTGAGCAGGGACGTATTCCGTGCGACGAGTCGATTGTGATCTGTATTACCGGCAACGGCTATAAGACGATCGAAGCCGTCGCTGGACAGTTGACCGAACCACAGACCATAGATGCCCGCCTAGCTGAGTTCGACGCACTATATCGGGCGACCCGAGACGGGCCGGTCAGGCCGCTGGAAAAAGTTCGAGCGACGGAATTGCATTAGCCATAGAAAACCGTCACAGTTAGAAAAATCTTGTATGAGTTATGAGGAGGTGTCAGGTATGAGTGTCCAGGTACGGATACCAACCCCCCTTCGTCGTTTCACCGGCGGTGCCCAAGAAGTCAGGGCAGAAGGCAATACGATCTCTGCTGTGGTTAACAATATCGAACAGAACCACCCGGGGATCAAAGAGCGGATTTGCGACGACCAGGGGAATGTTCGCCGCTTTGTCAATATCTTCGTGAACGGCGACGATATCCGTTTTTCAGACAATCTTGACACGGCCCTCAAAGATGGTGACGAGGTTTCTATCGTCCCGGCAATCGCCGGAGGATAAGACAGGTCGCCGGTCTCACGAACTCCGATGTGATTCTAAAGACCCCCTCCCGGCTCGACCACCCTGTTCTCATGCTGTCTGAGGCCCAAATCGAACGCTATAGCCGCCAAATCATTCTCCCCCAGCTGGGCGGCAAAGGCCAAGAGACACTGCTGCGGGCCAGGGTGCTCGTCAACGGCGGCGCCCCCCAGACAACGACCCTGCTGTACCTGGCCGCTGCCGGAGTCGGCACCATTGGGCTGCGCAGCCGCGGGCGGCCGGCGATATTTTCGGCCTTTGCGAGCGATGAGCCGGATGACCCGGTCGTAGCCACGCTTGAGCGTTTGAATCCGGACTGTCGCGTCGTGCGGCATGACGCAGGCGGGGCGGCACTGCCACTGCTCGCTGCCTATGACCTGGTGGTCTCCGAGCCCGATCTGCTCGTCGACTCCTGCGGCAGTGTCGGCCACCCCTTGTGCTGCAGCTGGGCTCAGACCTCGCACCGACGCTTGTTCGTGGGCCGGAGCGGTCCGGACGCGGCCTGCTGGGCGTGTCTGCCGGCTGAGCACAGGAGAGGGATACCGGAGGGAGCAGCGTTTGAGCGGCTGGCCGATCTGTTTTGGGGAGCATTTCAGGCCACCGAAGCCCTCAAATGGCTGGTCGGGCTCAGCCCCTCTTCATCCAGCCGGGTCTTTGAGTGTCAGTTTCCCCAGTTCCGATTCAGCGACTGGCCGGTCGCCAAGGATCCCGACTGCACGGTGTGCGGTCAAGGGCGAGGGACGGATGAACGATAATCTTTTCTCTGGTCGGGGCTGGCTTATCGCCTGTCTTCCTCCACAATACACGCGATGAAAACAGACGACGCGCAGGCCCTGACCCATTTACGGAGTCTTGAGGCGGAAAGTATCCATATTATTCGGGAAGTTGTCGCCGAATTTGAAAATCCGGTCATGTTGTATTCCATCGGCAAGGATTCGGCCGTCATGCTCCACTTAGCGCGCAAAGCCTTTTATCCAGGAATCCCTCCGTTTCCACTCCTCCACGTTGATACAACCTGGAAGTTTCGCGACATGATCGCCTTTCGCGACTCCTATGTCCGACAAGAATTGGGCTTAGATCTCATCGTATACATCAACGAAGAGGGGCGCCGAGCCGGGATCAATCCGTTCACCCACGGCTCGAAAAAACACACCGATATTATGAAGACTGAGGCCCTCAAACAGGCGCTTGATCGCTACCGTTTTGACGCGGCCTTTGGCGGTGCCCGACGAGATGAAGAAAAGTCGCGAGCCAAAGAGCGGGTGTATTCGTTTCGGGACCGCAATCACCGCTGGGACCCCAAAAATCAGCGTCCCGAGTTGTGGAACATCTATAACGCCACCATTGACAAGGGCGAAAGCATCCGGGTGTTTCCGCTGTCAAACTGGACCGAGCTTGACGTGTGGCAGTACGTCTACCTCGAGCAGATCCCGATCGTCCCGCTGTACTATGCCAAGGAGCGGCCGGTTGTCGACCGGGATGGGGTCTGGATCATGGTTGACGATGAGCGGATGCCGCTGCGGCCGGGAGAAAAACCCCAGATGAAGATGGTCCGCTTCCGAACCCTGGGCTGCTATCCCTTGACCGGCGCAGTGGAGTCACAGGCAGATACTTTACCGCTGATTATTCAAGAGATGCTGCTGACCAAGCACTCAGAGCGCCAGGGTCGGGTCATCGACTTCGACCAGACGGGTTCGATGGAAGAGAAGAAAAAAGAGGGCTATTTCTAGTCTTTGCCGGAAGCCGCCGCCCATGTCGCATCAATCCGATCTGATCGCCACCGATATCGAAGCCTATCTCGCCCAACATGAACGCAAAGACATGCTGCGTTTCTTGACCTGTGGAAGCGTGGATGACGGCAAGAGTACCCTGATCGGCCGACTGCTATACGATTCAAAGCTGATCTATGAAGATCAACTCGACGCGATCAAAAAAGATTCGCAGCGCTATGGCACGACCGACTCGGCATTTGACCCCGCGCTATTGACCGACGGACTCAAAGCCGAACGTGAACAAGGCATCACCATTGATGTCGCCTACCGCTATTTTTCAACCGCCAGACGGAAATTCATTATCGCCGACACGCCCGGCCACGAGCAGTACACGCGCAATATGGCCACCGGGGCTTCGACCTGCGACTTGGCTATTATTCTGATTGATGCACGCCGCGGCGTGCTGACCCAAACCCGCCGCCACAGTTTTATCACCTCGCTGTTGGGCATTAAGCACGTCATTGTCGCGGTCAATAAGATGGACCTCGTCGCCTACAAGCAGGAGGTATTTGACGCCATTGTCGCCGACTACTCGGCCTTTGCCACCCGGCTGGAACAGAACGATGTCCGCTTTATCCCCCTGTCCGCCTTGCGGGGAGATAATGTGGTCACCAAAAGCGAGGCCATGCCGTGGTATCAGGGTGCCACCCTCATGTATCTGCTAGAACACGTGCATATTGCCTCAGACCTGAATCTGATCGACTTTCGACTACCGGTCCAATACGTCAACCGCCCGAATGCGGATTTCCGCGGCTATTGTGGTACGATTGCGGGGGGGATTGTGCGGCCGGGCGACGAGATCATGGTGCTCCCGTCGCAGAAAAAGAGCCGGGTCGAGTCGATTCTCACCTTCGACGGAGAACTTGACGAAGCCTGCTCACCGCTGGCCGTGACTCTTACTCTTGAGGATGAACTCGATATTAGCCGGGGTGATGTCCTCGTCCATCCGAACAACCGACCGGTGGAGGCAAGCAGCTTTGAGGCCATGGTGGTGTGGATGACCGAAGAGGCGATGCAGCCGGGCAAACCCTACCTGATTAAGCACGCCACGCTGAAGACGCCCGGCCTTATCAGCGCGGTCCGCTATCGCATGGATATCAATACCCTGCACCGAGAGGCGGCCGACGAGTTACGGCTGAATGAAATCGGACGCTGCGTGCTGAAGCTCGAAAAACGGGTCGCCTTTGATCCCTACCGCAAAAATCGGGCGACCGGTGCCTTTATCATTATCGACCGCCTGACCAATAACACGGTCGGGGCGGGCATGGTCATCGACCGGGTTCCAAAAGAGAGCATTGATGACCAATCATTGGGAGAGGGCTCAACAGACCCTTTTCCAGACCCCAGCCTCTCAAAAGATCCCAACCGCCGTTTGGAGCAGGAGCGCAATATTCGGCTTGAGACAGGCCTGGTATCAAGCGCCGATCGAGAGACTGCCCTGGCTCAACACCCGCTTACCGTGTGGTTGACAGGATTGTCCGGTTCGGGCAAGTCCTCAATAGCCCACGCATTGGAAAAGCGTCTGCACGAGGCGGGCTTCCACGCGTTTTGCCTAGACGGCGACACTCTCCGTTTTGGCCTGAACACAGATCTCGGCTTTTCACCCGACGCGCGAACCGAGAATATCCGTCGGATTGGAGAGGTCGCACGCCTCTTTAATCAGGCCGGGTTGATCGTGCTAGTGCCGGTTATTTCTCCCTTTCGCGACGACCGCCGCCGGGCTCAGAAGACAATTGGGCCGGAGCGTTTCTTTGAGGTGTATGTCGAGACGCCGCTCGAGGTGTGTGAGCAACGAGATGTGAAAGGGTTGTACGGCAAAGCCCGGGCCGGAGAGATTGACGAGTTTACCGGCATTTCCTCGCCGTATGAACCGCCGGACCATCCAGCGCTGCGTATTCAGACCACAGAGCACTCTGTCGAGGAGTGCGCAGAGGAGGTTTTTGCAGCGATTGTGGGCCGGCTTAGGCTGAGCCGCTGAGGAGCCGGAGCGCAGCCTGGGCGGCACCGATTTGAGAAGTCTTGGGGTTGAGCAAAATCCGCACCGGGATTTCTTCCATCAGCGAGGCAAAGCGTCCTTTGTCCACAAACGCTCGCATAAACGCGCCGTGGCCGACTTTGGGTAACAGCTTAACGATAATTCCGCCCCCAACATACACGCCACCCAGACTCATAACGGTAAGCGCCAAATTCCCAGCCTGAGCGCCGTAGATGCTCAGAAAGATCTCAACGGCGGCCTCGCAGGTGGGACACTCGGCGCTTACCCCAGCCTGGCCGATAACCGCCGCCGGATCCGCAGTCTGTATCCGTTTCGCCACCCCAGCAGTGAGGGCTCTGCCCTCCTCCTCGACCAAAAAGCGACAGATCTGGCCCAGACCCGAACCGGACACGAGCCGTTCGTAGGAGACACGCGTATAGCGCCGCCGGAGATAGCCTAATAAGCGTTCTTCAAGCGTATTGCGAGGGGCAAAATCGACATGACCCCCCTCAGTCGCTGCGGCCCGATACTGCTGGCCGTCCCAGAACAGAAAGGCCTGGCCCAGTCCCGTACCCGCGGCAATGATCGCACGGTGGCCGCGACGCGCAAGGCCCGGGTTGAGGCTCTGTATCTCCTCCGGGGCGAGGGAGAGGGCACCATGGGCCGTGGCTTCAAGGTCGTTCATCAGCCGGACCTGAGCACCATTGAGGCGTCGGGCGAGACGGGTCGCTTCGACCTGCCAGGCCAGGTTTGTCGTGGTGACTTTTCCGTCTAGGACGGGTCCGGCAATCCCAAAGGCTGCGGCTCTGACAGGTGCTTGGCGGTCGAGGAAGACATCAATGACCTCCTCTAGGCCCGGATAGCGCAGACTGGGAAAAGAGGCCTCGCGCACCAAGGTCATCGCCCTGCCCTCTTCCTCAGCAGCCTGATCCGCGGCGTGGTAGAGGGCAAGATCGGTCTTCGTCCCACCAACATCTCCGGCTAAAATATAGATGGACATAGGCTTGTCTCCTGATCGTGCCGTGTCGCCTGATGTGTCAGATCTATTAGGGTGTAGCATATGAGCTTGACTTCGGCCTCCCTAGGCGGCCTGATTCGCAGTTGGTCTCCGGCAGTGCTATAGTCAGCCGTGGCGATCGGAGGCGGCTAGAGCTGCGACGAACAGACAGGGGTGGCGCGCATGGGGACGATACTGGTAACCGGCGGGGCAGGGTTTATCGGGAGCAATTTTGTCCGCTATGCCTTGGCTCAGACCGAAGTCCGGGTCGTCGTTGTGGATAAGCTGAGCTATGCGGGCAACCTGGCCAACCTAGCAGAGGTGCGGTACCAGCCGCGCTTTCGGTTTATTCGGGCCGATATCGCCGACCGAGCGGCCATGACCGGCCTTGTCCTTGACAGCCAGCCCCAGGCCATTATTCATTTTGCCGCAGAAACCCATGTTGACCGCTCAATCGACGGGCCGTGGCCGTTTATTGAGACCAATCTTATCGGTACCTTCTCGCTGCTTGAGGCCGCACGTCACTACTGGACGGGGCTGTCGGCTGAGCAGCGGGCGGCCTTCCGTTTCGTGCACATCTCAACCGACGAAGTGTATGGAACTTTGGGCCAAACCGGCCTCTTTTCAGAAACGACTCCATATGCGCCAAATTCTCCCTATTCGGCCTCAAAGGCCGGGGCCGATCATCTGGTGCGGGCCTATCGAGAAACCTACGCGCTGCCAACCCTGATCACCAACTGCTCAAATAATTATGGCCCCTACCAATTCCCCGAAAAGTTGATTCCGCTCATGGTGCTCAACGCCCTACAGGGCAAGCTGTTACCGATTTACGGTGACGGAGGCTATACGCGAGACTGGCTCCACGTTGAAGACCATTGCGCCGGTCTGCTCCTTGTCCTGCAGCGCGGTAGGGTAGGGGAGAGCTATAATATTGGCGGCGGTAATGAACGCACCAATCTGGAGGTTGTCGACCGGCTCTGTGCGTGCATGGAGACCGTCTTTCCAGCCGCTCATAACCCGAGTTTAGGCCGAAAAGGGATTGCAAGCTACGCGGCGCTGAAAACCTTTGTCGCGGATCGGCCGGGCCATGACCGCCGCTACGCCATTGACGCGACCAAGATTCGGACCGAGCTCGGCTGGCACCCTCGTTATGATTTTGACCGCGGCCTGCAAGACACGGTCGAGTGGTATCTCTCACATCGGGAGTGGTGCGAGACCGTGCTGGCGGGCAAAGACCAGGGCCAACGCTTAGGGATTGATCTAGCCGGGCAGACCGCGGCCAAACGTGGCCAGGATAGGTGACTGAGCAGTGTGACAGACCTATGAGGTAAGGATGTGTATGAAAGGCATCATCCTGGCCGGAGGAGCGGGCAAACGCCTATATCCCCTAAGCCGGGCGGTCAGCAAACAGCTCATGCCGGTGTATGACAAACCCATGATCTATTATCCCTTATCGGTGTTAATGCTGGCCGGAATTCGAGAGATCTTGGTCATCACCACACCCCACGAACAGGATGCCTTTGTCCGGCTGCTGGGCAACGGACAGTGGCTAGGTCTCAGTATCGAGTATGCCAGCCAGCCCCGGCCGGAAGGCATTGCCCAGGCCTTCTTAATTGGTCGGGAATTTATCGGCTCGGAGTCGGTTGGCCTGATTTTGGGCGATAATATTTTCTATGGCCACGGCCTGCTCACCCTGCTCCAAACAGCGGCCGAGCGTTCGGCCGGAGCAACGGTTTTTGCCTATCAGGTTCGAGACCCTGAGCGGTACGGGGTCGTCGAGTTCGACCCGGCCGGCCGGGCGCTCAGTTTGGTTGAAAAACCGACGACTCCACGCTCTCACTACGCGGTGACCGGTCTGTATTTTTATGACAATCGGGTCATTGACATTGCCGCCCGGCTCACTCCCTCGACTCGTGGAGAACTCGAAATTACCGATGTGAATCTCGCCTATCTCCAAGACCAGAGCCTGTACGTCGAAAAACTCGGACGTGGGATCGCGTGGCTGGATACGGGCACCCACGAATCGCTTCTCCAGGCGGCCAATTTTATCCACGCTCTGCAAGAGCGCCAAGGCTTCATGATTTCATGCGTGGAGGAAATCGCCTACACCCTAGGCTATATCACAGCCGCAGACCTTGCCCGCCGGGCGGAAAGCATGCAGGAGAGCCCATACGGCCAATATCTCCTTCGGTTGATGGACCAGACAGACTAATGTGAGCGACGATGCCGTTGATGACCTCTTCCATTGGGGAGATATCGTTGATATCTGTCGAGGCGCCGTGGACATTCTGATAACCGGAGCACAAGGACAACTCGGGCGGGCACTACAGGACGCGCTAGGTGGCAGCACTGATCGAGTTGTCGCCTGCGGCAAATCCGAGCTTGATATCACCCAACTCGACGCGGTCCGCGGGGCCGTCAGCCAACTCCGCCCCCATATCGTGATCAACACCGCCGCCTTCACCAACGTCGATGAGGCCGAAACCGCCCCCGATTTGGCCTATCGGGTCAACGCGTTGGGTCCGCGCAACCTGGCCTTGGCAAGCGCTGAGGAGGCAATCCCCCTGCTGCACCTCTCAACCGATTATGTTTTTGACGGCCGGGCGGAGCGGCCCTACCACGAGTTTGATCAGCCCCGCCCGCTGTCGGTGTACGGGATGAGTAAACTGGCCGGCGAAGAGGCGGTGCGCAGCCTTAACCGGCAACACTATATCGTTCGTACCGCCTGGTTATACCACACCCTGGGCCGCAATTTCGTCAAAACAATGTGCGAGCTAGCAGAGAGGCCGCAAGTGCGTGTGGTGAGCGATCAGTACGGCTCACCAACCTATGCGCCGCATCTCGCCCAGACGTTGCTCAAGCTCATCCACAGCCATGCCTACGGCACCTACCATATTGCCGGCACGGGGGGGACGAGCTGGTTTGAGCTGACCCAAACCTTGTATCGTCTGCTCGGTCTTTCAATATCGGTCACACCGGTCGCCACAAACGTCTTTCCCCGCTCCGCCCCACGGCCACGCTACGCGGTCTTGACCACCTTGCAAGCTCCTGCCTTCGTTCTACCAGCCTGGCAGGACGGACTGTCGGCCTTTGTCCGGACCACTCTTCAAGAGCGGGTTGAGGGCCGCTCCCCTCTACGCAAGACCCAAACTCGGCGTCCAACAGCTTGACAAGTTGCCAGTGCATTACTACTTTTTGCCAGCAGTCGCAGATCAACACAGAGAGAGGACAATAGACCTGCTGCGTGTTTCCGTAGATAACACGTCTCTCACATACACTCCGTCCCTCAGTCAATGTATTCTACGCCATGATAGAAGTTCAGCATCTGACGAAACGCTACGGTGATCTGACCGCGGTCTCGAATATTTCTTTTCAGGTCGAATCGGGCCAGATCCTTGGCTTCCTCGGTCCCAACGGCTCAGGCAAAACCACGACCATGCGCATCATTACCGGTTTTATGCCGGCAACGAGCGGAACGGTCAAAGTCGACGGGTTTGATATTTTCACCGACTCATTTGAGGCGCGAAAGCGTATCGGGTACCTGCCGGAGAGCCCGCCGTTGTACAACGATATGACTGTTGCCTCCTATCTCCGCTTTGTGGCCCGAATCAAGGGGCTGAGAAAGGCCGAGATTGGCGACGCCCTAGACACCGCCGTGACTCGCTGCGGGCTGACTGAGGTCGTCAATCGGCTGACCGGACACCTGTCTAAAGGTTTTCGGCAGCGGGTTGGACTCGCGCAGGCGATCATTCACAATCCTGCCGTCCTCATCTTAGACGAGCCGACTGTGGGACTCGACCCACAGCAAATCATCGAGATCCGCTCCCTGATTAAAGAATTCGCCGGCTCGCATACCGTCGTGCTGTCGACCCACATTCTGCCCGAAGTCGCCCAGGTGTGCGAAAAAGTGGTGATCATCAGCTCCGGCCAGGTCGTGCTCGAGGACACCCTAGCCCATCTGACCGAGGAGCAATCGCTTGAAGACGTCTTTTTACGGGCCATCTCCCAGGAAGACGCCCAACCCTCGACACCAGCCCAATCCGATATACTGCCAGAGACGGACGAAAAGATAACGCCGATATCGTCCTGATTGAGATCGGCCATCAACAATATCTTTTGAAGAGGGAGGTGAGGCATGAGAAATATATGGACGATTATCGGAAAGGAGATGCGCTCCTATTTTGTCTCTCCGGTGGCCTATGTGGTGTTGACCGGATTTCTGCTGCTGGGCGGCTGGTTTTTTTTCAATCTGTTATCACGCTTTAATCTCCTGCTGTCGATGTATACTCAGTTTCAGGCGGGAGCGGCCGATCAACTCAATTTAAACGATTTTGTGATTGCGCCGCTGATGAACAACCTGTCGATCGTCCTGGTCATTCTGGTCCCTATGATCACGATGCGGGCCTTTGCCGAGGAAAAAAAAGGCGGCACGTATGAGCTGCTGCTGACCTCCCCGTTACGGACGACGGAAATTGTGCTGGGGAAATTTTTTGCCTCCTTGGTGTTCATCTGCATCATGATCGGCCTGACGGCCATCTATCCGATCCTGTTGATCGTCTTTGGCAATCCAGAGGTGAGGGTGATGCTGTCGGGCTATCTCGGACTGCTGTTAATGGCCATATCTTTCGTGGCCCTCGGACTGTTCACGTCCTCGGTGACCGAAAACCAAATTATTGCCGCGGTCAGCGGCCTCGTCGCGATGCTGTTGCTGTACATCATTGGCTGGCCAGCCCAGGGCGCGGGAGAGGTTCTTGGCCCGATTCTTAAATATCTGTCCATCACCGATCACTTTGCCGAATTTATCAAGGGCGTTATTGATACCCGCGCGCTTGTCTATTTCGCCAGCCTGATCGGACTTGCGCTGTTCCTGACCATGCGTTCGGTTGAATCTCTGCGCTGGAGGTAAATAGCATGCCGCGTCTCGATGGCTTCTACGGGGTGGCTGGGCTCACCCTACTCGTCTTTGCGGGCATTGCGTATTATCTGACCCGCATTGTCGCGACCTATGTCTTTATCCACGCTCTGCTTGGCGCCCTGGCCCTGATCGTCTACTTTGCCTCGGCCAAAGACGGGCTGTGGACTTTTCTGGGCGAACGATCAACAAAATACGGCGCCAACGCGGCCCTCTATTCACTGATCGCCTTTGGTGTACTGATCGCGCTGAATTACCTCGGGACGCGTTACTATCATCGCTTCGATTTGACCGAGGCCAGGGTCTATAGCCTGTCTTCCCAGTCCCAGCAGGTGGTGAAAAATCTTGACCAAGAACTGGAAATTCATGCCTTTGTCGCAGCTGGAACCGATCCCCAGCTAGAAGACCTGCTGGCCAGCTATGGCTATGCCTCAGACCGACTGTCGTCCACCATTGTGGATCCGGATACGCGTCCAGACCTCGTTGAGCGCTTCCAGATTATGTCGCTTCCGTCCATCCACTTGCAGTACGGTGAGCGGTCACACGTCGTAACGAGTATCTCTGAAGAAAACCTCACCAACGGGATGATTAAAGTCGCCCAGGCCGAGGCCAAAACGATCTACTTTGTCGAGGGCCATGGCGAGCCCAGCATTGATGATAACCAGCAAGGCCAGGGGTATAGCCAGTTCAAAGTCGCCCTTGAGAATGAAGGGTATACGGTCAGGAAGCTGGTCCTGTCTCCAGATACCGCCGTGCCGGACGATACCAACGTGCTCATTATTGCCGGTGCCCAGCGCTCGCTGTTACCCCATGAGACCCAAGCGATTGATCACTACCTCAAACAGGAGGGCCACGCCCTGTTTCTCCTCAGTCCCCGCGTCACCCCAGAGCTGTCAACCTATTTGACAAACTGGGGGGTCCAGGTCGGCAACGATGTCATTGTGGATGAGCAGATTCAGCTCTTACGCGGACGGACGTTTACCCTCACGCCGGTCGTCACCAGCTATGGTTCGCATCCTATTACTGCCGCGCTGGGTCGGCGCGGAGGTGCGGCGCTGACCTCGTATGGCGTTTCCCGGTCTGTCGAGCCGAGCCTGAACGAGAACGCCGGGCTGTCGCTGGTCAGTCTCGCTCAAACTGGTCCAAACTCGTGGGCGGAGACCGACCTTGAGGGGATCTTTCAAAACCAGACGGCCACAATTGGCGAACAGGACCGGCGTGGCCCTATCTCGCTCGCCGTCGCAGTCACCGCCAATCTCAAAGAGATGGGAGGCGAGCAGGAGGGCAACAGTCGGCTGGCCGTTTTTGGGAATGCGATTTTTGCCAACAATCAGTATATCAACCAATATTTCAACCGCGATTTTCTTCTGAACACCATCAGTTGGTTGGGTGGCGAGGAGGAGCTGATCTCGATCCGCCCCCGAACACTGCGGGCCTCGCGGGTCCAGTTCACCCAAGAACAAGGAACGACTATTTTTTATTTGTCGGTCCTGATTCTCCCTGAGATTCTTCTAATTGCAGGCCTGGCGATGTGGTGGAGCAGGCGATGACTTTCCGCAGAACTCTGCTGATGCTCGCCGTCCTCCTCGGACTTGGCGGATATATTTACTTTATCGATCTGGACAGACAGCAGGCTGAAAAGAACGCCAAGACACTGCTCCAGTTTGATCCGGAGGCCGTGACTCAGGTCGCCCTCGTCTATGCCGATCGCGAGCTGCATCTGGCAAAAGACGACGACGGATGGAAGATCACCGCTCCGATTGAGGTCCGGGCCGATACAGGCACGGTCGATAATCTGATCAAAGCGGTGGACCAAGCAGAGGTCTCTCGGACGCTTGACGACCTCCAGGCAGACCTGGCCCTGTACGGTCTCGACGAACCGGCAGTCACGGTTCACCTGACGCTCAAAGACGGCAGCCAACTCCCACTCATTCGCATTGGCAAAGATACCCCGGTCGGCCATTCAGTCTACGTGCAGCGGGAGGGAGAAGAGACAGTGCTGCTCACTCCCCAAGCCTTCCGTGTGGGCATGACCAAAGAGACTAAAGACCTCCGTGACAAGACTGTGCTGGCCTTTCAGAAGGAGTGGGTCAGCCAGATTGAGGTGCACCGCCCGGCAACGGCCGAGGCGCCGGTCGTGTTACGCAAAACCGACGACGGCTGGACGCTCGACCAGCCTACCCTAGTTCAACAGGTGGATGAGGCCAGTGTACGTACCTTTCTGTCGTCTCTGAGCGGTATGCGCGCCCAAGATTTTATTGAACAGCCCCCCTCGGAGCTCAAAGAGTTGGGTCTGGCCCCGCCCCAACTGTCTGTTGGCTTAACACTGGCAGAAAACGGGCAAGGCGGGGCGTCCGCTCTGCGCCTGCTGGTCGGCAGTGAAAAATCCACCGCCCAAGGCACCAAGCAACGCCATGTGAAACGCGAAGACGCCGAAGTCGTGTATCTGGTCGGCGGCTGGACCTTCGGGGATCTCAATAAAACCGCTCACGATTTTCGGGACAAGACGGTGGTACGATTTGCCAAGGATACGGTCGCGCGGGTTGAGGTCAAACGCCAGGATGGAGAGGGATTTCTGCTGACCAAAGCCCCAGCCGAAGACCAGGAAGCGCAATGGCAGATCGACACGGTCCAGGCTGGCACGCTCAAACAGAGCGCGGTGGCCCAGTTTGTAACAGATGCGCATGAGCTGAAGGGATTTGAGATTGTCGCCGATCATCCCGAAGAGGTCGGGAGCTATGGTCTGGACGAGCCGCTACTTACGATTCGGGCCTATAACGAGGCGGAGGACAGGCTGGCCGGTTTGCTTATCGGCCAGACCGCGCGCGATGACACCGCCCAGATCTTTGCCATGGCCGAAGATGGGCAGACCGTTTTTAGACTCCGGGACTACGTCTTTGAGCGCTTGAATAAAAAACCGGCCGACTTTTGGGACACACCGGCTGAAGAAACGGCTGGCACGCTTGAAGAGGAGAAGTAACTCAGCTAGTCGACCTGCGGGCAGGCTTGTGTTCCATGCGCCCAGGTTGTCGGTCGGGATCACCCCCTGTAAGAATGGCGATCAGTTCCGGCGCCACCATACCAGCCTTGTTCTAATTTTCAATCACAACCTCAACCCGTCTATTTTTCGTCCGCCCGCGTGGATTATCGCTGCCGTCCGGATTGGTGTTAGGGGCAACCGGATAGCGTTCTCCATAGCCCTTGGAGTTCACCCGGCTGCGGGCGACTCCGTTGAGTTCCAATTCATTCACCACACTATTGGCCCGCTGCTCGGATAAACGCTGATTGAACTGATCGCTCCCGACCGAATCGGTGTGTCCCTCAACCGACACACGCCGACCTTGCGCCTGAGTTTTCAGGATCGTCGAAATATCCGTCACCCGGTCGCGGGCTTGGGTCGTTAAACGGGCTTGGCCAAACTGGAACAACACATCCGGTAAGTTGACCACGACCCCGCGCGAGGTCTCTTCAGCCTCAAGCCCCTGCCGTTTGAGTTCTTCCAAGAGTTGCCGATTGCGGGCCAGCTGCTGGCTCTGACGTCGAATCTGTTGATCTTGCTGGGCAATCTCAATGTCACGCTGCTGCATCCGGTCCCCGACCACAGCACCGGTTCCGGCCCCAAGAGCGGTTCCAATCGCTGCTCCGGCGGCTGGTTTGCCGACCGCAGTGCCAATCAGGGCGCCGGTCGCGCCGCCGAGCAACGCTCCAACTCCGGTACTCTTCTGGCGTGTGGTGAGGGGCTGTGAGCAACCGACAAACAGCGCCACGGCAACAAGAGCCACACTCCACCCGCGGTGCCCACCGGTCCAATTTTTCACTCGCTCACCCAGAGTGGCGTTAGGTCCCGTCCATATCCTCATCTTTCTCCTTACACCCACCAGACCGCCCGATCAGTAGTCATCGTCATAGCGCCGCTGTTGCTGCTGCCTGAGCCGTTCCAGCTCCTGACGTTGGCGTTGGAGTTCCAGTTCATTTCGCTGGATCTGTTCCTGTTGCTGGACCTGTAGCGTTTCTTGACTCTGCGTCTTGTCGCCGTATAGGGCTCCGGTGCCGGCTCCAAGGGCGGTTCCAATGGCCGCGCCGGCAGCCGGGCTGCCCACGGCCGCTCCAATAATCGAGCCGGCCGCGCCGCCGAGCAGGCCGCCACCTATCGTGCTTTTCTCACGCGTACTCAAGGGCTGCGAACAGCCGCTCACTACCACGCAGGCCACCACCGCCATAAAAGATATCGTTGCCCTCTTCCTGCGGAAAAACCGACCCTCACCGATACCTTTTCCCATACGGATGGCTCCTTGTCTCGGCATAGCACACCTCCTCATCCATATCTGGTATATGTTACTGGGCCATCTGAAACACGTCAATATAAAACCGCAACTAGCCCGGAGGTTGCGCGGGGGGGACCGGGCCGCGCACCGATGCCCACAGCATTCCGAGTACACCCAGCGTGATACACGAGTCAGCGACATTAAAGGCCGGCCAGTGGTAGCCCTGCCATGAGACATCGAGAAAATCGATCACATAGCCAAACCGAATACGGTCGATCAGATTACCGAGCGCCCCCCCTAAGATCACGATAATGGACAGCCGGGCGAGCCGTTCCTGCTCACCCAGCCGCCGCAGAAAGAGTCCCATAATGACAATCGCAACCCCGGTGACCAGGTAGAAAAAGGGCTGACGAAACCAGGCCGGAGCATGGGCCAGCAAACCAAAGGCGGCCCCGGTATTGCGCACATAAGTCAGGGCCAAAACGCCGCTGATAATTTCTTGCGATTGATAGAGCGTCATGGAGGAGTCAATCAGATACTTGGTGATCTGATCAAGGACCACGATCGTCCCCACGACAAAAAGATATCCTTGATACCTGATCTCCAGACCAGAAGAGAACAACGATATCTTTTGAAGTATCGCCCGCCTTGTGCCCTTCATACCGAGCTTACAAACCGCACGAGTATCACAGCCGGGGCGATTTAGGTCGCCCTACGCTGTACCCCAAGCGTGATAGCGGCTCCTTCAATAGTCGCGCTCTCAACCCAGTCGCCAGTCGGTTGCGTCTGGGCGAGCGAGCGGGCCAGGGTTTCGTGCTGGATATAGGTCAGATGGCGATCAATAGCGGTCGCTAGCTGCGGAGCGGCCTGATAGGTGACGGCAATCCGGTCCTCGACTTGGTAGCCGGCATCTTTACGCATCTGTTGAATCAGGTGCACCACTTCCCGGGCCAAGCCTTCGCTGATCAGCTCATCGTTTAATTCGCACGGAAACTCAATAGAGATGAACCGGTCTGAGTGCACATCGGGTAGGCCATCCTTGGCCTGACGCAGGATCTGCACCTCATCCGGCTGAAAGGCATGGCCGTTCAACTGCAAGGGCTGCCCCGCTTCCAGGGTCAACATCTGCTCACGGTTGAGCGCCGCTAGCTGCTTTCGGATCTGACCAAAGGCCCTGCCGAAACGGGGGCCAAGCAGCTGTGGGTTGGGTTTGACGCTCAGCTCCACTTTTTCGTCCTCGGCCGTGCTGTAGGCGACGGTCTTCACGTTCAACTCTTCGCGGATATAGCTCTCAAGCGGTTTTAAGTCGTTCAGCACAGACTCTTGGCGATGGAGGATGGTGAGCGTTTGAAGGGGCATACGGACCTTGACCTTGCGCTCATTGCGCAGGCTGCGTCCCAGGAGAATAACGCGCTGCATACGGGCCACCGCATCCTCAAGACCGGCGTCAACCACACGCGGATCATAGCTGGGAAAGTCGTCAAGATGGACGCTGTCCGCGACCCGCTCCTGCTGGAGGGTACTTAAATTGCGGTAGACCGCATCGGCCAAGAACGGTGTAAACGGGGCCATCAGCTTCGAGAAGGTCACTAAGACTTGGTGCAGAGCATGATAGGCGAAGTGCTTATCCGTCCCATCGTCCGCCCAGAAGCGTCTGCGGTTGAGACGCACGTACCAGTTGGTCAGCTCGTTCAGAAAGTCGAGCAGGGCTGGCACCACGGTATACAACCGGTAGGCTTCCATCTCGGTGTTGACACGACGAATCAGGGTTTGTTGCCGAGACACAATCCAGCGATCTAGAATATTCGGGGATGCATCAGCCAGGGCTGACTCGGGCTTCCAGTCGTCGACTAGCGCGTAAGTGACAAAAAATTTATACGCGTTCCACCACGGCAACAGCAGCCGGCGCACGGTATCGCGCACGCCTTGCTCGCTAAACCGTAACTCCTCAGCCCGAACCAAGGGCGAGTTGATCAAGTACAGCCGCATGGCGTCCGCACCGTATTGGGCCATGATCTCGTCGGGTTCGGGATAATTTTTGAGCCGTTTGCTCATTTTTTTGCCGTCTTCAGCCAAGACAAGGCCGTTAACAACAACATTGTGAAAAGCCGGTTTATCAAACAGAGCTGAGGCCACTACCATCAGGGTATAGAACCAGCCCCGAGTTTGATCGAGTCCCTCGGCAATAAAATCGGCTGGAAAGGTGCGCGAAAAATTCTCGGCATTGTCAAACGGGTAGTGCATCTGGGCGTAGGGCATGGAGCCGCTCTCGAACCAGCAGTCAAACACCTGGGGCACACGGCGCATAAGACCGCGCCCGGTCGTGGCCGGAAAGCTCAGGTCATCGACATACTCGCGGTGGAGATCGGTGACCCGCACCCCGGTTCTTTGGGCCAGCTCTTCAACGCCGCCGATGCACGCGATTTCGCTCCCATCCTCACTCTTCCAAATCGGCAGCGGGGTGCCCCAGTAGCGGTTCCGACTAATTGCCCAGTCACGGGCATTTTCCAGCCACTTCCCAAAGCGGCCGTCACGCAGATGCTCAGGGACCCAGGTCGTCAGCTGATTATTGGCCACCAGTCGATCTCGGAAGGCTTCAACCCGGACAAACCAGGTATTTACCGCACGATAAATGAGCGGGGTGTCACTCCGCCAGCAGTAGGGGTAGCTGTGAGAGATCGTGCCCTGATGGACAAGTTTTTTGTCCCGTTTGAGATGAGCGATGATCTTGGCGTCGGCCTCTTTCACATGCAGGCCGGCGAAGTCGGAGACCTGTGCGGTGAATTTCCCCTCATCGTCAACCGGATTGACCAGATCAATGCCGGCCTGCTGACAGGCAAGAAAGTCATCCTCACCAAAAGCCGGGGCAATATGCACGATACCGGTTCCGTCTTCGGTAGTGACATAGTCGGCGGCAATAAGACGGAAGGCATGCTGCTGTTTCCGTTCGGCAAAATACGGAAACAGCGGCCGATAGCCCCGGCCGACCAAGTTTCGTCCCTTGTAGCGTTGGACAATTGTGCAGGTCCCGGACTTAGGAAAATAGGTTTTGAGCCGCGCCTCGGCCATAATGTAGTGGGCGCCGTCCTCATGGTCTCGAACCTTGACGTAATCAATGTCCGGGCCAACCGCTAGGGCTAGATTGCTCGGCAGGGTCCACGGCGTGGTTGTCCAGGCGATAAACGAGGTCTGTTCTTCCCCGTCGGCCGCAAAACGGACAGTGACCGTCGGGTCTTGGACGTCTCTGTAATTGAGATTGGCCTCAAAGTTTGACAGGACTGTTCCCAGTCGAGTTGAGAACGGCAGGACCTTATAGCCCTCATAGACCAACTCCTTGTCCCACATCTGTTTGAGCGCCCACCACACCGTTTCCATGAACGACAGGTCCATGGTCCGGTAATCATTGCGAAAATCGACCCAGCGACCGGTCCGGCGTACGGTCTTTTCCCACTCTTCGGTATAGCGTAGGACAATTTTTCGACACTCGGCGTTAAAATTCGTCACTCCAAAGCGTTCAATCGCGCTTTTGCCGTGCAAATTCAGGGCTTGCTCGATTTCCATTTCGACTGGCAGGCCATGACAGTCCCAGCCAAAACGCCGATCCACATAGCGGCCCCGCATGGTCCAGAAACGGGGAATGATGTCTTTGATCGTCCCGGCCAGCAGATGGCCATAGTGCGGCAGGCCGGTGGCAAACGGCGGGCCGTCATAAAAAATAAACGGCTGCTGATCCCGAGTTTTTTTCAGTGTGTTTTCAAAAATCTTGTTGTCGTCCCAGAACCGGAGGATCTCCAGTTCGACCTCAGGGAACTTGACATGCTCAGCAACCGGTTTCATCGTGGTGTCTCTTGCCTTTCCACAGGGTAACCGTATTGTATAGACTATAGACTCAGAATGGGCAAATAAGGAGCCAGACGGTATGGGAAAACGTCTGATGATCAACTTTGTTAAAGTTGGCTTCCCGCACTATGAGGAAGTCGAGGAAGAGGGCATGGCCAAGCCCTGCGCCATGGGCCTTCCCTGGGTGAATCCCCACACACTACAGACGCTTGAGAAGCGCAATATTCAGCCGACGGGCCCCAAAGGGGAGCCCTTAGATACGCGGGAATCGCAGCAGTCTGAGTCGTAAGCGGCCCGCGACCAGCTCTGGGCAGTGTTCAGCGGGCAGACCGTCGGGGAGTGGCGTCAAACAGCTGATGTTGCTCCCGCCGCATGCCAAAGTAGTAACAACACTGCTCATTATCGAGGTCGTTGTTAAAGGTCCGTTGCTGGCCGTCTTCAAACAGAATGCGCACCAAACATGTACCGCCAACGACGTTCGACGTCATCTCTTCTACAACAGCGCCCAGCCCCCACTGCTCATAATGGGCGTGGATAACGTTGTCTCCTAGCCGCAGAAATAAGCGCTTCTTTGCATTCAACATGGCGCCTCCCGCCTTCCTCTCCTCCTTAATTATCCGAAAAAGGTTTACCGAATCAAGGTGAGGAAACAGGAGCGGAGAGAGAGGCGCCTCTTCTTGGCTGCCAGAGCTGACCGTCTGCCAGGAACCTCACCTCTGGAGACCTGAACGTGCGGACAGCCGGGTGGGGAACCCTCACGAGTGAGTTGTCTCAGCGGCTCATCTGCCACATAAAGCTCTCCTCATCGGAGGCACCTCCGGCACCCGAGCCAAATACGATCAATCACAGCAAGGTCTACTCTCCGGGCTCGTCTCCTTCAAGTCAAGTAAGGAAGCCGAAAAAACCGCTTCGCCGCCGGCGACCGATTCTCTCCCCGTTTACATAATGGTTACTCAGGAGCAGCCTATCCAGCAAACTCGTCGCGTCCGCCCCATAAGCTCTTTTGGGAGATGTCAAGACAAAAAACGCTTTTTCTCTGTTCGACTTCTGGCTCTCATTCGGTTTTGACCGCAGGCTCAGACAGCCCTGTCCCTGTTTTGTTCTCCTTAGGAGACGTCCGTATAAGTCGGTGCCCGGCCAGTTTGACCCCCCGCTCGGCGAGTGTCTTTTCCCAGCCTTGCTGCGTTCCGATGCGCGTCGATTTTTCGTATAGGCCCCATCTCTCCTCTTGGCGGGTGAGGCGGGAGAATTTTGGATACAGCGGATGGGCTTGGGGGAGAAAGGTCTCTTTGCGGTGCAAGATTGGCGGGTTGTTCGAGCTAGTGTAGTCCCGGCGCTGAACCCGAAACGTTTGGAGCGGGACAAGGAGCGATGCGGCGAGGGCCGGATGCGGATCGTGGTCGAATTCCGGGTAAGACAGGTAGGAGATCTGTGGCAGCTCTCGGTGGAGTTTAATGATGGTGGCTTCTTCAACAGCCCCGATGTAGGCTCGGGCGCAGCCTTCGTAGACCCGTAAGAGGGCGGGGAGTTGGGACAGAGCCGAAATATGGACGTACAGAGCGGTTGGAGTCAGTTTGCCGACAGCGGCAGCGCGGCAGGCTTTGTCTACCGCAGCCCTATCCCCGGCCGAAAAGAGGAGGCTATCGGCCTCCTTACACGCTCGGGTGTAAGTCGAGAAAAATGCCTTGACATCAAGCTGGAGGTCGCGAGACAGCTGAGAAAAACGGGGACGCCCGTCAAAGCGACTCAAGGCCAGATAGATGAGCAAATCCTGAGCGCGTTCTTGTTCAATGCGACGCCACGCCTCCTCGCCTGTCACACGCCGGATGATTCCATAGGCCTGCTTGAGACTGCCAATCTCATGGCAAATAGTCGCAATTTCAGCAATCTCAGTATCGCCAGGCAGGCGACCCCGACTGCTGAGAAAAGCCATTAGCGGCTCCAAAAGATCCTTATGCCGCTCAAACAGGAGATCACTCTGACGCAGGCGCGGCGCGGCGGAGGAGCGGCGATACCGCGCCGCGACAAATGACTGCCGTGAATCTGGGTCGCGGAAGACATAGAAGATGCCTGGCGCCACGGCGACGCTTGAAACGTCGAGGATACTATCGATCCATTCTCGTAACTCTTGCTGCTCGTAATATTTTTGGAACGTTCCGAGTTGGGTGAGAAAACCGTCCTGATAGCGCTGACTAGGGCGTGGGCTCTCAAGGCTGAGACGGGCGGCAACCACGAGCAGTTTCTGGGTCAAGGCCCACGCATTCCGTAACGCAGTCGCCCGCTCCTCGGGGTTTTCTATGACATTGATGACGTATCCCAGATTGACAACATCCGCCTGACGGCGTTCCGTGTCGGGCGAATACGTCGGGTCCCAGCCCCAACACCGCACGCCGCGCCTGTGCAGAGCCCGCAAGTCGTCTCCTCGACCGCAGCCGTAGTCAAAGACTGAGGTCTCAGCGTCAATGAGTTCATTCTCAAGAGTGAGCCGAATCGGCCGCGATAATCCGGTCCGATTCAGAGCCGTGCGATGGCGGGCAACAGTCTCGGCGGACACGACTTCCTCATTCACTCAGAACGGCGCCTCTTCTCCCGCAAACTCATCCCCATCCAGAACTATCACTCTGACTTCCATTCCCTTGGCTAAAAGCGTCTGTTCACGGGGCCCAATGATCAGCCCATGTCCAAGCGACAGAGAACTCAGCACGCCGGAGCTTTGGGTGCCGGTCGAACGGACCATATAGTGACCGTTGTGCTGGCTGAGCTGGCAGCGTACGAATTCAGTCAGGTTCTTGGCGATGGAGATATCTTCACTCATGGTGGCCGACACAACGGGTGGGAACAGCTTGGTGTGTCCCAGCATCCGCCGTAGGCTGGGGCAGACGTACAGATAGAAACACACCAGGGCTGAAACCGGATTACCCGGCAGACCGAAATAGAGCCGCTCTTTGAGCAGGCCAAAGGTCAACGGTTTGCCCGGCCGCTGGGCGACCTGCCAGAACAGACGGTTTATTCCCAATTCGTCCATAGCGGCTTTGACAAAGTCAAAATCGCCGACGGACACGCCGCCGGTGGACAGCACAACATCGTGCCGGACGGCTTCATTGAGCGCCCCCCGGGTCTCGTCTAGCGAGTCCCGGGCAATTTCGAGCGGGATCGGCACCCCGCCAGCGTCCTGGACCGCGGCCACAAGGGTATAGGCGTTGGAATTGACGATCTGGCCCGGCTGTAGCGTGCTATCGACCTCGACCAACTCATTGCCGGTGCTGAGAATGGCGACCCGGGGACGTTGGTGTACAAGCACAAAACTGCGCCCGACCGAAGCCAACAGGCCAATATCGGCCGGCCGCAGGACCCGCCCTTTTTCTAAAATCATTTGGCCCGGGTGGATGTCCTCGCCCTTGGCCCGGACGTTCGCACCCGATGCGTGTGTCCTCTGGATCAGCACCCGCCCGTTACGCTCCTGCGTATCCTCGACCCGAATAACGGTATCTGCCCCAGGCGGCATCACCGCGCCGGTCATGATCTTGCTGGCCGTGCCGGGCGTGACCGTCTTGTTTGGGACGACGCCGGCTTGGATGACCTCAAGAATGGTCAGCTCGGCAGGCCTGTCACTATCGGCCTCACGGATATCTTGCCAACGCACAGCATAGCCGTCCATTGCCGAATTATTGAAAGGGGGCACCTCGCGCCCAGCAGGGATAGCCTCGGCCAAGACCCGCCCGCTGGCCTCAAGCAGGCTGACCCGCTCCCCGGCCAGTGGGGCAACGGTCTCAAGAATCTGGGTGACTGCTTTGTGTACAGATATCATAGCCAAACTCTACGCAAACTTGGCCGTCAGCGTCAACGTCTTACCCGGTTAGCGCTCGGGTCACGATCTCTAGCTGCACGCCACGTGAACCTTTCACTAATATGAGCTGCGGACCAGTATAGCGCTGAACGGTATCGTGGATAAAAGGCGCCGCCTTGTCCGATGCAGCAAACGTCCGGACCGACACGCCTCTGGCCTGGGCTTGGTCGGCAAGAGCCCGGGCTTCTTGTCCAACCGTGATGAGCAGATCCGGGTGTGGATCGAGACGCGCCACCACGGCCCCCATTTCTTGGTGGCGGACGGAGCTGAGCGCTCCGAGCTCTCGCATATCGCCCAGCACGAGGAGTAGCCGTTCGCCCGTGGTTCGTACCTGTCCGGCGGTCAGCAGGGCCTGTTGCATAGAGGCGGGGTTGGCGTTGTAAGAGTCGTCAAGAATCGTCAGCCCAAGCTCGGGCACGGCGATGACCGCCATTCTACGCGGCGCGCCGTGCGCCGTACGCAGGGTTTCGCACACCCCATCTAGGCCGATGCCGCACTCGGCGGCTACGGCAATCGCAACGAGCGCGGCTAAGGCAAAATGGCTGCCTAGCAGATTCAGGCGAACCGGGCGGGTCCCTGCCGGTGTCCGCAACACAAACCGCGTCCCCTGGCGAGAGACCCGGATGTCAGCGGCTCGAAAGATGTTGGTGTTTTTTTCACCAAAAGTGAGAATTCGACACCCGGCCTGACGCCGGACCGCCTCCACCAGGGTGGTGTCATCGCCATGAACGATCGCCAGTCCGTCGTCGGGCAGAGTGGCGATCAACTCGGTCTCGGCTTTGATCACACCGGACAGATCGGTCAGCATCTCAGTATGCTCTTCAGCGATTGAGGTGATGACCCCAATATGCGGACGGGCCAAGCGGCTGAGCAGAGTCAGCTCACCCGGGCCGCTGGTGCCCATCTCCAGGATCAGGAGTTCCTCTTCGCCATCGGCTCGAAGCAGTGTCAGCGGCAGACCGATCTGATTGTTCAGGTTGCCCAGGGTGGCCAGGCTAGATCTGTGGGCGCCACAGACCTGGGCCAGCAGTTCTTTTGTGGTTGTCTTGCCGTTACTGCCGGCAATGCCGATGACTCTGGCGGGCAGTCTAGCGCGGTGCCAGGCCGAGAGGTCCTGGAGGGCGGTTAACGGATCTGATACGCCAATGCTCACCGCTCCTGCCGGTAAGAGTGAGGGCGCGGCGTGTCGGGCATACAGGAAGCCTGCGGCTCCACGCTGGACAGCCGCTCCAAGATAGGCATGGCCATCGGTCTTTGTACCGGGCAGGGGGACGAATAAGGCTCCCTCGGTGGCCGTGCGGGAATCAATCGTGACCGAACGAAACAGCGTATCCGCCCCCCCGGAGGTCAGTGTCCCACGTGTTGCTGTACAGATCTGTTTTGCCGTCAATTTCACTAGCCCACGATCCTCGGTGTCTGGCGCCCCTCCACCGGCCCGCCACATCCGCTCACTCGATTTTCTCTCTTAGAAACTCTAGCTATCCGGGCCGTGCCTCACAAGTCTGTTCGTGTGTTGATCGCGCTTCTTCCCCATGTCACCATACCTGGGTGAGCCCAGAAGAACGTCACGCCCGAACGATTATTGAGATCCTGCACGCGTACGGTTTCAGCGCCTACCTGGTCGGGGGCTGCGTTCGTGATCGACTGCTGGGGCTGGAGGCCAAGGATTTTGATGTGGCAACCAGCGCTCAAGCCGCTCAGGTCCTGCGTCTTTTTCCACACGCCGTCCCAATTGGGGCGCAGTTCGGGGTCGTGCTCGTCTCAGAGAGGAACGCGGCGGCCCACCGGAAGAGGCAGCAGGGCTCGTCGTCCACCTTGGTCGAAGATATCCGGTGTGAGGTGGCGACCTTTCGCGCCGACGGCAGCTACCTTGACGGACGCCACCCGACCAGTGTCCGATTTGGCGATGCGCGGGAAGATGCGCTGAGGCGTGACTTTACGATCAACGGCATGTTCTACGATATCGCTACGGAGCGGGTCATTGATTATGTCGGCGGCCAACAAGACCTTGCCAAGGGGGTGATCCGGGCTATTGGCAATCCGTTCGCCCGTTTGGGTGAGGATCGGTTGCGCATGATTCGCGCCGTTCGGTTTGCCGGTCAGCTAGGATTTTCTATTGCTCCCGAGACCTTCGCCGCCATCCGAGCCCTAGCGCCAACGCTCAGCACTATCGCCTGGGAACGTATCGGTGATGAGATCGTCAAGATTCTCACCCGGGGTGGAGCCCACCGTGGGTTTCAGCTCTTGTCTGAGTCCGGCCTGTTAGCCGCCATCCTGCCCGAAATTGAGATGCTGCGCGGCGTCGAGCAATCGCCGGATTTTCATCCCGAAGGGGATGTTTTCACCCACACCCTGCTGGTGCTGGCCGAGCTAGATAAGCGGGGAGGGGATGATCGGCCGAGTGAAACCTTGGCGCTAGGCGTTCTGCTGCACGACGTGGCCAAGCCTCAATGTCGGAACCAGCAGGGAGAGCGCATTACATTTTATGGTCACTGCGAACAGGGAGCAGAGCGGGCCGTCGCCATCTGTCAACGGTTGAGACGTTCGCGCGCGGTATGGCAACGGGTAGCCTATCTGGTCAAGAACCATCTGCGTTTACTCGACGCCCCGGATATGCGCCAGGCCAAACTCAAGCGATTTCTCCGCGAAGAAGGAATCGAAGAATTATTAGAGCTCGCTCGTATGGACGCCCTAGCCTCAAGCGGCGACCTACGTCCATACGAGTTCTGCCATCAACAGCGAGCGGCCCTTGGGCCGCTCCACATCGCTCCGCCTCGTCTCCTGAATGGCCGTGATCTCATCGACCTTGGCCTGCGGCCCGGACCACGCTTCAAAGACATTCTGACCGCGGTCGAAGACGCGCAGCTAGACGGCCAGGTGTCGAGCCGTGAGGCAGCCCTGGCGTGGGTCCGGCAATATGTGAGGGACGCCGAGGTGAAATGGCCTTGAGGTCGGCCTGCCTTGGTGATGAGGCTGTCCACACTTTCCGGAGGAGATCTCTATGCCGCAAGCATCCAACCAAATCGGGAGTCAACACGCCCGGACAGACGCATCAACTCCGAGCGTGCCCGAACCGTCTTTTGCCGAACAGGCGCGCACCCTGCTGCATCTGGCCCGAACCGGTACCCTCTCCACGCTGTCCCGGAGACATCCGGGCTGGCCATTTGGTTCGCTTATGCCGTATGCGCTTGATGACCACGGACGGCCGGTGTTTCTGATTAGCATGATGGCGATGCATACCCAAAACCTCATGGCCGATCCACGCACCAGCCTTTTGGTCACCCAGCCCGGCTGGAGCGGCGACCCGCTGGCCGGGGCACGCGCAACGCTGATGGGGAATGTCACAGCTCTGCCCGAGGCGGACCTCAAGAGGAGCAGGACGGGTTATCTGGCGCGTCATGAAAACGCGCGGTCGTGGGTCGATTTCGACGATTTTGGTTTCTATCGCCTAGACGTGACCGACGTGTATTACGTCGGAGGCTTTGGGGCAATGAGCTGGGTAGCGACCGCCGATTACAGAGCGGCCGAGCGGGACCCCTTGGCCGAGGTGGCGGCCGGGATCATTGCGCATATGAACGCAGACCACGCCGATGCGTTGCGACTGTACTGTCGGGCGTACCGCGACATAGAAGCCGATGCCGCCGAAATGATAGGGATCGATCGTCTAGGGTTTCGCCTACGGGTGCGTACCAGAGAACGGCTCCGTGGGCTGCGGTTAGCCTTCCCGCACGAGGTTCGCAGCAGTCAGGAGGCGCGTAAGGTGCTGGTAGCAATGGTCAAAGAAGCCCGGGAGAGGCTCGCTTCAGAGACACTCTGAGCTATTGGGAATACTCCTTCAAGAGGGAGATGAGAGCAGAGCGGGCTCTGGCACGGCTCTCCTCCAAGGGCATAATCACGCAGATCCGCCTCTAGGGAGGGAAGCCCGTCAGGGGAAGCGCCCCTGGCAGCATTCTTCACCGCGGTGTCTCGGGTATCCGAGGGTCAGGACAGAGGTCATATCAGAGGCAAGGCCGAGTTCGGTCTTGGGGAGCGGGCGTGCTCCTCAGGGCTGCCCTGTCACTTAAGGCCGAGTGTTGGATTGCCCAGGCCCACCCAAATCCCAGGCAAAAACAGGGCCTTCAGCTCACAGACACGAGGGCTTAGGCATGTAGAGACTTTCCCATGTCAATCTTTATTTCCCGTCATTTTACACTCAGCCCTCCAACGGCGGCCGTCGCGTATGCCAGTCGGTGTGGACTTCATAGGCGTGTCCAATCTGCAACACAGTCGCCTCATCAAACGCTTTGCCGACAATCTGAAGCGCAATCGGCAGTCCACTGCGGGTAAAACCGCACGGCACATTCAAAGCCGGCTGGCCTGTCACGTTAAACGGACAGGTGGCAGAGATTAGGGCCGACATGAGCTTGACCTCTCGGCCGTTGAGTGTCGCCGAACGAGCGTCATGGCGTGGAGGAGGAATTAGCTCACCTGGGGTTAAGACCGCATCAAGCCGGCCAAAACGGGTCTGCATATCCTGGCGAAATCGGACTTGGGCGTGCTGGGCTTTGACGTAGTCGGTGGCCAGCGTCGGTTTGCCCCGTTCGAGAAAACGGCGGACTTTAGGGCCATAATCGTCGGCCTGAGTTTGCAGATAGGGTTCATGCCACACATTGGCCTCCGCGTTCAGCAATACCTCGGCAATGTCGGGCCATACCCGGTCAAGCTCAGGCAGCTCGACCTCTTCGACCTGGGCCCCAAGATCTGTCATCACCCGGACGGCTCGCTCAAAAGCCCCCTGGACCTCAGGGTCGGTATAGTCGGGAAAAAAGCGCGTCGGCACCCCAAGGCGCATGCCTTTGATCTCCCCATTCAGTTTTGCCGTGTAATCGACAACAGGCGTCCGGCTTGAGACGAAATCTCGCCTATCGTAGCCGGCCAAGGCTTGCAGCATGAGCGCGGCATCCTTCACGGTTCTGGTCAGCGGTCCAATGTGGTCAAGTGACCAAGCCAACGGCGTCACGCCGTACAGGCTGATCCGCCCGTGACTGGCTTTAAGGCCGACCGTTCCACAAAAGGCGGCTGGAATACGGATTGAGCCACCGGTATCCGTACCCAACGACCCGGCACACAGGCCCGCCGCGACCGCGGCTCCCGAACCGCTACTTGACCCGCCGGGACTGTGCTCGGGGTTCCACGGATTATTCACCGGGCCGAAATACGGGCTGGGGATAATCGTCGCAAATTCGTTCATATTCAGTTTACCGAGGAGTACGGAGCCGGCGGCCTGCAAGCGCTCAATTACCGCTCCGTCGTAGTCGGGCAGCGCGTCTTTAAGAACCTGCGAGCCACAGGTCGTTTTGATCCCCTTGGTAGCCACAATGTCTTTGTGGGCGAGAGGAACACCGTGCAGCGGACCACGGTAGGTTCCAGCCTGTATTGCCACTTCGGCAGCTCTCGCTTCCTCCAGAGCACGCTCTGCGGTGAGGCTGATATAGCTGTTCAACTGTTCGTCAATGGCCTGAATCCGATCTAGATAGGCCCGGGTGACCTCAAGCGGAGAAAGTTCACGGCGTTGGATCTGGTGCGCTAGCTCTGCTATCGACAAAAAGCACAGGTCTTGCATGGATCGCCCCTCCTTTGCCCGGCACTCTAACACGGCCTGAGCTGTCGGCAAGAGGCTGTTTCGCGCTTGCTTGACACGCCTCAGCACCGCTGACACCATGCCGCCCGAGAGGTGTGTCGAAGGAGTCTCCTTATGAATAGCGTACAAGATTTTATGGGGCGTGAGCACGAGTTGGTGTGTGCACCGCTGTTAGCACGTATTGCTGCACAAGCCCCCCAAGCCGACCAAACCCGCAGTGTTGCTTCAGACGTTATTCAGGCCTTGAAACAGACCGATGTCATGCGCCTGTCGGCCACTCGCACTATTGGCGGAGTGGAAGCGAGTATCGGCCAGATCGCCAGAGAGCTTGAGGCCGTGTCTGCACGCTGCGCCTCAACCGCTTGGTGTTTGTGGAATCATCTGTGCGTGTTCCATTTCATTGTGGCCCAAATGGGCCCAGACGTGGTAGACCTCTTGCGGCAGATTGTGGAAAATCGGGAATGGGTTAGTTTTCCGGCCGGAGCAGGAACAAGCGTACGGGGACAGCGTGACGGAGACCAGGTGATTATTAACGGCCGGGCAAGTTTTGCCTCAGGCTCACGCTACGCCGAATGGGCGGCGTGTTTGTTTGCGCTAGACGCTGGTGAGACAGAGCCCAAAGGTAAGCCGGATATCCGCTTTACGCTGGTTCGGACCGACGCCGCGGGGGTGTCTATTGATCCAACCTGGAACTCAATGAGCCTGCGGGCGTCCGCCACCGACCATATCAATTACGAGTCGGTCTCAGTCCCGGCCTCCTTGCTCCGACCTTTTCCGCTCAATTTTCGCTACACCTTCCGCGATCCCCAGACCCCTGTCATTGCCCAGCGCTACCGGGAAGACTGGGTTGCCCTGTCAGACCTGTGGCTGGGCGCCCAAGCAGTTGGTCTCGCGACCGCCGCGCTTGGGGAAGCGTGTGCCGAGCTGTCTGACCGAATTGCCATCTTTGGCGTCAAAGTCGCGGAGCGGCCAGCCGTACAGTTAAACATCGGCCAGGCCGGCGCCTCGATTTCTGCCGCCCGGGCAGCCATAGAAACAGGCTGTGCCGAGACCGACGCCCGCATTGAAGCTGGGATAAGCCCGACTGAGGCCGATTACCTGCGCCAGTTGAGCTACAGCATGGTCGCCCTGCGGCTATGTGATGAAGCCATGCGTCTGCTCCTCAGGGTCCAGGGCGGCAACGGACTGCGTGAGAGCGGCTCCTTTGAGCGCCGCTATCGTGACTTTCAGGCCATGCCGCTCCATATTAACGCCCACCCTGACCGGGTGGCGGAGCTAATGGGCAAATACCTGCTGGGTCAGACGAACGACGCACCGTTTCAATAGGCGGCCTCACGCCCCAGCGTCCGCTCTAGCGCTTCTTGCCCCCCGGCCAATAATCGTTGGCCCCTAAGCCTTCCAAGGACAAGCCGTAGCCGAGGTTGTCAAGCATCAGCCGTTTGAGTTGCTGGGTGAGGGCGACCCGGGCATAGCGGACGGTCAGCGGCGGTTTATCAACAATCTGCTCAGCCAGCTCCCAAGCGCGTGCTAGCAGTTGGTCACGCGGCGCGATTTCGTTCACCACTCCAAGATCCAGCGCTTCCTGAGCCGACAGCTTTTGGCCGGTCAGCAAGAAGTATCGTCCCCGGTTGATACCGAGCAGCAGCGGCCACACCACATGGACCCCATCGCCCGGCACGATTCCATTGGGAAAATGGGGGGCGTCTTGGAAGACGCTGTCCTCGGTCGCCAGCACGATATCGCACAACACGCCCAGTTCAGCGTGAATGGTGGCCGGGCCGTTGACCGCGGCGATCATTGGGACTTCGATATCGAGGTGGTTCATCAGCAGCTTTTTGGCGTCCCAATAAATATGGTCCCAGCGCTGGGGAGTGATCTCCCACTGCTCCTCTCGGGCAAACCGGGCGATAAACTTGTCCTCCGTTCCGGTTAGAATAATGACCTTATTCTCCGGGTCACTCCCAATATCGTAAAAACATTGTCCTAATTCGGAATGCGGGCTCTCTCCCCAGCGCAGCGTTCCGCCATCGGTGTGTAACTGCATCTGCAAAATGCCGTTGCGCCGCTCCATCCGAACATGTTTGTAGGCAGTCGCGTAGTCTTCGAACCTCGCCATGGCTGTCCTCCCTTGTGGCTCAGACTTAAAGCATCCTGGACCGGGCAATACAAGGCTTTCCCGGGGAGAGGTTTTTAATGAAAATAGCTCATCGTCGGGACTGTATAGGTATATCGCCTAGTCCCAGTCACCGAACACCGTGGCGAGGCTGCCCGCTGGTTGATTTCATCAATCACTAAGGAAGTGCTTGGCGTCCGGCTCCTCCTTCGCCCTCTCTGCCGCTTCGACTAACGGCCCGTTCGTGAGACTGGCTCCAGGCGCGGCCCCCTGATCTGTACAGATCGGTAGGACAAAATCCTCGCAGGCGTAGGACGGGTGGAGCTAGGACACGCCGGACCGCGTTCCTTCGATCCACTCAGACAGTATCTCTCCGCGCAACGTAGATCTTGCCCGTGCCAAGCGCCCTCGTAAAGATGACCCACCCCTTCTCGTTGAGCAGCCTCTCTATGTAAGGGGCCCACCAAGAGTTTCGGGGCCGAAGAGTCGTCTGCTAGAGCGGTACGCGCGGGCTGTCTTTTCTTCTACCTGTTGTCCTGCCAGATGATCGGGTCGTCATAGAAGCCACAATCGCTGCCGTCCTCAGCGACAAGACCTCTGCGAATCCGCTCCCGCTCGGCGATCAATATCGCCCGTCAACTCCTTGACACGGTCCGCTTGGCAATCCTCTCTTGAGCACAGAGAGAGACCACTGCTTCGAAGGTATCAGGAAAGACGAGCTAGATGAGATGGTGTGACCTCCGATGCTGCTTGCGCTCATCGGAAAACAGGCGACTTTTGGGAGTGATTTTTTTCGAAACATTCTGGAACTCCCAGGGAGCGTTTGAGGAAGCGCAGACATACGGCGTTTTCCTTTTCCCTCCATTGCCCGACAAACTCGATCATAAACTTGCCCTCCTAGGCTTGGCTTCAGTGTTCAGAGACCCTCCTCACTCGTCAAAGGCGGGCCCAGGATTGGCACCGAGCGCCTACGGAATTTGTACGGGCAAGCCTGTCTAGCCAAGGACTGTATCAATCCTCTCTTGTCCTGTTGCGCCGTTCCATCCGCAGGCGGGGGTGGTTGAGCAACAGAGCATTGGGTACACTCTGTGAGATGGTTCGGCTTCGGGCACACCCGTCATCCCCATCTTCGGTCCCCGAGTTGTTGGCCTTTGTGACCAGCCAACTGCACTCACGTGCCGACCCGGCCAAGGCCGCGACAATGGCTGCCTACATGAAGACGGATATGCCGTTTTATGGCGTGCCCAAGCCTGAGCGGGACCGGATTGCAAGCACGATCAAATCCCGTTTTTCTCTCACCAGCCACAACGCCTACGAACAGGTGGTGAAAAGTCTATGGGCTCTGCCCCACCGGGAGGAAAAATACCTGGCCATTCATATCGCCCGGCTGTATGATGGGTTTGTCACTCCCGAGTCGCTGCCCTTGTACAAGCAGCTCATCCAAGAAGGTGGCTGGTGGGACTTCGTCGATGAGATTGCCATCCAGCTAGTCGGGCGCGTCTTGTACAGATATCGCTCAGCCGTTAGTCCAAGCATGGACGCCTGGATTAACGACCAGGACATGTGGCTTCGTCGCACGGCCCTCTTGTCACAAATCCATCACAAAGACGACACCGATGCGCGGCGTCTGTTCGGCTATTGCCGTCAGACCGCGGCCGAAACCGCGTTCTTCATTCGAAAAGCTATCGGTTGGGCACTACGCGATTACTCGGCAACCGCCCCCGAGCAGGTACGCACCTTTCTGCTCCACAACAGGGCACGGCTGAGCAGCCTCAGCTTTCGTGAAGCGGCCAAGCGACTGAGACGCCAGGGCTATACGCTCTGAGCCGTGGCTGCGCAGAGACGCACAAAAGGCTGGGGGAGGGCACCACTACCATTCTCTCTTGATGCTGCTGGAGAGTCGCTCAGAACGTTTAGCGTTTGAGCTTGTCGGCAAAAGCTTTGCGCAGTCTTGAGACTTTGGGAGCGACCACATACTGACAGTAGGGTTGGTACGGATTGCGGGCAAAAAAGTCTTGGTGGTAGTCTTCAGCCGGATAGAACGGCCCAGCGGGGGCAACTTCGGTCACAAATTTTCCGTCCCACACGCCGGCGGCCTCAAGCTCCTGGATGACCGCGGCCGAGATTTCTTCTTGGGTGGGCGTGTGGTAGTAAATCGCCGAACGGTACTGGGTGCCGACATCCGCGCCTTGGCGATTCAGGGTGGTTGGATCATGGATGGTGAAGAAGACCTGTAAGATATCCTGGAAAGAAATCATACTGGGGTCATGCGTCACCTGGACCACTTCTGCGTGGCCTGTCGTCCCCGCACACACCTCTTCATAAGAGGGGTTCGGCATCTCTCCTCCCATGTAGCCAGACACAACTCGGTCAACTCCCTTGAGTTCGACATAGACCGCTTCGAGACACCAGAAGCAGCCGCCGCCCAGGGTGGCAATTTCTCGGTCTTGCGGGAAAGACGGTTCGTTGTGTTCTATATTCATCGATCTCGCCCCTCTGTCGTGTTTACAATTGCCGCAGATACATAGCAAGATTCAACAACCCTCTGCAACCCTTGGCGGCTTGGGCGTCAAGGCTCCTCACAAAGGAGTGGGCTGGGCGGCCAGCCAGGTTTTTGCCGTTGCCAGAATAATCTCCAGGGCGGCTTGACTGCCCTGCGCCTCGCCCTTCTCAAAATCGCCCTCGACGTCGCCCATTTGATTGGTGACATGGGCGAAACACACCACTGGTTTGGCCCGGGCCTGGGAAAAAGCGTACAGCCCGGCCACCTCCATCTCAACCGCCATAATACCCCGCGCTTTGGCCTGACTGATCGCGGTCTGGGTTTCTCGAAAGGGAGCGTCGGTGGTCCAGCTTGCACCCCGATAGACCGGCGTATCAAGGGCGTCAAAGGCGTTCCGGAGCAGATCAAGCAGTTCAGGACGGAGGTATGAGAAGTCGGCCGCGGGCAGGTAGTGATAGCTGGTACCCTCGTCTCGCAAAGCTTTTTCAACGAGCAGAAAAAACGGCGGCTGCCAGCTTGGGACGATTTGACCCGAGGAGGTCACATGAATGAGCAACTCACAGCCTGAAGCAAATAATTCTTCAGCCACCAGGACGGCAAACGGCGCTCCGACCACCGCCCCGATAATCCCACACTCAACCTGGTCCCGACAAAAATTATACATTGTGGTATGGTAACAGGCCCAGACCGCGTTGTGCCGGGCCTGCCCGCGCGCCAACAGATTAGCCACAATATCTCCATCGGGGTCAAGCACACACACCCGGGGGAGCCGCCCGTCTGGCAACGCCTTTTGGCGGCGAGCTTCTCGCAGCAGCTTGTCCGCTACAAACTTGGACGCCTGGCCGTAGGCTTTGTGTTGGAGTAGGGGGGGAAGGCGGTCGCGCTTGTCCATCGGTGATCTTTCTCCATAGGGGGCTGGACTGAACGATTCGGGGGCTGAGACACAATACCATCTAATCTAAGCCGACCCTAGTCACAATCTCGACCATCCAGAAACCAACGTGGACAGACTGCCAAAGGGTGGCATTGTACGGAGCTGCCTAACGGCAAGAGGAAGCTTGCAGTATTTTTGGTGGGAAGAGACATGAGCAGGGGGAGACGGCGCAGACTGTGAATCGACGCCCATCCGGGCCAGCAGCTGCTTGTGGAGTGCAAAGTGAGACTGAGGCTGGTTGTCGGGTTTGGACTCCCCGACGGCCCAGACTCTGGCCAATCCGGCCAGGGGCGTTTTCACGAGAAGGGCCGTGGCAGCCGACGGGCGGGCTTCAGCGTCTGATGCTGAGAAGAGACGGCGTACCAAGGTGAAAGGCTCGCCTCCTGAGCCGGAGCAAGACGGGTCAAGGTCATAACTCCTGTTGCAGCCGGTTTTTCTTGGACTGCAGAGAGAGCCGGGTGGGCGACCATCGGCTTGGGATGACGGTTTCTGGCAGAGCGGTGTTGCCACGTGGAGCGGGTTGGTCTGTGTGCATGACGCCAAGCACCATCACTACAATCCCTTAGGCTTCGATCGCTTCTTTTTTTCTGCTCATAGACCTTATATCTACGACTCTCCACGGTCAGCCGCAGTCGATCTCTTTTTTGCCTCAAGCGCGCTGTCTGAGCCTCCAGCGCCTCTTCTTCCATACGTCGGCCGTGTCCCCACTACGCGCTCAGAATGCAAAGGACGGAGGCGCCGAGGCGGTTTGCGAACGATCCTCCCCATGCCTCGCCCCTTTGGCGACGACTCAGCAGACGGGCGGAGGTCTCCCCTACTCCTCTTTGTGGAGGTGACTCTGCTGGGATTGCGGGATTCCGGGATCGGTCATCACAGGCGCACCACCCTGATTGGGGTCAAGAAAGGCCAAGACTCGCTCCCCAGAGCTCTTATTCATCCATCTCCGTAAACGCTGCTCAAGGGACAAGCTTAGCTTATGAAACTTTTTGAGTTGGGTGACAACCTCTTCTGCGCTGCGTCCGGCCAAGGGCAGCGTATGGGCCTCTTTGCGGCGGCCCCGTTTTCTTGTTGTGGCCGTGCGCGGTCGGGCCGGAAAGGGCCGGTAGGTTCCGCTCTGTTTGCGGTAGGCCAGCCACATCGGTGAGGAGATATTGCGGGCAATACGGAGCGTTTGGTTTTCGTTTTCCCAGTACTGTTCCTGGCGGGTACTCCCGTAGTAGAGGATTTCGGTCGGAGTAGAAGTACGAGCCATAAAATCCCCCCGTCAAACCCCGCGTTCCGATCTCTATACCGGACAACGCAGCGGCGTCTCTCGATCCTCCCTCAGGCCGTTGCGATCTTGAGACCTTGGGCTTGGCTTGAGTACGGTTCGGGCAACTCACATCTTAGTGCGTTGGCCCAGAGACCGTCCAAATTGTAGAACTCCCGGACGTCCTCGTAGAAAATATGGACAACCACATCACCAAAATCCATCAGCACCCACTGTCCGTTCACAAAACCTTCAACCGCTAAGGGATGGATACCCTGAGCCGACAAGGCTTCTCCAATGGCTTCGCAAATGCTGCGCACCTGAGTATCAGAGCGACCGGTACACACAATAAAATAGTCGGCGACCGGGGTGAGCGCAGTGACCTTGAGCGCCACAAGGTCATACGCTTTTTTGTCAAGCGCAGATTGAGCACAGCGAAGAGCCTTTTCCCAGCTCTTATCGTTCAAAATACTGACCTCTCCTGCTGGCAAAGATGCATGTGAGAACACAAGATATCGTTGGACATTCCAATCACCTTTGGTACAAATCGTGGTCTGCAATATAGGCTGCCACGGCTGGATGGACGAGAGAACGAACGGACGTGCCGCTTCGAATGTTCCGACGGATCGTTGATGCTGAGATATCGAGACCGCTGATCTCACAAATAACAAGAGTAGAATGTGAAGGGTGCGTGTACATCCTTGACAGTGGATCGTAACAAAAAACAGACTGAAATTCAACGGGAAGCGGGCAGCTCGGACGCGGTGTGCCGGGTCGTGAGGTGACAATCAGGTTACATAGGTGAGGAATAGTCCGATAGTCTTTCCAGGTTTGCATTTCCAGAAAGGCGTCGAGCCCCAAGATGAAAGACAGAGAAGCGGACGGCAGGGCGGCCCAAAAATGGCGCAGCGTATCAACCGAGTACGACGGGCCCGGACGTTCGAGCTCAACTCCCGAGGCCGAGAAGGCCGGCTCATCGGCCACGGCCAATTCGACCATCCGCAGCCGATGCTGGCCAGACACTAGCTCACGGTTGTCTTTATGCGGAGGGCGTGCGGAGGGCACAAAATAAATATGGTCTAAGGCGCAGGTCTGACGAATCTCTTCGGCACTCCGAACGTGACCGAGGTGGATCGGATTAAACGTCCCGCCAAAGATTCCAATGTGTGGACGGGGAGCCGTGTTCTTACTCTCTGACTTGGCCATCGCCGTAGATCAGGTATTTATAGGTGGTTAACTCGCGTAGCCCCATGGGTCCACGCGCGTGCAGTCGGTTGGTTGAAATGCCGATCTCGGCCCCAAACCCGAATTCATAGCCGTCGGTAAAGCGGGTCGAAGCGTTGGCATATACGGTTGCCGAGTCAATCTCTTGCAGAAAACGCCGCGTGCTGGTGTAATTCTCGCTGATAATGGCGTCGGCTAGCCCAGAACCGTTGTCGTTAATAAAGGGAATGGCTTCATCGATCGAATCAACGACTTTGATCGACAGGATCAGGTCTAAATACTCGGTCTGCCAATCCGTCTCGGTCGCCACTTTGACATCGGGAACGATGTGTCTGGTTCGCGCACAGCCACGAACCTCTGCGCCAGCTTTGTGAAGCGCTTCAACAAAGGGGGGTAAGAAGTGGGGGGCAACGTCCTTATGGACTAGCAAATTCTCCATAGCGTTACACACCCAGGGGCGTTGAGTCTTGGCATTGAGCGTAATCCGCATGGCCTTGTCAAAATCGGCCGCAGCATCCACATAGGTATGACATACGCCCGAAAAGTGCTGGATCACCGGAATGGAGGACTGCTCGGTCACCGCTCGAATGAGATCCTCTCCGCCACGCGGAATAATGACGTCCACAAACCGGTCCTGTTGCAGCAAGACGTGCACCGACTTGCGATCGGTCGATCGAACAAGTTGAACAGCGGCAGGCGGCAATCCGACCTGGCCAAGCGCCGCAGTCAGAATATCAACAATAGCGCCATTGGTCCGAAAAGCCTCAGAGCCGCCTTTGAGAATCACCGCATTGCCAGCTTTGAGCCCTAAACCGGCGGCGTCCGCCGTCACATTGGGACGCGATTCATAAATAATCCCCACCACGCCAAGCGGCACCCGGACCTGACCGATCTCTAGGCCGTTGGGACGCCGCCACATCGCTACTGTCTCGCCAACCGGGTCGGGCAGATCGACAATAATCTCCAAGCCGTTTGCCATGCTCTCAATGCGCTCCTCGGTCAGCGTCAGACGATCAAGCATGGCTGAGGACAGCCCATTCTGGCGGCCGGCCTCAACATCCTGAGCGTTAGCGGCCAGGAGCGTCCGGCTGTCCTGCCGCAGTGCCGTGGCCGACTTGAGCAGGGCCTCGTTTTTGGCCTGGGTTGAGGTCGTAGCCAGCCCCCGGGCTGCTTTTTTCGCTGCCTGGCACAGGGCGCCTACCATGTGTTCGAGATCCATACCGGTCTCCCAAATCGTGATATCCAAAGATACTGTTCGCTATCACGATTAGCTCTGTCTTACAAAAGTGCCAAATCATCCCGATGGATGACCTCATCGCTGACTTTATAGCCCAAAATCTGCTCAATTTGGCCGGTTTTGAGGCCCTTGATCTGGGCAAGAGCCGCCGAATGGTAGTTGACCAGCCCCCGGGCAAACTCCTGTCCGCTTTCATCCACACAGGCGACACAGTCACCAACCCCAAAGGAGCCCTGTATCTCACGCACCCCGGCCGGCAGCAGACTGCGGCCTGCACGGCGGACCGCGTTGGCGGCACCGGCGTCGAGTTGTAGGCTGCCGGCCGGTTTGAGAGTATAGGCGATCCAGTGCTTGCGGCTGGTAAGACGATCGCTGACAGGCAGAAACAAGGTCCCGGTTGGAATCTGTGGATTGAAAACAGCCTGCAAACTCGTATCGTGGCGCCCATCGGCAATAATAGTCGGGATGCCAGACAGGGCCGCCTTATGGGCGGCTTGGAGCTTGGACGTCATACCGCCCCGACCGAGTGGGCCCGCGCCACCAGTGGTATAGGACATATCACACCGCTCAACCAGGGACACTAGTCGGGCGTCGGCATGCAGCCGAGGGTCGCGCTCGTACAGCCCCTCGACATCGCTCAGAATAACCAACAGATCGGCCTCAATCAGGACGGCGACCAGGGCTGACAGATGATCGTTATCGCCAAACTCAATCTCCTCGACCGCCACACTATCGTTCTCGTTCACAATTGGGATAACGCCGGTCTCAAGCAGGGTTCGCATGGTGTGCTTGGCGTTCAGATAGCGGCGTCGGTCGGCCACATCGTCATGGGTCAGCAAAATCTGGCCGACATGGGCCCCGTGGCGTGAAAAAGCCTGCTCATACAGGGCCATCAACGTGATCTGGCCGACCGCAGCCGCGGCCTGTCTAGTCGGAATCGTTCGGAACCGCTCGGGTTGAACGCCTAAGCGCCCCATTCCTGCTGCAACGGCTCCTGAGCTGACCAGAACGACCTCTCTGTCCCGGTCTCCGCTTCCGGTCCGCAGCAGCGCCGACATGTCTCGTGCCAGACGGTCAACACTGTTGACATTCACCCCATTCTGCTGGGAAAGGATACTGCTGCCAACCTTGATCACGACCCGACGGACACGTCGCAGGATGTCGACTTTATGAGGGAGTTGGGTCTCGACTAATCCCATATCTGCGCGTCCTCATCAGGCTGGGTGGACGCGCCGAGGTCGGCGGTATCTTCCTCGGCTTGCTGTCGAGCGTCGGCCAGCGTATGAGCAACTTTCCAGATCAGGTTGCTCACGCCCTTGCGACTGATGGCGCTGAGCGTTATCAGCTTTATATCATGGGTGGCAAATGTTGCCGCCACCTCGGCAAAGCGCTCCTGCGTTACGGCCAGATCATACTTCGTGACCACGACCAGCCGGGGCTGTTTGACCAGGGCTGGATCAAAGCTGTGGAGCTCATGCATGAGGACTTCATAGTCGTGCCACGGATCGCGTTGCGGATCCGAAATATCGAGCAGACAGACCAAGACCGAGGTGCGTGACAGGTGACGCAGAAAGCGTGTGCCAAGCCCATGACCTTCATGCGCGCCCTCAATCAGTCCGGGAATGTCGGCCATCACAAACGTGCCGTCGTCTCCGTAGCGGACGACACCAAGGTGGGGTGTCAAAGTGGTAAACGGAAAATCCGCAATCCGGGGCTGGGCAGCAGACACGCTAGACAATAGGGTCGATTTCCCAACATTCGGAAATCCGACTAGGCCCACGTCGGCCAGGACGCGCAACTCAAGCCGCAACGTGCGCTCTTCTCCCGCTTGTCCAGGCTGAGCCTGACGCGGCAGTCGGTTTCTGGCCGAGGCAAAAAACCTATTGCCCTTCCCGCCTCTTCCCCCGCTGGCCATAACGGCCTGGCTGCCGGGCTGGGTCAGGTCGGCCAGCACTGCTCCGCTGTCAAAGTCACGAATGAGGGTCCCGGGCGGCACACGGACAACACGATCCTGGGCGTTACGACCGTTCTGATCCTTGCCACGTCCATGCTCACCGTCCGCCGCCCGGAGATGTTGGGTATAGCGCAGGTCGAGTAAGGTGCTGAGTTGCGGGTCAACCTGAAAAATCACACTCCCACCATTGCCGCCATTGCCGCCATTGGGCCCACCTCGGGGGCGGTATTTTTCGCGCAGGAAACTGATACAGCCATTGCCGCCGTTGCCCGCTTTGACAAAAACCCGAACTTCATCAACGAAGTGCATAGCACAAAAAAAGCCCCGTGCGGGGCTTTACAAAAATGAGACTGGCGCCGGTCTCCTTCTGCATCCTCAGCCTGGACGACATCTTTGTGAACCGGGAGGATGACCCGCGGCACGCCAAGGTGGATGATGATAGCGAAGAGGATGAGAGCCATCCCCCACCTTAAACTGATGACACTTATGATGCAGGGAAGGTGGCTGTCGGGGCCGGATGCACGCTCACCCGTTTGCGGGTCTTCCCCATCCGTTCGAAACGGACAATGCCGTCGACCTTGGCAAAGAGCGTATAGTCACGCCCCATACCAACGTTTGAACCTGGGTAGATTCTGGTACCGAGTTGACGAATAATGATATTACCGGCCTTGGCGTGGTGACCGCCAAAGAGTTTCACACCACGTCGCTGGCCCGGACTGTCGCGTCCATTCCGACTTGATCCTTGTCCTTTTTTATGCGCCATGGCTTGTCCTCCCCAAGGTATAGAAATCAGACACTGATGCTCTGGACGCGCACGGCCGTAAACTGCTGGCGATGGCCATGTTTGCGGCGGTATCCTTTGCGTCGTTTTTTCTTAAACACAACAATTTTTTGCTCTTTGCCGTGCTCGACAATCTCGGCCATCACACTGGCTCCAGCAACGGTTGGCATACCAACCTGCACCGTCCCCCCACTTGAGGTGAGCAGCACCTCACTAAACTGCACTTGGCTGCCGGGCTCGCCTTTCAAGGATTCGATTCTGAGCAACTCACCAGGCTCCACCCGGTACTGTTTTCCACCAGTTCGAATAACTGCATATGCCATCTTCACCTACCTACGTGAGCGACTTGAGAGTGTCAACTCCCGGCCAGCAGCCTCTGACAGAGAGCGGCCTAAGGCGACCTGAGGAGGGGGGTCAGGAGCGGGGCTGGTTTGGCGGTGGGGCCGGGGTCACAGCGGCAAATACTCGGGTTGCCAAGGTTTGGTCAAATTCTAGCTGAGCCAGGTATTCGACCAGCGCTTTTTTCAGCTTGACCTGGACCGGGTCGGATTTCTGGGTGTCGGTTTTAGGGGCGATGTAGGGTAAATTTGTGCTCAACGGATTGACGTATTTGCCGTTTTTAAACAACCCGAAGTGGAGATGTGGTCCAGTGGCCAAACCGGTCGCCCCCACACTGCCAATCCTTTGACCGCGCTTGACCCACGCTCCAACCCTGACCCTTTTGTCAATTCTATGGAGATGGGCGTACTCAGTAGCGTACGGCCCAGGATGGTCGATGCGGACAAGCCGACCGAATCCGCCCTTCCAGCTGGCGTAGGTGACCTTCCCATCGGCCACCGTCCGCACCGGCGTGCCGCGTGGGGCGGCAAAATCAACGCCGTTATGGGGTCGGTGGCGTTTAAGAATAGGATGAAACCGGTTCTTAGTAAACACCGACGAAATCCGGGTGAAACGCAGCGGGTAACGCAGGAAACGTCCGTTCTGGTCGGAGAAAAAAACCTTCGAAGCCTTGCCCCGATTAACGATTTCAGCCGCTAAGACGCGCCCGTATTGAACCGGCTTGCCGTCACGCTGGTACTCTTCAAAGATCACCTTGAAGATGTCTCCGGCTCTGAGGTCGGAAGAGAAGTCGAGATTCCACCCTAGATCGATTATTTCGTCAACAATCCGGTCGGGCACCCCGGCTTTATTCACCGCCGCCTCATACAGACTGCTGGTAATCCGCCCGGCAGTCGCCCGCCATACCAAAGTGGTCGGTAGCGTCTCAAGGTGGGAGGTGACGCCGCCGTCCGCCGTTCGTTCAAGAACCAGCTGTGAGAGAGCACTGAATTCATAGCTCAGACTGCTCAGAATCGGCGCCGCAGGACCTTTGTCAAATAGAAAGGAGAAGCGCTGACCGATTTGCAGTTTGCGGACTTGTCTCTCTTTTTTGGCGGCCGCAATCCAGGCTGCAATCCATTTCCCGCTCTCCTGACGTCCAAGCCCCTGGCCTCGGAGGATGGTCTCAAAGGTCTCGTTCTTCCGCACTTGGTGCGTGGTCTGGAACGGAAAGGATTGGGGCTGAATCAGCCGCTCGGCACTCGCAACCGCCACGACCTCGGGCTGATCAGCGATCGACTCAGCGACAGAAGACGGCTCACCTGGCGGCAGGGGCGGGTCGGCCGTCATCTCTGGGGCGGGAAGGAGCAAGGCGTCGGGGCGGCTCAGCCTCGGCGGAGTGAGGTCGTTATGGACCTCGCTCAACCGCTGCTTGAGCTGTTCGGCAACCTTTTGCTTTTCAATCCGATGATCAACGGCCGAGCTGGCACTGCGGACTACAAGCCCTAAAAAACAAAGGGTCAGAATAGGAGCAAGAATCAGGAGCTGAATTTGGCCAGCTTGGTGCCCTATACGGATGTGGGAAGTACCCTCATCATCATATCCCATTTAGTATCCGACCCCCGGACGGAAAATACGGCTAAGCCTGCCAGCCCTGGACAAGATTGTCAAGAACAACGGCGGCGGCCCAGATTGTGTTGCAAAGCGGGGAATGGTAGTGTTTTTTGCCATGCAAACAGGCAAACGGGGAAAGTACTCCCTGCTCCTGGTGATCCTGCTCATGCCGCTTCTGATCGGTGGGAGTGTTGCCTGGTTTGGCTATCGTGCTCTGGTCACACCGGGCCCACCACTGCTCCAACCCGTTCGTTTCTTTGTCCAAAACGGTTCGTCACTCGAAGTAATTGCCCGGCATCTGCATGCCGAAGGGCTGCTAAGCCAGGTCCAGGTCTTTCGCTTATGGGCCCGCTTGAGCGGGGTGGACAGAAAGATCCAGCACGGAGAATATCTCTTTCCTGAGCCCCTCTCTCCGCTGGCTCTGCTCAATCAGCTGAGCCGGGGCCAGCTTGTGCACCAGTCCATCACTATTCCCGAGGGCTTCAGCTTGGCTCAGATTGCGCGGCTGCTCGAACAGCGGGGGTTTGGAGCGGCTGAGAGCTTTCTGTGTCTCAATGCCGATCCTCAATTTCTGGCCGATTGGAGACTGCCGGCAAACAGCCTCGAAGGCTACCTCTACCCGGCCACCTATCAGTTCTCGGTTCGCGCCTCGGCCCAAGAGATCTTAGGCACGATGCTCGCCCGGTTTTATGCCTCCTGGGATCTGACCCTGGACCGGCGGGCCGTCGAGTTAGGGCTCAGCCAGCACGAGGTGGTGACGCTGGCCTCAATTATTGAAAAAGAGACCGGCAAGGCCGCGGAACGTCCGCTGATCGCATCGGTCATTCACAACCGGCTCCGCAGGGGCATTCGACTTCAGTGCGATCCAACCGTTATTTACGGCATTAGAAATTTTGACGGGAATCTCACCCGCCGCCACCTGCAAACGCCAACGCCGTATAACACCTATGTGATCCATGGTCTCCCGCCAGGCCCGATTGCCAACCCCGGCCTAGCCGCCCTGCGGGCCGCCCTGTACCCGGCAAACACGGACTACCTGTACTTTGTGGCGCGCGGCGATGGCACCCACCAGTTTTCAGTCACTCTGGCCGAGCACAATCGGGCTGTCCGGCGTTTTCAAAAATACCGCTCCAAAAGACATCCTTCCTAAGACAGATCCATGGCTCGGCAAGAACCCCTCTCCGCCCCCTTGGCCCTGATCAACACGACGGCCAAGCGCCTCCGTCGCCAGCGGTGTCTCAACGTCCTCGGCTTCTTTCTGCCCCTAGGATTGACGATCGGTCTGGGCAGCTTCTTGTTGCTGGCAACCCTGTCCTGGCCACTCGCTCTGCTACTCGGTCCCCTCGGCGTGTGGGCTTTCTTCTTCTGGAAGGCCATCCGCCGCACTCAAAACAGCACCAAGCCCCAACCCGTGGCTGCACTGTTGGACGAGAAAACACTGAGCAAAGAGCGCTTCCTGACCTTAACCACCCTCTCACAGCCTCCAGAACACACCGGTCTGTTGCCCCTGCTGCAGCGTGACGCGGCCAGGCGGACGACATTTTTTGTTCCGGAACGGGATCTGCCGTTTCGGCTAGACAGGCGTGTGCCAATCGGACTGCTCGGCCTGGGTGTGGCCGTAGCTTTTAGCCTGTTTTGGCCGCCGTCTCGGCCTATTTCAGCCCTACATTCTTCCCCTCTGCCCCCTTCACAAAAGCCGCTACAGCTGGCCGAACTCGAAAAAAGAGCCCATGAACTGGCGACGCGGGGCACCACGCCACAAGAGAGAGCGGCCGGCGCTGAGCTCGTCGCCCTAGTCGAGCAACTCAGAGCACCGGATCTGAGTCGACGCGAAAAAGAACGCCTGACCAAGGAGGCTAAGAAGCGAATCACCCTCAATATCGAGCTCCCTCAGCTGCTGCCAATCGACCTCAACCTGTTTACCACTGAGGGTCAGCAGGACGGGGTGGGCAAGCAGGACCTGAGCAAGAAGCAACAGTCTGCGGGCCTCAACGAACGCCCCTCAGCGGCTGAGGGAACCGAAGCACGCCAACACCGGCGGGATAACGGGGCGTCAGAGAGCGATCAGAACCGTCAGACCGAGTCGCCCCAACAGGAGGGGGGCGGCATTCAATTTGAGCAGCCCGAGCAGCACGGCGAAAAGCAGCAGCCGTCCAACCACCAGGCAGAAGGAGCGACTGAGATATCGGCCCGGCACGATCCCGCACAGCGCTCCCAAGGAGAAGACCCGAATCGCCCCGGAGAACACCCACACCACCGACCAGACACGCCCGCTTCCCAGTCCGCCCCCCCCAACCAAACGGCCCCCAAAGAGCAGGACAGCGGTGAAGGCCCGAGTCAAGGAAAAGCTCAGCGGTTTGTCCAAGCTGGAGAAAAAGTGGGCGGCTTTCTGACCCAAGACGTGCGCTTTGTCAAAGTCCGGGTGCCAGCCGGGGAGGCGGATCAGAGCGACACCGAGCAACGGACGGCCAATACCAGTCCGGCCCAGCCCACCACGCCGTACAGGAACGCTCCGCTCATGAACCGGCCGCGCGCGCCAACGCAGACCAGCCAGCGCATCCCCCTGGAGTACCGCCCGCTTCTCGAATAACCGGACAGACATGATCCAGGCAGACGAAAACCGTATAGAGCGCTTTTGTCAGCTCTTCAGCACGCTAGAGGAAGAGGTCGGACGCGTTATTGTCGGCAATCGCGAGATTGTGCGTAAAGTGCTGACCGCCTTTTTTGCCGGGGGGCATGTTTTGCTGGAGAGCGCGCCCGGCTTAGGCAAAACCCTGCTGATGAAATCCCTGAGTCGGGCGGTGACCTTAGGCTCCAAGCGGATTCAGTTTACCCCCGACCTGATGCCGTCGGATATTGTGGGCACGGAAGTCTTATCCGAAAGCGGCAACGAGCGGTCTTTTGAGTTCAAGCCAGGTCCGGTTTTCACCCACATCGTCCTGGCTGACGAAGTCAATCGCGCCACGCCCAAAACCCAGTCGGCCATTCTGGAAGCCATGGAAGAGCACCAGGTCTCCGTGTTTGGCCAGACACACCGCCTGCCCCCGCCCTTTTTTGTCATGGCAACCCAAAATCCGATTGAAATTGAGGGGACCTATCCGCTGCCCGAGGCCCAACTCGACCGATTTTTGTTCAAGCTCATCATTCGCTCGCCCAATACTGGGGAACTGACCGAAATCCTCAATCGGACGACCACCGAAAAGCATTATGAGGTGCACGCTCTGCTCGACTCTGAGGAACAGGCCGCCGCCCAGGTTGAACAGCTGAAGGGGCTCGTCCGGGAAGTCTTACTGGCTCCGCCGCTGAACCACTACATCGCCCGTCTGATTGCCTCGGCAACCCCAGGCAATGCCGAGGCCCTGCCCGAGATTAACCAATATTTACGCTTTGGCCCCAGTCCGCGCGGCGCGCAGGCGATTACCTTAGGAGCGAAGGTCAACGCTCTCCTAGATAAACGGGTGAACGTCAGCTACGAAGATATTACCGATGTGGCCCTGCCCGCCCTACGCCACCGGTGTTTGCTCAACTTTCAGGCCGAGGCCGAGGGCATAGAGACGGATTTCCTTATCGAGATGTTACTGCAGAAGGTGGACAGACACCCGGCCTAAAACCGATCGCTAGTCTTTCACGATCAACTGTCCATGCACGTGGGCTGGATGCAACTGACACCGAATGTCAAAAATCCCCGCCTTGTCAGCCATAAATTCAACCGTCTTTTTCTCACCGTGATTGACCACGGTCTCAACCTCAAACGCCGGAATCGCAAACCCGTGGTTAGGAGGGTCGCCGGGAATATTATTGATGACAGTGACGGAGACTTTTGCTCCCTTGGACACGGCCAACACCGAAGGCACAAACATCTTCGAGCCTTCGAATGACACATTGACGACTGTGAACTTGTGGACTGCTTCTTGCGCAGTACCAGGCTGAGCAGTGGCCCACGAGGCGAAGACAAAAACGCTGAGAGCCAGCGTTGTAAGCCTGCCCCATGTCCACCAATACGATCGTTTGCCCCTCACTTCCATGCTGTCTTGTACCTCCCAGAAGAGTCAGTAAAAGAGCGTCCGACTCATCAAGCTCTCTCCGTGTAGTCAGCCATAAGCTCGGCCATTTTGCAACCAAGGTGGACGCCTGTGCTCAGATGCTCATCATCGTCCATCTTGTCCGCCCCCGCGTGATTCCCCCCATACGGCCGACCACTCTCTGCTTTCTTTTGGATTCTTGCTAGGATGGAGAGTTATGCAGCGGGAAGACACATTTCAGCTCATTTCGGATTTTCAGCCCCAGGGCGATCAGCCCCAGGCGATTGATGCCCTCGTTGAGGGACTCAACCAGGGCCGCCAGCATCAAGTCTTGCTTGGCGTTACCGGCTCGGGCAAGACCTTCTCAATGGCCCATGTCATTGCCCGATCAAACCGACCAGCCCTCATCATCGCCCCGAACAAGACGCTCGCGGCCCAGCTGTACGCTGAGTTTGCCGAGCTCTTTCCCCACAATGCCGTGCGGTATTTTGTCAGTTACTACGACTACTACCAGCCGGAGGCGTATGTTCCTCAGAGCGATACATATATTGAAAAAGACGCGGCCATCAACGAAGAGATCGACAAGATGCGCCACTCGGCCACCAAGGCGTTGTTAGAGCGCCGCGATACCATCATCGTTGCTAGCGTCTCCTGCATCTATGGCCTAGGGTCTCCCGAGTCGTATTTTGATCTGATCGTGTTTGTTGAGGAAAACACCGAGGTCGATCGTGACGCCCTGCTGCGTAAACTTGTTAACATCCAGTACCAACGGAACGATTTCGACTTTCATCGTGGCACCTTTCGGGTGCGCGGCGACGTTGTCGAGGTGTTCCCAGCCTACGAGGAGAACAGAGCTGTCCGGATTGAGTTCTTTGGCGACAGCGTCGAGGCGGTGGTGGAGATTGACCCCCTCCGGGGAAAAGTGTTGCGTCGTCTGGATAAAGCCACCATTTATCCGGCCAGTCACTATGTCACCACCTCAAGCCGCACCCGGACTGCGGCAGCTTCAATCCGCGCCGAACTCGACCAACAACTCGAGGAGTTGCGAGCCGAAAACAAGCTTCTGGAAGCCCAGCGCCTAGAACAACGAACCCTCTATGATCTGGCCTTGTTAGCCGAGATGGGCTTCTGTCCGGGCATTGAGAACTACTCCCGGCATCTGGACGGCAGACAGCCGGGCGAGCCGCCCTACACCTTGATCGATTACTTTCCCGACGATTATCTGCTCTTCATTGATGAGAGCCATGTCACTATTCCGCAAATCGGTGGCATGTACCGGGGTGACCGCTCGCGCAAGACCACCTTGGTGGAATACGGTTTTCGGCTTCCTTCGGCAATTGATAATCGGCCGCTCAGCTTCCAGGAATTTGAGCGCAAGCTAGGTCAGGCCATCTATGTCTCGGCCACACCCGGTGATTATGAGCTGGACAAAAGTCAGCGGCACGTGGTCGAGCAACTGATCCGCCCGACCGGCCTACTCGACCCCGAAGTTGTTGTCCGGCCAGCCAACGACCAGGTTGATGACCTGCTGGAAGAAATCCGCAAACGGGTGGAAAAGGGCGAGCGGGTCATGGCCACGACCTTGACCAAACGTCTGGCCGAAGATCTGACCGATTATTACCAAGATATCGGCATTAAAGTCCGCTATTTGCACTCGGACATCGACACTATTGAGCGGGTCGAAATCCTTCGCGCCCTGCGGCGCGGCACGTTTGACGTGTTGATCGGGATTAATCTCCTGCGCGAAGGGTTGGATATCCCTGAGGTGTCCTTGGTGGCTATTCTCGACGCCGATAAAGAGGGCTATCTGCGCTCTGAGCGCTCCCTGATCCAGACCATTGGCCGGGCCGCCCGCAATGTTAACGGCCAAGTCCTGATGTACGCGGATACGCTCACCGTCTCCATGCGCCGGGCGCTTGACGAGACGGAGCGCCGGCGCCGCATTCAGGCGGCCCACAACAAACGGCACAAGATCACGCCGCAAAGTATCCAGAAAGCCCTGACTTCGCCCTTGGTCAAGGTCTCCGAAGCCGACTATGGAGACCTTCCGTCCGTTGCCAAGGAGAGCCAAGAATATCTGTCCGCCCAGCAGTTGGCCAAACACATCGAACAGACCCGCAAAGCCATGCAGCATGCCGCGGCCGCCCTAGAGTTTGAAGAAGCCGCCGAGCTGCGTAACCGTCTACATGTCTTGGAACAGCAGAGCCTCGGGCTGTCTGCCCCGACCGGAACGCCTGAAGTGGCTCCCCGTCGGACGGCAAAGAAAGTCCCGAGCAGCCGCCGGACACGGGCGCACAAGTAACGATGCCGACTCACAAGAAACTGAAGAAGTCACCCGATCCACCACCCGAACTCACCCGGGCTCAGGCTATTCTCAACGCTGAGGCAGAGGCCATTCGGGCCATTCCGCTCAACGCCAACTTTCTCCATGCGGTCCACCTCTTGCAGAACTGCAAAGGCAAGGTCATCACCACCGGTATGGGCAAAGTCGGAATCGTGGCGCTGAAAATTGCCACCACCCTGTCATCGACCGGCACCCCGGCCTGTTTTCTGCATCCTGGAGAAGCCGCCCATGGCGATCTTGGCCTGGTCACCAAAGACGATGTGATGATCACCTTCTCCAATAGCGGCAAAACGCGAGAAGTGATCGAAATGCTCGATCGAGCCAAGGCGCTCAACCGCATGCCGCTCATCGCCATTACCAGCCATCCGCGTTCTCCTATCGCCCGCCAGAGTGACGTGGTGTTGAGTATTGGTACGATCAAAGAAGCCTGTTCACTCGGCCTGACCCCGTCGTCGAGTACAACGGCGATGATGGCGCTAGGCGACGCGCTTGCGCTTGTATTGATGGACAGAAAACGCTTTACCAAGGCCGACTACGCAAAATTCCACCACGGCGGATATCTGGGTAAAAAGGCCCGCAAAGAGGCGCAGCAGGAGAATGGACCGCGACACAGACCGCTGCCTTCCTCCCCTCACTGACAAGAAAGAGTACAGGGGGAAGAAGATCGTTGGACCGACGCTTTACGGCTCCATCGACACGAAGCGTCTCAAACCAACCCAAAGGGGAATCTCCACTCGCAACGGGAGCCATGCTCCTTAATATCATCCGGCTCTTCCCACACGCCTTCTTCAGAGACGTTCAATCGCTATTGTGTCTGCACTGCGCCTGTTCAGACAAAACCACTGCCGTCCTCTCCCAACAAAATATCTTGGTCGGGCACTCAAGAGAGTGCTCTGGGCGAAAAGGTAGCTTTCAGCAGGCGCGAATTTGGTGAGAGAGAGGGTCGGGGGGCGACAGGAACGCGGGCAAGCGTTGGCGCTTGTCCGACAACGCCTTCAAGCGAGACAAAGACGCCGCAGGCTACAGCAACGGCGCTCACCAAGCTCCAGAATGAACCGTGGAAGCGAAAAAGAACTTGCCGAGCACACAGAGCTCAAAGGCGGCCATACACTCCACACTTGGACGACTGCCACTACCATCGCCCTGACCGCCGCGATTCTTTTCACATTGCCGAGTGCCTCGGGACCGTCCCCGTCTCACTCATTCCTCGGGCAGGCGGTACATCCGAATCGGGTGCGGGGTGCGCTGAAACTCCGGCAGGCTACGCCACGGCCGGCCAGCCGTCACCCCGCCGTCAACGGCTAAGGCCTGGCCTGTCACAAAGCTCGAATCGTCACTCGCTAGCCACAGTGCGGCCCGCGCAATTTCTTCGGGCTCCCCCACCCGATTGAGGGCGTGCATGCGGGCGGCATTTTCCCGCAGGGCCTGCACCTGATCCGTTCGAGGTTCGGGCCGACCGACCGCCAGCGGTGTCACAATTGCCCCCGGACAAATACAATTAACTCGAATCCCGTACTCGCCCAGTTCTAGGGCCACAGACTTTGTCAGCTGCACGACTCCGGCCTTGGCAACGCTGTATAGATGGGGCGCCATACCGGCTTCCAGGCCAGCAGCACTCGCCGTACTGATAATGCTGCCGGCACGCTGCCGCTTCATTACCGAAGCGGCATGCTTCATGCCCAAAAAGACGCTCTTGAGCAACACGTCAAAGGTCATATCGTAGTCTTCAACCTCGGTCGTCTCAATCGGACCCAGGGCTCCCCCAAACCCCGCATTGTTATACACACAGTCAAGCCGGCCCCAGCGCGACACCAGGCCAGCAATCGCCCCCTGTATGTCTGCCTCGCGGGTCACATTCACCTTGAGGAAGGCGGCGTTTTCTCCCAGACTAGCGGCCAGCTGCCGCCCCTTTTCTTCCTGGAGGTCTGCAATCAGCACCCGGGCCCCTTCTTCAACAAACAGTCCTACCGTTGCCGCACCAATCCCACTTGCCCCACCCGTGATCATTGCCGTCCGTCCATCGAGTTTTCCCACACGGACCTCCTCTCCTTATTAGGGTGTCGTATCTGCTCTCGCCTGCGGCCTTTCCCGAGGCGATAAGGTCAGGACATAAAACACGAGATCCCACATTTGGTCTTCCGTCAGCGCATCGCTGTACGACGCCATTGATGACCCATCCATGCCTGTCGCCAAACGCTGAAACACCGCCTGGGCGCTATAGCCACCGCGGAAGCGCCATTTATCCGTCAGATCCCGGGGCGCAATCGGCTCTCCTTCAGAGGTTTTCAGATCTTGTCCGGAACGGCCGTCGCCTTTCCCTGTATCGCCATGACAACTTGCGCAGCCCGAGTCTTGGTAGAGCTGCGCGCCACGCGCCGCGCGCTCTGCAGACACCGCAGGCGGGGTTAGGATGTCGAGCCGGCGCGGGGGGCTTTCCCGCTCAAAACGAGGAGAAAACTGCTTCACGTAGCCCACCATGTCGCGGATGTCGGCTGGGCTGAGAAAAGCCCCAAACGCGGGCATCCCGCTGCCAGCCAAGCCGTGCGTTACCGAGCGGTGTAAATCTTCATCCGTCGGGAGCTGGCCGGTTGGGGTCGAGCGATAACGAAAAAGGGCGCGGGTAAAATCGCGTGGTCGAGGAGTCAGATGTGCTGCAACGACGCCCTGGCCGTCGCCCTCAATCCCATGACAACCGGCGCACTGCTGTTCGTAGAGCACCTGGCCACGGTGGGGGGAGGGGCTGGGGTGGCGGAGCGGAGTGGCGTCCTGCTGGCGTGTCAGGCCACGCCTTTGGCTGACCCGACCTCCGCTCTGGTCAGCGGCTTCAAAAAATGGGGAGAGACGACAGTCGGTCAAAAAGCTGCTGAGGTCAAGCACCACGCGCTGGGCCGAGTAAGTGACAACGCGGTCTGAGCCGAACGTGACCTCGGCAGACTGTCCGTCTGGAGCAACGGCAGACAGATGAGCGGAGAGGGGCGCGTTGGCCGGCAGGGTGTCGAAAAATATCCGCCAGGCCGCGAGGGTGTCGGTATCAAGCAGGGCCAGACGCTCGGCCAGATTCACCCCGTACATACCGCCCCGCGGGGCAAAAAACTCGGGGAAATCCGTATCCTGCCACCGCCATTCGGCGATCAGATGGGCTAGGGCTTGCCCCACGGGCAGCGTCACCTGTGTTTCCCACTGCGTGCCCGTTGCCCAGTGGACGCTGAGGCCCGACGCGGTAAAACCGACTAGGGTGAAGGTGAAAAGACGCCGCTCCCTGGCCCAGGCGAGAAAGGCTGGCCAGCGCGGGTCGTCCGGCCGGAGAGTAAAACTCTCGGTCGATAGACCGCCGCAGGGGGTTGGCGGGGCAACGGTACTCGGAGCCGCCTCTCGGGCTGGAGGGAGGAGCAGGAGGGTCAGGGAAAGAGACAGGAGGACGGACAAACATCGCCCCCAGTGGGGTAACTTCCCCATCGGTTCACTCTCCAGATCGGGTTGCCCCCGAGCGATCACTCGGCCACTTTGATATTGAGTTCGTGTAGCTGCTTGGTATCAACCCGATTAGGGGCGTTTGTCATCAAACATACGGCCTTGGCGGTCTTGGGAAAGGCAATCACCTCGCGCAGCGAGTCGGCCCCGGCAAACAGCATGGCTAAGCGGTCGAAACCCAACGCAATCCCCCCGTGTGGGGGAGCCCCATATGACAGCGCCTCCATCAGAAAACCGAATTTCTCCTGCGCCTCGACCTCGTTTATGCCTAACAGGGCAAAGATCTGTTGCTGGATGTCCTGGCTATGAATTCTTATACTGCCCCCGCCCAGCTCCACGCCGTTGAGGACGAGGTCATAGGCAAAGGCACGGGCTTTTCCGGGGGCGGTCTCCAACAGGGGGACATCATCGTCGTGCGGAGAGGTAAACGGATGGTGCATGGCGGTATACCGTTTGGTCTCGGCATCATACTCGAGGAGCGGAAAATCCGTCACCCACAGGAAGTTGAACTCCTGTGTAGGAATGAGTCCTAAGGCGTCTCCGAGGTGCAGCCGCAGCCGGGACAAGACGTCGCACACCACCGGTTTGGTATCGGCCACGATCACCACGAGGTCGCCCTCTTTCAGCTCCAGCGCCGCTGTAATAGCCTGTTTATCCTGGTCGTCGACAAACTTGGCCAGAGGAGACTGCCAGCCAGCCGCGGTCATCCGAAACCAAGCCAAACCTTTGGCCCCAAAGCTGATCGCCAGCGGCGTCAGATCGTCGATCTCTTTGCGCGAAAATCCTGCATTTGGTACGACAATCCCGCGGACAACTCCGCCACTGGCAACCACGTCGCGGAAGACTTTGATGTCGGTGTTTTTGAACAGTTCGGTCAGCTCCTGCAGCTCCAGACCAAACCGGATATCCGGTTTATCAGTCCCGTAGCGCGCCATGGCCTCGGCATACGGCAAGCGCAGAAACGGGGTAGGCGGCTCAAAGCCCTTGACCTCCCGGCACAGCCGGATCATCATACCTTCGATCAGACGAAAAATGTCATTGGGTCGGACAAACGACATTTCAACATCAATCTGAGTAAACTCCGGCTGGCGGTCAGCCCGCAGATCTTCATCCCGAAAGCAGCGTACAATCTGGAAATACTTATCCAAGCTGCTGACCATCAAGAGCTGTTTGAACAGCTGTGGAGACTGGGGCAGGGCAAAAAAAGCACCTGGATTCACGCGACTCGGCACCAAATAGTCCCGCGCGCCTTCGGGGGTGCTGCGGGTCAGGATCGGCGTTTCAATTTCCAAAAATTCTTCACCATCCAGATAATCCCGGACAATTTTGGCCAGACGGTGGCGCAGACGGAGATTTTCAAACATCTTTGGCCGCCGCAGATCCAGATAGCGATAGCGTAGACGGGTATTTTCGCTAGGCTCGGGGTCGTCCTCAATCGGAAAGGGCGGAGTCTGGGAGGGATTCAAAATTCGCAACTCATCGACGACCAGCTCAACCTCGCCGGTCGGCAGATTCGAGTTGATCGTTTCGGCCGAGCGCCGCTCCAGCCGGCCCCGGGCGGCCACCACAAACTCGGCCCGCAGGAGTTTGGCCCGGTTATGGGCAGCCGGACTGACCTGGGGACTGCACACAATCTGGACCAGCCCCGAACGGTCACGCAGGTCAATAAAGGTGACGCCGCCGTGGTCGCGCTGGGAGTGGACCCAGCCCATCAGGACTATCTCTTGCCCCACCTGGTTGCTCCGAGGAACTCCACAGAGGCAGCTCCGCCGCCAGTCGCCTAAAGATTCCACAGTGTCTCCCTTGCCCTCCATACGGAAAAGGAGGAACGACTGTGTAGTCATCCCTCCGTCCAGAGTAAGCTATTGTGCCAGAGGGACACCAGGCAATCAATTATGGCTGGGAGCAGCTCCTCAGAGACGGGGGTCGTTAGGGGTCTTGCCATCTTGAAATGGTCCCTATAGTCTTCTGTAGTTCCCTGCGCTCAGCATGGGCTTTAATCCATTGTCTCTAGGTTGGGTAAAATGGACCTAATGCAGGAAAATTTGACATGGTGAGCGCTAATGACCAGCAGGCTGTGACATCTGCCTCTCTTACTTCTCCCAATCCCTCAGTCTCGGTGGTTATCCCGGCCCGGAATGCGGAAGCGGTTATTGCCGCTACGCTTGATTCGGTATTATCCCAAGAATACGCGGGTCTAGTAGAAGTGCTCCTGGCCGATGGGTCTGATACCGAGGCGACCGCGGAGCTAGTCCGCTGCGCGTATCCGACAGTGCACGTGATCCCTAATCCGGCCCAGTCCACCTCGGCCGGCCTCAACCGCGCGATTCGAAAGGCAATAGGTCAGATCATCGTGCGGTGCGACGCCCATGCGGTGCTTCCACCCGGCTACCTGCAACGGGTTGTCGAGACACTGGAGAGAACCGGAGCGGCCAACGTCGGCGGCAAACAACAGCCTATCGGGACTTCCACATTCGAACGGGCGCTGGTGATCGCCATGACTACCCCCCTAGGGGTGGGAGACGCACGCTACCGGCTAGGAGGGGTCGAGGGACCCACCGACACCGTCTACTTGGGGGCATTTCGACGGGAGGAGCTGGAAGCGGTGGGGGGATTCGACCCGACCTTAATGCGAAATCAGGACGCCGAACTCAACTGGCGACTGCGCAAGCGGGGCAGAAGGGTCTGGTTCGATCCCAAACTGGTAGTTCTCTACCGGCCCCGCGGCAACCTTCGGACACTGGCGCGGCAGTACTTCGACTATGGTCGGTGGAAACGGGTTATGTTAAGCAAGCATCCAACTTCGCTGCGGCCCCGGCAGCTCGCCGCTCCGCTGTTGGTGCTCGGTCTCATAGCCTCGGTGGTGTTAGCCGGCTCCGGATTCATACAGATGGCGAGTGCGCTGCCCCTCGTCTACCTTTCCACCCTGGTGGTCGGGTCGTTGGCCGTCGGTTTTCATCGCCGTGCCCCCTGCACCTTCCTTCTCCCCTTAATCCTAGCTACCATGCACCTGAGTTGGGGAGTCGGCTTCTTCTGCCCGATTTGGAAGAAGGGGAAACGGCCCAGCGTTGTGCGATAAGCTGAGCCGTCCCGTGAGGTACGATTATCTGCTCGTGATAGGGCCAGGCCGGTCCGGGAGTACATTCCTGTACGAGAACCTGAAACATCACCCAGGCTTTGCATTTCTGGAGTCGAAAGAGGCCTATTACTACCGGTCGCCAAAACAATTCAAGCGGGTGTGGTCCCAACGAAACGCTGGCAACAAAGCCATAGTGGCCGACATCGCCAATCTCGCCTACAAAGATCCTTTGCTCTCTACAGGTGTTGAGGCGCTCAAACGCAGCGGTCATCGGCTCCTGCTTGTCGTGCTCTTCAGGAGACACCGTGCGCGTGCTGCTTCAATGCTCCGGTTTAGAAAGAGTCGAGGGTATTGGCAGGCCTGGATCAGTCCGCGGCTCTTAGAGGACGCCGTCGTACGGGATAGGCTTCAACCAGAGCAACTCGTCAACATCTATCGGCTTGATGTCGATGTTCTCACCATCTCTTTCTCGACCCTGACCAAGCACACCGCAACTGCTCTGGATGTGCTGACCTCTCTGTGCGGGACCACTCCGTGTCTCCAGACCGAGCGACACATTGTCAACGAGTCTGTCTCCGCAAGAAACGTCCTGTTATCTGCACTCGGGAAGCTCATGGCTGTTGCGTTGCGCAAACTGGGCCGCAGAGGCCTGTTACAGCGGCTCAAAGATAGCGACTTTGTGCAGGGGGTGTTTTTTGTTCCTCTGCCTGACAAGAGGCGGGATCCACAGTTCCGTGAACGCAATGCCGCACTCTTAGACACGTCCTTTTGTGACTGCCGCTCCATCATACAACAGGCCTCAGAGCAAATAAGAGAGGGGGTATACCTGCGCAGGGCCGGCTCACCTCTCCCCGTCCCTCAAGACACCATATCGGGACTCTGACTTCCACGCGCCCCATCCTTGGCACTATTGCGTTCTAGCTTCTCCACATAGGGTGCCACGTCAGGCCGAAACGCCGGATGCTGACACAGTCCGGCATAGTGAGCAAAAGCTCTGGGAAATTGGGCTGCAACCTTGTCGTGAAAGATCAGGGCGAGGTGCTGTTCGGCCAGACGAGGCGCCTGGGTCTTCTCGTTGGAGAAGAGCGTCAGTTCAGCCACAAAGCAGATATCGGCCAGCGTGATCGCGTCGCCGACCAAGAACCGACGGTCAGGAGCTAAGCCCCGCTCAATGCCGCTCAGATATCCCTCAAAAGCGGTTTTCATGCGAGTGTGGAGGTCGGGCGTGAGCGAGCCGTCCGCCAAGGCGAGTAAATACAGTTGCATATCTCGGGCAAACACCAAGCTAGCGTCGAGGAAGCTGTCGATACGCGCCGCGGTGTAGGCGTCCGTGCCGTACAGGGGATAGGTGCCCTGACCCAAGCGGGCAACGGCCCGCATAATACTGTTGGACTCAAAGATGCCAACCATGCCATCCGGGCTAAAAGCAGCCGGCACGGTGCCAAACGGATGGGCGTCCAGAAACGCCTCAGTCTTGTACAAACGGCCTGAAAAGCCGCTCCGCGCTTGTCGTTCGGTCGCCTGGGGTCCCTCGCGCTCCTCATCGGTCAGAGGCCGAGCGTCAAAATCCCACAGCCAGTTCGATAACTCGCGCGGCTTGCTGCCCCTGAGATCGAGCCGGACACCGCACAGCCGGGCGGCGATAGTCGCCTTCCAGATCCGGGGGTTGGGCAGATACGAAAAGATACGCAGATCAAACGCTGTTGTCTCAGATGAAGTGCGAGCCATAAAAGCGCCTTTCGTGTCGAACTCTAGGAGAAACCCTACTACAGCCCACCCCAAGGCGTCTAGCAGCAGAAGAGCTCAGCGCGTGATCGGCCTCGCCAAGCGTCTCAATCGCTGTTGGCCCACAGCCCCCCTCAAGCGGAAATCCCGTTCCACCGCTACGCACCCGCACCGTCCTGTCCTTGACCCTGCCCGCAACAGCTCGTCCCCCGCCGCCCAAAGAGCCGCCCGACATACTCTCATGGGCCGGAAAGGAAAAACGCTGGCGGAAACCCCGAGTAAAGCGGCAGCGACCCGTGGTGAGACAGTCCGCACGAACGGCGGCACTCCTGAGAACTGTAGCTGTCGTAATGGGGGGACTTGAACAATTTCGCTGTGGAGCGCCTGACCCGCTTCGAGTAAAACTCTCTGCCAAGTCGCCTCACTCCCGTCGAGTTGGCCTCCCGGAGCCGGCAGGAGCAGGACTACAGAGGCGCTGTTGGTGTCTACACCATGGGCCTGACAGGGCGGGTGATGTCTCGTCATTTGAACTCCAGACACCGTCGGACTGTCTCAACAGACGACCCGAGTGGACAGAGCCCGCTTCAACCGTTCGCTGCCCGCCTCCTGGCCGCTCAACCAGTAATTTGCTCGGTCCAAAATGCTGGACCAAAAAGACCAAGCCCTCGTCATACGCCAACGGTGGGCCGCTCTTAGCACTGCAGATATTCAGAGCCACCCACTCTTGCCTCCCGCCAACAAGTGCTCCACCGGTCAGCCGGCAGTCACCATACAATATAACCCCGGTCTGCGAGCCCAAAAACTCGACAACTACAGTGTCCCCCTGTCCGAACATCAAGATCTGTCAGTGACAGCTCTTGGCGAAAGAAACCTTGCCAGGCACTCGGCCTAGAGCACGAGGCACCAGAACGGGCATGGTGGAGTGGAAAGGGGAGAGGGGGTGAGGATTGAGAGACGAAGCACCAAAGCGTCCCGGAGATCACCCCCACCTGTTTGGGGAAGGACGACGGTACAGAGGCCACGGCCAGGCGTTGCTCGCGCCTGCTTACGACTCGGATCCGGCTAACTAAAATGAGCGGAGCGGCCAATTCTTCATGCACAGAAACAAAAACCATGGCGGCCAGACTTCAGAGCACCGCCCCACTGACCAACAACAGAGATGGCCGCCAACAAAACCGGTACCCATGCGTGAAAGCAGTTAGGGCAATCGCAAGAGTTGCACGGCCAGTTCCCCCTTCGCATAGAGGCGGCCGGCGAGTCGTTTGTCCTGACTTCGAGACATAAACGGGTCCGATGGGGCGTCGGCTCCCGATAGAGCTCGCCTTCAGCAACAGTCGCGGTGGCCTGAGCCGTCTCGCCTGTCCGGACCGGGGTCAAGAACCCACAGGGCAAAGAGCGGGATACGATATCCGTTCAGACCACCGACGTCCTGTCCCAGACCAGGCCGATAGGCCACAGCCTCACCTAGCAGCCGGGCTAAGCTCAGGCCAATTGAGGAACGCGCGGCTGCGCTGAGCAGCGTACGCCCCCCTGTCACCGGCTCACTCTGCCGGCCCTTCCCGTGCCGTCTTCAGATGACGCGCAATGGCTTCGGCAAGGTCCGGCGTGATGCCCGGCACTGCGGCGAGTTCCTCACGGTGGGCCGCCCGGACCCGCTTCAAACTGCCAAAGTGACGCAGCAGGGCCTTGCGGCGGCTAGGACCAATGCCCGGGATCGTATCAAGGGATGAACTCAGCCGTTCTTTGGCACGCAGCCGACGATGATAGCTGATCGCAAATCGGTGGGCCTCGTCCCGCACCCGCTGGAGCAGGAATAGCGCGCTGGAGTTCTGCTTGAGGATAATTGGATTTTTTCGGCCCGGCACAAAAATGCGTTCGGCAGATCGGGCCACCTCTTCACTAAACGGGTCACGCTCGGTCCGCATTTTGGCCAGACCGATCAGATAAACCTGGTCAATAGCCAGCTCTTTGAACACCTGCACGGCCACCCCGAGCTGGCCTTTGCCGCCGTCAACCATCAACAGATCGGGGAGATCATTGTCGGCCACGGCGCGCCTGTAGCGGCGCGTCAGGACCTCATACATCATGGCAAAATCATCCGCCCCGTCCACGGTTTTAATCCGAAAACGACGGTAGCGACTTTTATCCGGTTCGCCCTCGTCAAACACAACGAGCGAACCAACAGCCAAGTTGCCCTGGATATTGGAAATATCAAAGCACTCAATGCGCTTTGGGGCGGTCCGCAGCCGCAGGCCCGCCCGCAAGTCTTCGAGTGCCTTCTCGCGTTGTTCGGCGCCCCGGCGTTTTTCTAGAAAGCTATGGCAAGCATTATCAACGGCCATCCTCACCAGGCGCAACTTTGCGCCTCGCTGAGGACACACCAGATCGACCTTTTTTCCCTTGCGTTCGCTCAGCAGTTCAGACCGAGCCGCGGCGTCTTCGAGTGGCAGCGGCAGCACAATCTCATCAGGCACAAAACGCTCGCCCTGATAGAACCGGGTCAACAGTTCGGATAAGACTTGTTCATCTGGGAACTCATTGTCGTCAAAGCTATAGCCTAGGTTCCCAACCAACTTGCCGGCCCGCACGAAGAGCACCTGGCCCTCAATCAGTCCGCCCTCACGGTACAGGCCAAACACGTCCTGGTCATTGCCTAGCGGAGCGGCCACCTGCTGTTTTTCGGTGGTCCGTTGAACGGCCTGAATCTGATCCCGCAGGCGGGCGGCCACCTCGTAGCGCAGCTCTGCGGCCGCCTCGTTCATACGAGCTGTCAGTTGGTCAACCAACTGAGTATTTTTGCCTTCGAGGAGCATCAGCGCGCCCTTGAGCTGACGTTGATATTCGTCCGGCTCAACCGGCAGCGCGCACGGTCCCAAGCAACGCTTGATCTGGTATTCGAGGCAGGGGCGAGTCCGATTCCGAAAGACCGTATCTGAGCAGGTCCGCAGAGGAAAAACTTTGCGGATAATCTCCAAGGTTTCCTGCACCGCACTGCTGGAATGAAAAGGCCCGAGATACTTGTTGCCATCTTTGACCACCTGCCGAGTTAAGAGCACGCGGGGCCAGGCATCGCGGCTGGTAATTTTTACGTGCCAGTAGCCGGTATTATTTTTGAGCTGGATATTGTAGCGGGGTTTATACTGTTTGATGAGCGTGTCTTCGAGCAGTAAGGCTTCTTTTTCGCTACGGGTGACCAAGACCTCCATATCAACGAGTTGGGCCAGCAAAAAACGAATCTGGGGGCGTCCATCCCCACCCCGGGCGTACTGCCGGACACGAGCTCGGAGATTTTTGGCCTTGCCAACATAGATGACCTCGCCGCGCTTATCTTTGAACATGTACACCCCGGGCCGCATCGGGAGGGAGACCAGCTTGGTGGCAAAGTCGGTCGCCTGCGGAGAACCGGACGGCGACTGTTTTTCCTCGGGAGCCATGGCTTGTCTTGCTTTCTTTGGGTTGGAATTGATCGGAAATCCGGTGCACCAGGGCTCTCTGCCCCTCCCCTTTTCGTGCCACACTCTCAATGGTATGAGAGCACGGAACGCTTATCAAGGGAAACGATGACCTTTACTTGTGGTCGTCATTGACCTTGTCTACCAGGCAAACGCTTAGCAGGACATCATTGATGGAGGGCACCCGATGAACCACTGGAGAGCAGTCGCAGGGCTCATATTTGGCGGCGGCGTCGTGTTCTTGGCCGCGTGTCAGGAAGAAAAAGAGCCACCCAAGCCAAGGCCACTGAGTCCCTTGGCAGTGTGTCGGAGCGAGTGCCGGACCGCCTCGGAGAAGATCAATCAAGAATGCATTGATACACTGCGCGCCCAGGGGGCGTTCGATCGGCTCAGTGAGTGCGGCACCCAGGCCGACGAGTATTCAAACCAGTGTCGGGCCGAGTGCGATGCCAAACACGCGGGGACATAAGGGGGTGGGACGGAGACCCTCCATCCCCTGCAGGCTCTCACCGGTCTTCTCCCCGACCCGCGGGAGGTTCTTGATAGCCTCAAGAGATTTGAACGCACGGTTCTCGGCTCGCCGGTGGCCCACTCTCGCCGCTATTTGGCAGCGTCCGGCCTTCTTCGGCACTCGGTATTGACGTTCACCGTTCCGGCCGGGACGGCCTGTTTGGGCTCGCCAGCTCCGCCGGGGTTACCCGCCCAGACCGTGCCGAGTGACCTTATTAAGGAGAACCAAAGCCACCGAGATATCCGCCCCTCTCACAATCACTGACTCGTTTTGTCTGGGATTTTTCCACCCTGCTCGTCCATTTTTCAGCCGCGTGCCAGCACGCGATCAGGCAGGCCGGGCCCGAGCCTCCTCCTCGTTGACCGTTTCCGGCAAAACCGATACGAAGTGGGCACATGTCTTGATGTAAGGAGACCAGTTTACCATGGCTACACTGATCACAAGCGACTGCATTAACTGCGGAGCCTGCGAACCGGAGTGTCCCAACACGGCTATCTACCAAGGTGGGGTGGAATGGGAACTCGGAGACGCGACCTCACCAGCCATCTCTGAGGATATCTTCTACATTGTGCCCCAAAAATGCACCGAATGTGTGGGGTTTTATGAACAGGAAGCTTGCGCCGCCGTCTGTCCGGTCGATTGCTGCATCCCCGACCCGGATATCCCAGAGACCGAAGATGTCTTAATTGCGCGTGCCAAAGAGCTGCATCCGGACCAGACCTTTGAGGAGGATTTTCCATCCCGCTTCAAGAACGCCGAGGCCGAAGCGCCAGCGGTCTCGGCAGCGCCTGCCCCACAGACCAACGGAGCGGCCAAACCGGCCGCCACGCCAGCTCCGACCCCGGCCGCCGTCGCTCCAAAGCCTGCGGCCGCCCCGGCTCCCCCCCCGCCACCGAAAAAAGAGGTTCGCGAGAAACTCTTTCCCGGAGAGCTCGCCGAGAGCTATGAAGCCGCCCGAGCCCGGATTGCCCCGACCCAGGCTCATCTGGGACTCGGCTCTGTGGCCGCTCTTTTGCAACCGCTGCTAGGCGCACTGCCCGCTTCGACCAAAACTGCCCTGGAAGAAGCACTCGATGATCCGCGCTACTTTAGCGCGGCCTCGTCTACCGGCATGAATGTTCTGTTCAACATGGTCCTGTATCCCGCCCTGTGTCTGGCCGTCTATACCGCAATGGGCGGCGAGCTGTTCAGCCAACAGGCCAACACGAGTATTTTTCTTGGCCTGGTGATCGCCTCAGGTGAAACCGCAGTCCGCCTACGCGAGGCTTTATTCCAGGGCGCGTCGAGCGACGAGGCACGGTTCCGCGGCGCGCCGTACGGTCTGGCCCTAGCTCCCCTGGCCGCCCCGTTTCTGAGTATGCGGTCCAAGCACTCGCAAGAGCAGGGGGCTATTCCGGTCGAGGGCTACTACAGTGGCGAGTTTGACGAGAAAACAGAACGCTCACGCCGCTATGGCGAGGCATACAGCCTGGAAGAAGAGGGCAACGCCTACCTGCTGCGCCTGGAGTTTCCGCGCCGGGTCCCAGTCTCAGCCATGAAGCGCTCGCTGGGCATTGGCGACGAAATGCCCGACTACGAGTACGAGCTGACCCTGCGGGAAGATCATTTTCTCGTCAAAGGCAGCGTGACGGATCCCGATATCCGCAAACTGGCAGCCGTCTCACCGGCTTTTCCGCCCGATTTTACCAAGCGGATTCCCCTTGAGCGTCCGATCGCCAATTTTAAGCACCGCTATCGGGACAAAACCCTCGAAGTGATTCTGTTTCAGCGCTAACAGCGTGAAGACCGCCAAGGCCGCGACCCCGCCCGGCCCTCAAGTGGGCGGGGGAGTATCGCTCCGCCCCTGCACTGAGGCAGACCTGCCGGCTATTCTCAGTATCGAACGCGCCAGCTCCTCACCCGCTTGGACGCGCCCTGCTTTTGTCCACGAGCTCCTCAACCAGCACGGCCGTTTTGTGGTGGCTGAGCACCAGGGCCGTGTTGTCGGCTATGTGTGCAGCTGGCTGATTATCGACGAGGCCCATATCCTCAACATTGCCGTCCGGCCCGACTGTCGCCAACGCGGGACCGGCCAGGCATTGTTGCGCCAGACTCTGGCCCACGCCCGCCAGGTAGGAGCCCGTAGGGCAACTCTTGAGGTCCGCCGCAGCAACCGGGCCGCGATTGGGATGTACCGAAAATTTGGCTTTGAGACAGTCGGCGTGAGGCACAAGTATTATGCGAACGGCGAAGACGGGCTCCTTATGGTATGTGTACTTGATTAAAGTGGACGATGAGGGCCCTCATAGAGAGCGGCGTCCACTTTGTCAGCCACAACGTCATTGAAAAACAAAGACAAACCCCGTAAGCATTACAGCATGCCTCAACGGCGCGTGTTTGTGACAGATGCGTTCAGCGTTTTGCAAGGCGCTTGCATCGCCGCAGTCCAAGCTGTTCAGACGACCCAGACCCTCAGCCCCCTGACCATCCTCGTGCCGCACGACTCCTTAGCCGACCACCTGCGCCAGGCTATTGCCCAGGCTGGACGTGGCCATGTAGGGGTGCGGTTTTTTAGCCTGATGGATTTTGCCCGTGAGTGCGTCGAAGACCGTTTGGGCCAACAGGGCTGGCGTCCCCTGCCGCGGCTCGCCGCTCCGTTGATCATCCAAAAACTGCTCGCTCAGTTCGGTCCTGAGCACCTCTTTAGCGGCCTAGCAGACCAACCAGGCTTCCCCACAGGCGTCTTGGAAACCCTGGCCGATTGTAAACATGCCGGCATCACCGCCGACGGTTTGCAGACTTTTCTGACTCGAACGCGGCTGACCGGTGCCGTGCGGCAAAAGATCAACGGTCTTGCCACACTCTATGAGCAATACCAGCGTTTTCTCACCGACCGGCGGCTGTACGATGACCAGGATATGCTCGAACAAGCCGCCCTTGTGCCTGAAGCACCACCGGGCGCCCTGTTTGTGTACGGGTTTTATGACTTCAGCCCGCTCCAGCGCCGCCTGATTGCGGCGGCACTCCAAGACCGCGACGGCTTGGTTTTTTTTCCCTGGCGGACGGGCAACGCGTATGCCTATGCTACGCCGACGCTCAGTTGGCTGCGCAGCTTAGGCCTTGTCTATACCCCTCTCACGCACGCAGCAGACTCTGAGCTGTCTCGGCTCCACCATTCCCTTTTTGAAGAAGTTCCGCCCCAGACCACAAAAGAGTTCGTTCCTGACCAAATCTTTTTGGCCAGCGCTGCAGACCAACCGCCAAGTGCCACGCACGTTCGCTGCCTGGCAGCCCCGAGTGACAGCCGCGAGGCGCGCGAGATTAGCCGAACGATCCTCTCTCTTGTCCGCGACCACAAGGTCCGTTTTTCTGAAATTGGTATAGTCCTGCGCGACCCAGCACGCTACGGCCCGTTGCTGACCGAGACCTTCGAGAACCTGGGCATTCCAAGTTGGCTGTCCGACGGTCTGCCGCTGCTCCACACCTCGGCCGGCCAAGCCCTGCACCTGCTCTCACGCCTGCTAGTCGAAGACTATGCGCCTGACCGGATGTTTGAATTCCTCACCATCAGCCGACCGCCCTACGCCACCCTGTTGCCGGACATACCCGCTCAGCACGTCCAACTCGACCGCTGGCAAGCCCTAGTCCAACAGGCGGGTATTGTCAGCGGCACCCAAGAGTGGCAACACAGTCTGGCTCGACTTGAAAGAGCCTACCAAGCCGAGGCCCAAGGCTCAGGCCAAAACTCAGACCAATCCGCGACCGCACTGCCCATTTTACGCGCCTGTATCGCCTTTATGCATGGGCTGTTTGCCGCAGCGGAGCCGCGGCCGAGCCAGCCGAGCTGGCAAGCCTGGGCAGACTACAGCCTGCGGCTGTACCGCGCCTATAGCAGCCCGACGGTGTACACCGACCAAGTCGAAGAGCTGCTGCTGGATTTGGCCCAGCTTGATCTTAGCGAGTCCACCCCAAGCCTCGAAGACTGGGCGCAGACCGTCAGGCAGGCCTTGGCCACCCCCCGCCCTGCCTGTCGGACCGACGGCGTTTTCATCGGTGACCTGTCGGCCGCCCGCGGCGTTGGTTTTCAGGCCGTCCTCATCCCCGGTATGGTTGACGGGGGCTTCCCGCGCAGCGTTCGACAAGACCCGCTGCTGCTCGACGCCGAACGCCAACACCTTGCCGAGACGCTCGGCTGTGAACTCGCCCAACGCGGGCAGCGGCACGAGGAAGAACGTTTGCTGTTCTGTTTGGCCACCCAGGGGGCGAACAAACACCTTATCCTGAGTTATCCCAGCTACGATAAGCTGAGCGGGCGTCCTCAGCTGCCCTCCTGGTACCTGTTGCGCGTCCTTGAGGCCCTACGAGGCCAGGCCCAGACCTTTGCCGACCTCGACGCCTGGAGTCAGCGCATTCCGCTGACTCCAGTATACGCCGGGCCCGTCCAGCAGGCCCAAGATGCCCTCGAATTCCACTTGGCGACGGTTGAACAGGCGCTGGCTAGTGGCGATGTGAGCACCCTGGGCTATCTCCCGCTCGCCAGCCCCGCTTTTTCCTCGGCCCAGCAGGCGATCGGCCAACGCCTAGACAGTCCACGCCTGACCGTCTTCGACGGCGTGCTCGAAGCTCCTGAGGCCAAACACAGACTACAGCACCAGCTGTTTCCCTCTGGACTGTACGTCTCACCGAGTGCTCTCGAAACCTACGCCCGATGTCCCTTTCACTACTTCCTCAGTTACGCTCTAGGTCTGACCCCAACGGACGCTACTGAGGATATGGCAGCCCTCAGCCCCCGCCAGCGGGGCCTTTTGCTGCACGATATTTTGTATGACTTTTTCTCCCGGCTGAAGACGGCCAATCAACTGCCCCTAGAGGGCCAAGACCCTCAGCTTTTGGTCCGGCGGCTGATGCACCTTGCTGATCGACACTTTGCCCATTTTGCCGAAATCCAGCCCACCGGCCCACCCCTGCTCTGGGAGCTTGAACAGGAACGGTTGCGTGAACGTTTGACTCGCCTAGTACACCACGAGACAGCGAGCGGATCAGCATTTGTGCCCCACGCCTTTGAGGTCGCCTTTGGTTCAACACGCGACTTTGATGAGGAGCAGTTTTTCCCCGACCGACCGGTCAACTTCAGCCTAGAAGACGGAGAGCCTATTCGCCTACGGGGCAGAATCGATCGGATCGATGTGTCTGCCACCGGGTCAAAAGCCCGAATCATTGACTATAAAACCGGCCAAGCGCCACGCGGTCGGTTTGCCAGAGGGACTGCTCTACAATTGCCGCTGTATCTGTTTGCGGCCCGCAGCCTGCGGCCCGACTTGGGGTGGGAATCGGCCAGCTATGTCGGGCTCGGCCCGCACCCCCACCCTACCACTCCGACATTTACCGAAGAGACCTGGCCGGAGTCACTCCGCGTCCTCCGGTCTATCCTCACCACCGTGTTGAGGGGGATACGGTCCGGCTGCTTTTATCCGCACCCCGAGACCTGTTACCCGTGCCCCTTTCCAGAGATCTGCGGCAGCCAGGTCGGGGCACGGATGCGGCACAAACGCCACGACCCGCGCTGGGCCACCCTGCAGCAGCTGCGCGCAATCAGTTGAGGAGAAACAAGGCACGTCGATGGTTGACAGCGATCAACAGCCCCAGCAAACCGTCAAGACAGACGCCCAGCCGCGCCGGCAGGCGGAGAGTGACCTCGACACCAGCTTTCTGGTAGAAGCCGGGGCGGGGACGGGGAAGACGAGCGTGCTGCTCCAGCGCCTGCTAACGGTGATCCGAACCGGTCGGAGCCACCTGGAGCGGATAGCCGCTATCACCTTCACCGAAAAGGCGGCGACCGAACTCCGCATTCGGCTCCGGACCGAAATTGATAGTGTCCTGAACACCCCGCTCAATCAGGACGAGCGGGACAATCTCCTCACGGCTCGTCTCCAGCTCGAACGGGCCCCGATTTTGACCGTGCACGCTTTTTGCGCACTGTTACTCCGTGAGCGTCCTCTTGAGGCGCGGGTCGATCCGAATTTCAGCGTCCTGGACGGGGTTGGGAGGCGGGTCGCTCAGGATCAAACCTGGCGGGACTGGCTGGCCCGAGAGATGGAGGCGAGCCCAGAGAGCCTGAAGACAGCCCTGCGGGCCGGTCTGAGCCTGGCCCATCTACGGGCCTTGCGTGACTTTCTTGTTGAGCAGCGCGACTGTTTGGCTCTTCTTCCCGAGCCGGTGGCCTCCCCTCTGGCACGATTCCGGGACAGCTTTCGGCAAGCTATCGGGCGTTTGTCTCAGCTCCGGTCCGCGTGCACCGAGCCGAGCGACCGGGCTTTTGTACAGGTGACAAACCTCATCCAGCAAATGCCGGACCACGCCACCGACTCGCTGTGGGAGCGTCTCTTGTATAGCCGACTAGATCTGCCAGAGCGGATCGGCAACAAAACACACTGGCAACCGGCCCACCGCCTGAACGAGGTTCGCGGGTGTTTTGCCCAGCTGCGTGATGTCCATAGCCATGCCCGCGCGGCCTGGGTGCATAACCACACGCTTGAGCTTGTTCGGTGGCTGAGCGGCTATCTGGCCGTGTATGACGACGCAAAACGCCAGCGGACGTGTCTCGATTTTACCGACCTGCTGCTGTACACCCGAAATCTGTTGGCCACCAATATGGAGGTCCGCCGGTATTTTCAGCAAAAATTCGATTTTCTTCTGGTGGATGAATTCCAGGATACCGATCCCCTGCAGGCCGAAATTGTCTTCTTTTTAGCAGAACAGACGCCCCAGGCTCACGACTGGAGTCAGGTCGTGCTGAAACCCGGCAAGCTCTTTCTGGTCGGCGACCCCCACCAGTCCATTTATCGTTTTCGACGGGCCGATTTAGCCGTCTACCAGCTCGTCCGGACCACTATCGAGAGCCAGGGAACCGTGCTGGGCCTGTCGAGCAATTTCCGGACCCGAGCGCCAATTCTGCGCTGGATCAATGAAACGTTTTCGCGCGTGTTTCGGTCCAACGCTTCTGAAGACGCCCCTGGCTATCGTCCCCTGCTCCCAACCCGCCAAGAAGAACCGGAAGAGCACGAAGAACACAGTACAGACACACGCCAGGCTATCCAGGCACAGGCGGTTATCTCGGTTCCCATTCCCACCGCCCTCCTTCCATCCCACCCGGGACGCGAAGACCTGCGCCAGGCAGAGGCCCAAACTGTGGCCAGTTTCCTCAAACAGAACCTCGGGTGGGGAGACCAGGCGTTTGGCTATGGTGACATTGCCGTGCTGTTCCGTACCTATCGAGCCATGGATGCCTACGCGGAAGCCTTCCGGAGTGCCGCTATCCCATATCAGATTCTTGGCGGACGTCAGTATATGACTCGGGACGAAGTTGAGGAGCTACGCGTGCTACTACGCGCCATCAACAGTCCGGCCGATAGGACCGCCCTAGTGGCAAGCTTACGATCGTCCCTGTTCGGCTTTTCAGACGAGACGCTCTTGCACTTTGCTGCGGCTGGGGGCGTCTTTACGTATACCCACGACCTTCCGGCCGAGCTGCCGAACGCGGACCGCTTTGGCGCGGCTTTTGGGGTGTTACGCGAGCTACACGCCCGCTCCCGGCAGTGCAGCCCATCGACATTGCTCTACGAGATCTATACTCAGACCCATCTCGTGCCCCTATTCGCGCTCCGCCCCCATGGCAGCCAGCGGACGGCAAATTTGCTCAAACTCATTGAGCTTGCCCAGAGCCTAGCCGACCAAGGTGTTCGCAGCTTGAGCGCCTTCAACCGCTTTCTTGCCCATCACCACAGGGCGACTGAGGAAGGCGAAGCAGTGATCGCCGAAGAGCACGCCCCGGCGGTTCGCTTTTTAACCATTCACAAGGCCAAAGGACTTGAGTTTCCGGTCGTCATTCTTGCCAATGCCATTCTTGCTCCGGGCCGCCCAAGCCGCCCTGGCCTGATCGAACGCAGCCAAAAGCCGTCGTCGATTCAGAAGGCGGAAGGAGATCGCCTTCTCCAGCCCCGGGGTCGCCTCGAACTGCGGCTCGGTCCACAGCTCTTGGCCTGGCAGACACTCGGCTGGCAGGAAGCCCAAGCCCGTGAGGGCAGCCGTGAGGAGGCCGAGGAGCGACGCCTGTGGTATGTCGCCGCAACACGGGCGTGTGACCGGCTCATCGTGCCCCTGCTGCCCGAGTTAGAAAGCACCAGCGGCCAAAGCCTATGGTTCAATAGCCAGCTCGCCGACGCCACCCCGTTCAGCCCGGCTCAAGATCTCTCCCCTCTACACACCACGGACCCTCCAGCGCTCATCGGAGAAGAGACACTCCCCCCCATCCCGCCCACTCAGCCCGCGCTTGAACGCTACCAAACCTGGCAGGCCGATCAGCAGGCGCTCAGAGAACAGGGCAGACAGCCCCGGACCGTGTCTCAGGGAAGCAATAAGGACCACCTGATCAAGATGACATCACCGCTCACCTTACGTGTCGGGTCTCTCGTTCAGGACGCCCAAGACTCTGCCCACACTCGGGAGAGGCCAACGGGGCTCACCCACCGCTCGCCAGGGCCAGAACACCAGCTCGGTCGCGCCGTGCGTATGGCGCTGAAGCGAAGTGCCAAGACGAGCCACAGCCCAAGTGATGAGGTCAGCAACGGTACCTCCCTACAACGCTTCGTCCACAACGTCCTGACTAGCCCGCTGCTGAGCAGCGCCTGCGCCGCTCAGGAATGTTTTGCCGACCTGCCCTTCAGTCTGCACTATCAAGCGCCGCCCCACACGGACCTGGTCCTGAACGGCGTCATTGACCTCGCCTTTCTTGAAAACAAGGCCTGGGTCATTATTGACCTGAAGACGGACGCTCTGACTGACGGGCAGGCCAGAGTTCAGGCCACCCGCTATCGGTCTGGGTTATACGTGTATGCCCTTGCCCTTGAGCAACTGACCCCCTATCCGGTAAAGGACTTGGTCGTGCTGTTTGCCCATTCGGCCAAAGACGTGCACTTTGCCTGGGATGAGCGTGCCCGGACGGACGTCGAGGCCCTGCTTGCCCACGCCTCACAAAGGCGTCAACAACAGGAGAGCCGCGTTTCCCTTCTCAAAGATGAGCCAGTTGGATGAGCCACACCTTTTCGTTTATCGAACAAGAATTTTACCTGAAAGAATTCCGCGGCAAGAGTCTCTTTTTCAGCCTACGGGCCAACGACTTGAGAGAGGCGGCAGCAGTTAAGACGGTAGCCGAGGTCTGCCAGCAGTTGACGCGCAATGAAACGCGCCTGATCGTTCTCGTCGAAACGGACAACTCGGACCAACGCTGCCTGGAACTGTTGCGCCCCGTCATGGCCGCCCAGTTCATTGCGCTGCCGACCGGAGCCGAGGAAAATAGTATCCTGGAACACATGTGGACAGTTCTCAGAACAACGCCAGTCTTTGTCGGCCTGTGGCGGCCGACCCCTCAGAGGCAGACTGTGACACCTCGCGTTAAGGTGAGCAGTGATGACCCCCTCACTGAGAAGAGAGCATCGCTCACCTTGGATGACCAATTCCCCGCCCAACGTTTAGCCGTTCGTCTCAGGGTCCACAAGCTCGTCATCCTTAACCCGGACGGCGGGCTCAGGGCTGGAGGAAATCGTGTGTCTTTTATGAATGGAACCGTGTTAAACAACCTCCTAGACCAACCCCAGACGGCAGGGGGGACACAGCTAGGCGTTCAGCGTCCGCTGTTACGCTCGGTCCGGGCCGCCCTAGAGGGTGGGGTTGCCTCAGTTTCGCTGTGTCGGCCCGGCGATGTTGCACGGGAATTGTTCACCTATGAAGGGCAGGGTACGCTCTTTACCCTGACCGATTACTGCCGGGTGGAGCCGCTGGGACTCGACGACTTTTATGAAGCCGAGCGGCTGATCGAGCGTGGCGAACGCGAGGGCTACCTCAAACCTCGCAGCCGCCAAGAAACGAGTCAGGTGCTGTTACACGGACATGGGGCCCGCCTCGGGGTGGTGGGAGGAGAGCTGGCCGGGGTGTGCGCTCTGCTTCCCTATCCCAAGGAGCACGCCGCAGAAATCGCGGGGCTCTATACGATTACCCGTTTTCAGGGCGAGGGCATTGGTAGCCGTTTGGTCGGGACGATGATAGAGCAGGCCCAGGCGGCCACTGTGGGGTATGTGTTTGCCTGTACCTCTCAGGCCGGGGCCCGGCGTTTGTTCGAACGCTGTGGGTTCCGGCGGGTTGCGGCTGAACAGGTTCCGGCCGAAAAATGGAGGCAGTATGATCCGGTCAGGAAAAATGCCCTCTTCGTGTATCGGATAGACCTCCCATAGACGGTGAGTTCATGATTGTTGGAATTGACATCGGCGGTTCAACGACTGATGCCATTGTGCTGGACGAAAAAACGGTCCGAGTTCAAACGATAGAAACCAACGACCCACTGGCAGCGGCGGCCGGGGCTTTAAGCAAGCTGTTGCATAGCGCCGGGCGGACCCTGTCCGACATCCAGGCAATTGCCGCCAGCGGCGGGGGGAGCCACCAGTTGGCGGACGAGATCTTTGGGGTGCCGATAGTGAAGGTTCCAGAAATCACCGCGATTGGGGTGGGCGGAAGCAGCTTGGCAGGAAAGTCGGACGCTCTGGTCGTTTCCCTTGGCACCGGCACCGCTCTGGTCTCTGTTCGCAAGGACCAGATCCGGCACCTGGGCGGCACCGGCATTGGGGGAGGCACGCTGCGCGGTCTGGCACGCCATTTTCTCGGGATCACCCAGCTGGATACGCTTGAGGAGCTGGCCGCCCAGGGAGATTTGTCAGAGGTTGATCTGACCGTCGGTGACATTGCAGGTGGACCGGTCGGTATTGTCCCGGCCAAAGCCGTCGCCAGCCACTTTGGGAAACTCCGGACCGATCCGACTCAAGCCGACAAGGCGCTGGGCCTAATCAATATGGTCGCCTGGATTACCTTTACCCTGAGCATGTTCGCGGCGCAGACCCATCACCATAAACACATCGTGTTTACCGGAAAACTGGTCCGCTTAGAGGCGTTCAAAAAACGGATAGCAGCCCTGACCCCACGGCGTGGGGTGGACTTGAATATCCCTCCCCATGCTGAGTATGCCACCGCTATTGGGGCGGCCCGAACCGTCGGCATGATCCCACGGCCATAAGTCGAGTTCTCCTCATCATGCTGGACCAAGGATTGTAAGGATTGTTATGTTGACCGGTGTCTTGATTTCTCTCTTGACTTCTTGGCTAGGCATTCTATAGGATAGGTAAACTTTACGCCTCAGACTTAGGATGTAGAGCCTGGCTGGGCAGCCTTCCTAAACAAATTTGTACAGCTTAGGCAAAAATATTCCAGGGGGACGTTCTGTTCCCCCGTCTTCACCCGGACTCACATCGGAGCCCTTCGCTTGAACTGTGCCGTCAGTTCACACACACCAGTTCACATACAGAGGAGGTATCGGGATCCTATGGAAAAACGCAAAGAAACCAACAGGAAAAAGCCGCCTCCCGCCTCAAACGAAAAAATCGCGCGCCCCTCGACAGACAAATCTGTCCTTGCTGCTTCAAAAGCCGCACCAGCAGAAGACATTGACAGCGTGATGTCCATTCTCGAGGAAATAGACGTTGAAGCGCCCACCGTGCTCGACGACGAGAATAATATCAGCATCGATATTCCCAAACGTGGAGAGGGCGATTGGGAGGAAGAGACGGTTACAGTCGAAGAGCCACAAATCACAGACACCTCCGACCCGGTTCGCATGTATCTCCAGGAGATGGGGAATATCCCACTGTTGAGCCGTGAAGAAGAGGTGACGATTGCCAAAGAAATTGAGGCCGGCGAAAAACGCATCAAACAGGAAGTTTTTTCGTCGCCCCTAGCCCTGCGCTACGTCCTTTCCTTAGGCGATAAGCTCAAACAAGAAGAAATCGAGCCCCGCTTTATCTTTGGCGACGACGACGACGGCGAGGCACCCGACAGAGAAGACCACCGGACTGAGCTGTTTCTCGGCAAGATGCGGTCTCTGAGACGGATCGCCGGGGAACTAGAGAAGCTTGAGCACAAGCGTGGGCGTCTGTCCGCCCAAGAACGGCAAAGGACGATCCAAAAAGCGCTTGATATAAAAGCAAAAACACGGCTCGTCCTAGAAGGCGTTTCCCTTGGTCAAGACCAGATTAATCGCCTTGTCAACGCTTTCAAAGAGGTGGGCGATCAAATAAAAGAGTGCCAGCGGGCGATCCGTTTTCAGGAAGAAATTGTCCATCGCAAAGCCTCCGAGATCGTTGCTCTGGCCCGGGGGCTGAGATCCGGGGCGCAGCGGGTGGGCGGCGGACGGTCCGGGCAGCTGAGCAAAACCCAGATCCAGAAAATCCAAAAAGCCGATAAGGAGATCTGCGCCAGGCGCCGGGACCTCCAAAAAATTGAAGCCCGTCTAGGTATTAACACCGAGGACTTGCTCAGCTCGCTGTCAAGCATCACTCGCGGCGAAGCCCAGGCCAAAGAAGGCAAACGATGTTTAATTGAGGCCAATCTCCGTCTCGTTGTCAGTATTGCAAAACGCTACGTCAACCGTGGTCTCGGCTTCTTGGACCTCATCCAAGAAGGGAATATTGGCCTGATGCGAGCGGTGGAAAAATTCGAGTATCAACGTGGATACAAATTCTCGACCTATGCCACGTGGTGGATTCGCCAGTCGGTCAGTCGCGCGATTGCCGACCAAGCCCGAACGATCCGCATTCCCGTCCATATGATCGAAACGATCAACAAAGTGCTCCGCACCTCGCGTTATCTTGTCCAACAGCTCGGGCGCGAACCCTCCCCCGAGGAGATCGCCGCCCAGATGGAAGTGCCAGCCGACAGGGTCCGGAAGGTCCTCAAGATTGTCAAAGAACCCGTGTCCCTAGAAACCCCGATCGGCGATGACGAAGAGAGCTCGCTGGGCGATTTCGTCGAGGATCGCCAAACCTTATCTCCGGCCGATGCCGCAATGGCGCTGAGTCTCGAAGAGCAAACCCGCAAAGTGCTCGCCACGCTCACCCCCCGTGAAGAGCAGATTCTGCGCATGCGCTTCGGTATCGACGAAAGAACCGATTATACGCTAGAAGAAGTCGGCCAACGCTTCGCCGTCACCCGCGAACGCATCCGTCAGATTGAGGCCAAGGCGCTGCGGAAATTACGCAATCCGACCCGGGCGAAAAGCCTCGAGGCATTTATCGACAGCTAAGCCTGACACGAGAACAGTTGAGAGGAGGATATGTGAGTCAGAAAAACCTAGAAAAGCAGCTGAAAAAATGGCGTGAAGACCGCGCCCGCAAAGCGTCGTCCCAAGCCTCTGCCGACCGTCGTACCCTACGCGTAAACGGGCAAGACGTTATTGTCATCAAACGAGGCCGCAGCAAACTCAACAGCGTACAGTAGAGGGTGACGCCTCGTCTCTCTGCGCCGTTCCTACCCTCAGACCTCTTTGACGGGGGGACCGCTTGTGAAACCGTAGACTCTCAGTAGACTCTCACCGGTGTTTTTCGCGAGACGCCCCGTTGAGGTGTCTCGCGCGATCAAGAACATAGTCTTTGACCGCACGACAGAAGTCGGTGGTCGAGGACGAGCCACCCTGATCGGGAGTGAGAACCGTGCCCTCGGCATAGACGCGGGCGAGAGCCGCCTCAAGAGAGGTCGCCGCGTCCTGCCAGCCGAGATATTCCATCATCAGCGCGGCCGACAGTAAGGTTGCCGTCGGATTAATAATATTGCGGCCAGCAATATCTGGGGCCGTGCCATGGGCGGACTCAAAATAGGCGTAGTCCTGACCGTAACAGCCGCTGGGTGCTAAACCAAGACCGCCAATCGTTCCGGAAGCCGCGTCTGAGAGCAAGTCCCCGTACAGATTCGGCATCACCACCACATCAAATTGACCTGGGTCTATCACTAGACGGTGGGCAAAGTCATCGACAATGTACTGGTTATACTCAATATCGGGGTATTCTCTGACTGTCTCTTCAGCAACCTGTCGAAATAAGCCGTCGCTGGTACGCAGCATATTATACTTGCTCGTACAGGTGACCAGGCCACGACCGCCACGAACCTTACGCTTGCGGGCCAGCTCACACGCAAAGCGGACGACCCGTTGGGTCGCTTGGACGGTGATTACCTTGATGGCGAATTTACCGGTGAGCGTCGTATCCAAAGGTTTTTTCGTCAAATAGCTCGTCACACTCGTCTCAGGCAGAGCTGACAGTACTCCAAGGTCGCCCTCAATCCCCATATACAGGTCTTCGAGGTTTTCACGCACAATGACCAGGTCTATGCCCTCGGGCTGTTTCAACGGGCTCCGGAAACCGGGCAGCCAACGGGTCGGGCGCACGTTGGCATAGGTCTGCTTACCCCAGCGCAGATAGCTAATCCCACCGGTCGTGCCGTTTGTTGAGCCAAACAGGGTTGTGTCGGATTGATCAATCGCTTTGCATAAGGCCTGGTGAAAGTCTCTTCGCGACCCGTACTGTTCGACTCCTTCTTGCCCACTTGGAAATTCAGTAAACTCTATGTCCAGGGCCAGACTTTTTAGGATATCAAGCGTTGGTGCCATCGCCTCTGGGGCGGCGTCATCACCGGGAATAACGACCACACGTTTCGGCATGTGATTATCCTCCTTCGCCATGAGGCTCTGTGATCCGGGTTGTGCGATAGTTGCGTCCCGGTACCACTTTGCCGAGCACGACCTGGGCCCGAGCGCCGGTTGCGCCACGCACATTCGCCGGGAGGCCATGGAGCGTTGCATAGGCCAGCACCGCGAAGGCCAGCGCCTCAAGAGCCTGGCTTTCAAATCCGAGTTTTTCCAAGGTCCGTACCCGGATGTGCGGCAGTGCCTCGGCCAACCACTCACCGAGCACCGGGTTGAGGCTCCCACCGCCGGTCAGCACAATCTCATCGAGCGCACCCCGGCGGCACACAAAGGTACGGTAGGCGCGCGCCATGCTTTCGACCGTCAAGGCTGTGGCTGTGGCAACCTGATCCTCGGCCTCTAGGCGCGACGCCCGGCTGAGGAAGTCTCGGATATACGACGCACCAAACTCCTCGCGGCCGGTTGATTTGGGCGGTCGACGTCGAAAATACGGATGGCGCAAGAGTTCGGCCAATAAGGGCTTGTGGACCCTGCCGCGGCGAGCCATACGCCCCTCTTTATCGTAGAGCCTTTTTCCCCCGCTGACCGCCTGTACCACTCCGTCAATGACCATATTACCGGGACCGGTATCAAAGGCGAGGACGCCGTCGAGCCCAGCATGGGCAGGCAAATAGCTCAGGTTGGCGATTCCGCCGATATTGTGGACAGCGACCGAGCGCTGGGGCTGGTGAAACAAGAGGTAATGGACATAGGGGGCGAGAGGGGCGCCCTCTCCGCCCATCGCCACATCGGCGGGTCGAAAATCGGCCACCGTGGTGATACCTGTCCGGGCGGCAATAACGGCCGGCTCACCGATTTGCAGGGTGGAGCCCGGTCCTGGTCGCTGACGGGGTTGATGGTAGATCGTATGCCCGTGTGAACCAATCGCCACCACGCGGTCACAAGAGACCTGGGCTGCCTGACACAGCCTGAGCGCGGCTTTGGCAAACAGCTCGCCTAGCAGCACATTGACCTGAGCGACCTCACCAGCCTGAACCGCAGCCCCCTGACTGAGCCGCAATAAACGCTCACGCACAGGGCGCGTGTACGGAAAAGCGCGAAACGCCCGCTGGCGAGTCTGAAAACGTTTGTGGGCAAAGGTGATATCGACGAGCGCGGCGTCAATCCCGTCGTGCGAGGTGCCGGACATTAGGCCAATGAAGGTGTGGGTCGGCATGTGGGAGCTTGGGAAAGACCCGTGAAGCGAGAGAGGGAGGGCAGCGACTCAGTCGCTCAGATCAAACTGAAAGACCGCGTCGAGACCTTTGGCGGCCGATTTGTTGAAGTTATCGGCCGAACCGTCAATAACCTCTTGGACCGAGGTCACCTCGGCATCATCCGAGCCGCGGGCCTTAAACAGCCCTTGCAGCCGCATTGCTAGCCCCATATTGCCTGTGATTTTGAGCTTGCCGCTCATAAAGGCCATCTGCCCGTTCAATTTCCCGTTTATCATATCAAGATAATCACTCTCCTTCATGGAAATCGTGATATTGGGGGAAGCGTGCGTACCGGTTTGCACCTCAATAGCTTCATCGGCGACCCGAAAATAATATTGCGTAGCCATGCGGATTCCTCCTTAAACAAATAGGACGTGAAGTCTAGAGTTGCTCAAGGCTACCACACTCTCTGTTGTTTGGAAAAGGGGACACTCCAACTCCATTCCCAGCCCGGTAGGATTGTATCGGCCCACCAGAACGGCAATGATGGGAGTATCGGCCTGGTAGATGCCCATGATTAGGAGGGAGCAATGACGCGAATCGGCCTGCGACACTATGTTTTGCTATTTTGCAGCTTGAGCCTCGGGCCCAGCTTGGCCGGATGGGCCGTGCTAGACAGTTTGGCCCAAGAGTCCGGCCCCACCCAGGCCAATCCTGAAGCGGTTCAGGATGTCCGGGTGGAGCACCCTGACCCTCAGGCCAAGAGAATCGCGCGCGCCCAGCTAGCCGACCGCCTCCGGGTAGAGCTTGAAGCGCACGCCGCAGAGTCGATTGTCGAAATTATGACGATAGGCCGAAAAAGCGGCAAGCTGCGCAGCGTCCTCGTCTGGTTTATTTATGAGCACGACCCCTCCCGCTTCTATATCCAGGCCGGCAACAACGGCAAGACCGCTTGGTATCAAAACCTCAAGAAAAATAATCGAATAGGCTTGAGGATTGGCGATTTTCATTTTTCTGGCAGGGCCCGATTCATAGACGATCCAACAGAAACGGAACGAATCCACGACATGTTCCGCAGTAAGTACCTGAGGGCCCGCCTTGCTAGGTGGGTCGGATCCCAAGTTGGGCACGGACGCGCGGTCGAAATTCTACTACTGGCAGATGAATAAAGTTGTCTGTTTTCGAATAGTTAGGAATTTGACGCCAGCGGCCGAATCCGCTACCATTCTCCGGTCCTGAATGCCGCTAGGAGGGAAGCCGATGTTCAAGATTGGGGAGAAGGTCGTCTATCCTGGCCACGGTGTAGGGGTGATTGAGGGGATGCAGGCGAAGAGCATATCTGGCCATGAGCAGAAGTTCTATGTGTTGCGGATTCTAGAGAGCGAGATGACTATCATGATCCCGACCACCAACGTTGCAGCGGCAGGACTACGGCCGGTCATCAGCAAAGAAATGGTCAGAAAAGTCTATCGCATCCTGCGCACAAAAAAAATTGAAGTCGATCAACAGACCTGGAACCGGCGGCACCGAGAGTATACCGAAATGATCAAAACCGGCTCGGTGTTAGAAATTGCCAAAGTGCTGCGCGATCTGTTTGTACTTAAAGCCGACAAAGAGCTGTCGTTTGGGGAGCGGAAAATGCTCGACACGGCCCGCAACCTGCTCGTCAAAGAGCTCTCCATAGCCAGTGCACATACCGAAGAGAAAATTATCGATGACCTGAAAACCATTTTCGCCCATTAAGTCGGCAAGGTTAGTCTGGTTTCAATCTCAATGGCAGAGGCTGGGGTATTCCCGGCCTTTGTTTTTCCTATGCACGTGAACGCAGTTATTGTTGCAGCCGGCAAGGGCGAACGCTTGGGAACGCGTGTCCCTAAGCCATTTCTGCCAGTGTGTGGCGTTCCCCTCCTCATACACACGCTGCGTAGCCTCGACCACTCCCCTCTGCTGTCCACCCTTGTTGTGGTCATTGCGCCTGAACGCGAAAACCTGTGTCGTGAGTTGCTCCAAGCCCACGGACCGTTTCGGCGTGCCATACGCCTGTCACACGGTGGCCCCCAACGCCAGGACTCGGTCCGTCTTGGCCTCACCGCGCTTGATTCGGGGTGTGAGATCGTGGTGATTCACGACGCCGCCCGTCCATTTATCAGCCCAACCATCATCGCCAACAGCATTCGGGTTGCCAGCCAGGCCGGGGCAGCGCTCGTTGCGGTGCCAGCGGCCGACACGCTCAAACGGAGTGATTCCAACCGGACCGTTGTCGAGACGCTGCCGCGCCAAGAGGTCTGGCTGGCGCAGACTCCCCAGACCTTCCGTGTCGAACTCATCAGAGAGGCCCACCAGCGTGCCCTAGCCAAAGCGATTCGCGTCACCGATGACGCGGCACTTATCGAAAAATTTGGTGGCAGAGTCCAGATTGTGCCCGGAGAGCGGCGCAATTTTAAGATCACCACTCCAGACGACCTACGCTTGGCAGAGACTCTGCTCAGCGACCGCGTGGACAGACACGGAGGAGCGGCATGAAACGAGCCCTGAAGACGGCGATTTCTCCCACCCGAGAAGAAGACTACACCGAGTGGTACCAACAGATCATCCGGGCCGCTGATCTAGCCGAAACCTCAGCGGTCCGGGGCTGCATGGTCATCAAGCCCTGGGGCTATAGCCTGTGGGAGAACATCCAGCGGGTCTTAGACGCCATGTTCAAGGCCACCGGCCATCAAAACGCCTATTTCCCACTCTTTATTCCGCTCAGCTTTATGCAAAAAGAGGCCGAACACGTCGAAGGCTTTGCCAAAGAATGTGCCGTGGTCACCCACCATCGGCTGGAGGCCGGACCGGACGGCCAGCTCGTTCCGTCCGGAGAACTGACCGAACCCTTAGTGGTCCGCCCCACCTCCGAAACCATTATTGGGGCGACATTTGCCAAGTGGGTCCAATCCTACCGCGACCTGCCGCTGCTGATCAATCAGTGGGCCAACGTCGTGCGTTGGGAAATGCGGCCGCGTATTTTTCTGCGCACCGCTGAATTCCTCTGGCAGGAGGGTCATACGGTTCACGCCACCGCCGAAGAAGCCCAACAAGAGACCATCCGCATGCTCGACGTGTACACCGATTTTGCCGAGCGTTACATGGCGATTCCGGTGATTAAAGGCGAAAAGACCCAGAGCGAGCGCTTCCCCGGTGCGGTATCGACCTATTCTATCGAAGCCATGATGCAGGACCGCAAGGCGCTCCAGGCCGGCACCTCACACTTTTTAGGACAGAATTTTGCCCGGTCGTCCGAGATTCGGTTCGCTGATACCAGCGGCCAGCAAGCCTACGCCTGGACGACCTCATGGGGAGTGTCGACCCGCCTCATCGGTGGTTTAATCATGACCCATAGTGACGATAACGGCCTCGTCCTGCCCCCCAAACTCGCTCCTCGTCAGGTCGTTATTTTGCCCCTGCTGCGCAAGGGTAATCGGGCCAAGATTTCAGCCTACTGCGAGCGGTTGGCCCAAGAGCTGCGGAGCCTGCGCTACGATGACCAGCCTCTGCAGGTCGAACTTGATGTGCGGGACGCCTCGGGTGGAGAAAAGGTCTGGTCGTGGATTAAAAAAGGCGTGCCCATCCGTCTTGAGGTCGGCCAGCGTGAACTTGAAAACGACGCGGTCTTTGTCGGTCGCCGCGACCGACAGCACTCAGAGCGCTTCAGCCAGTCGCGGACCGAGTTCGTCGCAACGCTCAGTACCCAACTCGACGACATCCAGCACACTCTGCTCGACCGAGCCCGCAGCTTTCGGGATCAACATACGCACCGCATTGACTCAAAGGCCGACCTGTACGATTTCTTCACCCCTCACAAGCCTGACAAACCGGAGATTCACGCCGGCTTTGCTCTCAGCCACTGGAGTGGCCAGCCGGAGGTTGAAGAGACGATCAAAAATGATCTGAACGTCACGATTCGGTGTATTCCGCTCAACGCTCCAGAAGAAGAAGGCACGTGTGTGCTGAGCGGCCAGCCGAGCCGTCGCCGGATCATTTTTGCCAAGGCCTATTAGCACTCCGGTGCAAAGGGAGACCACCATGGAGCGCCGCCGGATCTATCTCATGCGCCACGGAGAAACCTTGTATCAGCGGACCGCCAACGAGGGAGCGATCGGCAACGGAGCCCTGACCGAGCGCGGCCGAGAACAAATCGCTACCGCGGCCCTTCTGTTTCACGCTGTCCGTCTTGACCGCATCTATTCCAGCCCGCTGTCACGCGCCCACGAAACTGCCAGGATTATTGCCGACGAGACGGGCCTCAAGGTCCACCTCGACCCAAACCTGACAGAGATCACCCCGAGTGATGAATTGACCGCCACGCAGAACCTGACCGATATTTTCCGCTCCGTCCAGCGGTTCTTTACCAGTCCGGCCACCGGCTGGGACGAGCCCTATCTGGGCGGCGAGAGTTTCCGCCAGGTCCGAGAACGCGGGGAACGGTTTCTGGAGACAATCCTGGCCCAAGCCGACTGGCGGACGCTGCTCGTCGTTGCCCACGGTGGGAGCAATAACGCCCTGCTGGCCTCCGTTCTGGGTCTCACCGACGGCCGTGTGTTTAATATTGAGCAGGACTTTGGCTGCATCAATGTCATCGACTTTGTCGATAAACGACCCATGTTACGGCTGGCCAACTTCACCTTGTACGACCAGCTCAAGGTCAAGCTGTGGGACCATAGCCTTGATATTATTCTCAACTTACTCCACGAGCGGGGGGTGATTGAGAAAGATCATGTGACGTAATTCTCCATAACGAAGACAGGGAGCCGAGCGTTTTTCTTCGAAATTTTTCTTGACAAAATTTTGAATCTCGCTTATGTAGTCCGTGCAAACTACTCTGAGGAGAGTAAACCCCGGCACAAAGCCGATTCAATTGCGTCTACCGGACGTAGCTCAGCCGCTTAATACAGGCCGCCGCTCGTTTCTTGGATATTGGCTCTTGATATTGTGTTTATCAGCCCTTTATGCAATTAGTCCACGTGAACTATTTTAGGAAGGATATTTTGTGAGCGTTCAACTCGTCATTCTTGGTCTTCTGTCCGAGCAACCGTATCACGGCTACGAGCTGCGTCAGGAGGTCGAACGGCGGCTATACGCAACGTATATCAATCTCAGCGGGGGATCGCTGTACTACAACCTCGGCCAGCTCGAACGTTCCGGATATGTGGAGAAAGCCTGGGCCGAACAGAAAGGGCGCTATCCGATGCGGCAGATTTACCAGATCACCTCGGCCGGTCGTGGGTATCTGCAGACCGAGCTGCGTCGCCTGTTATTTGACACCAAGAGCCGAGAGAAGGTGTTTGATCCCCTTAACGCGGCCTTAGCCTTTGGGCATTTCATCAAGCCCGACGAACTGCGCGCTGCCCTGAACAAACATCTGAAATGGGCCCAAAAACGGTTGGCTTGGATTGTCGATCAACAGACCTACTGGACAGCCCAAAAAAAGGTCACTCCCACCCAGGCCAAGATTATTGAACACGGCCTCATCCACCACAAGGCCGAGATCGACTGGCTTGAGCAATTTCTGCACGAGTTCGCCGTGCCAGACAACTTCGTTGGTCCAGAACCGCCCCCTCCCTCTTCGACCAAAGAGGAAAATCTGGGTCAGTAACACAAAAGTGGACGATGGCAACCATCTAGAGATCATCGTTTTTAACCACAAGGAGGACAGGAACGTGGAAGGCTTAAGCGTAATGGATATGATTCACCAGGGCTGGTATGTCAGCTACCCGCTTATCATCATGTCGGTGGTGTGTATCACCATCATTCTGGAGCGGCTATGGACCCTGAGAGGGATTATGACGAAAACCTTACATCTGGCCAGAGACCTGGTCACTCCCTTGCAGCAGGGTGATTTTAATGCCGCCTTAGAGACCAGCCAGGGGCAGAGCAAAGAGCCGGCCGGTCGGGTGTTCGGCGAGATTATCTCTCGCCAGCAGGACGAATCCACCGAGCAGTTGTCCAGCCTGGCCGAAGAGCGCCGCCTTGAAGAGACCGAGGGGCTCAAGGGCGCAATCTGGATTCTGGCCACCACCGGTGTGAGTGCACCGTTTATTGGCCTGCTGGGCACGGTCGTCGGGATCATCAAATCTTTCCAAAACATGGCGGTCGAGGGCAGCGGCGGATTTGCCATTGTGGCCGGCGGTATTTCTGAGGCCCTGGTGGCCACGGCGCTGGGCTTAGCGGTCGCCATTATTGCGGTTATCTTCTACAATTATTTCAATACCAAGCTGGAACGTATTGATACCGCCATGACGATTGGTGCGGATCGCATTATCGACGCGATCCGCACCAGCAGAAAAGAAGCGGTCCAGTCCGCCGCTTAGGAAGGAGACACAGACATGGCAATGAACGGTCCGAAGAAAAGGGGCGGACGTGATGAGGTCATGTCCGAGATCAACATCACCCCCCTGACCGATATCTTCCTCGTCCTGCTGATCATCTTTATGGTGACCAGTGTGGCGATGGTCCAGTCGGGCGCCACAATTGATCTGCCACGAGTCCAAGAAACCGAGTCCGAACCGCGCCAGATCATTGTCACGGTAACGCCCCAGAAAGAAATTTTTGTCAATAATCAGCCGGTCGCTCTGGCAGAATTAGAACTGTATCTGCGGCCCATTATCGAGACGATGCAGGATGTCCCGGTCGTCCTTGAGGGCGACCAATCGGTCATTCTGGGCGAGGCCGTCAAAATTCTATCGGCTGCCCAGCGGGCCGGTGCGAACCAGATTGCCATCGCCGCCCAGCAGGGGGCGGGCTAAGACCGCACGCTCTTCGGCTCTGAGAGGAGCCGGAAGAGGAGGAGTACTCCTATGGCTTCTGCTGAAAAAGAACACATCCAGCCCGGTGTCACCGACATCCAAGAAGACCTGTGGCTTTCCAGAGGCCGGTTCGGCAAGAACGCGCGCTGGTTTGCCGTCTCCACCGTCGCCCATCTACTGCTGCTGTCGGTGTTTGCCACCACCGCCGTGACCGTAATCAACAACGACCGCAAGCTCATAAAAGTGGCTGCCCTACCGGCGGCGCAAGACCCGGCGGCGCAGGTCGACGAACAAAATCCGGACGACTGGGAGGGTGAGCCGTCTCTGCGAGACCTACCCGGGGCCTTATCAATGGATATGCTGCCGCATAAGAAGGTTAAGAAGTGGTCGGAGGGCCCCCCGCCGTTGGCTGGCCGTGTCGCGGCCATCAAGCCGACCGCCTTGCCGATTGTGAGTAACGCCTTCAGTCCGGTCACGATTCAGGTAGGTCGTACCTCTGATGATCTCAAAGGGCTGACTACCCAGATCACCAATCTGAGCGGATCGCTCAACGGTGTGGTCGGCGGTGACATCGGCGACCGCGTCGGTGGTCTCCGTCGGGTCGGGATTGACGTCGCTCTTGTCGTGGACGCGACCGACAGCATGCAGTTTGTGATTGAGTCGGTCCGAGAGCGCCTCAGCAACATGATCGAAGCGCTCCAAAACATGGTCGATACCACCCGAGTTGGCATTGTGGCCTATCGTGATCGGGGCGAAGAGTTCGTCACCCGCTGGGTCGATTTCAGCTTCAACACCTCGAAGCTGCAGAGCTTTCTCGACACCCTCGAAGCCGGTGGCGGGGGCGACTGGCCCGAAGCGGTGTACGAGGGCGTTGATGTGGCGATTCACGATTTCAGCTGGCGCAAGAACTCGCGGCGGATTGTGGTCGTGGTGTCGGGCTCTTCTCCGCACCCCGAATCAGTCAGCAGTATTCTCAATCTCGCCCAGAGCTTCCGGGCCGGGGGCGGCTATGTGAGCGCCATGGACCTGGCCGACAAGATGCATGAAGACTTTGAGCGAGCCTTGTGGAAACAGACCGCCCATCTGACAAACGTCGCCTTTAGCCCATCCCCCTTGCCCGATTTTTATCAGGAGTTCCGGGACACCATGGCCTCAATCGCCAAAGCCGGAGGGGGAGAGTTCATTCCGCTGACCGACGAGAGACAGCTGACCAGGCAGATCCTCGTCCTGACCTTTGGCAGTCGGTTTGAAACGGAAATGGAACGCTTCCTGCGAGACCTGAGCTAGTTGAATGAGGAGTAAACCCACATGATGAGTGCAGCAATCAGAACGATGAAGCGTGGGCCTCAAAGACGTTCCGCGTTCCGTATTCACGTTGTTGTGTGTGTCCTGTTGACCTGGGTGTTCGGCCTTACAGCCCCTCGTTCAAGTAGCGCGGCGACAATCTCGGACTTGTCGTCCCGGAGCGCCCAGGCAAAAAGCCGCGCCAATACGCTGAAGAACAACGGCAAGAACGGCCAGCTCGACGCCATCGCGGCCATTGGGCCGCTGGCCATGGAGTTTGTCGCGGCCTCCGATCTCGCCACCGCAGTCAAGACCAACCGTTCGACCGTACGGCAGATTTACACCGACCTGAGTGCGCCCCTGCAAGATATCTACAAGGCCAACACCGACGCTATGGAGCGCTGGATGCAAGAGATCATGGCTGTCGACGGTGATCTTGAGGCGCTCTATGAAGAGGCGAGGTGGAGAGACGCCCAGGATGTGGCCGCCCGCTCGTTGTATTTTCTGAACTGGCTCAATTATATCGGATCCTTTGTGTATGAGGGCGAACGGCAAACCAGACTGCTCGAAGAGGCGATTAACGGCTTCACCGAGTTCGCCTCCGGGCCGGCGTCGAGCGTCAAACGTGAAGCCCTGTTTGGACGTGCTCTGAGCGAGCGTGAGTTTGGCGAGTATGACTGGGCGATCAGAGACTTTGAGACGCTGCTGAAAGATCGGGCGACCAGCACTAGCATGCGTGCCAAGGTCCGCAACGCCCTCAAAGAGACCCGCCGTTTGGCCAGGACCGGAAGGCGCCCCAACCAAGGTCCCTCGCCCGAAGACCTGCTCGAACAACAGCTAGTCGAAGCCACCAGCCTGTTTGAGCGCAGCCTGCAAGAACGGGGCAGACAGCGCAAAGAGACCCGGGAACGGGCAATCGGTCTGGCGTTGGGGGTCAAAGAATCTCAAAATGCCGACACCTCGTGGAAGAACAGGGTCGATGCCCTGCTAGCCAAAGAGCTCAACGAAGACGAAAAGCTCGCCCTCAACCCCTATCTGCCGTGGAACAACGCGGCAACCTTTATTCGCAAAGGCCAGTACTCTAAGGCCGTTCCGGTCCTCCGGACGGTCCTGGAATCAGACGACCCGCGCGCCCAGCGCTATAAGCAGGACGCCCAGTATTATCTCGGCGACGCCCTGCTGAGAATCGGGAGGTCACGCCAGGCGATCACCGCCCTAGACAGCTACTTAAAGAGCCAGCCGTCCAAAAATGTGATCAACGCCTCCTACCTGCGTTTTAAAGCTGCCGAGGCCCTGTTTGCCCGGTCACAGAATCAGACCAACGGTCGCCTGTATGTGGACGCCGCCAGAGAGCTCATCAGGCGCGATCCCAAGAACCGGTCAAAAGCTTTGCACGAGGCGCACTTTCGACTTGGCGAGTATCACCACGGGCAGGAAAATTATCTCGAAGCCGTGAATGCGTACCAGAAAGTTCGCGGCAATACCGAATTTCGGTTCCGGGCCGACTTTGCCACCCTCCAGAGCTACTTCTCAATCTACGAACAGTGGGAAGAAGATCCCGACAAAGATCTAGGGATCAGCTCCGACGACCTCAAAGAACGGATCGCCGGCGCTCTGGTCGCCTTTGAGGAGAGTAGCGCCGCGTTTGAGGGGCAGAATCCCAGGGGCAAAAAACGCGATAATCTCAGGAACTATCGCGGCCGGGTCAAGTTTATGCATGCGGTCTTACTCAGCGAGGACACCGACACTCACGCCGCCCAGATCGCCGATCTGTTAGAGGATTTCGAGCAACAGTATCCGGTCCATAAAGATGCCTTTGAAACTGTGGCCCGCGTCCGGCTGATTACGCTGGAGAAGGCCGGGTTGTTTGTTGAGCTGGAAAAGAACGTGGACGCCATCTTTGCCAACTATGACACCGCCAAACGTCTCGAACTGCTCACAGCCCTTGACCAGGTCTTAGTGCAAGACATTCGGACCCTCACAAAACGGAACGACGCGGAAAATCTTCAGGCCGCCAAACGGACCCTGGCCCGCCTGTACAGCGATAAAATTGCCCGCAACGACTTTGCCGCCGACGAATCCCAAGACAAATTCAAATATGAGCTAGCCCAGCTGTATCTGGATGTCAGAGATTACGACCAGGCGGCCACCCTGTACGCCGACCTCCAGGATGGAGCCTATTCCCTGGTCTCCCTGGCCGGCTTAGCCCGTATCGCCGAAGTCAACGGCAATAAGAAACAAGCGCTGGCCTACTGGGAGGAAATGCTCCAAGACTCACAGGCCGGGGATCCCATCTGGTTTCGCGGCTCGTACGAGGCCGCCGTTCTGAACGTCTCGCTTGGCAACGCGCAGGCCGGCTGTCGGACCGCCCGTGGGATCCGAGCCATGCTGAACCGACTAGGAGACCCGCAGCTCAAAAAACAGATCCAGGATTTCGTGACCAAGAACTGTGAAGTCTAATCGACGGCAAAGACCGGGCTATGCCAAAAACGGTGAGCGTGATAACAAAAAAGGCTGAAAGGATATCACGATCACCATTTCACCAACAGATCAAGGAGTCTGGCTCTTTCTAGCCAAGGGCGGCACCGTACTGTTCATAATCGCCGCCCTGTCGGTAGTCGCCTTGGCCGTTGTACTGGCCAAATTCTGGTCCCTGTGGCGCTTTCGGAACCACCTCAGCACCCTCAACCGACGTCTTGAGGCACAGCTGGCCGAGGGCAATATCTCGCTCGCTCTGAGCGTCTGCCGGGAATACACCAGCCCGCTCAGTCGGCTGTTTGAAGCCGCCATTGTGTACCGTGAGTTCGCTTCTAGCGAATTGACCCGGCGGCTTGAACGTTTAGGCGGGGCTGTAGTCGCCGGTCTGGAGTCCTATCTGGGCATACTAGCCGCTGTGGTTGGGGTGGCACCGATGTTGGGATTTCTGGGCACCATTATTGGTCTGATCCGCGCCTTTATGAGCTGGGAGGCAATGGGCGATCAGATTACAATTAATATATTGGCTGGCGGCATCTACGAAGCCATGATTACCACCGCCGCCGGTCTCAGTGTGACGATTCCGTACTATCTGATCTATCATCACCTCACCACCCGGGTCAGATATCTGACCCGACTCACCGAAGAACATACCGAAAGCCTCGTCGACATGCTCACCCAAGCTCAGCTCCAGGAGTCGCTCAGCGATGCAGTTTAGCAAGCACTCACAACCCAACCTGAGCCTCGACTCGGTGGCGCTGACCGACATCATCATGAACATGTTCATCTTCTTCTTCATCACTTTCAGCTTTCTAGCCACATTTAATCAGGCTAGAGAAGGACAGGTTGACGTCAGCCTGCCCGAGGCCTCTTCAGCTGTCCCTCAAGTGGAACGAAAACGCCTCACCGTGAGTCTAGACAAGAGCGGCGGCCTGTTTTTGAACGAACAAGAGACGAGCCTTGAGCGACTTCAGGACGTGTTCCAGGCCGAGCGGGAAAAGGGCAGTGAGATTACACTCGTGGTCCGCGCCGACCAAGAGGTTCAGCACGGTCGGGTGGTGAGTGTGATGGATCTGGCTCGGACTGAGGGTCTTCACCGCCTCGCCATCGCCACGGTCAAATGACACCATAAATACGGACCCGAGGTAAGGCTGAGCGGGCAAGACCGAGCGGCCCACGCAGCCTAGGTCGGACACTCTCAATGAGCTGGATGAGTTGGATGCGGCACAGACTCTCGGCACGCTCCTCAAAGGGCAGCGATGAGGACCTCCTCATCACCAAGAGAGCGTCGTTCACCTCTCCCCCTCGTCCGGCCGTCTTCTCCGCCTGGCAAAAGCACAACTTGGCCGCCATTTGCCAACGTCTGGCCGCCGTCCGTGCCGCAGCTCGGTCCGGCATCGTGCACGAGCAGGTCTCGGCCTATAACCACATCATTGTCCGCCGCACAAGAAACCAGCTCTTGCTGTGTTACCGCCACCCGCGCAGCCAGGTTGAGGAAATCGAGTCACGGCTTGACCTCAGTGACCCCCTTGTGCTCCCCTCAGCCTATACCCAAGCCATGCTCCTCCCTCTGATCTGGCGGCCCCAATCCCTACGCATTCTCCTCATCGGCCTGGGCGGGGGACGCTTGCAAATGGTGCTCCACCACTATCTGGAGCGAGTGACGCTGCATACCGTTGAGCTTGATGCGCTTGTCGTTGAGGCAGCCGAACGCTTCTTTGGCATTATCCAAGACGGCCGCCAACAGATCACCGTCCAGGACGGCCGGGAATATCTGCGCCAGACCGCTGGCCGGCGGTTCTATGACCTGATCTTGCTCGACGCCTACCGCGTTGAGGGTGTGCCATACCATTTGACCACCCAAGAATTTTACACCGAATGTCGAGCCTGTCTGGCTCCGGGCGGTGTGGTTGCCACTAACCTGCACTCAGGCATCTCCAGCTATGAGGCCGCCCGTACAACCTTCGAGATGGCGTGGCCGCGCAGCGTGGTGGTTCCCGTGGTGGGGGGCAACGTGGTCCTCATCGGCGGCGAGCTCGCCGTGCTTGACAAGACCGCGTTTTCGGCCCGGCTGCATCTAGTCGAGCAGCAGCACTTCCTAGGCCATATTTCTCTCGCCCGGCTAGCGGCCCGCAGACACGGCACAAAAACCGGCTCTAGGAAAGCCAGACAGATCTTACACGACACAGAGGAGGCGTGAGTTTCTCTTTTTTCGTCAACATTTCGATCGACAGGAATGAATGAAAGCAGCCCGACAAAGTAGAGCGGGCGGTCCCGCTCTACTTTGCTCTTGTCGCGCACTCCCGTAACGAACCGCCCCAACCGCACTGGTCCCTGTGCATAAGACTCCAACCAATAGAACCGCTATCAACTTCATAAAGGGAACAATCCATCTTCGCGCATCCATGGACAGTACGTCCCATAAGAGCTCCCCATTCCTCCATTGACTTTCGCTAAGTGTTCTGATTTGCAGGGAGCTTCTTGCGAAGGAGGACGGCGTGGAAAACGGCAAAATTTGGATGGACGGCGAGTTTGTCGCTTGGCACGAGGCCAATGTGCATGTGCTCACTCACACCCTCCACTACGGCGTCGGCGTGTTTGAGGGCATTCGTTGCTACGCCGGTGAGGACGGCCGTTCGGCAGTCTTCCGTCTTGCCGAGCATATTGAGCGTTTATTTGACTCGGCCCATATCCTTGATCTCAAAATTCCGTTTACGCCTGAGCACCTCACCCACGCGTGTTTAGAAACGGTCCGGGTCAATAATCTCAAAGAGTGCTATATCCGACCGCTCGTGTTTGTCGGCGAGGGCGACCGTGGGTTGCATGCCCGGACAAACCCCATTCGGGTGGCGGTCGCCGCTTGGGCGTGGGGAGCTTACCTGGGTGAAGAGGGTCTGAAAAACGGGATTCGGGTTAAGACCTCGTCCTTTCAGCGCTTCCACGTCAATACCCTGATGACTAAAGCAAAAGCGGTCGGAACCTATCTGAACGCCATTTTAGCCGGACAGGAAGTGTGGGCTTTAGGCTATGACGAAGCCCTGTTGTTAGATACCGAGGGCCATGTGGCTGAAGGTCCGGGCGAAAATATTTTTGTCGTCCGTAAGGGGAAAATCAGAACCCCACCCCTCTCCACCTCACTGCTGCCCGGCATCACCCGCGACACGGTGATCACCCTGCTACGCGACGGCGGCTATCCCCTGTCCGAAGAACCCCTCACGCGAGACGATATCTATCTTGCTGACGAGGTTTTCTTCACCGGCACGGCCGCGGAAGTGACCCCTATCCGCGAACTCGACGACCGACCTATCCGCGGCGAGACCCCCGGAGCAGTGACTCGTTTCCTCCAACAGCGTTTCTTTGCCCTCACCAAGGGAACGGACAGCAGCTATAGGCACTGGTTGACCTACGTCTAAAGCGGGGCGGCCGGTCCTCTTCGGTGTTATCTCTGATGTCTTCCCTCCGTCACCTGTGGTTTGATACCCGCCATCTGCTTGGAGACGAACCGGGCCGGACGCTGTCGGCCGAACTCGAAGCGCTGACATCCGAGGTACGCGAGACGATTCTGAGCACAGGGGACCGGCTGGCCGAGATCTCACTGACCCTGGCCCAAGCCTTTTGTCGTCAAGCGCCGACCGCCTGGCGGGTGTTTGGCGCCGAGGGTTTTGGACGCTGGACGGCAGTCGGCGAGGACTTGGCTGGGCAAGTTCCAGCTTCACGCGACGGCGCGGTTGCCTATTTTGCGATTCCACCTGACTTGGTACGACGGCGCGGCCTTGAGCAGGCCCAAGAATGGGTCGCGATCGGTCGTGATGTCCTGCGGGTCTCACGTCGCCTTGGGACACAGTTCTTCCAAGCCTCGGCCCCGCTTTTTGATCAGCTGCCCGTCCCCTTTGGCCCGCGCCTGCGTGCTTGGGCCGAGCAGGGGCGGCTTCTGCTGGGCTGCAAAGGCTGGAAGGGGGAGTTTCTGGCCGTGTCCTATTTCTCGTCGGCAGCCGCCGCCCTCCCAGTGCTGAGTCCCGAGGAAATAGCGGCCTGGGCAAAACTCGGCGTCCTGGTCCAAGAGTCTGGACCGTGGACGTTTTATACACGTTTGCCAGACGGTTTTGTGGCCTTGAGTCAGCCCCAACGTCTGGCGTTTCTGTCCACCGTCCAACAGGCGGCCGACCGATCTGCCACAGCGGCCAATGAGATTTTTTTTGGTCTGCCACCAACCCTGTCAAGCCTCAGTCCAGTGCTGCGGTCTTTTTATCTGTCCGCCCTGACCCCGGTGATTCGTTCAGTCCCGCCAGCGGTCGCGGGTCTACTCCCGTTGCTGGAACCGGTGGCCAAGGCCGTGGGGCTGGCTCAACAGCCAGACCTGCAACACCGCTTGATCAGCCTCGCCAACACCTTTCCGGCTGCCATCCCGCCGCTGCTCCGGGCCTTACCCCGGGCGTATGAAGAAACCGGTCATAAGGGGCTCCAGGACTGGTTAGCAACAGGCGCGCGCATCGCCGTCGACACCCCCGAGGCCGGGCTCGCCTATTTTGCCCTGGAGTCACGCACCAGCTTTCAGGTCCTGCGCCAGATGTCTCCGGGCATTGATCTCGACGATGTCCAGGAATTGCTGCGTAAATACGTCCAGATGTTGACCGGCACCCCCGTCGGCATTCGACGCCAAGAGTTTTTCTCCTACCCACCCGCGCTTGAAGAAGCCATGAGCTGCGGCGAGGAACTTCCCCTGCCGGGCCGGATTGAGGTCTTTGAGACCTACGAGGAAAACTTTCGGTTGTTCCGTACCTTAGCCGCTCAGCAGGCCGGCCGCCGCGAGTTCGGCACCTACGAGTTCTCGCTTGGCCGGCTCTGGTCAGATCTCCCGCCCGCGGTCCGTCAAATCATGCGTAAAGATGCGACTCCGGTAGGCGGCCTCGCCGAGTATTTTCGCTGCTTTGTTCATCCCGACATTGTTGAGGCACTGTTTGTACTCACCGAAACCCAGCGTGTCCAAGCCTGCCTGGCCACGGTCTATCGAGGCCTCAGCGCAGACGTGACGTGGCTGAACGACGCGTCCCTGCCCTCCCTGCTGCCCGAAACCCTCGTTTCCCTGAGCGCACTGTGGTCAGACCTGCTGCCCTCTGCCCATCAGCTCACCACAAACGGGCACAAAGTGCATGAGGACAATCTCCGATTCCAACAGAATACAGCGTCCACTTGGTCGGTGTACGACTCGGCCATAACAGCGGCCAAGATCTACCTGCGGCTCCTATCCTCGCTGGCCGCCGCTCGTCTCAACCCGGACGACGCTTCGGACTTTGGCTCTCTCGTCTTTGACAAATTGAGCGGTGATGCGTTGATTGATCCGGACATGGATGATGACGAGAGTCCACCGCCGGCTCAAGAGCCGATCGATATGCCCAAGTTGCAGTTAGAGGACAAAACGGAGGAGGAAGAGGGCGAGAGTCCCCTGTCGGCCGAAGAACTCAAAGCCCTGATTGAGGCTGGTGTCGACCTCCAGATTCGTGAGGGCAAGCAGAACAAGCTCACTCCTCAAGGGCTATACGTCAGCGACTTGACTGGGAAACTTCCGGGCCAAGGCGACATGGAGCAAATCACCGCCACGAACGATCCGGCCATTCCGGGCGTCCACCGTCACCCCCAACGCGAAGAAGGCCTGACCTTTTACTATGACGAGTGGGACTATCAGATCGCCGACTACCGCACCCGTTGGTGTCGCTTACGGGAGATCGTTCTGACCGGTGACGCCGGCGAATTCTTTGCTCAGACGCTCAACAATTATACGGCCCTTACCCCGGCTATCAAGCACGAGTTCCAACGCATCCGGCCGGAACAGTATCGGCTGGTGCGTGGCCTTGAAGACGGCCACGAGTATGATCTGAACGCCGTGGTGACGGCGGTGGTCGATATGCGCACCCGGCTCGTTCCCTCGGCCAAGCTGTACACCGAACGGCGTCAGACCGAGCGCGATGTGGCCGCCCTCTTTTTGCTCGATATGAGCGCCTCAACGGACGAGCCGCTGGCGCGTGACGCCGGAGACAAAGAGTCCGATGACCGGCAGGCGCCCCCAGCCCGTGCCGCTCCGCGCCGCATTATCGACGTCACCAAAGAGACCTTGGTGCTCATGGCAGAGGCCCTCGAAGAGATCGGCGACTCCTACGCCATCTATGGTTTCTCAGGCCAGGGAAAGGACAACATCGAATTCTACCACGTCAAGTCGTTTGTCGAGGCTTTGTCGCCGACAGTCAAAGGGCGCATCGGCGCCATCGAACCCAAACGCTCGACCCGGATGGGCCCGGCGGTGCGGCATTCTTTGGAAAAACTCAAAGAGATGGCGTGTCGGGTCAAGCTCTTAATCCTGCTGAGTGATGGCTTTCCTCAAGACATGGATTACGGTCCGGATCGACGCTCCACGACGTACGGTATTCGGGACACCATGGTTGCCCTGCGCGAAGCCGAAGAGGCCGGGGTGCTGACCTTCTGTCTGACGGTTGATAAGGCCGGCCATGATTATTTACGCGAGATGTGCGAACCGTCGCGCTACTTGGTGCTCGACGATGTGGCCTCGCTGCCGACCGAGCTGCCCAAAGTCTACCAGCGCTATATCCGGCCGCGTGGGATTTAAAAAGCAGCCCGGATGGAACGAAGAGCCTCAGGGAACGCGAAACTGGAAACTGATAGCCGAGAGGAGAGAGATGGATATTCAAAAAACTGTTGCCGTTGTGACCGGTGGTGGTTCGGGACTAGGAGAGGGCACGAGCCGAGCCCTGATTGCCAAAGGTGCCAAGGTCGCCATCCTTGATCTTAGTCGTTCACGCGGGGCAGCAACTACCCGAGAGCTGGGCGATAACGCGCTGTTTGTTGAGGCCGACGTGACCGACGAAGACCAGATTGCGGCGGCCATTGACAAGACGGCCGCTGCCTTTGGCACAATCCATGCGTTGGTCAACTGTGCCGGTATTGCAACCGCCGGCAGGACTCTGGGCAAAGGCGCGCCTCTGGACCTCGGCCCGTTCAAACGCACTATTGAAGTCAACCTCATCGGGACGTTTAACGCCATTCGTCTTGCCGCCGCTCAGATGGCCAAAAACGAACCCACGGCAGACGGGGAACGGGGCGTGATCATTAACACCGCCTCGGTTGCCGCCTTTGACGGACAAATCGGACAGGCGGCCTACTCGGCCTCAAAAGGCGGGGTGGTGGGCATGACCCTGCCGATTGCCCGCGACCTGTCTCGGGACGGCATACGCTGCTGCACGATTGCACCGGGGATCTTTGAAACTCCGATGCTGATGGGTTTGCCCGAAGCGGCCCGACAGTCCCTGGGGGCCAGTATTCCGTTTCCCCAGCGCCTGGGCACCCCGGCCGAATACGCCGCGCTGGCCTGCCATATTGTTGAAAACGTGATGTTAAACGGAGAGACCATCCGTCTTGATGGAGCGATTCGGATGGCACCAAAGTAAAAGCGCCCTCTGTGTACAAGCGGAAAGACGTCTTTTATAAAAAGGCCAAGCAGGCCGGCTATCGCTCGCGGGCCGCCTATAAACTGCTCGAACTCAGTCACAGCTTTGGTCTGCTGCGGCCCGGTCAGCGGGTTATCGATCTCGGCGCCTGGCCCGGTGGCTGGCTACAGGTGGCGGCTGAGCTCGTCGGTCCCCGGGGCAAGGTCATCGGCATTGATCTGGAACCCATCGCCCCTCTCAAGGCAGACAATGTGACTGCGGTCCAGGGCGATGCCACCGACCCGGCCCAACAGCGCCAGCTGCTCAGCTTGCTCGACGGACCGGCCGATATCCTGCTGTCCGATATGGCCCCAAAGCTGAGCGGAATCCGTGAGCGTGACGAGACGCGTAGCCGGGAACTCAGTCGGGCTGCCGTATCGTGCACCGCCCGCCTCCTCAGACCGGGCGGAGCCTTCCTACTCAAGGCGTTTATGGATAGTGGTCACAGAGCCTTGCTGGCAGACCTGCGCACCAGCTTTACGACGGTCAAGACGAGTAAACCCCAGGCGACGCGCAAAAGTTCGGCAGAAACCTACATTATCGCAACGGAACTGCACGGCTGATGCACAGGGTGGTCGGCATCGTTCCCCGAGACCAGTGTGTTATGCTAACACAGAGAGTGATGATGGCCGATCTCTCTGCTTCAAAAGGAGGCCGCTATGGTTAGCGGAACCAAGTCGGTCCTGACTATTTCTCACATGTATGGCAGTGGCGGGAGCCGTATTGCTCACGACCTCGGCCGCCGCTTGGGCTGGACTGTGTGGGAAAAGGAGATCGTTCGCAAAATCGCCACCCAGTACAAGGTGTCGGAAGAGTATATCGACTCCAAAGACGAACGGGTCGATTCCTTTATTGAGCGTATGGTCGGTCTGTTCGGCATGGGCGGCTTTGAGTCAGCCTACGACATTCCACCGCCGCTGTGGCTCAACGACGCCCAACTCGTCCGGATGACCCGGTCTCTGATTGAAGAGGTGGCCGAGGGCGGACAGGCGATTATTGTCGGCCGAGGCGGGAATTATGTCCTGGCCCAGCAGCCGACTGCACTGCACGTCTTTCTCGTCGCCCCGCTCCAGACCCGTATCAAGCGGGTGATGGAAGTCGAGAGCCTCTTGCACGAGGAAGCCGAGCGGCGAATTACCGGCATGGATCGTCTGCGCGCTGACTATGTCCATACCTTCTACCACGATGATTGGCGTAACCCGAGCCGCTATCACATGTTGATTGATTCGAGCGTGTGGGGCCAATCAGGGACGGCAGACTTGATTCTGCAGGCGCTGGAACGTTCAGCACACGAAGTCTGACCGCACCTCGAATGCCGCGTCGGGCTGTTCCTAACCGTCGAACGGTAAAAAGATCTGCATCGTCGTCCCTCTGTCGAGCTGACTCTCGATATGCAAAAATCCGCCGTGAGCCTGGACAATATGCTTGACAATAGCCAGACCGAGTCCGGTCCCACCGAGTTCCCGTGAGCGAGCCTTATCGGCCCGGTAAAAGCGTTGGGTCAGGCGTGGAATATCAGCCGCAGGAATACCGCAGCCGGTATCGGTAACCGCTACCTCCAGCCAGCCAGAGCCGGCCCGCCCATTGCCCCTCCCGTCAACGTGGGCGATGCTCTCTTGTAGACTCGGGTCGCTCTCACCGTCCACGTTGTCGCCGTTCAGGTCCGAGGTTGCTGCAGTGCGAGCGGAGACCGTTACCCACCCACCTGGGGGCGTGTATTTGACAGCGTTATCAACGAGATTCAGCAGGACCTGGTGGAGCCGGTCGGCGTCGCCAGACAGCGCGGGTAAGGACTCCGGCACCGCAGCACTCAGCCGCACCTGACCGCTGGCGGCCTTGTCTTTGAGCAGCTCGAACACCTCATCAATCAGCTGACTCAACACAATCGTGTCGCGGTGCAGTTCGGTTTTGCCTAGCTCAAGGTCGGACAGGGTGAGCAGATCGTCAATCAAACGGCTGAGACGCTCTGAGTGACGGTCGATAATGGCCAGGAAGCGGGTAACGATAGGCAGATCGTTGAGCGCCCCGTTCAACAGGGTTTCGGCATAGCCCTTAATTGCGGTCAGGGGGGTGCGCAGCTCATGCGAGACGTTGGCCACAAAATCGGCCCGGACAGCTTCGAGCTGTTTGAGTTCGGTTAGATCGTGCAGAGCCAGAATGATCCCACTCACCGCCAAGGTCGGTGAGGCGATCTTGCCAAGGAAGGGATCATCATCGCCCGCCTTGCTCGCGTTCCTCTCTCCATCCCTCTTTTGCCAGGGCAGGAAATGGGAAGAGACGTTCATCTGAATCGCGCTGACCGCCAGCGAGCGGGCCTGCTCTCCCTCTATCTCAATCTCCTGGGTCAGGGCCTCGGCCCCGGGTGGGCTATCAAGCACGGCCCGGACCATGTCGTGGAGAGCAGGATGGCGGGAGAGGTCCACCAGGGGCTTGGCCTGAAAGTCGACCTCTTCAGGCAGGCCCAAGAGTGCGTGGGCGGCCCGGTTGGAGAAACGAATATGGCTGCTCGCGTCCAGCACGATGACTCCTTCGGTCATGCTCTGGAGTACCACCTCAAGAACGTGGCGGGCGTTGTGTAAACGTCGCACCTGTTCGCGTTGCGCTTGCAGCAACTGAGAGAGGGCGTCTTCGACACTCCTGATCTCATCGGCTTTGCGCACCAGCGGGCCGGGGGGCAGGACGCCCTCCGGGGCGGCAGAGACCCAGACCTGCAAGCCAGCAAGACACCGCGCCACGCTCCGACCCAAGAAAAAAGCTCCCAACAGCGCAAACAGCCCCAAGCCAAGCGCCGCATACCACAGCCAGGCCGGGCGACCGCCTTCGGGCAGGGTGTAAAAACCCACCATTCCCAACAGCCCCGCACAGGCCAGGCTTGGGAACACGACAATGGCGGTGCTCAGTCGATACGAGGGAGGCGATGACCTCTTCCGCTTCCTCAGGTCGTCATCAGCCACCTTTTTTCTCCAAGGCCTCGGGATTAAACTTGTAGCCGACTCCCCGTACGGTCAGGATCAACGTCGGCTTAGGGGCATCGCGCTCAACGCGCTGCCGCAGCCGCCGGATGTGGACGTCGACCGTACGGGGCTCGACATACACGTCAGGACCCCACACCAAATCGAGGATTTGGCTCCGACTAAAGACACGGTGCGGATGACGGACAAAAAATTTCAACAGATCAAACTCGCGCAAACCCAGCTCAACCGGCTCGCCACCGCGGATGACCTCGTAGGTATCAAAATCAATCCGCAGCCAGCCCTTTTCATAATATTCGTGGGGCCGTTCATTCGGCTGCCCGTATGAGCGACGGAGAATCGCTTTCACCCGGGCGACCAACTCACGCGGGCTAAACGGTTTAGTGACGTAGTCGTCGGCTCCGATCTCTAACCCTAGGACCTTGTCAAGCTCGTCGGCTCGGGCGGTTAGAATCAGAATCGGCACCCGAGCAGTGTCCTCTTGGGCACGCAGCAGGCGACACACCTCCAGCCCGGATAAGCCCGGCAACATCAGGTCAAGGATGATCAGTGCCGGCCGCTCTTTGGCCGCCAGATGCAGGCCGTGTTCGCCATCGCTGGTGTCCACAACCGTAAAGCCCTCGGCCTCCAAATTGTAGCGTACCAGGCTGCGAATATCGTCTTCATCCTCAACAATCAGAATTTTCCGTGTAGCCTCAGACATCGCGGCTTTCGCAAAAGTGCACGAGGAGTCCCCTTCCCGAGATGGGTGACCGTCATCGTTTCGTCTGCGTGTGACCTCCTGCCCCCTCAAGCGCAGCACTACAGCGAGACCGAGCTTGGCACCGGCGAAATATGCCGAATGTTCTTGCCCTTGGCCATATAGACAACCATCTCTCCGATATTGGTTGCGTGGTCGGCGATACGTTCCAAGTACTTTGCCAGAAACAAGATACGGGTGGAACGGGTGACGGTTTTGGGCTCTTGTGTCATCCGGCCCAACAGACGGTTGAACACCTCGGCCGTCTGCTGATCGATGAACTCGTCGCGTTGACACACGTCGAGCGCCAGCTCAATATCCTCACGGACAAAGGCATCTAGGCTATCGCGTAACATTGAACGCGCCCACTCAGCCATACGCGGCAGATCCACGTATGGGTGTAGGGGCGGCTCTTCATTGAGTTCCAACGTCCGTTCGCATATGTTTTGGGCGATATCGCCGATCCGTTCCAGATCGGTCGCAATCTTCATGCTCGTCATGATAAAGCGCAGATCCCGTGCCGCCGGCTGATGGAGCGCCAGCAGGCGTGTACACGCCTCGTCAATCGTCACATCCAGATAGTTGACCATATGGTCACGCGGAATCGTCCGTTTGGCTAACTCAGAATCGCGCCGGGTGAGCGAGGTCATCGCATCGCCGATCTGTTTTTCGACGAGTCCGCCCATCTCCAACACCTTGGCGCGCAGCTGTTGTAGCTCTTCCTCGTACTGTCGATCGGTATGTAACGGCATAGGCACCTCACATAAAAAGTGATCGGCATGTCCCGCTTGTGGCAGCACGATCCCCTTTTCTAGCCGAAACGGCCAGTGATGTAGTCCTCGGTCTCTTTTTTCTCCGGGGTGGTGAACAGCTTATCCGTATTGCCAAACTCGATCAGCTTGCCCAGATACAGAAAGGCGGTGTAATCGGACACCCGCGCGGCCTGCTGCATATTATGGGTGACAATGACAATGGTGTAGTCTTGTTTGAGTTGGTGGATTAACTCTTCGATTTTTGTGGTGGCGATCGGATCCAAGGCCGAGCAAGGTTCATCCATCAACACGACCTCGGGCTCAACCGCGATAGTACGAGCGATACAGAGGCGTTGGTGCTGGCCGCCCGACAGCGCCAGGGCATTTTCATGCAGACGGTCTTTGACCTCCTCCCACAGGGCGGCGTTCTTGAGGCTTTTCTCCACAATGTCGTCTAAGCGCGCCTTCTGGCTGATCCCTAAAATGCGTGGCCCATAGGCGATGTTTTCGTAAATTGTTTTGGGAAACGGGTTGGGTTTTTGGAAGACCATGCCGACTTTTTTGCGCAGCTCAGTGACATCCAAGCCGGGGTCGAGTATTTCCGTTCCGCCGATATTGATACTACCGCTCATCTTGACCCCGTCGACCAGGTCGTTCAGCCGGTTGAGGCAGCGCAGCAGGGTCGACTTGCCACACCCCGACGGGCCGATATAGGCAGTCACTTTCTCCCGTTCGATATCCATGTCGATATTGTACAGGGCCTGCTTGCTCCCGTAGTGCAGACTCAGGTCTCGGATACGAATTTCAACCGCCGCGCCAGCCGTCAAAGAGAGCGGCTCTTTCCCGTTTCCGCGCTCGCCCGGAGGGAAAACGACGACGTCGGAAGTCGAGGCCAGGAGGTCTTTTGACATACGCTCGTACCTCTCTTTCAGAAGGTGCCAAAGCGGAGCTTACTGCGCAGACGGTTACGTACCATAATGGCGGTAAGATTGAGGGCAATCACAATGCCGATCAACAACAAGGTCGTCATAAATACCATCGGCTTGGCCGCCTCGACGTTGGGCGACTGAAAACCGACGTCGTAAATATGAAACCCCAGGTGCATAAATTTTCTGTCTAGATGAAAAAATGGCCAGTGTCCATCGAGCGGCAGATTCGGGGCTAGCTTGACCACCCCGGTAATCATCAGCGGCGCCACTTCTCCGGCTCCGCGTGCCATAGCCAGGATAGCTCCGGTCAGAATACCGGGTAAGGCGCCGGGAATGACGATCTTACGCAGGGTTTCCCACTTGGTAGCCCCCAAGGCTAAAGAGCCCTCGCGCCACTCGCGCGGAATAGCCGACAGGGACTCTTCGGTAGCGACAATGACAACCGGCACCGTCAACAGCGCCAGGGTCAGCGAGGCCCACAAGATCCCGCCGGTCCCATAGGTCGGGGTCGGGAGGGCGTCTTCATAGAAAAAGGAATCAATCGACCCGCCGATCAGATAAATGAAAAAGCCCAGGCCGAACACCCCAAACACAATTGAGGGCACGCCGGCCAGGTTGTTGACTGCAATCCGTACCGCACGGACGAGGGGTCCTTGTCGGGCGTATTCACGTAGATACAGGGCCGCCACCACCCCGAACGGGACGACCACGATACTCATGATGATGACCATCATGACCGTACCGAAAATGGCCGGGAAGACACCACCTTCGGTATTTGACTCGCGTGGATTTTCCCAAACAAACTCCCAGAGTCTGGTCGCATACAGCTCGGCCTTCTCACTCCAGCTCAGCTGGTTGGGTAGAAAGGCCCGGACGACTTGGGCAAGCGGCAGGTTTTTGTGTTTTCCACCGGCAGCCTGCACCACAATCTCGTAGCGCGCGTTTTTTTGATACAGGGCCGACAGCCGCTCGGCAATTTCCTCATAGCGTTGCTGCCAGGCCGCCATCTCTTGTTCAAGGGGACGAATACGCTCGGTCGCGCGTTGGGGGTCATTTTCGCGTCGCTCAATGCCCCGAATACGCAAGCGCAGCCTTTCAATCTCGTAGTTGATATTCCCGACTTCCTGACGTTCGATACGCTCAATCTGGTGGCGGATGCCTTCTGTCTGAGGGTGGAGGTCCTGGAAGGCCCGCCAACTCTGCTCAAAGCCCTCTGCCACCACCTGACCGTCAACGCTGACCGAACTGAGAAAGCCGAACAAGGCCCCCCACTCCAGACGCTCAAAGTAGATCGCCTCTTTCGGATACCAGCGGTCGACGATCAGGTCGTCGTTGATCCAGCGAAAATCCACCCCGTAGAGGTCGCGGTTGGCAACCTGAAACTGGGTCCGATACTTGACATCATGACCGTCTGCGGTCTGGGGAATTTGTTCGTGGTCACGGACCTGGCCCATTAACTCGGTTCCATCGCTGAGGCGGGCCATTAGGAGCCGGTCGGGCCAGAAAAAGCCCAAAGCGTTGACCGCCACGATCCAGAGCAAGGCAACGATCATGAGCAGACTAAAACCCAGTGCTCCGCCGGTCAGCCAGATAAACGGATCGCCGCTCTTCCAGAAATACTTATTCACAGCCCTCCCTCAGTCCAACCATCCTCAGATCTTGCTGTAACGCTCGCGTAGGTTCTGTCGTACCACCTCGGCCGCGGTATTCAGCACAAAGGTCAACCCAAACAGCAGCAGGGCGGCCAAAAAGAGGATCCGGTACAAGGTGTCGCCGTGGGGCGCCTCGGGAATCTCAACCGCGATATTGGCCGACAAGGCGCGAAAGCCGCTAAACGGATCGAAATCCATGACCGGCGTGTTACCGGTTGCCATCAACACAATCATGGTTTCCCCCACCGCCCGGCCAAAGCCGATCATGATCGCCGAAAAGACCCCCGGGCTGGCCGTTGGCAGGACCACCCGGACCGCGGTCTGCCAGCGGTTTGCTCCCAGCGCTAGCGAACCAGATACCAAGTGCTGGGGCACGTTTGAGAAAGCATCCTCACAAATAGTGTAGATAATGGGGATAACGGCAAAGCCCATGGCAAAGCCGACGATCAGCGAGTTCCGTGGGTCGTAGCGGGAGCCGGTGGTGGCGTACAGCCACTGGGGAAAATCGTTGGCAAAGAAGGTGGCCTCTATCGGATCGTTGAGAGCCACACAGGCGTACACCACCAGCACTAGCAGCGGAGCCAGAAAGACCAACTCAATCCCCGGTTTCAGGGTGTTTCGGACCGACAGCGGGACCATATGCCAGACGAAGGCGGCGACTAGGGTCACGCCCGGCAAGACAAACAGCATCAGAAAAATGGCCGGCATCATATCGGCCACCAGCGGCGCCAACCACAGTCCGGCAAAAAAACCCAAGACAACACTAGGCAGGGCGGCCATCACCTCGACCGAGGGCTTGACCACATTGCGCAGGCTCGGATGCATGAACTGAGAGGTGTAGAGCGCCCCGCACAGGCTGAGCGGAATCGCGAGCAAGAGCGCGTAAAACGTCCCTTTGATCGTGCCGTAGGCCAGCGGCGAGAGGCTGAACTTCGGCTCAAAATCATCGGTTCCACTGCTCGACTGCCAGGTATAATCGGGCTCTTGATAGCCCTCGTACCACACCTTGCCAAACAGGGTAGTCAGGGTGATCTCGGGGTGCGGGTTATCAAGCGACCAGTCGAACAGCGTAGCCTGGCTATCAATGGCAAAGACGCCGTTGGCGCGTGGCGCAAAGGACAACATCTCAATTCCCGCTCCCCGGTCGGTGTGCAGTTCGACCAGGGTTTGCTCCGAGGTGGCGTGGTGGAGCAGGATGTTTCCGAGGGAATCGGCCGTGAGAAAGCCTTTATTACGAGCCGACGGCTTCATCGTCGTCAACGCGGCGGGATGGGATTGAAGGACATGAATCTTACGGTACGGGCTATCGCGCGGTGCGTCTTGGTCGCGGACCTGAAACCAGACGCTCACCCCGCCGCTGTTATCGCCGACCATGACCGAGCGCTCGCCCAAGATCCAGCCCAGGGTCGTCGCGAACACGCTCCGGGTGTCGCCGACGGGAAAGCTATGGATCAAACGCGGCGCGGCCGGATCCTCGACTTGCCAGTGCAACAGCTGGCCGTCGGTCGTGCTGACCAAGAGGTTGGTGAGAAAGGAGTCCAGGGCCAGAGCAGTGACATCGGCCGGCAGTTCGGAGGAAAGCTCGCGCCGATTTTCCTGGGTCTCGGTCGGGCCTAGAAACGACTCGTGCTCAATCTGGGAGTAGAACAGCAGGGAGCGTGGACCGAGCAGCGCCGCAATACGTATGCCCTCGTCATCTTCCCCGGTCCGGTACACGAGCTGCTGAATAGCCCGTCCCTGAGGATCGACAAGAATTGCCTCCTCCTCGCCAACGCGGGGCGTAATAATGCGTCTGCTCTGGTCATCATAGCTAATCACAAAGCCGACATCCACCGGCACGACGCTCCCGTTTGCCGTTGCGATCGCCAGGCTGTGCTCAAAATCGTTCTGATACACCGCGGTCGGGCGTTGTCCCTGGAGCTGGCGTATTTCGTAGTCGTGGAGGACGGTGTGGTCCTTAAGCGAGACGAAGTACAGCACGCCGTGCTCGGTCACCACATAGGCGATCTCTTGGTATTCTTCAACACCAAAGGCGATCGGACGAGCGTCCTGCCCATCGAGCACCTCGGACAGCGCGACCGCGCCACCAAATTCTGTCTTGGGCGCCGACCACAGAGGCAACGTCTCAGCCACGATCACGAACAGGATAGCGGCAATACTCAGAATAACCGCAATACCGCCAAAGGTAATCATCAAGCCGACGGCCTTATCGTAGATCTTCTTACGGCGTAGCCGGCCTTTATCCTCGGTCGCCGACAACCGAACATCGACCTTGGCCCGGTCGGTGGAATAGGGGGAGGACGGTCGCGTTTCGACGCGTTGTCGTGATTCTGACATGAGACTCTCAACGCCGGCCTGACAGACAAGGGCGAGAGGCGTTCATATCTCGCCCTCTAGGTTACCACCATCGTGGTGGAGCAGGAAAGGGGGAGGGGGGCCTGTCCCCCCTCCCGGCTTGTTTGGAATTGAGCCCGGACACACAAACATTGCCTAGTCGAGCTTGGCCCGTTCTTGGGTAACGATCTGGGCAGAGACGGGATAGTACCCGTCCTTTACCACGACTTCCTGCCCCTCTTTGCTGAATATAAACTTGGCAAATTCGCGGACTAGGGGATCAACCGGTTTGCTGGGCGTTTTGTTGATGTAGATGAACAGGAAGCGCGACAGCGGATACTGACCCGAGCCCACAGTCTCCTGGGTCGGCTCAATGTAGTTGGCGCCGTTCTTGGACAGGGCCAGCGCCCGCACGCCAGAGGTGGTATAGCCGATACCACTATACCCGGCGGCGTTTTTATCCTCGCTCACCCCCTGCACCACAGAGGCTGAACCCGGCTGCTCTTTGACCGTATCTTTGTAGTCGCCTCTGCACAAGGCCTGCTTTTTAAAGAAGCCATAGGTCCCGGAGGCGGAGTTACGACCGTACAGGCTAATTGGCACGGCGGCCCACTCACCACCCAGACCGAGGTCGCCCCAGACCGTGACTTCTTTTGCCGCCCCGCAGCGCAAGGTTTTAGAGAACATGGCATCGATCTGGTCCAGCGACAGGCCCTGGAGTGGGTTGTCTTTATTTACAAACACGGCCAAAGAGTCGAGTGAGGTCCGCAGCGGGGTAGCCTTATAGCCGAACTCCTTCTCAAATTTGTCCATCTCGCTGCTCTTCATCGCCCGCGACATAGGACCCAACTGGGCGGTGGCCTCAATCAGGGCCGGTGGCGCAGTGCTTGACCCCTTGCCCTCAATCTGGATGTTCACATTTGGATAGACCTTTTTGAATCCCTCGGCCCACAGGGTCATCAGGTTGTTGAGGGTATCCGAACCCACACTGTTGAGACTGCCTGAGATACCGCTGACCTTCTCATAGGCGGGCAGATTGGGGTCCACTGTCACCTGGCCGACGGCCGGACCGCTGATGGCCAGACTCAGCACGAGTCCGGTGATAAGGACTGCAAATTTCTTCATTTTCATAACAATTTCCTTCCGTTGGAATACTGGTGCAACATGGCGGCCAGCCGTGGCCGCCGGCGATGAGCGTTTAGAAATCGACCTGGGCGCGCATCTGAACGATGTCCGCCTCAAAGTCGTGGGGGTGCTTCTGGTCGGCATAAACGTAGTTCAGCATGAAGCGGACATTCGGGTTTAGGTACCAGTTGAGCCCCGCAGTAAGAGTACTGAGCGTTCCCCCCCGGATCATACCGTTGGTCAGATCGAGCTGGGAGTAGCGCACCGCTGCCTCAATCGCTCCAAACCCGCCCCCGCTCCAGCTCAGATCTCTGGCCGGCTTGACCCGATCAAAGGCTCCACTCGAGATCTTGTACCGACGATAATCGTCCGGGGTCAGGAATACGCTACCGTAGAGGTAGGCCCCATCAAAACTCGGGTCGTCATATTCTTTTGAGTTCACCTCAGTGAACATGTACTCGCCCTGCAGCGAGAACGGCCCGTAGACCGCGGCAAACTCAGGGTTGAAAGAATCGACGCTCTTAGCCGGAAAAGCCTTGGTATCGACAAAGCGCGGCCCCAGATGGGCTTCCGGCCGCGCCCGAAAACGGACCATGCTCTCTGCATCGTGACGGAATTCGTGGGTGTACCCAAAGCCGACGTGCAGGAGCCGCTTCCCCTTGTCCTCATACCACGGCAGAGCGGTTACACGGGCGGTCACATTATAGTCTGAATTCTTCCCAAACCCATTGCCTGAGTCGCCTACATCGCGGAACACGCCAATCGCGGCGGTCGCCCGCTTGTCGGCAAAACTGTTCGCAATCTGGAAGCCGGTGTTACGGCCCTGGACAAACACGTTCGACAGCGAGCGTTCCATAAAGGTGATGTACTTGCTGCTGGTCAACTCTTCAAGCGACATCGGTTCTTTGAAATGTCCGATCCTAAGATTGCCCAGAGTGGGAATCTTTTTCAGTTCGATGTACACGTCTTTAAAGTCGGCGTCCTGGCCACCAAAGTCGTACTGGGCTTTGTACTTGATGTTCTTATAGATCTCGCCTTCGAGGTACATCCTTGCCCGCCGAAACTCTGTCCCGTCCCCAATACTCCGAAACGTGTCAGGCGTGTCGCTGTCGGTGCTGTAGATCGCCCAGTCGTTCATGATCCGACCGCCGACCTTCAGCGAGAAATTTCCGTCATTGGACTTCATTCGCAGCCCTGATGACCAGTAAACGCGCATGGTCTTGGGGGCGGGCTTTTTCTCCTCGCTCTTGGCGGCCGCTGCCTCAACCTTCTCCTCTTCAGCCTGGGCTTTCTTCATCAGAGCGCGGTATTGCTCGTCGCTGATCTGTCCGTTGGCCTTGAGGATGTCGAGAATCTCAACCGCCACGCTTTTCTCTTGCGCAAATGCAGGACTCGCCAACAGGAATCCTGCAGCGATAAGCCCACCGCACAGCAAGCTGCCTTGTCTCTTCATATCGCTTCCTTCTCCTTCCTTCCCTATAGAGTTGGAAAGGAAGGTAGAAAAATAATGTTACGGGAGAATGACAGAGCAGTTATTTGTCCGTTACGCCCCTCACACGACGCGTATCGAAATTCGATATGGAGCGGCGACATCTCTCGTCGGCTCAGGACCGGGGAAAGCCGCGAATCGCTACCACGCCTGGGCGGGGGAGGGTTGGGCTGCCGTGCGGCCAGTGGCTTGACAGCCGCTCAAGGCTGGGGCTGTTTTCTCCCGGATGCTGGACGGACAGGAACAGCGTCTGGTCGTTGGGACTGAACCACGGACCGGTGAGTTCGCAGTCTTTGGGACCGGAGGCGAATTGAGAGGCTTGGCCGGCTCCGGGGCCGGAGGTAGGCACAACAAACAGCCCGTTGTTGCCAAACGGCTGATAGGGATCTTGACCCAGGAGCGAGCTGCTCATATCACATGCCACCCACAGATTGCCCTGCCTGTCAAAGGCCAGATTATCGGGGCAGGCCAGGCCGCTCTCGCGGCCGCCGAGCAGAAACAATTCAAACCGAAAGCGCTCTCCTTCGGGATTGTCGTTGTCCTCTATCAAGCGCACGATCTGACCGTAGAAGTTAGCCCGCGGTATATTATTGGTCAGCGCAATGTACACCGAACCGTCGGCCGGATGTATTTCACAGTCCTCGGGCCGGTCCAGGGGCGTGGCGCCTAACACCTGGGCCGCGATCCGGGGATGGATGAGAAGATCGGCCTGCGAGTTGAGAGCCGGTTCATCTTCTCTCCGTCCCCTATTATATTGCTGCCATTTGTCACGGTTTTTCTGCACCTCCCAGTCCAGCGCCAGCCACCTGCCGTGCCGAAAGTCGGCGGCGTATAGGGTCCCCCGGCTCAGCACCGCCCGCTGCTCAAGCCGCGAGGCCGAGGCAGAAAACGGCTGGGCGCTGACAAACTTGTACACAAACTGATCGGCCCGGTCGTCACCGAGATACACCACGAGCCGCCCGGTCGGCCCGTCATGGCGCAGCGCGACATTCTCATGGTTGAAGCGGCCCAGGCTCGTGTGCTTGACGGGCGGCAGTTCGCCAAAGGGGTCTACCTCAACCACCCAGCCAAACTGTATGTCGGCAAGGGCCTCGTCGGGCTGATCCCTCCATCGAAACTCTGCATTGTAGACCTGGTAGTTTTCTTCGCACGACAGCACGCTGTCCCAAGGCGTGACCCCACCCGAACAGTTGGCCAGCGTGCCGGAGCAGTCCTGGCGCCCACTCAGGTTGGCGATGGCTTCGGCCGCCGGTCCATCAAAATCAAAGCGCGGACCGCAGGCGGTGAAGCGACGGGTATAGCGATAATGATACTCTCGCGTCCAGCCCCCGTTTGCCTCCCGCCGGAGGTAGAGCACACTGCCACCCATACTGCGCTTTTCGGCCCGTATCTGTTCTACCGTTTTGGGTCGGTCGGCCTTGGCGTCTGCACGACTGTAACCGCTGACAAAGAGCGGGTTAGGGTACTCGTGGTTGACCCACAGCACGCCCTGCTCAGCCGCGGTATCGTCCTGCCGGGAGGCAACGGGAAAATAGGCCAGAAAGTCGTTATTATACCCAAAGGTCAGCTCGCGGTTTTGGGTCGAGTCGGGAAAGCCCAGCTCATCTCCCCATACGCCAAGCAGGTCGGCTCGGTAGCCGGCCGGCAGCCTGAGTCGGTCGGCGGTGCTGGGGACGATGGGATCAAAAAACGACGGTCTCCAGGCCGCACCACTCGCTCGTGGTGCAGTAGCGGCGAGGAGCAGGGGATTGCATAGTGCCGCGTATGTTCCTATCCCCAGATAGCGCAAAAATTGTCGGCGTGGCAGCATCATACTAGAAAAGTTGACAATGACGGTCTTCCGAGTCGGATGAGATCATCGTCTCCTTTTTCCTCCATCTGAAGTAGACGACCGATCGGCAGCAGCAGCGTCCCGAGCAGCTGACCGGTCGCGTTTATCATGTAGGAACATCCAACCGTTCAGTGTGACCTAGTCAGCATTAGTGTAGGCCAGAATCATATACGAGTGAACCGACGAGTTGACCGCAAAGATCAGCCCAACAATGACAGAGAGTACGGGATACCACCGGCTTGCAGCACCAGGGCCAACCCTGTCCCAAAGCCCCCCAGCATTCAAGTCGGGCTGCCACAGTTCCGGGGGGCGGCACTGTCCTGAGCACTCGCCAACGATACTGACCCCAATGTCGGACATCCCCAGCGGTTCGGGTGAAAGTGCTGAAAGACATCAGTTTGCTCTCAAGCCACATGGTTTCGTTCTCAGTCCGAATGCCGAGCGGGCAGCGACCGTGAACCGGATTAAATCCAGCAGATGGGTTGCGCACCTGTGATCTCGTGGACGATGTCCAACCACGCCCAGGCGATGTGCAAACTGAGGCGTCCTATGCAGCCGAAGCCGTTAGTCCCGACCCGCATGTCCACCATTAGCAAAGTCGCCAATTGTGGTCCACAAAAATCGACCACCAGGCCCTAAATTTCACATTCTTGTAACATGGACTCGCGGTACACATGGGCCTCATCTATCCCAGGGCTCTCACTCGATAGAGTCGGGGCTGTGGTTATTATCGCCCTGCTCGTCCTCCGGGGGAGTCACACCGACCTCTCGGTCGGAGGTAAAATCTTGGTCCTCAAACTACGGTCTTCTTCACTCAGAACAGCACCCGTTCTGAGGATAATCTCAGATGGACGGATGCGGCTTTCAAACAGATTGCGCCAGGACGTTGGTCTACCAGCATCGCTCAAGCGATGGGCCCCCTGTTGCAAGCGGCCATCGTTCAGCCGGTGTTCGCGGCCGGTGATAGTGAGGGGACCCGTATTGAAGGTTGAGCACTAGGGTGGGAGTTGTAAGTGCAGACCATCTTCAATCTTCCAAAAAGTCTTGGAGCCAGCCGCATGAAAAAAGCCCGCAGGAAAAAGGAGGGGAAACCTGCGGGCTTATGCCTTCGTTGAGTTGGGGAGATCTCAACGATGCATGTCGTGAGTCGACTCCTTCAGAGCATAGCAGATACACAAGAAATTGGAATATAAGCAATGAAGAATTAAAATTTAAAAAAATATTAGAATATTTTATAATCGTCAGCATCACCTCGCAGACAGCTCCCCACACGCGCCCACTGCAGCTAGTAGTCTGTGCGTAGAGTCTGCCGCGGGTAATCGGCATAACGCAGATACAGGCTGTCCGAGCTGCTCTTGTCGTCTCCTCGGACTTCTAACGCTCTCCCGTAGACCTGAGGACGGGCCGTGCTGTGCAGAAAATCGCGTGAGAGAACGTCCTTTTTGTTCATCTTACTTCTAAAAATATTCAGAACGACAGAAAGACAAACATCGTTATTTTAATGTCATTGCCTATTTTTTTGTAACATCATGCTGTTTGGTCAACTTCCGCTTCGATGTTGCAGAGGTCTCTCAGCCGAAGTTCCTCATGTATCAAGGCTTTTGCGAGGAGCTGCCGAGGTATCGTGACAGAAACGGCCACTCTGTTTGTCAGCTCTTCGTGTCCCCCCTTGCGGACTGAGGTGTGTCTGTTAACGTGTTCCTCAACACAAATCTATCAGTCAGAAAGGAATATTTATGGATCCGGATGCAAACTCCGCCTCCTCCGACATCGAGCAACAGGAGCCAGCTTCCCGTCTCGTTCAACACTTACGGACCCGTCCCGAAGACCTTGTCGATGCGCGTCGCCTGATGCGCGACTATCGGGTTTCGGTTCAAGCTTTTCAAAGCGCCCTGATCCAAATCGAACAAACACCCACGACAGACGACTAACCCGGCGCCGGGCGGGCTGCTGAGAAAGTCTTGCAGCGGCCAGTGGAGAGGTGCACTCGCTGACCGACGCCCGACTCTTCTTGCTGAGCGGAAAGTCAGGTATATGTCGCTCATGCCCGCTTCAGCCCCAACGGTGAGTTTGCAGAATCGAACCTACGCCGTTCCACGTCGACCAGTGGTCGTGGTATGCGTTGACGGCTGCGACCCAGCCTATATTGAGCGGGGGCTTGACAAGGGGATTCTTCCCAACCTGCAAGCCTTCTGCGACACCGGCTTTGCCACCATTGCTGAAGCCGCGGTCCCGACCTTTACCAATCCCAACAACCTGTCGATTGTCACTGGTGCGCCTCAGTCCGTACACGGGATTTCGGGCAACTATTTTTTCGATCCGCTCAAAAACCAGGCAGTCATGCTGGACGATCCGGCCTATGTGCGCTGTGACACGCTGCCGGCCGTACTGTCCCACAACGGCTGCAAGGTGGTGATTATCACCGCCAAAGACAAACTGCGCCGTATGCTCGGACATCGGCTCAGGGGCGGCGTGTGTTTCTCTGCTGAACGGGCGGCCAAGTGTACAACAGAGGACAACGGCATCAGCCACGTTCTCGACCTCGTTGGACGGGAGCAACCCAAGGTCTACTCGGCCGACGTATCGCTGTTTGTCTTGGACGCCGGCCTGCGTCTCCTTGAACGCGAGCGGCCGGATTTCATGTATCTGTCCTTGAGCGATTATGTGCAACATAAACATGCCCCAGGTCGTCCTGAGGCTGACGCCTTTTATCATAGCCTAGATGCCCGGCTGGGCGAGTTTGCCGAAAAAGGCGCCACAGTCGCGCTAACGGCCGATCATGGCATGAATTTCAAACCTCGGGTGATTTTTCTGCAGGAGGTCCTAGATCACCATTTTGAACCCGGCACAACCCGTGTCATCTGCCCCATCACCGATCCGTATGTCGTCCATCACGGCGCCCTAGGCTCCTTCGTCCGCGTCTACTGCCCGTCCCTCACAACCCACACAGTCGGCGGCGTTATACAAGAACTGACCGGCGTCGCCGCCGTTTATGAACGCGAACAGGCGTGCACACAGTTTGGCCTGCCGCCCGACCGCGAGGGCGATCTGGTCGTGATTGGGGATCAAGATACGGCTCTTGGCACGAGCCCTGTAGAGCACGATCTCTCACAGCTCCGCAATGTCCCTCTCCGTTCACACGGCGGGCTCAGCGAGCAGCAGGTGCCGTTTATTGTGTCAGAGCCGGTTGCCGATGCCTACGCGAGTCGGGCCCATATACGGAATTTTGACATTGTGGACTATGCGCTGAACAGCACCCGCTAGGAGTCAGGACCGCTCGGCTGAGCACCTCACCACCCCAAGGAAGTCATCCGGCCCAACGGGAGGGCCACTTATACCAAGCCCCACAACAGGGCCAGAATTCCTAAAAAGGAAAAGAAGCCAAAAATATCGGTACAAGCGGTGACAAAGACGTTGGACGCCACCGCTGGGTCGATCCCGCTGCGGTCCAACAAAAACGGCACTACAGTGCCCACGAAAGCCGCCACCACCAGGTTAAGAACGAGCGCCAGGGCCAACACCCCGCCCAGCAGGGGACTTCCCTCCCACAGATATGCAACCGCTCCGGCAATGACGCCCAGAATCACCCCGTTGCCCAGCCCCACACTCAGCTCTTTGAACAACACCCGCCTGGCATGCTTCAGACTCACCTCGCCCAGCGCCAAGCCGCGCACCGTCACGGTCAAAGTCTGAATGCCGGCATTCCCTCCTTGGGCGGCGACAATGGTCATGAACGCCGCGGCCACGGCCAAGGCCTGAATCGTGTCTTCAAACAGGGCAATCACCGCCGCACTCAGGCTGGTCGTGATCAGATTGAGCCCCAACCACGGCAGACGGTGCCGAATTGACCGCCACGGCGGTTCAAATACCTCTTCTTCCTGACTCAGGTTGGCCAGCTTATAGATGTCTTCGGTGGCTTCTTCTTCGAGTACGTCGACCACATCATCGACCATGATCAACCCGACTAACTTCCCCGCGGCGTCCACCACCGGCAGGGACACCAGGTCGTATTTTTGACACACCTGGGCGACGTCTTCCTGATCGAGATCGACCCGGACCGAGATCACCTGACGAGCCATAATGCGTTCGACCAGATCGGTTGGGCGAGCCAGGATTAGCTTTCTGAGCGGCAGGACACCGACGAGATGGCCGACCGTATTGACAATAAAAACGCTGTGCAAATCGCTGATCTCATCCACATGGGCGCGGATGGTTTCAATCGCCTGCTCAACCCGAGCCCCTTCCCCAACCGCGATATACTCGGTCTGCATAATGCCGCCGGCGACATCTTCGGGATGGCGCATCAGCTGGCTGATCTCGGCGGCCAGCTCTCCAGAGACGTACGCCAGCACGGCGCTCGTCCGCTGAGGAGACAGCGTCGCCAGCAGATCAACCGCGTCGTCCGATTTGAGGTGTTTGACGACCGTGCCCAGGGCAGCGTCGGACAACTCCCGGGTCAAAATTTCTTGGGTGGGCGGGGCAACAAAGCTCAACACCTCAGAGGCCAGCTGAGGCGGCAGAAAACCGAAGACCCGCTGTTTGGTCTCGGCTTCTTCAAGCACGTCGAGGAGGTCGGCGATGTCGGCGGGGTGCAAACTCGTGATACCCGTTCGAACCCGCTCATTCTGACCTAATTCTGCCGCAATCACCAGGTCGGCAAGGGCAGCGTCACGGTCAAGAGATATCGCTTGAGGGACCGAAGTCGACGTCATGGCACAGACTCGGGTGGACAGGCACTTGGGTGTTCTTTCCCTATCAGCCCCTTAGGCGGGGAGCTATGGGGAGGGGGCTTAACACACCGAGACGAATAGAAGGGACACGGAAAACCGGGATGCTGCTGCTACCAATCGTGATCCGGGCCGGGATAGCCCATCATCACCACTCCCCTCGGCGACTGTTCTTCTTGATCGCAGAGCAGGAGTGGGAAGGGGTGAGGTGACAGGATGCAGAACCCCGGGCGAGTGTCCGGGTGTTCATCATCAACCTGATTTCAACTAGTACTGGGCAGGAACTGAGTCTCTGTTTGACAGAGGGGTGAAAAAGGGCACACCACACATCTGAGCGAAGCTCCTCAATACCGAGACCCCTCATCAAGACAAGCGCCGTCAAACGAGCCGCACCGTATTCTCATCCCACACAGTCTATCAAGAAAGCGTTCCCCGCACCTTTATCCCTCGCCTGTCGGGAGGGCTCCCTGGGGTTACTCCCCATCTTTTTCCTCTAAAACGTCCATATTTCATGCGGCTGTAACACTCCTGTAACACATGCTGTGTACGGACAATATGCTGCCTCTAAGGAAAATAACGGAGAGATTCCTGCAATTGCTCCCCGACTGAAGTACCTAATTTCTGGAGAACTCCGACAAAACACAACACGACGGGCTCCAAAGAGCTTGTGTTGAGGTGGAGGCAGGCCCTCTTGAGGAGAAAACGACCTCGGCAGATTGGAGGAGGAATTTCAGGAGACGGTCTACCCGTTCCAGAAACCGTAGATCGCCCGCTCCCTGGCAACTATGTCTGAACGTATCGCCCTTGTCGATCTGGGATCAAACGCCGTCCGTTTGCTCACCGCCCGTATCAAGCCGGGACAGGGTTTTGAGATTCTGTCTCAGCAGCGGGTGTCGACCCGCTTAGGCTGCGGTGCTTCCGGGCTTCTCAAGCCGTCGGCCGTTCGGAAAACGCTCAAAGCGGTCGACCGCTTCCTGAACGAAATCCGTGGTGAAGACACGCGCAGGATTGGAGTAGCCACCGCCGCGGTCCGGGACGCGGCCAATAAAATGAGCCTGCTTGACCCTCTGCACCGGGACGCCGGGCTCAGCGTTCACATCCTGAGCGGCGAAGAAGAGGCGTGTCTCGGTGCCCAGACCGTGCTCCGTCGTTGGCCCGAATGGAACGGTCTAGTCCTTGATCTGGGTGGCGGCAGCCTCCAACTCACCCGCATCAGCAACGGCCACATCGTGTCGGCCGTCAGCCTGCCACTCGGGGTGGTCCGGACAACCGCCCGCTTCTTTCGCCATGACCCGCCACGTCCGGACGAAATGGTCGGTCTGCGCCGGGAAATCGCCGCCCAGCTAGCCGACGTCCTCGCTCCGGCTCAAGCACATGAAGAATTGATCGGACTCGGAGGCACTATCCGCGCCCTGTGTCGCATGAATAAGGCCAACAGGGAGGCCGGGGAGAGCCGCCGATCAAAGAAGAGGTCATCGTCCTTGCCACGCCGCAAAAAGCCGCCATCTTGTCAAAACAAACTTTTCCCGCTACAGCGGTCTGTAATTACCACGTTCCTCGAACAATTGGGAACAATTCCTGCTGAAGAACGTGTCTACCCTGGCCTCAAGGCTGAACGGGCTGATACTATTGTCGCCGGTATGGTGACGGTTGAGGAGATCATGCTGCGCAGCGGTTTCTCAAGCCTCACCGTTCTTCCCCAAGGAGGAGTCCGACATGGCATCCTCATGCGAGAAACTTTCGACACCCCCGGCATCCCCGACCGGAGAACTCCCTTTTATCAACCGAGAGCTGTCTTGGCTAGAGTTCAATAAACGGGTCCTGGAAGAAGCCCAGGACGAGAGTGTCCCCTTGTTGGAACGGATCAAGTTCCTGTCCATCTTCAGCTCAAATCTGGACGAATTCTTCATGGTCCGCGTCGCCGGTGTCAAGCGACAGATTAGCGAGGGGAACTTTCGAGTTGGCCCGGACGGACTGACGCCGAGTCAGGTACTAGCAGCCATCTCGGCTCGGATTCATGAACTCGTCGATGAGCAACACCGCTGCTTTTTAGACACCATCCACCCCCAACTCGCCGAGGCGGGGGTGCAGTTTGTCACGCCGCCGGCCTTAGACGTCGAGCAGGAACGCTTTCTTGAAAACTTTTTTCGCAAAACCCTCTTTCCGGTCCTCACTCCCCTAGCAATCGACCCCGGCCACCCCTTCCCGCATTTGGCCAATCGCTCGCTGTACCTAGTAGCCGGGCTGCGGTCGCTGAGCCGGTCGCATCTGCCGCGTACCCCCCTGGCCATGGTCCATATTCCGAGTCATGTGGTGCCGCGTTTTATCTCTCTGCCCACCGAGTCCGGCCAGTACGCCTTTATTTTGCTCGAAGACGTTTTGCAACACTACTTACCACGCCTGTACCGGGGCTATGAGATTTTGTCCTGTCATGCGGTGCGCGTAACCCGTGACGCCGACTTTGAGCTGCCCGAGGATCGCTTAGAAGATATACTGACCAGCATTGAGGAGGCTATGCGTGAGCGACGCATGGGCACCGCCGTGCGGCTCCAGCACGACACGGATCTGCCGACCAACATTTTGTCTCTATTGGTGGACGAGCTTGACCTGCAACCGTCCGACTTATACGCCAGTAAGGGCTTCACCGCTTTTACCGATCTGTTCCAGCTCTACGCCGCAGTCGACCTGCCGCAGCTCAAAGATCGGCCCCTGCCGCAGCTGTCGGTTCCGGCGTTTGAGCGCACGACGAGCATCTGGCAGGCGATCCAAGACAATGACATTTTGGTCCACCACCCCTATCAGTCCTTTGACGCGGTCACTAATTTTGTCGAAGAAGCCACCCGTGATCCTAAAGTCCTGGCCATTAAAATGACCCTCTACCGGGTGAGCCCCAGCTCGCCGATCGCACAGGCGCTGACCAAGGCTGCCGAAGCCGGCAAGGAAGTCGCGGTCTTGGTTGAGCTGCGCGCTCGCTTTGACGAAGAGGCCAATATTTCCTGGGCACGGGCCTTGGAAGAGGTCGGCGCGCATGTAGTGTACGGCTTGGTCGGCTACAAGACCCACTGCAAAGCCTGCTTAGTCGTCCGTCAAGAGGCGGACGGAATTCGTCGTTACTGCCACCTGGCGACCGGCAACTACAATGTCAAAACCAGTACTATCTACGGTGACCTAGGGCTGTTCACCTGTGAGGAATCATTTGGGGAAGATCTGACCCAGCTGTTCAATATGTTGACTGGCTATACCGAGCCCCAGGACTTTCATCATCTCTTGGTTGCCCCGACCCAGCTGAGAGACGGCATGATCGCCCGTATCCGGCGTGAAATCGAGCACGCCCAAGCCAACCGCCCGGCTCGACTCATTGCCAAGCTCAACAGTTTGGTTGACAAAACCCTCATCGAAGAACTCTACGCCGCCAGCCAGGCCGGAGTGCAGATCGATCTCATTGTCCGCGGCATCTGCTGCTTACGACCCGGTCTTGCGGGCGTGTCGGACAATATCCGTGTGATTTCTATTATTGACCGCTTTCTGGAGCACGCCCGTATCTTCTATTTTCAGAACGCCGGCGATCCGGAGTACTTTTTAGCCTCCGCCGACTGGATGCCACGCAACCTTGACTACCGGGTCGAGGTTGCCTTTCCCGTGCTTGATCCCAAGCTCCAAACCCAACTCGGGCATATTTTGGACATTCAGCTAGCCGACTCAACCAAGGCCCGGGAAGTCTTGGCCGACGGTCGCTCGCACTACCTGCGCAGAGCGACCACTCCCCCAATTCGCTCTCAGGAACGGCTGTACGAGTTCACCCGAACCGGCCAGATCCTGCCCGATATCCCAAGCTCTGAGAAGCACGGCCAAGCGGATGTAAGAGAGATCATTCGATGACTGATTCTCCTCATTAGGAGGAGAGCACCGATATCTTTCAGCGGCGGTCTCATTCGGAGGTGACACGGCTTGGGCTCTCTGGCTCCCGTCTACACACTCCCCTGAGCCAGGCAGGCTGGACGCTTCCCTCTGGTGACAGGTGAATGATGCGCTCTTGTTGACAAGTGGTCATCAGGGGCCCCCTTTCTGCCGCCTCCAGTCTCTTGTCTCTCCAACCGTCAAGCTATACACTGTGGGGCATGGAGCTTGCGATAAAAATCGCCTTTTGGTCAGTTCCAGTGCTGGTGGCGGTCGTCCTGCACGAGTTGGCCCACGGCTATACGGCCTACCGACTAGGGGATTCAACCGCAGCCCGGCTCGGACGGCTCAGCCTCAACCCACTTGTCCATGTCGATCTGTTCGGCACCGTCTTACTCCCGCTGCTACTGATTGTGACAGGCTCGCCCTTCCTGTTCGGCTACGCTAAACCCGTCCCGGTCAACTTTGCCAATCTCCACAATCCACGTCGGGATATGGTCTATGTTGCGGCGGCCGGCCCGGCTATGAATCTGTTCTTAGCTCTGATTTCAGCCTTTCTTCTTCAACACTTCCATGCAGGTCAGCCGCCGTCCGATCTCCCCCTGTCTCAACCGGCGGCCATGGGTCTGGTGGCGGCCATGCTCACAGCCAGTATTATTATCAATGTTGCCTTGGCGGTCTTCAACCTCTTCCCCGTACCTCCCCTAGACGGCGGACGGGTGGCCGTTGGCCTGTTGCCCCAGGGCTTGGCTTTCCCCCTAGCGCGGCTTGAGCCCTACGGGATGTTCATCATTATCGGCCTGCTCGTGACCGGAGTCCTAGGAGATATCATTCGTCCGGTCACCATCTTTCTCTTAAACGCTCTGCTGTAGCATCGCAACAACAAACGATGGCATACCGTGTCAGGCTCGATGTCTTTGAGGGACCCCTCGACCTCCTCCTGCACTTGGTCAAAAAGAACGAGGTCTCCCTCTCGGACATTCCGATTGCCAGCATCACCGATCAATACCTCGACTATCTGGACCTCCTGCAACAGCTCGATCTTGACCTGGCCGGAGAATATCTCGTCATGGCCGCTACTCTGCTCCACCTCAAGTCGCGCCTGTTGCTGCCCGCACAGGAGGCGGATGGAGTGGAGGAGCTCGGCCCCGACCCGCGGGCCGAGCTGGCCCGGCAACTGCTGGAATATCAGCGCTTTAAGGAAGCCGCAGAAACGCTCAGCCGTAAGCCGCTGCTAGGACGGGATGTCTTTAGCCGCCCGCCGCTGCCCAATGAAGAACGGACTGAGCACGTGCACGATGTCGGTCTATGGGACTTGCTCGACGCCTTCCAGGACCTGCTGAAAAAGGCCGAGCCCAAGCTGGTATACGAGATCGCCCTTGAGCAGATCTCCTTGCGCGAGCGGGTGGGATTAGTCCTTGATCTCCTCCGGGAACGCAGCCGCATCACCTTCACCGAATTATTCTCGGCCGACACGACCCGGTTACAGATTGCAGTGACCTTCTTGGCCAGCTTAGAGTTGGTCAGGAGTCGCATGATCGATGTGCACCAAAGGGATCCCTTTGGTCCTATTCTCCTAAGCTTAGCCGTCAGTCCGGACACCCCGCTCCCGCACGGCCTAGAGCAACTCTAAGCCGCAATGCCGCTATGGACCCCACCGAGCTCAAACCGATCGCCGAAAGCCTGATCTTTGCCGCTGGCAACCCGATCTCTCTCCGCCGACTGTCAGAAGTCATTGGTGTGACACCAGCAGAAGTCAAACCAGCCATAGCGCTCCTGCGCCGCGAATACCAAGATGCAGGCCGCGGTATTCTCTTTGCCGAGGTGGCCGGTGGCTACCAGTTTCGCACCACGCCGGATAACGCGGAATACGTCAAGGTTCTGCTGCAAGAAAAACCCGGGAGACTGAGTCGGGCGGCCTTGGAGACCCTGGCCATTATTGCCTACCGTCAGCCCATCACCAAGCTGGATATCGAGGCGGTGCGTGGAGTGACGATCGACGGCGTCCTGCACTCACTGCTCACCAAAAAGCTGATTCGTGAAATGGGCCGCAAAGATGTGCCCGGTCGGCCCTGGGTGTACGGGACAACTTCCCAGTTTTTGGAACTTTTTGGTCTGAGCGACCTCAACGATTTACCGCCGCTACCCGACATCCACGAACCAAGCCTCAACTCCTTAGCCGACCAGGCCTTCGACAGCGTGCGCGGGGGAGACGTCGCGAGTACCATCGCCAACGGCGGAGAGCCACATGCCCAAGATATCCCGAGCCCCAAGGGGGCAGTCGAAGACGCGCCACACCGCAGAGCAAACGGCCAGGAAGCCACACCGGACCGCCCACAATGCCCCGGTCTCCCAAGCGGACCAGCCACTCCAGCCGACGCGCCCCGCGCGAGCGCAGCGCCTGCACAAGCTGTTGAGTCAAGCCGGGGTGAGTTCACGGCGAAAAGCGGAGACGCTGATCCAAGCCGGCAAGGTCCAGGTCAACGGCCAGACGATCACCCGGCTGGGAACGACGGCGGATCCAAAACATGACACCATCGTCGTCGACGGCCAGGCCGTGTCGTTCGACTTGTCCTGGCTGTACTTTCTCCTCAACAAACCGACCGGCGTGGTCAGTACGCTGGCCGATCCAGAGAGACGCACAACAGTTCGTGAGCTGCTAGGCAAGGTACGTGAGCGCGTCTTTCCGGTCGGTCGGCTCGACTATCACTCAGCCGGGCTGTTATTGTTGACCAATGACGGAGAACTGACCGCTCGCCTGCTTCATCCGCGCTACCAGATTCCCCGGACCTACCACGTCAAGCTGACGGGCAAGTGTTCACCACGCATACTCACCAGGTTAAAGAACGGCGTGCCTCTGGCCGACGGCAGACTGAGTGGACCGGTCGAGATCCATACCATCCGGCGCAGCGAGCGGAAAACCTGGATTGAGCTCACCTTACACCAAGGACGCCGCCACGAAGTTCGACAGATGTGCGACGCCATCGGCTATCCGGTCGAAAAACTGATTCGGGTCCGGTTTGGTCCGCTCCTGCTTAGCGACCTCGTCCCAGGCGCCTATCGTCCGCTCGCCCCGGTCGAGGTCCAGTCCCTCAAACGAGCCGTCGGTCTTCTCTCCGGCTCCCGGTCTTGACTTCGCCCGGCACAGTCGATATGCATAAGGGCGAGCAGCACGGTTCTTGTGTTGTTTTCTTTTCTTGACGCGGGGTGGAGCAGCCCGGTAGCTCGCGAGGCTCATAACCTCGAGGTCCTAGGTTCAAATCCTAGCCCCGCAACCAGTTTGACGCCCCGAAGCGGCCACGACTTCGGGGCGTTTGAGTTTTGGCGACCCAGCCCACGTGCTAAAGAGCACCCAAGCCGTCTGCAAGAGAAGAGACATGAACCCAGGCACATTTGATGACAAAATCAGAGGCATGCTCCTGCTTGGAGCCTATGGCGATGCGTTTGGCGCCGCCCAGAAAGGCCAGGAAACGCCGACTCCAGACCCGCTACCCAAAACTTTGACTGCCCGTGACATGCCCGAGTGGGGCGAAGCCTGGGGAACCTGGCTGCCGGCGATTGTGCATACCAAGACGATCGGTATGCCGACCCACGAAACCTGCTATCGCCTGTGTATCCTCCACCCCTGGCTAGCGGCGATTGCTCACGCAGTGGACAAACGGCCGTTTAGCGAAGCGTCTTTGCGAGACTTCATGGCTGCGCTCCGGCATGAGCCTCTGTATCCCGAGTGGTATTCGTTCGCCTGTCGAGATCATCTCAAGTCCTGGCTAGATATGTTCCAAGCGCAAGAAGAAAATCGTAGTGAAGGTTTGTTCAGTCCAGGAATTCCGGGGGTTTTTGGCCTCTTCCTGTATCTGGAAATGGCCGCCGTCCGACACGGCACGACTCCACTTGAAACCTTTGCTCTATACCGACAGCAGGCATGTCTGGACCAGGGCTATGCCAAAGATGTCACCGCCTTTCTGGCCACACTGGTATCGCTGGCGGTCAATGAACCCGCGCAGACGGACTCTTTTGGCGACTGGTTCTTCGGCCACGGCCACGCCGTGTTGGATGAGCTGGCCGCATCTCAGCAGGAGGCACGCCACAGCCCTACGCAGGCTGCTGGAAGCGATGGCACGGCTCGGCACCGGGCTGCGCGGCGAGACAGAGGGAACCCTCAATGCCGCCTTTAAACAGCAGGTCTTCGATCCACCGACCCCACCCTTTCTCACCCACGCCTTTCTGGGAGGAACGCACGATCCGTACCGTGCCCTAGCCCACATCACGGCGACGATTGCCTACGCGCCCGACGATCCGGCCGTCGCTCTGCGCACCATCGCCCATAGCTGTGGCCAGACCGACACGCTGGCCTCGTTTCTCGGTACCCTGCTTGGAGCCTGGTACGGGGCCGGGCGGCTGTCCACGCTCCAAAGTGCAGGACTTGACTTTCAGGCCGAACTCAAGGTCGTGGAGGCGATTCTGACCGATCTGTTCCACTTTGACCTAGGCCAGCACGTTCAGATTTTTTCGCGTCTCCACTCAAGCTGATACGGCTCTCCGCTCCAACAGAAGGTTTGGCGCGAGATGGTGTAATAAAGCGTCTCCAGACCGTTGCTCAATTCGCGTTTGGAGAAGCGCATTCCGATCTTTTCCATCACTCGGACTGAGGCCGTATTGGGGACATCCGTACTGGCAGTGATTGCCGTAAAGCCATGCTCTTCAAAGCCAAACCGCAGCAGGGCCCGGGCCGCTTCGGTGGCCAGCCCTCTGTTCCAGTAGTGCGGAACAAGGCCGTACAGCAACTCCAGTTGGGCGGGTTGATGGAACAGCCAAAAGCCGCAAAAGCCAATACACGTCTCGTCTCGACCGCACCTCATCACCCACAAGCCATGTCCTTGCTGCTGAAACTGCACCAGGCTCACCTCGACCACCTCAGCCGCCTGTTGGCGACCAATGAGCTGATCGTCCCACACATATTTGCGGACCCCGGGATCGATCCATATGTGGTGCAATACGTCGATATCGTCCTGCCGACACGGACGCAGCCGCAGCCGAGCGGTATTGATAGACGGGAGTGCTGCTTTCATTGGTCTTGCCTCCTGACGCGGCCGCTTGCACGTCCCTGACAAGCTTGATAGACTCCGCTGGGCCGTTTGCATTTTCCGGAGAGGGAGCGACACTCCTATGGCATTGCCGAGCGCAGTCAAAATTGTTGATCTCACCGCCCGTGATGGGCTTGAGGGCTTTCCATATCTTATCCCTGTTGATTTCCGGGTTGAGTTGATTGATCGTCTGACCGATGCTGGACTTCCTTCGATTGAAATCGGCGAGTTTGTCAGCCCCCGGGTGATTCCGGCCATGCAGCTGACCGATCAGGTTGCGGCTCAGATCACACAAAAACCTGGGGTTGAATATAGCGTCCTCGTTCCCAATATGCGCGGCTTTCAGGATGCCCTGAAGGCAAAGGTCAGGTATATCACAATTTTTGGAAGTGCGACCGAAGGGTTTAGCAAAGCCAATATTAACTGCACGATCGAAGAGAGTTTTGCCCGCTTTGAGCCGGTTGCCGCTGCGGCAAAGAAACACGGGATTGGTCTGAGGGGAGCGGTCTCGTGCGTGGCCGGGTGTCCGTATGAGGGGGAAGTCGACGCCGCCACAGTGGGGAAACTCGTTGCCCGCTTCTATCACATGGGCTGCTGTGAGATTGGGCTCGGGGACAGCATCGGGGTGGGGACGCCAAAGTCGATTCAAGCCATTATCCAGGCGTGTATTGACGAAGGAGTCCCGGTCTCCGTCCTGACCGCCCATTTTCACAACACCTGCGGCATGGCTCTGGCCAACTGTTATGCGGCCATGGAGATGGGAGTCAGCGTGCTAGAGAGTGCCTGTGGCGGCTTGGGCGGTTGTCCGAACGCACCCGGTGCCAGCGGCAATCTGTCATCTGAAGAGTTGATCTATATGCTAAACGGTCTCGGTATTGAGACCGGCGTGCATCTCGACAAAATTGTCGAAATCGGCCGCTGGGCCACGCAGGTCGTGAAGCGGCGGCTTGACTCCAAGGTCGGGGAGTCGATGACAAATCCTGATATGACCTATTTTAACAAGGTCAGCCACGGCGTGTTCGCGGCTTAATAGCCCGCCGTCTCATACGGCCCCTGACCGCGCTTGTAGAGCAAAAACCGCCGCTCAAACGAGCACACTTCTTCCCCGTCTTGGTTCAGAGCCCGCGTTTTGACGTGCATAACACCCTGCTGGGGACGGGAGCGAGATTCCCGTTTCCCGAGGATCTCGGATTCGGCATAAATCGTATCCCCGGCGCGAACCGAAACCGGGCACTGAATGTTGGTCCAGCCCAGATTGGCCACTACTTTGCCAAACGTCTTGGTCGTCAGCGCGGTCACCACACTGATGAGGAAAGGCTCGCTAACAATCTCTTGCCCGCCATAGATCTTCTCGTTATAGACCGCATCAACATGACGCATGGACAGATCTAGCGAGCGGATTGCGTGTAGCCGGCTTTCTTCAGCGGTAAAGGTTCGGCCCGGACGATGCTCAAAAATCTGTCCCTCGGCAAAGTCCTCAAACTCGATCCCGGCCACTTCGATATAGGTGTTCTCGGCCACTTTTCGGTGCGAGTAAAACGTCGTCATAGTGCCTATCCTGGGTATCGCACGATTAGTAGCCGACCTTGTCAAACGGAATGCTGTCACGTTTATACATCAGCACGGCGTACTCCATCGTGCACACGAGCTTGCCGTCCTGATTGATACCCCGCGTCACAACGGTCAACTGACCACAGTCCGCGTTGTCTGCGGCGTCGGCTTTTTCTTTGATTTCACTCTCGGCGTACAGCGTATCACCGCCGAACACCGGAGCGGTCATCTTGATTTCTGACCAGCGCCAGATCCGCATTTTTTTATTAAACGTCTTCCATGTCAGCCCCATCAGCCGTTGCAGCGTTAGCGTGCTGACCCCCAGCGGCTTCTGCCACTCGGTCCGGGACGCATAGTCGGCGTCAAAGTGCAGCATGGCCTGATTGAGGGTATCGACCGTCTCCTCCACATTATCCTGCTGGGAGATGGTGATGCCCGGCCGATGTTGAAACACCTGACCCGGTTCGAAGTCCTCAAAATCAAGACCATAGCGTTCCCGATAGCGGTTCTCATCAACCTTGACATAGGCAGAAAAGGCAAACTCAGGCATAGATTCCCTTTCAGTATAGCTCCTCATGGACGCATTGAGACAGCTTTTTGAACTGGGCTGACATACCAATAGGTGGGATGGGACGGATGCCCTGCTTGAATATCAATCTCACGTAATTTAAACCACTCAATCTGCTTCGCCACAGGTCGCTCAAACGGGAAGCTTCCCTGTGATTCAGGAGCACGAGGTTTACCATGCCAATAACCCATGCCCTGGTCGAATCGTATGATACAGGCAACGTCGTCAATCCAGGTCAATCGGAGTTCTCGTGCATGAGGCAGTCGGTTAGGTATTGACTCAGAGAACGTAAATTGCCCCAATCCTTCAAAAACATTTTCAAAGACGGTCCGTCTGTCACTAGCATCTCGCCAGTCATGCCAGAACAACAAGGGATCTGCGATATCATTTCGCCGCAATTGACTAGTGGCGACCGATAGACGGGTATTAACGACAATTCCACCCGGATAGCGACCGAGCGTGCTCACTATTCCCCTCAGCAGTAGCACGGCAAGTGGAGAGCGTAGATAACGGTCGCTGTAGTGTAGTTCAGCGAGCGGTTGACTTCCATCGAACCGCTCTTGGAGTTCGGGAACTTTATCAAAGACCAATTGCCATGCCCGAGGCCCAAATTGGTGAGAAGAACCATCTAGCTCCTTTCCGATAGAAATCTCGTGTAGAGCGCCCGGCGTGGAACGTAACTCGTTGACATCCTCCTGGTGCCAGCGGTTTGAAATGCTGCGCGACAAGGGGCGGTCGTATTCAATGCGGACGAACTGCGCCCCATCCTCTCCACTCCCCCAATATGCGCTTGGCGCCAAAGCATCCACAGTGCTGGCGGCCCAACAGGTGGATCTCTTCTCGCCATCAATTTCCATTACTAATGTGGGCTTATCGGTATATGGCGTGGTTTCAGGGAGATAAACCTTAGCCCTTATCGCGCTGGCTAGTGCAGCGAGGTCATTACGTTGAGAGGATTCCAATCGGTTCAGAGTGGTCCGAGGTACGATCAAGCGAACGCTAAGGGGTATGTCTCTGAGACGGAGGAGCTCATCATGCAATCGCCAATCCAATGGTGTCCAGTCCTTCGCTTCGCCGCCCAGAAAGATACGAATCTCTTTTACAGCATGGCGCTGCAATTCACGGCTAAGCGCCTGTCCTAATGGCTCCATCTCTAAGCGAGTCTTGGGTCCAAACACCTGAAGGGCGGAAGGGAGGGTTAATGCGTTGAGGAACGTGTCGCTCAGCAACGCAAGCGGCTTATGTCTGTCGAGTTTATCCAACTGGTGCTGGGTGTCGTATGTCAGCAGACAAGCATGACACACTAGGTCGCATTGCCGCTGAGGACATGTCAAGATATCCTGGGCCCGACGGAATAGCTCTGGGAACCAATTAATCGCTTGAGAGACGTAGCCAGCTCCGCCACTGGCAGTATCAAACAGATAGCTGGAGTACACCCGTTCTTCTTCTCTGCCTCGCCTTAGTGCGACTGTACAACCAACTTCCTGTTCCTCAATTCCAAGCCACTGGGTGAGCGCTCGGCGTAGGGCTACGGATAGCGAATACGCCGTGATGTCGTCAACGGGACAGTCGTTAGTCGGATCACGCAGTTGTATTTCCAAGACCTCGGTATGCGTCACCAGCCCCAAGCGAAGGTTTTGCTTTATGGCCCACGGCTCATTACTACCGGGACAGGCTTTTTCCTTATCGTTCTTTTTCCCACCGCGTAACCGCTTGTGAGGAATAGGATTCCCGCGTTCGTCAGCAAACACACCTGGCAGGCGTTCGTTTGTAACCATCGAGTCAGCCCGACCGCAGCGTAGGCAGACCGCGAACCCCTTACCATGTAGTCCGTCAGTACGATGGAATAGGGAACCATGAGTACTAACGCGATACCGTCCCAGCCTTGATGACGGCAGAGAGAGCCAAGCCGTGCCTTCCAAAAAAATCAGGGGGTCACGGACTGGAATGTATTGGGGGATGGTGATGTCATTGTGCGGCTGCGAGCGGACGTCAACAGCAAAACCTGCTGGCTGCAGATACTCGAAGCGGGTCAGGCAAGGCTTATCACCACAATGGAAACAGCTCTGAGGCATGGTCGGACGAGTCCCGCTGGCACCACAGGACCGACAACGCCACACCCAGCGCAAGGATTGTATTTCCCGCGGTCCTTCCTGGTCCACAGGCACATGCCAGTTAAGCGTCACCCCGTCGCTGCGGTACACCCGACCATCAAGCACCGTGTCGGTGCCGGGGGCATAGTCACGGATGGCAAGCGATAATTGGCGGGCAGGGTAGCCGTTGCGTACCGCACGATTGTCCTCGCGCTGCTGTCGCCGACGCTTCAGCTCTTCCATTGTGGTCGTGACGAGCGAGACCAAGTTAGTCGGGAAACCATGGCCGGGGAGAAAGTTTCGCGTCGTTAACTCGCTCAGGAGGTATTCTCGACGAATTCGTTCCAGTTGTAAATTGACGGCACGCTCAGGTTTACTATTCTCCGTTCGCGTTTTGACAATCTCACGACTCTCAAGCAGAGCGTTGATTTCAGCATGCCAGGCATCAGCAACCTGCCCGAGCATCCCAGCAGTATTATCCAGCAAATCCTCAGCCGAGCGACCGTCAAGGCAGGTGTGTCTCACTAATTGGCGGATGCCATTCTGCAAGGTATCATTCCTGGCGGCGGTCTGACACCAATCACGAAAGCGCTTTGCGGGAGCGCTGCTGTCGTCAGTCGTACTCTCAAAAAACCAACTCGTTGTGAGCCGCAGGAGACTATCCGATCCCACTTGCGCAAGAAAAGCCGCAAGGCTCAAGGCGTTGATGTGACGCTGGACGATTGGCGCACTTTGCAACGAAACCCGGGGAGACGACAGAGCCGTCGTGAAGGGCCACAAGGGATTCCGAAACACTTCTTCCCCGTGTGGAGTACTTTTACAGAGCGTAAAGCTCACGGCGGCCCTTTCACGGCGTCGCCCAGCGCGTCCTGCCCTTTGAAGGAAATTAGCCGGGTGAGGCGGGACGTTGTTCATGGCCACTGCCGTGAGACCGCCAATGTCGACGCCCATCTCCATAGTGGTCGAACAGATCAACAGGTTAAGCTTTCCAGCCTTAAAATCGTTCTCGCGCTGGCTCAATGTAACGCCTTGAATCTGGGCCGAATGCTCGACGCTACGGAAATAGGGACTAAAGCGGGCGACACGATCGTTCATGTTGCTCCACACCCCCAAGTCGCGCAGACGACATACAGCAGGGTCTGTCTCCAGCCACTGCTCCGCTGCTTCTTGATCCGCCTCCAGCCAAAAGGGATGCGGCACGACGGGCATGTCGACTTTCTGGCAACGTGCTAGATCATCATCCGGCTTTTCGGGGAGATAAGGCGTAACGCCACGAAACGTGACGGGCAAAAGTCGGCGTGTCACCGGACAGAGCCAGGCTTCGCGCACCTGCATGATCTCAGCCTGTTGCCCGAGTTCCAGATTATAGCCAGACTCGGTACGGTTTAATAAGGGTTTCACGTCTTTCCATAGAACATCCAAGAACTCCTGGATCTGTCCCTGATCCTGTGACTGTTCTGGATTCAATCTCAAAGCGTAGGCCAGAAGCCGTACCAGACGGGAGCGACGTGTGGCGGCAGTGCGTACCGACGGCCAGGACCGTTGGTCTTTAGTGACTTTTTCCTGTCTAGGCGCGATGACCAGAGTAGGGCTTCCCGGATAACCGGTCCAGCGCAACATATCACGGGGAATTGTCACTGACTGGCCGCCTCGGATGTAGAAATCAAGTGTCACCCGGACTAGCGATCGCCATTCCTCTAGTTTCACCCCGTGATGGGCCGCAACGGGAGGGACGCGATTGATCTTGTCCACTGCCGGATATCCAAGCTGCAGTAATCCGAACGTTTCGAGGGAAAACTGTCGTTTAGGCCGTCGAAAAAACTCCCGCCATAAGCATAATTCGGCTAGTCGACGATCCACCAAGTCCAACGTCTGCTCGCGTAGAGGTGGCAATAGCCAACGCTCAAAGCGGGGATTGTTGAGCAATTTGTCCTGCGCGTCGTGCCAGCTCAGACGGCCGAGAGCAGGGGCAGATAAGCTCTGCAATTCGTTACGCTTTTCATCACGCGTCTTAGTCAGCACATCCTTGATCAGCCCATCCGAGGAGTCGATGGCCTGCTCTAGCCCGGCTATGTCCCGCCGCAATTTGTCCAGATCTTGGCTATCAGTCGATCGTGCTCGATCCGCCACGCTGTGATAAAGCACGGCGCGTACGAAATCGCGCTCGGTTTCAAGCCGCATCTTGACTGCGAAGCGTGCCGTGCCCTGACGGCTGTCGGTGAAGCTGATAAGACGTCGTCCGCCAAAAGGCAGGTCAGTAGTATTTGACACGTAAGGCGGCAGGTGCCGAAGCAAGATTGGGATAGCAGTCTGTAGTAAGAAAGGGGCACCCAACCGTACCGGACGGAAGAGATTGCCATATCTATCCCGAGTATTGCAGCAGGGACAACGCAGGCAACGATCAGCAGGGTCTGGCACTAACAGATGCACCCGGATGCCTTCATGCTGCTCCCAGTCGAGAAAGCCGTTGGACCGTAAACCAACGGGATTGGACTCGGCGATATCCGACCTCACTAGCAGGCGGAGTAGTCCATCACGCGGTTCTTCTTTCGCTGGTTCTTCGCTTTCCGCATCATCTTCATCAACCAACGATTCCAATTCCTGCTGGAATTCGTCCTCATCCTGGGCCAGGCGCGGTTCGAGACGCTCGTCTCCCTCCTCCACTACCTTCTCTTCACCAGAAAGATACTCGGCGCCACATGCGCCGCACTGTACCAGCTCGTACACTGGATTTTCGCAGGCATCACAGAGCTGGCGACGCTCCAGAAAAACCTTGCCGAAAGGCCAGTCTCGGTCATCAAGAGGGGTCTGACGACGTCCGGGACAGTCGGTATTCGCGCAGGCCCAGAGACCTTTCAGGGCGCGTTGGAAAAAGTGGCAACGGAGCGGCAACAGCGGCTCGCCCTTTTGGTCTACTGCCTGGGTACACCAATCTAGAAGACGCAAGGTAGTGTTGGTATGGCAAACCGTTTTGTCATCATTGCCCCCGCCCATCTCAGCCAACTGAGAGAGCGAATGGGCTTTCTTAAGTAAGGCTGAGCGCCAGTGGCGGACCCGACTGTCTCTCGCTAATGTCTTGAAGAGTTCCTGGGGCGAGAGATCGCCAAGAGCGGAGACATCTACGGGGGAGCGGCGGTTTCTGCCGTGCGATACTGCGGGTAATGAGGGCACATGGCGCTTTCCCCACACCACTGAGACCCGATTAGGAGGCACCCCAGCAATATCGGCCAGGAAATCCCGTAACGAATCCTCGGCATTGTTCCCTGAGCCAGCAATAGTTGCCGAGGTCGCAACGAAATGCACTTCTTCGGCACGACAGTCAAAGGCATGAAGTACTCGGCGCAATAAAAGGGCTAGCTCTGCAGCCTGGGAGCCAACGTAGTTATGCGCCTCATCAATAACGATCCAGCGGAGTTTACCCTGAGACTGTTCCAGAATCGGTTTATCTTCAGCGCGTACCAGCATATATTCCAGCATGGTGGCATTCGTGACCAGGATTGGCGGCGGGTTGGCCCGTAGGGTCTTCCTGTCGCAAACTTCACTTCGCCACTGGGGCTTTCCCTCATTCGGTGTATCACCGTTGTAGAGACAGTAGCGTATATCTCCGCCAAAGGGTTCCGCCCAGGCTGTCAGGCGGTCACGTTGACTTTTGATGAGGGCGTTGAGGGGGTAGAGAAATAGCGCACGCACGCCTGTTAATCTACTTTTGCGTCTATCCAACTCGCTTGCCAAGTCGTGTAAAACAGGCACCAGGAAGCACTCCGTCTTGCCAGACCCGGTGTCACTAGCTACCAGCACGGAACGTGGTGGCTCTGCTTTGATGAGAGCCTGCCAGGCTTCTAACTGGTGCAGATAAGGGCGTTCCGAAAAGGTGTATTCCTTAGTGAAATTCTTGTACGGTTCGCGCAGTGCTTTGACAATATCGGGATGGAGAAGCTTGCCGGAGAGCTCACCAAGATTGGTCTTGCCGGGACGCCATCCAAAGGTGGCTTCAAAGACGGGATCGGCCAGGAAAGCGTCACCTGTACCAGGAGGACTCTGGAATAAACACCGTAGATGTTCGCGTAGCACATCGCTACGAAAACTCAAGAGCCCCAGAGCGGCTCGCGTTGCACCTCGATTCAGTTGCTCAGCCAGGGAAGTGAAAATCCTCACGGACGCACTCCTTCTGCGAGAGTGGGACGCCCGGCAAGGCCAATACACAGCGCCCAAGCAAAGGCGTGGTCAAACCACTCTTGATCAAAATCGCGTAACTGGCGTAGTTCAAACAAGAGCTTCTTAGAGTAATCCTGAGCATCTAAGCTTATCTGGGCCGCTATAAAGGGGGCGCAGCGAACCGGACGAGAACGACGGTCCAAGTGGTCATAGCAGAATTGTGGGGGAAAATTCGGCTGTTCAGTCAACTGCATAACATTCGGACCATAGGGAAACTCTTCTTCAGAGTCATGATTCGATTGCAGCTTTTGCTCGTGTTTCCGTATGAATGTGATGGGTAATTCCTTCTGACGGCGGGCTATCGTCAGTTCGTTGTTGGGAAAATTTTGCTCGGGGAATAGACACTCCCCGATCCAGTCACACACCGACTTGAAAAAACCCTGACGGGCAGCAACCCGTTGCCGAAATTTTTCGAACACGCTCACGAGCAGCCTGCCGTCAGGATCTGAGTCGCCCAGCCCGGCGCGCAGGGTATCAAAATAACGTTTGGCAGCGAGATGCCAACAAGTGACCGGTACCAAATACCAGGAGAACGGCAACTGATCCGAGAGCGACCAGAGCAGATTGAATTCTTCGTCCCCACTCTTAAGCAACCCCATAACCATAGCCTCAGGACATCCTATCAAATGCCGAAAGAGATCAATGCTACTAGCCGGATACGTCCGCGTAAGCTGCAGGTAGTCGAATATACGCGTCCAGTCGGCATGCTCTGCGTCGGCGGCAAGGTCGTTGACAAGCGTCCGCAATTTTTCCTGTCGTCTCTCTGGATCCGGTTCGCGCACGGCCTGTACCAACTCGCTGGATTCGGCAACGGTCTTTTCCCCTTCCACGATCCACAAGAGGGGCCGGAAACGCGCCCAGTCGGCATCGTATCCGAGTATCCACCAGGGACCCGGTTGTGATTCATCAGGAATCATCCACGCCTTAGCCGCGTTGTCATAGTTTAACTCGGTTGGCATTGCAGAAGGCTCCCACAGCGGCAGCATCCTGACTGTGATGCGCTCCCCCCAATCATCACTCAGCCGCTCTAGATCATCTAGTGGAAGGATAACGCGATTATGGGCAGGGTCAGGCTTCAGCGCCACATCGAACCGCGCGATCTCCAGCTCGGCCAAGGGAGTTCCCGCTTGGTCGACAATTCTTAAGGCAACAAAAGCATCTAAGTCATCAGTCGCCGCCATCATTGAACCAAGCCGGTCTTGAATACGGTGCAGATCAAAATCAATACATTCACTGGTCGCAGGAAGAGATTCCCATAGTTCCAGACCGTCGTATACCGAATCGCGTGCCCTCAGCCTCCCTTTGAGATAGAACCGTTCTCCTACATTAGGGGTTTGTACCACTGCCTGGACAGCCGCTAAACGGTCTAGAACCATGCATTGCTTTGGGGGTAATATCCGCCCGGCCCGAACAAAGGCTGCCATCCAGCGAGGAAATGGCAAGGTCAACGTCAGTGCGCGACCATCGGGCCAGTGCAGGTCAGCGCTAAATTGCGAGAGATTCTCTTGGCTCAGGCAGGCGATCTCCACGCCATCAACAACCGCTCGCGTACGGAATTGACAACCCGCCCTCTCCGGTACAGTAATCCGAACTGCAGGCAGCCCAGAGAGACGGATTAGGCCTTCCTCTGTGGGTGCGCCTACTTGGGCCACCTCAACGCGGGTAGTAGTCGGTACGACCTCGACTTGGCGACGGAAGCGTAGAGCGCCGTCGGTATCCCGATACCGTATCCATACCTTGCCTGCGCAAGCCGCTGCGTCTGTACGCCAGTCGCTTTCAGGCGGGTTCACCGGACGCCATTCAAGCAGACCATTGTTAATCCGGCGTATCCCATCCTGCCCGGTCACCCAAAGGGTCGGCATTCCTAGGAAGGGCTGGGTAAGGTTGAAAACCGCTGACAGCTCGGACAGCTCATCACCTCTCAAAAGAAAATGCTCTTCACTCGCTTCCTGGCTAGCACAACGTATCTTGCAGATACCAAGTCCCGAGTGCTTCCACTCGGCCGTTCCTGCGATCTGATACAGAGTCCGCTCAAAGTCAGGAGCCTGACCCAGTTCTTCCCATTGCACGTCAGCCGCTACACAGTGCCCCCCATCCGGCGCCAACATTCGCACCGACGCTTCGCGGCACCGCACTGATCCTTCGCTACACATCTCCCAGCCCGAACCGCGCTCAATAAACACCCACGGCAAAGGTCCAAGCTCCTGTCCGCCCACCGACGGCAGCTCTATCTTTTTGCTTCCCTGACTCAGGAACAGACGGGCTCCCGCTTCCGCCTCCCTCCCCTCCAACCGTATTTCTCTGCGCAATCCTTCACACAGATAGACCATTTGGTCACCTGTCCCTTCATGTCGCGTGAGGACCGCGATGGGCTTAGGGCCATTTGGCGTTTGCAGCAGTACCCGTAAGCGGGCAGGAGAATCCTCCCAGTCCTCCAACAAAGATTGCAGGCTGGCACCGGTCACACGCTTAGGCAACTCCAGGTGCCGTTCAATACTCCAACTCTCCCCCCGTCGAGTAAGGAAACAACGCCAACGCCAGTGTTGCCGTTCTGTCTGGGCAAGATTCTTGGCCTCCCCCATCAGATTTCTCAGCAATGCTTCTACCGTATGATCTTCCACTGATAACGGCAGACGGTCCCGCCACTGCGGTTCCAGACGATCCAGCGACGCAATAGGGTCAGTCGCTTCATGGACCTTCTCCTGAAGTTCAATAATGGATTGGATCAAGTCACCGCTGAGTTGAAACACAACATCATGGCGTAAAGAGGCAGGAAGATAGCGTGCGGCAATGTGAGGAGCCATTTTCCTCGCATCAGCTTGAGAGGTGTGGCGCACTCGATGAGCAGCGGCAGTCAACAGTTCGCGGAAGTAACGGCTCAGATGCGTGTTCTCTCTGCGTAGTAGTAGCAGGGGTAGTCCGCCTTCACAGGCGAGGGTGACCAGAAACTCTCGACGACGACCACTCTTTTGCAACAAGGGACGCTTCAGGAGTTCTAGACCCGTCTCTACCCACTTATAAATCGATTGATAACTATCAGGGAGAGCGTGTCCAATCTCAGAAAAAATGGTCTCCCAGGCCCACGGTCCGCCTTCATGCCGGCGGCGAAAAGTTTCCGCTCCGTAAACGCAGAACCAGGCCGCAAAACGGCGCTCCTCTTCCGGACCGAGTCTACCACTCAACGCCGCAGACATCTGTGTACGGACCTTGTCCTTGATCTGTTCGTACTCTGCGTCTTTACATTTGTAGGTATATAAGGGAGGTTTCTCGTCATCGGGCGGCCGTCGTGTCGTCATCATCGACCTCTCATACCTTTAGTGTTGGCTAGTTTTCTCTCTCCGCGCGTCAGGTCGCAGATTCCAGACAGGTTTACCATTGAATTGGACAGTCTTTGCCCATTCATTTCCGTAGAAACGCCTCAGCTATACTCGTCTTAGAGAGTCGGATTGTTCCCGGTGGTGGTGGAAAAAGCGCCGTGGGTTGTATCAGTGTCTGGGCCGGCGTTGTTATCAGGAAGCGGAATCCTTCGGTCATGCTTTCGCCGCATCCACACTCCACACACCAGCACCCCGGGCCGAAACATACAAAAACACAAAGCAGTACAGAACGGCAAGCTCGCCCTGATTGGCGATAGGCAACAGGGCATTCATGCCATGCGCCATCCAGTAGGCGGCCGCCATAAGACCGCTACACACAAAGGCCGCCCAGCGCGTGTAGAAACCAATCATGACCAAAATCCCGCCAACGAGCTCAATACCGCCGGCCACATAAATAACGAAGGCCGGGGCCTCCGGAACCGCCAGCGGAAAGCCAAACAGCTTTTGGCTGCCATGAAAAAAGAACAGAAACCCGGTAATGATACGCAGCAGCGCGTAGGTCTGCTCCGCATAGTCCTTCATAACCATAGCCCAACCCCCCTTTGAAGAATATGTCCAAGGCATTGCAACAACTTGTCCGAGAAGTCAAGGAACATTTCCTGAAGCCAGAACCGAAACACGAGGAACAAGAGGCACACTCCACTACCCCCCAGCGTATTTGCCCGCCTCAGCGGTGCTGTTCTCTGGAGACAGCCCCAATCTTCAGCGTCTGCTCCTCGAACACAACAGCCTCAAAGCGTCGCTCACGTTCAAGCCCGCTCCGCATTTTGCAGTAAGCCAAGTGTCACTCCGTCGAACACAATATCCTCCAGGTCAGGATGTTGCAGCCCAATGACAGAGGTCGGTCTTGTGACTGAATGGTCTCTGCTAGAGAAGAGCCTTCTTGGTCTCTCCTGGAATCTCTGCCTCGTTCCTCTCACAAGAATCGGATTTCGTCCTTGACGCAGACCCCCCTTCTCCATAGTAAGGGAGGCTCCTAGGAGGAGACTATGCTTGAGAAGCTGAGGCGTGCGCCTGCTAAACCAGAGACAGTTCTGAAGAATCCCATCCCTATCCCGCCGGCTTGGTCGCGGACTAGCCTGCTATAGGAGAGAAGCGTGGAGTCATTTTTTCGATGGATCGTCCGCTTTCGATGGCTCGTCATCGGGCTAGCTCTAGCCAGTACGGTTGTGGCCGCCCTCCCCCTGCAAACCCTGCGGTTTGAGGGTGATGTTGAGGCAAATTTCCCGGCCGACGATCCGGTCATCGGCTATAACAGAATGATCGAAGAACGGTTTGGCATACGGGACCTCATTATGGTTGGCGTATTCAACAACAACCCCGACGAAAATGGCGTCTTCAACCCACGGACGTTGGGCATTGTCAAAGAGTTCTCGGAAAAAATCGCCCTTCTGCCGGGAATCAAAGCGGTCCGCGACGAGGATGTGGCGAGTGTTGCGACCATGGACAACATCACCGGCACGGTCGATGGCCTGAACGTCGATCCGTTTATGGAGGTCGTCCCCCACACCCCAGCCGCCCTAGAGAGCCTCAAACACAGACTGTTCGCCAATCATATGTTCGTCAATTGGGTCGTATCACAGGACGGCACCGGGCTCCTGGTAATGGCCAAGATGGAGCCGTCGGAGGGCACTCAGGAAAGCTCAGCCAGACGGATGGCGGTGTATACCACGATCCGCGACATGGTTCAGGACAAAGAAGCCAGCGGCGTTCCCGAATCCTTCCATATAGCCGGCCGCGGTGCGCTTGAGGTCAACTTCGAACAAGAGGGCCGGCGTGATATGGAAACCTTCCTGCCCCTGATCCTGGTGGTGATTGTGACCACCCTGTACTCTACCTATCGCAGCCTGCGCGGTGTCCTGCTGCCTCTAGCCGTCGTCATCGCCGCGGTGATCTGGACCCTGGGCATCATGGCCGCCGTCGGTATTCCGATGTTCTTTGTCACCTCAATGATGCCGGTCGTGCTGATGGCGGTTGGAGTCGCCGACGGTATTCATATTCTGAGTCGCTATTACGATGAACTGTTAGAGCATCCGAATACATCCTCGTCCGAAGCCGTGATTGTGGCCATGCGCGAGATGTGGCGGCCCGTCATTTTGACCTCGCTGACCACCGCCGCCGGTTTCCTCTCCTTTCTGACCGCAGCCATGGTCCCGGTTCGCTATTTTGGCGTCTTTACCGGAGTTGGCATCCTGGCCGCCATGGTCTTCTCACTGACCATACTGCCAGCCATGCTGAGTCTGCTGTCGCCGACCGTCAGCCGTGGCCTGCGCAGGCAGATGAGCCGCAGTGGAGACCTAGCGGCCACCGGCTGGGCAGCCAGCCTGCTGTCACGCTTAGGACGGGGGGTCGCCCGCCGACCGCTGGCGGTGTGGACACCAACCACGCTCGTCGTTGGGCTGTGTCTGTTTGGCGCCCAGCACATTATGGTTGACGCGTCGGTCATCCGCATGTTTGACTCACTCCACGAACTGCGGGTCGGTGACACTATTCTGCGCGAAAAATTTCAGGGGACCGTACCCATCTATGTAGCGATTGAGGGCCGGGAGGCGGATCGGCTCAAAGACCCGGTGCTACTCGGTCAACTCGACCGTCTCCAAGCCACGGTCGAGCAGGATCCTCACGTGGGCGGTTCGCTGTCGCTGGCCGAATATATCAAACGCATGAACCGGGTCATGAATGAGGACCGCCCAGAGATGGAAATCGTACCTCGCTCGCGTGACCTAGTAGCCCAGTATCTCCTGCTGTACTCATTCTCCGGCGATCCGGACGATTTTGATGAAATCGTCGACTATGACTACCAACACGCCAACGTCACAGTCTATCTGCGGTCTGATAGAACCCAGGATGTCGAACGGGTGGTGCAAACGATCCGGGATTTTGCCGTCCAGGAATTTGGCCATAATGGAGATACCGATGCGGCGACTGATGCACTAACGGTCCGGTTTGGTCGCTGGCTAGCCGGCATTGAGCCCACAGTCATTGGCTGGGAAACGAACAGCGGCTTTCGAATCGGTATTGCTGGCAACGGCTATCTGCTGAACCGGATGAACGAGTTGGTTGTGTCCGGTCAGCTGTCGAGTTTGGTGACCTCGCTAGGCGCGGTCTTTGTGCTGACTGCCCTGATGTTCCGCTCCTGGGTTGCAGGCCTGATCAATGTCATTCCAATTAGTCTCGTTATGATTTTTAGCTTTGGCCTGCTGGGCTTGCTCAATATCCCGCTGGAGATTGGCAAATCGCTGACCGCCTCTATGGTCATTGGCATTGGTATTGACTACACCATCCACTTTCTCAACAAGTATCAAGTCAAAGTCCGAGAAGGCCTGACTGACCAGGAGCACCTCACCGCCGTGACCATGGCGACCTCGGGGAAAGCCATCTTTTTCAACTCCGTGGTTGTTATCGGCGGATTCATGGTCTTTCTGACCTCGAACTTCCGCCCCAACTTCTACCTAGGCGCTATGCTGTCGCTCAATATGGGGGCGTGTTTGCTCGTTTCAATGACGGTGCTACCGGCAATTCTGAACAGGCTCCGGCCCCGCTTTGTGTATGGCGAAAAGATTGCCCTGAGACCTCAGAAGGGTGAGAGCTAAAGTGGCCTCGGTGTGCCCCCCTGGTTTTTCCATGGCCACTTGTCTGCCCCGCTCAGTCCGCCCGGCGCTGTATCCAATAGTGGGGATGGCTAGCAGCGACCAGGGTATGACGGGTCAAACGACACCAGGCCGGGATATCCTGAGGTGCGCCGGGATCATGGGCGGTCAGGGCCATCAACTGTCCGGCCTGCAGTTTTTCCATCCGCAGCCGGAGTTTGAGCACCAGATCACCACAGCTCATATCTCCGGCATCCCACACCGCATCGGCTCCGGCCGTAGCGTGCAGGACCGGCTCGTGACTGTCTGTTCTGAGTGCCGCCTCGGGCGGACTGTCCTCTGGCCAGATACAGGCCGGTCGCTCCAGGTTCCTGGGCTGGCCCTCGTGTTGGTTAGCCCACCGCCAGCCGCTCCAGTAACACGGGTGCCGTCGAATGTAGCGAAGCGCGTCGACCAGCAACTCGGACGGGGGCCGACCATAGCCGTCAGCAAGGCAGCCGACACACCGCGGGGTGGTCTTGAAGCCGACGGCTACGCAGATGACATAGGCGTGGCTGCATAGCGGGCGCTGGCAGCTCATACAGTGCAATTCGCCTAAGCGTTCCAGCTCAGCCAGCAGCTCGACCCGTCGTTGCTCTTCAGCCTCCTCGTCCTTGTCAAGCTCGTCATCAATCACACTACCCAACTCTTTATCCATCATACGTCTTCTCTTAATCCACACCAGCTTTTGATAGGGCAGAGCGCAACGAATCGGAGAGCAGACGGTATCGACTCTCTTGCCGGGGATTCTAGATCATGACCGAAAGTCCGAGCAGTGGCAACTCTTAGGACTCTTCTGTTCGGAATCGACGCACCCGCAGCCTACAGGGGGATATGAAGGCGGCGGGTAGCGATAGAGCCGGGTATCAAACGAGGGAGGGCATGAGATCTTCTCCGGTCACTCTGCTCAATACGATCAATGGCCGGCTGAATTTTCTCGGCTAAGTCTCGGTCTCTATTGCTCCGTCTTTTTGTATATGCCGCCACGAAAAAGCCAGGGGCCTTTTCAACACTGCCACCTAGAAGAAGGCGGCAGATTTCGCTACATTCATCCCAGCGACCAGAGCGGCTTCGTACAATGGAAGTGCAAAGGAATTCCGAGAAAAATTGAAATCCCACCGTGGCAAATTAGAAAGCCTCGCCCTCCCGGAAGGCAGCCGGACCATAACCGGAGCCTTCACCAAAGAAGAAGCCGACAAAGCGCGGAACGAGCAGCCCGCTCCTAAGCTGGAAATCAGTGACGCAGTCCTGCTCAACGACCTGAACAAGTAACAATATAAGGAGGACACCATTATGTCAGACGCACAATCGCTTCCAGTAGCTGCGGTACTCGGCGTTGGTCCGGGCTTGGGCGCGGCCCTAGCCCGCCGCTTTGCCCAGGGCTACGCGGTTGCCATCAACGCCCGTCGGGCGGAATATCTCAGTTCACTAGCCGGAGAGATCAGAGCGGGTGGCGGCCGGGTCTTAGAGGTCCCAGCCGATATCGGCGACCAGGCGCAGGTTACGGCCGTCTTCAAAACAATTCGTGACCAGCTCGGCACGCCCGACGTTCTCCTCTACAACGCCGGCAGCGGTTTATTTGGCACGATCACCGATGTCACGCCCGAACAGTACGAAACAACCTGGCGGGTGAACGCGTACGGGGCGTTTCTGAGCGCCAAGGAAGTCGTGCCCGACATGATCGCCAAAGGTCGCGGGACCATGCTGTTCACCGGCGCAACCGCTGGCGTCAAGGCAGGCCCGCGCTCGGTTGCCTTTGGGCCGGCCAAGTTCGCGCTACGTGGCCTGGTGCAATCAATGGCGCGCGATCTTGGCCCTCAGGGGATTCACGTCGCCTGGGTCAATGTTGACGGAGTGATCGACATCCCCGGCCGCAGCATCCCTCAGTTCACGGCCGAGGACATGCTCAAGCCCGAGGCCATTGCCGAGACCTACTGGCATCTGGCCCATCAGGACCCTAGCGCCTGGACCACCGAACTGGAAGTCCGGCCCTTCAAGGAAAAGTTCTAATCCCCTGTGGCATAAAACCTTCTCAGCGTGCCCTCCCGCAGCTGCGGGAGGGCACGCTGGACGACTTCCAATCCGCTTCATCCCAAGCAGAGCCACAGTTGCAACAGAGGCGGTCGTTGAACCTCTGCACGACCAATCTTGTAGAGCGCTTCTCCTGGTGCGTGGCCGGAGACATTACGGAGCGAAGAAAAGAGGCGACCGAGAAAAGAAGGCCTGTTTTGACCAGGAAGAAGTCCTGAAGTGGAACCTGCGGATCGCCAAAAGGGTCGCTCAAAAATGCCAGGAGTTGGAGAAACTCGGGGCTGATACGAGGCTATGGCCTAGCCGACTGGAATATTCACACGGAAGCGGCTCCGGTACCTCAAACAGCGCCCCGGCCTCACATCTCGTTAACAGTGCTCCTCCCACCTCTCACTTCGCAAAAGAAGAAATCCCCTCTCAGACAATCTTATGACGCGTGGGAAAAGAGAAACGGAGAGTTCTTAGCGCCCGGCAGCGGCAGCGACCCGGGCCTGTTGCCACTGCCAAGTCTGAGCAGTTTCGGCGTAGTCAGGGTCGCTCTCGCCAAGCGTTTTTAGCTTTTCTTCGGCCTCGACTATCGAGGCCTGGGCGGCCTCAAGGTCAATCTCGTCGGCGAATTCAGCCCGATCCGCTAGAACGCTCATCACATTGTCGACGACTTCGGCAAAACCGCCGCTGAGCGCTAAGCGTGTGGAGCGACTCCCCTGCTTGTATTCGAGGCGACCGGCCTGGAGGGAGGACAGAAAGGTGATATGGTTCGGGAGGACGCCAAACTCCCCGACCGTACCCGGTGCGCTGACCTCATCGACCGTTTCGTCAAGCAGGGTGCGTTCGGGGGTGACTAACACCAGACGGAGTGTTTCTGCCATAACGGTGACTCCAAAGACGAGACCATTGTTCACTCTGCGGCCAGGGTTTCGGCCTTTTTCTGGGCGTCCTCAATCGTCCCAACCATGTAGAAAGCCTGCTCGGGTAGGTCGTCGTGCTGCCCATCCACAAGCTCCTTGAAGCTGCGAATGGTATCCGCCACCCGGACATACTCACCCGGGGTGCCAGTGAACTGCTCAGCGACGCTGAACGGCTGTGACAGAAAACGCTGGATCTTGCGCGCCCGGGCCACCACAACCTTGTCCTCTTCGGACAGCTCATCAATGCCCAAAATGGCGATGATGTCTTGCAGGTCTTTGTAGCGCTGGAGGATCTCCTGCACGCTGCGCGCCACCTGGTAGTGTTCCTCGCCGATCACGTTCGGGTCAAGCATACGTGAGGTTGAGTCCAAGGGGTCAACCGCAGGGTAGATGCCGAGCTCGGCAATCTGGCGCGAGAGCACGGTAGTGGCGTCGAGATGAGAGAAGGTCGTTGCCGGAGCGGGGTCAGTCAGGTCATCAGCCGGCACATAGATGGCTTGGACTGAAGTGATCGAGCCGTTCTTGGTCGAGGTAATGCGCTCTTGCAGATCGCCGACATCGGTTGACAGGGTGGGTTGGTAGCCGACCGCTGAGGGAATCCGGCCCAGCAGGGTCGACACTTCGGAGTTGGCCTGCACAAAGCGGAAGATGTTGTCAATGAACAGCAGGACGTCACGGTGCTCTTCGTCTCGGAAATACTCGGCGATGGTCAGCGCCGACAGTCCCACCCGGGCGCGAGCCCCGGGCGGCTCGTTCATCTGGCCGTAGACCAGGCTGGTCTTATCAATGACACCCGACTCCTGCATTTCCAGCCACAGGTCATTGCCCTCACGGGTGCGCTCACCAACCCCGCCGAAAACCGAATAGCCGCCGTGCTGTTTGGCGACATTGTTAATAAGCTCCATCAGGATAACCGTCTTGCCCACTCCAGCACCGCCGAACAGCCCAATCTTGCCGCCAAGCGGATAGGGCGCGAGCAGATCAACGACCTTGATGCCGGTTTCCAGAATTTTAACCTCGGTCGCCTGGTCGGTAAAAGTCGGGGCCGGACGGTGGATGGGCGAGCGTGGCACGCCGTCGAGCGATTCGCCCTGGTCAACCGGCTCGCCAACCACATTCAGAATTCGTCCCAGGGTTTTTTCACCCACCGGGACGGTAATCACATTACCGGTATCCCGGACCGGAACACCCCGCACCAACCCCTCAGCGCTGTCCATCGCCACGCAGCGCACGGTGTTCTCTCCAAGATGCTGGGCGACCTCAAGGATGAGGTTCCACTCCTTGTCGCTAACCGTCGGGTTTGTGACCTGGAGCGCGTTATAGATCGGTGGTAGATTGCTATTCTCAAACTCGACGTCTACCACTGCGCCCATCACCTGGGTAATTCTTCCCTCATTCATAACGTGTCCCTCATTTCAAGGATTCACCGGTTGCCACAATTTCGAGCAGCTCCCGGGTAATGCCGGCCTGACGCGCCCGGTTCATGTCCAGGGTCAGCGTATCAATCATCTCGACCGCATTATTGGTGGCGTTCTCCATCGCCGTCATCCGTGCCCCGTGCTCGCTAGCGACCGATTCCAGCATGGCCCGATACAGCAGCATATCGACGTAGCGTGTCAGTAAGCGATCAAGCAGCCCCTGAGCGTTCGGCTCGTATAAATAATCGAGCGGTGGAGCCGAAGCGTCCTGTTCCTTGGGTACAATCGGCAGCACCTGATCAACGGTCGGGATCTGGACTAGAGCCGACCGGAAGCGGGCGTACAGAATATAGAAGCCGTCCGACTCGCCAGACAGAAAGCGCTCCGTCATCCGCAGCCCAATGTCGTGGGCCAGGCCAGCGGTGTACCTCCCGCCCAAGTTGATGTGTTCTTCCGCCAGCGGTGTCTGTCCTCGCCGGAAATGGTCAAAGCCACGCCGTCCCACGCACGACACCGTGACCTGCTGAGCCGGATGCGCGCCAATAAAAGCCTCGGCCTGACGGATCAGCGAGGAGTTGAAACTGCCGCACAAGCCGCGGTCGGAGGTATACAGCATCAGGTCGATCTTGGTTTCCTCACGTTTTGTGAGGAGAGGCGAACGAGGGGTCATGGCAGCGGCCTGGCTGGCTAGATTGTGCAGGACAGCCTCTAGTTTTTCCGCGTATGGCCGCGCTGCTTCGGCCGCCTCCTGGGCCCGACGGAGCCGGGCCGCAGAGACCATCCGCATGGCGTTGGTAATCTGTTGGATGTTCCGGACTGAAGAGATCCGTCGACGAATCGCTTTGAGGGTAGCCATCGTTACGCTATAAAAGTTTCGTTGAACTCTCGAAGGACGGCCTCAAGGCGCTCCTTGATATCGTCCGTCAATTCCCGCTTGGCGCGCAGATCTGACAACAGGTCCGGGTGGGCGGTATCGACAAAAAGAAACAGTTCGGTCTCGTATTTTTTGAGCGCCGACTCTGGGAACTGGTCTAGAAAACCGTTTGTGCCAGCGTAAATGATGAGTACCTGGTGTTCGACCGACAGCGGCTCATACTGGCCCTGTTTGAGCACTTCGACTAGGCGTGTGCCGCGGGCCAGCATCCGCTGGGTGGCGGCGTCAAGGTCAGAACCGAACTGGGCAAAGGCGGCCATCTCCCGGTACTGGGCCAAGTCGAGGCGCAGCGAACCGGCCACCTGGCGCATCGCTCTGATCTGGGCCGATCCGCCGACCCGCGAGACCGAAATGCCAACGTTGACCGCGGGACGGATACCCGAGTTGAACAGGTCGGTTTCAAGAAAAATCTGGCCATCGGTAATTGAGATCACATTGGTCGGAATATAGGCCGAAACGTCACCAGCCTGGGTTTCAATAATAGGCAGGGCGGTCAGCGAGCCGCCACCTTCGGCATCACTCATCTTGGCGGCCCGTTCGAGCAGCCGGGAGTGCAGGTAGAACACATCTCCCGGAAACGCCTCCCGCCCCGGCGGACGGCGCAGCAGGAGCGAAAGCTGGCGATAGGCAACGGCGTGCTTGGATAAATCGTCGTAGATGACGAGCGCGTGCTTGCCGTTGTCGCGAAAGTACTCGCCAATCGCGCAGCCCGCATAGGGCGCAATAAACTGCAACGGCGCGGCGTCCGAAGCGCTGGCGACCACAACGGTCGTATAGTCGAGCGCACCGGCTCGGGTCAAACGCTCAACCACCTGAGCGACAGTAGAACGCTTCTGCCCGACGGCGATATAGATGCACTGCATGTCGCCGTCCTTCTGATTGATAATCGTATCGACAACAATAGCGGTTTTGCCGGTCTGGCGGTCGCCAATGATGAGTTCGCGCTGCCCGCGGCCGATGGGGATCATTGAGTCGATGGCTTTCAGGCCGGTCTGGACGGGCTCTTTGACCGGTTGGCGCAACACGATACCTGGGGCTTTGACCTCAATCCGTCGCGACTCGGCGCTCTCAATCGGCCCTTTTCCATCAATGGGCTGACCAAGAGCATTGACTACCCGGCCCAGCATTGCCTCGCCTACCGGGACCCCGGCGATACGCCCGGTACGACGGACCTCGTCTCCCTCTTTAATAGCCTGGACCTCGCCGAACACTGCGGCCCCGACATTGTCCTCTTCGAGATTCAGGGCCAAGCCAAGCATATCGTCTGGAAATTGGAGCAATTCACCGGACGCGACCTGGTCTAGGCCGTGAATCCGAGCGATACCGTCGCTGGCCGACAGAACAGTGCCGGTCTCACGTAGCTCAACCTGGGTGTCATAGCCCTGAATCTGTTGCTTGATAATTTCGCTAATCTCAGCCGCACGCAGTTCCATTACATCCTCTTTTTGTCGGTTGATCGTTATCGTTCAGATCTCTCTGCCCGTGCCTCCCGGTCACAGTGAACGATACCCCACCTCTCTGAGTACATAGGCCCCTACAACCGTTGGGCCAAAGACTGACCGAGTCGTTGGAGCTGTGTCCTGAGGCTAGCGTCGTATACCCGACCCTCGATTTCAACCGTCACCCCTCCCAGCAATTCAGGCTCAAGCTCCAGGATGGGGATGACGGTCCTCCCGGTCTTGTGACTGAAGGCGTCAACGATGGACTGGACTTCGTCTTCAGACAACTCGAACGCCGATTTTACCGTGGCTCTTACCCGCCCCAGCAGTTTTTCCAGCAGCCTCTGATAGCTACTCTCAATATCGGCCAGGACATTCAGACGGTCGTTGACGGCCAGGACGCGCAGGAAGTTGGCCACCAGCGGGTGGGGCGCGGCGGCACGGATCAGGCTCTCGACAATCTCACCCCGTGTTTTAGGTGGCAGGGTTGGGAGGGCCAGAGTCCGGGCTAGGTCTGGTTCGGCTAGCACCGTGGCAATATGCTTCAGCTCGGTCCCAATAGCTTCTTCCTGGCCGACCTCTTGGGCCAGACTGAGCAGGGCTTTGGCGTATCGTCTAGCGGCTGCTGGCATCCCGTCCCTCTCTACTACTCTCATCGTCCGCCTTCTCAATAAGATCATTGATCAGACGGCTCTGGTCGGCTGGACGCAGCTGGATACGGATCAGTTCGGTGGCGATTCTTACCGCCTGCTCAGCCACATCCTCACGTAATGTCCGCCGGGCCTGTTCGACCTCGCGCTCGGCTATTTGCTGCGCCTCCAGCCGGGCGCGCTCGGCCAGGCGGCCGGCCTCTTCAAGAATGCGTGTTTTCTCGCGTTGGGCCGATTCCAAGGCCTGAGCACGCAGGGCTTGTTCTTCAGCCTCTAAACCGGCGAGCTTCTCTTCGTACTCACGTCGGACCTGCTCGGCTTCGGCCTGGGCCAGCTTGGCTTCGTTGAGCGCCTTGACAACCGTCTCTTTGCGCTTGTGGAGCGACTCCTTGACAAAGGGCAGGGCAAATTTTCGCAGGACAAGGACAAACAGCCCAAAGTTAATCGCAAAGAAAAGGAGGCCGAGGAGTTGATCCTGGGTCACGCCGTGGTGCTCGTCTCCTTCTCCTCCGCTGGCCGCCCAGACCGCGGTCACCAGCAGCACTGGAGAAAGGACGGCGAGGAGACTGACCATCTTGTTCAGGTGGGTGTTCATGATTGTGTCAGGGATCTGCCTAGCAGTCGCTCGGCAATCTCGTTGGAAAAGTTGGGGATGCGTTGTTCAAGGTCCTGGCGCGCCGCGGCAATCTCGGCTTCAAGAGTCTGCCGCATCCGGGCGAGTGTCTGGGCAGCTTCATTGCGGGCCTGTTCGACCAGCGTCTGCGACTGCTCTTGGGCTTCGCGGTAAACCGCCTCGACTTCCTGCATGGCACCCGAGCGCGCTGCGGTGAGCTGGCTGCGATACTCCTGGCCCTTCACTTCAGCTTCCGCCTTGATCTGAGCCGCCTCTTGGAGGGCCCCGGCGCTGTGCCGTTCTCGGTTGGCCAACAGGGTCAGGTTGGGCTCAAACAGCACCCGGCGCAACACAGACCACAAGAGAAGAAAAAGAAGAATCTGGCAGAAAAACGTCCAATCTGGAGGAAATGCTAACACAGCTTGGAGTCTCCTCTCTCCGAACGGAGTCGGCGTGTTTCTATATAAAGGGAAATCCGCATTAGGGCTAGGGTGTATCAGGGAGACATCAGGCAAACGGTTTTTTATTTGTATTTCTGAGGCGGGCTAACAGGCCGTCGAGCTCTTGGTTGGAATAGTACTCAATTTCAATCCTGCCGCCCTTTTTTCGGGAGTGCAGGCGCACTTTCGTCCCGAGCTCGCGCATTAGTTCTTCTTCAATTGCCTTTAAATAAATATCCGCATGACCGACCGATTTTTCTGGGCCGGGAGGCTGACTTGGGACCGTTACAGCTGTGGTCCCCTCTAAAGAGCGGGCAATCAGCGTCTCGGTTTCCCGCACCGATAACCCCTGACGGATGACATGACGTGCCACCTCAATCTGTTTTTGGGGCGTTTCTAGGGCCAGCAGTGAACGGGCATGGCCAACCGAGAGAGTGCCGTGGTCGACGTCTTCTTTGATTTCCTCGGGTAAATTCAGGATCCGCAGCAGGTTGGCGATGACTGGCCGACTTTTTCCAACCCGTTTGGCTACGTCCTCTTGGGTTAGCCGAAACTCGTCTATCAGCTGACGGTAGGCAAGCGCTTCTTCAATTGGAGTGAGTTCTTCGCGCTGAATGTTCTCTACCAGAGCGATTTCCAGGGTCTCGGCGTCGCTCACCTCCTTCACAATAACCGGCACCCGCTCTAAGCCAGCCCGCTGAGCCGCGCGAAATCGGCGTTCTCCGACAATCAGCTCATAGCCGGAAGCGGCTTTACGCACCACCAGCGGCTGTAGCACACCCTGCTGACGAATCGATTCGGCCAACTCAGCAATCCGCTGCTCGTCAAAATAACGTCTGGGCTGACGCGGGTTGGGCCGAATTTCGGATACATGGACACGCCGTTCAGCAGCTGGCGCCGCCATGGACATGCCCCCAGGTATGAGCGCGCTCAGACCGCGGCCAAGGCCACGGCGTTTTGGAGTTGATTTGACGCCCGTCTGAGTATTGGCCGCGGCTTCACTCATCTATTCCTCCCCGTGTCGTTTCCACAAAAGTGAACGATGCTCCCTTCTTGGAGAGATGGGTCTCTTCGTTCACTTTTTCCTCAGAAGCAGCCTGCTGGGCGATGACCGGCGTCGGCCTCCGTGCGAGGATCTCCTGAGCTAAGGCCACATAACTCTGCGCGCCCCGGCACGACGGGTCGTAGAGAATAATGGGCAGGCCATGACTTGGGCTCTCACCGAGCCGAACGTTGCGCGGAATAACGGTCCTAAACACTTGATCAGGAAAAAATTGCCGGACCTCATCCTCAACCTGTCGAGACAGACGATTTCTCTGGTCAAACATGGTCAGCAACAGCCCCTCAATCACCAAATCGGGGTTTAAGCGAGCACGCAGGAGATCAATTGTTTCCAACAGGGAGCGCAGACCCTCAAGAGCGTAATACTCACACTGAAGCGGAATCAAGACACTATCGGCAGCTGTTAGGGCGTTGACCGTCAACAGTCCCAGGGAAGGCGGACAGTCAAGCAAGATATACTCATACTGGGCCAGACGACGCAGCAGGCCGTGCAGTATGTACTCGCGGTTGTCTGTGTTGAGCAACTCAACTTCGACGCCGATCAAGTCATGCGTCGCCGGCAAGACGTCGAGGTGCTCAATGACGGTTTTGGCAATGGCCTCTTGGAGTGGATATTCGCCCAGCAGCACTTCGTATAGAGTCGCGTTCTGCTGCTCAATACGCGCTCCAATACCACTCGTGGCGTTGGCCTGAGGATCGCAGTCGATTAACAAGGTTGGCGCTTTGACGACACCGAGGCAGGCAGCAAGATTAATTGCAGTTGTCGTCTTCCCCACCCCACCCTTCCGGTTGGCTATACAGATCACCCTTCCCACTGCGGATTTCCTAGCATACGTTTTCCACAAAAAACAGCGCTTGGACTGGCAAATGTTTCATGTGAAACATTTTCGCTTCGGTATTGTTTCACGTTGAACATCAAGCAGCTAATGGGATTTGTCATCTGTCCCTCTTGTCTCTTGTGTGCAGCTACCTTGGCTCGTCCGGTAAGCAGGAAGCCGCCTGGCGCTCTGGCTTGTCCGCTCACTGTTTTTTGCTACAGCCCGGAGTGTGAAACGCGCGAACTGATTGATCTTAGTCGCCGTCCGGTTGACAGCAACTGAGACGCGCAGCCTGCTCGACGACACCAGCGACATTATTGGTAAGGCTACGGGAAAGGAGGCGACATGACCGCGTAGCTGCGGAACGGTGGCAGAATGGAGATGGCCGCAACGCTTGCGCGATGAGGTTTCGCTTGATGAAATTGGGAGGAGAGCAGACTGAAAAGCCTGACCATTCAAACACCTACATATTTCACTCACCCGGCCCGCTCTCCGACTCGGAGTCCCGGCCTCGCCTCCTCACACCGGCCTATTCTTCCTCCCTCTGGCTTGCTAAGTTATCAGTTATTCTCGGATGTTTTGCAAGGAGGAACGTATGCGCAGAATACGAAGACACCAACCTTCCGTCGTGCGCCTAGTCGGGCTGTGTGTCGCTCTCATCCTGGCGGACACGTGGGCGGCACCCGCTCCGGCCCGTGGCGCGGCAGATCAGAGCTATCAGGCCCTGGTGAATTGGCTCGAACACTACCGGGAAGCCCCGGCGACGTTTGAGCCCGGCCACACCCTGGGCTTCCAAGACCGCCACGCGCTGGAGCCGTTCATCCCCCAGTCGGCCTGGGCGTATTACTTCTTTGAGGCCATGGAGATGGAGATCGCCGCCACGGGCGACTATCCGCCGCCGCCGGAGTGGGGCCACCAGGTCGTACCCGGCTATGCGCTGGATGCGCAGGGGGTGCTGGTGGATTTTCAGGGCGGCGGGTTTCCGTTTCCAGATATTGCCCCTGCTGATCCGCAGATCGCGCTCAAGGTCATCTGGAATATGCTGTGGCGGCCCGGGCAGGATGATTATATGATGCCGATGGTGGCCTGGTCGCGGAGCGAATACGGCCAGCTGGATCGGGAGTTCGAGTTTACCGCGGTCAATGCCGAGTATGCGCGGGGGACGCACTGTCTGGTGCCGGGGTATGAAGAGGTGCGCCGGAAGTCCTTGATGGAGTTCCGGTCCCCGCGGGATATGACGGGGGCCAAGAACCTGTCCATCACCTATGTCGATCACTACAAAGAAGACAGCGGCTGGACCTATCTGCCGGCGCAGCGCAAGCCGCGCCGCACCCTGGCCTCGGAGCGCACTAGCGAGATGATGGGGATGGATTTTACCCCGGAAGACATGATGGGGTTTGGCGGCAAAATTTATGAACAGGAGTGGACCTATTTGGGCCGCAAGCCGGTGCTGGCGACCATCAATGTGGCCACCAACCCAGAGGCGGGTGGGCCCCATCTGTGGGTGCCGCACAAGGCCCGCTGGGAGGTGCGCGACACCCACGTCCTGCAGATTGACCCGAAGAGCGAGACCCATCCGTACAGCCACAAGATCGTGTTTATTGACACCGAAACCTACTGGACGCACTGGATGGTGGCTTTTGACCGGCGGGACGACAAGCTCCTGCGGCTGAGTCAACACTTTCTGAAATACTCGGAGAGTTATGCCGAGGAGCCTGCCCGGCAGGCCCCGTATCTGGAGCAGGACTTCTCCAAGAATGTCGGTCACCAGGTCTTTCTTCATGTGGGCGAGACGAGCATCAACGCCAAGAAGCCGCACGCGACCTACACGCACTGTTATGTGCTGAAGCGGACCTTCTCGCCGGGGCGTGCCAAGCAGTTCTATTCGCTGCGCAACATGGTCAGCGGCCGGCGCTGAGGAGATGGGGGCATCAGTGCGCCGCCCCGGTCCCGCTCATCAGTCGCCGAGGGCGACCGGCGGGCGGTGAGATCGTCCTCGCTGATACCGCCCACGACTTGCGAATCTCGGAGGGGATCCACGGACGGACAGCGGTGTGAGTCCCGACCAACACGACCGGCCTTTCATCTCTTTATCAATCCAGCGTTTGACCGCCTCCCTGCTTGACGGTTTCCCCTTCATCATCCGTAGCGGGTCTCTTGCCCTCAATCCCGCCGCCATTGCGCACCTGCGCCGCACGCCAGGTATCGGGCTCATAGCAGAGAGCTTCCACGCCGTCGCGACTGGCCGTGGTTCACGCCGGGCGAAGCACGGCCAGCTTCAATTCTGTCTCGCACGAACGACCGGGGCAAGTGTTGCCCACCGCGGATTACCTTTGGCCGATAGTATACGGTAGAGACGTTCCCGGGGAATCCCCGCCCGTTTGGCGACCGCCGCCATGCCTTGCGCCTCAGCGACTTTCCGCAGCGCTTGCAGGAAGACGGCCGGCTCTGCGTCCTCTACCGCTGCCGTTAGATACTCAGTGCTGAAACCCGGGTCTTTGAGCTGTTCCCGCAGCCCCTCGTCGTGCTTCACCTTTTTCATGCTCTTGTCACTTCCAGCTGACCCATAGGGCGGCACGGTCTTGCCCGCCAGTTCTTCAACCGCGCCCTCGCTGCCGCACTGTTGCGTCCCTTTGGTACCACCTAGCAACACAATGACGCTCTTCTGTATCGTGGCAAAATAGACACGCCACCCAGGGCCATAATCAATGGGGAGTTCCATACCCCCACCTTTCACCGCTTAACAGTCCCCTAGTAAACCAAGTTCAAGGCGTTCAATCCAGGCCGCAATCCGTGCCACGGCCTGCTGATCTCGCAGGCTGCTCAGTCAGGCTGCAATCAAATCTCGTCCGTCAGCATTGGTGTAATGGAGAACTTCGGTCATCGCCGTCTTGGAACTCATTGCCGCGGCTCCTAATCTTTATTATATCGAAGCTACATTTTTCACCGGTCTGGCCAGCTTTGAATCGAAAGGCAACGTGACCAGGAGCCGGATGCTCCCGCGGCAGGGAGGACGGCAGCTCCATCCAACGTCGCCCCAGCCTTGGAGGCGGAACGATGAGTGTCGAGGCGCTGCTCACCATCTTCGCCGTGCGACAGCACAAGGCGAGCGCATACGGCTATCGGGGACTGCCGCGGCCCTAGCGGTCATGCGGGCGATGACACGTGATAAGAGAAGGGAGACAAGACATGGACAAGGACACACGCGTAGTAAAAGACTTGCTGTCCATGATGTTCGGGCCGCTGGGTGTCTTAGTGGTTATCATTATCGCCGTGGGGCTGGCAATGGAGTGGCTGTCCGCAGTATGGGAGACTTACGGTGGGGTGCTGCTTACCGTCCTCGCTGTGCTACTGGTGATATGGTTCATCGTGCGGCGCCTGCGGGTGCGCCAACAAGCGCACCCGCGCGAGTGGTGGCGTAGCCTGCTCAATCGCTCCGACGTGTTCATTCTTGATACCGAGACGACCGGCCTGGGTACGCGAGCGGAGGTCATTGAGCTCGCAATTCTCGACACCACGGGGCGGGAGGTCCTGCACGTCCTGAGTCTGCCGGCGGGGCGGATCTCGGCCAAGGCGGCCGAGGTGAACGGCTGGTCCCGAGTTCGGCTGCGAGAGGCCGGGGCACAGCCGTGGCCCGAGGTGCATGCCGAGGTTGCGGCCGTGCTCTCCAAAGCGGCCATGGTGCTCGCCTGGAACGCGCCCTTCGATTCGAGGCTGTTGGCGCAGACTGCCGAGCGCCACGAGCTGATGCTGCCGGAGATTAAGTGGCATGACCTATTGGAGGACTACCGAGAGCTGCGGTCCGGCGGTCGCCATCGGCTGGTCGATGCCGTCGAGCGTGAGGGAGTGCCGGAGCACGAGGCACATACCGCGCTCGGGGACTGCCGCGCAGCCCTAGCGGTCATGTGGGCGGTGACACGTGACGAGAGAAGGGAGATGGACATGAGACGGAAGCAACAACGCAACCGTGCAGCTGCGTCCACCGAGTAGCCGTGAGGTCCCTGGCGCGGGCCGTTTTTTCCTTCTCCGTGCTCTAGATACGATTTGCCTTCGCTCTTACCTGTACCAGCGCCGCAACAAGTATCCACAGTCAAAGAGTTAGGCACCCGCATCCGGCAAAAGACCACCGCCCTTGACTGAGGAGCCTCTATTTTTACTGGCCGGGAGAGCCAACTTGCCGGAAGAAGGTTCAGACATGGATCCTCTCTACCAATTCATCGTATTGTCGATCTCAGATCAGGTCCAGATCATTCAGGCTATCGCCAGCATAATAGGCTTGGGATGCATTGTTGGGGGCTTGTTCCAGATGAAGAAGGCCGGCCGCCGGCGCGATCGAGAAATTGATGAGCTAGCCGCCGCGTTCCAACGGCAGGGGCAGGCGTTCGAGCGACAGGGCGAGGCGTTGGGGCAGATGCTGGAGCGACAGAGCCAAGCGCTCGAACGGCATGGCGAAGCGCTCGAGCGACAGAGCCAAGCGCTCGAACGGCATGGCGAAGCGCTCGAACGACAGAGCCAAGTCTTGGCCGAGCTGTTACGGCGCACCACGTAGCCATACCTCGGTCCCTATGTAGATGTAGATTTTTCGGCAATTTTCTCCCCAAGCCGATTACATCCGACATCTCGAGCCGGGTACTCTGGGGGGAGGGGGGGACACGCCCCGCTGTTCCCAACTCGACCAAACCACGACCCGGACCCACCACCGCTGTCTGTCTTCAATCGTGCAGTGTTATGATCTGTCCGGGTCAAACAGGAAAGAGCGGTACGCCCAGAGCGAAACCGGCGAAGGCCGGCGAAGAAGCGATTCAGATACGCCGAGACGACTGAGAAAGAACAGTCGGGAGTTTTACCGAGGCTATACCTAGCCGCCCGGAGTTCGGTGATGCGCTAAAGGGCGGCTGTGCGTTGTTCGGGGCATGAAAACCGGGGAGCTCAGCACCACTTTTCTCTAAAGAAAAGCAGTCGGCTACGGGGCCACAATCAGCCTAGCCTGCACAATGCAGAGCCACTTTGCGACGGTGCCGGCCGAGGAGCGGGCGAGACGCCGGCGAAGGCCGGACGAATACTCGTGCGGCCGCACATCCCAAAACTGGAACGCGACAGCCAGAAGGGGACGGTGATGCTGGGCGCGGTGTCCCTCAGCTGGGGTTCTGCTGACCCACGACAGCTGCGATAAAGCCAAGGACGTTAGGAAAGAGTATGGCAGGGAAGAAACTAGAGCAGGAACGTAGCCTTTATTGCAAATATTGCAAATGTGGCGGAAATGCCGCGCCTGTTCAGGAAATAAGTCACAGGAGTTATATCCCTGGGAGAACCCAGAACCGTTAAGCGGAAAAATGGTATGAGTAGCCGTGAGAAGCATACCTGTAAAAGAGAAAGTGCAGCAATTGATCGAAGAGCTTCGAGCAGACGCTGCATGGTCAGATTCAAGTGCGAGACGCGGTCACAAAAACCGTGTCACCTACGTACCGCTGGTTTTGCCGCCCGGCTGAAGTCTTAAGCAACGCCCGGTGATTCATCTGGGTACCGGAAAAGGATTCCTCATCAGGAAAGAGCCTTCTAGGGCGACAGCCTCTTTGAAAAACATCACCATGCCTTTGCTGCCTCTCAGGTTCTTGGCACCCTTAGCCGAGAGACCCGCTGCGCTCACCTGCGCTGATAAGCGCAGTTTTTAGGCCCGCGCCCTAGGAGGTATGATCGTCTTTGTTTTTCGTCCGGCCGGGGCGTGTCGCCAACAGAGGGCCCGCCTGCTTCAACGTACAAGACGAGTCGGTGGTCATGGCAGCCCGGATACGTTGCCGCATGGACTAGACAGATTTCTCATTCCGCTCACGGTCACGGCTGAGCCGGCAACTTGATAGGCTTGTCTTGGCATTCGACATCAGCAATACCGCCGCTACGTCAAATCCCCAACGACTGATTCCGTTTGGCAAAGGAGAGCAGGGTCCGGCTCTCTGTTCCAAACGGGAGAGTATAGTCGTAGCGGGTGTGAAGGACGAACGGACCCACCCGAGCCTGGACATCGCGCAACTCGTCCTCTACACCAGGCCCCTTCATCGCCATCGCCCAGCCGTTGCAATCGATAAAACCCTGGGCGAGTGATAAAAATGGCTCCAGTTTCCAGGTCGCCCGCGACACGGCGATCCGGTACGCGGCTCGAAACCGCTCCTGGTAAAGCAAAGCTTCTGCTCTGCCCTCATACACCGTCACATTCCTCAGCTCCAGCCTTCTGACCACCGCTTTGAGGAAATGGACCCGTTTCCTGCGGGCTTCAATAAGATCAATCGGCCGATTGGGGTCGGCTATAGCGAGAACTAAACCCGGAAAGCCGGCTCCACTGCCAAGGTCGACTAGACGCCCCTCACAAGCGAGTCGGGAGACCAGGGCTAAGCAATCCAGCAGGTGTTTACGGATGACGGTTCGGGGGTTGGGGGAAGCGACCAGATTGACGATCCGACTCCAGCGCTGCAGCTCCTCGAGGTAGACACACAAACGCTCAAGGGTCGTCCGAGATAAGGGCATGGCCAGGCGGACCGCCCCTTGGCTCAACAGGTGGACGCTACTCTCTTCCTGATGAGAGGCACGCCTCATCATTCACCTGATGCTATGCGGGCAGGCTTGATTGAGGAGCATACGGATACTCAGGCCGTTTGGGTCCGGAGGTTTCCCTTTTTCAGATGAATGGCCAACAACGACAGGGCTGCCGGGGTGATGCCCGGAATGCGGGCCGCCTGACCCAGCGAACGAGGACGCAAGGTGCTCAGCTTTTCCTGGATTTCGGCCGACAGCCCACTCACACCGATATAGTTCAGGTTGTCCGGGATCCTGGTGTGTTCAAGATGACGCAGCCGGGCGACCCCCTCCTCCTGGCGCCGGATATATCCGGCGTACTTGACCGTGACCTCAACCTCTGCGCCGACCTCACGGGAATACGCCTGAGGGGCAGGGATCAGATCGGCCAGGACAGCGTAGGACAGTTGGGGCCGACGCAGCAGTTGGGCCAACGACACGGGATTTTTGATGGGAGGAGTGTCCACATCGGCTAATTTCGCATTCAGTGCATCGCTTGGGACGACCATCGTCTTTTCATGACGTTGGATTTCGGCGGCAATCGCGGCTTTTTTGTCTTGTGTGCGCTGCGCTGCGGCCGCGTCAACAAGACCAACCCGATACCCGTACTCACGCAGTCTGAGGTCGGCATTATCCTCACGCAACAGCAGTCGATGTTCGGCTCGCGAGGTAAACATGCGATACGGCTCTCCACCCACCCCTTTGGTCACCAAATCGTCTATTAAGACCCCGATATAGGCTTGATCTCGGCCCAGAATAAGGGGAGCCTCACTCCTCAGGCTCAAAACCGCGTTGATACCGGCCATCAACCCCTGAGCGGCCGCCTCTTCGTAGCCGGTCGTCCCGTTAATCTGGCCGGCGAAATACAGTCCGGATACCAGTTTCGTCTCTAAACTCGGGAAAAGTTGGGTTGGGTCGGCATAATCATACTCAATCGCATAGCCGGGCCGCATAATGTCCGCCTCTTCCAGACCGTGTATAGAGCGGACCATGTGCAGCTGCACATCGAGCGGTAGGCTAGTGGACAGCCCATTGGGATAGACCTCGACGGTCTCCCGGCCCTCGGGTTCCAGAAAAATTTGATGGCGCGGCTTGTCTTGAAAACGGACAATCTTATCTTCAATAGACGGGCAATAGCGCGGTCCCCGGCCCTGAATGGCGCCCGAGTACATGGGAGAACGGTCTAAACCGGCGCGGATAGCCGCGTGCGTTTGCCGATTGGTGTAGGTCAGATGGCAGGGAATTTGACTCTGCCGGATCGTCTCGGTTGAGAACGAGAGCGGCGGCGGCGGTTCGTCGCCGTATTGGGGCTCAAGCCGGCGGTAATCAATCGTCCGGCTGTCGAGGCGGGGACAGGTTCCGGTTTTTAGGCGACCGAGCTGAAAGCCGAGCACGGCCAGGTGGTCGCTCAGCCCCTCGACCGAAAAATCTCCCGCCCGACCGGCGGCGTAATGCTTCGGCCCGACGTGAATCAGACCCTTGAGAAAGGTCCCGGTCGTCAGAATAATCTTGTGAGCCGAAAAAATCTCGCCGATCTGGGTCTCTATGCCCCGTACCTGACCGTCTTCGACGAGCAGGCGCTCTGCGCTACCCTGACGCAGGGTGAGAGACGATGTACTTTCCACCCGCCGCTTCATGCGTTGACGGTAGAGGGCCTTATCGGCCTGGGCCCGGGTCGCTCTCACCGCCGGCCCTTTTCGCGTGTTGAGCACCCGGAACTGGATACCCGTCTCGTCGATAGCCTTGGCCATTTCGCCGCCCAGTGCGTCAATCTCCCGGACCAGGTGACTCTTGCCGATCCCCCCAATAGCGGGATTACACGACATCTGTCCAACGTGGTCGAGGTTGAGCGTCAACATCAGCGTTTTTGCCCCTAAACGGGCGCTGGCAAGCGCCGCCTCAATCCCAGCGTGACCAGCACCAACGACGATAACATCATAGTCCATGACGGATTTCCGACTTATTTCCCAATGCAAAATTCACCAAAGATGCGGTCCAGAATATCCTCACTGCTCACCTCGCCGGTGATTTCTCCAATCTGATCCAGAGCTGCTCGCAGGTCCACGGCCACTAGGTCGAGCGGGAGTCCGGTGCTTAGACTCTCAAGGGCAGCTGTAAGATACCGCTCGGCTTTTCTCAACGCGTCTCGGTGGCGGAGGCGGGTGACAACAACGCCGCCTCCATCTTCCATCAGCCCGTTTTGTCCGGCCGAACAAGAGCCGAAAATCAGGGCGGTGATTGTGTTTGCCAAACGGTCCAAGCCACTGCCGTTTTGGGCCGAGATGACGACCGGTGGTCCGGCCCCCAGCCGCGTCTCAAGCTCGGCGGCGGTCATCTCGGTCGGCAGATCGCTCTTATTGAGAATGGGGACTATCCGCTTGCCGCTGACGGACTCACACACTATTGTGTCTTCGGCATCAAAAGACCGGCTGGCGTCAAACACAGCCAGCACCAACTCGGCTTGGCTGATCCCGCTCCGTGTTCGTTCGATACCTAGCCGCTCCACCTCGTCCCGCCCAGCGCGGAGGCCGGCCGTGTCCCAGACGACCAACGGTACATCATCAATAGTGACTGTTTCCTCTAGCGTATCACGCGTGGTGCCCGGCACCGGTGTAATAATCGCCCGGTCCGTCCCGGTCAGGGCATTCAACAGGCTGGACTTGCCGACGTTGGGCTTGCCAACGATGACCGTCCGCACCCCGTCTCGATAGACCTTGCCCTGGGCGAAGCTCGCGTGCAGTCGGCCGACCACAGCAATCAGCTCGGACAGGTCACAGCAGAACTCGTCTTGGGTGCGGGCCGGAATGTCCTCTTCTGGAAAATCGAGAAATGCCTCAATGTGAGCGGAGAGGCCGAGCAGTCGCTCGCGGAGTCGCCCGCACTGTTCGGATAAACGACCCGACACCTGTTCCCAGGCCAGCCGGAGACTCGCTGCACTCTTGGCCTCTATCAGGTCAAGGACTGCCTCGGCCTGAGACAGATCAAGCCGACCGTTCAGGAAGGCCCGTTTGGTGAACTCTCCGGGTAGAGCTAGCCGTGCCCCGTGTTGGAGCACGGCTTCCAAAATCCGCTGGACGAGAAAGCTACCGCCGTGGCACTGGATTTCGGCCACATCCTCCCCGGTATAGCTGTGGGGGGCACGCATCAGCGCCAGCAGCGCCCGGTCGAGGGTTTGACCCGTCAGCGGATCGGTCACCCGCCCCAGATAGAGGTGGTGTGAGTGGAGGCGTTCCCAGGGCTGGCCGGGTCGGAAGACCGTTCGGGCGAGGGCTTCGGCCCGCTCGCCGCTGATACGAACAATGGCCACTCCACCAGAACCGGCCGGAGTGGCAATCGCCGCTATCGTGTCGTGTGCGTACACTCACCTTACTCGGCTGACATGCGCGCCGCGCCCCGACCTCGTTCACGGCGCGTGGCTTCTTCGGGAACAATGCTGAGCCGCCGCAGGTAGCCGCGGCCCACACTTTTTGTTGCCACCAACGGATCGCCTTCCAGGGCCAGATGGATAATACGGCGGTCGCGCGGATTGAGCGGACTCAGGGTCACCGTCCGCCGCCGCCGCTTAGCCCGTTCACCAAGGCGCATGGCCAGATTCTCCAAATTCTGGCGTCGCCGTTCTTGGTAACCGGCCGTGTCAAGCAGCACGTGGGCTTCGGTGTCGTCGTTTTTGGCGATGATGCGATTGAGCAAATACTCCAAGGCGTCGAGGGTCTGCCCCTTGCGTCCGATGAGAAGCCCGTCGGTGACATCCTCGAAATTGAGCACTATCTCGTTGTTCTGGATGGAAGACGAGACCTCCGTCTGTATGTCCATACGGACTAAGATCTCTCGGAGCAGCTGGCCCGCTCGCTCGACGAACTCGGGCGACAACGCGGTGGCTGGAGCGGCGGTTTGATCTGATTCTTGCCCAGGCTCAGAGAGGTATTCGGTCACCGCGCGGCCTGACGGAGCGTAGGGATCTTGTCTAGCGTTCTCCCGGCTCTCTTTCCGGGTTTCCCGCCGTCGCCTGGGAGAGGCGGGTGGCGACTCTTGGGTAACCTCAGACGGGGTGCGCAGACTGGCCCGCACCCGTGCCCTTTTGCCGCCAATGCCGAGAAAGCCTTTGGTTGACTGTGACACAATCTCAATCTCGGCGTGCTCCTGTTCCACACCGAGCTGCCTGAGGGCAACAGCAACGGCTTCTTCAACCGTTCGTCCTTCCGCTTCTACCGCATTCATTCCAGACTTCTTCCTTTCCCATGTTAGGGGGGTTGTTGTCCCTATGAGACGTGCTGAGCGTTATACCAATACTGCTGGGCGATACTCAGGACATTATTCACCAGCCAATAGAGCACCAGGCCAGAAGGAAAATTAACAAACATCACGGTGAAGATCACCGGCATCAACATCATCATTTTTTGCTGGATCGGATCTCCGGTCGTCATGGGCGTCATCCATTGTTGGAGTAACATTGATCCGCCCATAAACAGGGTCAAGATGGGCAGCCCAGGGGGATCGACGAACGGAATAGCCAGACTGCCCAGGCGGTCGGGGCTGGACAGATCGGTGATCCAGCCAAAAAACGGGGCCTGACGTAACTCAATGGCGTACATCAAGCCCTGATAGAGGCCGATGAAGACCGGAAATTGGACAATCATCGGCAGGCAACCGCCCAAGGGGTTGACCTTGTTACGTTTGTAGAGCTCCATCACTTCCTGGTTGAGCTTCTGGCGGTCGTCTTTGTGGCGCTCCCTGAGCCGCTCCATTTGGGGTTGCAGCTTTTTCATTGCCGCCATGGACTGAAAGCTCTTATTGCTCAGGGGAAAAAAGAGGAGTTTCACCAGGACGGTTAGTAAAATGATATCAAGTCCGTAGTTACCGGTCAGACTGTGTGACAGACGTAACAAGGAGATAAGCGGACGGGCGATAAAATGGAACCAACCGAAATCAATCGCCCGGTCAAAGACCGGGTCAACGGCGCTGAGCGCTTCGGTTTCTTTGGGACCGACATACAGGGTGTAGGAGACGCTCTCTCCGGCCCAGGGCATGGTCAGGGTGGTTCGGGCCGTGTTATTGACCAACCTGAACACACAGCGATAACTCTCCCCGGCCGGGGGCATCATAGCGGCGAGGAAGTAGGAATCGGTGAAACCGGCCCAGCGTACCTGGCCGGGTCCAAGAATTTCCGGCTCGTCCAATCCAGACGCGCCTTCATAGACGAATTTTCGGCCCACTAGCGCCACCGGACCATAGGTCGTGTAGAAATCATCGGTCTGGGTCGGATCCAGGCTCTCAATCCATACCAAGGAGAGGGCGGAGACGTTCGGCGGAGCTTGCCCGACCTGAACGGCGAGTTGTATGCCGTAGGTGTCTACCGTGAAGGTGAACACCTTTGCAATCGGCGTTCCGTCGGCGAGAGTGCCGCGAAAGGTCAGAATCGCCTGCTCTTGGGCGTCAAACTCGATATTGTCACTCTCAACCGCGTAGACAACACCCGTATCATCCAGACTCGTACCGTCCCCCTCAAGCCGCACCTCAAGGGGAGCAACGTCCCCAACGCCTGGACGGACCATTTCCCGGGGCGGACTGTGTTCACCCGCGTCTCCGGGATAGTCTTTGAGGGTGAGGCTCTTCAGCCGAGCTCCACGCGAGCTAAATACGGCGCGATACACGACGTTTTCAACCACGATTTCCTGTTCTTCAGGCTGGGCATGGGCAACCGGGGTGTTAGGCGCGACCCCGAGGCTTTGCTCAACTTCAGGCGCAGGCATGACCGAGGAGGAGGAGGCGGGGGACGAGCCGAGCCGCTCGGACAGAACAGGGGGCTCTTGTGGCGGTGGGGGCGGATACAGGTAGCTGATCAGTTCCTGATAGCCAATCAGAATGACCAGAGAGAGGACGATTGCGATCAGGCTCCTTTTATCCATCATAGTGGTGCGGCTACCTTATCCGGAAAATCAGGAATGCGGCATTGAGAAGTCGGGAGCAGTAGTCATTGGTCGGTCAGTCCTACTGTATGCCGAAGCGGGTTTTTTCAGCAAGAGACAATGCCCGGCCGAGCTCTTGGCTGATCTGGCGAAAGGACAGCTGTCCAGCACCGGGCTTGGGGATGACCAGGATATCTTGACTGGGGACGAAATCGGCTTGGTGACGGCGAAAAAATTCACGCACACGTCTCTTTACGCGGTTGCGCATCACCGCATTGCCAAAACGGCGGGTGGCTGTAATCCCGAGACGGGAGCAGCCGGTCTGTCTCGGTCTTGTCATCACCACAAAGTGCGGAGTATGGCGGCGCCTGCCCTTACGCTGGAGAACAACAAAGTCACGGCGGACTAAGATACGAGCCGCTTTTTGGAACGTCGATGGGGCAGACCGCGTGTCTAGAGCCGTGCTTGTTTGGGGGGTATCTGGACACTCAGACGTTTGCGTCCCCTGCTGCGGCGTCTTCGTATGACGGCGCGACCAGCCGGCGTGCTCATCCGACTCAGAAAGCCGTGAGTGCGCTTGCGACGAATATTGCTGGGTTGATAGGTTCTTTTCATTGACCTTCATCCGTGTATGTGTGATCCAAGAAGACTCTCATCTCACCATACCGGGCCAAGGTTGTCAATTTCGGCTACTAAATTCGGGTTTCACCTCACGTCCGAGCAGGACGGTCACTACCTCGCGGGCAGATTTGTGGTGATAGAGAAGGGCGTGGACCTGCTCAATAATCGGCATTTCAACGCCGCTCTGCTGGGCCAGGGCAAAGATGGAGCGACTCGTCCGCACTCCCTCGGCTACTGTCGTCATGCTGTTCAGAATGTTGTCGATCGGTTCGCCTTTGCCCAGACGTACACCCACCTGATAATTTCGACTCAGGGTGCTGGTACAGGTGAGGACTAAATCTCCCAGGCCCGACAGGCCGGACAAGGTCTGGGGCAACCCACCCATCCATTCGGCTAAACGCGTAATCTCGACCAGCCCTCTGGTAATCAGCGCCGCGCGGGCACTCTGCCCATAGCCCAGTCCGTCGCTGACTCCGGCCGCTAGGGCAATGACATTCTTTGCCGCCCCACCAATCTCCACCCCGGTCACATCGGTTGTGGTATAGACCCGGAACTCGGCCGTTGCAAAGAGCTGCTGGACTTCTTGAGCCAGGACTTGGTTCGCAGCGGCGACGGTGACCGCCGCTGGCAAGCCACGCACCACATCGGCCGCAAAGCTAGGACCGGAGAGGGTGGCCAGACGTGCCTGTACCCCGGGTCCCAACACCTCTCTGAGCACTCCGCTCATCGTCAGCAAGGTCTCTTCTTCAACACCTTTACTAGTATTGACCAAGACCGGAGCGACCGAAGAGGAAAACGATGAGGAGCGCTTCTTGCCCAACTGCTCCTCATCGTTCACTTCTAAGGCCAGAAACGGTATCAACTCGGACACCACCCCACGCAGCACCTGAGCAGGGACGGCGAGCACCAGCATATCTTTTTCTCGGGCCACCTCGGCCAGAGAAGCGCTGGAGGTCAAACCGGCGGGAAGCTGAACTCCGGGCAAATAACGCGGGTTTTGGCCAGTCTTTTGCAGTTCGGCGCACAGCTCGGGCTTGCGCACCCACAGGCACACGGCGTGACCGGCCTTGGTCAACAAGGCTGCCAGCGCCGTTCCCCATCCGCCTGCACCAATGACACCAATACGTATAGCTCTCATCGTCACGGACAAATACTCCGACCGAGCGTCTCGTACCAGCCAATGACGCTCAGCTGACGGCCGGCATGGGTTCCTTCTCTGCGATACGAGGACAGCAGCGCTCCTGAACAAAACGTACACGGCCCAACGTGTTGAATCCGGTCGGGGGCAACGCCAAACTGTTCACACCGCAGGCGATTGACCAGGCGTAAATCCAGGAAGCCGGTGTCGCCGTTCGACCGCCAGGCACGCCAGCCCTGCGTTCCCCGCTGTTGGGCTAGGGTTTCGCCAATATCGCGGCCAACTTCGTAACAACAACCATCAATAGACGGGCCCAAGGCGACCAACAGGTCGGCGGGAGGGACGCCCCAGTCCGTTTCCAGAGACCGGATAGCGCGCCCACAGATGTCTTTGGCCGTTCCCCGCCAGCCGGCGTGCAGGGCGGCAACCATGCGGTGGTGTGGGGCAACCATCAGGATAGGCACGCAGTCCGCGGTGGTAATGCCCAAAAGCTGACCGGCTTCGGCACTCAGCATCCCGTCTGCCTGGGGGTTGTTCCTCCAAGAGGGGAGCATCCGTGTTCCCCTTGTCTTGTCTGGCCAGGGTGGGTCTGAGCTCCCAACAACCCGGATCTCGTTCCCGTGCACCTGTTTGAGCGTATGCAGCGGGAGCTGCACCTCGGAGAGAGCGGACAGGGCCGCTGCCTGATCGGCTATTCGACCGGAAAAGCCGTGAATCAGATGAGGAATCCGCTCCCAACCGGCGGCAGTGTACCACACAGGTCTCATGCGTCCGTCTCCTCCGCCCGACCTGCCCGATTGAGGAGGACAAGCGTTTCAACCTTGTCTGTTTGGGGAAACATATCAAAAGGCTGGAGTTTGGTCAGCCGATACCCGGCCCGGCAGAGTCCATCAAGGTCACGGGCTAAGCTTAGCGGGTCGCACGAGACGTAGGCCAGACGCGGCGCAGCCACCGCCTCAAGCGCGGTAAACGCGCGGGGACTCAGACCCTTGCGGGGCGGATTGACGACGATACAGTCAATTCGGGCGAGCCGACTGGCAGTCTCTCTGAGTCTATGCGCCGCATCCCCAGCGAAAAAGCGGGTGTTGTGATAGCCATTGTGACGCGCGTTTTCTTTAGCCACCCGGATCGCCCGGGTATTGTCGTCAACCCCGACAACGAGTTTGGCCCGACTGGCCAGATACAGGGCTATCGGTCCGGTCCCGCAATACAGATCAAGAGCGATGTGCTCTGCGCTCAGCTCTGCCCAGTCCAGGACCGTCTGGTAGAGCTGGCGAGCAACCGGCGGATTGATTTGGGTGAACGTGTCGGCCGAGGAATGGAGCCGCAGGTGACCGACCTGTTCGATGAGCGAGTCGCGTCCGCGCAGCGGGTGAAAGCGGTGTCCCCAGATGCTGTTCCCCTCGGTCCCCGGGATATCATTGATATTCTGCACCACCCCGACCAGGTGCGGAAAGCGCCGGCCAAGCTCACGGGTAAGCTCACGGATCTGCGGAAAATCCATGTGACGGGTGACCAGGGTGAGCAGCAGGCGTCTCTGCCAAAAACTATAGCGAATGTCGAGATAGCGGAGTTGGCCGGTATCGTGCCGCTCGTCATACGGCGTGATTCTGAGTTTCTCAATCAGCTGCTTCAGACAACGCACAAGGGCGTTGATCGGCGGCGGATGGACCGGACAGGCCGAGGCGTCGATAACCCGGTGCGACTCCGGACGATACAGCCCAATGACCGGCTTGCCCTTTACGCGTTGCACGGCCAGCTTGACCCGAGCGCGATAGCCAAAGCGGCGACCGGACGCAACCGGGACGGGAATAGTGACAGGTCGTAGAGACAGATAGTCGGCAAAAGCGGCCGTGATCTGGGCCTGTTTCTTGCTCAACTGTTCATCATAGGGAACACCGACAAAGGGGCAGCCATGGCAGGCTGGATAATGCGGACAGGGCGGACGCCGGGCGGCTGGGGTCTGGTTTTGTTGACGTTCTTTGTCGCGCAAGACGGACGGGCGATCCTGGAAGCGCCGAGCTTTGGCCTGAAACTTGCCGCGAAAAGGTCGTGCCAGCTTGCCGGAGCCGGGTTTTGTTCGGGGCGTATGGGGAGAGGAAGAACCCTGACCGGTGGAACGTAGGTTCCCCTGCCGAGGTGGGGAAGAGGGTCGTCGTGATGCCACTGATGTAACCTACAAAGCCACTCAGTCGGCGTCAACGACCAACTCGAAGCCCCAGCCAGACTTGTCGATAGCGTGCCTCATACGATGGGCTTTGGCCCAATGGGGATCGAAGTGCAAAATCCAAGGTCGCGAATCTCTCATTCTTGTCGCATGGCTCCCGGTACCGACACGGTCGGTTACCGCAATCGCCCGAGAATTTGCTAAGGCTCTGTTGCTACCGGTTTGTCCACAGGATTTCCATTCCAGTCTTTCAAACGATCCGGGAGGGTACCCCTATCGGATCGTTGGTGGCGGAAGCACAACCACCGTCCTCACTCCCGAGAGCTTGGGGCTGAATTTTGTGGGCTCGAGCCAAAACGACTCTCCAACCGTCCTTGCGATCAGGAGACAAGCCTGAGACGTGTTGGTCAAAGATATCGGTGGCGAGACAGAGGACCACGTTTCGCTCAACCTGCCTGTCGAAACGGTCCGGTTTGCGTTAAAATAGCTACCGACGGCGCTAGAGCCGCTGTTGGCATGAAATGCAGATCAGCCGTAGCAGTCACCCTCTCGGATAACGGGCGGCTGCCTCTCTACTAAGCACGACTCTCTTCCTCTTCTTGTCTATCCTTCCGGCCTTCGAAGAGCAAAGGCGGCTGCTTGACCGCTTTGACGGCTTGGTCGATCAGGCGGTCGGATTGCGTCGATGCTGACCCGAATAGCGGCCTGACAGGCCTGACTTCGAAAGGATCACTGGTCGGAATGATAGAACAGGCAATGAGAAGGGTCTTCCCGCTGTGTCAAGATCAGGGAGCCTTGGGCAATCCTCCTCTCCATGGCCTCTGCAGGAGGGGCGACAGCAAGTGGTCGAACGAACCGAGGAGCACGGTGCAGGGGTCGCTTGATGCCGGTCGCTTCGCCCCTGTCTCAGTCCCCCTCATATCCGCCTGCCGGCTTGGCCGTCCCACCGGTCCTCACCAAAACGCCCGGAATCAAAGATGGCGACACGGTCCTCTTGCGGCTGACAGTCTGTCTTTACAGCCGGGCCACGGCCATCGAACGGGTGCAAAAGCTTATCGCTCGTCGTCTCCCCCCTGAAGTCGGCCTTATTGACGAACTCAGTGCAGAACGTCGTCATGAGGCACAGCGTGATGGTGCCTCATGACGTGCGTGATGCTGCAGCGCTTCTTGCGTCCATGCACAACGAACCGGGAGCCAAACGGGTACGCAACTGCCTTCCATGGTCTATCATCTCCGCGGTCAACCTTGCCGCAGTTGGGACGCAGCCGGCCAAAAACGGCCTCTCCAGCGCTGAGGTGTGGAGCGTCACAACCGAGATCGGTCTAGAGGTCTGGGAGTTCGACATTAGTCAGGCACTCGCATCAGCCGGCCTGTCCAAGTCGCCCAGACCATTGGGGCTGTCTCGCCTGGAGACCGCGAGCGTGTCCGGCCCCGGCGCAGTCAATGGGGCTGCCAACTCTGACAGCGGAGCGCCACTGTAAAAAGTCGCTCTATACATTAGGATGGTGCTGATTCGCTCATAGCCGGCCGATGAAACCTTTCTCACCAATGATGAAATCTTGTTCACTGTCAAAATCCGTACTGCCTGCACTCATTGGGGTGCTGCTAGGCCTCGTCACGGCAGCGGCAGCGCAACAGGCAACCCGACCGCGCCACGAGCTGAGCGAAATCGTTGTGACCGCCCGCAAGCAGGAACAGCGGTCCTTTGACGTGCCACTGGCCCTGTCCGTGTTGCAGGGTGAAGAACTCGACTGGCTGCGCGCCTCGGGCCACGACATCCGCTTTCTAAACAGCCGCGTCCCTAGCCTGCAAATCAAGTCGTCTTTCGGGCGGATCTTTCCGCGCTTCTACATCCGCGGTCTTGGCAACACCGACTTTGACCTGAACGCCTCTCAGCCGGTGTCGGTGATTCATGACGGCGTTGTGCTGGAAAACCCCTTGCTTAAGGGCACGCCGGTTTTCGATATCGATCGCATTGAGGTCTTGCGCGGCCCTCAGGGCACGCTTTTCGGTCGCAACACCCCAGCCGGGCTGATCAAGATCGAATCCGCCCGGCCGACTTGGACGCCTGAGGGCTACGGGCGGCTGTCCTATGGACGGTTTGACGGCGTGAACTTCGAGGGGGCGGTGTCCGGCCCGTTGATCCCATCCGTGCTGGCCGCTCGGGCCTCACTCATCGTCCAGCGGCGGGCCGACTGGGTGGACAACACCTATACCGGTGAAGACAGCGCTCTGGGCGGATACCGTGACATCGCCGGCCGCTTCCAACTGTTGTGGACGCCGCTGGAGGATTTCTCCGGGCGGTTCAAGGTCCAGGTCCGCGACTTTGACGGCACGGCACGACTCTTCCGAGCCAACACTATCAAGCTAGGCACAAGCCGGCTTCGTCACGGCTTCCGCCGTGACAAGATCTCTCTGGACGGCACCAACTCACAGGAGATCAGCGGCCAGGGGTTTTCTGCTGAACTGCGCTACGGCCTGGAGCGCTTTCGGCTGGTCTCGCTGACCGGTGCGGAATGGCTGGACAGCTTGTCCCATGGCGATGTGGACGGCGGCAGTCCGCACAACCCGGTTCCCTTTCCGTCTGAGACCTCAGACGGCCATCCGTCCCTATACCAGTTCAGTCAGGAGATCCGCCTGGAAGCTGCAGATGCCCAACGCTTGGACTGGCGGCTGGGCGTCTTCTATTTCCGCGAGTCGCTCACGATTGATACCTTCAGTTTTGATACGTCCAACGGCAGCCTCCTCAACGGCTATGCGCGCCAGAAGCAGCGCACTGAAGCCTGGGCGGTGTTTGCCTCGGCGACCTTCAAGCTGACCGACGGGCTGGAGGTCGGTGGCGGAGTACGGGTATCTGAAGACGACAAGGAATATGAGGGCGAGCGCTTACAGTCGCCCATCGGCAGCGGCCCGCTGGCCCCACTGCGTCGCAGCCCGCGTGACCTAGTGCCAAGCTGGGACGCCAGCCTACGCTACCAAGCGGCCCCAGGCGTCCAGCCCTATGTACGGGCGGCCAGCAGCTTCCGCGCCCCCAGCATTCAGGGCCGGCTGCTGTTTGGCGACGAGGTCACCGTAGCCGATACCGAGCGGATTATCTCGGTTGAAACCGGGGTGAAGCTGCGTGGCTGGCAACGCCGGTTACATCTGGACCTAGCCGCCTATCACTACTGGCTACGAGACCAGCAGTTGACCGCAGGCAGTGGCACGAGCAACATCAACCGCCTAGTGAACGCCGAGCACACCACCGGCCGGGGCGTCGAGGTCGACCTGCAACTGATGCTGAGCCGCGGGCTACGTATCACCGGCGGGGCGAGCTACAATTACACGAATATTGACGATCCCACCCTGTTTGTCCAACCCTGTGGCTCCGGTTGCACCATACTTGACCCGCCCGGTCCCGTGCCCGGCACAGTGTCGATCAACGGCAACGATCTGCCCGACGCGCCGCGCTGGATCGCCAACCTAGGCCTCAGCTATGCCTGGTCGCTGGCCGGCGGCTCTGAATTGATTGTGTCCACTGACTGGATCTATCGTAGCCGCGTTCATTTCTTTCTGTACGACTCGCGGGAGTTCAGCGACAAATACCGGCTTGAGGGCGGTGCCCGCCTAGCCTGGCGGTCGGCCAGCGGCCAGCTGGAAGTCGCCGCCTTTGGCCGCAACATCCTGAACGACCTCTCCACCACCAGCGGCATTGACTTCAATAACCTGACCAGCATGGTGAACGAGCCGCCGGTGTGGGGCATTGAAGCGGCCGTCCGGTTCTAATGTGGCTTAGGCGCTGCGGTATTTGATGTCGTAATTGATGATGAAGTCCAATTCTTCTGCTGTAAGTCCGTAGTGGTCTGCTAGTCCTCTATCAATTTCGTCGAGCAGGTGTTTTGATTTTCCAGCAAAATAATTGACTTCTTTTCGCTTACTGCCGTCCTCCCGTGTTCGGATGCGGACTTTTGAATTTTTTTCCAGATCGTCTATGAGGGAGGCCGACAGTGTGTGAAACCGGCGGTCCAGGATCAACGAATCAGGAACGTAAACCATATCAACATCTGGTCGGGTCACATGATAGCAATCGGAAAACATAATCCAAAGCCAATAATAGAGTGACGACGACAGAAGGCAAAGAAGGGGATCTGCAGCTTCTTTTTGCAATCGCAGTTCTTTATATTCGTTGGACAGTTTTCTTTTCATACATTTACGAAAATAACGCCCCCCACTGTGATAGTAGATTGAACTTGCGGACCTTTTAGCGTGACACCGTTGGAGCGGCTGGAAGCGTTTGAGCTTGTCGAGAACGGCTCGGCTGATCTCTGAACCGATCTTGAAAACAGCGGCAAGCGGCTCGTTACATTCAGATTCAACATACGAAAGGAGGCTGAACAGACTATTCACCTCATTCCATCGGTTGTACGTCGTTGTAAAAATCTCGTCTCATCCTTCTTTGTCTTGAGTGTACCGATCACAATAGAGAAATTCATATCTACGCCGACAAACAGTTTCGCCGGACGGACGGCAAAACTGCTCATATGGATGGAGGTGCGACTTGTTAAGAGACGCATGAGCGGCAACATTCGTGGCGCCGAGATCAAAAGGCCGTGGAACTCCACAAACCAGTGGAAGGGCTGATGGCTGGCCCGCCAGTGCCGGTAGGCCCGTTGGTTTTCGACCGCGACGCCATACTCCCGGCCCAGATGCTTGTCCAGTTCGTCTCGCAGAGCAGCGAACCGTTCCCGCAGTGCCTCCTTTGCGTCGGTACGCCTGCCGGCGTCTCTGCCGGACTTGGTCTGCACGGCGTAGAACTGACGGAAGGCGCGGTCAACGCGGGCGGCGTTTTTTGTAATACGCGTGAGGGTAGCCTTGTCTTCTGGATAGAGCATTCTGCGCTGACCATCCCGGGTCGTGACAAAAGCATCCTGGATTTCTTGAAGCGAGGTAAAGCCGACCAGGGTATTGCCGGCACGGACGTTGAAATCAATGTCGGGCAGGGGCTCTATCTGCTCGGAGCGGTCCAGCTGGGCGACGAGCTTGAGGAACAGGCGCAGCTTGCAGATCTCTACAGCCTCTTCCATGATGTCCACCCCGTACAAATTGTTGACCATGATGGACTTGAGAATGAAATACCGCTCGTTGGCGTGAGCTTCGACCTCAGCCAGTATCTTGCGAAAGTCACCTAGCTTCTCCGGGCGGTGGTGGGAGTGCGGCGAGCGATCAAGGTCGTAAAGCTACGCATGGCCTCCAGACAGGCGCTGTACAGCGGCTCTAGGATGTTGAGCGCGGCGAACAGAAAGGCGCCGGAGCCGCAGGTAGGGTCGAGGACAGAGACGGCGCTCAGGGTCTTCCAGAAGGCACGCACCAGCTCCGGGCCCTCACTTCCGATGATCACATCCTGGGCAAATGTCTCAATGTCCAGGTTGTAAGTAATGAGGTCATTGATAGAGGTGAGATGGCCGCCAGCTAACTCGGCCCGGACTTCCTCGTAGCGCCGGCGGCGAACGATGTGCTCGCGCCAGGTCTCGGTCGGCAGGCTATAGTCGGACGGGGCCGGCGTGTTCCAGTCAGCGCGGGCTGAGACATCGTTCAGGCCGACTGCTATCTCGGGCGGCAGCTGACGTGTTTCGACCAGGGCTTCCCCTTTGTGCAGGTCATAAGCTGATACCGTGGCGGACGGCCTCGGAGAAATAGCGGTCCGGGTCGTTGGTGAGCAGCCGCCAGATCCCGCCGGTCGGCTCGAAAGCAATGGCGCAGGCGTCTTTTGCCCGGTCGAACAAAAACGGGATGATGGTGTTGCGGCCGATATAGCCGGTGATGTCCTCCTTAGGTGTAATAAACTCCCAGCTGTTTCTGGTTGAGGTACTTCTCAAAGATGTAGCCTAGCGCATCGGGGTTGATCTCGTTGTCGTTACGCAGTGGGCGGCCACGCAGGGTTTCTATCAGCGCGGGGCGGAGGGCCTGGGTGCTATTGTCAAAGACGTGGGGCACGGGAGGATTACCGGACCGGCAGGGCGATGAAGGTACCGCCGTTCTGACGAGTCAGCTCGCGCATCAGGGTGGGAAAACGGTCCGTTGTATGTGGAGAAACAAACCCAACCGCGTGGACCTTGGCAAGGCGCTCCCCGGTTCCGGTGTTGGTGTTGAGCCTGGCTAGAGCCTCAATGACCGGGTCGTAGGAACCACCCGTGTAGTCGTCGCCAAAAATGTAGATCGACAGCTTAACGCCCGGCTTGGCATAGCGCTGCAAGGCGACGTGGAGTCCTTCGACAGGGCTGCTGTTCGAGGTGCTGTTCCATGTCCTAAACAGCCTGATCACGCTCCGGCGGCGTCGTGGGGTGTCGGGAATCCACCGTCCGGCATAGCCTGAGAGAAGATGCGCACCGTTGTCGTTGAGAATCTGGAATCCTTTGATCTTAGGATGGATAGTCACAACATTCTCAAGTTCTCGTGTTACCCGGCCCCAGATTTGCCGCATGCTTCCAGACGTGTCAACAATAAAAACGACGTAATCGCTGTCGACCGGAATACCGCCGACCTCCTCATCACTGTCCTCAGCGGTCTCCTGTTGGACGGTGGCGCGTTTTATGGATTGTTCAACCAGCGTCAGCCCGGCCAGATTTTTGTCCAGCGTTTTGTTCTCGTCTGTGCTCGTTTTGACACTCTGGCGCACCGCCTCAGCTGCTGCCCGGAGTTTTGCCAGTAGGGTTTCGCGCGCCGCGGCCTCCCCTTGCCTTTGGGCAAGCTCAGATTGCAGGGTGTCGGCAACGGTCTGGGCGGCCAGAATATCCCTCAGCAGGGTTTCCGTCTGGACTTGGAGCTGTGGTGTGACTGCTTCCGAAAAATCGGAGATCAGGACCAGCAGGATTACCGCCCCGAATCCGCACGACACCACGTCCAAAAACGAGAGGCTAAAAATATCGAAGGACCGACGCTCCGGCTTCATGGCCAGGTCTCCGCAGGAGTGATAAGTAAACCGCCCGAGGTGGCCGTCCACAGCCAGTACTCGGCCGCCGCTCCTGGGTCGCCCTCAATGGGCAGGAGAATGACGTTGACCGGCAGGCTGTCCGTCGGCCAAGTCTCTTGAATCGTATGCCGAAAGAGTCTGGCCCGGCAATCGCCGGATATCGTGTTAGACAGGCCCCACAGTGAGCTACAGGCGGCAAACGGATTGAGGCTTTTGTAGCCCGCGCTCCCCTGCGTCGGGAGCCCATCGGTGACGACGTACAGATTGGTGGGGCCCATTGCGTACATGGCTTTGAGACCGACCTGGAGATTGGTCGGTCCCGAGGGGACAACCGCCTCGAGATCGCGCAGGATGCCCTCTAGGCTGCTTGGGTCGCGGCTCGGTTTCCAGTGTGATCCGCCCAAATGTCGGGCCTTGTCATTGTAGGTCACGGCACTGACTTCCGACTGACTCGGCAGGCGGGCCAGCAGCCAGCCGATAATGTCCCTTGTTCGACGCCACTTTGGACCGGCTTTTCTTTCAAGATCTGAAGAATTTTTTCGACGAATGACTGACAGAAGGGTTTCGTCGGTCATTGAGGCACTCGTATCAATGAGCAGGCCGATTTTCCGACCTTCGACCCTGAGGCCGATGAGGTAAGTCTCCTGGCCAGCCTTGGGAATTTCGACCATGTCCGATTTGGTGGCAATATTCGTTTGTTTAATCGTCTCTTCGAGGGCCGTGAGCCGCTCTCGTTTAGTCTCCGCCGCCTCGCGGATCCCGTCAGCCTCTTGTTGCAGCCGCGACAGGTCCTGGGAGATGGACTGAATACGGCTGTCCGCGGCACTGCTCTGATCGCGGACTTCCTCTATAGTGCGGCGGAGTTGCCGGTGGAGTTGCTCAAGGCGGCTCAGGTCAGCCTCTAACAGGGTGGCCTCGGGCGCGGCTGTCTCCACGTTGTCCTTGACAAGCATAAACACGAGCACAATGGCACCCAACCCGCAGGACATAATGTCCAGGAAGGCGATATTGAAGCCCTGTGTAATACGGCGCCGTTTCAGTTTCAACCTACCGACAACGGTGGTGATGTCCTCATCTGGGGGGCAACATCACCACTTTGGCTAATACGATTGAGCAGGAACGCCTCGCAGTAGTCCTGTGTATCCACAACCAGATTATCTTGCAGCCGTTGGAGCTGATGCAACATGAACATCAGGGCGATGCTGATCAGCAGTGCCACCAAGGTAGAATTGAAGGCGATGCCAAGACTCTCGGTCATGCCGGCGATGTCGCCAGCAAGGGCCTGATCCGCCTGAGACAGGGCCTGACCAATACCGCGCACTGTGCCGATAAATCCGATCGACGGGATCGCCCAGATAAGATAGCGAATCATGGAGTTCTCGGCGTCCTGTTTCATCGCCAGCGCCTCGACGCTGGACTCAATAGCGTCAGACGTGTTTTGGACATCCCGGGTAATGAGGAAGCGGCGCAGACTGGTCATGAGGGTCTTGACCAGGGGCGTTTCGCGGATATCAAGGGGCAAGGCTTCGAGCGTTTTCAGGGTGCTGCTCAACCCCTGGAATTCTCCCAGGGGTTCTTCGACCGGATCGGTGTCGTCTGCCTCATCGGGCTCTTCGGAGGATTCTTCGAGCAAATCAACGGAAAAAAGGTACTGCTCTCTCAGGATGGTCAGGCATTTGACGAGGATGAGAAACATGCCCCACAGCATGAGGATGAGACAAATCTCTTGCTCGTAATCCTTGAGGATGACGAGGAGGTGGCGAGGGGCCGATTGGCCAGTCTGTCTTGACGCCTCAAGAATCAGCGACGCCTGCGGCCGGATGTAGCCAATATAGGTCACGTGCACGGCTACCACAGATACGACTAGGGCAAGGATATTCGAGAGGGTTTTCGTCATATTAGATATCCACCGGAAACGACGCCGAGGAATTGAGACTGAACGCCGTACGGTTCGACTGGGCAACGGCGACCGCTAGCAAGCCGGCACCTATCAACACCCCCAAAACCAGGATGACAAGAAGCCGGCTGGGCTTCAAAGTAAACGATGATGATCGCTTCGGGTGATTATCGTTGTTCATGGTGGGTGTATGTTTCCTCAGGTGCGTACAGATATCTGGCTATTCTGAATCCCACATCATCACGTCCCTCGCGCAGGCCATCCCTATACGCCGCGCGCAGGGGTGTCAGCGAGCCCGACCGCCAACTCGATCCCTTGATGACGTGCGACCGGCCGAAGGCCGGGCCGAGCGGATCGGTCGGGGTTCCAGACGTCGGGTCAGCCACAATCGTATAATAGTCGTGGACCCATTCGCTGACGTTTCCGGTCAGATCGTGAAGGCCGGACGACTCGGCTGGAAAACTCCCGACTGGAGCTAGGCCGGCATGCCCGTCAACGTAATTCGGAACGTAGAACCGAGTGCTTCCCTGGGCGCTCTCATCGGCGACGTTCCCCGTCTGACGCGGCAGAATGGACTCGTCCCCCCATGGGAAAATAGTGCTGGCTTTACGCCCCGCTCGGCGCGCCAGCCACTCCCATTCGGCTTCCGTCAGTAATCGATACCCGTCCGCCGTCCCGTTGATGCCGAGGAGTGCTCCGTTCTTGATACGATAAAATGGCGACAATCCTTCTTGTTGGCTCAGCCAGTTACAAAACATCCCCGCGTCTATCCAGTGCACAGAAGTCACGGGCAAATTGGCAGCACCGTTGTGGTCCGGTTTGAATTTCTGAAACTCGGCGTTTGTGATCTCGTATTTTCCCGCATAGAAGGGTTTTGTGAGGACCACCTGACGCTCAAACTCATTGGCCCGCTGGCCTTTCTGGTGGCGTGGGGCGCCCATGGTGAAACGGGTCGGATGAAACAGGACTAATTGCACGCCAGCAGAGTTTGTATACTGCTTGGGCGCTTCTGCCAAACGCGCCGCGAACTCGGTCACGAGGGTTTCGTCTATCACCGTCGTGTGAGTGCTCGACGGCTTGACCCGCCGCTCAATCGTCCGGTGACCCGCGCGTCTGAGGGAGAGTGTTTGGGGTTTGGTCGCCAGGTTCAGGCTTAGCGGCGTCACCCCTTTTTCCGTCCCATTGATGAACACGTGGGACTGAGGCCGGGACCGGATGTCTACCCGACCGAACTCTGGCTGTAAGTGCAGTTGCACCCGGGTGGTTTGCCGCGCTTGACCAACCACCTTGCGAGTCAGTCTGGTATAGCCTGGGCTGAGATAGGTGACGTCGACCTGAGTATTGGCCGGCACGCCGTAGCTCTGAGCAGGGTTTACCCTTTTCCCATTGACAAGAAGATTCCCGCCCGGCGGACTGACCTCAAAGGTCAAGGTCGCGGTTGGCCGCCGAAGACGATAGGAGCGTTCGACCGACGCCGCGGCGTTGGTCACCTCAACGCTTTCCAAGACCTGCGCATACCCGTCGAGCGACACGGCGATCTGATACCTGCCGCCGGCTAGGCGGCGGCGGAACGGCGTTGTCCCGGCCTGCACGTCGTTGAGGGTGACCGAGGCTCCGGTCGGCAAGGACTGAATAAAGAGCTCGCCCTCGACTTCCTGGAGGGGAATGTCGAGCTTGAGTTCTTCGCCGCGGCCAAGAGTGATACGCTGCTCGGTAGTCTGATAGTAGGGATGATCGACGCCAATCCGGTATTCGCCCGGCAGGAGTTCGCGTTCAAATTGGGCACTTGTCGCCACTTGGTTGGCGTTCAGAGACCATCGGGTAGCGTCGTCTGCCGGACTGCTCGAAGCAATCAAGCGGCCGGGTAGCTCCTGGAGGGTAACGCTGATCACACCGCCCCGTTCATGGGGCTGAATCTGGCGGTTGGCGGTTCGAAAGCCAGGGGCGCTCACAGCCACCACAGGCTTCGAACTGAAGGCGTAGACCACGCCTGAGACGGCCACCGCAATGCCGTCCTCAACGTTAACGGAGCCGGTCTGGGCCGCGTCCGCCGGTGCGATCTTGACGGACGTTCCGGTCGCATAGACAACAGTGAGCGCGACAATCAGCATGCCGCACGCCAGAGCAAGTGCAATGATCCCGTAACGGCTGCGTTGGTATTGTCGGGCACTTTTAATACGTTGCTCAAATCGGTTCATCGCAAACAATTTCAACTCGAACATCAAACGCGTCCGGTGGGACCTGAACCTGTACGATTTCCGATTTATACCCGCTCCGACTGCCCTCGAATTTATACGCGCCCGGCTTGAGATGGATAAGCTTCGAGACGACAGCCCCGACCCGACCGACCCCCCTGACCGATATTTTTGTCTTTCCGTCAGAAACAATACGGACTGGGACCTGTCTGGAGTAGCTCTCAAGTGCCCGTTGAAGTTCTAAAGCCCGGGCGGCTAATTGCGGGCTGAGACGCCCGGCTTCCCTACTCTGATCAATCAGCTCTTGTGCCTGGGCCGCAACGTTTGGCGACGACAGCCGATGAGGAGCACCGAGATGGGTCTGGACGGTGCTGAGCAGGGCAAGGAGGCGCTCGGCAGTCTGCCGGCCCTGGACAGCCGAGGCGTTTCCGGGCCGGATAGCCTCCACCTGCCGGTAGGCGTCAAGCGCTGAGGGCCAGTCGTCCGCCTCCACGGCGGTGCCCGCTCTGTTGAGCAGACGTTCGACCTGCAGCGCTTGATTGAGGTCGAACACCTGTCCGGCCAATAGGGTGGTTTCCGCCCGCTTCGGAAACAAGTGACGCGCTTTGTTGAGCTGTGCCTGGGCACTCGCAAGGTCGCTCTTCTCTAGAGCGGCGAGCCCACGTGCGATATGACGGCTGTAGCGCTCCTCCTGAATGCCTGTTCTCAGGGCAGTCATACGAGTACGGACAGCCGAGCGGGTTGGATCTCGCCGGAGGACTTCTTCAAGGGACTGCAGTTCGGCCTGCGGATTGTTCTCAAGCCCAGCTATCCGGGCCGCCTCTAAGTGGACCAAAATGTCTGGTAATTGCTCGATCCTAGCGTGCAGGCGGAGGGCCTCCGGTGATTCCGGCTTGATGCGCAAAGCTTCGGTGACATGAAGACTGGCGTCATGGTAGTTGTCTTGTCCGAGGCTGGCGTCCGCAGCCGAAAGTGCAGCCGTGAAAGCCGCTTCACGTTGCCGCACGGCCTCCCGCGCCTTTTCAAGCAGCGCTTCGAGCCGGAGGAGCGCGTCGGCGTGGCTTCCCTCGCCGAAGGCCCGCAACGCGGCTTCCTTCATCGCTGTTATATCGCGCTGGGCGACCGCGTCCCAGCGTGCAAATGCCTGGCTAGAGATAAGCGGTTCGACCTCGCGGAGATACTCGCTCAAGGCCTCCTTAAAGCGTTCCCGGGGATCTCTGTCGAGTGGCAACCCGAGCTGAGGACTGCTTGCCGGATCGGGGAGCACACCGAGAATTTCAGACGTGTTGCTCGAAACATCGGGGGCAAACAGGTCGATCCTGCCCGACGGCTCATGGTTCATAAACCCTTCTTCCGCGAACCACAACAGCCCAAGGCCTGATATTCCGATGACTCCTATCGCGGCTCCCTTGAGCCGTCTGTTCCACGCTTGCCGACTCGCGCCTTTGAGCCGCTCATCCAGCATTCCTGTACTCCGGGCAAGGTGAACGATGGTCTCTTCTTGATGAGGGAGTCATCATCGTTCACCTTGTTAGAGTCCCACCTCCGGCGTGCGCTCTTGTTCGTAGATTTTCTTGAGAAAGGCGCGCCACTGCCCGAACTGTTCTTTGGCCGTCCCGGTCAGTTTCTGGGTGTCTTTCTCAAATGCGACGACCTGAGGGGCAAGTTCAACATCAATGGACTCGCCAAGCTCGTTGAGCGCGTCGCGGTGGACCTTGGCTTCTTTGCTGGTCTGAAAGCTCTTCCCCAGCATGACCGCCCCGGCGACGCCACTGGCCAAGCCGGCGGTTGTCGCCACGGAGCCGAGGTTACCATGGGGAGCCATGGCGATACCCGCAACGCCAAGCCCGAGCAGCAGCGCGCCGGCAATCCCCTGGGTGAGGGCTTTCCGCTTAGTCTTTCTCTCGGCCTCGACCTCGGCTAGGCTCTGTTCCTGCCAGATCAGATAACTGGCGTTCATTTTATCGTTGAACACCCGGTAGTGGTCCTGCAGATCGTCAATAAAAAGCTGATCGCGAACGCGGATGGCCCTGGTTCTCAGGAGCATGGGATCATCACGGCTCGGATAACTGGCGAGAACAAACCGGTCGCCTTTTCGTTCGAGATGCTCAGAGAAGGCTTCCTCGGTCAGACTCACGCCAAAGCGGAGGTCGGTCAGCATTCTGAGCTGTTCTAGGGAGGCGGTCTGCCGCTGCTTGAGCTGTTCAACGAGATACTGGGCGGCACTCCTGAATACTGGATCGTAAGGGTCTTTGCCCTGGTTGCGGATATTTTTATGGAAACTGTTGTCCACTGCATGGTCAAAGGACTGGCTAAACCAGTGGGTGCCGGCAATATCTCGCACCTGCAGGTCGATTGCGATCCTCTCACCGGTCGATTCCTTAATCTTGCCCATCACGTACAGGTCACCGGTCGCGGTCGCGTCGGGGGTGACTCGGACGGCCCCAAAGACGCCGCTTTCTTCAAGGGCCAGCTTCAGCTTGTGGGCAAAGCGATTGGCCTCGGCCCGGCGCAGTTCCGGCCACACGCCGTCAACGACGGTGCCCTGCACTAGCCCAGGATCAAATACCGGAATGATAATGTCCAGTCTGGGTTTATCCACCGGCGTGGGCACGTTAGCCAGGGTGGAGGAGGGCGATCCGACGTTCTGGCCCGACCTCAATCCCGGGTTTGCGGCGCAGCCTGACAGGGCGAGTGCAACACACACTAGGTGTACGACAAGCTTCTTTACGAGCTCCATTCGGTCCCTCAGTACGCCGCCTATTCTTTTGTGGGGAGACCCTTGTATCGACGATATTCGTTCCACAGGCGTTCCCGCAGGTGCGGATCTTTTTCCTGCATCGCCGCTGCACGGATCTGTGCCTCAAGGACGCTGTCGTTGTCGGCACTAGGAATGTCTTCCGGCAGCTTCCCACTACCAAGAACCGGCGTCCGTCCACGCAGTATCTGTGTGGAGGTCCTGTCCGGCGTCTCCGTCCCGCCAAAGGGCGGCGGGATGCCCAAGGCCTGGTCTAGCCCTGTCACGTCGGTGATCGGTGTTGAGCCCGCAGCTGGACCACCCGGAACTTGCGACGTCACCTCGGTTCCCGATATGTCGGAAGAGGCGATTGACCCGCCCACCCCAGCCTCGGGAAACGCGCCGTCACCGGACCCCGCGGCCTTATCGACCACACCATCCTGCGCGTTCCCGGCCGTGGCAGAAGAAGGCCCGCCGCCCTGATCTGCGACATTCCGGCGGGCATCAAACTTATTGAGCGAACGGGAGAGCGCTCGGTCCATGCGCTTGACTTTCTCTCCTCGGGTCAGCGGTGGAGCGTCCTGGAGGTCAACCTGAAGTTCCGGTTGGGTGATAGCGGGCGGTTGGGTTTGGGCCGAGGAAGGGGGCGGTCCAGGGCTCACATTCGAACTCGACCTCGTGTCCGTGGCGGCACTCATCGACGAGCACCCCGAAAGCATGAGGGCAAGACCTATCTGATAAACCGCTGCGTGCTTCAAGAAATCCATAGGTACGCGTCCCAGCCTGTGGTATGTTTCAGGGTATAATGTCTTGTTTGTGTAATCAAGCATAATCCGGCCCGCTAGAAGATCACGGGCTGGACAGGCGGGGATGGGACACATGACGGACAATTTCGGTAGCGCTCAACGACTCAAAGCGAGTTTTGCCGAGCTGTTCAAGACACACGAATTTGACCTTGCCGGCCGAGACCTTCTTGTCCGCCCCGATACCTGCATGCAGGTGCTCTTGAGCGATATCCGGCGGGATATCGCTCGGCAAACCAGCCCGTTTGATCAAGCGCACGAGACGGTCACGGGTGGCCGCTTCACACAGGCCACGTTGGAGCGACAGCTTGGCGGCAAACGCCATACCTATGGCAACCGCCTCGCCGTGCAAGAACCGCCCATACCCGGTCGCACTCTCGACGGCGTGGCCGAGCGTATGCCCAAAGTTGAGAATTGCCCGGAAATCTGTTTCTTGCTCGTCCGCTTCGACCACCTGCGCCTTGAGCTGACAGCAGGTCTGGATGATTGAGGTCAACACCGCAGGCTCTAGGTGGAGCAGGCGGTCGAGCTGCTCCTCTAAGAGGACGAACAAGTCTGGACTCAGAATCGCCCCATACTTGATCACCTCCGCAACCCCAGCCACAAACTCGTGTTGGGGCAGGGTTTTGAGCGTGTCAACATCAATGAGGACCAAACGCGGCTGATAGAAAGCCCCAATCAAATTTTTCCCGGCCGGATGGTTGACCGCGGTTTTCCCCCCCACGCTGGCGTCAATCTGGGCTAACAGCGTTGTCGGCACCTGAATAAAGGGGACGCCGCGCTGAAACGTGGCGGCAGCAAATCCGGTCAGGTCACCGATCACCCCTCCGCCTAAAGCGATCAGCGGACAACGGCGTTCGATCCGTCCTTCAATCAGCTTGTCGTACACCAAGGAGAGGGTCGCCAGATCTTTGTGCTGTTCACCGGGCGGCAGCACGATCACCCACGGCTCATAGCCCGCCCCGGTCAGGCTATGCAGCAGTGGCTCGCGGTAATACGCTGCGACATTGCTATCGGTCACCACCGCAACGCGCTTGGCGGTCAGGCCCTGCTCGTCCAACAGTGGGCCAAGATGGGCCAGCACTCCAGCCCCAATCATGATCGGGTAGGAACGCTGGCCAAGATGAACGGTGATGCTCTCCATCGGCACAGGGACGGACGACCGTCCTGTCTTCTTCTCCTAGGCTCGGGCGTAGTCGCGATACGCGTCCAGCACTGTTGCAACAACCTGTTCCACACTCTGCTGCGAGGTGTCAATAGTGATCTGTGCCCTGGCATAGGCGCCATCCCGACTTGCCATCAGGATCCGAATTGTTGCCAGTGGATCTTCGGTCTGGAGGAGCGGACGGTCGGTATTGCTCCGTACCCGAGAGAAAATAACCTCAGGAGTCGCGGTCAAACACACGAGCAGACCGCTATTTTTGAGCCGTTGGGCGTTGACCGGGTCAACAATCGCTCCGCCCCCAGTGGCAATAACATGTCGCTGGTGTTGGCACGCCCAGGCGATTACCCGCCGTTCTTGCTCACGGAAATAGACTTCTCCTTTTTCCGCAAAGAGCTGTCGAATAGAGGTATTGGATACTTGTTCGATAACGAGGTCTGTATCGACAAACAGCCACCCCAGCTGCCTGGCCAGCTGCCTGCCGACCTCGGTTTTGCCAGTCCCCATGAAGCCGGTAAGTATGATATTAGCTGGCATAGATACAGAGCAGCAGGTCAGGGAAGCGCCCTGGGGTCTGTTCCAGCCTTCTCCCGGTGTTTTTCCTCTTGAGCGGGCGCACCTAGGCTAGGGCCTTGCCTGAAGGAAGATTTTTTGATAGGAGTGGGGGGAAATCAAGGAACAGGGGGAAAATTCCCCCTCCCCACCCCTATCTTAATCTCTGTCGTTTTTCCGCTACCGCAACCATCCACGCCACCACATCAATAGAGATACTCCGTTGTTCCTCCGCTACCCGCAACCATTCACACCACCTTAAACAGAGACACTCCATCGTTTTTCCGCTACCGCAACCATCCAAACCACCACATTGACAGAGACACTTGGAGGCTCGAAGTCAAGAAGCGTATTACCCCTCGCTTCCACCACTCCACCGCCCTACATTACCACTGACACTCAAGCCTCCGAGTGTCCCAGCCAATACCGTTGTTCTCCTTATCTCATGCGCCGTCCGACCCCGAGCGTTCGTCACGGCAGAAACATCCCCGTCCTGTTCATAGCCGATATAGACGATCAGCACGCTCTCCTGCTGATCAATCGAAAATGGCGGGACCTTCTCGCTCTCCATATCGATCACGAGCCGCATTCTGCCCTGGTAGCTGCTGATCCGTACTGCCGAAACTAGTGGATCAAGCGTATTATAGACCTGCGGGAGGACCACAACTGGTCCTTTGACATCGATCACCAACCGGCTCGGGTCTCGTAGGGGGAAATAATCAATTTCGTGAGGCGGTTGAGAAAACTGAAACCGCACACCGCGCTGCCGGGCTGTCTTGACCAGACGCACTTCCTGTATCCGGAGGCGGCCTCTTGTATCCGCTTGAACGGAAGAGGCGGACGCAGCAGGAGATGCGGTGGATAGGGGGGCGTGGGCTGTACACGCGCCCATGCCGAGGGCCATACACGCCAGCGCCACTGTCCTCGGCGTATCCGTCATCCATCCCTCTCTCACCATCACACCCTCATCCACAGTGACACCGCCATGCTAGTGTTTTTTTGCCTGCACGGCCGTGGCCGCCCTCAGTGTGCGTTCCTTCTGTATTTCGAGTATTTTTACCGGCCTTGTCCCAATATCCAGGGTCAGATAGTTTTTCTCTCCTTGGAATAAAACAGGTCGGAAGACTTTGTTTGAGGCAATCTTTCATACCGCTCACAAGAGGCATTGTAAAGACTTTCTGTTCCCAGTCTTTTCGAAGACTTAATATGGCAAATAAAAAGTATATTGTCAAATGTTAGAGACACAAACTTCATATTTTACTTTCGCTTGTGTGGTGGTCACGGCTTCAATCGGTCGTCACAAAGAGCTTACCTATGCTATTCCTGAGGCGTTTCAGACGAGTCTCGTCCCTGGGGTGCGGGTTTTTGTGCCTGTTGGCCGTCGAAAAATGACCGGTATTGTGACGCGTGTTAGTACTTCTCATGCCTTGGTCGATAAAAAATTGAAGTATATTCTTGATGTTCTCGATGAAACTCCTATTTTTTCTGAAGAAATGATGGAATTGTGGCAGTGGACAGCCAATTACTATCTGGCCTCCTTGGGCGATATGCTCAACGTCATGCTCCCCAGCGGTCTGCGTAGTGAGAGCGCCCAGGTGGTGACGCCGGTGAAAAAGAGAAAGGTCAAAAATGCAGGCCTTACAGAAGCTTCGCATGTTCAACAAAGTACCTCAGAGCTGACTAGACGGGAAAAAAAGATTCTGGATTTCGTGCTGGCCAAGAAACGGGTGACGACAAAGACGCTTGGACAACAGTTCCCCAGCTTGCCAATTGGAAGAATCCTGCCCGGCTTGGAAGCCCGAAACCTGCTTACAGTCCGAGAGCATATTCCGCCGCAAATACGACAAGCCAAATCGGAGGCGAGTTCGACCCTGGCCAAGGCTGATGAGGGCAGCGCTCTTCCTTTCCCCCTCTCATCTGAGCAGGAAGCCGCTTACACCCAGATCACCGCCGCCCTCCAATCCGCGGCCTTTCGAGTGTTTCTACTACACGGGGTGACGGGTAGTGGTAAAACTGAGGTGTATATCCACGCTGCTCAGACCGTTGTGCACAGCGGTAAACGTGTGCTGATGCTCGTCCCAGAGATTGGCCTGACCCACCAGTTGGTCGAACGCGTCCGGCAGCGTTTTGGACAGCGAATCGCCGTGTTACACAGTGGGGTGCGGTCCAGCCTGCGTTGGGCAGAATGGCAACGTATCGCACGCGGAGACGCTCCAGTCATTATTGGCACCCGCTCGGCAATTTTTGCCCCGGTGAACCAGTTGGGCCTGATCGTGGTCGATGAAGAGCACGACGGCGCCTACAAGCAGGAGGACAGCGTGCGGTATAATGCCAGAGACCTTGCAGTCGTCCGTGGCAGAATATCCTCTTGCCCGGTGGTCCTAGGTTCGGCCACCCCTTCGCTTGAGAGCTACCTCCATAGTCAATCCCAGCGCTATACCCTGCTAAGCCTGCCCCAACGGATTGCCTCCCGCCCGCTCCCGGAGGTGGAAGTGGTGGACCTACGTCGCCAAGGACGGCCAAAACACGAAGCCCAACCGCGCGGTCCGGATCGGATTTTTTCAGCCCCTCTCCAACACGCCCTAGTGGAAAATTACCGGGATGGCCGCCAGAGTCTGCTGTTCATGAACCGGCGCGGGTATGCGAACTACCTCCAGTGTCATCAGTGTGGGGAGGTGCTCATCTGTTCCCAGTGCAGCGTAACGCTCACCTGGCACCGCCCAGACCACGTACTCCGCTGTCATTACTGCGGCCTCTCCAAACCGTCGCCGCGGCGTTGTCCGGTCTGTTCGAGTTCATCGCTAAGGGATAGCGGGATCGGGACACAGCAGGTTGAGGAAGCTCTGACACAACTGATACCCGGCGCACGGATTGGACGGCTCGACCGCGATGCGGTCCGTCGGCGAGGTGTTTTGGAGCAAATCTTAGGCGCCTGGCGGGCGGGGGATCTCGATGTCCTTATCGGGACCCAGATGATTGCCAAGGGGCACGACGTCCCCGGCGTCACCTTGGTGGGGGTGCTAGCGGCCGATATCTCTCTCAACCTGCCCGACTTCCGGGCGGCAGAGAGAACCTTTCAGTTGCTGGCCCAGGTGGCTGGCCGAGCCGGCCGCGGTGACAACCCCGGTCGGGTCATCATTCAGACCTATGCGCCCGATCACTACAGTATCCGGGCGGCACTTGGGCACGATTTCGTCCGTTTCGCCAGTCAGGAGTTGGGCTACCGCAAACGGTTCGGCTACCCGCCGTTTACCCGTGCGATCAATGTTCGATTTGAGAGCGTCGATAGCGAAAAAGTCATGGCCTACGCCGAGCGCTTTGCCCAGTGTTTACAGACCCTCATCCAAGCAGAAGGGCAAGGCCGGGGATCGTCGGGCTCAGCCGTTATGTTAGGTCCGGCTCCGGCCCCGATTGAAAAGATCAAAGGCCGGATCCGGTGGCAGTTGCTGCTCAAAGGCGAGCAGCCGCGGATCCTGCACGGCCTGATCCAGCGGGTTCGCCAAGATCTCGAACAAGAATTGGGGCGGGCCAAGACGAGAGGGGGGCGCGACATGCGGACAATCGTTGATATTGATCCGTATAGCATGTTATAGAGGGGTGGACGTGTGAATGCCCCATCAAGAAAAAATCATTGTTTTTGAGAGCCTGATGATACGAGAAATTCTCCATTTTCCGGACATACGTCTGACCAAAACCTCGACCGCGGTCGAAAACATGGACGGCGAGCTAGCCCGCTTGGTCGAAGACATGGTGGAGACCATGTATGACGCGCCGGGTGTTGGCCTAGCCGCCCCCCAACTCGGCACGGCCCAGCGCGTTGTGGTCCTCGACGTGAATCACGAAGAGCCCGGCAAAGAGCTACTACAACTGGTCAATCCCCGTATCACTGCTCAGGAAGGCTTTCTTGTCTGGGAAGAAGGCTGTCTTAGCGTCATTGACTATACAGCCGAGGTGAAACGGGCCGCCAAAGTCGAGGTCAGCGCCTGGACGCTTGACCAAAAAGAGATCACCGTCGAGGCTGAAGAACTGTTGGCCGTGGCCCTCCAGCACGAGCTTGACCACCTTGACGGTCAACTGTTTATCGACCGCATCAGCCGTCTCAAGCGGGACATCTATAGTCGGCGGGTCAAGAAGCTGATCCGCGAAGGTCGGCCCCTTAAGGCTGACAAGGGGCCGCCAGCGATTTAAGCGAACACTGTGAAACCCCTCCGTCTCGTCTTCATGGGCACGCCGGAATTTGCCGTGCCGTCCCTACGGGTCCTGACTGAGAGAGAAGACACCCTCGTCGCCGTGGTCACCCAGCCCGACCAACCGGCCGGACGAGGCATGGTACCGCGCCCCTCAGCGGTCAAAACCTGCGCTCTCGAACACAACATTCCCCTCTTTCAACCCGCGAAGCTCCACTCGCCTGAGGTCGTCGAACACCTGCGGGCCTGGCAGCCCGACCTGCTCGTGATTGCGGCGTACGGCAAGCTGCTGCCCAAGCGTCTGCTCGACCTCCCCCCCCACGGCTGTATCAATGTCCATGCTTCTCTGCTCCCCAAGTACCGGGGGGCAGCTCCCATTCAGTGGGCGATTGCCAACGGTGAGACGCAGACCGGCGTCACCATCATGCGGGTCGTTCAAAAGATGGACGCCGGCGATATTTTGCTGCAAAAAGCTATTCCTATTCCCGACACAGAAACCGCCGGGAGACTGCACGCCAAACTGTCCGTGCTTGGAGCCGGGGCGCTTGACCAGGCCTTGACTCTGTTCAAACACGGGCGACTCGTTGCCAGACCGCAGGATGAGAGCCAGGCGACGTATGCACCCTTGATCAAAAAGGAAGACGGACGCATCAATTGGACTCAGGACGCGCTCAGCATTGAAAGACGTATTCGGGCGTTCCAGCCCTGGCCGTCGGCCTATACGACTCTGCACGGTCAGCGGCTCAAGGTCTACGCCGCCCGCTTGGCCCAGTCCGGGCTCTCAAGTGCGGCGCCGGGGACCGTGGTGTGCGCTGCTCCAGACCAACTGCTGATCGTCACCGGCTGTGGCACCCTGGCTCTCGAAGAAGTTCAGTTGGCCGGAAAAAAACGCTTAGGCATTCGCGAATTCCTCAAGGGCCAGCCTCAAACGCCCGGCACGCAGCTCGGAACCTGAGCCGTCGGACGGCAAAAGAGATCGTCTGGGTGACCTCTCTAAGATACAGCGCAACGATTCTTGACGAACGGCTGTCAGACGGGGGAAGATAGGAACGAAGAAGGAGAGCACATGAGACAACAGTACTCGATGGCAGACGTCGAAGCCCTGGCCCAAAAATATAAAAACTGGGGCAAGTGGGGACCCAACGATCAGCTTGGCACGCTCAACTACATCACCCCCGAAAAAGTGGTCAACGCCGCAAAGCTCGTCACCCAGGGCAAGGTCATTTCGCTGGCTATTCCCTTTGATGACAAAGGTCCTCAGACCGGTGCCTATGGGCGCTTTAACCCTATTCACTTTATGATCCAGGATGGGGGTGACATCGCGGTTGGTGCCCAGAAGCATTTACCAAATCTGCAGTATACCGACGACGCGGTGACCATGCCGCTCCAGTGCGCCACCCAGTGGGACGCCCTGGCCCATATTCTGTACAAAGACAAGATGTACAATGGTTACGGAGCAGAGGTGGTGACCAGTAGGGGGGCCAAAAGGAACGGGATTGAAAATGCGAAGAGCAAGATTATTTCCCGTAGCGTGCTGCTCGATATTCCCCGCTACAAGGGCAACCAATGGCTGGAACCCGGAGAAGCGATTCAGCCCGAAGATCTCGACGGCGCAGCCGCAATGGGTTGGGTGGATGTGAGTACCGGCGACATTGTCATTATTCGCACCGGCCAGATTGCCCAGGTTCGGGCCGACAACGACTGGGGGACCTATAGCGGCGGTAACGCACCAGGGCTAGGCGTGGCGTGCGCGTCGTGGCTGTGCGACAAGCAGGTCGCCGGCTACGCCACAGACACCTGGGGCACCGAGGTTATTCCAAACGAGACGCCCGACATCTTCCAACCCCTGCACATGATTCTGATTGTCCACGCCGGCATGTTGGTGGGAGAGATTTTTGACCTCGAAGAGTTAGCCAAGGACTGTGCGGCCGACGGGGTATACGAATTTATGTTCGTCGCGCCGCCGTTGACGATTACCGGAGCGGTCGGGTCACCGGTCAACCCACAGGCGATCAAATAGAGGGGGATGCAGTATGGCACAGTCGGCAGAACTGTCCTCACGACGGATTGAGGTCCAAGAAGAGGATCCGGTTGAACTGTTGTACTCCCGTGGGGTGACGGACGGCTTACCGGTTGTCCCGCCCACCCAGGAGCGGGTGGCGCGCATGCTGGCTGCCACGGCGTGGGACCCAAAAGAGGAAATTGGCACGATAGGCCCCAATTACGGCCGGGCGACGCTGGAGAAAATTGCGATTAATGCGGTGATGGCCGGCTGTCACCCGTCGTATTTTCCGACGGTTCTGGCCGCGGTCGAGGCCATGTGTGAGGAGCAGTTTTGCATCCACGGCATCAATGTCACGACCTTCTCCGCCTCGCCGATGACGATTATTAACGGCCCAATTCGGCACCAAATCGGAGTGAACTGCGGCCATAATGCGATGGGCCACGGCTTCCGGGCTAACGCGACTATCGGCCGTGCTCTGCGGCTGATGATTATCAATATTGGCGGCGCTAAGCCCCACGAGATCACGAAGGCGACCATGGGGCACCCCGCCCAGTACACGTTTTGTGTGGGCGAAAACGAGGAAGACAGTCCGTGGGAGCCGCTGCATGTCGAAAAAGGCTTTCGCCCCGACCAGAGTACGGTCACTCTGTTTGGCGGCCACTCACCGCTGCAGATCAATGATCACGCCAGCCGGAGTGCCGAGCAACTCGCGCTCTCCCTAGGGTGGACCATGTCCGGACTGTGGAACCACAAAAACTATCCGCTCTTTTCGGACACCGTCCTCGTCGTTTGCCCTGAGCACGCTGCAACCTTCGCGCAAGACGGCTGGTCCAAAAACGATCTGCGCCAATTCCTGTACGAGAACATTCGCCGTCCGCTGCGGGACCTCCGGCCTGACGTGAACGGTGGCGAAGGGGTGGGAGTCAGTATGCTCAGAACGCCCAAGAAAGACCGCCCACCGCCGACTGATGAGACGCTCTTTCCCAAGTTTCCCAAACCCGACAATATCGTTATCATTGTGGCTGGAGGCACGGCAGGTCGTTTTTCGGCCGCCATCCAAGGCTGGGCCGGATCTGATGCTGGCAGCCGCATCACGACCAAAGAAATTCACGCCTAAGATAAGGAGGCATCGGATGGGAGATATCTTACTAGACCCGACGGATGTAGTAGAACGCGAGCAGAAAGCTTTTGCCCCTCGGCTCGAGACCTTGGCCGGCAAGACGGTGGGCTTACTTGATATCAGTAAGGCGAAAGGCGCCTTCTTTCTCGATCGGGTGGAAGAAGTCCTGCGTGAGCAGTACGAGGTGAAGGATGTCTTACGTCGCATGAAGCCCACGGTCGCTCGGACGGCTCCCGAGCCGCTAAAAGCCGAACTCAGCCAGAAGTGTGACGCCATTATCGAAGCTCTCAGCGATTGAGGGGGCTGTATCTCGTGCAGTTCGCACGATGTTGTCTATTTTGAAGAACAGGGGATTCCGACCGCAAATGTGACCACCACCGAATTCATTGGTGCGGCCCACGCCCAGTGCACCGCGCTTGGCATGCCGGACTACGAGCCGATTCTGGTGGAGCATCCTATCCAACCCAAAACCCAGGACGAGGTCCGCGCTCTGGCCGACCACGTTATTGACGAGATTATCACCAAGCTGCTGAAAGACAAACAACAGCAAGCCGCCTAGCAGCCGCCTGCGGCTCTTCGTCCACCTCTCTCCCACCCCACCCGGCGGGAGAGAACAAAAGCACTGCAGAGGGCACCCTAAGTGTCTCTCTCGTGGCTCTTCTCAAGGAGAGGTTCATGGACACTATCGTTATCAAAGCCTGCCTGAATGGTATGCGTGGCCGTGAGCGCAGCCCGCACGTGCCCTGGACGCCGGCTGAAGTGGCCGCGGAGGCACGGCGGTGTGCCGAGGCCGGTGCTGCGGTCGTCCACATCCACGCCCGGACCCCTGAAGGCGCCATCAGCTACGATCCGGAGTGGTATGCTGAAGCCGACCGATTGATTCGGGAACAGACCGATCTGCTTATCAACCACACCACCGCCCGGATGCCGGACGCCACGATTGAGCAGGTTCTGCGCTATTTGCGGGAAACGCCCAAGCCGGTCGATATGATCTCTCTCAACTCGGGCAATATTGTTTTCAATAGTCCGCTCTCTGAGGGCGGGCGGCGGACAATCGCGATTCCCAACTCCTACAACGATATCAGACAGACTATACAGGTGTGTCGCGAGCGCGGGATTGTGCCCGAGCCTGCCGTGCTTGACACCGGCTTTCTGTCCAATGTCGCCATGTTTGTCGAAGACGGCCTGCTGCCCGCGCCGCGCTACCTCTTGGTTGAGTTCTCAGGCCGCTTCGGCCAGGGCTTTCAGATCATGCCGGGCACGCCACGCAGCTACGCCTATATGACGGACTGCGTCAGAGAGATCTTTCCAAATGCCACCTGGATCGCCCACGGCATTGAAGACAGTGTCTTCACCATCGCCAGTCTGGCTATCTCGACCGGGGCTCACCTACGTATCGGCTTTGAAGATCGCGATACGCTCATCGACGGCTCTCCGGCCCAGAGCAGTGCCGACTATGTCAACTGGGCGGTTGAAGTCGCCCGCGCCCACGGCAGACACCCCGCAACGCCGCAAGAGGCCAGACACATCCTGATAGGTGATTAAATGACGGCTCCATACTACAAGCAGCACTGGATTGACATTGAGCAGGGCCGTTTTTCCATCTACGACAACCTCCTCGGCTACCACCCTCGGATGGCTCCCCTGCTGGCCCCGCTTGAGGTGCAACCCGGACAGTCGGTGCTCGACGTGGGTTCTGGCCCCGGCTCTATCACCCAGGAGTTTGGCCGCCGGGTCGGCCCCGGAGGACAAGCCGTTGGTATTGATATTAATGAGACGTTTGTCTCACGAGCAAGGGCTCAGACACAACAGCAAGAACTGTCTCAGGTTCGCTATGAACACGCCGACTTTCCTCCCCTGCCCTTTGCCGACAGGACTTTTGATAGGGTATTTTGCAAAAATGTCCTGGAATACGTAGACTCCGCCGAGGCAACGGTTCGAGAAATCGCTCGGGTGGCAAAACCCGGCGGCAAGATCGTCCTTATCGATAGTGATTGGGACATGCTCGCCCTAGACGCCAGCGATGAAGCCTTGCACGACCGTGTTATCGAGGCTGTGACGTCAACCGTCACAAAAGAGCCCCGTATTGGTCGCAAATTACCCCGCCTGTGCAAAGCGGCCGGACTGACCGACATCGCGACCAAGATCTTTGCCAGCCCCGATCTAGTCGGCCACGCCCTGCCAATGCTGGAGAAGAGCCTGTATCACTACGCCACCGTCTCTGGAGTGGTCGGTCAAAACCAAGCTGACGCCTGGCTAGCCGACATCAAAGCCCGGCTGGATAACGGCACATACTTTTTCTGTTTGCCACAGTTCTTAGTGTCCGCCACAAAATCCTAATTAACGGATTGCAAATACATGGACCGCCCCGGCCATGGTCTGAGCCCCGCGGTAAACGGGCGGTTCGAGGAAGGAGCCAAGGTCGACAGTGCAGCGTTCCCTCCCTCCAGAGCGAGGGAACGGCCTCTAGCGCGCCTGCCAAGCCATCTGCTGCTCAAACACGTGTCCCACCCGCAGCAGCGTACCGTCCTCAAAATGGCGGCCGGTCAGCATCAAGCCAACCGGCAGCCCCTCCGACTTGCCACACGGTAGGCTCAGCGACGGATGGCCGGTCATGTCAAACGGCGCGGTATTGGCCAACATGGTCCAGCCAAAATTTAGATTCTGCTGGACGGACTGCGCGGGCTCATGCCGCTGGGCAACCATCGGCGTGGTAGGCATGACCAACACATCACACCGCTCCAACACACTGTCATAGGCCGCCCGTAGCGCCCGGCGCTGGTTCTGGGCCTTGGCGTACAGACGTCCATGGTAGGCCGTGTTCAAATATGAGCCAAGTACCACCACCAGCTTCACCTGAATAGGCAGATCTTGGGCCTGGGCCTGGAGGGACTTGCCGAACGTGTTGACAAAGCTCTCGTTGTAGAGCCCCTTCCAATGATGGCCGACCCCGTTGCCATAGGCCAAGGCCGCCATGCCTTCCGCAATGAGCGCCCAGGTAATGCCACCCGCCTCAAGGTGAGCCGGAATAGAAACCTCTTGCACCTCCGCCCCCAACTCACCCAGCGCGCTGACCGCTTCACGGACTTTGGCATCTACCCCCCGCTGAGATCCCGGCATGCCGAACCCCTCACGAACCACGCCCAGGCGCAGCCCACCGATATCTTTGTCCAGCTCCTGGGTGTAGGGGTGGACCGGCACCTCGTACTGGCGTGGGTCCAACGGGTCCTTGCCGGCAATGACCTCTAGCAGCAGGGCAGCATCGGCCACCGTGTTAGTCATCGGCCCCGCATGGTCAAAGGTCGGGTCAATGCCGACAATACCGGTGTAGGGGACCAGGCTGTGGGTCGGCTTATGACCGACCACCCCGCACCACGAGGCCGGGATACGTATGGAGCCGCCCTGGTCACCGCCAATCGTCATGTCGATGTCATCGTATGACAGGGCAGCCCCAGAGCCCCCTGAAGACCCACCGGCGCTGTGTTTAGGGTTATGTGGGTTGCGGGTAGGTCCGTAGGCGCTGGTATGGCCGCCGCCGGAGAACGCGAAGTTGTCCATATTGAGGATAGCCGTCACCTCCCCTCCGGCGTCAAGCATCCGGGTGATGATCGTCGCGTCGATATCCGGCACATAGCCGTCTAGGACGAGGGAAGCGCAGGTCATGGGCAGCCCGGCAATGCACACATTGTCTTTGATTCCCAGCCGTTTCCCAGCCAGCTTGCCCGACGACGCCCCTTTGACCGAACAGCGCCGCACAATGGCGTTTAGTGGGTCGTCCTGTCGGTTTGGCCGCCCCCCAGGGGCGCGGTCCCGGTAAACGACCGGCGGCAGATTGGACGGCTTCTGGTCTAGCTCGTCTAGAGACGCAAACATGGCGGGCAGCATGTTCTGGAAAGCCTCAAGCTCTTCGTCACTCAGTTCAAAATAATGCGCCTCGGCCAAACGCTCTAGATCATCTCTGGTTGGCTTGCGGAGTGTCATGGCTATCCTCCTTACTGAGATCTCTGCCTGTGGCCCTACATGGCATATATGCACTGGTGTTGTCCAGCCAAACCGGATCTGGCTGGATATTCTTAAGGGGGCTGCTGTCAAATTCGTTGTCAAAGAACATGCTAAGATGGATGGGGCCATCCCCTTTCGGAGGCAGAGGTTTCTCAGCAAATGGACCGCCTGGCTCCCCTCAAGGTTTGACGTGACTCATTCGCTTTGGCGGAGCCGGCTTGACGAGTAAGCTCAGAGGAATAAACAATTTCATCAAAGCGATGATTCTCCATGCGCCCAGGAAGAAGCTGTTTGTGGATTAGCCATGCGCTCATATAAACGATGATTCTCCATGCGCCCGGGAAGAAGAGGGGCAGCCAGCGGCGCATCCTAAACCAAAAGAGCATACAATCTACTTGACTTTCTTTTGGGTGGGACAGAGCCTGTAGTTCCCTTCTCAGATACCCCGAGGATCAAGCTCTCAGAGCTCTGAGAGGCGGGCTACGTGCGGTCAGCCTATCGAAATGTCATGAGGCGAACTTTTCAGAGAGAGCGGGGGAAGGCTCGGAGAGATCCGGTTTCTGCGGTTTCCCTGGGATGCGTCGGTTCAGGACTGGAACGTGAAATTGGATTTTGGCGTAATCTCAAAATATTAGACAAGCCCCTTCAGTATGCGGTATGGATGAGGGCAGCAAAAAGGAACCACAGCCATGGCACTCCCCCTTGAACATATCAGTGTGATTGATCTCACCCGCGCCCGCTCCGGCCCAACCTGTGTCCGCCAGCTGGCCGATATGGGTGCCCAGGTTATCAAAGTTGAGCAGCCTAACGATGAGGAAGGCACCAGCCGGCACCATTTTGATTTTCAGAATCTCCACCGCAACAAGCGCAGTCTGGTCCTCAATCTCAAAGACGAGCGCGGCAAAGACATTCTCAAAAGGCTGGTGTGTAGGGCAGACGTGCTGGTCGAAAACTATCGACCCGACGTGAAAAACCGTCTCGGCATCTCCTATGAGTCGCTTAAACCCCTCAACCCACGCCTGGTCTACGCCAGCATCTCCGGCTTTGGCCAGACAGGGCCGTATAAAGACCGGCCTGGCTACGACCAAATTGCCCAAGGCATGGGCGGCCTGATGAGCATCACCGGGCAGCCGGGCAGCGGACCGTGGCGGGTCGGCATCCCGGTTGCAGACCTGAGCGCTGGCCTGCTCGCTGCCCAAGGAATTTTAGTCGCCCTGCTCGAACGCGAACGCTCGGGCGAAGGACAGTGGATCCAGACCTCGCTGCTCGAAGCCATGGTCTCCATGCTCGACTTTCAGGCCACACGTTGGCTGATCGGTCAGGAAGTTCCGCCCCAAGCCGGTAACAACCACCCGACCAGTATCCCGACCGGAAGCTTCAGGGTCAAAGACGGCCATATCAATATCGCCTCGGGGGGCCAGCATATGTGGAAACGCTTGTGTCACGTGCTTGAAGCCGATGAGCTGTACGACGACCCGCGTTTTGCCTCACCGGGCAGACGCTCGCGCAACCGTGACGAGTTAAGCCGTGAAATAGAACACCGACTTGCCCGCAAAACCGCCGCCGAATGGATTGCCGCGCTCAACAACGCGGGGGTGCCAAGCGGCCCTATTTTGTCGATTGACCAAGTCTTTGCCAACGAACAGGTCCAACACCTGGGCTTGGCCACCCCGGTTTCCCATCCCCACCTCGGTGAAATTCATGTCCTCGGCCTGCCCGTCACCCTCAGCCGCACTCCTGGTGGAGTCAGGACTCCCACCCCAGAGAAAGGTCAACAGACCGATGAGATTTTGGGCGAGCTGGGGTTGAGCACAGCCGATATCCGCAGTCTACGAGAGGATGAGGTCGTGTGATTGTTTCGCCTATTCTCAAGATACCAAATGAGTCAGGAAACACATGCCAGGGAACACGTTTGGAACCGTATTACGCGTGACGACCTTTGGTGAGAGCCACGGGAGAGGCGTTGGCGTTGTTGTGGATGGTTTTCCGGCCGACTTTGCGCTTGACCTCGAAGCCATTCAACACGAGATGGACCGTCGCCGTCCTGGGCAATCAAAACTGGTGACCCAACGCAAAGAGGGGGACAAGATTGAGATCTTCTCGGGCGTGTTTGCGGGCAAGACCACCGGGACCCCGCTGATGGCCATGGTCTTCAACACCGATATGCGCTCCAAAGACTATGACGAACTCGCCCAGCTGTTCCGCCCCGGACACGCCGACTTTACCTATTTTGCCAAGTATGGCCACCGGGACCATCGCGGGGGTGGTAGGGCTTCGGTCAGAGAATCCGTGGGGCGGGTGTTTGCCGGTGCCCTAGCCAAGCAGCTGCTGGCGCATTTCGGGATTCGCATTAGGGGCGGCGTCATTCAGGTCGGAAAGGTGCGGGCCAACAGCCGTATTTGGGACGCGGTCGAAGACAATGAGCTGCGCAGCCTTGACCCGGACAGTGTGGCTGCCATGCGCGCCGAGGTCGAACAGGCCAGAAAAGAGCGGGATTCTGTGGGGGGCATAATCGAGGTCATGGCCGAAGGCGTTCCGCCGGGGCTGGGCGAGCCGGTTTTTGGCAAACTCGACGCTGAGCTTGCCACAGCCCTAATGTCCATCCCGGCGGTCAAGGGGGTCGAATTTGGGGCTGGATTTGCCGCTGCCGCCATGCGCGGGAGCCAGATGAACGACGCATTATCCCCAACGGGATTTGTCACCAATAACCATGGCGGGACGCTGGGCGGCATTTCCTCTGGCGCGCCGATCGTCGTGCGGTTGGTCGTCAAACCCACTTCGTCTATCCCCCAGGACAAAAACACGATTGATGTGAACTTTCGGCCACGCACGGTTGCCACGCGCGGGCGACACGATCCGTGCGTGGCAATTCGGGGCGTCCCAATTGCCGAAGCCATGGTCGCCCTGGTCTTGGCCGACTCCGTGCTGCAAGATTTAGCCACCCGGGGAGCGCGGGAATATTTTTCGCCGCGCGATTATATCGACTACGATTCGGCGACTGGAACACAGCGTCGGCGTCTTCGTAAATAACCATGACTGGCACTCTGACCGCTCTCGACTACGCCTATCGTCTGCTGGGACAACGAGCCTATAGTGCGCCCGGCTTAGCGGCAAAGATGCGTACCAAAGGCTTCAGCCCACGCGCGGTGGTACAAACCCTCTCACAGACCGGCCGAGCTCCTCCCTGCCACTTCAGCCCACGCGCGGTGGTACAAACGGTCGACCGCCTCACCCGCCAGGGCTATCTCAACGATGCCCGCCTGGCCGCGGAGCTCACCCAGCACTTTCAGGCACGTGGCTTTGGCCCGGCCGCCATCCGGCAAAAACTCCTCCGCCACCATCTTGATTCCGCCCTGATTGCGCAAACGCTTGCAGCCCGACAACCAGGCCTCGACCTCGACGCCGCCCGCAGGCTGCTGTCTAGCCGCTTTCCTGCGGACGGGCTACAACAAGCGCAGACCTATGCCCGGGCGTATCGCCTGCTGGTGCGGCGGGGATATTCGTGCGAGTTTGCCGAACAGCTGTTGGGCAGTCCGCCCCAGGACGAAAAGGGGACCGATGATCTCATGTAGCCTCGGTGATCATCATCGACCACCTTTTGGTGGCGTACGACAAGAACGGTGATGAGCAATCCTCATGAGCTGAAAAGATGAGCGATCGCTTTCCACAACAGCGGCCGAAAGAAGACGAGCCATGACCGGAAACGAAATTCGAGACAGTTTTCTGCGTTTTTTTGCTGACCGGGGCCATCGCGTCGTGCCCAGCGCGTCCCTCATTCCAGCCAGCGATCCGACACTCCTGTTCACCAACGCGGGCATGGTGCCGTTCAAGAATATTTTTCTGGGGCTTGAACAGCCGACCCACTCCCGGGTGGTTGATTCCCAGAAATGTCTGCGGGTATCGGGTAAACACAACGACTTGGAAGAAGTGGGCCGGGATACCTATCATCACACCTTCTTTGAAATGCTGGGCAACTGGTCGTTTGGCGATTATTACAAGGCAGAAGCCATCGGATGGGCCTGGGAACTGCTGACCGAGGTGTGGAAGCTGCCCCCGAACCACCTGTGGGCGAGCGTGTATACGACCGACGATGAAGCCGACGAGCTGTGGCGGACCAAGACCGCTATCAACCCGGAGCAGATTTTGCGCTTTGGGGAAAAGGACAATTTTTGGGAGATGGGCGAAACCGGTCCCTGCGGCCCGTGCTCTGAGATTCACATCGACCGGGGGCCGGGTTCGTGTGACCTCGCGAGCACGCCGGGCCACACGTGCGGAGTCAACGCCGACTGCCCCCGCTTCATTGAACTATGGAACTTGGTGTTTATTCAGTACAACCGCAACCCGGACACCTCGCTCGACGACTTACCGGCAACACATGTGGACACCGGCATGGGGTTGGAACGCATCGCCGCCGTTCTCCAAGACGTCCCGAGCAATTATGACTCCGATCTGCTGCGCGACATCATCCGCGCCACCGAAGCGCTGACTACGACCCGCTACGGCAGTGGGCCAGACAGTGACATCTCGTTCCGCGTGATTGCCGATCATGCCCGGGCCGCCGCCCTGGCGATTGCCGACGGCGTCGTGCCGACCAACGACGGCCGGGGCTATGTGTTGCGTCGGATCGTACGCCGGGCGCTACGCCACGGGCGCTTGATCGGCTTTACGCACCCCTTCTTCTGGCGCGTTGCCGAGAGTGTGGCCGATCTGATGGGCTCGGCCTACCCCGAACTCAACGAGCGCAAAGACTATATGAGTGAGGTCCTTCGAACCGAAGAAGAGCGCTTTTCAGACACCCTGGGCAGAGGCTTGGTCCTACTAGAGCAAGAGATCGGCAGTTTGCGAAGCGGCACGACCGCACGCTTGTCCGGAGAGATTGCCTTTCGGCTGTATGATACCTATGGCTTCCCACTTGACCTGACTGAAGACTTCCTGGCGTCCGAGGGGTTTCAGGTTGACCGGGCCGGTTTTGAGCGGGCCATGGAACAGCAACGCCACCGCGCCCGTGAGGGCCAAAAAGACCTCGTCTCTCTCAACCCCGGTCTGACCGATCTGCAGTCACGTTTTGTTGGCGATCGGATTACCGAGTGGGAATCGGAAATCCTAGCCATTCTGGTCAACGGAGAAGCACGGAGCGGTTCTGTCACCGAGGGCGAAGAGGTCGAGATTATCACCGCAGAGACGCCTTTCTACGGAGAATCTGGCGGCCAAGTGGGGGATACCGGCAGGCTGGAGACCGACAGAGGGGATCGGGTCCAGATTGTCGATACCCAGAAACCCCAGCCGCTGTTGACAATCCATCGCGGCCGGGTCAGGCACGGATCGATTCAAACCGGAGACCGGGTCCATCTGCTGCCCGACGCCGCCCGGCGCGAAGCGACCCGGCTCAATCACTCGGCGACGCACGTGATGCACGCCGCCCTCAGAGACGTCTTAGGCAGCCATGTCCGCCAAGCCGGCTCCCTAGTGACGCCGGACCGCCTGCGTTTTGACTTTACCCATACCAACCCGGTCAAACTGGACAGGCTGGAGCACATCGAGACCCTGGTCAATACCCATATTCGTGAAAATGCCCAGGTCAGCAGCGCCGAAATGTCCCTCAATGAGGCTCTCAAAAGCGGCGCCCTCGCCTTTTTTGGCGAAAAGTACGGCGAGCGCGTCCGCGTGGTGCGGATGGGCAACTTCTCAACCGAGCTGTGCGGTGGGACCCATGTCAGCCGAACCGGCGATATCGGCCTGTTTAAGCTCAAAGCAGAGAGTGGCGTGGCCTCTGGGGTGCGGCGCATCGAAGCCACGACAGGGGGCAGCGCCCTTGACTGGGTACGCCACAAAGAGCAGCTGCTCAAAGAGGTTGGCACGCTGGTCAAAGGCGCAGAAGAAGAAGTTACCAACAAGATAGAACGCCTCTTAGCCCAACAGCGCGCTCTGGAAAAGCAGCTAGCCGAGTTGCAAAGCCAGGTCGCCGGCTCACAGAGTGATGCACTCCTCACCGCTGCTCGACAGCTGCACGGCATCAACGTCCTTGCCACCCGGGTTGAGGGCGTCGATGCCGCCGGCCTGCGGGAGATGGCCGACCGGCTGCGGGACAAACTCCAGCCAGGGGTGGTCGTCCTGGGGTTGGTCAAAGGCGCTCGGGTCAGCCTGCTGGCCGCAGTCAGCAAAGATATTACCGAGCGGTATCGGGCCGGGGAGCTGATGGCACAGCTCGCCCCGCTCGTTGGGGGCGGAGGGGGCGGTCGTCCAGACTTTGCCCAGGCCGGCGGCAAAGATCCCGCCCGGCTGGATGAAGCGCTGCAAAAGGTGTATGAGCTGATTGAGCACGGTTCCTGAGACAGGAACCGCCCGGAGCTATATGGAGCAACACCTCCAAGACACGTCCCAACTGGAGTTTGACAACCCTCGTTTCTTCCGCGATCTGCTGGGGAACCACGACGCGCATTTGCGCGGGATCGAAAAAGCGCTCGGGGTCAAAATCTCGGCCGCAGGTTCCGGGCTGACCATTGTCGGTGAGGACTACCAGCGCGATCTCGCCAGCCGGGTTGCGACCCAACTGTACGGCTTGATTAAAAGCGGCTATCCCGTTTATCCCAGCGACGTTGACTACGCTATTCGTATTCTAAGCCGCAACCGCTCAGCTAGGCTGCGTGACATCTTTCTTGATACTGTCTATATCTCGTCCAAACGCCGCACGATCACGCCCAAAAGTCTGGCCCAAAAGTCCTATATCGACGCCATCCGCAAGCATGACATCGTGTTCGGTATCGGTCCGGCGGGAACCGGAAAGACCTATTTGGGGATGGCCGTGGCGGTCGCAGAACTCATGAAGCAGAAAGTAAGCCGGGTAGTGCTCACCCGCCCGGCGGTCGAAGCCGGCGAAAAACTCGGCTTTCTGCCCGGCGACCTAGCCGAAAAGATTAACCCCTATCTGCGCCCTCTATACGACGCCCTGTACGATATGGTCGATTTTGACCGGGCCCAGAAAATGATTGAACGCGGCACAATTGAGGTCGCTCCACTGGCGTTCATGCGGGGACGGACGCTTAACGACTCTTTTGTCATCTTAGACGAGGCCCAAAACACAACGAGTGAGCAAATGAAAATGTTTCTCACCCGCCTCGGGTACGGCTCAAAGGCGGTCATCACCGGTGACGTCACCCAAATCGATCTGCCGCCCGGCACCCGCTCCGGCCTCAAAGAGGCGCGCGCTATTCTGCATAATATCGACGGTATTGAGTTTACCTTTTTCACCGAAAAAGACGTGGTCCGCCACCGGCTTGTCCAAGATGTGATTAGCGCCTATGAACGTGACCAAGAAAAACGAGAGCAGCTCAGACAAGAACGCCGAGAGCGCCGTCGGCGCCGCCAAGTCGGGACTCGTCATCGACATCTACGGGACGACACCGGCGGTAAGTCGGAGCGTACTCCGAGGCTGGGCCAAGACGATCGTCCGCCACCTCGGCCAGACCCCGACCGAACTCAGCATCGCCCTAGTCAGCGATCTGCAGATGCGCCGTCTCAACCGTCAGTACCGCCACAAGGACACCCCGACTGATGTACTCTCCTTCCCCCTCGCCGACGCGGCCTGCCCGTTTTTGCTCGGAGAGGTCATTATCTCGGTCGAGACCGCCGCTCGCCAGGCCGCAAGACGCGGCTCTCACACGGCCGAAGAAATCCAAGTCTTGTTGATTCACGGGATTTTACACCTCTTCGGCTACGACCACGAGGTCTCGCCCAGTGCGGCGCGACAAATGCGGCGCAAAGAACACGAGCTCAAAGCCCTGCTCTAGAGGATGGTGAGCGCATTGAGACGAGGTGGTTCTCATCGTTTGCCTTTCCGTTTTCTGCCGCTCGCCCTGCTGCGCCTCAGGGGGGCCGGTTTGGTCTTTGTCAGCGGGGTGCTGCTATCGCTCGCCTTTCCAAAAGCCGATCTTGGCTTTTTGGCCTGGGTCGCCTTTGTTCCCCTGCTGTGGGTGGTCTGGGAACGCCCCCTCAGCCACGCCTTTTTCTACGGCTGGGTTGGCGGCATGGGCTTCTATTTGTGCTCCGTCTCCTGGGTTGTCCACACCATCGGTCTCTATAGCAATCTCCATCCGGTCGTCGCCGTCATCCCCCTCTTCCTGATGTGTAGCATTCTGGCTGCCTACACCGGCGCTTTTGCCCTCGGCGTCCGCTGGTGCAAGGGCCGCTGGCGATGGCTGCTGGTCTTCGGTCCCCTGCTCTGGGTAAGCCTGGAGTGGCTGCGGTCGTTTTTCTTTATCGGTTTTCCGTGGGTCAGTCTGGGCTATTCGCAACATCGCTCGCTGAATCTGATCCAAATTGCCGAGGTGACCAGCGTGTACGGTATCTCCGCCCTGGTCATCTTCGGCAATCTCGTCCTCTTCACCCTGGTCTATAAACGCGGTCCGGGGCGCGGACGCCTGCTACTCGGAACGGTGGTCCTCGTCCTGTGCGTCGTGGCCTGGGGTTCCTGGCGTCGCTCTCAGCTGGCGGCCCTCCCCCAGGACCACCGCCTGCGTGTCGGAGTCGTCCAGGCCAACATCGAACAGGATGAAAAATGGCAGCCGGCTTTTCAGGCCGAAACAATCGCGCGCTACGCCCAAATGACGCGCCTGGCCGCCTCTCAGGACACCGATCTGATCGCCTGGCCGGAAACCGCTGTTCCCTTTTTCTTTCAGTCAGACTACACTTACCGGGGCCGGATCCTCAATCTGGCGCGCGAAACCAAAACCCCGCTGCTGTTCGGCAGCCCGGCCTTCCACCGCAACGCCCGACACGTCACCCTGTTTAACCGAGCCTATTTGCTGTCTGCCGACGCCGAGGTCGTGGACCGGTACGACAAGATGATTCTCACGCCATTTGGCGAATTTATTCCTTTTCAGGACAGCTTTCTGTTTTTTCTGGATAAACTTGTCGAAGGCATTGGCGACTTTGCCCCTGGCACCAAGCCAACCGTCTTCAAGCTCCCACCGCACGCCTTTGGCGTCCTGATCTGCTACGAGGGAATTTTTCCCGAGCTGGCCCGCCACTTTGTTGAGCACGGCGCCACCTTTCTCGTGAATATTACCAATGACGCCTGGTTCGGCCGGACCGCAGCCCCGTATCAACACCTGATGATGGAAGCTCTGCGAGCGGTTGAAAACCGCGTGCCGCTCGTCCGGGCGGCCAATACCGGGATTTCCGCTGTGGTCGATGTGACGGGGGTGATTCGGACTCGTACCGAGCTGTACGAGAGGACGTTCTTTGTCGAAGAAATCACCTGGCCTCAGGTGACCAGCTTTTATACCAGGTATGGAGATGTCTTTGCTCACCTGTGTGCCCTCGGCTGTCTGGGTATGCTAGGATATCGCGGCGTGAGGCATTACCGAGATCGTAACGGAGGAGCGTATGCTGGCCGAGCTTAAAGAAAAACTGACCGCACTCCAAACCCGGATCGATAATCTTGGGAGGCATCTTTGACATTGCCGGAAAAGAAGCCCGCGTCGCCACGCTCGAAGAACTCATCGCCGCCAATGAATTTTGGCACGATCAAGACCAAGCCCAGGCCGTCCTCAAAGAACGCGCCGCGCTGCGAGAGATCGTCAGCGCTTGGAAAAAGCAGCAGCAGACGCTCGCCGATGCTCTCGTCTTCTTTGAGATGGCCGAGGCGGGTGACGCCGAAGCGGCCAGTGAGGTCGAAAGCATGGTGGCCGACATTGACCAGGCCGTCAGTACAGCCGAAATGCAGCAGCTGCTCGGCGGTGAGCACGACAGCCACAATGCGATCGTGAGTCTCCATCCCGGTGCCGGGGGACTCGAAGCCCAAGACTGGGCCGATATGTTGCTCCGCCTCTACTTGCGCTGGGCAGAGCGGCGTGGTTTTACAGCAGAAGTTGTCGAGTACCTGCCGGCAGAAGGAGGCGGACTAAAGAGCGCCACGTTTACCGTAGAGGGCGCATATGCGTATGGCTATCTGCGCGCCGAAGCGGGGATTCACCGCCTCGTCCGCATCTCTCCTTTTGATGGCAATGCCCGGCGCCACACATCTTTTGCCTCGTTGTTCGTGTACCCGGAGATTGACGACAGTGTTGAGGTCGATATTCGCCCCGAGGATCTTCGCGTGGATACCTATCGGGCCAGCGGAGCGGGCGGCCAGCACGTCAATAAAACCGACTCGGCCGTTCGCCTGACTCACCTGCCGAGTGGTATTGTCGTGACCTGTCAAAATGAGCGGTCGCAGCATCGCAACCGGACGACGGCGCTAAAAATTTTGCGCGCCCGCCTGTATGAGCGTGAGTTGGAAAAACAAAAAGAGAGGATGGAGGATTTGGAAAAGAATAAAAAGGATATTGCCTGGGGGAGCCAAATTCGCTCATATGTCCTGCACCCTTATCGCATGGTGAAAGATCACCGCACGGGGGTCGAGATCGGAAATACGGACGCGGTGCTCGACGGCGATATCGATCCCTTTATTGAGGCATATTTACTCCAACGCCTGGCCGCCTAAGCCGGCGTCTCCCGTAGAGAGTACGAACCTATGGCAGGAGAACTCGCAACACTACTCAGGCAAAAACGAGAAGCGCAAGGGCTCTCGCCCCAAGAAGCGTGCGAGCAGACGCGTATCCCAGAACCATATCTGCACATTTTGGAGGGGCAGGGCGATTCGCACCTCCTGGCCGATACTTTGTATCTGGTCCCCTTTCTGCGCACCTACTCCCTGTTTCTTGACCTAGACCCGGCGGAAACCGTCGCCCGCTTCCTGGCCGATAGCCAAAGAAGAACGGCTATGGAAAGCGTGCCGCTGAAAGCGCCGCGATCGTTTGTGCGTCCGGTCGTCATTGGGCTTGTCCTCCTCGTGCTCTTCGTGCTGGGAGGATATTTTTTCAAAGACACGCTGCCCTGGTTCGAATCCCTTGGCAATAGTCCGGGAAGCAGGTAGACTCCTGCGACGCTTGACCAGTGCCGCAATGTCCCATTTTTTATAGCTCCGAAGGAGGGGAAGTCATGAGCGCATTACAGATAGACAAACTCCCCACACTCAGCGACCCCGTTTTAATCGTTGCCTTTGCCGGCTGGAACGACGCTGGCAATGCGGCGACACACGCCGCCGAGTTCTTGGTCAAAGGAGTGCAAGCCCGCAAGTTTGCCGGAATTGACCCCGAAGAATTTTATGATTTTTCTGAAACCCGCCCCCAGGTGCGTCTCCGACAAGGTTTGTACCGTGAGATTAAGTGGCCGGCCAACGACTTTTTTTACTCCACCACTCCCGCTCTGCGTCGCAATCTAATTCTGGGGGTGGGGATTGAACCCCAGTTGAAGTGGAGAACATATTCGGCCGTGATTCTTGATTTGGCCAAACAGTGCGGGGTGAATCTCGTCATCACCCTCGGGGCGCTACTGGCCGATGTGGCCTATTCACGTCCGGTTCGGGTGGTGGGCTTTTCAAGCGATCCAACCCTGGCCAACCAAATTCAGATCACGCCGTCCCGATATGAAGGCCCAACCGGCATTGTTGGCGTGTTTAACGACGCCTGTCGCCAAGCCGGCGTCGCTTCGGCCAGCTTTTGGGCCAATGTTCCGCATTATATCTCGGCCACGCCCAACCCCAAGGCCGCACTGGCCCTCGTCGAACGGATTGAGTCCTTCCTCAAATTTAGTATTGAAACGGCAGAGCTGAGCACCCAGGCGTTTGATTTTGATGCGAAGGTCGCCCAAGCCATAGCCGAGAATCCCAATATGGCCGCCTATGTCAAGCAACTCGAAGACCGTGACAAAGAGGAAGAGGGTGAACTCGAAACCGCGCCCAAAGGCAATGGCAACGGCCACGCTAACGGCCATGGCGGCATAGAAGATGCACTCCAACGCTTCTTGCAGCAACGCAAAGATGACAAAAACGAAGATGAGTAAGGCTGTTTCTCGCACAGCCCCAGACAAGCGGTATGGACAAAACCGTATACATGGTCAACCTAGGCTGCCCTAAAAACCTGGTCGACGGAGAGGTGATGCTCGGCCTCCTAGCCCAAGCGGGCTACACCATGAGCCTTGATCCAGACCGGGCGGGCATCCTGATGGTCAACACCTGTAGCTTTATCGAGGAGGCCAAGGAAGAATCGATTGAGACGATTCTTGAGCTGGCTGCCTACAAAGAGAACAGCCCGGCCAAGCAACTCATTGTGACCGGCTGCCTAGCCCAACGCTACGGACACGAGCTGCGGACCTCGTTGCCCGAGGTTGACGTTTTTGTCGGCACCGGCGAGTTTTTGCGGATCACCGAAATTTTACGCGCCAAGCGGAAAGCGCTAGCCGGTCCGGTCTCATATGTTGGGGCGGGCCACGTTCTGCCCGATCATAGCGCCCCACGCGTGCCGACCACTCCATTTTACTCCGCCTATCTCAAAGTCGCCGAGGGCTGTAACCATCAATGTGCCTTCTGCATTATCCCCAAGATTCGGGGGCGGCAAGAGAGTCGCCCTCTCGACTCTCTGCTCGCAGAAGCAGAGACTCTGGCTGCCCAAGGCGTCCGTGAACTCAACCTGATTGCCCAAGATCTCACCGCCTACGGCCGGGAGCGTCGCGACGGAACGACCCTGTTAGAGCTGCTGCGGGCGCTGTGTAGGGTGGACGGGATTGACTGGCTCCGCCTATTGTACTGCTACCCAAACTATCTGGACGCGGCCGTGTTGCGTGGCATTGCCGAAGAAGAAAAAGTCTGCCCGTACATCGATATGCCTCTCCAACATATCAGCGACCGAATGCTGCGAGCGATGCGTCGAGAAAAAAGCGGGGATAGGATTCGGCGCCTGCTAGAGCGGATTCGGACCCATATCCCTGGAGTCGTCCTGCGCAGCTCTTTTATCGTCGGCTTTCCGGGCGAGCAAGAAGAAGACTTTCGCCAACTGCTCGCCTTTATCGGCGAAGCAGAAATTGATCACGTTGGCGTATTTCGCTACTCGCAAGAAGAAGGCACGCCAGCCGGGCTGATGCCAAACCAGGTCGAAGATGCGCTCAAACACGAGCGGTGGGCACGTCTCATGGAACGCCAGTATCAGGTTGTCCGCAAAAAACAGCTGTCGCTGATCGGCTCTGAGCAGGACGTCCTGATGTGTGACACCGATGACCAGGGGCGGGTATGGGGCCGAACGCGCGGCCAAGCGCCCGATATCGATGGGGTAGTCTATTTTTCCCAGGAGACCCAGGCAGCTAGCGGAGAGATTGTGCCGGTGCGTATCGTCGGTGCCGCCGGCTATGATCTGAACGTCAGCCGGCTCTCCGAGCCGCACTCGGCAGCGGGGTAGTGGCCCATTGTAAACGCGAAGCCCCTGTTTCTGTTGGGATAAAAATCTCGAAAGACACCAGGATCCGGCAGTTGCAAATTATTGACTTTAAGAAAGTTCTTCGTTAGGGCTGAGTGTTACCCGCGATCGGAATCGTGAAGATAATGTCTGCTAGGACTTGAAAGCGGCCAGAGCGTTGATGTCTAGCGTCACGGCAGGGCAACTTGAAACGGCAGATACGACCTTTTAGTAGCATTGATGGCGTCCCCTCTGAAGCGGACTCTGATTGGTGCGGCTTGTCGCAGATACACTGGGCCCGGCAGCTAGACCTTCACCCTGACACAGGGAGCAGGTAGGAGAGTCCGAAGAGCCATTACGGCGGTGGGTCAACTGAAACGGCAGGGACGCTTCAGTAATACAGAGACGGGTGGTTTGTGCTGTCGTCCCAGATACCGGAGAGTGTAAACGGGTTGGAGGAAATTCCCGAAAAGGAGACACGGCGGTAGATATTACGTTAGTGACTGCAAACATTTTTCGATAGCTCAATTGACCAACCACGAAATTGATACAACATTGGACGAGTAAGAGGCGTGTTTCACTCATCGGGAGTGTTCCTATTAGGCAGCGATGTTTCGAACCGTCCACAATCTTTATTACAAGTACGCGAACCAAAAAACGTTCACGTTCGAAGAGTCGTGGCAAGACTTTTGGATCACCTCCCCCTTGTAGGGCGACTTTTTGACACGGGCGCAATTGATGGGCTCAGGAGCATTCTTAGGGGAAACCTTGATCGGTCTGGAGGAGGGTACGTCACATGCGAAAAACGTTTCTGAAAAAAATGCACGCAACCCTGACCACTCAAAAACAGCAAATCCTGGAGCAGCTGGACGAAGAGTTTCGGGTTGGCAAAGAAGGCACGATCGAAGAAGGAATGGATACCTATGACCTGGCCAGCGAAGAACGCGACCGCGAGATTAATCTGATTCTGAGTGACCGCGACCGCGAGAAACTCCAGGCGATTGAAGACGCGCTTGAACGGATCGCGTCCGATGACTACGGTCTGTGCGATATGTGTGAAGAAGAGATTACGCCCGAGCGGCTCGAAGCCCTGCCATTTACCAGGCTGTGTGTGTCTTGTCAGAGCGATCTTGAAAAAGAAGCCAAACTGCACCGTCGCACTGACGACGATCGTCTGCGGCGACGTGGCTCGCTGGTCGATCTTGACGACGACGGCGCCTGAGCAAAACCGCTCTGCATTATCCTCTCTCCAAACCGGACGGGGCATATCCCGCCCCGAACACTGATGTCCCCACCCCTCACGCGTGCCGCGCTGGACGCCCTTTTTTCCAGCGCGCTCACGGCTGCTGACCCGGCCCGGCTTATTCAGCGCACCCTCACTAGGCAGCCGGGTCAGCTCAGCGTTCGGGTCGGTGCCCACACGACCCGCTTCTCTCTGGACCACAACGCCTTTGTCATTGGCGCGGGCAAAGGTGCCGGTCGTATGGCCGAGGCCCTGCTCCCGTTGCTCGGGGAACATCTGCTTGGGGGGGGCGTCGTGGTTCCTCAGGACACGGTGCTCAGTCTTGATCCCCTTCACCTTCTCATCGGAGAGCACCCCTTACCCGGCCCGGGCAGCCTGCGTGGCGGAAAATACCTTATGACCCTCCTAGCTGAGCGCAGTCCGTCTGACCTGATCTGTTTTTGCCTCACCGGAGGAGCGTCAGGTCTGCTCGTTGGGCCGGTTCCGGGGGTATCGCTCGAAGACAAGCTCACGATCAATCGCCTACTCTTGGGCTGCGGGGCAGATATTCAGGAGATCAACACGGTACGCAAACATCTGTCCCAGATTAAAGGCGGGAGGCTGGCCCGCCTGGCAGCTCCCGCCACTGTCCTCAGCTTTATTCTGTCGGATGTGATTGGCGATGATTTGAGTACGATCGGCTCGGGACCGACCGTTGCCGACCCCACAACCTTTACCGCTGCGTGGCGTATCCTGGAACGTTATGGCCTGCTGGCGTCTAGTCCTGCAGCGGTCAAACGGCATCTGTCTGCCGGAATGCGGGGATGGGTGGAAGAGACGCCCAAACCGCACGATACGATTTTTTCCCGAGTACACAATTATCTGCTCGGCTCCAACCGTCTGGCGCTTGAAGCGGCAGCCTCAGACGCCCGGCAGCGGGGCTTTGGTGTGTACCTTCTTCCTGAACCCTTGTCGGGCGATACCACTCAGACGGCCCATACTTTTGCCCAACAGATCCGGACGCGCTTGGCACGAGAACGCACCCCGACGTGTCTCCTGGCCGGCGGAGAAACAACCGTCCGGCTGACAGGAACGGGCAAGGGCGGACGTAATCAGGAATTTGCCCTCGTCGTTGCCCACGAGCTCCAAGGCGAAGCGGGCTGGATGCTCCTCAGTGCCGGAACGGACGGCATAGACGGCCCGACCGACGCGGCGGGAGCCTATGTCGATGGGGAGAGCCTGAGCCGGGCGCGGGCCAAGGGACTTGATTCGTCCGCCGCCCTCCACAACAACGACGCCTATCCTTTCTTTGCCGCGCTCGGTGACTTATTTCAGCCAGGCCCGACCGGGACCAATGTCATGGATATCAAAATTGTGTTGATCGGGACGCCGCAAGACGAGTCATGACAGAGTGGGAATACACCGAGACGGCCTAGGTGCGTTTATCTCGTGTCGGCACTCCTGCCCCCATAGACCGTGCCGAGGCAACAACGGATACGACCGGCCGGGGCGCGATGAAATGCAGCCGGGGGGCACCTCCTGCTTCTGGGCAGGAGAGAGAGACCACGCGTGTCGCGGGTCCGCCCCTTCGCAATGCTGCGTCATATCAGAGCTCTAGGGAGGATTCTCAGGAGGATATGGGTACCAAAGGGTACTCCCTCTCCTCCCCTTCAGCTTCCCGCAGTGTAGGGTCTCCGACTCAATCCTCTTCCCATGAATTTCTTCTGTTTCAAAAAGCGCCTCTTGCGGCCAGCCTTCCGGTGGCCCAAGCCGGGCAACAGACTTGCCACGCTTCAAAATGATGACGGCTTGTCCCGTCTCAAGAAGGGGCCCCCCTTTTGCCTTGAACCCTGACGTGATGACTCGTGAGAGCAATCAACACGCGGACGGCTGGCAGTTCCAAAAAAGTTGCGCTAAATACCACTGACAAAGAAGGAGGGCAAGAGTATGAGTACAGCGCATCCCATCCGCGTCCACGTTGTTGCCGGCGGCTATCCGGCAGGCTCCCCGGCCGGACATGATATGGACTATGCCCGTCTGCGCATTCTTCAACTGCTGAGCGAAACTCCACACTTGGTGACCACCGTCAGCAATGATTTCACCGATCTAGCCAAGTGGCTGCCACCCTGTCAGCTGGTGATCACCTATGTTGCCGGACCACACCTGACCAACGAACAGAGTCCGGTCATGCAGCAATGGTTGGAGGACGGCGGACGCTGGCTAGGCTTGCACGGTACCAGCGGCGGGAGAGCTGTACCGGTTGAAGGCAACCGCCGCGTGCGAAAAATGCTCAAGACTCGCCACCACGCCGTTTTGGGAAGCTTCTTTCTAAATCACCCGCCCCTGTGCAAGTTCGAGGTCGAGGTCTCCCGTCACGACCACCCCCTGACAACGGGGCTGCCCGCTTCCTTTGAGGTGACGGATGAGCTGTATCTGATTGAGCTGCAAGAACCGGCCAGCAGTCAAGTCCTGCTGACCACCCAGCTGCCAACAGACCCTTCGCCCCCAGGCTTTGGCTTTGTGTACGATACCGACACCTCCCTGCTACCGGATGGAAAAACCCGAGTGCTGGGGTACACGCGGGACATCGGTCAGGGTGGGGTTGCCTATATCGCGCTCGGCCACTGCCACTCGCCCTTCACCAATGTCCAGCCCCTTGTCGATGCCAGCGTGGAGGAGTCAGGCACGACCCCGGTGTCGTTCCGAGGTCCGTGGGAGACCGCCGCGTTTGAGCAGTTGCTGCGCAACGGCATCGCCTGGGGGAGCGGTCAGGCCGACTAAGGCTCTGGAGCCACACTCCGACGGGGCGCCTTGCGTCTCGTGGAGCCCCGGGGTCAGCGATGATCGCCAAACGCCGCGTCGCGCGCTTTGGCCCGCTGGGCCCCGGCCAGGCTGTCTTCGCCCTGCTCAAGACGATAGACTCGAGTCAGCGCATAGGTTTGAAACGCGCCGGTAACGGCGGTCCGAAAACCCATCTCGTCCTGCATCTGATTGAGGGCAAACTTCGCCGTGCGTAGAGCAAACGCGTCTTGCATGGCAATGCGCTGCGCTAGCGCCATGGTTCCTTGTGCCAGCGTGTCCCGCGATACAACACGGTTGACCAACCCTCTGCGCTCAGCCTCGTGAGCCGTCAGCCAATCGCCGGTGAACATCTGCTCTTTGGCTTTGCGGAAGCCAATATCCCACGGCAGACTGTAATACTGCACATGCGAGCCGCCCCAGCGCACGGACCGGTCACAGAATTTGGCGTCATCAGAAGCAATAATCAGGTCACACGCCGAGGCTAGCATCAGGCCGCCCATGATACAGTACCCCTGCACTTGAGCGATGGTCGGCTTTGGAAAGTCGCGCCAGCGCAGCGTGTTCTCAAAGTACAGCTCCCAGGTCCGTTGATATTCGTTGGCAACCCCTTTCTGTATCGGTCGCTGCCGCTGATCTTGCAGTTCCTGCGGGCTACCAATATCGTGGCCGGCCGAAAAATGCTTGCCCGCCCCAGCCACAATGACAACCTTAACCGTATCGTCACTGGCGGCTTGGGCCATGGCCTGGTCAAACTCTTCGAGCATGATCCGGCTCTGGGCGTTGAGCACCTCAGGCCGGTTGACGGTAAGGGTTAATACAGCTTTGTCTCGCTCTAGATTGAGGGTCTGATAGGACATCGTCGGGCTCCTTTCTGGGGCTGTGAAAAAGTAACGCTACAGTCCTTAGCAACCCGAGCGAGGCAGCGCTATGGGTCTGTGGCGTTTGTCAGAGCTGGGGATGCTTGTGGGGGCTGATGGGCATAAACAGGCGACGAGAAATGACCCGGTTATCACTGCCCGCCGTGGGGCGCGAGCGGATTTTTGCTCCCTTCGCGGCGTATGCGTTGACCGCTCTTTAGGGGGCCGACCGCACCCGACGGGGTGGCGGCCGAAAAAATCAATGGAGGGGACCACACTATCGTGCTGAGTGTAGCGACCGGGATACAATCAATCGGTGGCTGCTCGCGCGAAGACTTCGGCGAGGCACGATGAGGGCTCTTTTTCCCAAGCGGTAATCCACCGAGCAATCCGACGCTCAGCCAGCTCTTGGGCGACACGCCGGGAGCTGGAAGCGTCTGTCCTCGCACAGCCCACAGCAGCTTGCTTTGGGTCAGCCAGTGGTGGTAAACAGGGGAGTGTGATGGACTCTCAACTCGAAGCACTCCTCAACCGGCTGCTCGAAGCAGAACGCGCCGGCCATCGGCTGTTGGACGCGATGCGCCAAGAGACGGCAAACCCTGAGGTGAGTGCACTGCTGGCCAATTTCACCGACGTCGAGGTGAGCGATACCGCTGTCCTCGAAGGCTTGATCCGCCTGCACGGCGGCACACCCTCGACCAAAATCGGCGACTTTGCCGACAAGGTCCTGCGGCTCACCAGCCTGGCAGACCAGATCAATCTGCTGTCCCAAGGACAAGCCTGGGTTGCGCGTAAAGTCGAGCAAGTCTTAGCCCTGAACCCGCCCTCCGATATTGCCGCCTTCCTCAAAGAAATGGCGAACCGCCACCGCCACAATATGGAATGGGCACAGGCCGAGGCTATTCGGACTGGTGACACCTGATTTTGCGACTCGCTTCTCGCTCGTCTGTCTAGGACTCGCCGTGTGCGAGCTGGTTGGTCTGCCGTGGCTGATCGCCCTGGATACGACGGCCTATCGGTGGGTGCAAACCCTACGTTCGTGCCAGGCCGATTATTTGGCGACCGTTCTCAAACAGACGCCGCTGGTGGGCCTTCTCCTCTTGAGCAGCGTCCCAATTGTGATCGCATCTGTCCGTCGCCAGTGGGCCGAGGTGTGGCGGGCCAGCTGGGTGATCGGCGGGGGCGTTTTTTTATGTGAGCTGTTAAAGACCGGCTTGGAGCGCGCCCGGCCCAGCGTCCTGACTCCGAGCCTGGTCGGCAATAGCTTTCCCAGCGGTCACATTAGCACCGCGATACTGATCAGCGGTGTGTTCATTTTTCTCGGCCAGCACCTCCGCTGGACCGCCTGGCTGCGACACAGCAGCACTGGACTGTGCGTCGCCCTGTCAACCCTGATCATCTGGCAGCGTATCTACCTCGGCCATCACTGGCTGCTCGACGTCACGTGTACGGTTTTGCTCAGCGCCGCCTGGCTCAGCTTCGGTCTCTCCCGTCCGGCCCGTCTTCCTATTTCTCGGTCCACCCTGATCTGGAGTCTCAGCCTGTTGGTGTGCTACCCAACCTTCTTGCTCTTCCCCCACACCCGCCTGATTCTCCCCTCAGCGCGGGCGGTCGAGAGCGCCGCCCTGGTCCAAATCTCTTTTGGCGGACCGAGCCAGCACCCCAACTTTGTCGGCGCGTGGGGGACGCAGGACCGAGAGCCGGCCGGGCCGATTACCTGGATGAAACGGGGCGAGGCCGGACTCACGTTCTCCTTACTGCGGTCCGACGCCTATCTGCTGCGATTTGCCGCCCGTCCCTTCGTGTATACTCGGACCGAAACGTGTTACCCACTGACCATCCTGATGAACGGCCATCTGGTCGGCCGCCAGTTGCTGTACCGGGGCTGGCGGGAGTATGAGCTGTGGCTCGATCCCAATTGGCTCTCAGCTGGCAAGAACGAGGTGCGGTTTCGGGTCGGACCGGATTTTCCGCCGGCCGGACCCGAGCAGCAAACCGTGGCGTTTCGCTCGCTCCGTATATCCTCCCCCTAAGCAGGCGTTCCTAAAAGACAATTTTGACCGTCGGGATGCTTTTGAGGGCGCAGAATATCACATTGCGCTCCTCCTCACTGTGGACTTGGAGAGAGAAGTGAAACGACGTGTATCTGCCCGTTTTGCTGCGGTTCGACTCGCTCAACTGATAGTCACAATACTCAAAAAGAATCGGGATGGTGTCCATGATGAGCTGTCGGTCAGCCCCAATGATTTTGTAATACCACCGACACGGATACTGAATGTCTGGCTTTTGCACTCCGCTCTCCTCACCGAGACGGCGCTCAGGGCTGGGTCAAGCCACCCATACCCCTTTGGTCACCTCTCAGCCCTCGGCCCCAGTCTTTAATAGCCGCCGAATCCCATATCCGTGGTTGCCTGCGCTTCAGGGTCTGTACACACATTGACCAGGGCTGGTTTGCCGCTCGCTATCGCGCGCTCAATTGCGGCGCGGATATCGTTCGGGTTCTCGACGAACTCACCATGGCCGCCTAGTGCCTCAACGACTTTCTCATAGCGCTGGTGGCCGAGTTCACGCCCGACATTCCCCGTCCCCAGGTTACTGGCGGTTGCTCGGCCGGTCTGGCGCGAGGTAAAGCCGGCATTGTTGGACACGACGACAACAATCGGCAAATTGTGTCGAATAGCCGAGTCCATTTCCATGCCGTTCCAGCCAAACGCCCCATCGCCGGACAATACCACGACCGGCTTGTCCGGTCGGGCCGCCTTGGCGCCAATCCCGAACGGGACACCGACGCCCATACAGCCGTGTGGACCGGCGTTCAGGCTGGTCCCGACGTTGTAAATGGGAATCGACTGGCGGGCAAAGTTGAGGATTTCGTGTCCGTCGACAACTAAAATTGTGTCGCGGCTGATAGTCTCACGCACCTCCCGACACAGGCGCAAAGGATGAACCGGCACAGCGTCAGAGTGCAGCAGCGGGGCCGAGCGTTCCTCGTTGGACCGTTGCTTGGCCGAGAGCTGGGCGATCCAGGCCGTTTCCTGAACCCCGTCGAATTTTCCGACCGCCTCTGCAGTCAGCTGCTGGAGGACCAGCTTGGCATCGCCGATAATCCCCACCTCAACACCCCGGTTATGACCGATGGAGCGTCCATCCAGATTGGCATTAATGAACTTGGCATCGGGTGAAAAACGCGGTGCACGCAGGAAAGAGAGCATGGAGTTGGCCCGGGTCCCGACGACTAGCACCACATCGGCTTCACGAAACGCCATGGAGCGGGCCGCCGGAAACGCGCGGCGGTGATCTTCGGGAACCACCCCTCGCCCTTGCGGGGTGGTGTAGAATGGGATACCGGTTGTCTCGACAAACTGCTGCAGCTCCTGGCTGGCATCGGCCCACAGCACGCCGCTGCCGCTAACAATAATCGGCTTGTCGGCCTGGCGGAGCAGCTCAACTGCCCGCCGAATCAGCGCCGGATCTCCGGCCGGCCGACTCTCAACCCGATAATTTTGTGGCCAGTACAGGCCGTCCTCTTCCACCTTCCCGGCCAAGATGTCGCCGGGCAGATCCAGATAGATTGGCCCCTTTTTGCCGTCTAGCGCCTCTCGAAAGGCGATGCTGACGTACTCTGGAATCCGCTGGACCATATCAACCCGGTAGGCGGCTTTGACCACCGGTCTCATCATCGCCACCTGGTCCATCTCTTGGAACGCGTCGAGGGTAGTGGCCCGTATCGGCGCAGAGCCCCCAATCGCCACAATCGGTGCGGAGTCCGCCCAGGCGTTGGCCAGACCGGTGACGGCATTGGCCGTTCCCGGCCCCGACGGGGTAATACAAATACCGGGTTTCCCGGTGACCCGAGCATAGGCGTGTGCCATCATGGCGGCGGCTTGCTCATGGCGGACATAAATGCCCTGCATGCCGTGGGCGAGACACGAAGCGGCCGTTCCCGAGGTGGGGCCGCCCATCATAAAGAAAATAGTATCAACGCCCTCGTTCCTTAACGCTTGTCCAATGATCTGTTCCCCGCGGATGCTTGCCATCGGTTCCTCCTTATCCCTGGGTGAGGGAAAACTTTCCCGCTCTTTTCCCTCACCCAGCGGGGCACAGTCAAGGGATACCCCCCATCTATTCTCACCTGCGGTATTGGGGTAGGACAGAGGAGGACCATACAACGCGGCGAAGGGAGAACAGCATGAAAGCCATTCTGTTTGAGACGGTCGGTGGCCCTGAGGTCCTGAAACTGGGCGATGCCCCAACTCCTGAACTCAGACCACGGAAGGTGTTGATTAAAAATCAGGCCATCGGGATTAACTTTGCGGATACACGCTTCCGCCAGGGCCAGTACGTCATGCAGCCACGATTCCCAGATACGCCCGGACTCGAAGCCTCGGGCGTGGTCGAAGCGGTTGGAGAGGGAGTCGACCATATCACACCAGGAACGCGGGTCGCGGCCATCGGGATACGGACCTACGCCGAATATGCGCTCGTCTCGGCCGACCAGGTGATGGTGCTCCCCGATTCGGTCAGCTTTGAGCAGGGCGCGGCCTTTCCGATTCAAACCCTCACGGCCTACCACCTGTTGCACACCTGTCATCAGACCACACCGGGCCAAACCGTGCTCGTACATTCGGCGGCCGGCGGGGTGGGCGTGGTCGCCATGCAGATCGCCAGAGCGGCCGGCGCGCGGGTGATCGGAACCGTCTCAAGCGATGCCAAGGCCGCGCTGGCTCAGCAGTATGGGGCAGACGCGGTCATCAATTATGAGAGCCAAGACTTTGTCGAAGAAACCCAAAAGCTGACCGACGGCAGGGGTGTCGATCTTATCCTCGACGCGGTCGGGAAACCGACCTTTGCCAAAGGACTCAAATGCCTAGCCCCGTTCGGCCATGCAATCCTCTACGGTCAGGCCGGTGGAGCCCCCGAGCCGCTGAACGTCTTCGGTCTGTTTCAGAACTCGCTCAAGGTCAGCTGTTTTGGCCTGTACACCGCCTCGGCCATACCGGAGCTGCATCAAAAAGGGATTGCCGAGTCGTTTCAGCTCATTGAGGATGGCAAACTCAAGCTCCTGATAGGCAAGACCTATCCACTGGCTGAGGCTGCCGAGGCGCATCGATTTATAGAATCCCGCCAATCCGTCGGGAAACTCATCTTAACCCCCTAGGCTTGGTATTCGGGCGGCTGGTGGTCACCGTTGGCGAACCCGCCCGCGTCAGCCGACGAGGACGCCCGAGCACAAGGAGCCCCGCTATGGACTGGCACTCTCTCTGCGGCAACAAACTCGTGACTCCCCAACAGGCAATCGCACTCATTAAACCGACCGACACCGTCTACATAGCCGGCATCCAGGCAACGCCATTTGTCCTGTGTCAGGCCCTGGTTGAGCAAAAAGAAGCGTTACGCGGGCTGTGTTTAAACACGCTGATCTCTTTCTATAACTGGGATATTCCCGGCATAACGGACTTCTTTCGACTGGAGTCTTGGTACTTGAGCCGTCGCGAGCGGGGCCTGATGCACAAAGGCGGGATGGACTATATTCCGGTCTCGTGTTTCCGGGCCGAGTCCTTGCCCCACGGCCTTGACGCCCTTGATGTGTATATGGTCAGCGTGTCGCCCCCAGACCGGCACGGCTACTGCAGCTACGGTACCAGCGTCGGCATGTCACCGCTGATGGCCCAACGGGCCGACCGGGTCATCGCCGAAATTGATCCGAGCTTTATTCGGACCGGCGGCGAGAATTATATCCATATCTCCGCCATCGACCGCTGTGTGGAACGCCCGCCAACCATCGGCCCGCCAACGATCAGTCCGGAAGTCTACAGCCAGGAAAAACAGGACGCGATCGACACGATCTGCATGTCCATCGTCAATGAGCTGATTCAGGATGGCGAGACAATTCAAATCGGAGCCGGTGATATGACGAGTCCTTTGCCTGCCTATATGTACGGCAAGAATGATCTGGGGATGCAGACCGAAATTATCCCGCCCGGGGTGATTGGCCTCATCCAGGCCGGGGTGCTGACCGGGAAAAACAAAACGCGCCATACCGGAATAGTCGTGGGGACCGGCTTTCATCCCATGCTCAGCCCTGAAGAGTTGGACTTCATTGACGGCAACCCCGTCTTTGAACTGTACGACTTCAATTATACCGACGACATCCGTCTGCTATGCCAAGATCCCCACTTTACGGCGATCAACAACGCGCTCAGCATTGACCTGACCGGCCAGGTCGCTTCCGAGTCGATCGGCCCCCAGCAGTTTACCGGAACGGGGGGACAGACCGCCTTCTGCGTCGCCGCCAGCTTGGCCGGCAGCAAATCTATTATTGCCCTGCCCTCAAGTTCATTGCTCGACGGCCGTCGTATTTCCCGCATCGTGCCAACCCTGGCACCAGGGACGGTGGTGACGACACCCCGCGCGTTTGTTGACTTTGTGGTGACCGAGTACGGGATTGCGACCCTGTGCGGAAAGAGCCTGCGAGAGCGAGCTCGGGAGTTGAGCGCCGTCGCCCATCCGGACTTCCGGGATGAGCTGAAGGAGGAGGCGGGGCGACTGCACGGCCTGTGCTGAGGCTTCTCAGGGCGGTGTCTTCCACTTGGGCGGTCTCCATCATTTGGGACCTGCCCAGCGATACTTGTCGAGATCAACCTTGCCGTGGCGACCGAACTCGATGCCCTCGTCTTCGAGCAGCCAGCGTTGCTGTTCGGCCCGAATGAAATCCCCGCGTATGCTGATGCCGCCCGAGGCGTTAATGACCCGTTGCCAGGGAACGGTGCGCGAGAGCGGGGGAGGCAGGTGGCGCAGGGCTGTCCCGACCGCCCGCGGCGCGCGCGGTGCTCCAAGCAGAGCGGCTATCTGCCCATAGGTCACCACTTTGCCCCTAGGAACGCGGGCGACCAGACGGTAGACCGCGGCATAAAAGGCGGGAAGATGGCCAGCCATAGGGCTAGGGCTCAGCGCCAATCTGCCGCCTTACGCCCAGGGTGGACGGGGACGCGGGCAGTTCCGCCGCCTCCAAGGGGTACAGGTCGGGATGACACCGGGAGCAGGGCTCGTAGCCGAGTTCACGGGCGCGCGTCCGAGAGGGGACCAATACCCGTTCGCCAGCGGTTTGCCCCTGAAGGCTCGGACAGTCAGGCCGACACAGACAGGAGCGGGAACGCCAGCCCACATACATCCGGGCCTTGACAATGGCTAAGCCCCGCCTCGTGTGTCTGACCGGAATCCCTTCCGTCTCAAGAATATCGCGTTTGATATCGACGAGGTTACCGGCATAGCCGGTCAAGCGCCCATCACTCCCCAACACCCGATGACACGGAATATGGATAGGAACCGGGTTGTGCCGCAGCGCTTGGGCAACAGCGCGGACCGCTGTGGGTTGTCCAATGATATCGGCGAGGCCTTGATAGCTCATGACCGTGCCGTAGGGAATGGCGGCTGTGGCCCGCAGCACCCGACGCTGAAAGTCGCTGCGCATCAAACGGTCGTCCAGCGTCCAGTCAAACGTGCGACGTGTTCCGGCAAAATACTCGTCGAGCTGTTGGATGAAGGCAGCGGTATCCGGCCCGGCCTGCTCAGGCCTCAGGTCGTGCTCTAAGCGCGCGAGCTGGGCTGACGATTGGTGGGGGCGCTTGAACTCAACAAAAACCACCCCTTTGTGGGTCGCCCCAAGCAAAATATCTCCGACCGGAGAGTGCCACAGCTCGACGCGCAGCCGCGGACGCTGCCCCTCGTGCAGCCGCGCCTCAAGCGCCTGCCGGGCGCGCCAAAGGCCCTCGGCCTCTTGGGCGGGATCGGGCGGCGGCCAGTCCCGTAAGCGGGCGCGCAGCGTCCGATACTGTTCGAGCAGCTCGGTACACGAAGAACAGCCGGCCACATGCCTGCCCACCTGTTGAGTCAGCTCAGCCTTGGCCTCACCGAACGCCTCGGCAATAAGGTGGCGTTCTGAAAATCCGCATGGTTTTGTCATAGCCTAGTCCTCCTTGGCGTCGGTGTCCCGCCGAGCGAGGGCGAGCCGCAACTTGCGAAGCGCCTGATAGACATGAGCCCGCGCGGTGTCCTGCGAACACGCCAGATTATTGGCAATGACCTGATAGTCCAGGCCCTCGAATTGGCGTTGGACGAGAGCGGCACGCTGCCGGAAGGGCAGGGTCTCAATGACGGCCAGTAAAGTCCGGGTCGTCTCGCTGGCGGTCATGGTTTCCTCCATGTCTGCTCCGGTTCCGAGCCACGAGGCAGCATCTTTGGCCTGCTCGCAGTTCCCAGCCACGAGCACCCGGCCCCGGCGTTGGCGGTCGCGCGCATAGTTCTTGGATACGTTTACAGCGATCCGCATCAACCAGGCCCGATAATGCATCTCGCCCCGGCGCTCTTGCCTCTTTTGCGCGCGGGTATATGCCCGGTAGGCGCGTAAAAACGTCTCTTGAAACAGATCTTGGGCATCGTGTGGGTCCTGGGTAAAGCGCACGAGATAGCGATATACCGCCCTCTGGTGACGTTCCACCAACTCAGGAAAGGGCGGGACTTGTGTTTGCTGCTCCATCTGTATTAGAAGAACACCTCAGCCGGCCGTTTGTGAAAACGCTTGCGTCACCGAGGGGTAAACAGTATATGGTATGGACATGGGGAAAGGGCTTCTCGCGTTTACCACAGCCGTCGGCATTGCCTGGTCACTCGCCACGCTCTTCTCTCCCCAGCCGACTGTGCTCAGGGCGGCCGACTTCTTCCCTCTGGCCATGCATAACACCTGGACGCATGAGGTGAGGTTCTCGGGCGGAGACTATCACTACTACATGACCGAGACCGTCGTTAAAGACAACTGGCCGCTATTCGGGCAGTTGTCCTACGTGGTTGCCGAGGACTACGAACCGCTTACCCCTCGCGCCCCTGGGGCCAGAAGCACGGTTGCCTATTTTCACAAAAACGGGTTTTTATACCGCTATCCGTGGCTGGACTCTGAGGGGGACCGCGTCTGGGATACCCGGCTGGGTCAGGGGTTTGACCAAATCATGCCGAGTCCGTTTGTGAAAAAAACACACTGGCGCATGAGTCTGGACACCTGGATCATGTCGAGCGGAGGGAAGAACCACTCGTCGGCCACCGCCTGGATTGACCCGAGCGCCATACAGGTGCCGGCCGGGACCTTTCGCAACTGTCTCAGAGTCGAGACGCGGACACTCAGCATAGTGCCGGACCCGCGCAAAAAAACCTCGGAATTTTTGCTGCTTCATACCGAGTGGTACGCCCGAGGAGTCGGCTTGGTCAAAGCTATCAGCAGCGAAGGCACGGCACAAAAAAGCGTGACACGCCTGGTGGCGTATCGGGTTCATTAAAAAATAAGGAGCGCCCCAAGCATGGCCGAACACGACCTGTTCGACATCATGTACACCTGTCGCAGCATGCGACGCCTCAAACCTGATCCTGTCCCAGACGAACTGATCTATCGTATCCTCGAAGCCGCCACTCAAGCACCGAGCGGAGGCGGCGTCCAAGCCTGGCGATTTGTGGTGGTGACCGACCCAGAGCGCAAACAGAAAATCGCGGCCCTCTATCAACACGGCTGGCGGCGTGCTCTGAAGGAGTACGCCGCAGCTGGACTTACGCCCGAGACCGACAACAATGTCCGCGCCGCCTCCTACCTCGCCGATCACTTAGCCGAGGCTCCCGTGCTGATCGTCCCGTGTTTACGCGAACGCCGCCTCCACGCCAAGCGTAAGAAGGGACCAAATGCCGAGAACTTCATTCGGATTCTGAGCGGCAGCATTTACCCCGCGGTACAAAATATCCTGTTGGCCTGCCGGGCTGTGGGTTTAGGCGCAACGCTGACCTCGGTGACCACGCAGTATGAAGCCGACATGAAAAAGATCCTCGACCTGCCAGATACCATTACGACCTATGCGCTCATTCCTATTGGCTACCCGCTAGGCCGCTTTGGGCCGGTCACTCGCAGAGCGGTCGAAGAGGTCAGCTGGCTCAATGCATACGGCACCCCGTTTCCCAGACCACCCGGATACACGGGCAGAAAGCAGCCCACCTAACGTCGTCACCGTTACAGCTCTCGGAGAAAGGGCGCCGAGCGCTTCAAGGCGCTTGGTGGACACTCGGCCGGTCACCGCTCCCAAACCGGCCTCCTGCCCGGCTCTCCCCCACCCCTCCATCACAAGGTCACCACCAGGGCGACACCCGGATCTTTTCATTCCCTCCCCAGCCGTCTTTGAGCGGAACCAGAAAATCGACCGTGATTATCTTTTCGGTGAATTTCCACTGCCCATCGCACAGCCGAAGGGTATCATCATAAAAGCCCGCGCCGACAATGGCTTCACCTTTGAGATCGGCAACCGCATCAAAGTAACTCTTGACTCGGGCACGGTCGCCGTCTAGGCTGATAAGCTGATTGTGAATCAGGTGGCGGAGCACCTCAGGCCGCCCCTCGATATACGCCCCATACCAGTCCCGCACAGCTGCCCGGCCGGCAAACCGCTCACCGGGCACGAGCACGAGATCACACGGGTCGGCAAACAAGTCCATGAGCTCCTCAAGTGAGCCCCGGTCCACGCTATAACAGTAGCGATGGGTGGTTTCTTTAATGCGCTCTTTCTCAAACAGTGCTCTCACCTCAGCGTCATGTGTCATGCTTCTCCTCACTAGTCATGGATTGCTCTTGAAATGCTCTTGGGACGATCCCTGCATGGCAGAAGCCACGGCGTCGGCAGCCTATCCTACCGCGATGAGCAACGCCTCGGCTAGGGCCGAGATATCCTCGGGCCGATTATAGACGTGCGGGGACACACGGATTGAGCTCCCGCGTTGAGACACGTACACCTGGCGTCTGCGGAGTTCGGCAAGAACGGCCGGCATCTGCCCGGCGTCGGGGAGCTGCACCCCAAACAGGTGGGCTGAGCGCTCGGCGGCCACCGTCAACGGGCTGTCTCTGAGCACCTCGGCCAGTCCGCTGCTGAGCCGGGCGCAATACGCCTGAATATTGGCGATACCCCAGCGGTCCAGCTGTTTGAGTGCGGCAACCACCATCGGCACTAGAATAAAATTGGACCGCTCGCCAGCGTCAAACCGCTGCGCCCCAGCCTGAAACTCGGTCTGATAGTTGACCAGAGCGCCGAAGTCTTGGCTGTTTTTACGGGTAATCCAGTTGTGTTCAAACGGTTCCGCATTAAGCAGGCGGTCGCCCACCACCGCAAAACCGTACTGGTAGGGACCGAGTAGCCACTTGTAGCCGGCGCACACCAGGAGGTCCGGCTGTACGTCGGCAAAGTCAAACGCCTGGGCCCCAATCGACTGCGTGCCATCGACAACAAACAGCGCGCCGACTTCGCGTGCCCGTCGTCCAATCTGGTTTACATCAAACGGCGTACCGTCCGTCCAATGAACCGTGCTGAGAGTCACGACCGCGGTATGGCGGTCTATGGCGTCAAGGAGGCGGACGGTCCAGCTGTCGGACGAACCCGGGTCCGGACGCGTAACAAAACGCAGACGTGCTCCACTGTGCTGACACTGCGCCATCCAGGCATAGACATTGCTCGGAAACTCCTCGCCGGGGATGACCACGTTTTGCCCGTGCCGGAGCCGCGTATTGTGACTGGCAATGGCAACGCCGTAACTGACGGCCGGCACCAACGCGATCCGCTCAGCCTGCGTATGGACAAGGCGGGCAAAGCGGCGGCGCACCTCTTGTGTTTCGTCAAAGAAATCCCCCGGAACAAGCCCGGCTGGATTGACCTTGCGCCGCAGCCCGGCAATGCCGGCCGCTTCGACCGATTTCAGCAGCGGAGACATGTACGCGCAGTTGAGATAGTGCTGATCCTCGGGCAGGGCAAAGAGATGGCGTTGGCATTCCATGGCGGCGCGTTCCCAGTCCAGACAGCGGCGTTAGGCGGGTTTTAATGCGGGGAAGAGATCCCGTTTCGGCGCGTGAGCCTTTTTCCAGACCATAACATTACGCGTGTACTGACATACCAGGGTGCCGTCCTGTTTGACCCCACGCGTTTCGACCTTGACGATCCCCCACTGGGGTTTGGACCGGGACTCGCGCTTTTCCAGGACTTCAGACTCGGAGTACAGGGTATCCCCGGCAAACACCGGGTTGGGCAGCGTGACGTTATCCCAGCCCAGGTTAAAGCCATTCTCGCTCACATCGGCCACACCGAGTCCGGCAACAATCGCCAGCGTCAGGACACTGTTGATCAGACACTGACCAAACTCGGTCTGTTTACCGTACTCGGCATTAAAATGGATCTGGTTGGTATTGTTGGTCAGCAAGGTAAACCAGATGTTATCGTTTTCGGTCACCGTCCGACCGAGCCGACAGCGGTACACGTCCCCGATCTCAAAATCTTCATAATACCGACCTTCCCAACCGGCTTTGACTGGCATAGTGCTCTCCTCCTATCCGCGAACATGAATCTTGCCGGGCACTCTACCACGCGGAAAGCGGACAGGAGAAGGGGCAGGGGCCTGAAGAGCAGGGCGGCGTATTGCTGGAGGAGCCGGAAAAGACTAAGCTAGCTGCACTATGAACTTTATTCCAACCGTTGTCGAGCAGACTGGCAGAGGGGAACGGGCCTATGATCTTTACTCCCGTCTGCTGCGAGATCGTATTGTGTTTTTAGGCTCAGCGGTAGTCGACGAAGTCGCTGCGCTCGTTACAGCCCAGCTGTTGTTCCTTGAGTCGGAAGACCCGGAGAAAGACATTCATTTCTATATTAACTCGCCCGGGGGTTCGGTCACCGCCGGGCTCGCAATTTATGACACTATGCAATACATCAAGCCCGATGTTTCGACCCTGTGTGTCGGCCAAGCCGCCAGCATGGGAGCGCTGCTCTTGGCCGCCGGAGCCAAGGGCAAACGCTTTGCTCTGCCCCACGCTCGGGTGATGATTCACCAACCGCTAGGCGGAGCAGAAGGCCAAGCCAGCGATATCGAAATCCAGGCCAAAGAAGTGCTGCGTATTCGGGAGCAGTTGAACACTATTTTGGCCCAGCACACCGGCCAGCCGCTGGAAAAGATTGAGAAAGACACAGACCGGGACTTCTTTTTTAGTCCCCAGCAGGCCCTTGAATATGGGCTTATCGATCAGGTGATTGAGAACCGTGGGCCAAAAAACGACCCGGCGACATAGCAGGCTCATCCCCTTACTCTCCCCCTGAGGGGCAGAGGGGGGGCGATGTGGGGTGGTGACAGCAAGGTGCCCACCCCGTCAGGCCCGGTCCCAACATCTATTTGGCAGCCAGCGAGACAAAACGGCTCGCTCCGCTCGGTCGTTTGAGCAGCAACAAGAGCGGGGCGACGGCTGCGGTCTTGTCAAGTGCTCTCTTGAAGTCCTCGACCGAACCAATCGGCGCGTGGTTGGCTTCCAGAATCACCTCTCTACTGCGAACGTTGGCACGGGCGGCTGGACTGTCCGTCAGAACGTCCGATACTAGGATTCCCTCACCCGTTTTGAGGCCGGTCCGGAGACGCTCTTGGGGCTGCAGGTCGCGCACGACCAAGCCCCACTGACTCCTGTCCGCAGTCGCCCTCTTGGCCCGGCGCTCTTCGGCCAGTTCCCCAACGGTAACGGAGAGAATTTCCTGCTCACCCCCGCGGCTAAGTTCAACGGCAACGGTGTGACCAACCGTTGTCTCGGCCACTAGGAGCGGCAGATCGGCCGCTTCTTTCACCCTCCGACCGTTATAGCTGAGGATCACGTCGCCGCGCCGGATGCCCGCCTTTTCAGCTGGGCTGTCAGCCGTCACATACGCGACTAAAACACCCTGGCCCTCAGCACTGCCGAACGACTCGGCGAGGTCTGGGGTCAGGTCCTGAATCGAAACGCCCAACCAGCCACGGGCCACATACCCGTGCTCTTCAAGTTCGGGCATGAGCGCCTTGGCCTGATTGATCGGTGTGGCAAAACCAATACCGATATTGCCCCCACTGCGGCTAAAGATCGCAGTATTAATCCCGACGACCTGGCCGTCGTGATTGAACAGTGGACCGCCTGAGTTGCCGGGATTGATTGACGCATCGGTCTGGATGAAATTATCGTACGGCCCCCCGATCGTCCTGCCTTTGGCGCTCACAATACCGGCCGTGAGCGTATTGCTCAGGCCAAATGGATTGCCAATTGCCAGCACCCAATCCCCAACCTGCAGGGCGTCGGAGTCGCCCAGGGAGGCAACCGGCAGCTCTGCCGTGGGGGTGATCTTCAACACGGCCAGGTCTGTTTTGGCATCGCTTCCCACCAGTTCGGCCGGATATTCTGTCTCGTCGGTCAAGACCACTCGAATCTCCTTGGCGTTCTCAACCACATGATTATTGGTCAAGATCAGTCCGTCCTTACGCACGATAAAACCCGATCCCGAACCACGCCGAGGAGCGGGATTCGGCTGCGGAAAGGGGAAAGGCGACCAGAAGCGGGACGGCGGCCCACCGAAGGGAGTTGGCGGAAAGCCGAACCGAGGTCCGCGTTGAAAATCGGCCCGCTCCAAAACGGCCACCTTGATATGGACGACTGCGGGAGAAACCCGCGGGGCTAGGGTGGCAAAAGACGGCAGCCCGGCAGGGGCGGAAAACGCGGGCGTCGGCTTTGTCAACGTCTCGGCCTTGATCACCTCAACGGACGTCAGTCGACCAAGACCAAAACCCCCTCCAGCCAGAGCCACGGCCAGCAGCCCGGCAACAACTGTGTTCGTCTTCTTCATACTGTGTTCGTCTTCTTCATAACGTCCTCCTCTCACATGTTCTGACCCACACCATACGACTTCAATATGAGAGAAAGATGAGACTACCATGAGAATTTTCTCATGGTAGTGGCGACGAATAGGGAATTCTCTGCGAGAGACGCCCCAGCTAGGGTAGAGAGCTTCATTTGAGCGCGAAATTGGACGCTCCTCGCCCCGCCAGGATACCGCCAAGAAGGGAACGACGGCTCCCCCTCTGACGTCCTCGGCACCTTAACAGTTACCGAGGACGTCAGGGAGAGGGCGGAGCGAGGGGGAGCTCCAAGGAAAGGGTCCGGCCGACGAAACGATCTATGAGTCACTGCCTCCGCTTCAGCCACTTGTCCTTTTCGTAAGGTTGCTGTGACTGGGCCTTGACCCGCAGCCCTCCCAGCAGGCGCTCCACCAGAAAGCTAATTTCCTGCTGGGCGACCTCATTGTTGTCGGCCCTGGCAATGTAAATACCAGCCTCAAAAAACACTCCCCAGACCAGCCGGCACAGCGGTTCGAGCGGCTGCTCTTCGATATAGCCCTCGTCGACTAGTACCTTCATGGCTTCGCGTATTACCATCATCCCCGGCCCTTCGTCCTCGGGAGACAGGGCGCGGCCCATAACTCCAGGGCCGTCGAGATAAAGAACACGCCGCGCGTTTGGGTCCTCTACAAAATCAAGAAAACCCGAGAAGCCGGCCACGACGAACCGCTGCCAGGCATCGCCCTCAGCCTGCTGTACGCGATCCCTGACCTTCTGTCCCAATTCGGCTCTGACCTCACTGAGGACTACCTTAAAGAGGGTAAGTTTATCACGGAAGTGATGGTATAGTGCCCCCCGGGTCGTCCCGGCACGCAGGGCGATCTCTGTGGTATTTGTATCGACGTATCCATACTTCCCGAACAACTCACGGGCGGCGGAGATCAGATTTTCTCTGGTCTGCTGAGCTTGGCCTGCTTTTGTCATACGATTTATCCTTACCTGCAGACAACCTTACCTGCAGACAACCTTAATACATCCGATCTTTCCCCAATACCCTTCTACTCAAGCAGAGACCTCTTGCATACATGCAGCATGTATGCAAGAGGTCTCTGCTTGAGTAGAAAAATTTATTTCCATCAGAAAATATTCTCATATCAATCAGTTAAGATCGTGTTATTTCTGAACTTTTTTATCACAAGCTCCAAAAAATACTTGACAGACAATCTGCATGTATGCATATACTTACATTGGTTGTAGGACTCTTATGAGCTTTGATGATTGCAGCTGGACGGCAGCAGTCCTTGTAGCGTCCCTGAGCGCTTGCAGTCAGCTCCCGGGCGGGAACGAACAAGGCCGGCTCAGTCCAGCCCAACAACAGGTATTACAGAGCAGTCTAGAGGTATCTGCGGCGGCGATTGAAACCGGCCAGCCGGTTGCCGCAGGGCGGCTGTACGAAAATCTTTCCCGCAGCTTCCCGAGCGCGCCTGAGCCGAAACTTGGGCTCGCCTATATGGCCTTGCAGTCGGGGGACTTTGACGCGGCTGACGCGCTGTTCGCCAAAGCAGGCACCTTGGCGACACAGCCGGCCATGAAGGCCGAAGCGCTGCTCGGCGCCGGGCGGGCTAGCCTGGGGCGCGAAGACCTTGCTCAGGCCAAGACCCACTTCCTCGCCGCCGCCGAGCTGGCCGATGGCGCCGTGGCGTCCTGGGCGGCCAACGGTCTGGCCGTAGTGGCAAGCCTTGAGGGCGATTACGTGCGGGCGAAAGAGTATTACGACGAGGCGCTGGCATCGGCCCCGCATCCTACGATCACCGCTAATCTGGTGCGGATGCTCGTCGAGGCAGGACGCACTGAGGAAGCAAGGAAGCTCTATTCCAATCACAACGTCTCCTACTGGGGAGAGGGCGACAGAGCCGAACTGATGCGGCTCATCGAAAACAGCGAGACCCAGCAGGACGACACGAAGGAACCATGAAGATCACTCAAAAGAGCGCAACCCGAATAGTCGGCTGGGCGCTAGGCCATCGGCTGACAGGGATGGGAGTAGTCGCCATCGTCTGCGTATTCTCCCTTCTTCCCCGGACAGACGCCGCAGAGCCAATCAGGCCGGTTCCGCCGGAGGTCGAGGTGGACGCAGCGAAAGTAGAGCTGGGAAGGCGGTTGTTCCACGACACGAGATTATCGAAAGACAACTCCGTCTCGTGCGCAAGTTGCCACGATCTCAGTTCCGGCGGGGATGACGGACTGACCCTTTCTGTCGGGGTTGAGGGACAGTCCAGCGTAGTGAACGCGCCGACCGTGTTCAACTCCGGTTTCAACTTCAAACAGTTCTGGGACGGGCGCGCCCATACGCTCGAAGAGCAGGTCGATGGACCGATACAGAGCCCTATTGAGATGGGAAGTATCTGGCCGGATGTCGTAAGCAAACTCTTCCAGGACGAAGACTATCCCGGACTGTTCCAGCAGATTTATCCAGACAGCATTAACCGCCAGAACATCAAGGACGCCCTTGCCCAATTTATGCGTTCCCTGACCACGCCCGACAGTCGATTCGACCGCTGGCTCAAAGGCGATGACTCGGCCCTCAACGGACAGGAAAAACGGGGCTACGCCTTGTTTAAACGCTATGGCTGCGTGTCATGCCACCAGGGGGCAGCCGTGGGCGGCAATATGTTTCAGGTGTTCGGCGTCATCAATGATTACTTCAAAAAGCGGGGCAACATCACTACCGCCGACTTGGGGCGCTTCAACGTGACGGGAAACGAGGCCGACCGCCATGCGTTCAAGGTGCCGAGCCTGCGGATGGCCGCCCATACCGCCCCTTATCTTCACGACGGAAGCGCGGAGACCTTGCGCGATGCGGTCGATGCCATGTTCGAGTTTCAGTTAGGACGAGAAGCGCCGGGTGAACACAAAGACGCAATTGTCACGTTTATCAAAACCTTGGCGCCGGAATTGCCGCAAGAGACTGTTGGGAGCGACACTCCTGCCCCTCAAGCTGAAGAGGAAAGAGACCAAACGCCTTCCCGCAAAAGCTACGGCAAAGGGGGAAAGTCCCGTCAAGGTCTCCCTACGGCTGATAGCTCAGCATATGTCCGCAAAAGCTATGGCAAAGGGGGAAGATTTCGGGGGAGCCCTGCTGCTGACTCAGCATACGTCCGCAGCTACGAAAAGGGAGAGGAGTCCGGTCAGCGATAAGGTTGCCGCTCGGGAATTATTACCATGAAATCCAAATCCATTACCATTGGCGTCTTCCTCTCAGTAGCCCTCATCGCGATTGCGGCGGGGCTGTACTGGATGGCCAACAGCATCAGGCAAGGAAACTACCAGCTCGCCATTTCCCTCATTCGACAGATCAGCCAGATCGAGTCCCAATGGAGTATTGAGACCGCACGGGTCAGGGCCGACTCAATGGCTGATTTTGACGGACTGATCACCTTCATCCCCCGGATGGAGCGGCTCAAGGATGATCTGCTGGAGACGATGCTGGGCATCCCCGACCTCCCGGAGAAGCTGGGCAACGACCTCAACGCCTATCTCAGTGCCCTTGACGCCAAAGAAGAACGGATTGAGCGCTTCAAGATGGGCTATGCGGTCCTGCGCAATTCCCTTCGCTATCTGCCGCTGGCCGCAGCGAGTGTGATGCAGCAAGTGCAGGAGGAAGGCGGTGAGCCGGCGTTTGTCCGCAACATTTCAAGCGTCACCGACGAGATCAACACCTATCTCGCAACCCCGGCTCCCCCGGAAAAAAAACGTCTGAGGAGAGCGCTGGAAGAGCTAGGGGACAGCATCGTTGCGCGCCACCCGGATATCGCCAAAACAATTGCGAATTTCGTCGCCCACGGACAAGTGTTGCTCGACAAACGAGAACCGACAGAAGAAACGTTTCAAGAGGCTACTTCAAGCAGAGTGAGCGACCTCGGAGAGAGCCTGATCAACGATCTGGAATCCCAGAGAATCAAGAAAGAGACACTCGCCAGCTATTATGAACGCGGCATACTGGGAGCAGGAGGAGCCTTGTGGGTGATGTGGTTGGCCATCGCCCTGCAAATACCCGGGAGCAGACGGCGGGATGCCGAGCGGGTGGCTGCGGCCCCAGACGCCGGTGTGACGGCCGTATCGCCGGCGAACGTCCCCGTACTCCTACAACAGACAAACGTCGAAAAGGACGCCGGTCAAGAAGAAGAGTCCGCATCCGTACCGCCGTCTGACGTACCGGCGCAACACTCCGAAGGGGCCAAAGAACTAGTGAAGCTGACTGCTGACCTTCTCCAAGCCGAGGAGCAAGCCAGTGGAAAGAGCCCGGCCCCAGCCACCGAAACCGCGTTGCACGGGGTTGGACTTGAGGTCGTAGCCAAGCTGTTGACGACCGTTGCCGAACGAATCAACAGCAGCATGGACATCCTTGGCGACATGCAAAAGAAGCTGCTCACCGCAATAACGCCCATGCCGAGAGCGGGCGACGAGCGGGAACGAACCGAAGAGGAGTTCGAGTCCGCAGAGCCGCAGACCGCGGCCGAAGAAGAGATCAAAACCGCAGCCGCAGTGGTATCGAGCATACGCGCCCAGACAGAGGATATTGTCGCCCTTGCGAACCGCCTGCCAGCTTTTTCCGAGAAACATGAGGAGGCCTACACCCTAATCGACCTCAATGGCCCCATCAGAGAGATAGTGGACAGCACCGGGGCAGAGACGCAGGCCCTAGTCGTCAAAGAGCTGAACCCGATTCCAGAAATGTTGGCACTCGGATCGGAAATATATCTGCTGTTGACAAATGTTATTGAGAATGCCGTGTGGGCAGTGCAAGAAAAAGGAAAAAAAACAGGGGTCATACGGCTTGAGACGAGAGAAGAGGGCGAAGAAATCTTGGTCACTATCACCGACAACGGGATCGGTATTACACCCGAGAACCGCAAGAAGGTCTTCAGCCCCTTCTATACGTCGAGAGAGGATGCAATGGGGATGGGACTCACCTTGGCCCAGTATCTTGCCCAGAAATACGGCGGAAGCATCGCGGTGAACTCATTGCCAGGCCAGGGAACAATGGTACGAATTACGCTGTCTACCAGAACAGAGTCCGGGTTGGACCGCCACGAATAGTAAAGAGAACCGCAACCATGTTCGGAATAAAGCGATTTCTGGCTTCTCAACGGGCGGCGGTCGCGCTTGAAAGCTGTCTGGCAGCCTCTTTTCTCACCGTCTCCCTGGCCGGTGTGTTCGAGATTGCGAGCACCCTGCTTGTCGGTGACCTGCTTCAGCGGGCGGCCAACCGGGTGGCCCGTCACAACGCCCTGTCAGACACCGCGGCCCCCAATGAGGCGGTCATGCGAACTCAATGCCTGGAGGCAATCGCGGCCGAGATCGGCAACAGGATCAGCTTCAAGCTAGCGGACAGCGCTGACGGGAAATGCACCGATCCGGAAGGCGACGAAGCCCTAGCCGACTTCTGCCTCACCATTCAGGTTAGGGTTTACGACAACCCGTCCGATATGCTGGCCGGCAATTTGTCGCAGGGCGAGAACGCGAACCTCGGTGGCGACGCCAAAGACATCGTAGTCGTCGCGATGACCCTGAAGCCGCAAACGGCCGTCCTGGCCTGGGCCCAACGGCGCCTCGTCGACGAGAGGGGCCTGACCGTCATGACAGTCATGCGCAACGAACGTCTCTGGGAGGACGCCTGATGAAAAGAAGCTCCTTCGGCACATCGGACAGCGGTTCGGCCGCCCTTGAATGCGCCCTTGGCACGGTGGTCCTGCTTACCGCTTCCGTTCTCACCCTTGACTTGTACCGGCTGTCCACCGCCCAGGCCAGGACCGCCCACTCCGCAGTCACCATGGCCGAATACGTCAGCCAGGAAGCCATGCCGGTTGCCAACTACATCAGAGACCTGAGCCAGTATCTGTACAACCACCAGATCAGCCCTTCGCTCGCCGCCTTCGTGACTTCAGCGGTCCAAAAAGCATCGGGAAACGACGCTCCCACCGTACTGTGGGCCAGACAAGATTTATTCGGCACAAACGCCGCCAGCGACGACGACATTGCGAACTGTGGCAAAGTTGGCAATACCGGGACCGACGCCGTCCTGCCAACCGAATTGGCGATACAGGCCGGCGAAGTCGTCATCGTCGCCGAAGTGTGCATCCGCCAGGACGACGACTTCGTTTACCAGCACCACATCCTGCCGGTCCGCGTCGACACCGTGCCTCCGGCCCCGGTATGATCCTCTCTCCCTGAGGAGAGAGGGCAAATAGAAGAAAAACACACCCAGGTGACACTCTTCAGAAAATTTCTGTACAACACCCACGCTGCCGGCACCGCCATCAGCGCGGTCATGTTGACCCTAATGAGCCTGGCCGGCATCGCCCTCGTCGGCGACCACCACCATCTGACCTACCAGCGTGACCTCCTCCAGGTCGCCTCCGACTCAGCCGGCGTTGCTCTGATGAACACCCTGGACGATTTCAACTGCAATACCATGACCAACGCCCAGATCAACACCGTCCTACAACCAATAGCCAGACGCTACATCCTGGCCAACCTGCCCGAGGGCAAACGTGCCAAAGCCAACGAAACCCTAGAGATCGCCATCACCCACGACTGCACCGCAGGCACGGCCGGCGTCCGAGCCCAAGCGGATCTCGGCGGGGTCGTCTTTGGAAGATGGCTGTGGGACGACCTGGATACCGCGTCCGCGGCCCGCAGTGGCTTTGAGCAGATCAACAGGCTGACCGAGGTCGCCCTGGCGATTGATTCCACCAGCTCAATGGCATATGATCTCCAGGGCCGCCGTTCGAGTGATAATAAGATGGCTATTGTGAAGCGGGCCGCCCTGGAGCTGGTCGACCTCTTGAACAACGGCAGCGACGATTCGGCTGCCATCGGACTGGTTCCCTGGCACTACCGCGTGCGTTTCGACTCCGCGATGGCGCAGCGTTGGGAAGACAACGGCTGGGCCTTCTACCCGACCGAGCGCTACTACCCCAACCCCTACCCGGACAGCACCACCGGCGAAACGCATATGCTCCCGGCACCGGATGAGGAGTGGCAAGGCTGTCCCGACCAGCGTACTATTCCTGAACTCCCCCTACCGATCGGTACGACTCCGCCTGGCCTTTCAACGGTGCTACCTACGCAGGCGCCATTTATGATGGGGTTTTATTCCCCAACTATAAACTATCCAAAAGACCATAGCGTTAATTTCGAGTGTCATGTGGACCATAAACCACGGGACGTGTGCTATAGCAACCCCAACAATATTGATAAGAGTCGATTCAGATTCGAAACTCCCCAGTACGACTGCACCCTCCCCCCAATTATACCACTGACAACCGATACCAACACAATCAAGGCCGCAATCCGGGGACTCGGTCCGGGTGGGGCGGCCACCTATTCGACACTCGGCGTGGTTTGGGGACACCGGCTGCTGGCACCTGCCTGGCGATCCGTGTGGGGCGACCAGATTCACCCCATAGACCCGTCGGCACGACGACACGTCCAGAAAGCCCTCATCCTGCTTACTGACGGCGATGACAGCCATCTCCTTCGTAAGACTGTGGTGGCACATCGACAAAGGGCGTGTAGCGAAGCCAAGGCCGCCGGCATCAAGGTGTTTACCATTGCGGCTATGGACCCAAGCCGGATAGCAGACGACAAGAATCCAGACGACAATTTGGGGGTTCACCTAGAGCGGTGCTCAAGTCAAGCCGACGACCCGGAGGGCACTTATGTTTTTATCAATAACACCACGAACGAGGAACTAGAAGAAGCCTTTCGCAAAATCGGCCGACAGCTGAAGCGCTTCCGTCGTATCTACTAGAACAGAGCCATGAACAACAAACGGGACAACTACCAGCCCAAACCGATCAGGAGGACTCCATGCACTGAATGCCATTGGAAATGCAACCCAGCCGTACGATACGATAAACCTTAACCCTCCAGGAAAGGAGAAAGACCATGACTACACTCAGACACTACACGAAGGAATTCCGCCACTATCTGCGCAACACCAAAGCCGTCTCTGCCATCGAATACGCGATTCTGACGGGAGTAGTCGTTGCGGGCATAGGAGCAGGGGTGGCGACATTTGTCGAAGATATGGATCTTCTGCTAGACAACATAGGGGAGAGTCTGGGGACGGTCGATATCACGGCACCTACTGTTACTGATCTAGGGCCCGATACTGCTGACTAGTCGGGGCGGCAACGATTAAACCGCGTTGCCCTACTGCTTCTGATCTAAATCCCGATACTGCCGACAGTGGCAGCACCAAATGATACCATTTGGTGCTGCTGGAAACCAAGCGTCTAGGCACGGATATCCGGGCATCGTTGCCTGATTGTGTTTCAGGCTGTAGGGTACTCAGGCACAGTGTTTGATGCGCTACAGCCAATACTCAAGCTCACATGCGGAACCCTTGTCGCCCTTTCGCTATCGGTGGGGGGCGACAGACCCGCTTGCGCTCAGCCGGCAGACCTCGGATCGACCGATCAGCCACAAGCAGTCCCTCCCTCCCTTGAGGAGGAGGGCCGGAGAGAGAGACAGACCGCCGAGCAGGTCATCATCCGTGCCTGGGCGCATGACGACTACGGCCGCATCGTCTTTGACTGGCCTCAAGCCGTCGGCTACACCGCCGGCATAGACGACAGACTCCTGACCGTGGAGTTCGATCGCCGGATGAACACCAGTCTTGAGCAGGTCCGACAGTACCTCGGCGCATACATTAGCGAAGTCGTCCTTGCTCCTGACGGCCGCACCCTCACCGCTACCCTCACCGGCGACTACCACCTGCACACCTTCCCTCTACGCCAGGGCAGCATGACCAAGATCGTGCTCGACATGCAAAAAAACAAGGGACCCATGACCAGTGAGCGGTCAACCCAGGAGGAAGAACAGACTGCAAAAACCCACTCTCAAGCCCCTGTTCTGCTCCCCCAGAGAGAGGATCAAGGAGAGAGGCAAACCGCCCGGCCAAACCCACAACCGCCCCAGATTTCCCAGACCCCGGCGCAACCAGCCCAGCCCACTGCCACTCGTCTACAATCGCCCCCTTCCGCCCCCCTCCTCACCCTACCCCTCGGCCATAGCCACCTCCTCCGCCTTGACACCACGGCCGGATCCATTTTTGTCGGTGATCCCGACATCGCCGACGTTAGTCTCGTCTCCCCCAGCATCCTCCACCTTGTCGGCAAAGCCATTGGCCGTACCTCAGTCGCCGCACTTGACGCCGCCGGCGAGATGATCGCCGCCTGGACCGTGGCCACCGTGATTGATGTCGGCCCGGTACAGAGCGCCCTGGAAGGCACACAAGAACTCAAGGATGTCAGTGTACGCCAGCTCAGCAAAGGGGTTGAACTCAGCGGCGAGGTGACCTCCTCAGCCCAGGCCGACCTAGCCGTCCGGCTGGCCGCGGCCGCCCTGCCCGACGAGGTTCCGGTCACCAACCGACTCGTCGTCTCGGGCGCACAACAGGTCAACCTTGAGGTCCAGATCGCCGAGATGAGCCGCAGCGTCAGTGAAGCCCTGGGCATCAACTGGGAAGCTATCGAACCCCACCGACCGGGAGGCTTCACCGGCTTCCAGATCGGCCGCTTCAACTTTATTGACGAGGAGACCGGCACGCTCGTACGGGCTATTCTACCCGGCGGCGAAGCCGTCGCCCTGGGCACAAGCCAGTTCATTAACGGCACCCGGGTCACCGCTCTGCTTGACGCCCTGGCCACCGCCGGCCTCGTCAGCATTCTGGCCCGGCCCAGCCTGACCGCCATCTCCGGCGAAACCGCCAGCTTTTTTTCCGGCGGCGAGTTTCCGCTTCCGGCCGGCTTTAGGGACGGCGCGATTACCTTCGTCTACAAGAAATTCGGCGTACTGCTCGACTTCGTGCCGACCGTGGTAAACGCCGGACGGATCGTCCTGACCGTCCGTTCCGAGGTCTCGCAACGCTCCGAGACCGAATCGCTCCGGGCCGAAGGGCTGGATATTCCGGTCATTGACGGCCGGCGGGCCGAGACCACCGTTGAGGTCGGGAACGGCGAGTCCATCGTCATCGCCGGCCTGTACCGTGACCAGAGCGAATCGCGCGAATCCGGCATGCCGCTTCTCAAAGACATTCCCTTCGTCAATCTACTATTCGGCAGCCGTTCGGTCCGCTCCAACGCCACCGAACTCATCATCGTTGTCACCGCCCGGCTGACCGATGCCACAAGCATACCGCTGGCCGAAAATCGTGAGCAGCCGACTACCGGCCTTCGCCTCCGAGGCTATTATTATTAGATGGAGAGAGTATGCCGGCCTTATGCACCAAAATGAGGAAAAGGCACATGACGTCTATAATTCCGGCCCTCTGTCTGACCCTTGCCGCCACAGGCTGCGCGGTGCTGCCGCTGGCCCTTGACCGCACCACCCTTCCGTCAAGCCGTTCCGTCCTCGTCAAACTCGAAGAAGCCCAGCACCTGATTGATACTGCCGAGACCGTACGGAACAGGAATGTGAAGGCCGCGGCCGGCGGTCGGCCGAAAGATGCCCACGGCTCGGTCTCCGGGGCCTACAGCCGCTGGTCAAATGACGAGGCCAAGGAACTGCCCGAGGTCGCAACCATGGTCATTGACGAGTAGAAGCTCATGACAAAAAAACATGGCCGAACAGCCCCCTTAGAAAAGCGAGCGCTGGGCCTTGAGGAGTACCGGGGAGTCATCGAAGCCATTGAGAAGTCGCCGCCCTCTATTCATAAGCATCGTCTGGCCCGGAGCCTCCGATACGTTCCTCTGCCGACCATCGTACAGGCGGCAAAGAAATCATAACCGCCTTTGCCGAAGCACCAACGCCCCGAGAGCAGCATGAGGTCACGGTGAAAGCAATGAAAAGACAACAGCAGGACGAAACTCTGACCGCTCTGCGCACCCTCGTTGAGTGCACCGGCCTAGTCAATCCGGTAATCCTCCAAGCCTGATATGGAAGCCACAGACAATAACGAGATCCGCGCCTTTGCCGTAGATGCGGCAACCGAAAAAGTCCTAAGCGAGGCCCTGGCCGGCCGCGGCGCGCAGGTGCAGCGCAGCGATATTACAGCGGCTATCAAGACCCTGGCCACCGCCGCTTCGCCCCGGTTGATATTCGTCGATCTCGATGGCAGCGAGTTCCCCACCGGCCGTATCCACGAGTTGGCGGGCGTATGCGAGCTGGGGACCCTGGTAGTAGCCATCAGTTCCAACGACACCGCCCGCTTCACCCGTGAACTGCTCGCCTACGGGGTCAGCGACTACCTGCCTAAGCCGGTGACCGTCAACGATATTCACGACGCGGTGACAACCGCCCTCAAAAACGACGACGGTCCGGCCCGGCTGTATGCCGGGCGGGTCATCGCCTTTGCTAGTTGCGGCGGGAGTGGAGCCACAACCCTGGCCGCGGTGACAACCCGGACCGCGGCCAGCCGGGGCAGCTATGTCTCGGCGCTCGACCTAGAGCGGACCTCCGGGGCGCTGCCGCTGATGCTCGATGTCGAGCCGGCCCAGGGTCTGGAAGAACTCCTTGAGATCGCCGCCACTGCCGAGCCCAACCCAGACCTGATCGACGGCGTACGGACCACGGTCTCGCCCCGCATCTCGGTCTACGGCTACCGCGTCGGCGACAGTCTGCCCCCGCAACCGGCCGCCGACGCGGTCCAATGGCTGATCGAGCAGCTTGCCAACCGCTCGCACCTCGTTATCGTAGACGGCGCGACCGATACTGATACGCTGTTCTCCATCTTTGAGCACGCCGACGATCGGGTGCTGGTCTATGAACCGACCCTGGTCAGCCTCAACCGAGCGGTCCATCGTCTCGCCCTGCTGGGCAAGGAGCGCCCGGTCATCTTGGTCGAGAGCCACACCCGGGCAAAGAAAGGCGCGCTGGCCTCGGATGAGATCAGCTACGCTCTAGCCGGCCGTACCCCCGACGTGACCATACCATTTGAGCCGGCCCTGCCGACAGCCACCAACCACGGCTGGCCGGAGCGCAACCTGAGCAAAAAATACCGAACCGCACTGAGCCAGCTGACCGACACCTTAATACACCAGACAGTCTCGCTGGTAGAAGAGAGCGGACGAGAGTGATGAGAGGGGAGCGCGATCCCAACTCACCAGGAAAGGATAGCCCATGGCACGCAGTCCTTTTGGACGCCGCCCCAAGGCAGCCAAAAAGCCGGCCCCGAAACACCGCGAAGCACCCCAGGACCGCCGCGAAGCGCCGACGGTTGCCGAGCCGGTCGAATCCATCGCCCCGGTCCGCACCCGGACCGCCTCGACCTTGATCGCCGACATGGCAACCAAGCTGCACCCGGTCATTGTCGAGAACCTTGACATGGCCAAGGCGGCTGAGCTGGACCGTGACGACCTGGCTGTTCAGCTCCGGGCCTTTCTCGATACTGAGGATTCTGTTGCCTCCGACCTGACTCCGCTTGACCGCCAGAAGGTCGTCAACCGGTTAGTGGACGACATCAAGGGGCTCGGTCCGTTGGAGCCGCTGTTCAGTGACCCACATATCTCCGACATCCTGGTTAACGGCACCAAATCGGTCTATATCGAACGTCGGGGCAAGCTGGAGCAGGTCGACATCAGGTTTCGCGACGAGCAACACCTGTTGAACATTGCCCAGCGCATCGCCGGCTGGGTTGGCCGACGAGTGGACGAGGCCAGCCCGATGGTGGACGCCCGTCTGCCCGACGGCAGCCGAGTCAATATTATCATCCCCCCGCTGGCGATCGACGGGGCAGCCATCTCAATCCGCCGCTTTGTGGTCAAGGGCATCGGCCTAGAAGACATGGCCGACCGTCAGAGCTTTACCCCAGTCATGGCAAAGCTGCTCCGGATCTGCGTCAAAGCCCGCCTGAACATTCTGATCGCCGGGGGCACCGGGGCCGGCAAGACGACCTTCATGAACGCCCTGTCGCGCGAGATCAACAATACGGAGCGGTTGGTAACAATCGAAGACTCGGCCGAACTCCAGCTCCAGCAACCGCACGTCGTCCGGCTGGAAACGCGCACAGTGAGCAGCGAGGGCACCGGCCGGGTGACGATCCGGGAGCTGCTGATCAACGCTTTGCGGATGCGGCCCGACCGGATCATTGTCGGCGAGGTCCGGGGCGAAGAAGCCAACGAAATGTTGCAGGCAATGAACACCGGCCACCCCGGTTCAATGTGTACGGTCCACGCCAACAATCCCCGCGACGCGCTGATGCGGCTTGAGAACATGCTGATGATGACCGCAACCGACATGCCGCTAATGGCTATCCGTCGGCAGATTGTGTCGGCCCTCGATGTCATCGTCCAGATGGCCCGGCTGCGCTCCGGCCACCGCTGCGTGACCAGTATTACCGATGTGGCCGGGCTAGAGGGCGAGGTGGTAACGACTGAGGAGATGTGGAGGCGGCTACCGGGCGAGGCCCATGTGTTTGAGGGCACGGGTCGCCAACCTTCCTGGATTGAGGCGATTGAGGCCGCGGGCCTACGGGCCGAACTCATGGAAGTGCTCCAAGAGAGCGGCAACGAGGTGGAGGCTGCGGCATGACCCCGATATTGATTATCGCTTGTGTCGTGGGCGTTCTGATCCCGGCAGTGGTCGCCCTGGCGTTGGCCGGCAGTGTGCTGATGAGTATAATCAGCGCTCTAGCCGCTCTGCTCGTCGAATCCCTCGTCATCATGCTGTGGCTTGATACCCGCAAAGAGCGCAAGGCACTTGACCGTCGGTTGCGACGGGTGGCCGCCCTGCTGAGTGGCGAGACTCCAGCCGATGGCGAGGCCACGGTCGAGATCAGCGTCTTCCGCCAGCGGCGGGCCAACTCCTGGCTGCTCGACCGGATTGAGCACAAGTTCTCCATGCTGGAGGCCGACAAAGCCGTGCCAAAAGCACTCGGGCTGGCCGGGCTGGCCGCGGTCATGACCTTTATCGGGCTGTTCTTTACCCGGTTCGGGCTAGTCCTCAGCCTGCTGCTGGCGCTGGTCGGCTGGCTGGGAGCCAGCTATTCTGTGCTGGCTATCAAAGACTCCCGTCAACGGGCCGAGTTTTTGCGGATCTTTCCCGAGGCTGTAGACCATGTGGTGCGCCTCATGCGGGCTGGTCTGCCTTCGACGGAAGCCATCTCCGCTGTGGCGGGGGAGGCCCGGCCGCCGGTCAGCAATGTGTTGGGAGCGATCAAGGAAGGCACGGATGCCGGACTTGACCCAGAGACAGTTATCCGCGGCACCGCAGCCCGTGTCCGCATCTCTGAGTTCACCCTGTTTTCCGCCGCCGTCTGCCTGCAACGGACAACCGGCGGAGCTATCTCGGGCGCACTCACCAATCTGTCGGCCACCCTGCGTGCCCGCCGTGAAAGCGCTCTCAAGGCCCAGAGCGCAACGGCCCAGACCCGGCTGACCCTGATAATCATCGCCATACTTCCGATAGTGGTGCTGTCGATACAGAAATTCACCAACCCGAAGGCAGTTGAGACTCTGTTCTATACTGAATCGGGCGCAGGCCTGCTGCGTTACGGTATTGGCTTCATAGTTGTCGGGCTGCTGATTGCCCGCAATCTGGCCGCCCGTGTCATCCGCTGAGACGGAGAAGAGGCATGCTCATACTGCTGACCCTTGTTATGGCCCTGCCCATTGTCGCCGTGCTGGTCCGTCTGGTGTTGCAGGAAACCCGCCGCGTCCAGGTACTTGACCGACGACTGAGCCAGGTACGGGCCTGGGCAGCGGCGGTCTATGGAGAACCCGAGCCCCGCACCCGCCGTCAAGCCTCGGGCCGCCCTCTGCATCTGAGAGTCTCGGTCGGCGTACTCAAGTTTGCCTCTCTGCTGGTCCCGGTCGGGACCGACGAGCGCGCCAAGCTCAATCATCTCCTCCGCAAGGCCGGCTTCCACCAAACCGATGCTCTGGCGGTGTTCATGTCCGCCAAGCTCGTTGGTACCCTGGCCGGCGGCCTGCTGGCCGGCTTCCAGGCGGCCCAGACCGATCTTCTGGGAAGCTATACGGGGCTGATTGTAGTAGCCGGGCTGGTCGGAGCGGTGGTTGGCGGAATAATGCCCGAGACGGGTTTGCGCTACCTGGTAACTCGCCGGCACACCAGAATGGTCACCGCCCTCCCCGATGCCCTCGACCTGCTGTCCCTGTGTCTTGAATCCGGTCTCACCTTTGAGCGCTCCCTGACCAGAGTCGCCCAGGAACTCGTACCGCTGGCCCCTGATCTGGCCAGGGAGTTCGGCCAGGTTGAGACCGAACTCCGCATTGGGGCTGAGCGCAGGACCGTCCTGCAAAACCTATACACCCGGACTGAAGTAGAGGGTTTACGCGACCTGGCCACCACTATTATCCAGGGCGAGCGCTACGGTACGCCGCTCACCCAGTCGATGCAGAACATTGCCCGCAGTGAACGAGCCCAGCGGGCAGCCCGTATCGCCAGCCAGATTGAGCGTTTACCGGTGCTGATGAGTATGCCCATGCTGCTGATGGTGACGCCGGGCACGGTTCTCCTGGTCGCCGGCCCGAGCTTCTTGATGACGCTTGATGCGCTACGCAGCATCAGCGGCGGCTAGTCAGAGAGCCTTTCGGTCATCAGCACTTCTTCCCGACTGGTGCCACGGTAGATCTGGACCCGGACCGGATCCGGCGCTTCCGGTTGCAGGAGCATTGTGACGCCGACCGCTGGCCGCCGGCCAAAACCGCCAGCCCGGCTGAGAGGACGCAGAGCCAGCGACAGACTGCCCCGGCTCGTGGCCAGCACGAGCTGGTCGGCCTCTAGGGGCAACACTTCGAGCGTCACCGTCTGTGCGGTATCTTGCTGGCCGCCCTCGCCCTCCTGGGATTGGGCTTCGCTGGCGCGCTGCTCAATCCGCCGGTTGACAGCCACCACCCGGATATTCTCCAGGACCGTCCGGCTGACAGTACTGAGCTGGCCGTTGGCGTCGGTCTGCGTGGTGAAGATGACATCGACCCGGTCGCCCGGCGAGATGAGGCCGGCGTGGCTCGTCTCCTGATCGACCGTAATGGTGACGGCCCGGTGGTTGGGGACAAGGACCGCAGCCAGAAAACCGTCCTGGCCGGACCGCACCAGTTGTGCCCAGGTGAGCGGCATACCGGCCAACAGCGGGGTGCGGACCACCGAGCCGGCCACCTCCGACATATCAATCTGGTCCTGCCGTAGGTAGTTTGGAAAGATGGCCTCGGCCTCAAGCGGGACAGTGGTAATATCGTCGGCGACAAGCAGGACGCCGACATCCAGGTCACCGGCTGCGGCCCACACATCGACCAGCGGCGGCGGAGGCGGCGGAGGCGGCGGAGGCGGCGGTTCCCCCTCCGTCTCGTCCGGCTGGCCCAAATACAGCCACACGCTGACTGCTAGAGCGCTGATCGGGACGATCACCAGGAGCACGATCAGGAGCACGGAACGATAGCGTCGCATAGGCGTCTCAGGCGAAAAAGGCGCGCGATGTCAACACGACAACGGCCGGTGGGGCAATGGCCAACGCCAGTGGGAGATTCGACCGCAATCGGCGGGTGACGGCAAACGGCAGTAGGCTGAATAGGCCAAGGCCGAGACTGAGCAGTCCCATGCCGACCAGAAACAGACTGATATCGAACGGGCCGATCCACAGGCCGGCAACGGCCAGCAGCTTGCCGTCGCCTCCGCCAAGCGCGCCGGCGACGAACAGGCCAAAGCCGACCAACAGCAGAACCGCGGCGGTGACCAGATGAGTCCACAGCGGGGCCACCTGGGCGATTGCGGCATACACGCCAAACACCGCCAGCAACCCGAGCGGCACCCGGTCGGGAATGGAGCGGCTGTATAGGTCACACACGGCCGCGGCCCCAAACAGCGCGCAGCCGGCCAGCAGCAGAACGGTTTCAAGCACGGAGTTCCCTCAGCATCGTGCCATTGTGGAGAGAAGACCACAGAAAATCAATGGACACGCCTGGATTCAGCGGCTCTCCCGTTCGGTGGCCTGCTGAGGGTTTGCCGGCAAGGTGACCTGAAAACAGCTGCCCTGTCCCGGTTGGCTGGTGAGCGAGATCCGCCCGTTGTGCAGGCCGGCGATGGAGCGGGCCAGGGCCAGACCGAGGCCGGTCCCACCCCGTGTCCGGGCCGGGTCGGCCCGGTAGAAGCGTTCAAAAATCTGGGCCTGGTCTTCAGAGGCAATGCCTGGCCCGGTGTCCTGAACCTCAAGCCTGGCCTCGTCCGCCGACTGACTCAAGCGCAGTTCGACCCGGCCACCGGCCAGGGTGTATTTGATGGCGTTCTCGCCAAGATTGAACACCAGGCGAAACAGCAGGGCGGCGTTGCCGCTGACCCACACCGCCGGCGGGTCGGAGATGTGGCAGTCCACGGTCTGACGCTCGGCCAGGGCGAGCAGGGCCGGGCGGGCATCTTCGAGCACCTCGGCTAGATTGACCGTCGTGCGGGTGAGTTCGAGATGGCCGCTGTCCGAGCGGGCGAGGAAGAGCAGGTCATTGACCAGGGTGATCAGCCGGTCTACCTCTTCGAGGCAGCTGCCCAACACCTGCCGATACTCGTCGCCGGTCTGCGAGGTGCGCAGCGCAACTTCCATCTCCCCCTTCAGAATGGTCAGCGGGGTACGCAGCTCGTGGGCGGCGTCAGCGCTAAAGTGGCGGACCGCGCTGAAGGAGCGCTCCAGGCGGGCCAGCATATCGTTGAGCACGGTTGCCAGCCGGCCGAGTTCATCGTTGTTGTCGTTGGCCTCAAGCCGGCGTGAGAGGTCTTCGGCTTCAATTCGGCGGGCGGCCTCAACCATTGCATCGACCGGGGCCAGGGCGCGGCCAGCCAGAAACCAGCCGCCTAGACCGGCTCCACCGAGCGCCAGCGGAGTCAGGACGAGCAGGAAACGTGAGCGGGCCGCTTCTGCGCTTTCCAGCGACATGGCGACCTGAATGAAGTTGCGCAGCCGACCGCGCTCAAACACGGGCACGGTCAGCAGCCGGACCGGGGAGAGCGAGACGTCGGGCAGGCTGATGGTGGTATAGGTGGAGCGGCCATGTTTGGCGTTTTCCAGGGCCTGGGGGCTGATCGGAAACTGGAGCCGTCCACGCGGCGCGACACGAGGGTCGGGCCGACCAAGCGGGTCAAGCATCCGAAACGAGCGGCGAGACAAACTCGGGAAGAAGAAGGACTCAAGGATTTCGTCAAGGCCCGGTCCCAAGCGGCGGTGAGGAGTGGTCTGCGTGGTTTCGACAATGGAACGGGCCACGGAATCCAGCGAGGCGTCGATATTCTGGCGCAAGCCGCGCTCCAACAGCACGAGGGTGGCCAGTCCGAGCATGGCCAGCATGCCCGACAGCAGGGCGGTATACCACACGGTCAGGCGGGCTCTGAGGGTGCGGGGTCGGAGGGTCATTGGTCGTGTTCGGGTTTTTCCCTCCCCTTCGTCCTCTCGCCATTGAAGGAGAGGGCGAGGGGGAAGGGCCGCGTATAGCCGTCCTTGAGCACATAGCCGACACCGCGCACGGTGTGGAGGAGTTTGGGACTGAAATCAGCATCAATTTTCTTGCGCAGATAGTTCACGTACACATCAATCACATTGGTGAAGGTATCAAAATCCACTCCCCAGACGTGCTGGGCAATAAGGACGCGGCTCAAGACCCGGCCGGGCTGGCGCAGGAAAAATTCCAGCAGGGCGAACTCTTTGGCGGTCAGCGTGATGGGTCGTCCGGCCCGCGTCACTTCTCGGCTGACCGGGTCGAGCTTCAGGTCGGCCAGGTGCAGAATCGGCGGCTGGACCGGCCCGCCGCGGCGCAGCAGGGCTCTGACCCGGACGACGAATTCCTCAAAGGCGAACGGTTTGGTCAGATAGTCATCCGCCCCGCCATCGAGTCCCGCCACCCGGTCAGCTACCGTATCGCGGGCGGTGAGCATCAAGACCGGAAGGGAAAGCCGGTGGCGGCGCAGTTCTTGTAGCACTGAGAAGCCGTCCCGTTCGGGCAGCATGACATCAAGAATCAGCAGGTCATAGTCTTCCTCAAAAACGCGCTCCAGACCGCTCTGACCATCGGTCGCGACGTCACCCTGGTAGTGCTCAGCTTCAAGACCGCGCCGAATAAAACTGGCGACCTTGGCTTCATCTTCGACGACTAAGATACGCCTCTCTCAGCGCCCCTGTCCGTTGGCACGTTCGACGTCCCGCACAAGGAAAGAGAGGGTGGGAAAACCCACCCCCTCTTCCCGGCGGGACGTTGGGATAACGCCCTTATTTCCCCAGGGCGGCTAAGTTACTCGTTGTATAAGTGGAATCCGGAAAGCCCAGCTCATACTCGGTGTAGTAGCCCTTGGACTGCACGTCAAAGAAGCTGCCCCGATTCTGCCGGACGTCCTCGCCAACACCCCAGAACGGATGGCGGACCGTCATGTCCCGACCCGGCGTGTAGCCCATCTTGTCCATCCAGATGATGGTCTTCCAGTATTCACCAGCCCGGTCGTACAGCGTCGTCCAGTAGGCCCAGTAGGCGTGCTTGTCGATATAGAGAATCCGGCGGCCATAGGCGTAGTAGGGATCCTTGGGCGTTGCTTCGACAACCCAGCAGGTCCGTTTGGCCAGCTTGAGGTTGGTCGGCGCCCAAGCCTTCCCGGTCCAGCCCGGCGTTTCGTAGCCGTGCATAATCCGCTCTTCCGGCGACCAGGAGATGCGAGCGACCTGACCCGACGGGATCTGTCCCTTGTTGGTGATATTCGCATCGTCGGAGGGCAATTTTTTCGGCGCAGCCTCACCCGGCAGCATAGCTTTTTCTATGCCGGTTGGCGCAATCGGGACGAGCATGTCCTGAATACCGATCAGATTCCAGTTCATATACTGGATTTTTCCGGCCCAGCCATAGGGATCATCACGAGCGATGATTGAGCCGAACAGCCCCTCGGACGAGTTCGAGGCGGTCAGACGCCGCACACGACGAATGGTCGGCACAAAGGCCCAGATGGACTGCCATTTTTCCGGGTCAGTGAACCAGTATTCGAGGGTCGAGACCCCGACCACGTCGTAGGGAGCAACCCCAAAAATGATGTCTTTGAGGTAGGTCTCATCGGGATTTTCCATTGGGCCCGAGTGCCGACCGATATACCAGGTTGCGTAGGCGCCAAATTCGACCGAACGGTCAAACCCCTCCGGCGTACACCACTTGATTGACAGAAACCAGTACACGTCGTCGATCTGAAAGCGCGCGACTTGGTGGTTGTACATAATTTTGTAGGGGATCGTACGATCCTTGGACAGCTCACCTTGCCAGTTGTCTTGGGAGAGCGCGGAGCTGAGACCCGGAAACGGAAAGCCGTACCAAAACTTCGGCCAGGTTTGGCTCTCGGTCTCGTACATGTGACCCGAATCGGTCACATAGTACTTTCCGGCGTTGGTCTCGGAGCCGGATTTGAACTTGGTGCTGTACTGGAACTGCTCGTCCGTCACCTCAATGATCTCTGCGGCGTAGTCGCCGGCACAGAACTTTTCAGTAACAAAGTCCGGCAGCATGCTGCGGGCTTCCTCGCAGTTTGAGCTGTCGAGCTTATCGCCTGGATTGAGCTCGGCTAAGACCGGACCTGCAATGAGCGCGAGCGCCACAGCTAGTCCCAAGCTTGTCAAGCGTACAAAAGACATAGGGTACCCTCCTTAAATTCTGCAGTATCTTGCCGACTATAGAAATGGCGTGCTCGCTCATCAAGGGGGATCACGGCCCAGATTGCCAAACGTGACTATCGCCATGCTTCGAATAATCCCCGGCCGACGGGCTTTATTCCCGCTCAGCTTTTCGCGTATAGTGCCAGAGACTGTCGTCCCGTCTGTGGCGAGGCGGCTGTTCAGCGCAGACCTCCGGTCAGTGGCTTCGGACGGCCCTTGGCCTTCCGCTGCGGGCTGACCCGGTGAGGAGAAGCCGGCAGCCCGCCTGGCCTGGTATCCTCAGGTGAAAGTTCATGGAAAATATCTCTCCTGGACAAAAAAACAGAGAAGCCGGACTCGGGGCCTGTGCCGGCTATGTGCGTCGGGCCTGGAGCCGTGCGGAGGCGGTCGTGTGATACCTTCCTGATATTTTTCATGCAGGAAATTACCCTGCCCGGCTCTCAGAGCCCGCCGAGGTTGATAAAGAAGCTGCTGTGGACCCACAACCGCGCGCAGAGTGCGCAGCACCGACGCAAAGGAGAATCTCATGGGCTATCGTCCGACCCTGATGGGCACGCGAGGCATGGTTGCCACCGAACATTATCTCTCAACCCAAGCCGGACTGCGTATTCTGCAAGCCGGAGGCAATGCGTTTGACGCGGCCGTCGCGGCAACTCTGGCCGAGGGGGTGCTGAACCCGCATATGCATACCTTTGGCGGAGAGATCTCGGCCCTCGTGTACACCGCAGCCGATGGGCGGGTGGCGGCCATCAACGGCAATACGGCTGCACCCCGAGCGGCCACGATTGAGTGGTTTCAGGAACAGGATATTCCGCTGATTCCGTTCAACGGCGTTGAAGCCGCCGGTCCTTGTGCTGTGCCTGATGCGCTGATTGGTGTTCTCCGACGCTTTGGCACCCTGAGTTTCCGCCAGGTTGTGGAACCGGCCCTTGAACTGGCCGAAGGCGGCTTTCCGCTCCATCGCGCGCTACGCGGTCCTGCCCCGGCGTACATGCAGATGGATTTCTCAATTGCGGGCAATGCGAAACGGTTTCGCACCGAGTGGCCGTCTTCGGCCAAAGTCTATTTGCCTGAGGACCGGCTCCCCGATGTAGGAGAAATTCTCAAAAATCCGGACTTAGGCCACACCTTCCGGCGTCTGATGGACGCCGAGCAGAACGCCCAAGGACAGGGTCGTGAGGCTGGTCTGGAGGCAGCCCGGGATGCCTTTTATCGCGGAGAAATTGCGCAGATCATTGAGGAGCACAGCAAAGCCCACGGCGGGCTGTTACGCACGCACGACCTGGCCGAGTTTCGCACCACGGTCGAGGAGCCGGTCTCGTATACTTACCGCGGCTACGAGGTGTATAAATGCGGCCCGTGGAGTCAAGGACCGGTGTTTCTGCAACAGCTCGCGCTCCTAGAGGGCTATGACCTCGCCAGCTTGGGCCATAATAGCGCCGACTATATCCATACCGTCATCGAAAGTCTGAAGCTCGCCTTTGCCGACCGGGAACAGTATTACGGCGATCCAAAATTTGTCGATGTCCCACTCAACAGCCTGCTCTCCAAAGAGTATGCGGCGCAACGGCGCATTCTGATCGACCCCCACCACGCCTCCCACGACCAACGCCCCGGTAATCCCCATACCGGGGTGGCACTGCTGGAGGGGGAGGAGATTTTTGCCGCCCGGAACTGGGGACCGGGGACCGTGTATGTCACGGTGGTCGATACGGAGCGCAATATGGCCTCTTTTACCCCAAGCGGAGCCTGGATTCCGTCTTCTCCAGTGATTGACGGTCTCGGCTTCCCGCTGGGAACCCGGGTTCAAACCTTCTTTCTTGACCCGCGCCATCCCAACGCTCTACTTCCGGGCAAACAACCGCGTACGACCCTGACGCCGAGCCTGGTGCTGCGCAACGGTGAACCGTGTATGGTCTTTGGCACGCCCGGAGGCGACCAGCAAGATCAGTGGACCCTGCAATTTTTCTTGAATGTGGTTGACTTTGGCATGGAAGTCCAGGACGCGATTGAGGCCCCGCGTTTCTCCTCAGCCCATTTTCCGTCGAGCTTCTTTCCGCATAAGGCCGTGTCAGGTCTGCTGCGCCTAGAAGGCCGTATCCCAAGCCAGGTCCACCGCCAGCTTGAGGCCCGAGGCCATAGCGTCGAGAGCAAAGCAGATTGGAGTGAGGGCGACGTACTCGGTCTCTGTGTTGACCCGGAGCGCGGCATCATCAAAGGCGGGGCAGATCCACGCGGGGAACTGAGCAAACGCATGCCGTCGTATGTTATTGGCTGGTAGACTGCGAGCGGGCGACATGGGTGCGCTCATTTTTCTTGACATAACGGGGGGCAGGAGGTAGGCTGGGCCAGTTTATTGTCCTGTTCTCAGGGTTGTGGGTCGTAACACCATCCATGTTTAGGGCGGAATCATGGCGGTCTATACCGTCCTCCATCGAAGAACTCTGGAGCGCATCCTCAAGCCCTATCAGCTGGGCGAACTCTCCGATGTCAGCGGCGTTCCGGCCGGGTCGGTCAACACCTACTATCGTCTCGAATTTGGCAAGGGGAAATTCTTTCTCAAGATAGACGAGGTCAAGGACGCCGAGCAGGCGCAGCGCGAGATTGAGCTGTTGGTCTTTCTGCGGACCAAGGGCATCGCATGTCCTAGGCCGATTGCCGACCAAAACGGCCACTTCCTGCGCGAGTACAAAGGCAAAGCGGTTTCCGTCTACGCCGCCCTGTCCGGAAAAGAACGCACTGCAGACCAAATGAGTCCTGAGCATGTGTATCAGGTCGGCAAAACACTGGGCACCCTCCACCGAGCCGGACAAGACTATAAACCTGGTCTGGAGAACCGGTTTAGCTTTGCCCGCATTCGAGACCTCTACCTCCACCTGCGCATCCCGTCCCATCTGAAACAGATCAAACACATCTTGGACGACGAGCTCGCCCACCATGAAGAGTATCTCGAAGAGCGGCTGCCAAAAGGCATCATTCATGGCGACGTGTTTGCCGACAACCTGCTCTTCCGCGGGAGAAAGGTGTCCGGTATTCTCGGTTTTAAAGCGGCGGGCCAGGGAAAACTGATTGCCGACCTCGCGACAGCGGTCAACGTCCTGTGCTACCTCGACGACCGTTATCATCTTGACCGCTTTAACGCCCTGATTGACGGCTATCAAGAAGTTCGGTCCTTATCTTTGGTTGAGTGGGACGCCTTTCCTAATGAATTGCGGTTTTCCGCCCTGCGTTTCACCGTCACCCGGCTCAGAGATTTTCTCTTTCGCAGCGCAGACCGTAAGCTGCCGGTCCAGACCGACTACCAAGGCTTTCTGGCGTGCCTGCGCGTCTTGCGCCGCGAGCGGCCGGGCGGTATGGACAAGCTGCTGCTGGCCATGGCCACCGGCTATGACTATCGCAAGTATCAGAAGGTTCAGTAACTCGACCGCCGGGGAGTAGACAAAGCTCCCCGATCAGACTACTGCTGGCAGGGCCAGACGATCCGAGACTCCGCATATCCGAGGCCCCGGCTGTGTTCAAAAAGATCCTGATTGCCAATCGCGGCGAGATTGCCGCCCGCGTCGCACGCAGCTGCCACGAGATGGGAATCGCGGCCGTTGCGGTGTACTCCGAAGCCGACCTGTCTTCTCCCCACCTGCACGCGGCTGACGAGGCGGTGTGTATCGGCCCAGCTCAGGCGACCGAAAGTTATCTGAACGGCGAGGCAATTATTGCCGCAGCTCGGCACACCGGCGCCCAGGCTATTCACCCAGGCTATGGTTTCCTTTCGGAAAACGCCATGTTCGCCACCCGGGTGCAAGAGGCCGGCTTGACCTTTATCGGCCCGGCCCCCCAATCCCTGTCAGCCGTCGGCAATAAAATCTTTGCCCGCCAAACCGTTTCCTCGCTTGGCGTGCCGGTCATTCCGGCTCTGGAACACCCGTCCGCCGAGCCCGCGGTACTCAAAGAACAGGTTAGCTCGCTCGGCTATCCGTTGCTGATCAAAGCCGCGGCCGGGGGCGGTGGTAAAGGCATGCGCATTGTCCGCAGTCAAGACGAGCTAGACGAGGCCCTGGCGACCGCGCGGCGTGAAGCGGCCGCGGCCTTTGGCGAAGGGACGGTCTATATTGAGCGCTATCTGGAAAACCCCCACCACGTTGAGGTCCAAGTGCTAGGCGACCAACACGGGACCTTGGTCCACTTGGGCGAGCGGGAGTGCTCAATTCAGCGCCGCTATCAGAAAATTTTTGAAGAAACGCCCTCACCCGCGGTCTCAGAGCATCTGCGGGCGGAAATGACCCAAGCCGCCCTGGCTGTAGCCCGAGCCGCGGGCTATCATAACGCGGGCACGGTAGAATTTATCCTCGATAACCAGGGCCGTTTCTACTTCCTGGAGGTCAATGCGCGACTGCAGGTCGAACACCCAATCACGGAGCTCGTCACCGGCCTTGATCTTGTCCGCGAACAGATTCGTATTGCCGCTGGCGAAACCCTCGGCTTCGGTCAGGACGCGATACAGCCCAGCGGCCACGCCTGTGAGTGTCGGCTGTACGCCGAAGACCCGGCTCACGGCTTCCTACCCGCTCCTGGCCCGGTCTTGGCCTGGCGGCCACCGAGCGGGCCCGGCGTTCGGGTCGATGCGGGAGTGGAGTTAGAGAGCCAAGTCAGCGTGTATTACGATCCGCTGATTGCCAAGCTCTCAACCTGGGGTCAAGATCGCGAGCAGGCACGCCAACGCCTGCAGGCCGCCCTCCGCCAGTGTGTGGTACTTGGCCCGATCACAAACGGGCCGTTTCTGCTCGACCTGTTAGCCCATCCGGCGTTTATTGCCGGACACACCCATACCGGCTTTCTGACCGAATATTTCCAAGACTGGCATCCAGATACGACCACCCATCGGACCGCTGCCGTCTTGGCTGCGGCGCTCGGCCAAGCCCAGCGCGGGTCGGCCCAGGCGGCGGATGTCCACACCCCTCGGCCAAGCCCGTGGACCCAAATCGGCGGCTGGCGTTTAGGACAGAGTCGCCGATGAAGACCACCCTGTACGTCCAGGACGAGCCGTTAGTCCTCACCTACACCCTGAGCGGGGACCTGTGCGAGTTCAGCCTGAACGAGCAGACTGGGCAGGCCCGTCTGATCTCGGCCCGGAACGGAGCGGTCACGCTCCTCGTCGACGGCCAGGCCGTTAAGGCCCATGTCGCCACCCACGGCTCCCGCATTTTGGTCGCCGTTGAGGGGCGGGTGTATGAATTTAGCAGGGCTCAGGACACCCACGCCCGCAGGCGTAGAAGCCGGGCAGGCGGCTGGGAGCCCGAAATCCGCTCTCCTATGCCGGGCAAAATTCTTGAAGTGCGGGCTGAACAGGGCGATGAGGTCGAAGCCAACCAGACCCTCCTGGTACTCGAAGCCATGAAAATGGAAAATGCCCTGGCCAGCGAAGAAAGGGCCAGGGTGAAAACGATCCACGTCGCACCCGGAGAGCTGGTCGAACTTGGTCAGGTGTTGATTGAACTAGAGCCGCTTGCCTCCCAAATCTAGAGACGTCACAGCCGGCCCCTCTGTCTCTCCTCATTCCAGCCTATCCCCCACCCCAAAGCCGCTCTGGGCGGCCACTTCTGCGGCGGCCAGCTTCTTACCCTGGCCGCGCATTTTCTTGGCCACCAGCGTGCCTCCAGAAGCGGCAATGCTGACGGTTTCCTGGCCCACTTTAATGACTTGTCCAGCCGCCCCTGTCACGCTGGCGGGCTGAAGTCGACAGTCATAGAGGCGGAGCAGGTGTCCCTGCCAGGCGGTATGCGCACCGGGCTGTGGATCACAGCCCCGGATCTGATTGTAAATTTGCTGGGCGGGCTTGGACCAGTCGATCTGTCCGTGCTCATCCGCGCACGGCGGATCATAGTTTGCCCGAGACTCGTCCTGAACCAGACGGGGCGGGTTGCCGGCCCTGATCAGGTCAACCGACTCGGCAATCGCATCAACGCCGAGCGCAAAGATCTTGTTGAAATACAGCGTACCGGTGGTATCGTCGGGATCAATCGCGACTTCTTTCTGCAACAGAATCGGTCCGGTATCGATCCCCTCATCAACCCAGAACAGGGTTAAGCCGGTCTTGGTTTCCCCGTTGATCAAGGCCCAGTTCATCGCGCTCCGCCCACGATACTTGGGCAATAGCGAAGGATGGAAACAGATACTCCCCCACTTCGGGGCGTTAAAGACGGCCGGCGGCACGATCTGGGTCACAAATGCGAGGATCGCGAGGTCGGCGTCGAGCTCCTCAAATTTCTTGACCACCTCGGCCTGCTCCCTCTTCATTGACTTGTGTTGGTGAACGGGAATACCGAGCGCACTCGCCCGTTGTTTAACCGGATCGAGTCTCCCTTCGGCCGCATCAGGCGGGCAAAAGACGGCAACCACCTCCTCACCTTTTTCAACGAGCTTCTCAAGCGTTTTTTCGGCAAACGCGGCTTGGCCAATCAAAATGATACGCATACACTCCCCTTTTCGGCTGTCCTTACCCGTCGGGCGAGGGAAACAGCGTGCTGCACGCCTCGCTGATAGCCTCAGCCATCCGGCCAATACTGTCGGACTGCGTGAGCAGACCATTATTCATTTCCAGCTCCATATACACAAGCCGATGCCGCCGGCCATGACTGTGAACGCTGAAAATCATCCCCTCATAGCCGGAATACGGCTCATTATGGCGCACCCGATAGCCCGCCCTGTGCAACCGCCGGCCAAGGGCAGTGGCCAGGTTTTGGTAACGATCAAACAGAATCCCAATATCAAACGCGCGCCCATTCTCGGCTTGGCCACGTAGCGCCGGTGTAAAACTGTGCAGGCTGAGGAGGGCTGGCCGGACAGCGCTCCGTCTAGCCAGCAGCCGGCTCAGGGTCATATCAATCGCGTCATGGTAGGGCTGGTAGAACTCCGTGATACGTTTGTGCCGCTCGGTCGACGAGAGGCCCTGATTGCCGGGGATGAGTGTCCCGTCACTGTGGGTCACGATCAGGTCATGAGCGTGCAGCGCCCGGTTGCAGTCGATGAGCAGACGCGAATAGCCCGAGCAAACGGCCGGAGCATCGAGCCTCTGCACAACGGCCTCAAGAACCGCCCGGGCGCCAATATCCCAGCCAATATGTTGGCGCAGAGCGGCCGTATTCAGGCCCAGATTCTGGTACCCGGCCGGGACACGACACGAGGCGTGTTCACAGGTCAGCACAAGCGGAAAACGCCCGTCCGGATTGAGAATGGTAAAAGCCGCATCAGCCCCCATTGCGTCTCTCCCGCTCAGGGACCGGACCGTGTTGACAAAAGGAAAAGACATCTACTAAAGTAGAACGTTATTTGCTTATAGTCCGTGGTGTCAGGAGGAAGCATGGTTCTCCGTGAAAAAAGCAACTACATCATCCAAGCCGTGATACGGGCTTTGGATGTGTTGGAACAGTTCCATAACGATGGAGAGCTGGGCGTTACCGAGCTGAGCAAACGGCTGAATCTGCACAAAAACAATGTTTTCCGTATTCTGGCAACTCTGGAATCCCGTGACTATATAGAACAGAATCGCTCAACTGAGAACTACCGTTTGGGAACAAAGTGTCTCCAGTTGGGTCAGACCTATATTCAGCATATGGGCTTGCTCCAACAAGCCCGGCCGATCATGGCCGAGGTGGTGAGAGACTGTCGAGAGAGTGCTTACGTGGCCGTCATGCGTAAAGGAACAGTCGTGCCGCTTGATATGGTTGAATCCGACCAGCCGATTCGGATTGTGTCGCAGGTCGGCGAAAACCTCCCCTTACACTGTACGGCGGTGGGTAAGGTCCATCTCGCCTTTGAGCCGGCCGAAGAGATCCAACGCGTCCTGCTCGACGAGCTGCCCCAGCACACCCAACGGACGATTACTGACCGGCCGGTTCTTATTGAGCAGTTAGGCGCGATTGCCAGCAACGGCTACGCGGTCGATAATGGCGAATATGTGGCCGACATCCGCAGCGTCGCCGTCCCAATCAAGGATTATACGCGTACGGTCGTCGGCAGTTTGGCGGTCAGTGGGCCCGCCTATCGTATCCCCCCTGAGCGGACGGAACGCGAGATCATCCCACTGGCGATAAGGGCCGGCCACGAGTTATCAAGCCGCTTGGGCTATCCTAACTAAACGGCATGCTCTTCTGAGGAGGAATGAATCGGTGAAGATACTTGTTACAGTCAAGCGGGTGCCCGACCCAGAGACCACGATTCGGATCAATTCCGACAACTCGGGAATTGTCACGGATAATGTGAAGTATGTAATCAACCCTTTTGATGAAATCGCGATTGAGGAAGGACTCCGACTCAAGGAACAAGTCGGCGGCAGTGAAGTGATCCTGGCCAGCATTGGCCAAAAGGTCAATACCGAACAGCTCCGGACTGGGCTGGCAATGGGAGCCGACCGAGCCCTGTTGGTGCTGACCGATCAAGATCTCGACCCCCTTGGCGTGGCGCGGGTGCTGGCCAAGCTCGTCGACAGCGAGAGCCCAGACCTCGTCCTCATGGGCAAACAGGCGATTGACGACGACTCAAATCAAGCCGGACAGATGCTAGCCGCCCTGCTGGGCTGGCCGCAGGCGACGTTTGCCTCTGAGGTCAACGTGTCCGACGATCAACAGTCGGTCGAGGTGGTGCGTGAGGTGGACGGCGGTTTAGAAACCATCGCCTTTGCCTTGCCGGGTCTGGTCACCGCTGACCTGCGCCTCAACGAGCCGCGCTACGCCTCGCTGCCGGGTATTATGAAGGCGCGCAAAAAAGAGATCAAAGAGATTCCGCTGGCGGACCTTGGCACGGACACCACTCTGCACCTCAGCGTGCAGTCCATGCAGCCGCCACCTAAGAAAGAGGCCGGCAAAATTGTCGAGTCGGTTCAAGAACTTGTCGAGCTGCTGCACACCGAAGCAAAAGCGATCTGAGGAGCCTCTCATGGGGAATATACTTGTCTATGCCGAAACAAAAAACGGACAGTTACCAAAGAGCACGCTGATCGCTATTCAGGCCGGCAAAGAGGCGGCCGGAAAACTCGGCGGAGACGTGCTAGTCGCGGTCCTGGGCTCTGAGGTGGATGGGGTGGCGCAACAAGCGGCCGGCTATGGCGCGGCCAAAGTCCTGGCCGCGGACGACCCGGCACTGGTCACCTATCTGGCCGATGTGTATGCCGCCGCACTCGAACAGCTGATCACTCGCCACGATGTCTCGCTCCTGCTCGCAACATCCACCGCTCAGGGCAAAGATGTGCTTCCCCGTGTCGCCGCCCGTCTTGGTGTCGGGATGGCCAGCGACATCGTGGGGATTCATGACGACGGGACGTTTCAGCGTCCGATGTATGCTGGCAATGCCATCGCAAGGGTATCTCTGGACGGGGCGGTCAAGGTCGTATCTGTGCGTGGCACGGCATTTGACGCCGCCCAGCCGGGCGACCAATCGCCAGTTGAAGGGGTTGAGGTACGCTTCGAGGCGGCCGACCAGCAGATGCGATTTGTTGCCTTTAACGAGATTACCTCTGACCGGCCGACGCTCACCGACGCGAGTATTGTGATTTCCGGCGGTCGAGGCCTGAAGTCCGGAGAGAACTTCAAAGAGTATCTTGAGCCCCTCGTTGACGCCATGGGCGCCGCCATGGGGGCTAGTCGGGCGGCGGTGGATGCCGGCTTTGTGCCAAATGACCTGCAAGTCGGCCAGACCGGGAAGGTGGTTGCGCCCGAGCTGTACTTTGCGGTCGGTATCTCCGGGGCCATTCAGCACTTAGCGGGGATGAAGGACTCCAAGATCATTGTCTCAATCAACAAAGATCCTGAAGCCCCGATCTTCAATGTGTCCGATTACGGTTTAGTGGCTGACCTGTTTCAGGCCGTGCCAGAGCTGACCGAGGAGATTAAGAAGATCAAAGCCGACTAGGGAGGCGGGTCCCGGCGCACCTCGGCCCGGTCTTGGTCACGCCCCGTCTTTCTTCCCCCTGTCCGCCCGCTGGGTGCGCACGGTGTGGGGCGCAAAGGTCTTGGTCAGGACGCCGAGCACCGCGTGTGGATCGGCGCTGCCACACGAAAAAATATCCACCGCCATATAGCCGTGTTCAGGGAAGGTGTGGAAGGTAGCGTGGGATACGGACAACAGAAACATACCGGTCACGCCTTGTCCGCCGTCGGCAAAGCGGTGGCTGAGGTGGGAGAGCACGGTAAAACCGGCGTTGTCAAGCGCGGCGCGAAAGACGCCGAGCAGCACTCCCTCGTCTCTCAGCAGAGCCAGGTCTATCCCATACAGGTCGGCCAGCAGATGGGTTCCTATTTTAGACATGGTCTTGGTAGAACGAGGAATGCTCCGTCATTCCTCGTGTCCCTTCAGCTTGACGCCGACCCCAAGTTTGTTCATCCTAAGTATGGCCGGTGACAAGGACACACAATGCGTCGTATCTTCTCCACCCCGAGCCTCCTCGGCCTGTTCCTGATCATCGGCCTGGTGTCGTCAGGCTGTTCTAGCTCCTTGTCTCCTCTCGACAATCTTAAAGCCCAACTGCGCGACGCGCCCGAGTACACTATCATCTTGGAGGATATGCGTGAGGAGGGCATCTTCTTTCCAGCATATTACCATAAATACAAGGTCTTGCAGGGCGAGCAGGTCTGGTCAACCAAATGGCTTGAGATTTCCGAACAGTTCTATCGAAGAAATGAAAACTTCCTCGGCCTGAGCCTAGCTTCAAAGAACAAGGAGCAAGAGAATACCACCCCCCATCCGGCCCCCTACCACTACGTTGGCAACGAAAAATACGGGCAGTGGAAGACCGATAGCAGCGGCAGCTCCTTTTGGGAGTTTTATGGCAAATACGCGCTGCTCAGAGACGTGCTCGGTTTGGCCGGAGGATCTATCTTTCGCCGGGATTATGACCGATACCGCAGTTACCGGGACCAAAGGCGTCCCTACTACGGCCGGACCGGTCGCGAGTACGGCACCAACGGCACGAGAACCAAACAGAGCAACCCGGATTTTTTTGAGCGCCGCCAAACGCGCGAGGTGGCGAGTCAGCAGCGGTTTCGCCAAAAGTTCCAAAGCCGGGTAGGGCGCAGCAGCAGCTCCTCGTTTCGCTCCCGCAGCTTCGGTTCTGGTAAATAGACGACTCAATAGGCCATGACTCTCGATTCCCTCATCCTCGCCTTTTTCTATCTCCTCTGTGCCTACGCCTTGTTTTGGCTTGGCAAGCGGGTTTTTGATCTGCTGCACCGTGGGTTCCGTGTCAAAGAAGAGCTCGTGGACAACGATAATGTTGCCCTGGCTTTGGCGCTGGTCGGCTATTACTTGGGACTGATTTTGACCATCGGCGGGGTGCTCAGCGGTCCGTCACACGGTCTAGTGGAAGATGTGGTCGATATCCTCCTATACGGTCCCTTGGGCATCGTCCTCCTCAACATCTCAACCGTGGTCAGCGATAAGCTGATTTTGTTTCAGTTCGAGAACGAAAAGGAAATCATCCACGACCATAATGCGGGCACCGGCATAACCGAAGCCGGGATATATATTGCCACTGGTCTCATCCTGTTTGGCGCCTTGTCCGGTGAAACCGGAACGATCTGGACCGCGCTGGCCTTCTGGAGCGTGGGGCAGCTCGGGCTGATACTCACCGGGCTGATGTACGAGTGGATTACCCCCTATAGCATTCATAGCGAGATTGAGCGTGATAATGTCGCGGTTGGGGTCAGCTTTGCCGGAGCCCTCATTGCAATGGGCAACATCTTAGGCTTTGCCGCTAGCGAGGAATTCTTCTCCTGGCAGAGCAATTTTATGGCCTTTGGCAGCTATGCCCTAGTCGGGCTCCTCTTCCTGCCCGTGGTTCGTTTCGCAACGGACAAGATCTTGCTGCCCGGCACTAGCATCTCGGCCAAGCTCGTCGAACAAGACCAGCCCCATCTCGGCGTGGCCTGTCTGGAGATGTTCTCCTATGTGGGCGCATCTTTCCTGATCATCTGGTGTGTCTAGCCTGCTGAAGCTGTGCCTGTTTGCCACTGGCTGCGCAGGCATTGTGGCCGAGTTTGTGCTGTGTACCCTGGCCAGCTACTTTCTCGGCAATGCCACGCTTCAGTGGACCCTGCTGATGTCGCTGATGCTGTTTGCTATGGGGGTGGGAAGCCGTCTGAGCCGCTCCTTTAGCGCTGCGCTGCTTGATACCTTTACCGTTATCGAATTCGGCCTGTCGCTCCTGTGCGCGAGTGCGGCCGCCGCCAGCTATGCCCTCTCTGCGTTTGTGAACAATGCCGGGGTCGTGATCTACCCCTTGGCGATTGCTATTGGCCTGTTGATCGGCATGGAAATCCCGCTCATCACCCGTGTCAACGCCGGCTATGAAGAACTGCGGGTGAATATCTCCTCGGTCCTGGAAAAGGACTATTACGGAGCCTTGGTGGGTGGCCTCGTCTTTGCCTTTGTAGCCCTGCCGTATCTCGGCCTGACCTATACCCCGATTGCGCTAGGAGTGGTGAATTTTGTCGTCGCCTCCGTGTTTGTGTTTCGCTTTCGGTCCGTGTTTGCCCGCCCGCGACTCATGTTGGGGCTGTGGGTCGGGGTGAGCAGCGGTCTCTTCATCCTTGCTGCGTGGGCCAAACCGATTGTCTTGTTTGGCGAGCAAGCGCTCTACAAAGATACCATCATCTTAGTGAAACAGACGACCTACCAGCGGCTGGTCATGACGCGCTGGCGAGAGTATTACTGGCTGTACATCAACGGCAACCAGCAGTTCAGCAGCTATGACGAGGAGCGCTATCATGAGCCCTTAGTTCACCCCGCTCTGAGCCTCGTCGGCAAATCGTTGATGACCGATGGATACGAGGTGCTGATTCTGGGCGGGGGGGACGGACTGGCGGCGCGGGAAGTTCTCAAATATCCGGCGGTCAGCCGCCTCACCCTTGTTGATCTCGACCCGGCCATGACTGAACTGGCAGCTTCGCATCCGGTCCTCGTCCAGCTCAACGACAACGCCCTGAGCGATCCCCGGGTTGAAATTGTGCACGCCGATGCGTTCACCTTTTTACAGACGGCCCGGCGGCTCTTTGATGTGATTATCATTGACCTGCCAGATCCAAATTCCGTTGTTCTGGCGCGTCTGTACTCGCTCGACTTCTACCGCCTGTGCAAAAAACAGCTCAAACGGGGCGGGGTGGTTGTAACCCAGGCAACGAGTCCATCGTTTACCCGTAAGGCGTTTGTGTGTATCTACAAGACGTTCCAAGCGGCCGGCCTGAGTCCGCTGGCCTACCACAACCACATTCCAACGATGGGGGAGTGGGGATTTGTGTTGGGGGTGGACGCAAGCCTGATGGAGCACAAGGCCCTCAAGGAGGCCCTCTTAGGGCTGTCCTTTGATCATCTTGAGACGCGCTTTCTCAACCAAGAGGCACTCCTGTCCATGACCCACTTTGGCAAGGGTGTTTTTGACGACAGCACTCAGATCAGTGTGAACAACGAACTCCAGCCGGTTCTACACGAGTATTATAGACGCGGCCGCTGGGAGGTGTATTAAGAGCTCTCCAAGCACTCCCCGCGGTCCACCGCAGCTCGTCGTCGGATTGTCCAGACCCCCCACCTCGGTCTGAGGATGGGGGAGATCGTGTGCTCTGCTCTCTTGGGGGGCAGCCGGGTCCCATTGTCGAGAGACTCTTACGGCCTAGGGACGTCAACACGGCTTGCAGTTCTCCCACCCAATCTTGAGGAGAGCGGCAGAGATTCTTCACCCCCGTCTTCCATCAAGTGTGAGCCGGGTGAGGGCAGGCGGGCGTTTGGCGCCGCTGGGGAGCGCGCGTGAATCCGATCAGGGGGAAGGTTCGACGGCCTGTTTCCCCACCCGTTGGTGGCATGACGGGGTCTGGGGGGCTACGCCGAGTTCCGCTGGAAAAACTCCAAGAACCCAGGGGCATTCATTTTCCGGGGAAGCGCACCGAGATGATGGGCCGCCGTTTCGACATCCCCTCGTCACCCCTGGTGCTTGGGCAAAATATTCCGAAATTCGTAGGCCTGAACCGTCTTGCCAACAGAGGCTTCAAACTCGGTCTCGCCCCACTGTTCGAGGGTAAGTAGTTTCTCACCCGTCTCGTCCGTGTAATCCCAGTAGATCATCTCATCGCCCGCTACCCGGCCATCGGCAAAGAAATGCCCTGCGCCGCTCTCTTCAAGGGTGTAACGGGTCCCATCGTACACAATTGTCCCAGGCGGGTCGTCGTGCTTGATCAAGTGGTCTTTAATCTCTGTGCCGAGCGCCGAAAACGCAATCTTGCGGCTGATTGACCACTCGTCCTCGTCGTCCCGCTCAACGCCGAGATAGCAGCGGTCATCACCCGAGAACAGTTCCCACTCCTCGGCTCGGTCACCGTCAAAGTCATAGGTATTGTGACTGGCGACCTGCCAGGTTTTGAGGTCGTAGTCGACCAGATAGCCCTTTTTCAGGTCGGCCAGGGAAAGCTCAAGTGGATCTAGCTCTGGCTCTTTGTCGGCAAACAAGCCCTTTAACCAGTCCCGGAATGCCACCAGCGTTCTCCTTTGTGCTATGAGCCGGCGGCGATAATCCCCATTTTGGCCTTCAGGTCGGCCAGGGCGCTGCTGGTCGCCGGCGCGGTTTTGGAGGTCAGCGCGCTGTCAATCTCGTCCTCAATGGTCTGGTCGGCATCGGCTATTGAGCCGTAAGCCTGGGCTAGCGACTCGTCTTCTTCAACCTTGGTGCGCATCTTTTCCAGCATGGCGATCGTGCCAGATGAATCGATCTTGGACAGCTGCTGATTGATCTTCTTGGTCGAAGCCGCGGTTTTGGCCCGCGCTTTGAGGGTGACCAGATCGTTTTCATACTTTGAGACGGTTGATTTGAGCTTCTCGATTTTCCCCTGGAGCTGGGAAGCCATGGTATCCTGCGTTTCCCAGTCCTTTTGTGTACGAGTGGCCTTTTCCAGGCACTCTTCTTTGCGCCGCAGGGCTTCCCCGGCCAAGCGCTCCGCCTCGGTCTGGTCAAGCGCGCCGTTTTGCATTCTTTGGAGCAGCATCATGGCCTTGCGCTCGTACTCGGCGGCCATGCTTTTATTGTTATCGGTGTCCCGTCTGAGCCGGATGGCAATGGCTTTGACCTCGGCCAAACTGCTCATACTTGCCTGGAGGTCACGCTTGAGATCGCGGATCCCCTGCTCGGTCATTTTTATCGGGTCTTCAAATTTATCGAGAGCCGCGTGCGCCTCGGATTGTCCGAACTTAAACAGTCGCTGAAAAACACTTGCCATAGGTGGTCTCCCTCATTGTTTGCTAAAGGCCAACAACTCGTCGGCATTTTCGGCCAGGGCCAAGCTGAGCGCTTCAATAGAGCCTTCTAATTCGTTCATATCCAGGTTTTCTAGGCGCAACGTATCCCGAAACAACACCATTTTGCTGGTCTCGTCCAACACAAACGCGCCATGGACGAGCGTCCGGTTCATTTGGAGCAACCGCTCAAACAGCGCGCCCGGATTGCTCGGAACCGGCAAGATCATCTGCTCAAGGATGAGAATCGGATCTTCACAATCCACGATCAGATCGGTAATCCCATTTTCTTCATCCCGGACAAGTACCAATTGCTGGTCCGGGTCTTCCTCTGTCACCGCATAACCCAAGTCTAACAAAAATGTCTTTACCGTCTCAAAATACTCTGAGGACATACCTGCTTTCCTCCTACGCCTGACGATCTTTGCCAACCACGACGAGACGATCTCTTTCGTCAATTATATAGCTATTCGGAGGGTTCGCAAGAAAGTGTCCTTGTTTGGCGCTCTCAACCGCCACAACAATAATATTGTGGTCCATCTTCAACAGGGTCAACACCTCAAGGAAAGGTCGGCCCACGCATTTGGGGGGCGGTACGGTTTTATAAATTTCACTCCCAAAGCGGTTGCTCACCAGCTCGGTAATAATTTGCGTCACGCCGTGGTCGAAGCTGGCTCGCACGAGAAGATTGGTACTCAGCTCGCCCGAGACAATAATCTCATCGGCCTTGGCCAACCGGCAGTGTTCGACATTTTTGGAGTCGGCCAGCTCCACACTGGTGTATAGGTCTGGATATGTCGACTTGATCGTCAGTGTGTCCAGAATGGTCTTGGCGTCTCTGGTATGGGCCTCAATACTCTCATCGGATAAGACAATGGCCGCCTGGGCCTGCCCAGCGTTCGCCTTATACAGGGTCTGCTGCGTGACCGCTCCAGTCACAAAGTACACCTGGTCATCTTCCAGGGGTTTTTCCGTCAACTCGGCGATCAGGACCACCGGACGGATCTGGACTGCATCATCGGCCCGGACCTCTTCGACAATTTCCTTAGCTTTATAACTCCAGCCGCACAGCAGCAGATGCTGAGCCACATGTACCGGATTCACGCCTTTTCCCTCCTGCCGTCGTTCCTCAACAAAGCTACTGGCCAGGGTCGCCGTCAACAGGCCCAGAAAGCCAATGCCAAACAGCATCAGCAACACGCCAACAATCCTCCCGCCCAGAGATGCCGGAGAAATATCCCCGTAGCCAACAGTGGTAATGGTCACAATTGTCCACCAGAGCGAGTCGGCCAAAGGCAGAGAGTCAAAGTAGGCCATGCCCAGCATGCCGACAAGCGTGATCACCACCAGAGCCAGCACGACGCGGTCCAGTCTATCCTTGCGGAGCGTTCTGATGATGCGTTTGAACAGGACAAGAACACTGATCATGGATACGACGTTGCCTCTCTTACCAAATCGAATCCGGCAGCGGCAGGCCAACGTAATCCCAGGCGCCGAGGGACCGCTCGGGAGTCAGTCCAGCCGTCTCTAGCAGGGCGTACACCTGGCGCAGATGTTGGACCGCATGCCAATTGGTCCGCTCCAACAGGGCGTGGAGAGACTGAGGTCCATAGTAGGTTTGCACCGGGACAGAAAACGGCTGGCCGGGGTGTGTGGCAAACCAGCCTGACAGACGGGCCCGCACCGTTTCTCCATAGCGTGCCAGGGCTGCTCCATCGCCCATATCGGTCGGCACGGCTTCCAGCAGCCAGGCCGCCGGGAAGCGTCCTTGTTGGGCCGCGTCGTGAAAGCCGAGGCTGAGACGAAAGATATGATACCCGATATCACGCAGCGTTCGGGCGCGGTCAGGAGCTGTGGTCTGCAGCTGTTCGACAGAGAGGGGCCGAAGTGCCCGTTGGGCGGCTTCCAGAATCCGGTCAAGCTGTACGGCAAGTTCCGGCGGTGAAAGCTGTGGGGGAGCTGAATAAGCCACGCCAACCAAGGCGGCGAGGGCGGGCGGGTCCCAGCCGTGCACAATCTGATCACCAAGCGCAACAGCCGGGACGAGCGGGACCTGGCGGCGTTTGAGCTCGGCTCCTGCCTGCGGATCTTGCTCAACATTGATCTCCTCAAAAGCAACTCCCCACGACGAAAGCAACTCTTTCGTTTTGGCGCACGAGCTTCAGCCGGGTCGGAAGAATACTCTGGGCGTCATCTTGCCTGCCTCCTATTGAGCGGTGAAGCCCCCGTCGATGACCAGTTCCGCCCCGGTCACGTACGAAGACTCATCAGACGCCAGAAACAGAGCGCCGTAGGCCACCTCTCGGGGTTTCCCGTCCCGTTTGAGCGGGGTCAGATTGAGCACCATCTCCCGGCGTTCGGACGCCAACGGGGCGGTCATCGGGGTTTCAATTCGGCCTGGATGAATAGAGTTCACCCGAATATTATCCTGGGCGTACTGGACGGCGGCATTTTTGGTCAGCAGCCGCACCGCGCCCTTACTGGCCTGGTAAGCGGGGATGTTCGGCAGCCCGACCAGCCCGGCGACCGATGAAATATTGACAATTGATCCCCCGCCCGCCTGGCGCATGGCTGGAATTGCGTGTTTCATACCTAAGAACACCCCCGTCTGGTTCACATTAATGACCTCATGCCAGGCCTCAAGACTCGTCTCGTCCAGTGGCGCCATCCGGACAATGCCGGCGTTATTGATCAGGATAGAGAGCCTCCCGTAGGTTTGTTCGACCGTTTCAACGGCGCGCTGCCAATCGCTCTCTAGAGTGACGTCTAGGTGGACGTAGCGCGCGTCTCCGCCGTGCCCAGCGATGTCCCGGGCCGCCTGTTCACCCTGGTCGTCCAAGACGTCGGCCAGCACCACCTTTGCCCCCTCTTGGGCAAACAGCTCTGCCTCAGCCTGGCCCATCCCCCGGGCGGCGCCGGAGATCAGCGCGACTTTTCCGTCGAGTCGTCCTGCCATAACAATCTTCCTTTCGTCTTTTGATGTCGCTTTTCCGCCCGTCCGAGGGGCTGTCCCAGCCCGAGCATCACAGGCGGCTGCTCAGCCCCTCCCGGTCCTTTCCACGGCTCGGTCGCGCCCTGAACCTCTATCAACACCGCTTACCACCGGAAACCCCTGACGAGAAGTTATCCCGGCTCATCGTCTTCTTCACGTCCGGCACGGCGGTCCCTCAAACTCCCCTCGCATGAGCCGGGCGTCATTTTTCAAGAGGGACAGCTTTGTGTCCGTACGCCCGGACGTCTTTCATCGGACAGCGGCTGGTTAAATTTTATTTGTCCCCTCTCAAGAGCGGCCGCGTATGCATCCTCAAGGGGTGCCAGCAGCTTTTGCCCGCGTCTTCGCTTCCTTTCAGGTGAATCCCTTTTGTTTCCAAAATCAACAGCTTTCCGTCCTCCCTACGACAGGCCACGAAATCGGGATACACCCGCTGGCAACGCCAGCCCTGTAGTCCTGGCGGGCGGCTATTCTTGTGCCGCCAATATATCGCGTTGCTCTTTCCCAGATAGAGTGCAAAGTCCTTTCCAGACCAGTGAACCCGCTTTCAAACAAAGGCTCAAACAGGCGGCGTTGTATCTGTCTGGCGTACCACCCTCCAGGATTCTCTCTTCCTTTGCGTTATGGTGGTCGTCGCCGTTGTGTTATCCAGCAGGGCTAACACATACGCAAACGAACAATCCCAGCCTTCTTTGAACGCGTCTTTTGTGAGAATCCAGCGGACAGGGCTATGTTCACTCAATAGATCTTCGCGTGCGAGTTCCTTGTTCTCTGACGACTGCACTCTTATCCGCGCCTCCGGTACGGAAAGATTCCGTCTCAAGTATGCGCGCACATCCTCGCAATAAATGTTTCCCAGGCCCTGCTGATCCCTGCCCGTTCTCTGCACTCGGACCAGGGCAATGGGGCGGGTGTAGTGATTCTCCTTTGACCGGAGTTGCCGTGCTGCCCTCTCCACCTGAGTGTCTGTTCTAGATCGCCTTTGTGGGAGAGATCCGCAGCACAAAGCCAGCATCCTACTTGATGCGCTCAAGCACGGCAACGTCGAGGAGTGTCTTGCCGCCACCGGTCGGGACCTTGAGGCAAACGTGCGGAATCGGCTCCCCAGCCGCTGCCGTTCGAGACGAGAGATGTAGTCAGGGACTTCGGCGGCGCCGTCTTGAGTCTGAACGGCTGGAGGAACGCTCTGCTCTTTCAGGCTTTTCCAGGCCGAAAGCGGATAGTTCCCAAGCTCTTCCGGAATATTGACGCCGCTCTCTTCAAGCGCATTTGCGGCCCTCTCGCATTGAGCGCGTCAAGCCAACGGTCGAGCTGCTCAAGTGTGCGTTTTGCTAATAGGTTTTGAGCTGCATTGCATGCGCCGTAGGCATCAAGTGAGACGCCCGCGAGCAATTCATCGACAGGAAGACCGGCGACCGCACGAATTCTCGGAGTTCGTGTGGCAACTTCTTGGCGATTTTTTAGGGACACAGGGCGCAGCCATTTTCCCCAGCCTGTGTTCTGATTGCTTCCTCGGGAGGCATCTTCTCCCTATCCCGTCCCATACGGCAGCCCACAAAACACGATTCCCGTTCCGCTCAATTCCTTTTGTCCCATGAACTTATGCGTGGCGAACACGATCGCGCTCTTCTGCTTCTTCTTTGCCTGGCTTGCGATACGTTCAGCGCAGTCGCCGGTCAGGGCGGAATCGGCGCTGCGCAGGAAAGCGAGAGCCGTCTCGTAGATCAGATAAGCCGATCGTCCGTCTCATAGAAAAAGCCGTCCCGAGTCTTTGTCTTGTGGACGGTCTCTGGGCCTTGGCCGGTGGCTGTGTAGACGAGGTGACGCGCCAGGGTTTCGTAGTCTGGCAGGTTCTCTGCGCTGAGCATCTTTTCAACGCTGATTTCGTCACCCAACGTCCAATAGGTGAAGCTGCCGCCCAGGCCGTTTTCAGGTTTTCGTCCTTCACCGTTGGCACCCCATTTATCACGCGGCGGACGCGCTCGGCGGTAATCGTGTCGGCATAGTCTTCGCACTCCACTAGGAAGAACTTCCGGTTGCCTCCGTCTTCTTTGTTGAGCGCCCAAGATCGCCTGCGCGGTCGTACCGGATCCGGCGAAGGCGTCGAGGATAACGTTCGCCGGGACACGTGATGAGCGTAGATCATCTGTTTTCCTTATGAAGTCCAGGGTCGGCACCCAAAACCTTTCCGTCACGCTGCATACTGCAAACCGCAGCATTGCAGGGAAAAATCAGGGCAGCACTCTGCTCCCATCCCCCGGAGTTGCGACCCGTCCCGTGCTCTGGATACAATCTCAAGACAATAAGAGAGCCCCCCTCTATACCAACCCATCCCTGTCCAGAGGCGAGAGGAACCCCTATGCCAAAACAAAATATCATCGGACCGACCTCCCACTATTTCTACTCCCAACGCCTCAAACTGCACTACGTCGACTGGGGTAATCCAGAGAAGCCGCTGATGGCGCTTATTCATGGCGGGCGGGACCATTGCCGCAACTGGGACTGGGTCGCCCAAGCCTTTCGTGAGGACTATCACATCATTGCCCCAGACCTGCGCGGACACGGCGACTCTGAGTGGGCCCGTGGCAGCGAATACTCCATGATTGAACATGTGGTCGATATCGCCCAGCTGTTGGCCCAGACCGACCGGTTTCCAGTGACCCTGATCGGCCACTCGCTCGGCGGCGGGGTCGTGCTCCAGTACTCCGGGGTGTATCCGGACCAGGTCAACAAAGTCGTCGCTATCGAAGGGTTGGGCCCGCCGCCCCAGATGGTTGCAGAACAGCCGAAAAACGCCCAAGAGCGTATGCGGGTGTGGATCTCGCAGATGCGCGATTTTGCCAGTCGGCTGCCGCGTCGCTACAAAACCCTTGAGGAGGCTGTCGAACGGATGCGCGGGGCTAACCCGCGGCTCAGCCAGGAGCAGGCCCGCCATCTGACGCTCTACGGTGCGAATCGGAACGAGGACGGCACGTATATCTGGAAGTTCGATAACTATGTCCGGGCCCAGTCGCCATACCGCTTTAATCTGACTGATGCCCAGGATATCTGGGGGCGTATTCGCTGCCCAACCTTGCTCCTGCGGGGAGCCGACTCATGGGCGTCAGATCCGGAAAAGGACGGCCGGGCCCGCGCCTTTCAGCAGCCCACAATCGTGACCATCCCCAATGCCGGTCACTGGGTCCATCATGATCAGCTCGACCTGTTTGTGCGCGAGGTCGGACGTTTCCTGGCTCAGGAGACCAGCTGAATCGGCGCCACGACCTTCTCTTGCAGCCAGTTCGAGAGGTCGCGCAGGCTCTCGGCATTAATCTGATGTCCCATCTCATACTCGCGGTAGGTGAGGGGCACACTCACGTTTCGCAGAATTTCAGCCGACTGACGGGCACGGCCGGCGTCGACGAGCTCGTCCTGACTGCCGTGCTGAATGAGGACGGGCAGCTGTTCGGTGGCCGGAACATCGGGAAAGATGCTCAACAGATCTTTGGGCAACCATGAGCTCAGGGCGGCTAATCCGGCATACCGTTCAGGCTCACTCAAGCCCAGGCTGTAGGCCATGACCCCGCCTTGGCTGAACCCGAGGAGCGCCAGTTTGTGTTGATCGATGGGATAGCGCTGGAGCGCATCGGCCAGAAACGTCTGAACCTGCTCCCGGGCCTCAAGGACAGCCGGGATATCGACCGGCCCGGTTCCGGTAATGGGAAACCAGCCGTAGCCAACCATGGCGCCGCCAATGGGGGTCTGGAGCGGGCCTTGGGGGCAGAGGAGCAGAAACTTACCGCCGCCCAAATGGGGGGCCAAGCCTAACAGGTCAAGCGCGTTGGCGCCCCAGCCGTGCAGAGTCAGCAGGGTTGGATGTGGCCCGTCGCCCGGCGGCTCGTATACCGTGTGAATCAGATTCATGATTGCTCCTTAGTCCGTGCGTCTTAAAATTCCGGCCGGAACCCTCTTTCCATGCACGCTTCGCGCGGCTTATGGACGATAATCCCCCGCTGCGACACTTTGCGAAACCGGACTTGCTGCCCGAATATCTCAAAACTTATCATCCCAGTCGTACAATTAAACAAGGTGTGCAGCACGTACCCCCGGCGAACCACGCCGGTTTTTGTCACATCAGCTCTGTCCCAATCAATGGGCTGGCCGGTGTATGCGGTATAGGGCGGTTCATAGCCACCCCTGGTACGGTCAAACGAGGCGAGATCAATCACCGCGCCACCGATGAGGAGCAGTGTCAGCACCAACCCGAGTCCTGCAAAAACACGGACGAGTAGGTCTCTCATGTTCTCTCTTGCCTAATCCACTTTCGCACCCACGGCAAGAGCAAAAATGCGGGCCAGGCCAAGAAAAAGGTCGCTGTGAAATACGCCGCATAGCCAAAGCTGTGGGCCAGCACACCGGAAAACGCGCCTGAGACCGCCCGGCTGAGGCCAAATATGGCGCTCAGCAGCGCGTACTGGGTGGCGGCGCGGGTCTTGTCGCACACGCGCATCAGGAACGCCAGAAACGGCGCGGTCCCCAGCCCGCCACACAGGGATTCAACGACTGAGGCCGTGTACATGAGCGGTGTGGACGGCGGCAGGGCGGCGGCAGCGGCGTAGACCAGATTGGAGGCAGCCTGAACGGCACCGAGTGTCCACAGGGCGCGAAATAATCCCCACTGCTGGGTGAGTTTGCCGCCTAGCAGGGCCCCCACAATTGTCGCCACCACCCCAACTGTTCCGGGCACCGCTCCGATCTCGACGGGCGTGAAGGCCCGATCAACCCAAAAGGGACGCACCATCGGTCCTAAGGCCATATCGCCCAACTTGAAGCTCAGAATAAAGAGCAGGACATAAACAACGCCGGGACGGTGCCAGAAGTTCTGCAACGGGCCAACGAAGCCACGCCGGAGCTGAGCTCCCCAGCCGGCCGTTTGCGGACGTGGCCGCTTCACCTCAGGAGCCTGGGTGGTAAAAAGCGCGACAGCGGCAAGCAGGACCGCTGCCCCTCCAAAGGCGGCTTGCCAGCCGATCAGCCCGGCCAGCGCCACCACGAGCCCACCGGCAACAATCAGGGCCAAACGATACGTCGTAACCCGGATTCCGTTGGCCGGACCCATCTCCTCTTCATCAAGCAGCTCAATCGTGTACGCATCAATTGCAATGTCTTGGGTGGCGGCCACAAAGGCGAAGGTGAGCAGCAGCAGCCAGGTCAGGCCGCTCATCCGAGTCGGATCGAACACCAGCAGCAGACACAGCTCCAGCCCCAGCAGAGCCTGGCAAGTCACGATCCAGGTCCGCCGTTTTCCCCACAGGTCGACGGCCGGCGCCCACAAAAACTTGCACGTCCACGGCAGGCCTGCCAGGCTGAGCAGCCCAATCTCTGTGAGGCCCAGGCCGTGGGTGCGAAAGTAGACCGCCAGGGCTTCAAACAGCAGCCCAAAAGGCAGACCTTGGGCAAAATACAGCACCGCAACCCAGGTCAGCTTGCGACGGGTCGGGGGCGGTCGTGGGGGGGGATTTAGCGACTGCGTACGACCCCCAGCTTGGCACAGTAGCGTTCCAGTGGACACTGGCTGCACTTCGGCGACGTTGGGTGGCAAATGGTCTGGCCCAAAGCGACGAGGTGGTCGTTGATCTCAATCCAGTACTGTGTGGGCAGTGTTTGGCGGAGTGCCATCTCGGTCTGTTCGGGAGTTTTTGTGCAGACATAGCCCCAGCGGTTTGAGATCCGGTGGACGTGGGTATCGACACAGATACCGAGCTTCTGAAAACCTTGGGTTAGGACCAAATTGGCCGTCTTGCGACCAACTCCTTTGAAGCGCACCAGCTCTTCGATTTCATCCGGGACCTGCCCGCCGTACTCATTGACAAGCCGACGCGAAACGTCGATGACGGTCTGGGCCTTGGTTCTATAAAAGCCGACCGGATAGATGGCGCGCTCAATCTGGTCGGGCGCTAAGCGCAGCATCTGGGCGGGCGTGTCGGCGAGCGAGAATAAACGCCGGGCGGCCGGACCGGTGGTCTCGTCTTTGGTCCGCAGGCTGAGGAGGCAGGCAATGAGCACCTGGTAGGGATCACGCGACAGGGCGGCCATGTGAGTCACAACCGGAGCGTTCCAGCTTGGCGCCTCGCGCCGTAAGATCTGAAACACCCTATGGATCGTGCGCTGGCTTACCATGCCGAGCCCTTTCGCACTGTCACCAGGTGGACGGTCAGGGGAAGATTGTCTTCGCGCTCCTGCACGGCCGTCCGGGTCCACACCATCCCCCGTGCATCAAGCTGCCGATAAAACCCGTCGGTATTGGTTCGATGGGCGTCGGCTAGCAGCGCGGTTCCATCCACAGACAGATGCCGCAGCAGAAAATCGATCAGGGCCGGGAACAGCGGGCGATCGTACACGATCTCGGCCCCCAGGATGAGCGAAAAGCGCCCGTCGAGCGTGTCGTACCTGAAGTCGAGCTGCTGGGTGCGATAGCCACCGCAGCCGTTCAAGGCGGCATTCACGCGGGCAAATGCGAGGGCCTGGGGCTCCAGATCGGCAAAGGTCACCCGGCCGCCCTTGAGGCTGGCCACGATCCCGGTCAGGCCCAGCCCACAGCCGAGGTCGAGAACGGTCCGGTCGGTACACTCGACGGATGCCTCAACGTAGCGGGCCAGACTCTGCGCACCAGTCCATATGAGAGCCCAATACGGGGGCTCCGGTGTGTCGTCACGCAGCAGGGCGTCTCGGTCTATCCAGTTTTGCAGGTCCTTGACTTGTCGGAGCGTCAGCCGACGCGTTCCGATCGTCCGTTCAATGGACTCCGTCTTGTATCCGGCTTTACTCAAACGCGCTCAGTCCCGTCACATCCCGCCCGATGGTCAGACGATGGATGTCTTCCGTTCCCTCATAGGTATTGACCGTCTCCAAGTTCAACATATGCCGAATGACCGGATAATCATCGGTGATCCCGTTGCCTCCCAGGATGTCCCGAGCCAGACGCGCAATGTGGAGGGCGGCTGAGACGTTATTCATCTTGGCCATGCTCACATGCTGAGGGCGCATGGTCCCGGCGTCTTTGAGCGTCCCCAGACGATGGGCAAGCAGTTGGCCCTTGGTGATTTCAGTGATCATGGTGACCAGCTTAGCCTGTACGAGCTGATAGCCACCAATTGGCCTAGAGAACATGACACGGTTTTTGGCATAGTCCACGGCGGACTCATAACATGCCATGGCCGCGCCGAGCGCCCCCCAGGCAATCCCATACCGCGCTTGGGTCAGGCACCTGAGGGGAGATTTGAGGCCGCCACTTTTGGGCAGCAGATTGTCCTCAGGGATCCAGCAATCTTCAAAGATCAACTCAGAGGTGACCGACGCCCGGAAGCTGAACTTGCCCGCAATGTCGCGGCGGATGAAGCCCTGGCGCTCTTTCTCAACCAGGAAACCGCGTATCACATCCGTGCCGTCTTCCTCAAGCTTGGCCCACACCACGGCAAGGTCGGAGATCGAACCGTTGGTGATCCAGCGCTTGGTCCCGTTCAGCACATAACCGCCCCGCTCCCGGCGTGCCCGGGTGAGCATCCCGCCCGGATTCGAGCCAAAGTCCGGCTCGGTCAGCCCAAAGCAGCCAATCGCTTCTGCCGTGGCCAGGCGTGGCAGCCACAAGGTCTTCTGCTGGTCTGAACCAAACTGAAAAATGGGATACATGACCAGAGAGGACTGCACGCTGGCAAAAGATCGCAGACCGCTATCTCCCCGTTCCAGCTCTTGGCTCACCAGGCCATAGGCGATGTTGTTGAGTCCGGCGCAGCCATACTCGGTTGGCAGAGTCATGCCTAAAAAGCCGAGTTCGCCCAAGCGGGGGATCAACTCCGTAGGAAAACGGCCCTCACGGAAGCAGCCCTGGATGCGGGGCATGAACTCCTCCTCAATAAAACGCCGTGCCACGTCCCGCACCAGACACTCTTCTTGAGTGAGCAGTTCTTCCAGATTGTAGTAGTCAACGTCGATGCTCATACACGATCCTTTCTGTATCAGAAGCCGCGCGGTCGTCCGCCGGCCCGAGGATCGGCAACCCCGGTGATGAGTTTCGAGTCCGGATCAACGCCAATCGCCTGAATATTGCCAAAGCGGGAGAACTTGCCCGGACCGGATTCGAGCACCCGCACCGTATGGCCCATCCGTCTCAGCGCTTCGCTCAATTCCTCGTCTTGCTCGCCGTCCCAGACTTCCACATCAAGCCGGTCGGGGAACCACTGATGATGAATACGCGGCGCAAACATAGCCTGTGGCAGAGACTGCTCATAGGCCAAAACGCCCAGCAGGATCTGCAACACAGAACTAATGATCCGCGATCCGCCCGGACCGCCCACCACTAGGCGGACCTGTCCGTCGCGGGTCACAATCGTCGGACTCATACTGCTCAGCGGAGTCTTTCCCGGCGCAATGGCGTTGGCATCGGTTTTGCCGAGCAGCCCAAATGCGTTCGGCTCATCAGGCTGAGCATTGAAGTCGTCCATCTCATTGTTAAGCAGAATGCCGGTTCCAGGCACCATCACTCCGCTGCCAAAGAACAGATTCACGGTCTGAGTTGTTGACACGGCGTTGCCGGCGGCGTCAATGACCGACAGGTGGGTCGTGCTAGTCGATTCAATCTTTCCCGGAGCGTTGGGAATATCGCGACTAGGGCTGGCTTTGGCCAGATCAATCTTGGCCCGCAGCGCATTGCTATAGTCGTCTGAAATCAGCATCTCGACCGGCACCTCAACAAAATCGGTATCGCCCAAGTAGCGCGCCCGATCCCGAAAGGCCAGCCGCAGGGTCTCGGCCAATACATGGGTAGCGGTGGGGGTCTGAAAGCCGAACTTTTGGATCGGAAAACCGGCCAGCACTTTTAGCATTTGGATGATCAGCACTCCGCCCGAGCTCGGCGGCGGCATGGAGTAGATCTCGGCGTTCTGAAAGCTTGTGGAGAGAGGGGGGCGGGCCAGGACGGTATAGTGCTCTAGGTCGGCCGCGGTGATGAGTCCGCCCCGAGCCTCCATTTCGGTCGCAATCGCGGCGGCAATCGGGCCGCGATAAAACGCGTCTTTGCCCCCGACGGCAATGGCCCGCAGGGTGTTGGCCAAGTCTTTCTGAATCAGCAGATCGCCTTCGCCTAGGAGGCGCTCCTGCCGGAAATACACGGCCCGAGTGGCCGCAGAGCTCCCCAGCATTTCCTCTCGGTAGGCCAAGGCCCTGGCCAGGAACGGATAGACCGGAAAGCCGTTGTCGGCCAAGTTGATCGCCGGGGCCATCACGTCTGCAAGCGGCAGGCTCCCATACTTTTCGTGCGTCTCGACCAGACCGGCCACTAGGCCCGGCACGCCAACGGCCAGCGGGCCGGTTCGGCTTAGCCCCGGCACGACCTTGCCATCCCGCAGAAACATATCACGCGTGGCTCTGCGTGGGGCGCGTTCCCGAAAATCAAGCGCCAGAACGGTCTTGTCCTCAGCTAGATACAGCAGCAGAAACCCACCGCCGCCAACGCCCGTGGACTGCGGGCGAGTCACACTGATCGCAAACGAAGCCGCCACCGCGGCGTCCACCGCATTGCCCCCCCGGCGCAGCATTTCCAATCCGGCCTGACTGGCCTGGACATTGGCAGTCACGACCATACCCTGCCGAGCTCTCTCAACAAACGGGGCGTGGTGAGAGAGCTCGGCTCGGACCGGGACACCGACGAGCAGCACACAGATGGTCAGGCGCACGGCCCACACGGTTCGGGAGAAGAGTGCGTTTGTCACAGTGCAATACCCTCCATGTAGCGGAGTATACGCAAGCCCCGGGCGCTCGGCAACGGACGTCGCGGCCAAGGGGTCTGCCCGCCGCCCTTTCCCACTTGATTTGAAAAGAGGCGGCTGGTAGGCTTTGAAGTAAGGAGGGACACTCCATGGCTGCGGTAAATAAAGCGATTATTATAGGCAATCTGGGCAGAGACCCAGAGGTGCGGTTTACCCAAAGCGGACGCGCGGTGGCCAACTTTTCAGTGGCAACGACAGACTCCTGGGTAGACCAGGAACACGGACGCCAAGAACGCACCGATTGGCACAATATCGTTGTCTGGGGCAAGCAGGCCGAATCCTGCGGGCAATATCTCTCCAAAGGCGGACAGGTCTATGTTGAGGGCCGAATTCAGACCCGCAGCTACGAAGACCGAGACGGCAACAAACGCTATATTACCGAGATCATCGCCCAACGAGTCCAATTCCTCAGTACTAGGGGAGGTGAGGGCCGGTCCGGACAGTACGAGTCCGCTGATTCAGGCGGGAGCTATGAGGGCTTGAGTGGGCAAGCGCCCCAATCGGACGATGATGACGTGCCGTTCTAGGCCGGAGCAATTTCGGCAACTCCGTCCTTAATGACCGCTTTTCCATCCGGATTATACGTCTCGTAGATATAGATGCCGGTCTGCTGATCGGACTGCCACACGGCTGTGGTAATGGTCTGCCTCGGAAAGACGGGGCGTGAGAAACGCGCGCGCAGCCGTCTTAAGCGTCGCGGCTCATGATCACACAGGTGATCAATCACCACTTTTGAGGTAAACGCCATGGTGCACAAACCATGGACGATAATCCCCGGCAGACCGGCCATTCTGGCGACCTGATCATCAAGGTGGATGGGATTATGGTCGCCTGAGGCCTCGGCATAGCGAAAGGTCTGATCAGGGTCGATGGACTGCTCTGCGCGTAGGAGCGGCTGAGTCTGAGGTGACGGCCCAAAGGCTTCAAGCCCTCTTCCCCGGCGCTGTTTGTCCCGGATAAAGGCTCCAAAACGCATGTGTTGGATAGCCTGTCCGCGCTGGTTTATGCTGTCCACCTCAAGCATGAGCGCCTCACCGCCCGTCTTGTCCTCAATGCTCACCAGGCGCGCCGTGCTCGTAATAATGTCGCCCGATACAACGGGGAGTACAAAGCGAATATCCTGCTCGATGTGCAGGAGCCGCAGCACATCGACGTTAAGCTGGCCATCGGTCACCACCGCCATAACCGACGGCCAGCCTGTCACTACCCCGAACATCGGCGGAGCAAGCACCCCGGAGGGGCAGCCACTGTCAAAAAAGAGCGGGTTATCCTCATTATAAGCTCTGGCGTATTTGCGCACAGCTTCAGCCGTAACGCCGTAGTCCTGAGCCGGATACTGTTTGCCGACCAGCGCGCGGTTGAGACCCATCTCGTTTGTTATGCCTCCCAATAGCCGTCGTCCACAAAACTCACATAGCGGCCTTTCCCGATAATCAGATGGTCAAGGACGTGGACGCCCATAAGCTCGCCAACCTCTCGTAAGCGCCTCGTTAGCTGGAGATCTTCGTGACTCGGAGCCGGATCACCACTAGGGTGGTTGTGGATCAGAATCACCGCGGCCGCGGACTCGCGAACCACTGCGACAAAGACTTCGCGGGGGTGGACCAGGGATGAGGTCAGGGATCCCTCTGAGATGCGGACATCTTTAAGCTTGCGGTTCTTGGCGTCCAGCAGCAGGACGTGGAATTCTTCTTTCTTGAGACTGCCCAGTCGCTCCTGATAGTGGGAAAAGACATCCTGCGAAGAGCGGAACTGATCGCCCTGTCTCATCTCATTGCTGGCAAACCGTCTAGCGATTTCCAGGCTCGCCTGAATCTGGGCGGCCTTGGCCGGACCAATGCCTTTGACCTGACACAGGTCCGCTATGCTGGCCTCGGCCAGGCGGCGGAAGGAGTCGCTGAACTGTTGGACGAGGTCGCGGCCGTGGTCGAGCGCGGTCTGTCCACTGCTGGCATTTCCGGTCCGCAGGATGATGGCCAGCAGTTCGGCATTAGAGAGAGAACCGGGGCCTTTTTCGATCAGCTTTTCTCGGGGGCGGTCCGACTCCGGCCAGTCTTTGATTGACCGTACCATGACTTTAGGCTCGGGTGAGGGTAACAATGACCGTCCGGTCACGCGGTCCGTCAAAATCTACCAGCATAATGGCCTGCCAGGTACCGAGTGCCAGGCGGCCCCGTTGGACGGGAATGGTCTCACTTGGACCCAGGATAGTCGCTTTTAGATGAGACGCGCCATTTTTGTCAACCTTATCGTGCAGCCAGATGCCTTCGGGGATGAGACCATCGAGAGCTTTGAGCAAGTCCTGGCCAATCTGCTGATCGTCGTTTTCATTGACAATAATCGCAGCGGTGGCATGGGGCACATAGACATGACACAGCCCCTGCTCAATATCGGCCTGTCGAACGAACTCCTCGATTTGCCGGGTCAGATCAACTACGTCGTTTTTATGTTGGGTCCGTACTCTGCACTCCATACTGTTGCTCACCTCTCCCTCCGCTTGTTTCCCCAAGCTGAGGTAGGGAGACCACCCCGTCTGTGGCCGTCACATCGACCGGAACACCGGACTGCTCACGCAGCGCCTGCACGAGCAAGACCGGATCAACAAGGTGGGCCCAACCGCTGTCCTGAACAACGCGCTGGGCGTCTCCCCACGGGTCGTTAACCAGACCATAAATATCGGCGTGGACTTCAACATAGACCCGTCCGTTTTGTATCCCGATCTTGACCGGCTGGTAGGTCAGCTCGCCAGGACTACCAACCTGAACGAGGTCAAAGAAGCGCTCAATGTCTTCGGGATACAGCCGAATACAGCCGTGGGTGACCATTCTGCCGACTGCCCAGGGATTATTCGTACCATGGATGGCATACGCGCCGGACGCCTGGGACAGACTCAATTCCAGCCGATACTTCCCCAGCGGATTGTCTGGCGACCCACCCGGCAGGCTGGTTTCCGACCAGCCCTTTTCTTTGATCCGTTCTTGTCGAATAGACTCGGGAATCACCCAGGTTGGGTTAGCCGTTTTGCCCCGAATCCGGAACGGCGTTTGGGGTGTCGGCCAGTCTTCCCGGCCAAGTCCAACCGGATAGGTCACCACGAGCCACTCGTCTTTTATCTGGGGCGGGAAATAGTACAAACGCATTTCCGGAATATTGACGACGACTCCGGTGGAGCGACTTTTGGGCAGTACCCAGAAGGTGGGCAGGCTGATCTCTTGCCCCACCGGGGGGAGCCAGGGATCAAGGTCTGGATGGGCGGCACGGATCTCGTTAAAACCCAGATCAAAGTAGCGAGCGATGTCGAGCAGAGTGTCTTTGGTCTGAACCGTATACGTGCGCGGAGAGCCGATTATCGTTTTTGTCCGTCCATCTCTCGTGCCGTTGGGCGGCGCATAGGAGTAGGCCTTGGTTTTTTTCTGGGCAAAGCGTGTCTCGTCCCAAGCAAAGCTTGATGTGGCCAAAAGGAGCAGACTGAGCCCCAAAAAGATAGGCAGCAGGTGAGGGTTCATGCGCATTCAACGGACGGCTTAGCGTTTGGCATCGGACTTTTTCTTTGCGGTCCGACGCGTCTTTTTTTTCTGTGCGGCCAGCAGGCGGTCAAGCTTGATATTCAGATTCACCACACTGCCATGGATGGTTTCCACCTGTTCCACCAGCCGGTTGTAGTCAGCCTTAGATGGGAGGTTGAGAAGGGAGAGAAGGGCGGCTATGTTCTGGTCAAATTTTTCCCTGGTTTCCGCCGCGTTCCGCAGGGTATGGTCGACCCCTTCAGCAAAAACCGGACTAGAGCGAATCTCTTCAACAAACCGCGTCAGGTTTTCTTCGCCAACCTCACAGAGCTTCTCAAATAATGTTTTCTCTTCAGCCATTGCGCGCAAAAGGAAGAAATGGATGAATGTTGAGGTGTTTCTCGGATATTTTACTGGTCTGCGGTTTCTCGCCCTTGATATTGATTTTCAGCGGCTGGTCCATACCGCTGTCTTTATTCATGTGCTTGATGCTATCGTGTGCCGGATCTTCGCCAGTCAAAACGGATCTTCCAAAAATCTGTGGACGCTCTACGGCCTGATCTGCGGGGGCTGGGCGGTCCTGAGCCTGATCGTTTTTCCGGTTTTTTGGAAGCGTCCGCAGCAGTCTAACGCGGGCGGCTTCAAGTTGGTCGGAAACTGCCGCCCGCCTAGCTAGACTTAGCTCAACTGCTGCAAACAGGCTTTGATCTCGTCAAGATTGGGCAGCGTCCCTGGGTCATCGTTCAGCCAAGCGTACTGGATCACGCCATTTTTGTCGACCACAAAAGCCGTCCGTTTGGCCACCCCGTTGAACACTAACAGCTTAGGATAGAGGGAGTCATAGGCGGCGGCGACCTCTTTATTAAAATCGCTCAGCAACGGGAACTCATAGCCCTCTTTGGTGGCCCACGCGTCTAGAGAAAACGGACTGTCAACGCTGATGCCGACAACCTGCGTGTCATCGTTCTGTAAACTGTCGAGATTGGCTTGCACGGAGCCAAATTCGTTTGTTCAACCACCGGTAAAGGCCAGCGGAACAAAGAGCAGGACCACGTTTTTCTTGCCTTTCTGTTCGCTCAGGGCGAAATCCTGCATTTTACTCGTCTTGAGGGTAAAATCCGGGGCGTTTTGCCCAACCTGTATGCTCATATGTCCTCCTGTGTCTTAAGCCTGGCCTGTTCGACAGACCGCACTCTATGTTTGTCGGCCGTTGCCCTGCTCAGCTTCGATCTGCTTAGTGTCCTCCTCTTCCTCGTCTTCTGCCAGCAGAGCGAGACTGACGACCCGCTCCTGAGGGTCAAGATCAAACAGCCGTACCCCTTGGGAGGAGCGTCCGATGGTTCGCAACTCCCGCATACGTAGCCGAATAACCCGGCCGCCATCGGCGATGAGCATGAGGTGGTCCTCGTCGGTCACCTGGCACACGCCAACGACTTCGCCCGTCTTGTCGGTCGTCCGCATAGTGATGACTCCCGTACCAACCCGCGACTGTAGCGGGTATTCGTCCACTCTACTACGCTTGCCGTAGCCTAAAGACGAGACTGTCAGCAGGGTTTCGTCAGGGTTAAGAACGGCCAGGGAGACCACTTCGTCGCCCGCCTTCAGACGGATCCCCTTCACTCCCTGGGTAACCCGGCCGGTTGGACGGATATCATGCTCGGAAAAGCGGATGGCTTGGCCACGCCGAGTCGACAGCATAATCTCCTGCTCAGCACTGGTCAGCCGCACGCCAATAACCTCGTCGTTATTCTTCAAGGATATGGCAAGAATGCCGTCCTGACGCGGGTTGGAGTAGGCCATCAGATCGGTCTTTTTGACCAGGCCGTTTCGGGTGGCAAAGATGACGGAGATGTCGTGCTTGAACTCACGCACGGGGAGAAAGGCAGAGATCGTTTCCTCGGCTCCAAGCGGCAACAGGTTGATGATGGCCTTGCCTTTTGAGGCCCGACTGGCCTGCGGAATCTCGTGTACCTTCACCCAGTGGACCCGCCCCAAGGAGGTAAAAACCAGCAGGTAGGCGTGGGTCGAACACACAAACAGGTGTTCGACAAAATCCTCATCACGTGTGGTCGCCGCCACAATACCGCGTCCCCCGCGCCGCTGCGAGCGGTACAGCGAGGCCGCAGTACGCTTGATATAGCCGGCATGGGAAATGGTGACGACCATGTCCTCTTCAGCAATCAGGTCTTCAACAGACAGCTCGGCACTGGCAGCGATAATCTCTGTGCGGCGTTCATCGGCGAAGCGTGTCTTGATCTCTTGTAATTCCTGACCGATGAGCGCGTCAATTTCGCTCGGATCGGCCAAAATGTTCTCCAGCTTGTGGATCAATGTGGTCGTCTCGGCGTGCTCGGCGACGATTTTTCCCTGCTCCAGCTGGGTGAGGCGCTGCAATCGCGTATCCAGAATAGCCTGAGCTTGGATCTCGCTCAGCGCAAAGCGTGCGCCGAGCTGGCGGCGCACGTTCACCGGATTATCGCCGCTACGGATGAGCCGGATCACCGTATCAAGGTTATCCAGGGCGATCTTCAGTCCGTCGAGCAGATGCAGACGTTGTTGGGCTTTGTCGAGATTAAAAGCGGTCCGTCGCCGTACCACGGCCCGACGATGGCTCAAAAAATGGACCAGGCTGTCTTTGAGCGTCAGCTGTTGCGGGCGATCCTCAACAATCGCCAGCAGAATCACCCCAAAGGAGTCTTGCATTGGGGTCATCTTGTAGAGCTGATTGAGGACGACGTCGGGAATGGCGTCTTTTTTGAGCTCAATGACGACCCGCATGCCCTCGCGGTCCGACTCGTCGCGCAGATCGGAGATGCCCTCAAGACGCTTCTCATTGACAAGGTCGGCAATGTGTTCAACCAGGCGCGCTTTATTGATCTGAAACGGAATTTCTTCAACAATGATGCTGTTCTTGCCCGTTCGCTTATTTTCCTCAACCGAGGTCCGGGCCCGTATTTTGATAATGCCTTTGCCGGTTTCATACGCCTTCCGGATGCCAGTTAGACCATAAATAAACCCGCCGGTTGGGAAATCTGGCCCCCTGACATACTGCATGAGCTGGCTGCTGCTCAGCGTCGGGTCCTTGAGCAGGGCCCCGAGCGCGTTGACCACTTCCCCCAGATTATGAGGCGGGATATTGGTCGACATGCCGACCGCAATGCCCGACGAGCCGTTAATGAGCAGATTTGGAAGTTTAGCCGGCAGAACGACAGGTTCTTGGCTTGAATCGTCGTAATTGGCGATAAAATCAACCGTGTCTCGATCAATGTCTGTCAATAGCTCTGCGGCCATACGGGTCATGCGAATTTCGGTATAGCGCATGGCCGCGGGCGGGTCCCCGTCAATCGATCCAAAGTTTCCCTGTCCGTCAACCAAGGGATAGCGCAGCGAGAACTCTTGGGCCATGCGCACGATGGTATCGTAGACCGCGGTATCTCCGTGCGGATGGTATTTGCCGATCACATCACCGACGATACGGGCCGACTTTTTATACGGCCGGTTCCAGTCGTTGCCCAGGGCGGACATGGCGTACAGCACGCGTCGATGAACAGGCTTGAGACCGTCTCGGACGTCGGGCAGCGCCCGCCCAATAATGACGCTCATGGCGTAGTCCATATAGGACTGACGCATCTCTTGTTCGATGTTGACAGCGTGTGGATGCTGCGCTTCTTCCATGACAGTCAGAAAGTCTTGGGGAAAGGGTTAGATATCGAGGTTTTTTGCCGCCAGAGCGTTATTTTCAATAAACCGCCGCCGGGGTTCAACCTCATCGCCCATCAGGGTGGCGAAGATTTCGTCCGCCTCATAGGCATCCTCAATCCGGACCTGGAGCAGGATGCGGGTCTCGGGGTTCATGGTCGTTTCCCACAGCTGCTCGGGGTTCATCTCACCGAGTCCCTTATAGCGCTGAATTTCGGTTCCTCGGCGGGAACGAGACAGGATGGCGTCGACAATATCGCGTTGCTGAGCAAAGGCCTTCTCTTCGTCTTTGTCGACGAGGATAAACGGCGACTCACCGATCACCCGCAGCCGCTCAAGCAGGCGACCGATCTCTTGGACCTCAGGAAAGTGCAGAAAATCGCTGTCAATGATCGTTCGGACATCCGAACCGTTCAGCTTCGCAGCGGCCAGAATCCGGTATCCCTCAGTTTTTTCGTCAGCTTCAACCGAGAAGGAGACCGGAACTACATCGGGAAAGTGGCGGCTGGCGAATACCTCGGCCACCCTACAGATCTCGGCCAACGCGACGAAATCTGTCATCGCCGCTGGGGACAGACCGGGCTGGTTGAGCAGCGTCCGAACAAGCCGGACATCTTTCCCTTTGCGTTCAACGATGTTGAACAATTTTTCGCATTTCAGAAAAGTCCCGATCCACTCCTTCAGACTGTCTCCGGCTAAAGGTCCGACCCGGACATTTTCGATCCCCAGATCAATCAAAAATTCGTCTAAAGCCGCCTCGTCCTTCAAATAGCGATCAGTTTTACCCCTCTTGACCCGATACAAGGGCGGTTGGGCGATGTAAATGTGGCCGTTCTCGATCAGACCTGGCATTTGGCGGTAGAAAAAGGTCAGCAGCAAGGTTCGTATGTGTGAGCCGTCCACGTCTGCATCGGTCATGATGATGATGGTGTGATAGCGCAGCTTGGACAGATCGGTTTCTTCTTTTCCGACCCCTGCCCCAAGCGCGGTAATCAACAAACGAATTTCCTGTGAGGAGAGCATTTTATCAAAGCGGGATTTTTCGACATTCAGGATCTTCCCCCGGAGGGGGAGGATAGCCTGAGTCCGTCGGTCGCGGCCCTGTTTAGCCGATCCGCCGGCCGAATCGCCCTCAACGAAATAGATCTCACTCAGCGAGGGGTCGCGTTCCTGGCAGTCGGCCAGTTTGCCGGGCAAGGAACCGGAATCTAGAGCGCCTTTTCGCCGCGTCAGGTCTCGGGCTTTGCGGGCCGCCTCCCGGGCGCGGGCCGCCTCAGCGCATTTGTGGATGATCCGCTTGGCCTCGTTTGGATGCTCTTCAAAGTAAATGCCCAGCTTTTCGTTGACCATGGCCTCAACGAAGCCCTTGATCTCGCTATTGCCCAGCTTTGTCTTAGTCTGGCCTTCAAACTGCGGCTCAGGCACTTTGAGACTGATTATTGCGATAAGTCCCTCACGAATATCTTCGCCCTGCAGGGGCGGTGCCTGCGTTGTCCCCGTCTTCAAAAGGCCGTTGGCCGCGGCGTAGGAATTAATCGTTCGGGTGAGCGCCGATTTCAGGCCACTGAGATGCGTTCCACCCTCAATCGTGTTGATATTATTGGCGAAGGTGTAGACGTTTTCGGTATAGCCCTCGTTCCACTGCAGCGCGATCTCAGCCTGGGCACCATTTTTCTTGCCCTGTAGGTAAATCACATCGGAGTGGAGCGGTTTCTTGGCCACTCCAAGGTGCTCGACAAACGACACAATTCCGCCCTGGTAGTGAAAATCGTGACTTTTTTGCTCACGTTCGTCTTCGATTGAAATGTGCAGGCCGCCGTTCAAAAAGGCCAATTCCCGCAGCCGCTGGGAGAGGACGTCAAAGCTAAACTCCGAGACCTCGAAGATGAGCGGGTCAGGTTTGAAGGTGACCTGGGTTCCGCTGGTTTCAACGCTGCCGCTCTCTCGGAGCAGTGTTTTCGGCTCACCGCGTTCGTATTTCTGACTGTAGACCTTGCCGTGGCGCTTGATCTCGATTTCCAGCGATTCCGACAGGGCGTTGACCACGGACACTCCCACACCGTGCAGCCCACCCGAGACTTTATACGCACTGGAGTCGAATTTTCCGCCCGCGTGCAGTTTGGTGAGCACCACCTCGGCCGCGGAAATTCCTTCCGTGGGATGAATCTCAGTCGGAATCCCTCGACCGTTGTCCTCAACGGTGAGACTGTTATCGATGTGAATAGTAACCCAAATACGGGTGCAATACCCGGCAAGGGCCTCGTCTACAGAGTTATCGACCACCTCAAAGACCAGATGGTGAAGACCACGGACTGAGGTGTCTCCAATGTACATTCCCGGCCGTTTGCGAACCGCCTCTAGACCGGCCAGGACCTTAATGTGATCGGCCCCGTATTCTTGTTCGAGCATGAACTCCCCAGACAGATGGTCACTGCAGAAAAATGGTCATTTTTCTGCTTGCTTTGTAGCATTTTCTGGCTGCGAAGTAAACTCGTAGGCAGGATAAAATAGAGATTTTAAAACGTTTTTGTAAAATCTAAAGATGCCTATTGGCATAATCCCATCGGATTCGAAAAATTAAAAGATGCGCATCGGCATAATCACATAGGAGAAGTCCGGATCATCGTTCATTTTGAGCAAGCCCGGACTCATCTCGTCTGTGAGCGACAGTGTAATCTGTTGCCCATCCCCCATCACGGACAAGGCCTCCACCAGATAGCGTCCGTTAAAGCCGACGGCTATGCGGTCTCCGCGGTAGTCGGTTGCGATCTGCTCAACCCCCTCGCCAAGGTCGGGGGTATTGACCGAGATTTCGACTTTCTCCGATTCGACCTCAATCTTGATCCCGCGCGCCCGTTCGGTAGTGAGAATCAGCAGCCGGCGCAGCGCGCTCAGCAACGCGTCGCGGGAGAAAGGAATCACAACATTTTGCTCGGTGGGGAGAATTTGCTGATAATCCGGGAATTTCCCCTCAACCAGTCGCATCGACAGCGCGGTGGTTTCCGTCGTCGTGCTCTGCTCAGGCGAGTCCTCAGACTCCGACAGGTCGGCAGTCTTTGCGTGTAGCCCTGCCGTCGTGCCCTGCACTGAGAATCGAGCCTCACCCTCACTCCGTTCCAGGATCTTGCGGGCCTCAATCACCCCTTTGCGGGGCAGAATGACTTTAGGCCAGGCTGAGAGGTCGGATATGTTGGCCTGACGGTCGATCAGCGACAAACGATGACCATCACTGGCCACCATCCGCAGCTTACCCGAGTCGAGGGCTTCGACAGACACGCCACTTAGACTGAGACGCGATTCATCTGGCGAGGTGGCAAACAGCGTTTTCTCAATCATATCCCGCAAGACTTTGCCCTGACACGACGCAGCTGTAGATGTTGTATCCTTGTTCGTCTCTAAAGCGGGGGTGATGGCCGGAAACTCTTTAGGATCCAAGCTAGCCATCCTGAACCGAGATGTTCCGCTGCTGACCTCTATCCAGCCACTGCCGGCTGATCGCAGTGTGATAACGGTTGGGTCGGAGGAGCCGCTGCCCGTACTCGGCAGCTCACGGACAATTTCATACAACTTGCGCGCGTCAGTGGTAATCGCGCCTGCTTGCTTGACACGTGCTTTACAGTGTTGTCGGATTCCGACCTCAAGATCGGTAGCACCAAGCGACAAAGCACTTGCCTCAGCGTTGGCCTGTTTGTCCGTTACCTCAAGCAAAACATGGGCGAGAATGGGCAGTGAGGAACGTTTCTCGACCACGCCCTGTACCAGATATAAACAACGCAATAAGTCCGCTTTTTTTACCAGACATTCCATGTCGGGCCTGCCCTCTCTTCTTCTTCTTTATAATATATAAATATATTAAGACTAGTAGTAGTAGGGAATGTGAATATGTGGATAACTCACTTAAGTCATTGATTTTAAAGGAAAAGTTATTCACACCCCCTGTGGATAACTCAGGTACTTATTCACACCCCCCCTAAAAGTTATTCACACCCCCCCCTAAGTTATCCACAATTATTCGCGAGTTATCCACAATTATTCGCGAGTTATCCACAATTATTCGCGAGTTATCCACAATTATTCGCGAGTTATCCACAGGTTTCAGGGGCTTAGAGCAGGGACCGAAGGGTGTATTAGTCCTTGACCTGTTGGCCGTAGATCGTGCTTTCAATCCGGTCCAGGATAGAGCGGAGCTCTTCGTTCTCTTTGAGGCGTTTTTCGATCGTATTGCAGGCGTATAAGGCGGTGGTGTGATCTTTGCCACCAAACCGAATGCCGATCGTCGAATAGGAGGCATTGGCCAGTTTCCGGCATAAGTACATGGACACCTGACGGGGAAAAGCTACTAGTTTGGTCCGTTTTTTGGAGATCAGGTCATTTATTCGCACGTCAAAGTATTCGGCGATGGCCTGCTGGACCATTTCGATCGTCACCTTTGGACCCTTATCCTTGACGAGGTTATGCAAAACCTGGCGGGCAAAATCGACCGTAATAGGCATCTTATTCATACTTGAGAGGGCGCCAAGCCGATTCAGTCCGCCTTCCAGTTCCCGGACGTTGGCAGTGATGTTTGAGGCAATAAATAGCGCGACCTCGGACGAAACCCTGATCTTTCTGGCCTGGGCCTTTTTTTGCAGAATTGCTACTCTCGTTTCCAGATCGGGCGGCTGAATATCGGTGATCAGACCAGACTCAAACCGGTTGCGCAGCCTCTCTTCCAGGCCCTGAATTTCTTTCGGAAACTTGTCGGACGTGATCACAATTTGTTTATGAGACTCGTATAAGGTGTTGAACGTGTGAAAAAATTCTTCTTGGGTCCGCTCTCGACCAGACATAAACTGGACGTCGTCAACAATCAGCACATCAGCCTGGCGAAACTTCGTTTTGAAGTCATCCATCCGGTCCCGACGGATGTGAGAAATCAACTCATTGGTAAAAGACTCAGAGGACAAATAAAACACATTGCTCTTGCCCTGTTTGACTAAGCTCTCATGCCCGATGGCATTGATCAGGTGCGTTTTGCCCAGTCCAACCCCTCCATAGATAAACAGCGGATTGTAGTGATTGCCAGGATGATCGGCTACCGCCCGGGCCGCAGCGTGGGCAAACTGATTACCACCTCCAACCACAAAGCTAGAGAAGGTAAAGCTCTGCAACAGCCCGTTTTTCTTGGTCGGACGCGCTTTATTTTTGATTACCTGCGGAATCGATTTGAAAGTCGGCTGAGAGGTGTCCTTGGCGTCCGCCGCGTCTTGACCCGTATCTTGGACTCCGGCTGACGCGTCATCATCGGCCGGAAACAGCTCGCCCTGCTGACCGCTGTTGACGTGAATCATCACCTGCGCCGTTTGGCCGAGGACAGAGGTGAGCGAGGCTTCAAGCGGTTCAAGGAGATTGCTGAGGAGCCACTCACGGAACAGTGGACTCGGAACTTCCAGATGAAAAGTGTCCCCTCGCAGTCCAATCGGACGGGTTGGTTTCAGCCAGGTCTCAGTGTTGGTCTTCCCAATCTTTTCCTCAACAACGTCCAATACGTTTTCCCATACCCGATCCATACCACATGCTCGTCCCGGGTTGTCGGCAAGTTATCCACACCTGTGAGTAACTTGCTAACCCCCTATTCCTTAAAAGGAATTCCCTCCAATTTCCACGCGTTTTTCCACATATTTCTTCCCCACCCCCTTTCTCTCATCCCAGAGAATCCTGGCTCGTCAAGCCATGGGAATGAGAAGGAAAGGAGAAGACCATTTGCTACAGCATCACTATTGTCTGTTCAAAAAAGAGAATGAGTTCGGTGTTAATTCAGGGTGTTTAGACCTTTTTGATGAGCAATGCAAGCAAAGCAGTGTAGGGGGCGAGAAGTCGCTGATTTTCCAGCACAATATTTTTTTACCTTGACGCGTCATCCGCCCAGTGCTAGCACACAGTAACCCATCGTGAGGTCAGAAAACGAGCTATGTCCACGTCAGATAAGCTGTTTCGCCAGGCCCAAGAAATCATACCAGGCGGAGTCAATAGTCCGGCACGCGCCTGGCGCGCGGTAGACGGAACGCCGTGCTTCATTCAGCGTGGTTATGGCTGCCGGGTGGTTGATGCCGATAACAAAGAGTACATCGACTATATTGGGTCGTGGGGCCCCCTGATTGCTGGCCATGCCCATCCCCAGGTCGTGCGTGCCCTTGAGGACGTGGTCAAACGTGGGACAAGTTTTGGCGCGCCAACCGCCAAAGAGATTGAGCTGGCCCGGATGGTCGTTGATGCCGTTCCCTCAGTTGAAAAGGTTCGCCTCACCTCGTCTGGAACCGAAGCGACTATGACCGCGCTGCGGATTGCCAGGGGCTACACGGAACGGACTAAAATTATCAAGTTCGCCGGTTGCTACCACGGACATACCGACGCCCTGCTAGTCCGAGCTGGGTCGGGAGCGCTGACTTTGAGCCAGCCTGACAGCAAAGGGGTCCCCGAAGCCTTTGCCAGTCAGACCCTGATTGCTGAGTTCAACAACCTTGCCAGCGTTGAGGCGCACATCAATGCCAATCCCGGCGCGGTTGCCGCCGTTATTGTCGAACCCGTTCCCGGTAACATGGGCCTTGTCTTGCCCGAACCGAGTTTCTTGGCCGACCTGAGAAGCCTGACTAGAGAGGCCGGAGTAGTCCTCATCCTTGACGAGGTCATGAGTGGGTTTCGCCTAGCGCGCGGCGGAGCGCAGGAGCTGTACGGTATAGATCCCGACCTGAGCTGTTTTGGCAAAGTTATTGGCGGTGGACTGCCTCTGGCGGCGGTCGGCGGCAAGCGGGACATCATGGACTGTCTTGCCCCGCTCGGACCGGTTTACCAGGCCGGGACTCTGTCGGGAAACCCCTTAGCGGTTACGGCTGGCATTGAAACGCTCAAACTCATAAACGCCCCAGGGGCGTATGCGCGCTTAAACGAAATGGGGACCCGCCTAGCAGAAGGGTTACGCAAGGCTGTTCAGGACGCTGGCGTTCAGGCCTGCATCAATCAGCTCGGTTCAATGATCACCGTCTTCTTTGGCATCGACCAAGTCCGGGATTACACCAGCGCCGTCAGTTGCGACACCGCGACATTTGCCCGCTATTTTCACGGGATGATTGAGCGTGGCATCTATCTGCCTCCCTCCCAGTTTGAGGCCGCTTTTGTCTCCTTAGCCCATGGCGAGGCCGAGATTGACGAAACACTCTTTGCCGCTACAGAAGTCATGCAGCGGCTTGGAGCGGTTTGAAGTTCGGCATTGCAGCTGTCGAGATCATCAAAAAATTCGTCTATACCTCACCGTCCCCCTTGTGAGCTCTGGGCTTGTGGAAAACCCTGTGGAAAAGATCAAAAAACTTGTTTTATGATAAGGGGTTAGCAGGTTATCCACAGGTGTGAATAACTGGGTGAAAAACGCCACAAATGACCCTTCCTCCCTCGTCCTTGCGAAGTCCGGCGGATGTGGTGTTTCTATCCTGTGGAAAACCCTGTGGAAAAGATCAAAAAACTTGTTTTATGATAAGGGGTTAGCAGGTTATCCACAGGTGTGAATAACTGGGTGAAAAACGCCACAAATGACCTTCCTCCCTCGTCCTTGCGAAGTCCGGCGGATGTGGTGTTTCTATCCTGTGGAAAACCCTGTGGAAAAGATCAAAAAACTTGTTTTATGATAAGGGGTTAGCAGGTTATCCACAGGTGTGAATAACTGGGTGAAAAACGCCACAAATGACCTTCCTCCCTCGTCCTTGCGAAGTCCGGCGGATGTGGTGTTTCTATCCTGTGGAAAACCCTGTGGAAAAGATCAAAAAACTTGTTTTATGATAAGGGGTTAGCAGGTTATCCACAGGTGTGAATAACTTACTACCAAACGGAATTCGGTATGCCCTCTCCCACCACCCTTCTAAGTTACGGCCGATATGGCGCTTTGGGTTTTGAGTTTGCCGGAGCAGTCCTGGCCGGAATCTTTCTAGGACGTTACCTTGATGGCCTATTTGGAACAGCTCCCCTCTTGCTCGTTCTTGGCGCGGTCGGTGGTATGGCCGGGGCGATCTATCGACTGATTCTTGTCCTCCAACATTTGTCTCGGCATGCGGACCAACCACACTACCATAGAAAAAATTGAGCGGCTCAATCTCCTCCTTGTCGGTCTGAGCGCTGGGATTGGCTGGCTAGTCGGATATGGACATATTTTCAGCCTCATTCTGGGCGGGATCGTTATGCAGGGCAATTTCTGGCTGCTCAAAAAGCTGGTGCGCAGCGCGCTTTCTGCATCTCCCAAGGGTTGGGCCGGAAAATCTCACGCCGCCCTGTGGTTTGCGGCCAAGAGCGTGTTTTTTCTGGCTTTGTTGGGTGCCCTTTTGCTGCACTATCCGGTGCATGGGCAGAGCTTCGCCGTAGGGGTGTCTTTACTGTTGTTGGCCTGCGTGATAGTTGGCCTGTCCGAACAAAAATCTAAGACAGCGTGCCCATAGGCGAGCGACATGGATCATCACCCCTTTACCTGGGTTTCTGTTATTCCCGGGCTGAATCTCCTGCCAGGACATATTGCCACCTCTCTCCTTGTCACCGTCCTGCTTATTTTCTTGGCCTACCGGGCCAAGCGACAGATGGACGCTGCCCCAGACCCGAACATTCCGGATGATTCGCTCACCCTGCGGAACATGGCCGAACTGTTGGTTGAGGGCGTCTCAGGTATGGCGGAAGGTGTTCTCGGACACCAGGCCCGGCGCTATATCCACCTCTACGGCAGCTTTTTCCTCTTCATTCTCTGTGCCAATCTGACTGGCCTCGTGCCGGGCTTTTCTCCGCCAACGAGCAACTTTAATGTCACCTTCGCCCTTGGTGTGCTATCATTTACGGCCTACAATTTTTTCGCTTTTCGAGAACAGGGCCTAGCCTATTTGAAACACTTTGTCGGGCCGATCTGGTGGCTCGGGTTTCTGATGGTTCCGCTGGAGCTGATTGACAACTTTGTTCGGCCCTTTTCCCTGGGACTGCGGCTGTTCGGGAATATGACCGGTGATCACGTTGTTTTGGAGATCTTCACCGATCTGACCAAGGTCGGCATCCCGGTGATATTCTACGCTCTTGGGGCATTTGTCTCCCTGGTCCAGGCCTTTGTGTTCACCCTGCTCAGTCTGGTGTACGTCTCCCTGGCTGTAGCCCATGACGACGGCCACTAGGGCAGATTAAGGAAAAAACAGGATTACCAACCAGCCATCCTGACGGCGGAGGGGCGAGGACGGGAGAGGAGGATAAGAGAGGCGTGCCCAGGTTTCTGCCGCTAGGGGGGAAAGAAAGGAGTAGAGGTATGAAGAGAGTATGGTGTCTTGGCGTCTTGGCGGCACTCGTGGTGCTGAGCACAAGCGGTGTGGCGTTTGCCGCGGAGGGGGGCGACTCATCGCGCGGCATGATTGCCCTAGCCGCAGGACTCGCTGTTGGCATTGCCGCGGTTGGAGCTGGCTTGGGGCAGGGACGGGCAGTTGCTGCGGCGATGGAATCCATCGGCCGTAACCCGAGTTCGGCCGACCGGATTCAGACGCCGATGATTATCGGTATCGCCTTTATTGAGGCGCTGGCCATCTATGCCCTGGTGATCGCTTTTACCCTGTCGGGCAGCGTCTAAGTCGGCCAAAGTGAACCCATGAACAGAGGGCGGCCCACCACCGGGGTCGCCCTTTTTCTATGGGCTACTGCACGAACAGTCGGTGGACGAGCAGCATGACTGAGCTCACTGCGAAGAGAATATAGAAGGCACTGATCGCCCCAAGAAGGAGGCATCGTAGTGGGCCGGGTCGTAACTCGGCTGGCAGCCGGGTTCGGTTCAGGACCAGGGCCAGCGGTGTGTAGATAGCCATAGCAATCCCGCCAAAAAACGCTGAACCCAACAGGAACAGGATGGGTGGGAGGCTCTCATAAGCATAGGTGAGGGCAATACCAACGACAATCCAGGCTAGGGCAATTGTGGCATACCACCAACTGAGCGGTTTTTTCTGCGCCCAAGTATAGTTGGTGTGCAGAATATCCGCGCATGAACGGGCGACCCCGTCAATCAGCGTCAGCTGGGTACTAAACAGGCAGGCGGTGCCGACCAACAGAAAGAGGAGCTTGCCGGACGATCCCCATAAGCTCCCCAGAATTTCGGCTTCCTGCCATACCAACAACTCCTGATTGGGAATAATGCCGCGGGGGTGGAGAACGGCCAGCGCGCCGTAGATGAACAGTAGGATGGTGAGGGTGTTGAGCAGCCAGAAAAAGAGTGTCTGGTCGAGTTGTAGATGCTGAAACCAGGCCCTCCAGCGTTGCAGATTGCGCGTGCTGATCGTGACCTGAAACGCCCGCTCGACTGTTGCCTCCTGGCGTTCGCGCAGCGGGTTGAGCACTGTTGGCACCAGCGCGCCCATTCCCCAGCCCTTGTCCCGGATATAAAATGAGAAGAACAAATTTGCGGTTCCTCCCGCCCCGGCAAAAACGATCGACGAGAATAGGGCGTACACCGCCATATCCGGATCCTTATACGGAATATTCAGCATCCCCCAACCCAGCTCTTTCCAGGTTGCCGCCCCGCCAACCGAAAACGCAATTACAATCAGCCCGACCGTAATGACGATCACCAGGGCTTCAACCGTATGCTCCAGCGAAGCATACACCCGCTTTGGCCCAAACAGGACTGCTGTGACTCCGATAAAGGTAATCGTTGTCCACACCCAGGGATCTCCCCAGCCCTGGGGACCGACAATGAGGACTTTGAGTGCTCCGCCACACGCCCGCGCCCAGCCGGGCAAAATCCAGCTGCACACATTGAGTATCAGAAAGATCCAGGCAAAGTGGCGGGAGATACGTGCAAAACCGCCATAAATACTCTCGCCCGTGGCGAGCGTATAGCGGCCAACCTCGCAGTTGATCCACAGCTGAACAAACACCCCCAGTACAGCCGCCCAGGTCATACTGGCGCCAAACTGGGCGGTATTGCGGGGCCAGACAACCAGTTCACCGGCACCAATAGACAGACCGACTAGGACGGCGCCGGGCCCGGCCAGATGCCAGAAGCTGGCCGACTTGGGGGGCAGGTCTGCAGATTGGTAAGCTGGCGGCATGCGGGAGGGAAAAAATTCCGATCAGACGTAACCCTGCTGATGGAGATACTCGGCCGTCAACACCGCCCCCTTGGCTGCACCCATTTTGGTATTATGGCTGACGAGCAGGTATTTGACCGCATTGTCCAGCGCATTATCAGCCCGAAACCGTCCAACTGAGGTCGCCATGCCGTCTTCGGCATCGCGGTCTAAACGGGGCTGGGGCCGGAACGGGTCGTCATGGAGGATAATCATCTGCTTGGGCGCTGAGGGAAGGCCCAGATTGCCAAATTCGCGGCCAAAGGCGAGCATGGCTGCCCGCGCCTCGTCAACCGAGCATGGCCTGTCCATCACGGCCAGGACCGATTCGGTATGTCCCTCAAGTACGGCTACCCGAGTGCAGGTAGCGCTGACCGAAAAATCCGCCGGTGTGATCGTAACGGCCGACAAGCTGCCCAGAATCTTTTGGGTTTCTTTTTCAACCTTTTCCTCTTCGCCTGAGATAAAAGGGATGATGTTATCCACAACGTCGAGCCCGATGACGCCGGGCGAGCGTCCAGCCCCAGACAAGCCCTGCATCGAGGTCATAATGACTTTTTGCAGGCCAAAAGCGTCACACAAGGGTTTGAGCGTAATCGCCAAGCCAATCGTGGTACAGTTGGGTTGGGTCGCAATATAGCCGGCCCAGCCCCGGTTTTTTTGCTGGCTGTCGATCAGGCGGATATGATTCAGGTTGATGCCTGGAATCAGGAGCGGTACGTCGGCTTCATAGCGGAAGGCGGAAGCGGCACTGACGACCGGTGTGGTGGCAGCATACAAGGGCTCTAGTTCCTGGGCCGGTCCTGACTCGACTGCGGAGAATACCAGATCAATGCCGCTCAGATCGATTGACGACGCCTCATGCACCTGTAGCGACAGCATCTGCTGTGGCGGTTCTTCCTGGCACCACCACTGTCGGGCACCCGTCTTCGCATCCCGAATTGCTTCAGCGTAGGTTTTCCCGGCTGATCGCTGTGAGGCGGCTAAGAGACGTACCTCAAACCAGGGATGATTTTCGAGAGCAACCAGAAATTGCTGTCCCGCAATACCGGTAGCCCCGACAACAGCGACTCGCTTTTTCATAGCATTGTAATAAGCGGGAGCCGGGTATTTTTGTCAACTCCCGCCCTGTTGACTTCCCCACCGGAACCCATAACACTTGCGACTCGGGTAAGGAGGGGCCATGGCCGTCGAGTATTACGAAGAGTACGAGCTGGGGACCGAATACGAGACCGCCTCGCGTACCGTGACGGAGACCGACATCATCAACTTCGTGAATCTGTTTGGCTTCACCGAGCCGCTGTTCATCGACATGGAATTTGTCAAGCACCACAGCCTCTTTGGCAGCCGGATCGCCCCAGGCGCGTTTACCTTTTCGCTGTCGGAAGGCCTGATGATTCAGGCTGGCTTAGCGCGGGGCGGACTGGCCCTGTTGGGGGATTGAAGAGATGCAAATAGCGGCTCCGCTGCGCTGCGGGGATACGGTACGGGTTAAGATCAAGGTCTTGTCCAAGCGGGAAACGAGCAAACCTGACCGAGGCGTCATCACCTTTGCGCAGCAGGTGGTCAACGCCAAAGATGAGGTATTGCTGCGCTATACGGTCAAGCGAATGATTCAGCGCAGGCCACAGACTGATCGCTAAGGAGCGTGTATGGATGCGAGTACGGTTAAGCGTCTGGGCGAGATTGTTGGGTCAGACGGGCTAGTGGTCAACTCGCGGGCCTTAGCGACTTATGAGTGCGACGGCTACACCCTGGAGAAGTCGGTTCCCGAGGTGGTCGTGCTGCCACGCTCGACCCAAGAAACGGTCGCGGTCGTCAAATTCCTGCACAAAGAGAACATCGCCTTTGTCCCGCGCGGGGCGGGCACCGGGCTGAGCGGGGGGTGTCTACCCGTCGAGGCGCCGGTCATGATCGGCACTAGCCGCTTGAACACGATCAAGCACATTGATCTGACCAACCGCTATATTGTTGCCGAGGCTGGAGTCGTCAACCTGTGGGTCAGCAACGCTGTCAAAAACGAGGGGCTGCACTACGCGCCCGATCCGTCGAGCCAGCAGGCGTGTACCATCGGCGGCAATGTGGCTGAGAACTCGGGCGGACCCCACACTCTGAAATATGGCGTGACGACCAACCATGTCCTGGGCCTGGAGTTGGTACTACCGAACGGGGAACTCGCCACACTCGGCGGGGCGATCGAAGACATGCCGGGCTATGATCTGCGAGGGATCACGATCGGGGCCGAGGGGACGTTCGGAGTGGTGACTGAGGCCACGCTGCGCCTGACCCGGCAACCTCAGGCCTACCGCACGTTTCTAGGCGTCTTTGAGTCGGTCCACCAGGCGACCCAGACCGTATCGGACATTATTGCCGCCGGTATTGTGCCGGCAGCCTTAGAAATGATGGACCGGCTTATTATTCAGGCTGTTGAAGCCGCCTTTCATTTTGGGTTTCCGACCGATGCCGAGGCGGTTCTGATTATTGAGCTAGACGGCTTAGAGGCAGGCCTTGAGCCCCAAACACACCGGATTATGGACATCTGTCGGCACAACAGCGCCCGCGAAGTGCGGGTGGCCAAGGACGATGCTGAGCGTGTGGCGCTGTGGACCAGCCGTAAGCGGGCGTTTGGTGCGGTGGGTCGCTTAGCCCCCAATTATTGTACCCAGGACGGCGTGGTGCCGCGTACCAAGGTGGCGGATATCCTGCGTGCCATTGCCGCGGTCGCCGAGAAATACAATTTGCGCATTGCCAACGTCTTTCACGCCGGAGATGGCAATATTCATCCCATTCTGATGTACGACGAGCGCAATCCGGGTGAGGCCGAGCGAGTGGTGCAGGCCGGCCAGGAAATTCTAAAAACGTGCGTTGATCTCGGTGGGAGCCTGACCGGCGAGCACGGCATTGGCGTTGAGAAGCGGGCCCAAATGCCATTGATCTTTAGCCCTGAGGACCTGCTGTGTATGAGCGAGCTGCGGGCGGTGTTTAATCCCGACAATCGGTGTAACCCACATAAGATTATTCCCACGCCCGGGACGGGCTGTATCGATGTGAGGGCACCGCGCCGCCAAGTCCCGTTGTGAGCGAGAAGAGGGGTGGGTCATGGAGGGTGGAGGACGGTTTGCGATTGACGGCACTGCGCCGCACGAAGTGGTGTTTTCAACCTCGGTTGAGCAGGTGGCGTCGGTGTTGCGGAATGCCGGAGAGCGCAAACTCGCGGTCGCTCCGGTTGGGGTAGGAGCGTTTTTGCACCTGGGCGCTCGCCCACGCCGCTATGATCTCGCGCTGTGTTTGGAGCGGCTGAATCAGCTGCGAGATTACCAACCGACCGATATGACGATCACGGTCGAGGCGGGTATGCGTGTCTCGCAACTCCAGGCCATTTTGGGTAAGAACAGTCAGTGGCTGCCGCTCGATCCGCCCAACCCCGAACAGGTTACAGTCGGCGGCTTGATCGCAACTAACCTAAGCGGTCCGTCTCGCCTCTCACAGGGCACGGTCCGCGATTTTCTGATTGGGCTGAGAGTTGTCCGTGCGGATGGCTCGGTGGTCAAAGGCGGTGGACGGGTGGTCAAAAACGTGGCCGGCTATGATTTAGCCAAGCTCTACTGTGGGTCACTCGGCACTCTGGGGGTCATCGTTGAGGCGACTTTTAAGATCCGGCCCCGACCGGAAGCTCAGGCTATTGTGGTGTTGCGTTTTCCCTCGGTCGATCAGGCCATGCAAGTCGCTCTGCGGCAGATTACTGCTGAACTGCAGCTCTCCTTTTTAGAGCTGACGAATGTGGATCCAGCTCACCCTGCCGATGATTCGGCCGAATTTCGGCTGGTTATTGGCCTGGCAGGGGTGCCCCAAGAGGTCGACTATCAACGCCGGCGTCTAAGCGGGCTGGCTAGCCAGACCGGGATACGCCTCGAACCTCTCGAAGGCCCGGCTGCCTACGATCTCGTCGTTGCCCTGCGCGATTTTCCGATTAGCGGTCAGGCCGGGTTACGCTGCAAAACCGGTCTGCTCCCCGCTCAGGTAGCCGAGTTTTGTCGCTTGGTGGAAGAAGAGGTCGGCCTCCGCGGCCTCGCTGTCCAGTTTCAGGCTCGGGCCGGGAATGGTCTTGTCTACAGTCGTTTTGTCCGTCCTGACGCCGTCCCGACCGAGCAACTCGTCTCCCTGCTTGACTGGATGCGTATCCTGGTCAAGAAGATGAATGGCTATCTTGTTGTTGAACAGATTGATCCAAGCGTGAAAGACCAGATCGATGTGTGGGGGCCGCCCGGCAGCGCCTTCCCGCTGATGAAGAAGCTCAAAGAAACCTTTGATCCTCACCAGGTGCTCAACCCCGGCAGATTTGTCGGAGGCATTTAGGCTTCGTATGCCACACGAACCCGCCAATTTTGTTGATCACGAGAAATTCTTTGACTGTGTGCACTGCGGACTGTGCCTCCCATTTTGCCCGACCTACGCCGAATTGGGGACCGAGATGGACTCTCCACGGGGCAGGATCCTGACGCTGCGGTCGCTGCAAGAGGGCCGCTTTGGTCTGGATTCTGAAGTCGTGCGGCATCTTGATCTGTGCCTGGGCTGTCGGGCATGCGAGACAGCGTGTCCGTCCGGGGTGCAGTATGGGGCGCTAATCGAAGGAGCCCGGCCGTATATTGAGCAGCACTACAAGCGGCCGCTGACCGAACGCCTCACCCGTTGGGCCATTGATTCGATTTTTCCCAACCCGGTTGGTATGTACCTGTTCGCCGGGCTCCTCAGATTCGGCTCACTGCTGGGACTAGGTCGCTTGGCCCGAGCCGCCTGGCTGCCCCCCCGCCTGCGTCTCCACTTTGGCCTTATTCCGGACCGAGGCAGACTGTCCTCGGCCGCACTGCACGACCGCTACCCCCCCATTGGGGAGCAGCGCTACCGGGTGGCTATGCTGTCCGGCTGTGTCATGCCTGAACTGTTTGGCGCAACCAATGAAGCCACCGTGAAAGTCCTGCGCCACAACGGCTGTGAGGTTCTCGTACCCAAAAGTCAAGCCTGTTGCGGAGCCTTGTTGTTGCATAACGGCAACAACAAGGCCCTGGCGCTGGTGCGACGCAATATTGAGGTCTTCAGCGATCTTGAAATCGACGCCCTGATCATTAATGCCTCGGGCTGCGGGGCGATGATGAAAGAGTATGGTGAGCTGCTCAAAAACGACCCGGTGTACCGTGGGCGGGCTGAGCAGCTAGTGGCCAAGATGAAAGACGTCTCGGAGTTTCTGGCCGAGATTGAGCCGACCAAGCCGACCAAGACCCTGAACAAAACCGTCACTTATCACGATGCCTGCCACTTGGCCCACGGTCAAAAGGTGCGTGCCCAACCGCGTGCGCTGCTTGCGGCTATTCCGGGTCTGCTGCTCAAAGAGCTCCCCGAGTCTGACTGGTGTTGTGGCAGTGCCGGTACGTATAATATCACGGAACCCGAGATGGCCGAGCGGCTTATGCACCGCAAAGTCGACAACATTCAGAGCACCCAAGCCGAGACGGTCGTGATGGGCAATCCCGGTTGCCTGATGCAGATTCGGGCCGGCTTACAGCAGCGGGGCGTGTCAATTGAAGCCGTGCATACCGTAGACCTGTTGGCCGAGGCGTACGGAGACGAATAGCGGCTGCACGACAGTTCGGGCGTTGCATGTCTGCGAACAACTTCCATCAAAAATAAAAATCCGACAATAGCAGTTCTCCTTACTCTGAGGAGAAAATTCGTCCCTCCTTGGGCGCGTGCCATTGAGTCCCACAGAGCCAGCCATAGGGTCAGCCATCAGAACCGCCCGACCCCAACCTGTTGGAGCCGGCCCGGAAACAGCTTTTGATACCAATTACAACGTGGCCACGCCTCCCTGTTTAGAAGGGCCGCGACACCTCCCCCACCCCTCCCGCAGGTCCTTCCAAGTCATGAGATGCCCCCGGCGCGATTCGAACGCACGACCCTCGGATTAGGAATCCGATGCTCTATCCGGCTGAGCTACGGGGGCATGGGGTGGGATAGGGGATCTTACCAGGCTTGTGAGCCATCCGGCAATCCCGATTTTCTCACGACTCTTGCATTGTGCGGGAAAAAAGGCGTATCGTGACGCTGCTAAGGAGGAAGCTGGGATAAACCTGTGGAGGGGGCGACGGGAGGGGTAGATAAGCAAACTTAACGGAGAGAAGGAGGATCTGGTATGGCAGACTATAGTGTTATTTCAGCGGATTCGCATTTTGTAGAGCCGCCCAGCATGTGGAAGGAACGCCTAGATAAGAAGTTCCGGGACAAGGCGCCCCATACCGTCAAAGATCTGAACGGCAAAGAGGGCGAGTATTTTGTGTGCGAAAACATCTCTCCCTTCCCGGTTGCGGCATTTTTTGGCGCTGGCGTCCCTTCGGCCGACCTGCCCGAGCACAATAAAAAAGGCATGGATCAGGCCCCCGCGTCGGTGTGGGACCCGGCCGCCCGGATTAAGGACCAGGACCGAGACGGCGTGATCGCCGAGGCGATCTACACCTCAATGGGGATGCCGCTCTATATGCTCGATGACGTCGAGCTACGGGCCGCCTGTTTCTCCGCCTATAACGACTGGGCCGCCGAATATTGCAGCCACGACCCCAAACGCCTGCTGCCGCTCGGTCTGATTACCCTTGAAGACATTCAGGCCGGCACCAAAGAGCTCGAACGGTGTGCCAAAAAAGGCATTCGCGGGGCAATGATCTGGGCCGAGCCGCCTGGGGACACCCCTTATAGCGATTCTGTGTATGATCCATTTTGGGCAGCAGCGTCCGAGCTCAATATGCCCCTGTCGTTACATATCCTGACCGGCCGCAAGGGCACCGGCATTGACTTCTTTAGCAACAACTTGGCGCTGCAAGCGACCACCCTGTACCACGAAGTCGAACGCTCGCTGGCCGTGTTCGTGCTCGGTGGCGTCCTGGAACGTTTTCCGAACCTGAAGGTTGTCTCGGCCGAGAACGATGTGGCATGGATGCCGTACTTCATGTGGCGGATGGATTTGATCCATGGTCGCTTGGGTTCGATGGGCACGCCAGCAGAATTGAGCCTCAAGCCCAGCGACTACATCAAACGCCAGGTCTACGCTACCTTCATCAATGAACCGCTTTTCATCCGTACCCTCGACCTGTACGGCCCGGATAACACGATGTGGTCCTCAGACTACCCGCATACCGCCGCCACCTGGCCGCGCTCGCAAGACTTCATCAACAAAACGTTTAGTGAGCTTGACGAGACCGACCGGCGGAAGATCGTTCACGATACCGCGGCTAAGCTGTATAACATCGAAGTCTAGCAACCCCTCGCAAGTGCCCGAGGCGTGCGTGCATGGGACAATCCTCCGGCCGCGCACGCCTCGCCCGCAGTTTGAGGAGAGACCTAGTAGAGGGTTCGGAGTGACCCGGTGCCGTCGCGGGTCCTGACACCTTGGCCTTCTAAAGTGTGGGGGATGAGGGGCAATCCGCCAACACTGAGAGAGCAGAGCAATCCAGATCGTGACGGCCATAACTCTATCGCGTTCGCGAGTCGTACGGAGCAGCTGAGCGACACCCGCAATTTTGAGCAGTTTCTTGCCGACTTGGTCGGGCACGACCACCTTCCTCCTCCTGCGGATTCAGTGGAATTGGGCACTGAAGTCAGAGCGGGCACGGATTAAGTCAGGTCAATTCTGTGGATCGAGCGGATGGATGAATCCTTTCGTGACCGGGCCCCACGGGTGGAAACAAACCCAGGTGATTTGAGCGGGGAGTGGTTCATCTGCGAAGGGCTGGAACCCCGCCCTGCCTCGCTAGCTTTTGCCGCGGGCAAAGATCCGAGCGAGTATAACGAGTTTCAAAAGGCCACTAACTACGACGATGGCATTGCCGGTGGCTGGCAGGCCGCCCCCCGGCTCAAAGACATGGCGCTTGATGGGGTTGAGGCGGAAGTCATTTATACGACCTTAGGCTTTCGTCTGTTCGGCCTGCTCGACGGGCCCTTCCAACGGGAATTGTTCCGGGTGTATAATAACTGGACGCGCTGTGCATTTATGCGTCCGAACAACTCCTCGGTCTGGCGATGATTCCGCTCCTCGATATCGAGCAAGGCGTCAAGGAGCTACGGCGGTGCGCCAAGCTTGGACTGAGAGGTGGGCTGATCATGTGCTCACCACCCCAAGGCCGAACGTACGCGGAGGCGCGCTATGATCCGTTCTGGGCCGAAGCCCAAGAGCTGAACGTACCGCTCAGGCTGCATTTAGGGACGGGCCATGGTAAAGAGAGCCGCTACGACTCCAACTTATTCCTGCACATCATGAGTATCCCCTACGAGGTCCAACGAACCTTCTACTGCCCTGGTGTTTGGGGGCGTCTCGAACGTTTCCCCGAACTCAAGATTGTGTCTGCCGAAAATGATATTGGCTGGCTGCCGCACTTTCTGGCCCGCTCCGACCTGGCCCACCATATATTGATGGCGCAGTTGGCGTACGTAACGCAGACCTGTTTGGAACCGACAATTATATGTGGTCCAGCGACTATCCGCATTTGATGGCGACCCGGCCACGCTCCCGTGAGGCCGTGGCCCGCAACTTCCAGGGGATCGCTGACGAGGTACGGCGGAAAATTGTCCGCGAGAACGTTGCCCGCCTGTATCATATCGAGGTCAACTGAAGAGACATGAGGAGGCAGAGCATATGGCCAACCGCCCGGCGTGGCTGTCGTTTGACTCATCCGCGTACCCCCCCGGCGCTTTCCCCGTGCTGGTCGAGTTTTATCAGCCGCTTCATTTTGTCGTCCTCGACGGGAGTCCCGGCCCGCTCTCGGTCCGGGTGCTGTCCGATGAAGAGGGCGATACGCCACGGGACAAGCTGAGCGCTGAGGAGCTGGCCTATATCGAAAAAATACGCCGCTTAGTGGCCGACAAACAGGCCAGCGGGAAATTTGAGCGGCCGGCTGACTATCGACCGCCCCCGATCGGGAGAATGCCCTCAGGCCGGGTGTGTGACCTGTGTGAGCTGGTCCACTACACCCCCTGGTATGCCGAGTTTCATCGGCCGCTGAAGTTTACCATTCTTGATTGTGACGCCTGCGAGGTGCCGATCGCGGTCCTGGCTGAACACCGGGTTACACTGACGCCGGACGAAGTCACCTTTATGGAAGAGGCGCTCAATATGGTTGCCGAGCAGAAATATACCGGCCATTTTCCCAAATGGACTTTTGATCACAATATGCGCCAAATTCCCGATCATTATCATTTTCACGTTCGTCCGCTGCTGTGGTGAGCCCCCCCGTGCTCGCCCTGCTCTCCACAAGAGATCGCTCATGACCGACCCCTCTAAAAGATCGTCCACCCCTTTTCCCAACACGCCTGACCACATGCAGGCCGTGATGTTGCTCGGTCCGGGCCGGCTGGCTTTTCAGCGCACCCCGATCCCTCAACCCAAAGAGGACGAGATCGTGCTGAAGATTGGTGCCGCGCTAACGTGTGGAACAGATCTCAAGGCCTTTCGACGCGGCCACCCCAAGTGGCCACCGCCGGTACGATTCGGCCACGAGTATGCGGGCACCGTGGCCGCATGTGGCAGTCGGGTGCGGTCCGTTCGTGAAGGTGACGCTGTAATGGTTGCTCCAACCGGTCCCTGCGGGAGCTGCTTTTACTGTCAGCGGGAACAGGAAAACCTGTGTGTGTCGCTCATGGAGACGATGGTGTTGGGAGGCTACGCCGAATATGTGCGTATTCCGGCCCGGGTTCACCGGAGCAATCTCTTCCCCAAACCCGATCAGCTGTCTTTTGCCGAGGCGTGTCTGCTCGAACCCCTGTCATGTGTCGTGTTTGGTCTGCAGCCCATTGTTCTGCGGCCGGACGATACCGCGCTCATCGTTGGAGCGGGCGCTTTTGGTTTGTTGCATCTCGCGGTTTTGCGCCTACGTGGGGTCGAGCGGGTGTATGTGGTGGCCCGCAACCCATACCGGGCCGATATTGCCCGCCGACTCGGAGCCAGCGGGATTATTGCCCGTTCGGCCGAAGACGCCCGCGAAGAGGTGTTGAGTCTCACCCACGGTCGGGGTGCCGACCTCGTTGTTGAGTGCACAGCCCAGCCCCAGGTGTGGCAAGAGTCGGTTTTTTGGCCCCGTCCGGGTGGCCAGCTGATTCTCTTTGGTGGCTGTCCGCCGGGAACGACGATCGCTCTTGATACCTATCGGATCCATTACGATCAGGTCCGCCTGTTTAGCCCTTTCCATTTTACCCCCACCGCTGTGCGGCGTGCCTACGAACTGCTGGCGAGCGGAAAAATTCTAAGCACCGCCCTGATTAGCGCCAGCTATCCCCTGGCCGAGCTTGCGGCAGTCTTTGAGCTTTTGCAGCAAGGGCGGGGGATCAAATATGCGATCATTCCCTAGGCGACCACTAGACGCAGGCGGCCCGTCATCGTAGGGTAAAGAAAAGCGACGAACGATGATCTTTTCCTGATGAGGGAGTCCTCATCGTTCGCTTTTGAGCCGAGATATGGCGGATTGATACGCCAAAGCGAGGCCAATATGAAACTTGTGAGTCCCAAGCAGGCAGTCCAGGCCATTCCCGATGCGAGTACCGTTATTTTCCCCCACGGCTGCGTCGAACCGATGATATTTTATCAGGCCTTTGGACAAGAGATTGAGCGCTTTAACAATCTGACGATTTATTCCGGCCTAGCCTTTGGCTCTTACCCGTTTTTACGCAACGGCCTAGGTACAAATTTTACGTATAAAACCTGGCAGGCCGCTCCCCAGATTCGCCATCTGTTTAAGGAAAACAAGGTCGGTTTTGTGCCGATGCGGTTTAGCGAGATTACCAAAATCGTTCACAAAAACGGCCTGATTCAGCCGGACGTCGTCGTTGCCCAAGTCTCACCCCCGGATGGCGAAGGCATGGTCAGTCTGGGGATTTCGGTCAGTCTGTATCAGGACTTTATTGACAGCGCTAAACTCGTGATCGTCGAGGTCAATACCAATATGCCAGTGACTACGGGCAATAGTCGTGTACCGGTCGAGAAGATCGACTATGCGATTGAGTCGTCCGAGCCGCTCGGCGTCTACACCGCCCCGCACCAGAGCGAACGAGATCAAAAGATTGCCGAGACCGTCTTGGAACTCGTGCCGAAAAACGCTTGGGTGCAGCTCGGGGTTGGGTCGGTTCCCGATCTGGTGTTGGAGCGTTTGGCCGAAAAACGCGGGGCCAACCTATACTCGGGCATGCTCTCGCAGGGACTGATTGCCTTCATGGATAAGGTCCGCCACACGCCCAAGCTCATCACCGGTGAGTTGGCCGGGAATCAGGATCTGTACGACTTTTGTGGTCAAACCCCCAACCTCCAGATGGTCACTTCGAGTGTGACGCATAACATCTTGCTGCTGGCCAAACTGCCCCGCTTTGTGTCCGTCAACTCGGCGGTCGAAATCGACCTTCATGGCCAGAGTAACGGCGAGACCATCGGTCCGGTCCAAATTAGCGGCGTGGGTGGCAGTCTGGACTACGTTGAGGCCGCCGCGCTATCGGAGGGGGGCATTTCTATTATCGCCCTGCCGTCAACTACCGAGGATGGCAAGCACTCAAAAATTGTGCCTCGACTGGCCACCGGGGCGATGGTGACCACCCCGCGCTTCTGTACCGATTATATTATTACCGAATACGGCATCGCCCGGCTCAAAGGCAAAGACCTTCATGCCCGAGCCGAAGCCCTGATCAACATTGCTCATCCGGATTTTCGAGATGAGTTGCAAAACTCTCTCTAAAGTTTGGATCGTTATCGAGATAGCGTGCGTGGGCTTATCCTTTTCCTGGCCACCGGGGCCTACCTAGGTTACGCGCCCGTTGCGTCGGGAACGGTTGGCTCCTTGGCCGCGCTGCCGCTGATTTTCGCTTCGGGAGCGCTCTTCGCCTTCTCGCCAGTTCTCCACCTGCTCACCCTTAGCGCGCTGATTGGCGTGGCCTGTGTGCTGGCCGGCGCGGCTGAAGGCTACCTTGGCGAGCACGATAGTGGAAAGATCGTCATTGATGAGATCGTTGGTTTCTTGTGCGCGACCGCCTGGTTCGACCTCACGCTCCCCCGCCTGCTTATTGCCTTTGCGCTTTTCCGCCTGTTTGATATCCTCAAGCCTCCGCCAGCACGCTACTTTGATCGTCAGGTGGCTGGCGGGCTTGGAGTTGTGTTCGACGATGTTGTCGCGGGGCTATACGCAAATCTCGTGCTCCGCCTGCTCACGAGAGGTGTCTTATGATTGAACGTGTGGCTATTCTCAGCACCGGGGACGAGATTACGACCGGCAAAGTGGTCGATACAAACGCCAATTATATTGCCGACAAGTTTGTCGAGGTTGGGATGGAGGTCGCCACGGTGATCACCGTCGGCGATGTGGCTGAGCGGATTATATGGGCCTGGCGACAGGCTATGGAGCAGGCCGATGTGATTGTCTCGACGGGTGGTATCGGGCCGACGGCCGATGATTTGACCACCGAACTCGTGGCCAAAGTTGCCGGAGTGGAACTGACCTTTTCCGAAGAGGTGGCCGAGAATATCCGGCGTTTGTTTGCCTCCTTTAATCGGGTCATGCCCGAGAACAATCTGAAACAGGCCCAGTTCCCAGCCGGCGCGGTCATTGTTCCCAACCATCTGGGCACGGCGCCCGGCTATCGGCTTGATCTTGATACGCCCCACGGCAAAAAGCACCTGATCGTGCTGCCCGGCGTGCCACGTGAGATGAAACCGATGATGGAAGAAACGGTCTTGCCGTGGGTACGGGAGATGCGTGGTGGGGGGGACCTGTTTCTGACCCGTACCTTTCAGACTTTTGGGATCAGCGAATCCGGGCTTGACGAGATGATCGCCGGGACAATTGACGAGGATGAGGGCCGTGTCGGCTTTCGGGCCAATTTTCCCCAGATCTCGATGCGCCTGACGGTACGCGGGAGACCGGGAGAGGCTGAGCCGCGTCTGGAGAGCCTCTCTGAGCGTATCCGCACCAAGATTGGCACCTACGTCTACGGTGAGGGTGATGTCACTATGGAAGAAGTGGTGGGCCGCCTGCTCAAAGAAAACGGTAAGACATTCGGCCTAGCCGAAGCCTGTTCGGGCGGTCTGGTCGGTCATCGGGTGACCAATGTCCCGGGCAGTTCAGCCTACTTCCAAGGCACTATTGTCGCCTACTCGAATACGGCCAAAACTCAGCTCTTGGGCGTCAAGCCCCACACCTTGCAGCTCCACGGAGCAGTCAGTGAGGAGGTGGTGGGCGAAATGGCGGCTGGCGTGCGTGAGCGGCTGGCCACCGATATCGGTATTGCGATGACTGGCATTGCTGGCCCGGATGGCGCCACCGAGGACAAGCCGGTTGGCACGGCCTGTCTGGCCTTAGCCAACGAGAGCACCCTGGTTTCACGTCGTTACAAACTGTGGGGTAACCGAGAGTGGATCAAAACCCTCATCTCCCAACTGGCCCTTGACTGGGTCCGCCGGTCTCTGCTTGGAGTGCCGATTAATGAGGCCAGTTTTATTCGGAGATAAGCCCGATTGTTGCGAGCAAATCCCCTTGATTCGTACCTTTATCGCGGTTAATCTAGCTTCATTCGTAGTCGAAGAAATAGCGAAAGTCCAAGCAGCGTTGCGCGCGGCCGACCCAGGCGTGGTGCGTTGGACTCGAGTTGAGAATATGCATCTGACCCTAAAATTTCTGGGTGATATTGAGCAGGACTGTGTTGCTCCCATCCTGAGCCGGTTGCGACGCGTCGTACACGACCGCCCAGCATTTCGGGTCGAAGCCCGCCGGCTGGGTGGATTTCCCGACCTGAAACGGCTGCGGGTCATTTGGGTTGGGCTGAGCGGAGAGGGGCTGACAGTGCTGAGTAAAGATCTTGAAACAGCCCTACGGGAGCTGCATTTTCCTGCCGAAAAACGCGAATTTCATCCCCATGTGACGCTTGGCCGGGTCCGCTCTCAGCGCGGCTGGGACCAGGTCTTGCCCCTCGTCCAACACTACGCACACACCTCCTTTGGCACGAGTGTCATAGACCAGGTCAGGCTGTATCGGAGCGACCTGCGGCCCACCGGGGCGATCTATACCGCCTTAGGATCGGCTCCCCTCCAAACAAAGTAGACGATGATGACCTCCGGGAGTCGTCCACTTTGCATAGACGAAGGATCAGCTATGGCAAGCGAAAAAGAGAACAGAGACCGTGAGCGGGCCCTTGATTTAGCGGTGAGCCAGATTGAAAAGCAGTTTGGCAAAGGTTCAATTATGAGGTTTGGCGAAGATACCGTCATAGAGGATATTGAGTCCATCTCGACCGGTTCGCTTACCCTGGACTTGGCCTTGGGTATCGGTGGGCTGCCGCGCGGTCGGGTGATTGAAATCTACGGTCCCGAGTCTTCTGGAAAAACGACCCTAGCGCTGCATGTGGTGGCTCAGGCGCAGAAAGCGGGCGGGACCTGTGCCTTTGTGGATGCCGAACACGCCCTCGATATGGCCTACGCTCAAAAGCTGGGCGTACAGGGGGACGAGTTACTGATCTCCCAACCCGACAATGGGGAGCAGGCCCTTGAGATTACCGAAACCCTGGTGCGCAGCGGGGCGCTTGATGTCGTTGTGATTGACTCGGTGGCCGCCCTTGTCCCTCGGGCAGAAATTGAAGGGGAGATGGGCGAGCCACAGATGGGACTTCAAGCTCGCCTCATGTCCCAAGCCCTACGCAAGCTGGTGGGGACGATTGCGCGTTCGAAAACTATGGTCATCTTCATCAACCAGGTCCGGATGAAGATCGGCGTGATGTTTGGGAACCCTGAGACCACAACCGGGGGAAACGCCCTCAAATTTTACGCCTCGGTACGTTTGGATATTCGTCGGACCGGAGCGGTCAAGAGCGCCGATGCCGTTGTCGGCAATCGCACTAAGGTCAAGGTGGTGAAAAATAAGGTTGCGCCGCCCTTCAAGGAGGCGGAATTCGACATCTTGTACGGCAGAGGTGTGTCAAAAGAGGGAGAGCTGATCGATATCGGGACTGATCAGGGTATTATCGAGAAGGCGGGCGCGTGGTATTCGCACGGTGGAGATCGCATTGGCCAGGGCCGAGAGAATGCCAAGGCGTATCTGCGAGAGAACCCTGATCTTGCGGCCGTTGTCGAAGGTCGAATCCGGGAGAAGTTCGGGCTGAGCATTCCTGCCCACCAACAAGAGGCGTAAGAAGGCATCGAATAAGGGAAGTCGCTCCGCTTACAGACAGGATGGAGCAGGAGATCCTCGGCAGACAGATTGGTGGGCTTGGCCCCGGCGCGATTTTCTGAGGCTTGGGTGGCTGGCGGCGGGATTGAGAAGGGGACGTGTTGGTCAGCCGCGGCAGGGCTAGGCACTCGAACGGCAAAGCTCTGGCAGAGCGGCGACGCAGTGGCCTGTTTTCGCCCTGCTCGGCGAATGTCTAGAACACGTGAGCCGAACCCCAAGGCGAATTAAATCGCCCCTTCTTCCTTCAGGGCAGCCACGGTGGCCTCGGAATATCCCAACTCGGCCAGAATCTCGCCGGTGTGCTGCCCCAGGAGCGGGGAGCTGGTGATTGGCACCGACGAGGCCGACATTTTAATCGGATTGCCCGCAGTCAGATATTTGCCGCGTACCGGATGGTCGACTTCGACAATCATCTCTCGGGCGTGGAGATGGGGATCGGCCAGAACCTCGCCGGTGTCTTGGCAGGCTCCACATGGGATGCCCGCATCGGCCAGCAGATGCATCACTTCGTGTTTAGGCCGTCGGCTGGTCCAGGCCTCGATAAAAGCGTTCACCTCATCCCGACGCTCCAGGCGTGCCTTCACCGTTTCATAGCGGGGGTCACCGATCAGCTCCTCACGACCGATCGTGCGCAGCAGAGGATGCCACATCTGCTGCTGTGCAATAATGAACACATAGTCGTTCGGACCGCCGGGATGGCAGCGGTAGGTCGTGGCCGGGACAAACGGACCTAACTGGTTGCCGTTTCGCTCAACCGACCGACCGGTGCGTTGATGGTCGCGCAGGCTGACCCGGACGAGATTAACGACTGCGTCTTGCATCGACACCTCAACCTTCTGCCCTTCGCCGGTCGCGCGACGCTGCATTAGCGCGGCCAATATTCCAATAGTGCAATGCATACCGGTCCCCGAATCACCGACGCACGCCCAGGTCACCGTCGGGGGCTTATCGGGAAAGCCGGTGACACTCATCGAACCGCCCATCGCCTGAGCAATGGGCTCATAACTCTTGTGGTGGCTATGGGGGCCATAGGTCCCAAAGCCCTTGATGCTGGCCAAGACTAGGCCGGGGTTGAGGCTCTTGAGCCTCGGATAGTCAAAGCCTAAACGGTCCAAGACGCCCGGCCCGAAGTTTTCCAGCAGGACATCCCCCGTTTTGATCAGTTTGGCAAACACCTCTTTGCCCTGAGCGCTTTTGAGGTTGATCGTCAGGCTGCGCTTATTGGCGTTAAACGTCAAAAAGAACAGGCTATCGACGCCAGGTTGGTCGCTCAGACTCGTCCGGGCGACGTCTCCCTTGCCCGGTTCCTCAACCTTAATCACCTCGGCTCCGAGCCAGGCCAACATCTGTCCACACGACGGGCCAGCCTGGTTATTGGTGAGGTCGATTACCCGAATACCGGTAAGTGCATTGCTCTGAGTCATGTCCGTGCTGCTCTAAAATTAGGAAGAGAGACTCGTCCACTTTTTTGACAGGCGAAAACACAAAGGAGTAGGGCATGCTAGGCCAGGGCGTGGATGATATCGTCGGCCTCACAGACGGTGGGAAAGGCCCCTGGCATCCCGCCCAGGATGACCTGACGGGCCTCTTCGGTGTGGCGATACCCCGGTCTTTGGGGATGATCATGGCCACGGTCGATGCCGTCCCGAGTCGTGCCTTCAACACCGCCGTTTGTGGCGGCGTGAGAATGAAATGGGTGGAAGCCCCGGCGGGCTTCCAGAATCTCGTCCCAGCGGGCTGGCGCAAAAGGCGCTGGCCCGCGTTTTGACCAGGACAGTGTCTTGGGGCTCTGGGCTGACCGTGTCATGAATCCCGGCCCTCCAGCTGCCGTCTTGGAGAGCGTGCAGTTCCTTCATGTTCGCCCCCAGCAGCCTGCCGAGCCGCCGTGGCGAACCTGCGAAGAGTCCCGAGGATGCTCTGTTCTTTGATACGCTTGGACATATGGTGCCGCTGGAGCCGTCTAGCGGGGGCTGAGAACGACCCGACGGTTCTTCGCCCGCCCGTCCGGATCCTGGTTCGGTGCAATCGGATCGTTCTCCCCCCTACCGATTGCCTCAAGCCGTCCGGCATCAACCCCCTGGGCTTCCAGATAGCGGACAATTGCCTTGGCCCGCCGCTCGGACAGAGTTTGGTTATAGCCCTCAGGCCCCCACGAGTCGGTATGTCCTTCGACAGCGAGGTTGATATCGGCGCACTCCCCAAGCCGACGTGCCACGGTGTCAAGCACGGGCTCAAATTCGGGCCGGATATCAGACTTGTCAAAGTCAAACATGACGCCCGGCAGGACGAGCCCTTGGCACGGGTCTGGCTCCGGTTCCGGCTCTGGGGCCGGAGGAGGAGGTGGTGGGGGTGGGGGCGGTGGAGGAGGGGGGGGAGGAGGGGGAGGGGGAGGAGCTTCCTCTTCTGCTAGCGTATAGCCGATGATCCCGCCGATGATCGCTCCGGCCGCGGCGCCAATAGCAATCCCGGCCGCTCGGCCGTCGTCCTCATTATCGCTAGCTTCTGGGCCAATTCCAGCCCCGGCCCCCCCGCCGGCCAGCGCGCCGGCCAGCGCGCCGAGCACGAGGCCGTCCCGCTTTTTTGCCGAGAGACCGCACCCGCTCACGCCGACAATGGCGAAAACCCATAGGATCCAAAAGCTCCAGTTCCGCTGCATTTTACTTTCCCTCTGTCTGATAATTTTTCAATCCTGTATTCTGCCAACAGACGTCGGCTACCTTTATCTGAATTTCTCCCAAAAAGCAATAAAGAGGGCGCCGGTCAACCCCAATTGCGGGGACGCGGATAGGGAGACTATATTCGGATTAACCGAAAAGGAGACGAGGGTGCGGACGATTACGATTGTGACCCACGCCGGTGTCGTGACCGGACTGACAATCCTGTTTTTTGGCGCATTGGCTTGGGCTTACCATTCCCCGTATGGCCCGTGGATGGTCAGCGGCAGCCTCAGTCTACTCGTTTTCAGCACCGTCTGTGGCTGGTATTACGGGTTTAGTCCCCTGTGGCGACCCGCGGGCTGGGAGGATCGGGTCGAGGCTGTCCCAGTTCCGTTTGTGGTCTCGACCCGGCGGTTTCCCCCCTATATTGTGCGCCGGGCCAGACGCCAGGATGGAGCCTGCTTTGGCACCGCGGTGTATCCGTTAGAAGGGGAAGAGGTGGCTGAGGAGGTAGAGGCTGTGTACGGCTTACAGTGGTACCAACAGCGGGAAGCCGAGGAAGGCCACCAGTGGGTGGTGGGGCTGCTGCGGGCCGGGAAACTTGCCGATCTTGAGCCGTTTCGGACCACGCCGGACCAGTCCTGAACCGCGCCGCTTGGCTGGAGCCCGTGACATGTGGCTGGCTGGCGTTGATGGCTGCCCGGCCGGATGGGTTGTGGTAGGTGTTTCTGCCCAGACGCGGCGCTCCATCGTTCGAATATGTCCCAACTTTGGGGCGGTTCTTGCCCTCTGCCCCGAGCCAGAGCGTCTTGTCGTTGATATCCCGATTGGTCTGCTGGACGAGAGACAGCCGGGCGGACGGGAGTGTGACCGGCTGGCGCGCCGCTTGCTGCCCGGGAGAGCGAGCAGCGTGTTCAGTCCGCCGACTCGCCGTCTACTCGGGGCGACCCGCTACAGCCAGATCCGCGGTCACGGGCTGAGTATTCAGGCGTTTGGGATTGTGCCCAAAATTCGAGAAGTCGATCGGCTGATGACTCCAGGGCTACAGCGGCGGGTGTACGAAGGCCATCCAGAGCTGGCCTTTCGGACGCTGGTCGGGGCGCCGATGCGGCACAGTAAAAAGACGCCGGCCGGACGTGAAGAGCGCCTGGTGGCACTTGGGACACTCGTAGAGTTTCAGGCAGTGAGGGATCTGCTCGACACCGTTACGACGAGGTACCAGCGTTCTCAGGTGGGGCTGGACGATGTGTTGGACGCGTGTGTGCTGACCTGGCTTGCCGGACGAATCGCCACGGGCGAGGCATGGCGGCTTCCGGCACAGCCACCGCTTGATGTAAAAGGCTTGCGGATGGAGATCTGGTATTAGCGACCCGCCCTGCGTTGGGCGGTTGCCTGGTCGTCAATCTGCAGTGTCGTCGGATCAATCACCACCCCATAGTCTTGTTCCGCCATCTCGATCGTGATGAAATCGTCCAACACATCGTCTAACACCCGCCGGGGCTCGCGCTCAAACGGATCGCCGTAGCTGGCGCTATTGGCCGTCTTGATCTGAAGCAATTCGTTGGCCTGCATCGGATAGCCGGTAACTTTGCTGTACAGGCGTTGTTCGCCCTCGACGCCGGGGTTCTTAATCATTGATGCCCGACAGCCGTCTTGGCCCCTGAAGATCCCTTTGGGCGGATCAAAATGTCGCTCAGCCTCTGAGGAAAGATAGCCGGGCACCAGAAAACGGTTTTCTCGAACAATCCCGACCCCACCCCGCCACCTGCCCGGAGCTACCGGCTCTTCGCGCAGTTCATAGCGCTCATTACGCATGGGAAAGCGCAGGTCAAGTTCTTCAACCGGATTATTGCGGGTATTTTCAATCAAGCAGGCAATTGAGTCGAGGCCGTCTTTGCCGTGTCGGCCTCCCCAGTTGCCCTCGTTGACCTCTAGATAGACCCAGTATTCGCCCTTGTCTTCCTGGAAGCCGCTGTAGCTCAGAAAATGGACATGGGCCGCGTTGCCGGCACACACCTTATCTGGTACGGCTTGGGCCAGTGCCAGATTCACGCCATCGGCCAGATACTGGACTTGGTTAAAGCGGCTGAAACAGGCACGCGGAAAACGTGGGTTAAAGATTGTCCCTTGGGGCGCAACGACCTGAATCGGTCGAAAAATCCCCTCATTCTGGGGCACTGGATCGGGGAAAGTCGCTTCGTCAAGCAGAATGCTGCGGACGATGACGTATGAGGCCACGAGCGTACTGCCCTCATATGGCACGTTATAGCCGGTTGGCACTTCTGGGCTGGAGCCGGTTAAATCAATCGTCAGATTGCTGCCCTCAACCTTGACGCTGACACACACGGCCAGCGGCTGGTCCCGGTTACGCCCATCATCGTCCAGATATTGAGGGGGAGCGCGATATTCGCCGTCGGGGATTTTCTCAATTTCTTTACGCAGCATGCGTTCGGAGTAGTCCATCAGCTCATGCGCGGTATCCAGCACCGTATCCACGCCGTACTTTTTAACCAGCTTGAGGAAACGCTCGCGTCCCAGCTGACAGGCTGCGATCATTGACTCAATATCGCCGGTATTCATCTCTGGGGTGCGGACGTTATCCAAGAAAAACTGCCAGAGATCCTCGTTTTTGACCCCAGCGTCGTAGAGCTTAATGCCGTTAAAAAGCCGCGACTCGGCCCACACATCAACCACATCAACATTCAGACCCGGCGCGGCGCCGCCCATGTCGAGCAAATGGGCTGTCACCGCGGCAAAACCGATCAGACGACTGTCCCAAAAGACCGGCACCGCCACGGCCAGATCGGGAGTATGGGTCGAGCCGTGGTACGGATGGTTGTGTAAGATCACGTCGCCGTCGTTGATCTTGCCGTCGAGACGTTTGAGAAAGCCCCGAATATAGGCTGGGAGCGAGCCTACGTGCATGGGCGAGGTATCGCTCTCGCAGATCTCATTGCCCTCTGCGTCATACAGACCGGCCCCGAGGTCTTCGGACTCGCGAATAATGCTGGAGTACGACATTCGGTACAGGACATGGGCCATCTCTTTGGCTGCGGCCGTAAATGCACCGTTGAGGACACGCAGAGTAATGGGATCGATCGCACGAGCTGTGCCGGGGCTGCCGTTGGGGGGTGCCATGCTCCTATCTCCTTATCGACAATCAATCAGAATGGTTCCGTAGCGGTCGACCTCGGCGGTGAGGCCAGGGTTGATGACGACCGTGCTATCGAGCTGTTCTATGATTGCCGGGCCGCTGATGCGGTTGCCCGCTTTGAGGAGTTCCCGCTGGTAAAACGCACTGGCTAGTCTTGCCGGTTTGCCGTCCAGACTAAAGATGACATCGCGGGTGGCGGTCAACGCCTCTGCCGGCGAGTGGGCTCCGACCGGCAGCTCTTTGAGCCGCAGCTCGGGCATCAGACCGAGGCCCTGGATCCGGATATTCACAATTTGTATGTCACTGTCCGGGAAGCGGCGGACATATTCGCGTTCGTGGGCCCGATGGAACGCTTCGACGGCCTGCTCCTGCCAGGCCTGGTCGATTGGCCCGGCGGGCAGTTCGACCCGCAGCTCATAGCCCTGGCCGATATAGCGGCAGTCGGCAACCCGACGGGTCAGGGTCTGTTCGGGCCCCAGTCGGTCCGCACGCAAACGCTCGGCCGCCTGCCGCTCTAGGGTGGCAAAGTCTCCGCGCAGTTTGTCACGGTCGAGGTTGGAGAACAGCTGCATCTCGGTGATAACAAATTCGTACACAATGTCGGTGGCCAGCAGGCCGAGCGCCGAGGTAATGCCCGGATAGCGCGGCACCAAGACCTGTGGGATCCCCAATTCCTGGGCAATATCACAGGCGAAGACAGGCCCGGCGCCACCCGCCGCAACCAGGGCAAAATCACGGGGGTCGTAGCCTTTGCGCACACTGCTGATTTCAATGCCCTCGACCATACCGTGGGTAAGAATCCGTGCCACGCCCAACGCGGCCTGTTCTAGGTCGGCCCCTAAGGGGTGGCACAGCTGGCCCCTCAGGGCGTCCTCGGCCAACCGTTTTTGGAGCGGAACCCGACCACCCAAAAAGCTCTCGGGGCGCAGCCGACCGAGGACGACCAAGGCGTCGGTTGCAGTCGCTTGGTCGCCGCCCCGGCCATAACACGCCGGGCCGGGTTCGGCTCCCGCGCTTTTCGGCCCGACCCGGAACATGCCGCCCGCGTCAACATACGCAATACTGCCGCCCCCCGCTCCAATGGCGTCAATCTCAACCATAGGAATCATGGCGTGATAGCCCCCGATCTGGGTGTCGAGCAGGTGTTTCATACGTGTCTGGCCGTCCGGTGCCACACCAATATCGGCCGAAGTGCCCCCCACATCCAGGGTGATGACACTCGACGAGCCGGCCATTTTTCCGGTCCAGATCCCGCCGATCAGACCGGCTACGGGTCCTGACATCAGCAGATTCACCGGTCGTTGTACTGCCCCTTGGGGTGTGGCCACGCCCCCTACCGAGGTCATCAGATGGAGTCCGCCGCGCAGACCTTTTTCGGTCACCGTGCGGTCAAGACGCTCAATATACTGGCTGACCTTAGGACCGACCGAGGCGTTCAAACACACCGTGCTAAAGCCTTCGTACTCGCGGTACTGGGGCAGCACCTCATGGCGGACGGACAGATAACAGTCGGGAAACTCTTCGCGGACAATTTCCTTGGCGCGTTGTTCGTGGCTCGGATTCAGAAACGAAAACAGAAAACAGATGGCGACCGCTTCAACCCCCTCGGCTTTCATCATCCGAACCGCCTCACGGACCTCGTCTTCGTTGAGTGGGGTGAGCACCTCACCGTCCGGGGCAATGACCCGTTCCGTAACAGGACGCCGATAGCGTCGCCGCACCAAAGGATGCTGCTGCCACGGAACATCCTGGTACAGGCTAAAAGACAGAGGCCGTTTATGCCGAGCGATGTGCAAAATATCGCGGTAGCCCTTGGTCGTGAGTAGCCCGACCTTGGCCCCGGTGTGTTCCAAGACAATATTGGTGGCTACCGTGGTGCCGTGAAACAGGTGGTCAAGGTGTGCCGCTTGGACGCCGGCCCCCTCACACACCTCGTCCAAGCCCTGCAGGGTGGCCTGAGCCGGATCGGATGGAGTACTGGGAAGTTTGTGGACTACGACTTGGCCCTGGTCTTCGTCTACGTAAATCAGATCGGTAAAGGTTCCGCCGACGTCAATTCCAACACGTTTCATGGCATCTCTTCTGTAGAGGACAGTGTCAGGCGCAATAGCAGGTTTTCGCCAGGCGCGCCAGCTTCCGAAGCCGTCCGTTGAACGCGTCGGAATTTACGGCACAATGCCGGAGGAATGAAATCGGCGTGTCACTAGGCGGAAGGTGGCTGGTGGTGGCCTGGCGTGGTCATCATCATCACCCCCCTTTTGCGAGAAGGAGAGGTCCACTGATGGCATTGGCGTCTGCGGAAAATCATACGGCAGTCATAGCCAGCCTGTTTGTTATTGCCGGCCTGGGCTTTTGGGGCGAACAGACCCGGGTCGGCGCTCATCTGACCGGCGCGGTCATCGCCCTTCTCGGCGCTATTGCCGCGGCAAATCTGGGGATCATTCCCCATGCTGCGCCGGCTTACGGCTTCGTCTTTACTTATGTCGTGCCGCTGCTGATCCCGCTGTTTCTGTTTCAGGCCAACCTGCGGCGCATTCTCTTTGACACCACGCGGACGACCCTGGCCTTTCTGCTGGCCACTGCAGGCACGGTCATCGGCGTTGGCGTGGCGGTGTTGGTGCTGGACCTGAGTGGCCTAGGGACGGCGGCTGACTTGCCAGCGGATCGCCGCGAGGCGGCCATTGCCGGGCTGTTTGCCTCAACGTATATCGGTGGCTCGGTCAACTATGCGGCCCTGGGAGAGATTACCGGCTTGCAGCGAGATGCCTCGTTTTTTTCGGCGGCGACGGCCGCCGACAATTTATATAGTGCCGTCTATCTGGGTCTGCTCGCCCTGCTGCCGGGCTGGGCCTGGTTGGCGCGCTGTTTTCCCGCCCACGACTCCGCGGCTCGCCTGCCGGAAGCCGGGCGAGCCCCGCGGGCCACAGCCATGTCGCTGACCCTTGCCCTGGCCCTCGCCCTGGTAATCGTCTCGCTGGGGGATGGGCTGGTGGCAGTCCTGGACGCCCCCGACTGGCGCTATGTGATTATCACCGGCATGACCTTGGGGCTGGCCACTTTGGTACCAGACCTGGAACAAAAACTGGCCGGTAGTTTTGAACTGGGAGTGGGGTTGTCGTTTGTGTTTTTTGCGGCGATTGCCGCCGGGGCCGACATTGTTGCCATGATTGAGGTGGCGCCGCTGCTGACCCTGATGGTGCTGATCCTGCTGGTTGTTCACGTGCTGGTGACGTTCTCGGTCGGCAGGCTGTGCCGGCTCAGCCTGCCCGAGCTGATTACCGCTTCTAACGCGGCAATTCTGGGCGCAACGACCGCGCCGGCTCTGGCGGCGGCCAAGGGCTGGCACAACCTGGTGACACCCGGGGTGCTGGTGGGCGTGCTCGGCTACGCCCTGGGAACCTTGATCGGCACGCTCTTGTTCAAGTTCTGGACCGACCTTTTCTGAGAGGAGGACAGTGATGAAGTTCGGCATTATGGTTATGCCCCAACACCCGCGGACCGATTCGCCGACCAAACGGTTCCGCGAAACACTCCAACTCACCCGCCTGGCACGAGACGCCGGCTTTGATTCCATTGCCTGCGGCCAGCACTTTCTGTCACCGCCCTATCAAAACCTGCAAAGCATTCCGCTCCTGGCCAGGCTGGCGGCCGAGAGCGGCTCGATGGACCTCATCCTGTCGATTGTGCTGCTGCCACTGTACAGTCCGGTCGGGCTGGCCGAAGACGTGGCGTCGCTCGATGTTATGAGCGACGGACGGGTAGTGTTGGGCGTAGGGCTGGGCTACCGGGATATTGAGTATGAGGCGTTTAATACCACCCGCCGGGACCGCACAGGCCGTTTTCTCGAAGCCTTGGAGCTGATCCGTCGGCTGTGGACCGAAGAAGAGGTGACGTTTGCCGGCAAACATTTCTCTGTGACCCGCGGGATCTGTACCATCCGCCCAGTGCAGCACCCCCACCCGCCGATCTGGATTGCGGCCAATCACGACAGCGCTGTCGCCCGGGCCGGCCGCTTAGGCTGCGCCTGGCTGCTTAACCCGCACGCCACCCTGTCCACGCTTGAGCGCCAGACCCAGGTCTACACCGCGGCCCTATCAGAAGCCGCGGCCAGTCCGCCGGCGGAGCGTCCCATCATCAAAGAGATGCATCTGGCCACCAGTCGGGAGGAAGCCGTAGCCGTGGCCCGGCCATACCTGGAGCGCAAATACCAGGCTTACGCCGACTGGGGTCAGGACAAAGCCATGCCCGGTCAGGAATCGTTCCGCGTTCCTTTTGAAGCCTTGGCCCGCGACCGTTTTATCCTCGGCAACAGAGATGACGTCATCCAGCAGGTTGAGGCTCATCGTGACCGGCTCGGCATCAACCATTTTATTTTCCGCATCTGGTGGCCGGGCATGGAAGCCTATCACGCCTACCGGGTGCTTGAGCTGATGGGCGCCCATGTGATCCCGTATTTTCGGGGATCCCCTTAAGGAGGAAGACATGTTGCCCCCCTTGGTGAGGACCGCGTGTTTGTAGAGGTACGCACCACTGGCGAAAACTAAGGCTGCCGGGCGACAAAAAACAGGCGGCGAAAGGGAAACGGGGTCCCGTGGGGGCCTGGTGGGTAGGCGGCGGCTAAGAGCTCCCCGTAGGCGGCCACAAACGCGTCGTGCTGCTGGCTGGGGAGCCGGTTGAAGACAGGGCGCAGAGCCGTGCCCTTCATCCATTCCAGAACCGCATCCTGCCTGTCTAACAGATGGTGATAGATTGTCTCCCATACCTCGACCTCTAAGCCTGCCTGCCGCAAGGTCTGAGCGTACCAGTCCGGCGTCTCCACAAAATGGCGTTCCTGCCAGGAGCCGAGCCACGCCGCCCATGGGGCTTGGCCAGCCAGCTCATACAGCAGACGATGGGCGGCCTGGTCAAAGTTGTGCGGCATCTGAACGGCCAACACGCCGCGTCGGTTTAGCAGATTGAGAAGATGGGCAAGCACGCCGGCATGGTTGGGAACCCACTGCAGTGCGGCGTTTGAAATAAGGCAATCCAGTCGAGTATCGGGGTGCCAGTCGGCTAGGTCGGCTTGGATAAAACGCAGCCGTGGATTGGCCGGGAGCTGGCCGGCCTTTTCCAGCATCTGGGGGGAGTTGTCGACGCCGTAGACCGTCGCGTGCGGCCAGCGCGCGCATAAGGTCTGGGTCAGTGTGCCGGGGCCGCAGCCTAGGTCGGCAACGGTTTGAACCTGGTGGAGGTGGCCGTCAATCCGGCCGACGAGGTCGAAGAAGGGCCGCGCGCGTTCACGGCTGAAGCGTTGGTACTGTTGGGGATCCCAGCGGTTCATGTGCACTCCGGGGAGCTTCTCCCTAGAGGGCGGGGCTGGCCAACACGGCATTTTCCACCCTCCGCTTCACCCACCGTCCGTCTCGCTCACTGCCCACGAGCTTGCCGTTCTCAACAATGACTTTGCCCCGTAGCATTGTCATCACCGGGTATCCGTGACACGTATAGCCGTCCCAGATGCTGTAGTCCGAGTCGGCATGGAGATCACTCAGCCGAATCGTCTTTTGCAGGGTTGGATCCATGAGCACAATATCGGCGTCGCTGCCCGGCTGGATTACGCCCTTCTGCGGGTAGAGACCGAGTAGCTTGGCGGCGTTCGTTGAGGTGATCTCGGCAAACCGCTGGAGCGGCATGTTCCGCTCGGCCACAAACTTGGTAAAGGCGACCGGAATGCGGGTCTCAATACCGTTATGCCCGCCGCACACCGTCTCAATCGTATCGCCAAACAGTTTGGGCCCTTTGAAGGTCGTATACTCATCGGTGGCGGTGGTGGCCAAACGACCGTCCATGAGTCCTGCTAGCAGGGCGTCTCGGTCGGCGGCGTACTTGATGGCAGGATAGGTGTGAATCGCCGTGCCCCCCGGCTTTTTGTAGTCTTCGCAGGTGAACTCCAGATAGTGGTGGAGCGCTTCGCCGTACACGGGCTGTCCCTGGGCACGTGCCTCGGCAATGGCAGCCACGCCTTCTTTGGCGGTCGTGTGGACAAAATACAACCCTACACCCGAATATTTGGCCAGCCGAATGACGGTCCGAAAGGCAATATCTTCGGACATATTGTTATGGACCAGGTGGATATTGTGAGCCTGGGCACGGCCCTCGCGCTTGAGCTTGTCGATCATGTACGAGACGATGTCGTCTTCCTCGGCGTGCACGGCCATCATCCCGCCGTGCTTGGCCACCTCACTGAAGATGCCGAACAGCTGGCCATACGGAACCCGAATCTCCATGGTGGTAAAAATCTTAAAGCTCCCAATTCCTTCTTCAAGCGCCTCACGAATCTGACCAATCGCTTGGCTGGCTGCTCTGCCGGCAATAATGTAGTGAAAGGCAAAGTCGGTATAACAGTGCTCATGGAACACCGCCCGCCGGCGGTCGAGCGTCTCGAGGACCGGTCTGCGGCGCTCGCCGCTGAGTGCCTGGCGCGACAGATCGCCGGTAAAGTCGATAATTGTCGTCACCCCGCCAAACGCGGCCGCCCGACTGGCGGCTTCCGGCGGTTGGGTCATGACATCAGCATGCCCCGTCCAGTCCGGCGGTACCGGAATGCCGATATGGGCGTGGGGTTCGATGCCGCCCGGCATCACGATTTTTCCGCTCGCGTCAATGACCCGCTTGCCCTCGCCGCCGAGCGCCCCCGGCTGACCGAGGGCGGCTATTGTTTCGCCCTGAATGCCAACGTCCATGACTCCGACCGCCTGAGGGGTCACAACTTGTCCATTGCGAATGATCAAGTCCAACATAGCGTCCCTCCCCAACAAGAAATCATGACCCTAACGGCTGCATGATTCAATGGCTGAATGCTTCTTGATCTCTGCCCCCAGCGTGGTAAGGGGAGAAGCGGGATTACCAAGTGGAACTCCCGGATATGTGGGGCAAGGGGTATGACGGAATCAACTCCTACTGGAGTCGAGAGGGACGCTGTTGCTCTGTACACCGTCATCGGCCGGAACAGCTGGCGCCACAAGGGTTGGAGCCGGCGCGGCGTTTGAGCGAGACGACCGAGCCGCGATCTCTGGGCGCATCCCGCATCGTCGTCTTGGCAACAGAAGTAACAAAGTGCGGCACCCGGTGCAAGCGGTCGGCGGGGCATTCTTCACCCATCACGTACCGGAGTCGATGCGTGGGTCGGGTCGTTACCATAGCGCACGAGACCTGCCACCCATTTTTTGCAGCAGAGCGTCGTGCTGCCCATGTTCCCGAAGCGCAGGGATGGGCGTTGCAGGCAGCGGTGTTCAAGACAGTGGCTCTCCGTTCATACGTCACCGCGAGCACGGGCGAGCGCGGGTGGACAGGTGAATGAGGACGGCGGTAACGGCTCCCTTCGGAGCGCCGTCCGCCGACTCGCTCACGGCCAGGCCTTTCCGGGGCGCCCGGTGCTGCGTGGACGCTGGCAAACGGCGGTTGTCTCGACGGCTACGCGGATAGGGACAACGTTGCCGGGCTGGGATTGATCGTCAGCTTGTTTGAGGCAGTCCGGCCCGCGTTGCGTTCCGCGCATACCGCTCGCCGGGAAAGGTGGCCGCGCACGCACCTAGCGGTCACCTTTCCCGGCCGGTGCATCTGCTCGCGGTGCCTTGATTGCATCCTAATCAGTGCGTATGTTGGTCACTCGGACGAACGGAGAGCATGACCATGGCAAGCGTCACGATCCCGCAACCTCGACGATGACGTGAAGACCCGCTTGCGCGTGCAGGCAGCGGGAAACGACGGTGGTATGAGCGACACGACGGAGGCCTTCGCGCGCGTCAAGATCGACGCCCTGCTTACGGACGCGGGCTGGAACCTGCCTGACGGCGTGAGCGTGCTGTTCGAGCACGCGCTGCCCGACGGGACACAGGCCGACTACGTGCTCTGCGACCGGTCGGGCCGTCCGATGGCGGTGCTCGAGGCCAAGCGGGGGAGCATCGCTCCCATCGCGGCGCAGGACCAGGGTCGTCATTACGCCGAACAGCTCGGCGTGCCATTCATCTTCCTGTCGAACGGCGAGGAAGTGCGATTCCTCGACTGCGAGACCGACGCCCACGCGCGCGAGATCGCGGGCTTCTTATCGCAGGACGACCTGGAGCGGCGGGTCGCCGCCCGGCGGTTGCGCCGCGACCTGTCGGGGGTCGCCGTCGACCGTAGGATCGTCGACCGCGACTACCAGATCAAGTGCATCGAGGCGCTGTCCGCCGAGGTCTCGCTCGGGCGGCGCAAGCTGCTGGTCGAGATGGCGACCGGGACCGGCAAGACCCGCACCGCGGCAGCCTTCATCAAGCGGCTGTTCGAGGCGGGGATCGTCACCCGCGTGCTGTTCCTCGTCGACCGCATCGCGCTGGCGGGTCAGGCTGAGGACGCCTTCACCGATCACCTCCGCGACTATCCCTGCCACGTCCTGCGGCCCGGCCGCGTCTTCGACCGCGCCAAGCGCGTTACGATCGCCACCCTTCAGACCATGATCGCGGAATACCGTACGCTCTCGCCGGGCTATTTTGATCTGGTGATCACCGACGAGTGCCACCGCTCAATCTATGGCAAGTATAAGGGCGTGCTCAAGCATTTCGATGGCATTCAGCTGGGACTGACGGCAACGCCGTGCACGGCGGCCGATGCGGATGCGCTGCCCGACCCGGAAGACGGATTGTTCGTGCGGGACACGCTGCGTTTCTTCGGCCTCGAAAGGCCGACCTTCCGCTACACGCTGCCCGAGGCCATCAAGGCAGGTCATCTCGTTCCCTATCGTATCTACAAGGCGCTGACAGTGAAGACGGCTGCCGAGGCTGGCTTTCCGGTCCGGCGCGACGAACTCGACTGGAGTGCGATGGATGCGGCCACGCGGGCGGATTTCGAGGCGCTGTTCGCCGCCTCGGACAGGATCACGGTGGACCCGCGGGCGCTCGAGCGCAAGTTCACCATTCCCGAGCGCAACCGCGCTATGGTGCGGGAGTTCCGCGACGCGCACGAGAAGGGCTTCATGGGCCGGGACGGGGTCAGGCGCTGGCCCGCCTGGGGCAAGACCATCGTGTTCGCGGTGACCCGGCGTCACGCCGAGACGCTGGCGGCGATGTTCGACGAGCACTTCGCGGATAAGAAGCCGCATCCAACCGTACGTTATGCCGACTTCGTGGTGAGCGACGTCGGCGGCGGCCCGGCGCCCGACGCGAGCGCCATCATCAAGCGCTTCAAGGAAGAGGAGTTTCCGCGGATTCTCGTCAGCGTGAACATGCTCGATACCGGCTTCGATTGTCCCGAGGTGGTCAATCTGGTGATGGCGCGGTTCACGCGCAGCGCCATCCTCTACCGGCAGATGCACGGGCGGGGCACGCGCAAGGCGGACCACATCGGCAAGACTGGGTTCACGATCTTCGACTTCGTCGGCGTGACGGACTTCCACGGCGACGACGGGGCGCTCGAAGGTGTCCTCGCCGTCAGGGAGCAACGCTCGGCCTACGAAGCGGCGACGCGCGCGCTCCTGACCCTCGACGTGGACGATCACATCGACCCCACGACCCGCGAATGGCTGGTACTCGACGAGAACGGCCGCATCGTGCGCACGCCGGAGCACGAGGCACGCGCGGCCGAGATCGGGGTGCGCGTCGAGGCGTGGCGGGGCGAGCACGAGGAGTTCGATGCGGAGCAGGCAAGATGGGCGGGTCTCATCGGGAGCCGGGTCAAGGCCGACGCGATGAGCATGGAGGCGTTCGGCTATTACGACTTTGACGAACACCCCTTCGCCGCCCTCGGGGGCTACGACCAGGCGCGGCGCGTGTTCGGCGGCGAAGCATCCCTCGGCAAGCTGATTGCGGGGTTCAACGCGGTGGTGTTCGGCGGAAGGCGGGAGGCCCGCGCGCCCGCAGACGACGCGCGGGAGCGGTGACGGCATGCCCATGACCCCCGAACTCCGGCGCGGCATCGACCGCATCCGCGACTACCTGTTCGGCGGCGGCTATCCGAACCCGGCCCAGAACGCCGAACAGCTCAGCTTCCTGATCTACTTCTACATGTACGAGGCGGCGGACGCGGTACGGGTGCGCGCGGCGTGGCGGCCGGGTGCCGCGCCATATGCCAGCGTCTTCGACGGCGAATGGCGCCTGCGCGATCCGCGCAACGCCCGCGCGCCCGGCGGGGCGACGGTGCCGCGCGCGTTCCTGCGCTGGTCGTCCTGGGCGCAGGCGCTGAACGGCGAGCGGCTGGTCAACTGGGTGCGTGAAGAGGTCTTCCCGTTTCATGCCGAGCTTGCGGCAAACGGCGTCACCGACTTCATGGACGGCGCCCGGCTGGTGATCGACGAGCCGACCGTGCTCACCCAGGTCGTCAGCCAGTTGAACGACCTGCATCTCGACCGGGTGGACGCGGACACCAAGGGCGACCTGTTCGAGCACGTGCTGCGCCAGATCCGGCAGGCGGGCGAGCTCGGCCAGTTCCGCACGCCGCGCCACGTCATCCGGTGGCTGGTCCGACTGGTCGATCCTAGGATCGGCGAGACGGTCTACGACCTGGCGGCGGGGACGGCTGGCTTCCTGGTCGGCACATGGGACCATATCCGGCTCGCCAACTCGTCGCCCGCCGGGACTGAGGCGGTCGAGGCCGAGGGCAAGACTGTTCGGCGCGGCATCGGTGACACGTTGAGCCGCGACGCGGTGAGGCAGTTGCACGAGGCGACGTTCTACGGCGCCGACGTGGACCCGGAGATGGTCCGCCTCGCGACCATGAACCTGACGTTGCGCGGTCTCGACCGGGTGCGCGTCCTGCGCCGCTGTGCGCTGACCCGTTCGCTCGACCGGGCGGCGAAGGCAGCGCTCGGCCTGCCGACGCAGGGCTTCGACGTCATCCTCGCCAACCCGCCCTTCTCCGGTCGGCTCGACCGGGACCGCGTCGTCGAGGAGGTGAAGGTCGGGCGCACCGCACAGACCGAGCTGTTGTTCCTGCAATACATGCTGAACCACCTGAAGGACGGCGGGCGCTGCGGCGTCGTGGTCCCCGAAGGCGTGCTGTTCGGCTCCACCGGCGCGCACAGGGAACTGCGCCGCCGGCTGGTTGAGACCAACACGGTGGAAGCAGTGCTGTCGCTGCCGGGCGGCGTGTTCAATCCCTATTCCGGGGTCAAGACCTCGGTGCTCGTCTTCCGCAAAGGTGGTGCGACGGAGCGGGTGATGTTCCTCCACGCCGACAACGACGGCTTCAAGCTCGATGCCCAACACGACCAGCCGATTGATGACGACGACCTGCCGGGGCTGATCAAGGCATTCCGCGGGCGCGACCTCCGATGGGAGACGTGGCGTGATCGTGACCCGGAAGCCGAGTGGACCGAGAAGTATTGGTTCGCCGAGGCCGACGCGATCCGCGCCGCCGACTTCAACCTGAGCGCTGGCCGGCATCGCCCGCAGAACCGGGCGAAGGTGGAGCATCGCGACCCGCTGGAGATTCTGGACGAGTTGCGGGCCATTGAGACGGAAATCCTGGGCGAGCTCGACGAGTTGGCCGAGGCGGTGCGGGGGGCAATCGCGGAATGAGCGCATATTCCGTTTTTCGCCTTGGCGATATTGCGAACGTCGTAGCAGGGGACCCTGCACCCCAGGAACCGGGAGCCTTCGCACCGGATGGCCCGTTGTTCGTACGAATGCAGGATGTGGGGCAGCATCACGTCAACCCATGGTTGGCCGACACGACGGACCGCCTTTCCCTCAATTGGTTGGCAGGGAACCGCCTCCGGCTCTTTCCCAAGGACAGCATCCTGATCCCGAAGAGTGGAGCCTCCGTGAATTTGAACCACCGCGCCAAACTGGCCACCGATGCCCACGTAGTGAGCCATCTCGCGGTGGTAATGCCCGACAAGGAGAGGGTAGATCCAGAGTACCTGTTCTGGTGGTCAGTGCGCTACGACCCGCGTGCCCAGGCGCAGGTTACAAGTCTGCCGTCGCTCAAGCTCTCGATATTAAAGGAAGCTCCGGTTCCCCTCCCCCCGCTCGACGAACAGCGGCGGATCGTCGGTATCCTGAACCGGGCGACGAAGATCGAGCGGCTGCGGGCGCGGGCCGCCGAGCGGTTGCGGGAATTCATTCCCGCCCTGTTCGTCAAGATGTTCGGCGATCCGGCGGAGAATCCCAGGGGGTGGGAGGTCGCGGCCCTTGGTGAGGTATGCGCCATTGTGGGAGGCGGGACTCCGCGCCGAAACATTCCAGCATACTTCGGCGGGGCAATCCCGTGGGTTACGCCAACCGACGTTACCAGCTTGAAGAGCCTGACCATTGAGGCGACCAGAGAGACCTTGACCGAGACCGGCCTCCGGGAAAGCAGCGCTCGCCTCGTCCCGGCCGGAACGGTGCTGTTGACCAGCCGCGCCACGATAGGCTTCACGGCGATCGCAGCCGTTGACGTGGCGACAAATCAGGGATTCGCAAATCTAACCTGCCGAACTGACCTTGTGCCTGAATACCTTGCCTGTTGGCTTCGTTTTCGGCGCGCGGAACTGATCCGGTTAGCGGGCGGCACGACTTTCAAGGAGGTTTCCAAGTCGGCAATCAAGAAAATGTATGTACCGCTGCCGCCGCTCGACAGGCAGCGACGATTTGCGGAGATCGCGAGTAAGGTGCAGGCTGCTGTCGCGCGCGCGGATATCGGAACACAAACCGCATCGGCGCTGGGTGCCTCCCTCATGTCCCGTCTGTTCGGAGATGCCGCATGCCCCATTGCCGCTCAAAGCTGAGCAGTTAGGATAAGCCAATGAATCTTCGGAGAACATCATGAAGGTACGGTTCAGGAATCCGCCGATCAATGAGGTGGTCATTGGCTCCTACTTCGAGCCGCCGCTAGTCGCACTTCGAAGCGAGCATATCGGTTTGTTGTGGTCGAGACTTCGCGACGAGTTCCCGGTGGTCGAACAACGGGAGCCGCTCGACACAGCCGGGGATAAAAGGATGGTCTTGACGATTAGCAACGAGTTTTTTGTCATGCCGCGATTCTGGTTCGTGTCCAAGGACGAGGTCAACCTGATCCAGGTCCAGAAGGGCGCTTTTTTTCTCAACTGGAGACGGCGGAAAACCGAGTACCCGCATTTTGAAGAACACCTGAAGCCGTGCTTCGACCGATACTATGGGGTCTTCGAGAAGTTCCTGGAAGAAGATGTCGGCGCGCCGGGTCCCGGAATCCACCGTTGCGAACTCACCTATGTCAACGTGATCGAGCCATGTGAGTACTGGCGGGGACCGCAGGACACACCCCGACTCATCCCGTCTTTCGCGATTCCAGACTGCGGACCTGCGCACGGTGCTGCGTCTGCCTTCAGTTGCGCGTATCGCCACGAACTCGAGCCCGGCTTGCAGCTGCACATCGCGATCCGCACCGTCGAAGCGACCGGCGGGCCCGGCTCGCCGCGCTTGGTTCTCGAATTCAAGGCGCTCGGCCCTCCAGACGGTATCGCGAAATCGGATGTTGATGCTTGGTACCAGCAGGCGCATGACGTGCTCGTCGCCCGGTTCCTGAGCATGACAGACGAGAAAATACGGCATACATACTGGATACCGGAGGAGGAGACCGAATGAGCGCGACGGTCGGATGGAACAGCGGCGCGTCCGAAACAGAGTATCCGCCGGCCGCGCCCGTGGGCGGGCATACGACGACTTTAGACATCGATTCCCAGGGGCAATATCCAAGAGGGTTCGGACCCCGGTCTCGCAAACGCTCCCGGAGCAAAGGACCCGCGGATTATCTCATTAGTTCCTTTACCGACTCCGCCGAGTTCTTTGATTTTGACTCCAGCGCCGTGTTCGCTCTAGATGGTCCGGCGCGAACTACGTTTCAGGCCTACTGGACGAGAATCGGGGCGCTGCGCGTTGATGCGGCACAGGACGGGTATATTTTGAGTCCTGACTCCGAGTTCGACTTCTGGCGTTTTGTCGACTCGGAGCCTCACTGGCGCAAGGGCAACTTGGTGTTGTTGGATAACGGCAACCTGCGCGCGGTTTGGAAAGACGACCAGGGAACCCGTTTTGGCTTGCAGTTTCTCGGCGACGGAGTGGTGCAGTATGTGATTTTCAAGCAACGCAAAGCGGGACAACCGACCTCAAGGGTCACGGGACGCGATACCTTCGAGGGGTTGAAACGGCAGATCGATGCCTTTGAGCTTGGCTCGTTGCTCTGCCAATGAGGGGCGACGATCTGCCGGCGGGCGACCAGATCGTCCGCTACGTCAAGCCGAGCATGATCCAGGACGACGGGAGCCCGGACGGCTCGGACTTCCGGTTGCGTCCGAGTCGCCCGGATGAAACCGGGTTGTCGGTTAATTGGCTCGAGGCCTTTGGCCCAGGCAAGAGCCATCGACTGGCCGAGGTGCGACGCCTGTGCCGCCTGAAGTTAAGGTCAAAGGGGCGTTTTGCCGAAATGAATGTCGGCGCGGTCAAGCGCCGGGTGGCCGAGGAGTTGGATACGATGCGCATTGCCCACGATCCGCTTGAGGCAGAGAAAGGGTTCGAGCCGGACCCTTCGCACGCAGAAATCGTCGGCCTGCCGCCGGGTGAGTCCGACCGAGCGATCCTGGTCGGCGATCTGATCGCGGAGTGCGTTGTCACCATGCATCCGGCGGTCTCTGATGACGGCGAATGAGGCTGCGTGTGGCCTCCTTCGGAAAGTTCTCGGAGGGCGATGGTGTGGTCCTTCAAATCGTTCCTTCCCCACAGCGAGTGTATGATTGTAGGTTGAGGCAGAACTTCAAGATTCACAACTTGCCCCTGATTTCAGAATTGGTCCTTACATAGAGTGAAGTGGTGAAATCTTTCGACGAACGATAAACGCCACATTGTGCATTTGGCGCCTTGGCCGCTCCGGGCCCGATAAGAAGGCCGGGCCGGGGCCGGTCATTCGATACCACAACGGATCACACGGCATCGGAGAATTGCTTCCGTTTTTGAGGTAGCCGACGCCGAGTTCGATGTCCGGGAGTACGATTGCAGCCGGTCGACCGCCGAGCGTAGGGGCAACTCTCCCGCGCTGCCGTCCGGCTCCGCTCTGTCCGGCCGCCCTAGGCCGGCTTTCCGCGGTGGTAAATTCAGGCGTCTCAGGAGGCTCGGTTGGCTTGACCCGACTTTCCGCATTTGGCTGAGCGCGTTCCGTGCCGTCTCCGTCGTTGACCGTTTCTTCCGGCAGGAGCCCTGAGTGCACCGTCGTCAAGGCAAAGTCGATGGAACAGTGCTCACGGAACACTGCCCGGCCGGCGGTCGAGTGTCTCGAGGACCGGTCTGCGGCGCTCGCCGCTGAGTGCCCGGCGCGACAGATCGCCGGCAGCGTCAATAATCGTCGTCACCCCGCCAAACGCGGCCGCCCGACTGACGGCTTCCGGCGGTTGGGTCGTGAGCCCCGTCGAGTCCGGCGGTACCGGAATGCCGATATGGGCGTGGGGCTCGACGCCGCCCGGCATCACGATTTTTCCGCTCGCGTCAATGACCCGCCTGCCCTCGCCGCCGAGCGTTCCCGGCTGACCACGGACGGCAATTGTTTTGCCCTGAATGCCGACGTCGATGACTCCGACCGCTGCGAATGATCAGATCTAACAGTGCGTCACTCCCCAACAAAAAATCGCGGCCCCAACGGCCGCATGATTCAATGCCGGAACGCCTCTTGATCTCTGCCCCCAGCGTGGTAGGGGGAGAGAAGAGAAACGGTGTTAATTACCAACAACGCGTCCCTAATAAGGAGGGTGAGTTATGGCAGATACCCGAGTCATTTCGGCAGATTCGCACTTTGTGGAGCCCCCGGATATGTGGGGCGAGCGGGTGGACAAGCAGTTCCGCGACCGCGCGCCGCACACCGTCAAGGGCTACGGGGGCAAAGACGGTGAGTTCTTTGTGTGTGAGAATATTTCCCCAATCCCGGTGGCCGGGTTTTTCGGCGCAGGCGTGCCCTCGGCAGACCTGCCCGCCCATAATCGGAAGGGGTTTGAGGCGGCACCGGCCAGTGTGTGGGACCCGGCGGCCCGGATTAAGGACCAGGACCGAGACGGCTTACAGGCCGAGGTGATCTACACCTCTATGGGGATGCCACTGTACGGGCTGGACGATGTCACTCTACGGACCGCCTGTTTTCAGGCCTACAATGACTGGGCGGTGGAGTATTGTAGCCATGATCCGAAACGCCTCTTGCCGCTCGGGCTCATCACCCTGGAAGATATTGACGCTGGGATAAAAGAGCTGGAGCGGATCGCCAAGAAGGGGATGCGGGGCGCCATGATCTGGGCCGAGCCGCCTTCTGACCGGCCCTACAGCCACCCGGACTATGATCCGTTCTGGGCGGCCGCCTCGGATCTTACTATGCCCCTGTCGCTGCACATCCTGACTGGTCGTAAGGGCATGGGGGTCGATTTCTTTAAGGACAATCTGGCCCTGCAGGTCTCGACCCTGCACCACGAGGTGGAGCGTTCCATCGCCGTGTTTGTTCTGGGCGGGGTGTTGGAGCGCTTTCCGAAGCTGACAATCGTCTCGGCCGAGAACGATGTGGCCTGGATGCCGTACTTCATGTGGCGGATGGACTTTGCCCACGGCCGGATCGGCCGAGCCTCAGCCACACCAGTGGAGCTGAGCATGAAGCCGAGTGAGTACGTCAAACGCCAGGTCTACGCCAGTTTTATCGAGGAGCCGATTTTGCTGGACGGTTTCCACCGTTATGCGGCCGACAACGCCATGTGGTCGTCGGACTATCCCCACACGGCAGCCATCTGGCCACGTTCGCAGGAGTTCATTAGAGAGACGTTTGGCAGTCTGTCGGACGCCGATCGGCAAAAGATCGTGCACGATACCGCGGCGCGGGTATACGGCATCGAGTAATGCCGAGCCGCCCTCAAGCCGGATAAGGCACGTCCTTTATCCGGCTCCTATGCCCCTCCTTCGGACGGCTTGCCGATATCCCCCTAGTGCTTTCGGTTGGGCCTCGCCTTGCCCGTATGGTCTTGGACTTTGGAATACGGAAGGGCTCTCTCCCCTAGACGTTCCGTTTTCCCTTGACGGAAGATCCGGAGTGTCTCACAGTCTGTTTGTTAGCGACCGGACCGCGATTCCCCCTGTCGGGTGCGTGAGACGTGTTGAGTCCGACGGAGGTGGAGAACCGATAAGCGCGGTCTTTGGGCTGGCATTGAGGAGGAGTGTTGGCAGACACCGACGAGAGACGAGTGAGAGTCACTGACGACACCGGCGTCACTCAGACTTCAGTTCCTCAGCGGCCAACACACTTCGGTCGGTCTGGCAAGACAAACGAACGAGGCCAAGACTCCCGAAGGGCACGGGTATTTGGAATTCAACCAAGTACCACAAGCTCTTCAACATTGACGACCAATTGTATCGGAGGGGTTAGGGAGGCGCAAAAACGCAGGTCCTCCCGAGTCCCACAGGAAGGGCGTCTCAGAAGGGGGGCGATAAAATATTGCCGGGCGGTGAGTCCGTAAACATAATGTCCGACCAAAGTGTCTCCTCCCCATGACGACTTCCCGATTCGCGTTGCGCACAGCTATGGGCGGACAAGAGGAGTTGTCGGGCGGGGTGGCAGGCCCTGTTCTTTTTCCTTGTCTTTTTGTGTCGCGACTGATAGCTGGGAGCCGAGTGCTGTAGGAGGAGGGGAACATGGTCCGGCCTCTGGATGATATTCGTATTCTCGATCTGACACACTTCTACAACGGTCCCTATTCGACCCTGGTCCTGGGCTTCTTGGGCGCGGAAGTGATCAAACTCGAACCGCCGCGCAAAGGAGAGCGGGCACGGACAATCTTTCCTATCCCAAATACCAATCGGGAGAGCTTTCCGTTTGTGATGCTCAATTCGAATAAAAAAGGGATTACCCTTGACCTCAAAACGCCGCGCGGAAAGGATCTGTTTCAGGAACTCGTGGCCCACGTTGACGTTGTGGTCGAGAACTTTGCGGTCGGAGTCATGGAGAAGCTTGGCCTGGGCTATCAGGTTTTGAAGGAAAAAAACCCACAGGTGATCTACGCTTCCAGCACCGGCTATGGACGCAGCGGGCCCTACAGTAGCTTCCCCGCCTTTGATCCCATTATCCAGGCCATGGTCGGGGTGATGAGCACGACCGGTTTTGCAGACGGTCCCCCGCTCAAAGCCGGACCGCCGATCCTGGACATGCTGGGGGGGATTCATCTGGCAACCGGCATTCTGGCGGCCCTCCATCAGCGTGACCGGACCGGGCAGGGCGTCTTTGTTGAAACCTCGCTGTTCGAAGCGGCACTAGCTCCTTTGACGACCCAGATCTCGAGCTATATCGCCCACGGCGGCAAAAAATACCGACGGCCTGGGAATACGGCACCGAATAATGCCTTTGTGCCCTACGACTGTTATCCCGCCCGGGATGGCCACGTGTTGTTGCTGTGTGCCGATGACCACCGCTGGCGGGCCTTGTGTCGTCTGATGGGACGCGAGGAGTTGGCTAAGGACCCGCATTTTGCCACCAACGCGGCCCGCCGGAAACGGACCGATGCAGTGAACGCGGTGGTCAGCCAGTGGACGCGCTCGCTTCCCAAACAAGAAGTGATGAACCGCTGTGGGGCGGCCGATATCACGTGCGGGGCGGTTAAGGAGGTCGAAGAGTTGCTGACCGACCCTCATATCCGTGAGCGCGGCATGCTGCAGGACATCGAGCACCCCCAAGCCGGACGGATGGCCGTTCTGGGATCTCCCTGGCGGCTCAACGACGAGCACCCGCCGATTGATTCTCCGAGTCCGGGTCTCGGCCAGCACAATGACCTGATCTACGGCCGGCTGCTCGGCCTGGCCAAGAGTGAGATTCAGACGCTGCGGGAGCAGGGCGTCATCTGAGCCGGGCTTGCTTCGTCCTGCCCGGTTCCTTACCCTGGACTTCATGACGGCTCCCCACACGCTTCCCGCCGGCCCACAGTCGCCCGCCATCGTCCAACTGCTGCATTGGATCTTTCGCCCAGTTCCGTTCATGCACGACTGTGCCCACCGTTACGGCGATTGTTTTACGATGCGTCTGCCTGGGAATCCGCCGTTTGTGATGTTTAGCACGCCCGAGGCGATCAAGGAGATATTCACCAGCGACCCGCAACAGCTCCCGGCCGGCAAAACACGCGAGATCTTACGGCCCCTAGTCGGCCAACATTCCCTGTTGTTGCTCGACGGCACACGGCATACGCACCACCGGCGGCTCATGGCCCCGTCTTTTCATGGCGAGCGGATGCACGCCTATGGCCGGATCATGCGCGAGATCACCGATCGCAACCTCGACAGCTGGCCGACCGGTCGGGCCTTTCCCATCCATACGTGTATGCAGGAGATTACCCTGGATGTGATTCTGCGAACCGTCTTTGGGGTGGACGAGGGGGCGGAGCAGGGGCGGCTACGAAAATGCCTGGCCGATCTGCTGACGCTGGGGGCCAATCCCATACACATGATTCCGTTTCCGTGGTTTCAGCACCTGGTCGGCTTTTTTACCAAAGGCCAGCAAATTGTTCAGCTCCTGCAGGAAATCGACGACCTCCTGTACGCCCAGATCGTCCAGCGTCGTCAACAGGGCGGGGCAGAGCGCGAAGATATCCTATCGCTGTTGGTCGAAGCGCGCGATGAGGACGGCCAGCCGATGAGCGATGAGGAACTGCGTGACGAGATGATGACGATGCTGGTTGCCGGTCATGAGACCACGGCAACGTCCCTGGCCTGGACCTTCCACTGTATTCTGGACCGACCCGAGGTAATGGACAAACTCCGGGCCGAGCACCGAGCCGTTGTCGGCTCCGGGCCGGTCGAGCCGCGCCATATCCCGCAGCTCGAATATCTGGACGCTACGATTAAAGAAACCCAACGCGTCTATCCGATTTTACCGATTACTGGACGTTTGTTATACGAACCGCTCGGCCTCGGCGGCCAAGACCTCCCGGCAGGCGTGGTGGTCGCCCCGTGTATCTATCTCGCCCATCATCACCCGGATATCTGGTCTGAACCGCACCTCTTTAATCCAGACCGGTTCTTGGCCAAGCGAGTCAGCCCCTGCGAATTCTTTCCGTTCGGTGGCGGGATTCGCCACTGCATCGGCGCTGCCTTTGCGCTGTATGAGATGAAAATTGTCCTGGCTCAGGTGCTGTCCCGAGCCAGCCTGCGGGCCGCCCCGGGTCGTCGGGTGCGTCTGATCCGGCGTGGAATTACTTTTGCGCCGTCTGAGGGGATGCCGGTCGTGTGTGACGCGCTGGCAGCCTGACGTACGTGGGGAGGGGACTACGCTGAGCTGGTGCGTTTGTGCTCCAGCGCCGCATAACAGTACACCAAGGCCAGCCCACGGTACGGTCGCCAGCGTTCGGCAAACGCCCGCATTTCGGCCTCGGTCGCTTTTTGTGTTTTGCCCAGCAAGCCCTGGGCCACATATTTGACCACCCCCAAGTCACCGCCGGGGAACGCATCCGGCCGGGCTAGGCCGCGCATTAGGGCAATTTCCGCCGTCCAGCGGCCAATGCCTTTCAGCCGAGTGAGGTGTTCGACTAGCTCTTCGTCGGCCAACCTGGCGAGCGCGGCTTGGCTGAACTCTCCCGACGCAAAGGCCTGGCCCAAACGGACCAGCGTCTCGGCTTTGGCTCGGCTTAAGCGAAACCGCCGCAGGCTTTCGGGCGACTCCTTGGCCAAATGCTCGGGCTCGGGAAATCCCCAGTGCGCCCGACCCTTGGTCCTCCACCGGCGGCCAAACGTTTCAACCAATTCTCGTTTAATAGAAAAGGCAAACGTCAGGTTGACCTGTTGGGAGAGCACCCCCATCACCAACGCCTCAAAGAGACTCGGAGACGCGGCTGGTTTGAGCCCCCGAAAAGGCTTGACCAGAGGGGCCAGGATCTCATCCTGGCGGGCCAGACGATAAAAGGGCCTAAGGGGAAGATCGGTGGCCAGGATATGACGCAGCTGTGCTGCGAACTCGGGCTGAGCCAGATCGGTCTTTTTCGGTCCGTGAAGTTCAACGTGGAGGAGCGGTTGGGTCAGCGTTCCGACGTCGGTTACCGTTGCCAGGGCGAGGTGGCCGTTAGCTGACAGCAGCCGCTCGTAGCGCCCGTCTTCGAGCCGATCGACAATCTCATCGCGAAAACGGGAAAGACGTCCAAGGGTGAGGGAGAAGGAGTAAGGGGGGCGGGGGCTGAGGCTAAAACAGTGCGTCACGATGATGTGTCTACCAGACCGGGGGCGGGGGGACGGGAGTGCTCCGCCTCCATTCCCGGTCGGCCGTGCTCTAGATGACTTCGGTTTCTCTAAATTCGGCCACTTTCTTCCACGAATAGCCCAGCAGTTCGGTCAGAATCGTCTCGGTGTGCTGCCCGAACTCGGGTGCCGGCGCCTTAGGATTGCCAGGCGTCTTGCTGAGCCGAAACGGTATGCCCACAATCTTGGTCGAGCCCCAGCTTGGATGATCGTAGTCGACCACGTAGTCGTTCGCGGTCATCTGTGGGTCACGTGGCAGGTCGGAGATACTGTTGACTACGGTGTAGATAAAATCCCCGCCCTCCTTGAGGACCTTCATCCAGTGGTCGCGTGGTTTGGAGGCAAAGACTTTGTCGATAATCGGGACGAGTTCGGCGGCGTTTTCTGCCCGCCTAGCCATGGTGTCAAAGCGCGGGTCGGTGGCGATCTCGGAGATCCCCAAAGCAGCGCAGAAGTCCGTCCAATAGCGGTCTTGCTGGGCCATGGCCAGGCAGATCCACTTCCCGTCTCCACACCGGTAGTGATTCCACAGGGCGCTGGGCGCCGCCGCGCGCGGCATGCGTTTGAACTCCGCGTTCAAAATCGTCTGACAGGCAACGTTCAGGCCCTGCAGGGCCGTCATACTGCCCAGATGTGAGGTGTCGACCTCTTGGCCGACGCCATATTTATCGCGCGCCATCAGGGCGGCCAGAATCGCGTAGGCCAGCATAATTGCGCCCATCTGGTCCGCAATTCCGCCGGTGATATTGAGCGGCGGCATATCGGGCTCGCCGGCCGCATTCATAACGCCCGAGCGGGCCAGCCCCATATAGTCAAACGACGGCTCGGCAGAGTCCGGCCCAAACGGCCCGTAGCCCGTGGCGCTGGCATAGATGAGCTTGGGGTTGTACTCGGACAGGGTCTTATAATCAAGGCCCAACCGACCCGCCACGCCCTGGCGGAAATTTTGGACAAAGACGTCGGACTTCTCCACTAGTTTGTAAACAATTTCTCTGGCCTCGGGTTTTTTGAGATCAAGCGTGAGGCTCTGCTTGTGACGATTATTGGCCTCAAAATAGAAGTTGTGGCCCTCGCTCGTGCCGATCATGGCCCCGGCAATACTCATCACCCCTCGGCCTGGGTCACCGCCGATCCGCTCTTCGATCTTAATGACCTCCGCGCCCAGGTCGCCGAGCATCATCGTCGCCACCGGCCCCTGCTGGAAAATCGTCCAGTCGATAATGCGAACACCGTCTAATGGCATAGCCATGGTCTTCCCTCCTTTGGAAAACAGAACGGTCGGCTGACCGCCTGCTTGGCTAAATCACTTCTTCTTCTTTGAGTCGGCCAATGTCTTCCCACGAGTAGCCCAGCATGTCAATCAGAATCTGCTCGGTGTGCTGGCCAAACTCGGGGGCGGCCGCTCGGGCATCACCGGGTGTTTTGCTGAAGCGTACCGGCACGCCCACGACTTTGGTCGAACCCCAGGTCGGATGCTCATACGGAACCACGTAGTCGTTGGCAATCATCTGAGGATCGTCGGGTAGGTCATTGACCGTATTGACCACGGTATAGATAAAGTCCCCGCCTTCCTTGAGGATCGCCATCCACTCGCCGCGCGACTTAGCGGCAAAGCGCTCGTCCAGAATCTGGATCAGGGCTTGGCTGTTTTTGCCCCGCTCACGCATGGTGGCAAAGCGCGGATCGTGCTCTAGCTCCGCTACGCCAAGGGCTTTGCAGAAGTCCGGCCAGTACCGATCGGCCTGAATCATGGCCAGACAGAGCCACTTCTCATCGCCACACCGATAGTGATTATAGAGGGGGTTTGAGGCGCGGGACCGCTCGGAGCGGCGGAACTCCTTGCCCAGGGTGAGGCGACAGGCCAGGTTGAGTCCCTGCACCGCCATCATACTTCCTAGGTGTGAGGTATCGACCTCTTGACCGATCCCGTGTCGTTCCCGGACCAGCAGGGCTGTAATGACCCCGGAGGCCAGCATGATCGCCCCCATCTGGTCGGCCACGCCGCCGGCAATACTCAGCGGTTCCATATCCGGCTCACCAATGGCGTTCATAATGCCCGAGCGGGCCAGACCCATAGCGTCAAACGACGGCTCGCCGGAATCCGGACCAAGGGGGCCGTAGCCGCTGGCGCTTGCGTAGATGAGGGTCGAGTTATAGTGAGACAGGGTCTGGTAGTCGAGGCCAAGCCTGGCCGCCACGCCCTGGCGAAAGTTCTGGACAAAGACGTCGGACTGTTCCGTCAGTTTATACACAATCTGTTTGGCCTCGGGTTTTTTGAGGTCCAGGGTCAGGCTTTTTTTATGCTTATTGTTAGCCTCAAAGTAGTAGTTGCGCTGCCCCGACATCCCGGTCCCGGCGATGCTCATCACCCCCCGGCCCGGATCGCCGCCGACCCGCTCTTCAATCTTAATGACCTCCGCCCCCAGATCGCCCAGCATCATGGTTGAGACCGGTCCCTGTTGCCAGATTGTCCAATCAAGCACGCGAATTCCTTCTAGTGGCATCACCATACTGTTGTCCTCCTGTCCTCTGAGCGAACTCTAGCACAGGCTGCCCCTGGAGCAAAGTAAAAAAGTGGCCCGTGCCCGCGGCTGTCTCCCCTGAGAACAACTTGCCCCGCGGGTATGAAAACGCTATACAGGACCTTGCGCTAGGACAGCGTGGAGAGTGTTAACTAAGGAGACAGAGGCGGGATGCGCATTGATTTCCATACCCATACGACTCGAGGCAGTGCCGATAGCAATCTGGACCCCTTAGCCATGATCGACCAGGCTCAGAAAATCGGGCTCGAAGGCATCTGTATTACCGAACATGACAACGCGTGGAGCGATCCGGAAATCGGCGACTATGCCGAGGAGCGCGGCGTGACGCTGTTTTTGGGCATTGAAGTTTCGACCGAGTGGGGCCACGTTGGCGCCTTTGGCCTCGACCGCTATGTCGGCGGCATCTATAAGCTCAAAGAGTTGCGCCGGGTGATTGATGATGTGGACGGATTTCTGATTGCCAACCATCCGTTTCGGTACAAGCTTGATCCCCGTTTTCAGTTCATTCATAAAACTCCGGCGATTGATGTCGATGATCCCATGTCGGGAGTCAAGGCGCTGGAAGTCTTGCAGTATGTGGACGCAATTGAGATCGTCAACGGGGCCTGTTCTGAGCAAGAGAATCTGTACGCCCACGCCGTTGCCGAGCACCTGGGCATGAAAGGGGTGGGGGGCAGTGATAGCCATTCTCACTCGTCGATCGGATGCGCCGTGACGGTCCTTGAAAAGCCGGTCACAACCACCCGTGAACTGATCGTCGAATTACAGGCCGGTCGTTTCTCGGCTGGCCAGGGACTCAACAGTGGCCGATTCAGAGCCTTCCCCGAATGAACTATGGCTATCGCCAAAGCGTTGACCATCGCCGGTTCTGATAGCGGGGCTGGGGCTGGTATTCAGGCCGACCTCAAGACCTTCTTTGCCCTTGGTGTCTATGGGACGAGTGTTCTTACGGCCGTCACCGCCCAGAACACCCAGGGTGTCCAGGCCGTGAGTGAACTGCCGCCCGACTTTGTGGGCCAACAGTTTGATAGTGTTCTGTCCGATATTGACATCCAGGCGGCCAAGACGGGCATGCTCTCGTCGCTTCCCCTGGTCATGACCGTCAGCAAAAAAATTGCCGAGTATCAGATCCGCCAGCTTGTCGTCGACCCTGTCATGGTCGCCAAAGGTGGCCATCCGCTGTTACAAGAAGAGGCGAGACAGGCGCTGATCGACCATCTCTTACCCCTGGCCCTGATCGTGACGCCCAATCTGCACGAGGCCGGACTGCTGGCTGGCTTTGAGGTGACCGACCGCGCGAGTATGGAAGAAGCCGCCCGCCGCATCATTGCGCTCGGCCCGACCTATGTCGTTGTCAAAGGTGGGCATTTAGAACACGAGGCGTGCGATGTGCTGTTCGACGGCCACAGCTTCCGTGTCTATACCTCACAAAAGCTGGATACGGTCTGCACCCATGGCGCCGGGTGTACCTTTTCTGCCGCCCTCACCGCCGGCCTGGCCAAGGGCCGGTCGGTTGCCGATGCTGTTGCTGCGGCCAAAACCTTTGTCACCCAGGCCATGACCGCCGGGTTTCGCATCGGTCGTGGTCATGCTCCTCTGAACCACCGGGCCGGCTGGATCGGGTAATAAGGCCGCCCTCGCTAAGCTTGTCGCTGCATCTGGTCTGAGCTATGATAGTTAGCCAGTATCCAATTTCCCATGGCTGGAGCTTCCAAAAAGACGACTCGCCCGCGCCGAACATCCAAGACTCGGCCGCCTGCTCGTTCTGTTGCCCAGCCGAGTCCTGGGCGTGATCTCCGACTGATCGAGGATATTGGGGCCCTAATCGCCAGCTCGCATGACCTCAAGCGAACGCTTGCAGAGGTGACCCAGGTGATCGCCCAGCGTATGGCAACCGATGTGTGCTCGCTCTACCTGCTGGGTCAAAAAAACCGCTGGTTGACTCTGTGGGCAACGACCGGTCTTAATCAGGACGCGGTTGGCAAGGTCCAGATGCGCAAGACCGAGGGCTTAGCCGGTCTGGTCATTGAAACGCTAGAGCCGGTTATGGTGCCTGACGCCATGACCCATCCGCGCAATAAATATTTTCCCGAGACCGGCGAAGATCGCTTTCACTCGTTTCTCGGTCTGCCGCTGCTCGAACACGACAAGCCGATCGGGGTTCTCGTGGTGCAGAGCCGCAGCCGGCGGCGCTTCACGCGGAGCGAAATTCGCTTGCTCAGAACCATCTCCTCGCACGTCAGCGCGATTATTATTCAGGCCCAGCTGTCAGAGACGCTCAAGACAAAGGAGCGTGAACATCGGGCGTATCGGATGCAGATGCGCAAGGCCCTAGAGCGCCTGAGCGCTCCCGAGCCGGCGCACGAGAAACAGGCCAGCGCCCAGGCTCAGATCAGACGCATGCGTTTGACCGGGGTTGGTGCGTCGCCCGGCTTTGGCACCGGTCAAGCCTACCTGGTTCATCCCGAAATCCATTTCGACGCTCTGGCCGAGCGCCAGACGGACGATCCTCAGGCTGAGCTCCGACAGTTTCACCGCGCCCTCCAGCGTTCGGTCGAAGAGATTGAGGCGCTCAAAGAACAGGTGCACGAACGTTTACCGGAGATCGACCGGGCGATCTTTGATGCCCACCGTCTGATGTTGGAAGATCCGAGCCTGATCGATAAGGTCGAGGAGTTGATCAAGCAGGGCGCGGCCGCGGAAACCGCGTTCAAAAAAGTTATCGAGGAGTATATCGAGGCGCTCGGCCATGTTGGCGATGCACATTTACAGGACCGGACGGCCGATTTGCGCGACATCGGCCAACGGGTGCTGCGTCACTTGTTGGGCCTCGAAGAACGCGAAGGGCCACAGGGCGAGAACTTTGTCCTGGTGGCCGATGAGGTGACGCTCTCGGACTTGTGTCGGGTTGACCACACGCGGCTCAAAGGCGTCGTGCTGGCCAGTGGGGGGGCCACTTCGCACGCGGCTATCCTGGCCAAGTCGTTCGAGATTCCGACCATCGTCGGGGTGTATCACACCGAGTTGATCCAACCGGCTGACACGCTGATCGTCGATGGCAACTCCGGGGTGGTGTATCTCAATCCGGGCAGCGACGTCATGCGTGAGTATGGCCGGCTCAATCGGGAGTATCGGGCGTTTACGCGTGACCTCAAAGACCTGCACGACCTGCCGGCCGAAACGCGGGATGGGGTGCGGATCAGCCTCGGAGCGAACGTTGGGTTGCTGAGCGACACCGTGTTCGCCAAACGCCACGGAGCCGAGGGGATCGGTCTGTACCGGACCGAGGTGCCGTTTCTGACCTATCACGATTTTCCGAGCGAAGAGGAACAGTTTTCCCTCTACCGGCGCGTGCTCAAGAGCATGGACGGCTGGCCTGTGACGATTCGGACGCTTGACCTCGGACCCGACAAATACCCCTCGTATCTGCGCCTGCCCCAGGAGGACAATCCGTTTTTGGGCTGGCGCTCGATCCGCATCTCGCTCGAGATGCACGAGCTCTTTAAAGTCCAGCTCCGGGCTATTCTGCGCACGGGGGCACACGGACCAGTGCGGGTCTTGTTTCCCATGATCTCGAGTCTTGAAGAACTGAATCAGGTCAAAGAACTCTTCGCCCAGGCCAAAGAGGAACTGCACAAAGAGGGGCAGGCGTTTGACGCCACTATGCCGATTGGCATGATGGTTGAGGTTCCGGCCGCCGTATTGATGGCTGAACGGCTAGTCCAGGATGTCGACTTTTTTAGTATTGGGACGAATGACCTGATTCAGTACGTCTTAGCCGTTGATCGGAACAACCCAAAAGTTGCGCCTCTCTACGAGCCCCTGCACCCGGCCGTGCTCAAGGCCGTTTACACCACCGTCCAGGCGGCTAAGCAGGCTGGCAAGCGGGTCAGCCTGTGTGGCGAGATGGCGGCCGATCCGCTGTGTACGCTGTTGCTGCTGGGAATGGGACTCGACGAACTCAGCATGAAACCCTTCTTTGTGCCGGTCATCAAACGGGTCCTGCGCTCGTTGTCGGCCAGATCGGCACGTCGTTTGACCCAAGAGGCGGTCCGGATGGAAACGGTCCAGCAGGTCAAAGGACGGCTGTTCAAGGAGCTCAAACGGTGCGGCATGATTGACCTAGTTGAGATGTACCATTAGCCTCGCCGACTTCTCTCATTATTTTTTCTCATTATTCCCGGAATTTATTGATTTTTTTGGACATGGTGGCTAAAAAATACCGTGTTCATCAGGGGAAAGACCCCAATACGTACCAATAAACCTCTCACGAGAGAGATGTAGAGAAGGGAGAGTGATGTTATGAAGAAGGCAGATATGGTGAAGAAGTTGGCCGATGATTGGGGTGGGATCCCTAGTAGCCAAGCGGATGAGAACCTGACGGCTCTAGTGACCTTTATCACCAAGACCGTCAAAAAAGAAAAAGAGCTGAGAATCCCAAACCTGGGCACCTTCAGCCTCAAGCCGGTCAAGGCGCGGACGTATCGCAACCCTCGGACAGGCGAGCCTATTCGCAAGAGAGCCAGTAAAAGAATTACCTTCTCCCCTTCCAAGGCATTCAAAGAGGGGAGTCTAGGCCCGTCCAGAGCAGCTGCCAAAAAAGCCACAACCGCCAGAAGGGCGGCGAGAAAATCGGCTGCCAAAGCGTAGATATCGGGGGGGGCACTTCGCCCCCTTTTTGTGGTGGTCCGTGGGCCGAGCAGTGGAGACTCTGGGCATGACTTGGCGGACGACGCGCTGCTGGTCGAGGTTCAAGCGGCCCGCTGCGTACAGCAGTTTGCTGTTGGTGACGCTGCTGCTCGTGCCCGCCAGCCGCCTTGTCGAGACCGTGGCGGCACAGACCAGTGCCCCCGTTCCAAGCCGATTTTTTGAGACCTATGGCGACTGGATGGCCCGCTGCGCGCTTCACGAGACCGAGGACGGCCAACAGGTTCGGCGGTGTTCTATGGAGCAGCGTCTCAGCTGGCATGACGAGAAGTCGGGAAAGACCCAGCAACTTTTGACTGTGACACTGGCACCGCACCAGGCAAGCGGTGCTGAAATCACCATTCTGACCCCCTTCGGCCTCCTTCTGGACAGAGGCATCGTGCTGCAGATTGATGAAGGGAAGAGCTATAGTCTGCCGTTTCAGACCTGTCTCCCGGAAGGCTGCCTCGCCCGAGGACTGCTCGACGAGGCAATCCTGGGACAGCTCAGAGCGGGTCGGATCCTTGCCACCAAGATGGTCGAATCGACCGGAGCACAGGTCGTCCGGGTAGAGGTTTCGCTCAAGGGGTTTACGGCCAGCTATGCGCGCTTGCAGGAGGCCGTCGCTCAATAGCCCTGTGGCCGTGTCGCCGGAGCGCGCTAGCCTTCTTCGGGTCCGGGGACCGTCTCAGCCGTCGTCCATCATCCCGCCGGCATCAGCAGCCGCTTGGCCTGGCCGAACAGCGACGAGACCGAGGGAGCAATCACCTCCCATTCCGGGTCGTGGCGTTTGCCGCGCCGATGGAGCATGACGTTAAAGCCGCTAATAACGCCAAAGCGGTAGCCGGCCAGCGCCTGATACCAGCCAATATCCGGCACCTTGCGGCGCATACCGTCTTCGTAACGGGCAATCAGGTCTTGGGCGGACGGCGCGGCCTCAATCGGTCGATGGCCGGCCGCCCAACTCTTCTGGTCGGTAAAAACTAGGAGCCAGCCAACATCGAGGAGATGGCCACTAATCCCCGAGATTTCCCAGTCCAGCAGGGCAATAAGACGGTCTCCATCAAACAGAAAATTCGTCCCCTGAAAGTCTCCATGAAAGAGACCCATGGGGGGCGTGGGGGGTTGGCTGGCCAGCAGCAGCTCTCGAACTTCTTGCCCTTGGCTGACCCACTGCGGCTCTGCGGCTTTGGCCAAAATCGCGTCCCAAAAACGGATTTCAGTCTCCAAGGAACGCGGCTGTTCCCACCCTGCCAACTCGGTTTGCCAGTCCAGGCTGTGGACCTGAACGAGGGCATCGACCGCCTGATAATACAGCTCCGCCACTGCTGATGGGCTAGTGTCAAACGACGCGTCCGGCTCCCAGACGTTAAAAGTCCGGCCCGGGAGCCGCTCAACCATGATGTACGGCACCTCAAACCAGCGCAGGTCATCACCCGACCAGCGTACCGTTGGCACCGGCACCCCGCGGCGTTTGAGCGCGTGCAGCAGCGGCACCTGGCGCAGCACATCCGTATTGCCGCTCTGCCGCACGCCTTTGGGCGGCAGGCGCATAACTAGCGATTCATGGCGGGCCTGGCCATCTTGAGAGAAATCGATCCGAAAGCCAAAGCTGAGGCCGGCGTGACCGGGCATGACCTCCACCTGACTGGCCTCGGCATCCTTCCCATAGTGCGCTCCGACGAAATCTTGAAGCTGATTTGTGAGGACTGCTACATCGACTGCCATTGCTGCCTCCTGACAAAACCCTAACCAGACCGGCTGACTTGGTCAAGAGAAGGTCCCTCTGTTGATTGGGCCGGTCCGGTTCTCGGTCGGACAGTTGAGGAGGAGCTCGAAAATATGTACACCCTAGCATCTTCACACAAGGAGGAGCATGTCATGCTTGAGGGAATACAGGTGCTAGAGCTAGGCGAGATGGTGTCCGCGGCCTATGCGAGCAAGCTGATTGGCGATCTTGGCGCTGCGGTCATAAAGATCGAAGAGCCCGGTGGCGATCCCGCACGCCGGCGGGGCCCTTCCCCCGCGGTGTTGCCGATGCGGAAAAAAGCGGAACGTTCCTGGCGCTGAATACCAACAAACGGAGTGTGACTCTGGATTTCGTTCAGGACCGTCCTGCTCTCCATCGACCTCATCGCCGAGACCGATATTCTCATCCACAACTATCCGCCCCCCCGAATGAATGAGCTGGGGATTGCCCATGAGCCCTTTCGACCGCTCAACCCCCGCTTGGTGATGTGCTCTATTACCCCGTTCGGGCTAACGGGCCCGTCCAAGGACTATCGGGCCTACGAACTCACCACCGCCCACGGCGGCTGGGCGTGGCTCAGTCCGGGGACGTCAGAACGGCCCGATTTACCGTCCCTCAAAGCGGCCGGCCATCAGGCTGATCTGCCGGCCGGGCTGACCGCTGCGATGGTGTCCATGGCGGCCTACGCCAAGAGCTTGGAGACCGGACAGGGAGGGCACATCGGTCTGTCGGTCCAAGAGTATGTCGCATCTTTCCTGGAACAGAACTTTGTCTACTACAGCTATATGGGCCAGGTCGCCTCACGCCTAGGTCGACGGCTCCTCGCGCCGTGGGGTATGTTTGCGTGCCAGGATGGGCTGATTTTTGTGGTGACGGTTGAGCAAGATCAGTGGTTGCGTCTGGTCGAGCTAATGGGCAACCCGGAGTGGGCAAGTTGGGAGATTTTCCAAGACCCGTTTATGCGGGCTCAGAACTGGGACGTGCTCAAGCCGTATCTGGACGAGTGGATGCAGGGCTGGACAGTCGAGGAGCTGTTCAAGGCCGGGCAGGAGCCGCGGATCTGTTTTGTATGGATCAGCTGCCCAAGCAAAAGCAGCTCCAGGAGAGAAATATCTTTGTCGAGGTAACGCACCCCAAAGCCGGAACCCCTCACCCATCTCGGTCCGCCGTATCGTTTTCAGGACAACCACAGATCCCCCCGCCCCCAGTCCTCACCCCCCCGTCGGCCGCTCCCCACCTGCCGCTTGCAGGGATTCGCGTGGTCGATTTTAGCTGGGCCGGGCCGTTTTGTGCTATGCAACTCGCCCATCTCGGAGCCGAAGTGATTCGGGTTGAGTCTCAGACCCGACCAGACCTAGGCCGGCGGGTTCCGATCTATCCGACCGGTATGGAGCGCGGCCTGAACCGTTCCGGCTATGCCAACCAGTGCCATCAGGGCAAAAAGAGTACCCTACTCAATTTGAGCAAACCGCAAGCCATACCGATCGCCAAAGCCTTAATCAAAGTCTCTGACGTGGTGGTCGAAAATTACGCTACCGGCGTCATGGAACGTTTGGGACTCGGCTATGAAGATCACAAGCAGGTCAATCCCGGCCTCATCATGGCGTCCATTTCGGGCTATGGACACACCGGCCCCCAAAAGAACCATATGGGCTGTGGTCCGGCGATCGTTCCTCTGACCGGGCTGTCGTCACTGACCGGCTATGCGGACGGCGGACCGAGTGAAGTCGGCGTTTCCTACAGCGATCCCAACGCCGGTTTGAACGCGGCAGTGGCCATTGCTGCGGCTCTCGTCGCCAAAAAGCGGACCGGCCAAGGCCAGTATATTGACGTGTCGCTGTGGGAGTCGATGGCGGTCTTGGTCTTTGAGGGCTGGATGGACCACGCTATGAATCAGCGCCAGCCACCGCGCATCGGTAACCGCGACCCGATCATGGCTCCCCATAATTGTTTCCGGTGTGTCGGACAGGACGAGTGGGTCAGCATTGCATGCGGCACGGATGACGAGTGGCAGGCGCTGTGTCGGGCAATCGCTAAGCCTGAGCTGGCCAGCGACGCACGTTTCCAGACCGCACCCGCCCGTAAGGTCAACGAAGACGCTTTAGAGGAGCTGCTGACCGCCTGGACGCATGACCAAGACAAGTGGGAGGTGACTAAGACGCTGCAGGCGGCGGGAGTCGCGGCCTTTCCGTCCATGACCAGCAAAGATCTGGCCGATATCCACATCTGAACGCGCGCGGCTTTTTTGCCCGACTGGAACATCCAGAGGTGGGTGTCCGCACCCATACAGCTATGCCCTGGCGCCTGACCACTGCGCCCAATGGCGTATGGACAGGTGTTATATTAGGACCCGCGCCGCTGAGCTCCAGGCTGAATCGGTTTTGGAAGGAGAGCAGGCAGGCGGTACCGCAGGATGGAAACCCGGCGGTCGTTTGATATTCGGGGGCCGTGCTCCCAGGTCTGACAACTCGTGTCTGAGGGGCTTGGCCGCGGGGTAGCGATCTCGTACGCAGGGTGAGAGGTACCGCTTTAAGATAAGACCAAGACCCCTCAGAACCGATACGTATAGCGGACCTTAATCCGCCCTTCGCGCAGCGTGGCATGGATATCGCCGTCACGAATGAGCCAGTTATGGTTATACGTCACAAACAATTCGTTGCCCGGCTCAATAATCCAACGCAGCTGGGTATTGAGTCCCAGGGTGTCTGAAACCGTGTCGTACTGCCCAAAGGCGAACCACGACACATCCGGGTTGAGGGCCAGATTGAGACGGGCCCGGACTAAGCGCACCACAAAGCTGCCCCACGGGAGGCGGACATCGTTCTGCTGGTACTCGCCGCTAAAAAAGACGAAGGGGCCGGGTCGAAAGGTGAGCCGACCGATCCAGTCATCCCGCCGCCCGCTAAAAAAATGTCCCCACTGGTAGCGGGCAAAGACCCCTACCTTGCGTTTATCCGCGCTATCAAACTCAAGCCGTTGGCGTCGAAAGACATAGGCGCCCGCTGGGATCGTCACCCCCTCATTAATGGTAAACGTGTCGTGCAGGCGCTCAAAGGTCTGAATCGTTCGGAAACGGACGACATCCCCGCTCTCAAACCGCCACTCACACGGAAAGTTGACGTTCCGCGTCAGCAGCGTTCCCATATCCGGGTCGGCAAAATAATTGCCGTCAAAGGCGCAGCTGACCTGGCGGGTCTGCCAGAGTTTGGGCCGCGGGGCGTATTCCACAAACCAGCCGAAACGTCGGATGCCCGTGCGTGGCACAAAGCCCATAGTCGCCTCAAACTCTTTTTGCACCTCACGGTAGGTGCCAAAAATGTGCCACGTATCGTTGGGCAGGCTAATCTGGTTCCCCCAGGCTTGGTTTTTGGTCGTCCCCGGCACGAAGCTGCGTAAAAAAAAGGAGGAGAACTCCAGATTCTTATCGCCTGCCAGCTCTGAGGTACTGTAGCGAAAATCACCACCCGCCAGGCCCGTTGCCGGTCCCCGTTCCGGGGTCCGGCGGGTGGCCATAAACCCGACTGAGGATTTGGTCAGGATATCGCGTTTGACCCGGATGATACTGAAATTCTCACCCGGCACCCGACCACGGTTCTGGGTCTGTACGCTCATCATGCCAATCCGATACGGCCCGGTCCGGCCGCTGAGCTTTCCGCCGCCGACCACGTCAACGGTTTTCCCATCGTCGGAAATTCCAATTCGGCGACTGAAAAAAGGAATAATGACCAGCGGCCCGGACGTCGGGGTCAGCCCATCGACCGCAAAGTTACCGGCGTCCTCCAAAAAGAACTGGCGTTTCTCGGGGAAAAAGAGCGAAAAACGGGTTAGGTTAACCTGAGCGTCGTCCACCTCGGTTTCGCCAAAGTCGGTATTGAGACTCAGACTGAGGGTCAAGCTTGGTGTGAGCTTTGAAAAAACGTCAAGAGACGGCTGGAAGTTCGTCGCCCTGCGTCTCGGTATCAGTGACCACGAGGGGACGACGTCGATTCCTAGCCCCTGCGACAGGCCGCCTAGTCCGGTCAAGGTGCCAGCCTCCGACACCCGGAAAAAGTTGAGGTTTTGCCGGTAGCCGGCCCACACTGCCTCTTCGTTCCGCCGCTTGATGATGCGCTGAACGTTGAAGCCCCAGGTCGAGTGGTGAGGGCTAAAGTTCAGGGTTTGAAACGGGATCGAGAATTCGGCCGTCCAGCCGTGCTGTGTTATCCGCGTGCGGGCATACCAGATGCCGTTCCAGTGTGGGTTCCGGTCCTGTCCCTCATCCGAGATAATCTGATCAAAGCGAGCTCCAACCGCGTTAATCTGAAAAATAAAGGCGTTACGCCGGTCGTGGAACGTATCAAGGAGCAGGCTGATCCGGTCGTCCGCCTCCAGGTCAGCGTCCCGATCAAAACGGGTGGCGACAATGGCGTGGGGCTCCGAGTCAAGACAGCGTACCCCAACGTACAGATGGGTCGGAGAGTACACGACCCGAACCTGGGTCGGTTCGGAGGCTGTTTGCCCCTCGTGCGGTTCCCGTTGGCGTAACGTGTCTATGGTCTGGGCATGCTGCCAGGCGTCCTCATCAAGGACTCCGTCAACCGTGATCGGCTCGGTCGTTGGAACCGCGACCAAGGAGGGGCGTGCGGCGGATGCCGGTGTGGCGAACAGGCATCCTGCACCGACTAGCACCAGCCACCACCTTCTCATCCGGCGCACCTTGACATTGCGCAGTGTCCATGGCCTATCGCAATCCCGGAGAGAACGCGGGACGAGATCACGCAGTCGGACAACACGAGACCGTAGCTTAGAAGTGATACGTATAACGAACCTTAATCCGGCCCTCACGCAGGGCGGACTGGAACCTGCCGGCCTGCGCGTGCCAATTGTGGTTATAGACGATATAGAAATCATTGCCGGGTTCGATGATCCAGCGCAGTTGACTGTTCAGACTGAGCATATCCGAGACCGTGTCATACTGCACCAAGCTGAACCACGACAGGTCGGGATTGAGCGCGAGACTCAGCTGGGTCCGGATCAAACGAACAACAAAATTCCCCTCGGCCAAGCGGAGATCGTTTTGCTGATACTCCGTGCTGAAGAAGACAGAGGGGCCTGGCCGCAACTCCACCCGTCCGGTCCAGTCGTCTCGTTTTCCGCTATAAAATCTTCCCCACTCATAGCGGAGATAGAGGACGACCGGACGCTTATCGGCGCTCTGGAATTCGGTTCGGTAGCGGCGGTAGTGATAGCTGCCCGGGGCGATAGTCACCCCGTCGCTAATCTCAAACCCTTCGACCAGGCGTTGAAAGGAAGCAAAGGTGAAGGCCCTGATCTCGTCCCCGCTATCAAAGCGCCACCAGCAGGGAAAGCCGACAAAGCGGGTCAGCAGTTGGTTGGTCTGCGGGTCAGCGTAATAGCTGCCGCCTGAGCCGCACGAGACTTGGCGGGTGGCCCAGCGCCCCGGGCGTGGCGCAGCACGCACAAACCAGCGAAAGCGGCGAATGCCGGAGCGCCGTACAAAGCCCATTGTGGCATCAAAATCTTCCTGCACCTCGTGATATGAGGTCGAGACCTCCCAGGTGTCGTTAGGCATGTTGAGCGCTGTGCCCCAGGCCATGTCTCTGGTCGCTCCCGGAATAAAACTCTTCAGAAAAAATGCCGACCACGACAGATTTTTCTCCCCCCCTAGCTCCGAGGTGCTATAGCGAAAATCGCCTCCGGCCAGGCCGGTTGCCAATCCACGTTCGGGGGTGCGTCGGGTGGCGATAAAGCCGATTGAGGATTTGGTGAACAGGTCGCGTTTGAGACGGATGACGCTGAAATTTTCACCTGGGACGGGCTCTCGCTTTTGAGCTTGGACGCTCATGAGGCCTACCCGATAGGGGCCGGTCCGACCGCTCAGCTTGACGCCGCCTAGCAGATCGACGGCCTTGCCGTCCTGGTCCAGGCCGATTCGCCGGCTGAAGAAGGGGATTAGGACCAGGGGACGAGACGTGCCGGTCAGATCGTCGACCGCAAAATTTCCAGCATCCTCCAAGAAGAACTGGCGTTTCTCGGGAAAAAACAGGGAGAAACGGGTCAGATTAATCTGGGAATCATCAACCACAGTTTCCCCGAAGTCGGTGTTCAGCGTAACACTCAGGGTTAGCCCCGGGGTGAGCTTGTAGAAGGCGTTCAGTCCTGGCTGGAAGTTGGTCGCTCCCCGTCTGGGAATGGTCGACAGAAACGGAGACACGTCCAGGCCTAGCCCTTGTCTGACAGCGGCCAAGCCGGTCAACAGGCCGGCCTCCGATACCCGAAAAAAGTCTAGGTTCTGCCGATACCCGGCCCACACCGCCTCTTCGTTATTGCGCTTCAGCACCCGTTGGACGTTAAATCCCCAGACGGTTTGATGAGGCGCAAAGCTGAGTGTCTGAAAAGGAATCGCCACCTCCGCATTCCAGCCCTGGGTGGTAAACTGGGTCTTGGCGTACCAGATCCCATTCCAGTCCGGATTCAGATCTTGTCCTTCATCAGAGATAATCTGGTCAAACCTGGCCCCCACGGCGTTGATCTGAAAGACAAAGGCATTGCGCCTGTCGTGAAAGGTGTCGAACAGCAGACTCACCCGGTCGTCGGCGTCAAGGGCGGCATCACGATCAAAGCGAGACACCACAATCGCCTCTGGGGTCGAGTCAAAGCAAGTAATGCCAATGTAGAGCCGGGTGGGCGAGTACAGGACGCGTATCTCTGTTCGCTCAGACGCCGGAGCGCCGGCGTCCGGCTCGCGTTGACGTAGCGTGTCTATGGCCTGGGCCGACTGCCAGACTGCCTCGCTGAAGGCGCCGTCAACCGTGATCAGCTCGTTCGTTGGAACAGCGATCAGCTCAGGCGGTTGGGCCTGTGTTGTGGAGCCGAACAGGCACGCCACGAACACCATACTGAGGAAGCAGACAAAGGGGGAGCGGGGCATTGAGCCGTTCAGTCATTCTCATCTTTAAACCGCGCGTCCCGCCAGTCAAGTGCGGCCCGCAGGCCCTTTTCCTTGCGGATTTGGTTGAACGTTTCTTGCTCTTCGGTCCGAGTGGTATCGAACAGGGTCACCAGGTCGAGGTTTTGTTCAATGCTGTTCAGGAAACCCATGTTTTCAAAGGCACGGTTGATCGCAATTTTATTGTACTTGACTCCGACCTGAGCAATTTTGATCATTGTGCGGGCCATCTTCTCACATTCGGGGATGAGTTGGTCGTGAGCGACGACCTTGTTAATCATGCCCAGCCGTTCGGCCTCCTGGGCAGACAGCGTCTCTCCGGTCAGCAGCAACTCTTTGGCCTTGGCCAGGCCCACGCTAAAGGGAGTGATCAAGACCGGCGGCCCCGTCCCAAAGCGAATCTCCGGCTCGCCTAGCGTGGCCTGTTCAGAGGCGATTTTGATATCGCACAGCTGGGCTAGCTCACACGCTCCAGCCAGCGCATAGCCGTTAATGGCGGCGATATACGGCTTAGCAGAGTGCCAGATTTTCAGAAAGATGTTGATGTTTTTTTTAAGAGATGAGCGCCATGTGTCGGCCGCGCGGTCGTATAGCTCCGGCTCGCCCTCCGGCGCGCCAATATCAAAGCCGGCAGAGAAGGCGCGTCCGGCGCCGGTCAGAATAACGACTTTGACGTCCGGGTCGTCTTCAATCGTGTCCAGCACCTGCCCTAGCTCAGCCATCAACTCCGGGCTCAGCGCGTTCAGTTTGTTGGGGCGGTTCAGGGTCAGATAGCCGATGTTGTTACGCTTTTCAAATATCAGATTGTGATAGTCTGCCATGTTGTGGTTCCTCGTGCTCTGGAGCCCGATGTCTAGCCTAAAGGAGGGGAGAGATCAAGCAGCGACTCGGGTCTTGCCCCGGTCTGAAAAAAATCGCAGACTCTGAAGCTATACTGTCGCCCGGCTAGGCCACAAGTACGATGCTGACCTCCGACCTCCTCCAAACGCGCAGCCAAGGGCCGTACATCTATCCGCGCTACATTAAGACCGAGGCGCCTCGCTTTCGTACGCTAGCCGAACAGCTGATCGCTATTTTCCACGACCATCAGGGCAAAACCCGGCGCGAGCTGACCGACGCCCTGAACCAGTATGCGCAGGACAGCACCGACTATCGGATTCAGCGCGGGCTGGCCAAGCTGCTGCGGGACGACCGATGTGAGTTCAGCGAGCGTAGCATTGCCCCCCCAGCCGAGGTCCGCCAGCGGCTGTTTGGCCTGGCGCGGGAGAACCATCCGGTCGTGCTGCGGCCGGATATCATTCATCCCGTCTCCAAGGACGACATCCTGGCCACGGTAGCCGCTGAATACCAAACCGACGTGGAGCAGCTGGCCTGGGCGGTGTACGCCGACCTGCCGGACAACCATATTCTGACTCGATTCGATCCGCCCGAGTCCGAGTGGTTGCTCCAGCGCTATAACGTCGCCCTGGCCCAAGCCCTGCTGTACCGCTGCATCCGGATGAAGCTGTCGGTCTTTCGTAATATTCCCAGCCGTTATAAGCAGCTGTTCAAGTTTGTGAAGTTCTACCAGCTCATGCATACCATTCAGGGCGATCTGGACAGTGGCTATGAGATCCTGCTTGACGGCCCGGTCAGTTTATTTCGCCTGTCTCAGAAGTACGGCCTAAAGCTGGCAGTTTTTTTGCCCGCCCTGTTGCTGTGCACGCGCTGGAAAATGGAGGCCGAGATCGTCTCTTCAAACGGGGAACGGCGGTTTTTTCCGCTTGACGAAAGTGTCGGGCTCCGCTCTCACTACCGCGACAGCACGGTGTATGACTCGCTGTTGGAGCGGACGTTTGCCGAGCGTTTTGGTGAGATTGAGAGCAGCTGGGAGATTGAACGCGAGGTCGCCATTATCAACCTCAAAGATACGGTCTTTATCCCCGACTTTGCCTTCCGCCATCCTGACGGCCGCACCGCCCTGCTGGAGATCGTCGGCTTTTGGCGCCCCGACTATCTGGCCAGAAAGCTGATGAAGCTGAAACGGTCCGGCCGAACCGATATGGTCGTGGCAGTCTCGGCCGATCTGAATGTTGGTGAGGAAGATTTCAAAGACGTGCCAGGCAGCGTGTTTTTCTTTAAAAGGCGGATTAATCCCAAGGACGTGATCATCCGCTTAGAACAGGTTGGCCAAGACGCTAGGCTCGAATCGTGAGGTCTATCCCTGCATGTACGGGGAACCGCTCAACGCGTTGTGCATGGCGCATAGCCGGGAAGGTCTATCCCTGCATGTACGGGGAACCGCGGGCGGATGGACATCGAGCCCACCCGGATGCGGTCTATCCCCGCGTGTACGGGGGAACCGTCATATCGGAAGACTGTAAAGCGTGTTGGACAGGTCTATCCCCGCGTGTACGGGGGAACCTCGATATCTAACCCCTTCCCCAAGACTTTCTGGTCTATCCCCGCGTGTACGGGGGAACCGGAGAGGTCCCCGACGGCCCTCTCCGAGGACTAGATCGGATTCTCTACGGAACCGAGAGAGAATCAGCAGCGGAGAATAGACAGTCTGAGATACCAGTGTGGAATGAAAGCTAGCGGCGCATGCTGGCCGGTCTGAATTGAGGCGGCCGCGGCAACGCCCACACCACCACTGCGCAGAGGCTAAAGCGCGTCAGCCACAAGCTGTGGCTCAGTAAACGGAGAAGCGGCCTTAAGAAAAATATGATCACGGCAGTGGTCAACAGCGCTCGACCTCCTTAACGCTGCTGCCCATTTACATCTACCGTCAACTCAACAATAGCGACAGCCTGAAGGAAGAGATTGCGCGCCTCATCTAGTCCTGTGAATTCGGTACGTGTTCGTTCAATCTGGACGTGGACGAGCGTCAGGACAGTATGGAGGTCCTCTTCGCCGCACAGCGTTTCGAGAGCAGCGATTAGGTCTTTGTAGGACGCCGATTTCGCCAGATTCATGTAAGGAAGACTTCGACTTCTACGAGTACCGTATGGATGTCTCTGTCAGATGGCCGAGAACCACACTGACAACGGCCTTGAAGTCCCTCCATTACAGTGTGCACTATACACTCCAATACCCTGTATTGCTCGCTCCACTGGCCTGGGCCGACAGCGAGGAGGTCATCCTCCGTGAGCTGCGCATCGTCGCTAGTTATCTCGACATTGTAATTGCCCGCTGCATTTGGAACTGGAAGTCCACCAGCTATTCAACGATGCAGTACAGTATGTTCCAACGAGTGATCAACATTCGTGGCAAGCCTGTTGAAAAGTTGGCTGATATTCTCGCCAAACTCCTTGAAACACAAAAGAAAGATTTCCTTCTATGGAGACAAACGGGAACACTACTTCGGACAGAATCTACTGGCCCGGAGCCTGCCTGAAAAAGCTTACAGGTATGCTCCTAGCTTCCGTCCGGCGGGAGGCTGAGGAGATGTAAAACCCCGGCCCCTGCTACTTGCTTTTCTGACGTCTTATGTTTTATTCCCAGTGTCCTTAGCTAAGGAGGGAGAGCATGGACCACACGATCAAAGTCAAGATTCAACCGCTGACACCGGAGGCCTTTGAGCCGTATGGCAAGTTGCTGCAGAGCAAAAAGTTGATCTACCCAGAGGCAGAAAAAGGCCGGGTCGCCATGGAGCTGTTGCGCTTCAAATATCGGGCCACCGCTAACCGGATGGACCAGATGGCGATCCACTTTAGCTATAATCAAACCTTTATTCCGATTCAGGGTTCGATGGTCCTAGTGGTTGCTCCACCGCCGGGTAATCGCGAGGCGGGCCCGGATGGCTATGAGCTGGACTACGATAAAATTGCCGCGTTTATGGTTGACCCCGGTCAGGCAGCTTTTATCTATAAGGGCACCTGGCACAACGCCGTGACTCTTGCCTCAGAATGTCAGTTCATCAATGTCACCCGCAAGGACACAGGTGAAGGCACCAGTCCAGGCGAAGAACTCGAAGGCAAGATTGAGCGGATCAGTGTAGTGCGGCCATACGTCGAACATATCAATATGAGCAAGCGCGACGGCAGGGTGATTGAGTTAGAAGTGTGAGGAAGAAATCGGGCTATCGGACATATTCGCTCAGCGATGCCTAGCTCAGGCGGTCAGAAAGGCGATACAGGTCCAACAGATGGCCGCAAGACCGGCGGCAACCGAGGCTTGCGGGATCTGCGTTTTGACGTGGTCCATCAGGTCGCAGCCGGTGCACATTGCGCTTAGCACTGTCGTGTCCGAGATTGGCGAGCACTGGTCTCCATAGACACTGCCGTCCATCACCGCAGCAAAGCATAGCGTCATGAACAGCTCTGGATGTGCCAGACCGTGTGCTCCAGCAATCGCCCAGGCGAGTGGCATGGCGAGCGGAAAAGCCACGGCATAGGTTCCCCAGCTTGTCCCAGTGGAAAAGGCGATAATGATGGTGAGGAGCTGGAGTAGGACTGGCAGGAGGAAATAGGGAATACTCTCGCCAAGCTGCTCTACCAGAAAAACCGCGCCGCCGGTCTGGGTGTTGACACCGCCGATTGTGATCGCCAGCAGCAGGATGACGGAGCCGAGCACGACGCCTCTAATGCCGTCGTGAAATCCAGCCATGAGTTCTTTGAGCGCCATACCCCTGGCCAGGGCGATGCCCGTCGCCAGGATCAGGGCCACGCCAAAGGCCCAATGTACGTTAGGCGAGCCGGTGACGACAAAGGTGCTGATGGCAACTCCTATCAGCGCTCCCAGGGGGAGGAAAAACTCCAACACATGCGGCGTATAGCCATCGGGTACATTGCTGGCCTGCAATTCCTTGGCACTCAGCGGTTCGGCCCGGTCAGCATCAAGCTGGCCGGTGGTGCGGGAGCGGTACCTAGCCGCCGTCAAGCCCTTACCGAGGAACAGGGGCTTCTCGATGCTGAGCAGAAAGGTGCCAAGGACCGCGAATATAGCATAGAAACAAAACGGAACGCTCCGAAAGAAAAAGCCAATACGGTCCGCTTCGGTGGCCAGAAAGCCAACCCCGGAAACAAAGATGAATGCCTGCACATAGCCCGGCCAAGCGTTGAAGGCAAGCTGCGAGGCGATGGGCGAGGCGGTCGAATCGACAATATAGGCCAGCTCTTCGTGGCTCACCTTTTCCCTGTCGGCAATGGGCTTGACCGTTGTACCGACCAGCACTGTGCTCATGGTACCACCTTGGAAGAAAATGACACCGAGCAGCCAGGCTACGAGCTTTGCGGTCCTCGGACCGCGAACGAAACGCGCACTCATGAGCTCAGCGAAGGCTTGCGCTGCGCCGGTGCGCGACCAGATCCCCATCAACCCTCCGAGCAGCCACAGGTAGAGTAACAGAATGCCAGCTACGTTGGTTGTAGCTAGCGCGGGAATCAGTACTTGACCAGTGAGGTCGTACCGGCCCAGAATTAGCGCGCCGGAAGCGATCCCGCCCAGTAGCGCGGTGACGGGTTCCCTAGTAACCCAACACAGGAACACAGCGACGATCGCCGGCAGTAAGGACCAGTAGCCCCAATGATGCTGAGCGAAGAGCCTATAATAGACGGGCGTGTCTTGCCCGTCGTCAACCTCGGTTGCCGAAACAAACTCCTGCGTGACCGCCGGTGCGTCGCGCGAGCCGGCAACGCGCGCCGGGTTGAGCTCTGCCTGTTCGATAGACACCGCCTCAAAATAGACTGGCTCGCCCTGGGCGATATAGTAAAGGCGTCCGTCGCTGTTCGTGTGGACGTCCAACACTACCCGATTCACCGTCCAGGTCGGCGACACGGTTGACCCGACGACCCAGGATGCAATCAGGGCGGCGGAAAAAAGAAAAAACTTGAGCATAGTCTTTTTCTCCAGCCAGAGCGCTCTCTAATTGCCCGTTGGGGCGTAGCGGGAGCCGACCATTTGGTGATGATGGGTGATCAAGCCTGGATGGATTTGCGTCCGGGTTGCAAGAATTTCCGCAACCTCTGGCTAAAACACCATTTCTAGCTGGGTAATCAGATTATCGCGGTCGCGCAAAAAACCAATGCCGTTAAATTGCCCGTCGATGTAGTTGTACTGCAGGGTCAGCCGAAACGGATCGCGGGTCAGGATCACCCCCGGCTGCACCAACCAGGAGCCCTGCCAGTCGTAGAAAAACACCAGGCGGGGTGCAATCACGCCTGATCGAAACGAGGTAGAGATGCTAAACGTGTTCACAAACTGATGCTGATCGATCTCAACGAGGGCGTCATGGTTGGGGTCACGGACTCCCACCGCATAGTGACCAAAACCGTATGGCCGTACGTCTTTGAGCGGTGTGTTATCAAAATCAACAATATGAGTAGCAAACATCTGACCACTGAAGATGAACGACTGCTGCGGGTTTAAGGACCGAATATAGCGGTTCACATCCAGGCCGAGCGCCCAGCGTACAACGTGTGAACGGTCGATGTCACTCTTATAGCTCAGCAGCGGCGAACCGTCTGGGTTCACGCCGACCTGGCGGAAGCCGGGTGTGATCTCGCCTTCTAGGGCTGGGCCGAGAATCGCATTCGGTCCGAAATTCTTTGTGAAATACTCCCGCCAAAAGACCGCCACCTCGCTGCGCACAATCGCGTCGAGACGCGGGACGCTAAATGAGGCCGTGGCGCCACTGACCGCAATTTTTGGAAAGCGTACGTTGGCCTGGAAGTTATCAACCAGAAAGCGGGACGTCTCTCCCCCATCAACCGCGGCTTCAAACTGTGCCAAGTTGACCGGCCTGCCGTAGGAGGTGACGGTTTGCACTAAGGGAGCGTCCAGAAAGGTATAATAGTGGGCCGCAGACAAGGTCAGGTCACCCACCCGGCCCGTCATCCGAAAGCCACCCCGCGCGTCAGTCAAATTCCGAGCGGGTTTTTTGACATAGCCGCGAATGCCGGGCGGGTTAGGTGTGGACCACGGTGAGCCGCTCGGCGTTGGCGCGGCGATGGCATCGTCGAGCACTCCAAAGGCTTCGAGGTTTAACTCGGAAAATGGTCCGACATCTTCCAGGCTGTACACAATCCGGGCCATATCCAAGGGAACACGCCTATCATCGAGCGTGACTAGGAAGCCGCCGAAGCTAGCGTCAAGCGGGTTAATCTGATCGAGCAAGCGAAAGGCGTCGGTCTCTCCCCAGGACAGATTTTGGCGGCCGATACGGATGAAGAGGGCTTCCCACGAAAAGTCGACATACGCCTCAAACAGCCGATGGCGGTTGCGCAAATCACGGCGGGTGTCTGAACGGCTACAGCCAGCGCTGCGCGGTTTGCTCCGTTTCTTCTTGGTAACCGTGTCGCAGTCGGCCAACACTGGGTAGCGTTCGCTGAACACGTCCGGCCCGTAATCCCAGACCCCGTCATACTCCCCACGATAGGTCAGAAAGTAACTCAAATCTTCAAGCCCTAAGACACGTAAGGCGCAAAGATAGGAGTCAGTATACTGAGCGGCCCTTCATAGTCATTATTGACCAAGTCGATCAGATCGTGCCGGAGTTCCATTTGAATGAGGGTTCTGCTCTGCAACATATTGAACGAGTTGTAAGGAGTTTGGATGCGGCTGAAATCATCCGCCTCCTCGACCGCCATGGCCATCCGGTTGTACACTCGGCCGTTCGCCCGCAAGGTCTGAGCCTCGTCAATAAAACGCCCCCAGACGGTGCCCTGAAACACTAGGATCAGGATGAGAACAAGATAGGGTATGGAATGCATACAAACCTGCAGCAAGAGAGCTTTCGAAATCTGTCGAGCGGTGAGCCAGCAGTTCTGAGCTTCTTTCTACTTTCCGCGACGGATCATCTCTTTGACCGTAAATCTCTTGGCCTTGACCGGCTTATTGATCAGCACTGTGCCAGTCCACAAGCTAGCCCTATCATTCTGGTAATCCACACACAGATTACCTAAGTGGACTGAGATGCCCGGCACGTCCATATTATCAGGATGAAACGCTGAGTAGCCCAAGAGATGGAACAGGGTCCGCCAGTGATTGCCCTGGCGATCATAGATAATGGAGTAGAAAATCGCGTACAGCTGACGGTCAATGTACAGGCGCCGCTTTCCGTAAGGATGGCTCGGGTCCCGCGGGCTGGCCTCGACCACGTGCACGCGACGGAGTTCCCATGGAATCTTGGGATACCAGTTGCCTTTTCCGCCAAAGTTCTCGGGCGCCTGGCCTTTGATGATGCCCGGGATCAGAACAATCTGCTCGCCAAGATAGTTCCAGGTGTGCTCGTGGATATAGCCTTGAAAACCGGCGTGGTCTTCGACCAGAAAGTTTAAGCCAAACGAGGTCTCAAGCAGATTGGACGCTATACTCCGGGTTCGGCGGCTCTGCGGATCGTAGGCCCATACCTTGCTCTCGACGGTGTCGCTATCGTAGTGGAAGGATAGACTTTGGGCACCCTCAAGATCTTGTGGCCGCAACACCACAGAGTGTTCGCGCCACCAAGTGCCTTCCTTTTCCCATTTTGCGACATTTTTGGCCGGGTCGAGGCGATGCATGCCGTACAGACGAGCGTAGTCGGTCTCCACGCTGCGCTCAACACGGCCCGAACTGTTGATCGAGCGCAACACGCCCTGGGTCAGCAGGCTATCGCCCATATAGCGATAACGATAGTTCCAGGCCGCCTTCACACCAGCCTGAGGGTCGGACACGTCTAGGACCGGAAAGGGTTGGCCGGCCGTATAGTTCTTGAGCGTGCCGTCCGCACCGAGCTGGACCTGGCCGACATTGTGCGCCGAGGCGGTTACATAGTCGACAAACAGGGGGGTGTCGGTGGTTTCCTGGACCTGAACCTCAAAGTCCCCGTCCTGTACCACGCGGAAAATCTCGGGCGGCAGGGCTTTCTCGGCGGCTTGAACATTGTCCTTTGTGATCGTCATCCCAGGCGTGAGACCCTCGACCTGAGGCTTAGCCTCACGGTAGGGATAAAAGATGTCCCGCAGCTCATCCGCAATATCCGCCTCTTGGGCATGAGTGCTAGGAGAGGCAAAGGCCAGGCTGCACACAAGGACAAAACTCGTCAGGGCCGTAGCCCATGTGGACTGCATTATCGTCTCCTCCTAAGGGCTGAGTGAACGTTCAGTCTGTCTTAACGAAATGCGAGCTACTCTGCAAGGGAAGGGGGGGGCGCCAGACCTGCTAGCTCTAGGGCACGGCTCGAATCGGGATAACCAGAGGACTAGGATACCGAATGCCAGCCCATTCCATGAGTCGACAGCGTCGCGGCGGCCCTGTGGAAGCTGCCCATACTGTGGGTGCGTGAGAACAACGTCATACGGGTGAGTACGCCGGTGGCCAATTCGGTGTCGGTCAAGGATGAGACCGGGCGATTCCCGACCTACGGGATTCCGGGCGTGGTGGTCGACGGAAACGACGTGTGGCCGGCTATGAGAGCGCAAAGGTCTGGTACTAGACTAGGGGCCTACGCTTCCACCATCAGCACGTCATTTACTATGAAAGACACACAGTTCGGCAAATCTAGAAATCGCTGTTCATCAGGCCGGATGATTTCCAGATAGCGGGGCTCAGCAAACGCTTGCTGCAACTGCTCAATAGTCTCAAACCACAGTTCAGCGATCCCGTCATAGGGTGGCCTGGGGTGGGAACAACGAAGCCACATCCTGGTCGGTATGGGACTGGACATAGCGGCGGACATAGCGGCTGAGCTCGGTCACGCTTATGACCAGGGGACCGTGGGTATCTTTCCAATACTGGTGGAAGGCTTCCTTCGACATGCCGGGCTTTCGGCGTAAACAGGCCATGAGCTTCACCATCTTCATCTCTGCCTTTTAGCCGGCCAGTTCCGGCTCATCAGCAAAATCCCAGGCTCGTAAGACTTCCGGCTTAATCCGGATCAGAACCAGATCGGCCTCGGCCACCATATCCGCGTAGCTAGCACCCTGCCCAGGACCGAGATAGCGCACAGCAATACGCCGCGTGACCTCCTTGGCTCCTTCTTTGCCAAAGGTTGCTCGGCCTCGGACTTCAATACCCCGATACGGCGGCGTGTCTTCCGCAATGCTGATACTCACCCGCGCATCGCGTTCGATATGGCGGGCTTTGATGTCACCGGCCGCGACCGTAACGTTAAAACCACCTCCCCACCACTCGTGCCATACCGGTGACAGGAGCGTCGTGCCGTTGCGGAAACGGGTGGCCAGGGTGGCGCACTTGGCCTGTTCCAGAAAGTCGCCTAGTTCTTCAGGTTTGAGGTTTTTTCGCATTATGGTGTATCTCCTCATTCAGGCTGGAATGTGTCATCAGGAGTGTGTATTGTCAACGTGCATTTTCAGCCGCGGGGCACCCCCTCAAACGGACGCCAACTGCCGGAGGTAGCCGGAGCCAGAGGTGTTTGCTTTGGATTGGGGACTCAGGTTTTAAGAATGAGGAGGACCACACGCTCCGCAGCTCCATTAGGAGGACCGTATGGATGGCAAAAAATTCCTGATGGCCCTGGCCCTAGCCCTCTGTAGCCTAAGCGGATCGGCGACCGCCCAGCAAGACGAGATCGTCCAACTGAGGAAGCTATTTGAAACCGACATTCGTTTGTTTAACGGCCAAGACGCGAACGCTTTCACCGTCGCCGCCCATGATCAAGCAGTCTTATTCGGAACCCTGACGCCCTTTGCGGTCGAGGGTAAGGCTGCTATTCAACGACTCATCCGGCAATATTTTGCCGATCACGACTATGCCAAATGGGAGCCGGTCGACGCCAAATTCTTGGTCATCGGCACGAGCGCTCTGGCATGGGGACATTACACCTTGCGCGAACAGCGCCGGGTTGGTCCACGCCGGGTGCTCCACGGACGCTATACCTTCACCTACACCAAGCAGATTGACAAATGGGTGTTGGTTGCCCTAGATTTCTCGTCGCTCTCGTAAGAACTTAAGGAAGGGCCCATGTACGTGCTCCGAGTCGGCTTGATGGTGGGTGTCATCAGTCTAGGTGCTGGTGGATGGACCCCTGTCTGGGTCCAAGACCTTCGGCAGGCCCTCATTGACAGTTTTGAAGCAGAAATCCAGGCGCTCAACACTAGAGACCTGGCAGCAGCGGTTGACCCAGCCGACGAAAATATCGTTGTGTACGGTCTGTATTCGCCGTTTCCGATTGAAGGCAAAAGCGCTTTTCAGGAGGCCGTCAAAGAGTATTTTGACAGTCACGAGAGCGCGGTCCTGAGACTCGTCTATCCCCAGTACCTAGTCGCCGGATCGACCGGAGTCGCGTGGGGCCACTACGAACTGACGGCCATACCCACAGGCGGAACGCAGAACATCTCCCACGGCCAGTACATGCTGACCTACGCCCACCCGGCAGAAAAATGGCGCATTATCAGTATCCATTTTGCGCCCCTGCCTGGGTCCACAGTAAAGGCATCAGACTAGAGCTCACGGGCATTAATGCCACGAATTACTCTTGCGACTAGGGCATAACTTGTCTCCTATCCAACAGGGAAAGAGCCCTTCATGCCGAGTCTGTCCTACCTGTCTCCCAGGACCACGGTCAAAGATAGCCCCATTCACGGCCGGGGGCTATTTGCCACTGGACCGATAAAAAAAGGTGAGGTCGTCGCCGTTAAAGGCGGCTATATCTTTAATCGTCAAACCCGTGACGCGCTGGAAAAAACACTTGGTCCAGCGGAAATCCCAATTGCCGGGGATTTGTATATTGGTCCGCTGTCTGCAGAAGAACGCAATGGTAGCATGATTTTTAGCAATCATTCCTGCGACCCCAATATCGGCGTACAGGGCCAGATTGTATTTGTCGCCATGCGCGACATTGTCACCGGGGAGGAGCTTACCCACGACTGGGCGATGACCGACGACGAACCGGATGCAATGGAGTGCCACTGTGGAACGGTCAACTGCCGCAAAATTGTCACTGGTCAGGACTGGCGACGCAAAGATCTCCAGGACAAATACGCAGGCTACATGTCGTGGTATCTGGTTGACAAGATCAAGCGCCAAGCACCGTGCGACTAGCACTGGTAGTTGAGTTTGCAGAGCCTCCATCTTCCGGTGCACCGCTTCAGACGAGGCCGCGTCCGATGCTAGAGCAAAACCAACAAGCTCGGCCCAGGGTGCTGGCAAAAGGAAACCAAAGGGAGCGGAATGGGTGGGAGTTTATCGGTCCGGTCCGGAGCCAGATTCCGCAGAAAAATCGCCTCTCAGTTTCGATGGAGGCCGTCCTCGCCCCACGCCCCCAAGACTTTCTTCCAGGGCGTCTCCCATTTGTGGTATTCCAGTAGGACGAATCGGAGTTTGAGCGAGCCGTGGAAACCTGTACCTACGGCCGAACTTCGTAGTAGGCGTTAATCGGGTTTTTGAAGTCGTGCCGCTTGAAACGGGTAAAACCGACCTCGGAGACCATCTTGCGTGCCACCGGCTCGGTAAAGCCGAGCGTACCAAGGCCCTCGCCGCCAGGTTCGGACATGGCCGATGACATACAGCACAACACTGAAAAGCCGTAGAACATAGGGGCCAAAGGATTCTGCTCCAGGTTCTCTTCGAAGGTCGGCAAACTGTGAATATCGGCAATCAGCCACGTCCCATCCAGCTTGAGGGCCCGATAGATCGCGTGCATGACTGGGCTTGGATTGGCCATGTCGTGCAGGCAGTCAAAGGTTGAGATAAAGTCAAAGCTGTGGTCGTCTGGGATGGAATCCCCGTTGGCATCGTGAAAAGTGACGTTGTGCAGACCTACCTCGGCCTTTTTTTCTCCTGCCCGAGCCAGAGCGTATTTTGAAATATCATAGCCGTGAAACTCTGACTTGGGATAAACCTTGGCCATCTCAATCAGGGCCACGCCCGAGCCGCAGCCCACATCAGCCACTTTTGCGCCAGCCTCGAGTTTGGGCACAACGCCGTCCAGCTGCGGCAGGGCGCGCGGCACAAGATGAGTCCGGAACCACGGTGCAATCAGCCGCTCAACTCCGCGTGCGCCCTCCGGTCCAAATGCGTCATATGGTAGACCTATGCCGGTTTTGAACGATTCGGGGAGTTTTTCCAGCACCGCCATTTGCTGCGGGAGAGAGCAAAACCCACCTGCGGCAAAGGCCGGGCTGTTCTCGTTGGCCAGCACTAGGGCAGCTTCGGGTGATAACTCAAAACACCCCTCGCCCCGGTATTCAAGCAGCTTGGCTGTGGCTTGTCCCTGTACCCACTCACGAATCCAGCGCTCATGTAGACCCGTCTTGTCGGCCAGTTCCTGACTCGTCATCGGCCCGGTATCTTCGAGCGCCTGATAGAGTCCCATGCGGTCGCCCAGATACACCATGGCGGACATCACAGCACCACTCAGCAGTCCAAAAACATTTTCGGCGATTTCTTGGACTTTGTCACGATCAATCTCTTTGTCGTATCCGGCCATAGTGTGTCTCCAGTGTGTCATTTCCCGGCTTGTTGCCTCTTGGGTCCTCTTTATTTGGCCTGCCGGTTCTCCTGTGTCAATGCATCTCAGCCGTTTTTCCTTCTCCTTTTGCTTGCCGGTTTCTTGTCTGCTATGCATGAGTCTGTCAAGACAAAAAATAGCCCAGGGACTGCACGTCGAAAGACCACAGGGGAGGATGGTGGAATGTCTACGGCAGATTCGGACGCCTTTATTAAAGAGCTGCGCGGCTATATGGCACAGCAGGAAAAAGCGCCCCTGTATGGTACCCATTTTTTTGCCGGGGTGATGGCTGGCACCATCGACCGTGAGACGCTCAAAAAATGGGCCATCCAGCACCACTATCGCACCGGGCAACACATCCGGGCCTTTGGCGGAATTTTTCTGAACACAGGTCTGGGTCCGATCGATCAAAAGATTCGTCGCCATATTGTCGAGAATCTAATTGACGAGGAGACCAGAATGGGTCGTGGTGAGGATGCGCACTGGCGACTATCTCAGCGGCTGGCCGAAGCCCTGGGCGCCACTCCGCAAGAGTTAACCTACCCCAAGGTCGCCCGGGCTGCCCTCGACTATGTCGATTGGGTCATCGAACTTGGGCGCAGGGAGTACGGCTTGGTAACCTTAGCGGCTATGTCTATCGGCGGAGAAAGTCGGAGGGAGAACTCCACCGAACGGCTCGTCCACGGCTTAGCCGAGCACTATGGCCTGACTCGTCACGCTCTAGAGTTTTTCTACGCCCATATGGGTGAGGCTGAGGCACACGGAGAACCGGTCTACGAGTTGGTGCGAGAGTACGCCACCACCCCTCAGCGACAAGAAAAAATTCGGAGCGCGCTCAAAACCTGGTGTAAGAAGTTTCGGGCCGCCCAAGAAGGAATTCTCCGGGTGGCTGCGGGAGAGGAAGACGGCGTGGCCGCAGCATAGAGAGAAGCTTTTGCACGCGCGTACGAAGCCAGCAAAAACTTGCCTTTATGTTTTTCTCAGGAGATACTGCGTATGGACTATGGCATTGTCCTGCCCCATTTTACGGCGTTTGCGAGCGAAGACTCAGCCCACAGAATTGTCACCGCAGCGGAGGCGGCGGAGACGCTAGGGTATAGCACGGTCTGGGTGGCTGACCACCTGGTGTTTCCGTCTCAGATGGAGGGTGGCTATGCCTTTAACCCAGACGATCCGTTTCTAGAACCGCTAAGCGTTCTGGCCGCTCTGTCACTCAAAACCACCAGGGTCAAACTGGGCACCGCGGTCCTTATACTGCCCTACCGCCATCCGTTGGCGACGGCCAAAACCCTGGCCACGATTGATGTGTTGTCCGGTGGACGCACGGTCGTCGGGGTGGGCGCTGGTTGGTTGGAGAAGGAATTTGACGCCCTAGGGGTGTCCATAAAAGAGCGCGGCAGCCGTACCGATGAGACGATTGATATCTTTAAGACGGCCTGGACCCAGCCGCTGGTCAACTTCAGCGGTAAACATTTTGAGATTACCGATATCAAATGCCTGCCACAGCCAGTCCAGACCCCACGTCCGCCGGTCCTGATCGGCGGTATGACAAAGGGCGCTCTGCGCCGGGTGGCCCGACGCGGCGACGGGTGGATCGCCATGGGGAATAGTCCGCAGGCAATTGAGGCTCCGCTGGAGACCCTGCGCGAGCTGATCGACCGGGCTGGCCGCCGGATGGAAGACCTCCAGATTTGTATGCTGCCCCTCTCAGCATCTAGTCTCGACCAGCTGTTGAGCGACCTGCCCCGCTACGAGCAACTCGGGATACACCATGTCTACCTGTCGTTTCGCGCCTGGACAAACGATTTCTCCGAATTGATGCAACTGATGGAACGCTTTGCGCGAGAGGCGAGTATACAAAACTGAGGGCGAGAGGAGGCAGCATGGATAGCCAAGCCAACGGCAAGATCTGGCACGCTGACTATCCCGAACTCGGCACTAGGCCGATCCCGATTGAGCCCTGCGTGTCACCCGCCTACTTTGCACAGGAGCGTGAAAAAATCTTCAAGCAATTTTGGCTGAACGTTGGACGGCTGGAGCAGATCCCAGAGCCCGGGGATTATTTTGTCAAAGACTTGCCAGTGTGTCACACCTCAGTCCTTGTGGTGCGGGGAGGAGACGGCTGCATACGAGCCTTTCATAATATGTGCTCACACCGGGGCAACAAGGTGGTCTGGGAGCGCGGGGGCCACTGCCAAGTCTTTACCTGTAAGTTCCACGGCTGGTCGTATGGACTTGACGGCGAACTGCGCTTTGTGCCGGCTGAGGGCAACTTTTTTGGGCTCGAGAAAAATCAACTTGGCCTAAGCCCGATTACAAGCGACAGCTGGGAAGGTTTCATCTTTGTCAATCTGAGTCCGCAGCCGAACGAAACGCTACCAGAACAGTTAGGCGAGTTGAGCACTGGTCTGGCCGGTTATCCGTTTGATAAGCTGTGCACGTGCTTTTCCTGGACGACTGAGATCAGGGCCAATTGGAAGGTCATCAAAGACGCTTTTCATGAAGCCTACCACGTACCGTTTATCCACAGACGTTCTTTACCCGACTCGTTTACCAGCAAAGACAATCCGTTTGCCCATGCCTTTGCTTTCCAACTATACAAACGCAACCACCGCATGTCGGTGTTCGGCAATCCCGAGCATAAGCCGTCAGTTCTTGAACTGCTGGCCCATCGATTTGGATCGTCGATTGTCAACCGCGACAGGGATATGGACCGGCTACCGCCGGGTGTGAACCCGACCCGTAGCCGTTTCTGGGCTTTTGACGCCAATATGCTCTTTCCAAACTTCGACGTGTTCGTGTTTGATGGAACATATCTAACCCATCATTTCTGGCCACTGGAGGTAGACCGAACGCTGTGGGAAGTCCACACTTATTTTCCCCAGGCAGAAAATGCGGCTCAGCGTTTCAGCCAAGAGTACAGCAAAGTCCTGTTGCGTGATGCGCTGCTTGAAGGCGCTAGCACCCTGGAAGCCACCCAGTCGATGTTGGCCTCGGGCGCAAAGACTCACTTTGTCCTGCAAGATCAAGAGCTGCTGGTCCGTCACGCGCACACTGTCATTGAAGAGATTGTCGGCTTTTATGTGGAGTCTTCTTCCTAGACTATACCCTGATGGCTACGCCCAACGTTTATGACTGGAATAAGACTAAGCCCAGCAGGGCAACCGCGAAATAGCCGGCAATAACCACCGCCCCGGCATAATCCTGGGCCAGCCGCTGGCCAAAGAAGAGACTCAGCAGGGCCAAGGTAGAAACAATAATCCCCCAGAGCGCGAGCTCACCGCCCAGGCCAAACAGGACTTGGACGGCCCCGATAGCGCACAGCACCCCGGCTGCAGACTCGATGATCGTAATCGCCCAAAACATCGGCGTTACCGTACCGGCCAGAGGACTCTTGGAAAAATGGTCGGTTAGAAACTCGAGGTTGCCCTTACTATCTATCCATTTATCAGTCGCAGATTGCAAAAAAGCCACGGCGAAAAACGTGGTCACGGCGAACTGTCCAAACCACACAGCATCCATTTTCATCCTCCTTTTCCTCGTCAGAACCGGCTCAGCCTTGTCAGCACTTCGGACAGGAAAGCCTCATACGTGCCAGCTCCGGGGTATCCCGGAGTCTGGGCTATGCTCTGCTCTTGCTTTGCGTACTCAAAATTGAACACCCGTAACAGCCACAGCATTTCATACAACGCGAAACTTAGAGACTCAACAATATCTTGGCCAGCCAGCCCGTAGCCATTAAGAAAAGCTCCGAATAAATCTGGCTGTGGTGCGAGCTGACCACGCCTATCCTTAGCCGTCCAGTACTTCATCTTCACAAAGTCTAGGGCTGGCGCGTCAACAACAGCGTTATCCCAGTCGATAATGGCAGTCAGACGGCCGTCCGCAACCAAGATATTGCCTGGTGAAAAATCGTTGTGAAGCAGACACGCTGTCACATCAAGAGTGTCGGGCAGACGAAGCCTGGTCACCGCCTCGGCAAGCGCTGATGGCAGACGCCGAGAGGCGGCGTCAATCTCTTTGGTGAGCGCGCTAGGGAAGCGTTCGGACCAGCCCAACGGCTCTTTTCCAATGGACGGGAAATCGGCGTACCAGGTTTCAAACTGGATGGTATGAACCTGAGACAAAGCCTGCCCCGCAGCGCGGTATAAGTCTGCTCTAGGCACCTCCCACAGGGGCACCCCGTCTACCCATTCATACACACAGTAGGGATGGGCTAGGATCTGACGGGTCCAGTCGTAGTAGTGTATCGGCGGCAAGACGGTTTGAGCGCTGTCAAGTCTGCCGCACCGGGCACTCAGCAGTGTGTCAAACAACTGGGCAATAGCGATATCGGTGGGTGGCCGAGCGTGGGGTTTGAGCAGTGCGGTGACAAACGCTTCTTTAACCAGGTCTGGCTCATAGCGGTACACCTGCTCCTGGGTACGGACCCGCACCCCATACAGCCGGCCTTCACACTCTACTTTGACAATTGTGTTGATATTACCGGACAACACATCACGGACGTGTAGGGGCGGCCGTCCGGGCAGCTGGGCAAAGACGCGCTCTAGCTGCCGGTTGGAGAAGGGCAGTCTGTGCAGCTCTGACACGCTTCCCCTTCTCCTTCATTCATGCGGTCGGCTAGCGATTGACGAAGACAGCAGCCCGCCATCAACGAGCAGGGTTTGTCCCCGAATAAAATCGGCGTCCTCAGAGCACAGAAAGGCCGTGACCGCGGCAATATCGTCGGGTCGCCCAACCCGGCCGGCCGCTGTATGGGGGATCACGTCCCGCTCGTACTCGGCGTAGGCCTCCTCACCACCGGCGTACATCTTTGAGGAGTCAGTTTCAATCAGACCGGGGTTAATACCGTTGACCGCGATCCCATGGGGCCCGAGTTCGTGGGCAAGATACATGGTCATATTTTCCAGGGCGGCTTTGGCCGCTCCCAGTAGCCCGTGTCCGGACAGCATGCGCAGCGAATCAATGCCCGAGATGGTCACGATCTTAGCCCGGCGGCCGCGCATCAGCGGCACGGCCTCCTGCACCGCGAGTAATGAGCCGCTGATCGTAAGTGCAAACGTCCGCATCACATTGTGTTCTTTCTGCCGGAGCAAAGGTCGAAATGTCGTCGCCGCCGCGTTCACGACCAGGATGTCGAGCCGTCCGTAACGCTCTCCAACCTGAAGGAACATGGTGCGCACGGCCTCACCGTCGCTCATATCGGCCTGGATCGCGACCGCTTGAGAGCCACACCGCCTGACCTCACCAACGACCGCCCGCGCCTGTTCAGCGTTACGGTGATAATTGACCACAATCCGTGCGCCTTCCGAGGCCAAACGCAAGGCAATCGCCCGGCCAATTCCGCGCGAAGAGCCGGTGATCAGGGCGACTTTATCCACAAATCGCACGACCGCCCGCTTTCCTCAGCCGGCCATGGTTAGGCCACCACTCACTGACAGGACTTGGCCGGTTACAAAATCCGCATCCGACGAGGCAAAAAACGCCACCGCATTAGCGATCTCTTGGGGCTGGCCCAGACGGCGGAACGGCACTGCCCGAGTCATGGCTTCAATCACCCGCGCACCACGTTCCCCCTTGGTGACTTGCTGGAGTAGCGCCGTATCGGTCGGACCAGGGCAGACAACATTGACGTTGACCCGCGAGCGAGCGAGCTCGCGAGCCAAGGTTTTGGAGAACCCAATAATGCCGGCTTTACACGCCGAGTAAACGGCCTCGCCAGTCGAGCCAACCCGTCCGGCGTCCGAACTGACCGAAATGATTTTGCCCCGCTTGCGCGCTATCATCTGCGGAGCGATCGTATGGCAGAAATTGATTGGTCCTCTCAGGTTAATCGCAATGACCTTGTCCCAGGTCTCGGGTGCGCTCTCAACAAATGGCTCAATCTTGTCCCAGCCAGCATTATTGACCAGAATGTCGATCGGTCCGCAGCCGTCTGTGACGCGTTGAACACAGGCCCGAACCTGCGCGAGCTGAGCAACATCGGTGGTAACGGCCAGCGCTTGGCCTCCCTTGGCTGTGATGTCATCAACAGTCTGCTGGGCCTCATGCTCCAAAATATCGGCAATAGCGACCCTGGCACCTTCTTCGGCCAGCCGTAGGCTAATAGCCCGGCCAATCCCCCGGCTGCCGCCCGTTACCAGCGCGACTTTGTCTGTGATTCGCATGCCTCTTCCTCCCTGAAAGACATTTAATTCACCATACCTCAAGCTGGCTAAGTCTGGAAGGAGCGCCGCACGGTTTGAGGCGTTGTTCGCCACCTATACATACTGAGAGACATATGGAAGATTGATTTTTCTCACCTCTTCTCCCCTTGGCTACGGCTTTTTGATAGCTATAATACTCCATTCAGGAGGCCACATGTTGCCAGATAGCTACGACCGTCCGCTCAAAGATCTCCGTATCTCGGTGACCGACCGGTGTAATTTCCGCTGTACCTATTGTATGCCGCTCGACGAATACGAGTGGCTGGAGAAGAGCGAAGTCTTATCCTTTGAGGAGATCACACGCGTGGTGCGCCTGTTTGTGCTCCTGGGTGTGGAAAAAGTCCGCCTGACCGGCGGCGAGCCCATGGCACGACGGAATTTAGAGCAACTAATTGGCAAACTGGCCGCCCTCGAAAATGCTCCCGAACTTTGTTTGACGACGAACGGGTCTCTGCTGGCCGATAAAGCTGCCCTCCTCAAAGCGGCTGGCTTGCGCCGCATCAATGTCAGCCTTGATTCGCTCAAGCCCGACCGCTTTCGTCATATCACCAAACGGGGCGATCTCGACAAGGTCTTGACCGGCCTGTTTGCCGCCAAACGGGCCGGCCTGTCTCCAATTAAAATAAACGCGGTTGTTGAACGCGGCGTGAATGATGATGAGATACTCGACCTAGTCGCTTTTGCGCGGCGACACGGCTTTGCTCTGCGTTTTATCGAATTCATGGACGTCGGCAACGCCAACAGCTGGCAGTCTGACAAAATCGTCACGAAACAAGAAATTCTCCAAACGATTCACAACCGGTTCCCGCTGCGTAAGATTGGCCGAGGCAAGGGTAGTGCGCCGTCGGTCGATTATGCATTTGTGGACGGAGACGGCGATATTGGCGTGATTGCCTCGGTCAGTGAGCCGTTCTGTTCAAGTTGCACGCGGGCACGCCTGACCGCCGATGGTAAGTTTGTCACCTGTCTATTCTCCAACGCCGGCTATAATCTGAAAGTCCTGCTGCGTAACGGCACTTCAGATGATGACATACTAGCCCTCCTCAGCCGTATCTGGATCAAGCGCCGAGATCGCTATTCAGAAGAGCGACTAGCGGCTCTGCGGTCCGTAGCCGGCTATGACCCCAGAGACCACAAAAAGATCGAAATGATTAGTTTAGGCGGCTGACCTTTCAAAGCATCTAAAAGCTGGCCGTTAGCTCCGGCATGACCGCCAAGGTCTTCAGATCGTAAACGCTCACAACCCCACCCTCACGATGGTCTTCAAGCTGTAACACTCCAACCGTTCCGGGCTGAGCCGCATAATTGTGTGGGAATGTCGGACTGCCAGGATTCAGGACGAACACCTCGCCGTAGCGCTTAAAGCTCTCGACGTGGGTATGACCACACACAATGATGTCGGTGTGCCCATCAAAATAGAAGTCCATGGTGCGTTCGATGGGCCACTGGGGAAATTCCTCGGGCTCTAACACATCGTGAACAAGCCCAATCCGGTAGCCAGCCGCGCGGGTAACTGCCGCATCGTGCAGACGTGGATCTTTGGGTACGACCGGTCGGCCCCCTGAGCCCTCGTCACCGTTGCCTCGACAGGCTAGCACCGGGGCAATTTCTTCCAGCCAATCAAGGACCTCGAGGCAGTGCAGGTCCCCGGCGTGGAGGATAAGATCTGCTCCGGTAAAAACGGTGCGAACTTGGTCCGGCAGTTCAGGCATAGCTTCAGGAATATGGGTGTCAGAAATCAGGCCGATTTTCATAGACCGTCTCACTTTCTTCAGACAAGTATATCGGCTAGACAGGAGTTCGGCAACGTGAGATGTAGGGGAGGAAGCTTCACGTGAAAGGGAGTCGGAGTATGCCTAGCATGAATGATGCGAGTCTCGCACTCACGACGCTGAGCGAAGAAGAGAGGCTGTTTCAGTCTATGGTCCGGGAGTTTACTGAGAAGAGGGTCAAACCTCAGGTCATGGACATGGACCAGGCGGCAAAGATCCCACGCGAGCTAATTGACCAGCTGTTTGGCCTGGGAGTGATGGGAATTGAAATTCCGCTTGAGTATGGTGGAGCAGGGTCGAACTTTTTCATGGCGATTTTAGCCATTGAAGCAATAGCGCAGGTCGATCCTGCGGTGTCGGTGTGTGTCGATGTCCAAAATACCCTGGTGATCAATGCTTTCCTGCGCTGGCTGACGCCGGATCAGCAAGCGAGATTCTTACCTAGGCTGGCCAAAGACACGGTCGGAAGCTACTCGCTGTCTGAGTCCGGTTCGGGTAGCGACGCGTTTGCCCTGAAAACCCAGGCGCGTCCGGACGGTGACACCTATGTGCTGAACGGTCGCAAGATGTGGGTCACCAATGGTAATGAAGCGGGACTCTATATGCTGTTCGCCAATGCCGACCCTAACAAGGGTTATAAGGGGATCACCGGCTTTGTCATTGACCGCGAGATGCCCGGTTTCAGCGTCGGCAGGAAAGAGGACAAGCTCGGTATTCGGGCTAGCTCAACCTGCGAGTTGATCCTGGAAGACGTGCGGGTGCCTCGTGAAAACGTGGTCGGCCAGGTCGGCCAGGGCTACAAGGTCGCCATTGAGACGATCAATGAGGGTCGGATCGGCATTGCAGCCCAAATGATCGGTTTAGCCCAGGGGGCGTTTGATGCAGCCAAAGACTATGCCCTTGAACGCCGGCAGTTTGGTCAGGTGATTGCACAGTTCCAGACCGTACAGTTTCAGCTGGCCGAGATGGCGACCGAAATAGAAGCCGGCCGTTTGATGGTCTATAATGCGGCACGGCTGAAAGACAGTGGACAGCCGTTCCAGCAGCAGGCAGCGATGGCCAAGTATTATTGCTCGCAGATTGCCGAACGTGTGGCCTCGCAGTCGCTCGAAATTTTTGGTGGCAACGGCTTCATCAAAGACTTTCCAGCCGAGAAGTTTTATCGCGACGCCAAGATCGGCAAAATCTACGAAGGCACGTCCAATATTCAGCTACAGACAATCGCCAAGAAGATATTGGGGAGATAAATTCATGACACGACCGACCCGTATTGTGACCGATACGATGGCTGGACTGAACCTGCCCAATTTCGATATCTGGAGTGACTGGGTCTCGACCGTGCTGGGCCAGAATCCCGGTCCGTTCACCGGTCCCGGCACCAACACCTACCTGGTCGGCAAAGGCAAGAGACCAATTCTGCTTGATACCGGTGTCGGGCTGAATGTGTATAACCCCCTGCTCAAGCAGGGTTTAGCCGAGACTAAGAACGGCGCCACCGAGCTGCAAGAAATCATCATTACCCACGTGCACCAGGATCATATCGGCGGTACACCGCACGTGCGGGCACAGTTTGGTGAGTTACAGGTATCTAAAAAAGCCTGGCCGGGGAAAGATGAGGTCCACGACTTTCCGCTGAGCTATATCGAAGACGGGGCCATGATTGAGACCGACGGGGCCACGCTGCGAGCGATTCATACTCCGGGCCATGCCAAGGATCATCTGTGCTACTACCTGGAAGAAGAGAAAGCCTTATTCACGGGCGACCTGGTCCTCGGAGCGGGCACGACTGTAATCCCGGAAGAGGGTGGAGGCCTCATCGAATATCTGCCTTCGCTGCGGAAACTCCTGGCCCTTGATCTGTCGATCATTTATCCAGCCCACGGCCCTGCCATCCGTGAGCCATATAAAAAGCTGAACGAGTATATTGCCCACAGAGAGCTACGCGAACAGCAAGTGCTGGAAGCCCTACAGACCGGACTGAGTGAGATTCCGGCCATGGTCAAGCGTATCTACGTTGACGTGCCCGAATTCCTGCACCAGGCTGCGGCTGGCTCGGTCCGCTCCCACCTGATCAAGCTGGAAAAGGAGGGGGCGGTGAAACACGTCGGAGAAGAGTGGGCGCTGACGTAGGAGCTTGTCCAAAGCTATAGCAGGCAGAGACACAGAACAGAATATCGTTCTTCTGGCAACTGGTGTCCCAAGGCAGAATCGGACAATTCTGAAGCTTATTTCTCAGATCAAGAGAAAACTTCGTCGTGACGACGTATACGGGATAGCACCAGCCGGCGCTTTCATCATATTCGCCACTATCAGTGCCCTGCTCTGGAAATTATCCAGTCATTGAGGTGGACGCTTCGGCAACGGTTTAGGGTCTACCGAAACAACACCTTGGCCAACTCGGACCGGAAATGCTCGGCCAACTCGCTCCGCGGTCCAACCACGTCAAACACCTCTAACATTGCTTTGCGCGCACCGTCGTCCCGAAACGCACGGTCTTTTTTCACCACTTCTAGGTACTCGGTCAACGCTTCCCTGTATTTGCCCGAGGCGGCTAAGGCTTGGGCTAACTCAAACCGAGTATTCAGATCGTTGGGATTCGCTTCTAGCTTATCTCGATACTCTTGTTCATGGCCCACATTCTCCCCGCCCTGTTTGAGATGAATCTGGGACATCAGCTGCTGGGCGGCGTCCGATTCCGGAGCGTTGAGCGGGATCTTGCCTAGCAGCGCTAGGGCGTCGGCGACATCTCCACGCTCAACCAGCAAGCGGCTCAACCCGAGCAAGGCCAGGGGCTGGTTTTCTTCCTTTGAAAGCGCCGCCCGATACAGGCTCTCGGCGCCTTGCGCTTTGCCTTCTTCGGCCAGTCGCACGCCCTCACGGGCCAAACTTTCTGCCTCGGACGGCAGCAGGCCTGCTACAAACTGGCGAATGGCCGGCTCCGGCTGAGCGCCAAGAAACTCTCCGGCAATGGCTCCATTCCGGATCGCTTTGACGGCCGGAATGCTCTGGATCGCAAATGCCTGGGCCACCATCGGGTTTTCGTCAACGTTAATCTTGGCCAACACAAACTTGCCGTCCTGCTCTTCGGCCAGCTGTTCGAGTACTGGTCCAATCGCCCGACACGGACCACACCACGGCGCCCAAAAATCCACTACCACGGGTACGGCGTGTGAGCGTTCTATAACCTGTTGTTCAAAATCCCGATCCGTGACTTCGATCGTCCACTGATTCATCAGCTTCTCCTTTGTCAGACTATCAATCTATCACAGCTTGCGGCTCGCTTCCATCTGCTTCCATTTTGCCGATCGATAGTATATTTGCGGGAGTGAGACATATGCGCCTAGGAGGTAAAGGAGTAGCAAATGGCTGCCAAGACCATGTTTGAAAAAATTTGGGACGCACACCTCGTCCGCACAGAAACGGATGGGACGGCGTTGCTATACATCGACCGCCATCTAATCCATGAAGTGACCTCACCCCAAGCGTTTGAGGGTCTACAGCTTGCCGGACGGAGCCTACGACGGCCCAAAGCTGCCCTGGCTGTTCCCGATCACAATGTGCCGACGACGGATCGTGACAAACCGATCGAAGATCGAGTGAGCGCCAAACAGGTCGAGACCCTGGTAGCGAACTGCCGGGTCACCGATATGCCGCTGTTCTCCATGAACGACGTCCGCCAAGGTATCGTCCATGTGATCGGCCCCGAGCAGGGTTTTACTCTGCCAGGCACGACGATTGTATGTGGCGACTCGCATACGGCGACCCACGGAGCGTTTGGGGCGCTGGCGTTCGGTATCGGGACCAGTGAGGTTGAGCATGTCTTGGCTACCCAGTGTTTGGTCCAAAAACGGGCCAAGACCATGGCCGTCCAGGTTGAGGGAACACTGCCCCAGGGCTGTACGGCCAAAGACATTATCCTAGCCGTGATTGGCAAGATTGGGACAGCCGGCGGCACTGGTCATGTGATTGAATATCGGGGCTCGGCCATCGAATCACTGTCAATGGAAGGCCGCATGACGTTGTGCAATATGTCGATTGAGGCCGGGGCCCGGGCAGGTATGGTCGCACCTGACCAAAAGACGTACGACTATCTGCGCGGCCGGCCGCTAGCACCCCAGGGCGACCTGTTCGACCGAGCGGTTGCGGCCTGGAAACAGCTGCCGTCCGACCCGGGGGCGAGCTTCACCAGCAGCGTCGCTCTGCGGGCCGAAGACATCTTGCCCCAGGTCACCTGGGGGACTAACCCCGGTATGGTGACCAACATCACCAGTACCGTGCCCGACCCCAAGGACATGCCCACGCCGGAAATGCAAGAGGCCACCGAACGCGCGCTAGCCTATATGGACCTCAAGACCGGCACGCCAATCACCGCCATCACGATTGATAAGGTGTTTATCGGTTCGTGTACCAACTCACGGATCGAAGATTTGCGTACCGCAGCCGCGTGCATCAAGGGCAAACAGGTCGCTTCAACCGTTCACGCTCTGGTGGTACCGGGGTCGGGGCTGGTCAAGAAACAGGCCGAAGAGGAAGGCCTGGATCAGATCTTTAAGCAGGCCGGTTTTGAGTGGCGCGAGGCCGGTTGCTCCATGTGTTTGGCCATGAATGCGGACGTCCTCCAGCCTGGGGAGCGCTGCGCCTCGACTAGCAACCGGAATTTTGAGGGCCGCCAGGGCAAAGGCGGCCGCACCCACTTGGTGTCGCCGACAATGGCCGCCGCGGCTGCGGTGGCCGGGCATTTCGTTGATATTCGGACCTGGAGTTGAACGAGCCCGGCCTGTCCATACAGGACTGACTGCGTATGAGGAAAACGTTATGGATAAATTCACCGTTGTCAAAGGGCTAGCCGCCCCGCTGGACCGGGTTAATGTCGATACCGACCAGATCATCCCCAAGCAGTATCTGAAAACTATCAAACGCACTGGATTACGCGAAGGGCTGTTTTCAGATTGGCGCTATACGAGCAGTGGCGAAACAGATACCGGATTTTTTATGAACCAGCCGCGCTACCAGAATGCCGTCATTTTGGTCGCAGGCGACAATTTTGGCTGCGGCTCGTCGCGCGAGCACGCTCCCTGGGCCTTGCTCGACTATGGACTGCGATGTGTGATTGCGCCCAGTTTCGCCGATATATTTTTTAATAACTGCTTCAAGAATGGTATGCTGCCGATCGTACTCAAAGCCGATGAGGTTGCTCAACTCATCAAAGAGATTGAGCTCATACCGGGCTATGAGCTGAGTGTTGATCTAGCCGTCCAGAGTGTGACAACCCCGTCCGGAACGACCTTCCAGTTTGAGGTTGATCCGTTTCGCAAGGACTGTTTGCTGAATGGGCTGGATGAGATTGGCCTCACCCTACAGAACGAAGCCGATATCACGACCTATGAGCAACGACGCAGGCGGGAAGCACCGTGGTTGTTTTTGGAGGATATAGAATGAAAATTGGCGTGGTTATTCGCAATATGGGTCCCCAGGCGACCAAACAGATCATCGGCGACTGCGCCAGGGCAGCAGAACAGGCAGGCTTTGATGCGGCCTTTGTGGTCGACCACCTAGCTATTCCGCCCGATCAAACCGAGGGTTCGGGTGGTCGCTATTTTGATCCCCTCATGACACTCGGCTATCTTGCCGGAATCACCGAGCGTATTAGGATCGGGATTTCGGTGCTGGTCCTGCCCTATCGCCCGGCCGTGCTGACCGCCAAACAGCTGGCTACCCTCCAGGAGCTGTCCGATGATCGGGTTATTCTGGGAGCGGGGGTCGGTTGGTTGAGGCAAGAGTTTGAAGCCCTGGGTGTTGATCCGCGCAAACGGGGCGCGCTGACCAACGAAACGCTCGAAGTCATTCACAAGCTGTTTGCTAACGATGTGAGCTCGTATACCGGCACGCACGTCAAATTTCCCGAGTTTGTGTTTGCCCCCCGTCCGACTCGACCACCGATTTGGGTTGGTGGCGTCGGACCAAAGGCTCTGGAGCGGACCTTACGGTTTGGAGATGGGTATTACCCGATTGGCCTCAAACCGCCCGAACTGACCGAAGTCAAAACCTATCTGGCTGAGGAAGCAGAAAAACGTGGGCGTACCGCACCGGAGATCATCACTGGTGGTATGATCCGTGAAGATCCGGTAGCGATGCTCGACCGGATCCACATGGTCAAGGAAGCCGGAGCTGACTATTATGTGTTAGGTTTGGGCCGCTATGAGAACGCCGAGACTTATCGGCACGGTATTGATAAATTTGCGGCTGAGGTGATGCCTAAGGTATGAAGAGCATAAACCGGGCGGCATGCCACCTACTCGGGCCGGGCTCCCCGCTGATGAGCTACCTCTAACAGGCGGCTCGGAAAGTCGGACATCATCCCATCTACACCAAGCCCGAATAAGCGTTCCATCTCCTGGCGATCATTAATCGTCCACACGTGAACTTCTGCTCCAAGTTCGTGGATAGCCGCAACAGTCTGGGGGGTGACAAGGTCAATCCCCTCGTATTTGGGCGGGATCTGAAACGCCCGGCTAGGCGGGTGGTAGTCGCCGAGCTGCTGGGTAGAGATTCGCTGCATAAAAGCTAGCACCTCTCCCGCCGAGCAGTTGGTGGCAATATCTGAGGCCAGGCTTCGGACGCCAGCTACAACCGAGTCATGCTCCGAGCTAAGGACGAGCGTGTCGGCCATACCACATTCCCGCACTACGGCGATCACCTGCTCTTCTATCGGCGGCTCTTTTTGTTTGATTTCAACCGTAAATCGGACGTGTGGGAAGCGGCGCAGTACGTCGGCGAGGGTGGAGATTGCCACGCCTTGACCCCGAAACGGAAACGTTTTGCCGGCATCGAAGGTAAAGTGGTAGCCAGCGTCGAGCTCTTGCAACTCGGCCAAGCTGTGCTCCCTGACCAGCCCATGTCCGTTGGTCGTACGCTCTAAGGTCTCGTCATGAATAACCACTACGTGACCATCCCGGCTCAGATGAACATCAAGTTCTATATAAACAATACCTAGAGCGGTGGCCCGCTGAAACGCCGTCAGGGTATTTTCTGGGGCCTCGCCGCTAGCGCCCCGGTGGGCGAACAGCCGTGGGAGCGGACCGGTAAAGAAGTTGCTCATACTGCGCTCCTCGCAGGAGATAAAAGGAATTCCTTCAGGTTGGAGACTTGAACTTCCCGCAGACCCGAGCTTGCGCCAACCCTTTCTATGAGTCTTGGGATATCAAGATGGACTAGTTCAGGTATATAGTCTGCAGGGTGGTCAAGAATCACCATTCGTATTGTCCCAGAACCCCTGTCGTCGAATCGCTTACCAAAACGTACCGATACGAAGACGAATCAAGTCTTTCCCTTTTAGTAGCTCTTGGAATTCATAACAAGCCGTTGTTTTCACCTCCATACATTGCATCTTTCCTGCATGAATCAGATAATTTGACGTCTGACAGAGAGCTGCCAAAAGCTGCCGACCAAATAACTTGTGTGAGCAGTGGTGATGACAGGGATTCAGAAAGAATGGCTGGACAGCCGGTATCGGAGGAAATTTTGTGTAAAGAGCTGGCCAGTATGCGATTTCTCAGAGCCTGGCGGACTGGGAAAGCCTCAGTAAGGACATCGCCAAGTTCAAGAAGCTCTTCTGTTATCAGAGGTCAACGCAATCAAGCCGCTCCTAGTGAATAGGGTAGAGCCATAACCTTATCCGTATCGGACCTCTGCTCGCGCTGAAGTCAGTTCAGAAGGAACGCCTGGGAATTCTTGGATGAAGAAAACGCCTAACTTGATACCGCTAGACCATCGACTAGCACGGCTGGAATGAACAGGCGGCTCAGGTTTGGCTGATAGATATTCCCCCGGGCGCGGAGGGCTTTGAGCACGTCGAAAAAGTTACCGGCAATGGTCACGCTATCAACAGCCTGTTTGCGCTGGCCGTTCTCGATCCAAAATCCCTGTACGCCGATAGAGATATCACCGCTCAGCGGATTACAGCCAGCCGCGCCTTCAAGCTCGGTCACCAGCAGACATTTCTCTGGCAGGCCGATTAAGGCATCCAAGCTGTGTGCGCCTATCGGTATCACCAGATTATGCCCCGAAGTCACAATGCCGGTACTGTAACTCCGCCCAGCGTGCCCGTTGGATTCACGTCCGTCCCGACGTGCCGACTCGATGTGATACATGAACTCCTCAAACCGCCCTTTGGCAATAAGCGGGACGGTTCGAGTCGGCGTACCTTCAGCGTCCAGATAACGCGAGTTGTCCGCTCCAACCCGGTGGGGTTCAGCGGTTAGGTCTAACGACTCGTCGGCGATCATCTCACCTAGCCGACCCTGTAAGCGGGACTGCCTCTTTTGCGCTGCTTCGGCCGAGAAACACCCTAAGTAGAGTCCGAGTATCTGCGGAGCACAGTACTCGTCGAGCACGACCGGCACTCGTCCGCCGGGAACCGGACTGGCCGTCAGCAGGTCGGCGGCTTTGCGGACAGCCGTTTTGCCAATGACTGTGCTCTGGCTCGGGTCCCAAGCCCGAGCGGTCCACATATGTCCGCCGCTCTTCCGACGGTCGCCGTCTTCGAGCAAGGCTTGGCAATTGGCTCCGATACTGTTTTGATGCTGTTGGTAATCAACTCCGTGAGTCGATACGATGCGGTACTCGGACCTGGAGCGCGACACGCTCAGGTAAGGAACCGCGGTCACCCGCGCGTCAGCCTGACGGGCGGTTGATTCAATTTCTAGAGCAAAAGCGCCTAACTCACCTACCGTCAGCCTCTCAATGGCGGGATTTAACAGCCCAAGATCCTGGGGATCAGGAATGTTGGTAGGGGCTTGGGGCAGCACCACTTCGGTCGGATCGTTGAGCAAGGCGTTTTCCTTGGCCGACCGGAAAGCCTTTTCCAGGGCCGCGGGTTCCAACCGTTCAGTCGAGGCGACACCGGTCCGACCTTGGTGGACGACCCGGAGCCCGAGCCCGAGTGCGGTTGCCTGATCAACCTTTTCAATCTGGCCGTTTAGCACGCGCAGCGATAACTGTTCGCTCCGCTCGACAATAAAGTCAACATCGGGCTCCCCATCCTCGCGAGCCAGAGACAGGACATAGTCAACCGCAGCCTGCTGATCCATTAGCGGCCTCCGACTAGGATGGAGTCGACTTTCAGCGTCGGCTGGCCAACCGTGGTCGGCACCCAACCACTCGACGCACCGCACATGCCGGCGGCAAACTCTAGATCGTTAGCTACCATCGAAATACACGGCAGGATTTCGTAGCCCTTGCCGATCAGGGTTGCTCCACGCACTGGTTCCGCAATTTTTCCATCCCGAACGATGTAGCCTTCCTGCACCGCAAAATTGAACTCTCCGGTCGAAGGATCGACCGAGCCACCTCCCATCTTTTTGGCGTACAGACCATACTCAACAGAGGCAATAATCTCCTCAGGGGTATGTGGTCCGTTGTCGATATAGGTGTTGCGCATCCGCGATACTGGTGCAAATTTGTATGACTCACGCCGTCCAGAGCCGGTCTGTGGCACACCGACCTGGCGGGCGCCGATGCGATCGGCTAGATAAGCTCTGAGTACGCCGTTTTCAATCAGCACGGTCCGTTTGGCTGGTTCCCCCTCATCATCAATATTTAAAGATCCCCAGTGATGCTCAAGCGTTCCATCGTCAATTGCTGTGAGGACGGGTGGAGCGACTGTTTCGCCGACCTTGCCAATAAATGGAGACGCGTTCTTGCGAATGGCTTCGGTTTCTAGCGGATGTCCACAGGCTTCGTGGAAGATCACCCCCCCAAACCCGTTGCCGATAATCACCGGCAGAATCCCGCCCTCAATATAGCCGGCCCTGGCCATACGGATAGCCCGTTGCCCGGCATCCTGGGCTAGGGCAGCTAAATCAAGATTCTGAAAAAACTCGTAGCCACCCAGCACTCCGGGACTTTCCATCGCGGTTTGCGGCCCATCGCCGTCTTCAGCAATTGCGCTGAGCCGCAGCCGGGAGTAATGCGAGGAATCCTCAACCCAGAGACCTTCGCTGTTGGCAATTAGAACCGATCGTTGCTTCTCGGCCACCGAGGCTCCAACCTGACGAATGGCCGCACCGGTTTGGCGGGTCAGCCCGTCGAGATGGCGCAGTAGCTCAACCCGCTCGTTTTTGGACACGCTGGCAGGATCGATCATCACCGGATGCCGATCGGTCACCTGTTCCTTGTGAAAGATGGAAGACGACCCGCCCGCTTGGGCCTCACGGGCCAAATTCGAGGTCAGCTGCAATAGTGCGTCTTCTGACACGTCACTGCTGTAGCCATAGGCAGACTCATTACCAAACAGCAGACGGATGCCAACGCCGAAGGCGTTGCTGGAGTTAATCCGGTCGAGTTTGCGTTGCAAGAAATCGATCGAAGAGGTTTCGGATTCTTCGACAAAGACTTCGGCAAAATCCGCGCCACGGCTCAGGCCAAGATCTAGGATCTTTCGGATAGTTGTTTCAGCAAGCATAACGATTCCTCCGTCCAGGGGTTAAGTCAGCATAGCAGCCCATAGCCTCGAAAGGCCACGACATATGCACAGGGCAATCCAGGCTGGCTTGGATTCGCAGTTGAAGGTCAGGCTGGGATAGTTCATTGCTATCTTGATTTTTGACAGCCCAAATCTCAAGAAATCTGCTTCGTCTCACCAGCCGCCCAATTCTCCTTTTGTAGCCATGTCACTCCATAGGCATGGGTTTGATACTCGATGCCGAGACCATTCACCCCACATCGGGCTCTGAAAACACGAGCCGATACATCAGTCTACACAGGGTGTAGCGCCAATCAAGAACCTTATAAATGACCCGTTGCTCTGGAACGATGACCGTGGCCCATTCGTCCGTTGTTTCTTCCGATTCACATACCAGTACAATGGAGGCGGGATTGGCTGCACTGCCATGCTCCTGCGGCTTCAGTTTGACTGCGGCTGTACGCTCAAGGCTGCCTACTTGGTGACATATCAGGACGGTTTCTCCGCTTTCTGCCTACCATAACCGAAATGGCTCTGTTGTCCGCTCGTTGGGTAATCGTTGACCGTACACTCCTCCTTTTGCAGTCTTGGCCTACGTTATAGCAAAAAGCGCGAGAAAACTTGATCCTATACCGCACGGGTGCTAGGCTCAGCTCACTTTTCCAGGGAGTAGGGATATGAACGGTCCACACGATATGGGCGGTATGATGTGTTACGGTCCAGTCGAGCGAGAAGACAACGAGCCTCTCTTTCACGCCGCGTGGGAGAGGAGGGTGTTTGCCCTGACCATGCTGTCGTTCGGAGGCGTGGCCAATATTGACGAATTTCGGCACGCCATTGAGCGCATGGAGCCGGTCCACTATCTGTCTTCGACCTACTACGAACACTGGCTGGCCGCACTAGAAACGCTGACTGTGGAAAAAGAAGTGCTCGCCCTCCAAGAGTTAGCATCAGGAAGACTTCAGGGCAAACTAGCCGAGACGTCCAACCCGATGCCGGCCGAGGTCGTTGCCCAGGTCGTCCGCCGGGGCGTCTCGGCCGAACGCGAGAGCGGCCAACTTACCCCACGCTTTGCCCCAGGCGACCAAGTTAGAGCTCGCAATATCAATCCAATCGGTCATACGCGGATGCCACGCTATGTCCGCGGTAAGCTAGGTCGTATTGATCGCGTCCACGGCACCTTTGTGTATCCGGACAGCAACGCCCACGGTAGAGGGGAACAGGCCCAGCCCCTCTATTCGGTTTGTTTCAAAGCCCAGACCTTGTGGGGTCCTGACACGCCAAGCCGCGATAGTGTGTCCATCGATTTATGGGAAGACCATTTAGAAGTCGTATGAGGACAGTCTCATGAACAGTGACCACCATAATGCCCCATCCGATCCCAAACTCGAAAAACACCACACGCCCGAGCAGACCCAAGCCCTGGAAGAACGGGTCAGGTCGCTTGAGTCTTTGTTGACCCAAAAAGGTTTGGTCGCAACCGAATCACTCGACAAGATCGTCGAGCTGTACGAAAACGACCTGGGACCGCTCAAGGGTGCCAAGGTTGTAGCCCGAGCCTGGACCGACCCGGCCTATAAACAGCGGCTGCTGAGCAATGCCACCGCCGCCGTTGAAGAGTTGGGCTTGGGGGGGTTACAGGGCGAACATATGGTCGTGGTCGAGAACACGCCGACGATCCATAATGTTGTTGTGTGTACGCTGTGCTCGTGTTACCCCTGGCCGGTCTTGGGCTTGCCACCGACCTGGTTCAAGAGCGCGCCCTACCGCTCACGGGTGGTGATCGATCCGCGCAGCGTGCTGCGCGAGTTTGGCCTGGAGCTGGAGGAATCGGTCGCTGTTCGGGTATGGGATAGTAGCGCCGAGATTCGGTACATGGTGCTACCAGAACGGCCGAGCGGGACAGAACATATGAGCGAAGAAGCGCTGGCCCAACTCGTCGACCGGGACGCCATGATTGGCGTGACCAAAGTTGGATTCGATCCCAGTCAAAGTGCGCAGTCGGTATGAACAGAACCGCCAAACCGGTAATCGCCGAAATGCCCGGCCACGCTTCGCTGCCCCGCCGCAGCGGCGAGCTCGTGTTCCACGATCAGTGGGAGCGTCGGGTGTTTGCCCTGGCCGTGTCGCTGTGCGAGCAGGGCTACTATTCGTGGGATGAATTTCGCGAGCATTTAATCGCCGAGATCAGCATGGTAGAACAGGCCGAAAAATCGTGCCCAACGGGTTCCCCCCAGCCTTACTACGAGAGCTGGCTAGCCGCGTTTGAAAAGCTCCTGGAGGAAAAGCAGATTTGTGTTCCAGCTCAGCTGCTGAACACAACGGACGAATAAGGAGGGCACCGTGCAAAAAGAAACTTTCACCATTGATGTGCCACAAGACATCTTGACCGACCTCCACGTACGGCTCGACAAAGCCCGTTTGGCCCAAGACTTTGCCAATCCCCGTTGGGAGTATGGGACCAATGGGGACTACTTACAAGAACTCATCGCTTACTGGCGGAAAGACTACGACTGGCGCAAACACGAGCGGGAGATGAACGCCTTTGCCAACTACAAGACAACGATTGACGGCATTCCGATCCATTTCATTCATGAGCCTGGAAAAGGCCCCAATCCGCTCCCGCTAATTTTGAGCCATGGCTGGCCGTGGACCTTTTGGGACTTTCACAAAGTCATTCGGCCGCTCAGCGACCCAGCCGCGTTTGGCGGAGATCCAGCCGATGCCTTTGACGTGGTGGTTCCCTCGCTACCCGGCTATGGTTTTTCCACACCGCTGATAACCACCGGCATCAATTTCTGGCGTACCGCCGACCTGTGGGTCGATCTCATGCAAAACGTGCTCGGCTACGAAAAGTTCGCTGCCCAGGGGGGTGATTGGGGGGCGATTATTACAGCCCAACTCGGCCATAAGTATGCCGACAAACTGATTGGGACCCACGTCAACCTCATGGCCCCGCTATCCGTTTTTATCGATAGCCTGCCCGATGAATCTCTGTATGGGCCGGGCGAAGAGGACTGGTATGAAAAAAACAATCATTTTTTCACAGCTGAGAGCGGCTATTCGGCCTTGCAGACGACAAAACCCCAGACCCTGGCCTTTGCTCTGAACGATTCGCCGGTGGGGCTGTGTTCCTGGATTGTAGAAAAACGCCGGACCTGGAGCGATTGCAACGGCGAGGTGGAAAAACGCTTTAGCAAAGATGACCTACTTACCACTGTCATGATCTACTGGATCACCCAGAGTTTTGGTACCTCGGCCCGCTACTACTACGAGGCAACGCATAACCCCTGGCAGCCCTCCCACAATCGTAGGCCGGTGGTTGAAAGCCCGATGGGCGTGGCCGTATTCCAGAAAGAAGTCATTCTTATGCCGCGCAAGTGGGCGGAAGAGTATTACAACCTCAAACGTTGGACCCTGATGCCCTCGGGCGGCCACTTCGCCGCCATGGAAGAGCCCCAACTGCTGGTCGATGACGTGCGGGAATTTTTCCGGTCTCTGCGCTAGCCGACAGGAACGGGCGTATCAGCAGAAACCCTCATCACTCCCCGCTGGCTACTCTCCCGTGGCTGTGAGCCGTATTCATCCTCACTGCCTTTCCTCTCCCCCCTGGGCCCAAGCTTCCCTGGAAAATCTTCAGTCCGACTCTTTTCAGAGTGGCACCGGGCTGATTTCCGGCTGGGTGTGTGAGGCCAGTTCCATTGGGATTATTTTTGATGATGTCCAATCCCTTGCGAGCTGCCTATGGGACTCCTCAGGGGTAGTACCCGAGACATACGTCAGAATGACAACAACAACGGCTTTGGATTGTTGATAAACTGGAATCTATTGGGCGACAGCGGCTGACGGGGAGGAGTTCGTCGATGCACCGATCACAGTGATTACTTTGGATTGAGTTTGTACGCAACGCCAGCAGTTTGTCCTGGACGATCTCCCCGAGCTTGGAACGGATGTTGCGGTGCGGTGGCAATAGGCACGGCAGAATTTCGTCATCGGCCCCACTACTCCGGTCACCGGCCCGGTCACTCCGGGCGGATAGCCGCCAGTCCTTGGCGGGGATACGATCCGACTCAGCAAGGGGCGGACCGTTCGCTATTTCGGGCTGAATACTGAAGAATACGATCAACCGTTTGTCGAGCGGGTCCAAACGCTGCAAGGAACAGCTGGCACTCGGCAAACAGGTCCAGGGGATGGTTGTCAGACCCGAGTTGGACCGCTATCGACGTCTGCCAGACTATGTGTATGTCAATGACAGCCTGGTCAATACCCGCCTCCTTCGTTCCGGCTGAGCGTACCTCTTTATTCCTATTACCCGCTTGAGCAAGCGGACGACTGGCCGTGCTTGCAGCGTAATGCCCAGACCGCAGGCCAGGAGGGCCTGCGGCAGAGCGTAAAGAGACCGCTGACAATTACCCTGGTACGCACCGATGCTCCGGGCAACGACAGGACCGGCCCAAACAGCGAGTATATTCGCATCCGCAACATCAGTCCCCAACCGGTCGAGTTGGCCGACCTTGCCATACAGGACGACCAAAACAATTCCTCGGTTTTCTCCAGCCCCCGCCCACGGCCCGGTTACACCTTCCTACTGTCAGACGGCGGTCGGAACAGCGTCTGAGACGGTCTGCATCGCTTTCACCGGGCTAGAAGCTGGGCCCTAGCGCCTTCCTGTTTAATCCGCACGGCACGTTGATCGACTCCTACACCGTCCGCCCAAGCGGTTGACGTCCCAGCACGAAGCACGATAGTCTCCCGCTCACAAAGGAGCGTGCGCTAGATGAAAACCGTTGTATTGATTAAACAAGTCCCTATGGTTTCGGAAATGAAACTTGATCCCAAGACTAAGACACTACAGCGTGAAGGCGTTCGTTCCGAAGTCAGCTCGTTCGATATTCGAGCTCTACTCAAGGCCGTCGAGTTGTGCGAGGCCAAGGGTGGAGAAGTGGTAGCTATGACCCTAGGACCTCCTCAGGCGAGCAACGCCCTCCAGCACTGCCTGGCCCTCGGCGCAGACCGTGGGGTGCATATCACCGACCGTGCCTTTGCCGGCTCAGATACGCTGGCCACGGCACGAGCCCTGGCCCTAGCCCTTAAACGCGAGGGCTATGACTTGATCCTGTGCGGCCGTCACAGCACCGACGCCGAGACCGGCCAAGTTGGGCCCGAGGTGGCAGAGCTACTCGATATTCCGCAGATCACTGCTACCCGCACCCTCAGCATCAACGGACGCACCTTGAGCGCAGAGCGAGAGACTGATAGGGGCTTTGAAACGGTTGAATGTTCCTTGCCAGCGCTTGTGTCTGCCACCGAAGACTTAGCGCCCGAACGCTTTCCAAAAAGGGCTGAGCGGGAAGCGGCCAAGGAAAAACCTATTCAAACCGTAACCGCCACCGAATTGTCCTCAGACCTGTCTATCTTTGGTGCCTCGGGCTCACCGACCTGGGTCGAGTCGATCGAAGCGGTTGAAGATATCCGTGAGAAAAGAGTGCTGGAGGGCGAGCTGTCGGACCAGGTCAACACGCTTGTCGACTTCTTGCTGGAGCGTGGCCTGTTTGGCACCTGGGCGGATGACGACGGAACGGGTAATGGCGAACCGCAAAAACGCCGGCCGGGCGACGGAAAATCTGTCTGGGTTGTTGCCGAAACCTTTGGTGACACACTGCGTCCGGTTACGCTTGAGCTGCTGGGCAAGGCGAACGAACTAGCCGAAAGATATACCGGCGAGGTCGGCGTACTGCTGGCCGGCAGCGGGGTGGATCATCACACGGCGACCCTGGCCGTTCATGGGGCGGATGTGGTGTATGTGGCCGACCACAAACACCTGGCTACATATATGACCGACGATTATAGTGCCCTGCTAAGCACCACCATTCAGACCTACAATCCCGGCGTTGTGTTGCTCGGCTCAACCGCTATCGGCCGTGACCTCGCCCCGCGAGTGGCCGCCCGTTTAGCCCTCGGCCTGACCGGGGACTGCGTTGATCTGGCTGTCAACGATCAGGGCCAACTGCTGCAGTATAAGCCCGCCTTTGGCGGCAACGTCGTCGCTCCGATTCTGTCCAAAACCAGACCTGAGATGGCGACCGTTCGACCCGGTATGTTAAAAAAGGCCAAGGCCAACCCAGCCCACCAGGCCCGCATTGAGCTGATCCAACCAGAAGAAGTAATACCCAGCCGAGTACGGCTAGTGTCGCAAACAGGGGCAGAGGCTGGCAAGGCTGCGGAGCTGGATTCAGCCGAGATTACGATCGGTGTTGGCAAAGGCATTCAGGGGCCGGAGAACCTGCCGGTGATTGAAGAGCTGGCCGTAGCCTTGGGTGGGGCGCCGCTGGCCGCAACCCGTGATATTGCCGATATGGGCTGGCTGCCCAGGCAGCACCAGGTCGGCCTGACCGGACGGGCGATTTCTCCCAAGCTGTATTTCTCGATCGGCATCCGTGGCGCCTTTGAGCATACGGTGGGTATTCGTAGAGCCGGCACGGTGGTTGCCATTAACAAGAATCAAAAAGCCCCGATGTTCCATAACGCTGACATCGGAATTGTTGGGGATTATGCCGAGGTGGTACCGCTCCTGACCGCAGCGCTCAAAGAAATCAGAGTGAAGAAAGACTGATCGCGGTTTGCTAACACAATCCCGCTCTAGGGGCAGCTACATAAGCCCCGCGGCCGGCTTTTCGCTTATCGAAGTCCTGGTGGCCGTCCTGCTTTCTTCCGGCTCGCCTTCAGCCTTTCAGTCAGCCTTAGCAACATGCTGAGGGTAAACGCCGGCCCAGCTGCAGGACCTGGAGTGTGGTTATCAATGAGCCTTCCAACAGCGCCCCTTAGGCCGAGGCACGTTTCGTGCCTCGGCCCGTAGTCCACACGATTTCGCCGGCCACCCTGTTCAATGTGAACAGGGAGAGTCAGCCCAGGGTCAGCTTGGTCGAATCATTCGTTGCCCTGACTATCGCCGGTATTTTCTCTGATGCGAGGAGCCGCGCTGCGGGCAACGCGGAGGTCCCTAGGCGTTTGCGGGTTCCACACGGATTTTGACGACAACAGTGTAGGCAGCGGTCAGCATATTCTAGACCTCGGTTAGAAATCACGGCTCCGATGGCCGACGGTCTGTCAGCTCCCATCCCCTCCTTTGCCCCCATAGTGGGCTAGAGAGTGCCCTCGGTTGTCTTAAACACGGGAGCGTTGAATAGAGAGCCGCCAGCCTCTGCCGGGCCGACACTGGGGGAGGAGTACGTCAATTTTATTCAGGTCCTGCGATTCGGACAACCTGCTCTGTTTTGGCGTCGGCGTATGTGGGGCCAACGAGCCAGGCTGTTTTCTCAACCTCGATCTATTGTCCCACTCCGCCCGCGCTCCGGGAGCACGGCCCTTGTGCTCCGTGAACGGTTCTGCTGATGCGCAACCCTAGCCAACGCAATCCCCTCCATGACATCTTGCGCGATGAGGAAACGTTCTTTCTGCGTTCATCGCTCATGACGGGGACCCATCCTGCAGCACGCTCGATGAACCGAAGATCATCATTGTTGAGGCAGCGCAAGCGGGGTCTTGGGGCCGCCAGCGCCTCCATAGTTGTACGAGCGCCAGAAGCTACCCTTCTTCTCCTTCAGGATGGGCGGATAGCTGCGATCAACTCACGAGGAGACGTGATTTTTGCTCGACGCGCCACGTTGACGCTGGGATGGTACTGCCCCTCGACGCAGATGGGGCAGAAACGCCCCCTCGGATTATCATCAACCTTGCCGGTCGGATCCGAATAGAATAAAGTGAGCCTCCCACTCTTCCCCCTGCTCCAAGTTGTCTGAGAGTCTGTCTTGTTATTGAACGAACTTCCCGCCCCATTCCTCATAGTCTCGGCTTTTGTATGCGGCACGTGCGTTGGCAGTTTTTTGAATGTGTGCCTCTACCGCGTTCCTCTTGGGCGGTCGGTGATCTCTCCTAGGTCGCACTGTTTGAGCTGTTCAAGCCAACTGGCCTGGTACGACAATCTTCCACTCGTGAGCTATATGATACTGGGCGGTCGGTGTCGGACATGTGGGGCAAGGTTTTCCTTCCGTTACTTCTTTGTCGAGGCCCTGACCGGGCTGCTGAGCGTCCTGATTGTCTATCACTTTGGGCTGAGCCTGCTCGGCCTGGGTTTTTTTGTGTTAAGCGCAATTCTTGTGGTCGTTAGCTTTATCGATCTGGACCACCAGGTCATTCCAGACGTGATCAGCCTGCCCGGCGTGGTGTTGGGAGTTCTCTTTTCTGGATTCAATCCCGCTGTCGGCTGGCAAAGCGCGATGATTGGGGCGGCGCTTGGCGCCGGTATTTTATTCGCCATCGCCTTCGGATATCAGGTGCTGACTGGTAGACAGGGTATGGGAGGCGGTGATGTGAAACTGTTAGCCATGATCGGAGCCTTCCTGGGCTGGCGAGCGGTCCCGTTTACCCTGCTGTTGGCGTCATTCCTCGGTTCGGTAGTCGGGCTCGGTGCGATGATTCTCCAGCGCAGTGACACTAAGCTCGCCCTGCCTTTCGGTCCGTTTCTAGCTTTTGGTGCGCTCGGTTATGTCTTTTTTGGAGAGTCGCTCATTGAGTGGTATCTTGATGTCTTACGCTAGACAACCGGGCGGTGTTCAGCCATCATTTTTGCAATCTGTTCAGTGAGAGGTGGTCGTGAAAGACGCACCCTTCCCGCACGCTTCTGTTCAGGCACACACGGAGTATACCCGCCGCCTGCGTGCTCGGCGGATGGTCGTCGAACGCTTGACTACTTATGACCGACGGACAGGCACGACGCGTCTCGGTGTGTTTCTTGCGGGTACTGGTGTAGCGTGGTTCGTGTGTCGCCCAGGTCTGCTATCGTGGTGGTGGTTGATCGGGCCTGGCCTCCTGTTTGTCGGGCTTGTCATGGTACACGAACAGCTCAGGCGTCGTCTGCGTTTGGCAGAACGGAGCGTCGTCTTCTATGATAGGGGCTTGGCACGATTAGAGGACCGCTGGGTAGGTAACGGGGAGGCCGGTTTTGACTTCATTGAGGAGGGCCATCCGTACGCGGCAGACCTCGACCTGTTTGGACCAGGGTCCGTGTTCGAGCTGTTGTGTACGGCCCGGACGCGTGGCGGAGAGCGTATGCTGGCACTATGGTTGCAGACGCCAGCACAGCCACAGGAAATTCAGGCTCGCCAAGCCGCGGTTGAGGAACTCCGGCCTAAACTCGACTTACGCGAAGAGCTGGTTCTGCGTGGCGCAGATGTGCGAGCCAGTATTGATCCGGATCTATTTATCAAGATTGCCGGGCAGGAAAATGAGGGGCAGAGCGCGAGCCTATCATACTTGCCTCAGGCGCGTGTGCTGGCCGCAGCTCTGGCGACCGGCTCGGTCGTGTGTCTGCTAGGCTGGCAGCTGGCGTATTTTGACACCCTCCCTTTTCTCATTGCGGCCAGCCTGGCGGGGGCGTATGCACTTGGACTACGGCCTCGGATCAAGCGGTCTGTGGCTGGTATTGAACGTTTGCTCCACGACTTATCGGTGCTATCCGATATCCTAGCCTGCCTTGAAAACCAGCAATTTAGCAGTCCACGCCTAAGAACGCTGCAAAACCGACTGGCGAGCGGCGTGCGACCTCCATCCCGCCAGATTGCTCAGTTCCAACGGCTTGTTGCTCTACTCGAATCGCGCAAAAATCAGTTTTTTGCTCCACTCGCATCGCTCTTGCTGTGGACTACCCAGATGGGGCTGGCGATTGAAGCCTGGCGCAGAACTTCCGGCCAGGCTATTGCGGCGTGGTTGACGGTGGTTGGAGAGTTTGAAGCCTTATCCGCCTTGGCCAGCTATGCTTACGAGCATCCTGCCGACCCGTTTCCAGACATTATTCCAACAGGACCGTACTTCGAAGGTACGCGGTTAGGTCATCCGCTCCTACCCGAGGACAGCTGTGTCAGGAATGATGTGCGGCTAGGGGATCCACTCCGGGTGCTCGTCGTGAGCGGCTCGAACATGTCGGGCAAGAGCACCTTGCTTAGAACGGTCGGGACTAATGCGATTTTAGCTCTGGCTGGCGCGCCAGTCCGCGCTCAGTCTCTGCGCCTGTCGCCGCTGATGCCAGGTGCAACCCTGCGCATTCAAGACTCACTGCAGGCCGGCAGTTCGCGCTTCTACGCAGAAATTATGCGGCTGAGTCAGATTATGGATCTCACCCGGACAGACGTTCCGGTCCTGTTTCTGCTGGACGAGCTTTTACACGGCACAAATTCACATGACCGGCGCAGCGGTGCAGAAGCTCTGGTCCGCAGCCTACTCGAACGCAACGCGATCGGCCTAGTGACCACCCATGATCTAGCGCTAGCCGATATAGCCAACACCCTAACGCCCCAGGCCGCAAACGTGTGTTTTGAAGATTGTTTTGAGGACGGCCAGCTACGTTTTGACTACCGTATCCGCCCGGGCGTTACTACTAAGAGCAACGCGCTGGCGCTGATGCGTTCGGTCGGTTTGGAGGTCTAAGCGCCGCTGGAGTCCGGGGCCGATTTTCGCTATGCTCTGCGATACAGATGCGGAGTGAGGAGAGTTATGGCTGGATTCTTTCTCACCTTCGAGGGGATTGAGGGCGGTGGCAAGACAACCCAAGCCGCTCTCTTGGCCGAGGCACTACGGGAGCGAGGACACAAGGTCCTTGTCACCCGTGAGCCGGGCGGCACCGAAGTTGGAAAAGTCGTGCGCCGGCTGGTATTAGAGCCCGACGGAGCACCGCTGATCGCGGAGGCAGAACTGTTGCTCCTGCTAGCGGATCGGGCTCAGCATGTTCATGAAGTCATCCTACCCGAACTGCAGGCCAGCACGGTCGTGATCTCCGATCGTTTTGTGGATTCCACGATCGCCTATCAGGGCCATGGACGAGGTCTCCCACCCACTCTGCTGAACCGCTTGAACAGTTTTGTGTGTCACGCCTGTATGCCAGCTCTCACTTTCATTCTCGATATATCTATAACAGTCGGTCTTCAGCGGGCAAGTCAATACCGAGGAACAGCGCAGACGGACGTCTTTGAAGCCCAGACGCGTGATTTCCACCAGCGTGTACGGGACGGCTTTTTTGCCATCGCCCGGGAACATCCCCAACGGGTGTATATGATCGATGCCGATCGACCGGTGGACCGTATTCATCAACAGATTTTGTCGATCGCGCTGGAGCGGATGAGGCAAGCAGTAGACATCAAACGGCAAACGTGACATGACGGCCGGAGACTCCCCTTTACGTTTGATATTTTAGTCTTTACCTTGCCCGTATGTCGTTCGCCACGATTAGAGGCCAGTCCGCCGCACTGAGCACGCTTCACAACGCGCTAGCGGCCGGCCGCCTGGCCCATACCTATCTCTTTGTTGGGCCGTCTGGGGTGGGCAAAAAGCAGACCGCCTTGGCGCTGGCTCAAGCGCTGTTGTGTACCGAGCAGGCCGGTACCGGCTGTGAACGTTGCGCGGCGTGTAGAGCGGTTGCCAACGGCACCCATCCCGATCTGAGCCTGGTCAGGCCACGGGTGGGCAAAACGACGCTAGTCATCGATCAAGTCCGCGATCTCCAGCACTTTCTGGGCCTACGGTCAGCCCATGGCAATCACAAAATCGGGGTAGTAGAGGAGGCCCAGGCGCTAACGCCGCAGGCTCAGAGCAGCCTGCTCAAAATAGTCGAAGAGCCGCTCGGTGCTGCGCTGCTGATACTGCTGTCGGTCAATGCAGCTAGCCTGTCACGACCGTTGCTGTCCCGCTGCCAGCAGGTGCGGTTCACCGCCCTGCCACTGGCCACGGTCGAGGAACTCCTAATCCAAGAGCACGACACACCGCCGGCCGAGGCGCATCTGCTGGCGCTCTACAGTCGGGGCAGCATCGGCCGTGCCCTATCACTTGACGCCCAGGTCTTCACCGAAGAGCGTCAATACCTGATTGAAGAGCTGGGCCAGCTCGAGCGTGCCCCGTTTAGCCGAGTGTCGGGTCTGGCCGAATGGCTGGTGGCCAGCCGTAGCAAGAAACCCCGCGCCAAGACACACCAGGTCGAACAGCCGGCCGGGGGAGATCGGTTGGAACTTGCCCTCAGCTGGTACGAAGAACGCCTGCGCTATGTGTTGTTGGGCCAAGACGGTGTGATACGCTATGCAGACTGCCTGCCCGCAATCACCCACACAGCTCAAGACTTGAGCATAGAAGAGGTCCTGCAACAATTCAGCTTGGTCTATGATACGATAGCCGCGTTGGAGCGTAACGCCAACGCGCGGCTTGCGGTCGAAGACATGCTACTACAGCTTGCTGCCCAGGAGACAAGGGAGACATGAGGGCCAATAGAGCAAGAAGAGAGCGTCGTTCGCCTTTTTAGGAGAAAGACATGAGCCAGTCACGGAAAATTCTCGTTGGTGTTGCCTGGCCGTATGCTAACGGCGAGCAACATATCGGTCATATTGCTGGCGCGTATTTGCCACCGGATATCTTTTCGCGCTACCAGCGCATGATTGGCAATGAGGTCTTAATGGTGAGTGGTTCAGATACGCATGGGACGCCGGTCAGCGTTCGGGCCGAGGCGGAGGGCAGCAGTCCGGCCGCTGTAGTCGAGCGCTTTCATGCCGGCTTTGTGGAAAGCTACCAGAAACTGGGACTGACCTTTGATTTGTTCACCCACACCGATACCCAGAACCACTGGGACGTGACTCAGCAGATGTTTCGCCGGCACCTGGACCGACGCTATATCTACACCGATACCCAGCGGCAGTTATACGATCCCGAGGCCAGGCGTTTTTTACCTGACCGGTATGTCGAGGGCAGGTGTCCGTTTTGCGACAGTCCTGAAGCTCGGGGAGACCAGTGTGACAGCTGTGGCCGGACCTACGAGGCCATTGAACTGAAACAGCCACGCTCACGGATCACTGGCAATACTCACCTCGAGGTGCGCCAAACCAAACACTTTTTCCTGGATCTTGGCAAGCTCCAGCCCGCGCTTCGAGACTGGTTGCAACAGAGCAAGAAGCATTGGCGGCCAAACGTCATCCGATTTTCCCGCACCCAGGTCGAACAAGAGGTATTGCGCGGTCGTCCGATCACTCGTGATTTAGAGTGGGGGATTACGATTCCACTCGACGGCTATGGGGATAAGCGTATCTATGTCTGGTACGATGCGGTGATTGGCTATTTCAGCGCTGCTATCGAGTGGGCCAAGCTGAATAACACACCGGATAAATGGCGTGAGTGGTGGGACCCGAATGTGAACGCCGACGCTCGGGCATACTATTTTATCGGCAAAGACAATATCCCCTTCCACGCCATGATGTGGCCGGCGATGTTAATTGGCTACGGTGGTCTGCACCTGCCATACGATGTCCCGGCCAACGAATACCTCAATATGTATGGCCGTAAGTTCAGCAAGAGTCGCGGCCATGTCATCACTATCCACAGTGCCCTGGAACGCTACCAAGCCGATGCCTGGCGCTACGCCTTGACCGCCATAGCACCGGAGGGCAACGACGTTGACTTTACCTGGGATGACTTTGTGGAACGGGTTAACAATGAGCTGGTCGCCAACTGGGGCAATCTGGTCAACCGGGTGCTGGGATTTGCCAATTCCCGCTTCCAAGGACTCGTCCCTGAGCCGGGCCCGCTGGACGACACCGACCGGGCCGTTTTGGCTGAAATCAAGGCCGGGTTTCAGAGCATTGGCGATTTGTACGGAGCGGTCAAGCTCAAGCTGGCGCTGAATGCAGTCCGCCGACTCAGTCAACGGGCCAACCTGTATTTTCATGACAAAGCGCCGTGGAAGACGATCAAGTCCGACTCCCAGCAAGCGGCGACAACGATCTATGTCGCCCTCCAGCTCATTGATTGGTTGAAGCTGCTGTGGGCACCTATTTTACCCCACACCAGTCAACAGCTCCACGCACTGCTGGGCTATGAGGGACAGCTGTTCGGTCGCCAGTATACCGAAAAGGTCAAGGACGGGCGGGGTTCACACCTGGTCCTGCGCTACGATCATAGTGGAGCGACGGGCGTATGGCAGCCGACGATCTTACCGCCGCAGCAAGCTCTGCGGGACCCCTCGCCGCTATTTACCAAGCTCGACGAAAATGTTCCGGAGAAGGAGCTCCAGGGGCAGGCTGACGCCGAGTAGACTGTCCCACATCCCATGCTTATCGACTCACACTGCCATCTGACAGACGAACAGTTTGATCCCGACCGGCCGGCGCTGCTTGACCGGGCCCGAGCGGCTGGCGTCTCGGGTTTTCTTGTGATCGGTGCAACCAGAACCTTCGTTCATAATGAAAAGGCATTGGCCTTAGCCCGTCAACAGCCCGATACCTTTGCCGTGATCGGCGTCCATCCCCACGGCGCCAAAACGATTACGCCGGAGACTTATACGCAATTACGCGCCCAAGCCCGACAGCCGAAAGTCGTCGGACTTGGTGAGACTGGGCTGGATTTTTACTACGCTCACTCCCCGCGCGAGGACCAACGCAAGCACTTTCGGGCGTTTATTCATTTAGCTCGAGAGCTTGACCTCCCCCTATCTATACACGTCCGCGACGCTTACAGCGAAGCCGCCCAGCTGCTGCAGGAAGAGGGCGGCGGGCAGCTGCGCGGAGTGATACACTGCTTTACCGGTACCACCCAAGAAGTCCAGCCCCTGCTTGAGCTCGGCCTGTATATTTCGTTTAGCGGTATTGTCACGTTTAAAAGCGCCCGGGCCCTGCGTGAGGTAGCCCGTCAGGTACCGCTTGAGCGGCTGCTACTAGAAACAGACAGCCCCTATCTGGCCCCTGTTCCGCACCGTGGCCAGCGGAATGAACCGGCCTATGTCGTCCAGGTGGCACGAACGCTAGCCCAGGTGAAAGATAGTTCACTTACCACTATCGCCGAGGCAACGACCAAGAATACCCAGAAGCTGTTCCGGCTCCCGGTCTAGACCGGCGGTCGTCGCTCATTCGTGGTCAGGCGACCCTCACGACACTCCTGACAGATACCGTAGATCTCCATCTTGTGGCTAGTGGCCACAAAACCGAAGCGATGGGCCATCTCCTCTTGGAGAGTCTCAATGTCCGGATCCATAAACTCGATAATACGACCACAGCGCTCGCAGATCAGATGATCGTGGTGGCGCTCTTCTTCGACTTTCTCAAAGCGCGCCTGGCCGTCGGCAAAATGACGCTCCGCGGCCAGACCACACTCCTTAAGCAGTTTGAGGGTCCGATAGACAGTGGCGTAGCCCACGCGTGGATTGATATGGCGGACTTCGCTACACAGCTCTTCCACACTGATATGCCGGTCGGAGGCAAAGAAGACCTGTGCAATATCGTCACGCTGAGCGGTTGCCTTCAAGCCCCGTTCTTTGATCCACTGGTGAAAGGTTTCAAGTCGATCTGTCACAGCACGACTCCTCCGTGTAGCATGTGGGGCAGGGACGGGGAAAGGCTGTCGGTCTTGATGTTCTGCCCGCGCAGTTCATCGAACAGCACCTCTACTCTTTCGGCCAGCGGCCTGTTCCGGTCCAGAAACACAGTGTCTTTGCCGTACACCCGACAGCTCCCGCCCCGGACCCGATAGCCAACCCCGCCGAGCAGCTTTTCTTCGCGGATCTGAATCCCCCGCCGCTTAGCCAGCGTCTTGAGTTCTTGGAGCAGGGCGGCGGCCTTTGGCCGTTTGCGTGCCATGTAGTTATTGTGACCAAGCTATTCGGTCTTGTAAAGCATGATCTCCTGGAGGGCGGTTCTCTTGCCAGATTGAGCCAGCACCGATAGTATGGATTAAGTACAAGCTCAGGGAGAGAAGAGGATGCGGTTTCCGCTACACATCACCACAGATATGCTCAAATGGCAGCTCAAGAACAAGTTGCGAGGCAGACAGCGCTATCCGGTCGTCCTTATGCTAGAACCACTCTACACATGCAATCTGGCCTGCGTTGGTTGTACCCCGGAACGCCACATGGGCGATATCAAAGATCGTTTGAGCTTAGAACAAAGTCTGCAAGCGGTCGATGAGGCCGGCGCTCCAGTCGTCTCAATCTGTGGCGGTGAGCCGACGATCTATCCTGAGTTGCCAGAGCTGGTAGCCGGCATCATCAGCCGCAAACGGCATGTCTACCTGTGTACCAACGGCCTGTTGCTGGACCGCTTCTACACCAAGAGCGCTCCCCACAAACGCCTGTCCATCAACGTGCATCTCGACGGGTTACGAGAAACGCACGACTTTGTGTGTGCTCGGGAGGGCGTTTTTGACCAGGCCATTGCTATGATTAAACGTGGCAAGCAGCTCGGCTACTCGGTATGTACCAACACAACCATCTTCCGCGAGACCAGTATGGACGAGATCGAACAGATGTGCGAGCTGCTGACCGGGTTAGGCGTTGACGGCCTGATGATTTCACCCGGCTATCACTATGAGAAGGTCGCCCAAGATCACTTTCTGTACCGCGATGAGATCCATCGCAAGTTCGAGACAGTCCTGGACCTGTCCAAGCGCTATCCCATTTCCCTCACCCCGCTGTTCCTGGAGTTTGCGGCTGGCAAGCGTGACTATCCGTGTACGCCGTGGGGCAATGTCACCCGCACGCCGTTTGGCTGGAAAGACCCATGCTATCTGATCGGCAAACACTACTTCCAGACCTGGGATGAGTTCTGGAACGGGGTAGATTGGGATTATTGGGAGAAGCGCGAGGACAATCTGTGTCAGAACTGCTTTATGCACTCGGGCTTCGAAGCCTCGGTGGTCCGCAAGCTGACCGAAAGCCCTAGAGACGTGTTGACTATGGCCAAGTGGATGCTGTCGGCATGAAAGTCGCCCGGCTGTACACGGCCCACGATATCCGCTTTGAGGAAGAGCCTATTCCTAGAATCGGATCAGGCCAAGCCCTGGTCAGAACCCGAGCCTGTGGCATCTGCTCGGGTGACGTGATGGCCTGGTATATCGAAAAGAAAGCTCCCGTCGTGTTTGGCCACGAGCCGACCGGAGAAATTGTTGAGGTTGGGCCGGACGTTTCAGATTTTCAGCCTGGCGATCGGGTCTTTATCCATCACCACACGCCGTGCTTTGGCTGTCGCACCTGTCTGCGGGGCGACTTTGTACAGTGCCTGACCTGGCGTGCATCGCGTATTATTCCCGGTGGTATGGCTGAGTATTTCCTGGTTCCTAAAGAAAACTTATCGGGTGACTGCCTGCGTCTTCCTACCGACATATCGTTTGCCGATGGCTCCCTGATTGAACCGACGGCTTGTGCAGTAAAAGCTCTGCGTCGCGCTCGGCTCCAGGCCGGAGAGAGTGTATGTGTGATTGGCCTCGGCATTATGGGTCAACTCAATGTCGCCCTGGCCCGGCATGGTGGTGCGGGCACAATTATGGGAACCGATTTTGTTGCCTACCGTCGGGATAAAGCCCTTGAACTCGGGGCGGACGTGGTGTTTGACCCAGCCAACGGTCCGGTCGAAGACGCAGTTCGAGGCTATACCAAAGGCGAGATGGCTGAGCTCGTTATTGTTGGTCCAGGCACGGTCGAGGCGATGCAGCTGGGTATCCGCTGCGCGGCCAAGGGTGGAACAGTGTTGCTCTTCACCACCAGCCAGCCCGAGGCCAGGATGGAGATAGCGCCGTACGAGCTGTATTTTAACGAAATTAGTCTCATTCCCAGCTATTCGTGCGGACCAAATGATACCCGTAAAGCTTTACAGCTTATCGCTGACGGCGTTATTCAGTCCGAGCGGTTCATCACCCACCGATTCCCCTTTGCCGCGCTCCATGAGGCATATCAAAACGCCGCAGCGGCACAGGATTCGCTGAAAACGATTATCGAGTTTCCATAAAGGTGCGGTATGGCATCACCGACCCGTTTGTCCCGTTTTCATACCCGCCGAGCGAGTGACCTATCAGGCGAGGGCTATGGATGGGACGGCGTTCAGTTGGAAGCGTATAAATCCGGCCAAGAGGCCGGACGTGAGTGGCGGAGCATCATCCGTCAGGTCCTTGTTGGCAACGGCTCAGAAATCACCCATTTTCAGCTGCGTTATTTTGAGATCTCCCCAGGCGGGTACTCTAGTTTGGAAAAACACCACCACGCGCATGTGGTGATTGCCATACGCGGTCGAGGCAAAGCGATTCTCGGTGCGACCAGCCACGAGATGCAGCCGTTCGACACGGTGTATGTCGCACCATGGACACCGCACCAATTTCTCGCCCTGGGAGATGACCCGTTTGGATTTTTCTGCATTGTTGACACCGAACGAGACCGTCCACAGTCGGTCTCACCCACCGAGCAGGATTGTGCGGTGAGAGCAGGTGCGGTAAGGGATAACTGAACGAACCGTTCAGATCCAGACACGTGGCTGAAGATAGGAAGAGCATGGAAAATCCGCTGCTGGCGGCCCATCAACTCGGCCAGAGCATTTGGTACGATAATATCCGGCGGAGCCTAATTACATCGGGCGAACTACGAGCTTTAGTCGAACACGACGGTGTGCGCGGAGTGACCTCCAACCCGGCGATTTTCGAGAAAGCGTTGTCTAATAGCGCAGATTACGACCAGGACATGCGGGCCTTGGTTGAACAGGGGATTGGAATAAGCAAAGACATTTATGAACGGTTGGCTATCCAAGATATTCAGATGGCCGCCGATGTCTTAGCCCCAATTTACCACGCCACAAACCGTCGAGATGGCTATGTGAGTTTTGAGGTCTCGCCCCATTTAGCTCATGATACACGCGGGACGATCGAAGAGGCCCGGCGGCTACGATCGGTGATCGACCGTGAGAACGTTATGATCAAAGTCCCGGCCACCCAGGCCGGTATTCCGGCCATCACTCAGCTTATCAGCGAAGGCACCAACATCAATGTCACCCTGCTGTTTGCTGTAGACGTGTATGAGGCGGTTACCACCGCCTATATGACCGGTTTGGAGCGGTTGCATGCCAGCGGTGGAGACCTGGACAAGGTCAGCAGCGTGGCCAGCTTTTTTGTCAGTCGACTCGATTCCCTGATTGATGAGCAGCTGAATACGGCCCTCGCCGCTACCAAGGATCCGGACCAGCAAGCCCAAATCGAGGGCTTGCTCGGCACCGTGGCGATTGCCAATGCCAAGACCGCCTATGCCACCTACCAAGAGATCATAGCCAGTCCGCGCTGGCAAAGCCTGGCTAACCTAGGGGCCAGTCCCCAACGCCTGCTGTGGGCCAGCACGAGTACCAAGAATCCAGCCTATCCGAAGACTATGTATGTTGATGAGCTGATCGGCCCGGATACGGTCAACACTCTGCCGGATGAGACACTGAGGGCGTTTCGTCAGGGCGGTCAGCCACAGACCCGTCTGACCGAAAACTGGTCTGACGGGCTTGAGCAGGCACGGGCCAGGCTCAAGACTTTGCATCAGCTCGGCATTTCGCTGCAAGAAGCAACCGATCAGCTGTTAGCTGACGGGGTCAAGAAGTTTGGAGATCCGTTCGATGCCTTACTGAGTACCATAGAACATAAACGCCAAGTCCTGCTGGGAACGAGGCTGGCCAAGCAAGACTACACGCTCGGAGAAGCGAGTGCGGAGGTTAAAGCAGAACTCAAGAAGTGGCGAACCTCGGGTAAAGTCCGCCGCTTATGGCAGGGCGATACCTCACTATGGTCGGGGACAGACGAGGACCGGTGGTTAGGTTGGTTGTCGATCGTTGAGCAGCAGCGTGAACAGCTTGCAGGTCTACAGCGGATTGCCGATGACCTGTGCACCAGTGACATCCGCCACCTTGTGCTGCTCGGGATAGGTGGCTCAAGTCTGTGCCCCAACGTCCTACAGGCGACTTTTGGCAAGCAGGATGGCTTTCCTGAGCTGCACGTGCTTGATTCGATCGTCCCTGCCCAAGTTCAGGCGACTGTCGAACGTGTAGACCTGGCTCGAACCGTGTGTATTGTGTCCTCAAAATCGGGCGGGACTATCGAGCCGCAGGTCCTCAAACACTACTTTGCCGACACGATACAAGGCGCCATAGGTCCAGAACTGATCGGGAGTCGTTTCATTGCCATTACCGACCCTGAGACCGCACTCCACCACCTGGCCAAGGAAGAAGGCTTTCGTCACATTGTCCATGGTCTTCCCAGTATAGGTGGACGTTTCTCTGCCCTGTCGCCGTTTGGTTTGCTACCGGCTGCTCTGATGGGACTCGATGTTGAGGACTTTCTCAATAGCGCAACGCGAATGGTCCAATCCTGCGCCGCCAGCGTTCCGCCCGATGCCAACCCCGGCGTCAGCCTAGGGATCATCTTGGGCACGCTCGGCCAGCAGGGCCGAGACAAGGTAACGTTCATCACCTCACCGACAATAGGTAGCCTGGGGACTTGGTTGGAACAACTCGTTGCAGAGTCCACTGGTAAAAACGGTCGGGGCTTGATTCCGATTGATGGAGAACAGATCGGCCCGCCTGAGGTGTATGGCCATGACCGACTGTTTGTCTATATCCGCTTAAACACGGCCCCCTCTGCCGAACAGGATGCGGCGGTAGATGCCTTAGAGAGCGCTGGCCATGCGCTAGTCCGGATTACACTTGAAGAGACTATTGACCTCGGCCAAGAGTTCTTTCGCTGGGAAATTGCCACTGCGGTGGCTAGCTCGATCTTAGCCATTCATCCCTTCAACCAGCCCGATGTCGAGGCCAGTAAGCAGACGACTCATATCCTGATGGCCACCTACCAGGAACGCGGCGCTCTGCCCGGCGGGTCGGCTTTGCTTGAGGACGCGAAGCTCAAGCTGTTTGCCGACGCGCGAAATGCCGGCGCCCTCCTATCCGTAGCCACAGGCCGGACCCTGGAAGCAGCCTTGGCCGTCCATCTAAATCGACTTCGGGCCGGAGACTATCTGGCCATTAACGCTTATCTAGACATGAGTCCGGCCAACGACCGAATACTGCAGAAGCTCCGCCAGACCATTCGTGACAAAAAACGGGTTGCCACTACACTCGGCTATGGACCGCGCTTCTTACACTCAACGGGCCAGTTGCACAAAGGCGGGCCTGACACCGGGGTCTTTCTCCAACTCACGGCCGACGATAATCCGGATATCGCAATCCCCGGCCAGGCCTACAGTTTTGGCGTGCTAAAGAATGCTCAAGCCCAGGGCGACGCTAAGGTACTGACTGAACGCGGCAGACGGCTCGTCCATATTCATCTTGGTCCAGATGTCCAAGCGGGCTTGGCTCATCTCCAAGCCATAGCCCAGCGTGCGATGGCGTAGGATGACGCGATATGGCAACAAGCATTGCCGAACACGTGCTCAGCTTTATTCATGACGGGGATATCGTCGGGCTAGGCTCAGGTCGCGCGGCGAGAAATTTTGTTGGTGCCCTAGGTGCCCGTGTCCAGGCAGGCTTCCAGATACAGGGGATTCCAACCTCACAGACAACGGCCGCCTTGGCCTACAGCCTTGGGATTCCATTATGTCAACCAGATGAGGTTGACCAGATTGATATTGCGGTTGATGGAGCGGACGAAGTCGATCCATCGCTCCAGCTGATCAAGGGCTATGGCGGAGCGCTGGTCCGAGAAAAAATTGTTGCTGCCTCAGCCAAACGTTTCGTCATTCTAGTTGGACAAGAGAAGCTCGTGCCGGTCCTTGGCTCGCGCGGCAGACTACCGATCGAAGTGCTGCCCTTTGGTACTGCCCTGTGTTTGCGTCTGCTGGACGAATTCGGGTGGCAGCCACGGCTGCGCGAAGAAAACGGCATGCCCTTTACCACCGACAACGACAATTACATCGTGGACTGTCGCATCCCACCGCTTCCCTCCCCGGCGGCCTGGGAACAGAGGTTGTTAGCTGTTCCTGGGATTGTGGGCACCGGCCTATTCATCGACATGGCCCATACAGTTCTAGTTCAAACCGGAGACACAGTGCAGGTTCGCCAGCGAACAGACCCATGATGTCTTCTTAACAGCCTTTTATTCCTGTGCCTTACTATTATCCGAGTGGACGAGTAAGAAAGACCGTTTAAAGATGGCGGTTTTGTTAAGATAAAAGTAAGAGGAAAAAAAGAAGCGATGGGGCAGCGTAGAGCTGCCTCGTTTTTTGTTGTTTATTTGCGCATCATCCGGTCAAACATCGCTTCCACTCGGGTGGCGGCATCTTCCGCCCGCTGCGCAGCCTCCTCTGCACGTGAAGCCGCCGCTTCGCTCCGGCCAGCCGCCGCTTCGCTCCGGCCCACAGCAGCTTCGGCTTGACCTGCGGCGGCTTCGGCCCGCCCTGCAGAAGTTCCAGCTTGGCTAGCAGCCTGATTGGCGGTATTGGCAGCTGCCGTCCAGGTATCCTCCGGTTGTATGAGTGAGCATCCTGAATTAACCATTACAAACAGGGCAAGAACAGGAAGCCCGAGCAGAAGCCGTCTAATCGTTTGCATGATTCCCCCTTTTCTCTTCCGACAGTAGATACTGCACTATGACACGCCGTCGTTGTCAGATCAATAATCGTCGTCAAGGTCTCCGTAGTCGTGCTCGTGGTCGTGCCCATTAGCCGGCATCGGTTTTTCGGGCAAATCGGCAATTGAGGCCTCAGTCGTAATCATTAGGCCAGCCACGCTGGCCGCATTCTGTAGGGCGACTCGCACGACCTTGCTCGAATCAACCACACCCGCTTGAAACAAGTTTTCGTACTGTTCGTTAGCGGCGTTAAGGCCCATGTCGCCCTTGCTCTCCTGGACTTTGTTGACCACAATTGCCGCGTCCAGCCCGGCATTGGCCGCAATCTGGCGCAGCGGTTCTTCAAGTGCCCGACGGATAATGTCCACACCCTGGGCTTGATCGTCGTTGAAGTGCAACTCAGCCAATTTGCTCTGGGCTCGTAACAGAGCGACGCCGCCGCCTGGCACAATTCCCTCTTCAGCCGCCGCCCGAGTGGCGTGCATGGCATCGTCCACCCGTGCTTTACGTTCTTTCATTTCAATCTCGGTGGCCGCTCCGACTTTAATGACGGCAACTCCACCGGACAGTTTTGCTAGGCGTTCCTGAAGTTTTTCTCGGTCGTAGTCAGAGGTGGTGTCGTCGATTTGGGATCGAATCTGATCCATGCGGGCGTTGATGGCGGCTTTTTCTCCTGCGCCATCAACAATCGTCGAATTATCTTTGTCCATGATAAAATGTTGACAGCGTCCCAAATCTGACAGATCAACCGTCTCCAGATTCATGCCGAGTTCTTCGGAAATAACTTTCCCACCCGTCAGGATAGCCATATCTTCGAGCATAGCTTTGCGCCGGTCACCAAAGCCCGGCGCTTTGACTGCCGCACAGTTGAGCGTCCCACGCAAACGGTTGACCACCAAGGTGCTCAGCGCTTCGCCCTCAAGATCCTCGGCCACAATGACGAGCGGGTGGCCACTCTGGGCGCTCTTTTCGAGCAAGGGCACCAGCTCACGCATGTTGGATACTTTCTTTTCATGGAACAGAATATAGGGATCCTCAAGCTCAACCGTCATCCGTTCGCTATTGGTCACAAAGTAGGGTGACAGAAAGCCCCGATCAAACTGCATGCCCTCCACAACATCCAAGACTGTCTCCAACCCTTTGCCCTCTTCAATGGTGATGACCCCTTCTTGGCCGACCCGGTCCATAGCTTCGGCCAGGATACGGCCAACCTCGGCTTCACCATTAGCGGCAATCGTCCCGACTTGGGTGACTTGGTCTTGACCTTTGACCGAACGGCTCTGCTCTGTGATGCCTTCGACAACTTTTTCCACCGCTGCATCAATCCCACGTTTTAGTTCCATTGGATCAAACCCTGCTGCTTGGAGCCGCAGCCCTTCGCGCAAAATAGCTCGGGATAAAACCGTTGCGGTGGTCGTTCCATCACCGGCCAAGTCCGAGGTTTTCTGGGCAACTTCACGCAGCATTCTGGCACCCATATTCTCGAATTTATCGTCAAGTTCGATCTCTCTCACAACCGTCACACCGTCCTTGGTGACAACTGGAGCACCAAAACTTTTCTCAAGCAGTACGTTGCGCCCTTTTGGGCCAAGAGTGACCTGAGCCGCATCGGCAATCAAATTGACGCCTGCTAAGATCCCAGTCCGGGCTTGTTCATGCAAGTTCACCTGTTTTTTCGCCATCGCTTATTCTCTCCTTTCAGATCTCCGGTGCATACAGAGAGCCAGTAAAATAAACACTCTTCGCCAGATTGCAAGAGGTTGCTCCGAGGAGCAATACACGCCTGAGCCGAGCGGCGCTGCATCGGTCCGACGAGACCGGGGCTGCGCCGAAGAGCAATACACGCCTGAGCCCTTGGAAGGCAATTTTCTCTGAGTCGTGCTTAGCGTCGGACTCGCCTCCAGCGGGCCTCAGGTACGTAGCTCGGACTGAGAGCAGGGATTACAGTAAGCATCTGATGAGTATTCCCAACAACGACGCGGCCTAGGACTTGATGGTCAGCGACCGGCGCTGTCACGACCGACGGTAACTCAAGCGTAATCTGAAGATCTTTGATATCTCCCTTGCGGACAAACAACGTTGAGTCTGCTCCGGCAATCGGCTGGAGACTCGAAACGCTGCCATCTTCTACCTGAACCTCTGTCCACAAAGGTTGTCCGGCTCTGATCAAACGTAGCCGGGTAAAATGGGCAAAGCCCCATTCTAAGAGATTGGCCGCGGTCCGAAATCGAATCCGACTGTTGCGTCCGCCCAATACCACGGCGATGAGCCGCAAACTGTCGCGTTTGGCCGTGGTGACCAGGTTAAAGCGTGCCTTTGCAGTATAGCCGGTTTTGAGCCCGTCCACACCGGTAAGGCGACCAACTAAAAGATTGGTGTTCTTGAAGCGTTGTTTGCCGGCTCGGAAAGGAATTCGTCGGCGTGAGGTCCAGTCCAAGAGCTCGGGGTAGGTCAGCAAGGCGCGCGCTAAGATCGTCAGATCCAAGGCTGAGGCTTGATCAGGAGCAACCCGCCTAGACGGCGGTAAACCATTGACTGTCTGAAAACGCGTTTGGTTCATACCCAAAGCCGCGGCTCGCGCATTCATCGCTTGGATACACGCCTCGACCGATCCGCTCAAGTGTTCAGCTATAGCTACGGCGGCACCGTTGGCCGAGGTCACTAACATAGCCTGTAGTAGTTCGCCAAAGGGCAGACGCTCTCCAACTCGGAGATTCACACTACGTCCACCGGCCCGACTGGCTCGGCGACTAATGGGAACGGAAGTGTCGAGTGATACCTGGCCGTCCCGCAGGGCTTCCAAGGCAATCAGACCAACCATCATCTTGGTCAGTGAGGCGAGCGGCCAGACACGTTTCTCGTACCGAGCGAACAACACTTGGCCACTGTCCGCCTCTTGAAGCAAGACGGCTGCAAAGTCCCGAGTCGGCGGTAAAGGCGGCGCGTCAACCGACTGGAGTGACACCGCGGACAGGAGATTGGCCCGGACGGAGGAAGGGCCGACGTTGAACGTGAGTCCCCACAGAAGCAGCCCGCCAGTCAATCCCCACAACAGAGTCTTACTGGGAATCCTGGATACACATGTGGTCCACATCCTCCGCACCACCCCTTCCACAGTTTTTCAACGATCCACCGCTCTAGCCCTATCGACCAAGCAGATTTATGTCTAATCTAAGGACCAAAGACAGTACCACACACGGGAAAGAAAGGTCAAGATAGAAACGCACAAGCGTAGCACGCTTCAGCCCAGTTTGCGTTCAAGCGCGGAGTACAAGGCCTGAAGCTCCTGACGGATGGTGCGTAAGAGTTGGCGCTGTTCAGACGAAGGCGCACTGGGCGGTTCGGCTGGCTGGACCGTTCGTTCGGCCGGTTGGAGGACGCTTGTATCAGCAGTTTGAGGGGGGGAATTTTCAAGGTCTTTGAGCTGTTTTTTGGCTCCGGCAATCGTAAACCGCTCGTCGTACAGGAGGTGCTTGATTTCCAGCAGCAGCTCAACATCACGACGGCGGTACAGACGGTGGCGAGATGGAGTTTTGCCGGGTTTGATACTCGGAAACTCCGTCTCCCAATAACGCAAGACGTATGGCTTGACCCCAACAATCTTTGCCACTTCCCCAATTCGGAAATAGAGCTTGTTGGGTAAATCAGATTGTTCCACAACAAACCTAATTATTATAGGAAGGGTTCAGCGCCTTTTTCAGTACCGGGCTCGATTTGAACGAGAGCACCCGACGACCGGAGATTACAATCGTTTCTCCGGTTTGAGGATTGCGCCCTTTGCGAGGTCGTTTCTCATTGATAGCAAAATTCCCAAAGCCCGAAATTTTGACTTTTTCGCCTTCTTCAAGACGGGTCTTTATAATTTCGAAAATCGACTCAACGACCTCGGTCGCCTCTTTTTTCGAAAATCCCACTTCTTCGTATATCCGTTCAACAATGTCGGCTTTTGTCATGCCAGCCTCCCGCTCGGGCTCAGCAACGCCGCCGGGGTAGCAGAGCACGTCCTAGGCAGCCAAACGTTCCTTGGCAACCTTGGCAACCGCAGCAAAAGCATCCGGATCATGAACAGCCAATGCGGCCAGAATCTTTCTATCTATGGCAACATCAGCCTGCGTTAAGCCGTGAATCAAACGGCTGTATGATAAACCGTTCAGACGGGCGGCGGCGTTAATACGGACGTTCCATAAACGCCGAAAGGTACGTTTTCTTACCCGGCGATCCCGGTAGGCATAGACCAAGCCGCGTTCAACCGTTTCCCGTGCCTGACGGTATAGACGACGGCGACCCCCTACGAAGCCTTTGGCAAGCTTGAGAAGCTTTTTTCGACGGCGGCGAGCTTTGAAGCCGCGTTTTGCTCGGGGCATGTGTTCTCCTTCGTCTACAGAAACGGAATCAAGTATCGAATCGCGCGTTCATCAGCCGTCGAGACGAGATTGGACTGCCTCAGCCGCCGTTTCTGTTTTGTCGTCTTGGTAGAAAGAATATGGCGCCGATAAGCACGGTAGCGCCGCACCTTTCCTGAGCCCGTCACCTTAAAACGTTTGGCCGCCCCGCGACACGTTTTCAGCTTTGGCATAGCTTACCTCGGAACAATGAGCATAGACATATTGCGGCCCTCTAAACGGGCCTGGTTTTCTATCGTCCCAATATCCTCAATTTTTTGAAACACTTTGTCCAACAGCTCCTTGCCAATCTCGGGATGGGTAATCTCCCGACCGCGAAAAAAAACCGACACTTTGACCCGTTGCTTTTTCTCCAGGAAACGCCTGATATTATTGACCTTGAAATCAATATCGTGATCGTTCGTTCGGGAGCCGAGTTTCACCTCTTTAACCAGCACCTGGATTTGATTTTTCCGTGACTCCTGGGCTTTCTTCTTCTGCAGGTAACGGTACTTGCCGTAGTCCATAATTCGGCAAACCGGAGGCGAGGCGGTCGGTGATATTTCGACCAGATCGAGTTCTCGCTCCTCGGTCATACGTAGGGCCTCAGCTAAGTGTATGATGCCGATCTGGGTTCCGCCTTCATCAATGACACGGACTTCGCGTGCGCGGATCTGTTGATTAATCCGGACCCCTGCTTCTCGAGCTATGGCTCACCTCCCGGCACGTGGGCAGCAGCCATGCGGTTGAGGCAGGCAAAACGGACCAAACCGGTGGGAAAACCTTCCCCCGTGCGTCCTCTGAAGACCGCTGTTACAGTGCTCACGTGTATATTACCATAGGCGCGGGCGGTATCGAACCGCCGACCTCTTCCGCGTCAAGGAAGCGCTCTCCCACTGAGCTACGCGCCTGCAAAATCGTCTCTTCTGCTTTCCTTGAGTTGCGCCATTTAGCGAGGAGAGGGAACTGGCTTAGGATTCGGCAGTGACCTCAACCTTAATAGTTGCCCGCATTGCGTTGCCCAGATTGATCGACACCTCATATGACCCCACCTGCTTGATCGGCTCGTCAAGGAGAATTCTCCGTCGGTCAAGGCTCATCCCCTTCTCTTTGAGGGCCGTCTCAAGGTCAATATTCGTGACCGATCCAAACAAGCGTCCTTCTTCTCCTGCCTTGGCTGGTATGGTGAGACTCAAGGCGGACAGCTGTTCAACGAGTGCCTGGGCTTGGCGCTCGGCTCGTTCTTTTTTGCCCGCCACCAAACGCTTGTGATGTTCGAGGACGCGGACATTGCGCCGGTTTGCCTCAACTGCCAGCCCACGGGGCAGCAAATAGTTCCGCGCGTAGCCATCTCTGACCTTAACAATATCGCCAATCTGCCCCAGATTGGCGACCTCTTCCTGTAGAATAATCTCCATGGCCATTCTTCTTTACGGCAGTGCGCACCAAAACACAAGGCGGAGCGATCTGCCTGAGACTTACACCTGGGTTCTCACATACGGCAGTAGAGCAATCGCCCGCGCCCGCTTGACAGCCGTTGTCAGTTTACGCTGACACCAGGCACACGTTCCGGTGATGCGGCGGGGAATAATTTTTCCTCGTTCAGTGATGAAGTCCTCGAGGATGCGTGCTTCCTTATAGTCAATCGACAGACTTTTATCAGCACAGAACCGACACACTTTTCGTCGCAAGCGGCGGCGTGCCGGAAATTTATCGTCCCCAGGCTGGGCGCGTCGGAACCTCCCTCCTCTTGCCGGTGATCTTGCCATGCGTTGTTCTCCTCAGTGTCTTGTCAATTTGTAGCGGGCGAGGGTGACTCGTCATGCTTATCCTGCCCACCCGCAGGCGTGACCGCAGGATCCTGTGTGGCCCCTTGTTGTAGGGCTGGTGGGCCCGTCTCAGCGGCAGGTTCAATAGAAGCTTCGGACGGCGTATCGGCAGCTATCTCGGTAACCGCTTCGGAGTGAGGCTGCATGCTTGGGAGCTTGACTGAAGGGGTTTTGCGCACGACGGACAGAAACCGTATCACATCTTCGCTCAACCGAAAGTTGCGTTCCAGCTCTTGGAGCGCCGCAGGTATGGCCTCGTATTCGAGGCGGACGTAATAGCCCTTACGTTGTTTCTGAATCCGATAGGCGAGATCACGCATTCCCCACTCTTCAACCTGGAGCACCTTTCCTCGGCCGTTCTCGACAAGCTTTTCCATCCAGGTCAAGATTTCCTTCACTCGAGCCTCGGCCAAGTCGGGACGAAGAATAGTGAGTGTTTCATAAATCGGCATGCATTCCTCCGGTCTGCACGATATATGTTTTGCATAGCATAGGGAAAAAGGGGCGACAATAGAGCGGATTGAGGTCCAAATCGGCGGGACTTCGCCCCCGACCCGATTAAGCCTGTCCATTGCCCGCTCCAGCCCTTGTGCGAGCATCCCCTCGACCGCATCCCCTGCGTGCATCGCCATGCAGAACCTAAATACTCCTTCAGGTGCGCGAGATGCGCGTGGTATCCTGAGGTCGTCCAACAGCGATCTTCACTCAGGGAAAATCCTTACTGCCAAGTCCGTCAATGATCGAAGCTATTCCCCGATTGCTACCAGCGCCACCCCCCCCCATCCCGCTTGGCGGGAATACGGCACGCGGGCAGATCGAGGTCATTGTGTACGACCAGGAAATCGGGCGCAGACAAATCATAAAAATCCCAAACCTAGCCCGCCGCTTCCCCGCTATTGTTCATACTAGGTCCGGGGCTGGACAAACAGGACGGTCTGGGTATAGCGGCATCCCTGACCGATCAGAGATAGCAGTGGGCTGCTGACAAGCAGAATGCACCATCGTCCTACCAGTATGTCGATAACCCAGATTGTGATGGGTGTTGTATAAGCCGGGCCTAGATTCCCCAAACCGACCAACGCACGCACGACGTTCCTTCTAAGCGGTGGACAGCTATTCGCTTGCTCCGGCTGAAGCGTTGTCTGCTGGCCGTTCTTCGGTGGTTTCGGCGATCTCCTTTTCAGTGGTTTCTTCTTCCACGACCTGTAGCTGGCGACGCATTTGGACGTTAACTACGGCTGTATGCAGACCGGTGAGGACTGTGACCTGCTCGGATAGATTCAGGTCTTCAATACGAATTACATCGTTGATATCGAGTTCGGTTACATCAATCTCAACCGAGGAAGGTAGGTCGCGAGGCAAACACTCAATGGTAATATCACGGAGCAGGACCTGGAGCGTCCCACCAGCCGTGACGCCTTTGGCTCTGCCAGAGATATGGACAGGGATGATGGTCTGGAGCCGCTTGCTCTCATCAACCTCAAAGAAGTCGGCATGTAAGAACGCGCTGGTCACCGGATGGCACTGCACTTCTTTGAGCAAAACGAGCTTATCGTTCAATTCAGGGGCTGAGGAAGACAGTTTCAGTAGAGGCGCACCTTGGATTTTCGACAGTTGTATGCGAAACTCCTTAGCATCAACGCTGAGAGAGGTCGCCGCTCTTCCGGTTCCATAAAAGACGCCCGGCACTTTCCCCGCCCGCCGCATTTGGGCAGCGCGTTCTTTTCCTTTTGCCTGACGCGTTTCAACTCTCAGCTGTACGTTTTCCATCGTGTCCTCATTTTCTTCGCCTCTCTCGTAGCGCTAGCTTAAAACAGAGAGCTAATCGATTCCTCATTGTGGATACGTCGAATGGCCTCTCCCATCAGCGGAGCGATTGACAGGACGTGAATTTTGTCCAGATCGTGGGTCTCGGGCCGGAGCGGAATCGAATTGGTGACCACAAGTTCCTCCAGAGCAGACTCCTCTATCCGTCGAATTGCCGGGCCAGACAGCACGGCGTGTGTACAACAGGCAAAGACCGCCTGGGCTCCGGCCTCGTGCAGTGCCGAAGCCGCGGTGGTGAGAGTCCCGGCTGTATCCACCATATCATCGACTAAGACAGCAACCCGACCGCCAACATCACCAATGATGTGCATCTCGGCAACGCTACGGTTGGCGTTAGCCGACAGACTATCTTCGACCTCCTGACCACGACGCTTGTCTATAATCGCCAAGGAGGCTCCAAGGCGCTTGGCAAACGCCCGGGCGCGTTCTACTCCGCCCGCGTCTGGAGACACAACACAGATCTTCTCGCGCCCGACCCGGGAGCTCAGATACGGCACGAGCACGGGTGCCGAAAACAGGTTGTCGACCGGGATATTAAAGAAGCCCTGAATCTGGCCGGCGTGTAATTCTGCCGTTAGCACCCGCGAGGCTCCCGCAGTGGTGAGCAGGTCGGCCACCAATTTTGCGCTAATCGGCACGCGGGGGGCAACCTTTCGATCTTGACGGGCATAGCCGTAGTAGGGAATCACGGCGGTAATCCGGTTTGCCGAGGCGCGCTTGAACGCGTCAAGCATCAGTAGCAACTCCATGAGGTGATCGTTGACGGGGGTACACAAAGACTGCACTACAAAGACGTCACCACCCCGAACATTCTCAGTAATTTCAACCGAGCTTTCGCCATCGCTGAAGGTCCGAATATCAGCCGTTCCCAGCCGCTCTGGTAGGCTGGCACAAATCTCTTCAGCCAACGGCCGATTCGATCTTCCGGCGAAGATCTTTAATACATCCCTCATTCGGAGATCCCTCGTGAGAAAGACTGGACAGAAAAAGGTGACCCCCCACACGGAAAGAGATCATCGTTCACCTTCACTGGGGAGGCAGGATTCGAACCTGCGAATACCGGGGCCAAAACCCGGTGCCTTGCCTGGCTTGGCTACTCCCCACCAGAATGGCCTTACACTGTCATTCAGGCCGTCCAACTAAAGGCCAGATAGGCAAAAAGTCAAGGGGGGAAGGTTGTCCCAGCCCACACTAGGTTTAAACCGAGAGACCATTCTGGGGAACACAGCGCAGATCTCCAGTCAAGGATTTGACCACGAACACCCGGCCCTGTTGAGCCACGGTTTGGGCAATGCTGTCCGCCGCCCGTTGGGCGGCCGCCCTGCGGTCGAACAGCCCGAATATAGCCGACCCGCTTCCAGACATTAGAGCAGCCTCGGCCCGAGCGCTCAGAAGCATATTTTTTAGGTCTTGAAGAAGCGGATGGGCGGGCAGTACGGCCCGCTCAAGATCGTTGACACAAGCGACTGGCGACGGCCATCCATCAGCCAAGACGGCGGTCGTTGGAGACAGGTCACTAGCGGTTGCCCCGATCAGCTGGTCAAAACGCCGGTAGGCCCATGATGTAGAGACACCAAAGGCTGGAACTATCAGTACCAGCCACCGCCTCCCGGCCATCCTAGCCGGGCTCAATTCCTCGCCAATCCCTGTCACCCGAGCAGGTCGACACGGAATAAAAAACGGTACATCCGCACCTAGACGTAGCCCTAGATTGCACAATCGCTGCTCAGTCCAGCCAAGCCGAAGCAGGCTGTTGAGCCCTTTTAAGACCGCCGCCGCATCGCTGCTTCCACCGCCCAGACCGGCACCGGCCGGAATGCGTTTTATAAGACGGAGCGAGAGACGGGCGACGAGTCCGGCTTCTTGACACAGCAGCGAGGCGGCACGATAGGCTAGATTGGTCTCATCGCTAGGAATACGTGTGTCGTCACAGCTCAGGCAAATCTGTGCCGTCGGTGTGGGCGAGTCGGCTGATACCACATTGTCCAACCGTATCCAAATCTCATCATACAGGCTGACCGGAAGCATGAGAGAATTGAGCAGATGATAGCCGTCTTCCCGGCGACCAAGGATGCGCAACAACAGGTTGACTTTAGCTGGAGCAAGAACTCGCATAAACCCTGTTGTTGCAGGCTCTGGCCACGTGTGCAACAAGGGACGGTATGCATACCAATTCCTGGCATAAAGATCTTGACCACTACCTCGACATTGCTCAAGAAGTCGCGCGCCAGGCGGGCTCCCTGCTCAAAAACAATTGGCTTACGGCAAAGACGGTTGAAATCAAAACGGATATGGTCGACCTGGTCACCAATGTTGACAGAGCGGCTGATGCGCTGATTACTGAGGCGCTCCACACCCGTCTTCCAGACCACCAAGTCCTGGCCGAAGAATCGGCCCTGTCAGGCCCAGACAGCCCGTATCGGTGGTATATCGATCCGTTAGATGGCACCACAAACTTTACTCATACTTTTCCACACTTTGCCGTTTCTGTCGGACTGACCTACGAGTCACAACCCATCGTCGGGGTAGTCTATGACCCGATTCGGGACGAGATCTTCTGCGCCCGCCGGGGCAAAGGGGCAAGCCTCAACGATCGTCCCATACAGGTCTCCTCCACCCCATCCCTCGACCTCAGCATGCTGCTGACCGGCTTCCCGTATGATCGCCGTCAGCGTAGTCACTTTTATCTCAGCTTCTACCGGGCCTTTATGCTGCGTACTCAAGGCATACGACGCAGCGGCTCGGCCGCTCTTGATCTGTGTTATACGGCCTGCGGTCGTGCCGACGGTTTTTGGGAGTGGCGTTTATACCCCTGGGATAGCGCGGCCGGCGCTCTGATTGTTGAAGAAGCCGGTGGACAGATGAGCGACTTTGGTGGTAGAACATTCGAGCTCTCTGGAGAGCAACTCTTAGCTTCCAACGGAAAAATTCATCAGGCACTCATTGAGGTACTCCAGCACGTCCTTTCCACCTCATCTGAGTGGTCCGAAGCATAGATTCGGAATTGCCTTCACCATCCATCTGAGTTGTTCTCTCTAAATAATATGCGGCCTCCCTCTCTTCCGGTCCGTCAACATCCTGGAACACGGCACTCCCCTGTGTCTCAGCCGCTGCTTTTCGCTCCCCTGCCGTGTGTTATCTGGCCAAGATCTCTACGGCAGTAACTATCGAGAGGCCGGAGGTTCGGATTAGTCCCGGTCCTCCTGACCACACTGTTTGACCATGCTCAAAACCAGTGCAGTGATGTTGCACAGTTCGTCCGTCGCGAAGGCGACCATTATCTGGTCGTAATTCCTGAAGGAGACGTAACCGAAAAGGCTCTATCAGTGTTCCGTGTAAACCAATTGGAAGCCGATATCGGACGATAGGCGGAGGAAATGGTCCGGCTACGCCAAGATAACACCGAGTTGAGCGCAGCTGCCAACGCCCAGGCTAACGTCCAGATCAAGAGTAAGCTTGAACGCTTACAGGCTGAACGTGATCAAATCGGATACAAGCGCAACCTGAGCTGGTTCTTAACCGAAGCCAACGTCCTGCTGACCGGCTGGCGCTTCAAACTGCGAGGGAGAAGGCTCAGGCCAGGAGCTGAGGTTTTCCTAATCTTTACAGGCCGAAAAACTGCTGAGCGTTATGGCCCAGGATATTATCAACCGTCGATTCAGGCAGGCTCGAGAGGAGAGCGCGGGCCTTGTCCATTGGCCGGGTAAACCCTTCCGCATGGGGATAGTCCGACCCCACAAAGAAACGGCTATCGCCTGCAAAGCGAACCATCAAAGGAAACATCTTTTCTTCTGGATCCCCGTTAATCCAGATGTTGCGCGCAAAATATTCGGTTGCCGGGCGCTTCATCTTGGACGTGTGGCCCATATACGTGAAGCGATAGTTAAGTCGCTCCAACCATTCTCCAACCCAGCCAACCATGGCCTCAATGGTTGCCACACGCAGCTTTGGAAATCGCTCAAGCACCCCATCATAGACCATAGTCGTCAGCGCCATACGTGGGTCCTGGATGACATTCATCGTCACAAACATAAAGCCGGGGTCCTGGTTCTGATACCACTCGCTGCCGGTATAGTGCGAATGACCAACCAGATGAATGCCAACACTCAGATCAAGATCTTGGACGGCCGCCCAGATTGGATCAAAGTCCGGATGTCCAAAGCTGCGTCCACCCACCGGCGCAGCAGCCACAAAGATCGTCCTAGCCCCAAGCTTGGCTACCCGTTCAAGCTCAGCAACGGCTAGCTGGGGGGCTCGCAAAGAGATATGGGCAGCCGGAAAGAGGCGAGCTTTGTACGGAGCACACAGCTCGAACGCCCAGGTGTTGTAGGCTCGACACAGAGCGTCGGCCAAAGCAGAGTCTTCAACTCCTCCCTCCCACAACAGGCCTAGGGTGGGATAGACGACCTGGTAATCAATGCCTTCAGTATCCAGAAATCGGACACGGGCGTCCATATCCTGCCATTGACTGTTAGTTACCAAATACCGATCAAAGGTGTCGAGATCCCGACCGGCTTCCTTTTGTCCATAGCCGACAACAGCAGCCAGCAGTGTATCAACGTCGACCAGCTGCAGGGGCCTGCCATCGGTCAGTATATGCAGCTGGCCTTTGGCATCTTTCTCAACACGCATCTCGCGACCACGGAAGGCCGGATCAATATACTCCTCGAACAGATTCAAAGGTTCGACGAAATGGCTATCTCCATCAATGGTTGGCATGCCTATAATCTCCTCGTTTGCTAACCAGTCTGCAGGGCCAACCCAGATGCCGCAACGGGCGCTTCGCGTTTGGACGACGGTAGGGTGAGAGCTAAAATCGCGGCAATTATGCCGGTCGTCGTACTGGTCAGGAACGGAGCCACATAACTGCCAAACGAGGTGTACATCATCCCGCCTATCAGACCTCCAGAACCCATACCAACCGAGGCCATCATGAAAAAGACTCCCAAGATTGTGCCGATTGCGCGGAGGCCAAAATACTCGCGAAACAACATTGCATAGACCGGCATCGGTCCGCCATAGCCCAGACCGAACAGCACAGCCCAGGTATAAAAAGTCGGGGGGCTCTGGGCCTCAATAAACAGCGGAATCATGATCGCCTGGAGCCCTAAAAATCCGGCCATCGCCCACTTGGCACCAATCCGGTCGGCCAGCAGACCATTGGCAATCTTGCCAATCATGCCAAAGATGGCCATAGTCGCAACCACACGAGCGGCAGCTGAGGCGGCTAGTCCGGTATCCGTCATATGACTCACGCCGTGCAGCAGAATGCACGAGTGACATATGCAGCAACCGATGACCATGAAATTCAGCGTCCAAAAGGCGCGCGTTCGCATCGCTTCGCCTAGGCTCAGGCCCGGCAGCCGGGTAGGGGCCGACGACACCTGGCGAGCCCTGTCCAGTTGACCTGGCTCAGGCCCCTGACTAACCTGATGATCACGCATAAGTAGGACCAGCGGAATGATAAGTAGAGCGATCAGGCCCAGACCGACATAGGCTCCCCGCCAGCCATAGACGGTCAACAGGAAAACTGACAGCGGGGCAAACACCGCGGATCCCACGTTGTTAGACTGGGCAATCGACAAGGCCAGGCCCTGATTACGCACGAACCACTTTGTAACCAGCGCCGTGAGCGGAACGCCGGCGGCCGAGCGACCGGCCGCGATGAGCACGCCAAAAAAGAAATACAACTGCCACAAGGACTCAATCTGACTCATCAGAAAGGTCCCGACAATGAAAACAAGCCCACCGCAAATCATCACCAAGCGTGAGCCAAAGCGGTCACTCAGCACGCCACATAGCAGACCAGACAGGCCAAAGCTCAGCCAATTGATCATTGAGGCGACTGAGACCGTCCCCCGGTCCCACTGAAACTCGGCGGCAATCGGCTTAAACACGACGCCGAAGGCTTCAATCACCCCGTACATAATCAGGCTCAACACTAGGCCGGCAAAAACAATCACCCAACCGTAGAAGAATCTTCCCGCCCGGTCTTGTTCCATTTGCTGCATAGGTGCGGTTTCCCCCTTTGGCGATACTGTGGGCTAACACGCGGAACGTGCCTTCCTATTCAAGACGGGCTGTACATTTGATCTCAACAAGCAGCCCGGGCATAGCCAAAGCCGGGGTGCTAATCGCAGTCCAGGTCGGTAGTCTATCCAGGTTGCGAAAATAGCGATTCTTCACCTCCATGAAGAGCGTGTGGTAGGTGACCATTTCAACGACCTGGTCAAAGCTGGACGGCGACGGTCAGGACTGTTTTGACATTTTCAAGAACTTGGATAAACTGTGTCTTCCTGTCTTCAATAACATCAAGTTCAGTATCTTGACCTACCTGCCCAGCAAGATACAGCATCTGATCGACTCTGACACCCGGAGAATAGCCGAAGCGTCGGCGGATGTTCTTTGGTTGGAGCGATATCTTGACGTAGCGGAATTAAGAGGCTCCTCGTGTTCGGGTAACAGCAGTATTTCGTGGTCCTGTATTAGGCACTTCCTTCGCCTACATAGCAGATGGACCCGCGAAAAGATAGAGGACAGGCCGAAGAGGAGTCGCAGGCGCTTATGCGCCCACCGCCACCATCCATGCAACCCGCGACGGGGGGTGGCCTTTAGCATCAACGTGAAACCAGCTGAACGGGGCACGGATAGCAGTAAGAATGGCTCGATTCAGGGTCTGCTAGGTCCGAGCTCATGATATCAATGACCAGCTGTGGAGCAGCTAGCTCAGCAAGTTAAGGAGGGCAAAGGGGTGAAGGACAACGGTCGTCGCTTTCAGTTTGGGCGGACAGACTAGTAATCTCGGCGCTGACTCACTCGGCCACCAGCTGTGGATTACGTTCATCTCCGAACTCAACACTGGCTAGAATCAGAAGAGCCCCTTCAACTTGGGTGACGGGAGCGACGTGCTGTTCGTAAGCCTCTGAGCAACCCTTGGTCGTGATTGTGCAGCGGAAGCTGCTCATATGGAGGCTTAAAGAGCGCATAGAGCGATTGTGGGCAAAAACGACCGAGAAATCTAGCTGGGAGCAAGAACGGGCACGTTTAAGAGCGCGGTGTGGCTCCCTCGTCCGTCTCAAGAGGTCGTAACTCCGGCTTCCTAGCCAACAAAAAACACACCCCACCCAGAAAACTGCACCCTGCCAAACTCAAAAATGCCACTTCATAGCTCCCTTGGGTGTCGCGTATCCAGCCGGCAAAAGGCGCAGCAATCAACATCAGAAGATTCATTGGGACGGTGGATAGGCCAAGAATTTTCCCAAATGCGGCCTGGCCAAAATAATCGCCACGAATTGCTATTGTCAGCGGATTCCGCCCGCCAAATCCCATGCCAAACAGGAAGGCGAACAGAACAAGCAGTGGAAACGTGGTGGCATAGGTGAGCACTAGAACCCCGACCGCCTGCACGGTAGAAAAAATGCCTAAGGCAATCCGCTTGGGAATCCGGTCGCCGACGTAGCCTCCCACAATCTGGGCCACCATAGCCACAGAGGTGTAGATAGCCATGACCCAGGCCGCGGTTGGCACATCAAAACCCGCATCAACAATCAGCAGCCCCAGGTGAGCCATGATGGCAATAATCACCATCGAGGTAAAACCATGACCAAAGGCGATGAACCAAAAGGCTGGGGTCCGCACGGCTTGCGCAATGGTATGGTCCGTCTGTCTAGCCATGGCCTGGACAGACGGCTCCCCGGTCTGAGGTGTTGTGAGGAGCGGCTGTGTCGGCGGTGGCTCACCGTCCGGTAGTAAACCATACTCCTGGGGACGGTCGCGCAGCAGCCGTGAGAGCGGAAGAGCAACAATCAGGGTAAACAGTCCCAGCATCATGGCGGTTGTTCGCCAGCCCAGCTGAGGATCGTCCGGATTAATCGCCCAAGCAATGACGGGCACTAAGACTAGGGCACCTAGCCGACTGACGACATTGGACCAACCCACTGCGGTCGCCCGTTGCCGCGCGAACCAATGGTTCAGCATCGTCATCAGCGGTAGCCAGCCGCCAAAACCCTGGCCAACCGCCATGACTACATACGCAAGATAAAACATCCACAAATGCTGGACCTGGCTAAACAGCAGAAAGCCGCCGGATAAGATCAGCAGCCCAATCAGAATCATCCGCCTCGTACCCAGTCGGTCGGCTAAGTAGCCTTCCACCGGCCCCATCAGCCCACCCTCAATCCGGGTAAAGGTCAGCGCCAGCCCGAGCTGAGTACGCGTCCAGCCAAACTCACGCTCCAGAGCCACCGCCCACACACCCATGGCGTGAAACAGCGGCACGTTGGCCAGCAGCATGATGAAGCCGCTCAGACCGACCAGCCACCAGCCGTAAAAAATCCCCTCGGTTCGTTTGCCAAGAAAAGACAAGCCATAACTCAACATAGGTGAGGCATCCGTAGCGGCCAAGCCTATCGTATACAAACACAAGACAACAGAGGAGCGGCACCTGCTGACTTCAGCGGTAGCGGTGTGCTACAAGAAATCAAGGAGGACGCACTATGGCAGACGTTCGAGAAATTACCTCAGGCTTACAGTTTCCCGAAGGCCCAATCGCCATGGACGACGGCAGCGTAATCGTGGTTGAGATAAAGCGTGGCACCCTCACCCGGATCCAACCCAACGGTAGCAAAGAAGTCGTGGCCGAAACCGGCGGTGGCCCAAACGGCGCGGCGGTCGGTCCAGATGGCGCAATCTATGTATGTAACAACGGCGGCTTTGAGTGGGTTGAGGTGAACGGCCTGACCGTTCCGCACGGTATACCCGCCGACTACAACGGTGGCTGTATTCAGCGGGTGGATATCAACACTGGCAAAGTCGAGATCTTGTATACTGAGTGCAACGGTTACAAACTTAAAGGTCCGAATGACATCGTGTTCGACGCCACCGGAGGGTTTTGGTTTAGCGACTTTGGTAAAGTCAGGGATCACGACCGAGACCGGGGCGGGGTGTATTATGCCAAGCCCGACGGCTCGATGATCACAGAAATCGCCCAACCGGTCGATGGTCCAAACGGCATCGGCTTAGCCCCGGGTGACAAAAAACTGTATATTGCCCAGACTTTTGAAAGTCGGGTGTGGCAGTGGGATATCACGGCTCCGGGCGAAGTCGCTCGGACACAGGGTAAAGGCGGTCCCATCCTAGACGGTCCGGGCGGGGCTACGCTGCTGAATAGTCTACCGGGTTATCAGCTGCTCGATTCTTTGGCCGTTGACAGTGCCGGCTACGTATGTGTCGCAACCCTGATGAGCGGTGCCGGCATTTCCGCCTTTGCACCGGACGGCTCAGGTGTGGACCATGTACCGCTATCCGATCCCTTCACGACCAACGTGTGCTTTGGCGGCTCTGATCTCAAGACCGCATATGTCACGCTGTCGGGAGTCGGTAAACTTGTCGCCTTTGACTGGCCGCGGCCCGGCTTGAAGCTGAGTTTCACCGCCTAGGTCAGGCGTCCGTACAGGAGTGGTTCACCACTGTCCCTCAGGATTCACGCCGCAAGACCCGTCACCGTTTCAGCGGTCCCGAACGAAGACAGACCCTTGCTGCCTGCCGGGCGTAGCGTTACCATGTATTGGTGCTACGCCCGCTAGGAGGGATCGGTGGACTATACAGATATATCTACCCGTTTGCAGCACCTGCGCGAGTTTGAGCCACGGCTAAACCGTCCAGTGATGATGAAGGTTCAGGAATTTCAGCGCAACAATCGGCTCAAACACGTGATCTTTTCGGCACAGTTCGACCGCGAGCTGCTGGAGCGCCTGACCGGTCTGGCAACCATGATTCGGCAACTCGCGCGCAACCGACGGGGCAGCCGACTGTTGCGGGACACTCTGTGTGACAAGTCGGCCATGCTGCACTTTACCCAAGCCTCAACCCGGACCTTTTTGTCGTTTGTACGGGCCTGTCAACACCTGGGTATGGACTACGCCGAGATCCGTAACTCAGCCGTTTCTTCGGCGTATAAAGGCGAATCCGATCTCGATTCGATCATGATGTTCAGCACATATTTCGACATCGTTATCCTGCGCGATACCATGCCCAAGTTGGCTGAGTGTTTTGCCTATAAGATGAACGACATGGAAAAGTCGGTGCCGATTGTGAACGGCGGGTCCGGCGCGGATGAGCATCCGACCCAAGCTTTGCTCGATTATTATACGATCCAGGAAGTCTTCAAATTTAGAGATCGAGAGGGCGATCAGGAAAGTGACGATCGCAACCTTGGCCGACGTCTATCCGACCTCCGCACTCGCTGGCCAAACCTGCGGTCCGGTCTGGATGCCAAAACCTATCTGTTCTGCGGGGACGTTGGCCGAAGTCGAACTATTCGCTCATTGGCCGAGCTGCTCGCCCAACACGAAGACGTGGCCATGTACTTCGTCGGTCCCGAGCACCCCCGGCTGAGGGTCACGACCGACCTACAGTCCGATCTTGTTGAATCTGGGGTCACCGTGCACGAGCGGTCAAATCTGGCCGACTGTATCGGAGAGGCCGACCTAGTCTATATGACTCGCGTCCAACACGAACACGACGACGAGGAGATCTCAGTATTTCTGAGCCGCCTCAACCGACAGCGTTTCATCCTCAACCGCGAGCGGCTGCAACAGATGCGCGAGTACGCGGCGATTCTGCACCCCTTCCCCCGCAATGACGAAATCTCTCCCGATGTGGACAGCGATACCCGAGCCATGTATTTCGCCCAAGCCGAAAACGGCATGTGGGTCAGGGCAGCACTGATTGCCCATCTGCTTGATGCCGAATCGGAGATCATGCTGCGCTATCAGGATTTTTTCAAAAAAGAACGGCGATCGTGGAATGAGCAGTAGGCGTAGAGTGAGCGTCTTATCCTAAAGCCGCCCGCCTCCGCACCTCTTCCAGCGTCCATACCTGCAACACCTCCCCATCCCGGAACACGGGGATCAACTCATCCCTCACCCCAGGCGTCCCCTGGGGAATCGTCCTATAGCTCTGATCTTCTTCCCGCCACACTAACATTAGCCGCCCACGCTTACTGTCTTTCTTGGGGTCTGTGGCCGGACGTTTATACACCTCACGCCCCTCGCCGGCCACAGTACTGTGGGCACACTTGAGAGCAAAATTTTGGGTGTCCCGATCACAGTCCTGGAGTAGCCCACCACCCGAACCAAACGTTACACAATCAAGCGACCAGCCACGTTCCAGAATAGCACGCACGAGACCAGCCAAGGTCTGGCGCTTGATACCATCGCCCTGAATCAACCGCACTGTGTCGGGTAAGACCCTGTAGCCTTTGGAGTTGACGCTATAGCCAAACTGCTTGCCTAGCACGTCTAGACAGTCTGGCACGACCACTTCAGGCGGACCAGAGTCAGGCCGGACGACAAGGCAGCCCTGGCGCTGTTGAACCTGATCTTTAAGACGTCGTCCCCATAACTCCTGACACGCTCGATACACATCCCATGAGTCGGACACGACTGAAACCAAGCCGGTCGGATATTGGTCGAGGATATACGCAAATGCGTCTCCCTCACCGTCTTCCCCCCACACGGTAATCGTCGAATGTTCGGCCGCCGGAATACTCGTCCCCGGCATCTCAGCCTCGTAATACTCGATTAGCAGCTCGCAGGCCGCTAGGGTATCCGTGCCCTGAAAGTTCACCAAATGGGCCGCTCCTCCGAGGGCTGCGGATTCAGGTGAGGTCGAACCCCGAAAACCAAAATCGTGCAGCTTAAAGGCCAGAGCATCTTCGCTCGGCGTTCCCGACCGCTCCAAGCCGGCCTTGATGATTTTTTTCATCTCGCGCGATATGGTCGCTACCGTACATGGGTACCACATCTCCACCAGCAGCGTTTCCAGATGATTCACCAGCCAAGCACAGTGCCGGCAGGTGTTTTCGATGGTGAGCAGGACATTACCTTCGGACACGACGAGGCCTTCGGGAGCGGCCCGGATCTCGACCGGTAGTCTGCCTCCGTGGTGACGGAGGACACGCTCCCAACCTTCCCGGTTAAACACCTCCGGCGCGCCAAAGTGAGCGGCCATAAACCGCGCCGTCCGCTCAATCTTCTCCTGTGTCACCACCACACCGCCCAAATACTTCATCAGTAAGTATTGCAACCCAAAGAGCACTACCTCTCCGTACTCGCCTCCCTGCCGAGCCTCCAGATAGGAATAGATATGCTCGGTCTTCGGCGGGTACATCTTCCAGTGCGTCATCTTATACGAATCCGTCAGCAGCAGAATATTGTCCAGCATCTTTCCCTACTTTATGTGGTGGTTAGTGGCCCGTCCCCCTTTCCTGCCTCTTTAACATCACTAACCACTGACCCCGCGCCTCCTATATAACTTGTCCTTGACGAAGCCCAGCCGGTATGTTCTCATACCGTGGTGATCATACAGGGAGGCACGTGAAAAGTATTATACCTCAGGGTGTCACTGCTCTGATAGTGTTCTTCAAGTCCCTGATAAGGTTCAGCCTAGACCATAAAAGCGACAACGCGAAACGCTCTGAGTGTTGGACGGAACTGATGTTCAGCGGGAGGGCCTCAGGCAGCGCTAGCTGCACGTCTATTCCATTGAGGGGTGTATTAACTCACGTTGGCCCGTGAACGGTATTGCCGCTCATCTCCAGACCTTAATAAAGACAAGAATATTGTATTATATCCTTGTTCTGGCAGGCTTGTTGAGCCTCGCCGATGTCCCCTACGCCCCAGCCCAGACAGTCTCCCCCCAGCAAGCGCCGGTGAGTCTGCCCGATATAGAGGTTCGGGGAACGACACCGTTAATGGGTCTTGGCCTGTCTCGCAAGCAGGTACCAGCCAACGTCCAGATCACCACCGGCGAACGCCTGACCAACCGCGGAGCCCTCAATATGACCGACTTTCTGTCTCGAGAATTCGCCGGCATCAATCTTACCCACGTCCAGAACAACCCGTTTCAGCCCGACTTCAGCTACCGCGGCTTTACCAGTTCGTTTCTGATTGGCACCCCCCCGGGTCTGAGCGTATTTGTGGACGGGGCTCGGGTTAACGAACCCCTGGCCGACCAGGTCAATTGGGACCTGATTCCGAGCGATGCGATTGACCGGATTGAACTAATCCCCGGCTCAAACCCGGTCTATAGCCGGAATACCCTCGGCGGCGCGCTTGTCATGCGCACCAAGCGAGGTTTCAGCCATCCGGGGACCAACGCTGAAGTCTGGGGCGGCAGTTTTGGTCGGCTGCGGACTCTGTTGCAAACCGGTGGCAGCCGTGGCAAATTCGACTACTTCCTGTCGGGCAGTTTTTTTCTCGAAGACGGCTTTCGAGATTTCTCCGACGGTCATGTCGGCAACGTGTTTAGCAAACTCGGCTATATGGACAAAGTCCAGAATGCCAGCCTGTCGCTGACCTCGGTCCATAACCGCTTAACCGGCAACGGCCCCCTACCCGAGAGTCGACTCAAACGCGACCGCTCCGCCGTCTTTACCCATCCCGACCGCTTCCAGCCCGTGCTGTGGTTTCTGAATGGCGTCTATCAGCGCAAGATCGCCCCTGAGCTCACCCTGTCTACCCAGCTGTTCGGTCGGCTGCTCGACGTGGACCAGTTCAATCGCGATGTTGAAGAGGATGTCGATGCTCGGACCAATCAGAAGAGCTGGGGGACAACCGCGCAGCTAGCCTACCAGGGACAGGTGTTTGGTATCCCGTTGACCATCGCTGCAGGCGTAGATTACGGCGGCGCGCGGCTCGATCATATGATTGCCGAACTAGAAGGGGAGGAAGACGACGAATTTGAAGGACATCTGTTCGAGGACCTTGATGAAGATGCCGAGGAACAGAAACAGGAGGAAGAAGGTTTTGAGATCGAAACCAACGTCAAAACCCAAACCCATGCTGGCGGCCCGTTTCTCACCACCACATTCGAACCGATTGAGAGACTGGCCGTCACTGTGTCTGGCCGCTACGATGTCACCTATCTGAAGATTACAGACCGCCTTGCCGGCGATGAAGAAGACAACGGTACAGACGCCGGCGGTAGCCACACCTTTGACCGCTTCAACCCGGCCATCGGCGCTAGCTACCAACTGACCGAGAACCTCGACCTATACGCCAGCTACAGCCAGAGCTACCGTGCACCAACAGCGATTGAGCTGACCTGCGCCAACCCTGAAGCGCCCTGTCCGGTGCCAACCGCCATCGTCGACGATCCACCGCTCAAAGCGGTCAAGGGCAAGACGTGGGAAACCGGCCTGCGCTGGTCTTCCCCACCGAACCTCCAGGCTTCGCTTGTCTTCTATCGGACCGATCTCAAAGATGACATTCTGTTCCGCAACGAGCCTAAGAGCCGGGTGTTAGGCTTCTTTCAGAATGTCGAGGCCACCCGCCGTCAGGGTCTTGAGTTCCTACTGCGCGGCCGCTGGAGCTGGGGCAGCTGGTTTGCCAACTACACCCTGACTGAAGCAACCTTCGAAGATGAAGCGCACTTGTTCACCTTTGCCAACGAAAAACGCCTGGCCCAGGTCAAAGCCGGCGACCGGTTACCGCTGGTGCCAGCCCACCGGGTAAATGGCGGTCTAGAAATCGCCCTCCCTGCCCGTCTGTGGTTTAGTTTTGATGGCGCCTATGTAGACGGTCAGTATCTTCGTGGCGATGAGGCCAACACCCACACCAGGCTTGATCCGTATTTTGTCACTAACATCCAGCTGGCCCATAAGACCGAACGTTTTGATATCTTTGTTCGCTGCGAGAATCTGTTTGACAAAGAGTATGAGAGCTACGGCGCACTGTTTGAGAATACTCTTGACGAGACAGGAGTTGAACGTTTTCTGAGTCCTGGCGCACCGTTTGGGATATTCGGCGGCGTACGGTTCCGGTTCTGATCCGCCCCTAATAGCTGAATCTTTCCGCCCGATAGGGTGCGAAGAGATCAACCTTCACCTCATCGATAATCTCCATTGCGCCCCACTCCCCGACCAGTGGGGCCAGAGTCACCCCGCTGTGCATCACCGCCACATAGACATTGGGCACAGCCCGACTCCAGCCGATCACCGGATAGCCGTCCGCCGGCATCGGACGATAACCGACCGGAACACGTAGGGCACGGGCCATAGTCAACGCTGGCAGATACCGCTTGGCACGTAATAACAGCGCATTAGCATGGGCTTGAGAATCATCGCTGGCCAGGCGTTCCTGGCTGCCTTCCCCAATGACGACCATTCCGCCGGCCCGCTGGCAGATATGCAATCCTAGCTGATCACTCCCTAACCCAGGTATATTGAGTACAGCCAGAGTTTTGAACAGCCGGGGCTGTGGGTCGGTCCATACCACCACTCCGGGACTGCGCTGTTGCGGCAAGGGAATACCGAGCTGCCCGGCCAGCTCGGTCGCACCCAAACCTGCGGCTAGGACTACCCGATCACAGGGTAACGTGCCTTGGTCAGTCTGCACCATACTCACCTGCCCAGTCGCAGGCTCAAGCTGAAAGCCAGTGACACGCGTTTGAGCCTGTACCACCCCACCCCGCGCCTGTACCTGCTCAAGGCAAGCTCGAATCACCAGGGCTGGATCGACCTGGCCGTCGTTGGGGCTCAGAGCTCCGATCACAAAGCGATCGAGCCGCAGCCCTGGCTCTAGTGTCTGACACTCGGCCTTGCTTAGCAGCCGACTGTCGTGTCCACGCTGCTGTAAGACTGCGACTGCGGTGCGCAGTTCCTCGGCCTCGGCCGGGGTCGTAGCCCAGCCCAGCTCGCCTCCCCAGCGCAGTCCGACATCGGCGGCCAGATTCCGGGTAAACCGATCCCACATATCAACCGACTGGCGATTCAGGTCGTGATAGGAAGCCGGCTCTTTGCTCGCTGAGGCGTTGATCCACGCAAACGAATGACCCGACGCTCCCGCCCCCGGCTCAGCCCGATCAAGCACGGTGAGGCGGACCGGCCGCTGAGAGAGGTGGAAGGCGATGGAAGCCCCAATGATGCCCGCACCGACGACGACAATCCGAGGAGACATACTAAATTCTGGAACGATGAGGAAGAGGCGCCTATTTCCATCCGCTGTTGACAGCTAATAATTTTCCCACTGCTTTGTGTTGATATACAGTGATTTCCCTTTGATCAAGGGAAGCAACTGATAGCCATTTCGGATCACATCGGAAAAGTAAGGAAAAACTACAGAGTGATACTTTCCGTTCCAAGGTGGATGTTTCCGTAGTTATTCTTTCGCTAGCGTTGCGTAAGCTCGGATAGCCTGTAGCGATATTCAGATTGTTATTCGCGAGTTCCCACTTGAGAGACGGCGGGTCGATTATGCATTGCGTCATCCGGCGAATAAGCCAGCGGTGTTTGTCGAGGTCAAGCGGGCCGGGCTTTTGGACGGAGCCGACAAGCAGCTTTTTGAGGGTGCCTGCCATCAGGGCGGCGTGCCTGTGGCCATCCTGACAGCCAGCCGGCGACAGGCCGGCTGGCGTGGCTCGGGGTGGGAATTGGCGCACGGGGTTGCGGTCTCGTGTCGGCGGGTGGGGCAAGCGCGAGGTGCGCCCACGTCGGCGGGCGCCCGCCGACGTGGCGGCGCGGGCTATGAAGTGGCGGTGAAGCCCCGAGGCTTGGGAAGAGTCGGTGGCAGTTGCATTTTCCTGGTGCATTGGGGACGGCGGCGCTGGCATGATCTGATGGCCTAGCGGGGGCGGCGGAGCCAGAGCTCGGTAGGTCGGCTGCTGAGGCAGAGGGGAGTGAGCGCCTAGCGGCCGCTCTGGCGGGCGTCTCAGCAGCGGCCGGAAGCGGGACGGCGGGGGAAGGCAGCGGATTCTCCGAGGCAACAACGTGTCTTGGAACACAGCTCTGCTTCGGTGAGGCAGCGGGGGAGGGGGGGGCTGATGCTTCCCGCGGGTCCCGGGAGGGGGGCCGCACGCCGCTTGTATCGAGCGCACCGCTTTTGCTTGTCAGGGACTAACCTGCGATCCATCAGGCGTAGACGGTGAAGCGATTTGCCTAGGAGGAGGGTGGTCGACTTGCGCGGCAGTATCTAGGGGCGTATTCGCCCGAGCTCACCCCTGACGAGTGGGGGGGGACCACCTGAAACACACTGCCCTTGGTCAGAAGGGCCTCACTTCGCGAGAAGAGCGGCGAGCGAGGCTTGTCTCCTATCTGCGGCGAGGGCACAAACTTCCAGCATTCGGGAAGAGCTGATTGAAGGATCCTCTGAGACGGTATGCTGCACTCTGATGGCAACTATTTCGGAAGGATTAATAAGCCAAGCCTTTGGTCTACCATATAGATCAACATCACCTCTTAGGCGCTCTTCCGAAAGAACGTCATGACTCTTCTTCCATATGTGTTTGATGAGTCAAAGGGCACTACTATGCCACCAACGGCCGTACCTCGGTGGCAAAGCGCTCAACCGTCTCAACCGCTTCAGATATGTAGCTGGTCCGAAAGTTGAATACCAAATGACTCACCCCAAGCCGCTGATATTCACGAATATCCTCGGCAATCTGCTCAGGCATGCCGATTAACGGGCGGTGTGGCTCCTTGGCCTCATCGAGAATTTGAAGGGGACGGATGAGGGACAGCTCGATGCTTTTGGGGTCTCGTTCCACCTGTTTGGCCACCCGCTCAAAATCTTCCAATTCCTGCCGTAACTGCTCTGGACGTGACCAGCCGGGCTGCCAGCCATTGCCGAGTTCCAGCACGCGTCGCATGGCCCGTTTACTATTTCCGCCAACCCAAAGTGGTGGATGGGGCTGTTGGACAGGAGGCGGGTAAGAGGTAATGCTGGAAAACTGATAGTACTCGCCTCTAAACTGCGGCTCGGGCTGACTCCATATCTCTTTACGGAAGTAGGTAGTTAGGGGCTTGGATGCCCCGCGCCTGTTTCTCCCCTTTGCCCGCCACCCGCGGCGGGGCAACCGTACGACAGGCGATTGGGCCTCATGAGAAGCCCCCCCGGAGGACGGTGCCACAGGCGTGGCGGGCGTGGTAGGGCCGGCAGGGGGCCGGCCCGGACAGCGGCCCGGCCCGGTTGCGGGAGGAGTGGGGCTGGCCGGCTCAGGAGCGTTGCCGAAGGCCCCCACAGCCTGCCAAGGGCGTGGGGGGGGGGGGGACCCAGCCCCTCAGCGGCCCCCTGTTCATGCGGAAGGCCGGCCTGGGGCGGCCTCTGCTCCCGGATAGTGGGGGAGAGCCCTCGGACGCCCCGGGAAGCAGGGGGGAGCCAGGGGAGGTGGGTCCGTGAGGAACTTGGGGCTGGCCGGCCCGGGCAGCCGGTCACCCACCTTGACACCGCCCTCACCGTCCCCCTCTATGCCAACAGCAAAATGCTAGGGAGACGACCTGTCAGGCTCTCTCAAACCCCGTGAGCAAGCTGCGCTTCTTGGCTTGGCGCAAGGCATGCTGAAAACATCAAGTGAGTCGTTTGAACGCTTCGTCTTTCTCAGGGAGGAGCGCAGATGTAGCGCACTCGGGAAGGTGGGCGGGAGGATGGAGGTATTGACCGAATCACCTTACCCGCTCCTCACAAATTCAGCAGTATTGTATCACACGTTGTATATCCTGCTACTCCCCTGCTACTCCCCTGCTTTTACGGACTTTTTTCCCAGGGAGGGAACGAAACCGTCAGAAAAAATCACGTAAATACCTCCCCATTCTTACAGTCAGCCTAGGATCAATACGGCTGAGAGCATCATCTGCTCCCAACTCCTCAACTTCCTATCTCCACAGAGGGTAACGCACTTTTGTACGCAGAGTGGCCCCCGAGCAAGGGCTATTAAGGCTACCCTCGCCCGCAGGAAACAGGGGGCCAGACGGGAACCGGTCGACCATTCATCCAACCCGCGCGGAAATGGGCCAAGCCAGGGGCCTGTCGGTATGATTCATAGACTCGGCTCGCATGGGACGCTCTATGGGAGCGCTCGGAACAGCACAGTTTAAGGATTGGAAAAAAGCAAGTAGGAAAGACCCTCCTCAACACAATGCTCGCAGCCCTCGGAATTGCGAAGAACGCACCCCCTGACGTTGGAAGGGAATGCGCTGGCAGCGTCAGGAGGAACAGCTGCTTCCAAAATGTTCCCTGTAGCCGCAGCCCTAGAGCGTGCTTCTGACGGAGTGGGAAACTAGAACTATCCAGCAGGCCAGCAAGGAGCAAGGAGTCTGCAGCAAGCTGAAATGGGAGTACAGAGCCGCCTGCAAGCAGCCGAGTTCTCTCCCCATTTAGGTGGGGGCTAGGAGAGCTTCGCCTCGTCTCTCTGGAAGACTGATCGTGAATTTGTCAAACACATTTTTGCTTAGTTCTCAAATCATTCTATGTGAAATTATTTGCATGTTTGCATGAACGAGTAGCGCCCCATACCATGCACTTTCAACTATCCTGCAGAAATCGTACAGAACACAGCTGGGCCGGTTCGTCGTCACATTTCCGGACTCCGGGTGGGGAGTCGCTGATGGAGTGATCCGTGAGAAAGCGTCGGCCGAGGCGAAGAACTGCCTGCGGGAACTGCTCGCGACGACGATCCGCAAAGGCCACGCCGTCCCGCTCCAACCCACGCGCGGGTGGCCGCTGGTCGCCCGCCGTTGCGAAGCGCCCTGAATGCGTCCTTCTCCCTAGTCTAACGAGGCGCAGCGGTTGTTAATCCCTGACCATGCCACGAAGGGCGTTACCGTAGACGTTGTCTTGCGTCAGCTCGGCAGCCGTGTCTTCTTAACCATTCGAAGGACTGCTTGAGGCCGCTAGTGCCATAACACCCTCAGCTCCTCAGACGCTTGCAGCGACCGCCAACATAGCCTGCGCCGCTGCGATTCGGGTTTGGACCAGAATCGCTTGGTGCTTGTCCGTTCCGACCTAGGTAAGCATTACCCGCATGGTCTCTATTTTCTCCTCAGTCTCGCGGTCAATTGCCCAGTTTTACTTCTCGGGGGCAGCCAAGTGCCGTCGGAAGACTTCTGCCCTCTCTCGGGTGGGCTGTCGGGGAAGGCGGGGAGGTCTAGGCGGTGCCCTGCTGCCCTGATCTTGGCTCCTACCCTCTTAGCACTTGCGTATTAATATCGTGCACGGTAATCAGTAGAGTGCCGTTTTGCTTAAACGTGGGTATCCGTACTGCGGATGCCAATCCTTCCTTACCCGAGCTTCCTCGCTCGCCACAACGGCAGCTGAAAAGCTGTCTTGCCCATTTCCCCGGAGAGGAGCCGGTAACAACAATGAGCGTGACTTCCCGAATCTTCCAGTTAGTTCGGAAGGTAAGGCAGACCTGGAGGAGTTCTGCTGCTAGGTCTGTCGCCTTGGTGTATATACTCTTCTTGCATACATACTGAGGCGGGATGGTCCTGAATGTTTGGGACTAGTAGGGGTACGTCTGGCAATTCCACGCGCCTCGTTGAATGCCCACTTTCGGACCTCTATCGTTGTCTCAAAGGCAACCTGAAAGCCCTGAACATCCCAGACCTGCTTGGGGACACGAATTGCCTTTTTATCCCCTTTATATAGAGACTCTGAGCCGATTGGCGATTTGTCGAACCGGTCTATCCGCGGCGATGCCCTGCGGGAGCTGGCGAACCTCCCATTGCCGCGGTGCAAGCAGGATGGCTGCTTGTGGCGAAGAGCCTTTGGGTTGGTCGTCAGTGCCAAAGGCTGAGGACCGACCCGTTGGGCCCAAGTAGGATAATATGAAGGACCCTCCAGTGGTACTCTGATCTAGGGGAGTACCGGAGGACTCTTTCTCGGGCGGACGTACTCCGAAAAGAGACAAAAGCGGCTCCTACCGGCAGGGCACAGGGCGGTCGAAGTGGGCTTGCCCTCTCTCAACCTCAGTCGCCACCTCCTAGATGAGCGGGGCCAGCCCCAGGCGGCTCAAGACCTCTCCCCCCGGTGCCATGAAATATCGCGCGCCCGTGCTTTTTCTGTCGTGCTGGAATGTCCACTTCCCTCTCAGCGCTCGTCTCTGCGATCTTGACCGAGAGGCTAGTGGTCGTAGCAAAGGCTTTCGGGCCGAATTTCTGGCGAATACTGCCAAGCATGGCCTGGTGAATCTTCTTGCAGCCCGTCGTGCACGTTGAGCAGGACGCCGAGAAGGATGAGGGCTTCGTTGTGGGCCTGGAGCTCGCCGATCAGGCTTTCCACTAGTCAAACCCTCAAAGCTGAAGCGCAAGCCCGACACAAACGGGATCAGACAGTACTGTGAGGCGACCAGCGCATTCAGACGGTCAAATAGAACAGGGAAGGGGGCAGTCGATCGGGACGCTGTGAGTGTCTTCCAAGGACAGTGGTTTGAGACATCGCCGCAAGGTCAGCTTCGCGAATGCCTTACTCTGTCTATCTCTCGCTCCAGGGCGGTCGGCCGGATGTCCCCGTAGATCAGGGACACGCCCGGCTCAGAGGTTGTCCTACGCACCTCGCTGGGATGTTGGAGTCCGAGGCACAAAGACAGATTCGCCTAGGGGTCTATGGCGATGGTGAGGAACACCGAATAGCCTAGGCGGGCCAGTGCCACCGAAAGATGAAAAACGGTGGCCGTCTTCCCAACCCTATGAGCGTGCGGAGGATATACGGCCTGTCTCCTCTATCTTCATGAGAACTGCTTTTGAGAAGGCATAAGTAGGTATGAACCCCTCCAACAGTAACAAGATCACCGGCCGGCAGACGATATCGAAAATCCGGTCTGGGCTCCGATAACAGATACAGTAGAACTTACACATCACCCTCCAAACTAAGGCTGAGGAGAAAGACGGAGCGTGACGGAAATGGTGCCGTATCGTAGGTGCTTAGAGTTCCCCCCGCACGACCTCCGATGAACGCGTGTTCTAGACTTGGGTGCTTGAGCGGGAGGCTCAACAATGCGCGCCTTCGGATGGGACTAGCTGTCGCAGGAAGGGATTGAGCTGTTGCTCGAAGTCGTCGAGATAGATATGGCTATACCCCCACCAAAATTCTCACGAACCACCCTCGCCTCGTTCATGTTGTCAAGGCTGCAGCCAGCCTTACATAGGGCGTGGAGACCGGCTGCACGGCAAAATCGGTGTCAAACACCCGAATTGAGCCGCCATCGGCCAGAATGAGGTCAAGCAAAATATTGATCATGGCGATTTGCCCGCCCATTGGATCCGAGGAGTTCGAAGAACTTGCCGCGTTCAACCGTAAATGTCATGCCTCTCAGCACCTCGACCGAGCAGGGGTATGCCGAGCCTTTTACACTCTTTAGATCACCCCTTTCTCTTTGAGCTGAGCGACCTCTTCGGCACTCAACCCGGCCAGGTTGGTATAGACGGTTTCATTGTCATACCCAACGGGGACCGAACCGCGCCAGATCTTGCCCGGGGTCTCCGAAAAGAGCGGAGTCACCCCGGTCCCCTTCACCTTCCCGACCTGTCCGTCTTCCCATTCAATGTGGAGCTTACGGGCCTGGTAGTGTGGATCTTCTGCCATATCCTTGCTGTTCATGATCGGGCAACAAGCGACCTGGACGGCGTTTAAGGACTCAACCACCTCGGCCACAGTCCGCTCGGCAACCCAGCCGCGCAACAGAGCGTCAAACTCGATACCCTCAATCGAATTCACGTCGGAGCTGGCTTTCTGCCATTTCTTGTCCTCTGGATCAAGGCCAATGGCTTGGCACACGCGCGAGAAGACGGCCAGCCCAACCGCGCCGATCACTACCCATCCGTCGCTGGCCTGAAAGGCGTCGTAGGGTTGAAACGCGGTAGCCTTATTGCCAGACCGGCCCCGTACAAAGCCGTTGGCAAAATACTCGACCATGGTGCCCGACAGGAGACGGTGAATAGACTCAAACTGCGAGATGTCAATGACTTGTCCTTTGCCCGTCCGCTGGGCGTAGATATAGCCCGACAGCGACGACCACAGGCAAAACAGGGCGGTAATATAGTCGGCGGTCCACGGGTTAGCTCGGACTGGCGGTTCGGGGTCGGGAAATCCAGTCTGGAACATCAGGCCCCCAAAGGCTTGACCAATCATGTCGTACGACGCCCGGCCCAGATAATCTTCATGACCGGTCTGGCCGTAGCCCGATACATGGGCGATCACAATCTTGGGGTTGGTCTGCAACACCACGTCATCTGTGAGTCCCCACTTGGTGTACGAGCCTGGCTTGGAACTCTCCATCCAGATGTCACACGCCTCAATGAGCTTGAGGAAGATCTGCTTGCCCTCAGGGATACTGAAATCCAGGGTTGTATACAGTTCGTTGCGTCGTTCCTGGATCCAGGTAGTGGCGACCTGGTCGGTGCCGTCCATGGCTGGCAGCTGCATGCCCAGGTGGCGCCAGGCGGCGTCCCCCTCGCCCGGACGTTCGACCTGGATGACCTCCGCGCCCATCTCGGCCGCCAGTGCTGCAGCATACGGCTGGGCAATCAGACTGCCAGTTGACAGAATCCGGACGCCTTGCAGAGGCCCAAACTGTTCCGGTAAAAGCGACGGCGCACGACTTTCCATGACAACTCCTCTCTGCGTGATTGCCTACCCCTAACTGAAATCCATGGGCAAGGCAACGCGTAGTTTACGGGAAACCACGCGGCTATCAGCAACACCAAGCCGTGACGGCGTCTTTTGACTTGAAAAATCCGCTCTGGATGGAGAGGGAAGGGCGCCCAGCCAGCTCAGCAGCGTCGAGGGGAAATGCGTGGGGTGGACAGTTTTCTTTTTAACTTGCTTCATCGCAACATGTCCATTTCCTCTCAGCTTGGTCCAGGCCGGCTCGGGCTTTTGCCTGAGCAGCGATATCGGGGCCAGATTTTGATGAAAACGACAATGACCGGGCCACCGTGTGCGACGAATTCTACACCCCCCTCTTTGTGGATGTTCCCGGTTGTAGAGACCCCAGCTGGCCGAGGCGAGAGATGGATGAGCGAGTTCGACGCCGCCGAAGGTATCCTGGCTGGCGCCGCGGTCGGCTACAGCCTGCGGAACAGGCTGCCGGATTTTCCTCTGGGCCGCTTACGGCTGGAGTTGGAGTACTTCTACCGCAACTCGGAATATAACCAATTTTCAGCAGCAACCGCCCTCCGTTGGCGTCGGTGTCGGCTTCACCGACATAGATTACGCCGCCCTATGGGTACGGAACATGGACCCGGATAGCAGCACGGCCGGCCAGGGCTTGAGTAATGCAGCGCAGATCCGCCGTAGCATTGCCGGAGCGGTTACCAGCGAGCAGAGTACTCTCATAGATACGCTCTTCGGCTACCAAGTGCTGTTTGGGCTGGACTACGCGCTGACCGAATCGCTTTCTCTGGGCGTGAAAGGCCGCTGGGTTAATTTTGGCACCTTCCAGGACCGCGGCGGCTCATGGGACCGCCTGCGCTACATCTCTTGGATCATTTGCCGCTAGGCGGCTTTCGGCTGAAGCTGGCTACTTCTACCACGATACCGCCAGACAACCGAGACCTCAGCGCTCTTGGGCCCAGGCGGAGTGGCCTTAGCCAAACTCGGCAGAGAGATCGTCGGAGCGGAAGGCCGGACCGAGAGCATTCCCTCGCATACCTGTTCGGTAACCTGTATGATGACTGTATCAACGCCAGCCGCTTCCCCACGTGTATCGGCTCAGGCATCTACTTCACCGGAATGGTCTACTCCAACCTATGGGGCCGCAACATTAGACTCCAAGGTCATCACGACCGGGCAAGGGTGGTCCGATGCCGATGTAATCCAGCACATCCCCTGTAAGGCCGATAGGTCAACTCCGACAGAGACCGAATCTTCCGACGTGACGGCAACCAGCCGGTGTCGTGCCGCCTCAAGACCGATGACATTGAGCTAGTCGGATTACCCTGAGTTTCACGTACCACTCTGCGTGACCAGGTAATGATCGGCTAGGATCCGGGCCACACAGCAAGTCAGTTTCACCCCGGTTGAGAGTTCAAGAAATTCGTTCGGACCGTGGGCGTTTGAGCGCGGTCCCAAGACCCCGGTAATCATGAACTGGGCCTGGGGAAATGTCTCGCCCAACATGCCCATGAAGGGAATCGTTCCGCCCTCGCCCATATAACACGCCGGACGGCCGAAGAACTCGTCCGAAGCCTGCTTCAGCGACTCCTCCAACCATGGGGCAAGTGCGGGCGCGTTCCATCCTGAGGCACTCATACCGGGTTCAAAGCTAAGCTTGGCACCGTACGGCGGATCTTTTTCTAGCAGCTGCTTCACAAACGCCATAGCCTGGTCTGGATCGACGAGAGGCGGCAGACGCAGCGAGACCTGGACCGCGGTGAGCGGTCGTAAGACATTGCCCGCCTGGTCGAGCGCCGGCAATCCGGCCGCGCCGGTGATTTCGAGCTGGGGACGCCATGTTCGGTTGAGCAGCAATTCTTTGTTATCGCTCGTCACGGGCACACTGCCGACCTGAAACGGGAACATTGCCGAGACAGACGTGCCCAACACTCCGGCCGCGGCCGTAGCCTGACGCAGGCGCTCAGCGGGGATTTCAGCGTACAGCTCAGCGGGAAGGATGCTGCCCGTTTGCTGGTCTTCCAAGCGGCTGAGCACCTGGCGCAGGACGCGGAACGAGGAGGGGACGATTCCGCTCGCCGCCCCGGAATGGACTCCCTCGGTAATAGTCGAGACCGACAGCGTTCCCATCAGCAGACCGCGCAGAGAAGTGGTGATCCATAGCTGGTCGTAGTTGCCGCACCCGGAATCAAGACAGATGACCAGACTTGGTGAACCAATCCGCTCTTTGAGCGCGTTGATATAGTAAGGCAGATCCCCGCTGCCGCTCTCTTCATCGGCTTCGATGACAATGATGCATCGGGCGTGGGGCAAGCCCTGGCGTTGCAAGGCTTGGATGGCGGTCAGGGAGGCAAACCCAGCATAGCCATCGTCAGCCCCGCCCCGGCCGTACAGCCTGCCGTCGGTGAGGACCGGAGTCCACGGGCCGAGGCCCTCGTTCCAGCCGTGCATGGGTGGCTGCTTGTCGAGGTGTCCGTACAACAGTACGGTCTCTTGGGTCTGTCCGGGTACCTCGATAAACAGCAGCGGCGTCCGTCCGTCCAAGTGGATTACGTCGAGAGTGAGGCCGGGCACGTCCTGCGCCCGTACCCAAGCGGCGAGCAGCTCAACCGCTTGATCCATATAGCCGTTGGTCTTCCAGTCCGGGTCATAGGCAGGCGACTGGTTTGGAATCCGTAAATAGTCGGTCAGGGCAGGGATAATCCTGTCCGTCCAGGCGTGTTCGACAAAGTGACGGGTCGTGTGGATGTCCATAATTTTCTCTGGCCGGAGCGGAGCGACTAACCGGCCTCGGTCGGTCCTTCGGCTAAACGCGGCGCGGCTACCGCCGGGCTCGGGGTGGCGGCGGCCAGCCGGGCAAAGCCACAGGTCCCGAGCAGACCGGCTGCGGCTCCGAACAGGAACAAGGGTCGCAAGCCAGAAACGTCAAGCACTAGTCCGCCCAGGACCGGCCCCAGCATCATACCGACGCTCATAGCCATGTTGAGCATACCCATGACCGCCCCCATATTTCCATCCTGGCCCTCTTCTGCGGCCAGAGCGTTGAGCGCCGGCATAGCCATGGCACCCATCGCTCCGGTAACGGCGGCGATAAGCATCAGATGCCAAAAGGCCCAGACAAAAAAGATAAAGGAAAACACAAACGAGCCAATCAGACCGCTGGCGATAATGAGGAGGCGTTTACTAAAACGGTCGGCCATACGGCCGAAGGGCACCTGGACCAAGGAACTAACCAACATGTAACAAGCCAGCGCCCAGCCGATCATCGTATGGTTCAGCTGAAGGATCTCGGTCCCCAGCAGCGGCAGAAACGAAAACCACAATCCCATCTGAATGGTGTTAACCACGCGGTACAGGGCCAGCCCCTTGATCCGGGGGCGGGCCAACAGCTGTCGATATGAGACCTGCCGGGTGGTCGCCCTCTCGGCTGAGTGGGATGTGGGCAGCAGGACGAGCACCAGGACGCAGGCCAACGCATTCAAAAAGCACATCCAGTAAAAGCTGGACTCCATGCCGTACTGATCGCTTAGCCATCCACCGACCAACGGTCCGAAACCGATGCTGCTAGTTATAGAGAGATTAAAGATGCCCATCAGCGTCCCGCGCTTTTCGGGCGGAGCGATATCGCCCACATAGGCGGTAGCGATCGGCAGGGTTAAGGCCACCGCCGCGCCCTGCAAAAAGCGGCCCAGGGTCAGATACAGCATGTTTGGAGCATACACGTACCACAGCGACAGCAGGCTGCTGCCAAGCAGGCCGGCCGCAATAAACATCTTGCGACCGTGCCGGTCTGACAGCCGGCCGATCATTGGCATAAACACCATCTGGGCTAGGGGAAAGCTGGCAAAAAAGACGCCGATGGTAATACCGGTCGCCCCCAAGGTCCTGGCGTAAATCGGCATAAAGGGCAGCACAATGCCCATACCCAGCATGGAGGTAAAAACGGCAATATTGAGCGTATAAAAAACGCGACGGTTCATGGTGTGTTCGTTGTTTCACAGCGACCGAGGGAGCACAAGGGTATTGCTCAGCCTGGTCTAGCGGTCGCTTTTCTGGCAATGGTGGTTTCTGCTACAGTAAAAGGGGACAAAGCAAAGGGAGGCAAAGACCATGTTTAATCATCCCGTTATTTCCGCGGACGGCCACATTGATCTGCCGTGTTTGCCGGCCACCCTGTTTACCGACAACGCTCCGGGCAGTCTGAAAGACAAAATGCCCAAGGTCGTAGACAAACCGGAGGGCAAAACCTGGGTGTCGCACCAGGGGACGGCCATGGGACTCGTTGGCGGTATGGGTTCAGCCGGGCGCCAGTATGTCCCGGGCCAAATTTATCGGGCCGACCGGATGGCCGAAACGGGTCTGTACGAAGACCAAAGCCGGGGTATCATGCGGACCGTTATGCCTGAGCTCCGGCTCAAAGATCAGGAGCGCGACGGCGTGGCCGGCGAAGTCCTGTATGGGGTTTTAGGCGCGGCTAGTCGCATCAATGACCCCGAGGTCAGCGACGTGGTGGTGACCATTTATAACGATTTCGCCGCCGACTTCACCAAAACCAACCCCAGCCGTTTTGCGTGTGTGGCGAGTCTACCCACATCGACCGAAGAGCAGGCGGCCCAAGAGATCCGGCGCTGTGCCAAAATGGGCCTAAGGGGTGCGGAGCTAGCGGTCCGGCACGATATGAAGCCACTGTGGCATCTGGACTGGGAGCCGGTGTGGCTGGCGGCCCACGAAACCGGCACTCCCATCCACCTGCACACTATCGGCCCCAAAGCTGATATGAAGTGGCTGCAAGACCACCGCTCACGACGGATGTGGCTGGCAACGATTTTGACCGAGTTTCAGATCTCAATGGCCGGCTTTATGGGTGGGATCATCTATAGCGGAGCCCTCGAGCGCCATCCAAATCTGAAGGTCGTGATCGGCGAAGCCGGCATTGGCTGGATCCCCTATGTGCTCGAACGCATGGATTATGAGTGGGAGGACCAGTTTAGGGATCTTGAGCTGACAATGAAACCTAGTGAGTACTGGTACCGTCAGATGTACGCGACCTTCCAGCAGGATCAGACCGGCATTGACCAGATTGAGAAGGTTGGCGTCAACAACGTCATGTGGGGCTCGGACTTCCCCCATCCGGACGGCGTGTGGCCGGACTCCCAAGACTTTTTACACAAACAGCTCGGACATCTGCCGGAAGATATCCGGCGCAAGCTCGTCTACGAAAACGTCGGCAAGCTCTACGGGTTTCCGCTTGGCCACTAGCGCAACGCCGCTCGCCCGTGCCCGGAGAAAGACTGCGATTATGGATTTCTGCGCTCATCTGTTAAGCACCGTCGAGCCGCAATGGGCGGCACTGTTGGACCACCCCTTTTTACGCCAGACAGCCGACGGGAGTCTCCCGCCGGGGCGTTTTGAGACCTGGCTGCAACAGGATTATGTGTTTGTCCGCGAAGAGATACGGGTCATTGGCGGGCTGATTGCCAAGGCCCCACCCCAGCTCCAGCGTCTGATCGGCACTTTTATTCCTGGCCTGTCCGGCGAGCTCGACATGTTCGAGACTATGGCCGCAGACCTCGACGTCAGTCTGGACAAGATCGAACCGAATCCTGTCTGTCACGCTTACATGATGTTTTTGCAGGCCACTGTCCACACCCGGAATTTTGCCGAGTCCTTTGCCGTGCTGTACGGGGTGGAGCGGGCGTATTACGATTCTTGGAGCCGGGTCAAACACCGACAACGCCGGACCAGTCCCTACCAACGCTTTATCGATCACTGGAGTGGCGAGGCATTCGAGACCGGGCTGCGTGAGGTCGAACACGGCCTCGACCAGGTCGCCGCCGAGTGTGGGGCTGCCGAACGCACCCGTATGGAAGACCTCTTTCGCCTCACCGTTCGGTATGAATATGTATTTTGGGACATGGCCCTGAACGGTGCAGACTGGCCGATCTAAGACGGGCGGCCTCGGCAATCCCTCCCACTATTTCAGTCTGGGCCACGCGCAAAACGGCCCTCATCGCCAGCCTGGCCCCCAGCCCAATCTTCGAGAGCTAGAGCATGGACGACACCATTTCTCTTCAAGAACGCTTTCAGCGCATTGCTCCGCAGGCTGATTTTTGCTCCTTGCGCCTGGTCGAGGAGCGTTCGCAGCACGTCTGCGTTCGCCAGAATATTGTCCAACCTGTGATAAGTGCGGAAGACCGAGGAGCAATGATTACGGTCATTGCCGGACGCGGACTTGGCTATGCCGCGACCGGCGACCTTAGTCAGGTGGGACTGCGTCGGGCGGCCGAACAGGCGCGGGCCTGGGCCCGACGCAGCGCCGACCACAGTGTCCTTGATTTTTCTCAACTTCAGCTGATCAGTCCGAAGGGGACCTATACCACGCCGGTTGCTCGACCATGGGTCTCGGTTTCACTAGGTGAGAAGATTGACCTCTTGCGCGGCGTCTGTGAGCAACTCAAGACGGATACGCGCATCGTCGATTGGGAGGCCAGCCTGCTCTACTCAGAGCACGAAACGCTCTATCTGACCGCTGAGGGCGGAGGACACACTCAACAGTGCCTGCGTTCACTCGTCCCGATGCTGAGCGCCACGGCCAACGCCGGTTCAGACACTCAAGTTCGGACATTTGGGGGCCGCGGCTTCTGCCGTCAGGGTGGCCTAGAAGTGCTGGACCAGACCGGATTCCAGGCTGCCGCTCCCCGGATTGCGGCCGAGGCCCTCGAGCTGCTCGACGCCCCGAACTGTCCGCAGGACACGATGGATGTCTTACTTGCTCCGGATCAGATGATGTTACAGATCCATGAGTCCATCGGCCATCCGTTGGAGCTAGATCGTATTCTGGGTGATGAACGCAACTACGCAGGAACCAGTTTTGTCACCCCGGACATGTTTGGCAGCTATCAGTACGGTTCGGACTTGCTCAATATCACCTTCGATCCCAGCCGAGCCGAAGAGTTTGCCAGCTATGGCTTTGACGACGACGGCCAGCCCGCCCGGCGTGCGTACCTGATTCGACATGGTATTCTGCAACGTGGTTTGGGTGGGCTCACCTCGCAGACGCGTGCCGGACTGCCCGGCGTGGCCAACTCCCGTGCCCAGAGCTGGAACCGGCCCCCCATAGACCGGATGGCCAACCTGAACCTAGAACCGGGTGAGTCCAGCTTTGAGGAGATGGTTGCAGCGGTGGAACGCGGCGTTTATATGCAGACCAACACATCGTGGTCGATTGATGATTCGCGCAATAAGTTTCAGTTTGGCTGTGAGTGGGGCCGGCTGATCGAAAACGGCCGGCTGACCAGGGTGGTCAAAAACCCAAACTACCGGGGAGTGTCAGCGACCTTCTGGCGTAATCTTAAAATGGTCGGCAGCCAACTCCAAGTCCTTGGGACGCCCTACTGCGGCAAGGGCGAACCCAATCAAATTATACGGGTTGGCCACGCCGCACCGACGTGTCTGTTCGGCGATGTTGAAGTCTTTGGAGGCGCCTCAACATGATGCAGGAATATTTTGCCGACCTGGCCGACTTTCTGACCTCGCTGCTCAGCGGCAATGAAATCTCGACGTGCAGCTTTGCGGCTGAGGACTCGGACTTTGTGCGCCTCAACCGCAACGCCATACGCCAGGCCGGCAGCGTCAGCCAACGGACGCTGTCATGTGACCTGATTGAGGGTCTCCGCCACGCCTCGGGCGAGCTTGCGCTATCCGGCGATCTGGCCCTCGACCGCCTCCGGCTGGCCAGCTTTATTGAACAGTTGCGTGAACAGCTGTCCTACCTGCCCGAGGACCCGCATTTGCTGTACGCTACCGAGGTGCAGTCGAGTCAGCACCTGGGCGAAAACCACCTGCCCGAAGAGAGCGGGGCCATTATTTCGGCCGTACTCGATGCCGGGCACGGTCATGACTTGGTCGGCATCTATGCCGCAGGCGGCATCTACAGCGGGTTTGCTAACTCCTTTGGTCAACGTAACTGGTTTTCGACCTATACCTATAATCTAGATTGGAGCTTGTATTTACAGGCGGACAAAGCGATCAAGAGCCGCTACGCCGGTTTTGTGTGGGACCCCACCGAGTTCAGCCACAGGATGGATACCGCCAAGGCACAGCTGGCCGGCTTGTCAAAGCCGGCACGGACGATTGAGCCAGGCGAGTACCGGGTCTATCTGGCTCCGACCGCTCTGGTTGAAATTTTAGAGCTGCTGTCTTGGGGCGGGTTTGGGCTGAAAGATCACCGCACCAAGCAAACAACCCTGCTCAAGATGGTAGAGGAGGGCCTGACGCTGAGTCCGCAGGTCACGCTCCAAGAAAATACCGCCGCTGGTGTTGCGGCCAATTTTCAAGGCGCCGGCTTTCTCAAACCCGCTCAGGTGAGCCTGATTAAGGCAGGAGCTTTTGGTGAGTGTTTAGTCTCGCCCCGTTCGGCCAAAGAGTACGGCGTCCCAACCAACGGTGCGTCGAGTTGGGAAATGCCCGCCTCTTTGGACCTGGCCGCCGGGACGATTCCGGAGAGCGAGGTCCTGCGTCAGTTAGATACCGGCGTGTATATCAACAACCTGTGGTACCTCAACTATTCCGATCGAACCGCGTGTCGTATCACCGGCATGACCCGCTTTGCGACCCTTTGGGTAGAACGCGGCGAGATCCAGGCCCCGCTCAACGTCATGCGCTTTGACGAGACGCTGTATCGGTTGTTGGGTGACAACCTACTCGGACTCTCTGCAGAGCGTGATTTTCTGCTTGATCCCAGCACCTACTACGCTCGTTCGACCAGCAGTTTTCGAGGACCGGGCGCCTTGGTCGAGGGGTTTCGGTTCACCTTATAGACCGGTGGAAGGGAGCGTAGAGGGAGAAGCGAAATGCGAGATTTATCCGGCATGGATTTCGAGGCAGCGATTCTCGGAATATGGAACTCATAGTGAGGAGAGTGGAGAGGGCTCTGCAACCGCTCGATTTTTTCCTCTGGCAATTCCTCAGGCTTTCGTCCGGTAGGGCGGTTGAGCAGACTGATGAAGGGCATTCGAGCCAGGAGTCCACGAGGGACCGAGATCGTCCGCTACAGCACAGGATTCTGCAGATGGCCCTCTCTCCTCTACCTGTACACCGCATGCCCCCCTAACAGGGCATCGGCTTCAATCAAGCTGGAAATCAACACCGCTCACGGCCGAACTCTTCCCGAGACCGGGGGGCCAGCCTAGGCAGGCGGCCTGTCTCTCCAATAGAACAGGCGGCAACCGAAGGCCGAGCAGCCAAGCTGACGGCGGAGGGCTCACGGAGCCGCAAAGGAAGAGCCCAAATGACCCAGAAAGAGGCGGCCGGATAATCGTTCCGCAATGGCGAATAGGACGACAGACCAGCAAGCGGGATATCCGAGTGTTGACATCAGAGCCAATCGACCGGCCGCTCTGGTCAGACATCAGCATGAGAGAGGTGGGTCGGTCGTGTCGTCGGCCGACCCACACCTTAATTGGCATCAGTCTGCCTCAACCGCCCCCAACCGTGACTACCCCGTTGGCAAACGACCCTGCACACCGGCATTGACGAACGCTTCTGGGACGCGGATCATTCCTCGTAGCTCAGCTGCCGCGACCTCTTGGCTTTCCCCGTGAGCCGGAGGCCTTGATCGACGTGAGCGCTAGTTGGAGCGGCTTTTCAAATGCGTTGATCAGGATTGACGCCCCCCAGGGCAAGCAGAGGACCCCGCGTCAATGCGTCCGCCAAGCTCATCCTGGCGTTTGATGCGGCCCCCAGAGGGGTCAAGATTTAGGTTTTGCGCAAACGCGAGTGGCGTAGGGAAAATTGCGACCTGGGGTGGGCTCGGATCATGTCCACGAGATCCCCCTCGGGCTCTCGGCCCCAATCATGGGGTTCCAGATCAAGTGGAGCCCTGCCGTCCGATCTTTCTGTCCCGAGCGCTGGTAAAGGCCTGAGCGCCAGGATAACACTGCCTCAATCAAAGCTGGCCAATAGCGGGCGTCTTCGGGCTCCCGAATGGACACGCACGGCAACCGTCAGCCAAGCGCTACCTCCCCTTGCAGCCCCTCCTACGCAGATACACTCAGACCAGATTGAATCGTACTCCACACACTACGACCTGCTCATCAGATACGCGGCAGCCCCGCTCCTGGGCAGCTCGCAACAGCCGGGCGCGATCGGCAACCCTGACATCAAGCCCAGACAAGCCCTCGCCACGGTCGTCCCTCATGTCAACAAAGCGGACGCCGACATTGCCAAGCCGCATCTCGGGTCGTCCCTTGGCGTCCTGGCCCAGGGGGAGCTCGGCAATACTGCTCCAGCGTTCGGCCAAAGACTGCGGATCGGGCGACTGGAGTTCGACCCCGGCATAATCGCGGATAATCTCGGTCCGCCTGTGGGTCGGCCAGTCGCCACCGCCGGCCGGTGTCCAGTAGCCCTCGGGCTCCATCTTGGCATCCCAGTCGATTTCAAAAAACGCTCCGCCCGTGTCAGCCGGATGGAGTTGCATGACGTGGAAGCCCTGCTCTTCTTCTTCAAAAGCAATGCGGACCCCTAGTTTAGCCGCCCGGGCCTTGCGGGCCAGCTGCGTCTCGTGGCTGTCGCATTGACAAATGACCATATAGCCACCATCGCCGTTGCGGCGTTTGAGATAGCGACCGGCCGCGGTATTCTCCTGAGTCGGAGCGACTACCTCCAAAAAGTTGTTGCCAACCGGAAACAGCGAGTTCTCCAGCCCAAAGACCTGTACGGCCGGATCAACAAAACAGACTTCAAGACCAAAGATAGCCTTCAGGTCATCGACAACAGGCTCCAGCTTCTCGGCCACCAAGCAGACTTGACGCAGACGGATCGCCATCGGTTTTCTCCTTCGAGGGATAATGGGATGGACGGACAGTTTATGGAGCCCCGTATTGAACGCGGGAGACGCTGATGACCGTATCCGATCACGACACCAGCATCGTCTCGCAGGACTTCCACTGTGGTGGACGATTAACGATCGTAACTCCGCAACACCTGGCCCGGCATGCCACCCTGGTACTCGTTGTCCTGGTAGAGGATGTGACCGCCTACAATCGTATGCTTGATGCCTTTGGACTTGGCAATAAAACGCTTACCGCCACCCGGCAAATCCCACACATATTCGGGATCGACGGCACCGACCGTATCCAGATCAAAAACGGTCAGGTCGGCCGCCATCCCCGGAGCAATCCGACCACGCTTAGGAATCCCGAACAGGTCAGCCGGAACCGAGGTCAGCTTGCGTACCCCCTCTTCGAGGCTCAGCACCTGGTGCTCACGCACCCAGGTCCCGAGTAGGTAGGTCGCATAGCCAGCGTCGCACAACATATCGACGTGCGCCCCACCGTCGGACAGACCGATCATGAAACGATCGTCGCTAATCAGATTCTTGACCCCTTCGGGTTCAAAATTAAACGCCTGGAGGTCAAACAAGAGTTCTAAGGTGTCGGCGATCGCGAGATCCAAGAAGGCGTCAACTGGATCTTTGCCCTGATCGCGAGCGATCTCGGCAACGGTTTTTTTGCTGGCGACATGCGCCTGCACGGCCTCGCTCTTCGCGTCAATGACCGTCATCCGCCCCCACTGCCCAGCAAAAATACGCCGGCGGTTCATCTCATCCCGAAAGGCATCCCGAAAGCCGGGATCGGCATACATCTTCATCTGCTCCTCGACACTCTTGTTAAACACCTGGTGCCAGGACGAGAAGATGGCAAACAGAAAGGGATTCTTCATGTTGAACTGGACCCGTAGCGGCCGACAGGTCACCTGGGGGACGGCCCTGTCCCAGGCCAGAATGGGTTTGACCTTTTCTACAGCGTTGAGATAGGAATCGGGTTTGCCCGGCTTGTTAAACAAGGCGAGGAAGGTCACCGGTCGTTGGCTCTCATCAACCAAGAACTTCAGCAGGTCATACTCATCATCGGACACCTGGCCGACGTTGGTGCCGGTCAGCGCAATTTCAATTGTCCCCCGGCCCGCTTCCTTCATCACCTGACACAGCGCGCTCAACTCATCCCGACTGGCGTTCCGGCAGGCCAGAGGCCGGCCCTCAAAACCGATATGGTTGTTCAGAATCGTGGTCGTCAAACCAAACGCACCGGCCTGCACGGCGTCCCGGAACAGCCGCTGCATGGTGACGATTTCGTCGGCCGTTGCCGCCCGCTCAAACGACTCTTCACCGATCGCGTAGTGACGGATCGGTGTCAGCGCCGCTAGCGAGGCCACGTTGATGCCCAGGCCGCGTTTTTGGAGCGCGTCCAAATATTCGGCGTGGGATTCCCACTGCCAGTCGATACCTTTTTCCATGACCTCATACGGAATGGCTTCCACATTGACCAAGTCCCACATAACGATATCGCGAGCCTTGGGACGAACCGGGGCGACACCCACCCCACAGTTGCCCATCACCACGCTGGTAATGCCGTGCCAGGACGTACACGTCAGCAGTGGGTCCCAGGCGACTTGGGCGTCGTAATGGGTATGGGGGTCGATAAAGCCGGGGGAGAGCACGAGGCCATCGGCGTTAATTGTCTTCTGGGCGGCTTCCCCTCTGCTCTTGCCAACCGCGGCGATCAGGCCATCTTTGACTGCCACACTGCCGTGGAAACTCGGTCTACCCGTCCCATCAACAATCCGGGCATTTTCAATAATGAGATCGTACATATGGCCTCCTGTTCGTTTGCGGGCTCTCAACACCCACCAAAATTTTCGTGGCCGTCTTCACCTCAGTGGCTGACATCAACTTGTATGCCTGAGTCAAGGCCCATGGCAACCCGATAGCCTCCCTCGTGGGCGGCGCTGAACTTCTCACACCATGTTTGGATACTGTCCCGGATCTTGCGCTGCTTCTCTTCGCTGTCGGCATACTCGCTGACCATCTTGAAGACCGGCTCGCCGTGGGCTTCGGCCTCACCGACATGGGCGTAGAAGAACCCCAGGTCTTGCTTGGTCAGGCCGTACTGTTCACGCAGCGCCTTGAGTAGTCCCTTCATTGAGCTATCGCTGCGGGTCTCTCCGCCAATCGACATCGCAGCCAGGGTCACCAAGCCGTACTCTCGGCGACCCAGTTCAATCACCCAGTCCACATACTCGACCGCTTCTTTGGCCACAACCGGATGCAGAATCTCTTCGTCGCTAGCGCCCAAGGCTTTGGCCAGTCGCATAGACAGCATCCAGTGCGCGTCGTCGCCACGACCCATAGTTGTCTCTTCGTCGATCAGGTTTTCAACAATATGACGCCGGATACGCTGATCCATCGGACCAAGTCCGGTATTCATGAAAATACCGCCAAAGGCCCGGATGTGCTGGCCGGTGACGTAGAATAGATTCAGAGCCCAACTCTTGAGCTGCTGTCGGGACAATTTCCCGTCGACCAGACCTTGGTAAAAACTGGGACCTAGCAGCGGCTTTTGGTCTTCGTGTTGAATATACGAGCGCAGATTGTTGATAAAGGTTTCGGTCGTCTCCATGGTACTCCCTCCTCAGCTGTCGTCCCCCATATGTAGCGTGGTGCGCGCCACAAAGACAAGAGGAAACCGGTCAGGGCCCGGGCTTCTTGGCGAAGGGAGGTTTGAGCGTAACCACCGTAGCGCCCCAGCCCCCCGCCTCAGGCGGGGCATCTTGATAACTCTCAACGTAGGACAGGCGCGCTAACAGCGCCCGGATACTGTTGCGCTGTACGCCCCTGCCCTTGCCATGGATGAGACGTACCGTGCTCAGGCCGGCCTGACAACAGGCCGACAGGTACTCCTCAACAACGCTGCGTATCTCTCGGGGCGCAAACGGGTGCAGGTCAATCACGTCTTCGAGCGGCAGTACAAGGGGCGCGGTCGGCTCAGACCAGGGCGGATCGTCCTCGGCGGACAGCTCTAAGGCGGATGGGACGGCCCGCTCGGTGTCTGGGGCGGAACCAAAGCGTGCCCACCAGCCCTGGAGGACTTTCTTGATCACCGCTCTGCCTCGAGAGGTCCGCTCGGTCCCTCCTCTTCCTCTGCCCGAAGTACCATTTGGACATTCCAGCGGACCTCCTCTTCTTTAAAGAACAGCGCCCCTTTTTTCTGAGGCGATAACAGGGGGCTGAGGTCTCCATAGTAGGTTTGCGCTGCTTTGAGCAAAAACGGAACAATTCCCCGAGAGCCGACCGGCAACTCCTCATAGATAACGGCCATGATATACTGGTGTTCCAGCAGAGCGGTTGCCGCGGCCGCGGCCAGCCCTTCCTTGTCTGAGGTGCCGGGGGCGAGCTTGGTAATCAGCTGCCTAGCGCGGGCCATATAGTCCTGGTAGCGGTCAGCCGCTATTTTCGCCGCTGCCTCATTTTCCGTGTTGATCATGGCCTCGACCTCGGCCAACTTTTCTCGGGCAAAGCGCAGGTACAGTGGAGTTTGTTGAACAGCATCTTCGGCACGCCACAGCTGGCCCTCCTCTTCCCAGCTATCAAACGCATACCACGCGCTGTCGGGGGTCCGGCCGGGCTCAGGCAGCCATTCAATATTGCCAAAGCTACTCATAAAGCCGTGACCGGCCCAGGCTGCTCCTGCCATCAGCCACACCGTCCAACCCACGACCAGCCCCAGGGACGATAGCGCCCGTCCGGCATCCAACTCGCGCCTCACAAATCAGCTCCGTCGCCAACGACAATGGACTCGATACGGGTATCGCGTCCCTCCTCGTAGTCCACCACCCGGACGGTGAAATCTGCCACCAAGCGTTTCCCGCCAGGAGCGGTCTCAAAAAAGAGCTTGTACAAACCCGCAGTCGGAAAGACGTGGTGGATCGGGAGCTCGGGCCCGGAATAGATCTGTTTGGCCGGCCCGCTCATCAGCTGGACCATCATCCGATTCATCTGGGCGGCCGTCTGAACGGCCTGGTCCGAGCCCATCGTTCTCATCCGGTTCATCAGAGCCGCCATCTGTGGCGTATAGGTGTGTTGATGACCAAAATGCTCTCCGTCCAACCGCCAGCTGGCCATATGGACCTCGGTCCCCAAATACAGCTGTAGGTCGGTCACCGGCATCCCGTTGCGGCTCAAGACACATACCAACTCGACCTCGTGGCCGGCAACCGGTGGATCGGGCGAGGTACGCAGGCTGACCCGATACGGGCCAAACGCTTTGTCTCGACTCAGATTTGGTCCGGCGGCGGTTTCCCCCTCAGCGTCATTCGCTCCACCCACCGAGACCCGAAACTGTTTCACCCAGCTCCTATCCTTGTAGGTAAATTCGCTCACGATCATATACTCCCCGGCTTGGGGAAACACATGCGGGAAATGAAAGCTGGCCGCGTTCAGCTCTTGGACGGTCAGCGGGAGAAAATCTTCATGATGGGTATGGGAAAAAACGCGCAGATCACGGCTGACGATAAACGTATGCAGAGCCCGCTCGTGCAGAATTTGGAGCGGGCTGAGCGCCTGTCCTCCAGCCGTGTCCAACAGGCGAAAGCGCAGATGCGTTTCTTGCCCGGCGCGCGGCGCGGCCGGCTCAAGCCTCAACTCCAAATGGTAGGGGCGGGCGGGGTGGCCAACCAGGACCTGGGCGGTCTGCCGCTCACAGCCGAGCAGGCTGACCCACAGCCCGATCACCAGCCACCAACCACCGCCTCTCGGAATCCCGTCGTGCACGACCCAATTTTTCATGTAGCGGCTCACCTTGTCGGCCCACGCCAAAGCTGAGTGTTTTATGGCACTCGTACGACACAGACGAAAACATCAATAATTGTCAATGTTTAGACCGATGAGTCAAGACCGGGGTCATTGCTTTTGCCGCACGCTTGCTTTATACCGGAAGACAGACGTCTACTTCAGATGAAAGGCTGCATGTAGTGGAGGATACAAGAGTGACGCCAGCGGATGCACGGATGATTCATCTGTTCAGCTACTACCGTGACGCTGAGCTGCGCGGCGCAAGCCTGCTGCTCAAGCTCATCATGCGCATTGACGACCCTGAGACGCAAACCAAACTCTCCCTGCACCTGGCTGACGAAACCCGCCACGTGTGGCTGTGGACCAAGCATATCGCCGACTTTGGTTGCACCCCGGTGCCAATAGAGGACGGCTATCAAACGCGTATCGGCAAGTCGATCGGCATCCCCAAGAGCTTGGTCGACCTGTTTGCCCTCACGGTGGTCGTCGAAGAGCGGGCCTACCAGCGCTATATCACACACGCCCGGCGACCGAGTGTGAACCCCAAAACCTTGCACATCCTGCACGAAGTGACCAAAGACGAGAAGTGGCATATTGGCTGGATCAAGGGCAAGCTCAACGAACTGGCGGCGGCCAACGGCGGACAGGAAAAGATGCTGGCCACCCTTGAGCGCTACCGGGCTATTGACCGTGGGGTGTTTTCCGACCTTGAGGCCAAAGAGCGTGAAGCGTTCGGCTTTTCCTTCTCCGATGCCCCAAGCCCCTGACCGCAAAAAAAAGATTATTCGCCCCGCCCGTCAAAAGAACCGGCTGCTGGCGCGCTGCGAGCACGGCCTGCTGCGGGGTGTCTTCTTCTTTTTTCAAGCGCTGCCGTTTCCCCTCGCCTTCCGCCTTGGCGAGAGTATTGGGCGGCTGCTGTACTGGTTGGACCGGCCCCACCGCCGGGTCGGACTAACCAACCTCTCTCTGGCCTTTCCCCACAAGAAGCCGGCCGAGCGCGCCCAGATTTTGCGCGAGAGTTGGCTGAACCTCGGGCGTCTGATCGCGGAATTCTGTCACCTCCACAGTCTTACTCCGGACAATATTGCCGAGCGCGTCCGTTTTACCGATCAAGACCAGTGGGATAGCCTCGTCAAAAAATACCAACACACCGGCGCCCTCGTCCTCACCGGACATTTCGGCAACTGGGAACTCTTAGCCCACGCGCATGCCTGTTACGGCTTTCCGGTGCATATTATTCATCGGCGGCTACGCAATCCGTTTCTGGATGACCTCATCGTCAACCAGCGCCGCCGCGGCGGCAATACCGTCATCCGAAAAACAACCGCCGGGCTAGAAGTCTTTCGAGCCATTCGCAACAAAGGGGTGGTGGTAGCGGCCGTCGATCAGAACGCCTCCGGACGGATGGGCGCCTTTGTGCCCTTTTTTGGGCGCCAGGCTTCGACCTCAACCGGTCTCGCCGGCCTGGCCTTAGCCACGCAGGTTCCGGTCATTCCGGCCTTTCTCATTCGAGAGCAGGGTTCCTGGCGTCATCGCATCGTTATTCTGCCGCCGGTTGAACCCATTCGCACCGGCAATCAGGAGGCCGACCTCAAGGCGACCACGGCAAAGTTTACAGACGTATTTCAACGCATCGTTGAGCAATATCCCGACCACTGGCTGTGGATTCATAAACGCTGGAAGCGTCGGCCGCCGGGCGAACCGCCGATTTACTCTTGACCGACCGGGCCGAGCTGCTCAAGATGACCCCATAAGGATTGTCACCATGTCTGTACCCCGTCGCTCATTCTTTCGTCGTCTTGCGCCCCTCGGCGCCTGTGTCCGGGGGATCAGTGTCCTGGACCTTATCCTTGCCGTTCTGGTTCTGACCGTCGTGCTGCTGGCCGCCGCCAATCAATTCAGCCACTACGAACAATCGGCCACTCCAAACGAATCGTCCGCCGACCACGCTGTGGCCGAGCAGGGGCCCGACTAGTCTCGTCGCGTGCGCGAGGACGATTTTTTCGCGCCGGAAGCCGTCCCGATTTTGATGAGATCGACGTCTGAGGCCTCAAGCAGCTGGCGGATCGCTTCTCCCTTGTAAGTCCGGTCGTAGAAAATCCGTTTGATGCCGGTATTGATCAAGACCTTCAGACAATGGATACACGGAGTATGGGTGACATAGATATCCGCGTCCCGAATACTCACCCCGTTCTTAGCCGCCTGAGCAATCGCGTTGATCTCGGCATGAATCGTCCGATAACAGCTCTCCTCGATCTGTCCGTCCGGATTGCGTGACTCGTAGACCAAACAGCCAACCTCGGTACAGTGGGGTAAGCCCGACGGTGCGCCGTTATAGCCAGAAGCCAAGATACTCCGGTCGCGCACAATGACTGCCCCGACCTTTGCCCGGGGGCATGTCGAGCGTTCCGCAACCTGACGGGTAATATTGAGAAAGTAGTGATCCCACGACAGCCGCTCACTCATGGCCGATAGATAAACGTCACGGATGCTCTCTTCTTGATGAGGGGGGCATCGTCGTCAACATTGTAGGCAACAGGCGTCAGCTCTCCGCTGGGAAATGGTTCAGCAACACTCAGCGGCACCGGCATAAAGGTCAGCCCAAACAGACCAATCGTGCACCAGGCATAGATTTTGCGGCGCGGATCGAGCGCTGACGACAGATCACGGATCGGTGGATGGTTAATGCCCAGGAGAAAGAGCAACACCAGCCACACATACCAGCCCAACCAGTACTGATAGCCTAGCACGAAGATGACGCCGAGGAACGCCCGGGCAATCCAACGATGGCCATGGCCAAACAAGGAGTATGTCACATGGCCGCCGTCTAACTGACCGACCGGTAACAGGTTGAGGCAGGTGACAAACAGACCAAACCAGCCGGCCAGTGCCACCGGATGCAGAATCACGCTCACCTGATCGGCGTCGACGCCAAGGACGAGATAGGTGAGGGCTGAGAACAGCAGTGAGTCGCCCAGAATCAGACCGCCATCAAAGGGAGAAAGGGGACGAACCTCGGACAGCGACAAGCCGTACATGACCGCCGGAATCGCAACACACACACCGGCCCACGGACCGGCCGCCCCCACATCAAACAGCGCTCGTCGGTCAAACGGGGGGGATTTCATGCGGATAAAGGCGCCAAAGGTCCCGATCGGAAAAAAGAGGTAGGGGGGAGCGGGCAAAAAATACGGCAAACTCGCCAACACGCCGTGGAAGCGGGCAAAGCAGTAGTGGCCCATTTCATGAGACAGCAGGATGGACATCAGGGTGAGTGCAAAAGGGAGACCCAGCACGATTGCTGCGGGATCGACGAGCGGGTCCTCGCCACGCTGAAAGGCTCCGGCAAAGGTGGTGGTGGCCAAGGTCGTCACAAAAAGGATGAGCGGCAGGATCGGTAGCCGCCGCTGAGGGGTCGGGGCCGAGGGAGACCACACGAGGGGCGACTGACGGTGCCAGGTTCCTGGAAGCAGTGAGGCCATTGCGTATACCTAACCCAAAGCCCGAGGCTTGGAAAGGGGCGCACCAGGACAGCTTATCCATAGCTGAGCTTATACGTGAGCAGTCCCTTGGCAACGGGTTGGCCAGAGACGGTGGTCACATCAATATCTACAAAAACCATGCTGCGGCCTCGACGGATCACCTTGGCTTCGGCAAAGAGATCGACAGCCTGAGCGGCGGCTAGAAAGTTGACGGTCAGATTTGCCGTCGCCCCCCGGCTCGGCGAGGTGGTGACGTTCGACCAGACGGCGACTACTCCGGCACTATCGATCAGGGTGGCAATGGCGCCGCCGTGTACTGTCTCTCCAGCCGTACGTAGCGCAGGCCGGAACGGCAGGCAGATACGACAGAAGTCGGGGCGGACTTCCTGTATCTGGAATCCGAGCAAGAGGGCAAACGGATCGGTCAGCGGCGGAGTCTCCATTGCTGTATACCAGTCACGCTGCTCTCTTCCTGAGGAGGAGGTCATCAGCGTTCACATTGACGCCGGGAAGAAAATATTGAGCGGCTCGTTCGACGGTGCCGGTCGCGGGTCAAACGGTTGGGAAGGCTGGGAGGAAGGCAGGCCCGTCGGAACCGGGGCCCGATCGTAGAAAAAGGCCAGCGAAATCACCGCATAGACAATACATCCGAGGGCAATAAACGGCATTCGGTCATTGAACCTGATCGGACCGATGTCAATGTCTTTCTTGCCCTGGACCTTGCGCAGCAGAAAGACGGTCGGTACGGTGATGGCCAGCGTGACGAGCACCGGATACAGCATAAACGAAGCCGGCGTCCGTTCCGCTCCGGCCTCGATATAGGGTTTGAGGCGCAGGCCCGAAACAATCGCGGCTACTAAGACGGACAGGGCGGTAATCAACAGCCCGGAGAATTGATTCATGGCAGACACTCACTCTGTGGCAGTGTGCTTCTCACTAGCGCAAAAGGAGCACAGAAGGAAGAGGGAACCCACGGCCTCCGAGTGAATTCCCTTAATGAGACCGGGCTGCAATGCGAGGACTTGCACAGGCTGCACCACATGAAAGTCTCAGGCGTTGAATTTGTCGGGGCCGCGGTAAAACCGGGCAGGATCCCCGCACTGCCCTATCCCGAGATCGCGTTTGCCGGTCGCTCGAATGTCGGGAAATCCTCGCTGATCAACCGCCTGCTCAATCGTAAGCTTGCTCGCACCGGCCGTACTCCGGGGCGGACTCAGCAGCTGAACTTCTTTGTCGTCAATCGCGCCCTGACCTTTGTTGACCTGCCCGGCTACGGCTATGCCAAGGTTTCGAAGCAGGACCGCTCGGCGTGGCAATCCCTGATTGAACACTATCTGATACACGCCGCCAATCTGTGCGGGGTCGTCATTCTTGTCGATCTACGGCGCGGGCCGGAAGACGAAGAGTACACGCTGTGCGAGTTCCTAGCCCACCACCACCGGCCCTTTGTGGTGGTAGCAACCAAGTGTGACAAACTGAAACGCTCTCAACGCGAGCGCCAGCGTCAGGCTCTGGGGACACGCCTCAGCGGCTCTCCCCCCCTCCTGTTTTCTGCCCAAGACGGCACCGGTAAAGACGCGCTGTGGACCGTCCTTGAGGCGTTTGCCGAGCGGGGACGCTGAGAGTCGTTGTCATGCCCACGGTGTCTGTCATCATTCCCACCTATAACCGACGCGAGTATGTGCGGGAAGCAATTGCCTCGGTTGTGGCCCAGACCTATCAGGACTTTGAGCTGATCGTGGTCGATGACGGATCGGATGACGATACCGCGACGATCGTCGCCGACTTCTCGTCGGTCTGTCCGAGCATGCGCTACGTTCGTCAGGCCAACCAGGGCGTTTCGAGCGCCCGCAACACCGGTGTCGCCCTCAGCAGCGGGCCCTACCTGGCCTTCCTAGATTCAGACGATGTGTGGCAACCGCCCAAGCTAGAGCGCCAACTGGCCTTCTTGAGCACGCATCCCCAGGCGTCCATCTGTCAAACTGAGGAAATCTGGCTCCGCCGCGGCGTGCGGGTCAATCCACACGCCAAGCACCGCAAGACGGGCGGAGACATTTTTGCCCGCAGCCTTGAGCGGTGTTTGGTCAGTCCCTCGGCCGTCATGCTGGGCCGAGCATTATTCGATCGGGTTGGCGGCTTTGACCCGTGCCTGCCGGCCTGCGAAGACTACGACCTGTGGCTGCGGATTGGGGCGACTCAGCCCATCCATCTGCTTGATACGCCCCTGGTCATCAAACGCGGCGGGCATCCAGACCAACTCTCACACCGGTTCTGGGGCATGGATCGATTTCGGGTCAGAGCGCTCCAAAAGCTGCTGGACTCCGGGCTCCTGTCCGCCGAACAGCGCCGCTTGACCGTCAGGGTCTTGCACGAAAAATGTGCTGTTCTGGCCCGAGGAGCGCGCAAACGGGGCAAGAGCGGACAGGCGTACGAGCGGCTGGCAGCAGCCTACGGAGGGGAGAGGTAAGCCCTCAGAGAACACCGAGAGTGGTATGGCGACAACGGGTCCGTCTCTTCAGAGGTATGCTGAGCAAAAGCGTTTGACTCAGCCCACGCTCACCCGCTGGCAGGCGTGGGCTGAGTCCGACCAACACGCGCTTCTCAGTCTGGCCCATGATCTTCAACTCGGCGAGAATCAGGTCCGAGACTTTCTTGATTGGTTGGAAGAGATTGTGCTGCGAGACGGGGGAAATATTGCGACGGTCTTGCAGCGGCCAGAGATACGGCACCCGTTACAACGCAGGCAATCCCGCAATGATAAGCTCAAAGCGGTCAAGGAAGCGCTGCGCAAACTGCGCTACCCGCGTATTGCCCGTTTAGAACACGAGCTGCGGTCCTGTGTCAAAGCACTCGGCCTTGGCCGCCAGGTCCGCATCACTTTTCCGCCCGCCTTTGAAGGCGATGAGGTAACGCTCGAAGTCAGAGTCAAGAGCGCCGAAGATCTTGAGACTGTCCTGTCCCGCCTCCGGCAACGCCTCACAGACGGCTCATTCCACCACCTCTTCGGCCTGCTTGATGAGGTTTGAGGGCAGCGGTGCCGGTTTGACGTTTCGGCCTTGACGTTTTATGCTTCGCCCTCCGCTATGCGACACTATCACCCGCAGGAAATTCTGATTGAACGGGGCGAAGAAAACGCGCCTGTTGTCCAGCGCGTGCGACAACGCCTGCCCCATCTGCCGGTCTGCAGCGTGGACAAAGGCCGGGCAGCCTGGATTCCTGCCGGCGGGCTGCCAGACCCGTTTACAGCGGGGAAAAAACGCCTCTTGTTGACCCGCAACCGCTCCCGCTTTCTTGAACACTGTCCAGCCGGAACTCCTGGTTTGGTGTGCTGTAACTACTTGGTGGTCAGCCTCATCTCAAACTGCCCCATGGACTGCAGCTACTGCTTTCTCCAGGACTATCTGGCCAACAACCCGCTTCTGACCGTTTACACCAATGTGGGCGACTTACTAGACGAGGTTGCGGCCACGGTTGATCGGCAGCCGTGGAAGCAATTCCGCATCGGGACCGGAGAATTATCCGACAGCCTGGCCCTTGACCCGCTCCTCGATTTCTCGGCCGACCTCGTGCCGTTTTTTGCCCAGCGTAAAAACGTCGTGCTCGAACTCAAAACCAAGACCGACTGCGTAGCAGGTCTGCTCAAACTCGACCCCAAGGACCGAACCGTGGTGTCGTGGACGATCACGCCAGCCGAGATTGTGGAGGCGGAAGAACATGGCACCGCGTCGTTTGCCGAACGCCTCGAAGCGGCCCGTCAGGTCGAGCGGGCCGGCTACCGGCTCGGTTTTCATTTTGATCCGCTGATTGAATATCCCGACTGGCAGGCCGGCTATCGCCAGACCATCGACCACCTCTTTTCGGCCATTGATCCACGCCGCGTGGCCTGGCTCAGCCTCGGCAGCCTACGTCTCACCCCGTCCCTGCGCGCCACACTGCGCCGCCGTTTCCCTCAGACCCGTCTCCTGTCGGGCGAACAGGTGCGCTGCGCGGACGGGAAGTGGCGGACCTTTCAACCCCTACGGGTCAAAATGTACCGGACCCTCAGCCGCTGGCTCAGACACGCCGCCCCCAGCGTGCCCCTGTATATGTGTATGGAAACCGCGCCCGTATGGGAGAAGGTCTTTGGCCAGGCACCGAGCTGCGATAAAGACGTCGCTCAGGCTCTCCTCTCGCCGCCGCAGACAGCCGGCCAGGCAGGAATTGACGTGACATGACGCCTCTGGTAGCAGTCATGGACGAAGATCACACGCGAGGAGGGCGGTATGGCTATTGATCCACGCGAGCTACGCAACGTTATGGGGCACTTTGCCACCGGCGTGACCATCATTACCACAAAGGATAAAACCGACAAACCATTCGGCTTGACCGCTAATGCGTTTAGCTCGCTGTCGCTTGATCCGCCCCTGCTGCTCGTTTGCATTGATAAGACCGTTGACTGCTACGCCTGCTTTGAGGACTCGGGAGTCTTTGCGGTCAATGTGCTGTCTCTTGAGCAGGAAGAACTCTCAACCCGTTTTGCCACCAAGGGCATCGAGAAGTTTGAGGGGGTCCCCTATAGCGTGGGTGGCCTTGGGGTGCCGCTGCTTGATGGAGCCTTAGCCCATATCGAATGCAAGGTCGCTGCCGGCTATGAGGGGGGCGACCATACGATTTACACCGGCGAGATCCAGACCATCGCCACTGTCGATGCTGCACCTCTGCTGTTCTATAAAGGGAAATATCGGAGTCTGGCCGAATAAGCGCCAGCTGCCCAGCCGTCTTTGGCCGGGCCCGGAACCAATGATCGGAAGGGCGCTGCATGGTCCGGAGAAGACCCACAAGACAGCGAAACCGGACGGCGGCGCCACGCCCGGCCATGAGGCTGAGCTGTGGGCGATGGTCGACGCGCTGCGCGGCTCAATGGACGCGGCCGAGTACAAGCATGTCGTCCTCGGGCTGATCTTCCTCAAATACCTCTCCGACGCCTTCGAGGAGTGCCACCCGGTGGTGCTCGCCGGATGGGGCGCGGAGGCCGCCGAGGACCGCGACGAGTAGATCGCCGAGAACTTGCCCTCGCGCTGCGCGGTCCAGACTTGAAGACACAATCCCGGCCGACCGCCTGGCGGCGTTCGAGGAGGCGGGGCACCAATCCAGCATCCCCTGCCTGGTGGGACTGGGCGGGCCTCCCGGCGCGCTTCCACCGCGAGAGCGAGCGGGAATATGGGTGGGGTACGCGCCGAGAATCGGATGCGGCAGGCCGCCCTAGCCCAACTCAGGCACGCCCAATGGGTCCGTTGAGACAACCAGGGGTGAATTGGCCCCGTTTTCTTATGGCAAGCGTTTCCCAGAGGGGAAGAGAAATCCAGCGGGGGCCATGCCCGTGGTCGGGGCTAATGGTGGTATTGGTGATCACGAGGCCGCCCGCACAAGTGGGCCGCCTGTCCTCATCGGAGGCACAGGAACGGTGGGAGCTGTTCCTGACCCGTCCCCACCAGCTTGGCCTCTTGAGACCACCTTTGCTCTCCACTCCATAGGGGGGCAAACCCTCAACTTCGAGCGCGCGGTTCCCGGCCTCAATCGTGATGAAGCGCACGCGTGCGACTTGCCCGTGCCTGACGTGTCACAACACCGGGCCCGCGCCCCCATCCTGGGCAGGCTGGACGCGAAGATTGAGTTGAACCGGCGCATGAACGAGACGCTGGAGGCGCTGGCCCGCGCCCTGTTCAAGTCGTGGTTCGTCGATTGCGATCCCGTCCGCGTCAAGATGGCAGGTCGCGAGACCGGGCTGCCCTGGTATATCGACGACCTGTTTCCTGATCGGCTTGTCGACTCGGAACTTGGCGAGATTCCGGAGGGATGGGAAGCTTCTTTATTCTGTGACGTAATCGACCTAAACCCCAAGAGAACGCTTTGAAAAGGAGAGACCGCCCGTATCTCGACATGGCCAACATCCCGACCAAGGGCCATGTACCCGACAAGTGGATTGATAGGCCGTTCGGTTCTGGTATGCGTTTCATCAATGGCGATACCCTTCTTGCACGCATGACGCCCCGCCTTGAAAACGGCAAGGCGACCTATGTCGATTTTCTGACAGACGGTTGCATCGGCTGGGGGTCAACCGAGTACATCGTGATGCGACCAAAGCCTCCGATCCCCAACGAATTCGCGTACTGCTTGGCACGAAGCCCAGATTTCCGTGAATTCGCAATCCACACGAACAAGCGGACGCCAGCGCGTGCCAGCGAAAGCTCTGTCTCACTTGCCACTAGTGGCGCCCTCGACGAAAGTCGCCCGAGCCTTCCAGCGCTCTTCGCGCAAGCCAGCGCCACCGCGCACGCATCAGGCACCCTCATTGCACTGCGCGAGGCCTTACTCCCTAAGCTTATGTCCGGCGAAATTCGCCTTCGTGATACCGATCGGCTGATAGGAGAAATCGCGTGACTGATGTACTGCTCACCAATACCGACCAAAATGAGGGCCTTTCTCTCGTCTATGCCAAGGCTCCGGCGGTGCGCGCGGGCTATTCGGTTTCTGTGCTACAACCTGAGCCGTGTCGCGTGTTTCCACTCTTCCGGTGAGAGGGAGACATGACCGAGGATCTCAAGACCAGGCCGCTGGACAAACGCTCGGCGGGTCTCTGTGGTATCCCGTCAGAGGATTGCTCAGAGCGAGACCTATTAAGAACACGCTGACACGGGCCAACGCACAGCCCAGAAGTCTTGTGGATTCCGTGCTTTGTGTAATCTGTGTTGACCCAAACGGCCGCATAGACGCCATGCCGACATTCAATCTTACGATCACCTTTCCCGCATTCAAGAAATCAAGCCGCTGTGATATCGATGAGCGTGCATCGCAACTCCTGATTTTTCTGCGTCTCTCCGACCACAAACCATGACACCAAAGGCAGATTCCATGAAACTCAAGCCACATGCCACGCTCTCTGCTTCCCAAGGTCCGGTTGTTTTGCTTATTCTCGACGGCGTCGGTATCGGTCGGGGCGACGAGTTTGACGCGGTAGCCCGTGCCAAAACCCCGACCCTCGACGCGTTGGGCGAAGGCGGCCTAGCGCGCCAGCTCCGCGCTCACGGCACCGCAGTCGGACTGCCCTCAGACGCGGATATGGGGAATTCAGAGGTTGGCCATAATATTCTGGGAGCGGGTCGTATTTTTGACCAGGGGGCCAAGCTCGTTGACTTGGCAATCGAACACGGCACGATCTGGAATGGGGCCTGGCAGACTATCATCGACCACCTGCGGGCGACGGATGGAACTCTGCACCTGATCGGTTTGGTGTCGGACGGCAATGTTCACTCGCACGAGAGGCACCTGTTCGCCCTGATCAAGCGCGCTGCCCACGAGGCACTCCCACGCCTGTATGTTCACGCCCTTCAGGACGGCCGGGATGTGCCTGAGACCTCGGCCCTGGTGTATATTGATCGTTTGGAAGAAGTCCTAGCAAGTGTTCGACACACCGGAAACGATTACGGTATTGCGTCCGGTGGCGGGCGGATGACGACAACCATGGACCGCTACGAGGCCGACTGGGCCATGGTCGAACGTGGCTGGAACGCTCAGGTGCACGGCCTCGGCCGAACGTTTCTCAGCGCCCGCAGCGCGATTGAGACCTATCGGCAAGAAACCCCCGGTATTGCCGATCAATTTCTTCCTGAGTTCGTGGTGTGTGGGCCGGACGGCAGGCCGTTGGGCCCTGTTCAGGACGGGGACGCGGTAATCTTTTTTAACTTTCGAGGCGACCGAGGGCTGGAAATTTCACAGGCGTTTGAAGCCGGCCCGACGTTTGACAAATTCGACCGGGGTCGTGTGCCCCAGGTCCTGTATGCAGGCATGATGTTGTACGATGGGGATCTCAAGATTCCCCGGTGCTCTCTCGTCCCTTCGCCCGAGATTGAACGGCCGCTCAGCGAGTACCTGGCCCACAACGGGGTGCGGCAGCTCGCCTGTTCGGAAACCCAGAAATTCGGTCATGTGACCTATTTTTGGAACGGCAATCGTTCGGGGAAGTTTGATGACCAAAGCGAGGAGTATATTGAGATCCCGTCCGATCAGGTCCCGTTTGATGAAGCCCCGTGGATGAAGTCGGCAGAAACCGCGCAGACGGTAATTCAAGCGCTTCGCAACGCCGCCCCCTTCATCCGCGCCAATTTTGCCGCCGGGGACATGGTCGGCCATACCGGCAAGATTGACGCTTCAATCACCGCAATTGAGGCGGTCGACCGGGCATTGGGCAGGATATTGCCCGAAGTGTTAGCCAAGAAGGGCTGTCTGGTCGTCACTGCCGATCACGGCAACGCCGAAGACATGGTCCAGCGCGACTCCTCCCAGCGGCCGCTGCTGGGGGCGGACGGCAAGCCGCAGCCACGGACCTCGCACTCGCTGAATCCGGTTCCCTTTTTCCTGATTGAGGGCGACGGGCGCACCCTGTCGCTGCGTGATGACCTCCCCGAGGCCGGTCTGGCCAATGTGGCCGCCACCGTGTTGGAGCTGCTCGGCTATCAGCCACCCGAGGACTATGAACCAAGTTTGCTGAAAATCTCAGGCGGGCAAGCCTAGGGTCCGGCCGGCCCGGTATCCATTCGCCGCACCAACAGGTCCAGCAAATACAGCCCCATGGCCAGCGGAATCAAATACGGCAACAGCGGCCGGGGCTGGGGGGGGCTGACGGGGTGGACGACAGCACCGAGGTCTGGATTCAGACTCCCGCCGGTTGCGTGGGCCAGGGTTTCCAACAAGACTAGGTTTGGCTGGGGCTGGGGGGTTTCTCCCTTTTGGTCTAGCGCTGGTACGGTATATCCTAGTGGGCCCAACGTTTTGCCAGACGGCAGGTGCAACTCGACCCGGTAGTCGCCCGGCTGAGGGCCGGGATAGACCCCCTGGTAGTGGCCCGGCGCCAGCCGCTCCAAAGCCAACGCGTGGGTCGTGTGACTCGGCAGACGGAGTTCGGCGGAAGCCGTTCGGCCCTGCTCCTGGCTGGCGTAGGAGAAGAGATCAATGACCAGGCCTCGACCGGTGTGACCTAGTTCGACCGCAAAATCGGTCGTCTTTTCTTGGCCGGCTGTGTTTTGTCCGGTCCAGCGAACGATCTGTTCCCAAAAGGTGCTAAAACCACCCCAGCCGATCCACGGTGCCGACCACCGACCGTTGACGTCGGAGGTAAAGACCACGGCTCGGCCCCGTCCGTACGACCACGAGGCGAGCAGAGGCGTAAACACGCTGTTCACCTGTAGCGACGCGTCGCTGCGGGCGCCGGTCTTGAGCCGTGCCTCAACATAACCCTTGACCTGCGGCAGCCGGCGCTTGGCCAGGTCTGGGAGGAGGGGCGAGCGAGGGTTGGGGATGGGGATGAGATCCTTTTCGACCATGGTCTTTTCTTCGGCTTTTTCCTCAAGCTCACCAATAAACAGCTCAGGCAGGGTAGAGGGGTCGGTCGTGTGGTGGAAAGCCCCGCCGCCGTAGGCAGCCAGACGCGACAGCAGGCGGAGATTGGGCCGTTGTCCAACGGCAATGGTCGAGATGGTCATCTTGAGTTCTTGGTGCATGACCGATACGAGGTCGAGATAATTGCTGCCACTGCCGCCGGTTTCACCGTCGGTGAGGATTACCACGTGCTTACGGGTGGCGTCTTGACGCTCTAGCTGACCTTTGGCCTCTTTTAGGGCAGGCAAGAGGTAGGTCCCGCCGGCCGCTTTGAGTCTGGCGATCCGTGACTCTACGTCGTTACGAATCTTGCCCAGATAGTTCAGCGGAATGACGGGAAACGGCGCTCTATCAAAACCGATGACGCCAAACAGGTCGCTATCCTTCAGGTTACGCGCCACGCCACGTGCACCGGCTTTGGCGAACAGCAGCCGCTGCTCCCGGCGCATACTGCCTGATTTATCAATGATCAGCATCACGGCCGTCCGCTTTTCCTCTTTTTGGGGCGGCATGAGAGACACCGGTAGGGCTTGCTCAATCGGCGTGCCGGTGTAGCCGCCTAGACCGAGGCTCGATTCGCCACCGACCATGATCAAGCCCCCGCCGTTGTGCACATAGGTCTGGAGACGCTCCGGCAGGGCCGACGGGAGGCTATCCTTGGCCACATTGTTCAGAATGACTACGCCGAACGATTCCGGGGTCGGCACCACCGTTGATGGAGAAGAGTAGTCCACGACCCGCACCTCAAATCCATGGCTGTCGAGCGCCTGTTGTAAATAGCGGTTATCACGCTCCCGAGCACCGAGTACTAAGACCGTGTCGGGCGTGCTGACCTGGACCCAGGCCACCGCCCGGTTATCATCCGGGCGGGCATCCTGCACCCCGGACGCCGGGGTGAACATCACCTGTAGCGGAATCAGACCCTCTTCAGACAGGGAAATTGAGCGGGTCAACAGAGAAACCCCTGGTGATAGACTGACGTGATCCCGCCACACCGGCCGGTCATGTTGTCGCAGGACCAGTTCCCCCTGAACAGGGCTGGGGTGGGAGTTGTCAAGGACCAGGCTCAGCGCCACGGCGTCCCCTTTTTGCACCACAGGCGGGACACCGATACGCTGGACCGCAATGTTCGGAGCTGGCTCGGCACCCGGCGGAGTCAACGGATAGAGGTGGTGGCGACGTTCGGCTAGGAGGGGAAGGAGTGGGGCGGCCGCTCCGACCGTCTCCCAGCCGTCGCTCAGCAGATAGGTCGTTCGTCCCGGACTCTCGTTCAGGATGCCAGTCAGGGCGCCGGCCAGGTTACTCTCTTCAAGCTGTAAGTGTGGGGGCGGGGCAAGTAGCAAGGACTCGGCTTGGCTCCACGGCAACCACTCACGTCTGCCGGCAAACAGCAGGGTCGGCGTGTCGGGGGGTGGTGCGAGTCGTCGGACCGCGGTCTCCCGCATCCAGCGGCGTTGATCAGCCGTCAGGCTGTGGGAGACGTCGAAGGCGAGCAGCGGAGCGTGAACCGTGCCCGGTCGCAGGCTCTGCCAGCCGGCCGCAATCAGAATTAACAGCCCCACCAGCAAAGCGTGGAGGACCAGGCTGACCACCCCAATCCCGGACCGTAACGAACGCCACTCCAACAGCCACAAGAGGGGCAGCCCGGCAAAAAGCCACAAAAACGCGGGCCGCTCAAATGCCAGCGGCGGCAGCCAAGACAGAAGGGAGGAGGGAAGGGAAGAAGCGGTGTCCATCTCGAGAATAAAGAATTGAGAAGGGGAAGACGGGCCAACATCCCTCAGTCCCAATCTCTGCCTCTTGTTTCCTGCCTCTTGCCAAGGCGGCGTTCGAGGCCTAAAAGCAGCAACACGGCAACAATAATCCACGGCCAGACTGGACGCTGGGTTGTTGGCTCCGGTCTCACCAGCGGGGGAACAGCCAGCCGCAGGGACCGCCCGAGTCGGGACTCCTCGGCACTGCTGATATTGACGGCAAGGTGGCGCTGGTGTCCATCCTGGGTGACACGATACACCCCCTGCTTGAGCAGACTCAGACTCCGGCCGGCAATGGACAGGGGCTGTCCGTCCGGACCAGAGACCTGCGGTGATTGTCCATGGAGAGTCAGGCTCGTCCCGGTTTTCAGACTGGGCGGGTGGCCGGCCTGACTGGCCAGCCAATCCAACAGGTTCAGGGTCAGAATCGAGATCGGTAAATTCCGCTTGCCAAGGTACGGGAACAAGTCAAACCCAACAGCGACATAGCGATAGCCGCGCCGCTCGCCGGCCAAGATCAGCGGTCCGGGCGTGGCATGAACGACCGTTTCGCTCCAGGCCGGTGGCGAGAACGCCTGGCCGAAGGTCGGTTGCAAGAGCGGAAAATTCACATACCTCACCAGTGGGTGACCGACCGTCCAGCGAGTCATGTCAGGTCCGGCAACCGCCCGGCCTAAGGGAAAGACGCTATTGCCCTCGGGCGGCAATACAACAGCGGCATTGCTCGGCGGCAAGGTTGCGGGGGCAGTCAGGTGAAAAATCACAAATGGAAAACGGGCAGCCATCTCTGGGCTATAGTCTTGAGGGGGAACCTGCTCAAGCCTGAGAGAGGGAATCTGGGACAGGCCGGAAGTGCGTGGAGGGAGCGGCGTGACCAGCAGTCCCGCCACCGATCTCAGTGAGGGCAGGACAGCATAAGCCTCATTATCCAGGGCAAGACCGTCTTCGATCAACAGCCGAGCCCGGTAGGTGGCGGCCACAGGCAGACCAGAAAAAGAAAAGGTCTGGTCTTGGGCGGCGCTCCCCGCCAGCGATTGGAGGCGCTGACCGCTCTCAACATCTTCAATGCTGACCCGCCAGCCTTCCCTGAGCTCTCCGCCCCCGACCCGCAGTGTGGCCTCAACCGCATCAGGAAAAAAGGGGCTGCGGTATAGACGAAAGCCGATGATACCAAGGTTCGGGCCGGGTTCCCCGACCTGTACCACCGAGATGTGCGGTTGGGCTGACGAGACCAGGGGTCTATCGGTAAAGAAGACCAGACGCTGAAAGCCCTCCTGCGCCAACAGCCGGGCAAAAAAAAGAGACAAGACCTCATCGCTCGGGTCGGGGGCGTCGGTGGCCTCGATGCGTTCGAGCAGTCGGCGGAGAGAAGGGCCCGACTCAGACGGCGGATCAACCGCATCGGGAACAAAAAGCGTTGATGCTCCCCCCACGACAATATCAGCAATTTCTTGTGGAGTGGGGGCAGCGGTGAACAGCCCGATACGCGCTCCCTCGGGGGTCGTCTGCACGCTCGACCACAGCTCTTGCTTGGCCAGATCAAACAGGCGCGTGGCACCGTTATCCACACGCGCCTGCATGCTCGCAGAGGTATCAAGCACTAGGGCGACAGAGCCGCTCCGGCTGTGCACGACCGGACGAGCCGCGCTCAAAATCAAGAGCAAAAGAATCAGCAGCTGGAGGAAGAACAGGGGCGAGAGGTGTAAGCGGCCCCACAGTCCCTGTCTGGCCGAGGTGGCCAGTCCTTCGTACAGGAACAGGCAGGGAACAATGACCCGCCTCGCCCGCCGACGGAATAAATAGGGCACCAATAAGGCGGGGAGCGCCACCAACAGGGACACTGCGGACGACACGGAGAGCAATGAGAAGTCCATATGTTCGACCGACCGCCCCTTTAACTGAGCAGGCCTAAGGCCGGCAATTCGCGCAAGACGAAAGCGTGAAAATCACCGGTCCCTTCTGTTCCAGTCACAAATTGTGCATAACGCACGCCAGCCTGATGACACGAACTGCGCAGCTCTCGGTTGTGACGCTGCAGGCGCTCGACATAGGATTTCTTGGCCTGGGCATCAAAACGGAGCAGCGCCGATCCACCGCTCTCGCTATCCACAAAGCGGGCACCGGCCGGCCGGAGCGGCGGATCGGTCTCGGTTCTGCCCAACACCTGAATGACTGCCAGGTCAAAATTGGCCGCCCGCAGCAGATTGAGCGAAGTGTGGAACATCTCTATGGGAAAGAGAAAATCCGACACCCAGATCGCTTTGCCCGGACGGTGCAGGGCGTGCAGGTGGCGGGCGAGGGCGGTCGGGGGGTGCAGCCGGCCCTGGGGTTGGAGCCCGGTCACAAAATCGTTCAGTTGAGCAAAGCGCCGCCGCCCGCGAAAAAACGGCGTCGCCTGCTCGGTCTCATCGCTGGTCAAGGGGTGCAGTTTGACCGCATCATCCCCGGCCAACACGATATAGGCCAGGGCCAGGGTCAGATTACGGGCCGCGGCATACTTCTCATCGCTGACCGGATACCCCATCGAAGCGCTCAGGTCGAGGAACAGGTAGATGTAGAGGTCTTCTTCTTCCTGAAAGAGCTTGATGTAGTGACGGTCGGTGCGACAGTACAGTTTCCAGTCAATATAGCGCAGATCATCGCCCGGGGTGTAGGGACGATAGTCGGCAAATTCAAGACCGGCTCCACGTCGGGGCGAAACATGTTTCCCCGGACGGCTCCCGACAAATTTCCGCCGTGCCCGAAGCTGGAGGGTTTCTAGTCGGGCGAGAAATTGGGGGGTAAAGACTGCGGGCAACATAGCTTCTCGCATTCACGAAAAACGCCACAGCGCGCTGAGCGAGGCTCGGCACTAGCAATACTATCAGACCGGGCATACGAGGCTAGGCCGTGCCCTCTTGCCCCGCGGCTCAGCGGGAAGCGCTCTCGGCCCGCTTCTTCGGGGGACAGCGAGAGCAGCGGGGAGCTGCTCCAGCGGGTCGTGGGGGTTCCTTATCGGCGGAAGTGGGCAGTTGCTCAAAAGCTCTTAGGTCAAACCGGCGGCGCTTAGTAAAGAACATGTGCGGCGCGCTCCTCAGCGACCGCTCCGTGATAAACGGCCTAAGAGTCGCCCCTGAGCTGCTGCCCCCTCACCGGGAGCGTCAGTGCCGTCAACCCCTCTGAAAAGTTCGCTCTCCACCCACTTCATCCCGGTCACGCGTCGGCGGCTCTGCCCGCATCAGGACCGCTTCGGATTCGGAAGAGCAGAGCCACGCTTGCCAAGCGTCCCAATCCGTTTGTGAAGAGGCAAACCCAGGAGCCTATTCGAGACGCCGATCTCCGACTCCGCAGGACAGCCCCAATCCCGTCCGCCTCAGGGACGACTTCCCTATTGCATACGATATGCCCCAAAGTATCTTAGATTCTGGACACTGAGCGATGAACACGGCTTGCTTGGAGGTGGCAGCATGACTGCTTTGGCAGGGACCATACGACGGAGTCGCCACAGGTTCCCAAGAGTTACCGTAGTCCGAAATAGGAAGCTGGGGATGATGTCTTTCTGGGAGAGGGATTGGTCATCAGTATCTTGTGTGTCTTTTTTTGTCCTTGCCGTGTGGACGGCTCAAGCGGCGAGCGACACTCCTCACTTTGGGGAACGGGTGGATAAGGGTCTGGTTGAACACGCGCCCATCAGCGAAGCCTCGGGCATTGTTGCCAGCCAAAAAAATCCGGGGGTTCTTTGGGTCCATAATGATTCCGGGCAGCCAAACCTGGTGTTTGCGCTCAGCTCCCGGGGCGCCCACCTCGGCGTCTACGTCTTGGGCGGCGTCAAGAACCATGACTGGGAAGATATTGCGCTCGGGCCGGGTCCAGAGGACGGTCTGTCCTACCTGTATATCGGCGATATTGGCGATAACCGAGCACGCCGTGATCTGAAATATATCCACCGGGTACCGGAACCACGGGTAAGGGCGGAGCAAGCCGCGCGCCAACAAACCCTGTCCAATATCGAGACGATCTCCTTTCGCTACCCAGACGGCAAACGCGACGCAGAAACCTTGCTGCTCGATCCGGTCACAAAAGACCTCTACATCATCTCCAAACGTGAGCCCCGGGTGCGCGTCTACCGCGCGCCCTATCCCCAATCGACCACCGTTCCCATGACGCTTGAACAGGTCGCCACCTTAGCCCTGAACGAACACGCCGCTCAGGGGGCCTGGCTGGTCGGCGGGGATATTTCCCCGTCCGGAGCCAAAATTCTGCTTAAGAGCTATCGTGACGTGTACTACTGGACGCGGGCCCCTGAACAAGCAGTCCATCAGGCCTTAGCCGCCCCACCCATAACCCTGCCCTACCTGCCTGAACCCCAGGGGGAAGCGCTGGGCTGGAAGACCGACGGAACGGGCTATTACACGGTCAGCGAAGAGCGGAACAAGATTCCGGCCCGTCTGTACTTTTACCCGCGCTTGCCCGCCCCCAAACGCGGGGAATGAGAGACATTTCGCTGCTCGCCGATCGGCACAAACGACGGTCGGTCCGGGGCTAAACAGCGATGGCTTGCCCAGCGAGCCGCCCGTGCATCGTCGTCAGCGTACAACCGGAGCAAACGCAGGGCCTCGGGGTCTGGCTGCCAGTCAAAACAGTCTTCGGCATTGACAATCATCGATAAGGGCCGCAGGATCCAGGGTCTGGCTCCCTGGATGATGGCGTCGGAGCGCGACAAACGGGCAAACCAGTCGAGCAGACGCGGCTGGAGCTTCCTGATATCACGGATCAGCCGATCCATTTCGGTAAAAGGCAAAAAGCGTGACCGACCGCTATCATGCGTCACAAAGGCGATCTCGTGCAGGTGCCGGATATAATCCAGGGGAGAGGTCAGCAGGGCCGCCCGGTCACGAATAGCAATGCTTCGAAAGTCGTCTGGAGCCAGGGTAAAGGCCAAGGAACAGCTGGCATACGGGAGATCAGCCACTGTCTCTCGCCAGGGATAGAAGCGGCCTCTCAGATCAAAAAAGTCCCGCACCATCAGAACTCGGTCGGCGCTCAGCGGGTAGGGACCGGAATCGACAATGCCCACATGTGCCTCAGCGTTCAAGCCGAACAGATAGGCTTCCAGAGTCGAAAAAAACCGCTCGACGAGGCGGCGCATTTCCACATCGGCCGGCACGAGGCCCTGATAGAGCTGCTCGACTAACGCCTTTGGCAAAAAACGGTTGGTCAGGCCCGCGTCGCTATTATCGAGATGGCCGTCGCCCCGATGGGCTGCGCTCAAACGCCGCCAAAACTCCAGAACCTCAACAATATCGTCCTCACGGGCATCTGCTATCTCCGGCGCCAAATCAAGTATGACCTCCCGTCCGACCAGAAAGAAGTAGCCCAACATCCAAATAGACAGGGGAGAAACCGCACCACACAGCCGCTTGCCCCGCTGAGCGATATCCTCGGGGCTGAGCGCACATCTGCGCACGAGCCGGGGACAGCACAAAAAGGCATGCGTCACCGCCAGCGAAAAGGATTGATTCACCGGCAGACGTGTTGGGCTTGGTCCAATTGGCTGGATAATCTCCGCCTGAAACTTCGCCCCCATAGTCAGAATGAGTCGGTCAAGGTTTTGGATATCCTGCACCGCCTCCCCCCTCCTTCCTTCCTTGGCTTAGCGCGGGAGGAGAGGGGGGTCAAGAGAGCAGGTTTGACCTTTGCCCCGTATACTCTGAGATCGACCCGCCGGAACATTGGGGGAGAGCATGACGCCTAGGCCATGTTGGACCGGCCCCGAGTTTGTCCTGCTTCGGGTTTGCCTCTTTGCCTCGACCCGTGAGGTTCAAGTTCAATCAGGGCTCTTTCCCGGTATTTCGTCCGCTCCGTGAGTCTGCGTGGTTGAGGTGAGCGACCAAGCACGCGCCCCCCTGTCTCGTCCTCCAGAGTACGGGGCGAAGAGCAATAGTGCCGGGTGGCGCCCATCATTGTGGCCTACCGGGCAGCGGAGAGACTGCGCCGGGCGTCCCCCCGCTAGAGCGGGCGGTCTGTGGGAGTGCCCGCTGACCCCCTCACAGCGTCCCCCCAGGCGTGCCCGTTCGGTCTATGGTTGGGGCGGGAGTGTGAGGTCCACCTGCCTCAGGGACCCATTGACGTCCGCAAACGTCGGGTTTGTTGCCAGTCGATCTCGTCCTCGGCGTCCAAAACGACCCCGTACTCTGTCCGGGCGGCGGCTGCAGACACATAGCCGTTCAGCACGTCTTGCCGGACCAATTCGGGAGCGCGTTCGAGGGGTGAGTAGAAACCACCCCCACCCGGCAAACGAAGGGTGACTTTTTGGTCGGGCAGCAAACGGTACTGGGCCTTGGGGTGCGGGTGACTGCCGTCCGATAAGAGGAACTCGCCGAGCCCGCCGTTCTTTCCACCTTGATAGCCGAGCGCCGGAAATTTTGTCCGGTCATACATGGCCGAGTGGATGACCGGCTCAGATGTTCTGACCGATAAGATCATCTCTTGGCCCAACCCCCCCCGCTGTCTGCCCGGTCCGCCGGAGTCCGGCACCAGAGTGCGCTGCTCCATGAGCAGCGGGGAGACATTTTCAATGATCTCAGCTGGCACGCCCTGGATGCCGCTGGGAAAGGCCGTGGCCGAGATCCCGTCCTTATCCGGCCGCGCGCCCATACCACCGGAAGAGAAGAAGACATAGGTAAAGCTTTTGCCGTCCGTGTCTTTGCCGGTAAACTGGGTGATCCAGATATTGGCCGCGCCATCGGCAAGAACGCGTTCGGGCACCGCCTCTGACAGAGCGCCAAACACCGCGGTAGAAAGAAAGTGGCCGATAATGTGCCGCCCACCAACCGGCGCCGGAAACTGGCAGTTCAGGATACAGCCCGACGGGGCGCTTATATGAATCGGGCGAAAGCTGCCCTCATTGTTCGGCACAAGGGGTGAGATGGCACATTTGAGAGGATAGGTCGTATAGGCCACGCAATAGGCAAACGGGACGTTGATCCCTCGTTCACACTGGGCTGAGGTGCCGGTGAAATCGACAGAGAGCTCTGAGTCTCCGACCCGCACCGTGATCTTGACAACGATCGGCTCGTCAAACCCGTCCATCCGAATTTCGTGCTGATACGTCCCGCGCGGCAGCTCAGCAATCGCCGCCCGCATAGCCTTTTCCGAGGTACTCAGAATGGCGCTTGAGAGATGATCAAGCCCGGCTAAGCCCGCCTCATCCATAAACTCCAACAGTTTGGCTCCCCCCACCTCGTTGCTGCCGACCTGGGCCATAAGGTCCCCCTCGACCAAGTCGGGTGCTCGCACATTCTGTTTGACCAAACGGAACAGATCGTCATTGGGCCGCCCGGCGCGGAAGAGCTTCATGATCGGAACATAAATGCCTTCTTCAAACACTTGGCGGGCGTCCGCCCCTAGCATCCGACCGCCCACATCGACCGCGTGACAGGTGTTGGCAAACAGGGCGACCGGCTCACCATGGCGAAAGATCGGGGTCACCACGGTAAAGTCGTTGAGATGGCCGGAGGTCAGCCACGGATCGTTGCTAATCAGGCTATCGCCGTCTTCGAGCTTCTCCCACGGGTATTGGGTCAAGAAGTGACGAACGGCGAGCGCCATGGTGTTAATATGGCCTGGCGTGCCGGTGACGGCCTGGGCGATCATATTGCCCTGTATGTCAAACACCCCGGCCGACAGGTCGCCCGCTTCGCGAACAACGGTGGTAAACGAGGCGTTTTGGAGAGCCGTCGCCTGTTCGTTGACAATCGAGATCAGGCGGTTCCACAGAATTTCTAAAGAGATCGGATCAATGGTTTCCATACGTTTTCCACATAGAGCGGTCTTTTGGAGATCCTCACCTCGGCGTGGACAAGACTGGGAGGGATGGGTGCGGCCGAGGAGCTCGGGCAAAAGCTTGACCTATTATAGGCAGGCGGCTACCGTTTCGCTACACGAGTGCTCGTTCAGCCTGCGCTCGGACTGCAACAGTCTGGAGGCAACATGAAGGGTTTCGAGAGACACGGACAACACCTCGTCCTGACCACCTTCTCCATCACCGCCTGCTGTCCACGGACCGGCATGCTAGGCGTTGGCGTGTGTACGGCCGTTCCTGCGGTGGGTGCCATCTGTCCTTTTGTGAAGCCTAGGCTGGGCGCGATTGCTTCACAGTCGTTCGCCAATCCCTACCTGGGGATTGATGGTCTAGCCTTACTTGAGCAGGGACATACGGCCCAGAGCGCGGTTGCCCGACTCATTGCCGACGATCCGGGTCGGGCCCGACGCCAGCTGAGTGTGGTGGATAAGGCCGGCAATGCCGCGACCTTTACCGGTCAGGACTGTCTGCCGTGGTGCGGCGAGCAGAGCGGCCAAGGCTATGCGGTGGCCGCCAATATGATGGTCGATGCCACAACGGTCGAGGCCATGGTCGAGTCGTTTGAAACAAGTCGTGACGAGGCCCTGCCGGAGCGCCTGCTCAAAGCCCTGGAAGCGGGAGATGCCACGGGTGGAGACTACCGTGGCCGTCAGTCCGCCGCCCTGCTCGTTTATGATATCGAGGCATACCCGTCACACAGTCTCCGGGTGGATGAGCATAGTCAGCCAGTCCCCGAGCTACGCCGTATCTTTGAGGTCTGTCAGCAACAGCTCTACCCGTGGTTGGACACGTTGCCAACGAGGACCAATCCGCTCGGAACGGCGGATCCGAGTGCGGTTTCCAAACTGCGCCAAGCGCCACAACACCGCTAAGCCCGCCCCGCTGCCTAGAGCGTCTCACCACGGAGGGGTGGCCCTGGCCGAGCGTCCCTGTACGGGGAAGAGGACTAGGGATGGGGGCGCCTCGCGGGCGATCGCTTCGCTGTCTCGGGTGAGGCGGGCGGGGGGCGAGCAGTGACGGTGGAAGACGGGTGGAGATCGGGCCGGGCACCCGTGGCGGGTTGCGGCTGTCGGATCCGGAGTTGCCGGTGACGGCTCATGGTAGGTGGTGTGGCCAGCGCTTGGGCACTTTGAGCCCGCAGTCAAAAAGCCCTCCGTCACCCAAGACCACACGCAGGGCGGCAGCCCTCTCAGAGCCTCCAAAGCGCTCGGGCCCCCTCGTGTTTCTTTCTGACGCGTCGGCAGGGACCGTTGGCGTAGGCCACGACTCCAGCCGCTGACAGACGACCTGCGTGGTGTACGCGGCCGGGCCGGAAGCTCCCCCCCTCTTGGCCCCGCTTGGGCGGCCGGGCGAGCTTGTCTTCCTTGATACCCTCTCCGTTGAGAACGCTTTCGGCCGTGTCGTTCGAGCAGGCGGGGTGGTTTTTGCCGCCGGCCCGCCCTGCCTTCACTCCTTCATTGAGCAGCTCTTTGCCAAGCTCAAAGTCGTGGTCTGGAGTGCGGCGGTACGCGCTCCATGAGGCCCTCTGGCCCTATCTCGGCTCTGCTTTTGTTCAGCTCTGTGTGCTGGAAGGCGGCCACGATTTCCGCCAGTGGGGCTCTCCTACGGCGTGACAGGGCTCCAGCCCCACTTGCCTCCAGAGGGCTAGGCGGGCTAGAAAATTACAAATTATCTCGCCCCCAGATGAGGAGGAACAGTATGCCTTTAGACCAACAAGCCAAAGCCTTTCTTGATCAACTAGCAGCCGCGGGTGCCCCGGGCCTCAACGAACTGCCCGTTGCCGAAGCGCGGCAGGCCATCAAAAGTCTGTTTGCGGTGGAAAATCCCGAATCGGTCGCTAGGGTCGAAGATCGGACCATCCCAACGCTCAACGGACCTGTGCCGATCCGGATTTATGTGCCCAAGGGGCAGGGCCCCTTTCCGGTCCTGGTATTTTTTCACGGTGGCGGCTGGGTCATCGGCGATCTGGAGACGCACGATCCGACCTGCCGGGCGCTGAGCAATGCGGCCAACTGTGTCACCGTGTCCGTTGATTACCGCCTCGCCCCGGAGCATAAATTTCCGGCCGCCGCGGATGACTGTTATGAGGCCACCAAGTGGACGGTTCTCAATATCGCCGCCTACAATGGCGATCCCACACGGGTTGCCGTTGGTGGGGATAGTGCCGGTGGAAATCTGGCCGCGGCAGTGGCTCTTATGGCCGGCGACCGCGGGGCGCCGTCGCTTGTCTTCCAACTCCTGATCTATCCGGCGACCAACCATGCGTTTGATACCGAATCGTGTAAGCAGAACGGCAAGGATTATCTGCTGACGGTCGAGTCTATGGAGTGGTTCTGGAACCACTATCTGGCCAATGAGGAGGACGGGAAGAGCCCATATGCGTCTCCCCTTCAGGCCAAATACGTCAACAGCCCACCAGCCGCGCTGGTGATTACGGCCGAGTTTGATCCGCTGCGGGACGAGGGGGAGGCGTATGCCACCAAACTCAAACAAGCCGGCGCACAGGCCACAATCTCCCGCTATGACGGGATGATTCACGGCTTTTTCAGTATGTTTGCGTTTGACGCGTGCCGCAAAGCGATCGACGAAGCCGGTGACGCGCTCAAGGCAGCGTTTGCGAATTAAGAGTCGGGAGGTCTAGGCCCATAAGCCCTACAAGCGGGTTCTCCCGCCCGCCCGCCCGCCTCCGCGGAGGCCACGGTCCGCTCGAGGGGCACCTCTCCGTCGTGCCCCAGCCCCTCAGCGTTTGCCCTTGTGGGCTTTCTGGCCGTTGATTCTGTTGGCGTGGTCTGAAACCGCCCTGATGCGCGACGGCTACGGCTGCTGATAGGCGTGTTGGTGGTTGGCCGACAGCTGCACTCGGGCGGACACCTTGCCGGAGCTGCACTATGTTGGTCTGGTTCTCTTTGTTATGGCCAAAACGGTGATTTTCCCGCCCAGGCTGTATATCGCGGTCCATTTCAGCTCGCCCAACGGGCGTTTGATAACGCTCGTGCTACAGCCCTGTACCACGCGACAGAATCCTTCCTGCGAAGAATTTTAGCCCTCGGGAGTTCTTGCCTGTCAGCCTCCTGTTTGGCTTCGGCCTAGGACGCTGACTCAATGCCGTAGCGAACCTTCTCCATCACTCCCGACCGTGGGGCCGCCGCCCTTGTTCTGTTTGCCGCTGTGGCGCTATGGCCTATCGTGTGGATCGTCACGGACGATGCCTGAGGCGTTCGGTGGGAGAGGCAGGGGCTTGCCGACCACAAACAGGACAGCCAAGGTGCCGAGCAGCAGCAGCGCGTAGGCTGCCCAGACCGATAGACCCGCCGCGACCCCGTAATATCCGGCCAGACCGGCCAACAGCATACAGGTCAACGCATACGGAGCCTGGGTCCAGACGTGGTCTAACGGGTCGCAGCTCGACGCCGTTGCCGACAAAATCGTAGTATCGCTGATCGGCGAGCAATGATCGCCAAAAATCGCCCCGTCAAGGACCGCCGTTGCCGTCAGCCACACAACCGGTTCTGCGGTCTGTCCACCGGCCAGGCTATAGGCCAGTGGCATGGCCAGCGGCAGGACGATCCCCATTGTCCCCCAGCTCGTGCCAGTGGCAAAGGCAATGCCCGCGGCTAGACCAAAGGTGACCAGGGGCATATAGAGCGGTGATATGCGCCCGCCAAGTATAGAAGTCAGGAAGAGGTCGGCGTGCAGGACATCGGCACAAATAGTCTTCATCGCCCAGGCCAGGATAAGGATAATGACCGCCGGCCAGATGAGCGTAATGCCCCGTGCCCAGGCCGCAATCCCCTCGGACAGGGCTAAGAAACGCTGAGACACGGCAAGGCTCAGGGCAAGGCCCGTCCCAACTAAGGCGGCCCAAAAGAGGACTTGGCCTGAACCGGCGGCCGAACCGCCGACCGCCCCAAAGGCGAGCCGCCACACGACGGGATCAAAGACTGAAAACGACACCCCGGCAGCCTGAACGGCCTCTGCCCCAAACCACAGCATGCCACTCAAGGCGGCCAAGACCAGGGCCGTCACGGGCAGAACCGCGTGGGACCAGGGCGGCAGCCTGTCTGCGGATAGCTGGACATCCTCAAACGTCCGGCTAGTCAGCAGCCGGGCTCCGTCGCGCAACACTTTGCCCGCCGCAATAGCCCGTGCCTCAGCCCGGTACATCGCGCCAAAGTCGCGGCCCAGGACCGCATTACACACCACAAACAGGAGGGTTGTGAGACAATAGAAACGCAGCGGCAACAGCACCAGGAACATGGCATAGCCGTCCAGCCCCAGGTTGAGGTCGGACGCAATCTCATTCAACAGCCCAACTTCGTAGGCAATCCAGGTTGAGATCAGCGCCAGCCCGGCAACCGGCGCACTGGTCGAATCAACCAGATAGGCGAGTTTCTCGCGCGAAATCCGCCAACGGTCCGTAACCGGCCGCATGGTCGTTCCGAGCACCACCGAGTTGGCATAGTCATCAAAGAAAAAGCACACCCCGGCAAGGGCAACACCGAGTCGAGTCGTCCGACCGCTCTTGGCCGCGCCAAACAAGGTCCGGACTAAGGCGTGGGCCGCCCCGCTGCGGTTTATGATCTGCACCATGCCGACCAGGGTCAGGGTAAAGGCCAGGATATAGAGGTGAAACCCGCTGCTCAGATTGGCCCAAATAAATGTTTCAAAACCTCGGGGCAGAGCAACCCACGGCAGCGGACCATAGGCCAAAAAGGCGCCCAACACGACGGCCGCGCCGAGCGAGATAAACAGGTGCTGAAAAAAAATCGCCAGCAGGATGGCCAGCAGGGGCGGGAGGACAGAGTACCACTGGCCCATGGCGCTGCCGCTTGGAGAGGGCAGGGCGTACAGCAGGGCGCAGCTTACCGTCCAGGACAAGACAAAGCCTATCCAGCGCTTGGGGTTGGTAAACGGAGAGCGGAGCGGTGTCATAGGGCGAGTATACCATACGGCCCCAGTCCTGAGAGAGCCGAAGCGATCTTGGCTATAGGCGTGGGCTCTGATACCCTGGCGGGGAAAACCATGACCCGCCCCGCCTTCCACCTCATCCTCCACCTGCTAGTACCCGGGGTGGTCGCCCGTCTGGCTTTCTCCCACCGCTGGCAGCGAGCCTGGCTGATCATGCTGCTGACCATGGCTGTTGACCTCGACCATCTCCTCGCCACGCCGATTTATGACCCAAACCGGTGTGGTATTGGCTTTCATCCGCTGCACTCATACGTGGCGATTGGCGTCTACTGCATCATGGCGCTCATCCCGGCCTCACAGATCGCGGGAGTCGGCCTCTTGATCCATATGCTCCTCGACGGCATAGATTGTGTTTTCATGCCGTGATGGACAGCCGAGAGCAGCAGATTATCGACTTCTGGCAGGAGCGCGCCCACGCCTATCAAGGGCTCACCGAACACTGGTCGATCTTTGGCCAGCTAGCGGACCGGTTGATCGCCCTGTTGCCGTCTTCGGTCGAGAGTCCGGTCATCGACTTGGCGGCGGGCACTGGGCTGCTGAGCGACCGTCTGCTGCGGCGTTACCCGCGGGCGCGGGTTTATCTGGTCGAACCCGCTGAGGCCATGCTGCGGCTGGCCGTACAGCGTATCGGTAATCGGAGCATCGGCCATGCCAAGGTGTCGGCCTCCCAGCTGGATCGCATGTCGATTCGAGTCGGGGCGGTGTTGTGTAACGCGGCTGTCCATCTTGTTGACGAAACGGACGTCTTTGGGAGCGTTGCCCGTGTCCTGAAACCAGGCGGGCGGTTCATTTTTAACCTGTGGTGGCACTCGTGGGAGCCCACAGCCCATATCGATCCCGGTCCCTGCTGGCGAGCCCTGCTTGAACAGGCCATGTCTGAGCTAGGAGAATCGGTCCCCTTACCGGTCCCAACCCGGCCCCGCATACGGACCCCGCGCGGCTTCAGCCGGGCCGCCCGGCAGGCGGGCCTCGACATGGTTCACACCCAGACCGATACGGACCACCTGCCGCTTAGCTTTTTCCTCGATTTCACGGCCATGTCACCAGATTTTTTGGCCGATCTGTCTCCGTCCCGCCGGGCTGTGGTGTTGCGGACCGCCCGAGCCCGGGCAAGCGCGAAGGTCCCTATCAAAACAACCCGCTTTGTTCTGCAAAAACGGGCCGCGAGCCTTTGATTCGGAGAGCGCCCATGCAAGCACGGATGCCTGAATTGACCCTGAGGACCGTCCTCCTCGGCCTAGTCTTGTCGGTCGTCATGGGCGCAGCCAACGTCTACCTCGGACTAAAAGTCGGCATGACCGTCTCGGCTTCTATTCCGGCGGCGGTGCTGGCCATGGTGCTCCTCCGGGTCGTGATGCGAGGCGGGACGATTCTCGAAGCCAACCAAGCCCAAACGGCCGCCTCGGCCGGTGAGTCGCTGGCCGCCGGTATTATCTTTACCATGCCCGCCCTCGTCCTCATCGGGGTGTGGCAACGCTTTGACGTTGTCCTCACCACGCTGATCGCCTTTAGTGGTGGACTGTTGGGCGTCCTGCTGATGATTCCTCTCCGGCGCGTTTTTGTCGTGCCCCCAAACCCGGCCCTGAAGTTTCCCGAAGGCGTGGCCTGTGCGGCCGTGCTGCGAACCGGCCAGCAGACTCAAGCCAGCGCCGCTGACGCCCGGGCGGTCATCCACGGCGCCGTGTTTGGCTTTGTTTGTAAAGTCCTGATCAGCTTTATGGGACTGCTCAAAGGCAGCCTAGAAGGGGCGGTCGCGCTAGGACACCGGATCTTCTATCTGGGTGGAGATATTTCGGTCGCTCTGCTTGGCGTTGGGATGATTGTCCAGCTCAATATCGCCCTGCTCATCTTCATGGGCGGTGCCCTGGGCTGGCTGGTGATCCTGCCGATTCTGGGCGCGTCTCCACAACTGCTCGCTGATCCGCTTGAGGGCGCGTATGCGATCTGGTCGAGCCAGGTTCGCTATGTCGGTGTTGGCGCGATGGTAGTCGGCGGCATTGCGGCCATTGTCCAGGTTCGGCACGGACTTGTCCAGGTCCTCCACCTTCTGTTTGGAACCGCCACACAGACCGATCAGACCGCCCCTGCTGCGACGCGCGATATGTCCTTTGGCACGATCGTAACCCTCAGCGTCGTATGTGTCGTGCTCATCGGCGTACTCTACACCGTCCTCACTCAGCGGCTCGGAGTCAGTCTGCTGACGACGCTGATTATGCTGGTCATGGCTTTTTTCTTCACCGCGGTGGCAAGTTACATTGTGGGACTGGTCGGGAACTCGAACAGTCCGGTTTCGGGGATGACGATTACAGCGGTGCTGTTTACCGGCGGGCTGCTGTTTCTGTTTGGCTTCAGCGGCACCACCGGCATGTTGGCGACTTTAGGCGTGGCGGCGATTGTCTGTTGCACGGCGTGTACGGCCGGTGACGTGTGCAATGACCTCAAGACGGGTCAGCTGGTGGGAGCGGCTCCATGGTGCCAGCAAGTCATGCAAATTGCCGGTGTGACGGTAGCGGCACTGGTCATGGCCCCCGTGCTGCAACTGTTGCACGATCACACGCCGGGCGGTATCGGCGGTAAAGAGCTGGCTGCTCCGCAAGCTCAGCTGTTTGCCAGCCTGGCCCGGGGCTTTTTTGGGGACGGTCACCTCCCGTGGTCGCTCGTCGGCCTAGGAGCGGGCTTGGGCGTCTGTATTCTGATGGTCGATAGCCTGCTCCAGCTGCGGGATACCACGTTTCGGGCCCACCTGATGCCGATCGCGGTCGGCATCTATCTGCCGTTCGGGCTGTCGGTACCGATTTTGGTCGGTGGGATTGTGGCCTACTTGCTCACCAGGGAAACCGCCGGGCGCTCACAACAAGTCCAGCCCGGAGTACTCCTGGCCTCCGGAGCAATTGCCGGTGAGGCATTGATGGGAGTCGGACTGGCCCTGCTGGCGAGTGTCGGGGTTTCGCGTCTGTCGCTCGGGCTGCCGGACGGGCTGACAACGCTGCTGACGCTTGGGGCGATTCTGTGTACGCTGATGTTCTTTTATCGAGGGGCACGGTGAGGAGCACGAGCCCAAAAATTCGTGGGGGATGGCCGGCCTTCTTCGTGTCTGACGTCTGAGAATTGGAAGGCGAGACGCGTTGCTCCTCCTTCCAATTCTCAGCCTATTGAATGATGTGGGCAGCAAAATCGGTCATCTCGGGGACTCTTGCCGCCACCGCCACCTGCTTCACTCCCAGGGCTTGCATATTGTGGATACGCTCTCGAATCTCCTCGGGCGTCCCGGTCAGGGTGGTCTCCTTAATCATCCGCTCTGTGACCAGCGGCGTGTGCTCGGGCTTAAACTCAGCGCCGTAGCCGGTGTACAGGTCGAGATGGCGGGTCTCGATCGGAGCGGTCGGCGTGCGATAGGCACTCTTAAAGGTCATAAGCTCATCCCGAATGTCGCCCGGCAGTTGGTAGGGATCGGTCACCGACAGAGCAAAGATGTTGCACTCCGAGACGACCACCGGCCCCACCGCTCGCTGGAGGTCAGCCAAGCCCTCTCCGGGTTTGGTAAAGTGCAGGGCGGTGAGGACCAAGATATACAAGTCCTCCAGCCGCTTCCCCACCCGTTCGGCTCCGCGCCGGACATGGCTCAGCGTGTACTTGAGCAGACTGTCGCCGACCGTCCCAAACAGGATCACCCCGTCACCGATTTCTCCGGCCAGCTCCAGCGTCTTGGGTCCGCTGCCAGCCACATATACCGGGATGGGATCGGTCAGATTGATGAACCCGGCGTCGGGATTGAGGAACCGGATCATACGGCGCCGCTCGCCCTCCTGATACGGGACGGTCGCTCCGCTCAGCAGGCCGCGGCACACGTCGATATGGGTCCGCAGCTCGGCAAGCCTCGCCGCCGGCATACCGAGCGTCCGCCGAGAAGTATTGCCGGTACCGATACCCATAATAACCCGGCCTGGGGCAAGAATGTTGAGGGTCGCAAAATTACCAGCCGTCACCGGAGCAATACGCGAACTGGGGTTGGTGACGTTGGTTCCTAGTTTGATCGTCGTCGTGTTGGCTGCACACAGGGCCATGCATTGGTAGACATCGGCCCAAACCATCTGTGAATCGCCAAACCAGGCGTGGCTAAACCCCTGGCTCTCGGCCAGAGCCACGTCCTTGTAGCTCTCAACGTAGGAGAGAAAGATCACACCGAAATCCATCGTCGTCTCCTTAAACGTCTTAGGATGGGGACAAGGCTCCTCCGCACGAACTCCCCGCTCCTGCCGTACAGCCGTAACAGTGAGAGCCGACCACGATGGCACGACGTTCCAGGGCCCGGACGAGTTCGTCGGCCGACTGCTCTCCCAAGCGCAGGGGTTCGGTCTGGCCAAGAGTGAGGTTAAGCATCTGGTTGAAGTCGCAGTCGTACATAAAACCGTCCCAGGACACGCTCACCTGAGAGCGACACATCAAGCTCTCCACCGTTGCCGGATTAAACGCATCAGCCAGCAGTCGTAGATAGGCGTCGAGCTGCCTATCACGCTCCAGACTGTGGGCAAACCGGGCGATCGGCATATTCGTTATGGTGTACAGCTGGTTGAAAACCAGACCGAAGTGCGTACCGAGTTCACGCTTATAGTCCGCTTCCAGCTGCTGTTGCGGGGGGGGCAGGTGGGGCCCTGCCGGGTTATAGATGAGGTTCAACATCAGCCCCGAGTCGTCCTGACCGTAGCCCAGGGCGTTTAATATCCGCAGAGCCCGAATCGACTTATCGTACACTCCCTGACCACGTTGCTTTGTGACATTCTCCTCGGAGTAACACGGCAAGCTGGCGATAATTTCTACCCCCATCAGAGCGAGAAATTCGGCGAGGTCTTCTTGCCCGGACTCGAACAGGACCGTGAGATTACAGCGGTCGATGACCTGACGCCCCTCATCACGCAGGGTTTTTACGACATATCGAAAAGACGGATTGAGCTCCGGCGCACCGCCCGTAATATCGACCGTGTGGACGTCAGCCGCGCGGACCAAGTCCAGCGCCAGGTCGACCGTTGCCCGGCCCATGATCTCGGTCCGCTTGGGACCGGCATCAACGTGACAGTGCAGACACGCCTGGTTACACAGTTTACCCAGGTTGATCTGCAGACTCTCAATACGCGCCCGGCGGAGCGGGCCACCCGTGTGGCATGCCCGTGAGGAAAAATCGGGAATGGGGCCTAGCATACAGAAAACCTCTAATTCCAAAGTACCAGGATCTCTTTATAGAGCAGTTATGGGCCTTTGGGTAGTCGGTCCGAACACATATCTCAGCCCTGCCCAACCGTCTGCATTGCCAGCTCTGCTCCTCCCAGCTCATCGGGATGACCCGAGCGCTTGAGAACATGCGAAAGAGGGGGGCACCGCCCGCGTACAGGCTCGCCCGTCTTCCTAGGCGACGCATCAGGGCGAGTCCGGTCAGAGTGTCGCGCGGCCCCATATCAGAAGAGCATCAGCGGCTGAATCTCGGGTCAGATGCTCACCGCGGCTGACCCGCCCTGTTAGAGCCGAACAGCGCGTTGCGACTCAAATCGGGCTGGGATGAGGACGCTTAGTGTCCTGCCCCATATGAGGAGAGCAGGTCGCAAGGCCGCGTGCGGCAAGCGAATCGGCAACAGCCCGCCTAAAAGCATGCGGCCCCCTCCTCTATCAACACGAGCAAGGTGCACCGCTGGAGATGGCCGGCAAACATCCAGCCCGCTTTTGGGGTGGTCCAGAATCGTCGTGAACGCCTTGTCTGGCCGGAGCGTGCTTCAGCCGACTTGCTTCCGGACGGCATCTGTGCCGAGGAAATCTCAAGGGGCGAAGCCTGAGCCCTCCTGCCAAGGCCACTAGGCGACCGCCCAGAGCGATAAGAGCCGGCAAAAAGGTCAACAAGGATAACGACGACCTTATCAGATCGTTCCCCTTACTTCAGTACATGGCTTCAAGGGTATAGCCCTGTTGGTGCAGGAGCCGCAACAAGCCCTGTTCGCCAGGCAAGTGCAGGGCGCCAACAGCGATGAACGTTCCACCCTCTCGGAGTGCGGCGTCCATGCGGTCCAGCAGACGCAGATTGCGTTGGTCGAGTCCACGCCGCACGAACTCGTCAAAGACGCGCTTGACCGCGGCATCGGTCGGCCCGCTCTCCTCGCTGGCCCCTACCAGTCCGGCCAGATCACGGGCCAGGTAGCGAGCGATCAGACGGGCAGACAGGGCGGACAGCTGGGTATAGCGGATGACGGTATCGCGCAGCAGAAGACGCTGCTCCTCAACGGCGGCGGTGCTAAAAATCGCCACCTGCTCCTCTACAGTTTCCAGGCCACAGGTAGATTTGCCCTGCTGCCTTGCGCGGCGATACAGCACCATATCCAGGACTTGACCAGCCTTTTGCCGGGGGGAGTTCAGGATGGCGTACACCGCCCAGGGTTTCAGCCGCAGCAGGGAGTGTGGCGGCACGCCACGTTCTCCCATCAACGGCGTAACGGCGTCAAAGAGCTCCGGTCCGAGCATGCCCCGGAGCGTGTGTCCAGGTGGTAAGATCATGCTCCTGGCCAAGGCAGCAAAGGCCGGCGTGTCCAGCACGACTTCCATGCAAAAATGCTCGCTCTCGTCAAAAGCGGCTTGCACCGGCGCGGGGAGCCGGACAACCCGCGAGTCGGCAGAATGAATCGTGCCAAACAGATAACTCGGTCGTGAGCACTGGGGGTTGCAGCTCTCGATTTTCCACAACAGACCGCGCTCAAAAGAAACCTCCGGGGTGTGGGCCTGAGCGGCGCGGTCGAGCAGCAGGAAGACCGCGGCGGCGACAAGCAGGGCTGTGTGGCGGACAGGGTTCGTCGGCTTCCTCCGTCCCGCTAGGCCGTTTCGATCAGATCAAGGGCGGCTTGGGGAGTGTCTACTACGCTGTAGAGATCACGAAAGCGTTCGTGGATGAACGCCTCCTCAAAAGCCCGGTCAAAAAAGGTCAGCAACGGGGTGAAGAACTGGTTGGTGTTCACAAAGACGATCGGCTTGACGTGGAAGCCGAGCTGTTTGAGGACCAGGACCTCAAAGACCTCTTCCACCGTACCAAAGCCGCCAGGTAGCGCGATATAGGCATCGCCCAGCTCTTCCAAGCCCTGTTTGCGGGCACGCATGTCGGTCACAACGGACATCTCATGGCCGTCCTGGCCATAGCCCTGATCAAGAAAGTCCTTGAGGATCACCCCTGTGACCCGCCCGCCCTCGGCCAGCGCGGCGCAGGACAGCGCGCCCATCAGGCCGATCCTGCCGCCGCCATATACTAGGGTGTGACCACGCCGGGCGATCAGCCGGCCTAACACTTCGGCTTGGGCGGTATAGACCGCAGACAACCGTCGACTTGAGGAGCAAAATACGGTCACGGCAAGCGGGCTGGGAGAAAGCGGCATGGCGGCAAACTTTTTCCTAAGAAGTTGAACCGGACAAGGGGTTAGCCGGCCACCCCATCCATCGACCCCCATTCAACAATCGGGGTCAGCCGGCGCTTGGCAATGACCCCCTTGGCTACGAGTCCCTGAAACGTCTCAAACGTCTTGGCATGGTCTTGGATGTCAAGGACGAGGACTATTTTCGGCTCCTCGTTGGAAGCCCACGGACCGGCTTTCAGGCTGACCCCTTCGGGAAAACCCGTCGTCCCGTCGAGCACCCCCTTAAATATGGCCTTCACCTCGCTGGTCCGATCTGGATTCCAGTAGATTTCATCGAGATACAGCGGCATACGATTTCCTCCTTTTCTTGTGGTTCACACTCGCTTTCTCCCACGCGCGGCATACCATATAGAGCGGAGGGAAGAAAAGGGCAAGCCGTCGGCCAAGACGGTCTTCTTTGCGGGGCCTCGTTCGGTGTGCTACCGTCTCTGGCCACAATCACCGCTCCACTGTCCAAAGGGGGATCTATGGCATTACCGCTTGCAGGCATTCGGGTGCTTGATATCGCCAGTATGCTAGCCGGCCCGTATGGCGCGACGATGCTCGGCGATATGGGCGCGGATGTGGTCAAGATTGAGCCGCCGTACGGCGATGAGTCGCGGGCGATTGGGCCCAAAGTCGACAACGACAGCGGCTTCTACCTCGGTATTAACCGCAATAAGCGCGGCATTGTTCTTGACCTGACTAAGCCCGAGGGCAAAGCGTTGTATTTTCGGTTGGTCCGTACCGCCGACATTATCGTTGATAATCTGCGCCCCCAGGCCAAAGCCAAGCTTGGGATTTCCTACCAAGAAAACTGCAAATATAACCCCAAGATCATCTGCATTACGGTCAGCGCCTTTGGCCAGGACGGTCCCTACGGGGGTCGGCCGGGTATTGATCCGCTGGCTCAGGCTCTGACCGGTTTTATGAACGTGACGGGAGAGAAGAACGGCAAGGCGCTCAAGGCCGGCCCGGCCATTGCCGATGCGACCTGCGCAAACTTGGTTGCCCTCTCGGCTATGGTTGGGCTGTGGGTACGGGAACAACAGGGCATCGGCCAACAGATTGAGCTGTGTCTGATGGACGGCTTGCTTCACGTCCAGCCGGCTCAGATCGACCAGTTCTTTCTTCAGGGCTATATTCAACCCAAGGTCGGGAACGCCAGCCCGTTTTACGCCCCGTACGGGACCTTCACCTGTCGGGACGGGCGGGAGATCCAGATTGCGTCGTTTAACAACAAGTTCTTCCACAACATCTGCCGCGCGCTCGACCGGGAGGATCTGATCAGCGACCCCCGCTTTGAGACCGGCGAAAGTCGGCTGGAACACGAGGCGGCCCTGAACGCCGAGATTCAGGCCGCGTTTGGCCACCACGACGGCGACGAGATGATGCGTCGCCTGACTGAGGCCGACGTGATGGCTGCCCCGGTGAATACCTACCGTGAAACCTTTGCCGACCCGCAGGTGGAGCACAACAGGATGGCGGTCGAGGTTAAACATGCCCGGGTCGGAAAGATCAAGGTCGGCGGTATCCCGGCCAAGCTGAAAAAGACACCAGGTGCGGTACGTTTGGCTCCGCCCACCCTGGGTCAGCACACGCGGGAAGTCCTGCACGAGCTGGGATGCAAGGATGCGGAGCTAGAGCGGCTGCTGCAACAGGGCGTGATTAAGTAGGGAGAAGGGAGTTGGCATGCCACGCGGAGCAGACGGGGTTGTCCAGGCGCTGAAAGACGCCGGAGTAGACACCATCTTCGGCATCCCCAGCATTCATAATATTAGCATCTATGACGCCCTCCGCCGCGAACCGTCCATCCGGCATATTGTCTGTCGTCACGAGGCCGCGGCGACCCATATGGCCGACGGCTACGCTCGCCTCACGGGTCTTGGCGTCATTATTGCCTCTACCGGACCGGGCGCCGGTTTTACGGTTTCTGCGCTACAGGAAGCCTGGGGGAGCTGTTCACCGGTCCTGATGCTGACGAGTAATATCGACGCGGCAAAAATCGGCCTGGGCTTGGGCGCCCTCCACGAACTTGAGGAACAAACCTCTCTGTTCCGGACCCTCACCAAAGCAACTTTTACGCCTCGCTCCGGGGAGGATCTTCGGGCGCTCACGACGCGGGCAATCCGGTTGGCCACCAGCGGACGGCCCGGCCCGGTGTGTGTAGAAGTTCCGACCGACGTGCTGGCCGGCGAGCTGACCCCACCGAGCCCGCCGGCCAGCGTTCCCGACCCGTCGACGCCTCCGCCAATGCCGCGCCGGCTTAACGAAGCCGTCGCCCTTTTGCGCCGAGCCAAACAGCCGATCATACTGACCGGCACGGACGCGGTCCGCGCCGGGCTGACGGCCGATATTAGCGCACTTGCGCAAGCGTTGTGCGCCCCGGTGCTGACGAGTACGCCGGGCAAAGGGGTGATTGCCGAAGATCACCCCCTGTCTTTGGGCAATGCGGCCCGTCGTCTAGCCATCCACGAGGTCATGCCACACTGTGATGTGGCTCTTGTGGTTGGGACTCGTCTCCGTGAGGTCGACGCCAAGCGACGCGGGCTGGTGCTGCCCGAGCAGGTCATTCATATCGATTGGGACGAACGCTGGATTGGCAGAAATTACCCAACTCCGCTCCCCCTCATTGGTGACGTGCCGGCAATTACGCGTGAACTACGCGGTCGATTAGAGGGCGAGCCGTACACCGGTCCCCGCCAGCAACGGGTCAAGGTCTGGCGTCAGCAGGCGGATGAGGCGCTGTCCCGCCTTGAGCACGAGTTAGCCGCCGTGCGCTATCTCAAAACAATCCGTCAGGTCTTAGCGCGGGACAGCGCGCTGGTGATTGACAACACCCAGCTCGCCTACTGGGCCGAATATTTTTACCCCTCCTATCGGCCAAACGGTCTGGTCGGCGCCAAGGGCTCGGGACTCTTAGGCTTTAGCTTTCCGGCTGCAATCGGCGTCAAAGTCGCCTGTCCGGACAAACCGGTCGTCGCCGTTATTGGCGACGGTGGCTTTTTGTACACCGCTCAGGAGCTTGCCACCTGTGTGCATCACCAGATCGGCTTTCCGCTGATTGTGGTAAACGATAACGCCTATGGAGTGATCGGCTACTTGCAGCGCACAGCCTATCAAGAGGAGTATCAGGCCCGTTTGACAAATCCGGATTTTATGACCTTTGCCACCGCCTTTGGCGTGGCCGCAAGCCGGGTCAACTCGCCCGAGGGTTTGGCCGAAGCTCTGGAGAACTCGCTCAGCCGTGATGAAATGCACCTGATTGAGCTGCAAACGACAATTGATGCTCCGCCGTTTGGGCGGTATTAGGCAGAGGAGGAATCCAGACATGTCACAACGTCGCACCACGATTTGGGGCTGGGGATATGAGGACGAACAGCCAACGCCGGACCAACAAAAAGCAATTGCCAAAGCCCTGGCCGCCAGTTTAGGGAAAACGGACTTTGATCTCCGTCCCCTGCCCAAGGTCGAAGAGATAGAACTCCGCCCGCCGCGTATCACACCGCCGGCTTCTTTGCAGGCCATGTGTTCCACCACAACCTACGACCGCGCGGCCCACTCCTACGGCAAGGCCTGCCCAGACCTATTGCGGGCCGTCCATGCCGAGTTCCCCAACCCGCCCGATATTGTTGCCTTCCCCAAAACCGAGCACGACGTTGTTTCGGTGCTCGACTGGTGTTATCAGGCCGGAGCAGTGGCGATTCCGTTTGGCGGAGGGTCAAGCGCCGCCGGTGGGGTTGAGCCTCCGCCCAGCGATACCTATCCGGCCAGTGTGTCGATTGATCTGCGCTCTCTCGACAAGGTGTTAGCCATCGACCCAAGCTCTCGCGCCGCCCGCATTCAGGCCGGCGTGTATGGACCGGCGCTGGAAAACCAGCTGCGGCCGCACGGCTATACCCTCCGTCACTATCCGCAGTCGTTTGAGTTCTCCAGCCTGGGTGGCTGGATTGCAACCCGCTCGGGCGGCCATTTTGCCACCCTGTACACCCATATTGATGACTTTGTCGAATCCCTCCGGGTGGTGACACCACGTGGCACGCTCGAATCGCGTCGGCTGCCGGGCTCTGGAGCCGGCCCAAGTCCAGATCGTCTGTTTATCGGCTCAGAAGGGATTCTGGGTATCATCACCGAGGCGTGGATGCGTCTCCAGGACCGCCCGGTCTACCGCGCCTCTGCCGGGGTGCATTTTGAGCGGTTTGAGTCCGGCGTGGCTGCGGTGCGGGCGCTTAGCCAGACCGGGCTATATCCGGCCAACTGCCGGCTGCTAGACCCGGCCGAGGTCAAACGCAACAAGGTCAGCGATGGCGGGGGGACGATGCTGATGCTGGGGTTTGAATCGGCCGACCACGGGCTGGAGACCTGGATCAAGCACGCCCTAGAGTGTTGCGCTGACCACGGTGGAACCACGCCAAACGGCGTCGTCGTTCGAGGAGACGGAGAAACCACCGGACGCGGCGGCTCGGTCGGCGACTGGCGCAACGCCTTTCTGCGCATGCCGTATCAAATGGGGACGATCGCGGCGATGGGAGCGATTTTCGATACGGTCGAGAGTTCGATTCCGTGGCAGCGTTTCGACGAATTTCACGCCAGGGTGCAAGCCGATATCCAAAAAGCGCTTGACGAAGTGTGCGGTGGAGGATTGCTGTCGTGTCGCTTTACCCACGTCTATCCCGACGGTCCAGCCCCGTATTACACCTTTACCGGAATTGGTACGCACGCCGGTGCACTCCAGCAGTGGCAGGAGATTAAGACCGCGGCCGCGGACGCTGTGGTCAAATACGGTGGCACGGTCACCCACCACCATTCGGTCGGGCGTATCCATCGGCCCCAGTACGACCGTCAGCGTCCGGAATTGTTTGCCACTGCTCTGCGGGCAGCCAAGGAATCGCTTGATCCAAAGGGTCTGTTGAATCCCGGGGTGCTCATCGATATGTAAGCCCTGCCCTTATGAGGTCTCCGCCCCATGTCTTCTCTCACTATTCGCCCCGCTAGCGCCGCCGACGTTGATACCATCTTTCACTTCATCAAAAGCCTCGCGGCGTTTGAGCGTGAGCCCGATGCAGTCAAGACAACCCCCGAAGACCTGCTGCGCGACGGTTTTGGCCAACGGCCCAAATTTGAAACTCTGCTGGCCGAACTCGACGGCGTTCCGGTCGGCTTTGCCCTCTTTTTTCCAACCTACTCAACCTGGGAAGGCACGACCGGCATTCATCTTGAGGATATCTTTGTTGAGGAAGCAGTGCGCGGCCAAGGGGTTGGGGAAAAACTGATGCGCACCCTGGCGGCCATTGCGATCGAGCGCGGCTGTGCGCGTCTAGAACTCCAGGTCCTTGACTGGAACCCGGCCCGGAGATTCTATCAACGTCTCGGTTTGGAGCACATGCAGGAGTGGCTGCTGTATCGGGTCAGCGGACAAGTCTTGCGGACGCTGGCCGAAAATGCCGGGGGAGAGACACCGGCCAAGTCCCTGTCCTGAGGAGGACGGGGAACGGGCGGCGGACGCTCGTCTTTCTGTCCACTGCAGCTGTAAGACGAGTCCATCCCGGCAATCGGCTGGAGAAGCGGATTGGAGGGTTTTTCCTCAATGCGCATTGACAGGCGGCCGCGATGTCCAAGTCATGAATAGCCCCGCAAGGAGAGCACCCACGGGTCTATTTCATCCCGGTGCACTTATCCGGTTCGTGCGCCCTAGGGAATCGGGCAAGCGGTGTTCGCCGCACGGCTCGGCAAGGGCCCGACCATAAGGTGCTCATCCGGCAAGCGTGGTGCAGTGCTGTGGCCGCGGCGTTTGAGTTCGTCGACGCTCTCGACACGACGCCCGAGCCGTGGCTCAGGCGACCTGCGCTCTCGACAAAGCGCCTTAGGGGCGGGTCACTTAGGCTTTTGGGGTTCCGTAGGGCCCTGCCCGACCTTATCAGGCTCCCATCATCCAGCTCAACTGCTGAGGCGCGTTAAATTTTGTAGTGCGCCTCTAATCTCCCTAGTACCTCTTTGTGGTTTGCTTCCAATTCAGCCAAAGTCCACCGGTCATTCTTGATGACCCGAAGCGAGTTGGGACAAGTGCTGATGTTTCTCTCGAAATATCTTTTCTTCTTCTGGGCGTAATCGAGGCGGCCCAGCGAAGAATTCTTGCGACGTGAAATGAGTACGAGATTCCCGAGGCAGTCCGTCCATGTGTCTTGTTGTTCCGGAGTGAAATCCGCTACCCACTGACTCTTGTCCGAAGGATTTTGCGGCAGCACGTGCTCAACGGAGAGTCTCTCGAAGTTCATTCGGTGCGAGTGATCCTGATAGAGATAATCCAACTTAAGCAGTAAATAACGGCAGTATCGCTTGTCGTACACCCTACCTGATATGGCATCCCTGAAGCCTTGAGCGTCGGGAGACTCGAAACACTTCGCCTCAAGGACTTGTTGCGCTGTCGCTGCTCCGTCAATAGTTTCGATGATCCGGTTCATTCTCTTGATGCGTTCCGTGGGAGTGTCTTTCAAAATCCAGTCCGCAGAGAACTTGTTGTCGAGTTTCTGCAAAAACTTCAGGGCCTGGTCAAACCGGAAGCGCTCAAAGTAATGGAGAAGTGGAGGGACCCAATCCCTCACGGGCAGACCCTCCAGCATCACCTTCACAAGGTTATCGAACTCGAAACTCTCGAATTGGTCGTAATTGTTGCCATCAAGAACCGTTCGGTGGTGTTCGAGATACCTCTCCAGCAATCGGAAAGTCTCCTCCCCTCGTGTTAGCAAGGGGGGGCTGCCGGTGTAAATTTTCTCCTCAAACTCCTGGAGCAGGCTCAGGCGCGCTTTATCTTTGACCAGGATGGTCCGGATATAGCTGAGAAATCGGTTGAATTCGTCACCCAATTCGTTCTCGGCTTCCTCCCACATCTCTGCGTACCGGACCTTCTCCTCCTCGGTATTGAGAGCACCGATATTCATTGACTTGAGAATATCGCTGTTCCGCAGAGGGATGCCTCGGTTATTCAGAATCATAAAAAGGCGAAAGGCATCTTCCCGGTCTTCGGTGGAAACGTAAATGAGAAGAACCCTGTTTAGCAGGAAATCAAGCAGCTCTTCGGGCCGAACGCTTTCCTCCTCTTCTGCAAAGAATTTGTGTATCTCCAAGATGGCCTGCGCCATGTTCTTTAAGGACACGTCATCTCCGCTCGTCGCGATCTCGGTCAATTCGTCTTCTTGTTTAGTGCCGTCCTTTGTTTTGACATATTTCTCGATGAATTTCTGAACTTCGACTCGAATCGGGAACTCAAGGCGCACGCGCTCCGGCACTTTCTTGTATTTTCTGGCTTCCTGGTGGATGCATTCTTGGCAGTCGGATCTGGCATCCTCGTCGGCGGCGATGTCGCGGATAACGGCAAACAGCATCAACAGCGTGGACATACGCTGCTGGCCGTCGAGTAAATCATTCTCGTCAAATTTTTCTCCCTTGGATTGATCGGCGGTCCTCGACTGAAAGACAAAAGAGCCTAGGAAGTATTCCTCCCTCTCCTGCTCCTGTGCAAAGGTCAGATCGTCAAGTAAGTCCCTTACTTGATCAGTGGTCCAGACATAGGGCCGCTGGTATGCAGGAATCCGAAACCACATGCGCGAGAAAATATCTTTCAGCAGAATTTTTTCGCTTTTGATTTCGCCCATCCTCCCTCGGCTCCCTTCAGCGGAAAGTTTTTCCGGCGTGGCTTAATCCGCGATCGGCTCTTCGCCGACCCCAGCGACGGGGGCCGGTCCGGGCGTGCGCCGGAAGCGGCTCCAGGTGCTGGCCCGTCGCAGCCGGTCAAGCATCCTCGCGAGACCGGCTTCCATGTCGTCAAACAGCGAGTAGGCAACCGGTGTCACCAACAGGGTGATCAACAAACACAGACTCTGCCCACCGATTACCACCACCGCAATGCCACGGTGGCTCTCGGCCGCCGGTCCCTGGCCGAGCAAGATCGGCATCATGCCCGCCACTAGGGCCAGCGTTGTCATCAGGATCGGCCGCAGGCGTTCCCGGTTGGCCCTGAGGAGGGCCTCGTCACGGGGGATGCCCTGGGCCCGCAGATTAATCGTATGGTCAATCTGCAGAATCGAATTCTTCTTCACAATCCCAAACAGCAACAACATCCCAAGAATCGCAAACAGCGCCAAATGCTGATCAAAAATCCACAGTGCCAGCAGGGCAAACGGCACCGCTAAGGGGAGCGACAGCATGATGGTAATAGGGTGCAAAAAGCTCTCAAACTGGGCGGCCAGAATCATATACATGCCGATGATCGACAGCAAAAAGGCAATCTGGAAGCTTGCCATCATCTCGGCAAACATTTTCCCCATGCCCGATACACCGGTCGTATAGCCGAGCGGCAGTCCCATGTCTTCGACCTTGGCATCAATGTCGGCAATCGCATCGCTCAGCGCCTTGCCTTTGGCCAGGTTGGCCGTAATCGTGATCTGACGCTGACGCTCTTGGCGATCAATCTGGACCGGGCCGGTCCCCGGAATCATGTCAACCAGACTACTGAGCTGGACCTGTCCAACCGCGGCCGAGGGGATGGCGGCCTGTTGAATGATCTCTGGCCGGTTGCGGCTCTCAGGAGCCAGACGCAAACGCACGTCGTAGAGTTCATCACCCTCACGGTAGGTGGTAATCTTCTCGCCCGCAACCATGATGCGGATGGTCGAGGCAATATCTGCCGCCTCAACTCCGAGGTCAGAAGACTTGCGTCGGTTGAGGTGGACTTGCAGTTCGGGATTGCCCCCCTCATAGGTCGAGTCAACGTCCCGCAGACCCGGAATGTGTTGAGCACTTGCTTTCAGTTCTTCGGCGTACTGTTGCAGCGTCTCAAGCTGTGGACCGCGCAGATTGTACGACACATCGACGTTCTGGACTCCCCCACCGCTCACCGGCAGGATCTGGTCCACACTAATCCGCATGCCCGGAAAGCCTTGGACCTTCTCTCGGGCCAGATCCATGACTTCGTACTGTTTCAGCTCGCGTTCCGTATAGTGATCAAGGATTACCACGATCTTGGCCTTAGTGACCGACTCGCCGATGACCGAGCCAATCTCGGTCAACAGATGGGCAACGCCGGGCAAGGGTTGAATTTCGGCCTCAATCTGAGCGGTCACCGCATCGGTCTGGGCCAGCGAGTAGCCGGGTGGGGTTTTAATATTAATTTCGAACTCACCCCGGTCATCACTCGCCATCAGGCTGGGACGGACCAGGCCGCCAATCCACGGGGTAGCGATGAACAGCCCCAGGGTCAGACACACGATCACCCAACGGTGATGCATGGACCAGGTCAACATTGCCGCATAGCCGCGATCGGTAAGCCGGTACAAGAGCGATTCGCGCGAGGAGTGGGCCTTGTGCTCAGTATTTTTGGGCAGGAAGCGGGCACACATCATCGGCGTCAGAGTAAACGACACCAGCAACGAGACCATGATGGCGAAAGCCATGGTAAAGCCAAAGCTGCTGAGCCACATGCCCACGACACCCTTTAGGAATCCAACCGGAATAAAAATTACCACCAGCGACAGGGTTGTGGCGCTCACGGCAAGACCCACCTCGGCGGTGGCAGCCCGAGCCGCCTCAAACGGCGCCATGCCCTTCTCTTCGATATAGCGGTAGATGTTTTCCAGGACGACAATGGCGTCGTCGATCACAATGCCCACGGCCAGGGTCAGCCCAAGCAACGTGACCCGATTCAGCGAGTAGCCGGCCGCGGCCAGCAGGCTATAGGTAGCAATAATTGAGACCGGAATAGAGACGGCGGCAATGATGGTTGAACGCAGGTTCCCCAAAAAGAAAAACACGATGATGCTGGCAAATATCGAGCCTAAGATGAGATGTTGTTCGACCTCGTGGACCGAGGCTTTGACAAACTCCGACTGATCTCGAGTGATAAGCGCGTCTAGGCCGGGTGGGAGAAGTTTGCGGACCTCGCTTAAGCGTTCCTGCAAGGCCTCGACCGCATCCACGGTGTTGGCTCCTGACTGTTTGCGAATCACCAGCGAGACGGCATTCTTGCCGTCGTAGCGTGACAACGAGCGAGGCTCTTCAACCCCGTCCTCTACATGCCCGATGTCGGCGATGGTAATCGGCACGCCGTCTTTGGTCGCCACCACAATATCTTCGAACTCACGGACCGACTTGACCCGACCGAGCGTGCGCAGAACGGTCTCGCCGCTGTCCTGGGTGATCCGTCCGCCGGGAAACTCGACGTTTTGCTTGGCCAGTGCTTGGGCCACCGCGTGTATGGACAGCCGGTATGCCATCAAACGCTCATGGGCGATCAAGACCTGAATCTCCCGCTTGCGGCCGCCAATAATGTCAATCGCCCCCACCCCGGACACCGACTCCAGCGGCTCCTTGACCTGGTTCTCGGCAATCTCGGTGAGTTCTTTCAAGCCAAAGAAGCCGGAGACCGTAATCGTCGCGATCGGCGTTGCGTCAACATCAAACTTCTCAACAATTGGCGGGTCGACGTCCTCGGGGAGATCGGCCACAACCGTGCCAACTTTGTCACGCACCTCTTGGGCTGCAATCCCCAGATCTTTTTCCAGCACAAACTGGACAATCACCTGAGAGAGCCCCTCGCGGGTCACCGAGCGCAGTTCATCAATCCCACTGACCGTATTGATGGCTTCCTCAATGATCTTGGTGACCTGGGCTTCGATTTCTTCCGGGCCAGCACCCGGCAAGGTGGTGGTCACGGTGACGACAGGCATCTCGACCTTGGGCATGAGCTCCAAAGTCAGACTTTTATACGAGAACCAGCCCGTTACCACCAGCACGCCGATCAACATGGTGGCAAAGACCGGTCGGCGAACACAGATATCGGCGAGAATCATTGTGCCTCCACCCGTTTGATCTGGACCGCTATGCCGTCGGCCAAACGGTTGAGACGGCTAACGGCGATCACTTCATCCTGGGCCAATCCTTCAGCAATTTCGATCCACTCCCCGTCCTCAACCCCGGACCGTACCTCGCGCGAGACAATGACATTGTCCTGCACCACAAAGACCCGCTCCACGCCGGCAAAGCGCGACAGACCAACGCGTGGAATGAACAGGGCTTCTTCTTCGCCCAGAACCCCAGTGATGTGGGCAAAATAGCCGGGCCGCAGCTTGCGGTCAGGGTTCGGGATCTCGGCTTCGATCAGCAGGGTCCGCGTCCTATGGTCAACCTGGGCGGCCATCCGGGTGAGCCGGCCCTCGAATATTTCACCCGGCAGGGCCTCGACCTCGACGTGGATCGCCATCCCGATCCGAGCCACCGCGGCAAACCGTTCCGGTACGGGGGCCCGCATCTTGAGTGGATTGACCACGACGACCTCAAGCAGCTTTGAGGCGGCCTGTTTGTACTCGCCCGGGTTGGCAAAACGTTGTTGGATAAAACCGTTGACCGGCGACACAATGCGAGTATCACGGAGGCGTTTTTTGGCCAGAGCCAGGGCTTTCTTGGCCGTTTCGACCTGGGCGGCCGCGACCTTGTACTCCGCTTCGGCGGTATCGCGGCGCTGGGGCGGAATGATCTGTTCGGCAAACAGCTCCTGAATGCGCTGATTTTCGGCCTTGGCCCGAATATACATGGCCTCGGCCTGCTTGACCGCGCTCTCTGCCGAGTCAACCTGTAGAGCGAGTTCCTCGCGCTCCATCTGGGCCAAGAGCTGACCGCGGCGGACCTCATCCCCAAAGTCCACGCGGACGGTGCTGACATAGCCATCCTGCTTATTTGACAAGCTGACCGTCTCGTGGGCAAACAGCGCCCCCTGGCCGCTGCCGGTACGCTGGACTTGACGCATGACCGGCGAGGCAATCTGGACCGTGAGCGCCTGCTCATCCGGCACTGCAGCTTGGCTGGGTTTGGCCGCCTCGGCCTCGGCGACCTTGGAGTCCTCTGACTGACAGCCCGCAGTCATAAAGCCGCCCACCATCGCCATCAGGAGAGAAACAAACGCGGATATCAGAGGTCTCATGATGACAACTCCTTGTGATTGCTATGAGTGGGGTTGAGCACTCCGTGCATCAGAAGATCAAGCAAAATCTCGGCGTCCTCCGCGGCCGAGCGCGCGGTCAGCCCAAGCGCCCGCTGCTGGAAACAGCCTCGCAGCGACTCGCTCAGAGCAAAGGCTGAGGCTTCGGTGTTATGTGGACGGAGCACCCCGGCATTGACCGCTTCTTGAATCGTCTCCTCAATAAACCGGATGTAGTCGAGATACAGATCGAGCGTATGGGACGCCTCAGGATGGTCTGGCGAAGCGGCTAGTAAGTTGCGCTCAAGCAACAGCATCTTAAAAAAGTCGCGGTTGGTATCGCTCAGCTCAATGACGGCTTCGACGAGACACACGATTTTTTCGAGCGGAGCGCTGACTTCTTTCACCTCGGCCCGAACCTGGTTGGTGAAGTTCTCCATACCCTGTTCAACCGCGGCTTTGAGTAGCTCTTCTTTTTTGTGAAAATACAGATAGATCGTGCCTTTGGCGATCTTGGCCTCTTCTGCTACACGATCGACAGTCGCCCCCTGAAAGCCGTGTCGCGACACCACCCGACACGTTGCGTCCAAGATTTCTCGCATGCGAAACTTGCGCAACACTTCGTCTTTTGTGGCTGATGAATTTTTAGTCATATGACTGACTATACAGTCAGTCATATCTCTCGGTCAAGAGGGGCATGACCCGTACCGGCCTACGCTGCGCTCATCAGACCGAGACGTCAGGACGGCGTCTGATTCAGCTGCGCGTCAAAGCCGACAAATCCACGGCTCGAAGGATCTCGCGACACCACATCGCCGCGCGAATCATTCTCACTCCTCAGTTCATCTACCGGCCCTGAAACTGCGGGCGACGCTTTTCCATAAACGCGCGTACGCCTTCGCGGTAGTCATCGCTCTCGGCACAGGCGGTCGAGAAGGCGCGGATTTTCTCGGCGTCCCGCAGGGCCGCGGCTTTGGTGCTCTCCCGAACAAAGAATTTATGGGCGGCCACGCTGAGCGGGGCGTTCTCGGCCATTTTAGTGGCGTAATCGCGGGTGAAGGATTCGAGTTCGGCTTTGGCGATGACCCGATTCACCAAACCCATGTGGGAGGCTTCTTCAGCATCATAGGTCCGGGCGGTCATCAGAATCTCCGCCGCGTTGGCCGCCCCCACGATTTGCACGAGCCGCTCCACGCCGGTCTCAATGGCGTATGCAATACCTAGCCGGGCGGCTGGAATGCCAAAACTCGCGTCATCGGCACACAGCCGCAGGTCGCACATCAGCGCCACCGAGCAGCCGCCGCCTCGGCAGAAGCCGTGAATCATGGCCACGAGCGGTTTTTCGAGCTGTTCGAGAGAACGCAGCGCAGCGCCGGTCGCCCGGTTATAGACGCCCATGGTTTCTTTTGAGGAGCGGACTTTGCCAAACTGAGAGATATCGGCTCCAGAAATAAACGCATCCTCTCCCCCGCCACGGAGAATGAGCACCCGCACGGCCGGATCGTCAGCAGCCTGGGCAACCAGATCGGGCAGCGCTTGCCACATCTCCAGACTGACGGCGTTGCGACGTTCGGGCCGATTAAACACGAGCCAGCCAAGCGGCGGCTCTTTATGGAAGAGCAAGGCGTGATGAGGCATGGCTTCCTCCTTCTTCCCTCATACTTGTGCGCAGGTATGGCTGGAACAATACCTCGCGGCTGTCTCCCGTGTCCAGCCAATCAACTAACACTAGAGTTGGCAAAGGAGATAGAGTAGAGTAGTAGAGATATTTTTCCTATTCCCCTCAGCGGAAGGAGGCCAATCGTGTCAGATCAATGGCGAAATCAAGACGGCCCGTCACCGGCTGATGAGCTCTTCCAAGCCGTCGAAGAGCTCAAAAGAAAAGCGCAACGGTTGACGGGATTTAAGGGGAGCTGGGGAATCTTCAGCCTGCTCGGCGTCCTCGTCCTGGCTCTGTGGTGCTATGTTGGGCTATACATCGTCGGCCCGGGAGAACAGGGCGTTGAGCTGTTGTTCGGGCGGGTGTCGGAACTGACCGAGCCCGGCTTGCGCTGGCATTGGTGGCCGATCCAGCGTTATGCGGTGGTCGATGTCAAACAGATTCGCAATGCCGAGGTCGGTTTTCGGACACGCGGCGTACCGGGCCGGAGCATACGCGGTCAGGCCGACGCCCGCCCCGAAGAAGCCTTGATGTTGACCGGAGATGAAAACATCGTCCAGCTTCAGCTCTTTGTGCAATATTTGGTCAACGATCCGGTCAAATTTCTGTTCGGAGCTTCCGACCCAGAGGGCATTTTACACTCCTCGGCAGAGGTTGCCCTCCGCAGCGCGGTCGGCAGCAACACCATTGACCACACCATGACCGACGGCCGCCTAGAGGTCCAGGAACAGGCCCGGGTTGCTCTGCAGGAGTTGCTCGACGCCTATCAGACCGGGCTGTATGTGACGGAAGCCAGACTGCTGGCCGTCGATCCGCCGAGCGAGGTCCAAGATGCGTTTCATGACGTGGTCCGGGCGCTGGAAGACCGCGACCGTCTCATCAAGGAGGCCGAGGGCTACCGAGAAGATGTCGTGCCCAAAGCCCGAGGGGATGCCGCCCAAGTATTCCAACAGGCCGAGGCCTACAAAGCCCAGCGGGTCATCCGCGCTCAGGGGGATGCCGATCGCTTCCTGCAGATCTTGGGCGAGTATAAAAAGGCCAAAAAGGTCACCCGAGACCGTCTGTACTTGGAAAGCGTTGAGCGGATTATGCCCGATGTGGAAAAAATTATTCTCGACGCGGACAACAACAGCAGCGTCGTGCCCCTCTTACCCCTCAAAGAGTTGGGAGGAGGCATGGCGGCGGCTGGAGGGGCGGCTCAGGCCGTGCCGAATAACTAACGAAGGAGGGACACTATGGTACGCCTGCTGGTTGGTCTCAGTTTAGTCGTTGTTTTTGCCTTTGCTATCTTGCAGCCTGCCTTCACCGTTGGCGAGTGGGAGCAGGGGATTATCCTCCAGTTCGGCCAGTGGCAACGGACCTTACGCGACCCTGGACTGTATTTCAAAATCCCCTTCATGCACCGGCTGATTCGGTTCGATAAGCGAGTCTTGACAACCGATGCCCGCCCGGCGGAGTATCTCACGCTCGACAAAAAGCGGGTATTGATCGATCACGTTTCTCGCTGGCGGATCGAACACCCGCTTGAGTTCTACCGCAGCGTGCGTAATCCACAGCAAGCCCGGACCCGTCTCGACGCGATTATCTCCGCCCGTCTGCGGCAAGAGATCGCCAAGCATAATTTTCTGGACGTGATTCGAGCAGAGCGGGAAAATATTATGCAGGTGGTGACCAAAGACACCATCGAAACCTCAAAGTCGTTTGGTATTGAGGTCCGCGACGTGCGGATCAAACGTCTCGACCTGCCCAAAGAAGTTCAGGCCAGCGTCTTTGCCCGCATGCGGGCCGAACGGGAGCGGATTGCCAAACGCTATCGGGCCGAAGGCGAAGAAAAGGCTCGCGAGGTGCGGGCCGGGGCGGAACGTGAGCGCGAAGTCATCCTGGCTACCGCCTACGAAGTGAGCGAAAAGCTCAAGGGCGAGGGCGACGCCGAGGCGACTCAAATCTACGCGAACGCATTTGGTCAAGACGAAGAGTTCTACGCCTTTACCCGGCGTTTGCAGACCTATGAGAGGATTCTGACCCCCGGCACCACCCTGGTGCTGCCGGCCAGCTCGGAACTGCTCAACTACTTGCAGAGCCCAGGCAGCGATTATAACCAAGAGAATGAGATACCGGTGGTGCAGGAGAGCAGCGCGGGCAATGGCCAGCCCGAGCCAGGCTCTCAGCAGGACTCACGCGAAGGCTGAAAATGGGAGGGTTGCTTCGCCTCCTGATTGTTGCAGGGGCTGTGTACCTCATCTACCGTGGGGTAGGCAGCCTCTTCGGTTCGACCGATCGGATATCTCACGATCGGAAAGACCCGCTAGAAACAACCGGGACACCGCTGGTCCAGTGCACGCAGTGTGGGAAATTCATCCCCGAGCCTCAAGCCCTTCGGGTGTCGGTACGCAGCAAGACGCGTGCGTTCTGTAGTGCCGAGTGTCAGGCTGACGACACTCGGGGCAAATCTGAGAACTGATTATCGAAACGCCGGAATAATCTCCTGGGCGATAAGCCGCGTGTTCTCCTCAATATAATCGGCGGGGCAGGCCGACGGCAGCATGACCATTTTTGCCCCGGCGTCGATGTACTCCTGTAAGCGCTTACGGCAGTCATCGGGTGTACCGGCCAGGGCGTATTTTCCGGCCAGCTTTGAGAAATCCTGGGCGTACTGTCTGCCGAGCCGGGTGGCGACCATCTCGCGGCCGGTGTCGCCGTTGGCGTGTGTGGCGGTAAAGATGAAGACGCCGGGGATAAAGGACTCGACATCGCGGCCCGCCTCTTTGCGGTAGGCTTTAATTTTCTCAATGCTGTCGTGCAGTTGCTGGGGCGTATACATATACGGCAGCCAACCATCAGCGTACTTGGCGGTACGCTGCATGGCCGGATCTTTGCGGCCGGCAACCCAAATCGGCGGCCGCGGTTTTTGAACCGGAGCGGGCTCAATCGTGACCTCGTTCAGCGTCGTATACCTGCCGGCAAAAGACACCTTTTTCTCAGTCCATAAGCGGGTGACCACTTCCAGGGCTTCATTTGTCCGCGAGCCGCGCTGCTTGACCGGGACCCCGCAGGCCTCGAACTCCTTGGGAAATTCGCCGCCAATGCCAACTCCAAAATGGTAGCGCCCGTTGGAAGCCACATCGAGGGCCGAGCCCATCTTGGCTACCAGAGCCGCTGGATACAGCGGCAGCAACACAATTGAGCTGATCAATTTGATCTTTTGGGTTGCTCCAGCCGCCACCGACAGCGAGATAAAGGTATTTCCGACGGGTCCGTGGAACATCACATGCTCGCCACAGCCCAAATAGTCAAACCCCAGCTCTTCCACCCGTCGGGCAAATTCCGCGGTTCCATCCGTTCCCGGTAGCGCGGTGCCAAATTCAATTTCTGCCATACTGTCCTCCTGCTCCTGAAATGTGCTCCCTTTCATAGCCCCGCAGGGCTGGAGGAATCAAGACGAGTTGACAATTCCAAACGCGGCCCACTATGCTCAGCGGCAGAGGAAACGGCGTGGCGTCCTCCTTTTTTAGCCGGATTGCTGAGAAGCGTATTCATGACGCCCAACAACGGGGCGTGTTTGACAACTTGCCCGGCAAGGGCAAACCTCTGCAGTCCCAAGACCTGAGTGGGGTGCCGGAAGACCTGCGCCTCGCCTATCATATTCTGAAAAACGCCCACGTCCTGCCGCTCGAAGCCGCTCTCCACAAAGAGATCAACAGCCTGCAAGATCTGCTGAAATACGTTGAGGAAGACGGGCAGCGCAAGGCCCTGGTCAAAGAAATCGAGTGGAAGATGATTCGTCTTGATCTGGCTAAGCGGCGTTCATTCTCGCTCGGCGCCAGCCGTTTCTACGGCCGCAAGCTGATCCGCAAACTGTTGCACCGAAGCGTCTAAGCTCTCATCTGGCCAGCCGTTCATCAGCGTGCCTCATTTTTTGCCCTCCTCAGGGCGTTCATCCATGCTCTGCCAGTTGCCCTGGTTCCGTAGCCGCTTGACGTCGTGGGCGGTTTGCCGCGTGTTGACCCCCATCGCTCCCAGCAGTTCGGTACTCATGTCGGCCGTGATCCGATCTTTGATGCTCCCCTGACCGGTGGGATCAGCATTCATAAACGCTTCAATCTTCTCCTGGGACAGACCCGTGTCAATGAACAGATCCAAGAATTGGAGCAAGCCGAGTCGGCCCTGGTGCTGGGTATAGATTGCCAGTAATCGACGGCAGTCGACACACACTCGGCGAAAACCGGCACGATCGTGGCAGTAGCGGCATTTCATAGGCCGGACCTTAGCTATTCCAGACTGAGACAACAACGACCCAGGCGAAGAATCCACACCACATTTCTCCCTGGTCGCTTTCCTGCTATACCTCACACTATCACCGCACCGGAGGGATGTACCATGGGTGTTATGCGACTGGGGTTTGTTCATGTACGCGAAACCGATCTTGAGAAAGCCAGTCAATACTATACGCAGGTGCTGGGTCTCCAAGAGGTCACCCGTCAGGACGGCAAGCGCTACTTTAAGTGCTGGGACGAGTACGACCACCACAGTGTCGTTATTGAAAACGGCGGCTTAGGGCTGATCAAAATGGGCTATAAGGTCGAGAGCCCAGACGACCTCGCGCGTATAGAACACGCCGCCCACACCTTTGGCCTGAGCGTCAAGCGGGTCTCAAAGGGAGAAAATCTGGGCCAGGGGGAGGCGCTGCGATGTACCCTGCCCTCGGATCACGTGCTGGAACTGTACGCCGAAGCCCAGCAGCTGGGCACCAGCGTTGGCGTGCTCAACCCCGCCCCCTGGCCGAGCCAACAGACGGATATCGCTCCGTCCCGCCTTGACCATCTGCTGCTGACGGCCGAAGACGTCCAGACCAACGTTGATTTTTTCACCCAGGCGCTGGGCTTTCGGATGAGCGAGCGGATTGTCCCGGACCAGCACAGCGATGAACTGCTGGCGGCTTTTCTATTCTGTTCGAACAAAGCACACGATATCGCCTTTGTCAGAGGTCCCAACGGCAAGCTCCACCACTATGCCTTTTGGCTTGACAGCTGGAACGATATTCTACGGGCCGGCGACACGCTGTCGCGTAATAATCTCAAAATTGATATGGGACCGACCCGTCACGGAATTACCCGGGGGACAACGATCTATTTCTTTGGTCCCAACGGCAACCGCAATGAGGTCTTCTCGGGCGGCTATACGACCTATCCTGACTTTCCATGCATCACCTGGACCGCTGATCAGATCGGCAAAGCGGTGTTTTATATCCAGCAAGAAGTCAATGAGCGCTTTAATACCTATCTGACCTAGCCGCTCAATTGGCCCGCTTTTCGGCTGGGCACGGCCTGAGCCGGTTCTTCGTTCGCTCTCGGCCCCGCGCATCACTCTCAGTTCCTCTTCTTCCTTGACATCCCTCCAACCCGCCTTAGTTTTTGAACAGGGACGGGCCGGCTGGCCCGCGTGGAGGGAGGACAATTATGGATCTCAATCGTTTTACCGAAAAATCTCAAGAAGCACTTCACGAGGCGCAAGCACTCGCCATCCGTCGCCACCATCAGGGCCTCGACGTCGAACACCTGCTGGCCACACTCGTCGAGCAACAAGACGGATTAGCCGCAGCCCTGCTGGCGGCGGCCGGTATTGCACCCAGCGCGGTCAGGGACGGCTTGGAACAGGAGCTACGCAAAATTCCCCAGGTGTCCAGCCCGGGCATGGATCGTCAAGCCGTGCATATCACCCCGCGTCTGGCTCAGCTGTTGACCCAGGCCCAAGACGAGGCCGCAGGGCTTAAGGACGACTATGTGAGCGTGGAGCATTTGCTGCTGGCGATGCTGACCGATACGCGCGCGGCGGCAGGCCGTCTTCTGCGCTCCCTGGGCCTCAGCCGTGACTCGCTGATGGCGGCACTCCGGAAGGTGCGGGGCCATCAACGGGTGACGAGTCAAAATCCGGAGACGACCTACCAAGCCCTTGAACGCTATGGCCGCGATCTCACCCAGCTGGCCGACCAGGGGAAGCTAGACCCTGTCATCGGACGCGATGAGGAAATTCGGCGGGTCGTGCAGGTCTTGTCACGACGGACAAAGAACAACCCGGTCTTAATCGGTGATCCGGGTGTCGGGAAAACGGCCCTTGTCGAGGGCCTCGCCCAACGGATTGTTCGGGGCGATGTTCCCGAAAGCCTGAAAAACAAAAAGCTGATCGTGCTCGATATGGGCGCGCTGATTGCCGGGGCAAAGTTCCGGGGCGAGTTCGAGGAACGCCTCAAAGCCGTCCTCAAAGAAGTCCAAGAGTCGGAGGGCGCCGTCGTGCTGTTCATCGACGAGCTCCACACCGTGGTCGGGGCGGGCGGCGCAGAGGGCGCAATGGACGCCTCCAATCTGCTGAAACCCATGCTGGCGCGAGGCGAGCTGCACTGCATCGGCGCCACCACCTTGGACGAGTACAGCAAATATATTGAGAAAGACCGAGCCTTGGAGCGCCGCTTCCAGCCGGTCGTGGTTGACCAACCGACGGTGGCCGACACCATCTCGATTTTACGCGGTCTGCGCGAGCGGTACGAAGTCCACCACGGCGTCCGGATTAAAGACGCCGCCCTCGTCAGCGCCGCGGTGCTGTCACACCGCTATATCAGCGACCGCTTCCTGCCCGATAAGGCGATCGATCTGATTGACGAGGCCGCGGCAAAACTGCGCACCGAGATCGACTCGATGCCAACCGAGCTAGACGAGGTTTCACGCAGGGTGATGCAGCTTGAGATTGAACGGGAGGCCCTGCGCAAAGAAACCGACCAGGGCTCGCGCGAGCGACTCAACGCGCTTGAAAAAGAGCTGGCCGATTGTCGGGCCGAGGCCGACCAGCTCCGCGCCCACTGGGAAAGGGAAAAGAGCGCTATTGGACGGCTGCGCGAACTCAAGGAAGAGATCGAGAAAACTCGGCTTCACATCGAACAAGCCGAACGCGAGTATGACCTCAACCGGGTGGCCGAGCTGCGCTACGGACAACTGGCCCAGCTCGAGCGCGAGTTGGCGGACGAAGAGGGCCGCCTCCAGGACGGTCAGGGGGGGACGCGTCTGCTGAAAGAAGAAGTTGACGAAGACGATGTGGCCGCGGTCGTCTCGCGCTGGACAGGGATTCCGATCGCCAAGCTGCTCGAAGGCGAACGGGAAAAATTGCTCCGCTTAGGGGACCACATCCACAAACGCCTGATCGGTCAGGAAGAGGCCGTCCAGGCGGTGGCCGACGCGGTGATCCGCGCCCGCTCAGGGCTAAAAGATCCCAACCGTCCGATCGGTTCGTTTATCTTTCTGGGTCCGACCGGGGTCGGCAAAACCGAGCTGGGACGGGCGTTGGCCGAGTTTTTGTTTGACGACGAAAACAACATGATCCGCCTTGATATGTCCGAGTATATGGAGAAGCACACCGTGGCCCGTTTGATCGGCGCGCCTCCGGGCTATGTCGGCTATGACGAGGGCGGCCAACTAACCGAAGCGGTGCGGCGACGTCCGTATGCGGTCATCCTGTTTGACGAGATCGAAAAGGCCCACCCCGACGTGTTCAACGCGCTGTTGCAGATCCTGGACGATGGACGGCTGACCGACGGTCATGGCCGGACTGTGGATTTCAAAAACTGCGTTGTGATTATGACCTCGAATGTCGGCAGCCAGCACATTCTAGGCCATCGGGGCGGGAGTGATCCGACCACCTATGACCACATGCGGCGTGAGGTGCTCGACGCCCTGCGCCAACAGTTCCGGCCGGAATTCCTCAACCGGGTTGATGAGACGGTCGTCTTCCATAGCCTGTCGCGGGAAGACTTGAAAGCGATCGTCGATATTCAGCTCGAACGGCTGCGGACTCGCCTTGCTGAGCGCCACATCAGCCTTACCCTGACCGAGCAGGCCAAGGACTACTTTGCCCAGACCGGCTATGATCCGAGCTACGGAGCGCGGCCGCTCAAGCGGCTGTTGCAAAAGGAGATCGAAACGCAGCTGGGACGCAAGCTGCTGGCCGACGAAATCAGAGAGCACGATCGTGTTGTGGTGGATTGGGACGGAAACCGTCTCAGCTTCTCCTCTCAGACACAAGCGCCGGCGGCCGCCTAAGCGGTGGCCGTCCTCTTCTGCGAGCTGATCGGCCCCGGATCGGCTCGCCCCGGGGCAGCTCTTTCTCGTTGACAGTGGAAAGCATTTTCCATACGCTGCAAGCGTGGCGACACGCGAAAGAATACTGAAAACAGCAGGCCAGCTGTTTGCCACCCAGGGCTATGCCGATACTTCATTGGCCCAGGTTGCTCGGGAAGCCCAGGTCAGTAAAGCGCTCATTCTGTGGTATTTCGAGACCAAAAAGCAGCTGTTTCGGACCGCCCTGCAACACTTTCTCGCCCCCTACGCGATTGACGAAAATACACTGCTCGGCCTCAACGCTCGACAACAGCTGGAGAAGCTGATTACCGATTACTCGCAGTTCATTGCCGAAAACGCGAATTCGGTGAAATTCATGCTCGGTCAAGTCGTGCGTGAAGAAGAAAACTCCAAAGATCTGGTGGCCCACGTGAGCAGCCTCTACCGAGTCTACCGGGGCCTGCTGGCCACCATTCTTGAGCGTGGTCGGGAGACCGGACACTTTACCACTCGCGTAAAACCGACCGAAGACGCAGCGCTCATTATGGCCACGCTGAGCGGCGTTTTGGTCCAGCAGATTGTTGAGCCGGAGAATGCCGATACGCTGCGCGGGCTCCTGACCCGTGCCAGGCAGGTCATCTATGTCCATCTGTCAGGTTCGCCGGATACGCTGCCGGTGCCTGCCGCGCTCGACTCACCCTCACCCGATCCTGCGTCCATTGAACGCTAGATTCCCGCCCTGCTGTGTTCTAACCAAGGAGGTTTGACAATGGTTGAGAAGACAATAGAACTCACCGGCAACTCAAAAGTCGGGCTTGAGGATGCGGTCTCGCTGGCGGTCTCCCGCGCGGCCGTCACAATTAGTGGTATTCAGGAAGTGGCAGTAACCGATATCAAAGCGGTTGTTGAGAACGGAGACATCGCGCTGTGGAAAGTCAAAATCAAGGCGACCTTCCCGGTCAAAGATCGCGTCCATGAGTAAATCCATGCCAGAAGCCAAGATTCGCGAAGTTGCTGCGGGGATCTATCAAATCCATATGCCGCTGCCGATGCGGCCCAGCATTGTCAATATTCACCTCGTCCGCGACCAGGACGAATGGGCGCTGTTTGACACCGGTATGCACACGGAAGAGAGTGTGGCCACCCTCAAATCGGCCATCGCTCAGGTCGGCTGTCCGCCTTCGGCCATTCGCAAGCTGATCTGTACCCACCATCATGCCGACCACTTTGGCACCTCGCGGCCCTACAAAGAAATGACCGGCGCCGAGGTCTATCTCAACCCGCTTGAAAACCAGCGGGTCGAGCGGATGCAGTCCACGCAGCCCTCGCCCGAGGCGCTGGAGTTCTTTCGGGCCCACGGCATTCCGCTAGAGGAGTTTCCAAATGGCCTGCCCAGCCCGGCCAGCCATTTCGGCACGCGCTATCTCCCCGTCACACCGGATCGTCCGATTGAAGACGGAGACACCCTGTGTGTCGGAGACCGCGAGGTGCAGGCCGTCTGGACGCCGGGTCATACCCCCGGCCACTGCTGCTTTTATTTTCCCACAGACAAGGTGATGATTGCCGGCGATCACCTCTTGCCCAAAATCACCCCCCACGTTGGCGTGTACTACTCCGGGCCACAAAATCCGCTCAAGGATTTCATCAATTCACATGAGAAAATCCAGGAGCTCGGCGTCGAGCTAGTCCTGCCCGCCCACGGTGGCAATTTCAAGGACCACCGCTACCGGGCCAAACAGATCATCCAGCACCACGTCTATCGGCTCAAGGAAATTCATGACCAGACCCACGGCACTCCCATCACGGCTTTCGACATCGCCATGAATATCTTTGACTTCGACAAAGAGAACCTCCCCATCTTTCATCTGATGGCTGCCGCGTTTGAGACCCTCTCGCACCTCCACCTGCTCATGTACGACGGCAAGGTCGAACGGCTCCAAGAGGACGGCTATATCAAGTTTGTGTCTCATTAGCCCCAAGTACATCAATGCGATACACCATTCTTGATATTGAGACCCGTATCGACAAACAGCTGGTCCGGCAGATATATCAGCCGGACGACAACAGCTCGGACGAACAGGCCTATGTCCAGATCCGACAACGCCTCAAGCAGGAGCAGGGCAGCGACTTCTTTCCCTTCTCGTTTCATATCCCTATCTCCATTGCCGTGGGCCGGGTCGATGAGGACCACCTCCTGACCGCAGTCGAGACCCTAGGCGGAGAGGACGCCGACGAAGAAGCCATAGTGCAGACCTTTTGGCAGCGTTTAGACCGCTTTCGGGGGACACTGATCACGTTCAATGGACGCAGTTTCGACCTGCCCGTCCTCGAACTCCAAGCGCTCAAATACGGCTGCCTGGCTCCGCGGTACTTTAGCGGCAAAGCCCGCTACCGGTTTAGCGAAGAGGGCCACTACGATCTGTACGACTTTATCACCAACTACGGGGCCCAGCACCTGCGGGGTGGACTCAATCTGCTGGCGAGACTGGTCGGCTTACCGGGCAAAGTCGGGATCGACGGCTCTCGGGTCCAGGAGTACTGGGAAGACGGACGTTTACCTGAGATTCATCGCTACTGCCGCCACGATGTTATTCAGACCTATTTTCTGTTCCTGCGGCTTGAACTCGTGCGCGGACATCTGACTGCGGAGCAGTATGCCGACATACTCCGACGCTCGGCCAGCTTTCGTCAGCAGCTTGACGCCTAAGCCATACCGCTCTAGGCAGCTTGTGTCGAGGTGGAGTGGTTCACCGACAGGCTATGCCGCCGGCCGCTGATGCGGCGAAAGGGGGAATGTAAGACAGGAGCGCGGGTGCTGCGGCTCTCCTTGTAGAGAGTCTGCTGGGCGGTTTTCCACTTGAACAGCCCCTGACGCAGATAGTCAACCTCAATATCCAAGGCCGCACAGATATTCTCAAACGAGAACGGCCACGACCTATCGGTGGCCCGAATCCACTCTTCGGTTTCTCGGAGCAGCCGTCGCTGACGCCGGTTGGCTTCGGGAAGAGACTTCTGGAATGTGGCGATGGCATCTTCCATGACCGCTAGCATCAGACGTTTTTCAGGCTGGGCTGAGCCCTCGACTTGACGCCGGTCGAAGAACTGGGAAGGAACGAGGATATCCGCCTCGAGTTCTGGTAGACTAGGTTCTCGTGTGAGTAAGGTATCGGACATGACTTCTCCTCGCTTCGTCCTAGGCCGATGTTCTTCCTAGGCGATGTTCTTCATAATGAGCAGGAAGTGTGCCAAGAATATGGGAACAAAAAGAGAGAGATTCCGGGATTTCTATTCCTCATATCCGACGATTACGCAGACCTGGACGAAAAGAAGACATATCCTTTTGAGTTGGATGTCTTAAAATGAGACAAGGCTTTGAGCAACATGCCGTCATCAGACACACCGAAATCTATTCCAGTCATTTGTCTGGTGGTATTTCTTTCTTTCATACCATTTGGGACAGGTTGTGTGACCCAGACCGAACGGCTCCGTCCCACCCCTCTTGCCAAAGACGAGAGCATTTGGAAAGAAATCCAGGGTGTAGTTGGCCGAGATGCGCCCCGAGCAGCTTTTTCGCGCACGGCTAGGAGTATCAAAAACACGGTAACGGCCTGGTTTGATGGCGAAGAAGACACCCCAAGCAAAGACTCCGATCGGGACGAGGCCCGTCAGCAGTACGAAATGAAACGACAGCGGGCCATTCGACGCGTCCGCCAGCAGAATACGCTTGCAGACCGGATAGAAATCCGCCAGACAGAGAGACACAGGAGGGAGCCATGACCACCCATCGCGTTGTTGTAGACAGAGACCTTGCCATGCAGACGCGTGACGGCGTGACGCTCTACGCGGATGTGTATCGGCCGGATACGGATGGGCGGTTTCCCGTTCTGGTTGTCCGCACGCCGTACGATAAAAGCCTAGATATGGCGCTGACCGAGAAAGACTATTTTCCGTCGCGTGGCTATGTCGTGGTCGTTCAAGATACCCGAGGCCGCTTTCGTTCAGAGGGCGATTTTTATCCCTTTATTTATGAAGGTCGAGACGGCTACGATACCATTGAGTGGGCGGCGGGCCTGCCGTGGTCCGACGGTCAGGTTGGCACGGTCGGCCAGTCCTATCTCGGTCTAGTCCAGTACTTTGCCGCGCCTGAGCGACCGCCTCATCTGAGAGCGATGAGTCCCGTCTCAGGTCCGGTCACCTATTACGAGAACTGCACCTATCGACGCGGGGTGTTCGAGTTGGGCTGGATGCTCGCCTACTTCACCACCATGCAGCGCAACACCCTGGAACGCAAAGGTCTGTATGAGCAGTCCAAGCCAATTCTCGACGCCTCGGTCGCCTATCCAGATCTGCCCATGTCTCCCCTCAAAAAGGAGGAATACCGTCAGCTGCCGCTCAAAGACTGGGCTGAACGGTTTAGAGACGGCGCGCCGTATTTTGCCGATTTTCTCAACCATCCACAAGACGGTCCGTACTGGCAAGCCCTTGATCTGCGCCGTCAGCTGCACAACATCAACGTGCCGATGCTGCATGTAGGATCGTGGTATGATGTGTTTCAGCATGACACCCTGAGCATGTATAGCGGTTTGCGGGAGCGGGCCTTCACCCAAGAGGCGCGTCAAAACCAACGGCTGTTGATGGGTCCCTGGGCCCACCTGCTGCCCTACGCTCAGCCCACCTCGCGGGGGACGGGTGGCATCGACTTTGGTCCGGAAGCCCTGATTGCGTTGCATGACATACAGCTGCGCTGGTTTGATTATTTCCTCAAGGGAGTCGAAAACGGTGTTGGCGACGAAGCACCGATTCGGCTGTTTGTGATGGGCGACAACCGCTGGCGGGACGAAAACGAGTGGCCACTGGCGCGCACGCGCTATACCAACCTGTATCTGCACAGCGCCGGGAAAGCCAACAGCCTCAACGGAGACGGCGGCCTGTCTATGGTGGCCCCGAACGAAGAGCCCCAAGACCACTATGTGTACGATCCGCATGATCCGGTTCCCACCCGGGGCGGGACTACTCTGGGTATGGCCATGGGGGTGCTGGATCAAACCAAGATTGAGCGCCGGGAAGACGTGCTGGTGTATACCGGAGAGGTCTTGAGCGAAGATGTTGAGGTAACCGGTCCGGTTTCTCTCAGTTTATACGCGGCGTCTTCGGCGCCCGATACCGACTTTACCGCCAAGCTCATCGACCTGCGTCCGGACGGCTACGCTCAGAACATTGTCGAGGGGGTTATCCGGGCCCGTTTCCGCGAGTCACACACCTCGCCGTCCCTGATCAGACCGGGCGAGGTATACCACTATACCATCGATCTGTGGTCTACGAGCCATGTGTTCAAGGCTGGCCACCGCTTCCGACTCGAAGTCTCCTCAAGCAACTTTCCCCGCTACGACCGCAATCCAAATACAGGTCACGACTTCGGGAGCGATAGCGAACTCGAGACCGCGCAGCAAACGATTTTTCATGATGCTCGCTATCCGTCGCATCTGGTGTTGCCGGTGATTTCTTGTTGAGGAAGAGAGCCTCGGCGCTGGTGGATACAATACGGGCGCATCGGCCGGTGTAGAACGCCGCGGTCCTGGAAGTTGGGACAGGGCAGAGTCTGAACTTTTCCATTCTGGTGGCTGCTGGGCGCTCGGCGTATCACGGCGGTGGACGCTGCGTGTAACCTCAAGCCGTGGCGGGTGCTCGCCATTTGGACTGATACCGCGCCAACCGTTCGTGGCTCGTCGAGGCTCTGGGTCGCAGTGCCGGAGAAGAGGATACGGTCGAGCGGCTGTTGGCGTTGGATGCCCGGTCGCGTTGATCGAATCGGTCCTCTCGCTTTGCACCGTCACCTCCATGGCGCCAGCCAACGCCGGTTACCTCGACCTGCCCACTATGAGCCTAGACATGCACGTGTCCAGCAGCGTGCTAGGGGGCCGGGCTGCGCCGCATCCTGGACACAGCGGCCCGGTTGCTGAAGCCGGACGGCCTGTGGGCGCATCTGATTGATCACGGGGCTCACTTTATCCCCACCGACCCGACTATCTCCAGTGTCAACTTCCTGCAAGTCGATGCCGAGGCGTGGGCGCGGTACGCCGACAATTCATTCGCCTCCACGAACCGGCTGCGCTCGTCCGAATATCTTCCTCTCTTTGCTGCGGCCAACCTCGAAGTTCGCGCGGTCGAGACTTCGGACGACGACGCGGGTCTTGCGGCGCTTGAGGCGGGTGCCTTGGCGTTGGTGGAGCGGTTTCGCGGCATGTCCGCAACAGACCTTGCTGTGAGATTCCCCCAGATCGTCGCGGCTCCACAGACTCGTGGGTGAGTCATGTGAAGCCGGCAATACGCACCCGTTGCCGCCCGGCCAACGGTTCGTGTCCGTCTAGGACTTCGAGGCCGTCCGTGTGGTGAATCGTATGGCTGTCAAGGATACCGGTCAGTACCGCGCGACGTGTCCGCTTGTCCCACTGCCGCCCGAATCGGGTGACCACTGTGAGTGAACAACCGTCTGGCCGCGCCAGCAGGCATAGGTCACGCTAGGACGCCCTCTAAACCGTTTCGCACCAGAGCGGGGTTATCTTGGGAAACAGACCAATTCAGAGTGCGTCTCCCTCCGTTATGTTCCGCATTTCACGTCTCTCACCCTATGCACCTTCGAGCCGGGTATTCATGCTAGCTTCCCTCACTCCTGTCGAATCCGTCCAAGCCGGCGTGTCAATTTCTCCCATTCGTCATCAGAAAGCCGTATGGAGTGGGCCTCTCGGATGAAACGTCAACGCATTCAAGATGCTTCCAATCCGGAGACTCTGCTAACCATGCGCTTCACGCTCTTGAAGGCCCGCCCAGTAAATCAAATCCCCTAGTGCAGAGGGAATATATGTCTTTCCGTATCACGCGCTGGAGATGTGGAGGGCCTCGGTAAGAGCGTTCCACTGCTTGAGGAGTAAAAGGCTTTCGATAAGGGGAAGCAGATTTTCCTGTCTAACGATCTGGGCCGCTGCCCACTACTCATTCTTAGTAAGGGCTTGGCTTACACAAGTCTTGCCGTCAGCAAGTATAAGCTGCGGAACAGTCGCTCGGACGACAGCCACGTCATTCGTCGTTTGATAGTTTGTCGGATCCTATGGGTCCCCCCTTTTGTCTGGTCGCAGACCAGCACGCTCTATCTTCAGAGACAAGCGTTGCCGCTTAAGACCATTTCAGTATGATGGCAAGCGGTCAGGGACTGGCAGGGTTGCCTCACGAACGGCAGGAGGAAAGCCGCGATCTCGAACGCTCAATAAACAATGACGTTCGTGTAACCAGGAAGGCCCTTGCAAAGACAAATCCCGTGTGACACGATCGGCTATCTTTAATTGGAGGACATGTTATGGGGCTCAATACCATCGAGAACAACAGTGTGGGGGTTACGGAGAGAGATTCATCGGCCTATGTGCCTCCCTTCCAACTCACAGTAGGGCAGCCCCCACCCATCGCGGCGAACGGCGGTTTATCCTATATGTCGTTCGATCAGGACGGAGATGCGGGAACTGCCGCGGCAATGGAGGAGGCGCTCCGCCAGGTTGCCGAGGGTGAAGGGCAAGCGGTCATCGACATGATCGAGAACGCTCCCCCCGGCCCGGTCGAGACCAAGTGGGGCCTCGGCTTTCGTAGCTACGCAGAGTGCCTGGAATATATTCGGACGAGCAACATCGAGGCTCCTGAAGGCGGCGTCGCACTTCCGCTACGCTACACCGTCCACGAACAGCCGTCCTACTCCATCGTCTCGTCCAACGCCATCTGGCGGGACCCGGCGCGCGCGGCCGAGGCAAAAATGTTTCGCAAGGAAGAGCAGGAGATCGGGCGGCGAGGCCTCTATTTCCCGCAGATACTGCGCGACGCGCGACGCATGGAAGAGTACTACCCCGGTCTCTCGCCCACGAGCCCCGAGTGCATGGACAAGCTCGGCGTCTCGCTCGCCCACTGCGAATCGAAGTGCCAGAATTTCTACGACGCGGCCGAGGTGGAGCGCGTGTTCTACCCGGAGATAGAGAAACTCCTCCTCGATTTCTTCCCCGGTGTGACCGATGCGCTCGTGTACAACCACGACGTGTTTAACAAGGATTACAAAGGCACCGTCAGGGAGGATCAGGACAACAGGGATCCGGGGGTCAACACCTTCTACGCCAACATCGTGCACAACGACCTGAACGACAACAGTGGCCGCGTGCGTTGCCGCGAGCTGCTGACGAAGAACCTGCGCAACTTCGGGCGCAAGCAGCACTACACGGAGGCAGAGGCCGACGCGAAGATGTCGCGGCGGTTCATGTCGATCAATCTTGCCAAGCCGATGGAGACCGTGCGCCAGAACCCCTTCGTGCTCTGCGCCTGGCCCTCTTTCGCCGACCAACCGTATATCACCAACTACCGTATCTACGACGACCGCGTTGGCGAGACCACCCGCTTCACCTACCGACCCAACCACGAGTGGTACTGGTTTCCGCAGCAGACGTCGACCGAAGTGTCGATGCTCAAGTGCTACGACTCGGTCACCGACGGCTCCGTCTCGCGTTGGTCGTTCCACTCCGCCTGCATCGACCCAACCACGCCCGAAGACGCTCCCTGTCGCAAGAACGTGGTCGTTCGATCCTTTATCTTCTTCTAAGAAGACAACCCGACGCAGCGCTCTCCTCGCTGCGTCGGGGGATATCGGGGACGTACTAATCTTTTATCCGACAGGTGAGTGCCGGTTGCCAACCCGCAGTATCCACTGCATCTGAGAGGGACAAAGTAAAGCATGTCCTGTCCTTTGAGGAACTTCATGGCCAAACGTAGTTTCCCGACGGACGGTCCACTCCGCCTGTACTACTGTACTACCACCACACCAGCAGCGCCTCGATGTGAGGGACGCTGTATTTACAGTGTCGTGGCGTACTGTCTTCGCAAGTAACCCTAGTGAGTATGGGTTTCGGCACCGATGACCGCAGTATCCCCGTTCACACCATGCCGAAAAACGATCCCGAAACAGAGGACTGGGTACGACGGATCTGAATGCATTCAACCCGGAGGGGCGCGTACCCGTACTGTTGCTGCCGGACGGAAGAAAGATGACTCAATCGGGTCCGATCATTGATCTGATCGAAGACTGGTTCGACCATGACGGCCCGCCGATGTTACCTGCGGATCTCTGGCTGCGGGCGCAGGTTCGCCGCATCATGTGGATCATTGCTGCCGATACCCAGCCGTATCAGACTTGCGGAGAATGTCCGTATCGCTCTCATTGAATCCGTATCGTTTTCTGGCTCTTTCCCTTCACCATCACTATTTGGGGAATATAAGCGAGCGTTGCCAGGAAGGGAGGAGCGCATTCTAAAAACGACGGAAAAAGAGCCAGGAGCACCGCATTGCTGAGGAAACGGAAGTTGTGGCTGCTGAAAGCCGTCAAGAACAGGACGAGCGGGAGCGCCGTCTATCGTGCTCTCTGAACGGCTCAGTCCCGGTTGTCAGTATTCCGACAGGGACGAACGGGCCTCGCTAGCCGCTTTATTGAAGGCAAAAGGGATGAGTCACAAAGTGAGGAGGACCAATGAAAGCACTCGTCGTTGGAGGGACTGGCCCAACCGGTCCGTTTATCGTCAATGGCCTGATTGAGCGGGGCTATGAGGTCACGATTTTTCACCGTGGGACCCACGAAATTCCCGAGATTCCCCCCCAGGTCGAACATATCCACGGCGACCCGCACTTTCGGGAAACCATTGACAAGGCATTAGGAAGACGGACGTTTGATCTGGCCGTAGTGACCTATGGCCGTATCCGCTTTGTGGCCGAAGCCTTGGTCGGCAAAGTCGGGCGCTTTGTCGGGGTCGGTGGGGTAGCTAGCTATCGGGGCTATATGGACGCCTACGCCCTGTTCCCACCCGGCCTAAAGGTAGCGGTTCCAGAAGACGCGCCGGTGGTTGATAGTGAAGAAGAACTGCGCTTTGCGTATCTGATCGCCCAGACCGAACAGGCAGTTTTAGAAACCCACCCGACCGCGGCCTACTTTCGTTATCCCTACGTCTATGGCCCGTATCAACTCGTCCCCCGCGAGTGGAGCATCATCCGGCGCATCTTGGATAAGCGGCCACATATTATTGTACCGGACGCCGGCCTGATGCTGTTTACCCACGGCTATGCCGGCAACCTGGCCCAGGCCGTCTTACTAGCTGTAGATCAGCCGGAAGCCTCGGCTGGTCAGCTCTATAACTGTGGCGACGAACAACAGCTCAGCCTCCGACAGGTCGTTGAGGTTATTGCCAAAGAGCTGGATCACGAGTGGGATATTGTCAGTATGCCGCACCCCATCGCCCGCCCGTCCCATCCGTACGCCATGCAGCAGAGCTCCCACCATCGGGTTGTTGATCTGACCAAAATCAAGAAGCAGCTCGGCTATGCCGATATCTACACCGTCGAAGACGCCCTGGCCAGAACCGTCAAATGGTATGTTGAGCACCAACCAGAACGGGGCGGAGAAATCGAGAAACGACTCCAGGACCCGTTTAATTATGAGGGCGAAGATCGTCTTATCGCCGCCTACAAAGACGGAATGGCCCGCTTAGAGGCCATTCCGTTCGAGGTCGCAACCGATCGTCCCCACCCCTACGCCCACCCCAAGGCCCCCGGTCAGGCGCGCGACCATCGGGACCGCTAATGGAGGGAATGAGCGATGCCACCCCCCCTTTATCACCACTCCATTGAGGTCAATCCCAAGACACGACTTTTTGGCGGCACTATTCTGGGACTTGCCACAACCTTCAGAAAATTGATGAGCCGTGTGTAGAGGAAAAGCGGGAGTGTCGGAGAATCGGAAGTCAGTAGACTGCGGTAATGGCGTGAGGAACCTCCCGACCGTCGGTGCGGCCACAATGGAAAACCGTCTGCTCCATCTAGGGTTTACCGGAACGCGCCGGAAGGGTCGCCACCGTCACCCAGATAGAGGAACCACAACTCATTACTCCACACCATCCGGGCTGGGCCTTGCGCTGCCTCCCACCCGCACGTGTGATATCGGACGAACACCGGAGGAGTTCCGGAGAAGAGTACAAGAGGCATGAAATTCTTGATTCTCAAGACTGGAGAGCTGCCGCGGCGAGTGACCGAACAGCTCGGCCCGTATGAGCGGGCGTTTCTGAACCTGCTCGGCGACGAGCGGTGCGCGGTGGTCGACGCGCGTAAAGAAACGCCGGCCGACACCAGTTGGGCTGGCATCATTGCCACCGGCTCGCCGGCCTCCACCTACGACGACGAGGCCTGGATCGCCCGCAGTGAGGACTTTCTGAGACGAGCGGCTGACCGGGAGGTGCCGATCTACGGCGTGTGTTTCGGCCATCAACTCGTCGCCCAAGCCTTTGGCGGCACGGTTGAACCCTGTCCCCGGGGCTGGGAGCTCGGAACGGTCAGCCTCCGTCTCACTGCCGAGGGGCAGACAGACCCCCTGTTCTCAGGCGTTGGGAGATCCTTTTTGGTCCAGATGAGCCACGGCGACGTGGTCACCAGCCTGCCTGCAGATGCGGTCGTGCTAGCCGACAACGGTCACTGGCCCTACCAGGCGTTTCGACTCGGCCAGCGCATCTGGGGGACCCAGTTTCATCCTGAGTTCACCTCGGCAATACTACGCAACCTGATTCATAGCCTGGCCTCAGCCCTGCCTCCCAAAGCGTTCCCCGCCAAGCCGGCCCAGCCGTCCCTGCGCGAGTGGCTGCTATCAACCGTCCAAGAAGCACCGGCGGCCCAGCGCTGCCTAGAGAACTTTGCCCACATCGGAGCCGGCTAGACATACGCAAGGCGCAGCCGGCCTGAGCGAATCGACCGCGTCGCCCGGTCAACACCCCGGGCATCGTCCACCACCATCCAGGGGCCGGTATGAATAAAGCCGTACACCGGCTCCCCAGCCCGCAACAGGCAGACATAGGTGTCACGGGTGAGGCTGAAGGCTTGGCCCTCTGGCATGAAGTCAAAAATTCGCGGCTCAAGAATCTGACAGCCGGTGAACATATAGGACGACAGCGGTCCGGCGTCCACCGCCTCCGGCTTGCCGCGCAAGCGTCGGAGGCGGCCCACGGCGTCAATCTCCAACAGGCCGTAGTCGGCCGCCTCCGGATCGGGGCGCAGGACCAGGGTTGCCACTGCCCGATTACGGCGGTGAGCGCGGACAACCGCGGTCAAGTCAAGGTCAAGAATAGCGTCCGAGTTGACGACGAGAAACGTCCCACCGTCTAGAAATGCCTGAGCCTGCTTCACCCCACCCCCGGTCTCCAGTAGCCGTTCCTCGACAGAGTAGGTAATCTGGACATCGTAGGCCTCCCCGTCGCCCAGCCTGGCCCGGATCTGGTTGCCCAGGTGATGCAGGTTAATGACAACCCGGCGGATGCCTTGTGAGCGCACAAAGCGTAAGGCGTACTCAATCAACGGTCGGCCGGCCACCTCAATCAGGGCCTTGGGCGTTGTGTCGGTAAGCGGCCGCAGGCGTGTTCCTAAGCCCGCGGCCAGAATCATGGCACGCATGGCTAGTCGGGAAAATGCTGGGCCACAATATCCTGCAAGGAGCGATACTGGGGCAGTCGTTCAAGCGTCCGACGGATGGTTGCCAAGGTCGGCGGAATATAGCGACTGTAGCCGGTCTTGTGCTTTTCCAGCTCCAAATAATAAAACCGGCCGACCACTTTGCACGCTTTCTGGAGGAGGCACAGGTTGTACTCTTGCCACACAGCGTCGTGCGAGAGCGTATCCCCACCGGCCTGGTGCCAGGCGTCATAATAATATTCGACCAGCTTGTGCTCTAAGCGGGGGGGAATCACCGACGGCGTATCCCGGTCGTTCAGCAAGGTCGCCAGATCGTACGTTGCCGGACCTAGGAGCGCGTCTTGGAAATCAATGACGCGAATCTCCTGATCGTGTACAAACAGATTCCAGCTGTGATAGTCGCGGTGGTTGAGAAACGCCGGGGCACGATCAAGACGTCCGGCAATGTCTTCGAACAAGGGACGCAGCACGTTTGCGTCTGCTTCCGGCAACGGTTTGCCGGCTCGCTTTTCGAGTCCCCACTCAACAAAATGCTCAAACTCCCAGACAAACAGCCGCCGATCAAAGCGTTGCTGAAAGGCAATACACGCCGGGTCGTGTTTGCGGGTGCCGGGAATTTGGAGTAACAGCAATTGATCAATAGCCTGGCGGTACAGGGCTTCCGTGTCGGCTTCCGAACAATCCTGTACGGCCTCGCGGAGCGGCGTGTTGCCAATATCTTCGAGCAGCAGAAACCCCTCTTTTTGCCCGTCGTAATACAGGTCTGGAATACGGATCCCGAGCGGCCGCAGAAACCGATCAACATTCACGTACGGCAGCTCGGTCAGCGGCTTAGAAAAAACCGACAGTTCTTCTGACGACAGCGGGAGAGCGCTATCGGCTAACACCATCACCACCACACTCTGCGGTCCACCGCCGCGCAAGCGCAGGCGTAAGTAGCTGCGGCTTGAGGCGTCACCGACCAAGGGCTCAACCGCCACAATCTCAGCTTCCCAGGTTCGCTCGACCGCCGCCCTCAGCCCGTCCGGGAAGGTTGTCTTCATACTCGTACCGACTAGCAATCGGGCGCTGGCTTGTCAAAGCCTCGGCTATTGCAAACGAGCGCGGCGTGTGATGAGACAAGGCTATGGCGACCATCCTCCCCCGCCAGGCTGAGCTTGAGGCCCTAGTCCGACAGCTGCGTCAAGAGCTGGCCGACAAGGAGCGGGTCATTGCCCAGCTCCAGAGCCAGCTAGGCCGACTTCGGGATAAATCTCGCTCGACCGAGCCCAGATCACGTCCCCCAGCCGTCGAGGAAGAAGCTCCTGCTGGCAGCCGGGCAGACCTCTTGGCCCAGTTGGACAAACTGTATCGGGACAAATAAGAGGCGCGACGAGAGCCGATGCTGCGCCGCAACCGACGCTTTCCCGATGAACAGAGGATCGTATCCACAGCAATGCCAGCAGGGCGGAGTCCAGGGCTCAGCGGTACAGAGTCTCGACAAGAGCCTGACGATAGGCGTCGACCTGTTCGGCCCGTAAGAAAAACGAGGGCTCCATCAGGGTTAGGGAATCGGCCATTTCCCAACGCGCGTTGATCTGAGCGCGTACCTCGTCGGCCGTTCCAACCACCGCAAAGGTCTCGACCATATCGTCTGGGATAGCGGTAATCATGGCCTTAGGGTCCTGCTCCTGAGCGGCCTGGGCAGCCCGGCGCGCCGCCTCGCCAAACCCGTGGGCGGTAAAGTATTTCTCGTACTGGGCGATGGACGAATAGAAGGCGACCGTTCCCCGCGCGTCGGCAATGGCCTGACGCCGATCGGGGTGAACCGCCACATAGACCCAGATATTGAGGTCAAAATCGCGGCGGTCTTTCTGGGCTTTTTTGAGCCCTTGCTCAAGATGCGGCTCCACCTGGTCTCGAATCCAAGCCGGCGACCAGATCGGGTGGCCAGCCAGCCCATCACCAAGTTCTCCGGCCAGCCGGACCGCGCCGGTAAACAGGGCCGACAGGTAGATTGGGATACTGGGGCGCACCGGGGGGCGCAGGATGTTCAGGTCACCGAAATCAACCGTGTAGTACTGGCCCTGCCACCTGCCAAGCGTGCCCAGATGTCCCTGTTCGATGACAAGACGGATGAGGGTAATCACCTCGCGCAGACGCGGCAACGGAGGATCGTACGGCACGCCGTGCCAGTTCTGGTTAAAGCGGCGCACGCTGGGACCGATACCCAAGACTGTCCGCCCGCCACTAATCAGGTCGAGATCCAGGGCGGACAGCGCCGTCTCAAATGGACTCCGGGTAAAAGCGAGCGTCACCCCAGTGCCAAGTTTCAGCCTGTGGGTTCCGCCCGCCGCGGTTGCCAGGGGAAGAAAGGGCGGACCGGGTAGCTGAATACCCCACAGCCCGTCCAGCCCCATCTCTTCGGCGCTCTTGGCCGCATCAAGAATCCGCGCCGCCGTTTGTAGCGGAAGAATACCCCAATAGCGTTTGCCGTTCATTGCCATACGACGCTCCCACCTCTGTTGGCTCTAGACGCCCTTATGGCGCGCCGCAGCCGAAATCGCAAGCCCTGCTGCGACCCTTTACCCTGGCTGGCGAAGCGGTTAAGCTAGCTGGCGCGGAGGGACTGACACATGGATTTTAATTTTACCCCAGAAGAGGAAGCCTTTCGTCAGGAAGTGCAGGCCTGGCTGCAAGCCAATTTGCCGGAAGGCTATGATCCGCAGCACTTTGACGAGATTGACACCGATGCCCGCTTTGAGTATCAGCGCGCCTGGCAAAAGACCGCCTCTGAGGGGGGCTGGGTCGGTATTCATTGGCCCAAAGAGTACGGAGGCCGAGGGGCCAGCCTGATGGAGATGTTCATCTATAATCAGGAGGTGGCCAAGGCTCGCGCGCCGCGTTTTGCCAATACGCTGGGTCTCATGATGGCCGGTCCAACGCTGATTCACTGGGGGACGGACGAGCAAAAAAAAGACCACCTCCCCAAAATTCTGTCCGGGGAGGAAATCTGGTGTGAGGGTCTGTCGGAGCCCAACGCCGGCTCTGACCTGGCCTCAATGCAAACCCGGGCGGTCGAACAGGGCGACTATTTTGTGGTGAATGGCCAGAAAGTGTGGACCAGCTTTGCCCACCGCGCCGACTATATCCAGCTGTTTGTGCGCACCAGCCCGGATGCTCCCAAACACAAAGGCATCAGCTGTCTGATGGTCGATATGAAGACGCCTGGGCTGACGCTGCGGCCGTTGGTGCAGATGACCGGAGATGCCGAGTTCAACGAGGTCTTTTTTGAAGACGTCCACGTGCCTCGCACAAATTTAATCGGTCCCCAAGACGAGGGCTGGAAGGTCCTGGTTACCACCCTCATGCACGAGCGGGCCGGGATCGGCAACGAGCTGCCGGTTCACCGCCATCTGGATGAACTCATCAGCCTGGCCAAAGAGCTTGACCTCAACGGGAAACCCGCCACCCAAGACCCGGCCGTTCGTCAGCAACTGGCCCAGTTCTCGATCGAGTGCAAGGCCCTCACCTACAACATGTTCCGCAGCCTCAGCAAACGTATCCAGGGCAATCCACCCGGTCCCGAAGGCTCGGTCAACAAACTGGCCGGCTCTGAGCTGAATATGCGGCTGGCCATGTTTGCCACCGAACTGCTCGGCCCCTACGCCCAACTGGTTCAGGGCTCGGCCCATACACTCAGAAACGGACGCTGGCCCAAGGCCGCCCTAGCCTATCGTTTACTGACCATAGCCGGAGGCACCTCGGAGATTCAGCGCGGCATCTTGGGCGATCGGGTCTTGGGACTACCAAAAGGATGACCTAAAGCGAAGGAGGAAGAACAATGGGCAAACTTGACGGAAAAGTTGCAGTCGTTACCGGCTCAGGACGCGGGATTGGACGCGGGATCGCCACACTTATGGCCCGCGAGGGAGCAAAGGTCGTGGTCAACGACCTAGGTGCCAGCGTGGATGGGGAGGGGCAGGATGCCAGTCCGGCCCAGCAGGTGGTGGACGAGATTACCGCCGCCGGTGGCCAGGCCGTGGCCAATACCGACAGTGTGGCGACCGTCCAGGGCGGCGAGCACCTGATCCAAACCGCGGTCGACAGCTTTGGCAAACTGGACATTTTGGTCAACTGCGCCGGAATTCTGCGCGACCGCATGATCTTCAATATGAGCGAAGAAGAGTGGGACGCAGTGATCGCGGTCCATCTGAAGGGTCATTTCTGCACCATTCGTCCGGCTTCGGCCCTGATGCGCCAGCAAAAGGGAGGCCGGATCATCAATTTTTCGTCTGGTTCAGCCCTCGGCGCCCCCGGCCAACCCAACTATGCAGCCGCCAAAGCAGGCATTCTGGGTTTGACGTATAGCTGCGCAAACGCCCTCAAGAAATACGGTGTCACCTGTAACGCCATCCTCCCCGGTGCGGCGACCCGTATGACCGACACCATTCCAGCCAATTTTGCCCAGCAGATGGGATTGACCGAGAGCAGTGAAGCGGCCCAGGAGCAGAGCAGCCCCATGGACCCGGCCAATGTCGCCCCGATTGTCGTCTTCTTGGCCAGTGACGACGCCCAGGAGGTGACGGGCCAGGCGTTTGGCGCCAGCGGCTACCGGATCGCCGTCTATACCCATCTTGAGCCGGAAAAGACGATCTACAGCCCGGGTCCGTGGGACCTCGACCACCTGTTCAAAGTGTTTAAAGGCACGCTTGGCTCCCATCTGAATCCGCCGCGTATGCTGTAGGGCCCAAGCCTGTGACTCCAGCCACGTCCTCTTTTGAAGAGCAAGGAGAGACATACTATGACGACACGTTCAACGACACGTTCAATCTGGAGAACAGGCATGGTCTACGCAGTGGTGGTCCTTCTCGCCGGCTGGAGTACACGCGGCCGGTCTGAGGACGAGGCCGGCACGGACATGGCGGTCGCCGACGGCAAACAGGTCGCGCTCGAATATACCTTAACTTTGGACGACGGTACCCAGGTGGGCACAAACGTTGGGCAAGAGCCGTTAGTTTATATCCACGGCAGAGGTGAGCTTGTCAGAGGACTTGAGCAGGGACTGCTCGGCCTTAAGACCGGCGACAAGAAAAAGATCCTGGTATCTCCCCAAGACGCCTACGGCGAGCGTGATTCCAGCCGGACCCACCAAGTGCCGCTGGAGCGGATTCCTGAGCAGGCGCGTCAAGTCGGTGCCCAGCTCCAGGGTACAGGACCGGACGGACAGGTGCAGTTCGCCAAGGTCATTGCAATCAGCGACACCAGCGCCACAATCGACACCAACCATCCCCTGGCCGGCCAGGAGCTGACCTTTGATGTCACCATCCTCAAAATCGAAAACATCGTCAGGCGCATAGAGCCGCCACCCTCCGCCACCCTCCCCGCCGAAGCGAGCCCCTGACCGAGACGCGGCTTTGTGGCCCACGGCCTGCCCCCGCCGGCCCGTCTGTCCGCGCCTCGGTTCCGTTTCTCTTTTTTTCTCTCTAGACTAAGGGGTCATGGCGACGGAGCATTCTGTCAACAGAAAAGACTTCTTTCTCCCCGACCAGCGGCCGTTTAATTTTGCTCATGTGCTGACTGGGCTGCGGCTTCTCCTGACCCCGCTTTTTGTGTGCGCCATTGAAACCGGCTGGCGCCAGCCAAGCGTGGAGAAGGCCGGTCTGGTCACCAGTCTGTTTCTCCTGATCTGCGCCAGCGACTATTACGACGGCCCGGTTGCCCGGACGCTGGGACTGAGCTCTGAGCGGGGAAAAATCTTCGATAATCTGGCCGATATCAGCTTTCTGCTCGTAACGCTCGGGTATCTGGTCCACCTAGGCACGCTGCCGTGGTGGATTCCGACGGCCGTGGCCGTGGCCTTCGGCCAGTACGTGCTGGACTCTTGGCTGCTGTCGGACCGCGATACGAGTGTCGTTCTGGTCTCCAATCCAATTGGCCACTGGGCGGGGATTCTCAATTTTATCGGAACCGGGGTGCTGGGTCTGCATACAGCCCTCGGGCAGCAGCTCCTGCCCGATCTCGTTGAGCACGGCCTGCTCGGCCTCTGGCTCGCCTATCTCTTGCTGGCGATGGGTCTGCGGCTGCGCTTTTTTTTGCACGCCCGCCGTACCGCACCGCATAGAAACCAGGAATGACACTCGCCCCTACCTGGCGGCCGCCCCTTCCAATTTCCTCTCATCGCCTTCCGTCCATGTTGCAGCATCGGTTTTCCTATAAATCGTACCTGACGTCTGCCCCTTCCAATTTCCTCTCATCGCCGGCCTTCCGGATATCGGCAAAGCGCACCCCGGCAATGGGGAGGGCACACAAACCCTGGGCAACAAGGGTCAGAAACTGGACGGCGTTCAGCACCAAACCATAGGCCAAACCGTCCACTTGGCTGACTCCGAACAGACCCAGCGCCAGCTGACAGGCGTATTGGTAGGGCCCGATCATGCCCGGCAGATTGGGCAGCGCCGTGCCAAAGCCGATAAAGATAAACACCACCAGGGCGGCACTAAACGGCGCGTCCAGATCAAAGGCGCGGATCATAATATAACTGGAGAGAATGGGCAGAAACCACAGCGCCAGCGAGACCACAAACACGGCCAGCAGGAGGCCTGTGTTGGGAATCACCTTCATGCCCTCGACGACCGAGGCGAGGATCGCTTTGAGACGGTCGCCAAAGCCCTGAGGCAGGACCCGTAGCGCCCAGCGCTCAACGAACACCTCGCCTTTCCACCAGAAAAGCAGCACCAAACTGACCAAGACCACGGCCACTCCGGCCGGAAACAGCGCCAGCTGGCGCACCCACGGCGGCAGAGCGCCGATCGTCAGCAGCCCGACGAGGATATAAAAAACCACCACAAGCAGGTCGACCGTTTTCTCCAACACCAGGTTGCCGACCACATTCGAGAACGACACGCTTGAACGACGTGACAGGAGCCAGGGGCGGACGATCTCGCCCAGCCGAACCGGCAGCAGATTGATGGCCAAATAGGCGACCGATGAGATAACCCACAGACGACCAAGCGGCACGTGCTCCAGCGGCCGTAGTTCCAGCTGCCAGCGCCAGGCCCGGAACACCATAATCAACAGGCTGACGACTACCGCCACCAGCAACCAATTGCCGTCTACCCGGGCCAGTGCCTCGAGCAGTTCGTTGAGTTCGACATTCCGAAAGGCCAGGTAGAGAAAACCACCGCTGACGACAAGACTGAGCGCCAAATTCCGTAGGCGGTGCAGGTTGTCCCGTGCCGCTGCCATGCTTCCTCCGAATGCCCTGTGTTTCGTCCCGCCAGTGCGGGTGCGGCCCTGTGTATATCACGGGCCACCTTCTTGACAAGCCTTCGCTTCCGGGTGGACAATTCAGCAGCAGAGCCCAGACAAAGTGAACGATGGTCTCTTTCGGCTCATGAAGGTGTCGCCATCCCACTTTTGAAAGGAATCCCCTCTATGAGCCGTGAGCAAAATTTGGCGGTGGCCCAAGCCGTAACCCTCAAACCGATTGAGGAGATTGCGGCCCGCTTATCCCTTCCTCCTGAACACCTTGAACTCTACGGGCGGGTCAAAGCCAAGGTCGGGCTCGAAGCGCTCTCCGCCGCCCATCCTCAGGGCAAACTCATTCTTGTTTCCGCGATCACCCCGACTCCCGCGGGAGAAGGAAAGACCACCACCACAATCGGCCTCGGCCAAGCCCTGACCCGCTTGGGCAAAAAAGCCGCGGTCGCCGTCCGCGAACCCTCAATGGGACCGGTATTCGGCGTCAAAGGTGGCGGCTGTGGCGGTGGCCGCTCACAAGTCCTGCCGATGGAGGACATCAATCTACACTTCACCGGAGACATTCACGCCGTCACCTCAGCCCATAATCTGTTGGCCGCCATGCTCGATAACGCTCTGCATCACGGCCAGACCGAGTGCGACGTGCGTCAGATTCGCTGGCGGCGGGTCATGGATATGAACGACCGGGCGCTGCGTCAGATCGTCCTCGGGCTGGGCGGACGGCTGATGGGCGTCCCGCGCGAAGACGGCTTTGATATCACCGCCGCGTCTGAAATCATGGCTATTCTGTCGCTGAGCAGCGGTCCGGCCGATCTCATTGAACGCCTGTCGCGGATTGTGGTCGGCTTTACCCGGCAGCGCAAACCGGTCCTGGCCCGCGACGTCCGGGCGCCCGACGCCATGGCGATCATCCTCAAAGACGCCCTGAAACCGAATTTGGTTCAGACCGTAGAAGGCGTCCCCGCCTTTGTTCACGGCGGCCCGTTTGCCAACATTGCCCACGGCTGCAACAGCGTGTTGGCGACACGCCTGGCTCTCCAGTACGCCGACTATGTGGTCACCGAAGCCGGTTTCGGATTTGATCTGGGCGGTGAGAAGTTTCTCGACATCAAGTGCCGCGAGGCCGATATCTGGCCGTCGGCGGTGGTGTTGGTGGCCACGGCCAAAGCGCTCAAAATGCACGGCGGCACCCCGGTCACCGAGGTGACCAAGCCCGATCTGAGCAGCCTCAAGGCAGGGATGGACAATCTGGCCAAACATACCGAGAGCGTCCGCACCTATGGCCTGCAACCGGTCATTGCAGTCAACCGCTTTGCGGCCGATAGCCCGGACGAATTACGGCTGATCGTAGACGAGTGCCAAGCCTTAGGCGTGCCGGCCACAGTCATCGATGTGTTCGGCCGGGGTGGAGAGGGTGGCTTGGCCCTGGCCGAGGCGATTGTCGAAGCGTGTCGCCCGGACCCACCTAGTCCGCGCTTTCTGTATCCTTCGGACATGCCGATTGAGGACAAGATTCGCACCATCGCCCAAAAGATCTACGGCGCCGCCGATATCAGCCTGCTGCCGCGTGCCCGGACCGATCTCAAACGGATCGACGCCCTCGGCTACAACCACTTTCCGGTCTGCATGGCCAAGACTCAAATGTCGCTGTCCGACGACCCCAAACGCTACGGTCGTCCGCGTGACTTTACCCTGTCGGTCCGCGAGATTCGCCTGTCGGCCGGGGCGGGTTTCTGCGTTCCGCTGACCGGAGACATGTTGACCATGCCGGGCCTAGCCGCCAAGCCGGCCGCGTTTGGGATGAAGATGGACGCGACCGGCAGGATTTCCGGGATGTTCTAGGACGGACGGCGGCGCTCTTTGTCCACAAAACACAGCGGGTAACAAAGGGAAGCATTATGAAATTCGGGCTATTTTCCCTCTTCGACTTTTTTCAGGACCGCCAGAACGAGGTCCGCTATTATCAAGACACCCTTGACCTGATTATCCGTTCCGAACAGCTGGGGTTTGACTCGGTCTGGCTGGGCGAGGAACATTTTTACTCGTTTGGTATTTGTCCGAGTCCGCAGCTGTTTCTGACTGCCCTGGCTCGAGAGACAACAACCCTGCGCCTGGGCACCGCGATCAGCCTGCTGCCGTTTGAAAACCCGCTCCGGAAAGCCGAGGACTTCGCCATGCTTGACATCTTGAGCGGCGGCCGTCTCGACTTCGGGGTTGGACGCGGTATCATCCCCAAACATTTCGAGGGCTTCTGTGTTCCACCGCAGGAGAGTCAGGCCCGCTATGAAGAAGCTCTGGCAATTATCCGCCAAGCCTGGACTCAAGACAGCTTTTCCTACCAAGGCCGGTTCTGGCAGGTCCCGGAGCTGTCCCTGTCGCCCAAGCCCATCCAAAAACCCCACCCACCGATCTATCGCGGCACGCTCAGTATGGAATCCTTTGAAGCCGCCGGGGCCATCGGCGATAATGCCTTTGTCGTACCGTGGCTGTCCGCGCCCCACTTCGAGGTACGGCGCCGGGTCGAGCGTTACCGAGCGTTACTGAAAGAGCACGGCCATAGCGGGCAGCAGGCAACCTTCATCTTTTTTCTGTTTGTCGACAACGACCGACAGCGGGCGATAGCCGAAGCCAAGGAGTGTACCCGCAACTATGTTAACCTCATCTCATCGTTTGTGCCGCCCGAGACGATGACTCAGCTGCGTTCGGGCGATCCGCTCCAGGCCTTCCTCGAGCTAGTCCAATCCCTGCCGGACAATCTGGAGGAGCGGGCGATTGTCGGCACTCCGCAAGACTGTCGGCGGCGGCTGACCGAGTTGCGGGACGAGTTCGGGATGGAACAGGTGGCGTTTTATATGCACGCCGGGGCACGGGATCCGGCCCGGGCCAAGCACGGTCTGGAGATCTTTGCCCAGGAAGTCATGCCGGAGTTTGGCTAACAGCGGCCAACAGCTCCAGCCGTTTTCCGACCCGGGTCGGCAGACGACCCGGACCCTCGGCAGTCCACCCCCTCCGCCGTCGTTCGGCGCGCGCTCTGCGTGCCACAAAAGCGTGCCTCAAGTTATCCGTCGCGCTCAGTAGCGGCGAGTGATCGTTCGGCCCAGCTCCGACTGCCAAATACGCCGGGACCATGCTTGCGGTTTCAGTCGTGCCCCAGCCATCTCTGAACCGGGAAGTCTCCTGCGACGCCCCGGCGGTTTTGACCGACGAGATGCGCCGCTGGCCCGCCACGGTTGTGTGGAGCTTCAGCTGTCTGCCGTCTATTGACTTATTCATGGTCAGCGGAAGGCCGCCGCCAACGGCGGTCTCGGTATATGGATCAGAGGGGGGCACGACCGCCGCCGTCTTCCTATTTGGCGCGGTCTGGCTGGTTAGCGCCGCCTTTGTTCCGGCCTGCAACATCCCACAGCATGGAGAAGATCTCTTATCTGATTGTCGCCATATATCACCTGGTGTGCTCTCGCGATGTCGGGCCTCTCGGCCGCTGACAATGATTCTGAGCATGCCGAATAGCGCTCGTTTCGCAGGGACGGGAGCTGTGTCCCCGGGGCGGCTCTCCAGACACGGAAAACAGCCCGAGCTGACCACATTCCTCTAGTCCAGCCGGACTTGGCATGGGGGTGGCGGGAAGCCGCGTCTGAAGGACAGCGCTTTTCTGATGGTTGACGCCGCGTAAATCCCGGGGGTAGGTGATGAAAAGAGGCAAGAGCGGACCGCATGACAGGAGGTACGACCCACGTCGGCCACGGTCAAGGAGGCTGTTGTGTACCCACTTAGGCTTTCTAGGGGGGATAGCCGGCTAAGGGCGCTCTACTGGGGCGTTTGTGCTCCGCCGCGGCTCGGTATTTTCAGCAAGCACGCGGTACACCGTGGTCTCCTGATCTGCGTACACCCGTTGCATGCTGGGGTCGCGATCGGCAAGGGCAATGAATTTCCGGTGGGCGTTATCGGTAAAGGCGTACTCACACCCAAACTTCTGACGAATCACCCGGCCCGGTAGGCGCACTCTCCCGGCGGTGATGGCTCGCCACCGGTCGTAGAAGTGGGGATTTTTGAGCCGCATGAAGTCGGGATCAAGCCCGACGATATAGGTATTATGCGTGTTAAAGAAAAACAGCCGGGGAAAATCGTCCCAATCGGTATGGAACACGCGCGCCCCTTTGGGGGTGTTGTGAGCTAACCATTCCGCTCCGCCTTTATACGCCTCAGACGAGGGGAGGCGGTGAATATCGTGCCAGGCGGCTTGGACGGTGGTTTGCAGGGCGGCGGCGAGCAGGAGGCTTGCCGCTAGGAGTCCGCCGACTTTTCCGTCAGTCCAGGCAATAGAGCGGACGTCGAACGACTTCAACCAATCCCGTGATCCCACCGCCAAGAACAGCACGGCCACCGGCGGATAGTATTCGACGAACCGCCGCGATTTGACCAAGAGGACCGCGTAGAGCGTGGCCGCCAAAAATAAGAACAGCCGAGGGGCATCGCGGCGCCATTCGTCTCGGTTGGTCAGGACTAGGGCGCTCCCATAGGCGAGGTGCGCTCCGAGCGACAGCTTCAGTAAAGCCCACGAATCATACGGCCGCCACTCTCCCCCGACCGATGCGGGGTAATCCACTACGAACAACTTGGGGACGATGTGATCCCAGAGCAGGAGGACATTCTGCGGAAAGTAGGGATGAACCACCAGGCCGCAGGCGATCCCGATTCCCGTTCCGAGGACGAGAGGATATTCAATCGTGCCATCAACGAGATAGTGGGTCACCAGGCCGATTAGCACCAGGATCAGAAGCAGCGGAAAGGCGTTATAGGCCAACACAAACAGTACCGCCACAATCCCGAGACCGACCGGCCGACGTTTCAGAATCAGATACATCGCCATCAACTGAAACGCCAACCCCAAGCTCTGCCCCCGTGCCATACTCATCCGGTACAGAAACGGAGACGATGACGCAAAAAGCACGAGCAGCCAGACGAAAGGATAGCGGATCCCGTAACTGACAAGAAAAAAATAGAACACACAGCAGGCAAAAACGGCGAGCGTTACCGCGGCCCACTTCGACGCCGGCACCAAATCGGCAACCATCGTGAAGGGGGCTTGCAGAATATGGAGCAGCATATGGCGGTCGGCGTAGCCTTGCTCATCCACAATGGTGAAGGGCAACCATGGGAACGAAAGCGGGAGGCCTTGGTGGAGCGTTAATTCCGCCATCTTGATGTGATGGTATCCATCGTTCCCTACAATGTGCGGACTGGCAAATTGGATATAGACAAGAAGGGTTCCGGACAGGACGGCGGCGATCACGCCATGGACAAGGAGACACGGCTTCACCGCGCGGAGAACGAGGCTGGTCAGAGCTGTGGAAGCAGTCGCCGTCTTTTTGTGAGGAGTCTCTGCCTCGCGCATTAACGCTCTCCTCCAGCTCATCCAGGGAAAGAGACCTCCCCACTTAGCTCCTCATACGACGGAGACCATACTTCCTCAATCGTCATCATCGTCGTCATCGTCGGTATTCGTGTTGCCGTTGCTGTTGCTGTTTGTGTTGTTGTTCACGTTCGTGTTGTTGTTCGCGTTGTCGTTGCTGTTTGTGTTGTCGTTGCTGTTTGTGTTGTCGTTGCTGTTTGTGTTGTCGTTGCTGTTTGTGTTGTCGTTGCTGTTGCCGTTCGTGTTCGTGTTGCTATTTGTGCCGTTGCTGTTTGTGTTGTTGTTCACGTTCGTGTTGTTGTTGATGTTTTCGAGACTGTCACTCAGAGCATTCCTGTTGAGGTCGTCGTCAGGAAAGCCATCCCGGTCGGCGTCGTTATCAGCAAACCCGTCGGAATCCTTATCATCGTCCCGTATGCCATTGATGTCCTGGTCGGCTACAAAAGAAATTGCCACGAGTTGACTGGAAGATTGATCATATTTAAGAACGCTCGTCACGAGTTGCCCGGCGACTTCTATATTTTGTGCCAAGATCTCGGTCTTGCCTACGGGCTCAAGAAGTGCGCTCCTCAAATCGAACTCGACCTTGCGGGGGTTTTCCTCGCCCGGCGCGTTGGATACCAGAAAACGGATGCTCCGGCTTGCGGCCTCCCCGTTCATATCCACCGCTCTGGCCGTCAGCTGGTGGATCCCGTTTGTCAGCATCCGCGCGTTAAAGCCGAGCGCATATCCAGAGAGGTCAGCGTCGGGGATGTCGGGAAATGCCAGGCCAACATCCCTGCGCTCGCCGCCGTAACCGACGGGAACGGTTCTTTCCCCATTAAAAGACACCTCAACGTAGTCAATCGGAGCCGTGATGCCGACTGCCCAGCCCAGGATATTGAACAGCCCTGAGACGTGCGTCCCGTCGAGGGGATAATCGATTTCCAAGCGTGGCGGTGCGGCTACAGCGCTTGAGAGCCACAGGAGGCTGCCGACAACCCCAACTGCGATATACGTTGACACGCGTGGACGCTCATTGTTCTTTTTGCCTCGCAACATAAGTCCTCCAAGGCATAAATTCACGAACGCAGCCTGCCGTCCCGGCTCTTACTCCAGAAGGCGATCCTGAGACGTCCGGCTTCTGCGCCCAACTCAGCCTGTCTCATTTTATATCACGTGTACCACCGCGAACCTTTACTCACCATAGGTAATCTGCCCACCCTTCTTCTGCCAACATCTGCTTACCCGGAGCGGTTTGCTCGACGCTCAGTATCTACAAGGACAAAACGGCCCGGACCTGATCGGTTGGTTGGTGCGCCAAGGCTAGGCGCTGGCGTACCGGCGCTACTTGATTCAGTATGTATCCGAGGAAAACTAGGCCAGGGTCGCGTTGGCTGGTATCTGAGTAGAGGAGGTCATAGCGCCATAGAAATGGCGCGGAGCTGCAGCGATACGCCTAACGGCTTGTCATGATCTTCAACTGGGGGGAGGCTCTCAGCGGCAGTAGGGAGCCGTCCGGAGCGATGGCGGCTTCCTTGTGGCTGGACGGGTACGGGAGCGACATTGTCGTGAGTGGGCGAACCACCCGTCGAGGTTAGGTCATCGGTACGGAAGCCTATATGACTCCCATCTCAGGCGCCAAAGGTCACGCTCTGCATGGCCGCGGTGTTACGTTGCGTGGGGTTCACCATCAAATCCACATGTGTGCTATCGTACGTATGTCTGCTCATGAACTAATGTAAGGACAGAATATAAACGTTCCGAAGATTGCCGATGAACCCGAACGGCACGCTTGGATGATTGCGCGGCGCAAGGGGCTGCCCGCCAGTGAATTTGCTAAAGTGATGGACGTGACCACTGGCGCGATCCGAGCAGCAATTCGTCGCGGGAAGCTGCCTGGAGTACGACTTAGATGTAGCGGAGGGGTGTATGCTTACCCGGCGACTGTCGATGACGTGGCGGCGTACTATGACCTGGCAGCGGACGCCACCGCTTTTCTGCGAGAGCATCCTCAACATGACGCCACAGGCTTCGCCGCTTGGATGGGCGTTCCTTCCCTCGATCAATCGAACAGCATTGAAGTGCGCAAAGAACTCGACCAAGCGTAGGACAACAGGAGTTCGTCGAATTAGCCGAGGCCCGGGATTAGACTTGCAACGGTCCGCCATCCGCGACATCAATCCGTCGTGCAACGGAGAAAGATATGGACGTAAAGAAAGCGGCCCGTATGGCCAAGGACTATCTTGCCGACGTTTTCGCCGAGGAGGAGATCACTCATATCGGCCTTGAGGAAATCGATTTCGATGAAGGATCGAAGACGTGGAAAGTGACCGTCGGCTTCTTTAGGCCCTGGGAGCGGCCGGGAAACGCCTTTGAGACATCGTTAGGGGGCCTGCCGGTCCACGGGAGGCGTTCCTTCAAGATCGTCCGCATTAAAGACTGTGACGGCCAGATTCTATCAATAACGGATCGAGTTCTTGCCGACCCGGCGTAGGCTTGTGCGACGGACCGGACTGTTCATAGACACGAACCTCTTGGTGTTGCTCGTTGTCGGTGTAACTGGACGGAAGTTGATTGCCAAGCATCGCCGATTGCGAACATTCGAAGAGGACGATCTCTTAGTCAATCTGATCGGCCCAGTTGATCGTGTGCTCGTAACGCCGCACACGCTTGCCGAAGCGTCCAATCTGCTTGCTCAACATGGAGAGCCGGAGCGTTCTCAGTTTTTCTGCTTGTTCCGTCAATTCATCGAGAAAAGCGAAGAGATCGACATTACCGGTACAGACGCTTCTCGCAATCGCACGTTCGTTCGACTTGGGTTGACAGATGCCGCACTGCTGGAAGCTATTTCCGCAGAGACGCCATTGGTCACCGTCGATCTGGAGTTGTACCTTGCTGCCGTTGGCAAGGATCCACAGTCCGCAATCAACTTCAGGCACCTGCAGGACCGTCGCGACGCTCGTGGAGCTACGGTTGACTCCCATTGAGCGCCAGGAGTTCCCGCAGAGCATCCTCTTGGGGAATCCCTGCATCCCACCCATAAGCCGCCGAGACCGCGCTGTCGCGTGTCGGCGAGCCGTTGCGGGCGGGCGTGGCAGAGGTTGGTGAGCGAGCGCTTCTTGAGTTCCCCCGCCGTCTCGTCGCGGGTGGCCGGGCGCTTGGGATAATCGGGAACCGGCTCGTCGATCTAGTCCACCCATTCCGGCGGGTTGAGCCAAACGTTGCGCGAGAGCGGATGCGAGAGCTGTAGACTTGCAACGACCCGACGTTCCGATGTCCTCATAGGATCTGCTGGAAATCCGCTGCAGTCACCGCCGCAGGAGGCATCGTAAACTCTGACTCCGTATCGGCAAGTTCGATCCCTGGTGCGAACAGCTCTTGACGCGCTAAATGCGGTTCGCCGACTCGTCTTCCGCAAGTTCGAAGACCAGCCGGTTCTCAATCTCAAAACGCCACTTGCCCGGCCTCGTGGGGGGCAGCTCAATACCCGTACGCGGGATTCCCGCGGAGGTTGTCAGCCGGCGGTTTCTTGTGTTCGATGCCGTGCGGTCATGTCCGGTGAGAACCTGCCCCTGGTAGGCAAGCTGCTCGGTCATCGACACCATCGCACGCTGGCGGGTTACGCCCATCTTGCCGACGCGCCCCTCGTCGAAGCGGCGGAGCAGGTCGGGGGCATCATTGCTGGAGCGATGTTGGTAGTGCTATAGACAACTTGACGTAACGGCAAGGACCACCCGGCGGGCAGATCGCATGGCCAACAAATCAGCCATTGAATGGACCGACGCAACCTGGAATCCCGTGACCGGCTGCACAAAGATCACGCGCGGTTGCGATAATTGCTATGCGGAGCGCTTTGCGGAGCGATGGCGCGGTGTTGCGGGACATCCTTACGAGCAGGGCTTCGACCTTCGCTTGTGGCCATCGCGTCTGAATCAACCTGCCCGATGGCGCAAGCCGCGCATGATTTTCGTCAATTCGATGAGCGATCTGTTTCACAAGGGAGTGGACCGTCGGTTTGTTGACGAAGTGTTCGAGACTATGGAAACGGTGGACAGGCACGTCTATCAGGTTCTGACGAAGCGCAGCTCACTGATGAGGGATTACCTGCGCCACCGGTATCCCGGTAAAATGGCACCTAACCATATTTGGTGCGGCGTGTCGGTGGAGGATCACAAGGCAAGCGCCAGAATCCGACATCTTCGGACGGCCCCGGCCGCTGTGCGCTTCCTATCAATTGAGCCGCTTCTCGGTCCTGTAGGAAACATCGGTCTGGAAGGTATTTCGTGGGTCATCGTTGGCGGTGAGAGCGGCCCACGGGCCCGGCCCATGCGGCCCGAGTGGGTCCGTGACATCCGGGACCGCTGTGCCCGAGCCGGAGTGCCGTTCTTTTTCAAGCAGTGGGGCGGGCCGACTCCGAAGGCGGGCGGACGTTTATTTGAGGGAATCGAGCACAACGCGATGCCACACCACCCAACGGGAACAAGCGATCATGGCCGTCTTCAATTGGCATCCTAACGAGGCTCCACCGTCCATCGAAGCTCACAGCAAAGCAAAGCTGAACGTACTGCGTAGTTATCTGAGAGCGTATTTCGACAGGTTGAATGTCGATCCACGGCGTGAGGAATTCAAACTTGACCTCATAGATGGTTTCGCCGGAGGGGGGACGTTTCTCGACGAAAATTCCGTTCTTTCCGGCACGCCATTGATTATGCTGGAGGAAACAGAGAAAGCGAAGAACAGGCTAAACCGAAAGCGTGTCAAGCGGCTACACATTGACTGCAAGTTCTATTTCGTTGACAAGGAAGAAGCTCACACGGATCATCTTCGGAAGGTTTTAGCGGAGCGTGGCCACAAAGTCGATGACGATAGAATTGTTGTCCGAAATGGTCTTTTCAAAGATGAGATAGAAGATATTCTCATTTCAATTCGACGACGTCAGCCTCGTGCTGGACGAGCAATTTTCCTACTCGACCAAACTGGTTTTTCTCAAGTTAAACTGGCGCTCGTCTCTCGTATTTTTAATGAATTGCCCGCGGCCGAAGTCATATTGACGTTTGCCGCAGATACTCTCGTCAACCTTCTGTCGGAGACGCCGCAAATGGCCAAAGCGGTCTCCCCGATCCAGCTGACCGACACTCAGATACGTGAGCTAATCCAGCATAGGGACGGGTATGGCGGAAGACCTCTCGTTCAGAGAGCATTGCGCGAACATGTACGCATTTTCACCGGGGCAGTTTACGACACACCATTTTTCATTCGTCCGGAGCAATCGCGCCGCGCCTTATGGTTTCTTCATCTGTCAAGGCACCCAACCGCGCGCGATGTAATGGTTCAGCGGCATTGGGCTATTCAAAACACGTTCGAACATTATGGCCCTGGAGATTTCGACATGTTGGGCTGGGACGTGTTGAGGGACTCCGAAACGCTTCAGTTATTTCAATTTCAAGAAGGGGACGCAGAGCAGATGAGAAGCCAACTCTTGAAGTCACTTCCAAGAGAGCTTTTCGGGCTGGCGTCCGAACAACCGGTTACCGTGGATGTCTTGCGGCACATGCTTGCGAATCGAACGGCTGCTTGCTTTTCAGATCTTGACCGAATTGTATTGCAACTCGTCGGGGAGGGGGAGTTTGAGATTCTGAATCCCGAAGGAAAAGCGCGCTCGCGTAGGCTAAAGCAGTTGAGTTCAACGGATCGAATAGCGCTCCCCTCGACACTGGTGTTTCCGGGTTGGTCGCGTCGATCATGAGACGTTCGGCATAGCCTCTATCGACATTGCTGCAATACGCCGTGCGGTATCGGTGAAATACCGTCGGGTAAGAGCGTGCGCCCGAGGATATCGCGTTCACGGTAAGAGAGCCATTTCTTGAGCATCTGATAACCGCCGAGCTTGTAGGTCCAGACGGCGGCGGGAACATTCCGCCGGAAGGCGCGGCCATTCATAAACGTCGAATGTCGTCTCGCCAAGCGCGGACAGGGTGTCGCCAAGGGCTTCGCGTTCCTCCGGCGTGTAGGCACGCTCGACGACGCGGCCCTGCCCTCAATCTCTTGATCGCGCCAAGCGCCGTGTGGCTGGGTTCAGAAGATGCCTCCGCCTCAAAGCGCTGAAGCAGATCGAAGAGTTCAAGTGAGCGGTCCGCAAATCGCTTTTTCCGTTGTTTCTGCATGGTTTCATCAAACTCGCTTGTTGCCAGTGAACAGATGCCCTCCTCCCATTTGGAGCATTGCTGATTTGCGGAGGTATCATACCAATAAGCAGATTACCGGGAGGATCGCTTTCGGCGTTTCGGCTTGGCCTGCCGCGTCGTCGCAAGAGGCGTCGCATCTTCTCATACCGCAGGAACAAGTGCTCGACCCGCTCGCGTTCGGAGGCGAAGCCCGTGCGCCGGTAGAGCCGGTCCACCGCGCGGTCAAGCGCCTGATGCGCCCGGCGCAGGTTCGGCGGCATCAGGTCCAGGTCGTAGAGATCGGCGAGCGTCGCATCCGGGTGGGCGGCGCGGGCATCTAGCACGGCTTGGGCGAGCGGTTCTAGTCTCGACAGGTCCGCACCTTTGGGCGGCAGCGGGAAGGTGTTGTAGACGAGGCCGATGGAATAGCGGTAGCGGCTTTCCAGCTACCCACCGATATGCCGCAGCCACGCCATGTGCATCGCCGAGGTCAGCAGCCCAAAATCCGCCAAGGTCGCGTGCTCCAGAATCCTCACGAGGTTGCTCGGAATGATCGGCGGCTCCAGCCAACCAATCGGTACATACTCCCGCCGCTCCGAACTCACTTCCGGGATGACCAGAAACGGCGCGGGGGGGATTCCACATTGTACCGCGTCGGGTAATCGGCAATCGCCAACGTGCTCTTCCGCTTGCTCTTCGCCCGAACAAGGCGAACCGCGGTCAGGCACTCCCGCCCGCGAGGAAGAGACTTCAACACCGTCGGCGATGCGTCCTGCAAGGCCAGAATCCAGCGCTCGCCGCCTTGAAGATACTCGCGAGCACCGCCATAGGGGCGGAGAACCGGCGAGGAAGCGTTCCAGATCATGCCCCCGGTGTCCGGCAGCGGCGAGCGCGTCGTGCAGCCGCCCGACCAGCTCCGCGGCCTCGACGTTCGCCGGATCCTGGTCCCGGAACGTCCGGCGCTGCACGCCGAGGATGAAGCCGAACGCCTCCACATGCGTAGGCAGGGCCGCGAGCGGAAAGGTCACCACCTCCCGCTCGTCCAGATCGTGCAGCTCGAAGGTCTGGAAGTCGCTCACCAGGATGAAGCGCGGGCGCTCGCGCTCGGGCAGCGCGTCGCAATACGCCCTGGCCTGTGCATAGGCCGCCTTCAGGTCGCGCCCGACGCTCTTCTGCTCGACGAGCAGCACGCCCGGCCAGAATAGGTCGATGAAGCCCGAACGGTTGTCGAGCTTCGCGACACGCACCTCGTACCGCGCGACGCTCCGCCGCTGCACTCCGAACACCCGGAAGAAGGCGTTGTAGAAGCTCTGCGTCTCGCCCTTCTCGTAGGCCGCGTCCCGCCAGGTATCGGCGAAGGCGGCGGCCCGAGCACGGACCTCGTTCCACGACAGACGCATCAGTTAGTGCGTCCCGAATCACAATGCTGGTCCCGGCGCGCCTGCGCAAGCTCGTAGCTCGCCTGCATCCGCATCCAGTGAGCGGCGGTCCCCCAGCCGACATCTTCCAGCGCCATGTTCACCGACACCCCCGCCTTGCCGTTCAGCAGGCGCGGCAGCGTTCCACGTGCGCAGCCAAGCCGTGCCGCCGTCTCCGTCACGTTCCACCCCACCTCGTCCATGCTCTCGCGGATGAGTTCGCCCAGGTGCGGCGGGTTCAGCATCGGACCGACGCGATCATTCGCTCTGTCGTTCATGGTCAGCGGTCCTCTTCTGCCAGTGATAGTCGAGCAGGGCTACACATCCACGGCCTCGCCGTCTTCGAAGCGGAACACCACACCGCCAGTTGCCGGAGACGCCGACGCTCCACCAGTCCGCGCGGTCGCCCTTCAGAAGGTGCAGCCCGAAGCCCGGCACGGCGGCATCGCGCGGCTGCGTCGCCTCGTGCAGCCGGAACAGGATGCGCCGGAGCCGTGGCACTAAACCGGCAAGTAGCCGCGCGTCGGCGTCGCGCTCGTGCAGCGCCCGCAGTCCCTTGTGCCTGACCCTCATGCTCCAGTGTAGCGCGCCACATTACGCGCTGTAAGCGACGCGACCGGCGCGGCGTCACGTCCGGCAGCAACTCTGCTGAGCGGTAACGTGGGCCCGGCCCGCCGATACGCTGCGGGACCAGGTGCGACAGCAGCTGCCCGACGGATGACGGTCAAGCCCGCACCGCCGCCGACAGTACGGGCCGAGTGAATGACGTTGCCCATGTATGCGTTCCCATGCATTGCTTTGTTACCTCGTGTTTCCTATAGTGGTACTCGGAAGCCGCGCAGCGGTTTGGGAACTGTTTCATCAAGTGCGCGGCGGGCGCGGGCGCTCAAGCGCCGCTCGGGCTAAGTGCCGATTGCAGAACGGCTTTCTTTTCCCGACCGTTTGGCAGGAAGGAAGCGCGTAAGCGACGCCCTTCGGCACGTCACGCATCGTTGATGCCCTAACGTACTCCTCCTATTACTCCAACCAAGCCTTAATTTCTCCTTTTCTTACAATGCTTTATATTACCCCGAATTCCAAGCCAACTTCTTGCTTGACCGCTTGCACCACTGACTATCCAGGACACGGCACTGCCTCACTGTACGTCAACTGCTAGCCATACCAGCGCGGTCTCGTTATTTGGCGTTTCGTTGTCGGTCATATGCTAGCCGGATCGCTTCCTCAAGTTTATTCGGCTTCGCTCTGTAATCTTCAAATTCCATGATGTTGTCGTGCCTAACATGCAACTGGCCCTCACCAACATTCCCGCGATGTTGACCTTTCGAATAATGTCGATTGGACTCCACTTCATTGGATGACAGCACCCAATACCGAATAACATCTCGCCAAACGGCAATCCAAATAAATACATCACAGCAGTCTGGCTTCACCTGCTGAAAATTCATCCCAAACGGCTTCTTCGAATCAGACGACAGCGCCTTGACGTAGAGCGGTGCATCCAACTTGGCATCAACGGCACGCGACGCTTTAACTTCGATACGAATCCCCTCTAAATATAGATCATATTGGCCAGAGTAGTTGCGGTCTATCTTCTTTGACGGCTTTCTAACATTGGGCACAAGTTCCTTGACATGTCCTTGCGCCCAAGATTCTCCAAAAGTGCGAGGAGCGCTAATTTCGAAAATATACAAATAGAGATTCCGTTCAATGTATTCGTCTCGCAGTTCTACATATCGATCTAGCGTCAGTATTTCTGCGGCAATCAAATTCGATATGATGTACTCATATTCATTGAATGGATAAACCGAGACGAGGCTATCGAGCATTCGCCTAAACTCTTCTTCATTCGGCAGTTCCGACAAGAGCAGATCAAGTTCATTCTTTAGATGCTCCATGGCGGTAACCTTTAGAATAGTGATTCTTGAATGCTGGTTTCATTGATCGTTTCCGGCGCCCGAGCCAAATCAGGTGCGTCGCTCTCAAATGGATGTCCGTTCTGCCATCCGGCCTTTCCTGTGGCGCGCATTCTCTCAAGACGGCGAATTACTATCTCCGTGTATATCGGGTCAACATCCAGTGTGTAGCATTTTCGCCCAAGCAAATCCGCTGCGATTAGGGTCGTTCCTGAATGCGCAAAATAATCGATCACTAAATCTTCGGGAGATGAACTAGCTCGAATTATTCGGTCGATACACTTTATCGGCTTCTGGGCGTAACAGCCGGAAACATTTTCTTCCATGCGATAAAATACTTGTTGTATATCGACCCAAACATTGCCAGCCCTGATTGTGTCAGAACGGCTTCGCTCCAAATTCTCAGTGGTTTTTCCGTTTATCTTCTTGTAGTAACCTTTAAGTATCTTCGGAATATCCGTATATTCCGCATCAACATTGAACTGTGGTTTTCCCTTGATGTAGTAAAGTAGCTCTTGACGAACTGCCATCCAATTGTTCTGAGTGCCATAGCCGCGTTGATTTCTCATGGTAATCATGCTTCTTGGAGAAAATGCGTGGTCTCTCATCATCAAAATGAAATCAGGCAGTGGCTGGAATCCATTATTCTGATCCGCACCAAGCCAAACGTACAGCGAAGAATCTTCTGCCAACACGCTAAACGTATGAGATACCCATGTTCGACACCATTGAACGTACTCTTCTAATGACATTCTCTCGAATGCAGCTACATTGTACGGTGGGTCCTGAATGGCCAATTGCGCTTGCTCTTCAGTCATAATTTGCGATACATGTTGATGATTCGCCGCATCAAGGCATCCCACCCGGTGTCCGCACACGGGATCAGTCCATATTTCGCCCAACTTGAGACGGCAATAGGGCAATAACCTTCTCCTCAGTTCGGGAGATGAATCTAGTCGCGGGAGCGGATTGTTCTTCATCGTATACGTCACTCATTCAGTTGGGGGATTGAAGCTTGGATTTGAGCGCCACCGCCACACGCTCAGCGGCTTCGCTCAACGTCGCGTCGTTTAGATGAACGTACCGGTTCGTCGTGGTGGCCCGGCGATGCCCGAGTAGGCGTCCGGCGACGTGCAGACTTTCGCCGTTCATGACCGCGTGCGAAGCGTGCGCATGGCGCATCATGCAACTGGGCATCCGCCACGATTCCGGCCTCGTCGCGGGCCTTCGTCCAGAACCTCCACAGATCAGATGTCGGCATGGCCGAGCAATCCAGCAACGACGCGTAGCCCCTCGCCGCCGTTGACCGCGACCGCCGCGTGGCTGTGCCGGAGATCGTGAATGCGCAGTGCCGGCAGTCCCGCCGCTTCGCGAATCGCGCTCCATTCCCTGTCCACCGTTGCAGGCCTGCCGCAGGGCGACGCGAACACCCAGGGGCAGTTGGTGCGCCGTTGCCGCGCCGCGAGGACGGCACGGGCCGGTGTAGAGCAGGAAGCGCACCACGGGGACGGCGACCGGATGATCCGCTTCCGCGCCGTCGAGCGCACGCCCAAGCGCCGCGAACTCGTCTTCTGTCAGGTGGTGCGCCTCGAAGCCCGTCTTGCGCCGCCGCATTCCCTTGCACGGGTTGGAATCCTCGCGCCGCAGTCCGAACGCCTCCGCGTGCTTCATCATCGACGACATCGACGCCAGCGCCCAGTTCGACGAGCCGGGATGCGTGGCCGCGATTCCGTCGAACCAGCGCCGCACATCCTTCGTACCGATCGCATCGACCGGGCGGTTGCCGAACGCGGGCAGGATCCAGCGCCGCACGTTGTTCACGTAGTTGGCCCGCGTCGCGGGCTTCCAGCGTTCCGCGCAGTCGGCAAGGAACGCCGACGCGAACGTCCGCACCATCGGGACCGCCGCCTGCGCCCTTCTCTTCGGCATCGGCGATCAGCACACGCGCCGCGTGCCGTGCGTCCTTGATCGTCAGCGCGCCGAGCGTCCGCTTGACGACGGAGCCGTTGCAGCGCCGGTGCACGATCCAAGTCTTCCGCCCGTTCGGTCGCGCCCGCAGTCCGAGATCCGGCGCGGCGCTGTCCCACAGCACGTGCTCGCGTCCGTCCGAAGGCGCGCGCGCCCGCCATCGTGAGCTTCGCTCTGTTCGTCATGGTTCGGTCCCTCCCGTTCGTTTCGGTCGCGCCCAGCGCGTCGCGGGCGCCCCGTCGTTGGGGAGCACCCAGGACACGCCGGGTAACAGAGCCGGGTTCGGAGATCGGAAATGCCGCGCTCAAACGCCGCGCTGGCTGCAAGCCATTGTCACAGATGGGCTTTGGGCGCTTCGCGGATGCGCGGGGAAAGTGCGATTGTCTACGCCAGGCGGCGTTTTAGTTCTTACACTCCACGCATCGTCGCAGTACTTCTTTGGCACCTCCATCTCTCTCCTTGACCACTTTTCCGTCATCTTACCGGACGAAAGACTAACTGATATTTTCACCGAAAGCTCTTCGTGCTTATCAGCTATCCAATCTGAAACCATACTATGACAAGACAGTCTGAAGATTAAATCAAGCCAGCGGATGACCGTGTCGATCTCCCTATGGTCGGAAACCTCATACAGCATCTGACTATATACGCTCTGTTGAATGCTTGTGAATGCTTGAACTCGTGAAAAAACTCTCTCAATGCCGCAGATAAATTTTGCTTTTTAAGATCACATCGTTCTCCCAATTTGTCGATAGACCTCCATGACTTGTCGCAAGGGGATATCCAGTGGGGCAACTGTTCGGGCACTATGGACTTCCTCGGGCTCGGGCGAGTGGCCAAGGATGGCGTGTTCGCGATAGAAAAGCCACTTCTTGAGCACCTAGTAGCCACCGAGCCGGGAATCCCGGAGAGCGGCAGGTACGTTGCGCCGGAAGGTGCCGGCGTTGAGATACACGTCGAACGTGGTCTCGGCAAGCGCGGGTAGGGCATCGCCCAATGCAGTGCTCTCGTCCGTCGTGGCCGGAACCGCGATGGCGGCGATTTCCGGAGGTAGAGTTTCTTCCGTGATCCCAGGAACGGGCGTATCGGGGTCGAGCAGCCGGGCCAGCTCGTAGACCCGTGCCGCCGATTGTGCGAGCGCTTCCGCGCCAAACAGCCCAGCAAGTGCTGGAAGCAAGCCTGGGCTATCCACTCCTCAAACGCCGGATCTTCAAGCAGGGTAGCGAACTGGTGGGCCGCGGCGGGCGGTTCAACTGCTACTAGTTCACCTGAGTCCCCCAAGCCCATCTCAGTGACGAGGCGTGGTAGGCTTCGCTCGGCAACAGCAGGAAAGCTCCAGCGTCGTGGTCGCTGCTCCAGCTCCAAGAGTGACAGTGCGTTAGAAACCTTTGGTACCGCTGGCGCGAGAAGCAGGGGCGCCTATCACTCTCAACCAAACGCGCACGGGCCAGAAAGCACCGCCGCTGGTCTGCCGTCCCAGCGTACTGGAGTCACCGTGCTTTTTCGCCGTGTCGAGGCCGGGTGGCGCCGACGCGCACGGCTTCCGGCTGCATCCTCTGAAGGACGGCGACCGCACGGGCCGGTGGAGCGTCCGCGTCTCGGGCAACTGGGGCGCCGTGGCCGTGGATCCGATCAACTCTCACTGACCGGAAGGGAGCGCTGACCATGAACGACACTGCAAGCGATCGCGTCGGCCCAATGCCGAACCCGCCGCACCTGGGCGAGCTGATGCGCGAGAGCATGAACGAAGTGGGCTGGAACGTTACCGAGACGTCGGCGCGTCTCGGCTGCGAGCGGGGCACGCTATCGCGCCTGCTGAACAGCAAGGCCGGGGTGTCCACGGACATGGCGCTGGCACTGGAGGCTATCGGCTGGGGCACCGCGGCCCACTGGATGCGGCTGCAGGCGAGCTATGAACTTGCACAGGTGCGCCGGGACAGGACGGCCGCCGAATGGTGCGCGTGCACGTTGCACACATGATCCGGTCTCGTGCCCGCACTGCGGGACGGTCATTCTGCGCGGATGCTTGTACGGTGGGTCGTGCTCGACTACAACGGAAGCAATGACGGGAACGAACAAGAAACTAACGGCGGCGGTTGAGGCATATCTCGCCGACCTCGGGCGCGTGCGCGCCTCCGGCGGTGCGACCGGGGAGCGGTCGAGCTACGGGCCGCTCGCTAACCTGCTCAACGCGGTCGGCGCGACGCTCACCCCCAAGGTGTTCTGCGTCGGCGAGCTCGCCGACCAGGGCGCGGGGCACCCCGACTTCGGTCTCTACACGGCGAAGCAGGTGCAGCGGGGTCAGCCGTGCGAGGGCCAGACGCCGGAGCGTGGCGTGGTGGAGGTGAAGCCGCTGGCCGTGGACGCGAGCGCGCCCGGTGTGCGCGAGCAGGTCACGCGCTATTGGGGTCGCTATAGCCTGGTGCTGGTGACCAACCTGCACGAGTTCACGCTCGTCGGCTCGGACGCGGTGGGCCGGGAGGTCACGCTGGAGACGTTCCGTTGCGCCGACAGCGAGGCGGAGTTCACGCGCCGACTCGAGACACCGCGCGCCTTCGCCCGTGATGTGGGTGCGGGTCTTGCCGAGTATCTCGCCCGGGCGCTGTCGCATCGCGCGGCGCTGGCCGAGCCCAAGGATTTGGCATGGCTACTCGCCTCCTATGCCCGCAATGGGCTGGGGCGGGTCGAGGCGGCGGGAGCGACCCGGCTCGCGCCGGTGCTGGCGGCGCTGTTCCAACAGGTGTCCCAACCCGGACGGTTGCAGTCGCTCGGTCTGGTCGAGGTGCTGGACTGGACCGCCGCGGCGCTCGACCGGGTGGACCGGGCGGCGTTCCTCGCCCGCTTCAACGAGGGTGAGGCGGTGCCCTACTTCTACGAGCCGTTCCTCGAAGCCTTCGATCCCGAACTGCGCAAGCGGTTGGGCGTCTGGTACACGCCGGCGGAAGTGGTCCGCTACATGGTCGCCCGCGTGGACAAGGCGCTGAAGGACGATCTCGGCATCGGCGACGGGCTCGCGGCGGAGAACGTCTACGTGCTCGACCCGTGCTGCGGCACCGGGGCGTATCTGGCGGAAGTGCTGCGCCGCATCGCGGCCAACCTCGCAGGCCGGGGCCTCGGGGCGCTCGCCGGCGCACGGGTGAAGCAGGCGGTGCTGGAACGGGTGTTTGGCTTCGAGATCATGCCCGCGCCTTTCGTCGTCGCCCATCTGCAAGTCGGGCTCACTATGCAGGACCTCGACGCACCGCTGGCGGATGACAGGCAGGAGCGGGCCGGGGTCTTCCTCACCAACGCGCTCACCGGCTGGGAGCCACACCCGCCCAAGCCGCTGCCCTTCCCCGAGTTGGAGGAGGAACGCGACCGGGCGGAGCGGGTCAAGCAGGAGACGCCGATCCTCGTAATCCTCGGCAACCCGCCCTATAACGGTTTTGCCGGCATGGCGGTGGACGAGGAACGGGAGTTGTCCGAGGCCTACCGTTGGACGACGCGGGTGCGCCGTCCGGAGGGCCAGGGGCTGAACGATCTCTACGTCCGCTTCTTCCGCATGGCGGAGAAGCGCATTGCCGAGAAGACGGGCCGGGGCGTGGTCTGCTTCATCTCCAACTACTCCTGGCTCGACGGACTATCGTTCACAGGGATGCGGGAGCGCTACCTTGAAGCGTTCGACGCGATTCGGATTGATTGCCTGAATGGGGACGTTCGCAAGGGAGGAAAGACGCCCGATGGTCAGCCGGACTCGAGCGTTTTTACGGTTCCAGGTAGCTCTGTCGGTATTCAGGTCGGAACGGCTATCACGACGCTCGTGCGCAAGGCCAATCACGCGCCCATCGAAGCGGTGGGCTTCCGCCACCTGTGGGGAAAAGCCAAGCGCGGGGAACTGCTAGAGTCGGCGGAAGCGGAGCCGGACACGCTTTACGACGACATCAAGCCGATCCTGCCGCTCGGTCTGCCGTTCGTGCAAACGGCGGTGAGCAAGGACTGGTTCGACTGGCCGGCGCTGCCCGATCTGTTCCCGGTATCGTTTCCCGGCGTCAAGACCAGCCGCGACGGGTTCCTAGTCGATGTCGATCTCGACCGGCTCAAGGCGCGCATCCGCGATTACTTCGACCCTGAGTTGAGTCATGACGAGATCGCCCGGCGCTATCCGGGCGTCATGAAGACCACGGCGCGGTTCGACGCACGTGCGGTGCGCGATACGCTACTCGCGCGCGGCGGGCCCATTGAGGCCGGGTTCCTCCGCTTCGCCTACCGGCCATTCGACAACCGGTGGCTTTACTGGGAAGCGGAAACGAAGCTGCTCGACGAGAAGCGCACCCCCTACCGGCCGCATGTGTTCAAGGAGAACAAGTGGCTGGTCACGCAACAAAAGCCACGCCGCGAGTGGTCGCCGCCACAGGTGATTACGCATATCGGTTGTCTCGACCTCATGGATCGGGGCGCGACATGCATGCCCGTATGGCTTCGTGATGACGGCTTCGGAATCGGGGAGGGCACGTCCCGCCGCCCCAACCTGTCAGGCAGCGTGCAATGCTGGCTCGAACGCCTCGGGGCGAACGTCGAAGACCTGTTCCACCATGTCCTTGCCGTCCTGCACGATCCCACCTACCGTGAGGCCAACGCCGGGGCGCTGCGCACGGAATGGCCACGTATTCCGCTTCCGGCTTGGCCCGCTGACAGGGCCGAAGGCGCGGCGGAAGCGCTTGCAGAATCGGCGGCGCGGGGCCGCGAGCTTGCTCGGTTGCTCGACCCCGATATGCCCGTTCCGGGGATCACGGAAGGGACTCTGCGACCGGAAATCGCTGCTGTCGCGGTTCCCGCCACGACGGACGGGCGCAATATGACCGGCGATGACTTTGCCGTCACGGCCGGGTGGGGACACTATGGGCAGGGCGGGGCCGTGATGCCGGGGCAGGGCCGCGTTGTCGAACGCGCCTACACGCCGAACGAGCGTGCCGCTCTGGGAAACGCCGCGGCCGTGCTCGGCGAAACGACATTCGACGTCTACCTCAACGGCCGCGCCTTCTGGCGCAGTGTTCCCGCCGCCGTCTGGACCTACAAGCTCGGCGGCTACCAGGTCCTCAAGAAATGGCTCTCCTATCGTAAACGCGATATCCTCGACCGCCCACTCAATCCCGAGGAAGTCCAGCACTTCAGCGATATGGCTCGCTGCGTTGCGGCCATACTCCACAGGAGCTAACAGCATGGCCAAGTATGTGGAACAGTTCGAAAGGGCCAAACGATATTATGAACGTTTTAAGAGAATCAACGATGGGGTAGAAAATGACTGCTCGCCGCTGTGGTACGAAGACGACGTTCGGTCATTTTTTGTTCATTGTTACCATCTAAAGGACTGGATGATAAATGATGAAAACTTTACTTGTACGAAACAAGAAGCTGAGAGCTTCGTAAGCAACAATGAGTTCTTGTCAATCTGTGCTGATGTATGCAACGGCATAAAACATCTTGAACTCAAGCATCGCCCCAGAAGTGGTAACCCTGCAAAATTTTCAAGGAAACATATCGGACTTTCCTTTCATGAATGCCATGATACAAGAGACCGTGCTCATATAACACACTCTCGTTCTGATGGAACGACGTTATACGAGGATTCGCAGGACAGTGGTGAATTAAATCAAACAAAAGAAGGTTCTCTAGTCCGTCATAAAATGATTTTTTATATCGATAACAGTGGAAAGAGCCTGAACGCATTTGAATTAGCAACCCAAGCAATTGGGGCATGGGAAGAATTCATCTCCGAGAAGACGGCGGGATGCTGATCTGATTCCCGTATCGACTCTGCGATGATACTCTCGACGCGCTCGGCCGTCTCAACGAGATGCTTGTCGGCAAGGTGAGTATATCCGGCGGCGATCTGGTGCCTTCGCTGCCCGAGCAGCTTCTCGCCGGACATGACGGCACAGCTGGCCATGGTGCGCCGCAAATCGTGAATGCGGAGCTTGCCAAGCCCTGCGTCCGCGCGTACCGCCCACCAGCAAGACGCGACGCTGTGCATGCTGCGGCCCGTGGGCATATCGGGGGAACAGAAACGCATCGGGTCTCCAGTTGCCTGGGAGCACCTCAATATGGGCTCCCGCGGCCTCGCCGAGCGGTGTGGCATGGGGGCCGGTCTTGCTGTGTAGATTGATCGCTTCGGCCCCGATACCGCGCCGGCGCAGACTGAGCACTTCGCTTCGCCAGCACCCGGTGAGTGCGGGCAGGCGAATCGTGGCGGCGGCCTCGGGCCCTTCGGCCTCATTGGCATCAAGCGCGCAGCCGAGCCGCGCTGGTTGGTCGATGTCGAGGAACCGCGCGATGTTTCTGCCCAGGTTCTTGTGGATGCCGAGACGGGGATTGGTGCCGTGCCCATACAAACCCCATTCCTCGGCCCGGACCATCATCGCGCGCCGTATCTCGAAGGCGTGGTTGCCGTGCCGCGTCTGTCCCGGCTTGCCGCGTCGAACCACACGGCGCCGTCCTCGGGCCCGATATGGTCGAGGGGTGTCCTGCCGAGCGCGGGCAGGATACAGGTCTTGAGGGTAGATGCGTACGGTCTTGCGTCCCGGCGGATCCTAGTGAGGCTCGCACCGGCGTAGGGATTCTTCCGTGAACTCGTGGAAGGTCGGGGTCTCTTTCTCCCTGCGGATATCCTCGGCGGGCTTCTCGCCGGCGCAGATGCGAGCGAGGATGTCGTTTGTGCGGCGGCCTCGGCAGGCTCCATCTCATTGTACTGGGCGATGACGATGCGCCTGCTTCGCCCCTTGATGCGGGCCTGGGCGATACAGACCTTGCGGCCCCGAAGGATGAATGCGCAGTCCGAAGCCGGGTGTGGCCCGGTCGAACAGGATGGTGTCCTTATCGCAGGAGCTGCTCTCTCGGACGACCCGCGCCGTGAGGTCAACCCTGGGCATGCTCCGCCCTCCGGTTCCGGCCAGGGCCCCATGGATGCGCCCTGCCTCCCGGTCCGCGGCGTCCGCAACGGACTGGTCGGACAGATGGGTACAACACTTGGTGATCTTGATCAGGGCATGGCCTAGCAATTTTGCGATGATCACCATGGCGACGCCGTTCACGGCGACACTCGAGGCCTAGGAGTTCCACAGGTCATGAATCCGCAATCCGGGCAGTGCAGATGCGGTGCCATTGGTATTCGACGTTGTCGCTGTGCGCGTGGCGGGCCGGGCCGCAAACACGAAGGGGCAATCGGGGCTATAGTGCGGGATGGCGTCGATGATCGCGCGGGCGGCGTTCGACAGCCAAACTAGGCGCGGCCCGGACTTCGGAATCGGGAAGACGGTTCCCGTGACCTCAGACTCTCAGCTTGAGACCACGCCAATGCCGGACAGGTCGGCCCCGTCGCCCTCAAGCATGACGAGTCAATGAGGAAGCCACAACCAAGAACCCAAGACACAGGCCCGGGAATCTACGTATGACGGGGCGGTGCGGGGGCCGAGATTCTCCTTGGCACTATAGCAGCCCCACCTGTATCCGCGCCTCCTGCTCCATCCTACCGCTCCCGGGCAGAGCCAACGGATCGGGTCGGCGGCCGTGTCCCGTTTTGCATGGGAAGATGATACACGGGCCGCCTCAACCTCCCTGTCCCGCCCCGTTTCCCGCTCCCCCCATTTCTGCCGGCGGTCGGCCCTTGCACACGCTGTACATGAACCGCCTCTACCGCCTGTCCTGCATGACGGTGGAAGCAACTAGCCCTGCCCGCCTACTCAGGCTAGTATTTTTTCATGAATTTTATGGCACCCGGCCGGACGATCAGTTCGGCCTCGGTATACGCAACGGGTTGATAGCATAGAGGGATGAGATCATGAGCGACGATTCGCGCTGGGAGACCAACAATCACGCCGCGACCCAGCTCTACCTGCAGGGCCGTTACGCCGAAGCCGAGAAACTCTTTCTGGCCGCCCTCAAAGAGATGGAAAATTCCGGCGAGGGAGACCTGCACCTGGCCCTAATCCTGAACAATCTGGCCAATCTGTATCACAACCAGAAGAAATACGACCAGGCCGAGCCCCTGTATCGACGCGCCTTGGCCATTCGAGAAGCGCTGCTCGATCCCACCCACCTGCTCGTCGCTCAGAGCCTCAACAACCTGGCCTCGCTGTGTCGGGACCGGAGTCTGTACGAGGAGGCCGAAGCCCTCATCAAGCGCTCCCTGGCGATCAAAGAGAATCTTCACGGCTCGCGCCACATGAGTCTCACCAACAGCCTCAACAACCTGGCGGCAATTTACGGCGACCAGAGCCACTATACCGAGGCCGAGGCGCTGTTTAAGCGCTCCTTGGACATCAGGGAAGACGCCTTTGGCCCCCACCATCCGTCCGTCGCCAGCAGTCTCGTCGGCCTCGGGGAAACCTACTGCGGCCAGGGGCGCTATCCAGAGGCCGAGGCGGTTTTTCAGCGGGCACTGACAATCAGAGAAGAAACGCTGGGGCTAAAGCACCCGGCGGTGGCGGCCGCGTTGGAGGTCTATGCCGGGCTGCTGAGAAAGATGGAGCGCGAGGCCGAGGCGCAAGAGATGGAAGCCCGAGCCCGCGCAATCCGGACCGGCACCCCTGAAGGCGCGAGCTAGGGCGTGTTATTTGGCCGGGACCATCTCGTCGAGTTGGATGAGAATGCCGTCCGGATCCTCAGCAAACGCGCTGCGGATGGTGCCCTCTTTGGTCTTGGCCAAGACGTGCGGCGCGGCGGCAAATTTGACCCCTTTGGCCGTGAGGTCTTTGTACATTGCGTTGAGCCCTTTGACCCAAAAGCCGATGTGTGAGATGCCAACCTGATCAACCTTGATGCTGCGCCCGGTCGGCGGCTTTCCTTCCGGGGCGATGAGAACCACAATCGGAGCGTCTTCCGTCATGCCGTACGGTCCCTTTTTTGCCCGGCCATAACGCAGGGTGGCAAATCGAATCTTACGATTTTTGACGCGATAAATGCCCTGATCCTCGTCCCGCCCCTCAACGTTGGTGCCCTCCTGGGCAACTTTAAAGCCGAGCAGATCACGGTAGAAATGCAGCGAGCGGTCAAAGTCACGGGCACACAGCGCTACATGGGACATTCCTCTCGGTCGTGCCATAACAACCCTCCTTACTTTTGTGTTTGACTGCAGTCACTCTCTTATCCTGTACGCTACTCGGCCCTAGTGGGTCAAGCCTTTCGAACCTCACTATCTGTTGGTTAGTCCCGGCAGCGGCTCTCCGTGCGCTTCGCGCAACCGTGACGCCCTACGGATAGTGGCGGCCGCCCGTATTTTTCCACGTCTGAGACTGGCAGTTCGGCCGGGGTTAGAGCTCTAGCCGAACCACATCCTCACGTGGGCCTTCTCAGATACGTTGCGTCCCCTGTCTGGTGAGCGGCCAGGCGCGTTGTTGATGCAAAGCCGCAAAAGGTGTAGTTGGCCGGGGGAGGCTGGCGTTTTGCGGACTGCCTCACCAGACCTCGGCCGATAAGTTTAAGGAGGAGCCCGTGTCACATGAAGCGTTCGATGTCATCGTGGTCGGGGCGGGCAACGCGGCTTTTACCGCGGCGCTGGCCGCCCGCGCCGAAGGCGCCCGGGTCGTCGTGCTCGAGAAGGCCACCAAGAAACTGCGTGGAGGCAACACGCGCTTCACCGGCGGTGTGTTTCGCTGCGTCTATAACAGTCTCGAAGAGCTGATCGCGGTGGTACGAGAAAACGATGATCCCAGCACCGTGTCGCTCGATCCATACACCCGCGAAGACTATCTGCGGGATTTAGAGCGAGTGACCGGGGGCCGGACCGATCCAGCGCTGAGTCGAACCTTGGTCGATCGTTCCTATGACACCGTCCGCTGGATGGCCGACCTGGGAGTGGGCTGGGAATTCAGCCGGGCGGTGGGAGCGGTCACGAGCGCCGGCTCCTCAAAGGTCAAGCTGTCGCGAGGTGGGGCGCTCCGGGCCAAAGGCGAGGGCGTATTGCTATCGAGCACGCTCTTTCGGCTGGCCGACGAGGCCGATATTCCGGTGCGATATGAGACCCAGGCCGGACGTATTGTCACCACCTCAGGCGGACGGATTTGCGGTCTTGAGGTGCGGGGACCCGACGGCCTCCGCACCCTGGCCTGCCGGGCGCTGGTGCTGGCCAGCGGCGGGTTTCAGGCCAGCCCCGAGATGCGAACGGCTTACCTGGGCCCGCCCTGGAGTCTGGTCAAGGTGCGCGGCACGCGCTTTAATACTGGCGAAATGATCCGACAGGCACTCGACATCGGTGCCCAGAGTTACGGCGAATGGGCCGGCTGTCACGCCACGCCAATTGACGCAGACGCGCCGAGCTACGGCGAGCTGCGGCTGACCGACAAGACCAACCGGCTGTCGTATCCCTTCTCAATCATGATCAATCTTGAGGGCGAACGCTTTGTTGACGAGGGCGAGGATTTGAATCTGTATACCTACGCCAAAATGGGTCGAGAGATTTTGGGCCAGCCTCGGGCGACCATTTTTCAGGTCTTTGACCAAACAACCACACCGCTGTTGGAGACGCGCTATAATACCGGCACGCCGGTGGTGGCCGACAGCCTGTCCGCCCTGGCCGACCGGATCGAGCAGCGCTACAGCGCGCTCGGCTTTCGCAAAGCCAGCTTCCTCGCGACGCTTGAGGCCTATAACGCGGCGGTTCAAGACGGCGATTTTAACCCCGACATTCTGGACGGCAAACACACCGTGGGCCTACAGCCCGACAAAACCAACTGGGCCACCCGCATTGAGACGCCGCCGTTTTGTGCCTATGCGGTCAGCCTGGGCATTACCTTCACGTTTGGCGGGATTCGGATTAACACCGACGCCGTGGTCGTCGACCAGCTCGAGCGACCGATTCCGGGTCTGTTCGCCACCGGTGAGATGACGGGCGGATTTTTCTATCACAACTATCCGGGTGGAGCCGGCCTCATGCGCGGGGCGGTCTTTGGCCGGCTGGCTGGGGTGCACGCGGCGCGGTTTGCCCGGGAGCATCGAGAATAAACATGCTCCAAGCCACCCAAGGTCCAAACCAGCTCCGAGCCCTCCTCAACCGCGGCGCCCTCCTCACCGCTCCCGGTGTCTACGACGGCCTGTCGGCGCGGATTGCCGAGGCCGCGGGATTTGAAGCCTTGTACATCAGCGGCGGGGCGATCTCGCGCAGCATGGGCTATCCTGACCTAGGCCTGGTGACCCAGACCGAAATGCTCAAGCGGCTGGAAGAGATTCGCGCGGTGACCCGACTGCCGCTCATCATGGACGCCGATACCGGCTACGGCAACGCGGTCAACGTCGTGCGGACCGTCCGCGCCTGTGAACAGGCCGGTGCTGCCGCCGCCCATATCGAAGATCAGGTCGAACCCAAGCGCTGCGGTCACTACGAGGGCAAGGAGATTATCGGCACTCACGAGATGTGCCAAAAAATTCGAGCCGCACTTGAGGCCCGTGAACACCTGCTCATTATTGCCCGCACTGACGCAAGAGCCGTCAGTGGCCTTGAGGCGGCGGTCGAACGGGGGAGGGCCTATGCCGAGGCCGGAGCGGACATGGTCTTTGTCGAGGCCCCACAGTCACTCGAAGAGATTGAACGCATTGCCCAGGCCGTTCAGACTCCACTGCTGATCAATATGTTTTGGGGCGGGAAAACGCCGCTGGTAGCGGCCGAGCGACTCGCCACCTTGGGCTACCGGATCATGATCGTCCCCTCAGATTTGCAGCGGGCCGCCATTCACGCTATGCAGCGCGCGGCCGCGGCCATTCGCCAAGACGGCACTACCGCCGCTCTCGTCGACGAAATGGTATCGTTTGCCGAACGCGAACACATTATCGGCACGCCCGAAGTCGAGACGCTGCAAAAACGGTTTCTCTAAAAAGGCAACGCGTGGGAACGCCTGTCACTCAACACCTGTGTCACATCCTGACTCAGACCCACTTTGAGAACCTGCCGGCGGCGGTCGTGACGGTCGCTAAGCGGATTATGCTGGACGGGATTGCGGTGGCCGTGGCCGGCTCACTAGAGGACGGGCCACGGATTGCGGCGGCGCATGCGAAGAGCCTGGGCGGGAGGCCGGTTTCAAGCGTCCTCGGAGCGGGTTTCAAAACCTCTCCGGTGTCAGCCGCGTCCGTCAACGGTACGGCTATGCACGTGCTCGACTACGAGCCAATGTGGAGTCCGCCCACCCACGCCACTTCCCCGACCCTGCCGACTATCTTAGCCCTGGCCGAAACCGAGCGGGCGGACGGACGCACTCTGATTGCCGCCTTTGCCAAAGGCTGCGAAATCCAAGGGCGCATTCGTCTGGCCTCACACCAACACACCCCGGCCCAGCTCAAGTACCATCCACCGGGAGTTGTGGGTGTCATGGGTTCAGCCGTGGCCGCCGCCCATGTCCTGGGACTCGATCAACGCCAGCTCGGCCACGCCCTGGGCACGGCTGCCTCTCGGGCGGGTGGAATCATGGCCAACGTTGGCACTATGACCAAGGCCACCCACTGCGGCTGGGCAGCGGCCGCCGGGCTCGACGCCGCCCTGTTGGCTCGGCGTGGCTTTAGCGCCAATACCGAGATTTTCGAGGCACCCAATGGCTATATCGAGGTTTTCTTTGCTGAGGGCTTTGATACGGAAAAACTGTTAGACTTTGGTCATCCGTATCGCCTGGTCGATCCGGGCTTTGTCATCAAACTGTTTCCCAGCCAGTACGCGACCCATTTTGCGATTAGCACCGGGCTGGAGCTGCATCGCCAGCTCGACACCCCCGCCGCCATTGCGTCCGTCGAGCTCACCACCCCGGTCATGCCGTATGTCGACCGGCCCGCTCCACAGAGCGGCCTGGACGGCAAATTTAGCTTTCAATACACGCTGGCCACGGCGCTGTTGGACGGAGCGGTCACGATCGACTCCTTTTCGGATGAACGCCGGTTCGGGTCTGACATGCAGACGCTGCTGCCCAAAATCAGCCTTGTACAATCAGACACCATTCCCGGCCAGTTGGAAAAGATGTGGGTTGAGACCAGGCTGACCCTCAAGGACGGCAGCCGCCTACACGCCCGCTGCACTGGTCCTCAAGGCTGTTGGGGTCTGCCGCCGCTGGAACGCGAGGACCACCTCCTTAAGGTGCGCACCTGCCTGCAGACCCGGCTGAATCAAGAAGAGACCGAGCGCTGTATCCAGGCTGTTGAGACCTTAGAAACGCGGGACGCAACAGCGGTCCGAGCCCTGATTCACCTGGCCGCCTGTCTCCCTGCCTGACACCGCCGTGCGGCAAGAGGATCCCCTTTTGGCCTCAAGATAATTTTTTGAGCCCGTTGTGTTTTGCTCGGGGGCAAATCCCCATCATATACAAGCGCCGGAGCGTGCCCCTTGATGCGGATGAGGATTATCAAAAGTGGCCAAGGGCCGGCCCTTCGTTCCGAGACTTCGCCCCGTAGAGAAGACCATCTCTACGGGGTGCCAACGAGAAACTCCAGCGTGTCATCACACCTGACCGCGATCCATCCGCTCCACTGAAGGCCAACGCCGCTCCCTCGGAGGGGGTGGCGCCACTGTCTTTAGGGAAGAGCCAACGAAGAGGTCGGGGACAATGTCCTGAGGTCTCAGTCCTCCGGTGGCAACGCGCCCTCAAAAAACCGCACCGGCCCCGGGCCATCAATAGCAAAAAGTCCACCGCTCCCACTGAAGGGGGCGGGCCGGCCTGCTCCGGCGGTTGCCTCTTCAACCTCCGGGACTAGCAGGTCTTTTACGCCATTAAAGTCTGGGCTATCTGTCAGAAACCGTCCACAAGCCCTGGCCCGCTCCAAGTCGGCCCTGTTCTCGTTGTCCTGCTTCTGTACTGAGAGGCGCCAAGCAGATGAGCGGAGACCTCTGCGCCCTATGCACCACGAACAGCAGATGAGGACGCAGAGATGGTGAAGTGAATGGGCGGGTCGATGAGGGGACTTGCCCCCGCGCCGAAACCGTCTAGCAAAAGAGGGACACCAGAGAAAGCGCCGGAAATTTGAACCTCCTCCAGAACTTCCAGCGGCTCTTTGAGGATACGCTTGCTTGTGTGAATAAGGATGTGGGGAAGACTCTTTCGATTAAAAATGGCTTTGTCCGTCTCACAGAGGAAAGACGTGCTCAGAGCCGGCAATGCGTTGCTCTATGCCTTGGGCCCCTCCTCTCTTGGTCTGCCATGCAAAAGAAGGAGAGGCAGCCCCGCGACTCGCTCAAGCCCGAGAGCTCGCTAGACAGAGGGGCGAGGAAGGGTGAGAGTTAGATCGGGTGACATTCCTCCAACATATCAGCAAGCTGGAGCAGAACGGATCAGAGGACAGGCCTGCCGAAGCGTGCCGGAGGTCGACACGTCCGGCTGCCTGTCGCGCTACGGGCAGTGGCGTTGGCATGACGAGCCATACCCTGGATCATCTCTGGCTCAGAGAGGGCAAGAAGCGGCAGAACGAAAGTGGCCGAGGTGGCCGGACGGTTTACGGAAGGGCTTGACACCCACACCGTAAGAGATAGCACAGCATTGCTCAATCCGCCGAGCAAAAAATGAGATTTATGTTAAGGAGAGATGCGTATGGCGACAAACCGAATTGTGACTCACGTGTCGGAGCGCGTTGCACTTATTACCCTCAATCGCCCGGAGGTGTTGAACGCCTTTGAGGGGACGATGCGCGAGGAACTCTTAGCCACGCTGGAACGGGCGGCCGACGACAGTGCGGTGCGGTGCGTGATGCTTACCGGCGCGGGCCGAGCCTTCTGCGCCGGAGGTGATATCGCTAGTATGGCCAAACTCCAAGCCGACGACAACGACGCCGTGATCAAAGAACGGATGGGTGTTGGCGGCAAGATCATACGGCTCATCCGCCGCATGGCCAAGCCGGTCATTGCGGCGGTGAACGGCGCGGCTGCCGGGGCGGGGATGAATCTCGCTCTGGGCTGCGACCTCCGTTTAGGCTCCGACACCGCCCGCTTTGCCGAGAGCTTTGTCAAAATCGGGCTCGTCCCGGACTGGGCGGGTTTCTCGTCATTACCCCGCCTGGTTGGAACGGCCAAAGCCCTGGAGTTGATGATGATCGGCGAGCGGATTGATGCCGCCGAGGCCCTTCGGCTAGGTTTGCTAAATCGGATCTATCCGTACGAGAGTTTTCGGACCGACGCCCTCGATTTTGCCCGGCGGGTGGCCGCCGGGCCGCCCCAGACCCTGGCGTATATCAAACGCGGAGTGTACCTTGGAGCCGACGCCGACCTAGAGGCAATCCTCAGCTATGAGCATGACAGCCAGGCCGAACTTTTTCTGTCCGCCGATGCCCGAGAGGGGATGCGGGCGTTTTTGGAAAAACGCCCGCCTGAATTTGGGACATGAACCCTGAGAGAGAGGATTTAGTCCAGCGGCCTCAGGCACTCGGGGCTCTCGTTGCGGGGAGAGTTGACAAACGCCGACACGGCGAAGGCTCTCATTGCCTCGGCTGGATAGGACGTAAGCAGGGGAAGCACCGAGTCGGGCTCCTGAACGGTCCGGTCCAACCACAGCGTCTCGGCCTCAGACGGTAAGATCACCGGCATGCGGTGGTGAATAGGCGCCGTCAGCGCGTTAGGGCTGGTGGTAAGAATCGTACACGAATAGATCGCTTCGCCGGACTCGGCGGCCCATTTTTCCCACAACCCGGCAAAGGCAAACGGCTCGCCCGAGCGCAGGCTGATATACAGCGGGGTCTTGGTCGAGCCGTCTTTTTTCCACTCGTAAAATCCGTCCGCGACAATCAAACACCGACGCCTGCGCAAGGCGTGCTTAAAGCTGGGCTTTTCCGTCACCGTCTCAGACCGAGCATTGATCATCTTGGCCCCGACCGATGGGTCTTTGGCCCACGGCGGAATCAGCCCCCAGCGCAAAAAGCCCGCCCGCCGTTCGGTATTGTCGGCCGCGTTGATCAGGGCCAAAACCGACTGGCTAGGGGCGATGTTATAGCGGGGAGAGTAGGAGACGCCGGACAGGGAACACCCAAAGCGTTCCTCAAGGCGTTCTGCGTCTGACGTCAAGGCGTAGCGGCCACACATCGTCTCTCCTCCTTGTCACCCTAGGGGTACTGTTCCATACCTAGCAGACGGCTTGACAAAAAATAAGAGCTATGGGAAAGGCCGTGTAGGTATGACCGCGGAGGGAGCCGACCATGATTGAACTGTACGATCTCGTTGGTGCGAACGATCTGCGCTTTAGTCCGTTTTGTACGCGGACCAAGGCCGTCTTAGGCTACAAAAACCTCCCCTACACAACCCAGACGGTGCGTTTTACGGAAAAGCAAAAGCTTGCCTTCTCCGGCCAAGACCGCGTCCCGGTCATCAAGCACGACGACGGCACGGTCGTGTCCGACTCATGGACGATTGCGTGTGATCTTGAGGAACGGCAGGCCGAGCCCAAGATTTTTCCCGCTCTGGGACACAAGGAAGCCTGCCGCTTTTTTAATCTGTACGTGGACAATACCGTTCACCCGGCCCTGCTCCCGGTTGTTGTCAACGATATCTTTGCCAAAATTGAGCCGGGCGACCGCCACTACTTCCGCCAGTCGCGGGAGCCGCGCTTTGGCGCGCGGCTTGAAGACATCGCGGCCAGACGGGACGAGTTCCGCCCTCAACTGCAAAAAGTCTTGGCCGATCTGAACGCCACGCTGGCCGGTCAGGCGTATTTTTTCGGCGCCTTCAGCTATGCCGATATCTGTCTGTTCGGAACCTTCACCTTCGTGACCAGAGTCAGCGACGAGCCGCTGTTTGACCATGCAGCCGGTCTCCACGCCTGGTGGGAGCGGATGCAGGAGCGGTTTACGGTCCAATGAGGGCTCCACACCGCAAAGCAGGCAGCGATTATACCTCCTAAGGAGGTCCTGCTCGGCGCGGGAATATGTCGCTGTTCCCGGAATCACCGCAAACGGCTCCCCTCCTTGCCCTCCCCGCTGGAGCACCACCAGGGGCAGCCCTTCTGCGACGAGATGTCTCGATCCGACTTTTCCGGTTGCCCGGCTCTATGAACGGTGCTCCGCCTCTCTGCCCCCTGGGGCGGTGGGGGCGCCGTCTAGCCTTATCTCGCCGGGAAATTGCTGCGCACCCGGCCTGAGATCCGAAAAGATCGGAGCTCTGTACCAGCCACGCCTATCATTGCCGTCCATTTGGTGCTAAGGAAGAGCCATTCCAGACAGCAAAGGAGGAAGTGGTATGCATATTATGTCCTTCTCGGAACGGGAGTATGTCGATGTCCCGGAAGAAGACATCATCAAAAACGGCCCGAGCTATTTTGGTATCCCGAACACAGTTTTCGATGCCGAACGCGGCGGTCAGCTCATGAACGAATATCTTGATGAGCGGATCTACGCCGAAGAACTCGGTTTTGATGGGGTGATGCTCAACGAACACCACCAAACGCCCTTTTGCGGCGGTGGTGTGATGGACGTCGAAGCCGCAATTCTGGCCCGCATCACCAAGCGGGTCAAAATCGTCCTACTCGGCAACCCCTTGCCCGTGGGCGACCCTCTGCGTTTGGCCGAAGAGTTGGCCACCATCGACATGATCTCGGGCGGGCGTTTAGTGCCCGGTTGGGTGCGCGGGGCGGGGAGCGAGCAGATCGCCAACAACATCAACCCGGCCTACAACCGTGAGCGCTTTAACGAAGCCCACGACTTCATCAATCAGGCCTGGACCAAACCCGGCCCGTGGCGCTACGAGGGCAAGCACTTCCACTATCGCTTTGTCAACCCCTGGCAGCTGCCGATCCAAAAGCCGGTGCCCCAACAGTGGATCCCCGGCTTGGTCAGTCCCGAAACCGTGGTGTGGTCGGCCCAACATCGTTATCCCTACGTTGCGCTGGGCACCAATCTGGAACCGACGATTGAGATGGTCAATCTGTACGCCGACGTGGCCGAGCAGCAGGGCTACCAGGCCGGTCCAGAGAACTTCGGGTATCTCCAGAACGTGGTTGTGGCCGAGACAGAGGAAGAAGCCGAACGCTTGGGACGCGGCTTTGTGTTTGGCGGCGGGTTTGGCTCATTTGCCCGGCCCGAGTGGATGTTCCCTCCGGGCTACAACTCGAAAGCGGCGACCAAGCGTTTAGCCCAGGCTCTAGTCGATCCCCGGACCGGGACCGAAATCATTCGGCAGACGGAGGGGAACGTCAACGTTCAGGAAGTCTTGGACAGCATTGGCGAGAATTACAAGAATGCCAAAGAAGCCGGCCTGATCATCGCCGGAACGCCCAAGACCGTTATTGCCAGACTCCGCACAATGCTCGAACAGCTGCGGCCGGGCATCTTCGGCGTCTGGTACCACCACGGCCCGATGACCTTTGAGGAGCGCAAGACCTGTCTCCGGCTGCTGGGCGAGGAAGTCCTGCCGGCCATGCGTGAGATGGCCAAAGAGTTCGACCTGCCCGGTCCGTTTGAACAGATGCCCGGCACCCGTCCGCTGCCGGCCTCCGGCAAACGCGACCCCGTCGTCCCTGACCTCAAGGCCGCCTAGGGACAGTTCGCAAAGACACCAAGGCCGCAGCCCTCTCTCTATAGGCTGCGGCCTTTTTATGTGTTTTCGATGGAGGCTTTCCCGTTCAGCCTCTTCCACCATCCCATCCGCATGAGTTCAGCGACGCGGTGAAAATTGGGATGATCCCACAGCAGAGCAGGCCGGGTATCAGAAAAATTCTCCCGGAAAAACTGAAACACAGCCTCCTCTAGACGCTCGGCCGATAATTGCTCGGGCAGCCAGATAGGAAAACTGCGAAACACAAACGCGTTGCTGCCGACCCGTTGCGGATACACACAAAAGGTGCTGAGTAAATCCCTGGCTGAAAACGGCGAAGCGGCCGACCCGGCCTCTTCCGCCACGAGGTAATCGCGCGGCAGGGAGCGGACACCGGCCATGACGGCCAACGCGCCTTGGGGGGCGTGGTAGAGATAGTACAGCGCGGGCAGTTTGCCCTCCGCACTCGGACCGGCAACCAGACAGACTTCAAGGAGGGCTCGCCATGACAGAAAGGGGCGTGGATCGCCAGAAAAGATATACAGCCGCTCGCTATCCGGAGGACGATACTCGGCTATTTCGGCCAGATTCTTCGGCTCTCCCCGATCAAGCCGGGCGTGAACCAGGGAGAGCGTACGCAGAAAATCGGCCAGGGCCTTCAGCTCTTCCAATCTGGTGCGCTGGTCTGGTGCTTCAGACACGCGCAGGTGGGCGCGCAGGGCGGCCACCTCGGTCTTAATCTCTAGCTGTCGGCGTTTGACGTTATCAATGTTAATCAGCACGATGCTCCATCCATACGGAACCGGGGACGGTAAACCGCGCCCTTCCTGCCCATCATGCGCACGCTCCTGAATCGTTTGCACCTAGGCGCGCTCCGTCAAGGTGTTCCTCGCCCGTCGGAAGGGTGCGGGCGACTTTCAGAATCTGAGGAGATGCCTGGGGGCTCAGTCCAAGCCGGGCCATGGCATTCTCTAGGAGCTTTGCACCACCGCTCTCACCGGGTTGGCAAAACCGCCGGAGGTTCCGCCTCGTCACGGGCGCCTTGCAGAACACCCGTCGCCCGGAGAAGCGCGTGAGCTTGACCTGTCGGACACAGTTCGCCCGCACTCGGAACGTTGTCGGGTTTTCAGCCGTCCTCCCTCGGCTCGGCTCTCTATATTGCACGGCCGGGCCCTCGGCCTGCATGTCCACACGATCTCGCAGCGGCCTGAACGCCCTGGCCCGATAGGGTCGAAGGTGGAGGATATCGGCCACCAACAGAATGTGTGTCGGGGAGGAAACCGAGTCCAGCGGCCGCGCGATTGTCGCCCGTGTGTCTTCTAGGAGGGAGTGGAAAACTGCCAAACCCTTTTTGCGAAATCCCGGGAGGGCATCGAGAAAGAGCACCCCGGGCCAGGCCAGTGAGCCCTCACCCGGTTTAGGAATCGCACGTCCCCCCGTCGGGGCACCGGCAATCCTGTAGGCTGGCCAGCGAAGGGGGCGTGTTGCATGCAGAGCGTTGCCGTTCGTGCGACTGGCAGCACGCTGGATTTTGATGGGGGTCTCGGCCAGAGTCCTATCGGGCAGGATCGTCGGCGGGCGTCGAGCCAGCATACCGGCATTGGAACAATCGGTCTTATCGCCGGAGGGGAGGACAAAGTCTCCCTGGCGATTGACCGATTCCGGAACGGGGTCGTCCTGGTGCTTGCGTAACACAGACGCGTCCCCAAGGCTTGGTCTGCCGAACACCGTGACGTTCTCACTCACTACCACATCACCTCAGCCGGATTCTCTTGCGGAACGAATCCTCCCTTGAGGACGCTCTCCTTGGCCACTAGCGCGAAGGGCACAATCTCCCGAACCTGCCCCACCTAGCCGTCCAGGGACAATTCTCTGGGCAGGCGGCACTGCGGTTGATCAAGGAGCCGGCGACGGTGAGGAGGCCGCGTGCAATAGGGGGAGTATCGCCCATGCCTTCTTTCCTGAGTATCGGCCGGGACAAGGGTGATCGGAATTTCCTGTGCGGAAAACTCATACATGAACGAGACCAGAGACGACAGCAACTTCAACTTCAACCAGAGAACTATACGATACCTACTCATGCGTCTGACAGCGCTGTTGTCAGCATCGGGATGAAGGCTCCTCTACACCTTCTCGTATCCGTCCTTGGTCCGCTTCAGCCGGCCCGTCTTTGCCATCTGGTACAGCTGCGTGTAGACCGCGGCCGCGGACTTATCGACCTTTGCAATCACATCTTTGGTGCTAAACTGATCTGGTAAGCCGTTGAGAACTGCTGCCCAATCGATCCGTTTCCGAGGCGCGCCTTTGGCTGAAGCTTTAGGAGTTTGCTTTCCCAAGATGAGCACGCAGAGATCGGCCTCTTCCCGCAGAGCGGCTATTTCCTTCTCTTTTTTCGCAATCTCTTTTTCTAAGCTTGCCAGGACTCGGGCGGCCTGTTTCTGCAAACTCGCGACCCCTGCTGCCATATCTGCTCCCCTTTGTACCTCGCCCAGCATCCAATAATCATTGAGACCAATTACTAAAAAGTCCTACATCAATCAATAGATTATCGAGACCAGAAGCGCCCTCGGGATTGCTAGACTTGTCAACGCCTCACCCCAAGCGTGAAACGTTTGGGCAACTCTCGTCCCGACTACACGTGTTCGGTCTGATTTCGACCACGCCGGCGCGAAAGCGTAAGGACAAACCGCCCAAGCCCTCCACCCACAACATTGCAGACGCGTCAAGAGTGTGGTGTACTGACCCGAGCATGCGCTCTCTCAAATAAGGAGAACAGATTTATGGCAAGACTAGGAATTGTTGCTGCCAATATGTCGGGCCTCACCTTTAACGAGCTGCGAGATTTGGCACGTCACGCCGAGGCAGCCGGGTTTGAGGCAATTTTTTCGCCGGAGTTTATGAATGACTCCCTGATGAACTGCCAGATTATGGCCCAAGCAACCTCAAAGATTAAGGTCGGCACCTGGATCGCCAATATTTATCTGCGCCATCCCGCCCTGTGCGCCCAGACCGCAGTCGCCATTGACGATACCTCAAAAGGGCGCTTGATTCTCGGGCTCGGGGTAAGCCATCGGCCTATTGTTGAGGGCGTGTATCAGGAGAAAATGGAAAAACCACGGACTTTTCTGCGCAATTATATCGGTGCGCTGCGCGACGTGGCGGCCGGCAAAGAAATCCCGGGGATGGCGATGCAACCGCGGGCGGCGAGCTATGGCGTGCCGATCTATATTGGTGCGTTGGCCCTGGGTACGGTCCAACTCAGCGGCGAGATGGCCGACGGGGTCATGCTCTACCTGTGTCCTACCGGCCGGCTTCCAACCACCCTAGCCGCGCTGGAAAAAGGCGTGGCCAAGGCTGGCCGGTCGATCTCTGAGGTGGATGTGACGACCGGTCTCATCACTTGTATTCATGACGATATGGACACGGCGATGGAGACGGCCAAACAGAGCCTGATGTTCTACGGCACCCTCCCGTTCTATAACAAACTCTTCCACGACAGCGGCTATGAGGACGAGGCGGCCGGCCTGCTCAAGAATGACGGCAGCGGCTTTGTGTCGGAGAAAATGGCCGATGAGCTGTGCCTGATCGGTCCGCCGGCCCGCTGCCGTGAGCGACTGGCCGTTTTTCAAGAAGCCGGTATTCAGATGCCGATTTTTAATCCGTCGCCGGTCGGTGGCCAGAGCTACGGGGACGCGGTGCGGAACGCGATCGAGGCCTTCGCCCAATAGACCCGGACCGAGGGCTGCGGGGGAGTCCCCTACTCTTCGGGCACCTGCCAGCGCTCTCCGATCGCCATAATCTTGATGGGATCGAGCGACGCCCCCGCGGCCCGGACCACCCGGCGCAACTCGCGCGGGGCTTCGTCATACGGCTCATCGGTCAGATCAAACGTTCCCCAGTGACACGGAATCATCCAGCGCGCCTCTAAATCCAGAAACGCCTGATAGGCTTCGGCCGGATTCATGTGCGAGTAGCGCATAAACCAGCGCGGTTCATAGGCGCCGATCGGGAGCAGTGCCACGTCAATCGGACCGTAGCGCAGGACGATTTCGCGAAAGCCGTGAAAATAGCCCGTATCCCCACCAAAAAAATAGCGGCGTTCGTCCGAGGCAATCACCCAAGCACACCATAGGGTCGAGTTCTGCGCTTGACCGATACGCAGCGACCAGTGTTGGGAGGGCACGCAGCTGATTGTCCAGCGGCCGTGCCGGACGGTTTGCCACCAGTCAAGCTCGACCACATTCGGGCGACCCCGGTCACGAAACCACTCGGCCAAGCCCATCGGAACAAACCAGTGGACCGACGGCGGCAGGGTCTCAACGCTATAGGCGTCAAGGTGGTCGTAGTGGTTGTGCGACACAACGGCAAAGGCGTCGGCGGGAACGGCCTGAATCGGGATTCCGGGTGGATGATGACGCTTGGGGAGGAAGGCGCGCTGACCAAAGTGCGGATCGGTCAGAAAGACGTCGGCCCGATCGTGGACGGCAAAGGTGGAGTGTCCCACCCAGGTGAGCGCGGCTGTCTTTTCCGCTGCGGCCAGGGAACTCCCGTCATTTTCGACCCGGGGCACGGCGGGTGGGTTCCGCCGCTCACCAGTATAGGCGTTGCGTGACACGCTCCAACGCAGGATGTCGAAAAAAGAAACGTCCCGCCGCCGCCAGGGCGTAAACCAGGCTCCGGGTTTTCCGTGGTAGGCGTACAGGGAGGCAGGATCGGCCGCGACCTCAGGCGTGCGATCGGGCGGGACGGCGCAGGCGGAGCACACCGCCAGCAGGGCGGCCCCCGCCCAGCTCAAGGCACGGGGGGTCCTGTTAGGCCCGATACAAACCAGCCACAAACTCTGCATACCCGTTATACGGTAGGGTTGGCCTGCGTTCGTCAGTGCCGATCACCCGCTCATATGCCTGGGACCAGCGAGGATGGGGTACCGCCGGGTTGACGTTGGCCATAAAATCGTACTCCCACGGAATGAGGGAGGACCAAAACGTACCGGGTTCGGTGGCGGTAAACTCGATCCGAACAATCGACTTGATACTCTTGTAGCCATACTTCCAGGGCACGACGAGGCGAATCGGAGCGCCGTGCTGCTTGGTCAACTCGTGGCCGTAGATGCCGGTCACGAAAAGTGACAGCTCGTTCGTTGCCTCGGCCAGGCTCAAGCCCTCAAAATACGGCCAGGGGTAGCTCGTATCCCGCATCCCTGGAGCCTGGTCGGCGTTATTGAAGGTCAGCATGCGGATGAATTTTGCCGAGGACAGGGGTTCAACCAAATCGATAAATGCCTTGATTGGAAAACCTGTCCAGGGGACAGCCATGGACCAGGCTTCGACGCACCGGTGGCGGTACAAGCGCTCTTCAAGCGGCATGCGGCGGACGAGCTCATCAATATCCAGAACTTGCGGTTTCTTGACCAGCCCCGTCACCTCGATTTGCCATGGTCGGGTTTGAAAATTGGACACCAAGCGGGCGACGTGTTCTTTGCGGGACGAAAACTCATAGAAATTATTATACGTGGCGGCCACGATTTCTCTGGTCAACGGTCGGTCCAGGGTATAGCGCTCCGAGCGTTTTGCCGGATAGAGATCAGCGGTCGGACCGGGCTCGGGCAGGCCCCGAAGAGCACCTAGCTCGGCGGCGGTCTGGCCTTCGGCCAGGCTCACCCCTCCGAGGCCGAGCGCGCTCAGGCCGGTAAGCCCCAGGGCTTGGAGAAATCTGCGTCGGTTGAAATACACGTCTTCCGGAGTGGCGAGGCGCTGCGGCATCTCCCAGCCGCGCCAAGAACGAATCAGCATAGTCGTGTTCCTCCTCTCCCGTGTCCTTATTCAAATGCATGGGCGCCAAAAGTCAACCGATTGCTCTGTTAAAAATCTCCCGCCAAACTTGCCGCTGCAGCCCAGATTTAGTAGGAAGAAGCGACACCAGGCAAGGAAGGAGGCTCTATGACACATGCCGCCACGCAGCTGTTGGCCGGCGTGACCGTACTCGACTTCACCCAGTATCTAGCCGGCCCCTCGGCCACCCGTGTATTGGCCGACCTAGGGGCGGCGGTGATCAAAATCGAACGGGCGCCCGACGGCGACCTAGGACGCAAGATCCACCTTGTCGAACACGGCCAAAGCGCACTGTTCCTGTCCGCCTGTGCAGGTAAAAAAAGTCTGTGTGTGGATTTCAAAAAGCCTAAGGCACTCGAAATTGTACGCGAGTTGGTTCGTCGGGTTGATGTGGCGGTGGAAAACTATAGTCCTGGAGTAATGGCGAAATACGGCCTCGACTATGACTCGCTCAAAACTCTGAATCCCCGTCTTATCATGTGTTCGGTGTCGGGCTACGGACAGGACGGCCCGTATGCGCGGCACACCAGCTTCGATATTATAGCCCAAGCTCAAAGCGGAGTGATGGCTATGACAGGCGAACCCGACGGCCCGCCGACCTATGTCGGCAATTATTTCGGCGATCCAAACGCCGGGATTCACGGCGCCCTGGGAATCTGCGCGGCTCTGTTCCACCGCGCTATGAGCGGAGAGGGCCAGTACATTGATATCTCTCAGCTTGAATCCTTAGTCTATCTCGACTACATTAATTTTCCGCTTTTCCTGATGAGTCAGGGGGCTGTTCGACCCCACCGTTTTGGCGGCGATTTTTTTAATATCTGTCCCTACGGCGTCTATAAGGCGAAACGCGGCTATATCGTCTTTGCCGTTGCCGAGCACCAATGGCCGCCGCTGGTCGAGGCCATGGGCAAGTCCGAGTTGGCAACCGACCCGCGCTACGCCACGCAGATTGAGCGCTGTCGGCGTCGGCCCGAGGTCCGAAAACATATTGAGGACTGGCTGCAAAGCTTTGAGGATGATGAAACACCGCTGAAAATCTTGGCGGAAGCCCGGGTTCCATCCGCTCCGATTCTCGACGTCCCGGCCGCCGTTGAACATCCCCAGCTTCAAACCCGCGACTTTTTTCAGGACGTGCCGCATCCGCTGTTGGGGCCGACCCCAATTGCCAAATCGCCCTTCCACCTGTCCAACGCCGAGGTCGGAATTCCCTTTCGGGCGGCCTTTTTAGGGGAACACAACGAGGAGATCCTCCACCACTACCTGGACTACAGCGAAGAACAGATTAGCTGCCTCTACCAAGACGGGACGATTCTTCAAGAAGAGCGGGTCAGGGAGCTGCGGGAAGCGGGCAGGTTGTAAAGACACGGACATCGCGAAGAGAGAATCGGAGGGACAATGACAGCCGCGGCATATACCAGGGCATTCTGGGCAAAATCGGACCGGGACAACCCGCGCCGCATTCATCTATTGGAGCACCACATGGCCGATGTCGGTGCCTGCTTCGAGACACTGCTGGCGCAGCCGACCATCAGGCAACGCCTGGCACAGGCCGGCGGGCTGGAGGTCATAGACAGCGCAACCGAGGCGCGGCTGGCAGTATTTGCCGCTCTCCACGATATCGGCAAGGTCAACGTCGGCTTTCAGACGCGCATCTGGCATCCCACGGATGCGCCGGCGTACAAGAAAACGCCACCCCGCGCCGGCCACATAGCCGATCTGACGCCCATCCTGAACAACAAGGATGAAAAAACATCCGCCTGGTTTTTTGACGCGCTGGGCTGGTGGGATGATTTGTTGACCTGGGACGATAAGGACGGCGAGACCGTCTGCGGGTTGTTCATCGCTGCGCTGTCGCATCACGGCCTCCCCCTGCAACTGGAGGACACGCGGCAACCCAACCCTTCAGCATGGCGCGCCTTTGGCGAGTTACACCCCCAGGCCTGCGTGGAGCGCATCAGCCACCTCGTGCGACAATGGTTCCCGTCCGCCTTCACGTCCAACACGCCACTCCTGCCATCCACTCCTGCCTTCCAACATATGTTCCTGGGCCTATGCATGCTGGCCGACTGGATTGGCTCTGACGAACGCAATTTTCCGTTTTGCGCCGAGTCACGCAACGACTACATCAACACCGCGCGACAAAACGCCCTCCGTGCGGTTTCGGACATCGGGTTGAATCTGAAAAGCCAGCGAAAGATCTTTCGCCAGCTGGCAGCCCTGCCGGATTTTGGCGACCTGTTCAGCATCCCCAACGCAACGCCCAATCCTATCCAGCGGTCGGCAAAAGCGGTCCCGACGGACGAGCGGCTGGTCATCATCGAGTCTGAAACCGGCTCCGGCAAAACTGAGGCTGCCTTGTGGCGCTTTGCCCATATGTACCGGGCCGAACTGGTGGATGGACTGTACTTTGCCCTACCGACTCGCGCGGCCGCCAGCCAGATGCACGGGCGCGTTGTGCGATTCATCACAAATCTGTTTCCCAGAGACACCGGTCCGGAGCCCGTCTTAGCGGTCCCCGGCTATGTACGGGCCGGAGATGCCGGAGGCAAACATCTCCCAAACTATGAGGTCTGGTGGGACGATCATCCCGACGTCGCCACCGAAAAACGCCGGTGGGCCGCAGAAAGCGCCAAACGCTACTTGGCGGCGCAAATTGCCGTGGGCACCGTAGATCAGGCCATGATGGCAGCCCTCAAAGTGAAACACGCCCATCTGCGCGCCGCCTGCCTAGCACGCAGTCTGCTGGTAGTGGACGAAGTACACGCCTCCGACCCCTATATGAGCAGTATTCTCAAGACTCTGCTTGACGCCCATATCAGCGCCGGTGGCTACGCGGTGTTGATGTCGGCCACACTAGGTTCTGTGGCCCGTCGTCGCTATTTTGCCGGTTTGCAAGACATGCCCCCTCTCAGCGAGGCAATCAGAGCACCCTACCCCGCGGTCACAATCCAGGCGAACGGCGGTGAGCGTATGGTCGCTGTCGCTCACAATGGAAAAGAAAAAACAGTACGAATTGAAGCCTCCGCGGCCATGGATGACTTCGCTCAGGTCGCGGAACGCAGCCTGCACGCGGCCCGCGCCGGCGCAAAAGCTCTGGTCATTCGCAACACGGTCGGTCACGCGGTCGACACCCAGCAAACACTGGAAAAAAGCGTCCCGTCCGACGAACGTGGTTTGCTGTATGCCTGCGGGGACGTTTTCACGCTCCACCACGGCCGGTTCGCCGCTGGCGACCGTCTCCAACTAGATAGAGCGGTTGAGGAGCAGCTTGGCAAAAACCGCCGTCCCGGCGGACGCGTTGTCGTGGGCACCCAGACGCTGGAGCAATCTCTCGATATAGACGCCGACCTTCTCATAACCGATCTGTGCCCAATGGATGTGCTGCTTCAGCGGATTGGCCGCTTACACCGACACCAACGGCCTGACCGGCCGGCCGGATATGAGACACCGATCTGCATCGTGCTCCTGCCGACCGACACGGACCTCTCGCCCCTGCTGGCAAAAGGTTCGGGTCGGAATGGCCTGGGGCCGCACGGTCATGTGTATGAGGACCTGCGTGTCCTGGAGGCCACGAGGCGGCTGATTGTAGATCATGCGAAGCGCGCCAGTCTATGGCGCATCCCGGAGATGAACCGAGAACTGGTCGAACGAACAACCCACATTGAGACACTGGAGGCCATCACCGCAGAGTTGGGAGACGCCTGGCGGGTTCACGCTACTACGCTAAAGGGGACCGAACTTGCCGAGGGTCTGACTGCCCGGAGTGCGGTCGTCCGGCGTGATAAATCCTTTTTTGTAGACAACCAGGAAGTGATTTTTGGATCCCTGGAGGAGAAAATACGGACTCGGCTGGGCGACGAGGGTATAACGGTTGAGTTGGAGCCGGCACCGATCAGCCCCTTCAGCCGCGAAACAATCTCCCAAATAACGATTCCCCACCATCTGGCCCGCAACTTAGCTAGTGAAGAGCCGGTCGCGCCTGAGTTGACAGACGACGGTTTTATCTTTCAGGTCGGCAACGCACAGTTCCACTATGGCCGCCTAGGTCTAGGGCGGATACGATGAGCAACACCAGCCCTAAGCCACCTAGACAAAACCACCAACAGAACACTGCCCCCGCGTTTGCGGGGAAACTTTAGCGCGGAGAGTTCACCTCGCAACGCAAAGCGGTCTATCCCCGTGCTGCGGGGTAGGATGGATGGGGATTGACAAATAAAACTTCTTTCTCTAATCTTTGCGTTGCTAAATAGAGAATAGTGCGACAAAATATTCTCGCAAGATTCTAGGAGGAATGATTATGACAGATGCTGTTCAAGCTGCAGCCCGTCCTCCCCCATCCCTGACGTTGCAGACCCAACTTGGGACCACACGGGTAGAAATACAACACGGAGATGCTTCTGACCAGAGGCACTTGAGAGAGAGGTTAAGGCCCATGTTCAACATTCTCACAGAACCGTTGATTCGGATTGATACGGCAGGCAGCGGCTCAGGCAGAGAGGCGTCGTTGCCGGAAGTCTACACCGCGTTGATGCGGGATGAACTAGACGCTTTTCCCGTACTACGTCCCCACCAACGACACGCCTGCCACGCCTTTTTCGTCCAACTCGGCACGATGGCAATACGCCGGGCCGGTCTTAGTGAACCACCAGTAGATGCGACAGAATGGACTAGCTTGATCCGTGGGCTGACGCCTGACTCTCCGGGCGACGAGCCCTGGCAGCTGGTGGTGGACGACTTCAGCCTTCCCGCCTTCATGCAGCCACCGACCTCCTCAGAAGACAAGGCCAAAGACTACAAGACCCCCATCGCAACACCCGACGAGCTGGACATGCTGGTCACATCTAAGAACCACGACCTCAAATCGACCGTGGCGACTGAGGCAAGCATGGACTCCTGGCTGTTTGCGCTAATTACTCTGCAAACGATGCAGGGATTCAGCGGGGCCGGCAATTACGGAATCTCGCGGATGAATGGCGGATTCGGCAGCCGACCGGCCTTCACACTGACGCCGTCCACACGACCGGGTGCGCACGCACGGCGCGATATCATGATACTGCTGAGCAGTCCTTCAACGACCGATGGCGATATCGGCCTACTGTGGACCCTTCCCTGGAATGGGACCAAAACGGAAAAGTTGCTGCCGAACCAACTGGCCTCCCACTACATCGAGATTTGCCGGCGTATCCGCTTGTGCTTCGGGGCGGACGGCAAGCTCAAGCTCAGCGCGGTCAGGGCAAGTTCCAAAGCAGAGCGCATTGAGGCGAAAGACCACAAAGGCAGACTGGGCGACCCGTGGACCCCCATCAACCCGAAAGAAGAGAAAGCCCTGACTCTGCCCGCCGGCGGCTTTACCTACAAGCGGATTACGGAATATCTGACCTCATGGGAACATCCGCTCTTGCTACAGCCAACACAGGCCGAACAGCGCTCCTCAGCAACGATGCAGCTTGTCGCCCGGGCAATGGTGCGGGGCCAAGGCAAAACCGAAGGCTATCACGAACGCATTATCCCCATCAGGAGCAAGGCCAGAACAGCTATGCTGCGCTCTGGGATGCTGGCTCAGGAATTGGGCGACATTGCCAAAGACCGTATTGCTCAGATTGCTATTGTCCAGCGCATTTTGCGCCACGCCATTGCAACATTTGCCGCTCGTGGTGAGGGCAACAATACCAGCTCTGAGCAGCGAGGGTTGGCCAATCCTTGGGGAGACAAGCTCGACGCAATCGTTGACGTCCGGTTCTTTGACGATCTACAGACCGAGTTTGAGGCCGAGAACACTGAACGCAAGCACATCCGAGAGGCCTGGCTGATGAACCGCAAAGACGGGGTAGTTGATCACGCTCGCCGCGTCCTCCGCGACGCCACGGCTGCCCTGCCCTGCCCCGCCATTCACCGCTACCGCGCCCATGCCAACGCTGAGAGACTATTTGAGGGGCGACTGCGCGGGCCGAAGGGGCTGCCATTTCTGTTCGACACCGAGGAGGAGTGATTATGTCAGAGATTACGTTCAAGAATGAATGGGAGTTCCAGCGAGCCGTGGAAGCCGAAGCGAAATCCCACGGCTGGTCTCCATTCCATATTCCCGACCGCGCTTATGCTTATAAGGAAGCACCAATTCCACGCGGGTTCCCAGATTTGATCTTGCGCTACAGGGACAAAAATGGACGCCGTACAATGATCGCTGCGGAACTCAAAACAGACGACGGCGGCCTGTCTAATGAGCAGAAAGAGTTTCTGGAGGATTTTGCCCATCAAGTCCCCACCTTTGTTTGGCGTCCTAAAGATTGGAACTCTATTGAGAAGATCTTAAGGGACGGTCCTCCAGATAAGACCGGACAGATTATCGAGCCGTCGTCCAAGGTCGTCCGTAGCACTCCCTGGCTGCCTCCTCGACCTACCCTTACGGCTATTGTATGCGAACTTGTCCGGGATATCGGTGACTTGTCCAGCAGGGAGCTAGCTGAATTACGACGGATGGCCCCGGACACCCCCGATGCAACAGCCTTCTGGCGGCTGCTGCCACGCTATGACAATCGTACCTTCGACCGCAAATGGGCGCTCATCATGCACGGTATCGCGCTGATGACCGGCACCGCGGACAGACGCTCCGCTCATAATAAAACCAGGATTGGGAGAGCGCTGTTCCTCGGCGGTGAAACCAAGCGGACAACCGCCTTCTACAGCGAGACACGCCTGAACCGACTGCTAACGGCTCGGGGACCGATGCTGTATGTACTGCTGGCACGGCTGTTCCGAATGTTGGCCTCCGCCAACCAAGTCTTCGACTGGCATGAAATGGCATACTTCATTCTGAACGATGGGTACAACGAAGAACAGGCTGAAGAAGCACGCCGCCGTATCGCCCGCGCCTACTATCAGGCAGAACGGCTCAGCTCCCAACCATCAACAAACTAGCGCACTACCAGCACAAGGAGATTGACAATGACCAAAGCACGTTTTCTACAGATCCACACCCTGCATTCCTACCCAGCGGCACTGCTGAACCGTGATGACAGCGGCCTCGCTAAGCGGATGCCCTTTGGCGGCACGGTGCGGACCCGCATATCGTCCCAGTGTCTCAAGCGACACTGGCGGGTGGCAGATGATGAATTCTCCCTCCGTAACATTGCCGGCGCGCAGGAAGCAGTACGCTCCCGGAATGTCGTTGAGCGAAAGGTGATGCAGCCATTACGCACGGCCGGCGGCATCGCTGACGACGTTCTTGAAGCAGTCGAAAACGCTTTCAACGTCGGCGTGTACGGGTCTAGTGGGACGTCCGAAAGCGCGCGACAGCCCCTCCTACTCGGTCTGCCTGAAGTGGAGTATCTCCGGAAAAAGGCAGAGGCTATCTGCACCGAACATGCCAATAATGCCGACGCGGCAAAAAAGGCAGCAGATGAGCTTTTCAAGGGGCGCCAAGGCGAGGGCAACAACTTCCGCGCTTTTCGAGAGCAGGCGCGCCTACCCGGCGGACTGGAAGGCGCGATGTTTGGCCGGATGGTGACTTCTGACCCCGGCGCGAACATTGATGCTGCTATTCATGTCGCCCATGCCTTCACCGTGCATCAGGAAGAGAGCGAAAGCGATTATTTCTCGGTGGTGGACGACCTTCAGAGCGAGGATGAAGACCCTGGCGCGGCCCACATCGGCGATATGGAACTGACCGCAGGGCTGTTTTACGGCTATGTGGTTGTAGACGTACCAGGGTTGGTTTCTAATCTGGAGGGCTGTGCCGCCAACGAATGGGAGAATGCGGACAAAACGTTGACCGGCAAAGTTCTTGAGCATCTGGTTCATATTATTGCTACGGTGTCGCCTGGGGCAAAGCTGGGCTCTACCGCCCCCTATAGCTGTGCCGACCTGATGCTAATTGAGGCTGGCACACGCCAGCCGCGCAGCCTGGCTAACGCCTTCCGTACTCCCGCTCAGGCCCAGATCGCAGCGGCAACGGCTTCTCTGTCCGCACATCTGGGCAAGCTGGACGCCGCATATGGAGCGCGGGAAAACCGATGTGTCATGACAGTTGAGGACTGCGAGCTCCCCGGCGCCAAGCGCGTCTGCCTCGACGACCTCGCGAGCTGGGCCGCGGACGCGGTTCGTAACGGTGGCTAACCATGCGGCACTTGATTCTGAACCTGGAAAGCCCCCTCATGGCCTTTGGCGGCGAGGCAATCGATAATTATGGGGTCATCCGCCGGTTTCCAGCAGCGTCCATGCTGACGGGTCTGTTCGCTAATGCCTTAGGCTGGCGGCGCATTGAGCGGGAGCAGCATCAGCGCCTGCAAGACCGGCTGGTTTTCGCCGTCCGCATTGACCGGGAGCCGGCTGGCGGGGCACGTCTGACCGACTTTCAGACGGCGCAACTCGGGGCTGGCGACAAGGCGTGGACTACACGCGGACAGCCCGAAGGCCGAGCCGGCGGTCCGAATACCTATGACGCGCCCCATCTGCGCTATCGTGACTACTTCGCTGATATGCGTGTCAGCGTTGCCATGCGCCTAGCATTGGCAACGGACGCGCCGACACTGGATGACTTGGCCGAGGCGCTGCAGGAGCCGGCGCGTCCGCTGTTCATCGGACGTAAATCGTGCCTGCCGTCAGCGCCCCTGTTTGGTGGTTTCAGCGACGGCGAGACCGCCCTGGCCGCCCTACTAGCCGCTGAGCCGGATGAGTCGAATGAACCACCCTCCCGGCAACTCCTATGGCCTGACGCTGAAGGCACAGCAGAGATTGTCCCCAGTCGGAGCTACATGCTTACCGACCGGCGCGACTGGCTCTCTGGCCTGCACGGCGGCGGGAGGCTGGTGTGCGAAGGGATGATAGGGGGTAAGTAAGGAGATAGTATGACTACGGCATTACTCCACATGATACGAGCCGACATGGACATGCGAAACTTCCGACGCTGGACGGGTTTAAAGGACTTACAGGATAGCGATCACGCCATGCACTGCCTTCTCAGGGAAATGTTCGGCAAGCCAGCGCCCCAACCCTTTCGCCTGATAATCGGCCGCGCTCAATCCCGCGGCGTCCTCTACGGTTATGGATGCGCTGACGCCGAGACCCTGCGCGAGGCGGCAAGCGTCTACGCCGACCCGCTACAAGCCCTTATCATCCCCGCCGCTGGCCTCAACAGCAAGCCGATGCCGTCAAGGTGGCAGGTCGGAAAGCGCTTGGGCTTTGAAACGCGCGTGCGTCCTATCGTGCGCCTCTCCCGCAACTCCACTTGCCGTCCGGGCAAGGAATGCGATATTTTTTTATCGGAAGCAGTTCAGCATCTAAAGGGAGAAATGCCGCGTAGCCGTGAGGAGGTCTATGCCGATTGGCTAACGGAACAGTTCCGACGACGGGGCGGCGCCCAGCTGGAAAGCGCCACCCTGTACTCCTTTCAGCGTACTCGTGCCTTGCGCAAGCGTCACGCTCGCTACAGCGAAGGGCCAGACGCGATCATGCGGGGCACGCTCATCATTACCGACGCTGACGCCTTCGCCAATCTACTGGCTCAAGGCATTGGACGGCACCGCGCCTATGGGTATGGGATGCTGCTCCTGCGGCCCGCCGGCGTTACCGCTAACTAGAGCAACGTTTATCCCGCCCCAATATAGGACGCGCTTCAGGAGAGAAAATTGCTGAAAGGCAGATTAGGGCTGGAGGCGGCCCGAGTGCCCCACGCTGACCGCCACGGCTTGTTGTGGCTGTCGCGAGGAAATCTTACTGTAGAGGATGGGACGTTGTGTTTTCGCACCGCAGGATCTGCAGACATGCAGGCTGGAAATTATGCTATCCCGTTTCAGAACATCTCATTCATCCTGCTCGGGCCTGGCTCGACCGTCAGCCACGACGTTTTCCGGCTGCTGGCCCGACACGGAACCGGCCTCGTGGCCGTTGGAGAAGATGGGGTGCGCATGTACAGCGCCCAGCCCTTTGGTCCGAACGACTCACGAAGGGCACGCCGTCAGGCGAAACTCTGGAACGACCGACGGGTGCGGCTACGGATCGCACGCCGAATGTATGCCTGGCGTTTAGGCGAGGTCCTGCCCGAACAGGACATCACCATCATGCGCGGTATCGAAGGGGCGCGGATGAAGAAATCCTACCAACTGCTGGCTGAGCGCTATGGCATTGACTGGCACGGACGGCGCTATGACCGTCAGCACCCGGAAATAGCCGACGACCCCAACCAGGCTATCAACCACGCGGCCACTGCTACGGAAGCCGCGGCCATTGTCGCCGTAGCAGCAACCGGAACCTTGCCCCCGCTGGGCTTTATCCACGAGGACGCTTCCATCGCCTTTTGCCTGGACATAGCAGACCTCTACCGAACCGAAGTCACTATCCCGGTCGCTTTTGAGGCAGTCAGCCAGTATTATGCCAACGGCCATATCCCGCTTGAACGGCATGTCAGACGGCTGGCCGGGCGACGATTCAGACAGACGAAAATCATCTCAAAGATGATTGACCGGATCATTCAGTTGATTGACAACGATGACAGTAGTAGTCACTCGTGATGTTGCCCCGCGGATCCGCGGGTTTCTTGCTTCGTGTATGCTTGAGATCGCTCCCGGAATATACACCTCTCCAACGCTTTCCTCCCGTGTGCGAAAGCAAATCTGGACGGTGATCTCAGAATGGTTCTTGGAGCTTGGGGGAGGATCTATCATCATGACGTGGCAGGACTCGCATGAACCAGGTGGGCAAGCCGTGCGCGTCCTCGGCACGCCTCCCGTCGAGTTGGTGGATCAGGAGGGTATCATTCTCTCCAGACGAATCTGCCCGCGTCAGGATACTTAGCTCTTTGACAACCTAAATCGCGTCTCTACACACGCGACGGTAGACACAGGGTGAAAAAAGTGTAATAAAATCAGGAGGTTCCCCCGTACACGCGGGGATAGACCCCGCCCAAGAAAGGGGCGGTCCTGGAGAGCGCCGGTTCCCCCGTACACGCGGGGATAGACCTTTTTAAAAATAAAAGCACTAAGTTCGTGATAGGGTTCCCCCGTACACGCGGGGATAGACCTACTTTATACATGTGGTGTGATGTACCTCATATGGTTCCCCCGTACACGCGGGGATAGACCTTACCCTTTGGAATAAAAAAAGACAAATAAAATGGTTCCCCCGTACACGCGGGGATAGACCTTTCTCTTATATAGAGCTGTGGGATCAGTGCCGGGTTCCCCCGTACACGCGGGGATAGACCATATTTTATGCATGCTCCTTGATGTACTCCATGGGTTCCCCCGTACACGCGGGGATAGACCCTGAATAGCGTGAGTCATATATAGAGTCTCCTGGGTTCCCCCGTACACGCGGGGATAGACCTATTTGCTGACACTTGGTGTCCATACAACCCAAGGTTCCCCCGTACACGCGGGGATAGACCGGAGCCGGGCTGGAGCCGGGAGGGTGAGCCGGGGGTTCCCCCGTACACGCGGGGATAGACCTTCTTCTGTCCTGTACCATCCTGGCGACGCATCGGTTCCCCCGTACACGCGGGGATAGACCGGACCGGCTCGACCTCGAGCTCCTCCCGATGCTGGTTCCCCCGTACACGCGGGGATAGACCTCATGTGTCCTCGTGTCCAGACCCACTGTCTGGGGTTCCCCCGTACACGCGGGGATAGACCTTGATGTCGTTTTGGCATTCTTTCTTGCACAGGGGTTCCCCCGTACACGCGGGGATAGACCTCGGGCCGCTCTTTGACGCGCTGGAACCAGTCGGGTTCCCCCGTACACGCGGGGATAGACCCACGCACGGGGCGACGCGCCCCGTCGTACCCAAGGTTCCCCCGTACACGCGGGGATAGACCGCCCTTAGCGGCCGACACGCATGGACGGTAGCGGGTTCCCCCGTACACGCGGGGATAGACCGAAGGATTACACTACGTTGTTCTACAACCCGAAGGTTCCCCCGTACACGCGGGGATAGACCGGGGTTGACGCGGGGGACAGAGCAGCGTATATAGGTTCCCCCGTACACGCGGGGATAGACCCGATTTCGCAATCGTGCGCATATCGACACCAGAGGTTCCCCCGTACACGCGGGGATAGACCTACCTTCTATGACACGCGGGGATGTATGACGCGTGTCGTTTTCTATGCTAAGTGCCGGTTCCCCCGTACACGCGGGGATAGACCGCTTGAGCTATACCGGCCGCACGCAGCTAGACGGGTTCCCCCGTACACGCGGGGATAGACCTACCTCCGCGAGTTGGGGATCGTCCCGCCCGACGGTTCCCCCGTACACGCGGGGATAGACCCACGCTGCTGTTCGTCAACCAAGCCCTGGCGAAGGTTCCCCCGTACACGCGGGGATAGACCCGCCTCCTCGGGCGTATAGCCGCCCGCGCCGGCGGTTCCCCCGTACACGCGGGGATAGACCTGCCTTTATAGAGTAACGTGTGGCGCAAAGAGGGGTTCCCCCGTACACGCGGGGATAGACCCCGACGTCCGGGCCTTCAACGCCCGGTCATTTCGGTTCCCCCGTACACGCGGGGATAGACCCCGCCTCCAGGGGACGTCGCTCACCGCGACCTCGGTTCCCCCGTACACGCGGGGATAGACCCAGACTAAGCTTCCTGCTGACGATCCCCGCCCGGGTTCCCCCGTACACGCGGGGATAGACCGCCCCACGGCCGTCCAGCCCCACGGCCGTCCAGGGTTCCCCCGTACACGCGGGGATAGACCGCGGACCTTGGCCTTCTCCTCTGGGGTCCAGTCGGTTCCCCCGTACACGCGGGGATAGACCGGAGGCCGCTAGACCCCTACGTCCACCCACCAGGGTTCCCCCGTACACGCGGGGATAGACCTTACGGACTCCGCATTACTTGCACGGCATGGACGGTTCCCCCGTACACGCGGGGATAGACCTGCAATAGACTGCTTAAGCTCTTGCGACACAAGGGTTCCCCCGTACACGCGGGGATAGACCCCTGCGTGAGCAAATATGGTCCGGGACAAAACAGGTTCCCCCGTACACGCGGGGATAGACCGCAAATATGGTCCGGGGAAAAGCGGAAAAACATGGTTCCCCCGTACACGCGGGGATAGACCTTGATCCGTGGACACAGCGACGAGTGGGTCACGGGTTCCCCCGTACACGCGGGGATAGACCGCGCGCCGGGTAGGCCGCGCCGCCTGCCGTGACGGTTCCCCCGTACACGCGGGGATAGACCGCCGCGCTCGGCACTGTGGACCCGCAGGTCCACGGTTCCCCCGTACACGCGGGGATAGACCTATTTTGACCCCGGAAGACGGGGTGGTGACACAGGTTCCCCCGTACACGCGGGGATAGACCGTCGATATTTCGGTATCCAAATCGAGGGGGATCGGTTCCCCCGTACACGCGGGGATAGACCTCGTATGAAAAGCTCCAGGAGCTCCACCGATATGGTTCCCCCGTACACGCGGGGATAGACCTTGCCATGAGCGGTATCACGACCAGCAGCAGTTGGTTCCCCCGTACACGCGGGGATAGACCTCAGATGCCTAAAACAACCCGCAAACTCCCGCCGGTTCCCCCGTACACGCGGGGATAGACCCGTGAGAAAAGTGCGCGTGTGGCCGTTGTAGGCGGTTCCCCCGTACACGCGGGGATAGACCGCTCCCATCCCGTGAGGTGGAAAGTCATTTTGCGGTTCCCCCGTACACGCGGGGATAGACCGCTGAAGGCCCGGTTTTGCCCCGCAGCGATGGCGGTTCCCCCGTACACGCGGGGATAGACCCGTGGGAACAGGAACAAAAGGCGATAACATCTGGGTTCCCCCGTACACGCGGGGATAGACCCTCCCCCTCACGCGGGTCAAACTCACTGCCGCCGGTTCCCCCGTACACGCGGGGATAGACCCCGGGACGAGATCCTGGCCTATCTCAGGCACGAGGTTCCCCCGTACACGCGGGGATAGACCTGCCTGGTTCCTGCCTTGGTCTGCACTTTCCAGGGTTCCCCCGTACACGCGGGGATAGACCCCTTTGACACGACTGCCGAGGGGGTCGATATTGGGTTCCCCCGTACACGCGGGGATAGACCCAACTCCGGCCCTTTACGGTCCGGGTTGAAGCGGGTTCCCCCGTACACGCGGGGATAGACCTGACGGCGCACCGATTCGCCTGGACACCAGCAAGGTTCCCCCGTACACGCGGGGATAGACCGTTTATTTCTCCCCTCATAAAAATCTTTACAAAGGTTCCCCCGTACACGCGGGGATAGACCTGGATGTTCATGAGAAGGCTTCTATGTTTGAGTGGTTCCCCCGTACACGCGGGGATAGACCGGTGTAGCGTCTGGCGTGTTCAGCGCATAATCCGGTTCCCCCGTACACGCGGGGATAGACCCCAGATCAGATCTATCTCGGATCCCATCCTGGAGGTTCCCCCGTACACGCGGGGATAGACCCGTCACCTCCACCGCCAAGGGGAGCCCCGCACTGGTTCCCCCGTACACGCGGGGATAGACCTTGCCTGCGTTTTTTCAGGACCCCGAGCGGCCGGGTTCCCCCGTACACGCGGGGATAGACCGCTAATGCCGTAAAATCGCTTCCTGTTGATAAAGGTTCCCCCGTACACGCGGGGATAGACCACATGTAGACCGAAGTCAAGTTGAACCGTGTCGGGTTCCCCCGTACACGCGGGGATAGACCCTATTCAGTTGAAAAAAAGGCTTGTCGCGCTGGGGTTCCCCCGTACACGCGGGGATAGACCTCATCATGAGAGGATTATGAGCACCTCGGCCAGGGTTCCCCCGTACACGCGGGGATAGACCTTTGACACAGCCTGCCCGCCTGCCCGCCTGGCCGGTTCCCCCGTACACGCGGGGATAGACCCAGATCTTTAAAAAGCTGGCTCTTGTTTTTCGAGGTTCCCCCGTACACGCGGGGATAGACCTTTGAAAAGGAGCTATTCGAAGAGGGCTACAGAGGTTCCCCCGTACACGCGGGGATAGACCTCATGCGGGGCGGCAGCTCCACCAACGGCGGGAGGTTCCCCCGTACACGCGGGGATAGACCCCTCGAAGAACCGATCGTTTCGACGATATATCGGGTTCCCCCGTACACGCGGGGATAGACCGAATACCGGGTGTTCGGTGCGTCGTATGCCCAAGGTTCCCCCGTACACGCGGGGATAGACCTTTGGGGAATACTGCCAACGCGACGTCTATTTGGGTTCCCCCGTACACGCGGGGATAGACCTCAGCTTCACCGCCGGGGGGAATGTCGATTTGGGGTTCCCCCGTACACGCGGGGATAGACCCCCCTCGAGGAACAGCTCACGGTCGACCTCCGGGGTTCCCCCGTACACGCGGGGATAGACCTCTTTTTCGCTTGGCTATAAATGGTTCTCGCATGGTTCCCCCGTACACGCGGGGATAGACCTCATCATGAGAGGATTATGAGCACCTCGGCCAGGGTTCCCCCGTACACGCGGGGATAGACCCTACGATCATGTTCAGGATTGCACTGTCCGGGCGGTTCCCCCGTACACGCGGGGATAGACCTTGGGATTTTTTTACAGAGCGACTACACCACCAGGTTCCCCCGTACACGCGGGGATAGACCTCGCTAGGGGGGCCTCTCCAGTACCGGAAAGGAGGTTCCCCCGTACACGCGGGGATAGACCTTATCTTCTTTATGTCCCAACAAAAGAAGATGAGGTTCCCCCGTACACGCGGGGATAGACCATATCGTATATCCTGGAGAGGATGTGTCAACACGGTTCCCCCGTACACGCGGGGATAGACCTTGCTATCTGAGTACGGGTTCCTCTTAGAGTCTGGTTCCCCCGTACACGCGGGGATAGACCCCAGGGAGTGAGCGCGGGACAGGGAGTGAGCAGGGTTCCCCCGTACACGCGGGGATAGACCCTGACAGATTGTTTATTTCCTCGCTGTTCCAAGGGTTCCCCCGTACACGCGGGGATAGACCTGGCAACTGCTCTTATCTCTATGTCCATGTGCGGGTTCCCCCGTACACGCGGGGATAGACCTCTTTATGATCTGACTGTTGAGGTGTCCGATACGGTTCCCCCGTACACGCGGGGATAGACCCTAAGGACTAACAATCAATCGAAGAACGGTGACGGTTCCCCCGTACACGCGGGGATAGACCCAGAGTCATGGCGAACACGAAAAACAACCAACAGGTTCCCCCGTACACGCGGGGATAGACCCGATCCAGCCCAGGTGTGTGTGGATGGTTAGTGGGTTCCCCCGTACACGCGGGGATAGACCGCAGATCCAGACATTCACCCGGAGAGGGGCCTTGGTTCCCCCGTACACGCGGGGATAGACCTGATATAGTAGTGGTCACCGTTGTCCTCGCGTTGGTTCCCCCGTACACGCGGGGATAGACCTTTATTGAAGCCGCACAGCAGGAGGGATGGGGCGGTTCCCCCGTACACGCGGGGATAGACCCTAAAGAAGAGACTCATAGCGCTAACAGGACAGGGTTCCCCCGTACACGCGGGGATAGACCCAGCTGACCGAGGCCTACCGCGCGTACTACGAGGGTTCCCCCGTACACGCGGGGATAGACCCATAGTTCGACTCCTCTATCGGGGTGATGAAATGGTTCCCCCGTACACGCGGGGATAGACCCCGTCCCGCCTTGTTGCCACTATATGTTCCTTAGGTTCCCCCGTACACGCGGGGATAGACCGATTTCCCGGCGCAATCTGGTCTCCGGTCAGACGGTTCCCCCGTACACGCGGGGATAGATTCAGCCGACCGGGTTGGTAGACGCCTTACAGCGCGGTTCCCCGTACACGCGGGGATAGATCTAGTCCTCGGAGAGGGCCGTCGGATGGCTCTCCAAAAGGGAGACCGACAGTGAATCTATTGACAAGACGGCGTTTCCTGCAGGATGCGGCTGTGCTTGGCGTGGGCCTGGGACTTGAGCAGCTTGTCCCCGCCTATGCCTGGCAAAGTCAGCCATCCGTACCACGCGCCGGTGACTTGACCGACCCAGCTGTCATAGATCTGTGTATTCAGAACAAACCCTTAACCATTGACGGACGCAGGGCGGTGGCGACGACCATAAACGGTTCTATTCCCGGTCCTCTGGTTCGCTTGCGTGAGGGCCAAACCGCCATCCTGCGGGTCACCAACGAACTCCAAGAAGTGAGTGCGCTCCACTGGCATGGGCTGTTGGTCCCAGCCGGTATGGACGGCGTGCCTGGAGTGAGTTTTGCTGGAATCCACCCTGGCCAGACGTTTACCTACCGCTACCAAGTCAGGCAGAGCGGCACCTACTGGTATCACAGTCACTCGGGCCTTCAGGAACAGTCCGGCGTCTATGCCCCGCTGATTATTGATCCAGTTGAACCGGAACCGTTCAGCTATGAACGTGACTATATCGTGCTGCTGTCCGACTGGACCTTCGAAGACCCGCGTCGAGTCCTGGCAAAGCTCAAAAAGCACAGTACCTACTATAACTTTCAGCGACAAACTGGCCTCAACTTCCTGCGCGAGTCTGCGCAGAAGGGCTGGAAGGCGCCCCTGGCCAACCGCCTGATGTGGGGCCGAATGCGAATGGACCCAACCGATATCGCTGATGTGACCGGCTACACCTACACCTATCTCATGAATGGCCTGCCGCCGTCCGCCAATTGGACCGCCCTGTTTCAGCCTGGTGAGCGAGTCCGGCTACGGTTCATCAATAGCGCGGCCATGACCTACTTCGACGTACGAATACCGGGGCTGGCGCTGCAGGTGATTCAGGCTGATGGTCAGAATGTGAAGCCCGTCACGGTAGACGAGTTTCGTATCGCTCCAGCGGAGACATATGACGCGCTTGTCGAGCCACGCGATAATCATGCTTATACGATTTTTGCCGAGACTATGGACCGCAGCGGCTATGCGTGTGGACTTCTTGCCCCACGTCGGGGCATGACGGCAGCCTTACCGGCCCGTAGGTCACGGCCGCTACGGACTATGGCGGATATGGGGCATGATGGCGCTCAATCCCGAGCCCACACTTATCGAAAACAGGTTGGATCAGCTCACCTGCCCCATACGACTCATGCCCATCATGTCGGCAGGGCGCATGGCCCGGACCATCACGGGCCGGGGGCGGCTATGGTTGCACGGGTGCCACGCAGTCGGCTCAGCGAGCCTGGGATTGGACTTGAAAAGACCGGCCACCGCGTCCTTACCTACAGCGATCTGCACAGCCTCACCTCTGGTACTGAGCGGCTCCCGGGACGAGAGCTGGAACTGCATCTGACCGGAAATATGGAGCGCTATATGTGGTCCTTTAATGGCAAGACCTTCGCTGAGGTCACCCGGCCGATTCCCCTCGACTACGGCGAGCGGGTTCGTCTCACCTTGGTGAACGACACCATGATGGACCATCCGATACACCTGCACGGGATGTGGATGGAGCTTGAGAATGGGGCCGGACTCTACAAACCCAAAAAACACACGCTGAGCGTGAAACCGGCCGAACGCATGTCCGTTGATATCACGGTTGACGCCCCTGGCCTGTGGGCGTTCCACTGTCACCTGCTGTATCACATGGAGGCGGGCATGTTCCGGCTTGTCTCGGTATCTCCGGCTCCTGTGGAGGCAGAGGGATGAGGCAGAGGTACACAAAGCCCTCTTCTTGGTTGATCCCGGCCTTTGTCTATGCGGTGGTTTCGTTTCAGCCGGTTTGCGCGCTTGCCGCTCCACCGGACTGGCCGAAGCCGGGAATGGGCGACCGGGTGTTCAGCTTTCTGCTGTTTGATCAGCTTGAATACCGTGGCGGCAATGGGATGGAAACCCTGAACTGGAACGTTGAGGGATGGGTGGGAAGAGACTATCACAAGTTCTGGATAAAAACCGAGGGGGAATCCGAGCTGTCGGAAGACAGCAGCGGAGAAGCGGAGGTCCAGTTGCTCTACAGTCGCTTAGTCAGTCCTTTTTGGGATCTCCGGGCCGGTGTTCGCTATGACCAGCACTATGGTGAGGAGCCTGAGCGGTCGCAAACCTTTCTGACGCTCAGTGCCGAGGGACATACCCCGTACTGGATTGAGGCGGAACCAGCGTTCTTTGTAAGTGACGACGGAGACGTCTCCATCCGGTTCACCGGAAAATACGACTTACTTCTAACCCAACGCCTGATCGCTCAAACGCGCCTTGAGCTGGACTTGGCCGCCCAAGATATGGAACAATTCGACATTGGTGCGGGACTAAACAATATCGAATGGGGCTTACGCCTTCGTTTTGAAATCCGGCGCGAGTTTGCCCCTTATCTAGGTGTTTCCTGGCTGCGTAGAATTGGGAAGACCGCCGCTCTTGCCCGTCGGGCGGGAGCGGCCGTGGATACGTTGGCCTTTGTCGCCGGGGTACGCGTGTGGTTTTGACGAGGCTTGCCGAACACTTCGAATCCAGGGTACACGGAGACGGTGACAAGGTGAACGACGATGATCTATGATCATCCTTTGTCTCATTAAGGAGAAAATCATGGGTGAAACCGACGAAGAGAGTAGGCCGGTCAGAGGATCGTGTTTCTGTGGGGCGGTTAGGTTTGAAGTCAGTCTACCAACCCTGTTCTGTGGACACTGTCACTGCTCGATGTGTCGGCGCATTCACGGAGCGGGCTATGTGACCTGGATTGCGGTCAAGGATTCTCAGTTCCGATTCGTGGACGGTGAAGAACGGCTGACTGTCTACTCCTCTTCAGACCATGGGCGCCGCTCGTTCTGCCGAGTGTGCGGCAGCACCATGTTCTGCATATCAAACCATCACCCGGATGTGGTTGATATCGTCTTGGCCAACCTACACGATAAGATCGACCGCCAGCCGGAGGCGCACTATTATTTTTCGGATCGGGCTGAGTGGATAACGTTCGGAGACGACTTGCCGTGCTTTGGCGGACAGACTGGTATTGAGCCGCTCCCGCATAGACACTGATTTGGATGAAAGTCGTTGTCTTTGCGACTGACTATTCAACCGATCCGGCGGTTCTCGCTCAGCGGGCCGAGACCTTGGGCTTTGCCTCGTTCTGGGTGCCGGAGCACAACCCTCATGCTACTGGCGAAGCGGGTGGCAACGCTTGACGCGTGTTCCGGCGGTCGATTTCTGTTCGGTATCGGAGCTGGCCGGCTTAGAGAAGAGGCCGAGATCATGGGGGGTGGACTTCCCGCGCCGCTGGACGCAGACCGGGGGTGCCGTCCGGACCATGCAGCAACTGTGGACACAGGAGGAGTCTAGTTATCAAGGGCGCTATTATCGGTTTCCACCAGTGCGCTGTTTCCCCAAACCAGTCCAGAAACCCCATCCGCCTGTGTTGTTGGGCAGCATGGATGCCAAGGTCTTCCAACGCGCCGACCGGGGCGACAGTTGGATTCCGGCTCGGGTCACGGTAGAGGAGACCGCTGCTGGGCGAGCGGCACCTTACTACCTTGGCCGAGCAGGCGGAACGCGATCCACGGACGCTGGAAATCGTTGCCTTCGGTATGCCGGTAGAATTTCGGACGGGTTAAGGAATTGGATGTCTTGGAACGGGCCGGGGCTGATCAGGTGACGGTCCGGCTGACTCACACCGAGGGGGATGAGGCGCTGCTGAGTTGGAGCAGCTTGCCGCAGCTATTCTGATTTGAGCGGGACTGATGAATGGGGCGCTACTGCTGCGCCGCCCGCCGGGCCTGATACGCCTGGAGGTCGAAAAACAATTCCCGGCCCGGATTGGGGAGGTTTGGGCTGTCGCCGAGCTTGATGACCTGAGCCGTGATTTTACCCGGTGCCAGGTCGAGCAGACCAACCGTCCCCAGCCGGGTTGACCACAGATGCGGGTGGGTGGCACTGCCGGTATTGATTTGCAGCACCCCGTCCCGATAGTCCAAACGCTCATAGTGGGTGTGGCCGGTAATAAGAATGTCGGCGTGTTTGCCCTTAAGGTAGACCTCTCTCAGGTGCGCAATCGGGCGATCCTCGGGCTCCATATCGTGGATCAGGGCTACCCGCCAGCCCTCAAGATCGAGCCACTGAATGGTCTTCATGCGGGGGTCCTGCCAACCGCTGCTGTCGTTATTGCCCTCCGCAGCCAGGGTCGGGGCGATCTGTTCGAGCCAGTCCAGCACCCGGGGTGTTACAATGTCGCCGCCGTGCAGAATCAGGTCCGCCCCGGCAAAGACGTCTTTGACTTCGTCCCATAAGTGCTGGATTGTGCTCGGCAGGTGGGTGTCTGTGAGCAAACCAATCCGCATGGCCTCATCTTGGCCGTTTTCGTGGGGCTTGGCAACTCCTACGTTGCCTGATCATCCCAAACCGTGAGGATGAAGACAACGGCTCGTGATTGTTGACATGTGTTGGACTGCTTCGCTGCTTGTCACGCCGGTGCAGCCCGAGCTAGGTGTAGGCGTGCAAAAAGAAAAACACGGCTACGCCGGTTACCGAGACGTACAGCCAGAGGGGTAAGGTATAGCGGGCCAGCCTCCGGTGGGTTTGGTATTGGCCTGTTCCGGCGTAGTAGAGCGTTGTCAATACCATGGGGAGGACGACGATAGACAGGACAATGTGGCTGATGAGAATGGTGAAGTAGATCGGTCGAACAAGGCCCTGACCCGGAAACGGCGTATCGCCGTGAAAATGGTGGTAGACAATATAGCCGGTCAGAAACAGAACTGAACACAGCACCGCGCCAAGCATACAGCGGATGTGAGCAGTCCGCCTGCCGCGTCGAATATTCAAAAATCCCGCAATCAAACAGCACGCGCTCAGTCCATTACACAGGGCATTTGTGGCAGGCAGAACTGTGATCCATCCCGCCTGGGTGGTGGCGGCCGGTTTCCAATAGATCAACCACAGCAGAAACAGGCTGATGGCGGCGCTCAGGGGGACAATCCATCTCAAAGGAGGGCGGTTTGGTGTGGGTGTGACCATGGCAGCGGTTTCCGACAGGGCCAAGCACAGTATCTGATGACAGGGGCATGAAAAAGCCCCCGGGGGGATGGGGGCTTGGTGCAACGCCCCGAGGAGGGACCGGAGCGTTGCTCTGGGGGACACCTGAAACAATACTCTATTATTCTGGCAAAAAAGGTGCCAAACGGCCGCTATGCCGGGCGGATGGTTGCAAAGTCGTGCGAAGGTCTTAATTTCGCCGCCAAGACGAAAACGGGAGGTCAAAGAGGGTCTGGTCAAGACTGTATGTAATGTCCTGAAACGACCTTCTTGTATCCGGCGGATATTATCGAATTGACATAGCGTGCAGGGCCCGGCTTAGCTGGTCGGCCCCGGCCCGGCGACGAGCCCCTGTCGTTCCAGCTTGGCAACGGCGAACTTGCTGAGGCCCAGAACGCTCTCAAGAATTTCATACGTATGCTCGCCCGGATGAGGAGCCCTCGACAGCTCGACCGGCTCCAAATCCCGCGCTTCAATGACCGGTCCGGGTATCCATATCGGGCCCAGGTCGGGATCGTCAACGGCGTGAAAGCAGGGGAGTTGGTGGGTATATTCTTCAGCCTCTACGCTGTCCCGACACGGCTCGGAGACCAAGCCGGCCTGTTGCAGGATGTCCAGCGCTTCATCCTGTGAGCGCGCACCAATCCAGTCTGCAATATGTTTTTTGATTTCTTCGACGACCAAGTATCGGGCGTGATCGCCGTGGATCTCGTGACCTTGGGTATCATAGGCCAGGGTCGTCATGCCGGTTGCCTCGCGCAGTTTGCGCAACACGCTGTCGCCAATTAGGTTGAGGGTGATGAATTTTCCGTCTCGTGTCGCATAGTGCCCGTGGACGGCGTCGAGCAGATTGTCTCCAATCGGCTCACGGCGCTCGCCCGTGGTCTCGGCCTGGGCATACCACCCCAGCTCGGCTAGCGTCTGAAAGGCGACCTGCTCAAGCGCGATCCTGTAACAATCACCCCGGCCGGTTTCGGCTAAACGCCGCAGGCCGACATGAAAGGCGTTCAGGCCGTGCAGCCCGGTGACCATGTCAAAGAATGCCACAGGAATGGTCAGCGGCCGACCATGGGGTTCTCCGGTCGCATGGGCCAGACCGGTCGCCCCCTGCATGGAGTAATCGTTAGCCACCCGGCCGTTATGCCCTCCGTCGAACTGAATCTTGATGACCTCCGGACCGCAGTGCTCGACCAAGTGCCCGTATTCAAGCCAGGGAGCCATACGCGGCGGCCAGTTGCTGACCAGAACGTGGGTTGCCTTGATCAAATCGAGCACCAACCGCCGCCCTGCCTCTTGGTGCAGATCAACCGCTAGGGACTGCATGCCACGGTGGAGCATGTGCCACGGAATGCTGAGGCCGTCCCGGCTGAGTGGACCGCGATCCCGGTCGGGCAGGCCACGGCTCTTGTGGGCGCCTATAATCGGTTCGACCAGTACCACTCGAACGCCTAAACGCATCAGTTCCAGTAACATTTTGTTTGGTGCGACAAACAAGCCGATGGCGACCACCGTGATATCCTGATCGTCAATACTGTAGCGCAACTGGAAAGGCATACTTCCCCTTTTTCAATTGGATGAGGCTTGGCGACAGATTATTCTGCTTACTGCTTTGAACTGTCAAGCATATCTGAGTCGGTTGGGATACCCCCTGGGAAGAAATCTTTAGTTGCGCTCACCTAGCAGCTCGGACGGCTGATGCTAGATCAGCTCTGCGGGGCCTGGCGCTCGAAGGACTAGGGGGGAGATCGCTTACTGGCCGAAGCAGGACGAGGGGTGACCGGGCTCGGCAGCTATATCGTTCAGACTCAGAGGATGGTGACCGGAGGTGCAACCAAGCCCACCACGATAACCATCATGGTGCCGAGACGAAATGCAAGTTTATATGCGAGCTCTCGGATACGAGAGCTCGGGCGCTCTTCAAGTTTTTCAAGGTTCCGTTTTGTGGCGAGCCGTTCTTTGGCCGGCTCGGGGTTATCAGCCCACCGTATCCTGTACTTTCTTCGGAAAATCCCGCATGATCGCGCACATCTCGTCCGGATCGGCAGTAGCGGCGGTTACGTATAAGCCGTGCACCCCAAGGTCCTGATAGGCCCGAATTGCGGCCGCATCGGTGCGCGCATTATCGACCATCCAGGTAATCTCTAGCTCATCGTAACTGCGACCCGCGGCTTCCATCAGCCTCCTCAGCTCATCAAAGCGGGGCCTGATATCTTCAATGTCGACCGGGCCGATATGCCAGCCCGAGCCAAATTCCACCACCCGTTTTAAAGCTGGTGTCGATTCTCCACCGACCCAAATTGTCGGATGGGGCTTTTGGATCGGCTTGGGAGCGAAGTGCAGCTCTTTGTCGACCTGGACGTATTTGCCGTTAAAGCGGGGGATGTCCTTGGTCCAAACCTCTTGCATGACACGCAGATATTCACGCGTGCGCGAGGCGCGCTCCTCATAGGGGACGCCGAGCAGCTCAAACTCTTCGCGCATCCAACCGACTCCGGCACCAAAAATGATCCGTCCGCCGGAAGCCACATCTAGACTGGCCACCACTCGAGCCATATCAAGAGGATGGCGATAGGGGACGATCGTGACACTCGTTCCTAAGCGGACTGTCTTTGTTACCGGCACTAATAGGCCGAGCACCGTAAAGGCGTCTAGCCAATCCATGGTGGTGAACACCGCGTACGGGTTGTATCCCATTGACTCGGCCAGCTTGGTATATGGATAGGTTGAGCCGATCTCTTTGGGAATGGTGATATGGTCACCGGTCACAATGCCGTCGTAGCCAAGTTCCTCAGCGAGCTCGCCAATCTGCCGTGCAGCCGAATTCTTGCCCATGACCGCGCCGCCGCCTACGTGTAAGCCGTATCGCATGGGTGCCTCCTCAAAAAAGAGAACGCTGAGCCTTTGCTAAAGCCGAAAGGTTATCACCGCTATCTTTCTTTATCTTTCTTTATCTTTACTGCGCCACAATACCGCCGTCGACCGACATGCCATAGCCGGTCACAAAAGAGGCGGCGTCCGAACACAGCCAGACCACTGCCTCGGCAATCTCCTCCGGTTTGCCGACCCGCCCGATCGGTTCTGCGGTGGCGATTTTTTCGAACATGTCTGGCCGCTCGCCGGTCAGCCGCGCCACCATCGGCGTCTGAATAATACCTGGGCACACCGCGTTGACCCGGATTCCAGACTTGGCGTACTCCAGGGCGGCCGTTTTGGTCAGGCCCACCACGCCGTGTTTGCTGGCTGCATAGGCGGGCATATTCGGCACGCCCAATAGACCGGCGGCCGAGGCGGTGTTGACAATCGCCCCGCCGCCGTTTTTGAGCATGGCCGGAATTTCGTATTTCATGCACAGCCACACGCCAGTCAGGTTGATGGCGATGACCTGATCCCAGGCTGCCTCATCATAGACCGCGGTCTTGCCCAGCGCGCCCTCGATCCCGGCATTGTTATGGGCGCAGTCGAGTCGGCCGTAGGTCTCGACGACGGTGTTGACCATGGCTTGTAACTCATGCGCTTTGGTCATATCAGCTTGGATAAAAATAGCCTCACCACCGGCCTCTTTGATCAGTCGCACGGTCTCTTGGCCGCCCGGTCCAACGATGTCGGCGACCGCCACCTTGGCGCCCTCCCGGGCGCAGGCGAGAGCAGTCGCCCGGCCAATGCCCGAACTCCCGCCAGTGATGAGTGCCACCTTGTCTTTCAGTATCTCTGCCATCCGACTTCCTCCTTCCTCCTAAGATCCCTAGTTACCAGGATTCAGAGGGGAAGGGTAGCACCCGCTCGCCTTACAGGTTCGGATGCCGCGTATGCCAGTCCGTGGCCTGCTCGTAGGCATAGCCCACCTGACAGATGGTTGCTTCATCAAAGGGCAGGCCGGCAATCTGGAATCCGACCGGGAGCCCATCGGTGTCAAAACCACACGGTATCTGAATGGCCGGCAGCCCGGTGAAGTTAAAGAGCGGGGTGTACACTGAGAAGGAGCTTGACACAATACTGGGTCCCGGTGAGGTCTCCTGAATGGTATTGACCTGAAAACCCGAGGTCGGCAGCATGAGCACGTCAACGTCGGCCTCAAGTGCGCTGATCAAGTCGTCCCGTACCTGGGCTCGAGCCTGGGCACCCATCAAGTATTGTGCTCCGCTGACCAGCAGTCCGTAGGCGACATACAGCTTAGCGTGCGGGTTGTACTTGTTGCCTGTATGGCGCACGTTATTGACATGAATCGTCGCACAGTCGGCGAATAAACCCGGCCACTCAATAGCCTGCATCTGGGCTAAGCTGATCGATGGCAGGTCGAGAACCTGTGCCCCGAGTTCTTCAAACTTCTTCAGCGCCTCGTTATACGGGCCGAGCAGTTTTGGATCGCAGCTGTCCTCGTAGAGTGACCGAAGTAGACCAATCCGCATGCCCTTGATGTCTTGGCCTAGCTTGATCGTGAAATCGGGCACTGCGACACGGGCCGAAGCAGGGTCGAGCGGATCATAGCCGGCGCAAGCCTGGAGCATCAGTGCCGCGTCGGTCACCGTGCGGGTCAGCGGGCCGGTATGGTCGAGACTCCATGACAAGGGGTATACGCCTGCCCGGCTGACCCGCCCATAGGTTGCCTTCAGCCCGACAATCCCGCAGACTTGAGCCGGCCAGCGGATCGATCCGCCAGTACACGAGCCCATCCCAGCGTAGGCTAGGCCAGCAGCGGTCGAGGCTGCCGTACCGCTACTGGAGCCTCCGGCATCATGGTCCAGACTCCACGGATTGCGGGTCGGTTTAAAATACGACTGGGTGGTGGGGAGGCCGTAGGCAAACTCATAGGTCGCCGTTTTTCCCACCACGATAGCCCCGGCCTGTTTGAGTTTGGCCACCGAGGTGCAGTCCTGCTCAGCGACGTAATCGGCTAGGGACTCTGACCCACAGGTCGTCGGTCCGTATTCGTAGATGTCTTTAATGCCGATTGGAATGCCGTGTAAAGGGCCCCGGTAGTCTCCGCGCCCGATGTCTGCCTCGGCTTGGCGAGCCTCGGCCAGGGCTTGATCGGTGAAGACCGCGTTGAAGGAGTTGAGCTGCGACTCGATCCGATCTATCCGAGCCAGCGTGGCCTGAACCACCTCGACCGGGGAAATGTCCTTGTTTTGAATTCGGCCCGACAGCTCGGCGATCGACAGGTAGGTCAGGTCTTGAGCCGTGCTCATTGGACACCCCCTTTCTTGTCAAGGGCGTGGATCAGCAGGGGTTCGCTCTCGGGAAACTGCATGCCGTCCGCAATGGGCCGGGCTCGGAGCATGTCCTCCACCGTCCCGCGCCAACGCAGCAGGGTTTCGTACGGTTCCACGAGCTGCTCAATTTCGTCATCGCTCAGCTCCAGAGACCACTCGGCCAGTTTAGCAACGATAATATCTTTTGTGTCCATTGTGCGCCTCCTCCTTTTTCCTGAATGATAAGGCAGACAAAAATGCGGCGCCGTTTTAAGATCGGAACGCTGGCATGACGTCCCGAGCAAACGTCCGAACCGCTTCAATATCCTGGGCGGTTTCAACCGAAAAGATAATATGCGTAACCCCGGCGTCCACATAGTCCTCGACCTTTTGCCGGGCTTGGTCGGGTGTAAACATGCCGGTCACCAAAACCGACTTTTCGATCGTGTCCGGATCACGCCCAATGCGTTGGCAGTGCTCGTCCAGACGGGCGATTTTATGCCGGAACAGCGCCGGTGGACCAAAGCTGTTCCACATGTCGGCGTGGCGGGCGACAATGCCGAGGGCCACCCGTTCGCCCGAGGCGCCAACCAGGATAGGCGGATGGGGGGTTTGAACCGGTTTGGGTAAAAACGGCGCCTTGTGTAGTTGGTAGTAACGCCCCGTGTAGCTCGTGGTGTCCTGGGTCCACAGCTGCTTGATGAGGGTCAGCGACTCCTCAAGCCGCTCTAAACGTTCGCCGATACCGGGAAATGAGATGCCGAAGGCCGCGTGCTCGCGCTCAAACCAGCCGCCACCGATGCCGAAGATGAGACGTCCGTGGCTGATGATATCGACGGTCGCGGCAGTTTTCGCTAGCACGGCCGGGTGTCGGTATGTGTTGCCGGTGACCATGACGCCGAGCCGGATCCGTTCGGTGGCCATGGCCAGGGCCGACAGGGCGGTCCACCCTTCCATGCAGGGGCCGCTTGGATCGGAAAAAATTGGTAAAAAATGGTCAAATACCCAGGCTGTATCAAAGCCAAGTCTCTCAACTTCCTGCCACACGGCCAGCATGTCGTGCCAGCCGTTGCTGTTCTGCTGTGGGGTTTGGATGCCGAAACGGACCGGATGAGTCATTGAGGTGTCCTTTCTGGAGCTTGGGAGCTGTCCTCATTACTCGGACGCGGCGCAGGCGGTTGTAATCGTGCGTTCTCAGCGTAAAGAATCCAGGCCGCGATGAAGCAGCGCTGAATGAAGATGGTGGTGCCTCTGCGCGGGACCTTGTCTAGAAAGCGAACCGAACGGTGAAAGACGTTCAGACTGACTACGTACTGAGGAACGTTCAGCCACGCCCAGACGTGTCGGGCCGGGGCTTTGAGGTGTTGCTTACATTCGTCCATCGAGCGGTGCCACACCAAGAGCGGGCGGCAAGCAGGCTGGGGGAGGAAGGTTGCAGTTCCCTCCCCATAATGGGAGGGAACTAGGAGATTTCTTCCGCGCCGCGCCTAGTGGCTCGGCAGCGGCGAGAAATGACAGCTGACAATCTTCCACTGAGCGCCCTCTTTGGCAAACACCAGCGTGGTCCGACCGTTCTGGCTCTGGGCCTGCCCACCTTTTGTCACTCCGCTGAAAGTATCGTAGCCGTTGACAACGGCGAGACTGTCGTTAAACACCCGGCACGACGCTTGACGCAGGCCGGAGGTGTTGGACTCGATGGCGGCCATCGCACCCTGGAGAAACTCGACAAACTGCTGCTTGTTATCGAACCGGTAGGGCACATGGTCAATAACCTCAAGGTCGTCGGACAGCAGATCTATGGCGGCCTGGAGATCGTTTCTGCTGAAGGCCGCGAAAAATTCGTTGGCCAGAGCCTCAATTTCTGCACTCATGGGCGGTCCTCCTTTAGTGGCTTGGCAGCGGCGAGAAGTGGCAGCTGACAATTTTCCACTGGCCGCTCTCTTTGGCAAACACCAGGGTGGTGCGGCCGTGCGTGTTTATGGGTTTGCCGTCTCTGCCCACGCCCGAAAAGGTGTCGTAGGCGTTGGCCACTGCGCCGTTGTCATGAAACACTCGGCACGACAGTTGGCGACAGCCAAACGTCCCCGACTCAATTCCGGCCATGGCACCGGCCAAGAAGTCGACAAACTGCTGTTTGCCCTCAAACCGATAGGGGACATGGTCAATAACCTCAAGGTCGTCGGACAGCAGGTTGGCCGCCGCAGCCATATCGTTGCGGCTAAAGGCGCCAAAGAACTCCGTGGTGAGAGCTTCGATCTCTTGGACACTCATAAGCAGTCCTCCTTAGTAGGATCATTCTAGACGTATTAGGCTTTTACTAAAGGTCGGAGGGCATGTGCAAGGGACACACGCCTCGGCTTGCGGTCAACGGTGATCTCTTCTCGACAAGGTGGCTCTCTAGAGTAGACAACGCTCTCTGCATCGATTCAGAAGAACATCATTCACGTTGCTAGACAAATACCCCTATGTGGTTTACACCAGAACGCTATGAAACCCCGCAGCCGATTCATTGATGTGGACGGAGTCAAACTCCACGTCGCCGACTGGGGTGGCGGTGGGCCGGATGCGCTGCTGGTGCATGCTAACGGGTTTCTCGGCTGGGTCTACCAGAAGTTAATCCGGAATCTTGAAGGCGCCTACCATGTGTACACCCTCGATTTGCGCGGTCAGGGCGACAGCGAGAAGCCGGTCTTAGGAGACTCTCACTGGCAAGATATGGCCCGGGATGTCGCAGCGGTAATTGCTGTTCTGCAGCTCCACGATTTTTACGGGCTTGGCCATTCCGGCGGGGCGGCCCTTCTGGCGGGCTACGCGGCGACCCATCCCGGCCAGATGCAAGGCTTAGTCCTGCTTGAGCCGGTGACCTTTCCGCACGAGCCGCCCTTTGTGGAGCGGATGTCTACAAACAACCAGCCTCTTGTTGAGCAGACGCTGCGCCGGCGTGAGGTGTGGGACTCACGCCGGCAATTATTTGACGTCTATCGGACAAAAGCCGCCTTTTCCGACTGGCAGCGCGAGGTTTTATGGGATTATGTCAACTACGGGACTGTCGATTTGCCAAACGGGCACGTTCAACTGAAGTGCCCGGTCGAAGTCGAAGCCCACGTGTTTGCCCAATCTCCCCTGGCAGACATCTACTCGCAGCTTGATCAAGTCGATTGTCCAGCTCTGGTTCTCCGGGGGGAACGGACCGACCCTCCCCTGTTTCTGGTGGCGGAAAAGGTCGCCCAGAGGATTCCCCAAGGAAAGCTCGTAACCGTTCCAGGCACCAGCCATTTTCTACCCATGGAAAAGCCGCAAGAAGTTGCCCGTATCATCCGCGCATACTTCAGCCACACCGAGTAAGGAGGATTTGTATGGCACCTATGAACGGCCAATGGCTGTTGGCAGCCCGCCCCCAGGGCATGGTTAAAGAGTCCGATTTTCAGTATCACGAGACGCCCATTCCAGAACTGGAAGACGGCCAGTTTCTCGTTCGTAACTGCTATATTGCCTTTGAACCGGCTATGCGGGGCTGGATGGATGACCGGCCCAGTTATATTCCGCCGGTCCAAATCGGCGAAGTCATGCGGGCCGTCACTACCGGACAGGTGATCGCTTCCAAACATCCTGATTATCAGTCCGGAGACTGCGTGCAGGGCGGATTCGGCTGGCAAGAATACGCCGTCACTACCGGGAAGGGCGGCCTGATGCCGGCGTCGAAGATTCCTGCAGGAGCATCGCTCACCGCTCCCCTCGGCGTGCTGGGTATCACCGGTCTGACCGCCTATTTTGGGGTGCTCGATATTGGTCAACCCAAGGAGGGTGAGACGTGTGTCGTATCCGGAGCGGCTGGGGCTACCGGCTCTATTGCCGGACAGATCGCCAGAATCAAGGGCTGCCGGGTGATTGGCATTGCCGGCGGACCGGACAAGGGTGCCTGGCTGACTAATGAGGCACATTTTGATGCGGCCATTGATTACAAATCCGAAGACGTTGCCGCCCGACTGCGAGAGCTGTGTCCGGACGGTATCCACCTCTTTTTTGACAATGTTGGTGGTGAGATTCTGGATGCGGTGCTGGCCCGGATTGCGATGAAGGCCCGTATCGTTCTGTGCGGCGGTATTTCTCGTTACAACGACGAAGAGCTCCAGCCCGGCCCTAAAAACTATTTCAATTTGATTCTTCAGCGGGCGCGCATGGAGGGCTTTATCCTGGTCGATTATTATCCCCGTTTTGCCGAGGCGGTACAGGAGCTGAACGCGTGGCTGGACAGCGGACAGCTCGTGCATCAGGAGGATATTCAAGAGGGCTTTGCCAACGCCCCGCGCACGTTTTTGCGTTTGTTCGAGGGCAAGAATTTAGGTAAGCAACTGCTGAAAATCGCCGATGCAGGGCTGGAGTGATGTTAGGCAGAGGCGCGACTGTCGGTCGTCCCTAGGGCGCGGGTCCTCAGCCCGCGGTCTACCGGCCGAAGAGCACCTTGCCGGTCAGTTTTGCGACCAGCTGTTCAAATACCGCCTCAGCCCGCCCATAGACCTCATCCACAGTCAGAGGCTGAATGGGATGCTCAACCAAAATGACCTCAAAATCGGGGAGACCCAGGGCCTTGGCCTGGGCACGTGCCGCGTTGCGAAACTCGGTAGTGGCAAAGACTGCTGAGGGGATACCAGCTTTCTCAAAAAAGATTCCGTCGTGCACACTGCACGTTGTACACGACCCTCAATCGGCCAAGGCTTCGATGATCAGATGACATTTTTGGGCCAGTTCTTGGCGTGTGTCTGCTGGTGCGGGACGGGCAAACGTTGGTTTCACGCGTCGAATGATCTCAGCCGGGTGAAACTGTTGTTCAAGCCGCTCGGCGAGTCGGTCAAGAAAAAAATCCCCCTTGGCTTTGCTGATATCGAGCAAACCAATCGTCTTGTTCCGCAAGTCTGGGATGCGGGCAGCCAGTGAGGCGCTCGTGGACACTGGAGCTGCGGTTGGGTTGTAGAGTTTGGCCATGGTCTCTTCCTCCTGTTTGTCAATCAGTCTTCGGTAATCGGGACGGTGACAAGTTGGCTGCTGCCTGCGCCACCTCCCCAGCCGCACATGTGGAGCGAGAAGCGCCCGGCGGTTCCCCCGGCAACGGCGACAACAATATTTTCCGGGGCCACGACTTTTGGAATCAGCGCGGCCGCGTTGTCTGCATCAAGCCAACCGGGCAACTGTTCGCGGCGAAGGCCCTCGCTGCCGTCCGGACCGGGCAGCAGCTCACGCAGCGGCCGGCGGACATTTTCATAGAGAAAACGTTTCACTCCCCGTTTATCCAAGCCGCCGGCGGCAATGGTTTTTGCGTGCTCGGGACCAATGATCACTAAATGATTGTTCGACAGATAGGTCTTGTCGCTCCAGCCAACGCTCATGCTGGCCCCAATCGTTCCTAGGATACCTCGGGCGGTCCGACTGCCGTGGTTGCTGATGCACTGGGGAGCGTCGCAGCAATACACGCTGATTGTGCTTTGCTGTTTCTCATAACCCTGCTCAACGTGCAGCGGTTCCCATGGACTCGCCTCCTCATACTCGCCGATGCAATAGGTGTACTTGCCAGGGTGGCCCATGGCCGACTTGTCGATTTCTCCGGGCTGGGCACCGCCGATATTGACCATAATAAGCCGCAGCGCCCGACCAATCGTAGCGTTCGCCCGCCAGCCTGAGCCAAACACACCGGTGGCGCAGTTGATGTCGAGCTGCCGACGAATCGGACCATTGATAATAAAAAGGGGCGTGGCGGTATGTGTTGTCCCCTGCACCCCGTGCAGATTCGCCCGTTCATCACACATGGCACGGACACCGGCAATCACAACTGGCAGGTAGGCCGGTTTACAGCCCGCCATGACGGCGTTGACGGCGATCTTCTCAACCGTAGCGTCGGCGTAGTTCGGCGGCACCGCGGCAATGACCTCAGCGAGAGACTGTCTGGTGGCTGCCAGCATCGCGCGCATCCGATTTTCGGTTGGAGGAACAACCGGCAGTCCGTCGGTCACGCCCTGGTCAAAGTAAAACTCAGTCAGATCGGTCTGATCTTCCAGCTCATAGCTATCGTCTTGGATCATGAACATTCCTCACTGAGGCATATCAGCCTATTTCGAGGGCTTTGTAAACGTCGGCGTGAGGACCGGCTTGCAAGACGTGTCCGATTGTCTGCTTGAGGAGGGCGGACTCGTTCGGGAAATACACGCCAGCGGCCGCAGGTTCGAATCCGATGCTAAACACCGAGCCGCCCAGCCGTCTCACTGAGCGATAAACTGAGAGCCAGCGGAACTGCCCCGGGTGAGGACGTTGCGGTGGGGGGGCTGCTCGCTTCCGGACTAATCAGGCGCGCCACGGATTCAACAGCACGGATACTGTCCGTAAGCGACTTTGCATATTACCTCGTGTTTATCTGATCCGCTGCCTAGCGCAGATGGGTTGCCGCCCCCTCAAAGCCACCGCACACTCTGGACGGCTTTCATCGTCACTTCACCAGCTTTCTGACTCGCCTCTGGGATATTGGGGCCTCATTTACCCCCTCAATGAAATAAGCGATTAGAGCGTTATCAAAGATCCCAGCTAGGTCCTTGCAGAGATCTTCCAAAGAGTATTCGTGTCGTGGGACGCATTCGATCAGTGTCAGAATTTCGTGGTCATTGTCCTTGCCTCTTTCACCAAGGAGCGCCAATTTCATCTGTGGGAGTGGAAGATTGTCAAAGAAGGGAGCCGACTCGACTCCTAAGCCACTTTCCGCCCATCTTTTGAGCTGCCGTAGTGGTTGTAGTGCCAAGGAAGTCATCACAAACCAACTCACCGAAGCGGCCAGTCCGATTAGGTGTTTCCGGTAAGATAGTCATCGCCAACAGAAGAGGGATGCGGGGGTGTTCTCCCTCTTGATCATACTCTGCCTTCATAAGGTACAGACCTTGCTGAGGAGGCGCAATAGTGAAACAGGTGGTAGGAGAACTTTGCCTTTTTCGTCGGCCAAAGCTTTCGCAGTTGTGGCGACAGGGCGAACAGTACGCAAGCGTTCTCATACTTCCGAGAATTGATTTGCTGGAGCGGGAACCATTTTCAGAAAGTATTTGACTGGACGTAGGAATATCTTCTGACACAGACTGTCGGCAATTTTCACATCGATATCCGTTCTGTTCGAGTTTCCGACGATATCCTTTCGCTCGTTTTGCCTTGTGGCCGTGACATACTGGTAAGGAGCAGATTGTATTCAGCATCCGACCGCTCCTTTGGTACTTTTTCGATTTGAAAGTCCTAAAGTCCTGACGGTTTGGCGAGGACGATATGCTCTTTGAGTTTAGAAATCCCATTGGAGCGTATGATAGGCGCCACCTTTACCTCGGTCGGTTCGGCCATCTTCACGGCGACGGTTTTGGTAGCCTGTCCGAGTTCAATGTTCTGTAGCAAAACTAGAAGAGGAGACAAATCTCACTCCCTCTTATCAATGCTAATCGCGCGGCTTCTCGAAGTTCGATCAAGAAGCCGGCTGGCCAACGTCGATCTGTTGTAGATCATTTAATCCAACACCTCGGGCTTCAGGCACGGGTCCAACTCGTGCTGCAGAACCCCGTCTTGTGAATGAAAGAGTCAAAGCTGTTCTTGACGGTGTATGTGACAAGGTGCTTGTCTAAGGCTGTACGCTCGGGGTTACGATTGGTTGGGGCGAACCCGGCCAGTCCGCGGGTAGGGCTTTCAGGACGCCGGTTACGCGCCGTTTCGTTGATGCCGTTCCTGCTGCTTGCTGCTGGACCAGACTTTCTTCTCGCTTGTAGTCAATGACCGATGCTCACAGCGAACGCCTAGGCTCGTCGTTGTCAATGGTGACCGGTCCCGTGCTCTCGGACAGCACAAAACGGCGCTGCCGGCCGGTGACTTCCTTCCCATTCTCCTGCTTTGCGTCGTCCTGCGCGGTCTCAACGCGTATCCGGCAGTTTACCGCGCTCGCAGCCACAATGAAGACATAGGAGGCATCGTTTTTGGTGGACGTGACGCAATACTGGTCTGGATTGGCCCGCTGCAGCTCCATCTCATCGTAAGAAATCAAATAGGTTGACTGGCCCCTGCCCGAATAGCGGCGCAGTGATATGAAGGTGCCCTCATCATAGCAGCGGGAAAAAAGTTGGCTAGGTGGTTGTAAGCCTCAACCTCCACGTTGGCACCCGCCTTAGCCTCAGCATAGCGACGCTGCAACTCCCGGCCTGCGAGGGCGGCGTCTGGATTAACGCCCAGGTCCCTGCCTACTCCTGTGCTTGCTCCAGTTTCTTTTGCAGTGCGGGCTGCCTGTCGGCGGTGTTGCCGGGCAGCGCCAGCCGTCCCTGTGGCAAGAGTTCCTTGACAAGAAGCCCCGCCATGATTATCTTGCCCGCACCGGGATCGCTGACGAGCAGGAAGCGCAATCGAGGTTGCGGCAGCATCTTGCGATAGACCGCCTTGATTTGGTGGGGCAATGTGCGGATACCAGAGAGGCTGACTGCGAATTGGCGATCGTAGGCATGGGCGAGGCGGATGCGCACGGACTCGACCAAGAGTCTGAGTCGTTCGGGATCTACAGGGTGGGTTATTGTTCTTCCGGTCGCTTTTGCTGCTGTGGTGCCGAAAATGCCCTCGGCCTCCTCGGAAGAGATAACTGCTTCCTCAAGTGCTCTGTCGGGTAGTCGGACACGGCATTCGTAACCACCGCTGCCGTCCGCGCCGAGTGGTCGTCTGTCCTCCAGAATAACCGGCACGTCGAAGTGCTCCGGTAGGGATATTCGATTTCCAACCTGCGATGAATAGGGAGGCTCAATCATTCTGACTGACCGTTTTCGTTGTTTAGTGCAATTTACAATTACCGCCTTGGCACCGCTGATAATGGAGATACGCAGCTACCCCAATGGACGAAAAATCTGCCGATATCAGAGGTCTTTCGCGTTAAAATGAGAGCAACATCCATGTCATCGCTTAAACTACAACTGTAGTACTAAGTGAGAAGCACCTGAAACAATAAGTCATCAATATTTCTTCTAGAAAAGCAACTCTCAAGAGAAGAATTCGTCGCCATCTCCGTAAGATCGGGTTTCATAAAACGACTGAAGGCGCCCTTGCAATTGAAGGTAGCGGCAAGGATGTCATACGTGCACTTCACGAATCGCAGAGGCGTGATCTACTAGAGAAGAACCGTGAGTTTTTGGCGCGACGTACTCCGGTATTACTCAAACATTTCGCTGCCGGCCAAGAGGTCGAGCCGCACAATATCTTGCCGGTTCTCGACAGAATATCTTCAGACACATGGCAGTCCGAGTTATTCAGGCTGGCGTCTCTGACATGGTCTGTTCCGGTATCGAACGGGTTTGGCCGCCGTCTCAGGTATCTTGTATGGGACGGAAACAATCAGAAATTGCTCGGGCTGCTTGCGATCGGAGACCCAGTTTTCAACCTCTCTGTGCGGGACGACCTCATCGAATGGAACGTCCACGACCGCAGGGCGCGTCTCGTCAATGTCATGGACGCCTATGTTCTTGGATCCCTGCCACCATACAACACCTTGCTCGGTGGCAAGCTGGTTGCCTGTCTGGTTCGGACTCGCGAAGTATACAAGGATTTCATACGTGCGTACGGAGGAACGACCGGCATCATTTCGCAGCAGAGGAAGGAGGCGCGTCTTCTTGCTGTCACGACATCGTCGTCCTTGGGTCGCTCCTCGGTATACAACAGGCTGAAACTGGACGGCATCGAGTATTTCAGGTCTATTGGCTATACCGCCGGATGGGGTCACTTTCATATTCCCGACAGGTTGTTCACCGAATTACGAAACTATCTGCGCGAAATCGAACATCCATATGCCGATCTTCACCGCTTCGGGAGTGGGCCAAATTGGCGTTTGCGTACCATGCGGGCTGCTTTGAGGGAATTGGGATTCAAGGGAGATCTGCTACGCCATGGGGTTCAACGGGAGGTTTTCCTCTGCCTGTTGGCCTCAAACGCGAAGAAATTGCTCCGTACAGGCCAAGGGCATCCTGACCTCTCATCGCTCCTTGATGTCAGCGGGGTATCTCAATTGGCACTGGATCGCTGGATATTGCCGCGTTCGCAGCGGCGGACCGAATACCGAAACTGGACACGTGAAGACCTCCTCGAACTGTTGAGCAATCGGAACCGCAGCATCAGAGGTGATCTTACAATGTCGTCCGGCAAGCCGTAAAGCTAAGGAAAAAAATATGGGCGAGCCTGCCAATTCTCTTGAACAATGGCAGAACCGTGTTGGAAGGCACTTTGAATCCCTTGCCCGCAGCCGCACGGATTCAGGGCTCCATCTTTTTGCTCTTGAACATGGTCTCAATGATGAAGAAATCGACGAAGTCTCATCGTTGCTCCGTTTCCGCCTTAACGCTGGGCTCCCGGCGTCGCCGCACTGGCTTCTCTGGGTAATCTACGCTACTGAGCAAGGTTACAAATACAAAGGGGACGAGTATTGGCCGTCGTTCGAGGCGGAGACACCCGCATGGGAGGCTAAGGATCGGCATCAACTTTCTCGTTGGTTCACGAGATTCCAGAACACCTACGACGGCGTAGTTCCGTCCGGCCGATGGGCTAATCATTTCAGCATCATCTCAAAACCCATAACCCACGCAATTCTGCCGAAATACCTGCAGATCCAGTTTGCCAAAACACTTTTTGATCTGCGCTACCGCCTCGCAAGTCTGGCAACGCTGGAACCAGCCTATATCGGACGGCTATTGTGGGAAAACGCCTACCATGCTTCCACTCGCTTCCAGAAGTTTCTGCAGCAGGAGGCCCTGACAGGGCGGATCGTCCTGGCCCTTCTGGGAGAGGAATCGGTCGAGGGTAGCGAGCCAATTTATCCGCCGACCCTTCAACGGATCGTTGAAGATCTGGATAGGGTTCGCAACACGCGTGAATGGCTGAAGGAAACACGTCGTTTCGTCAAGGATCGATTCAGAGGAATAGGCCGCGGATTGTTCCGGTCGTCTGCTCCTCACGGGACTCCGCAGCACCAGGAGGCGCTGCAATATGGCGTGCGGCCTAGCATCATGCTGGGCTATAGGGGCGGGGGCAACTGGTCTGTCCGGTTGGAAATTCCGTCGTTCCGAAATGTCGCCACACTAGGTGCAGACATTCAGTCTTTTCTGAAGCGCAGCAGATGTCGCCTTAACGGAGCCGATGATTTCAAACCCGCTGGATGGCTGCTTTCTGGGAACAGAAAAGGGGTGCTGAGGTCCTGGCCCGACCCGGAAAAGCCACTCTTGCAATTCGAGCGACCTCACGGACGAATCGACAATATTCTTGAAACCGAATGTCGCCTGAATCGCGGACCGATCTGGTTGTTCCGCATTGGAACCGACGGCTTGGCTCGGGAAATTGCGGGTCGCATCGTTCGGCCCAATTGCAGCTATATTGTCGTCACGACCGGAAAGTTGCCCGATCAATATCCTGGGATGACTGCTTGTCACATAGATTGTGCCGGCATAAACGCCTTTCGGCTAGAGATGCCTTCTGAGGTGTCGGTGGAGGATACTGCATGGCTCAAGGGGCTCGACCTGCAAGTGGCGCGGACAATCCGAATCTGGCCTGCCGGTCTTTCCGGCCGCGGGTGGGATGGTGAAGGACACAGCGAATGGCTCACGACTGAAGCGCCATGCTTCGGGGTTATGCACGATCACCCCGTAGACACATATACGCTCTGCCTCAATGATGATGTTGAGGAGGAAATCGAAGCAGGGGAACTGGGCGATCCTATTTTCGTACGGCTCGCACCGCTTCCGACGGGTAATCACACCCTTACAATCAAAGCGCGCCGCAGCCCTGCTCTGGATTCTATTGTTCCGACACCCGCGGCTGAGGGCTTCGTCGATCTTTATGTGCGAGAGCCTGAGCCATGGACCCCCGGCGTTGCCTCCCACGGTGGCCTGATTGCAACACTTGATCCTCACGACGCCAATCTGGATATTTTCTGGAGAAACGAGGCGAGTCTGTCCGTGCTGGGTCCCGGAAGTCGTTCGGTGAGGTTAGTCGTCTCTCTCAAGAATAGAAACGGTAACGAGATTCTATCGGAACAGATTGGCGGCCCTATGGAACTGCCGATCCTTTCGACTGCGTGGCGAGAAAGATTTGCCCGGTTTCTGGAACGTGAACAGAACGCGTGGCGTTATCTCGAAGCCGCTAATGGCCAACTCGATATAGTAGGAGAGGAGCTAGGCAGATTTTCGTTCCATTTTGAACACGACGTGATCCCTCTGCGCTGGGTTGTTCGCCGCGGTGGCGGCGATGTTGTCGCCAGACTGATCGACGACACCGGCTTGGAAGAGTCCACCCCTGACGTCCTTTTCTTCAGCATGACCCATCCACTCAAGGCAGAACGTCGCTCATCAACAAGGGCACTATCCGGGATTTCCATTGAACCGCCTGGCGGGCTGGTTCAGGCGAGTCAGGGAGGTTGCAGAGACGTGGTGGTCGTCAGTGCAGGTCTGACAGCCAGCGGCCTCAAAGGTCTCGGAATCACTCCTGATTTTGCTGGACTGCGTGACAATTCTGTTGCATTGGCGGATTCGTTACGTCTCTATGCAGATTGGTATAACGCTAGGCAGTTCGGCCCTCTTGTCAACATTCGACGGAACCAAATCGTGGAAGGTTTGCTCAAAATCATCTACGAAAAGCTCTGTGGCCAACAATGGGCACGCGCGGAAGTTGAATTCTGGAACGCGTCAGATTCCGTGAACGCTCTCGACAACCTCCTAAAGAACGTGCAGAGACGGTACACAGGATTTTCTGCGGTGCTACGCCGACAATGTGGCCAAGCAGTCTACAACTCTGCCGAAATGTCACGATGGTATTCGGAACTGGCAGCCAGATATGACGTGAGTACCGATCGGGTGCTATCCGATTTCGCCCTTAGGTTAGGCACTGAGGCCCACCTGCTTCCCCGTATGTTCGGCAAGGAACTAGATACATTGCTCGATGCGGTTCGAGGTAACCGGGCGATTTTGCGTGGAGCTCGTTTCCTTGCGTGCGCTATCCAGAGTAAAGACCAATCCGAGTCCCCTCCCTTCTAGGCCGAAGCCATGATTACCCGTGTAACGAAAGCTGACGTGCTCACCGAATGCCGGCAAATGCTGGGTCTGACCAATGATCCGGAAAACCCCCTGGACGATACTGTGCTCGCCGCTTTGCTCCGGCGTGGCGCGGGTATCCATTGCCCCTGCTCCCGCACCACTCTGCGCGCATCCCTCCTCGAAAGTCTTCAACACCTTTCCACGGCCGGAACAGATCTGTCCGAACGCGTCGACACGGCAATCGAGGGCCTTATCATAGGGGGAGATTTTCTGGAACTTCATGACGTCACAGCTGTTGACCCCGAGGTCAGGGGAACTTGGGTGTTCGCCGCCCCGCCAAGTTTTGTCTTGAGGACACGTGGAGACATTTTTCTTCTTGGTATTGTTCCCGATCAGGATGTTTACCTGCCGCAATCACTGGCATCCCGTATCACCTATGATGGCTTGACCCGAGTGATTGCACCTGAATCTGATGAGGATTTGCCCAGCGCGTTGCGTGAGTTGGGACTGCAACAATTGACCATGGATGTATGGCTCAAAAGTCCGAAAATGGAATCTCCCAGAGATCATTTGGGCCGGTTTACCCGACGGCTTCTGGAGCAACCGCCAAGCGGCGCTATCAATGACCTAGAGGTTCTGGACCCTGAACAACCCGTTACCTACTATCGCGGACGTTGGGGCCACCCCGGAAACCGGACGGGCGTCTTCGTGGCGAGGCGCCCCCAAGAGTATGGAGCGCCCATCTGGTGCTTTGCCGAGTTGAAGGCGGGAACGGTTGTTCGGATTCTGGATCTGCCACTCAAGAAATCCCGATGGCGTGGCTGTGATGAAGCGTGGCATCTGCAAATGGCAATTGACCATTGTCGCCAAAGCCCTCAGGTCTACCGGCGCAAGCATGATGGTGATGGTGTCCGGCTGGATTTCTATGCGCCCTTGCCGGAGTGGTCGCAGCGGCGTCTCATGATTTTTGGAGCTTCGGCGCCTCGGCAACGTAGTCTGATGTCGTATTGGCTTCCGGCGAAGGCGGCGGAAAGCGAGGAACGTTTCCTTCAGGAACGGCTTTGGCTCTCGCGTCTGAATGACGCGGGGTAAAGGGAGCGGGAATGCAGACGATACAGGAGTCAATCGAGCAGCTTCACGGTTCGCTCAGTGACTATATCGAAGCCACCTATCATATCAGCGCTCCGTCTCTTATCGCTCGGCGGAAAGAACTGCTCAACCGTCCCGGCCTGATCCATCAGGCCCCGTATCTCGAATCGACGCCTCGTTATCAGACCGGCGAGAACTTTAGCAAGATGCAGGGCCTTCCACCCGCAGCCCTTGAAGCTTATGTGGCCGTGTCACTTAAGGAGGAGGGGCTTCCGCAACTTGTTTACGACCCACCATATAGGCATCAATCTGACGCCATCCGTGGCAGCCTTGTCGATGGAAAAAGTCTTGTCATTATGACGGGGACGGGTTCTGGTAAGACCGAGTCCTTCCTGTTGCCGATCTTGGGCAAACTTGCTCATGAGGCGAAAACCAAACCTACCTCCTTCGGTTGTCAACCAGCCATGCGGGCACTCATTCTTTATCCGATGAATGCCCTTGTTAACGACCAACTTGGGCGGTTGCGGGGCCTGTTCGGCGACCCCAGGATTGTAAAGCTGTTCAAAGACTGGTCCGGCCGGCCGCCTCGCTTCGCCCGTTATACGAGCAGAACGCCGTATGCAGGCATCCGCACCAGGGAGAAAGACTCCAGGAAACTCAAATCGTTCGACGAGTTCTACGCGGATATTCAACGCCGCACACAAACCGGGCAACCTGAGGAACGCAACAAGGCATGGCATCTTTTACAGGACCTGAAAGAACATGGCAAATGGCCAGCCAAGCCTGATGTTGCTGCATGGCTGGGTGAAAAAAACAGCCGGTGGCAAAACCCAAAGTCTGGCGAATTCCAGAGAGCTGTCACGTTGCAGGACGATTCTGAATTGCTTACACGTCACGAGGTCCAAGTGGCGCCCCCAGATATTCTGGTGACCAACTATTCGATGCTGGAATACATGTTGATGCGTCCTATCGAGCGATCCATTTTCGATAAAACGCATGAATGGCTTGAGAGCAATCCTGACGAAAAGTTTCTGGTAGTTCTCGACGAGGCTCATCTATACAGAGGCGCTGCCGGCGCTGAAGTCGGTCTTCTTCTCAGACGACTGCGTGACCGCTTGGGCATTCCGGTAGAGCGCCTGCAGGTAATTTGCGCGACTGCGAGTTTCAGGGACCAGGAATATGTTTTGCAGTTTGGCACGCAAATCTCTGGAATTCCCGCAGACACGTTTGTGGCGATCACTGGCTCGCTGGACCTGATAACCAATGAGTCGCCCGGAACGGGCGAGGATGCAGAAATTCTTTCGTTGATCGATCTTGAGGAATATTACAAGGCGGACACGGATTCACAGCGAATTGCCGCCATCCAGCCTCTTCTCGATTACCGGGGTGTATCCGGTGTCGATAAATCTGAGGCCGCACTTTATTACGCCCTTGTGGATTATGGACCAATGGGGCTACTCGTCAATCTAACCATGAGGGAGGCGCTGCAACTGACGGAACTCGGGGGGAAACTTTTCCCGGCAGTGTCTGCTGAACGAACTGATAGTGCAGTTAATGCCCTGATCGCTCTAGGAAGTGTAGCGCGGACGGAGCCCGACACGCCCGGCCTTTTGCCCTGTCGCATTCATAATTTTTTCCGAGGAATACCTGGTCTCTGGGTATGCATGGACCCGAATTGCACCGAAATCGAAGATGGTTACGAGGGCGGTATCTGCGGCAAGATGTTCGGTCAACCTCGTGAGCGCTGCGAGTGCGGCGCGCGAGTTCTGGAATTGTACACGTGCCGCAATTGCGGCACGGCGTACGCGAAAGCCTACACCGATGATATTGATGTTCCGACGGCGCTTTGGTCCAAGCCGGGACAGCAACTCCACATGGCTGATGGGGATATTGGACCATTATTGGCCTTGGATCTACTTCTCGAAAATCCGACCCTCGAAGATATGGCTGAACCCGCCGACTACGATCTTGAGACGGGACGCCTCAACCCCCCAGTGCTTGGTTCGCGCGTGCGGACCGTATTTGTCCACGGATCCCGCGTGGCCGCCTCGATGGAAGATGATGACGATGAGGAATTTGGGACAATTGAGGCGCGTGGCCGATTCATCAGATGCGCAGTTTGCAACAAGACGGCACGGTTTGGCCGCTCCTACGTGCAGGATCATCAGACTAAAGGCGATCAGCCTTTCCAGGCGCTTGTCGCGCAACAGATTCAAATTCAGCCGCCGGCTCCCGTGGAGCCTACCCGTTTTGCACCTCTACAGCGCCGCAAGGTACTGACCTTTTCCGATTCGAGGCAAGTCGCCGCCCGGCTTGCGCCCAACCTCCAGATGTATTCGGTTCGTGATTCGCTTCGCCCACTAATTGCGTATGGTTACCGCAGGCTTCAGGGTGTGCCCGCCTTCGGTGCCAATCTGAGTCTTGATGATCTTTATCTCGCGGTTTTGCTGGCGTCGAAGGAGTTGAATGTACGCCTTCGCCCTGAGATGAAACCAGGCGAAAGCTTTAAGGCCGATGCCATCGTGGAAAAGGCAGTCCAAAGCGGCCAGACCAAAAACGAAACTGGCTTAGGAACCCTATATATGGAATTTCACCACCAGAGCCCGCCGGAATCCTTGCTCGACAACATTGTCACAACCATTCAGGATCGGTTTCTTGGTTTCGAGGCACTTGCGCTAGCTTCAATTGGGGAACGGGGCAAACATACCGCCGACCTTGAAAACCTGGCGGGGATTCCAGGAATTGTGGACACTCCCGAGGCGCGGTTGGGGCTTGTGCGGGCCTGGCTGCGCTGCTGGCAGCGCCGTGGTTTCTGGCTGAACGCCATGCCCCTAGCATGGTGGAATCAGAAGGTCAAAGGCCAGAAGGGTAAATTTCGGGCCATGGATACTGTTCTTCCAGACAAGGCGGCTCGGAAGATTTTCTGGAATCAATGGTCTCCGAAACTGCTGGAGATGTTTACGGAGGATTTCGGGAACGGGTACATGCGTCTCAGAGGTAATGAATTGTCTCTCCATTTCGAGGGCGGGTGGGCTCACTGCCCGAGTTGCAAGTCCGTTCACCGGCCGGTGCCGGGACTGCTACATTGCCTCGATTGTGGCAGGGAGGATGTCCGGCGTATAGATCCAGATATGGACCTGGTCTTTTTGGCCCGCAAAGGATTCTACCGCAAACCCGTCGTAGCGGCGCTTGATAACCCGCCACGTCGCCCCATGGCCCTCATCGCCGCCGAGCACACGGCTCAGTTAAATGCGCCGCAAAATGATGACGTTTTCTCCAAGGCCGAAGAGAACGAACTGCTTTTTCAGGATATTCAACTGGAGAGCGAGGGAGTCGGATCGACAGCTATCGATGTACTTTCGAGTACGACGACCATGGAGGTCGGTATTGACATCGGCACGCTTTCCGGTGTGGCCTTGCGGAATATGCCGCCAAGTCGTGCGAACTACCAGCAACGCAGCGGACGGGCGGGTCGCCGTGGGAACGCCGTTGCTACGGTCGTTGCGTTCGGTAGTGCCGACAGTCATGATGAACATTACTTTTCAGAACCAGACGGCATGATTCGCGGCGATGTCGTCGATCCCAAATTGACCCTTGATAACCCGGATATTGTTCGCCGTCACATCCGCGCCTTCCTCTTGCAGAATTATCACCAGGATCGGCTTCCGGAAGTCGATCCGCAAATGCGGCACGATCTGTTCGCTGTGCTCGGCACTGTCTCTGAATTCCATGGCTCCAAGGCGGCGCTGAATCGGGGTGATTTCGAGGCCTGGCTGACTGAATATGAGAAGCATTTGCAGGAGCGAGTGCGCTCATGGATACCCGATGAACTTTCCGATGGGGACCGAGAAAACCTTCTTCTCAAGATGAAGGAAGACTGCCTGAAAGCGGTTGACGAGGCGATCCGATTAGGTTCTGAAGAAACCGCCGTGGAGAATCAAACGGATGATGACAGCCGGACCGAGGATGCGCCGGAGCCGGAGGAGGAGCGACCCCGGCAGGTTTCGGATTCCGGTAAGCTTCTCGACCGGCTTCTCTATTGCGGGGTGCTTCCCCGCTACGCGTTCCCGACGGATGTCGCCACTTTTCACGTATTTGACCAAGATCGTTCGTCTTGGTTTCGCCCCATCATGCGGTTTGCTCCGTCCCAGAGCCTAGCGGTTGCCCTGACGCAGTATGCACCCGGCAAGCAGGTTTGGATATCAGGCAAATGCTATACGTCCGGCGCAATCTATTCCGCCTTTCCGGATGCCAGGATGGAGGCCTGGGATTCGAGGCGCATTTATATGGAATGCCTTGAATGTGGTTTCGCGAGAACGTTTGAGATCGGCGAGGCGGATCGAAACGAAAAGCGCGACTGCGAAGCCTGTGGCGGAGAGGGGACTTTCGGTCCCGGCCGTTACTGGCTGCGTCCGCCAGGTTTTGCCCACCCCTTGGACGTTGAAGAAGTCACTTCGCCCGACGACATGCCGGAAACGAGCTATGCGACCCGTGCAAAGCTTACCATGAGCACACCCGGCGACGCGGGTGGCTGGACTTCGGTCAATGACCGCATCCGCATACTCACGGCCCGACAACATCTTCTGGTATCGAATACTGGGCCGAAGAGGAACGGCTACGTCTACTGCACAAGATGCGGGCGGATTGAATCGGGTTACGATCACGATCCGAAACTTAACGGGCCGCACCGCAAACCCTACCCTGAGGACAACAGAACGATCTGCGAAGGCACTCCGACACGGCACCTTGTCCTAGGCACGGATTTCATCACCGATATTGCGCTGTTTTCGATGCGTGTTGCTCCTCCACTGAACTTACGACCCGGTTATTCCTCAACAGCCGTTGCCCTGAGGACTGTTAGTGAGGCGCTGGTGTCGGCGGCTTGCCGGCTCCTTGAGACGGAGGCGGGAGAACTGATGGCCGAGTTTCGGCCGGCCTTGACTCCAAGCGGGAAGAAAGGCCATGAGGCGGAGATATTTCTCTACGACACGCTGCCCGGAGGAGCGGGATTTTCTAGGCAACTCGTCGATCTTGGCCAGGAACTGTTCGAACGGGCGCTGCTGTTGATGAAGGCTTGTCCAGAAGGGTGCGACGCATCGTGCTACCGTTGCCTGCGCAGTTACAAGAACAAATTCGAACACGGTCTTCTGGATCGGCATGTAGGGGCGGAATTGCTTGAGTATCTGGTGACAGGAAGACAACCACAATTTAGTTCCGAACGGCTGCGAAGTTCCACGACTCTCCTGTACCACGATCTCCAGCGACAAGCGCTGGAAGGAGTTGAATTCGAGTTGGAGGCTCCAATTAATAACGGCAAGGAAAGCCTGACGGCTCCCATACTGGCAAAGACGATCACTGGTCAGGAGTTCATCATCACTCTGTCGGGTCCGTTGACAATAAACCATCCGGCCGACTCAGCCATTACCCGCTACCGTGACAGTGGTGGTAGCATTGTCGTGATCGTGGCGAACGAACTAATCGTTCGCGCCAATCTTCCGGCCGCTACCAAGAGGATACGGCAAGAAATAAGGGTATAGCGGCTGCCCCAGCCCCTTGTGCCCGCGCCCTTCCCTGTCCGGCAACCACCCGAGAAACAAAACGGCGTCGAGCGCCCTGCCGGGTCGCCCCACGTCGCGTAGTCGGCTATCGCGCCGCCTTCCGTAGCGGTCAGACCGCGCTTAAAATTCTTCTACCTTCCAAACATGTCCAAGAGAAAGCATTTCATTTTCCGCCAGTTGGACATCCATATACCGTTAAACAGGGGTAACGCTGGACTTTTCGCGGCCTGGGCAAGCCCGCGGACAATACCTTCATCGAATCGTTCAATTGCTTGTTCCGGGCGGAGTGCCCGAACGCTTCATGGTTCATTCCTGAGCCTACAAAACGCACGGTCTCGCCTGTGAGGCATGGCGGAGATGGATTGCAATGAACTCCATACGTGCTTGACAGCTATGTGATCCTCCTTGATCGGTGTGTCACGCGCCATCCGGCGGATCACTTTATTACACGAAAGCTATGATGTGACGCAACACTTAGTAGATCGTCAATCTCTTAATGACCGGATATAAGCTGCGCGGCGCAACTTGATCCGTGCATCAGCGGTGGTAAAGCGCCACTGAACCGGCTGGCTCGTTTGATCACGGCGTTCGGTCCAGGCGCTTACTTGATTGTGCAGCGTGCCGATGTCAGCCACCCGGCGGGCCAAACACTGACGGGCCAGCACGCTGAACTCCAACTCAGCCATGTTCAGCCAACTGCCATGTTTCGGCGTGTAACAAAGGACAGCTTGTCCAACAACGCGCGCGCCTGCTCGGGCGCAAACGCCTTGTACAGCGAAGCACCGCTGTGGGTGCTCAGATTGTCCATCACCAGCGTGATGTGCTGCGCCCGCGGATAGTCTTCTTCGACCAACCGGCGAACCCCTTCGGCCCAGGTCAGCGCCTTGTGGTCAGCAGCCGCGTCGACCCAGCGCCAATCCTCGAACGGCGCATAGTACAGCCCACTCCGTTGCGCTCATATTCGGCATCAAAGCGGGCCGTGTGACGCGGGCTCATCGGCAGCGGCGCCCGTACCTCATCAGGCTGACGGTGTACTAGTCAGGCAGAATCAAGCCAAGGCTTAAAAGGCATTACCAAAATGTGGGGCGATTGCGGATGAGCGAGTGATGGCGTAAGGTTCGGACGGCCAGCGGGGAAGTATGCACGAGCATCGCTCAACTAAAAATGCGACTACTAGACCTCAGTTCCATGACATGGTGGTGAGTGCTGGTGCTTGAAGCGGTGCCTGCGTGTTGAGCCACTACCGATTGCACAGACCTGTTGCGGTGGTTGCTCCGAAGGAACTCAAGAGGTAATCGCTGTAGAGGTCTGCGAGTTCTCTGTTCATCGTCTCTCCTCCAGTTCATGACTCAATGACTCAAAAGTGCATAACATCACTAGGTAAGAAATTGGCGTTTTGACGGGCTGGTTCCCTTCTCTGGGAAACCAGCCCTTTTTTTGTTTGCCATTTCTTGCAGGTTGGTATAGGTAGGGTGCCTTGACAAAAACCCCGACCGCATCCCCCATCCAGGAAGTTTTCACGGGGTTTCTTTCCTGACAAAAAAGCCAGCCGCATCCCGCATCGTTCAAGTTTTACTGGCTTTCTTGGACACCCGGTCGTGATGTTTCGCGGCCATCCGAAATACGCAGTAGTGCGCTCGCCTAACGGCACCGAAAGATCTGCCTCACCGCACTGAAAGACTCGCCTGACGGCACCTCGACTGCTCCACGCGGTCAACTCATCGGCTGCATCCCGTGGCCGTTCAATCCGCAGAAGGGCGCGTTGCTCTTGACCGGGCAACTCCTGGGCTGCATCCCGCGGCCAATCCATCGGTGCCACCCGTGCGCCCAAAAGCTGAAGAAGAACTACCATGTCGGACACAAACGTCATTGTGATGGCTGGCAATCTCACTCGTGATCCTGAGTTGCGCTATACGCCGAAGGGCGTGGCCGTGGCTTCTTTTGGACTGGCGAGCAATGCCGGTACCGCCAGGGGGGCGAGGTGAAAGAGGACGTTTGCTTTGTGGACGTGACCAGTTTCGGGCCGAGCGCGGAAGCCGTGGCGCCTCGACCATGCGACGAGTTCGCTGGCCGATACCGCTTCCTCGTGAAAGTCCTGTTCAATCAGGGAATGCCTGTGCCCCTGCGGCGAAGCTTGGCCGGGCACTCGGCAGACACGGCATTCGAGCTGGGCTGGTCCGATCTGCGCAATGGCGAACTGCTTGATCGAGCCGAAGCGAGTGGTTACGAGTTCCTCATTACCACGGACCAACAGCTTCGTCATCAACAGAATCTATCCGGTCGGCGACTGGCAATCCTAGTCTTGCAATCCACGTCATGGCCCGCGTCGAGTCACTTACCGCCGACATACGAGAGGCGATCAACGAGCTACAGCCGGGTGATTATCGGAAGATGCCCATTTGACGAAGCCCCCGGGTGGTTAGAGACCGAGGTTAGGGCCGGGTGAGGAAAAGCGATGTCGTCGTGGACGACCGACAGGACGAGCAAGTTGATGGGCACCCTGCCGAGCATCCACTGGGTTCGGTCGAGAGCTAGGGTGTATGGGGTGTCGGGTAGAAAAGAGAGCACGAATTGAGCCAGGCGAGCGGGTTGCAGGTGTACGTGTTGGAAGAAGCGTTGCCGGCGCAGGTCGTGCGAGTCGATGTTGGCGGGACCTGGGAAGGTGGTGACGAGTTGGGCCAGATTGACGGTTTTGACCCTGAATCAAGTTCAGGACAGGCTTCGGTGGATGTTGGATGTGGCAGGAAACGGCTGCAAATGGAGCCAGAACGCCGGCCTCACAACAGGAAGCGGGTGCGGCATCTGAGGCAACGCCTCTACGACTGATTTGCTTGAGCCGTGCGAAGGGAAACTTTCATGCACGGTTCTTAGGGGAGGGGTCGTCAGCGATGACATCCCCTTACCCGACAGCCAAGAGTCATTCCAGTTTCGGGCTCGTGTAGAGCATGGCTTCGCAGCGCAGAGAGGCGACACGGGCGGGACCCTGGATCAAGTCCGAGGGCAGGCTCTTGGTTCGCAGTATCGGGCTTGTACGGGCGACGACACGGATAGGTCTTGAGAATCTCGCCGACAACATACGGCGCTTGGTTCAATTGCAACGTCTTGGTAAGGATGGGTTGAGCGCCAACGGTGCGGGAAGGTGAGGTGCCGATATGAACATCAGCAGTTTCGAGGCCATTCGCTACCGTGGTATTAGTGGCTTGTCATTGAACAATTTGAGCCGCGCGAACCTGATTACGGGTGTAAACGGTATTGGAAAAACAGCGCTTATCGAAGCAATTTGGCTCTTCACAGGAAGACACAACACGGGGTTGTTGTGGAACACAAACGTCCTACGATCCGACCATCCAGTGATCGATCCAGTTTCGGAATTATCGGACGGTTTTATTGAACTCCGAGGAAAAGAAAACGGAAAGGAATGCAAATGGAAAGCTGAATTTGAACGTATCGAACAGGTCGAACAGGTGTTGGTCAGTAGAGATGATGTCAAGGAAACGGTACAAGTTTCAGTCCCGGTCGTTGGCAGGCTTCGTATATGGATTGACGACAAGAGCATCAATAACAGGAGTAAAATACATCACACGCCAATGGGCGCGGTACTGTACGGTTTTCCTCCGAAGCCAGCGGGGAAGCGATATAGCATTATCGAGGGCACTAGCTGGCAACTCGTGCCCTCGAATGAGTACCTGCAGCGCTACTCCGACATGGTTAGAAAAGGGTACAAGCAGGAGTTGACAAAAGCACTCAGTCTGATTCTTCCAAGAATCAAGGACATTGAACTCCTGACCGATGAGACGGGGATGTCCTACCTGTCTGCCAATACATCCGCGAATGTACAACAACTACCCCTCCAAGCCCTTGGAGGCGGGATGGTCCGGCTGCTCAGGCTGTATCTGAACTTTTTCACCGCCCGTGACGGTATAGTGCTTATCGATGAGGTAGAGAATGGCATGCATTATTCGGTGCTGCGGGACCTGTGGAGCCTCGTGCGCGACGGGATACGAGAATGGAATGTACAGTTCGTGGCGACGACGCACAGCGCCGAGTGCATCGAGACAGCAATGACGGCTTTTGAGTGCGAGCCCAATGATTTGTCTATACACAAGCTCTTTACGGACGAGTCAGGACGTATCAAGGCAGTGACCTATACGGGTGAAACCCTTGAGGGTGCCCGTGACCTTCATCTGGAGGTCCGATAATGCCCACGAGGGACTCAAGGATACAAATTTCGGAGAGACGGCTCCTGCTGGTCGAAGGCCGAGATGAGTCACATCTGTTTGGAAAATTGATCAAGACTTGCTTCACCAACATAGGGATACAGGTGATGGATATTGGAGGCAAGACCACTCTCGGAAAAAATCTGAAGACGGTATACACAGCTGCTCTTTCCCGGCCTCCTCTGTTGTCAATTGGCATTGTGCGGGATGCGGACACGAGTGCCGCGGATAGCTTTAAGAGCGTCTGCGACAGCGTTGAGCATGCTGGGTATACACCGCCGTCGGCTCACGCCGAGTTTTCGGACACCAGACCGTCGATTGGCATATTCATCGTACCCGATGGAAATGAACCTGGTGCCATTGAGACCATCTGTCGGCGTTCCGTGCAGAATGAGAAGGCTGCAGGGTGTGTCGATGAGTACATAGGCTGTCTGACAGCCCACAATGCCTTGAAGTCAAATGTTCTAGACAAGACTTTCACTCACGCCTACCTTGCCGCAACGAGTGATCCTGTAGCCAGAGTTGGCGAAGGTTCTCTGCAGGGCGTGTGGAATTTTCGCTCCCCGGCGTTCGCTGCTCTCCGTAAATTCGTTCAAGACCTCGCCTCAAGATGAGTGCGAACCGCCAAAGCTTTCATGGGCCTTTGATAACAGGTTCGGCAATTCGCACCGTTTCGGTTATGAAGTCATGTTACACAGCCTTGAGGAGTTGGAGTTCATCAAAAGCATGACGCACCACCTTGAGATAGAGCCGGGTTCACAGGCGAGCTACGAATTGGCCCAAGCGCGGCAGGGGGTGAGGACGATTTTACCGAAAAGTATCCGGCCATTTTCTCGATGTATGCATGACGGCCAGAATCCTGATCTCCTGACCCGCAATCTGATAGGAGATAGGGAAGTCCCGAGATGACAAGCTCCCGTGTCCCTTCCACACGGCCAGTGCGGCCGATGTTGGGGTGTTCGCTCAAAACCCGTGTTGCCTCCCTGATCGTATAGATCAACCCTGGCGCAATGACGGACCACGTTCAATCCGGTCTCTGATCTTTGCTTCCAGCCTGTCAAAGACCGCATCGTGCGCAATCCAGCTGGCATCGCCGCTTTGCGCTCTCTCCAGCCTTTCCTCGATTCGCCTTGTCTGCCATTCGTACAGGGCGAGATAGTGGTCGATGGCTTCATTGACAATGTAGCTTCGCGAACGGTCGGTGTTGGCGGCGATGGCATCAAGCTTGGCCTGTTTGTCCGCTGGAACGGACAGGCTCATACGTCCAGTGTTGCTGGCCATGGTTTTTCTCCTGTAATCAGTAGTAATCGTTCTTCACCGTAGATCATTGTCTCGGATGGATCAAGATTTTCTGCCGGCTTTGGATTGATTCGGAACGGCGGATGAGCTCGGCCAAGCTGATTTCGGCGTCGGTGGTAACGGTGCAGGTATCGAGCAGGTCACCGCCCCGGATATGGTGTCTCCTGTGATTCAGTCGGTGCAGAGACAGGGTTGGGGTTGGACTTCGGTCTCGGTGAGGTCAAGGCCGGGAAGCATCGGCCTGGTCAAGGCCATGTCTCTGAGTTCTCGGTACGTCCAGCGTTTCGAGAAGCGGGCCACGGAGGGGTTGCGCAGTTTGCCGCTGTTTCGGCTGCAAGCGGTGGTCTCCTGGTGAATCCACCAGTCGGCAAGATGGGGTTCGCAGCGCAGCGTGTTGATGATCTTGCGGTGTCCTTTCATGAAACAGAGGTCGCAGTTTCCGAGGTCGGAAGGAATGCCGAGGTCGAAGTCCTGGCGCTGCCAGTAGTCCTGCACGTCGGCCTTCGAGACACGGGCATGGACCATCGGGTTTCCGTGCGGCATTGGGTCAAGAGGGCCTCCTGCCAGCGGCAGGGTTCGTCGTAGCGGATGCCGAGCACGTTGCGGGTCTGCTTCTTTGGCCATCCGAGGCTGCGGCGGGCGAAGCGGTCGGCGGTGGAAACCTTGAGTTCGGCGGTGCAGGCTCGCGTGCTGGCGGTGGGCAGCATGCCGCGCGCCTGGTTGAGAGCGGCGAACGGCTCTCCGTGGCGGCTGGCGGTTTCGTAGCAGACGACGCGGTAGGTGCGCTTGGGGTCCCTGGCACCGCCCTGGGCCTGGGCGTCATGGACGTATTCGAGCCAGACGATCGGGACGCGCCAACGCCGTTCTACCTGGCTGACGAAGATCAGGGTTTCCTCGCGGTGCTCCCTGCCGGTGTTGGTGAATACGACGCGGGTACGCGGCGGCGGGGCGCCGTGGTGGGCATCAAGGATGCGGCGCAGCATGAACGCGCTGCTGCGGCCGCCGGAGAAGTTGATAATACGGAAACGGTCGTCGTCCGGGATGCGGTAGGCATCCGGCTTGCCCCAGTGTTGGGACGTGTAGCGTGGCATCATGGGTGCCTCCTGGGTTCTGAATACTCAGGTCTTGCGCGACAGTGCTGAACAGGCTGGCTTCGGTGTCCAGGCGTTCGCCGGTCTGTTGACCGAAGGCTAGGACCGGCAGGAGCAGGTGCAGCGTCTTCAGGTCCTCATCGGAAAGCGCCTGCACGTGGGCATACAGACAGGTCCTCACGGTTGTCATACCACCAGCTATCGTGCAGGAGTTCGGACCACGCCGGGACGCCGTCTTCGGGCGTCTGGCCGCCGTGCAGAGCGGTCAGCAGCCGGTGTGCGGTAGCGTGATGGCTGCACTGGAGTTGCTCCATGGCTAGGGAGTATCTCCCCTTTGAGGCGATTGCCTCTCCCAGTTGCAGCTGGTTGGGGAATACTGCTTTTGGAGTGACAGATTTGCTGCCCCCATTTGGCCAACAAATGGGGGCAGTTCTATTTATGCTCCTCATCGCCCGCCTCGCTTTACTCCTCCTTCCTTGACGAGGCGAGACTGTCCGCGAGATTGTCCGTGTTCCAAGGGTCGAGATTTCCGCCGAAAGTCGGCACTGCCCACCTAATAGATGGAAATCAAGGGAAATGAGCGGAATTTAGGGGAAGATTCGGGGAGGCTACGTGTCCTTGTTGAGGAAGTGCACTCTGCTTCGCCTTCAGGTTCATAATCCTTGTACAGGCCGAAATCGAGGTCGCCGCTGAAGCTGATAATCTGTTTTGATGCCGAGCAAGATGCTTGCGTCGCCATCGAAGACTTTCTCGAATTGTGGAGCGCTCTCCAGTTCAAGCAGCGCCTTCCCGGCGATGAGCTCGCTTATGAGCTTTGCGAAACGGTCACCCCGCCGGCTGACCTCAGCCTGCGAGATGCCGAGTCTCGTAAGGCCTTCTGCCCGGCGCAACAGTGAGGGTCAGGGAGATTCCTAGGCCGTGTCCACTTCTCCATTCACCCCACACAGGAATGGTTTAGAGTGTGGTTCAAAAACCAGCTGGTAGAAATGCCCGAGATCGACGGCGGACTGACTGCTCCGGCCACCACTAAGCTGATGGCGTTGCTCCAGCCGGCTGGTTGGCGCTAGTGAGAGCGGCCTGGCATTCTTGAGAACTGCTGTTGCGCAGTCGTCGAATGCCGCCTGGGGAGCACTGGCAAGAAGATTGTGGCGGGCTCTGTCGTCTGAAAAACAAATTTCACGTTGATACCTGATTACGTTACCTACAAACGTGACAGTTCATCTTCTGCTGTTGGCTGGGGCACCCTGCCAGACCACCGCCCCAAAGCGATACAGACAGGAAGCCCGACAATAGATGTCATAGGGGCGCAGTGCTGTCGACATTTCGCTCGCTAGAGCACACGTGTCATGAAGACGCTGTTCGGATCGTCTGAGTAGTCGCCGAACGGTGGACAAGGAGAGAATCCATAGCGTCGGTACAACGAGCGGGCAGCGGTGAAGGCTGGCATTGATCCCGTTTCCAGACTGACGCGACAATAGCCGCGCCTCCGCGCTTCATTAAGGATGTGCACCAGGATCGTCGCGCCCACACCTTGGCCGCGAAATGCTGCAGCTGTATGCATCGACTTGATCTCACCGTGCGCCGGAGCTAGCTCCTTAAGCGCACCGCAGCCGAGCAGCCTACCGCGAGACCACGCCGACCATACGGTCACGTCTGGCCTCCTCAAGCCATCTAGGTCAAGCGCGTGAACGCTCTCGGGTGGCGTGATCGAAAACATGAGAGCAAGATGTTGTTCCAGCAACGCGATGATCTCCGGACCTCGAAGATCGTCCTCTTGCATTGCAAAGTCTCTGGTCGGTCCCCGGTGGAGTTGATATTGCGTGCTCATGGAGTCTCCTCAGTTTGGCCGCTGCTCCCCTGACCGTCTGCGCCCCGGTCCCAGACACACGGCCGCGCCTCCGGTCGCCTTTCCCGGCTCGGCATGGTTTCAATACGGGCAGAACACGGACAATTTTGATGGAATAAGACATGGCCAAGCTGCAGAGAAGTCCTTGATGAAGGATGAATGCCGGGAGCGAGACTCGAACTCGCACGCTGTCGCCAGCGGTGGATTTTGAGTCCACTGCGTCTGCCAATTCCGCCATCCCGGCGCGGTGGAAGCTTACGGTCGGCTGCTTTTCTATCTCAGGGCGCTTTTTGCTGTCAACATGACCCCCTTGGTTATCTCCCGCTCTCAACCTGCCTGAGAGCGGGTTCGGAGATCTGAGCGCCGTAACAGACTTCGCGGACAAGATGGATGTATGCGAGTATGAGACCGATTGCGAAGACAGGCGCTGGCCCGAAGACGAGTCAGCTCGGTAAAAAAAGATCCGACCTCCTCACTTCCTCCGATCAGGCTACCATATGTCAACCTCTCCTCACACGGTTTGCCTCGCGTTGAGATGCCCACCTCAATTGATCCTGCTGTCCCTTCGACGATCCTCTGAGGCCGGGGTGGTATAATCAATGACTCTGTCCCTGGCAATAGGTCACAGGGTCTCTAGGTTTTCTTCTGACAATCACAGGGCGATCTGGTCGCGCCGGCTGGAGGACGATATCTGGAGCCCTATATTCCTCAGCGAACTCTTCCACGCTGCGACGCTCTCAAAACTCATGCTCTTTCCGGTCATTCTCGAAATGGGGAAGCGATGTTTTGTTCTTGCCCTCTCTCCGACCTCCCCTCCCGTGTTGCCGGCTCCGGCCGCCGCGTGTATTTCGTCTCTGTCCGCCAAACGCGCGCTTACCGTTAAGCGTATCGACTGCCGAAAAGATCCGAGCTTTTCCGGGACTCCGCTTCCTGTCGGGATGCATACGCCTTGCGCGGAAAGATCGCGGGGGGGGGGGCTGCGCGGAACACGCAGGTGAGCAGCCTACTGCCAGCCATATTAAGGAGCAATCACGACCCAACGCGGCTTCTGCCGCCCCTACCAACCCGGGCCATGCCGTATCGACTCAACACGGCCTCCGCGACATCTTCGGCGCCGATATTCCGCTTTGCCCAAGCTTTCAGGCTGGCTTGTGTGAAAACTAAGATCCAGCGTACGGCATACCAAAATGCTACACAGCATAGCGGATGAGGTCGAAACACAAGAACCACACTCCTCTACGAAGACAACAGATTATCCGTCTCCGCCGCTCCCTGCCTCAGTTGACTCCAATCCATCCCACAAGTAGAAAAATTCACATGCAAAGGAGTCTCCGACGATGAACTGTGGCGACTGTCTGCGTGTCCGAGGTCTGAGCCGGCGAAGGGTGCTCAAGTCGCTGCTGGGGGCGGCTGGGGTGAGCCTGTCGCTTGCTGCCGAGGCTGCCGACGTCAGAGAGGACGACCCCAGAAAACTCCGTCCTCAAGCCGGGGATGAGCTGGTCTACCCGTTCTGGGAAAATGCCGGACGCCTCATCACCCAGGCTGATATCCCGTTCGGCGGCCCCCCGGTCCTGGCCTATCCTAGAGACCCGCAAACCCGAGTCATCCGCGACCGATCGCGTCTGAACCAGATTCTTTTGATCCGTTTTGCCCAAGAAGAACTGAGCGCAAAAACTCAACAGGTCGCGGTCGACGGCATTGTGGCCTACTCCGGGGTGTGTACCCACACTGGATGCAACATCTCTGAGTGGGACGCCGAGCGACAGCATTTTGTGTGTCCGTGTCATTCCTCAGCCTTTGATCCCAAAGACCGGGCGCGGATTCACGGCGGCCCCGCGCCCAAGCCGCTGCCGGCCCTGCCACTGCAACTCGTCAACGACAGCCTGAAGGTTGCTGGGCCGTTCAGCGGCAGAGTCGGCGGCAAGAGAAAGTGAGGAGACCTGAATGACCGCAAAAACGCCCTACCGGCCGGTCGTGCCGGAATCCCTCGACGATATCAACCTACTGGATGTGGACTTGCAGAACTGCCCGTATCACGCCTACGAAAAGCTGCGTGACGAAATGCCGGTGTGGAAAGACCCGCTGACCGGGTTCTATATCATCACCCGTTTCGAGGATTTGCACGACATCTTGCTTGACCCCGAACGCTTCGTTAATAGCATGCGCGGTGGCCAGGGGGGTGGGCGTAATCGCATCGACCCGCAGCGCGCCGAGCGAATGCTGAAGCTGTACGAGGAAAACGGCTGGGTCCCTGCGCAGACACTAGCCGGCCGTGACGACCCGAACCACAGGCAGATGCGGGCCATCTTCAACGAAGCGTTCCGCCCCAGGAAGATCAACGAAATGGACCCTTTTGTTCAGGCAACCGCCTACAAGCTGCTCGACGCGTTCATCGACGATGGCTACTGCGACTGGGTAAAGCAGCTAGCCGTGCCGTTGCCCCTGATCGTCATCGGCCGCCAAATGGGTGTGCCCGAAGCCGACATCTGGAAAATCAAAGCCTGGACGGACGCCTGGGTGCAACGCCTCGGCATGATGCAGACCGAGCAAGAAGAAAAATGGTCGGTAGAGATGGAAATAGAGGCGCAACACTACTTTCAGCCCATCTTCGAGCGGTTGCGCAGGGAGCCGGACGATACGCTGTTGTCCGAGCTGGTCAACCGCCCCGTCCCCGAGTGGGGGCGGCCGCTGACCGACAACGAACTGCACGCCGAAATGATGGCGGATACCTTTGTCGGCGGCTCTGAGACTTCCACCAATGCCATCGGTTTTGGCGTGAAGCTGCTCATTGAGAACCCGCAAGCCTGGCGGATGCTTAAGGCGGAGCCGGACACGTACTTACGCACCTTCGTCGAGGAGGTGCTGCGCCTGGAGAGCCCCGTGCAGGGCTTGTTCCGCACTGCCGCCAAAGACACCGAATTGCGCGGTGTCCCCATCCCCAAGGGGGCCATGCTCAACCTCCGATACGCCGCTGGTAACCGCGACGAGCGGGAGTTCGAGTGCCCTGCGAAGCTGGATCTGGAGCGCGATAAGTCCGGTCGGCATTTGGCGTTTGGATCCGGTGTCCATCACTGCCTAGGGGCACCGCTTGCCCGACGGGAGCTATACTGGGCCTTCAAGGCGCTGCTAGACCGCGTTGACGAGATGTGGTTTGCACCGGGCAAGAACGACTTCACTGTCGCTCCCAACTTCGCCCTACGAGCGCTCAAGGAACTCCATATCGAGTTCAAACGGGCAGCGTAAGGGAGAGAAACAGACGTCGGATTATCACCGAGAGGGAAGTGGGAGAGTCGGCGGCCAGACTAAAGTAAGGAAATCGGTATGTTCACAACGATAGTTCTGCTCACTCTGCTGGTCCTCGGATTGTTCCCCGGCTTTGCCTCTGCCCAGGCTATGAACTACAGCCCGGTCACCGATGAGCGTCTGCTCAAGCCCGAGCCGGAAAACTGGCTGATGTACCGGGCGACCTACAACGGCTGGGGCTATAGCCCACTGGATCAGATCACGCCCCAGAATGTAAAGAAGCTGGTGCCGGTGTGGACCTTTTCGACCGGGGTCGATGAAGGCCATCAGGCGCCACCTATTGTCAACAATGGGGTGATGTTTATCACCACCCCGCAGAACCAGGTGCTGGCCTTGGACGCCAAGAAAGGTGATCTGATCTGGCGCTATCGTCGAGAGCTGCCCGAGGATGTGTTCCAGCTGCACCCAACCAACCGGGGTGTTGGCCTGTATGGGGACAAGGTGTATGTGGCCACGGTTGATGCCTATTTGGTCGCGCTCGACGCCAAGACCGGCGCCGTGGTGTGGGAGACCGAGGTCGAGAATTATCTGGTCGGCTATTACATGACTCTGGCCCCCCTGATTGTGAAGGGCAAGGTTGTCGTTGGCGTGTCCGGCGGTGAGATGGGCATTCGGGGTTTTATTCAGGCGTTCGACGCCGAGACGGGTGAGTCGGTGTGGAAAACCTATACCATTCCGGGGCCTGGCGAGCCCGGCCACGACACCTGGGCCGGGGACAGCTGGAAGACGGGCGGGGTGCCGATCTGGATCACTGGTAGTTATGACCCTGAAACGAATTTGACCTACTGGGGGACGGGCAACGGCGGGCCGTTTATGGGAAGCGCCCGTCCCGGCGATAATCTGTACGCCACCTCTGTCATCGCCCTGGATGCCGACAGTGGCGAACTCAAGGGCTATCACCAGTATCACTGGAACGGTTCCTGGGATTGGGACGAGGTCTCTGCTCCGCTCTTGCTCGACGTGCAGCGGGACGGCAGAACCTTTAAGGGATTGGTCCACGCCGGGCGCGATGGGTATTTGTGGCTGTTGGAGCGCAGCGCCGACAAAATCACCTTTGTCGATGGTCGACCGTTTGTCCGCCAAAACGTTTTCACACGGCTTGACCCCAAGACCGGCCGACCCGAGTATGATCCAGACAAAATTCCCGATATCGGCAAGCGGGCTGAGTTCTGTCCCTCGGTCTGGGGCGGTAAAGACTGGCCTCCATCGGCCTATAATCCCAAGACCGGCTATGTGTACATCCCGGCCAACGAAAATCTGTGTGGCGCCATGCAGGGCGAGCCAGCCACCTACCGGCCGGGCGATCTGTTCATTGGTCTGAAGATCTCCGACATCGAAATCCTCCTGCATGAGGACGCTAAAGATCATATTGGTGAGCTGCAAGCCTGGGATATGAACACCAGCGAGAAGGTCTGGACGGCAACTTTCCAGTACCATAACTGGGGGCCGGTGCTGACCACCGGCGGGGGCTTGGTGTTCTCGGGCGGAACCAACGACCGCTACTTTCGTGCCTTTGACGCCACAACCGGCCGGGTGGTGTGGCGGCAGCGGACCAATTCGGGTGTGACCGGTGTGCCGAGTAGTTATGCGATTGACGGGGTGCAGTATATCGCCGTTCAGTCCGGTTGGGGCGTGGATGCCCAGCGCAAGCAGGAACTGCTTGACAAAGTCTTTGGCCATACGGTCCACGTTCCTCAGGGGGGCGTGTTGTGGGTCTTTGCTTTGGCTGAAGAGTGAAGCGGTGAAAAGTTCGGGCTGTCTCGCTCGCTTCGAGAGATGCGGCCAAACACGCCTCGTTGTCAAAGCGGCTGAGGAGTGCTGTTACACTTCTTCTGTCCTCGGCTCTGGAAAAATATTCCCATACCGGTGGGTCGTGTGAGATAGCGTCTGCTCCCGGAGATAGTGGCGCAGTTCGAGACGTCCATTGGCCAGAACCGGTTCGTCGATAATCGGTATATGGGCGGTGTTGGCCGCCTCATGGATAGATTGGGGGACGGGCGATAAGACGCGCAGCCGTTCTGCCTTGGATTGTGGCAGACTTTGCCTGAACCTTGTCCCACACTCAGCGAAAAGCTTTCCTGGATTGAGCGTAAGGAGCGGAGTGAGGCTCGGAGCCCGAGGATCAATACTGAGCGCGACCCGAGTCTGGCAGATGGCGGCCGCAAGCAGAATCTGTCCGATCGCATGCCACGGATCGTTCGCTTCGATGCGAAACAGCATCTGTTGAAGCGTTCGATAGCGAAAGATGTTGCGTTCACCCAAGACCTGACTCGGATCGTGAGCCTGACTAAAGTGGGTTTGCCATGCGTAGGTATAGTTTCCGGCACTGGCCTGTAACAAGGCGACCTCCTCATCAGTCAGAAAACCTTGGGCCTGACCTAGGGCGATCAGGTCATGCAAGAGAGCGCTGGTCGCAGGAAGAGGTTCCCGCTGCCGAAGCGGTAGCTGAGCTTGGGTCCAACGACCCAAGCTCAGGACATAATTTGGTCCTCCCGCCTTGGCACCGCCCCCGAAAACCGACTTTTTCCAGCCGCCAAAAGGCTGACGGCGAACGAGCGCTCCTGTGGTTGGACGATTGATATAGGCGTTGCCGACCTCGATCCGCTCTTGCCAGTGTGTCGTTTCTCGATCGTCCAAACTGTGGATACCACTGGTCAGGCCAAACTCAGAGGCATTGACAATCGAGATGGCGTGCTCCAGGTCTTTTGCCCGCATCAACCCCAGCACAGGACCAAAGCATTCTGTGGTGTGAAAAAAGGATCCGGGTTGAACGCCTAGCTTGATTCCGGGCGACCACAGCTGAGAGTTCGCGTTCACGAGGTGGGGTTCTAAGAGCCACGACTCTCTGTCGTCCAGCCGTGTCTGGGCTCGCCGGAGCTCGGGTCCGGGCTCCCGAATCAGCGGGGTGATCGTACTTGCCACATCCCAGACCGAGCCTACCTCGAGGCTGGCCGCGGCATCCCGAAGCTGGCGGAGGAAGCTTGGATCGTCGTATACCTCGGCCTCCAACACCGCTAGGCTGATCGCCGAGCATTTCTGTCCAGCATGGCTGAAGGCAGAGTGGACCAGATCTTTGATGGCTTGATCGCGATCGGCTAAGGCCGTGATGATTAGACTGTTTTTGCCGCTAGTTTCGGCCATAAGTCTGAGAGCGGGTCTCCAGGACTGAAACAGACAGCCGGTGGCATACGCCCCGGTCAGGATAACTCCATGGACCCGCTCATCAATGATTAAGGCTTTGCCGGCCGCATCCTCACGAGTTGGTACAAACTGCAGGACAGCTTTTGGAATGCCCGCTTCCCAGAGGGTGCTACACAGCTGCCAACCGACGAGGACGGTCTCCGGGGCGGGTTTCAAGATGGCCGTATTGCCTGCCATGAGAGCGGCTAAGACGCCCCCACACGGAATCGCCAGCGGAAAATTCCAGGGGGGCGTAACCAGGACGGTCCCCAACGGCGCGAAGGCACAGTCGGTCAGTTCGGTTTCCACGCCGTCAAGACACCGGGCGTAGTAGTTGGCAAAATCGATTGCCTCAGAGACTTCCCCATCGGCCTCGGCGGCGGCTTTCCCTCCGTCTAGCATGAGCGCTCCGATCAACTCACCGCGCTCCCGAGCCAAGACCTGGGCACACCGCTCAAGGAGTTCCTTGCGTTCTGAAATCGGGCGCGAGGCCCAGTCTGTCTGGGCGTGCTGCGCGCTGTCCAGAGCCTTTGTCACGTGTTCATGGTTTGCCTGAGCGTAGCGGTAGGCGATGTCCTGCGGGCGAGAGGGGTCCTTCCCCTGCCCGGAGAACGAATCCGCAATGAACACGCCCCCGATTTGGAGCCGAATCGGTTCGGGTACACGCTGACTCCAGCGGGCAACAATATCCGCTACCCAGCGCTGATTACGACGCAGCGACCAGTCGGTATCGGGCGTATTCATAAAAGGAGCGTCGGGTGGCAAGGGCCGCAAGGCGGCCGTCCGGTCTTGCGTCCGACGCGGTCCAACTGAGACGCTGTTCTGAGCACGGACGGCGTCTAGGAAAGCGGTCTTTTGCCGCTCCCACTCGGGGCTGCCCGGCGCAAGTCCAAACGCGTCGTGCAGAAAGTTTTGGGACGCGGTGTTTTCATCTAGACGGCGCACCAGATAGGCAATCGCACTGTGGAAATCCTGCTGTTTGACGACCGGGGCGTAGAGCAGCAGCCCACCTGCTTCATTTTGGACCGCTCGGGCCTGATGGTTGGCCATGCCTTCGAGCATCTCGAACTCGACCTCGGCCACAACGCCGTAGTGATCTCGCAGCAGCAGGCCATAGGCAATATCGAACAAGTTGTGGCTGGCAATGCCAAGCCTCACCGCCTCTGCGTGGGCCGGTTGGCAGCCGTAGTGGACCATCCGTTTGTAGTTGGCATCAACCTCAAGCTTGGTGGGATAGGGGGCCTGCTCCCAGCCGTGCCGGGCGGCCTCAAGACGTTCCATGGCCAAATTGGCTCCCTTGACAATGCGCAGCTTGATCGGCGCTCCGCCTCGCCTCACCCGCTGTTGAGCCCATTGGGTCAGCTCTTGCTGGAGCGGATACGAGTCGGGCAGATAAGCTTGCAGCACAATGCCGGCGCTGTAGTTGAGGAACTCCTCCTCGCTCAGTACCTGCCGAAAGGCTGCCAGGGTTAGGTGCAGGTCGCGGTATTCTTCCATGTCCAGATTGACAAATTTGGCAACCCGCCGCCCACTCTGCGTGATGTAGTGATGCGTCATGGCCATCCGATACAGGTCACGCAAACGGTTCGCGATAGCGGCCAGAGTCTGATCAAAAGCGATGAGACTAATTTGGCTGACAATGGATGAAATCTTGACCGAAATATATTCGACATCGTCACGCTCTAACAGAGAGAGATACGCGCGCAGGCGGCGTTGGGCTTCGTGTTCGCCAAGAACAGCTTCCCCCAACTGGTTGAGGTTGAGGCGGATGCCAGCGCGAGAGCGCCGGCTTAGATAGGTCTGCAGCTCTTGCTCTTCGGCTGGGAGAATCACATCATGCGTTTCGTGGCGCAGCTTGGCTACAACCCAGGGTACGATCACCTGGGGCATATAGGTGGCCATCAAGCCGACTAAGTACAGGCCGGCCTGTTCCCACACGGCGAAGTAGTGCGGCACCCCATGCTGCTTGATGAGGTGCTTGAGCTGGTCCGCAATCCGAGCCGGATTACGGCTCCGGAAGGCTTGGTCGGCCAGAGCTATGGTCGAGGCTTTGCCCAAGGGGTCTTTCATCATGCGCGCAATTTTGACATTATGGGCGAACTCTCGGGTGTTCTGCTGCTGCTTGGCGCTGACAAGAAGATGGGCAGCCAGAGAAATCGCCCGCTCAGCGAGTTGGTCAAGCCGGGTATCTGCCGCTGCGGACTGTGGGTATTGAGATGCCGCCATATCGGATCTCCTGTGCAAGACTTGTATTTCCTATGCTAGGAGACTTATTCCTGCGAATCAATTCAGGTGGCATAACGGCCCCGCCTCTCATCGCTTCTGAGGAGTGACACGGACCAACCTGTCTGTCCCCCCAACCCCGCCTATTGTTGAATTGCACGTGTTTAGGAAAAGCTGCGCCCGTAAGGAGAAATGTGTTGGTATGAACGCTGTCCCGTCCCCCTCTCTGACCCATTCGGCGTGGCGTTATGGCTGCCTCGCTCTCGTGCTGTTGAGCGTCGTATGCCTCGTCCCTCAGCCACCGATGAGTGCAACGCTGATTCCGAAGCAAGAGCCAAAGCAAGAGCCGAGCGAGAGCGTAGCGATACGGGTGACTCCGCAACCGCCGGTCACGGACAAGATCCCCCAGGAAGACAACCAGCTCACCCTTGAGCAGTATACTCGCTGCGTGGCGCGGGAGTTGGAACTTGACGAAACCTTGGCCATTGCGGTCCTGATTCAGGAAAGTGACGCCCGAAACCCGATGAAACTCGGCCCGCGGGGTGGTCGCGGGCCGCTGCAAATCAGACCTATTGCCCTGGAGGAAGTCGGCCTGTCCCGGTCCGAATACGCCTTACCGGTTCTGGTGTACGGCGGGCTGCGCTATCTCAAAACCATGCTGTCCCACTTTGATAATCTGGAAACTGCCCTGGCTGCCTATAATATGGGACCAACTCGTCTGAAAGAGCGAGGGTACCGTCCGTATCAGATAACGCAGCGGTATGTCCATCAGGTGCTGCACCGGACTGGAAAAATTCGCTCTGGTCATACCCCTTTCTATCCGGTTCTTGACTACTCGCTGTCCCAATATGGGCTGTCCTCCTCAGTATATCCAGAGATCGCTCCTGTGCAGTCCTGCCTGGTTTCCTGAGCGGCCCAGTGGGGAATGGCGAACGCCCGAGGGCTCGTGATTCACGGTTACGCCGTTCGGCCCACCCGTCCCAAGCCACTTGGGACGGGTCTAGGAATTGTGTGGGGGGCCGAGTAGGATGCCCTGGTGGGCCGGGTCGTACAAGGCCTACGCCGTGGGAAAAGGAGACGAGAGCTATGCCATACCCCTCCCCAGAAACTATTCACGCCCGTTTGCGTCATCCGGTTATTGACTCTGACGGTCACTGGATCGAATTTGAACCTGCGGCCATGGATTATCTGCGTCAGGTCGGCGGCGCTCGCATTGTTGAGAGCTACCAAAAAGTCGCCAACCAGTTTGGCAATAAAAAGTGGGCCCAGATGTCCAGACAAGAGCGCCGTGAGCGGCGGATGCTGCAACCCGCCTGGTGGGGGGTGCCGACCAAGAATACGCGCGACCGGGCAACGGCTATGCTGCCTGAACTGCTGTACGAACGGATGGGTGAGCTGGGACTGGACTTTTCGGTGATGTACCCCACGGGCGGTGCTTTGTTCGCCCCCTTTTTGCGGAATGAGGAGGTCCGCCGAGCCGCTTGCCGAGCGTTTAACATGTATACAGCCGATCAGTTCAAGGGCCTAGAGGAGCGGTTGACCCCGGCCGCGGTTATTCCCATGCATACGCCTCAAGAGGCGGTTGAAGAGTTAGAGTTTGTGGCCAAGAACCTTGGCACCAAGGCGGCCATGCTGGCCAGTCTCCAGCGTCGGCCAGTCCCGTCGGTGGCAAAAAATGTCCCAGAGGCGAGTCGCTATGCCCAGTGGCACGATACCCTGGGGCTGGATAGCGAGCACGATTACGATCCGGTGTGGGCCAAGTGTGTGGAACTTGGTATTCCGCCCAGCTTTCATTCGGCATCGTCGGGGATCGGGCTGCGGACCTCGATCTCCAACTTTGTCTACAATCACATTGGCCATTTTGCTGCCGCTGGTGAAGCCGTGTGCAAGTCCATCTTTATGAACGGGGTAACCCGGCGCTTTCCAACCCTGCGTCTGTCTTTTCTGGAGGGTGGAGTCGGCTGGGCGTGCGGCCTGTACAGCGATCTGATTGGCCACTGGAGCAAACGTAACCCCGGGGCCTTAGAAGAGGTCAATCCGGCTAATCTGAATCATGAACTGCTAATCGACCTGATCCAACGCTATGGTTCCGCCGGGGTGGTGGAGAAGGCTGGCGAGCTACGCTCTTCTATCAGTCGCGGGCTGTTGACCGAAGAACCTGACCAACTCGACGACTTTGCCCGATGTCAGATTGAGCGAGCCGAGGATATTCGGGATTTGTTTGTGTCAAATTTTTATTTTGGGTGTGAAGCCGATGATCCGATTAACGCCTGGGCATTTAATCGTAAGGTGAATCCGTTTGGGGTGAAGCTGAACGCGGTTTTTGGCTCAGACATCGGCCATTTTGACGTCCCGAATATGACCGACGTATTGGGTGAGGCGTATGAAGGGGTTGAAGATGGCGTGATCAGCCAAGACGATTTTCGCGAATTTGTGTTTGCCAATCCGGTCCGGCTGTGGACGAGTATGAACCCTGCCTTTTTTACCGGCACGGCTATCGAGTCGCAGGTCCAGCAGTTTCTCTCCGACACCAATGGGGCTTCTGAGACGGCCTAGGACCGTCTACCGTCCGCTAAGGAGACTGAGGTATGGAGACGGACAGCCTGTTTCAACCAACCGGGGAGCACGCCTTGTTGCGCCAGACCGTGCGCGATTTTGCCCGTGAACAGGTCGAACCCCAGGCTCTCGAATCGGACAGACAGGAACGCTTTAACCTCGGTCTCTTCCGTCGGCTGGGAGACTTGGGCTTGCTTGGGATCTCGGTGCCGGAGAGCTACGGCGGGGCCGGTATGGATGCCGTGGCGGCCGTCATCGCCCACGAAGAGCTGTCGGCTGTTGATCCGGGGTTTTGTTTGGCCTATCTGGCCCATTCTATGCTGTTTGTGAATAATTTCTGCCGGAACGCTAACGCCGAACAGCGCCGTCGCTACCTCAATAAAGTGATATCGGGCGAGTGGGTGGGCGGCATGTGTATGACCGAGCCGTCTGCAGGTACTGATGTGCTAGGTATGAAATCGCAGGCCGTCCAGCGCGGGGATACCTATTATTTGAACGGCCGTAAAATGTTTATCACCAACGGGGCCCTGGATGATACAACGCTGGGCGATATTTTCCTGGTCTATGCCAAAACCGACCAGGGCCTGAGCTCGTTTGTGGTTGAAAAAGACTTCCCCGGCTTTTCGCTCGGCCAACGCCTGCACGGCAAAAGCGGGATGCGAGCCTCAATGACCGCCGAGCTGGTGTTCGAGGACTGCGCGGTGCCGGTTGAGAACCGTCTGGGCCAAGAAGGTGAGAGCCTGTTGCACCTGATGCGTAACCTCGAAATCGAGCGGGTCACGATTGCTGCCATGGCGACCGGGATTGCCGGGCGGTGTGTCGAAATCATGACCCGCTACGCCAGCGAGCGTACCGCCTACGGCGAGCCGATCAACTCCTTTGGACAAATCCAGCGCTATATTGCCGATTCCTACGCCCAGTACATGGCCGCCCGGACCTATTTGTATCACACTGCAACACGTATGAGTTTAGACACTCCGGGCCAGCGGATCGACTCGGACGGCGTCAAGCTCGTTGCGACCACCATGGCTAAACAGGTGGCCGACAATGCCATGCAGGTCTTGGGCGGCTACGGCTATTTTAACGAATACGTGGTCGAACGTTTGTGGCGGGACGCCAAGCTTTTGGAGATTGGGGGCGGAACGCTAGAGGCCCATCAGAAAAATATTACCAAAGATTTGACCCGCCGGATGGATGTGATTCGCTAGGAGACAAGCGATGCGCAAACTCTGGGACCGGCTCATGATCGGCTTGATGGCGATAGTGATTTTCGTGTGTGGCCAGGAGCTGCTGGCCTCGCCAGCGCCTCTTAGCGAGGTCCGCTGTTTGGTGGCGACTGGCCTGGCGGGTTTGGTCATTGTCTTCAAAATACAGGCCCTGAAAAACGCCCCAGCAGACGAGTAAGACGACTCCTGTTCGACCTCCGGGTGTCTCACTCCTGAAGCGGTAATAAGGACAAGCCGAGTCCTGTACGATGCGTTCTATTGGGAAACACCCCGCCGGATTTAGCTTCCTGGAACTGCTCCTAGTCGTATTGATCATGGCCGTCACCGTTGGCTTGGCGATGCCGATGGTCAGCCAGCGACTGAACCGGGGAGATCTCCAGCAGACCGCTGGGCGGCTGCGTTCAGCGCTCAGCCTGATGCGTATCTATGCGGTCCAGCGCGCCCAACAGCAGGTCTTTGTCGTGGCTCCACGTAGCAACACCTATTGGCACCAAGGCAGCGACAGAGTGGTCGAGGTGGCACCTCGGGACGGCCTCTTATCGGCCTCCGGTCGGTGGTTGGGTGAGGAGGAGGAAGTGGAGTTTCGTTTTTATCCGGACGGGACAAATTCCGGAGGAGAAATTCGGATCGAGCAGAATCGGGATGGACAAGACACGGGCTCTGAGGTGGTCTTTATCGTGACCCTCGACCCGCTCCTGGGCACGGTCAGCATACACCGCGCAGGAGGCTGAGTTCGGTATGGATACGTCACGCTGCACGCGGGCTAGTGCTCGGCAGACGCCCGCGCAGGCTGGTTTCACTCTGCTCGAAGTTATGGTCGCCCTGATGATATTGGCGGTTGGTCTTGTGACCGTCCTGGAACTCTTTGCCGGGAGCGTGCGGCTCGGCGGCAAAGCCTCCTACCGCACTCAGGCGGCGCTGTATGGACAAAATATGATGGATCGACTCTTTGCCCAAGCCGTCCTTGAAGATGGCGAACAGGGTGGAGCATTGCCCAACGGCTATACCTGGCAAGCCCGGGTCCGGGAGATCTCTCCGGATGACGCAGATGACTACCTGCGCTCCGCGGAGGAGAGTCCTGGGGATTTTCTGCATCTCAAAGAGATTGAGGTACGGATCGGGTGGCAGGAATATTCTCAGCCCAAAGTCTTTGTCCTGCGCTCTCTGCGCGCGCTCACCGAAGAGATTGAGGCGGGGTTGGACACAGATATGGTCGGAGATCCGGAGCGGTGAGGCGCTCGGCGGCAGGTGGGTTTACCCTCCTAGAGCTGATGATCAGCCTGACCATCTTTAGCCTGATCATTGTGGCGGTCTACGCTGCTCTCAATATCGGAGCCGAATCTGCCGTGCGGGGAACAACGCGGGCGTTTGATAATCAACGCGCTCGGGCGGCGCTGTCGCTCCTGACCCGTCAGCTCAAATCGGCCTATCCGCTCACCCTCCAGGTCGAAGATGAGACTATTGTCTATTTTTTTGGCGGATCTCAGGAACTGAGTTTTATCTCTGGAGACGGGCGAGCCGAAGTTGGCGGGCTGAGTAAAATTACGTATTTCCTCAAAGAAGAAGACGGGAATGTCAGCCTGTGGGTGCGCACTACTGCTCCCGTCTTGCCCGCCGACTTGATAGACGATGTTGAGGGCGGTGTGGTGCAGGAAACTCGGCTTCTTTCCCAGGTGGAAGAGCTGAGTTGGAGCTATTTCGGGCAGATCCAGGCCCAACAAGAGTGGACCGACGAATGGGATGGCCAAGAGTATCGTCGTTTGCCCAGGGCAATCCGCTGCGTTTGGCGCGCCCAGCTCGGCCAGCTGCCCCTGGACTGGCAGTTGGAGGTTCCGATTCAGGTTCGCACCGCTCCCTCTGAGCTGCGGGCGAGTCCCCAGCGGTAGAGGCGGGAATGCGCATGAAAAACGAGCGGGGCTTCATCCTAGTCGTTGTGTTGTGGGCGCTGATGGCGCTGATGGTGTTGTCCTTCGAGCTCTCACACACGATGCGGATTGAGGCGCTGACAGCCCTAACCCATGAGCGGGAAATCCAGGCGTATTATCTGGCCCAGGCTGGCTTTCATCGGGCACTGCATGCTGTCCTGCAGGCGGTTCAGCTGGGAGAGGATGTTGCGAATACTCCGGAGGCGCTTGATCCGTCGGCTCAGGTTGATCCGGTCGGAATATGGCTACGGGGGGACGGCCGCTGGGTCAGCGAAGCATTTGGCGCAGGTGGGTATCGAGTCCGGGTCAGCGATGAGAGCGGCAAGATCAATATAAACACTGTTGAGGAGGCTGTCCTACGGGAGGTTTTTACCCACCTTGACTTTGAGCCCGAACAGGGGCAGGAGTTGGCCGACGCTATTTTGGACTGGCGCGACCCAGATCCTTTAGAGCGCTTAAACGGGGTCGAAAGTGACTATTACTTAAGCTTGCCGCTGTCCTACCCGGCCAAGGACGGCCCGTTTGATACCCCGGACGAACTGCTGCTGGTACGCGGGGTCAGCTCCCAGTTGTACGAGCACGTTTTGGCTGAGGTCTTCACGGTGTATGGGGCAGGGAGGGTCAACCTGATGACGGCCGGTCCGCTGGTCTTGCAGACGATTTTAGGCGTTGGAGTCGAGGAAGCCGAGCAGCTTGCCCGGCAGCGGGCCGAGATGTCCGGGCCCGACGCGGCAAGCCTGCTAGTCGCCTATGGTCAGAGTCCAGGAAGTTTAAGTCCACCGACCATGATGACGATTGAGAGTGTGGGGTCCCTGAATGCAAGTAAGGTGACGCGACGGGTGGCGGGCGTTGTCGAACGGATTGGAACCGGACGCTTTCGCCTGCTGCGCTGGCAGGATTGAGGCCGCGATCCACACGCAAGTCGTCCAAGGAATAGAGAATCACCGGCAGTCGTGACCTCATTCCTCCTCTAACTCGTCTTCCAAGATTTCTGTTTGCTCCTCTAAGCGGACGATTAGGGCACTCAGGGCTTCAAAGACCGTATCTAGGTCGTGACGGAACTCGTCTTCGGCTTCTGCACTCCCGGCGGCGACGCGCTCCTCACAGTCGCGGTTGACCTCGGTCACGGCAAACTTGGCAGCCTTGAGTAAGCCGATCCAATTCCCCATTACCGCCAGTGCGTCTTCCATGCCAGTCTCCTTTGCCTTTGGTGTCCTGCCTGCTAGACTACTCAGCCTAGCATGTTGGAGCTGATTGGCGAATACTGAGCAGATTATTCCGTGACAGAGGAGGTGCGTATGCGAGAGGTCGCGGTCATTGGCGCAGGCATGACCCGTTTTGGGAAATATATTAATCGGAGTATGAAAAACCTGGCTCGGGAAGCTGTGGAACACGCGCTGCGCACAGCCGGTGTCGAACAGCATGAGCTGCAAGCCGCCGCGGTCGGCAACGCGGTGGCCGGCTTGGTCACCGGCCAGGAGTGTATTCGTGGCCAGGTGGTGTTGCGCGATATGGGGATCGGCGGCATTCCGGTAATTAATACCGAAAACGCGTGTGCGAGTTCGTCAACCGCTTTTCATCTGGCCTGGTTGTACGTCGCCTCGGGAATGTATGACACGGTCTTAGCGCTGGGTATGGAGAAGCTCTTCCACGCCGAAAAACGGCGCACCTTTGAGGCCATTGGTAGCGCCATCGATCTCGAACAGGCCGAGGCGTTTGCGCGTGAAATGAGCGGAGAGCAGAGTGCCGGAGCGGGGGAGTCGCGCAGCGTATTTATGGACTTTTACGCCAATCTGGCCCGCCGCCACATGGCCAAGTATGGGACGACCAAAGAGCACTACGCGCAGATTGCGGCCAAAAACCATACCAACGGGAGCCTGAATCCGCACGCCCAGTATCAGACGCCGCGCACAGTCGAAGAAGTCTTAGCGGCTCCGCTGATTGCCGAGCCGCTGACCCGCATGATGTGTTCACCGATCGGTGATGGGGCGGCTGCGGTCATTGTCACCACGGCCAACAAAGCCCGCCAGCTGTCGTCCAAGCCAGTCTTTGTCAGAGCGTCTACGCTTGGCTCGAGCGAAGAGCACGGTCCACATGCCCCCGGTATCGTGGCCAAGGTGGCAGACAAAGCCTACACTATGGCCGGGATTGGGCCGGACGAACTCGACGTGGTTGAGGTGCACGACGCAACCGCACCGGCTGAGCTACTCGTGTACGAAGAGCTGGGGCTGTGCAAAGCTGGCGGGGGTGGCCAACTGATTGCCGACGGCGTCACCTCTCTGGGGGGCCGGCTGCCGGTCAATCCGAGCGGTGGACTGTTGGCCAAGGGCCATCCGGTGGGGGCCACCGGGGTGGCCCAGATAGCCGAAATCTTTTGGCAGCTACGAGGCCAGGCCGATAAACGCCAGGTGTCCGGCGCGCGGGTGGGGCTGACCGAAAATGGGGGTGGGGTGCTTGGTGGAGAGAACGCCGCGGCTTCTATCCATATCTTTTCGGTCTAAAAATTCCACTTGAGGGGGGAAGGGCTGTGGGCTTCAGCCTGCCGGTGGTGTTGCTCGGCCTACTGCAGGGCTTGACCGAATTCCTTCCGGTCAGTAGTTCGGGCCATCTTGTGGTGGCCCAGACCTGTATTCCGGGCTTCTCTCAACCAGGCGTGTTACTGGACGCAGCCCTGCATCTGGGCACCCTGGGGGCGGTGTGCATCTATTTTCGGCACGACTTGTATCTCTTGGCGGTCTCGTGCGTCTCTTCCCACCATCCTCAGGCCGCGGCTTCCCGGCGTCTGCTGTGGCTGCTGATAACCGGCTCAGTCCCGACTCTGCTCATCGGTCTCAGCCTGCGTGAACACCTTGAAGCTCTGTTTAGCGATCCATACAGTGCCAGCCTGGCCCTGCTGGTCACAGGCGGTCTCTTATTTACCACCGACCGGGTGCCGCCGCCGGGCCGGACCGAGATGTGTGTGCGTGACTCAATGCTGATCGGGCTCGCTCAGGGCTTTGCTCTTATTCCGGGTTTATCTCGGTCGGGGAGCACGATTGCAACCGGAATATTCCTCGGCCTGGAGCGTGAGCTGTTGGTCCGCTATTCGTTTTTGTTGTCAATTCCCGCGGTGGGCGGTGCGTTTGTCTTACAGCTCGTGTCGCACTGGGAAGAAGTCATCAACAGGCTTGACGTGGTGTCCTATACGCTCGGAACCTTGGTCGCGGCCGGGGTCGGTTACGCTAGCATTCCGCTGCTGATCCGCCTGACCCGGGCCCGGAGCCTTTCGCCGTTCGCCTACTACTGTTGGGCGCTCGGCTGTGCGACGCTGGTGCTTCAGGCCCAGAGGTAGGGACCTGTTTACTGCGCGACCATCCCGCCATCGACCGCCATCGCGTGTCCGGTCACGAACGAGGCGGCGTCGGAGCACAACCACATCACCGCCTCGGCAATTTCTTGGGGACTGCCCATACGCCCGACCGGCTCGCTGGCCGCCATACGCTCGGCCCGGTGCGATTTGTGGCCGGTGATGCGGCCCATCATTGGGGTATCAACTGCGCCGGGACACACGGCATTGATCCGCAGGCTTGATTTTGCATACTCCAGGGCAGCGGTTTTTGTCAGACCAAGCACCCCGTGTTTGCTGGCGACGTAGGCTGAGCCGCCCCGAAACCCCACTAGGCCGGCTGCCGACGAAGTATTCACGATGGCTCCGCCGCCATGTTTCAACATCTCAGGAATCTCATACTTCATGCACAACCACACCCCGGTCAGGTTAATCGCAATTACCCGTTCCCAAGCGGCCTCATCATAGTCAACCGTTTGTGCCCCTGGCCCCTCAATGCCGGCGTTATTATAGGCGCAGTCGAGTCCGCCGTAGGCGTCAACACAGCCGGCGACCAGGGCCTCAACCTCGGCCGCCCGTGACACATCCGCAGCCACAAAACGCGCCTCACCCCCCGCCTCGCCTATCAGCCGCACCGTCTCTTGGCCGGCCTCGGCCACCACATCGGAAACAACAACCCTAGCTCCTTCCCGGGCAAACGTGAGGGCTGCCGCCCGGCCGATACCCGAGCCGCCACCTGTGACTAACGCGACTTTTCCGCTCAGTAAGCCTTCCATGCTAAATCCTCCTCCTGCGATATGGATATAGGCATGCCGCCGTTCGGCTGGCAAGGCTGAGGACGTTCCTTGTTGTGCCAAGTCGACATCATACTCTGGCGATAGCCGGAGGCCCGGACCACATAGACGGCCGGCTGACCTGCCCACCATTGCCGAACGTTAGTAAAAGGCATATGGCTGAGGATGGTTCGACCTCTTGCCCTTGGCGGGCAAAGGGAACGCGTACGATGTCACGCTGGTTCGTCTTAGGTATTGCCGCCGCCATCATGTTTGCCGACTCGGTCGGCTATACTCTGATTATCCCTGTCCTGCCAACCATGGTACAGGAACTGGGGCTGACCGAAACCTGGGCAGGTCTCTTTTACGCCTCGTATGGGCTGATCTCCCTCATGCTCTATCTGCCCTTTGGCTATGCGGTCGATCGGGTCGGAGAGCGTCTGTGGTTAACGGTTGGAATGTTGGTGCTGGGCCTGACCTCAGTCGCGTTTTCGGTGGCCTCGGGCTTTTGGCCTTTGCTGGTGTGTCGGCTTGCCCAAGGGGCAGCCGCTTCGGCAACCTGGGCGGCGACTCTCCCGTTGGCCGCCCGCCTGGCTGATAAGGACCAACGGGGCCTGGAAATGAGTGTCGTGCCTATCGCCTTTAGTTTGGGGACGATTGGGGGACCGCTCCTGGGCAGTTTTGGCCAAGCCCGTGAGCCGTTTGGGTATTTTGCCGTCCTCCCCTTTGTCCTGGCCGTTCTGGCCTTTTTTATTATCCCGGCTCGCGTAACGACGGCCGAGCCCGACGCTCCTCTGTCGTTGGCAGCTATGCAGCAACTCCTCTCGTCGCGTCTAACAAGCGCGTGTTTGGTCATTTTAGTCTCCTGCGCGGCGCTGGGCGCGATTGAGATGCTCCTTCCGCTTGAGCTTTCCCAAATCGGCTGGTCGCGTCGCGAGATCGGCCTGTTATTTACCGCCTGGGGAGCAGCAGCTCTGATTGCTCAACCGCTGATCGGCGTCTGGTCAGACTGGCGCGGACGCCAAGAACCGATGGTCCTGGGCCTGGTTGCGGCGGCATTGCTGATTCCGAGCCTGTTTTTGGCCTTAGAGTCAGCATGGTTCTTCGTGCTGACTCTGAGTGTAATCATCGCGCTGTCGGCTGCCCTGGCCCCGTCTATGCCCCTCATTGCAGATGGGTTAAGCCACGGCCAAGCTGGCAAGGCGTTTGGTTTCTATAATGTTGCCTTCAGCATAGGCATTGTCCTCGGTCCTTGGCTGGGTGGCTATGTTACCGAGCAGCTGCACGTTTTTGGGGCGGCTCTCTTGTTGGCGGTTTCACTCGGGCTGACGGCCTACGCGTTGCCTCGCTTTCTGGCTCCGGCGTCTTTCAGTCCTGCAAAGTGAACAATGGCGACCACTGGCATGAAGAAGAGATCATTGTTCCCCTTGATCTCATAACGCGTTTGGGAAGAGGGTCGTATGCGCTGTCTCCGCTGCGGAACTCGAAATCGCTCGGCGGCCAAGTTTTGTGATGAATGCGGAACCGCCCTGTCTCCCGTGTCCGGGACGGTCGGCCCTGCGGCCGAGCGGCGTCAGCTGACCGTGCTGTTCTGCGATGTGGTGGGTTCAACCCGCCTTGCCGAACAGCTGGACCCGGAGGAGCTGCGCGATGTTGTCCGAACCTACCAGCAGCTTTGCGCAGAAGTGGTCGTCGCCTTTGACGGCTACATTGCCCAATACCTAGGTGATGGGCTGCTGGTCTATTTTGGTCATCCAGTCGCCCACGAGGACGACGCGATCCAAGCCGTGCGATCCGGCCTGCGTATCGTTGAGACAGTTCAAACTTCGCCCCTGCTCAAGCAGGCCGCCCAGCCGGTACGGGTGCGGGTCGGTATTCATACCGGCCAGGTGGTGGTCGGTGAGATGGGAGGCGGCGGTCGGCACGAACGGCTGGCGCTGGGCGAGACCCCGAATATTGCGGCGCGTCTGCAAAATCTGGCCCATCCTGATACAGTTGTTATCAGCGGGGCAACGGCCCGCCTGGTTGAGGGGTTGTGTGAGTGGCGGGCGCTTGGCGAACGTCCGCTACGCGGTCTGTCTAAGCCAATTGCGGTGTATCAAGTCATCCGCGAAAGTGGGGTATGGGACCGCTTTCGGGTCGCGGTTCGGCGCGGTCTGTCGCCCATGGTTGGCCGACAGGAGACTCTGGAGGTACTGCTCGACAGTTGGTACAAGGCCAAAAACGGTTCCGGTCAAGTGGTACTCATGACCGGGGAACCAGGAATCGGAAAATCTCGCTTGGTGCAGGAACTCAAGGAACGCCTCCCATCTGAGGGCGGTAGCGAGATCGAGTTTCGATGCTCAGACCACTTCCAACACAGTGCCTTCTATCCCCAGATCGAGTATTTCCAGCGCCAGGTCCAGGCATGGCGGGAGGAGCGGGCTGCCGATAAACTCTCCAGGCTGGAAACCTTGTTGGCCAGTCACCCTTTTGGTAGCCAAGAGGTCATCCCTCTGCTCGCGGCGCTACTGTCCATCCCACTCGATGATCGCTACACGGCCTGGCAGGGAAGCCCTCGGCGCCAAAAGCAGCGCACCCAAGAGGCCATTGTTAGCGGGTTGCTGCATCAGGCCACCCAAGGCCCTCTGCTGGTCGTGTGGGAGGATATCCAGTGGGCCGACCCCTCGACCTTAGACCTGCTCCAAGTCCTGATTGATAGGGCTCCCAGCGCTCGTATCCTGGTCGTCTTGACCTTTCGGTCTGATTTTATGCCAGCCTGGGCCATGCGCCCGCACATGAAACATCTCAGTCTGGCCCGCCTCGGACGCCACCAGGCCGCCCAGCTGATCGCCGAGCTGACGGGCGACCAGAGCTTAGCGTCCGACATTATCCAACAGGTTCTGGATAAGACCGACGGCATTCCGCTATTTATAGAAGAACTCACCAAGATGGTGCTGGAGACCGAGTCCTCGTCTGCCGAGTCCCCTCTGCCAAAACTGACTATTCCGACGACACTGCGCGACTTGTTGATGGCCCGCCTTGATCGGCTCGGCCCGGCCAAAGAAGTTGCCCAGCTGGGGGCCGCACTGGGCCGCGCCTTTCCGCACGAGGTGATCCGGATGGTGTGGTCTCTCGACGACCAGGCGCTACAGCACGGCTTGGAACAGCTGGGGGCCGCAGAGATTATATCCCAAAGGGGAGAGCCGCCGCACACCCGCTGGGTCTTTAAACACGCCCTGATCCAGGACGCGGCGTATCAATCCCTGCTCAAAAGCGACCGCCTCCAGTTGCACGCACATATTGCCCGTGTTTTAGAGAAACATTTTCCTGAGACTGTCGAGACACAGCCCGAACTGATCGCCCACCATTATACCCAGGCGGGTTTACGGGAAGAGGCGCTCAGCTACTGGAAACGCGCTGGTCAACGCGCATTTGAACGCTCAGCCTACGTCGAAGCGCTCGAACACTTGGGACAAGGGTTGGCCCTGCTCAAAGTCCTGCCCGAGGGAGCCGAGCGGGCCGAGCAGGAGTTGGAGTTTCACACCACGCGTGGACCTGGGCTGATTGCGACCAAGGGCTATGCTGACCAAGAGGTCAAAGACACCTATGTCCGGGCGCAAGAGCTGGGAGACCAGATTGGGCAGCCGTCCCGCGCGTTTTCCGCACTGCGCGGGCTGTGGGTCGTCTCTGAGATGCGCGGAGAACTCCAAACCGCCCGAGAACTCGGCGAGCAGCTGCTGTCGATGACCTCCAGCCTGCCCGATCAGGCCTCGCTTATCGAAGTCCACCGGGCGTGCGGCAACACTTTATTCTGGCTAGGGGAGTTTGGCCTCGCCCGCGAGCATCTTGAACACGCGATTGCGCTCTACCAGCCCGACACCCACCACACTCTGGCCTTTCGCTATGGCTCTGACCCCAAGGTAGTGTGCCTATTGTACAATGCCCTAACCCTGTGGCTGCTCGGCTATCCTGACCAGGCCCTAGGACAGTGTGAAGAGGCGTTACGCACCGCCCACCTCCACAGTCTTGCTGCGGCCCAGAATTGGACGGCTATGCTGCACCAGATTCGGGGGGATCTGTCGGCCAGCAATGAGGCAGCTACGGCCGCCATAGCCGTGTCCCAGGAACAGGGCTTTCCCCACTGGTTAGCAATGGGGCAGATGTTTCAGAGCTGGGCAGCAGCAATGCAAACGCCGACCGGCGACGGATTCGCGCGGTTACAAAAGGGGCTGGCCGCCTGGCGTGCGACCGGCTCGGAGCTGCTGCGTCCGTATTTTCTGTCTCTATTGGCAGAGGTCCAGCAACGCAACGGACGTGTGGCCGACGGGATAGATAGTCTGGACGAAGCCTTACGGACGGTTGAGGAACACGGGGAACGCTTTTATGAGGCCGAGCTGTACCGGCGCAAAGGGGAGGGGCTGCTGACACAGGAAATCGAAGGACGAAAGGTCACCCACCGCGGCCTTCATACGTCCACCGCCGAAGCATGTTTTCAGCGCGCGATCGATATTGCTCGCCGTCAGGCGGCCAAGTCTTTGGAGCTACGGGCAGCGATGAGTCTTGGTCGGTTGTGGCAAACGCAGGACAGGGCGGCTGAGGCGCGGCAGCTGGTCGCTGAGGTATATAGGTGGTTTGATCCCGGACTTGAAACCCCCGACCTGCACCAGGCCAGAACACTCCTGGAGCGCTGGGTCGATACGTAATGAACAATCGAACCTACTCTTAACCCGAGCGAACGGTCCTGTCGTTGAGGAACGAGGATGAAGCCTGGGGGATTTTCCCGTGTATCGTAGGGCATACCGCCCTGCTCCTCCGAATGCGGCGTGGGTATGCAACGGTTCTGTGAGGGGAAAGGGGAAGAATGAAACAGCTAGTCGGTTTGCTCGCCTTGGTCGTCATCGACCGCTTCATGCCGGCAGCGTTCATCTCCGGTTCTCTTTCGTCGGGTCGCTGCTTTAGGGGGCCTATACGCAGGGCAAAACCCTCGTATTCAAAAAGATCGTCTGCGTCGCCTGCTCTATCCAGAGGGGCGAATTGGACAGGGTCCGTGTTCAGAGTCTGAAAAACAATATCGAAGTCCGGGACACACCGACCAAACCGGGTACGCCGGACGATGAGCACATCGAGGCCTTATCATCAGGGAGTCCTGGCGTCCAATGGAGATAAGCGTGGGTAAACCCGGATTTTCCCCCGACCGTATTCCTGAAGTTCGGGGAGAACTGAGTGGCGTGGAGTCACTGTGCCGTGTCGGATCAGGCGAACCTCGGGCATTGGAGACCGGAGAATACCGTGGGCTCCCATGTTTTCAGTGTATCGCTCAGTTATTCTTGCGACCTCTTCTAAGCGCGAATGACGGATCCTTGCGCATTTGACGCACTTCTTGATCTGGATAGACTGCATATTTCTCCTTAGGTTGTGATTGATACGACAGGTCGCGTCTCTCGGGGACCGGGCGGGGTGCAGTGTCCATGGGGCGGGGTCTGAATAGCGGCCAAGCTAGCGCTAGCAGGATCATACCGAACTCCACAAGCCGCGCCCACATCGGCTGTTGGTAGGCTTGCAGGCTGGTGTCGTTCATATTGAGCCCGGTTACCGTAAGGCGTACCGGCCGTTGCAAAGGAGAGCCGGAGGTAGCGATAAAAGTCGTCCTCAAAGAACGGTCCGCCGATCAGCCCACACATCCTAAACACCACCGCCCAGAACAGCATCCGACCGACAGGGAAAGATGTGTCGTGGTTGTATAGATACAGGCTGAAGACCGGCAGGCCGCTCCAGATGACGAGGACGCCGAAGGCGGGCAGCTGAGGCTCGCCGGGTTGTCGGGGACCAGCGCGGCCAGGATAGCGTAGCCCAAGGCGCACCACACACCGACCGCGTCCACAAGACGCAGGTTTTTCTCTGTAACCCTGTCAATCGCGTCCCATCCCGAGCGGCTCAAGTCTTCCGCTCTGCCAGCGAACAGATCTTGGCTTTTTGGGCAAAACGTGGCAAGACGCTGAGAAGAATGGCCCGCGTTTTGGAGGCTGACACAGTAAGGAGGGCTCATGGAATTCGGCGTTGTGCTTCCCCACATTGGCGCATTTGCCCGCGAGCAGGTGGCTGAGCGGATTCAGGCTGTCGCCCAGCGGGCAGATGCGCTGGGTTATCACTCGGTCTGGGTCGGCGATCACGTGGTATTTCCAGCTCAGCTCCAGTCCAAGTATCCGTATCACCCGGAAGGGAAATTCCCGGTTGATAGCAACGATAACTTTCTCGATCCCCTGACCGTCCTGAGCTATGTCGCCGCCTGTACCACGACCATCCGGCTGGGCACCGGGGTACTGATTGTGCCATATCGGAGTCCGGTCGTGACTGCCAAGATGGTCGCTAGCATGGATGTCTTGTCGCACGGTCGGGTGATACTCGGCGGTGGCTCGGGGTGGCTGCAAGAGGAATTTGAGGTACTGCATGCCCCCTACCACCAGCGCGGAGACCAGACCGATGAATATTTGCAGGTCATGAAAGCGCTGTGGACCCAAGACCAAGCTCGGTTCGACGGACGTTACGAAAAATTCTCGGACATTGTTTGCGCGCCCAAACCGGTCCAAAAACCGCATCCGCCGATCTGGATCGGCGGTCACAGCAAGCGCGCCCTGCGGCGCACCGCCACGCTCGGTGATGGTTGGTATGGCCACGTGTTTTGGCGCGACCCAGACGGCTTTGCCAAGGATATTGTGTCAATCAAACGGCTCGCCGAGCAGGCTGGCCGCGATCCCGACTCACTGACTTATGCCGCGCTCTCATACGAACGCAGCTTTGAAGACGTGCTCGTAGCCCTGCCGCGTTATGAGGCGAATGGTCTGAATCACGTCGTCCTGGCATTCTTCGCCTGGACCGATCAATTTGACGGGGTCCTGAGGCTGATGGAACGTTTTGCCAGGGAGGTTGGACTCACATCGAGATAGGGAAACAAAGGGGAACACTATGGACATGCAACAACATCACAGTGCGGATGAGCAGAACTGGATTGATGTGGCGGGCCGCATGGCCGATGATTTTGCGCAGCGCGCTGCCCAGCACGACGAAGAACGTTCTTTCCCGTACGAAAACTACGTCGAGCTACGTAAGACAGGCTACTCGATTATGACTATCCCGACCGAGTTGGGGGGAGGTGGGGCTAGTTTGCTAGAACGAATTAAAGCCCAGGAGCGCCTGGCCCAGGGCTGCGGTCCAACCGCTCTGGCGATCAACATGCATTTCAACATTCTCGGCGTGGTGACCGATGCGTGGCGCATAACCAAAGACACGCGGGCCAAAGCCCTACTGCGACAGATCGCGGAGAACCGTTGGATTGTCGGTGGCTCAGGCTCAGAAGCCGATAATGCGGTCACCGTGCTGCGCCCCAGGGCCACGGCTGAGCCAACGACCGGAGGTTGGAAGGTCAGCGGTAAGAAGATTTTTAGCACCCAGAGCATTGCCGTTGATCGCTATTTTTCCGAAGCCACCTGGGGGCCGAGTAGCAATCCCAAAGAGGGGAAGATTATCTCGTTTTTGATTCCCCGCGACACTCCCGGCTTGTTGATGAAAGACGACTGGAATACGATGGGCATGCGGGCGACTGAGTCCCGCAGCACCGAACTCCAGAATGCCTTTATCCCGGATGACGCGATTTTTCTGGAGCGGCCGGTCTTTACCCGTGGCGGCATCCTGAGTCTGTTTCTCAAAGCCCCGTTTTCCATGGGCGCGGTATATCTCGGCATTGCGGTAGCGGCACGCAATTTTGTGGTAGAGTTCATGCGTGATCGGTCGCGTTTTCCGCACAAGCAGCCAATGAGTCATCTGCCTAGCGTGTATAACAAAGTCGGTGAGATGGACGTCCTGATCGAGGGGGCGCGAGCGGCGATGTGGAAAGCTGGGGCTGAGGTCGAACGCGACGACATCCGTGTGTGGGGACGAAAAAGCGTGGCTGCCCGGATGATCGCTATTGAAAATTCAGTCCGCGTAGTTGATCTAGCCATGCGTGCGGTCGGCGGTATCTCCTACTACAAACGGCTTCCCCTGGAACGCTATTTCCGTGACGTGCGGGCCGGCCTGTTTCACCCGGTTGACACCGATGACACGCTTGAGCTGCTGGGCAAGACAGCGTTTGACATCTCGATGAGTGCCGATGACGCGACCTGGGGGTAGGCGAGGGCAAAACATGACCAAGGCCGGACAGAGCACCTCGGGGCAGGCCCCTTCCCCTACCTATGCTTGATGCCAGCGCTGTATCGGCGCGATCAAATCTTATTGCCCATATGAGGATGCAGCAGACGGCGTATCGTCTTTAGTGAGTATGCCGGGAAGTTCGCTCACCTGGACTTGCCGCTGCCTCTGTTGCCCCCCGTCACCATCACTGCGAGCCGTTTGCCAGGTCCGGGACGGTGCTGCTCAACGCGTTGATAGGGGAGTTCGGCCTTGGTACGGTCCTGCTTGGAACAGCTTGCCAAGATCGTGTCCCCAGGCTCTTCCCGCGCTATGCCTAGGCCCCTTTTGAGATAGACTTTCAGCAGCAACTCCACGCCCTCGTGAGCGGCTGTGCCTATGAACCTCCCCCCCCCCCCAGGTTCTGGGCGTTGTCTGTGTCCCTAGGATGCGGACAGCATCGCGGCCGCGTCCAGCTTGCTTGTTGCGTAGGTGCGTGCCTCCGTGTTGGTAGTATTATGGAGGGCTCTCTCTCCAAGAAGCGAAAGGGTCAAGCCACATCATCCACAGGGCTATTGCCGATTTTCCCGATTCGTTATTGCCACAGGCTCTCCACACTCTGTTCAGCTGCCCAACCACGACGACCGTCGCAGCGGGCAATCTGATGCCAGCCCGGGCGGCTTTCGAGCAGGCGGACCAGCGCGCCCTGTTTGAGGACAAAGTGCTCCGTCCCGGTTTCGGCCGGTTCAAATCGGACCGGCGTCTGTCCATCGGCCAGGACGACCGCCGGACGCTGCCAGTCGTTCACGAAGATTTGGCGCACCAAGGACATCCCGATGATTACAAACAGCCCGGTGCATAGCAGCGCCACGGACACCAGCCAGCGGGGATGGCGGGGCCACAGGCGGTACACGGTAAAAGCGAAGAGACAAAGGCTGTACGCCGCGCTCGTTATCCATACCAGGGCGTCGGTAGAGAAACGGTGGGTGAGGGGAAAGACCAGCCTGTGCCACAGTCTGGGGGGACAGTCCTCTGTGCCGGCGACAGAGCGAGCATACACCAGGTTGGCCTCAATATCGGTGTCGCCGGGCGCGATACGCCGGGCGCGTTCATAGTTCAGAATCGCTTTGCCAATGTGGTCATTTTTGAAATAGGCGTTGCCCAGATTAAAATACAGATTCCCGCTGTGCTGGCCCGTAGTCAGGAGTTGTTCATAGGCTTGGGCGGCATGGGTGTATTGGCCCTGGCTGTAGAGCGTGTTGGCCCGGAAAAAGGCGGTTTGGGGGGCGTCAGAGGCCATACTCAAGTCGCAGCAGAGTAGGCAAAGGCAGACGACCGTGACAGACACGCTACCGCAGATAGGCACGCTTCCCTCTCTCGAGTATGGGTCACAACTCCTCAAAACACTCGGTCCGAATAATGTCGTCCAGCGTCTGACGGCGAGACACCAGGTAAGCTCCGCTGTCGTCGCACCACACCTGGGGCACGCGACCGAGCGAATTGTAGTTGGAGCTCATGGTCTCGCCGTAAGCTCCAGCATCGTGGATGGCAATCAGGTCATCGACCTCCGGGGTCGGCAGGAGGCGGGGGTCAAGCATTTCGTCGGCATCACGGGTAAACACGTCGCCCGACTCACACATCGGGCCGGCGACGACCAGCTCTTCCTCGGGTTGGCCAGTTTTACCGATAACTTCGATATGGTGGTAGGAGCCGTACATGGCCGGACGGATCAGGTCGCAGAACCCAGCGTCGACCATCACAAATTTTTGGCCCGGGCCTTTTTCGTTCGGCCGAGTCGATTTGAGGCCGTGGACTCGGGTGATCAGCGACGCCCCGTCAGCAACCAAAAAACGACCCGGCTCAATCTCGACCCGAATGTCACGTCCGGCCGCCTCCTGAAACGCCCGCTGAGCGTGGCGGAACACCACCCCACAGGCTGCCAGGTCGATGCTAGCCGCTCTAGGCTTATAGGGGTGGGGAATACCACCCCCGAAGTTGATCGCCTCGACTTGGGGAAAGAGTGGCAGGCGTTCGATAAAAAAATCGACCAGGCGACGCATGTTGGCTTCAAACTCGGAAACCTCAGGGCCGGTTCCGATATGGGCGTGCAGTAGGCTGACCGTGAAGCCGGCAGCCTCAACGTCATTTTTGATATCGTCAATATCTTCGTACCAGAGCCCATGTTTTGAGCTGGGTCCGCCGGTATCGCACTCTTTGACATGGCCGTGACCGAAACCGGGGTTCAGGCGCAGTCCAATCGCACCTTGATAGCCGGTCCGGGCCAAGGCCTCAATCATATACGGGCTGCCGACGTTGGGGAGAATATTCTCAGCCAGAATGACCTCAAGCGCGTTGTCGCGGAACACATCCGAGGTATATAAAATCGTCGGCGGATTCTGGCCGGACGGAAAACCAGCTTTCATCGCCCGCAAAACCTCATTGCCCGAGACCGCGTCAATCCAGATTCCGTTCTGCCGCATGGTGTGCAAAACCTGGTGGCCGGAACACGCCTTCATAGCAAAGCGGGCCTGTAGGCCTGGGGTTGCAGTCATATCCTTAATAGCGGCGATCTTTTTGCGAATGATATCAGCTTGATATATGAGAAAGGGCGTGCCCACTTTTTGAGCCAGGTCTTCAAGCATGCTTGGCGACCAGCTCGGGGCCGATGTGTCTGATGGCATATGTTCATCCTCGTTTGCAAAAGTCGTTCAGCCTAGATAAGCAGAAACACATAAAAAGGCCAACCCAGATGGACTGACTGAGCCCGAACAGGTGGATCGGGAGCATGAAGACGCATCTCTAGGCGGCGGATGAACGGCTCCAAAAATCCCTCCGACCAGGGCGGATCGCCTTGGTCTTGATTGCTAAAGCCGTTGCTTGACCTTCCGGTCCGTGTTCCCAGGTCTGGTGTGTTTTGGCTCTGCTCATCCTTTAACCCAATGCGGGCTGTACCCTCCTTGCTCCTCCCTCTCTCCGGAGGGTGTGGAGAATCGGATGGGAATCCACAAGGGCTGCCTCTTTTCTACCCTTGATTTCCGGCTGCGGAAATATGGAAAACGATGGGGAAACAAGTAAAGTCCTGCGTTCTCCTGCGAGTGTGGGGACCGGCCTTCTGATCATGCCGGTGCTCACGACTGTTGCCCGGAACTGGACGGCGTAGGAGATTACGAAGATGTCTTTTGGCGTGGTTGCGAGGACGCGGGCGGGAGGAGGAGACCCATCTAAAGAAGTATTTGAGCAGAGCGTATGTGGTGGAAGCGCAGGGGGTGCCTGGAGACGCTCGCCTGGCGAGTCGTGATGGGCAGGCGCGCTGCGGGAGCCGGCGGCACTCAAGCCCCCGATAGGCGCTGCGGACGGATTGTTCGTCAGTCATCAGGACGGTGCCGCGACAGTGGCGGCGGAGCTGAGGAGTTGGCCGAGAGTATTCGATGCCGGCACAGGGGCAACTCCGATAATACAACCTCTCCCGTGGGGAGCAGGCGTCCGCATGGATGGGGTGTGGGAGGGGGTGGGGCGGACTGCCGACTATCCGTCCCACCGGCTGGCGGCCCCTCAGAGGGCATTCTTCGGGCACCGCCGCGTCAGTCGCGGCGTGGCGAGTCGCCGTGGCGATCCACACCCGTGATTGCCGCTCTGCGGCTCACGGTGTCGACTTAGCTCTCGCAATAACATCTTGGCTTCCGCCTGGCGCAAACCCCCTGATCCCCCGCACTGTTCCCCTGATTACGCTTTACAGGAGTGGAGCACGGGAGGTTGTGGGGCTTTCCCCCAGGTCAAAAATTTATTAGCCCAGACCGTCTGTGTTACCGAATCATATCGCCACGTTGAGTGTAGCTCTCCGCCGGAATAGCCCAGTGCTGCGTCTGTTCTCCCTCTCCTCAATCTGCGGCGGCCAGCGGCTGATCGTCTTTCTGGTGCAGCGCCCAGAATATGCGCTCCGGGTTCATTGGGAGTTCCTGTAAACGCACGCCGGTCGCCCGATAGATGGCATTGGCCAGAGCGGCCGCTGGCGGCACAATTGGCACCTCGCCCACTCCACGCAGCCCGTACGGGCCCTCCGAGGCCGGGACCTCGGTCAGCGAGACCTCGATCATCGGCAAGTCAAGCGCAACCGGGCAGCGATAGTCAAGCAGGCTGGCGTTGGCCAGTACCCCGTTGTCAAAAATATACTCCTCGTTCAGAGCCCAACCGATGCCCTGCACCGCTCCGCCCTGGATCTGACCCTCGACCTGGGCCGGATTAATCGCCTTACCAACATCTTGAAAACAGGTGTAGCGTAGGATCTGGACCTTGCCTGTATCTGGATCGACTTCTACATCGGCAACGTGGGCCGCGTAGGCGTGGGCCGGTTGCATGCGAGTGGTGCTGCCCTTGCCGATGATGGGTCCACTCCCCCAGGCGACACTCTCGCGGGCAATCTCTTTGAGTGTCACCACCCGCTGGGGGTTGCTCTTGGCCCACAGCTTTTTATTGGCGTACTCAATCTCGTCGGGCGGAACCTTGAGCTTTTCGGCCGCCCGGGCTTTGCACTGGCTGAGGACATCCTGACAGGCCTGATGGATGGCCGCGCTCATCGTATACGTAATCCGGCTGCCGCCGCTGAGGTCGGCGTAGGGCGCGCTATCGGTATCACCGACTTTGATAGTGACCTGGCCGGGATCGAGCTGGAATTCATCGGCTACCATTTGGCTAATCGTCGTCCGCGTCCCTGTCAGATCGACGGTCCCGACGAAGATCGCCACCGTTGCGTCGGGATTGATCTTGATTTCTGCACTCGACGTGAAAGACCCTCCGATCCAATAGCCTAGGGCCAAACCTCGGCCCCGGTTGGGACCTTCCAGAGGGTCTGTCCAGCACGGGTGAGTTTTGATCTGGTCGAGCATCTGGCTCAGGCCGATACGGTTGAGCGGCATGCCCAGCGGCAAGATATCGCCCTCCTCGGCCGCGTTGCGACGGCGGAACTCCAGCGGGTCGATATCAAGGGCTTCGGCTAGCTCATCCATCAGGGAATCCACGGCAAACCCGGACGGCGTGCCGCCCGGCGCCCGGTAGGCGGCCACCCGGGGTTTGTTGGTGACCACGTCATAGCCTTCGGCATGGAGATTGGCCAGTTTATACGGTGCGAGGCCAACCAGCAGCCCGCGCGAAACCGGCGAGCCGGGAAACGCTCCGGCGTCGTAGCGCATGATGGCTGAGGCGGCCGTCAAGGTGCCGTCCTTTTTAGCCCCGGCTTTGACAGTAATCACCGCCGGCGAACCCGGCCCGGTCGCGCGCAGCACTTCTTCCCGCGAGATAACGAGTTTGACCGGCCGACCGGTTTTTTGGGCCAGAGTTGCCACTGTCGGTTCAAAGAGGGCCAGGGCTTTGCCGCCAAAGCCGCCGCCGATTTCCATTGGAATGACGTTCAGACGGCTGGCTGGTAGATTCAGCAGGGCGATGAGCTGATTGCGAACAGTAAAATGCCCCTGAGCCGAGGTCCAGACGGTCAGCCTGCCGTCCGGTTCGACCCGAGCCGCACAGGCCTGGGGTTCCATATACCCTTGATGGACCATTTGTGTGGTATAAGTCTTCTCTAGGACAACATCGGCTTCCTTAAAACCGGCTTCCGGATCGCCGTGGCTGTACACCATATGGGTGGCGATATTGCTCGGCTGGGCCGACTTCTCCTGGGTCGCCTCTTCGGTGGTGTACAAGTCTTCATGCACCAGTGGTGCGTCGGGCTCCATGGCCTGCAGTATCCCGCCGACCACCGGTAGTTCCTCGTACTCAACCTCGACCAACTCTGCCGCTTCCTCGGCTGTAAACGGATCGGTCGCGGCCACCGCGGCCACGGCTTGTCCGTGATAGCGCGCCTTGTCCGAGGCCATGACCAGCTCGCGAATGGCACTCATGTCGATACTCACCTCGCCGACTAGCGGTGCGGTCGTGCCTTTGGCCAGGGGTGGGAGGTCGTCGGCGCAGATAACAGCCTTCACTCCGGGCAGGGCCAGGGCTTTGCTGGGATCAATCTTTTTAATCCGGGCATGGCTATAGGGGCTGCGGACCAGCTTGGCCCACAGCATGTTGGGCAGGCTCAGATCGGCGCCAAAGGCGGCCTTGCCGGTCACCCGTTCCGGGCCATCAACCTTTGCTAAACGTCTACCAATAATAGTATGCTCCGCCATAAAAATTCTCCTTGATCTTAGGCGGCCCGTGAAAGAGCCTGGGACGCGGCTTGGATAGCCTTGACGATCTTGTCATAACCGGTACAGCGGCACAGGTTGCCCGAAATCGCCAGGCGAATTTCGGCTTCACTGGGATTGGGGTTGCGCTCTAAGAGGGATTTTGCCGACATAATGAAACCCGGCGTGCAAAAACCACATTGCAGACCGGTGTTGTCGACAAATGCTTGCTGGACAGGGTGCAGCCGGTCTCCGTCGGCCACACCTTCGACCGTCCGCACCTCGGCCCCTTCCGCCTCCAGGGCCAATACTAGGCAGGAATTAACCAGCTGGTCGTTCAGTTCGACGGTGCAGGCTCCGCAGTTCCCGTTTCCGCAGCCCTCTTTGGGCCCCATGAAGTCTAGTTTATAGCGCAGGCTATCGAGCAAAGTCTCGCGTGAATCAATGATTGCGGTGTGGGGGTCTCCGTTGACGGTGAGCTCTATCGCCCGTTTCATTCGCCTCTCCTCCCTATTTGCTGGCTCTTTCCAGCGCTGTCTGCAAGGTCCGGCAGGTGAGGACCTTGACCAGTTCAAGCCGATAGGCGGCCGAACCACGCACGTCCGAGATAGGACGCGCCGATTTTGCCGCCAGCTCGCCGGCCTCGGCGATGGTGGGCGCGTCCAACGCCTTCCCAGCCATAAAAGCCTCGGCTTCGTGGGCCCGGACCGGCGTGGGTGCTACCGAGGCGAGCGTAATTCGAGCCTGCTGGCAGCTCCGGCCATCGGCGCTGAGTTGAACAAACGCACCAACTCCGGCCACCGCAATGTCCATTTCCTCACGGGGGATAAAGCGCAGATACGCTGCGCCCGATTTGGTCGGCGGGTGCGGCAGCTGTATCTCAACTAGTACTTCTCCGCTGGTCAGGACGGTTTGCCCTGGACCGGTAAAAAATGTTTCTGCGGCGAGCTTTCGTTGTCCGTTCGGACCGGCAATTACCAGGCTACCTCCGTACGACAGGACCGGCGGCACTGCGTCGGCCGATGGTGCGGCGTTACAGATATTGCCGCCCAGGGCAGCTCGGTTCTGAATCTGATATGAGCCGATCAGGGCGCAAGCCTCGGCCAACGCCGGATAGTGTTCCTTGACCGCAGCAAAGTTTGCAATGGCGCTACACGACACCGCGGCTCCGATGCGGAGTCCGTCGGCATCGGAGGATAGCACATTGAGTTCCGGAATCTTTTTGATGTCCACAACCAGATTCGGGCGGCATCGGTTTTCTTTGATCTGGGGGATCAGGTCGGTCCCTCCGGCCAAGACTCGTGCCTCGCCATTGGCGCGGCTCAGCAGCTCAACCGCCTGCTGCAAGGTGTCTGGGACAGCGAAATCAAACTCCTGCACGACAGCGTCCTCCTTTAGGATATTTGTCTATACCTATCGTGAGAGAGGTGGAGAAAGCAAGATGAAGTATTGAGAGGCTGGGTTGTGAGCGGTCGATAATGGCAACAGGACAATGAAGCCGACCGTTCGACAGACGTCGAAATCCCTCGTTTTCGCTTTGCTCAAACTGCGTGGTCAGGGCTACGCCCCCTGCGGGATGGCCCTGGCCACCCGCTTCTGCGCCGCCGTTGGAGGTTCGCTTATGGCTGACACCGCTCCCCCCCATCGCCGGCGCCACCATCGGCGTCCGTGTCCTCGCCGCGGAATACGCCGCGCGGCACACCAAAGCCGCCCACATGGGTATGACCCCTGCCCAGTGGCTACGCGAGGCCGCCCTCACCCGCCGCCTACCCTCGTCGCCCGTGCCGGCCGTCACCCGCGAGCAATACGCGGCGCTCGGCCGCCTGGCCGCCAACCTCAACCCAGCTCATCCGCCTCGCCAACTCGGGGCCGCCCGGTGTCATTGCCGCCGGTCTCTTGCAATTCCTCACCCCCGAAGTCCGCCCAGCTGCGCCCGTCCCTTCTCGGCGCAAAGAGCAAGGCCCCCCATGATCGCCACACTCGTCAAAGGGCGCGGCTTCCGGGGGGCGCTCACCTACGACCTCGCCCCGGACAAAGGCACCCTGCGCGACACCAACAGGACCGGGGAGACCGCCCTCGAGCTGGCCTCCGCGTTCGGGCCCATCCGCCAGCTCCGGCCCAACTTGGGCAACGCCGTCCTGCACGTCTCCCTGTCCGCCGCCCCCGGCGAAGACCTCACCGCCGCCGCGGGGCTGCCAGCGGGGCGGGGGCCGCGGCTCCGACAACGGATGCGTGGTGTTCCGCTTCGAGGACGGCGAAGCCGTGGAAAGGGAGCGCTGACCATGAACGAGAGGGCAAACGATCGCGGCAGCCTGATGGTGAACCCGCCGCGCCTGGGCGCACTGATCCGCGAGAGCAGGGACGAGGTGGGCTGGAACGTCACCGAGACGTCGGCGCGTCTCGGCTGCGAGGGGGGCACGCTGTCGCGCCTACTGAACGGCACGGCCGGGGTGTCGGCGAACATGGCGCTGGAGGCTATCGGCTGGGGCACGGCCGAGCACGGGATGCGGCTGCAGACGAGCGACGCCCTTGCCCGGGCACGGCGGAACAGGGCCGTCGCGCAGCGTCGGGCGAAGCACGCCGGGAGCGGGAGTGATGGCGGGAGCGAACGCAAAACGAACGGCGGCGGGTGAGGCGTATCTCGTCGACCTCGGGCGGCGCAACCGGTGAAAAGTGCTGAAAAAGTCCACACCGCTGAAAGTGCCCGAGGTCATGCAGTGGTTTCAGCAATTATTGGATACCCCAGGCATAAGGACAACGTGCCTGTTGGCACTCCCCTCAGACTCTTGCCGCTTCGGCAGCGACATGGCCGGCCAGCTCGGTCACGAACATCCGCAGACCGGTCAGGGCGCTCAGTTCCGTATAGGCGCTCGTCTTCACCGCCGTGCGCGGCGAAACCAGGAGCGCTGCAGCAGTATACAGCCGCTCCTGCACGAGCTTACGACACAGCATATGGTAGCGCTCGGCATCGTCGGAAGCCTTGTGAAACTCCTCGAACACGGGAAAATGCAGCGACGGCTCGCGCACCGGCGTGCGGGATTGCGGGGCCTCTTCAAGAAGCAGGAGCCCGCCCCCGAACGGGCGCGGCTGTTCCCCAAACGCGCCTGCCCGGTAGGCGATCCAGAAGTCCTGCGCCGTGCCGATGGCTTCCTCGGCACGATTATTGGCATTGTTCCCAAAAGACGGCCCGACTTGGCTTTTGAACTCCCGGGCTGCGATCAGGCGGCCGGCGTTCAGCACGAGCAAATCCCAGCGCTTGGTTGGGCGAAAATAGCCGGGCACCGTCACCACCCGCTGCTGGTGATGGAGCTGCGCCTGATCCAGCCCATTGGCGGTGACGCTCTCCCGCACTCAGGCCACAAACCCGTCCAGGGTCTTGCCCCCGGTGACCGCGCCCCGCTCGGCCCGGTCGCCGGCGAGTTGTTTCCGCCGCGCTTTGTCCCGGCTCCCCCAAAAGGCTGGCACGGCCGCCCGGGCCTGCTCCTCATAATCTGCTCGAGCCACCGCCATCCGCCTGGCTTCTCCCGTTCATCTCCCATGCCGCCCGAGCACGCGCTCTTCCTCTTTGGAGAGGCCGTACAAGCGGCCTACGGCCACCGTACCGCCCGCGAGATCGCCCCGCCGGGCGGCGGCGATGAGCGTCGTTTTCAGCCGGGCCTCGACGTCCTGCCAGCGCGGCAGCCGAATGCGGCGCAAGTACTGGGCCTGAAAGCGCAGATATCCTCCCCGCAGACGGGGCGAGTAGACCGACACGAACAGCTGGGCCAGCCCGGCGCGCAGAACCGCCTGCAACGCGTGCAAATCCCATTCCGCGCTGGTCATGAAATACAAATTGTGGTGCGGATAGAGGTGGCCGCCCTCATAGACGACCTGCGCGTCGCCCTTAATATCGGGGATCAGTAATTTCGGCTGCCGAGCCAGCGCCGGCTGAATGCGATCGATGGTACGATACCAGTGGGCCGGCACCTTCTTGGCAATGTGGCGCTTGCTCAACTGCTCCTTGCGCGCTTCCAGATAGGCTTTGAGCCGGGGGTAGGCGTTCAGATCGACCACCCGGCCTGCCTCCGTAAAGGGATTAACCAGGCCCCGACCGCGCCAGTGGACGGTGCCGCTCGCGATATCGCGGGTCATGGCCAGGGGCAGTTTGCGGCTCGGTTCGACGTCAAGCGTGTCATACTGCCCGATAAAGACCTGATCGGCTCCGGTAGCCACCCCGATTCCGACCTTGCAGCCAGCCTCTTCAAGCGGCGGAAAGCGCTGTTCCAGGCGGCGCGCCAGCGCCGGCGGCGCCCCGGACTCCAGAATCCAGGGCGCCGCGCTCGCTGCGACCCCACGCAGTTCCTGCACCCCGCTCTCAGGAGCCGGGGGGGCTTTCGACAAGAGGGTCTGCCCGAGAGCTGTGAGCGGGGCGGCTTGGATGGCGGGGCGCCGGGCTACCCGGGTTGGGCCCGGCTGTTCGTTGCCAATGATGATGATCGCCGGATAGGCGCTCACCGGTCTCTGAAAAGCAGTCGTCTCGGCCATATCGATATAGGTCCGGAGATGGAACCGGTCGGCAATCAGTTGGCGCAAAGGGGCCCCATAGCGGTTCTTCGTCCAGCGGTCGGCGCAGATAAAGCCGAGCAGGCCGCCTGGGGCCAGACACCCGAGCGAGCGTTCCAGAAAGGGGACATACAAATCGGCCCGATCAAAGACGGTGGTATAGCGCGTCCGGTAGGCAGCAAGGAGGGCGGGGGGGATCCGTTCGTGGCGGACGTAGGGCGGATTGCCGACGACGTAATGGAAAGGGGAGGGGAGCGGAGTCAGCAAGAAATCGGCATGGATGAGCCAACGGTCGGCGAGCGTCGTCGCCGCCTTCTCCGGAATCCCGGCCGCCTTGACCGTGGCGCGCACCTTTTCGCAGGTGACCGCGAAGGTGCGGCCGTGCAGCTCGACGCCGCGCACGGCATCCGCCAACGCCGTACCGGGATCATCTTGGCGCGGGGTTTTCTGCCAGGCCATGAGTAACCGCTCAATCGCGACCAGCAAGAAATCCCCGCCGCCGACCGCGGGCTCCAGCAGCTGGCGCTCGTGCAGGGGCCGGTTGGCCGTGTAGCCGACCAGATCGAGGATGAACGCGGTAATCTCGCGCCGCGTAAAAATCGCCCCGCGCTGCGCGCTCCCGGCTTCGGCCAGCGCGGCTTGCGCTGCTTCGACCGGCTCCCTGCCGGGCAAGGCGGCCGGTTTTACGGGATACGGGACATCCTGCGCCATGGACACTCCCCCTTCCTTGCAGACTTTCCTCGAGGTGCCATGATAAGCAACCCTCAAGCTCGGGAATTCTATACAATCTTCCCCGCGCCTGTCCTTCCCCCACCTGTTCGACGGTTCGTGTCGAGCCAAGCCAAAAATAGTGGCCCACGCCTGCCCCGCGGTCGGACAAGCCCGTTTATTGTGCGATGACGTTCGGGAGCCTCCGTCTGATCTCAGCTTCCAAGATACGTCTGCCACTCCGGCAGTGGCGGCGCGCCTTTGTCTGCTTTCGCTCTCAGTGTGATGATATCGGCCATCACGCTCCCTCTCTGTTCGCGGCAGCGGCGACCGCGTCAATGATGTTCTGCGCCCTCGCATCGGCGCGTTTTCGCAGGGTCGGGAAAGACGTTTCCGTAATTGCCTTCCCCTGATCCATTGCGGTTTTGAACGCTGAGCGGAACGGGATTTCGCCGGCGAGCACGGTGCATGGCGTCTTGCCGAGATAGGCGCGCGCTCCTGCGATCTCGCGCGCCGAGTCCGATGTGATGCAGACGCGAAGGCGATTCTTTCGACCGGAATCTCCGCTTTCAGAAGGTTATTCGCGAGGATTACCGAGGGCTGTAGGTCGGCGAGGCCTTCGCTCGTTGGAATGATGACCAAATCGGCGGCTTGACAGGCCTGCCGCGTTTCGGCTGACGAGTGCCGCGCCCCGTCGAAAATGGAGAGGTCGAACCTCTCCACGTCTTTGAGCACGGGATCCACTGACTTGAAGGCCTTGGCGCGTACTTCCGGCGTGATGGCGTTCTCAGCGCGCCGCCCAGCCCAATGCACGCTGGTGCTTTGCTGCGTGTCCAGATCGGCGATTTTGTACGGCATACCCTGCTACCCTGTTTTCATGCTATCAGGTCCGGTTAGCAGGAGAGCCGGATATCACGCTTTCCTACCAAGCCGGACAACGCGCGATTTGCAGAAGCCGATAAAGGCGGCGTCCGCGCGCTTGAGGGTAGGGCAGCCGGAATCACGCCAGAATTGAATCCAGTCCTGCTCCCATGCATAAACGCTCTCGCGGCCTGTGTATTTCTTGGCGCGCTCGTCGGCTTCGGTAGAGAGCACGGGGCGGGGCGTCCTCGTCGGCTTCGGTTTTCCACCACATTTCGCAGTTTCGGAAGATCACTTGATCGGCTTCGGTCAATTCGACCGTGTCGTCCGGCAGATGGTCGCTGTCTGACAAGTCTTTGAGGAAAAAGCGGAATTTCTTGAGTGGGCTGGTCGCGCCCATTTTCTTGCGCAGCAGTTCAAGGTCCATTTTCCCTTCCTTGTTGCGGCCACAAGGCTTGCGGGCTCTCTCGTAAGCGCGCCGTTCATAGGGCTTGCTCAGCCGGAAGTCGTCACGGTTCAAGGTCAGCACTTCCTTAGGGGTCAGAATGTCGATGGGGCGTTTTGCAGGCATGGTGTCGGCATACAGTCTTTTTGGGGGATCAAGGACTGTCTATCACGCCCCTCTTGGGGAATCCAGCAGAAACGACTCTATATCTCGCCCGCGCGCGCCTGCAATTGCCCGCGAAAATAGGCCCCCGCCGCCCCGGCGCACGACACGGAGCACGAGTCTGCGGAGCCAGTGCCCTCCGGAGGGAGGCGTGTTCCGCTGCGGCCTGCGCTGTTCGTCCTAGGCCGCCGTGAACTTCTCAACCCTGAGTTGCTCGCCCCGGTCCCGGGCCTGCCAGAGATCATAGGCCATCTGCATCCCCAGCCACATCTCCGGGCTCGCCCCGAACGCTTTCGAGAGCCGGAAGGCCATCTCGACCGAGATCCCGGCTTTTTCATTGACCAGATCCGACAACGCTTGGCGCGTCACTCCGAGTCCTTGAGCCGCCCGTGTCACAGAAAGGGCCAGCGGCTCAAGACACTGCCGTCTCACCACTCCGCCTGGGTGGGGAGGATCGTACATGGACTCTTCCTCTCTGTTTGTCTCGGCCGAGCGTGACCAGGACCTCTCTCCGCTTCCAGCGGCGTTGCAGAGGCCGCCTCTGCGGGCTCGCCCGTTCTTCCTAGAATTTTTCGAGCAAACTCTTCTCAAAAGACTTCTCCGTCAGTCCCATGTCTTCGTGCTCTTGCAGGCTGTAAGAAGCGATAATACTAAGACGCTAACTTGTCGCCCGTCACCTGTCAAGCGACAAGGCGTCAAATCTGCTCTTGGACCTCCCCCCTGACGTGGGTGTCTGTGTCAGATCGAGGAAGTCGATCTGCCAAGTGCCCCATTGACCTTGGACGGGTAGGGCACGACGCAGGGGGCGAGCGTTTCGCGGTCGATATTGGCTTTACTGTTTGAGGGGAAGGCGCCAGGCTTCTCGGCGAGCCGCCATGCCCTCAAGCGAGATCGCCGTGAACTTCTCAATCCTGAGGTGCTCGTCATGGGCCGGGCCGACAGAGAGCAGAGACCATCCGCGCGCTTTCAAGAGCCGGAGGGCCATCTCGGACTGAGAGGCCGACTTTTGCCAGGCGCCCGCCTTATCTCTTTCTCCTCTTCTCTATTTTCTTAGTGATAGTCAATGTAGTCGACATCGGCCGCGTGCTCCTCCGCAAACCGGAACGTCACCCGCCAATTGCGCGATACCTTCACCGCATAATAACCGCACCGATTGCCTTTCAGTGGATGAAGCCCAAATCCCGGGAGGGCCGCCATATCCGCCTGGCTCCGGCTGTGATCAAGCGCGGTCAGGATATCTCTCAATTGGCGGATGTGTTGCGAGGGGAGCCTCCGTGTCTCACCCGTTTCGTAAAGTTTTTTGAGCGCGCTATTCTTAAAAGACTTCACCATAAGTATTGTATCTCCCTCTAGCGACAAGGCGTCAAATCTGGGACCTTGGGCTTCCTTCCGAGTAGATAGTCATGCTGATGGTCGCGGCTCTGCACCTCCTTCTCTCTCTAAAATTTCATCTACGTAAGAACGGACGGTCAGCTCAGTGGCTTGCCTCTCCCGCACTGTTTTCAGCAGCCCACTGCCCACTTTTCTCTCTTCACGTCCTTGCAAGCGAAGAAAAATTCGTAAGCCGCGCTGCGTCCAGTCAACATAGCGGCGAGAGAGCAAATCAGTGGCTTGAGAGAATTGATCCGCCTCCTGCTCGCTTCCTGCTGATACTCCGCGTTATTTTCGAGCGAACGCTGGGCCACCTCAAAGAGGGTTTCAAGGGCTGGAGCGAATATAGAGCCGACAGTGCTTGGGCTGTATTGTGGTGAGCTTCAGTCTTTGTTGGTATACTGAAGTCGGCGGTGAAGTTCAGAACTATAGCAAATAGAAAGACAAAAGTCAAGAATTTGAAGAGATTTTGTGATGCCTTCTTAGAGCGACGGACTGCGCTTGATGGGTTGCTCGGGATAAGCTGGCCGTGCACAATCCGGTCTAAAGCGCCGGGGCCGGGCAGCGGTGTGAGTCCCGACCACCCCGCCTGGAACGAAACCCCCGTGCGGTCACCGGTTAAAATACTCTCGGGCCGTCTCAATAAAAGCACCATCGTGGAGGATAATCTTCTCCAGACCCGCATTACGCGTGACATGGGAGGCGAGGGTATCCGTGGCCTCGATTTCTCTTCCCCCCAATAATTGCTGCGTGGGATTCATCTGTTGATCCATATCGCAGACTAAGACGCGTCGTTTTGAGCCGTCCGGCTTGGGAATAGCCGCAGCCATGGCCGCGATATTGACCGCACTTGTCGTTTTGCCGACCCCACCTTTGGCGTTGACGACCGCGAAAGCGATTCCCATACCTTAAAAGCTGACACAAAACGGAGTGTTGCATGAAGAAGAGGTCGAGAAACTGCTCGGTAGAGACCTATACCGCCGCTTGGTCAGCGTGGGCTTGTTCGACCGAATGGAGGTGAGTAACTCCAAGGAGGCGGTCGGCTATGTTATGTCGCCCGACGATTTCCAGAAATACCACCGGCCTTTTGAGGAAGATCCCATAGACGATGCAAAGGCATTGCTTGCGTCCTTAACGTATGGGCGCACTCGCAACGATAGACGCCTGAGGAAAAATTACTCTTCCAGATGCTCTCTCCTGAGAGCCTTAATTGCTGGACATGAGGTTGGTGGCCCAGGTGTGGCCGCCATCGGTGAGGACTACCGAGAGCTTGAGAGGCGACAGGTCGTACAAGTGGCTCGGACAGATCATGATCGCTATACATTCCATCTGCTAAAAAAAGATGTCGGCGAATTGGCTCTCACAATCGTACGTGGCGGCGCAGGAGGCCTTGCTGCTCGCTGAATCAGCGGCAACTGCTTTCGAGGGACCGCGTGAGGTCAGAGTCGAGGGCCGGAAAAAGGATAGTCCTTCGGATAAGCATTTTGTCGGTGAGATGCTAGACCGACTACGGAGCGGAGGGTGATATGACACGAAAAGGCTCAGATTTGGAGGAACTCGTGCGGGCATACTTTGCTCACCAAGGCTTCTTCGCACTGAGAAGCGCCGCGTACAAACACGAGGATGAGCAAGTTACCGATATCGACGTATGGCTCTACGGCCGACAATCCTCAAGTGTCCAGACCCGCATCGTTATAGATGTCAAGAATAGGCGATCTCCCAGAGCGTTTGAACGAATCCTGTGGATGCGTGGAATACAGCTTGCCTTGGGATGCAATAGAGCTGTTGTAGCTACAACTAATGACGGGTCGAAGATCGCCAGATTCGCACGCCAACAGAACGTCGCAGTCCTGACCAAAGCTTTTCTGACCCGGATCAAGAAAAATCTCGACACGAGAGACCGTATGACGCTTGAGGAGTTCACTAACAATCATTAAAAAGTACAAGCGCCATAAGGAGGACGGTGACTGGCTGAGGCGCATCACTGACGCTAAGTCAGCTCTCATTAGCTTACAGGGCTACCCCGCCTTTAATAAGGCAATGACAGGATTTAATTTTTTTGCAGAACGGGCCGAAGCAAGGCCTTATTGCAAGGAACAGGCGCTCCGCGGCGCGTACTTCACAGCCGCCCTTGCCTGCATTGCTCTCGACAGTGCACTTGAACGCGTCGTGTATGACGATCCGCAATCACCTCACCGCACTATTCAGGACGGAGTGACCTATGGCGATGCGGGCGATGCACGAGTCCAGAATAGTCTCAAAGCGGTGCTCGACATCATAGCAAGGAGCCTGGAAAACGGCCGCGTCATCTCAAAGCAAGCCGAAGCGGCCATGGACAAGAGATTCCAGGATCTCCGCGCCGATATTATCGCTGAGTATTTCACCAAGGAACACAATGCTCGGGTCTTGGTTGACGTAGCCAAGGAGCTAGATGCGTGCGCCCATCATGTGGATCCGAAGAAAATCCAAAGGCTCAGTAGAGAAGCGAAGTCGGTCCTGGGAGTTTACGCAGATTTCGTTCGGGCCAACCGAGGGGCCCTACTGAATGGGAATTTGTCCGAAAGGGCGGGAAGAAACCTATCGAAGCGCGATGATGAGGGGTCACGAACGTGAGTGAGTCGTCTTCCGTAGCGCTCATACCTCCTCACACAGGGTCTTGAGTTCAGGATTCAGCCGAAGCGGAGTCAATGGCGTGCTTCCCGGCGGTCCGACTTGTCCCTGTTGCTGGCCATCCCTGCTTTTCCCATGAGTCATTTTTCCAGCTGATCCGTCTCTCGGCGCGGCGGTCCCGGCAGGGTGCTAGGAAAAGGAGCGAACGCCGTCGCGCATGTTCACCCTGGCGGAGATAGAGAGCATGAGGCCGGCCGGCTCGAACCCATGCCGGAACATCAGGCACTTCCGCGAGGAGAAGCCGGAAAAGCGTTTTTGATCATTGTCCGCTCCCCAACATTCAAGCGGATCTCACTCGGCAATTTTGGGGGCTTGATTCCGACGGCATCCGGCCGCTTTTTTTCCGAGCAACCAGGCGCTTCAGGGGAGCATTCTCGCGCCGCTGTTCTCCCCACTACTTTGTCCGTGAAGTCTTGCATAGGGACCTCCTTGCAGCGTCAGCGACGTCTTCATGGGCGCGGCGTACCACTGGAGCATTTGCTCGGGATGCTCAGGGAAATATCTGTATGCCTCCTCACGTACGGTTGTCCCTTCAATCCAAAACAGTTTTTTGTCTTCAATCGGCATGGTGTCGTAAACCGACTGCATGTCCTATGGTTTTGTCATCACGTCATCACGTACCTGAACGAGAAACGTTGGAACGCGTATCGATTTTGCAGATGCCGGCATAGCGAAGTCGCTCACTCTACATCCCGTTAGCTGTCGAAATGCTTCGTCGAATAATTCCAATCCATTTTGCATTCCTGCGTCCACGCCCGGCTTCGCTGAAAGCGGTTGAAGTGCAATCATGGATTTTACATGTTCAAATTCTTCGGGATGTTTCTCCATGGCGATGATTGTGGAGACGGCGCCGGAGCACATGCTCAGCAGAGAAACTTGCATATGGGCCGTTGCGTGCTTGTGCGTATCGCAGTGAGCCGATCACATCGCGATATTCAAGCTTGCCAAGACCCACACTGGGGTAGGGTCCTGGGCGCACTGAGGCCATGGCCACGCAGGTCGTAAGCGAGCATATTGTATCCCGCATCATGGAGCGCCTTATATTTTGGCAGAAAGTTTATTGCGACACCTCGTTGCTTCCAAAACTCGGATTCTCCACCAGAAAAACCTGAGCGATTAGCGGTGCCAAAATGATTGCAGATAATCAAGTTGTCGGATTCGGACGGTATGAACCAGCCTTCCAGAACCGTCCCGTCTATGGCGTGAAAAAACACATCTTCGTAAGACATGTCATAATCACTCGGCCGATACAGAATGGGTGTTCTGGGAAGATTCTGTAGTGCCAATCCTTGGACAGCGGCATTTACGATTTGTCTTGCCTGCTCTTCATTCATCTTCGTTTCTCCTGTGGTCAGTAGTCATTCGAGGTCCGACAAGTGTACAATATCAGTATGATTGTCAATATCTTGACCTATGAACTATTTTTGTCAATATGTAAAAATGCACGAGAAAGAAAAAAATATTCTCGACGCTGCGATGCGCTTGTTTTCGCGCTACGGTGTCAAACGCACGAGCATGGGCGACCTGGCCAACGAGGCTGGCATTTCAAGGCAAACCCTCTACAACGCCTTCAGCAACAAGGATGAGATCCTGCGGGCCCACATCCAGCTCTATACCGAAAATGCAATCGCCGAGGTCGAAACCGGGCTTGAGGCCACGAATGGTTTGAGCGCGCAGCTCGACCTTGTTTTCGACAAGATGGTTGTGGTAGGTTTCGACATGGTTCGAGCTACTCCCAATGCAGAAGACATTGTCGAGGGCTTTGACGCAAGCAGCCGCAAAGAGCTGGAGCGTGCTTCAAAAAGTTTCAGTGCAGTCATCGAAAAAATTCTGTCTTCCCATGAGACAGTACTCACACGGTCCGGTCTTTCGGCGACCGACTTGGCAGATTTCGTTCAACGTTCGGCTTCAGCGGCTAAGCGGTATGCGAGCGATCGGGAACACCTGCTCCGACAGCTCGAAACACTCAAGCATCTCTGCTTGGCTGCAGCTGGTGTGACCAAATGACGAGCCAATCCGGCAGCACCAAACATATACCGGGGACTGATCCATGTTTTGGACAATCTTGAAGTTCGGCTTGCCGATCGTTGTTGTGCTTGCAGTCGCTTCGCTGCTGACGACCAAGACCTTCCATGTTGAGATCATCATTCCGGCCCCGCCGGAGGATGTCTGGGCTGTCTTGATGGATACCGAAAGCTACCCGGACTGGAATCCGACTGTCGTCCAGGTCGATGGCCAATACGAAGTTGGTGCCAAATTGCCAAGCAAGGTAAAAGAGCCCACGGGTAAGATCCTTGAGATGACGACCACCGTGAGAACACTCACGCCCAACCGGGAACTGCGCCAAACCGGCGGCATGCACGGCATCATCACATTCGACCACCGCTGGCTGCTGGAGCCTGTCGATGGCGGAACGAAAGTCACGCAGCACGAGGTCGATCGTGGCGCGTTCCTCTGGTTCTGGAATTCCGATTGGATTGAGCCTGCCTATTCCAGAGCGAATGAAGCTCTTACCCAAAGGGTGGCAAACTTGACGGAGTAGGCCACTAGGCCTTTTCTGAGCAACGGAAAAATTTTTTACGGTACGCCCCTACCGCCAAATATTCCCCTGTAGCTCTCCCACCACCCGTCGCAAAGGATGCTGCGACTATCAATGAGGTCTGAAGTGGGCCCGAAGCAGACCGCTGTCGCCATTGCGAGTCCGCACTGCTTCGGCAAATGGCCGCTTTCGATGGTGCCCCGACTTATTTTTACGCCTCCCAAGATTCATGCTGATTGAAGTGGTCAACTTTGGGGGCTTAATTCCGACGGAATCCTGCAGTTTTTCTTCCGAGAAATCGGACTCGCCAAGCAGGTTGAAGTGCTGTCAGGACACCACGGAACCGTTAGCGATGGCGTGAAGTAGGATTTGTCGTTTTTCCTCCTCTTTGGCTTCGGTCAGTTTCTGACTCAGGTACAGATAATTCCAGCAGGTGATACAGTTTTTGATCAATCGTTTGCAGCCCTCGGCGGTTTCTTGTTCCTGTTTTTCTGCTTGGCTGAGGGCGAGTTCAACAAACGCAAGCCCGTCTCGGGAGGCGACATATTCAATATCGCGTGAGTGAAATGTCCGCGCTGGAAAAAAGCGCTTGGTCGCTTTGAAATAATCGCGGCTCAGTAGAAAATACAACCGATTGATCGGTGTGCGTAACCCATTGGCAATCTGTTGGATTTGCAGCGAGGCATCAAAATACTGCTTGCGCTGGGCGCTATTGAACAGCGGCGGTGTGTCAAAGGTCTCTTGTTCGATGGTGCTGAGTATTTTCATCCTCGGCATAGCATCCCCTTGCGCCGGCGGCTAAAATTATCGGGAAAACGAACGTTTTGAGGAGCGGATATCTTCAACCAAACTCATTGATAAAAAGACAACCACTATTATTGTTTAATACGAAAATAGTGGTTTGCTTCGAATTATGACCCGACGCACCAAAAAAACTCCATCACAAGCCAAGGCGATGGGGTACTTGGGGGTGTCAACTGCCGATCAAGATGTAGCAGAGAACAAGGCCGATATCCTGAAGCTGGCCAATACCCACGATTTGGGCCGCGTGGAATTTGTCGAAGAGGCGGTCTCAGACCGGGTGTCGTGGAAAAAGCGAAAAATCGCTCAACTGCTGGAAGTGTGTCAGAAAGGCGATGCGATTGTCGTCAGTGAGCTGTCACGCCTTGGGCGCAGCATGCTGGAGTGTATGGAGATCTTGTCCATCGCGTTAGAGCGCGGTATTGCGGGTTATGCCGTCAAGGGCAACTGGCAGCTTGATCGGAGCATTCACAGCCAGGTCGTTGCGATGGCTTTCTCGATGGCCGCCGAAATTGAGCGTGATCTGATCTCGCAGCGCACCATCGAAGCGCTCCGAGTCAAAAAAGCGGCCGGCATGCAACTCGGTCGCCCTAAAGGGCCGGGGAAAAGCAAACTGGATGCGTTTCGCCCTGAAATCGAAGCGCTACTGGCGAACGGCTCAACGCAGAAATTTATCTCTGAGCGTTACAACACCACCGAAGCTAATCTTCACAATTGGATGAAAAAAACGCGGTATCAAAAAGCCGTCAGCAAGCAAATTGCTGTGAGAGTTTACCTACCTCTGTTGGAATTGACCCGATGGGGACTACCGGCACCTGGACGAAGTGTTGACGGCTGTCGGCGACGGCCCGGGGGTCAGGGCTCGTTTCGGTTATTCGAACTCAGGACATCCAACGCTTGCTTGCGGTGCAGATGCGAGTGGGCAAACTGATTGCGGTAACTGCGCAAGCACCCATAACAGCTTGAGTCGCAGCCGCAATTGCCCCGCACCCGCTCTCGTGCGCTGCGGAGTACTTCACCGAAGACACCCTCCCGCTCCAGTTGCGCCACAAGTCCGGCGCCCCCCGGCACGTTGTCATAAAGCACGATCGCGGCGTCGCCCGGATTGTCACCGCGGGTTATCGTCACATTCAGGTCCGTATCCGGGACATCCAGCGTCTCCGCCGCGCCGAGCAGGACGGCATAAGCAACGGAGTAAGCGTCCCACTGGCCGCACAGTTGCGGAAACTGCAGGCGCACCGCGTCCGTGACCAGTTCGTGACCGAGCGAGAATCGTTCCAAGGTGCCCTTGCACTCGAAGTCCAAGGGGGACTTGTGCTTGGCTTTCGGTTCCGTCATGTGGGCCCCGCAGTAACGGCAGATATAGAAACCGCCTCTCTTTCTGCCCTCGCAGAGGATGACCAAGGTGCCAGGCAAGGCTTTGGTCACTTGTACGCCCAGGACGGTCTTCGTTTCAGGCCGTGCATCCTTTCCGAAGCCGCAGAAAAACGGCCGGGTCGTATACCAGCGCCGCGCGCGTCCATGCGGCTCCGAGGGGCGGTTCCTGGAAAGCGGCGTTACAAAACCGAACGCCGGGATGAGATACTTCTTCCATTCCCCGGACGATCCGGACTGATCATCTTCAGGCCGTTGCGTAAAATTCCGCGCGTCGTCGTATTGGTAACGCCGGACAGGCCATGTCTTCCCCGCAAGCGCCTTCACGCCGCAGGATTCCCATTCTTGTTTGTTGGCCACCACCTTGCCGCCGGGCGCGTATTCGGCGATGGCCTGGGACAAGTCCCGCTGGAGCGCAACGCCAGGTGGATTGCCGTCTCCAGAACGAATCTCGAGTTCGACGACATCCACCGGAAACCCGTACTTCGGGATAACGGCTTTCCGGGAAAGGAAATTCAGAGTTGATTCGGCGGCGATGGTCTCCATGCGTCTGCGAATACGGTTGACATAGCTATCTTTGCCTTCATCGAAATACTTCCCTCTGAGTTTCTCCATCCCGCGGTAATCCGCGCAGGCTTCCGCTTCCATATCAGCCAAAGGGCTCCCAGGTCCCGCAATACGGTCAACCCAGATATCGTCCCGGAGTCCAACTTGGCCGTGCATGTTCTCCGGCACGATCTGGCACAATGCCTCCCTCAATCCGCCGTTGTTCTCGCAAAACGTCTTCAGTTCGGACGCGGCGCTGGGACTCGACCACTCTCCGACGAAGCATTCCACCTTTTCGAAGCGCACCGCATTCTTCCCGAAGAACGCGGACAGGGCAGTGGCGACCATGTGCCGTAGGATGATTTTTTCGTTCGTCATCCGCAGGCGTGGCGGATGCAATCCGCCGTTGACCACCCGCTTGAGCGGCTCCTCATAGTGATACAGGTCATGCGGATTGCGGCGGCAATAGGTCAGCGCCAGGCCGGGAGTTTCCCGTCGTCCCGCCCGTCCGACGCGCTGGGCGTAGTTGAACGATTCCGGCGGCACGTTGCGGAGAAACACGGCCTCCAAGTCCCCAAGGTCGACACCGATCTCGAATGTGGTGGAGGAACTGAGAAGGTGTATACGGCCCTTCTTGAATTTGTCCTGCCTTCGGCGCGCCTCGTCGCTGTCAATCTGCGCGGTATGTTCTTCCGCGCTCAGCTTGGGGGGCAGGTCGGTGTTTTCGTAAAGGAGTCGATAATGGTTTTCCTTAAGGCGCTCTTGGTTGGCGCATCTCAGGGTGCCGGGGCAACGATTTCGAGGACAGACGCCGCGAACGTTGTAGGCGGCCAAGGCCGCGCAGGTATCGCACTCCCAGATCTCGTGAAGCTCGGCGAGCTTAATCCGCAACCAGTTCGGGTTCAGTCGAAAGGTGCCGTTAGCCTTTCCGGGCGAAAGGACGGGGGCGTCGGTCTGTTGCTGTAATGCGCGCCACACCTTTTCCATGAGCTCCGTCGCTGCCGATTTCTTCCGGTCATCGGACAGGCCGCTGTCCGAGAGTAACCGGCAAAGGAAATGTGTCACGAGCGCAGATGTGGGGGCACCCCATTGGGAGACATGCTTTCGTCCGCGAGGCCGCCCGATAGCGTAAGACCACTGCGGCCGGGGCGAGATATCCTTCCATGTAGGCGTTCCGGCACCTTCCGGCAAATTCACGGCGCGATGCGGGCGCAACTCGTCCAACAGGTATCCGATCAGGCGGCGCGCCTCGTCATCCGTGAAATTCCACGGCGGCTGCCCCATGGCATCCGGCAAATTCAAATCGTCGGGAAGCCCGACGAACCACTTGACCAAGCCAACGCCGCTCAACGACAATCTCTTCTCGTCTGTCAACGCCTCCCGCAGGATCGACGTCAGCACCTGCCGATCTCTCTGTTCCCCGGTCTGCTCCGCGCCGACCAGGCCGGCTTCCTCCCACTGCTTGCGCAGCCGGTTTCTGAGATCGTCGATGGACAAGCCCTCCGCGTTGATCGGTTCCGCGGTCAAGGCGCGCAGGATGAAATTGCGATCGCGCAGTTTTTTGTATGAGTCCTCTGCGTACCAGGCGAAGAACGCCGCCTCCTGGCGGCTGTCGGCGAACGCAAGCACCCTGCGCCTGTTTTCCGGCAGCAGTTCATGCAGGGCGGTGGCGATGACAGTGTTGGGTCCGTCCGAACCGTGAACGATCTCCTGCACCGGGTCGCCGATGCCGCCGCGCTGATAGCCGCAGGCCTCGCATTTCTTCAGTTGATCGGCATGGGCCGGGTCGGATTTACACCTCTTGACGGAAATCGCTGCCCCGCAATCGCATGTCGGCGTAGACCTGGAGAGCACGCCGCAGCGCCTGCACAGCAGCAGTTCGTTCCCGGCGTCCACCGGTAGGTAGTACTCCACCCCGAAGTCGGGATGGCTGGGATCGCGGATGGCTTCTTCCAGCTTTCTACCCCGTTCCCGGCCGACGTAGTAGTGTTGACCGCATTCGCGACACAGGGCGATTTCCAACGGCTTCGCAATGGCCCCGTTCCTACTTTCGCTTTTGCGGTTGAGCACCACGACATCCGCGCCGTCCCTGTGCACGAGAAACGCTCCCTCAAGCGCGCGCAGGAAGGCGTGATAGCGTCGCGGAGGCCTGTCGGCGGCCGTCTGCGACTTGCTGAAAATGATGCCGGACGTCGAAAAAGGCTCTCCGAAAAGTTCCTGCGCGAACTCGGCAACCACTTGCTTGTCGTCCTCGTGTTCGCCGGAGGAAATGGTCGCGCTGGTGGCGACGCAGCGGAACGGACCTTGCCGTCCCCCGTCGCGCAACCGCTGCTTGAGGCGCCGGATCAACATGCCCATCTCCATGCCCCTGGCGCCCCGGTACTGGTGCGCTTCGTCGAGCACGATGAACTGCCAGCGCGCCCCCCGGCCGCCGTCGAACAGGGGACTGTCGGCCGGGCGGATAAGCAGATATTCCAACATCGAGTAGTTGGTCAGCAGGATGTGGGGCGGCGTGCTCCGCATCTCGTCGCGGAAGATGAGTTCTCCGGGCAGGCGTTCCTCTTCCCGCGCGGCGGCGTTGCGCCGCTCGTCCCTGGCGTCTTGGGGTGTTTGGCCGATGTACTGTCCGAACGTCGGTTGGAACTCCGATGCGGTCTCGCACAACGTCTGGAGGATTTGGCCGAGGCGCTCGCGTTGGTCGTTGGCGAGCGCGTTCATCGGGTACAGGATCACGGCCCGCACCCCCGGGTCTTCGAGTTCCCCTGCAAGATTTTGGCGATACAGCTCGAACAGGATCGGGTAGAGAAAACTCTCGGTCTTGCCGCTGGCAGTACCGGTGGCGACGACGATATTGCGGCCTTCGAGGTGCGTGGCGCGGACAGCGCGTTCCTGATGCGCATACAACCGATCGTTGATCAGTGCGGGAAGGAGACCTTTGCTCCCGTCCGAGAAGCACTCCCGCGCCAATGCCGGGGCGCTCAATCCCTTCTCGAAGTCCCGCGCCGGTTCGGGATACGGGCCTTTCAGCAGACTGTCCTCTTTCTGCAACGCGGCCCGGAACGCGGCCCGGAGGTCGGGGCTCTTGAAGAAAAAGGAGGTCTTCAGGTAGTTCTCGTAACGTTGGCGGATCTCCTCCGGCCAAGACTGAATGTCGTTTGCATCAGCCATGAATCATCTTCCTCAGCTTCTCCACGTTGCCCCGATGGACGGTTCGTCGGCGTTTGTCGATGGGGATCAATCGGAGAGCCGCGTCGCCCTTCCGCAAGCCTGCGTCCCGAAGTTCACCGTTACTGAATCCTCTGCCGTCTCTCCGTCTTTTGCCTATCCTCACCTGAGCAATTAGTTTTTCATCCGGCTGCGAGGGGGGGTTAACGGTCGCGACAACGGTCTTTGTCACATCGTCCATGTCACAAGCAGTCAGCCTCAGCGTGTAGGTCACGGTCTCGAGGGGCGTGACCTCATGGTACCCACTGGATTCGACTCCTCCGACTTCAGGCTCGATCACACCGTGGCCGGCCTCCGTATTCCGGGTGGCCCACCGCAAGATCACTTTCTCCCCCGTGTTCACCGTCGCCGGCTCCGCCGTGAAAGAGACGATCTCGGGAACGGGGTCGGAAGACACCCGGATGGGGGTCACTATCTCTCCGGCGCATCTGACGTTGAACGAGGCATCTTCATGCAATCGTCGGGTGATCTGCCTGCAGTCGACGAAATCCCTCAAAGGAATTGCTATGTCCTTTTCTCCCTTCCGACTCACCTGAGACGATTCATCATCAAACCCGACCTGAACCGACTTGATTCGTCGCGGGAATCGCAGCACGACCGTCGCCTTTGCATAGGCGTGTTCGCGGAATTCCTGTCGCGTCATCTCTAGAGGGGTGTCGCGCCACTCGCCGGAGCTACTCTCGTCTCGCGCGACACACCACCAGATACGAGGCAGCTCCAATACGGTGTCGACGCAGCCGGCCTCGGATGCCAAAGTGCAGCGGACGCAGTCCGCGTCTGGACGCGGATCAATGACGAGATCGCCGCCTTGGACTTCTGCGTGCGGCGAGATTAGGCGGACGGTTGTACCATCAACGCCGATAACGCTTACCTTGGTTGATGGATGTCCGGTCGGGGAAGGGACGAGAAGGGTTGTCTCGGCAAACGGTTCTCCATTTACGAGAATCTGCTTGAGATCACGCAGATATCGAAACGCGCCGCTGTCGAGCAAGTGTCTTTGGGAATCGTAAACCCGGATGAAAAATCGCCCGTAACGCCCATTCAAGACTTCGGGAAGGGTTTTCTCAGTGGGTTTGAAATTTTCGCCTTTCCACCCCCCTTTCTTTTCCTCGCCGACGCGGACCCAAGCGACGTTTGACGATAATTCTAGATTTGGAACAGCCCCGGAGAACAGATCGCCGTCTGTGGAATTGTCGAAAACACGCTGACCGGTCAGTTCGAATCCAGATGGGGTTGGGATGATGTCACGCTGCCTGAAGCCGCCGACGTCCTCCCCGGCATCTCCTCCGTCCCAGAAGAAATAGTGCGCTCTGAAATCGGTATCCGTGCAACCTTCAGGTTCAACAGGTACATGACCTGTTCGTTCCCACTCGTTCGGCACGATGACAACGAAGTATCCCTTCGTGAGAGCAGCGATTCTGTGACCTTCCCCGACCCAATTCTTCGGCAGTTTGAAGATCAGGGGTTTATCGTCGAACAACGATACCTCCTTCTTCCCTTCGTCCCGGAACTCAATAGTCAGGCGGCCGGTGAGTGCTGGCAGACAGCACTCGTGGTTCACCATGTCCAGAAGTCTCCCATCGAGCTTCACTGCCGTGATTCGGCATTCATCATCCGCGGATAGAAGAACCTGCCACTGCCCCGAATCCGGTAACCGGCGGCAGACCAACCCAGGAGGGGCGGCTGACGGCCGGCGCGGACCTGATTCTCTCGTTGAGGTCCGCTCCCCCCGCCTTCCCCCTATCTCTCTCGGTCCTGTCGGCTTTTCCGCCATTCCCTTTCTTCCACCCCCCGGGACGCTGCGGCGCGGGTCGATGACCTCTATGCCTGCAATGCGTGTGAACGGCTCAAAGTCGGAGACGTTGTAGGTGTAAAGAGTTCGCACATCGTTTCCAAGCATCGCGGCCACAAGCTGAACATCGAAAAACCGGGGGCCCGTCGCCGGGTGCCGGGCTAAAAGATCGGCCCAGCGCTCAACACTATCGACCGGAGGAAACAGCAGACGAAGACCGGGGTAGGCTAACAAGGCGCGAACCGCCTCGACCGCCTCCGCCGAGGTTTTCACCGCGGTCACTTTTTGCGGATTGGTTATGACCGCGTAAAATTCCGCGAGCACTTGCGGCACAAGACAAAAGCCCACCTGGCTGCGGTGGGCCTGCTCAAGTAAAGGGCGCGCGGTCGGGTAGCGGTAATCGTCGGTGAGCAGAGCACCGACGAGGACGTTGGTGTCCAAGAGAGCGAGGTCAGCCGATCTCTCGGTAGATTTCGTCACGGCTGAGGCTGCCTACGGCCTTCCCTTTCCACTCGGGCAAGGCCGCGGGCGGCTGCGGTTCGCCGTTTTGCTCCGCGAACCGCAGCCGCCAGGCAATAACCAAGCTTTCAACGGCCCGGGCCAGCGATTCAGGAAGGCCTTTGACGTCTATTGAATCCATCGCTTGACTCCCTTCTACCATGTTCCTCCAGCGGTTTGCAACAAATTTTGCCGTGGCTGGCCCTGGGGCGCCTCGCCGCCCGCCATTTTAGCCCTAAGGAGATCGCCAATCTCGCGCTTGAAAAGCGAGATATCGACAACAAACTCGACGCCCTCGATGCAGAGAGAATAGAGATCATCCGCGACGAAATCGAGGCGCTGAAGACCCAAGTGGGGCGCCTGCAAAGCAACATCGCCATCAACCAGAGTCAGCAGCCAGCCCTCCTCAGCACCATCGATTCCCACCAGAAGCAGATCGACCAACGGCAACGTAACGAACGAGCTGCTGCTGACAAACGGGCGGCGGAGGGCATGGCGAATCTCGTCGTCACAATCCTTGAACAGGTCTACGGACGCCATCGAACGGTACGTGCTCCAGCATCAGAAAGGGACTGTTAGCCAGGAGCAAGCTCCCTTCCGGCGCCAGGTGGACTTCTGGGCTTTCGCTATGGCCACCGCTCTCGCACGGAGAGTACCGCCGCTCGAAAAATCCTCTATTCGCTGGGGACGGAAGTTCGCCGACACCAGATCCGTACAGATGCCGGATGGGCTGTGCGAAATGCTCGCCGTCATCGCTCTGACCACGCTGGGCCACGATCATGAAGGTATAGACCGCCATCATCCTGATCGCCTGCAAGCCCTCGGTCATGGACTTCCGGTCCATTCAGAACACTCTCCGATTGACTAAGCCGGCGAACCTGAAGCCCAGAGCACAAGTTGTCACGGTTTTGACCCAGACCGAGCCCGGCGGAAAGCTGCGCGGGGAGGCCCGCCGCCGGGCAAACTCGCGGTCAACGTTCTTCCCCACGGTTTGGACCGCCGCGGGGGGCTTATCGTCATGGGCCCAGCGACGGGCGAACCGCCCTTGAAGACGAGAGCCCGAGGGTAACGCCGCCCCAGAAGGTCGGAAATCTTTACAAGCAGAGGCGTCATTCTCATTCCGGCCATCAGCACGACGCAACCCGCTGAAAGCAAAAAGATCAGAGCTTAATCCTGAAAGCTTAGGGGCTGCCGCCGGGGAGACCCATACCCCCGGTGAGGTGCGGGAGCGTCACCGGGCGGGAACGTCCAAGAGGCAGGCGGGGAAGAAGCAAATCCAGGGCTTTTTTGATCCGGCCTCCCGCCCGACCATCCGGATGCCGGAGAAGGACGCCCCGTCGCAATGCTGCTCCACGAGGCCGGGCATGATCTCTTTGCGCAGGACCAGTCGCTTGACTCACCATCCGGCCGGCAGTAGCGTGCGGCCCATGAGCGATCACCACGGTCCCACGCCGGCCTATACTCAAAGGCAACTCAGTCGAGCGGAAAACAAGGCTCGTGAGGTCGAGGCCAAAGCGCTTGAATCTATCCTGGAAGAGGATGGGCTTCTCACGTCCGAAGATCTCGACGCCGTCCTGAACGCATATGAAAACGACATTGGACCCCTGAATGGGGCCGGAGTGGTTGTCCGGGCCTGGGTCGATCCGGTCTATAAAAAACGGCTGCTGCAAAACGGTACCGAGGCGGCTGCCGAGCTGGGTTTTGGCGGATTGCAGGGCGAGCATTTGATGGTGGTAGAAAACACACCCAAGGTTCACAACGTGGTCGTGTGTACCTTGTGCTCATGTTATCCGTGGCCGCTCCTAGGTTTGCCGCCATTCTGGTACAAGAGTCAAGCCTACCGCGCGCGGATAGGCGGTCGACCGCGCGAAGTGCTGAGCGAGTTTGGTCTGGAAATCGGCCCAGAGCGGGAAATTCTGGTCTGGAATAGTAGTGCCCAGACCCGGTATATGGTGCTCCCCCAACGCCCAGCCGGCACAGGACATATGGGCGAAGACGAACTGAGAGGACTGGTCACCCGGGATGCCATGATAGGCGTAGCCGAGATCGGACTTGATACGAAACCCGGGAAAACCAGTGCTGACCGTCGAATTGCCGATATGCCGGAGCAGGCTGCTCTCCCCCGGCAGAGCGGCGAGTTGATCTTCCAAGACCCGTGGGAGGGTATTGCCTTTGCCATGGCCATCGCCCTGTGCGAGCAGAGACACTATGTCTGGGCTGATTTCCAGGCGCAGTTGATTACTCAGATTGCGGCTGCCGACCGACAGGCTCCTGATACGAGGCCGACGTATTACGAGTGCTGGCTGACCGCACTCAAGATCTTGCTCATGGACAGGGGCATTGTCTCGCAAAAGAAATTCGCCATTCGTGCAACTTGGCTGGCCAGAATGGCGGTATCCCCAGGCTCACGTTCACGTATGACGCCATGGCTGGTGCGGGATTTTGCGGATGAGGAATGAGGTCGTCCGAGGCAGGCGATACGCGCCTCACCGGCCCGCAGAGGCCGGCTCCGTGTCTCTACCTGGCGGCTAAGTCACAAGCCCCTCATATTTAAGGATTGACACATCGTCGTCGGCCGACCGCCTCAGGAAAAATGGCTGCGCGGGCTAGTCACAAGCCCCTCATATTCAAGGATTGACACGGGAGACAGAAAGGGTGATACCAAACACATGACCTCAGACGATCTGTCCGAATTGAGCCATGCTGATGCGACGCGCCCGCTCTTTGGGCACTACGAGATCGACAGCCATTTTTTTGATGAGACTTTTGAGTCCGAAGGACAGCCGCGCTCCCACTACCGGATGCTGATTGACGAAATACAGCGGATGCCCCGGGAGGAGGTGGAGCGGCTCCAGGACCGCGTGGCCCGCTCCTTTCTGCACGAGGGAATTACCTTCACCGTGTACGGGGACGAGGAATCCATCGAACGGGTCTTCCCCATTGACTGCATTCCCCGCCTGTTGCCTGCCCGGGAGTGGGAGCACCTTGAACGCGGCCTCATCCAACGCGTACAGACCTTGAACCTCTTTCTGGCCGATATCTACGGCGCCGGCCACATCCTTGCCGATGGCATCGTGCCGCGTGAACTGGTGCACAACTGTCCCAACTATCGGCCCGAAATGGAGGGAGTAGAGGTTCCGCTCGGGGCCTATGTATCGGTATGCGGGAGCGACATTGTACGGACTAAGGACGGTTTCAGGGTGTTGGAAGACAACCTCCGGGTCCCGTCCGGGGTGTCGTACATGTTGGCCTGTCGAGACGCGCTACGGCGAGCCTTCCCGCGTCTTTTCCGGCGCTACCGAGTCCGCTCGGTTGAGCACTACGGCCGGGAACTCTTGCAGGTCCTGCGCTCCCTCGCCCCCCGACAGGACGAGGAGCCGAGCATCGCTCTGCTCACCCCGGGAGTCTATAACTCAGCCTACTACGAACACGCGTTTCTGGCTCGGGAAATGGGCATTGAACTCGTCAAGGGCGATGACCTGCTGGTACAGGGTAAGCGGCTGTATATGCGCACAATCGGCGGTTTCCGGCCTGTGGATGTCCTGTACCGACGGCTCGACGACGATTTCATTGATCCACAGGTCTTCCGCCCGGATTCCTGCCTAGGTGTTCCCGGGCTGTTTGAGGTCTATCGCGCCGGTAACCTCGCTCTGGCCAACGCCCCCGGCACCGGGGTTGCGGACGACAAGGCGGTGTATGCTTATGTGCCGCACATGATCCGCTATTACCTCGATCAGGAACCGATTCTGGACAATGTAGAAACCCACCTGTGCCGGACAGCAGATGAGCTGGCTTATACCCTGGAGCACCTTGATCAACTAGTGGTGAAAGAGGTCGGCGAGTCGGGCGGGTACGGTATGCTGGTCGGGCCGCACGCCAGCCAGGCAGAGCGTGAGGAGTTTGCGGCAAGACTCCGCGCCCGACCCGACAACTACATATCCCAGCCCACCCTGGCCCTGTCGCGGGCCCCCTGTCTCATTGACGGGCGGCTTGAAGCGCGTCACGTCGACTTGCGGCCCTTCGTTCTCCACGGACCGGACACCAGGCTAGTGCCGGGTGGGCTGTGCCGGGTGGCCCTGCGTAAAGGCAGCCTGGTGGTAAACTCTAGCCAGGGCGGTGGGTCCAAAGATGCCTGGATTATCGAACAGGATGCATAGTGCTACTAGCCCGTGTTGCCGATTCTTTCTACTGGATGAACCGTTACCTGGAGCGGGTCGAGCACACCGCTCGCCTCCTCGGCCTGCAGTTGGAGCGCCTACCCGCTAGCCCGGCCCAGGAAATTGCCGCAGGCTGGCACCGGCTCTTCCGCAGTCTCGACACCCGCCCACCGGGCGCGGATAGCTATGGCGGTGCAGAGGACGAGGACGACTTCTTCTTTGCCGACGGCTACACCTTGACTGACCATCTAACCTTCGAGGTCGATAATCCCGCCTCCATCATGTTTTGTTTAACCGCGGCCCGGGAGAACGCCCGCCAAGTCCGCGACTCCATCAGCAACGCAATCTGGTCCAGCCTCAACCGCGAGTACCTCCGCCTCCGGTCCACGGCTCTCGTCGACGTCTGGGCAGGGGAACCCGTCGGACTGTACCGGGGTATTGTCGAGGCGGTGCAGCTTTTTGACGGGGTATGCGCAAGTTCGATGCGCCGCGATGCTGGCTGGCACTTCATGCGTTTGGGGCGGTTCGTTGAGCGCTCCCAGCTTGTTGGCTCCCAGCTCAGCGCGTATCGCGCCGTGAGCGGGGAGGAAGGTGACTGGGCCGGGCTTCTGCGTAGCTGCAACGCCTTTGAAGCCTACTGCCATTTGCATGGTGCCCAGATTCGCGGTGAACAGGTCGCGAGCTTTCTGGTAGACGACCCCGAGCTGCCTTATTCGCTGCGTTTTGCGGTGAACCGGATCCACAGCAGTCTGGAGGTGATCGATCCGCCGGCCCCGGATCGCTCTCTCACGGAGCCGCACGAAATCGTTGCTCGTCTAGACGCCGCTCTATCGCGCTGTACGACCGACCCTGCCAACGGTGGAGGGGGCATAGAGGAACTGAGCGAGTTTATTGTCCTGTGCCGACAGTTTCATGAAGCCCTGGAACGGACCTACGTGTCCTATCCGGCCGAAGCCAGACCCGTTTCATGAGCGTGGTGAAGCCGATGCACCCGTGCCAATGTCCTCCGGGCGACGACACTGTCGCCATCTCCCTCAGCCCCGACCTGTCGGCTCTGGTCAGGCTAGCTCAGGTCGTTCAGGAATTCGGGGCAGCGCACGCCCTGAACGCAGACCTCCAGAATCGCTTAAACTTGGTTCTGGACGAGCTCGTAACAAACAGCGTCAGCTATGCTCTGTCGGAGATAACCGAGCCCGAGCTCCGTTTGCGTATAGTTCTTGACCGGGGGGTCGTGGTGGCCCAGCTTGAGGACAACGGCGTTGCCTTCAACCCTTTTGAGGAAGCCCCGGAGCCAGACACCAGTCTGGAGCTGGAGGAGCGACCGACCGGGGGGCTAGGGGTCTTTCTGGTCAAGCAACTCGCCGACAGCAGCGCCTATGAGCGTGTCGACAACCGGAATCGTATTACCTTGCAGATCGTGATTGGGGGAAAATGCAGTGAGGAGTGAGAATACGCTGTCGGTGCAAACCGAGCGCAATGACGAGGCCGTGATCGTCTGTCCCGTAGGGCGGGTCGACGGGAGCAATGTCGAAATCCTGGAATGCGCCGTCCGGGAACAAATAGAAGCGGGCGAAAAGAGCCTTGTGTTCGATCTTGCTGGCCTGAACTACGTCAGTAGTGCTGGCCTGCGGGTGCTCCTGGTGACGGCCCGTCGCCTGCAGGCGGAAGGGGGCACGACCCGCTTCTGCGGGCTGTCCGAGTCTATTGCGCATATCTTTGAAATCAGCGGTTTCAGCAGTATCCTAGCGGTATACGATAGCCGCGACGATGCCTTGCAAGGTGGGTGATGCTCTTGTCTTGATGAAACGGTCAGGATTTTCCACCTTGGGCAGCCTGTGACCACGCATTCCGAAAGGGGGGACTCAGTCGTGCCAACGGCACCCATCCGGATTCTGATGGTAGACGACGAAGAAGACCTCGAACTGCTCGTCCGCCAGAAGTTCCGCCGGCGTATCCGCCGCGGCGAACTCGAGTTCGTCTTCGCCCGTAATGGCAAGGATGCGCTCGAAAAGCTCGTCGAGTATCCCGACATCCACCTTGTGCTCTCAGATATCAATATGCCTGTAATGGACGGGCTCACGTTGCTGAGTCAACTCGAAGACGTCAAACCTGACGTGCGGGCGATCATCATTTCCGCCTATGGGGACATGAAAAACATTCGCACCGCCATGAATCGAGGAGCTTTTGATTTTGTCACCAAGCCAATTGATTTTCACGATCTCGAAATTACTGTTGAGAAGACTCTTAAACATATACAAGCTCTACAGAGCGCGCTGCGCTCGCGCGACCGGCTGGTTGCCATCACGCGGGAACTCGAAGTGGCCAAGGAAGTCCAGATGTCTGTCCTGCCCAAGTCCCCGCCGAGCCTTGAGACCCACACTATCCGGGCGCAGATGATCCCGGCCCGTGAGATCGGCGGGGATTTCTACGATTTTTTCAGTCTTGATGGCAATCTGGTCGGGGTGGTCATCGCCGATGTTTCGGGCAAAGGAGTTCCTGCGGCGCTGTTCACAATGGTGACACGAACCCTTCTTAAGAGCGTGGCCAAAAGCTCTCTGTCGCCTGCTGAGTGCCTGAGCAGAGTGAACAATCTGCTGGCTGAGGATAACGAGGCGTGCATTTTCACCACCCTGTTTTACGCGGTGCTCGACCTGCACAGCGGCAGCCTGCAATACTGTAACGGCGGCCACAATCCGCCCCGTCTGGTGCGAGACGGTTCCCAGGTTGAAGAGCTGCCGCCCACCGGCAACCTCGTTCTGGGGATAGCCGCCGGGCACGACTATACCAACGCTGAGATCCAGCTCACGCCCGGTGACACGCTCTTCCTGTACACTGACGGAGTCACCGAGGCCCAGAACCCCAGCCAGGAGGAGTTCGGAGAAGAGCGGCTCGACCAGAAACTCGCCAGCCTAGGGAAGGCGAACACCGACGAAGTTGTAGCCGAGGTCGTTGGGGCCGTGCAGACATTTGCCGGTGACGCCCCGCAATCGGACGATATCACCTGCGTAGCCATGCGTTTCAACTCCCCCCTTTCTTCCCAGGTCGGCAACAGGGCCTAAGACATGGCCCTTTTTCGCACAGCGCTGCTCCTCACGACCCTGCTCGCGGTGGCGTCAGCGGAGACTCGGGCAGAGGGACAGATCGTCTTCGGCCAGTCCGCCGCCCTGAGTGGGCCGGCGCGCGAACTCGGGCAGGGGATACGCCTCGGCCTACTAGCGGCCTTTGAATGGATCAATCAACAGGGTGGGGTACACGGGCAACGTCTTATCCTTGAGTCCTTGGACGATGCCTATGAACCCGAGGCGGCTATCGCCAACACTCGTGAGCTCATCGACAAACGCGGCGTCTTCGCCCTCGTTGGTGCTGTCGGCACCCCCACCTCCACGGCCGCCCAGCCCATCGCCAACGAGGCAGGGGTACCCTACATCGCCCCCTTTACCGGGGCTGAGTTTCTGCGCGACGCCTGGCTGCACCCGAACGTGATCAACGTACGGGCCTCGTACTACCAGGAAACCGAAGAGATAGTGGCACGCCTCACTGAGGACCTGGGCGTCCAACGTATCGGCATTCTGTACCAGAACGACTCCTATGGACGTGCCGGACTGGCCGGGTTACGCCGCGCCCTCGCCCGTCGCCGTCTGCCCATTATTGCTGAGGCGGACTATCGGCGTAACACCGAGGCGGTGAAGATCGCCCTGCTTGACCTGCGCCGCTCCCATCCCGAGGCCGTTGTCATTATCGGGGCCTACAAGCCGGCAGCGGTCCTGATTCGCTGGGCGCAACGGATTCAATTCAACCCTTACTTCGTTAACATCTCCTTTGTCGGCAGTTCGGCCCTAGCCAAGGAACTCGGCCCTGACGGGGCCGGAGTGTACGTCACCCAGGTCGTTCCTTTTCCCACCGACGACCGCCTTTCTGTGGTGACGGAATATCGGCAGTCCCTGGCCGCCCTGGACCCTGAGAGTGTGCCGGGTTTTGTGTCGCTGGAAGGCTATCTGGCTGGCCGCCTAGTGATAGAGGGGCTCCGTCTAGCCGGACTGAAGCCAACAAGGGAGCGATTTCTACAGGCTCTGCAAGAAGCTGAGACCATCGACCTCGGCGGCTTTCCCCTGCGTTACGGCCCGACCGACAACCAGGGTTCCGATCGAGTCTACCTAACGGTCATCGACGAAGGGGGAGATTTTCGGCCGGTGCGCAGAATGGTGCCACGGTGAGCAACACCAACCGTCCCATCGCTAGTGCGAGCAGCTCACTTGCAGCACGGCCTGTCATGTCCGTGGACAGATCAGATCCAGACAAGAACCGCTGGATCGGAATTGGTCCACAACTGTACATCGGCTTGACAGGTGGTGTCCTCCTCACCCTGGTTGCCAGTTTGGTGGCCTATTTTTCCTTCCGCCAGATCCTCTACTACGAAGCCCGGCTTGCCGACTACAGCATCCCCAATCTAAGCAGTGCCATAGACACGGCTCGCCAGAGCGCCGCGGTAGTTAATGGTGCACTGCGCCTCATCTCTGCCTCTTCGCCCGAGCAGCACGAGGCCGTGGCCAATGCGGTTGCCGGCGAGCGCAGTGCTCTCGGCGCGCTTATCGACGAGCTTGAATCCCGCTCTGCTTTCGGCGAGCGGACCCGGCTGATCAAAGAGCATCTAAACGAACTTGGCGTCCACATGAAAGAGATCCAAGGGTCGGCCGCCCGTCGGCTTGTCATCGCCGATATCCTGGAGCGCCTCAAGGGAGAACTCACCGAAACCAGCCGGCGCATTGAACGCCATCTCGGGGCCGCCCTCGACGACCAGGGTTTTTACCTAGTGGAGGGGATGCGCCGCCTGACAGATCAACCTAGTCCGGTCGGTGAGCGGGCCTCCGGGGCCGAACTGGCCTACTATCGGGACCTGATCGAGGTGAACTATCAGGCCAACTTGGCCGTGTTGTTCCTGGACGAAGCCTTCATCCTGTCCGACCGGGGGCTCCTTCCACCCCTGCTGGAGCGCTTCCGCGGGGCTGTCCAGAACTTCCGCCGCGCTTATGCGGGGCTGTCGGCTCGCACTCCAGACAGTCTTCTTGGCAGGGACCTGGAACGCCTCGCTCAGATCGGAGAATCTGAAGAGGTGGTCAATGAGATAGACCCAAAGCGGGCGGGCTCCCCGAAACGCCCCGGCCAGATTAGGGAATTCGACGAAGGGATCATTCCGCTCCGCCGTGAAGCCCTGCTGCGGCTGGAGCGGGAACAGGAAGCGCTGGCGAAAGGCCGCACCGCGTCCGGTCTGCTGCTGGCCGAAGTGAATAAGTTGGTGGAAGGGATCAACAATGATGCCATCACCGCCAGCAGCGCCTCGCGATCTGCCGCCCAGACTGGGCTGCTGCTCCTGGTGCTCCTCAACATCATGAGCATTACCGGCGCTTTCCTCATTGGCTGGCTGTTCGTCGGCCGCCACCTCGTCCGCCGCCTCGTCGGGCTGGCCGCGGCCATGCGCTCTATGGCCGGCGGCGACCTGGAAGTTCCAGTCGAGGTCAAGGGCAATGACGAAGTGACCGACATGGCCAAGGCGCTAGAAGTCTTTCGCCGCTATGCACTTGAGGTGCAGCGGCTGAATCTTGTTGAGAAGCTGGCCGAAGAGCTGGACGCCAAAAACCACACCCTGGAGCAGACCCTGGACAACCTCAAGCATGCTCAGGAACAAATCGTCGCTGAGAAAAAGCTCGCCTCACTCGGCCAGCTCACCGCCGGTGTGGCCCACGAAATCAAGAACCCGCTCAACTTTGTCAACAACTTCTCGGATGTTTCGGTCGAACTTATCGATGAGATTGAAGAGGTGATGGAAGAAGCCAAAGAGGATCAGCTCGACCTGTCCGAAGAAATCAGCTCCATCCTCTCAGACCTGCGACTCAACCTCCAGAAGGTCAAAGAGCACGGCCAGCGCGCCGACGGCATCGTGCGCAGTATGCTCGACCATTCTCGGGCTACTCCGGGCGAGTGGCGCGAGATTGATATGAACGCCCTGCTCAAGCAATACATTGACCTCGCCTACCATGCTATGCGGGCCCACAACACAGACTTCAATGTGACACTGACCGAGGACCTTGACCCCAAGATGGGTACCTTCGCTGTCATTCCCCAGGACCTCGGTCGGGTGTTCCTCAACCTAGCCACCAACGCCTACCAGGCAATCGAAGAAAAACGCCAGCAGTCGAACGGAGACTATGAGCCAGAGTTACGTATCGCCAGCCGTCGTCTTGAAGAGCACGCCGAGTTCTACATCCGTGATAACGGCCCTGGCATTCCAGAGAAGATGCGCGAGCAGATCTTTGAACCCTTCGTGACTACCAAGAAGCCGGGTGAGGGTACGGGGCTCGGCCTGTCCCTGACCACGGATATCCTCACCCGCCACGGAGGGGCCATCCATCTCGACACCGAGGAAGGGGCCTTTACCGAGATGCGGATTGTCCTGCCGCTCGAGCCGCCCTCCGAAGTGATCCTGGAGAAAAGTCAGGAAGAAGTAGAGTGAAAACCTGCCACATCGTTTACCGCGGCGGGAAAAATGGCGTAGTCTTCCACTCCAGAGCAGGCCACAGCGGTGTCGGCTGGGTGGAGTTCCCGGCCCACGGCCAGAGCCTGGGAGGGGATGTTGCAGCAGGCAAGAATCTGGCCCTTGTCTCTATCAACCGCATCAAATCTGTTCAGCACCTTTCCGCGCGTTATTCGATGCCGATTTCCTGATCGGTCTCCATCCGACCCCGGTTGTAGACGATCAGGCTGTTGGCCGTTGATGATAGGGTGGTCAAGCGGTGGTTTTGTAGCGGTTCGTGGAGTTTCGCCTGGTAATTCTGCTCAAACTGCCGAATGTATTTGATATGAGCCTAACAAAAACCATCAATGCTCTGGGTCAGCATCGTCCGCTGCCAAACCCCTGAGTTTTTCTTCGCTATCACTCGGAGGCCGACCGACAATGGGAGAGGTTCTGTTATACCACTGTTGATCAAGGTCCTAATATTTGCCTATGGCAGGATGTGCTGGAATCCGCCGGGCAGTTTCTCCTGTCTCTGGTCGTCGGCAATTCGGATACCGTTATCGAGGTTCAGGCTGATGCCGGTCAGACGGAGAGCCGAGCAGTGGAAAGTTTGTACGATAATTTCCCTTTCCAGCCTAGCAGGTTCTTCAGGCGCTTCCGCAGGGTGAGAGCGGCACGCTGATTGCGGCACAGCACTAGCATACTGAACGGTCATACCCGCCGAACTTGCTCAAGCTCTGCCCCCCGTTCGGGTGAGGTCACCAGCCCGTAGATGGCGACGGCGGCAGAGCCGGTTTTCTTTCTACGATTGTCCACCCGACAGGGTTTGTCGCAGCTTAATAAACAGGGTCAGCAGCTGGGTGTCTGATGGAGCGGACCAGGGCCGAAAGCTGTAAACAAAGGAACGTTTCTCCGCCGGTGGGCAAAAGAGGTCCGGGTAGCGAGTGGTCCTTCATAGGACTATAACAATGGCTCGTTGCAGTGAACGTCCGTCGCTTGCGGCGCAGAAGGCAAGGGACTTGGAGTAGTGTGGCAACTGTTTGACCGGAGCGCACGGTCAAGATGGTGCTCAGTGACAGTGAGAGGGATTATGGGAGAGCCGGTGACGACAGGAGCAGTGTGTCGATAATGGGTTTCTGCAGTTGAAAGCTGCCCTCGGGCGGGAAGCTGAGACGGAGCACGTCGACAGGAGCAGTGTGTCGATAATGGGTTTCTGCAGTAGTTCCGTATCCGGTTCGATGCTACACAATACCGGGAAGTTCTGATCCAGAGTTGTTGGGTTATGGCCGATCGGGGGGAGCGACATCGTCCAATCTCAGCAGGTGGCTATTGGGGTCTGCGGCTCGTCCTTAAGTTCACTCAGAGCGTAAGACGCCGACTTTTGTCCGCCAACCGGGGTCTGTGCACGCGAAGCGGCAATCTCGGTCTCGTGAGAGGCGATAATAATATCTCCCCGCTCTAGGCTCACTCTGTGGGCCGGACTGTTATGTGTCACCTCGGTACCCAGGGTGCCTTTGGTTCTGCCGGTCTGGGGTGACGACTTGAATCATCCTTCATTCGTCTGCCCCGATCTTTGTGGCTTCATACTCTTCCTCATCAGACATACGGACGATGATGGTCTCTGTCCCGTCGATGACGTGATTGTTGGTGGCGATAGAGCCGTTCTGGCTGATAATAAGACCAGACCTCACGCTGCGTTGTTCGCCTGGGGACGGGCAATCTGGGACCAAACCGCCGAAGAGATGCTTCGAACGGAGCGCCCAGGCCAAATGGGCGGGGGAGAGGGAGAAACGGACGCCGACGTTGAGAACGTGGCTCGGGTTTGTGTTTGGTCGAAATATTGACGAGGGCGGGCCTTTTACCTGTTGAGCACTCTCGACAACCGATCATGCCCAGGGAGCGATCTTACTAGGAAAAGAACAGGAGTTTTATCTGTACCTTTGCCGCCTGTGCCTGGAAAGACGTTCCCCAGCAGGACCCAACCCAAGCACAGAGCGGCTAGTAAGACAAAATGGTTCATCCCGCCCCTCACAAGAGAAAGAGAGGATGGGCCACTTTGCCGGATAACGCATAGGCGAGCGGCTCCTCGTGACCAAGGAGATTGAAGAATGGGCATACATCCCTTAATTTGGTTGAGATACGGTCGTTCAGGCATTATTGAAAAGCCTGTCGCGCCCCCTGCTCGTGGACACTTTTCTGTCCATTATCCGGCACAAGACGGGCGGGCGGAGGGCCGAGGATGAGGGCGGAACATACAGAAATTCCATGTTGGTTCCGTCCGCGCGGTGCGGCATGGAACGGTCGAAGACTGGTCAGTGAGCAGAGGAACGTCACACGCTATGGATGATGATCGGGCTGTCGAACAGACACAAGGGGCGGTTGGCATTACCGCACTCAACGAGCAGGTGCATGCCCAAGCGCCCACGCTCACCCGTTTGCGGGAAGAAATCGGTCGGGTAATCGTTGGCCAACACGTGCTTATCGATCGGCTTCTGATCGGGCTGTTAGCTAACGGCCACGTTCTGCTCGAAGGCGTGCCGGGATTAGCCAAGACCCTGTCGGTCAAGACCCTGGCCCAGACTTTGAGCGCCAGCTTCCAGCGGCTGCAATTCACCCCAGATCTGCTGCCGGCCGATTTGATCGGGACGTTGGTGTACAGTCCGCGCGACGGTAGCTTTACCACTAAGAAAGGCCCCATTTTTGCCAATATTGTGCTGGCCGACGAAATCAACCGCGCGCCAGCAAAGGTGCAGAGTGCCTTGCTCGAAGCTATGCAGGAACGACAGGTGACCATCGGTGAAGAAACCTACCCGCTGCCCACGCCATTTCTGGTCTTGGCGACCCAAAATCCGATCGAACAAGAAGGCACCTACCCGTTGCCCGAGGCCCAGGTCGATCGCTTTATGTTGAAAGTATGGGTCAGCTATCCGTCAAAAGAGGAAGAACGCCACATTCTGGATTTGATGGCCTCAACCGCAGACCATCCTGGCGCTCGGACCGTGCTCAAGATGGATGATGTCATCCGGCTGCGGCGTTTGGTCGATCACATCTACCTCGACAACAAGATCAAGGACTATATTCTTGACCTGGTCTTTGCCACTCGGGAACCGACTGCCTATAAGCTCGACTTGCAACGTTTCATTCAGTACGGCGCATCGCCACGAGCGACTCTGTATCTGACGCTTGCCGCCAAGGCCCACGCCCTGTTGAATGGGCGTGGCTATGTAACCCCTCAAGACGTGAAATCGCTCGCCCCGGATGTGTTGCGCCACCGAGTAATTGTGACCTATGAGGCCGAGGCCGAAGACATTAGCTCGGATCGCATTGTAGAGCGCATTTTGGACGGCGTGCCCGTGCCCTAGGACAGACACGCGGGCGAAGATCGAACAGGGCTGTCATGCTGAGTGCCGAACAGCTCAAAACCGTTCGCAAGATCCATGTGCGGACGAGCCACTTAGTCAGCGATCTGTTTGCTGGCCAGTACCAGAGCGCGTTTAAAGGCCAGGGCATGGAGTTTTCCGAAGTTCGCCACTATCTACCGGGCGATGACATCCGGGCGATCGACTGGAATGTTACCGCCCGGACTGGGATACCGCACGTCAAACGCTTTATCGAAGAGCGCGAGCTGACGGTGATGCTTGTGGTCGATGCCAGCGCTTCGACCCGGTTTGGTACGGTCTCTCAGCTCAAGAGTGAGATGGCGGCCGAGATGGCGGCCTTGTTTGCCTTTTCGGCAATCAGCAATAATGACAAGGTTGGCCTGGTAATTTTTAGTGACCGGGTTGAGCTGAGCCTGGCGCCGAAGAAGGGCACCCGCCATGTCCTGCGCGTCATTCGTGAGGTCTTATCTTTTCGGGCCCAACAAACGGGCACGAATATTGCCGCCGCGCTTGAGCACCTCAATCATGTCAGCAAAAGGCGTGGGATAGTGTTTTTGATTTCCGATTTTCTGGACGTCGGGGCCGGTCCGGCGCTCAAGATCGCCAATCGCCGCCATGATGTAATCGGGGTGGTGCTGGACGATCCGCGCGAGTGGGCGCTGCCGGACGTTGGTCTGATGGTCTTTCAGGACGCCGAGACCGGTGAGCGGCTGACGGTTGATACGGGGAGTCAGCGCGTCCGTCAGGCGTTTGAGCAGCGGGCTGAGGAAGCCAGACGCCAACGCGCCCATCTGCTGCGTGGTGTGGATATTGATACGATCGCCGTTCGCACAGACCGCCCGTATGTTGAGGCGCTGCTGCGCTTCTTTAGTCTGCGTGAGCAGCGCCACTAGTGATGAGGGATAGGTGAAGCTGAGACCGTGGAAAGACAGGAGGCAAGAGGCGTGGTTCCGTTTGGGTAACCGTGTATTCTTGTTCGGCCTGCTTCTCTTGTCTGTCTGGGGATCAGTACTTGGCCCGGCCGCGGCTGAGCAGGCTGAGGTTCCAGTCGTGACCGTCAGCGCCAGCGTCGATCGGGACGAGGTGACGATTGGTGATCGTATCCACTATACTATCAGCGTGACAGCTCCGGCCGGCGTTGAGGTCGAAATCCCGCTGCTGGGCAAGCAACTGGGAGATTTTACAGTTCTTGATTTTGGTGATCTGCCGCTCCGGACCGAAGTCGACCGGGTGGTGACGAGTCGGTGGTTTCGGCTGACTATTTTTCAGACTGGCCAATACCTGCTGCCCGGTCCGACAGTCCGCTATCGGCAGTCCACTCAGGAGCAGTATCATCGGATTGACGGCAATGATGTCTTGATCACGGTTATGAGTCTGCTGGCCCAAGCCGACCAAAATACGACGATCCGGGATATCAAGCCCCCAGAAGTCCCGCCCTTTGATTGGCGACCATACGGACTGGTGGCGCTTGCTGTCTTGGTTCTGGCCGGATTCGGCGGCGGGCTGTTTTTTTATCTCAGGCGTCCCTCCCCGGCAGTAGCCTCGCCCGCTCCTGATGCCTATCAGGTGGCTTTAGAAGCTCTGCGCCGATTACGTGCCCGGGGCTTGATTGAAAAGGAGCAGTTTGAGATGTATTACGTGAGCTTGTCCGCCATTGTGCGGGAGTACCTGGAAGATGGCTTCAGGATCCGAGCGCCAGAAATGACAAGCGAAGAGTTCCTGTCTGCCGCCGCCCGTGACAGCCAACTCAGCGCCGCGCAGCAGGGCCGGTTGGCTGAGTTTTTATCCCGGGCCGATTTGGTGAAATTTGCCCGGCACCGTCCGGGGTTAGACGAAAGCGAAGCCGCCTACCAGGCCGCCCGGCATTTTATCGAAGAGACCCGCCCCCGCCAAGATTATCAAAATCAGCAAAACCCGCAGGATCAGACCGCTCACCCCCCTGTGGCAGCCGCGACCGAGGCGTCGGATGCGCTTCCATGATCCATGGGCCCTGGTTCTGCTGGCCCTGCTCCCCCTCATCGTTGCCTGGCGCCGCCGGGGAATCTACCAAGCGGCCGTTCGCTATCCGAGTCTCGGCCTGCTCCGTAGCCTGCCCCTGGGCAGCCGCCAGCGCTGGCGCTGGGTATTGCCGGTCACGCGTGGCCTGGTGCTCGTCCTGCTGAGCCTGGCCTTGGCCCGACCCCAGCTCGGCAAAGCCGAGAGTCGACATGTCGGGGCCGGAATCGATATCGTGCTGAGTGTCGACATCTCGGGGAGCATGCGATCTGAGGATTTTCGTCTGGAGGGACGTCGCGCCAGTCGACTCGACGTAGTCAAGTCGGTGGTAAGGGATTTTGTGACCGAGCGCCCGGATGACCGGATTGGCCTGGTCTTGTTCAGCGCCCGGCCCTATACCCAGTGTCCGCTGACTCTGGACCACGGCTGGCTATTGCAGAATCTTGAGCGGACTCGGATCGGTATGATTGAAGATGGCACGGCGATCGGCTCGGCCCTGGCAGCCGCGATCGGTCGTCTCGAACATTCGGCGGCTAAGAGTGCGGTGGTTATTTTGTTGACCGATGGCCAGAACAACGCCGGGAAAATCTCTCCACTGACCGCGGCCGAAGCTGCTCGCGCGCTCGGCGTCAAAGTCTATACCATCGGAGCCGGTACGCAGGGTATGGCTCCGTATCCGACCCGAGATGCCTTTGGGAATCTCGTCTACCGTCCTATCCAGGTTGATATCGACGAGCGGACCTTACGCCAGATTGCCGATACGACCGAGGGCCAGTATTTCCGAGCGACCGACACCGCGAGCCTCAAAGACATCTACCAGACGATCGATCAGCTCGAACGCTCCGAGTTTGACGTCCCCCGTTACCTTGACTATGACGAACTCTACCCCTGGCTAGTGGCCCCGGCCGTGATGCTGCTCGGCCTTGAGCTTGGCCTGCGGCATAGCCTGTTACGAAAGCTGCCCTGATGAACTGGCGCGCGCCGCATTTTTTATGGTTACTGACGCTCGTGCCACTGCTCGGCGCGGGCCTGTGGTGGGCGTTGCTCCAACGCCGCCGTGCGCTACTGCGTTTTGCCCAGGCCCACCTGTTAGAGACCATAGTGCCGGATCTTTCCCCCAGCCTAGATAATCGTCGCCAGCTGTGGCGGGCCGGTCTGATACTTGGGGTCGTGTTCCTACTGCTCGTCACCCTGGCCGGCCCGCAATGGGGGTTTTACTGGGAAACCCTTGAGCGACGCGGGGTGGATATTGTGATTGCATTCGACACTTCCCGCAGCATGTTGGCCGAGGATATCAAACCCAACCGGCTGGCGCGTGCCAAGTTGGCGGTCCAGGATCTGCTCCAACAGCTGCGCGGTGATCGGGTTGGTCTGGTGCCCTTTGCTGGTTCGGGCTTTGTGCAATGCCCCCTGACCCTGGACTATGGGGCGTTTGCCGAAAATTTACACGCCCTTGAGGTCGGGATTATTCCGCAAGGCGGGACCTCGCTGGCGGCCGCTATTCAGACCGGAATTGAGGCCTTTGAGGGCCGCTACGGCGAGGACGCCGTGCTCCTGATTATAACAGATGGTGAGGATCATGAGGGTCGAGTCGAGCTTGCCGCCCAACAGGCGCGTGACAAGGGGATTCGGATTTATACGATTGGGATTGGTACTCTAGAAGGAGAGCTGATCGCAGTGAGCGAGGACGGGCAGTCCTCGTTTTTGAAAGATCGCCACGGTCGGATTGTAAAATCGCGCCTTAATGCCAAGGGTCTGCAGGATATAGCCATTACGACCGGCGGGGCATACATTTATGCTGCCAGCCAAAATTTGGGCTTGGATGAGGTGTATCGACGTTATGTCGATCGCCTCGAAGGGCGTGCGTTTGCAAGTACCGTGGAGCGACGCTTTCAGCAGCGTTTTCAGTGGCCGCTATTCGGTGCCTTGGTGCTGCTCGGACTCGAAGCCGTGCTCCCTCTAGTCAGACCCGGAGTGAGTCGCCGTGGTTCGCCCGCCCAAGGAGACTGAAGTGCAGCCATACATGAAGAGACACGCCGGATACGCTCTCGGGCTGAGGGGCGTGACCCACGCCCTTGTTGTGCTCCTGGCGGTCGGTAACATAGCCTGGCTCGACCCGGTACGTGACGCGCTGGAAGAGGGCAACCGTTTGTTTCAGGCCGGACAGTTCGAGGAGGCGTTGACGCGTTACGGTGAACTCTTGGTCGATGATCCAGACTCTCCCTTGGTCAACTTCAATATGGGGGCTGCACATTACAAAGCCGGCAACTACGACGCGGCCCTGTCCTCTTTTGCCCGAGTGCCCAGCCAGGATGACGCGCCGCCCCGCGCCGCCCGGACGGCCTATAATCTAGGCAATACTCAGTATCAAATTGGAGCGGCGACGGAAGCCGCTCAGCCCCAGGCCGCGCTCAAAGCCTACACCTCGGCTTTGAGCGCCTATCGCCGGGCGCTCGGCCTTAATCCCAGTGACGAGGACGCCAAGTTCAACTATGAGGTGGTGGCCAAAAAAATTGAACAGCTCAAAGACCAGATGCAGCAGCAGAATCAGCTGCAATACCACCAGCCCGGCCGGCCACAGCCGAATCAGGGCCACCACCAGCCCGAGAGGCAGCCTGCCCAGCCCGACAATCAAGACCAACGGCAAGACCAGCCGTCGGCCCTGATCGACCGTCGTCAAGAACCCGCCCCCGGGCGGGAGCAGAGCCGCAGCAGCGCGCCGCAGCAGTCGGACGAGTCTGACATGTCGGAAGAGGAAGCCTCGGCCCTGATCGACACTGCAAAAAGCGAAGAGCTGCGTGCCGAGGAATTTATCCGTCAAGCGCAGGATGGAGTTGTGACCGAGCCTTTGGAGGATTGGTAATGGGTAACCACACTCGATGGACGGCTGGAGTCTGGCTGGTCGTCCTACTGCTCGGCCTGGGAGTCTCGTGGGTGCGAGCGGATATTCGGGTTGAGGTAGAAATTACACCCCGACAGGCCGAGCTGGGAGAGCCACTGACGCTAGTGATTGAGGTCCAGGGCGCGCAAGACGTTGAGCCGCCCGCGCTGAGCGGGCTCGACGGGTTCGATACCAGCTATGTCGGTCCCTCAACCCAGATGTCGATTGTCAACAATCAGTATAGCGCCTCGGTACGGCATCGCTACACGCTGCGGGCGCGCAAAGAGGGTCGTTTCACACTGGGGCCGTTTCGCCTCGAACACCAGGGGCGGGAGTATCAGACGGGAACAGTCGAGGTCGATATTCGTTCTGGCCGCCCGGTCGCCAGACCGCCCTCACCAGATCAGGACCTGAGCAATCAGTCAAACCGTAGGGGGGAGGATATATGGCTTGAGATCAGTACTCCCAAGCACGAGGTCTTTCTGCACCAGAGCATCCCACTTGAGGTAATCTTATACGTTGGCAGCGTGCGCGTTGCCGATGCCCAGTATCCGCTTCTGACCGGAGACGGTGTGTCGCTTGAGCCATTTGAGGAGCCAGTCAGACAACGGCACCCTGTCCAGGGCGAGCTGTTTCGGCTCTTGCGCTTTCGGACGACGCTCATGCCACTCCGCGCGGGCACGATTGAACTGGGTCCGGCCTCGCTCCAACTGAGCGTGATACGCCGGGCTCCACACGGCTCGCGTGATCTGTTTGATCGGTTTTTTTCCGATTCCTTTTTTGGGACAGAGCGCTGGCCCCGGACGCTGCGCTCCAACACGCTCAGCCTGCGTGTTGCCGCCTTGCCGGAAGATGGCCGACCAGCCACGTTTTCCGGAGTGGTTGGACAGTTCAGGATGGATGTGACGGCCGCGCCAACCCAGTTGCAGGTTGGCGACCCGATTACCCTGCGCATGCTTCTGAGTGGCAACGGGAAAGTGACCGACGCCCAACCGCCGAGTTTGGTCAAGACCGACGGTTTTCGGATCTATACCCCCCAGATGGATCAATCCGCCCTAGATACGACGGTCTTTGAGCAGGTCCTCATTCCCCAGGACGAGACACTTGAAGCTATTCCAGAAGTTCACTTTAGCTATTTTGATCCCGAGGCAACCCAATACCGGACACTCACTAGCGAACCGATTGGTCTCTCGCTGCGTCCCGCACCCAACGATCAACAGCAGGGTGGCGTAGTGGGCGGGCTGTCAGCTCAAACGGAACAGCTAGGGCAGGATATTCTGTATATTAAAGACGAGCCTGGCTCCTTACACAGCCGCAGTCGGGTCTGGTATCGGAGTCCGGCTTTTTTGCTGTGGCATATCGTGCCGCTCGGCCTGTTTGGCGCGGCCGTATGGTACGACCGCCATCGTCGGCGTCTCAGAGGGGATGCTCGCTACGCGCGTTTTGCGCGGGCCGGGAAGCGGGCGCGCCACGAGCTGAGGGCGGCTGAGAAGACGCTTGCCCAGCCCGACCCAGCCGCGTTTTATGAGCTGGTGTCGCGCACCCTGCAAGAATACCTAGCGGCCAAGCTTGATCTACCGCCGGGCCGGATTGAGGTTCAGACAGTTGCTGCGCGTGGGGTGTCGACCGACTGTGTGCAGCGGATCGCTGAGGTCCTCGCCGTGTGTGAGCAGGTGCGTTTTGCACTGGGGACGGCTGAGGGCGACATGCCAAGCCTCCTGGGGGTGGTCGGGGATATTATCAAGCAACTTGAGCGGAACTACCCCTTTCCGGACTCCTCTTCAGACTCTTTGAGCAGCCGAGTGAGCGCTTAGAGGAGATTCCCATGCCGCCCCCGCGGGTCGAGGTGCCGGACTCCAGATCGGCTCTGACCGAGGTTATGCAGATTCTCCGCTCAGGCATACGCCTGTCGAACGACCCGCTGACTGGTCCCCGTACGATTCCACCTGCCGATGTTGACCGGTCAGAGTCCGCTGTCGCCTCCATCCGTCTCTGGTTCGTGGTGAGGCGGTGTGTTTGCTGATGGACGAAGCGCGTGGAGGCGGGATTGAAGGACAGAGCCTACAAACCGACCGGACGGAGTCTGGTCGGGTGGGGTTTCCGTTTGTGATTGATGCCTATAAGCCGCTCCCGCCGCCTATGCTGTTGGCCTCCATTGGCTGGATCGGCCCGGCCTATTGGCGGGCAGAATCGGTCGGGATGTTGTCGCTTCCCCGAGCAGACCGCGAGTGTCATTCTCAAGACTACTCGAACGTTCGAGGGAGCGGAAAAGTTCAATGCTTGACTCTCGGGGTGCGCGAGACCGCCTGCGGACATAGGTTGAATCTGGCCATGGTCGGCTATGGGTTTCCGGAACTCACCCAGCGTAGGGTTCAGTATCTGAGCCCCACGCTGCTGGTCTTGGACGAGAACTGGGGGGCGCCGCCGTGCTGCAGAAAAACTGGACGCGACGGTGCCCGCCAATTATATATTGGCGTGAATTTTGGATAGGAGCTTGACATGTGTGCATTGTTCCAAACGTTTATCTATCTCTGCTTGACCATAGACATTCTGACGGCCGGCGCTTTTAGCTGGGCCGAGGAGTCGGTCTATCCTGAGGGCAGCTCAAGCATTATTCAAACGCGCAGCTGGCAGCTGTCTGGAAGCGACCCGGTTGCCCTGCACTCCCGAGCCAAGGCGACGGTGACCCAGATGGCCGGCGTTGTGCTGGTCAAAGCCCAAGACGGTCTCCTCGTTATCTCCCTGCCGACCCCACTTCTGTCCGAACTGCGGGATAAGCTGACCGCACTCGGAACAATCTACTCTGCAGAAGAAAACACCGCTCCCCAAGCGTCCACCACGCTGCTCCGGGTGAGTTTTCAGGCATCGTCCGCCTCATCCTGACACTTGTCTCGGTGCAAGATTTGGGGTAGGCAAGAGGCGCGCCAATTTGAGGATGGGTAGGTGGAAAACCTCCCCCCTTTCGTCGCATGTGAGAGGCACTATGAGTACACCCCTTGCTAAGGCATACCAAGAATGGGAAGATTCGACACTGAAAAAAGCCCTGTCCAGAGCACCGGAACGCAAAGGCACCTTCCAGACCTCGTCCGGCGTTCCCATCAAACGGTTGTATACCGCTGCTGATACGGCCGCTCACAACTACCAGGAGGCCCTCGGCTTTCCAGGCCAATACCCTTTCACCCGTGGCGTTCAGCCGACCATGTATCGTGGACGGTTCTGGACCATGCGCCAGTACGCCGGCTTTGGCACGGCTGAAAAGTCGAACGAGCGCTATCGCTATTTGTTGGACCAAGGCCAGACTGGCTTATCGGTCGCCTTTGATCTACCGACTCAAATGGGTCGCGATTCAGACCATGTGCTGGCCGCCGGCGAGGTCGGTCGAGCTGGAGTGGCGATTGATTCGCTGGCCGATATGGAAACCCTGCTGAACGACATTCCGCTTGATAAGGTCAGCACGGCGATGACGATTAACTCGACCGCGGCCATTCTGCTGGCCCTCTACCTGGTCGTAGCCGAAAAACAGGGTGTCGCCTGGGACAAGGTCAACGGAACAGTCCAGAATGATCTGCTCAAAGAGTATATTGCCCGGGGGACGTATATCTATCCACCGGGTCCGTCGCTACGGATTATCACGGACATTTTTGCCTTCTGCGCCGATCATGTTCCGAACTGGAATACGATCTCCATCTCAGGGTACCACATCCGTGAGGCCGGTTCGACCGCCGCCCAGGAAATTGCCTTTACCCTAGCCGATGCCATTGCCTATGTCGATGCCGCGCTGTCGGTCGACTTAGACGTAGATACATTTGCCGGGCGCTTATCTTTTTTCTTTAACGTACATAACAATATCTTTGAGGAAGTGGCCAAATTCAGGGCTGCCCGCCGTCTGTGGGCGACCATTATGAAAGAACGCTTCGGAGCCAAAAACCCTCGTTCATGGATGTTACGCACCCACGCCCAAACCGCAGGCTCTACCTTAACCGCTCAGCAGCCGGACAATAACATCATCCGGGTGACGCTTCAGGCCCTAGCCGGCGTGTTGGGTGGCACGAACTCCTTGCATACGAACTCAAAAGACGAAGCCTTAGCTCTGCCGACCGAGGACGCGGTGCGGATTGCCCTGCGCACCCAACAGGTCATTGCGCATGAATCGGGCGCGGCCGATACGATTGATCCGCTCGCCGGCTCTTACTACGTGGAATCACTGACCAACGAGTTAGAAGCTCAAGCAGTCGAGTATATTGAGCATATCGATAAGCTAGGCGGTGCTGTCGAAGCCATTGAGGCCGGGTATCAGCAGCGCGAGATTCACGACGCGGCTTTCCACGCCCACCAGGCAATTGAGTGCAAGGACCAAATTATCGTCGGAGTGAACGACTTCACCGTCGAAGAAGGGTCCGGTGACGAGTTGCTCAAAATCGATCTGCGTCTCGAAAAGCGCCAACAGGAAAAACTCGCCGCAGTGCGGGCCGAACGAAACCAGGCCGCCGTCCAAGCGGCTTTGGATAAAGTCGAATCGACCGCCCGCGATGGAGGCAATCTGATGCCGGTGCTGATTGGCGCGGTACGCGTGTATGCCACTCTGGGAGAGATTTCTGACCGATTACGGAATGTCTTTGGTGAGTATCGGGCTCCGTCGTTCATCTGATAAGGAGAAGAAGTTGTGAAAGGTACGGTCAGCTTTATTCCTGAAGCCCGAAAAATTGACTTTTACGAGTACGATGTCCCCCAGCCCGAGCCTGGAGCACTGCTGGCTGAGGTGACACGGACCAATGTGTGCGGCTCCGAGGTCCACATGTGGCGGGGAGAGTTTGGCAGACGGGGTGCTATGCCTGGGCATGAAATGGTCGGCCGGGTGCATAGTCTGGGCAAGGGCGTAACGAGTGATACCGCTGGCCAGCCGCTCAAGGAGGGCGACCGGGTGGCCCCGGTCTACTACCGGGTGTGTGGCCTATGTGTCAACTGCCGGGAGGGCAATGCTGCGGCCTGTACCGGGCTGAGCATCCGCGCCAAACGGCTGATTCCCGATGAAGCGCCGCATTTTCATACCCCGTGGGCGACCCACTACTACATCCACCCTGGTCAGCATGTCTACAAAGTCCCCGATAATGTGCCTGACCACGCCGCGTCATCGGCTAACTGCGCCTTGTCACAGGTATTTTTTAGCCTCGACCGGATCAACTTGCGCTACGATGAGACCCTAGTGGTCCAGGGAGCAGGTGGCCTGGGGTTGCACGCCATGGCAGTGGCCAAGGCTCGTGGAGCGCGGGTGATCGCCATTGATGGGGTTGATCTGCGTTTACAGCGGGCTAAGACGTTTGGGGCCGATGAGGTGATTGACCTGCGCGAATATCCCTCCGTCAAAGACCGTACGGTGCGGGTCCGGGAACTGACCGATGGGCTTGGACCGGACGTGGTCCTGGAAGTAGCCGGGGTACCGGCTGCTTTTGAGGAGGCCATTCAGCTGGTTCGGAGCGGCGGACGGATTGCCGAGCTGGGCAACATTTCCATGGGTCTGCAAGCGACAATCTCACCATCGCTGATCACCTTCAAATCCATCTCGGTTGTTGGGGTAGCCACCTATAACCCCCACTATCTCCACAGAGCCTTGCAGTTTTTGGCCGAGCATATTGACCAATACCCATATCATGAACTGGTTGACGCCGAGTTTCCCCTGAAGAATGCGGCCGAAGCAATGGACAAGTCCGACCGCAAGGAGATTACTCGGGCCGCCCTGGTCCCATAACCAAAAGAGGAAGCGCGCATGAAAGACTCGCTCAAAACCGGTATGGCCTCAGAACGGACGATCACCACCACTCCAGACATGGGTATTGTCCACCTTGGGCCGGACGCTCCGCAGATGTATTCAACTCCGGCTATGATCCAGCTTATGGAGGGCACCTGTGTCGAGTTCCTGACGCCTCACATGGACGCCGGCGAGCAGACGGTCGGCTTTCACATTGATGTCAGACACTTGGCTCCGACCCCGATCGGCCAGAAAGTCACCGGCAAGGTCACTCTGACTGAAATCAAAGGCCGGCGTCTCAAGTTCACGGTCAAAGCCTACAACGAGGACGGCACTAAAATTGGGGAAGGCACGCACGAACGGGCAGTGATCAGCATTGATCGGTTCGCCAGCAAGGAGTAGGCCGGCCCCACCCCGAACCGGTGAAGGCTCCCCCCAAGCGTTTGACGAGGGGCTTGGTGAAGAGCGACCAGGGTGCCGGTGCCTTTTCTTGATTGAGGGCACAGTTGACGGTGCTCAGAAAAGCCTCTCTTTCCACCTCTGAGCAACAGACAGAGTAAGAGCCTATAACAGCGAAGTGCGACGTTGCCAGCAGACTCATCAAGGCCGATAGAGAAGTGCTCTTGGAGTATTTCGGCCCATGTTCGAGCCGTGCAGACAAGCTCGCGATTGAGATTTGCCTATCGAATTCTCTCGGCCTGAATCCTGAAAAGTTCCTGGTATTCCTCGACAATTTCGATTTCCGCGCGAGAGCTTGCAACATCGTACGGTGCATGTCTGCTGTAGTTTTGCTGCCAAGGAGCACTATAAAATGACTGCTAAGAACGTTGCTCTGTTGTCCGACAAAAAGGCTGAACGCACCCGCCTCGGTCGCTACCCCGACCGCTCCGTATCGGACCCACGCAACGCTGCTCTTGGATCATGAGCCCGTATCAGGTCGTCGAAATCGCGCCCACCCTCGAACAGGTGCTCTCGACGCCTATTGTGACCGTCCGTTCTGACCACGCCAAGCGGGCAAGGCGCGCGGAGATGGAGAACCACATGCGGAAGTTCATCAAGCCCAGCCTACGCCATCACCACGCAGAAGATCCGCAGGCAGTTCGTCGAGCTGTCTGAGATGCGGGTCGGGAAAGACAAGCTCGGGCCCAGGATGCAGACCGGGCGAAGCACCTCATGCGGCCGTTGCGCACGATCTGATACTGCATCAAAGATGATGGACGGCGCTCTCAAACCGTGCCCGGCCTCGGCACTTGAGATGCACTAATGAGAACACGGACACTCAGATCATCGACGCCCTTGAGGCGTAGAAGGAGCAGTGTGCTCGGAGCATTTGACCCAAGGTGAGTCGCTCTCGTGGCGGCCCGTCATTTCGTGTTGGATGAACAGCAGTGAACGATGTCCGCTGACAACCAACTCCGCGCTCACGAAGCAGTTCCTCGATCGCTTCACGAAGTCGATTCTCGAAAAGGGTACGGAGTCGGTCGAAGGCGTTCTCGACAAGAATGGGGTAGCTTTGTGAGAGGCTTTTCCTGGAATTTGAGAAATACAGATACGGAGAACGATGAATTGAGGGAGGTCTTTCTCGACAGGTACAATGAAGAATATCTGCCTAGGACATGAAACAAACCTGCACCCTCAAGAGCAGCGTCAACAAGGCTGATCGAACCACTCGTCAATGCAAAGCAAGTCCTCTGGATGGCGGGGTTTGGTCAACTGTCCGACCTGCCGAGTGAAAACCGGCGCGTCGCTAAGCGGAGTCCGTACTGAGGTCCGTTTGGAATTGAAACTAAGCGAGCAACCTCACCCTTTCCAACAACGCCTGAATGACGACGTCTCACTCGCTGGCATGTTCTCCCGGAGGGAGGCAACAATGCCCGTCTCGGCCTCATCGAAGGCATCACTCGAATCGCTTCCTAATGTTCTTGCTTAGCCCCCTGCTCGCTGACGTCGTCTGAGTACGGGCTATTTATGGGAGAACAGTTCAGGTTCCAGATGAATGGTCGTGATTATGACACTTTGGAGCCCGGGGCAACCTGTTTTTCCGGGCTTAAGATGATCACACCGCCGGTATTGGTGTCGCTTGTGGCTAGAAGCATCCCCTGACTCTCAATGCCACGCAGGTTTGCTGGCTGAAGATTGGTTACCACAACGATCTGTTTGCCGACCAATTCCTCCGTCGTGTAGTGGGTGCGAAGTCCGGCGACAAGCTGACGTTGTTCGTCGCCTAGATCAACCTTGAGAATCAACAGGCGATCGGCGTTGGGGTGGGGGTCGGCCGCTATGATGGTCGCCACCCTCAGCTCAACATGGCCAAATTCCTCAATACTAATCATCAGCCTAGACTCCTTTGCGGATTTCGTGTCACTATAACGACGCTGTCAGCGAGTGCAATGGAGGCTGGCGAGAAGTGCAGAGGCAGGAGGGAAGTTATGGTTGAACCGCTCCCGGCCGAGATGCCGGACTTCATGAAGATTGTGAATGGATTTGAGCAGGCGGCGATTGTTTTAGGGGCTGCACAGTTAGACCTGTTCTCTCCGCTGGCTAGCGGACCGATGACGGCCGCCGAGCTAGCCGCCCACACCGGCCTGCCCCTACGCGGTGTCGCACGTCTGCTCAACGCTACCGCGGCGCTGGGATTTGTAACCAAAGAGGCAGAGCGTTACCGCAACTCGCCACTAGCCGCTGCCTTTCTGGTCAAAGACAGGCCGGGTTACGTGGGGAATATGCTCAAACAGACAAGCGACCGTTACCAGGCCTGGGGAAAACTGGCCGAGGCCGTTCGCACTGATAGGCCCGTCTTGTCCTTGACCGGCACAGCGCTTGAGCACGCTCCAGTTGAAGTGCTGGATAATTATGTGCACGGGCTGTTTGAGTTGGGCAAAGGCCTGGCTGAGCGGATCAGCAGCCTAGTGGATTTGCAGCAGTCTCGCCGCCTGCTCGACGTCGCGGGCGGGTCGGGAGTGTACTCGATTCGCTTCTGCCAAGCGTTTCCACAGCTCGCCGCCACGGTGTTTGACCTGCCACCTATTTTGCGACGCACCCGAGAAATTATTGCGCGGGAGGGAATGGCCACTCGGGTCCGGGTTCAGGAGGGCAACTATTTCAGCGATGACTTTGGCCACGGCTATGACACGATTTTGCTGTCTAATATGCTCCAAACCGAGGGCCGCGAGACCTGCAAGATGGTACTCGGTAAAGCCTTCGATGCCTTGGAGGCCGGCGGTCGGATCCTCATTCACGGCATTATGCCCGAGCCAAATCTGATAGAGCCAGTTCAACCAGCGGTCTTCTCGCTGTTTATGATGCTGGTCTTTCCCGATGGGGAGGCTTATCCGGGCGAAGAGATCATGGGCTGGCTACACGATGCGGGCTTTGTCGATGGGCAGAAGACAAGCCTACCGCCGCCGGCCTTCACCGGTCTGGTATTGGCGCGGAAGGCAGACTAGAGGTGGCGTAGACTGGAGCACGACTACATCTAGCAGGAGGCTGTTCGGTATGATTCATCTCGATGCCGCAACATGGAAAACTCTCTGTCAACATGCCCAAGACGCGTTTCCCGACGAATGCTGTGGGGCAATCCTAACCCGGGACGGCAAGGCCGAGGTACGGCGCATTGACAATATTCAGAACGCCATGCAGGACAAGGACGCGGAGACCTATCCGCGTGATGCCACCACTGCGTATTTCATGCAGCCAAAACAGCTATTGGCTGTGATGCAAGAGGCCGATAGCGGCACCGCCCAGCTGACCGCCTTTTACCATTCGCACCCGAATCACGACGCGTATTTCTCGGCCGAGGACAAATACCAGGCCATGTTTGGGGATGAGCCGTCCTATCCAGACACGGTCTATCTCGTAGTCTCAATCTACGACCGCGAGGTGCGCAGGATCAAAGCTTTTCTGTGGGATGAGGCGCAGCAAGACTTTGTTGAGACCGAACTGAGCATCGAGACAAAGTGAACGATACTTTCTTTCTGATAAGGAGGTCCTCAGCGTTCACCTTGGTGTTCAGCGACTTGCACAAGCCAGACTGGTAGGATAGGAGCGAGGCGTCAATACGGATAGACACGAGGAGGAGATAATGAAAAAGGCTATGCGCATAGCCGGTTGCCTGCTGGGAGTGCTCCTGTTGGGAGTGAGCGCCGTCCAGGCCCAAAAGACGGGGCCTGCCGAGGGTTCGTGGAATATCGGCCTGCGCTCGGGCTATTCTGTTAGTGAACGGAATATAGATAGCGTGCCGCTCAACTTTCATATCGGCTATGTTCTCTTTAAAGGAAAACCATGGATCTTTCCTGAAGGCGTGTTTGAGATTGCGACCGAGCCCTTCTTGTCTGCGGTGACGCGCCACTCCAACCAGAGAGAGGGGAGTAGCATCCCGAACGCAGAAGAGGGTCCGCGGCATAGCACCTTCCAGGGAACCGACGAAGAGGAGAGAGACTCAAAGCCGGTAAGGCGCGGGAGAAAGCGGAACGCCTCAATTGAAGCTGGTCTGATGCTCCCGGTCTTAAGCTACCATTTTGACCTAGGTGCCCGGCTGTCTCCGTATATTGAGGGCGGTCTAGGAGTCCTGTACCAGGACTACCAGGGCTATGACCTGGGCGGGGGCTTTAGTTTCACCGAGATGGCTGGAGCCGGCCTGTCGTACTTTCTGGACAATAATGTCTCCCTGAGTCTGGGCTATCGTTTCCGGCATTCGTCAAACGCCAGCCTCTATGACGAAAATGACGGTAGGAACTCTCACTCTTTCTTAGCCGGCTTTTCGTACTTTTTCCCTCGGAGGTAGGACATGCCGGACGATGAGAAAAAAGTGGCTGAGCCATCCAACGGAGAGGAACGCCGTAAAAGACGTACACGCAGCCGGTCCAGAAATCGGGGCCGGAATCGTTTCCAGGAGAGTACATCGCGCGTCCAGGAGGGCCGGGCCACAAAGGCAGACAGTTCCTTGGCTCGGACCGACCGAGGCCGGGCAAAAGTTTCGCACGGGCAGAGCAGAAAAGCGGCCAAATTGCAGGCTGGGTCCCCAGCTAAACGTCATTCTCCCTCATCCCGCAAGAGGTCGGCAACCAGAGAGGCACTGCGTCCCGCCCGCCCCGAGCCGAAAGTCGAGGAGTGGAGGGAGCCTGAAGACAGGTCCGCCGGGGTGCGCTCCGGGCTGAGGTTCGGGAGCTCGGGTGAGCAGCCCGAGAACCAGCGCGAACCTGCCGGAGCGGGATTCTTTCGGAGTTTTGAGAACTACGATCAAGAGGAAGCGCGGGAGTGGCTCATCAATTCCAACATCAAATTGATCCAAAAGGCAGACCCCAACCCGGGTGAGTGGGCCTATTGCTCACTCGTCGAAGAGTGTTGTTCACCCCGAGAGATTGAACAGATCAAGAGCGAGCTGCCGATTCCTCGCAATGTCTGCGCCGTGCTGATCGATTCCGGCCTGTCGCTGCGGGCTATTATCACCGGAACGCCGATGTATGAGCGACTGCTCGAGTTCAATTTTATTGACGAAGCCTCGTTTGACTGCTGGATTCAGGGCGAGTGGATGCATGAAGAGGTGTTTGACGGTAAGGCTGAACTGCTGCGGCATGCGGTCAAGCTGCTTGAGAAGTATTTACAGAAAGACATCGTCAGCAACGAGGAAATTGTTCAGGCTCCGCGTCCCGATGGAGCACTGCCGCCCGCCCGCACGGAGTGGTGAGACGCTCGGCCGCTTAAGGAGGGGAAACTGCATGCCACAGCTGACGGCCAATAGCTACACCATGCACTACCAGATCGATGACTTCACCGACCCATGGAACACGTCCGAAACGATCTGGATTCAGCACGGCTTTGGCCGTAACCTCAACTTTTGGTCCCATTGGATACCGCTCTTGGCCGGCCAGTACTGCGTGCTACGCCGGGATATGCGGGGCCACGGGCGGTCGGCCGATCCGGGACCAGACTACGTGTGGTCGATCGATGACCTGCTAGGCGACATGAAAGGCTTTCTGGACACCTTAGAGATTGATGCCGTACACTATGTAGGCGAATCGCTGGGTGGCATTCTGGGCATTGCGTTTGCCGCCAAGTGGCCTGAGCGGTTCAAGAGCCTGACGCTGTGCGCCTCACCGACGTCTATTCGACCGCATATGCAAAAGATCTTTGCCCTAGGCTATGAGGACTGGCCAGCCGCCCTCGGCGCGCTCGGTTCCGGTGGCTGGGCCAAAGCTCTGATCGAACAGGGGGCAGGGCTGACGGTGGGCGATTCGCCCCGTTTGCTATGGATGCTTGATGAGTGGGCCAAAACCCCGACTCATGTGCTCCAAGGACTGTGCCGTTTAGTGCCGAGCGTCGATGTGGAGCCGATACTTCCCCAGGTCAGCGTGCCGACCTTGATCGTAGCTCCGGCCAACAGCCCGCTCACGCCCTTGAGCGAGCAGTTAGCGATCCGTGATGGTATCCCTGGGGCGCGGATGGCGGTGATTGAGGGCAATGGGCATGAGATCTACGTTGATGCTGCTGAGGAATGTGTCGCGGCGCTGCTCAAGTTTCTCCACTCATTGGACTAGTGGAGGGAACTCCACGGCAACCGCTGGGAGGGACGACTCTTACAAGATGGGCGGAGCCGGCATCTTTGATCGCGAGGATCGGTTTGAGTTGATTGAGGACAGGCTGATTGATACGGCTCCCATAGGCGGCGACCAGGAGGGAAAAGTCATTCACCCCAACGCTAGACTGAACAGGACATTTTCAAGGTTGGTTCTTGTCTCGCCTCGGCGGGCATTCGGAACTTCAGCCCGATTGTGTCATGGTACGTCTAAGAGACGATGTCCACCGGACCTCTCATCCTTCGTCACAAGATGTGCTTCCCATTGAAGTCTCAGCCACAAACGTCCGATATGCGCGCGCAATGAAGATTCTTCTGCATACCCGTTACAGTATCCTCGAAGTATGACCGCTGGACTTGCCCACCAAGCAGATTGAGATCTGCCGGTAACCTCAGGACGGAAGGCTATGGTCGGAAAAGATCAAGATTCACTGCAATCCAAAGGAGGACTGTATGCCCACTACAGCGACCCGTCTGCGTCAGCTGCTCGATGGTCCCGACATGGTCGTCGCTCCGTTTGTGTTCGATGCCTTCCAGGCCCGGATTGCCCAAGCTGCAGGTTTTGGAGCCGTGTATATGACCGGTTTTGGTACGGCTGCAGCCCGCGGATTTCCCGATGTTGGGCTGTTGACTATGGCCGAGATGGTGCAGAACGTCCGCTATATCGCCAACGCGATCGAGATTCCGCTGATCTGTGATGCCGACACTGGCTATGGCAATCCGGTCAATGTGTATCGAACAGTGCGTGAGTATGAGGCGGCCGGCGCGGCGGCTTTGCACCTTGAAGACCAGGTGTGGCCCAAACGCTGCGGCTTTCTGGCCGGCAAACAGGTCATCCCTATGGACGACATGGTGCCCAAGGTGCGGGCAGCGTGCGATGCCCGGCGCAGTGACAATTTCGTGATTATTGCCCGAACCGACGCCCTGGCGGTCAACGGTTGGGAGGACGTTGTTGCTCGCGGCCACGCCTACCGAGAGGCTGGAGCCGATCTGATCTTTGTCGACGGTATCCGGACGCTGAGCGATATTCAGCGTTATGCCAAGGAGCTGAGCGACCTGCCGCTGCTTTACAATGGACAGCTGCTATCGGTCCAAGAAATCCAAAAATTCGGCTTCAAACTCACCATTTACTCTGCCACGCTAATGGCAGCTTATGTTCGCATGCGAGATGCCATGCGAGAGCTCAAGACCACCGGCCAGATCACCACCGATGCGGGCTGGAGCTGTTTTGAGGAAATGACCAATCTGCTAGGCGTACCCGAAGCTATGGAGATTGGCAAGAAGTACGTATAAACCGCTGAACGGCGCGCTTCCGCCGTTCAGCGATGGTCGCGCTGCATTTTTTATCCCACGCGCTGAAAGCCGAACATCGACAGGCGCCGCCATGGCTTGCCGGCCGGTTTGACGTCGGAGACGGCTTTTCTGAGGGTATCGGTAAAATTTTCTAACTCGACCTGCTTCGCGGCCTCAAACGCTTCCAGCTCTTGGCGCCGTTTTTCCCGGAAGGCGTCAAAATCTGCGTTCCAGTGGGCGTGAAAGGCGTCCAGGGCGTTGGCCACGTTTTTATACATTGTTGAGGTGACAATGAGGCTGGCTGTACAATAGGGGTTGGGGCAGTTCAACACGGTGCCGATCCGAAAGTGTTCGAAAGCCAGCGAATATTCTTGCTCGCACTTGTAGCAGCTGAGTGGGACCTCCCAGTTGTCAACCTCGGGAATGGTGAGTGTTGAAGCCTCTGCGCCTGCCGCCGGGACGGGGACAGGGGCTACGGGTGGCGGAGCGGCAGCTGGGGCTGACTCGACAGCTGAGGTTGGCTTGGCAACTGGTTCAGCGGAGTGATCACCTTTGAAGCGGGACGGAAAATCGTCCCCAAAGCTTTCTTCCGGGTGGAGCTCTTTGGCACGGGCGATCAAGACCGCTTCCGTTTCTGGAATATCCGGGTTGGGAATGCAGCAGTCGACCGGACAGACCGCGGCACAGGCTTCCTGGTCAAAAAAGCCGACACACTCGGTGCACTTCTGAGGGACAATGTAGAAGATGTCGTCTGAGATGGCGGAGCTGACTGCGCCGTTCAACTCCCAGTCAACCCCGCCTTGGTAGATGGCGGTGTTGGGGCATTCTGGCTCACAGGCTCCGCAGTTAATGCAGTCACTAGTAATCATGGTGGCCATAGCTACGTTCTCCCCCTCGGGTTCTCACACAGAGGACCCCTGTATATGCTCTTGGCTAGCGTTCCCGCGCCGTGCTGTCAATGTCCCTGCCCATGCACTGCCAAAGACCGTCTTGCAAAGAGATTGGGGAGCCGGGATAATGTTCTGGTCATGAGCCCCATTGCACGCCTTGTGAATGGACCGTTTGGTGACCCCGGCCTCTATATTCATCTGCCTTTGCAGGGGCGGGCGGTGGTGTTTGACCTGGGCCATAATGACGCCCTAGCGACCGCCGAAGTACTGCGGCTGAGCCATGTGTTTGTCTCTCACTGTCACATGGATCACTTCATTGGCTTTGATCGTCTTTTGCGAGTGTGTTTATCTCGGAAGAAGACACTCCACCTGTTTGGGCCACCGGGAGTTCTGACGTGTGTGGCCGGGAAACTACGGGGCTATACCTGGAACCTGACCGATGGTTACGATTTTACCCTCGAAGTGACGGAAGTCGGACAGCAGACCATGCAGCGAGCACGTTTTGAAGCAGCGACGGGTTTTATCCCTCGGCCGCTGCCTGCGCTGCCGTTTGCCGGGACACTCGTGGAGGAAACCGGATTTTGCGTACGGACCACGCACCTCGATCACCGGATCGCCTCTTTGGCCTTCGCTCTAGAGGAAGAAACCCACCTGAATGTGGATACCGCTGTTTTGGCCGAACTCGGAGTCGGCCCTGGGCCGTGGCTGTCTGAGCTGAAACGCGCGGTGCGCGCCGAGCGGCCGGACGATTTTTGCATTCAAGCTGAGTGGCGGCAGGACGGACGCCAGTATGGACGGACTTTCGTGCTCGGAGAGCTGCGTGGCCGTTTGGTCAAACAGAGCCCGGGACACAAGCTCGCCTACGTGGTTGATACGCTGTACAGCCCGGACAACGTGGCCCGTATTACTGACTTGGTCCGTGGGGCGGATGTGTTTTTCTGCGAGGCGCCCTTTCTGAATGCCGACCACGGGCAGGCAACCCGACGCCACCATCTGACAGCCCACCAGGCCGGTCTGCTAGGGCGAGCGGCACAGGTCAAGAAGCTGGTCGTCTTTCACTTTTCCTCCCGCTACTCGGGCCAAGCCGAGGTCCTCTATCGGGAAGCCCAGGAGACGTTTGAGGGCCACACCAATGTCGGTAACGATCGCTCCCCGTCTCAGAAGCGGTCAACGCCCTCGTTGACCCCAGGGCCCGACGTGGCAGTCTAATATGTCCCAGCTGATTGCAGAACCCGTACGGCGCTTTCTTGACGCCCACAAGGTAGCGCGGCTGGCAACGGCCGGTCAGGATGGTGAGCCACACGTGATCCCGTTTTGTTATGCCTATAACGGCCAACACTTCTACTTTGTGGTCGATCAAAAGCCGAAGCGCCACACAGGGAAACCGCTCAAGCGAATTCAGAATATGTTGGAGAATCCCAGGGTAGCGCTGGTGGTTGACGATTACGCCGATGACTGGACCCGGCTAGCGTATGTGATGGTACGGGGTACGGCCGCCATGGTTGAGGAGCGAACCGAATACGACCAGGCCCTCGCCTTACTGCGTGAGCGCTACCCGCAGTACCGAGCGATGGACCTGCGCATTGAGCGCAACGATATGGTGCGCATTACCCCCACCAAGGTGAATGCCTGGGGGAAAATTGAGCCATGACCGGGTTATAATGACCTTGAGCCGCCATCAAGCGCTCTACCCATGACCTCAATCGCCTGAGTAATCTCGGCCGACGAGATGATTAATGGTGGAGCTAAGCGCACGACGCTATCGTCGTGCAGCGTCCAACCTAGCACCAGACCGTCGGTAAAACACCGCTTGACGAAACGTCGCGTTGTCCCGGGATCGCTAAAGTCAAGTCCGATGAGTAAGCCCCGGCCCCGGACTCCGGTCAGCCCGCCGCGACCAACCAGGGCGTGCAGTTTCGCCACGAACTCGTGTCCTTTTTCCTGGGCCCGCTGGGGAAGCCGCTCTGCAAACATGACGTCCAGAGCAGCCAGTCCGGCCGCACAGCACACCGGATGTCCGCCGAATGTTGTCACGTGGGCCAGGGGTGGATCGGTCGACAGGGTTTGCAAGATCTCCGGTCTACTCATAAATGCTCCGAGCGGCATGCCTCCTCCTAACGCTTTGGCCAACACCAGGATATCGGGGCTGACCTGCCAGTGTTCGGCGGCAAAGACTTTTCCTGTCCGTCCAAAACCGGTGATGACTTCGTCGAAGATCAGCACTGCGCCGACCTCGGAGCAGCGTTGACGCAGGGCCGGCAGAAATGCGGTATCCGGAATCTGTACGCCGCCTTCGCCCTGAATCGGTTCGATAATGACGGCAGCGACGCTGTCGTCAATCGCGCTGAGCGCCTGCCTATCGTTAAAAGCTAAAAACGTCACCGTCGGGAGCAGCGGTTCAAACGGGACGCGGTACGTTGGATTGCCGCCCACGGAGACTGAGCCGAGGGTATCGCCGTGGAAGCTGCCTACAAAACTGACGAGGTGTGAACGGCTGGTATATTTGCGGGCGGTTTTGAGAGCGCCTTCCACTGCTTCGGTTCCACTGTTGGTAAAATAGGAGACCGACAGCGAGTCAGGCGCAATCTCGGCCAAGCGACCCGCCAGCCGTACCTGGGGCTCCTGGATGTATTCTCCGTAGACCATGGTATGCAGATAATGGGCGGCCTGGTCTTGGACAGCCTGTACCACGGCCGGATGAGTATGACCGATACTGGCAACACCGATGCCGGACAGCAGGTCCAGATACTCGCGGCCAGTTGTGTCGACTACCACGCAGCCGTGGGCTGAGGCGACCTCGATACCCATAGGTTCGGGCGAGGTTTGACACACAAAACGCAGGAAATCGTCACTTAGGGTGCTCATAGGGGCAAAGCATAGATCAGGCGTATGGCGTGGGCAAATAGGGCGTCTGCCTCAGCCCAGATCGCTTGTCATCCAGCGGACCAGCTCAGCCAGCCGGGGTCGGCCACCGTGTCGCCAGCTGAGCGGCGGAATCTGCATTGTGCCGAGCGGACAGATGCGACTCACCCCGCTGTTGGCCAGGACCTCCAGCAGCGTCTGGCGGCGACGGACCTCGCTCGGCACGACAGTCCCGACCGCTTCGAGATACGGCCGCCACGGCTCGAGCAGCGTGGCGAGCTGCTCGAGCCCGACGAGCGGTTTGACCCGAACCGTTCGGTAGAGCGGTCCAGGTGCAAACGTCGGATCGGCCTCATAGATCACCGTCCACTCCGTTCCCCGTGGGCTGGAGTGGAGGACAACGTCTTTGCCACTCAGAGCCTGCCATTCGGCCTCGTCTCGCACTCGCCGTATCTGGGTGCTGACCGCCGGACTGATCCGCCCCCGGGGTAAGCGAGTCTGCCAGTCTGCGAGCGCTTCTGCCAACAGCGTAGCAAACACCTTTGGTGAGACCGCTCCGTGGTCTTCAACATACACTACCTGGGGGGACAGACAGCCGCGTTGGTCAAACAGCACCACATCGTAGGCCGCCCGCTCGGCCGACTTTTGAGACTGATCGAGGGCGTCGTGGGTGATGAGACTCAGGCTCAGTTTATGGCCGTAACCGATGAATCGCCCTGAAACGCGCTGACGAATCGCTGCCAAACTTTCGTCCGAACCCGAGGCCACAACCAGCCCAGCCTCGGAAAACGCAATATTCTCAAGCTCTGCCTTGCCGCCTGGCCAGCTGACCAGGGCTAGACAGGCGCCGAGCTCGGGATCATGCTGACGCAAAATGTGGGCGAACAGCCGTTGCAAGCCGGCGCCTGAGGAGGCGGCTTTCGCTAACGTGGCTGATTTCACCAACAGCGAGAAGACGATGTTATCCAGGCCTGCACCGGGAAGATTGCCTGCTAGGACGTGGGTCATCAAGCGCGGTCCCCAGGCTCGGAGACCGTTCTCAACCCGGTCGAGGACGGCGCTGGTGCCGAGTTCAGCGGCCAAAAGACCGTGTAAACGCTCGGACCGATACTCCTGGAAAATAAGCGGCAGGCTATGCCGGGCCATCTTCGGCGAGAGTCCGCTTTCTGCGGACAGGAGCGCCTCGGCATGTCGGCGTTCGCTTGAGTTGGGGTCAAGAAAGCTAGCCGCAAGCGCGTCAATACTGGTTAGGATCTCGTGGACCGGACGCCGGACGAGGGAGCGTTCTCGGGCGGCTAACAGGCCGTTGATAATGGTACGTAGGGAGTCGGGCGTGAGGGCGGCCATAGGCAGTCAAACGCCACAGCGGCGGCTTGGTTGTGTTAGCTCTTGTCCAGCGTGGCTAAAAACTCGTCCAAGGCCAAGGCACACCCGCGTGCCTCAGTGCCCGGGATGCGGCCGTTCAACTCGAATCCGGCTCGCGTCAGATGGCCGACATCATCGGTCTGAATCGCCATGACCGATCCACAGTTGGCCAGGTCAAAGTGGCGGAGGACGCCGGGCTGACCCAGCGGGACTGCTTGGAGGCTGTCCGGGTCGACCACGAGGGTGCGGGTCCAGGCCGGCCCGATTTTATAGCGTGGCTCGTTCCCGTGATAAAATCGGTTATACAACACATTGTCATAAAACTGTGAGGCCATCTCGGTCATGCCATATTCATTGATACAGGAGTAGCCGGCGACTTTCAGATACTTCCAGCAGGCGTGAAAAAGCCCCTTCCGAGACAGCGGTCGTCGCTGACCTTTATCGCCGCCGGTGTCCATGACGCGGCTGCTGGCGGGCAAGGCGAAGGCGGTCTGCTGGCGGGCACACCAGTCGAAGAAGGCCACCAGAGCAGCGGTGATGGCCAGAATACAGACTGGGCTGCCCTCGGCTTGGGCCTGGGTTAGGGCGGCGGCAAAGGACTCGAGCTGAATACCAGTGGAGTCAATAAAAAATTGGCTGCCCGGTTCACCTCGTTCAGCGATAATCCACTCTGCCATCTGGCTGAGCGAGGAATCCGGGCGGACGGACAGGGAAGGAATAAGGGCCAATACCCGCAGCTGCCTACCGTCGGGCACGACACACTGATCGAAATGGGCCAGGGCCGAGGCGTGATACAGACGTAGGTCGGGGACCAGATGACGGCCCCGTTTGTCCTGGCCGCGGGTGGTGCCGCTGGTCCGAAAAATCTTTTGGGGTGGACCACAGCTGAGATCCAACTCTTTAAATGCAACGGTCGGCACAGCCGGGATATCCTGCCAGCGGGTGACGCGATCAGGGTTGGCGCCCCGGGCGACGCAAAAGCGTTGATACGGCTTGTTGCGCTCGAACTGATGAGCAAAAACGGTTAGCGCCAACGCGTTAAAATCTCTGCCCTCAGGGACGGCAATAAAATTGAGTACGTCCGTTTCAACACCCATTTCGGCCATACGGCAAACTGTACCGGGCTTGGTCGTATGGTGTAAATAGGCTCATCGCAACACTCCGGGAAAAGGCGGCCATGAGCGCAGCGAACATTCCTCTAGACAGCAAGCTGAAGAGCGAGGCGGTTATGCTGATCACGCTACGCAAGAATCTGGGAGAATCGCCTATAAGGAGTGTCGGAAGGCGAGACACGAGGAGAAGTTATGCCCTATCAGAAAGCTCCAGCATAGGTTGGTATTGGAGGAAAGAGAACCAACACTCCAGACCCCACAGGGAGCTGTTGCCCAAAGACGGGAGAAAGCTTTGTCCATATCAACTCGCTCGTTTTCCGTAGGTGGGGCTGTTCTCAACCGGAGTATGTGTTGGGAGAAGAGGTGGGAAATTCCCTTGCGGTCCTCAGGCTCATTGATTCCCCATCCAACCGGTGGATCGCCCTGACGGCCACGCTCCTGGCGTTCTCCTCGCCCTATTGCCTGTATTACAACGACATGATCCACCCCAAGACGAGCATGGATCTGTTCGGCATCATGTTGACCTTTCACGGCCTGGTCGTCTTCGTCCAAGAGGGCCGCTTCCGGCAGTTGCTGGTCAAGACTCTGGTGTCGCTGCTGCTGGGCTGGCACGTCTTCGGGCTGCTGGCGGCATTCATTGCGCTCGGCGTGGTTAGCGAACTTGTCCGTGTGCGTTCGGCGGGTCCCGATCATGGCAACCGGAAGCACTTGACGGCTTCGACCGCCGCGCCACTTCTCGGTCGCTACCTGACGCTCGGCGCGGTGGCGTTGCTTATCGGCGTGTCGCTCCTGACCTTCAATTTTGCCAATGAATGGCGCGCCCTGAACCGTATCCGTCAGCACACACTGACGGAATTGCCGTCCTTCCAGTCGATGCTGAAGCGCATCGGAGTGAGTACGGCCTACCACGCCTACGGTGGCTTGGACTGGCCGTCATTCCTGGAGGAGCAGTTCTCGCGCATCGGCGGCGGTAGCTCGCTTCCCGTCTCCATGGCGCGGCGTGTCAATGATGCCGCGGCGATATACTCGACCACGCCGTGGGGACCGCAGAGCGCCACCGGTGGCTACGTCATGTCCGGAGCGTCCCTGATCGGCCTGATGCTTGTCCGCCGGCTCCGCCAGCGGCTTCCGCCGGCGGCCCTGGTGCTATCCGGCTTCTGCTGGTCGCTGCCCCTACGCCACAACACTCACATGCACACCGACGAGGGTCTGTTCTATCTCGGTATTCCGCTGGTCCTGTTCTCGCTCGTTCTACTGGGCGTGCGCCGCTTGGCCGGCGGCGCCGCGCTCATCGGCCTGGCCGGCGCCGCGCTACTGGTTTTCGTTTTTTCCGCCTACGAGATAGTCCAGATCAATCACGGCGGGGGGACGGCGGATTTCCAGAAGGCGCTCGTTGCCGACTTCGAAGTCATCCGGGAAACGGTGGCGGGCAGGAGCGTCGTCGTCGCGACGCAATACGACTCCGGGGTGGTCGTCCGGTTCGCCGGCGCGCGCCACGCGCTGCACTACTATCTGTCCGGAAGCCTCATTGTATACAATGGCAATCTCGATCGCGCCGACTTCCTGCTCACACGCGACTACGCCGCGGGAGGCCCCACGCTCACCCCGGACAACCGGGTGATGTTTCTGTACGACTCGGCCAGCCTGATCGAGGCGTCCTGGTCAGCGTACCAGTCGGTCCGGTCCGACGAGCCCGTGAGTCGCTCGCACTTCGACGTGTATCTCCAGTCCGATGGCACCGGCGCCAGCACCTTGGCCTACGTCAAGGAACCGTGTCGCGCGAAGGACAGAAGGGGGGCGTTCTTCCTGAACATCACGCCCGTCGATCCGGATGCCCTTGCCGAAGATCGCGCGGCCCACGGGTTCGAGTCCCGTACCTTCGACTTCTACGAGGAGTCCGGCCTCGCGTTCCGCGGCGCGTGCATGGTGACCGTCGATCTGCCCGATTACGAGATCGCCAGTATCACCACCGGTCAGTTGACCGGCGGGTTCACTCCCGGCGAGGACAAGTCATGGGAGGCAAGTTTCAATCTCGACGCCCTGTCGCCACCAGAGCCCACGCCGGAGGACGGCAAGGACAGAACGTGAGAGGCAAGTGTTCACCGGGAGCAATATGCACCCCAGCACCTCTCACCGCACATGGAGGAGGTGAGGACCTCTAGTCGTGCCAAGAACACGGCAGGATTCTTATTTGTGGTCCACACATCAGCGCCGTGAGGAGAGGCATTCCGGGTTGACCAGAGGGGGATGTTGGACGCCTCCAAGTTTGCTAGGGTGGCAGGGGTAAAGCTGGAATATTTTCTGGAGGATTTCAGAGTCAAATCTGAGTGAGGCTGTTGGATGAAAGCAAAGATACTAAAAGCAGGACGTTCTCGGCAATTTGTAAAGCAGGATGACCAGCCCCCTGCATAGGGTTGTATGACATGGAAAATATCCTTTTCTATCAGAGAATTACACGACGACACAATGCGGTCATAAGCGCTACTTGGATATCAAGGTAACCAGGTCAGGTAGTGAAGGGATGGACAAGCACCAGAGGGATCCGATCAGCCGGTCGTTCCTCCCCTTGGGCCTGCTGTTGCTGGCGCTGTCGACCGTCTTCGTCTTCGGCGGCGACCGGGGGTATTTCTACCGGCCCGGTGACCACAACTGGATGTCGTCGGAGCAGCTTGCGATCGCCGTGAACCTCTCTCCCGAACACGGTCTTTTGATGTTCCAGCGACAGTTTCCGAATCCGGGGGGCATTGTCGGCTACGACCCGTACAACCGCTTTCCGATGGGTGGTTACGCGCTCTTGAAGCTGGCCACCCTGCCCTTCGGCGGCGGTCTGTCGGCGACGATCTACGCCGCCAGGATGGTGATGCTGTTGTTTTTCGCCGCCGCTGCGGTTCTGGCGTACCTTGCGGTCCTCAGGCTCATTGATTCCCCATCCAACCGGTGGATCGCCCTGACGGCCACGCTCCTGGCGTTCTCCTCGCCCTATTGCCTGTATTACAACGACATGATCCACCCCAAGACGAGCATGGATCTGTTCGGCATCATGTTGACCTTTCACGGCCTGGTCGTCTTCGTCCAAGAGGGCCGCTTCCGGCAGTTGCTGGTCAAGACTCTGGTGTCGCTGCTGCTGGGCTGGCACGTCTTCGGGCTGCTGGCGGCATTCATTGCGCTCGGCGTGGTTAGCGAACTTGTCCGTGTGCGTTCGGCGGGTCCCGCTCACGGCAACCGGAAGCACTTGACGGCTTCGACCGCCGCGCCACTTCTCGGTCGCTACCTGACGCTCGGCGCGGTGGCGTTGCTTATCGGCGTGTCGCTCCTGACCTTCAATTTTGCCAATGAATGGCGCGCACTGAGTCAGCACACACTGACGGAATTGCCGTCCTTCCAGTCGATGCTGAAGCGCGTCGGAGTGGATACGGCCTACCACGCCTACGGTGGCTTGGACTGGCCGTCATTCCTGGAGGAGCAGTTCTCGCGCATCGGCGGCGGTAGCTCGCTTCCCGTCTCCATGGCGCGGCGTGTCAATGATGCCGCGGCGATATACTCGACCACGCCGTGGGGACCGCAGAGCGCCACCGGTGGCTACGTCATGTTCGGAGCGTCCCTGATCGGCCTGATGCTTGTCCGCCGGCTCCGCCAGCGGCTTCCGCCGGCGGCCCTGGTGCTATCCGGCTTCTGCTGGTCGCTGCCCCTACGCTACAACACTGCCTTCCACGCCTATGAGGGTCTGTTCTATCTCGGTATTCCGCTGGTCCTGTTCTCGCTCGTTCTACTGGGCGTGCGCCGCTTGGCCGGCGGCGCCGCGCTCATCGGCCTGGCCGGCGCCGCGCTACTGGTTTTCGTTTTTTCCGCCTACGAGATAGTCCAGATCAATCACGGCGGGGGGACGGCGGATTTCCAGAAGGCGCTCGTTGCCGACTTCGAAGTCATCCGGGAAACGGTGGCGGGCAGGAGCGTCGTCGTCGCGACGCAATACGACTCCGGGGTGGTCGTCCGGTTCGCCGGCGCGCGCCACGCGCTGCACTACTATCTGTCCGGAAGCCTCATTGTATACAATGGCAATCTCGATCGCGCCGACTTCCTGCTCACACGCGACTACGCCGCGGGAGGCCCCACGCTCACCCCGGACAACCGGGTGATGTTTCTGTACGACTCGGCCAGCCTGATCGAGGCGTCCTGGTCAGCGTACCAGTCGGTCCGGTCCGACGAGCCCGTGAGTCGCTCGCACTTCGACGTGTATCTCCAGTCCGATGGCACCGGCGCCAGCACCTTGGCCTACGTCAAGGAACCGTGTCGCGCGAAGGACAGAAGGGGGGCGTTCTTCCTGAACATCACGCCCGTCGATCCGGATGCCCTTGCCGAAGATCGCGCGGCCCACGGGTTCGAGTCCCGTACCTTCGACTTCTACGAGGAGTCCGGCCTCGCGTTCCGCGGCGCGTGCATGGTGACCGTCGATCTGCCCGATTACGAGATCGCCAGTATCACCACCGGTCAGTTGACCGGCGGGTTCACTCCCGGCGAGGACAAGTCATGGGAGGCAAGTTTCAATCTCGACGCCCTGTCGCCACCAGAGCCCACGCCGGAGGACGGCAAGGACAGAACGTGAGAGGCAAGTGTTCACCGGGAGCAATATGCACCCCAGCACCTCTCACCGCACATGGAGGAGGTGAGGACCTCTAGTCGTGCCAAGAACACGGCAGGATTCTTATTTGAGGAGAGTCATTCATGCTGTCTATCGAAGAACTGTACGATCGAGCCTACGATCTGCTGTGTGACGGGGAAGCCGACAGGGCGATTGAGACCTACACAGCAATTCTCGACATCGATCCCACCTACGTCGATGCCGTGCACGATCTAGCCCACGCGTATGCCGATAAGGACATGCTCGATGAAGCGATTGAGACGGCCAAACGGCTAATCGCCCTGACCCCGGATGATGCCATGGGGTTTACCATCTTGTCTCGCTTCTATCAGCAGAAGGGTATGATTTCTGAGGCTGAGGCTGAGGCGGCCAAGGCCCGCGTGCTCGACTGGAAGCGGGAGTTGAAAGAGAAAAAGCTGGGTGAGAGCTCGTAAGCGTCTGACCGAGGTGGATATGGCCGAACACAGTAATGCCTATCCAGACTCAAGCCATGCTCAAAGAATTTGAGGCCGCGGTATCGGTGGACGAGAACGAACAAGACGAGAACGAGGTCCGCAGCCAGTATTATTTCCTAAGGGATCCGACCAGCCGGTCGTTCCTTCCTTTGGGTCTGCTGTTGCTGGCGCTGTCGACCGTCTTCGTCTTCGGCGGCGACCGGGGGTATTTCTACCGGCCCGGCGACCACAACTGGGTGTCGTCGGAGCACCTTGCGGTCGCCGTGAACCTCTCTCCCGAACACGGTCTTCTGATGTTCCAGCGACAGTTTCCAAATCCGGGGTTCCCTGTCGGCTATGCCCCGTACAACCGCTTTCCGATGGGTGGTTACGCGCTCTTGAAGCTGGCCACCCTGCCCTTCGGCGGCGGTCTGTCGGCGACGATCTACGCCGCCAGGATGGTGATGCTGTTGTTTTTCGCCGCCGCTGCGGTTCTGGCGTACCTTGCGGTCCTCAGGCTCATTGATTCCCCATCCAACCGGTGGATCGCCCTGACGGCCACGCTCCTGGCGTTCTCCTCGCCCTATTGCCTGTATTACAACGACATGATCCACCCCAAGACGAGCATGGATCTGTTCGGCATCATGTTGACCTTTCACGGCCTGGTCGTCTTCGTCCAAGAGGGCCGCTTCCGGCAGTTGCTGGTCAAGACTCTGGTGTCGCTGCTGCTGGGCTGGCACGTCTTCGGGCTGCTGGCGGCATTCATTGCGCTCGGCGTGGTTAGCGAACTTGTCCGTGTGCGTTCGGCGGGTCCCGCTCACGGCAACCGGAAGCACTTGACGGCTTCGACCGCCGCGCCACTTCTCGGTCGCTACCTGACGCTCGGCGCGGTGGCGTTGCTTATCGGCGTGTCGCTCCTGACCTTCAATTTTGCCAATGAATGGCGCGCACTGAGTCAGCACACACTGACGGAATTGCCGTCCTTCCAGTCGATGCTGAAGCGCGTCGGAGTGGATACGGCCTACCACGCCTACGGTGGCTTGGACTGGCCGTCATTCCTGGAGGAGCAGTTCTCGCGCATCGGCGGCGGTAGCTCGCTTCCCGTCTCCATGGCGCGGCGTGTCAATGATGCCGCGGCGATATACTCGACCACGCCGTGGGGACCGCAGAGCGCCACCGGTGGCTACGTCATGTTCGGAGCGTCCCTGATCGGCCTGATGCTTGTCCGCCGGCTCCGCCAGCGGCTTCCGCCGGCGGCCCTGGTGCTATCCGGCTTCTGCTGGTCGCTGCCCCTACGCTACAACACTGCCTTCCACGCCTATGAGGGTCTGTTCTATCTCGGTATTCCGCTGGTCCTGTTCTCGCTCGTTCTACTGGGCGTGCGCCGCTTGGCCGGCGGCGCCGCGCTCATCGGCCTGGCCGGCGCCGCGCTACTGGTTTTCGTTTTTTCCGCCTACGAGATAGTCCAGATCAATCACGGCGGGGGGACGGCGGATTTCCAGAAGGCGCTCGTTGCCGACTTCGAAGTCATCCGGGAAACGGTGGCGGGCAGGAGCGTCGTCGTCGCGACGCAATACGACTCCGGGGTGGTCGTCCGGTTCGCCGGCGCGCGCCACGCGCTGCACTACTATCTGTCCGGAAGCCTCATTGTATACAATGGCAATCTCGATCGCGCCGACTTCCTGCTCACACGCGACTACGCCGCGGGAGGCCCCACGCTCACCCCGGACAACCGGGTGATGTTTCTGTACGACTCGGCCAGCCTGATCGAGGCGTCCTGGTCAGCGTACCAGTCGGTCCGGTCCGACGAGCCCGTGAGTCGCTCGCACTTCGACGTGTATCTCCAGTCCGATGGCACCGGCGCCAGCACCTTGGCCTACGTCAAGGAACCGTGTCGCGCGAAGGACAGAAGGGGGGCGTTCTTCCTGAACATCACGCCCGTCGATCCGGATGCCCTTGCCGAAGATCGCGCGGCCCACGGGTTCGAGTCCCGTACCTTCGACTTCTACGAGGAGTCCGGCCTCGCGTTCCGCGGCGCGTGCATGGTGACCGTCGATCTGCCCGATTACGAGATCGCCAGTATCACCACCGGTCAGTTGACCGGCGGGTTCACTCCCGGCGAGGACAAGTCATGGGAGGCAAGTTTCAATCTCGACGCCCTGTCGCCACCAGAGCCCACGCCGGAGGACGGCAAGGACAGCTGGAAGCGGGAGTTGAAAGAGAAAAAGCTGGGTGAGAGCTCGTAAACGTCTGACCGAGGTGTATATGACCGAACACAGTAATGCCTATATCGTTGGCCGCCTGATCCATCAGACGCGTCTGGTGATTGCGACCGACGATACGATTCCAGTTGAGACAAAACTCCAGACTCAAGCCATGCTCAAAGAATTTGAGGCCGCGGTATCGGTGGACGAGAACGAACAAGACGAGAACGAGGTCCGCAGCCAGTATTATTTCCTATACGACGAGTTGGAAGGCTACGCCGACCTCGAAGCTCTGCTGTCGGCGATGAAGAATTTTATTCCCTATCTGTAAAGGAGGGGTTAAGCTATGCCGCATCTCCAATCCAACGGAATTTCGCTATACTATGAAGAACACGGCAGTGGCGAGCCGTTGATTCTGATCATGGGCTTTACCGTCAGCTCTATCGGCTGGCGCTGGAATATCCCGCTCTTTGCCCAATCTTTTCGGACGATTGCGTTCGATAACCGGGGCGTGGGCCAGAGTGATAAGCCGGATGAACCGTACTCAATGCCGATGTTCGCAGACGACACGGCGGGGCTTCTGGACGGCTTAGACATCGACAGCGCCCATATTTTCGGCATTTCGATGGGCGGGATGATTGCCCAGGAACTCGCTCTACGCCATCCCGAGCGGGTGAAAAGCCTGACCCTTGGCTGTACAAACTGCGGGGGTGAGCACACGATGCTCTCCAACGACCCTGAGGTGCTACATATGTTGGAGCATATTGAATCGGTGAGCGTCGAAGAAGCTGCCCTAGCTATGACCAAGGTGGCGGTGACGCCGTGGTTCATGCAGAAACATATGGATTCTCTGCTTGAGTTAAATCGGCTGTCGGCAGTCCATCCGACACCCAAGCACGGTATGGTCAGCCAAATGGCAGCCATCCAGGGCCACGATACCTATGCGCGCCTGCCCCAGATCAACGTCCCCAGCTTGGTCATTACCGGCAAGCAGGACGGTTTAGTCCCCCCTGAGAACTCGGTGGTGTTATCGCGCCGGATTCCAAATGCCGAGCTTCTCATCCTGTCCAACGCCAGCCATCTGTTCAATATTGAGCGGCCGCAGACAACGGTAGATAGTGTGACCGGCTTTATTAAGGGTCAGCGCGAGTGGTTGGACTAAAGGCGTGGAGGACGGTTCGCCGATCGTCCCTAGGACGAAGTGGTCACTAAGGCCACATACTCCCGCAGCGCGTCCCGGGTACTGTCAAAGGCCAGCTCATCCCACGGGATCTCGTCTGGAGCAACGATCATCGTCTCGAGGGTTTCGTCCATGGCTTTGAGCTCTCCGCCCACGACATTGACCAGATAGACCACGATAACGACCGGGTAACCGGTATACGAGTAGATGTTGAGCAGCCGGTCGATTTCGACTTTGAGATTGACCTCTTCCCAGGTTTCCCGAATGGCCGCGTCCTCCACCCGTTCGCCCCGATCCATAAATCCGCCAGGAAAGACCCACTTGCCATGGCTGGGCTCGATACCGCGTTTGAGCAGAACGATCTTATTGTCGATGACCGGGATGGTGCAGGCCGCGATTTTGGGATCTTCGTAGGAGATAAACGCACAGCGACCACACACGCGCCGCTCGGGCTCATTGGCCTTGACTTTTTTGCGTTCCAGCCGCCCCCCGCATCTGGGACAGAAACGGAAACCTGGACCGTGATGGTGGCCATGAGGATGGTCGTCTGCCACGTTGTGTCCTCCTCGTGTTCTGTTGGATCAGACGCTCGTGCCCTCTTAGCACGTCAGGCATTACACTGCCTAGACCGAAAGGCAAGACACCTCATGTTGGTATGGCAAACCCTTAAGTCAGACAATTCGGCCTTGGTGCCGTCCTGACCCCGAGGCCGTTACTGGGCTTAGTCATAAACGAAACCTCACGCCGGCGGCGAGCGTGCCGGCGTGTTGGTTGCAATCGCTCATTATCGAGTGGGGCAGTTGCCGCCCTTGAGTTTTCCGCTCCTCAGCGTTGCCTGCGGTTGCTACGAGGGATCTCTCGCCTAGGAGACGCCTCAGAACGATGATCTGGACGGAGTCTCGCGCTTGACGAAAGCTTTCGAGATAGGCTAGTGTTGGTAGCACCGGTGCGGTCCATCCTGCCCCAAGAGTCAGGATGAACCACATTTTACACAAGTGAGGATGTCATGGCCTACGATGTATTGATTCGGAACGGTACTGTTGTGGATGGAACAGGCGGGCCACGTTTTCAGGCAGACGTTGCTATTGCGGATGGCCGGATTGTCGAGATCGGCAAGATCAAAGACGCAGCTCAGCAGGTTATTGACGCCTCGGACCTGATTGTCTCACCAGGCTTTATTGATCCCCACACCCATTATGACGCCCAGATTTGTTGGGACCCGCTCATCAGCTGCTCGAGTTGGCACGGTGTGACCAGCGTGGTTATGGGCAATTGCGGAGTTGGTCTGGCTCCTTGTCGGCCCGAGGTCCAAGAAGTCGCAGCCTGGGACCTGGTGAATGTTGAGGCCATTCCCATCGAAGTTCTGAGCAAAGGCATTACCTGGGACTGGGTCAGCTTTCCCGAGTATATGCAGGCCGCACAAAAACGAGGCTCAGGGATTAACCTCGGATTTCTGGCGCCGCTCACCCCGTTTCGTCACTTTGTGATGGGCGAAGACTCAATGGACCGAGCTGCTGCCCCGGATGAAATTGGGCAGATTAAAGCCTTGCTCAAGGAAGCTATGTTGGCTGGAGCCTTAGGCATAACTACCACCGCGATTCCTCAACACATCGGCTATCAGGCACGTCCTCTGGCCTGCCGCCAAGCCAGCCGCGACGAACTGAAAGCCTATGCCAATGTGCTCAAAGGGCTTGGCCGAGGTACCATGGAACTCGCGCTTACAGCAACCGCCGGCGAGATCTCGGACGAGGAGTACGATCTGGTCGATTTTCTGCTGACCGAAAGCGGCCGGCCGGTGACTTGGCTGGGGGTGATTAGTCGCGATGACAAGCCGACTGCTGGACTAGACATGCTGAGTAAGGCCGAGCCGCTCATTAAGCGCGGCGGCGTACCACAGGTCACCTGTCGGCCGTTTGTAATTCAGATTGATCTGCGTAATCCGTTCATCTTTGCTAACCATCCGTCCTGGAACCCGGTCTTTAACCGCTCAGTCGAAGAGCAGATGCAGGTCTACCGCGACCCCGACTTCCGCCAAGCCTTTCGCACGGAGCTAGAAACTCCGCGTATTTTTTCCGGGAAGTGGGAGCGGTTGGAGGTCAAAGAAGTCACCAATCCAACCATGAGGCCGCTGGAAGGGAGGACAGTGGCCGACATTGCGGCCGAGCGGGGTAAGGATGGGCTGGATACCTTTCTGGACCTAGCCCTCGAAGATGAGCTGCGGCTGCAGTACACCATTGTCCTGTTCAACGCGAATGAGGACCTGATTCCCGATCTGATCACCGATCCCCGCGCCATGATCGGCCTATCCGACGGTGGGGCGCACGTTGATATGCTATGCGACGCAGGCTACTGCACCTACCTGCTCGGCACTTGGGTACGTGACAAGCAGGTCATGACGCTTGAACGAGCCGTCCAGCGGCTGACCACAGAGCCAGCTCATTTCTTCGGCATTCAGGACAGGGGCCGCTTGGCTGTGGGACTGGCCGCTGATCTCGCGATTTTTGATTACCAGACGATTGGCTCTGGACGTCGGCCGGAGATGCGCCACGATCTCCCGGGCGGCGGTCGCCGCTTAGTCATGCCAGCCCGGGGCGTGCAGTACACGGTTGTCAACGGTCAAGTCTTATATGCCGAGCAGCAACACACCGGAGTGCTGCCCGGACAGGTGCTGCGGGCCGCCGCCTAAAGCCCTCTCGGTGGAGTATCGTGTCGATTGTAATAGGGAGAGAAACGGTATGAAAAAGATATCTATCGTTGGCCTGTGGGTCATTGTCAGCCTCGTCCTCAGCTCACCTTCGGTACGGGCCCAAGAAGCCGACGCCCCGTCTCTGGTGAGTCTGGCCATGGCCGAGTCGATTATTGCCGCGGCCAAAGCCAAAGCCGAACAAGCAGGCTGGGCAATGAGCTTTGCCGTGGTCGATAATTTTGGTCGTCCGGTAGCCATGGTCCGTATGGATGGCGCGCGTTGGATGACGCCGAAGGTGGCCTACAGCAAAGCCCTGACCTCGGCTACCTTCAGCCGCCCGTCAGCCTCCGTTGAAGAGTTGGCCACGGGTCGCCCCCAACTATTTAAAAGCGTCCAAAAGCTGATAGGCGAGCCCTTGCTGCCAGCGGGCGGCGGCTTACCTATCATGGTTAGTGGCAAGCTCCTGGGTGGAATTGGCGCCAGCGGAGGGACGGAGGCCGAAGATATCGAGGCCGCACAGGCTGGGCTGGACGCGATTGCGGCGCAGTAGACGCCGGAGCGAGACGCCCTCACTCAGCCACGCGAACCGTCACCTTGGCCCGCTCTTCCTGGAGAGCAAACGGTGCGCTGGAATCCCGCTCACCCCAGCCCCGGGCCATGGCTTCAACAAACTCCTGTTCAATCACATTGGCCACCTTGAGCGGCACCTCAAACTCACGTCCCAGCTCGGTGGCAAGGCCAATATCCTTGCGCGCCCAGCGCAGGGCAAAGCGGGCGGTGTCAAAATCGCCCTTGAAGACGACTTCCGGCACCATGTAGTTCAGCATCAAACCCTGACCCACCGCGCCGTCTTGAATGGCTTGGAGGAGAGCTTGCGGATCAACCCCGGCTTTGACGCCCAGCGTTAAACCCTCGGCTAACAGGGAGAGACTACAAATACCGATCATATTGTGGACGATTTTGGCAATTTCTCCGCAGCCTATACCACCCACATAAGAGACCTTGTCGCCAATCACGTCTAACACCGGTTTGACCCGATCGTACACGGTTCTGTCTCCTCCAACCATCACCGCCAGTGTGGCGGCTTGGGCGCCGATCGGCCCGCCGCTGACCGGTGCGTCTAACACGTGAACATTTTTTTCCTGAAAGGTGGCGCAGATCTCACGAATCAGAGTTGGAGAGCTGGTTGACAGGTCAATATACACACTGTCCGACTCCGCCCCCTGTAGGACGCCGCCCTCTCCCAGGGCGACCTCTTCGACCTGCTTGGGGCCGGGCAGCGAGGTGAGGACAATCTCACTCGTCGCTGCCACGGCGCGCGGGCTGTCGGCCCACCGGGCGCCGTGATCAAGCTGTGGGGCGGCGGCTTCTTTACGGATATCGTACACGGTCACCGAATGACCAGCGGCAAGGATGTGGGAGGCCATGGGACCACCCATATTTCCGAGTCCAATAAATCCGATCTTCATACTGTCCTCCTTATTGCATTAGGCGAAACTTCGGCAGGCTCACATCAGGGGTGACATCGTCGAACACCACTTCGACAGCCAGGCCGCAGTCTAATTCGTCGTTCTCACACCCTATGATCTGGCTAACGATCTGTGGTCCTTCTTTCAGGTCGATAAGGGCAACGTTGTAGGGAATGTCATCGGCAAAGCCCTCGTGCCAGCGTTGATAATACACGCCGTAGGAATAGATCGTACCTCTGCCGCTCAGCGGCACCCAGTCTTGGTCGGCACTCAGACAGTTGGTGCACACCGGACCGGGCGGGAGATGAATATAGTCGCAGCTCCGACACCTTTGAGCCACAAACTCATGCCGCTTGGCCGCCTGCCAGTAGGGCGCGTTCCATTTTTCAATAGCGGGGAGGGGTTTTTTATAGGCGGCCACGGGTTTATCTCCGTAGAATGAGGGCGCCAGCGTGCTCGCGCAATCCGCCAGTGTAGGTACACATGATCCGTTCGACGTCGTGGATTTGACGGAGGCCACACTCGCCCCGCAGCTGGCGCACCGCGTCGCAGGTGTTCTGCCAGCCAACCATGTAGGTCTCGGATAGCTGGCCGCCATTGACGTTGAGCGGCAGCTCCCCACCTAGGCCGATCCGCCCGTCCTGAATCCAGCGGCCGGCTTCGCCGCGCGGGCAAAAGCCATAATTTTCCAGAGCGGCGATCACGGCTGGGCTATAGGCGTCTTGCACGTACAGAGCTTGGATGTCTCGCACGCTCATATCGGCCATGTCAAAGACCATCTTGGCCACGGCTTCCTGCTGAAAGCTCTGCATGACCAGATCGGGCGTTTCATAGGCCCGAAAGGCTTCTTGACGACCCATGCCACAGATAGACACCGGAGGTTTCTTGAGGTTGTTGGCGCGTTCGGGGGTGGTGAGAATAAACGCGTGGCCACCATCGGTGATGTAGCAGTAGTCAAACAGGCGCAGCGGCCGGACAATGTAGCGGGCGTTCATATAGGTGTCGAGCGTCAGGAGCGTTTTTTGTACAGCTTTGGGGTTGAGCCTGGCGTGCGTGCGCTGGTTAATCGCAATCGTCGCTAGCTGTTCCTCAGTCGTACCGTACAGGTACATGTGGCGACGAAAGGCGAATGCAAACGGCCCGGAGGGATTAAAACCGCCGTAAGGAGCGTGCTCTTCAAGCAACGCTGCGCCAAAGCGGTTGCGGGTGGTTTTCTGGTTGGTGCCATAGACTAGCAAAATATAATTGGCCATCCCAGCGTTGAGCAGCAGGGCGGCATGCTGAATCATGTAACAGCCTGTTGCGCCTGACGCCTCAACCGCGCCACCGACCTTGGGATTCAGGCCGAGCATCAGCCCGACTTTGAGGTAATCACCCTGACGCCCATAGCTAGGTTGGACAAACAAACCCTCGATATCGTCTTTGTTGAGCCCACAGTCATCAAGGGCGGCCCTAGCGGCGTCAATGGCCAGCTCATCGCCTGTTTTTTCTGGCACCGAGCCTTGCGGAGTATCGCCGACTCCGACGATACACGCGCAATCACGTAGGTCAGCCAGCCCCATATGCTTCCTCCTTGCGTCGATGTGGTTTATCCTGGCCTTTGGATCAGGAAGAGAAGAGAGGGTAAACCGTATTGTACGGCGTGTCTGGCCGGAGCTATATAAAACCTCGGACATGGATGCAAGTTAGGAAGAGAGAAAAACAGATATGGGCGGTCTTGACGCTGTGAGACTGAGCAGGTTTAAGAGGCACAGCAAGGAGGACATGGGTGAAGACAATGATTCAGATAGTCCCGTCTATGCCGGTCAGTTCTAACGCTGAGCGCAAACGGCTGAGGCCGGTTGGACGGAACGTTGAAAAGTATGCCGAGATCATTGATGGCATGGTCGACATTGTCAGAGCGGCCGATGAGCTGGGCTATTGGGGAATGAGTTTTATTGAGCACCATTTTCATTCCGAGGGGTTTGAGATGCTCCCCTGTCCGGGCATCATGAACGCCTGGCTCGGGCCGTATGCCAAGCGCATGCGGATGGGCCAACTAGGCTATGTGATGGGCACGCATAACCCGCTGCGGGTGGCTGAAGAGACCGCACTGTTGGATCATATTCTGAAAGGCCGCTTTTTTGTCGGGTTTGCCCGTGGTTACCAGGCACGATGGGTCCGGACCTTGGGCCAGGCCTACCAATCGCTCCCCACTCTGTCGCACCGGGAATCACCCGAGCAGGCTGAGGCCGATGAGAACAACCAGCAGATCTTTCGCGAAATGGTCGCGATTGTGAAGAAAGCCTGGACACAGCAGAGCTTTGCCCACGACGGGGAGTATTTCCAAGTGCCTTACCCGTACGCCGGCATTGAGCACTATCCGGCCTACCCCTGCGCCCAAGAGTACGGCGCGCCGGGCGAGATCGACGAACAGAACCGGGTGCGTCAGATCAGCGTAGTCCCGGCCCCGTATCAAAAACCGCACCCGCCGGTGTTCATCAGCTCGTCGGGCAGTGCCGAGTCCGCCTATTGGTCGGGACAAGAGGGATTCACCTGCTGTTATTTCGCGCCCATGCAGGGCGCCCGAAAGCAGGACCTCGCCTATCGTGAGGGTGCGGCCCAGGCAGGAAAAACCCTCAGCCAGGGCCAGGGTCAGGGCTTGCTGCGCTTCCTGTTTGTTGGCAAAACGCGCCAAGAGGCGTATGAGAAAGTAGACAGGACGATCGTGCCATTCTTCTCACAGTTTGCTGTCCATTTTTTCCCCGTGCTGCTGTCCGAAGGACAGGGCTCAATGTTGGAGCGGGTGATGAATACCGGCCTGATTGTGGCTGGCACAGTGGACGAGGTAAAACACCAGATCGACGAGATCTATAGTGAGATTCCGTTCGAGTATTTTTCGCTGGTGGCCTATAACGGCTTGGAGCCGCAAGCGCAGCTGATAGAAGACATTGAGCTGTTTGCGACCAAGGTTGCACCGGCCTTCACCGATGCCTAGACACCCCTTCATCCGACACGGAGACTCTTGAGGACAAGGAGAGTACGGTATTGACATTACAGACCACAGGAGAGAGTCAGCGGTTTGTCCGCTACAGTCTCGCTGTAGGGCTGCTGGTGGCTGGCGTGCTGACCTGCCGGCCGGCTATGGCCCAGGACAGCCTGTTCTTCATCGGCGACAGCCTGACCGACAACGGCAACCTGCACCGGGCAACCGCCGCCCTGAACGCACAGTATCCCCTCCTGGTGCCGGTACAGCCGCCTAGTCCGCCGTATTACCCGGGCCGGTTCTCCAACGGCCCAACATATGCCGAGGCGCTGCCCAGCTTGCTCGATGTCCCTGAGTCAGCCGTCTTTAACTTCGCCTTTGCAGGTGCGGAGTCGGGAGAGACGAACTTCTCTCCAAACCCGTCTGTTGCCGCGTTGCTCAACCTGCTGAATGTTGACGCGCTCGATCAGGTCGGCAGAGCGATCGAGGGAGGAGTGACTGGTCCGAACAGCCTCGCCGTCTACTTCGTCGGAGCTCAAGACTATGCTGACCGGGTTGCCACCGGCGTGCCCAATCCTCAAGCCCTTGTCGGCACGGTCGTCGGCAATATCGCCACCGGCATCGGCAGGCTGGCTCAGGCCGGTCAGAAAAGGTTTGCCGTTCTGAACCTGCCAGATATGGGCAGTACGCCACGCGCTACAGTCCTCGGCCCGGCGCTCTCAGCCAGCCTCAGCCAGTTGACCGCTGCCCACAATACCGCCCTGCTCACAGCTGTGACCACGCTTGAATCCGTCCGTAGCCTTGACATCACGCTTGTGGCAATGGACGATTTGTTCGCTGATATGCTGGATAACCCGGCTCTCTACGGCTTTACCTATACAAAGCGGCCCTGTTTCTATACGGAAGTGTCCAGCTCTGAGGTGCGTAGCTGTGCGACTCCGGAGATGACCGACGCCGGCATATTCTACGACGGTATCCATCCGACCGCCCGGACGCACCAGCTTGCTGGCCAATACGTTGCCGCCTATCTCGCCATGAAGGCCAACGCCGGGGCAGACATAACTGCCCGTTCTATGCTGGGCCTGCTGTCGTCGCGCTCGCAACAGCGCCTGATGGAAGCCCGCTTGCTGTCCGCGCGTTCCGGGTTCGGCACAGGCACCGAGGTTGCGGTGGGAAAGTTCTCCCTGCATCTCACTGGCGACTTCGGTATGGGCGACCGGGACGGCGGCGCTGGCCAGCGCCGCTTTGATTATGACACGACTACCGGGATGCTCGGGTTAGACTGGCGGTTCCATCAGTTGGCGATGCTCGGGGCTGGGTTTGGTTACAGCGAGGCCGATCTGGAGTTGGACGAAGGACGAGGCCGGGCCGACCTGGAGAGCTGGTTCGGAACCATCTACGGCACGGTGAGCAACCGGGTGGTGTATATTGACGCGGCCGTCGGCTATGCTGCGGACGACTACCGCTTCTCGCGGCCAACCGGCTTTAGCCCGCGCCCCAACGCCTCAGCCGACCCGAAAGGATCAACCTGGTTCGCCCTCCTGAGCGGCGGCTATAACTTCCAATATGGCAACACAATCTTCGGACCGATCATTGGCGGCCGCTGGACCGAATCTCAACTTGACGGCTACCGGGAAAACGCCGGCCCGCTTGCCTTGTCGGTTCGAAGCAGCGTTCACGAAAGCTGGGTCGGCTTTATCGGCGGCCAGATGTCCAGCCTGCTGCAGTTTGGCGACGTGTGGGTCGCGCCGCATCTGCGCATCGCCGGCGAGCACGACTTTGGCGATGAAGAGCAGGTCAGGGGAAGGCTTGGCTCCGGCCAAACCGTCTCCGGCAAGGTGGCCGACAACGAGCCGGACGCAGTCTTTGGCGGCGGCATTGAGTTCGGGGTTGGTGCACACCTAGTCGCCCAGGTCAGTGGAGAGACCACCCTGACGCACGAGGGGGGGATGGACTCCGGCGTCCAAGGCCGTTTGATCCTGCGCTTTTAGCCAGCAGTAAACCACTATCCAAAGGAGGGATGTCGTATGATCTACGAAATGCGAGTGTACACCTTACAGCCGGGCAAGGTCCCGGAGTTTCAAGCCCTGATAGAGCAGGAAGCCCTGCCCGTCATCAGCAAATACTCCAAGCTGATAGGCTGGTGGTCGACCGAGGTCGGGCCGCTCAACGAGGTGGTCCATATCTGGGCTTATGAAGACCTGAACCACCGCGCCCAAGCCCGGGCCGCTCAGGGCAATGACCCCGCCCTTCAGACCTTCCGGCCCCGCGCTCAGGCGATGATTGTCAGCCAGTACAACAAGATTCTGACACCGGCTGGTTTTTCGCCTTTGCAGTAAATCTAAGAAGAGGCAGCCTGAGTCTCCCCCTTCTTACCAGCGATTCCTGTACGTATGAGGGGACGGAGAATCTGTCAGCGTTCGTGCCACGCTGACGGATGCGCCTCCTCAGTAAGCCGTTACACCGACGCCTTTCAGCCAGGCGGCAGACTTTGCCTGCTACCAAGGAGTCCTCGAGCTTCTGATTCTGTCTGCCGAACCGGAGCGTCCTAGCCGTATACCGCTGAAGAAGTCGCACTGGAGATGGGCATTGCTGTGGACAATGCCGGCTCCTAGCCGGAGTGTTAAAGGAAAGACCGAAGAGACGCTCTGAGAGAGCAGCGTTTCTCCTCTTTTGGATTTCGATTGAGAGTGCCTAGCCTTCCTCACAAAAGATGATGTCGGAGAGCCAGAGACAGATTTATGGACACATAGCGCAGGGGCTCGGGTGGGATCCAGCCGGTCTTGGTCGGTGAGGACATCAGGGCCACATCCGGGTTGGGTTGAGCTGCGTACAGCTCGCACATCAACCTGCCGGCATAAAATCCACTCACTAGACCGAAGCCGTTGTAGCCGACGCTGAACAGGACACTATTGTCGTTTTGCAGCCGCCCCAGCAGCGGTGTGTGGGCGCGGGTGAGCGCCATCACGCCGCTCCAGCTATGGGCGGCGTGGACGCTGCCCAGATAGGGATAGCGTTCGACGAGTCGCTCGGCCAAGCGCTGGTACGCCCTGGGCTGGTGACGATAGGTGACCCGGCTGTTGTAGTCGTAACGGGCGCCGCCTCTGATCAGCAGGCGCCCGTCGGGGGTGAGCCGAATGGTATGGCTGGCGTCCATTTCATACCGACCCGGCAGGCTCGTCCAGGCGCCATGACCAATGACGGTCTCGTCCACCGGTTCGGTCACGATAACGTAGAGATGGAGGGGCATCAGAATACGCTTGAAGAGGCCCAGCTGAGGCGTGTAGGCGTTGGTGGCGACAATGGCCGTGTCGGCGCTGATCTGGCCGTCTGGGCAGATCAGCGCGACCGGTTTGCCCTGCTGGAGCCGCTGTATGGGAGTGTGCTCGTAGATGTGGACGCCCAGCCTCTCGACCGCGGTTCTGAGACCCCGGACGAGCTTGCCCGGATGCAGAGTTGCCCAGTGGGGCAGGAAAATTCCGGCCGGATAAAACTCCGAGCGGATCTTTGCGGCTAAGTCTTGGCCCCGCCACAGCTGAACGGATTTGCCGAACTGAGCGTAGGCCTGCACCTGTTTCTCTAGCGTCCGCACCTCAGCGTCTTTTTTGGCCAGCCGCAGCGCGCCGCTTTCCCGGAGGTCGCACTCAATCGCTTCCTGTCTAATGGTGTGGACCAGATGCCTATAGCCGCGCTCGGCGTACCGGGCGTAGGGTTCGACAGCAGCCGCTCCCTTGCGAAAAAAGAGGCTGTCCCAGCCGTGATATTCCCGGGAGATAAATCCGCTGCTGCGCCCGCTTGCCCCAAAGCCGATCCGCTGCCCTTCAAGCACCACAACATGCTTGTTCGGATAGCGCTGCTTGAAATGGTAAGCGGCGCTCAGTCCTGTTATACCGCCGCCCACAATAGCGAGGTTGGCCCGTGCCCGGCCGTGCAGCGGCGGAGCGGCCGGAGACGGCTCGGTCAGCCACAAACTGTCTGGCGTGTCGCTCAGCGTCGCTGTCACGTGTGTAGCTCTCCGATGAAAGACAGGACGGCATCGGCGCAGGCGTCAGGCAGGGCCGCGGCGAGGTGATAGGCGGTGCTGGGCAAGACTAGCAGGCGAGAGTTTGGAATCTGGGTCTGCCACTCCCGGACCGTCTCAACAGCCGCCAGCACCCCTCTATCGCTGGTGATGACCAAGGTCGGAGCTTGGATATGGCGGAGAATATGGGTGATGTCCATGCCGCCGACATAGGCAAAGATGCCGGTCATGACCTGAGCTGGAGCTTTGCCCATCTCTTGAATCCACCATTCCCGCATAGCCGGACTGACATCGCCCAAACGCCGATCCATGGTGGTCCGCGCCCAGCTCTCCACGCCTTCCTTTTCCACCTGTTCAAGCCAGGCGTCGGGATTCAAGGAGGTGGTGGCTAAGGTGGCCGGAGCACCGATGACGGTCAGGCTTTTGACACACGCGGGATAGTCATGAGCAAACTGCATGGCGACGCTGCCGCCAATCCGTTGGCCGACAACATGGACGGGACTCATGCCTAGGTGGTCAAGCAGGCCCTTAAGATCCTGGGCGAAGCCACTGAGCGACCAGGCATAATCGGCCGGCGGAACGGTGGACTGGCCAAAGCCTCTGAGGTCGGGCCGGACCAGGCGAAACTGTCGGGCCAAACGTGGCACCCAGGCAAACCAGGCTTTGCTCGTATCCGCTACACCGTGGATGAGCAAAATCGTCTCTGGGCTGGTCCATGGAGCTGTATAATCGTCAAGCTCATAGTACAGGGTTAAGCTTGCGTCGATACGCGCCTGGGGCATAGGGGTACTCCTTGTTTGCTGGGCGTCTCTTGCCTACTCTACTTGGACCTGAGGAGCCTCTCGTCAACGATAGCTTTTTTTTGCAACAGACAGCAAGAGAGACGGTGGTATGAAAAACTCTACGGACGACTATCCGATACGCGTCATCCCCCAGCTCGCCGTCCCCATGCCGGACGGGGTCAAGCTTGGCATCACTCTGTACATGCCGGACGCTCCAAACGACGGCCCGTTTCCGGCCGTTGTTGAAGCTCACCCATATCGCAAAGATGACAACAAAATCGCGCGTGATTGGCGGACCCACAGCTATTTGGCCCGCAAAGGCTATGTAGGGGTCCGGCTTGATATCAGGGGGAGTGGAGCCTCGGAGGGCGTTGCCGAGAATGAGTACACCCGCCAGGAACAGCTCGACTGTCTGCAAGTGCTGGCTTGGCTGGCCGATCAGCCCTGGTGTAGCGGCCAGCTCGGTATGTACGGTTCATCCTACGGGGGGATTAGCGCTATTCAGACCGCTATGCACGATCCGCCCCAACTCAAGGCGATTGTTGCCCTCCACGCCCTAGTCGATCGCTACGGACAAGACGTACACTACCACGGAGGCTGTCTACCGGTCAACGAATCGGTCGCCTGGGCGGGCCGTATGGTGGCCTTAAACGCTCTGCCGCCGCTGCCGGAAATCGTGGGTGAAGAGTGGTGCGCACGCTGGCGGGAGCGGCTTGAGCACACCCCACAATGGCCGTTTGAATGGCTCCGCCACCAAACCTACGATGCTTACTGGCAAAACGGCTCGTTGTGTGAGGACTGGGAAGCGATTCAGTGCCCAGTGTTCGCCATTGGCGGCTGGGCCGATAGCTATCGGGATTTTGTGCTCCAGCTGTTGCAGCACCTGCGCGTTCCGTGCAAGGGCCTCATCGGTCCGTGGCTGCACGACATGCCGCACGTCGCGCGGCCCGGTCCCCAGATTGATCATCTCCGAGAGATACTGCGCTGGTGGGACTACTGGCTTAAGGGGATTCAGAACGGTGTCATGGACGAGCCCAAGCTGACTGTGTGGGTCCAGGGCTCGCGCTCACCCGCTCCGTATCGCGAGACCACGCCCGGTCACTGGCGATCTGAAATCGAATGGCCGGTGGCTCGGACCGACTATCAGACCTGGTATTTAGGGCCAGCCGGAACGTTTGCTTCAGAACCGCTGGTGGACACGCCCCCGGACCAAAAGGGGTCGTTGATGGCCGATCGCCAGGCGGGCAAAGATACCATCGATGACCAATTCCCATCACAGGAAGAGAGCGAGGATCTCTTTGAAAGAGATCAGCAGCATCTTTCCTGGCAAGGCCCCCCAATCCCCGGTCTGGCCGCCCCGTTTTGGTGTACCGGACTGCGGCCCAGCGGTCTACCACGTGACCAACGCTGTGATGACGCGTGCTCGTTGACGTTCACTACCCCACCCCTTTCCGAGCCGCTGGAGATTTTGGGGTTTCCCCAGCTAGAGCTGTATGTTGCAGCCTCAGAACCGATCGCTCAGCTCGCGGTCAAACTGTGCGATGTCGGTCCGGACGGCTCTTCCCTGCTCGTGACCCGCGGCGTGCTCAATCTGGCCCATCGGGACAGTCGCGCTCAGCCGACCCCACTAGTGCCCGGTCGGATCTACCCGGTCCGTCTTGAGCTGAGCAGCATCTGCCACGTTTTTGCCCCGGGCCGTCGGCTCCGGCTGAGTATAGCCGGAGCCGACTGGCCGCTGGTCTGGCCGTCCCCGCGTCCGGTAATCCTGAGGCTGTACTACGGCACGGTTCGCCCTTCTCAGCTTGTTCTGCCTGTCATCCCGGCCCAGTCTCCAGCTCTGCCGACGCCGGTCTTTGCTCCGCCCGAGGTGCCGGCCGCCCCCGTCCGCTCAGAAGACGGTGAACGCTCATGCACCGTTCGGCACAATCTGGTCGATGGTACGACGACACTCAGCACCCGGGTCGCCGGCACGAGTTTCTTGACTGGACAGGGGCTGAGCATGACCGAGACAAATACGAAAGATCTGTCTGTCCGAGACGACGATCCCCTGAGCTGTACGGCCCAGATGCGCCGTCACCTGGAGTGGGAACGGACGGCTTGGAAGATTGTGATCGACAGCACGATCAAGCTGAGTTGCACGGCGGGAACATTTCTTGTCATGATTGAGCTAGAGGCCGCATACAATGACGCTTTGGTCTTTAGCCGACGCTGGTTGGAAGAGTTTCCGCGGGTGTTGGTCTAATAATTATGGTTCATTCTTCCTTCCTGCTAAGGTTGAGATGAACCACATTCTCGGAGACACACATGTCTACATCGCTTTACGTCGGTGCTCAGTTTCCCGATCTGTCCCTACCCGACCACACCGGTCGACGCGTCAGCCTATCGCAGCTGACTGCCCCGGACGAATTCGACCGGCACCTCGGCTTTGATCACGGCCAACCGCTGATCGTTGTGGTGTATCGCGGATTTTTCTGTCCCAGAGATCGTCTCCAGCTCAGCCAGCTGGTCTCTTTTTATCCCGAGGTCGAACTTAATAAAACTCGCGTGGTGGCGATCAGCACCGATACGCCAGCTGTCACCGCCGCCTATCGGGCAGGTTTGGGTGCCCGCTTTCCTTTTCTGAGCGATCACGAGCGGCGGGCGATTCAGCAGCTGGACATCGTCGATAACACCGACGGGGAATACCCTAATGTGGCCATTCCGCATACCCTATGTTTGGCTCCGGAGCTGACCATCCACAGCGTGTATAACGGCTGGTGGCTGGTCGGGCGGCCGAGCGTGGAAGAGCTGCGTCGTGATATACGGGCTCTCAAGGCACAGCTGACCGATTATTCACACGCCGCCTGGGATACACCCGGGGTGAAAGCAGTGCGCGTTCCGGCCGTGTATTGGGACGGACAAGCTGCGGTCAAACCGTGGCAGAGAGTTGGACGGGGACGGGGTCGGGTGGTGTGGTTCGCCGGTGGGCGGGGAATGATACACTCGGAGCAAGGCGAGGAGATCTTTGTCCACTTTAGTGGTATTCCGGGTCAGGGCGATCGTAGCCTGAGACCGGGAGCCTGGGTCGCCTTTGAGATTGCCCAGGGGCGCCATGGACAGCACGCGGTGGAGGTCAGAGTGATTGAGACAGAGAAAGCCGGGGAAGCTGGCTGAGCCTGGCGTCAGCCACCGTTCCGGGAGACGAGAAACGAGAACCTGTTTCATGCTGGGGGCAGGAGTCTACAATGGCACCGTGGGTGTCCTCACATGTTTGACGAGAGTGGCACTGTTCCAGACACCCAACCGATAATCCTGACCGGCTCCGATTTTTTCCGGTCCCTGCTCCCTGCCGTCTTCGCTATCCCCCCCTAGCTGGGAGCCCATCTGTCCCCCAGCTCAGTACTTCGCCTTATAGGGGTTTATCCTTCCTCCCTATTGTGGGCGGCGGGTCAGCGCTATCTGAAGGGGAAACGCGTGGGGATGACGACCCCCTTGAGATCTAGGGGTCAGTGAGCGGCCGATTAACCGCTACGAGGTCATTCTCACCTCTCGGATGGTGGGTGGGCTACGGATGAGCGATCGGAATGAAGCCAACGATAATCTGTGGGGCTCAAGATCTGAGCGCCCTGCCGCCTCACAGCGCGATTGAGCGTCTCTACGACCGTGCCCGTGCTGTCCAGGCTGCGATGGAAGATGAGGGTGACGAAGTCGGCCGCTAAGCGGTCGCACTATTGGCTGCGCGGACTCTTGCGGTCGGACCTGTCCAGTTGCTAGGGTCCGTCTGCAAACTGTAATAAGGGAGAGCGAGATGACAGACGAACACTACTTTCAGGGTATCCACACGGCTGAGAAGAAGCTGCTCCTTTTTCTACGGACTTTTGAGTCGATTCAAGAGCATATCCACTTCAGCAAAGTCGGTGACTCCCAGGCCCAGCTCCAAGACGTCACTGGTGACATGTTCTCGACCCTGGTCGAAGAGGTGACCACGCTTTCGCCCCCGGACTCACTGACCGAGTTTCACACGACCTTTAAGGCTGCCTTGGTTCAATGTGGCAACGCAGCGGAGGCATTTTTAAAGCCTGCTGGCAAAGATTTCTCAATATCTTTCCTGCACAGTCGCTGGGCCTTGTGCAAGGCGATGAATCTCCTATACGAGGTCCGGCTCTCCACTCCGACCCTCCAAGAGTACTGGTTGCTGCCGGAAGCGTTGCCAAAGCGAGACGCCCTTGAAACACCGGCGCCCGACGCCAAGGTGCCGGTTGGCCTGATGCATACCAAGCGCACTGACGCCCATGCAGCCTATTCCCTATACGTGCCTGAGAATTATAGCCCGCACAAAGAGTGGCCCTTGATCATCTGTCTGCACGGCGGCTATGGGCGCGGCGAGGACTATATTTGGGCCTGGCTGCGGCCAGCCAAGAGTAAAGGCTATTTGCTGCTGTCCCCCAAGTCCATAGATGTCACCTGGTCGGTCCTCCAACCGCCGCTCGATGTTGAGTCGATCACCAAGATGTTCGAAGAAGTGTGTGCGACCTATGCGGTCGATAAGAGTCGGGTCTACCTGTCCGGTCTGTCTGACGGTGGAACCTTCACCTACATGTTCGGCCTGAGCCGCCCGGACATGTTTACTGGCATTGCCCCGATTGCGGGCGATTTCCACGCGATGATGGATCCTATGCTGCGCCGTAAGCAGGGCAAGGACCTGCCGATTTACATCGTGCATGGCGCGCACGATTTTATTTTCCCGGTGGCTACGATTCGGCAGGGCTCTGAGCTGCTCAGCCACATTGGCTACAACGCGACCTACAAAGAACTGGCCGACTGGGGGCACGCCTATACGTCGAGTATCAATGAAGAGTTGGTGTTGCCGTGGTTCGAGGGTCTGGAGTTGACGAAGAGCTGACTCACCACGACGACACGAGAAATGGCTCGGCGAGTGTCCCATGCTGAGGCGCAAGGAGAGGCTCAAATTCCTTAGTGGTGCGCGAAGGAGGGAGTCATTCAATCTGATTACCTACGACAGTCCGACCCCACCCACCTCGTCCTCGTCGGAGCCGGCCACGCCCATCTCGAAGTGCTGCGGCGGTACATCCTCACCCCTCTGCCGAATGTCAAGCTGACCGTTGCTTCCTTAGATGACTACCAGCATTATTCGGGCATGATCCCCGGCTATGTGGCTGGGATATACCCGCAAGAGGCGATCAGGATTGATGTTGCCGCCCTGACCCGGCGGGCGAACGGGTGCTTCATAAAGGCCCGCGTGATTGGACTCGACCCGAACCGGCGGACGGTTCGGCTGGCTGAGAGGGATTCCATCAGATACGATCTGGTATCGTTCAACCTTGGCTCCCAAGTTGTGGGGGCTGAGGTCGAAGCGGTCAAATCTCACGCGGTCCTGCTCAAACCCTTCTCTCAAGCTGTCCATCTACGTTGGCGCGTCGAGGCTCTAGCCCGAGAAAAAAACGACAGCGTTTGTCATATTGCAGTAGTTGGCGGCGGAGCGGCCGGTTGTGAGATAGCGTGCGCACTTGAAGCCGTGCTGGCGCGAGCCGGGCGTTCCTGCCGGGTATCGTTGTTTGAGTCCTCGTCCGCTGTTCTGAACGGGTACTCCGCCGCCTTTCGCCGTCGAGCCGAGCGGATTCTTCATCACAAAAAGATTGCGGTTCATGTTGGTCGGTCCGTGTGTCGGGTCCACTCTGATGGGGTTGAGTTGGACGACGGCGGGGTGATGCCTGCCCGGTTGACCGTTTGGTTGAGCGGAGCTGTGGCAGCGCCGGTGTTCCGCGACTGCGGTTTATCGCTAGATGCCCGAGGCTTTCTGTTAGTCACCGACAGCCTGCACGCGCTTGACGACAGGCGTGTGTTCGGCGTTGGCGATTGTGCTACCTTGGCTGACTATAGCCGCACTGCCAAAGCCGGAGTATACGCGGTCCGTCAGGGGCCGGTGCTGTGGGAGAGCCTGATTGCAAGCCTGAACGGCAGCCCGCTCCCGCGTTATAGGCCGCAGTCCGGTTTTTTATCGATTCTGAATACGGCGGATGGCAGGGCGCTGCTGCGCTATAAGAGGCTCGTTTCCTACAGTCGCTGGGCATGGAAGCTAAAAGATTGGATTGATCAGCGGTTTATGGAGCGGTATCAGAGCTTGATTTAAGGGGAGTCGGTGGAATGTAGGGGGCTCCAAGGGGGAAGTGGCAAAAAATTTGACCAGTGAGGAACAGCATTCAGAAGGGCGGCCCCCTACGCCAACAGAGTTCTAGCAATAACCTTGAGCTCCAGCACCGGCTTGACGCCTTCGAAGATCGGTAGGACTAGAGCGTCGACCACGTAGCGCGAGATGGCGTACTCCTCACCGTACCCCCAGCCGCCGTGTATCAGCTGGCCCTCTTGGCTGATCCACACGGCCGCATCACAGGCCAGCAGCTTTGCCATGGCTGCGGTCAGGCTGGCCGACTCGTCTTTATCCATGGCCGGTGCTGCCGCATAGGTCAGGTGCCGAGCGGCGGCCAGGTGGCTAGCCATACGGCCCAACTTGTACTGGGTGAGCTGAAAGGCGCCTAGCATGGTCCCGAATTGCCTGCGCTCGCGAGCATAGCCAGCGCTAACTTCTAAGGCGGCCTGGGCTAGACCGGTAGCCCGCCCGCCGGTCTGTAAGCGTCCGGCGGCAAATCCTGCCATTTGTAGATAGAAGCCTCTGTTGAGCCCGGCTTCTTCACCCACCAGATTTTCAGCCGGCACAAAGTACTGATCACAGTTCAACACATACGAGTGCATGCCTCGGTAGCCCAGGGTCGGGATCGCGTCGCCCTGCATCACTCCACCCGTGGCCTGTGTCATCTGAAACGAATGCCCATCAAAAGCGTCCTTCTCGACAATAAACAGTGACAGGCCCTGCGCCCCAGAACTCATATCGGGATTGGTCCGAGCTAACAGAGCGATGATATTGGCCCGCCCAGCAAACGTGCACCACGCCTTTGCGCCGTTTAGGACATAGCCGGCCTTACCGCCGACAGTGGCCTGCTCAGCTCTGCACGCCACTGACGCGACGTCCGAACCGGTATCGGGTTCGGTGACCGAAATGGCGACCATTAGCTGTCCGGCCGCAACCGGAGGGAGCCACTTCTGTTTTTGGGCTTGGGTGCCACCCCGTAGCAGGGCCTTGATCAGAATTTCCGGTCGTGTAATCAAGCTGCCGGCTACGCCCAGCGAGGCCGCCGACAGCTCTTCGGTGGCAAGAATCATAGCCAGATTGCCCATGTTACCGCCGCCGTACTCTTCGGGGACCGACATGCCGAAATAGCCGAGTTCGGCCATGCTGGTGATAATGGGCTCCGGGATAAGCGCGTCATTGCGATGCACGGCTTCGGCAAGCGGGGCCACTTCGGTCTTAGCAAACTGCCGCGCTGAATCACGGGTCATCAGCGCGATATCGCTCTCCAGCCATGAGTTGTTGACGCCCTGAGCGGACAACTCGGACCGCCCAATGAGTCGAAAGCGGTCCTCTTTTGCGCCTGAGCGAATGGCCGCCTTGACCGTAGCACCGCCCAGCGTATCGGCCAAAAATGCCTCGGAAAAACCAAAGTCAGTCAGATGAATATCGGTCTGGGCGAGGAGCTTGTAGCCGACCTCGGCCACAAAACCGAGCGCCTTGTCGCCGATCACAGTATCGCCGTTTTGGGTTGCGGCCTTGGCGTAGACGAGTAAGGTGTGGGCGGCTTCGACCTCGGTCGCTAGGTAGGCTAGCCGTTCGGCATGGACTTGGTGCTCGTCAATGGCTTTCCCGTTGTTGGTCAGGCTACGGCCGTGGCGGAGGGCTTCGTCGCGGACTTTTTGCAGGGCGTCTACAATCGTCTCAGTCTGCCGCAGTACGTCGGTCATACGGATCTCCTTAACGCGGATCTACTAGGGGTGACCGCACAGCCATACCATCCACTCTGAATCTGGGCTAGGGCAGTTGGGAAGCAGGCACGAATCTGCTAAACAAGATTCCTCTATTACTACTACTGACATACAGGGGGATTCCATGTTTGTGCTCGATGAAGGCAACCGTTTTGTTATCCCACGGACCGAGATGACCTATCCCGGTCACAGGATGAAGCTTCACCAGAACGCGGCCGATCCGGTCAAATCACCGGTTGATCATGTGATGATGGACTTCGAGGACGCCTGCCCCTACGAGTTCAAAGGTCCCCAGAGCCGTGCGTGTGTTGTGGAGGCGCTCAATACTTTGAATTTTGGTAAAAAAGTCGTGACCGTGCGGCCCAATAATATCCGTTCAGAGTTCTTCCTGGGGGACTTAGAGGCGATTGTGCTGGGGGCGGTGGACAAGTTCCACGGTCTTGTTCTCCCCAAAGTCCACGGGTCGGATGACATTAAATATGTGTCCAGCTTGCTGAATACTCTGGAGAAACAGGCGGGCTGGAAGAGCCGGATTCAGATCGAAGCGCTGATCGAAATCCCCCAGGCCGTGGTCAGGGCCTACGACATCGCCAGCGCCTCAGACCGGATGGCTGGGCTGATTTTTGGGATTGCCGACTTTGCCGCTACCCTTGGGATTCGGGATATCGTCAAAGATCAAAACATCAACTTTCACTACTCCAAGCAGGCTGTCGTAGTCGCTGCTAAAGCGGCCGGGCTGCACGCCATTGACAATGTCTATTTGCCGCTGTGGCGCAGAGACGATCCGCCCGAAAAAGTTACTGAGATCAAGACCGGCCTACGCGAGAAAAATGTTGGGTCGGCCAACATCGGTATGGACGGCACCTGGGTCATCCACCCTCAACAGGCCGCCATCGCCAACGCTTGCTTTACTCCTACCGAGGAGCAGGTTGGCTATGCCACCCGTGTCCTTGATCTCTACCATGAGAAGGGCGGCGGTTCAATGCCCGACCCTCAGACGGGAGAGATGATTGATGAAGCAACGGTCAAGATCGCTCTGATGGATCTGGCAAAAGCTGCCCAGGCCGGTACGGTTGAGCAGGCCTATCTGGCGGAACAGGCGGCTAAGAGCAAGGCCATTACCGGCTACGATATTCTAGAGCAGATGAGACGGGTCGGGTAGGAGAGAGTACAGTGCTGTCAAAAATTCACCACGTTGGCATTGTTGTCCGTCATCTTGAAGACGCCTACCCGTTTTATCGCGATACCCTTGGGCTGTCACTGGGCAAAACGGCGACTCTAGAAGACCAGGGCGTCAAAGCCGCCCTGCTGCCTGTTGGGGACAGTGAAATTGAGTTGCTTGAGCCGATTACTCCGGATTCCGGGGTCGCCAGATTCCTGGAGAAAAAGGGCGGCGGGCTGCATCATGTGTGTTTCGAGACCGACAATATCGAAACCGAGCTCCAAGAGGCCAAAGACAAGGGGCTCCGGCTGATTGACCAGCAGCCTCGCAACGGCCTGGCTGGGATCATCGCTTTTCTGCACCCCCAGGCGTGTTGCAGTGTCCTGGTCGAATACGTCCAACCGGTCGATCATTCCGAGCACGCGTCTCTGCTGAGCCAAGGACGAGACCGGCCTTTCACCACCAAACGGATCGATCATGTGGTGATTGCGGTCAAGGACCTCGAGGGGGCGGTTGCGACCTATCAGCACAATTTTAGGCTTGAGCGGGAAGCAGCCAAGGACGTACCGGTTTTAGGGCTGCGCAATACGTTTTTGCCAATTGGGGATGCGAAAATCGAAATCGTCACCCCCCTGGGAGACAAAAGCCCAATCGGCCAGTTCATCGACAAAAAGGGCGAGGGCATGTACCTGCTGTCGCTAGACGTTGATCATCTAGAGGGCGCGCTCCAGGCCCTGACCAGCAGAGGGATCAAAGCCAATGTGATTCGAGGCACAGCTGGTGATATGGCCATGATCAGTCCCAGGCATACCCATGGCGTGCTGCTCCAGCTGTTGTCACGCTGAAGCCCCACTCCTCTTCGAACACCCTCAAGGACACCCACGAATGCAACGAGACAAACCCTGGGTCATGCGCACTTACTCCGGTCACTCAACGGCAAAGGCCAGTAATGAACTGTATCGTCTGAACCTGAGCAAGGGCCAGACCGGCCTGTCGGTCGCCTTCGATCTACCGACCCAAACCGGCTATGACAGCGATCATAGTCTGGCCCGAGGTGAGGTCGGAAAAGTTGGCGTACCGATCTGCCATTTGGACGATATGGAGACGCTGTTCTATGAAATCCCGCTCGGGCAGATGAATACCTCGATGACAATCAACGCCACGGCTGCCTGGCTGTTAGCGCTGTATATAGCTCTGGCCGAGCGTCGCGGCATAGCTCAGACCGCGCTCCAGGGTACGACCCAGAACGACATTGTCAAGGAATATCTGTCACGCGGGACGTATATTTTTCCGCCCCAGCCCAGCTTGCGTCTGATCAGCGATATCATCACCTACACCGTGGCCCACGTTCCCAAATGGAACCCGGTCAATGTCTGTTCCTACCATCTACAGGAAGCCGGAGCGACGCCGGTCCAGGAGGTTGCGTATGCGCTCAGTACGGCGATTGCTATTCTTGATACGGTGCGCGATTCTGATCAACTCGGCGCCGATCAGCTGGCTGCGGCGGTTGGCCGGATGAGTTTCTTTGTCAACGCCAGCGTCCGGTTCATTGAGGAGGTCTGTAAATTGCGCGCCTTTGGGCAGTTGTGGAATGCCGTGGCCCGTGACCGCTACGGGGTCACGGAACCAAAGCTGCGCCGTTTTCGCTACGGCGTGCAGGTCAATTCTTTGGGTCTGACGGAGGCGCAGCCTGAGAACAACGTCCCTCGCATCGTCTTAGAAGCCTTGGGCGTTACCCTCAGCAAAGACGCTCGTTGCCGGGCCATGCAGCTGCCGACCTGGAATGAGGCTCTGGGCTTGCCCCGGCCGTGGGACCAGCAGTGGAGTCTGCGGATTCAACAAATCTTGGCCTTTGAGACCGATATCCTTGAGTACGGGGATATCTTTGAGGGCAGCACGGTCATTGAAAGTAAGACCGACGCCATGAAAGCCGCGGCCTGCCAAGAGCTTGAGCGCGTGTTGGACATGGGTGGGGTGATCGCGGCCCTGGATTCTGTCAAGGAGCAGCTAGTAGCCAGCCATACCGAGCGTGTGCGACGGGTTAATGCCAAGGAGCAGCTCGTCGTTGGGGTGAACGCCTTCACTGAGACCGCACCGTCGCCGCTGTATAATGGTGAGTCCTCCGCTATTCTTAAGGTTGACGAAGCGGCTGAACGAGATCAAATCGAGCGCTTGAGCGCGTTTCGGAAGGCTCGGAGCCAGGCTGAGGTGGAGGCTGCGCTGACCGGTTTATCCGATGCCGCGAGCGGCGGGGCGAACATTATGCCTGCCTCGATTCGGTGTGCCCATGCTGGAGTCACAACTGGTGAGTGGACGAGCATACTGCGGGAGGTCTTTGGCGTATTCCGGGCTCCGACCGGCGTTGGCATGGCTCCGGTCGCGCATCGGGTCGAGGGGACCAAGGCCGATCCGCTGGAAGCCGTCCGCACGCGTGTCTGCCGTTCGGCCGAGGTACTGGGTCGGCCGCTTAGAGTCTTGGTCGGCAAGCCCGGTCTGGACGGCCATTCCAACGGCGCCGAGCAGGTCGCGGTGTGGTGTCGGGATGCGGGTATGGAAGTGGTGTATGAAGGGATTCGACTCACCCCAGACCAAATCGTCGCTAGTGCCCGCGATGAAGGCGTGCATATCATTGGTCTGAGCGTCTTATCTGGATCACATCTGCGCTTGGTCCCGGAAATCCTCAACGGCCTCAAAGCCGAAGGGCTCGGCCACGTGCCGGTTGTGGTGGGCGGGATTATTCCCGAGGATGACGCCGAGTCCCTATGTCGAGCCGGAGTGGCACGTGTGTATACGCCGAAAGACTTTGATATGGTCCAAATTGTGTCGGATATGGTCGAGATGGCCGAAGAGGCGGGTTGGTAGACATATATGCCCATTCCTCCTGTCCGTGCCATCGACCTTCAAGCCCTCCTGAATTTTGAACGAAAAGCAATAGCGGCTGCGCTCAACCTGCTCGAAGATCATCGCCCCGAGCGCCAAGAACACGCCCTGGCTCTGCTTGACGACATAGCGGCTCTGTCGGCCCCGGCCCAGGTGGTCGGGATGACCGGTCCGCCTGGGGTTGGCAAAAGCTCACTGATTGCGCGTCTGATTGCGCGATCCGTCCAAGCCAAGTGTCGGCTTGGCGTCGTTGCAGTTGATCCATCAAGCAAGGTTTCTGGGGGGGCGTTGTTGGGCGACCGCAGCCGGATGCAAATTCCGCCCGCGGCCACGGTATATGTCCGCAGCTTTGCCGCTCGTGACCGGCTGGGTGGTTTAAGCCGAGAGGCGTTTTTTGCCGTTTTTTTACTGCGTCATATCTGTGATGTCGTCTTGGTCGAAACGGTCGGAGTTGGGCAGAGTGAGACCGACATTGCCAATATTGCCGATACCGTAGTGGTGGTCGTTCAGCCCTTTTCCGGTGATGTGCTACAGTTTATCAAAGCCGGAGTGATGGAAATTCCGGATATCTTAGCCGTCAATAAGGCCGACGATGCGGCCTTGGCCGATAGAGCCGTCGCTGAGGTCAGGTCCGCTTTAGCGATTGAACCACGCTCGGATGCATCTGGCTGGTCAACTCCTGTTCTGGCCGTCAGCGCCCTGAGTAACATGAATCTTGACCGGCTGGAGGCGGCAATTGCTGATCACTACCAGTATCTCCAAGCAAATCGAATGCTCGGCTTACAACGAGCAGAGCAGGAAATTGTCTGGGCCGTCGCTGAGCTGCGCCATGAGCTTGGCCGGATCGGACTCACAGCTGTGGGAGGAAAAGGCGGTGTTGCCACTCGCTGGGCGCAGCAGCCTGGCCGCAGTGCGGCCCGTAAGCTGGCCAATCTTTTGGAAGCGGTCCGCTCACGCCCCCTGACGGAGCCACATGTGCCAAGAACGGGAGGTTAAAGCTCAGCCGAGTCCGGTCTGGCCTCCGTAGTATAGGGGCGGATTCTAAAATGTTTGCGGTTGTGGCTAAGAATGTCCAACCTCGGGCTGGATTTTCAGACCTATCGGCTCGATCAGGCAGGGAGGAGATCGCCAAGCCGAGATCGCTGCTGGCGCGTATCCGGACGACTCGGGCGAGCAAGCGGTTCAGTCGCTTTCACCATGTCTGCCGACTAAGAGCCGGTGCGGTGCCGGTAGGCTGCTGGCAATCAGCCCTTCGAGACAACTTTTGTCTGATCCGGCTTATCGTCCACAATCGTCTTGTAAAAAGATTGACCCCGATGTCGGTCAGACGTCCGGCCATCCCAGGCCGAGTTCGTGTCCACGATCCGGCCTGGCAAGAGTGCCGAGCCAATGGTAAGGATTGCCGCGTTGGCCCTATGCTGTACTCCTTCTTTCCCGGATACATGATCGAGAGCGCTCAAAAAGGATAGAGGAAGGCCCACCAATGGAGAAAACGGGCGTTGTGATCAGCCGAGACAGTTGGCTACTGCTTCAGGACGAACCCTTGTATTCGGTCCGCTTCCTTGATCGAGACGGGACCGACGAACTGGCTCTCGTCGTTCGGGTTGAGGAGCTAGAATGGTTTGTGGAGACGGATCTTCCGCTCGCTGTGTCTCTGTGTACCTGGCAGAGTGGCCAGGGCGTGTGGCTGGCGGCCATTGCCTATCAGTTGTACCCGAGCTTCGGTGAGACAAAAGCCGGGGTGTTCTTCCTGAACCCGCGCCGGGCCGCGGATGTCGCGCTGTTGGATAAATTACCCCGCCAGGAGCGCTTGGCCGTAATTTTCCTGAGCGCCGACTGTACAACTCACTATACCACTACCCTCCCCCAAGATGACGATCAGCGCGCCGAGTGGCAGGACTGGATTTCGCACCTCAAGCGGACCGTGTCGAACACCAACCTGAGCGCCGACCTAGATTCCGCGTTTGAGACGGCGCTGGTCGAGTTCCAGGACCGCTATAGCCTGCAAGACATCCTGCTTGGCAAGCTTAGTTGAGTTCGTCGAGGGTCAGCTTAAAACTCGGCGCGAAGGTGTCGAGGAAATAGCGTACTTCGGGGACCTGCAGGCTTTCCACCGCCGCTCTAAGTGTCTTTTCGGCTTGGCTGAACTCTTTGTTGCCCACGCTGACCTCTTGAACGCATTTCATGTAGGCGCACAGTTTATCGGCTGCCTTGACCAGTGCGAGGCAGCGGGCATCCGCTGCCTGGGGCTGAAAGAAGGCCTGATAATCCGCTTGGAGTTCGACCGGGACCATACTCAGCAGCTTCATATTGGCGGTCTGTTCAATGGCACGATAGGCGGTCTTGATATCGGGGTTGAAGTATTTCACCGGGGTGGGCAGATCGCCGGTCAGGACCTCACCAGCATCATGATACAGAGCCAGGGTCGCCACCCGGTCAGGGTTGACCCGACCAGAAAACACTCGGTTGTGAATGATGGCCAGAGCATGGGCCACCAGCGCCACCTGGGAACTGTGTTCCTGGATGTTCTCCGGGTAGGTGCTGTGCATCAGTCCCCAGCGACGGATGAATTTCATACGCGACAGGTAGGCAAAGAAGTGACTGCGCATTGACGCTTTCTTCTTGTGAGGAATTCTCGCCCAGGCCAGTTCTATAAATTCGTCTTATAGTCCTGCTCCACAAATTGATCAATCTGCTCGGCCATCTTGTCGTTGCCGCCAATTTTGCCGGCCAGGATTTTGCCAAATGACAGTTTTTTCTTTTCCGGCCAGGTTTCGGACTTCCACAGCTGGGCCCGCAGAAATGCCTTGGCGCAGTGGTAAAAGACTTCTTTGATGTTGACCCGGATGGCAACAACGGCCGGTTTACCCCGGGCCGATAGGCGCTCGAGAATGGCCGGGTCGTTGGTCAATTCTGCCGTGCCGTTGACCCGCAGCGTTTCGCCCGTGCCGGGAATGAGAAAGATCAGCCCAACGTGTGGGTTGGCCAGAATATTTTGCAGGCCAAAGACTAGCTTGTTGCCGCTGCGGTCTGGAATGAGCAGTGTCGTTTCACCTTCTACGGCAACAAAGCCGGGGCCGTCGCCTTTGGGCGAAACGTCTATGTCGCCCTCAGCGTCGGAGGTGGCCAGCAGTAAAAAGGGTGAGCGCTGAATAAAATCAACGCAGGTTTCGTCCAGAGCTGTCCACAGCTTGTGGGGCACGAGGTCGCCGGGCAGGCCAATAATGGTTCGAAGTTCGTCCACGGTCGAAATACGGTGGGAATCAACAGCAGTCATAGGAGCCTCCTTATTGACTTTCTCCGTTGCGCACTTTTCCTTTATGCGCAAAACACGCTAGAGTGCAAGCGTTTGGTGTGTCGTCTCGCATGTAAGGAGGTTAAGGGAATGGCGGAGATAGAAGTGAGTGTTAAAAATCGCGTCGGCGTTCTGACCTTGAACCGTCCGGACAAACTGAATGCCCTGACCCGCCAAATGGGTGACATTGGGGTAGCGACGCTTCAAGAATGGAGGCATGACCAGGACGTGGGGGCGGTGATCCTGACCGGCGCCGGTCGCGGATTCTGTGCCGGCGGGGATGTTGCGGCTATGCACAAAGGCACTGAAATCGGAGGGAAAACCTCAACTCTGGAAGACAAGATTGATCAACTGCGCCAGAGTCATAGCCTACCCTGGCTGCTGTACAGCTATCCTAAGGTGGTTCTCGCGGTCGTGAACGGGCCGACGGCCGGTGCTGGGCTGGGCCTGGCCTTGTCGTGTGATCTGCGCTTGGCGTCTGAGCGGGCACGGTTTGGCACAGCGTATGCGCGGGTTGGCTACGGAGGAGATTATGGGACGACGTGGCAACTGACGCATCTGGTCGGCCAGGCCAAGGCCAAAGAGCTGTTCTTTCTCCCAGATATGATTTCAGCCCAAGAGGCCCACACCCTCGGCCTGGTGAATCGGGTTTTCCCGCATGAGATGCTGATGGAAGAGGCCATGGCGATCGCCGAGCGTATCGCCTCGGGCCCGCTGGTCAGCTACCGCTATATGAAGGCCAATATTAACGCCTCTCCCACGGTCGATTTTCGGACGATGCTAGACCGCGAGGCCGAGACGCATCTTCGCTGCGGCCAGACGGAGGACCATAGAGAGGGCGTGGCCGCGTTTATGGAAAAGCGCCGGCCGGTTTTTCGGGGGCGTTGAGCAAAGGAGAAACTGCATGGTACGCCCCGAAATTCTGCCTGACGGCCAGGTCTTCTGAGAGGGTCCGCAGTGGTGCGACAGCAAGTTGTCGTTTTCGGATTTATTTGCCGGTTAGGTCCTGACGGTTGATCGGTCTGGCAATGCACGTGGGGGGGCCGAGGTGGCGGAACGACCTTCAGGGCTCGGTTTTTTACCCGATGGTCGCCTCTTCATTGTTGCTATACAAAACCGTCAGCCGCTCCGCCTCGATCGGGACGGCCTTACCCCCGTCGCTGACCTGAGTAGCCTGGCGGTTGGCAATACCAACGATATGATGGCGGATGCCCAAGGGCGGGCTTACATCGGTCATCTTGGGTACGATTTGTTTGGCGGCGAAGAGCCCAAGCCGGCGAGCCTGTTGTGGCTTGCGCCGGACGGTTAAGTCTGTGAGGGTGCTGACGAGCCTGGAGTTTCCCAACGGCACGGTTATTCGCCCCGTGATACGTCTGGGGCTGGTTTGCTCTGAGAGCTTAGGTTACTCTTGACCCATGCCTGACACGATTTTTACACGGATTATCGCCGGAGAAATTCCCTGTCATCGGGTGTACGAGGATGAGAAGGTCTTGGCTTTTCTGGATATCGGTCCGCTCAGCACAGGTCATACCTTGGTCATTCCCAAAGAGTCTGCTGAGACGCTCGATCAGTTGTCGGACGACTCCGCGGCTGCCCTGGGGCGGGTCTTGCCACGGCTGAGTCGAGCAGTGCTACGGGTGACTGGAGCTCGGGATTTTAATGTCCTCCAGAACAACGGCGGCAGTGCCCACCAAGCCGTCATGCACGTGCATTTTCATATCATCCCGAAATTCTCTGACGGGTCTGGGCTTGGGATTGACTGGTCGGCTGGCTCATTGCGCACTGAGGACGGGGCTCGCCTGGCCCAGGCCATTGCGGCCCAACTAAAGACCTGAAGTTTCCCCTCTCCCAGACAAGCCGCTAAGCTGCTATGAAACGGGAGTGTCTCCGAGCAAAGAGGTGAGTTGTGGCGAGATCTGAAGCAATGACAAAAGGTATTCGGGTCCGTGTAACGACCCAGTATGATCCCAGCCGATCTATGCCGCAGCTGAATCGGTGGTTCTTTCTATACACGGTCCGGATTTCAAACGAGAGCAAAGAGACTGCCCAGTTACTCTCCCGCCACTGGATTATTACCGACGCAACCGGCCATGTAGAAGAAGTCAAAGGTCCGGGAGTGGTTGGTGAGCAGCCCGTCCTCAGTCCGGGCCAGTCGTTTGAATACACCTCGGGCTGTCCCCTGCCGACTCCCTTTGGCTCGATGCATGGGACGTATCAAATGGTGACTACCGGAGGAGAGCGGTTTGACGCGCAGATTGCCGAGTTCACCCTGAGTGAGCCAACTGCGTTGCAATAAAGTTGGGCCGTGTTTTTATTGTTGAGCTTTTTGAGTAGTCTTTCCTTATGCACGGTCTTATTGGTGCGGACAACATGGGGCTGCCGCTGGCCCAGCATTCGCCCCAGGCGGATCATTCCCCGTCGGTTTTCAATCGAACAGTCGCTCGGGCTGACAGCTTGGGTGGTGCAACACGAGCGGCTACGCCTTGGTCCCTGGCCGAGCAACATGGGATTGTGCTTAGCATTCTGGCCGATAACGCCGCATTGCGGGCGATCCCCCTCGGCGTGCTGGCTGGCCTTGCGCCAGGCAACTCCAGGTTTGATATGAGCACGGTGTCGCCCGATATCGGCCAAGAACTCGACCGACATTATCGAACCAAAGGGATGCATTCCATTGCTGCGCCTGTTTTTTGTCGTCCCGAGGCCGCGGCCAAGCGGTGGATTTGTCCGGCCTGTTCACCCGATGCTATTGAGCGGTGTCAGCCCCTGTGGCTGCCGACATGCACGTGCGCGGAGACCTCACGACTGGGGCGTATTGAGTACGGCGCTCCGAAAATTAGCGGGCTTGGAGTCTCAAGATTCCTAAGTCGGCCCTGATGAGTCTCCCGCCCGCATGACCATTAGCACTAGCAAACACCGTGGCATCCAACTGTTGTCCGTGTCTGTTGGCCTGGGCCTCCTCGGCGTCTTGGCATGGACGATAGGGCTGTCTGATGTTGTCAGCTACATGGTTCGGCTGGGTTGGTTCGCCCCAATCGTGCTCCTGCCCTACGCCGCTATTGCCGCATGTGACGCCAAAGGCTGGGCGTGGCTAGTTCCTCAAGACGCCTCTGTTCGCCCCATCCCGCTGTGGTATTTCTCGCTGAGCCGGATTGCTGGAGAGTCGGTCAATAACCTCACCCCGACCGCCTCTATCGGCGGCGAAGCCTTCAAGGTCTACTTGTTACGCCGGCGTGGGATTCGTTCCGAGGTGGGCATGGCCTCGGTTGTGGCGGCTAAAACCGCGCTGACCGTGTCTCAAGTCATCTTTATTCTTATAGGTCTGCCGTTTTTTCTGTTCCGCCTTGGCTGGGGGCTGCACAGCTGGTGGGTGATGGGTCTGCTAATGGCGGTCTCCTACGGCTTTGTCCTGGGTCTGATCCATTGGCAGCGGCGCGGTCTGATGGAAAAGCTTGTTCGCGGTCTGGGGCGCTGGTTTCCAACCTGGTCCGCCCTGCAACGCTGGCAAGCCGGGGCCCGGCGTATCGATGCCCAGTTGCGCCAGCTGTACGACAGAAATCCGCATATCTTTCTCGCCGCAACCCTGTACCACCTGTTGGGCTGGTTGCTGGGAGCGGTCGAAATCTGGGTTATCTTTACCCTGATCGGTATACGGGTCAGTCCGGTCGAGGCGCTGATTATCGAATCCATGGTGCAACCTATGACCGCTGCGGCTCTGGTGATTCCCGGTGCGCTGGGCGTCAGAGAGACCGCGGGGGTCTTTTTGAGCCGTATGCTCGGGATCGATGTCGGGGCTGGGCTGGCCCTGATGGTTCTGAAACGGGCGCGGGAGGCGGTCTATAACGGGATCGGTCTGGTTTTCTTGACACGCGCCGGCTATGCCTGGCGGGCTGAGGAGCCTCCTCCGGTGCTACCCGAGACACTGCCCTAGGCGGTCGGGCTGTGCCGTCGCCCCCTATGCCGGCTGTCCGTTCTTTGTTATGTAAGGGGGCGACTTGGATGCAGATGAGGTAAGGAGAAGGGAATGCGTACGTTGTTCTTAAACCCCCCGGCTTACGACAACTTCGACGGTGGGGCGGGATCTCGGTATCAGGCAACGCGGGAGGTGTGGTCCTTCTGGTATCCAACTTGGCTGTGTTATCCGGCTGGTATGATTCAAAATAGCCGTGTGCTTGATGCTCCACCTGAGGGGCTCAATCAAGCGCAGAGCGTGGAGATTGCCAAGGCGTATGACTTCGTTGTCCTGCATACCAGTACCCCCTCGTTCAAAATGGATGTGCAAACCGCGGAGATGATCAAGGACGGCAATCCGGGGGCGGTCGTCGCTTTTGTGGGCGGCCATCCAACCTCCATGCCCGCCCAGACCCTGCAAGCGTCCACAGCCATTGATATCGCTGCTCGCAAAGAGTTTGACTGGTCGATGAAAGAGGTTGCCGAGGGCCTGGACTGGGGTCAGATTCGAGGTATTAGCTATCGAAAGAATGGGCAGATTGTGCACAATCTCGATCGGACGCCGCTGACCAGCGAGGAGTTGGACCGTCTGCCTTTTGTGACCTCTATTTATGCCCGGGATCTGGACTTCCGGAAGTATAATAGCCCCTACTGCCAGTACCCGTATGTGTCCCTGTATACCGGCCGTGGTTGCCCGGCGCGCTGTACCTTCTGCCTGTGGCCTCAGGTCACTACTGGTCACGCGTATCGGACCCGCTCGGTGGACAATGTCATTGCAGAGGTCCGGGAAATGGTCCGTCTGTTTCCGGGTATGAAGGAGATTTTCTTTGACGATGACACCTTTACGGCCAACCCCAAGCGGGCGCGGGAGATCGCCCGGCGACTCAAACCGCTGGGCCTCTGTTGGTCGACAAACTCGCGAGCGAATGTTGACTACGAAACGCTCAAGATCATGAAGGAGGGCGGACTACGCCTGTTTGTTATTGGCTATGAGTCCGGCAACGCCCAGATTCTGAAGAACATTAAAAAAGGCGTTGCGCTCGAAACCGCACGGCGCTTTACCAAAGACTGCCATAAGCTTGGTATTTTGATTCACGGTACGTTTATCTTGGGCCTACCCGGTGAGACGCGGGAAACTATGCAAGAGACCATGCGTTTTGCCCGAGAAATGGCCCCCGAGACGATTCAGGTCTCCTTAGCTTCGCCCTATCCCGGTACCGCCTTCTACGACCACGCTGTGGAGCACGGCTTCATCAAACCGGAAGACATGGTTGACGAGACGGGCTATCAAAAATGTGTGATGAATTATCCCCATCTGTCGAGCGAGGAGATATTCTCGACGGTGGAGCGGTTTTACACCTCCTACTATCTGCGTCCCCGCTACATCTTGAAAGCCGTTAAAAAGATGGCCACTGATTCCGAAGAACGAAAACGGATGTGGCAAGAAGGCAAAGATTTTTTTCGGACCATGCGCACCCGACGTCAGATGACTGGGAAGAGCGCCTCACCACCCGCCTAGGACATCTTGCCAGAAGGGACTGAGCATTACTCCTCTCGCTGTCTGTCCACCTTATGGCCACGACATTTTTCGCCGTTTTGTTATGTATAGCCTGTCTGTATTACCTCTTGTCTGTGTATGCTGCCTGGCGACTGTTTCGACAGCTTCCAGCTTCCCCAGTTGCGTGTCCGCCGGTTTCTGTCTTTAAACCCCTCAAGGGAATGACGCCCGACTTGTACGGGCATTTGGCGAGTTTCTGTCGAATCGATTATCCAGCTTTTCAGCTATTGTTCGGCGTTCGCGATCCGCGTGATCCCGCGATTACAGTCGTCCAACGCTTACAGCACGACTTCCCAGAGTGTGATATCTCGCTCGTTGTCAATCCCGAGGTGATCGGCAGCAATTATAAGGTGAGCACCCTGCACTCTCTGTCACAGCAGGCCAAGTATGATATTTTTGCGATCAGCGACAGCGACGTTCGGGTCGCTTCGGACTATCTCCGGCGTATCATTCCTCCCCTGAGCGGCCCACAGGTTGGAGTCGTGACCTGTCCGTACCGCAGCGCCACTCGACAGCCCCTGCCCGCTCTCCTCGAATCAGTGCTGATCAATACCTCCTTTATGCCTTCTGTCCTACTTGCCAGCCAAATCGAGAGGACAAGGTACGCCTTTGGTGCGACCATAGCGGTGACACGTTCGTGCGTTGAGGCGATTGGGGGCTTTGCGGCTCTGGCCGATTATCTGGCCGATGATTATTATCTGGGGAACTTGGCCACTCAAGCCGGCTATCAAGCACGCATCCTGCCCTATGTTGTAGAGACCTATCCCGATGTCGCGAGTCTGCGGGGACTTTTGTACCACCAGCTGCGCTGGGCGCGTACCCAACGCGTATGCCGCCCGTCCGGCTATGTGGGGACGGTGGTGACGTATGGTACGGTCTGGGCCGTGCTAGGGCTTGTGTCTGGTTGGGCAACACCTCTAGCTGTCCTGTCCGGACTGACTCTGGCGGTCCGTTGTCTCTCGGCCACGCTGCTAGGGCGATATTTTCTGGGCGTCAGGCTCCCCCTAACGACGACGTTTGGACTTGTCCTTATCACCGATCTCTTATCGTTTGGGATTTGGGTCTGGAGTCTAGGCGGGAACACCGTCCGCTGGCGAGAGCATACCTTTCGGGTTCGTCGGGATGGCACGATGGTGCTCATTGACGCCGCAGACGTCTTGCCCGACGTCTCACATAGCGAAACCTCGGAGCCCGGCTGTGACTAGAGGGCCGGATAGCGGGCGAATGGGTGACGCTCAGGCGGTATGAACCTGTTGGTACAGATCTCGGTAGCCAATCAGCTCAATATCCTGGTGTTGGAGCATCTGCCGAACGGCCCAGCTAGTCAGGGCGGCTAACTCGACGTCTCGTCGATAGCCTGGTGTCCAGCGCTGGACTTCCGGGCAGGGCAGAAAGGCGGGGTGACAGTATAGTTCGGTAACGCCGGCTTGGAGACGGGGCAGGAGCTTCAGCAGGTAGGGTTCATCCACTCTTCCGGTCTGGTGTAGTCCAAACAGCGCATCCGGCCAGACAAGGCCGGCCGCGGCCAGCTTCTTTTCCGCGTGTCGGGCCAGGCGGATAAAGATGAAGGACTCCCAGCGTTTGCGAATCGCAGCACGTGGATCAAGCGTCAGACTACAGGCCAGATCTTCCTGGGTCAGCCGCATGGCCCGGACGCCATATTCCTTGGCCAGACCCAACAGGCTGTTCAAGACGACGGGATGCAGATGTATATTGACGTGCCCATCAATATGGGCCAGCGGTAAACCGGTGGCCAGAAAGCGTTCGATTTGGGCCCGACATTCGTCCTGGACTTGAGACCGGGCGCGGGGCGAGAAGAAGTAACGCAGCCCGGCCCGGGTCGGATTATGGAGAAAATTTCCGCTGTGATCGGTCAGCTGTGGGATATGGCGGTGTGATAGGACCGACTGACCTTGGACCAGGGTCAGGTGGAGCCCGACCTGAAGGCTCGGTGTAGCCCTTGCCAACTCGACCGCCTCATGCCATGCCTGAGCGCCGACCATCAGGCTGGTATTGGTCAGAATCCCGTGCTGATGGGCGTGGAGGATCGCCTCGTTGACCCGGTCGGACAGGCCAAAATCGTCGCCATTGACGATGAGGCGTTTGCGCCTGAGAGCGGTCATAGGTTCAACGCCGTGACAGGCGTCCCAGCGTCTTGAGACTCACATTGGCAAGGCCGATCACGACTAAGAGGCTGAACCACAGGCGGGTGGAGGGCCAGGTGACGATCCAGCCATACGCCTCAACCTGTTCGTAGATCTGAATACCAATAATGCCAGCTAGCCAGCCGCATACTGACTCGTACTCTTTTCGCCACGCCAGCTTCCAGCCAAATGGCAGCGTTGTGTCGACCGCCCTGCCCAGATGCGCCAGGGCTGGGATAAAGCGGGGCACAGCGACTTCCCGATAGCCTTCGTAGTCGTGGGTAAAGCGCCAGTGTAGGCGTTGTTCTTCCATCTTGGTAATGGCGTTGTACAGATAGGCAAAGGGCAGAAGAAAGAGTGGATAGACCCACAGGTTATGGTAGACTATGACTAATCCCAGCACAATGAGAAAGTTGCCGCTGTACAGGGGATGACGCATAAGCGCGTATGGACCGCGTTCACGTAGGCCAAATTTGCCGACTTCGGCATTACTCCCCCAGGCCCAGCCCCGCATCCACTGACCGAGCAGACACACCGCTGTGCCAAAGATATCGCTGACCAAGTCAAGCTTCGGGCTAGCCAGAGGGTAGGTGGGGGGAAGGAATATGAGCACGAGGACACACAGAGGAATGGGCAATATCCGCCGCCGCCGGCGCAGCCAAGCGGTAAAGCCGCTCTGTACCAGGCCAGCCGGACGTTCTCCAAGCGGGGGAGGGGAGGAGGGAGAGGGTGATGCCTCAGGAGCCATAGGGTCTCTTATCGTTGTGGTGTTCTAGGCAATAGGTGCGAACAACTGACGCCTCCATGAGCCCAGGGATGTCAGATTAGCGAAAATACCTCTGAGAGCCAAGGTGAGTTTGAATCCAGACGGATCGTCGATCATAAGACTGAGCGAGCCGTATCGAGTGGCGGTCTGTGCTCGGGACAAATTAATCCCGTCGAACCAGCACCAGGTGTGGCCGTGCGTCCGGTCCTGAGCCGCTTTGACTGTCGACCACCAGACGGGTGTTCGGGGTGTGTTGGAGCGACCGCCAAAACCGCTCCCGGAGCACGTAATAGCCAGGTTGACAGCGCGAAAAGTCGCTGTGTTCGGCGCACGGAGCAAGGCGAACCGGACGGTTCAGGTAAAAATAGATCTGAGAAAATTCGTCAAACTCCGAAGAGTAGGTCTGTGGAGTGTAAAAGAACAGTGGCTGTTCAGCTCCAACAGCCTGGCTGATCTGAGTGGCAAAGCCGGTTAAGGATTTAAACTCTTTTGCGTACGCCCGGGTAAAAGGATACAGACCGGCGGTCGTCAGCAGGAGCATACAGAGCACCAGCCACAGGCTTGTCTGCCAAAAGCCCCGAGTCGTCTCCCAAACCGCCCCCACCCCACAGCTGCACAAGACGGCCAGCAAGGTCGTGCCATACACCGGCTGCTCGTCCACAAAACGAATGAACCGGGCCGCACTCTTCCATTTGTCCTCGCCAAAAACCAGCTCCACCGCAGCCGAGTCAATGGTGAGACAGTCAAGGGCGACCGAGACTGCAGCCAACAGCGTCGCTAAGCTGGCACCGAGAGCGGTTAGGACAAGCCCGGCGCTCAGCCAGGAGGCGAGTGGTGCGGTCTGGCGGGGAACCCGCGGCCAGCCCCATTCCGCAGCAAACAATGCCATTGCCGGGTACAGGGGCAGCAGATAGACGTCACGCTTGCCCGCCGCGATCGAAAAAAAAGCGATGAGGGCCAGGCACCACAGCAGGGCCAGCACCCCCTTCTCCCGGATGGGGGCCTGACGGGCAAAGTGCCACAAGCCAAAGCCGAACAGCAGGCTCCAGGGCAATCCGTTTAAGACAAACGGCAAGAAAAAAAAAGCGGAGGAAGGGATCCGTTTGCCCGAGCCAGAGGTAAAGCGTAGGATGTTTTCCTGTAGGAGCTGCTTCTGAAAAAATGCCCACCCCTCCTGGTTGAGCGCTAGCGCGTACCAGGTCAGCGGAATGCCAACGGCCACCACGACGTTGGTTGGGCTCAACAGCTGCCGGATGCGCGACAGTTGCCCCTGAGCCGTGAGGTAGAGCCCGATCACGAGAGCGGGCAGAATGATACCAATCGGTCCTTTGCTGAGGCTTGCGCCGGCTAGGGACAGCGCAAAGGCCAGGCTTCGCCAACCCTGCCATTCGTCGGCTTTATACATACAGGCAAAACTGGTGAGGCTGGCTAGGACAAAAAAGGCCAAGGCCGAATCCACCCAGGCTTCACGGGCCATTTCGACAAACAGAGGTGTGGTGAGGACAAGCAGGGAGGCCAGGATGCCGACCTCGCGATTGGCCACCCGACAGCCGAGGAAACAGGTCAGGCCGACACTCAGGGCCGAGAACAGAGCACACGGAAATCGGGCTGCCCATTCCGACATCTCCCCGCTCAGATGGGCAACGCCGGCACCAACCCAGTGCACCAACGGCGGCTTGGAAGGAATCGTCTCTCCGTTGCGTAAAGGCAGCACCCAATTGCCGGTACGCAGCATCTCTTGCATAACGAGGGCTTCCCGCCCTTCCATGGTCCGATAAATTGGTCCTTCGCCCAGTCGCCAAAAGAAAATGAGACCGGCCACAATGACAAACAGGCTTGCTAGGGCGGGTGGAGACAGGCGGACTAGGGGCCTGAGGGGGGAGGGGAGTAAAAGATGTTCGTGGGCGCATTTCGTTCGATTGGACATCACGAACATCTTTTTGGTAACGAAGGGAGAGGGTACAAGAGGATTCGGCCTATGGCCGATCAAGAGCAAGAATACGTGGCAGAACTTCCCGCTTGGCCTGCTCTAAATCTTGGGGAAAATCTATTTCTATCCACGGAAGATCTTCAACCTGCTCAAAACCGACAAACCGCTGAGCGAGGAACATCGGGTAGGCTTCTTCATGTTCGATCGTATCCCGCCCTTGGGCAATCTGATCGTCAAGAATTGTGCGCAGGAGAGGTGCATCCTGACGGGAAATCTTGAGAAACCCGATGGACTCGCCGACTAGATCATAGTCCCCAGATCCCCCCCGAACAATTGTCACCACCCGTCCGCCACGGGTCAACAGCATTTGTTCTTCTCCGGTGTGAGTTGTGCTGGGGTCGAGCAAAAAGCAGTTCGGATGGGGAGACTCGACCAGACGGCTGATCATTGCGGTCGGGAACAGGACGTCGGCATCCATGATAAGGAGATCATCGTCAAATTCCTGGCGGGCACTCCATAGCGACAGGATCGCTCCCCGATCATAGCGGGCGTTGGTGATGTATGAGACCTGGACGTGGCCACACCTCGCCCCAATTGTGTTCTCAATCATCTCACCTCGATAGCCAACGACTACCACCGCCCGGCTAACCCCAGCCGCGCCAAGAGCGGATAAGGTCCGCTCTAAGAGGGTTCGACCTTGTATTTCAATTAAACACTTGGGGATCTGGTCGGTGGGAGCTTTGAAGCGTTTGCCGATACCGGCGGCAAGAATAATGGCTTTCATAACGTGTACGTACGCCCTGAAAAGATTAGCGCAGAACGTCTTCGAGGCTTTGGAGGAAGCGGCGAAAGTCGTCAAGGTTCAGATGCCCCATGTTGGCAATCCGGAAGATATCGGGACGGAGCTGACCTTGACCTTCATAGATAACAAATCCACGTTTCTTGAGTTGGTCGTGCAGGTCTTGATAGCTCATGTCGTCAGGCAAGAACAGCGCGGTGAGCGAATTGACCCGCAGTTCGGGCGGCAAAAGAAACCGCAGCCCCAGGCGATCGAAACCTGCCCGCAGCAGTTGCGAGGCCGCCCGGTAGCGCTGGATACGCGCCGCCACAGTTTCCTCTAGGAGTTCATCAAGAGCGGCGTTAAGGGCGTACCAGGTTTGCACCGACGGCGTAAAAGGGACACTGTTGCGTTCCTGGGCTTCCCAGTGGAGAGGCAAGTGAAGAGAGAGCGAGCTGGGTTCGTGGTGTTGCATAGCCCGCATCAGGGCAGACCGAACCAAAACAAAGGCCACACCGGGCAAGCCTTGCACACATTTGTTGGCCGTACAGGCACACAGATCGACCTGGTCGCGAACAAGGTCGAGATCTTCGCCGGCCAAGGCGCTGACCGCATCGAGGAGGAACACACGGTCTAGCCGCCTAGTCAGGGATCCGACCTCGGAAACCGGATTCAACAGTCCGGTGGTTGTCTCATGATGGACTAGGGCGACACCGCCGATAGACGGATCAGCCTGAAGCCTGGATTCGATCTGACCGACGTCGGGTGGCTCGGTCCAGCTGTAGCGCAATTCGACACTTGGTATTCTATGAGCTCTAGCCATACGTAGCATACGCTCGCCGTAGACACCGTTATTGATGACCAAGAGTTTTTTCCCTGGGGGCAGGGCTGAGGACACCATTGCTTCTACCGCTGAGGTGCCTGAACCGCTGATGACGACCGAGGTATAGTGTTGGTGGGCAAAGGCCTTGAGGAGTTTTGAGCGGATGGCACGCAACAGGTTTGAGAATTCTTCTTCACGGTGGCAGAGGTCTCCACCCAAAAGGGCCTCTTGTACGAACGGGGAGACGTTAACCGGGCCGGGGTTGAGGAGGATGGGCTGCATGGAGAACTCAGAAGTCAAGGGTCAACACGTGAAGAACCGTATTTTCCCGTGTCTTCCTTTTGACCGTTGCGTTTTATCATTCGACGTTTCTTCATTTTTTAATGGCTTCGATAAATCGCCGCGCAATCTGGGGCGGTTCGTGCGTGATACGGCCGATTTTGCGTTCTTGCCAGTCAGGTTCAATCTTAATTAACAGAAACGAGGGTCCGGCCTGACCGAGCAATTCGCCTGCCGCAGCTTTAAGACCTCCCGGTGTGCCAACCCTGCCGACGTGCTGGTAGCCGCTGGAGCGGGCGATATCTTCCAGGGCGACTTGACCCGAGATCGTGCGCTGATTACCAGTTGAGCCATAGGCTTCATTGTCGAAAACGATGTGAACGAAGTTGGGCGGTTGGGTGGCGCCAATCAGTGCCAAGGAGCCCATATTCATGAGGACATTGCCGTCGCCGTCAAAGACCACAACACGACGATTGGGACGATTGAGGGCAACGCCCAGACCGATAGATGAGGCAAGCCCCATAGAGCCGATCATATAGAAGTTGCCCGGCCGGTCACTGAGATTGAAGGATTCACGCGAAATAAAACCGTTGGCATGCACGACGAGCTCGTCGTGCAGCAGGGGAATCATTATCCCTAAGGCGTCTGCCAGCTTCACTCAAGCACCCCCGGAGGGAGTAACAGAGCCACCGGTTTTTTGCCGTGATGGATGATATCGGCAGCCCACCCGGCGTCTTGCATGGTAGTCTCGACACTCAACACCCGATACGGAATGCGCAAGGTCTCGAATAAGCGGGGGGAGATGTTTCCCATGATGAGATGCTCGGGGGCGTCTTTTCCCTGATAACCGCGCCAGGTGACGAGCAACAGACACGGCAGATCGTAGATCAGACTCAGCGAGGCGAGGGCGTTGAGACACACTCCTAAGGCCGAATTTTGCATGATAACGACTGGCTGTTTACCGGCCATATAGGCGCCAGCCGCTAGGCCGACCGCTGCGTCTTCGCGGGTTTCCGGAATATACGGCCCTTCCTCTTCGAGGCGGGCAATCAAACTCTTGACCAGCGAGCAGGGCACTCCGGTGAAAAAATCGAAGCCTTCAGCACGCAGCGTCTTGAGAAAGTCGGTCCCGATGATCATGGGGGTAATTTTCCGCATGCAGCCTAGGCGCGGTCACTCTCATAAGGTGCCCTGTGACGTGCCGGACAAGACAAAAACGCCGGGAGCACAACAAGGGAGGCGACCAGGACGCCGCCTACTGCCAACGACAGTAGCAAGCCCATACTAAAAACGCCATAGTATTTGGCGATCATCAGGCTACCGAAGCCGACCATAGTCGTTAGCGAAAACAGGGCTACAGCTTGGCCTGTACTGCCCGCGATTAAACTGGCTGGTGTCGTCTGCGGGTCTTCTCGAAAACGGTGGACGAGGTGAATACCGTTTTCGATGCCGATGCCAATAATGAGGGGGGCGGCCACCAGGTTGGCAACGTTGAACTGGAGCTTGCACAGCCACATCAGGCCGCCGGCCCAAACCATCCCCAGACCTAGCGGCAGGAGAGCAAGCAGGGTATCGGTGACACTCCGCAAGGTACTAAAGGTGACAATCACAATCGCAATCAGGGCGTACATCGCGGCTTCGATATAGCCCTGCTGCATGGCACGGATCGACTCGTAGCCAATGACCGGCGAGCCCGTGACATCAGGGTCAACCTCGCGCAGCTGCTGGATGAAGGCTTCGAGCGCCTGCTGCTCACGAATATTGTGCTTGGGATAGATCTGGAGTAAGAACTTGTCCTCGTTGCGGCTCACAAAGCGTTTTTTGAGCTGGGGTGGAATATCGGCCAGAGTAATTGGACCGGAGGGATGGATATTATTCCACAGGAGGCTCCAGACATCGGCAAAATCTTGAAACAGATCGGCCTGAAACCGGCTGAGCGCAGCCCGGGCTTCGTTCTGGGGGAGGTTTTGTAAACGGGTGACAATGGTTTTCAGCCGGCTGCGGGCCGTGCTCAACTCACTTTCTGTAGGTTTTTTTTCAGGGTCCCAGTCTTCATTACTCTCTCGAACTTTAAACCGAATCTGATCAAGAGAACGCTGGAGGTCGAACACCATAACGGGCGAGGGCCTCGCCAGAACCGGGGGGAGGTCAGCCAGCAGGGGCTGTAGATCGTGGACCAGCGCCATCCGCTGAGCCTGACCGGCGGGGATAAAAGAGGCCATACTTTCGACCGTTTCGACGACTGGCAGGGCTTCAAACGCTGCCGCTTTCCGCATGGCAGCCTGGGGGGTTGAAGCCGTTGCCAAGGCATTCCAGGAGGCGCGTTCCGAATGGGCAATGATACGTCTCTCCCACTCAACCGAAGGGGTGCCATGGGCTTGGAGGTTGAGCAGGTCGTAGTCAAACCGAACGGTCGGGAGTGCTCCCAGCGCCCCCAGTGTTAGCAGACCAGCTAACACCAAAACCGACCGCCGCCTGTTCTCCACCAGCCTCCCCAACGCGGTGAAGGGGGTACTCAAAAAACTCGGGCGGGTCGAGTGCGCCCGCCAGGGACGGATACGCTCAACTACCACGACTAGAGCGGGCAGAAAGCTGAACATGGCCAACATGGACAGCAAGATACCGACGCTGGACATTAGGCCGAGTTCTTGCATGCCTCGGAAATCGGCCAGCATAATGGCTGCAAAGGCCAGAGCCGTTGTGGATGCCCCGGCGATAATGCTCGGTCCAGTATGAATATAGACCTGATGGAGAGCAGCAATCGGGTCTCTGTCGGCGCCGCGTTCTTCCTCGTAGCGGGTCATAAAGTGGACACCGAAATCGTCGGCTAAACCTAGCAGCAGGGGAGCGACAAACAGGCTGATAATCGTTAGGTGACCGACCGCCAGGGTGACAAAGCCCATAGTCCAGCATAGTCCGACCAGCAGCGAGGAGAGAATAAGAACCGGGTGCCTGATGCGCTGAAAAAAGGTCAGATACAATAGACCAATACCCAGCGCTGTCGCGAGCGTTGCCGCCGGTGCATCGCTCTGGGCACTGGTCATCTCATCGGTGTCGAGGACCTCAATGCCGGTCAGACCGGCGTCGAGTCCGGGGAAGTCCGATCGCAAGTCATGAATAATGTGCCGAATCGTAGTAATGGCGTCTTGCAGCTCGGTCAGTCCGGCCTCTTCCGGATCTGCGGGTTCGACTAGCATGAAGAGAAACTGACGGTTGCCGGACACGAGGAAGCCCTCGTCCGACAGCGTTTGGGTATCGCCAAAGAACTCTTCCCAGGGTGACTGATAGCGATGAGCCGGGTTGCTGAGCGCCTGGTCCATCTCATACAGCAGAGAATTGAGAAGGCCGATCTGCGGCGTCGGCGTTTCGTCCGGAGTTTCTCGATTTTCCTCCTGTGGTTCGTCTTCGGGAAGACCTAGACCCAACAGGCTGCCAATGAGGTGGGAGACGGTGGCGGCGCTGATCTGCCGGTTAATAGCCTCAAACAGGGTGTTGAGGCCCGGGGCGACGGTGATTTCCTGGATCAGATCCCGAGAGTCGGAAATATCGCCGAATAGGCTCTGCAAGTCCTCGGTGGGCAGGTAGAGGAGCTTTTTGCCGTCGAGCGAGGTGGTATCAACCTGATAGAAGACGTCCTCAATATAGCCCGTCTCCCGGGTCAGAAGCTCGCCAAGCCGGACCATAAAGGCTTGGCCCTGCTCAATATCTTGTGGCTCGACCACAACGAAGAACTGGTCAAGGCTGCTAAACTCCTCGGCGTATTGCTCCTCTAGCTTGATATACGGCTTGTTGCTGTCAATGAGCTCATTCCGGCCAGTGACAAACTCCAGATATGAGGCGGTATAGCTCAGCGCCACACTGACCAAGACTAGGCACACGGTCAGAATCGTGATGGGATAGGTCGTGGTCAGGCGGGCCAGGGAATGCAGGGTATGCTGTTCCCACGTCAAGTGCGGTGGAGAGAGGGGGGCAGAAGGGGCAGACGAAGGCACGCGTGGTTCTCCACCGCCTACTGAGGATCGTCCCAATTGAGTTTTTTCTGCATACGCTCAACCAACTCCCCGTAGGACTTGCGAGCCATGATAGACTGAACCTGTTTGCGCAGGTTGCCTGCCATGCTCACCCCGTCGAGATACACGTCCCAGACTTTCCACCTATCGTCAATGAGGTGTAAGCGGTACTTGATCACGACCTGCCCTTCTTCGGCGTTGACGAGCGAGGTTTCAACAATAGCTTCCTTACCGTCAACATGATTCTGGCCGTACACAATTTGATTGCTGGATAAGAACTCGGCCGCTCGCGGATAGGCGACATCACGCAGCAGGCGGGCGAGTAAGGCAGCGAAATCGTTCTGTTTTTGCTGGCCTAGATCCTGCCAGTGGGGGCCCATCAGCCAGCGGGCGAGCTGGGCGAGGGCCAGATGCCCCTCGATTTTTTCAACATCACAGCCGCTCGGTTGAGCCCCGTCCGCTGTTGCACAGGCGATAATAGACTCGATCAACTCCCGTGTCATTTGGGGCGGAGTCTCGGCCTGTGCCGGTCCGGCACAGGCGAGTACCAAACCCAAGGCGAGCCAAATCCAGACTTGGACCGGACGGCGGCATAACTCCATCATCATCTCTCGGTGATATCGCATGCCGCCCTATTCCTCGATCAGCTGCTCTCTGCGCTGCAGGTAGAAGTCCTGGACGGCGCTGTAGAGATCCAGCGAGAAGCGATCAACCTGCTCAAACAGCTCTAGGTTCAACGAGCGTTCGTTGACGGCGTTGGTGACGGTCGTTCCGCTACTAATCGCAAAGTTGTGTGTGCCGGACAGGATATACTGTTTGGGATCCATCGCTCCATCGATCACAAAACCCACGGTGTCGCGTACGGTTGACGGACCCAAAAAGGGGAGGACAAGATACCCTCCGTCTTCTACGCCGTAATGGCCTAGTGTCTGCCCGAAGTCTTCGTTGCTCTCCTGAATCCCAAACTGGTTCTTGGCCACATCGAAGAAGCCGAGTCCGCCGATTGTCGTGTTGAGCATGAAGCGGCTCACTTCTCGCGCCGCCCCGTCGAACTTGAGCTGAAGGAGGCTATTGGCGGCACGCGGAATGAAGCCCAGATTGAGAAAGAAGCGTCGTGCGCCCAGACGGGCGCCCTCAGGAACGACTTTTTCATAGCTCCTGGCAACCGGCCGCAGGAGTTTCTCGTCCAGCCACAGGTTGACGTCAAACATGGCTTCGTTGAAGGTTTCGAGCCGAGAATTTTTATAGACCTGGGCGGGTGCGTCTAAGGAGTCTTCAAGACCGGTGTCGAACTGAGCCTGGGCAGGAGTCGACCAGCCCCTCATAAAGCACAGGCTCAGCAACACAAGCGACATAAGAACGATTCGACTGATCATGTGAGAGCTCCCTCTCCCTTATCCTTTATTCCAGGATAGAGAACGTTCAGAGGCAGACGAGTAGGGGAGGAACATTAGGCCGATTTTGTCGGCAAGGCAACCGTTGCGGTGCCAATAACCCAGCGTTCACCGTCGTCGTTTTCCATCCAAATGTCACATTCGGCAGTATGAGTCCGTTCGTCTTTCTGGGTGACCGCGCCGCACAGGTGAATATTGTTATCGGGCAGGACCGGGCTGCGGAACGTCGTTCCGATGCGGGTAATACAGGCGGCGGGGTTCCAGTCGCTGATCATACGTGCTAGCAGTCCCATGCTCATGACACCGGGCGCAATCATGCCGGGTAGGCCCTCCTTGCGGGCACCCTCGTCATCGGTAAAGCGTGGAAAATCCATATTGGCGGTCCGCGCATAGCGGCGGACCTGATTCTTGGTCAGAAACATGTCCAGGGTGGGGAACTCGTCGCCCTCTTCAACATCTTCAAAGTATAAGCTGCTCATCGCTGCATAATCCTATGGTCGATCACGGCCACTTTTTCACCGTTCTGATTGCTGACCTCGTTGCGGAGGACGATAAAATACATGCTGCCGCTGCGCCCAGTTTTTTCATAGATGTCGTGAATCTTACTGACCATCTTGAGCGTGTCGCCGGGTCGAACCGGCTCAAATACCTCCAGATCTCTCCCGCCGTCAAAGCCAACTTTGCCGAACTTCGGCATATTCTCGGGCGTCATTTTGTTCGGACGCAGCTTGGTGATAAACGTCGGCGGAGCAACCAAGCCACCGTACGGACCGTTGGCTGCGGCGGCCTCATCCGTATAGAGCGGGTTGGTCTCTCCTAGGGCTGCCGCAAATTCCAGAATCTCTTCTTTGGTAATGGGAACAAATGAGGTCTCATCAAAGACGGTCCCCAAAATGGAACGATCAAAATCGAGCGCCATAGTCGTGTCCTTTAGGATGCGCTTGAGGCCCGGGCTCTACGAACCCGGAAATCTACCGGCCGGTAGCCGCCGCTGCGTAGAGCGTTGACCAGATCTTCGGTGGAGCTGATGTCCTGGTCAAATTCGGTGGCGCAGATGCCGATGAAGCTCACCAGATGCGAGTCGCTGCCGCCGAACGCGTGGTAACCGTACTGGTCGATCAACTCGGCCACCCGCTCATTTTCGCCTTTTTTACTGCCTCCGTTGAGGGCTTCAATCCCATACACGCCCTCGAGCGGGGGCCTCTGTTCGTAATGTTCGATGAGGCCGATGGTCGGTCGACCGGGATGGCACGGCATGGCAATGCCGCCCATACGAGCGACCTCGCTGATGACCTGTTGGGCCGGCAGTCGAACGTTGGAGAAATCAAAGCGTTTGAGGATATCATCGTTGACCCCGTAGACCAGAATATGGCCATACTCGGTCTCAACCTCCGAGGCTTTGAGGATGAGCAGACCATATTTGTCTTCGAGGGCGCGGTAGTCGCTGGCAGAATCAAATTTACGGTGCTCGGTTAAGACTAAACCATCGAGAGGGCGTTCTTCACGTTTGCGAGCCAGCCATTTCAGGTACGCCTCGACAGGCGCGCGGCTATCGTCCGACGCTTCGGAGTGCGAGTGGAGATCAATAATACGTGCCATAGTGTATCTGCCCTAAATAGCTTGCCGAACGGCTCAGCTTTTGGTCGATATGAATGTCCATTGTGCCAGAACTACCCTGGTCTGGCAATGGACAGCAGACTATCCGGACACCGTGCGTATGGTCGGTCTAGGCGGACGGTTTTCTCACCGGACCGGGCGAAACAGGGGAAGAGAGATCTCCGGCGTGGCATCCTCAAAGGTAACTTCGACCGGCATACCGATGGTGACCTCTTCAGGGGTACAGTCGACAATATTTGTCAGCATGCGCACGCCTTCTTCCAGCTCCACATAGGCCATGATGTAGGGCAGGTTGTTGCGGAAGCCGGCACTCTGATTCTGGTAGGTCGCGGTATAGGTGTAGACGGTACCTTTGCCACTGCATTTGAGCCATTCAAAGTCAGTGGACAGATCTTCCGGACAAAAAGCGCGTGGGTAATAAAAGACCCTACCACAGTCGCCGCGGCATTTCTGCACATAGAGTTCGTGCCGTGCGCAGGCTTCCCAAAAGGGGCGGTTTTCCTCGTCAAGGCGAGGCAAGGGTTTTCGGTATTTTTTTTCTTCAGCCATAGAAAATCCCCCTTACACACTCAATACCAAGCTCGCTCCGCTATGTCGCAGTCCTAGGGACCCTCCGGTTCCATGGCAGAATGCTAGCTGACAGTCGTGGACCTGACGGTCTGCGCATTCGCCGCGCAGCTGCTTAGTGGCTTCAATAACTAGAAAAATGCCGCGCATGCCGGGGTGATTTGATGACAGACCACCGCCATCGGTGTTGATCGGCAGCTCGCCGCCCAGCCCAATCCGTCCATTTTGGACAAATGAGCCCCCCTCTCCCTTGCTACAAAAGCCTAAGCTTTCCAGGGTAACGCACAAGGTTATGGTGAAAGAGTCGTAGATCATTGCCATGTCGATGTCTTTATGCGCAACACCAGCCCGCTGCAGGGCCTTGGGGCCTGACTGTTTGGCCGCCGCATCGGTCAAATCCCGCAGGCCGGCGCTGGTATGATAGCAGGCTTCGGAAGCCCCCTGGATGTAGACGGGTTTCTTTCTCAGGTCACGTGCGCGTTCGGCCGAGGTGACCACAACCGCCCCCCCGCCGTCTGAGATCATGCAGCAGTCCAGCAGGTGGAGGGGAGACGACACCATTCGCGATTTCATCACGTCTTCGACGCTGATCAAGTCGCGGAACTTAGCATTGGGGTTGAGTGAGGCATGCTTTCTGGTGACCACTGCTATTTCAGCCAGTTGCTCGCTGGTCGTCCCAAATTCGTGCATATGACGCTGTGCAACCAGAGCATAGGCTCCAACCGTAGTTGGCCCGAAGCTGTTTTCCTGCTGATCGGGCGGATCTCCTGATGCCCCTCCGGCCGTGCCAATCGCAAACCGGTCAGACGACCATTTGCTCCCGTACAAAATCAGGCCAACGTTGCAGTAGCCAGCTGCAATCGCTGCGGCCGCGTGGGCGGTATGCGACACAAAAGACGAGCCCCCGATAGAATTGGAGTCCAGATAATCGGGGTTCAGATTCAGGTGCTCTGCGAGAGAGACGATACCCATCCCGCTCACCCCAGAGGTAAACAGGCCATCGACGTCTTTCAGCGTCAGACCAGCGTCCTCCAGCGCGCCACGGGCGCTCTCAGCCATAATCTGGTACTGGGTTTTGTGCGGCGCCCAGCGGAGCGGATGCTCGTACACGCCAGCGACGGCGGTTTTTCCTCTAATGCTCATGATCTGTCCTCTTTCACTAGATTAGCCAAAAAATGCCTCAATAGCATCGCACGCCGCCTGTGGCTTTTCGATTGGGAGCCAGTGGCCAGCAGCTTCGATAACGCTGAGCTGGGCGCCGGGAATTTGGGCGCAGAGTTCCTCGCTCTGGGCGACTGGCGTGGCGGTATCGTCTTGACCGGCCAGAATCAGCGTTGGTGTCCTGATCTCGCCCAGTCTGGATCTCAGATCGACCTGTTGGCAGGCAACCAAATCGAAGTAGCGGACGCGCGGGTCGGTCTTAATCTGTTCCATCCAGCCCTGCCGGACAATGTCTTGCGGCGTCTTGGGCGAGCAGGAATCTTTAGTAAACGGCTGGGATTGGCGGCCCTTCATGACCTGTGCCCAGGTCTCAATCCGCTCGTCCGGAATGTTGAATGTGGCGGCCGTGCAAGTCAGGATCAGGCCATCGACCATCTCGGGATGACGGAGAGCTAAGTCCATGGCAATCGCCCCACCCATGGAATGGCCCATCAACACCGCCGGACGAATGCCGAGCGTTCGCCACAAACTGTAGGTGAAATCGCTATAGGCCGTGATATTTCCTAGGCTATCGATGCCGCTCGAGCGGCCGTGGGCCGGAAAATCGAAGGAGAGGGGGCTGTGCTTGGCCGACAGGGGACCGAGCAACTTGTGGGCAAAATGCCCATTACTCCCCGCCCCGTGAAGATACAGGATCAGTTTACCCTGGCTGACATCTGGAACGACTGGGGGCAGGGTTGTTTGGCCGGTATGAAAATAATGGACCGCATAGCCGTCAACATCGACGTATTTTGTTGGCATATGCCCCTCTCAGGAAAAAAGCTGTCCCCTGACTAATCGGCTGGCTGGGCTTTGTCAAGAGAAGACCTGGCCGCTCCGTATTGGGACAGCAGGTAAGATTTTATGTGTGTTTAGTTGGGATGGTATGTCATAGAGGCAACTACGAGGACCGCGGTGCATGCTGCTATCTGGTGATCCGGTCTTGCCCGGTTTGCGGTTGGACTTGAACAAAAGCTGCTAGACTCCTCCGCTCCTGCATCGCTGCAAAATTCAATTCGGAAGCGGAAGACTGCGGACCTCGGTTTTGGTCTGGTGCCGCGTCTCTCAATTGATGACGCCCAGCCCTTGTTCAAATTCCCTCAACTCTTCTTCCAGAATGCTAAAGTAGCGCGCCTGGGGATGATGGAAAACGAGCGCTGAGACCGATGCCTCTGGCTCCATCATAAAGCCTTCGGTGAGCTGGAGGCCGACGGTCTCTGGAGACAAGAGCCGAAAGAGGATACATTGGTCTTCTAAACGTGGGCAGGCCGGATAGCCAAAACTGACCCGAACCCCCCGATACCGGGCTTTAAAGCGGTCGCGCATGGTCATGTCGGCCGGGTCGGCAAAGCCCCACATTTCGCGCAGACGGCGGTGCAGGAGTTCGGCAAAACCTTCGGCACTTTCAATCGCCAAGGCTTGCACGGCGTGCGATACAAAATACTGTCCAGCCTGTTTGTAGTGCTCCGATAGTTCTCGGATACCACCGCCGCAGGTCACCGCAAAGAGCGCAATGTAATCCATCCGGCCGGCAGCCTGCGGGACAACAAAATCGCTCAGACATAACCCTTCGCCGTGCAACTGGCGCGGAAACGCGAAAGTTGCAACCACCTGACTGCCCGCCGCGTTATAGACGAGCAGAGTATTGCCGTCAGACTGAGCGGGAAAGAACTTGTAGACTCCCTTTGCGTGCATCAAATTTTTCTCTAGGATGCGGTCCTGCAGGGCGCGAACCTGAGCGTGTAGACCCACGGCTCTCTCATCCTGCTGTTCGAGCAGGGTGTCGAGGTTGCCCTTGAGCCCCAAGTGTTTGCTATACAGCATCGTCGGGTTGACATAGGCGAAAATCTCTTCGAGGTCGTGATCCTCAATCACATGCAAACGCAGGTCTGGTGGACTTGGTATGGGATGTTCGTGGGTCACCGAGGAAGTTTGGGGAGCCGTCCGCCCATTCCTGGAGACACGTACCGGCTCTGCCGCCTGCCGAGTCAAACGTTCCTGTTCCGCCGCGAGTTTCTGGACGAGGTGGGCCCGTTTGCCGGGATTAACTAGCTGGTTGGCCAAATCAAGACCGTTCATCGCATCGTTGGCATAACAGACCAGATTTTTATACTCCGGAGCAATCTTGTTGGCGGTAAACCGAGCGGTCAGAGCGGCTCCGCCAACCAGAATCGGACACTGAACCCTAGCATTGTGTAAATCTTGAGCCGTCACCACCATCTGTTGGGCAGATTTGACCAGCAAACCGGACAAGCCAATCATATCGGGCTGGTGTTCCCGGTAAGCATCAATCAGGGTTTCCGGCGGGACCTTAATGCCTAGATTGATGACCCGATAGCCGTTATTGCCTAGGATAACTTCAACGAGGTTTTTGCCAATATCGTGGACATCACCTTTGACTGTGGCCAAAATGACCGTGCCCTTGAGCGCCTCCGCGGTTTTTTCCATAAGCGGCTCAAGGTGGGCGACCGCAGCTTTCATTGACTCAGCGCTCTGTAAGACCTCAGCGACGATGAGTTCATTGTTATTGAACAGGCGGCCGACCTCGTCCATACCGGCCATGAGCGGACCGTTAATGATATCGAGCGGCTTTCTGTCTTGCAGGGCCTCGTTCAGATCGTCAATCAGACCGTCCTTCGAGCCCTCAATAATATAGCGTGCCAGACGTTCATCCAGCGGCCGATCCCGGTCCGTCTCCGGTTTATTGCTCGTTTGTCGGTGGCGGAAGTGAGCAGTAAAGGCGGCGATCGGGTCCTCGCCACGCCAGTAGATCAAGTCCTCTGACAGACACCGCTCTTCTTCCGAAATCGAGGCGTAGCGCTCGAGCTTTTCGGCGTTGACAATCGCCATATCTAGGCCGGCTTTGACACAGTCGTACAAAAAGACCGAGTTCAGCACCTCGCGGCCGGCCAACGGCAGACCGAAAGAGACATTGCTGATGCCAAGGATGGTTTTACACGCGGGAAAGTTGTGTTTAATCAACCGGACGCCTTCGATCGTTTCTTGGCCAGCACCAATATAGTTTTGGTCGCCTGTGCCGAGCGGAAATACCAGCGGGTCGAAGATCAAATCTTCCGGGTCCAAGCCATACTTTTGGGTAAGCAGCCCGTAACTGCGTCGAGCGATTTCAAGTTTGCGGTGGCGGGTGACTGCCATGCCCTGCACAGGGTCTTCGTCAATGCAGCCGACCACCACGGCCGCACCGTAGCGTTTGACGAGTGGGATGATTTTTTGAAATCGTTCCTCACCATCTTCGAGGTTAATCGAGTTAATAAGAGCCTTGCCTTGGCAGCGCTCAAGCGCTGTCTCAATGACTTGCGCATCGGTCGAGTCAATCATCAGCGGGACTTTGACCTTTTTGACCAAGATCTCCAAAAAGGTCGTCATATCTTCGCCTTCTTCACGGTCTGGGTCGGCCAGACACACATCAACCACCTGGGCACCACCCCGCACTTGGCGCCGTCCAATCTCTGCCGCCTCTTCAAACGCCCCTTCGGTGATCAGGCGTTTAAATTTTCGCGACCCAATAACATTCGTCCGTTCCCCAACCAGGATTGGCCGTTTGTCTTCGTCAATCACCAACGGTTCAAGGCCACACACAACGCTGCGTCGTGGTCCTTGGTGTTGGCGCGGCTTTTTCCCTGTGAGCATCTGCGACAAGAGCCGCAGATGGGCGGGGGTGGTGCCGCAACAGCCGCCCATTATATTCACCCAGCCCTGGTTGACAAAGCGCTCTAGTTTGGCGCTCAGCAGCTCGGGGGATTCGTTGTAATGCCCGTTTTCATCCGGTAGGCCTGCATTAGGCATACACATGACCGGGAAGCGGGATAGCTCAGACAGAGTGCGCAAGTGGTCGGTCATGAAGTCCGGACCGGTTGCGCAGTTCAGACCCATAGCCAGCAAATCTTTGTGGGCCAGCGAAACGTACAACGCTTCAATGCTTTGACCGGCCAGCGTGGTCCCCATGGTTTCGATCGTGCCACACACAATCACCGGCACCCGCAGACCAAGGGTATGGAAGGCATCATCAATGCCAATCAGACCGGCCTTCAGGTTAAGGGCGTCTTGGGCGGTCTCTAGGATGAGCAGATGGACGTGGCCGCGCAGCAGCCCCTCAGCCTGTTCAGCGTAGGCGGCTCGCATCTTGGCAAACGTCACCCCGCCGGTCACTGAGATCGTCTTCGTCGTCGGCCCCATTGAGCCGGCTACAAAGCGGGGTTTGGCTGGTGTGCTGTATTGGCCGGCCACCTGCCGAGCAATTTCGGCCGCGGTGTGGTTGATCTCCATGGTTCTGTCCTCAAGCCCGTATTCGGCCAAGACAATACGTGTCGCGCCAAAGGTATCCGTTTCAATAATGTCGGACCCGGCTTGGAGAAACCCGGCATGGATATCGGCGATGAGGTGTGGAGCCGTGAGCACGAGATATTCGTTACAGCCTTCGTAGTCAGCCCCGCCAAATGTAGCGGCATCGGGCTGACGGTCTTGTATTGAGGTGCCCATAGCACCGTCGAACAGGAGGATACGATCGGCCAGCAGGGCGAGCAGGTCTTGGGCAAGCGGAGACACAGGAGGGAGAGCAGAGTCTGGGTAGGCCATGACCGTATCCTAGCGTTCAAATCCGACCGAAGAAAGGGTCGCAAAGAAGTGACGTGAGGTTGATGGAGCGATGGAAGGGCAAGGAGGGGGTACGCAGGAGCTAGCGTTGCTGCGATTGCCAGTGCTTATACTTAAGGCGAAATTCTTCTTTCTCGTATGAGTTCATCTCCCGGTAGCGCTGATAGTTGTGTTGAATGCGCTCACGCTCTGCGGCGGGGAGCTGCTGCCACGTGTCATAGGCATTTTGTAAGTCTTGTTTGCGCCCTTCTGGGAGCCGCTGGAAGCGGCGGAAGTTTCTCAGGGCTCGTTGCCGCTCGGCTAGAGACATCTCTTCCCAGCTCCGGTTAACTAGGCTGAAACCAAAAGAGGAGTCGTCTGCTGCTGCCCATCCTGGGAAACAGGCTAGTCCAAGCATGAATGGTAGCACGCCGGCAACCATGCCTCGGATGATCTGTTGGGACCGAACCGCCATACCTGTTCCTCGCTCGTGCTGTCAGCCTTACCCTTGGTCTGCCTGGTCAAACGAAACACTCTGGACGGATTCAAAATACTGAAACTGATCCATCCGGCGGAGAATCTGATAATGCATAAAAAAGTTGGGGTTCTCAATAAGCGTGGGAGGGACCTGCTCCTGGGTCAGGGTGCTGGGGCGGCGCGGAACCTGGGTCCGCATGATTTCATCAAAATGCGTCCAGCACTTTAAACGCGCAGCCAGCCAGTAGTCACGGAAAAAGGTCGCATTCTCCATCACCTGAGGCGGAATCTGCTCTAACCAAGTCGGCCGCCGGGGCGGTTCTTGAACGAGAAGCTGTTCCGACTGAGTTCGTTGACCGGGCGGCGAGAGCGAGGACATCCCTGAGAACAGGGCCGCCAGAATAAGGCATAGGCTGGCAACCGGAACCACGCTTGGCGTCCAGGGCCCACCGCTCAGCCATTCTTTCCAGCCTTCTCCGGCAATGAACCAGGCGGGCCCTTCAGACCATTTCCGGTGCCAGCGGGCGAACTGAGACTCGTGCTCAATCTGGCCTTCACGCTCAAGACGCCGCCAAAAGGTATCGGCAAAATCTGACGACGGGGCGACGCGAGCCAACTCGGCGACCAAAGAGCCAACCCGCTCAAAACGGACGGCCTCCCTCTGCAGGTGCGAGGAGTTCCCTACGGTGGCGGCAACGCGGCCGTGGTCCCGCTCTGAGAGTTCACCGTCAAGATAGGCGACTAGGTCAGGCATGATTTGTGTTTCTGACTTAGGTTTCATCCCCGTCTACCATATCCTGAAGCCCTGCTCTGAGGCGTTGGGTGGCACGAAAGACTAGGCTTTTGACGGCTTTCTCAGTACATCCAATCACCGCTGCGACCTCTTGATACGACATCCCTTCTTGACGGCTGAGCAAAATTGCCGTGCGTTGATTATCCGGGATATTGAGCAGTATATCGCGTATTTTAGCTGCTACCTCTTCTCCCTCCAAGACCTTGTCTGGCCCTGCCTGTGGGCTTGGCAGGTTCGGCTCACCCTCCTCTCCTTGCGGCTCGACCGGTTCCAGCCTAACCGTGTACTCTCGCTTGCGCACTTCATTGAGACAATGGTTGTGCGCAATCTTAAACAGCCAGGTCGAAAACTTGGCGGTGGGTTCATACTGGCGCTGCTGACCATAGACTTTGAGCAGCACGTCCTGGGCGATTTCCTCAGCCCGAGCCCGATTGCCGAGGAACTGGGCGACAAAGTTGACGACCGCTGGAGAATATCTCTGGAAGAGTTCATTAAACGCTTCTGTGTCTCCATCTTGAAAGCGCAGCATGAGCTGCACATCGGGGTCCTCCCGGATAGGACGACGCTCTTTCTGCTTCATCAAACATCTATGCGCACGCGAGGTTACGCTCGTTCATGTCTTGTCTGTAACCCAAGACTGTCTAGCATAGCGAGGACAGACCATAAAATGAAGAGCTGCCGGGGGCTTGTTTCACCCACCTAGAGACGCTAGGGGAGAGGAAAAAGGGGAGTTCGCCGTGCCAATCTTTGAACAGCCTCTCGAAGGCCATCTCCAGCGAATTGAAGACTATATGCGCGGCTGTGTGCTGACTCCCTGGCCGCGTCAGCCTAGCCCGCTACGGACCGAGTTGGCGAGCTTTATCCGCACCCAGGCCGCAGAGGTCATCTCAGAATGGACGCCGCTCATTGTGCCTGCCTTTCATCTGCCTAGCACGTTGATCCCGGAAATCTCGCGCAGTATGTACGACGCCCTGGTGCGCTGGGCCAATCATATTGAAGACCCGTCCGATATCGAGACCTACGCCTATCTCCAGCAGCACGCTCGTCACGGGTTTATCTCGCACTCGCCAGCATCACGGTTTTTATCCTGCCAGATGAAGCTTCGCTTGTTTCTGGTTGACCGACTCCAGGTGGCCTATGCCGAGGACCGCCAACGCCTGGCCGAGCTGGTGGGCCTGTTGGACCAAGAATTCTCCGAGCGGATTTTGCACATTACCGATTTTTTTGTCGAGGCGCACGAGGAAGCGCTGCGCAACGAGCAGGAAACGCATAAACGGCTGGAGAGCCAGCTTATCCAGTCGGAAAAGATGGCAGCGATCGGCCAACTGGCGGCCGGCATTGCACACGAGATTCGCAATCCGCTGGGCATTATTCTGAACACGATCTATGATCTGAGCCAGATTGCCAATACGGATAATCCCGAAATCGCTGAAGACCTCCAGATTGCCAAGGAAGAGATCGCCCGTGCCCAGGAAATCATTACCAACCTGCTGGAGTTTTCGCGCGACAGCGGTACCGAGCTGGAGCCGGTCAATCTCAATGAGCTGTTACGCAAGACGCTCCAGCTCATGCATAAATACCTGGAAAATCATAACGTCAAAGCCTCCACCTCGTGGGGTGAGGTTGGGACCTGTTTAGCGAATCAAAACGCTCTGCGGCAGGTGTTTTTGAATCTGGTTACCAACGCCGTTCAGGCCATGCCGCAGGGCGGAGAACTGCGGGTCCGCACCCAGCGACACGACCCACTGCAAGTGCGGATCGAATTTGGTGACACCGGCGGTGGCATTGCTCAGGAGCACCTCAGCAACATCTTCAACCCGTTTTTCACCACCAAGGATCCAGGCCAGGGTACGGGGCTAGGCTTGTCTGTCGTACATTCGGTGATCAAACGCTATCGGGGGAATATCACCGTCCAGAGTGAGCCGGATCGGGGCACCACCTTTCTGATCGATCTGCCGTGTCCATGTGATGAAGATTCTCCCGCGTCAAGCCATTCCAATAACTCCACCAACCAAAATCGGCCCCCGTCCGTGTGACATACTATCAGAGGCGGGGAGCAGAGGGGCAAAGACCGCCATGCCTGCTCGAGTTCTGTTGGTCGAAGACGAAGTCAATATGGCCAAAACGCAGGCCAAGATCCTTCAACGCCGGGGTTATGTCGTCAGCACGGCAGGCAATGGCAAAGAGGCGCTCCGTCAGCTTGATGCCGCTCCGTTTGACATCGTCATCACCGATCTAAAAATGCCGGTCATGGGCGGTATGCAGTTGCTGCACCGTATGAATATCGAGGAGCGGGGCTGTGCCGTTATCGTCCTCACCGGGTACGGGACCATTGAGAGTGCCGTCGAGGCCATGCAGTGCGGGGCGACGGATTATTTGACTAAACCGTGCAGTCCGGATGCGCTGCTCATCAAGGTTGAGAAACTGCTCGAAACCAAACGCTTACAGCAAGAGGTCCGTCAACTGCGGCGTGAGGTCTGGGCGTATAAGAAGTTTGGCGAACTGATCGGCAAGAGTCCGGCAATGCGGGAGATCTATGCGATCATTCAGGCGGTCAGTACCAACAAAAGTACGGTCGTTGTTACCGGTGAGAGCGGCACCGGTAAGGAGCTGGTGGCGCGCACAATTCACCAAAAGGGGCCTTTGGCTGCCCGTCCGTTTGTGGCCCTGAATTGTGGAGCTATGTCAGAGACCTTGCTTGACAGCCAGCTCTTTGGACACCGACGGGGCGCTTTTACCGGAGCGATTGCCGATCACAACGGAGTTTTCCAGGCCGCCCACGGTGGAACCTTATTCCTGGATGAGGTCACCGAGATTCCCCTTGCTCTCCAGGTCAAGTTTTTGCGCGCTATCCAAGAACGCGAAGTCTCCCCGCTCGGCGCCAACAAACCGGTCACCGTTGATGTGCGGATTATTGCTGCCAGTAACCGCAATCTTTCCCAAGAGGTGGAAAAAGGCGCGTTCCGAGAAGACTTGTTCTATCGGCTGAACGTGATTCCGATCCATCTGCCACCGCTGCGCCAGCGGAGGGATGATATCCCGCTCTTAATCGACCACTTTATTGCGGCTTTTAGCGCGGCTTACAAGGTCGAGCCAAAAGCGCTCGCTCCCGAGGCTCTGGCCAAGCTGCAAGCCTATGCGTGGCCGGGCAACATCCGTGAGTTGCAAAATGTGATTGAGCGTTTGTTTGCGCTGTGTCCGGGGCATGAGATTGGCCTGAGCGACTTGCCGGAGCCGATCGCCAGCCGAAGTGGTGCGCCAACTATGCTTCAGACTGAGGCCCGGCTTCCCACTCTGGAAGAGATGGAAAAGAGCCTTATCGACGCGGCGTTGGGAAGGAGTCAGGGCAATAAGAATGAGGCAGCCCGTCTGTTAGGTATTGATCGGCAGCGTTTGTATCGCAAAATTGAGAAGTATGGGCTGGCCGTCCCAGCGGCAGCAAGGCTCGTCTTTGCCGTGATGAAGAATGACAAACCTTAGATGTCGCAAAGGGCTGCAGACACGTCCCAGGACCAGCGACCAAAGCCGAGGTGAACAGTGACCGCCTGGACCTATTCATCCAGAAGTCCCAGAAGTCGGCGTTTGGTCTGATCCGTTGTGCTAGTCCTTTGTTTCCAGCACCAACATGCTCGCCGGGCAGAGCCGGACGATGAAGCCGGCCGATACCGACGGCCCGGCAGCATCCCTGGACGCAACTTTTCTACCGCCGTCCTCCATCCTTCCGCTTCCCTCCTGGCCCTGCAGGCTCTGCATCCGGGAGGGCCAGATAGTGATAGAGCGTCGAGCGGGCGATATGGAGGCTAAACCGCCGTGCAGCGTTCTCACCCTGTATCCCCCAGATAGTGATAGAGCGTCGAGCGGGCGATATGGAGGGTTTGGCAAATATCCCGCACCTCATGCGTCCGGGCCTGGTAGAGCGCCTTGGCCATCTGTACCCGGGGATCCCGGGGGTCGAGCGGCGGGCGTCTCCATACAGATTAGAGAGGAGATGATCTTCAGTGTTACAAAAACTGGTCAATCATAACGACGACCTCCAGCGTTGAGTCAAAAGGGGTTACGCAGTTGCCTTCGACAGCAATCACCTGGTTGTCCGGGACATTCCGTATCTGGACAGTGAAAACCAGCTGCGGTTCGGCGCAATCGTTGCGAAGGTTGAATTCAGAGACCAGGAGCACGTCAGGCAGACGGCCCCCCAAGTCTTCTTCGCCGGGTCTGTGCCGCACGGGTTGGATCGGAAGCCGATCCCAAATCTGGGTGGCGGGCCTGCTCAGATTGCGCTGAGTGAGGCTAGTAAAGACGTAATCGGAGAGCGCTCATTTGCTAACAAACCAGAGCCCGCTGGAAAGTTCTCGGATTTTTTCGATAAAATCGAAAGCTATGTCGCGATAATCTCGGGGCCAGCGACAGAATTGCATGGCGTCAGCCCCTACACATTTCGCCTCGTGGGGGACATTCCGTCTGATTCAGTTTTCAAGTTTCACGACACACTAACGAGTGGGGCAGAGATCACTGATCTTGCTTCAAAGCTCAAAGACGATGTGATCGCTGTGACAGGCTTAGGCGGCACAGGGGCATATGTCCTAGACTTCATTGTAAAGACCCCTGTCCGTGAAATCCGGGCATTCGACCGAGATTTGTTCTGCGTCCGCAACGCCTTTCGCTCCCCGGGCCGGCTAGAGAAAACTGAACTCGGCCAGCCTAAGGCGCAAGTCTATCGCGGCCGCTATGAGAACTTCCGCACGGGCCTTTCCACGAGTCGCACTTTTCTCGATGCTTCATGCCTTAACGATTTGGACGGTGTGACCTTTGCATTTGTCTGTGTTGATAAAGGTGTGGCCCGAGCAGGCATCTTTGATTTGCTCATCTCAAAGGGTATTCCGTTCATTGATGCAGGCATGGACTTAAACCGCAAGAGAGGTCCACTCAATGGCATGTTGCGCACGACGTATCATTCTGCCGAACATGGACAGGTAATTCGGGACAAAAAATTGGCCCCACTGGTGGACAGCCCGGACGATGAATATCGGACGAACATCCAAATCAGTGAACTCAACGCTCTCAACACATGCTTGGCAGTTATCAGGTTCAAGCCGCTCCGCGGCTTCTATTTTGAGGAGGTTCCCTACTGCCATCTCCTCTTGGAAGTGAGCGACCTTAAGACTGTAGGGGACTTCGAGCTTAGTGAAGATTAGATTGCAGCGGGTCCACTACATGCCGAAGGACCTGGAACCTGGCGTACTCTACGTTTCGGAACAATTCGGCGCCGTAGCACACCTGTGCGCCTGTGGCTGCGGCTCAAAGATCAGGACGCCGCTCGGTCCAACTGAGTGGTCGGTTGAGGAGACAGATGGTGGACCGACCCTTCGCCCTTCTGTCGGCAACTGGCAGGAAGCCTGCAAATCTCACTAGATGACGGCGTTTCGGGTTTCCATGACATTACCACCACACTACGCGGGATGATGGCACTCTTTTATACGGTTCCGTGTAAGCGCCACCCATTTGAGATCATGGTCACACAAGACCGCCCGCCTATTCAATCGGAGACAAGCTTCTCCTGTTGTTCCTGAACCGCACATAGGATCAAGCACGACATCGTTCTCTTGTGTAGACATCAAAATCAGTGGCTCTATGACCGAGAGCGGTTTCTGCGCTGGATGTTCGGTTTGCTCGTCTTTTCCGACAAATCCTATGTTTAAGGGAGCCTCAAGGACAGAGGGCGGACCTGGGATGAAACGCATCTTCCCCTCTTTCCATTTCTGGAACTGAGCTAGACTCAAAAAATGCTCGGGATAGGTCGGTGCCTCATCTGTCGCAATATGGAGACACGCGTTTTGGGCGGAGCGCCACCCACGGATGACGGAGGGACAATTCTTATAATACCACGTCAGCCACGCCACAAGCTTGCAATGGGTGGGGATAGAGGCAATCTGATAGGCCAGTATCTCAGGAAATCCCCATACAAAAACATGCCCGGCAACCCGGCACGCTGCCTGAATAACTGTCGTGAGCCATTCGTTGTAGTCTTCTCTCTGCCCACCGACACCCCTGTTATACCATGGATCAAGGATAACGGCTTTCACAGTCTTCGGAGCATGTGAGAGGGTATCCAGAACATCGGTCGCCGGCAATATTTTAACCGCGTCTTTTCGCGTTGTCTTGCAGCGTTTGAGACTCTTATCATCGTGAGCCCCAACTGTGGGGATGTTTACCTGTTCCATGCTACGATGTTTTGCTTGCATGACTCACCTTTCCCCCAGCTTGTCTCAATCTGGCGTTGCTCTGCCCCGTTTCGCACGACTCGTTTCGTCCGCTGCGTTTTCTCCGAGGGCTGGGGAAAGCGTGCAGCCGTGTGTTGTTCCATGTCTTCCGCCTTCTCTATTTCACTCATCGACGTACTCCTCCCGGCCACTGACAGCGGCTGGCTCACTGACCGCCCTTTCCGCACGCCATGTGTGCCACGACCCATATCATCCCGCGCTCAATCTCGCCGCTGGCCAGCGGGAATCGGTGGGCTGACAAGAAGCTACCCCAAACTCTAAACGAGATTACATTTTACACGCCTCTCCTTCGGTGTTGTTCAATGTCCCAGCCTCTTTCTGATTCTCTCTTCTGTGTCTTCCCTCTTCGCATCGCGGTCATAGCTGGCTGCGATACTTTCAAGGACACTGCTGACATAGGGAAAGTCGAAGGCGCGGAGCTTTGCCCAGCCCCGGTACTGTGTGGCGAGCTCGCGTTCCTGGACGCCCCCCTCGTCCCTTCCGCGCGAATATACACCGCGCCCATTAAAAACACCGATGTTGAAGCCTTCGCCAATCCGCTGGGAACCAATCTTTTCCATCGCCTCGCAGACCGGAAGGCACGGCCAGCCGCCGCCTTCTTCGACAGGAGTCTTGGACAGCAGTTCACCGATCATCTCATCACCGACCTCGACACGGCCGTGTTCAGCGCAGAGCTGCCGCACCTCTGTTATCCAGTTCAGCAGCGCTTCAGCATTGACCTTGCCGTCCTGCCCAGTACCCGGGATACGTCTGATCCGACGAAGAAGGCTATCGGCTGCGAAGGTCAGTTCGGTCCGGCGCTCGGGGGTTTCGATCCGCCATTCGGGCGGGTCCTGCCCGTCGTCCTCACGTTTGAACGCAAAAGCCAGCGCTTGAACGAAGAGGGTCGGAGACTCGGCAATCTGCTGTTCCAGATTGGGGATACCATGGTCGCTGTCCTCAAGGGCTGTTAGGAACAGGAACTCAAGCCGCGCCATCTCGTCCGGGCTGACGCCAGAGCGGCCGGTGAGCGAATCCAGCGCCTCCGAAAGGCGGTAAGCGTCCAGTCTATACCAATCCGCCGGCTCGGCATCCACGGTGGCAACGGCGAGAAGGAGCCGTTTCAGTCGTGAGGTCTCGACCCTGCTCCAGTCTAAATGGACGGCATGGAAAGCGGCGCGGGGGCGCCGTGCTTCAAGCAGGCGATCAATGATCTCGATCAATTCCGCTTCACTGTAGCGGTTCCATTGTGGTAGGACTTCCCGCCAATAGCGATCCTGAATTGTTGTGTCGTATCGGTCGAGCAAACGCCACGTATCCTGTTTAAACGGAGCACTCCGGAGCAACCGCACGAGCCGATCAGTGTCGAGATCCTCGGCACAGGTTAAGAGCACCGCACCCCGCTCTTCGTCGCTCACCGCCATCAGGAAACCCTGCATGCAGGCATCACCTTTCCTCTCAAGATCACGAGCAGAGGAGAGGCATTGCCGCAAAAAATCAGCCTGTGCCTTCGCACCTGTCATGCTCATCCCCAGAGCATATCCGGCGGTATCAGGTGCATCGCTGCGAGACAGGAGCGCAGCCACGCCTTTAAACCCATGTTTTGCCCATATCTCTTTCATCGCCGCGCCGCGAAGCTTGCCTATCCTCTCCTCGTGTTTGGAGTAGTCGAAGTTCTCATCCTGAAGCTCGTCGGCGGAAGGCTCAATCCGGTGCTGGGCGAAGAGCCAAGCGTGCCGGACACTGAGATCGCGCGGTTGCAGCTTTTCGTACGCCATGCGCGCCCGGGCTTTTGTTGTGTCCTCCAGTCGCCGCCCTCGCCGCGTGAACGAGATGTGACGAATCCGCTCACGAAGGCTGGCTTTGGCATTTTCATCGGTTTCCGAAGCTGCCCATGTATCGATCAAGTCCCAAACCGAAGGTCGGCCTTCCTCGGTTACCGGGAGGCGCTCAACAAGATCGCCAAGCGTCTTCTGGTCGTGCTCTGGCCATGCGAGTGCTAGATTAAGCGCGTTCCGTATGAAGTCGTAGCGTTCTTTCTGCGGCGGCATCGACCGGCCGGCGCCCGAAGCGTCACTACGCCAACGCGGCCGGTAGCTATAATGTCCTACCCCTGGAATAACCTTGAACTGATCAATACAAATCCGCCAGCCGATATCCGGAAACCGCTTGGTCAGCATCTCAAGGGCCTGCATCCGCTCTTCGAGCGAAGCGGCGGTTTGCGGTAACCGCGCCCAATAAGTCGCATGAAGGCTCGAGACCGGCTTGTTGGCCCAGTTGTCGTTGATACCGGTTTCCGACAACTTCGCGAGTATCAAGCTCACGCGCCCAAGGTGTTGCCAGGCAAGGCATTCCAGCCCCCACAAGAGCCCTGTTCGTGGCAGTGACATGAACAAGCTGCTTTCAACGGGCTTTAAAAGACCGAGTACGACTGGCTGAGGTTGTCGCAGGTCTTCCTCAAGCAATCTCAGGAACACGTCCGGCGCTGCTTCTGCGTAGTGTGGCAGGTCTCTGTCATGCGAGAGCAGTTTGTCGAGGGTGAGCGGTGTCAGGAGCCCCCGGATGAGTGAGGAGACCCGGACCTCGACGTCTATCCCGAGGCGCTCTTGGAACAGATTGTTGCCGTGGACAGAGAGGATGACGAGGGTTTCACAGATGCCCTCACGTAGCGCGGTCGAGTAATCACGCACCTTCCCATATAGTCCTGCGGCCCATCTCTGGTCCTCCGGCAAATCAAGCGCCGGGTCGCTCTCGGAAAGCACATATTCAGCGAGAAAGAAGAAATCCTTGAGATTGTCTCCAGTCACGTCCTTGTGGATCGCGAAGAGGGCGTCGATTTTCGAGGCAACGCCACGATACTCTCCGACGGACCAGATAGGACAGTCGTCGAATTGGAGCAAACGGGCAATGCACTCTTCAGTATCCTGATAGGGCCTGCCCGCCGCAAGGCAGGATATAACCTCGCAATCAGCCTTGGACGGGACGTGCCATGCACCGATCAAGGTCATCGGGATCAGGCTCTTGGCGACCTGCGCATCCCCGGACCATTGGGGCTTCCTGATAGCGTCGATCTTCGAGAGTCGCCGCCGCAGAATGGTCGGAGAGCGGCCCGACTCTCTCGCAAGTCGTTCAGCCTCGTCATCTTTGATGCCCATCTCGGCAAGGGCCTTCTCAAAGGTCTCGTGATTCAACAGGTCAAGAGCAATATCCGGCTTTGAATCAACAGCATTGCGGGGACAAACGATGATGGAGTGCAGACGGCGATAGAGGACTGCCAGTTCGCGTTCGGCTTCTTCGGTGTAGACGATTGGAATGAACGGTGACGACGAATCTGCCAGGCTCCGCAACGTCTCAGCCGACTTGAACACTGTAGCAAGGTCTTCCGAACGCGTGGCGAAGTCCTGGAACAGACATGCGAGAAACGCGAGCGCCTCATCTGTGGAATCGGCTGCGACCACGAATGGCTTTTCGCTCGATTTTTCGAGCCAGTCTTTGAAAGGCTTGCGGTACGCACTGATTGAAGGCTCGAATATTGTGGGCGTCATCTTCGGCTCGCTCGCCTCTTCCCAGCGTCGCCAGGACCGATCTAGCGTCTCGAATCCACTGACTGGCATGGTGAGTTGTTCGGCAAGCCACATCTGCGCGGGAATCGCCTCTTCCAGCCACTGCTCAAGGTCGCTCGCGTCGAACGCCCTCACCGCTTTCCAGTCGCCTTCTGCGTTTTTGCTTCTGGCCCAGTCGGTCTTGCCCAGCCACTTGCGTGGGGTGACAAAGACGAAAGTGCATGCGGCTCGCTCGGACGGAGAAATGGAAGTGAGGCGGGCCGCATAATCACTCTCGGCCTTGCCTTTCGGATTCTTATTCGTACCAAACTCCCAGCCGGATTTGCCTTCGGGAATCCACGGCGTGGCCGCCTCAGCCTTGATCCAGCCATCCCAACCCTGACGCTCTGCGTTGTCGTAGCCCGGGAAATCAACCTGACGCAGGTCGTGGCCAGTCGAATGAACCAGCTTGCGCAGCAGCACCGCCAGCGTATGGCGAGCGTCAAGGTTCCTCTCCGCCCACTCTTCTATCTGCCGGGCCTTGATAGTCAGAAAAGCCGGAACGTAGGCATGAGCCGCAACGGTCTTCTCTTTCCCGCGCCGCTGATGGAGGTCGAACGCCGCCTGCCGATCAAGCAGGTTCTGGCGGTCGGTCCCAAACGATTTTTCTAATCTGACGGCCATCTTGGGGGACAGCGACGAATTGCCGTTCAGCAGGTTCGACAAGGCGGGTCTGCCCACGCCTAACCTCTTTGCCGCGTCCGTCACCGACATACCTGCTGGGATGACATACTCCTTGATGAAAATGCCGGGATGTGCGGGGTTTTCTGATTCTTTAGACACAATCTTGCTCCTTTCCTTCTTAATTTTGTATTATATCGTGTAGCGCAATGCAATACAATTTAGCTTTTACATTGTGAGGCATTGGGTCCAGTCGCCCCGCTCCGCCGATCAGCGCCTTTGCGGCTTGGGCGTCGGTCTGCCGGGCGGCACAGCGCCGAACGTGCTGCTCGATCTCACCGGCGCTGATGCCATGCTCCAGGTAGCCTGACACCTCCCTGCAGAAGCCCCGGACGCTGCGAGTGCCCCGGCTGCTGTTGCACTGCTAGCACGCCGTGACCAGGTTGCTCGCGTCGTTAGTTCCGCCCTTGCTGACAGGCCGCAGATGGTCCAGGGTGAGCTGCCCGCCGTCCTCGCCGGCCGCGCCGCAGTACACACACACCAGCCCATCCCGCAGGTGCAGCGCCAGCCGCTTTTCTCGGCGTATCCAGTTCATTCCGTGGCGATTCATGGCGTGGTCCTTTCCTGCGCAAAAAAGAAAGACGTTTTTTCCCGGTTCTCACCCAGGCTCGGACCGGAAAAAAAGCGAAGGGACACCCGACGTGGAAAGCCTCCTGCCGCGCGGCCCGTGACAAGCTCTGCTTGGCGCGGGTTGCCAGGGCGGCGCAGTCTTGCGGGAGGAGGGACAGAGGGCGGAGTCAGGGACAGAGGGCGGAAGCGGTCAGGGCTTTGACTGGCCGACCCGTACCGCCAGAGCCAGACCCGCACCGACAGACTGCCGCGATCCCCCGACGGACCCCGACCCGCGCCGACAGAGCGGGGCGTGGAGCGACGGAGGGCCACACCAAGTGCAGGAGGCAGGCGGAGGGGACGACTCTGATATCGTCATCGACACTCTTGTTCATGATTCTAGCAGATCAGAGATGATGACCTTACGTCCACGGACTATAGGTATCTATTTCGTGCATATGCTACGTCCGATGAAGGAGGAGACGGTCGTCAGAGCTATGCAACCCCAGCGTGGACGCATCTAACGCCGAAAGTGAGGAGTCCAGCTTTCTTCCAAGGCTTCGTCCGAGTCCTCCTCTTCTTCCATAAAGGCATCGTCTAAAAGGTTAGGACAGGTGAGAACCGTGAGAACTCGACCGTAGCTGCCGAGCCCTACGACCTCCTCAAGCGCTTGCACGGATCGTTCACAGGCGAACCATTCCATAGCGTCGATTTCATCCGAGTCCCGAGCGTCGCGCCGCAACTGATCCGGCTTCCGTGCTATCGACGCTGTAACCGTTCCAGATGGGATTGGATCCCCCTTCCGAGGCCAGGTGAGGTCCCTGAACGATTTCATCAGGGTGTTCGACATGAAGCAGTAGTCAATCTTGTCGCCCTGGCTAACGATCACGGCTGTCGCACTCTCTGTCAGTCCAACGTATCGGATGGCCGAGGCAGTCAGAGAGGCCCGGGCTGCGTGCTGGATGGCTTCAATGGTGCAAAGCCCGTCCGGTTGCTCCCGTATGATGCCGCATACGGGAGTTTCCGGCATGAGCAAGCCGGCAGCAAAATAGTCTGCTTCACGCTCGTATGGATCGTTGGAGACGAAATCCGCGTATGATTCGTGCAGAGCCCCGTCGAACGGGATATGGTCGATATGCCCGTCAATAAAGAAGTGGCCAAGCTCATGAGCAATACTGAAACGCTGGAAGCCTTCGTTAGGAATGGCCGTGGCATACAGAATACCGAAGGTATTGCCGTGGCGAACGAGCATCCCTGATACACCGGTGTTAGGGCCGGGCATCCGTCCAATGACAATATCGCGGGTCCTGGCAAGGCTTTCGAGGTCAACGGGAAGACGCAATAACTCCTCATCCCTCAGAAGGCGCTTGGCCTGCCGCATCAGGAGAAATCCACGCGGCTCGGTCTTCTGGCTCATTCGCTGGTCTCTCGATCTTTGCGATCAAGTTTTTCTAACATCTGCATGAATTCCGCTGCGAGTAAGCGGTCTTTGTCAGTCAGCCTTGCCCCATAGCGGTAGAGCGGATCGGCCGTGGCGGCGACCTCCGGCTCGTCGATCCGACCCAGCAAGTAGTCCGTCGTCACATTCAAGACGGTGGCAAGTTTGCGCAGGTTGTCGAAAGAAGGCTTGCGGGTGCCTCCTTCGAAGTGAGCAATCGAACTTGGCGGTAAGCCTGTCGCTTTCGCGAGTGCGACTTGGCTCATGCCGCGTAATTCATCGCGCGCCGTCCGAAGACGGTCTTTGAAAGCCGTAGATGGGTTCTTTTTCATGTCGATATCGCCATTTTAACCTTGACGGTATATTTACGATGGTCTATCATGCCGTCATGCTTAGCATGGCGAGTCCGGCAATGCCAAGGGTCGGACCGTCATAAACCAAAGTGGAGAGGAGAGATCATGGCTAAAGCAACCCTGGCGTTTCTTCCGGTGGGCAACGGCGATATGACCCTCATTAAGACGGAATCCGGCCGCAAGCTCCTGCTAGACCTCAACATTCGAGCCGATGCGGACAATCTGGACGATGATACGCCGGATGTCGCTGAAATGCTCCGAGACCGCCTCGACCGCGATGACGACGGACGGCTGTATGTAGATGCCCTGCTTCTCAGTCATCCTGATAAAGACCACTGCGCCGGGCTCCAAAAGCATTTTCACCTCGGGCCACTAGGCGAATGGTCTGCGGACGCGGATAAAATCTTCATTCGGGAGCTATGGTCATCGCCGATGGTGTTTCGACGTGCCTCACGACACCATACCCTCTCTAAAGACGCCAAGGCGTTCAATAGCGAAGCGCGTCGCCGGGTCAAGAAATTCCGCGACATGAATGGAGCCGTGGAAGACGGTGACCGCATCCTTATTCTTGGCGAAGATGAGGATGGAAAGACCGACGATCTCGAAGAGATTCTGATCCGTGTGGATGAGGAGTTCTCGCGTATCAACGGTCAGAAGGATACGTCGATGACGGCTCGACTCCTTGGCCCACTCCCCAAGACAGATAACGACGATGAAGAAGAGACGTTATCGAAAAATAATTCGAGCACGATCCTTCGGTTTTCCCTAGCCGGGGATGGAATCGCCGCTAAGTGTATATTTTTTACCGCAGGGGATACCGAAGTCGCCATCTGGGAGAGGCTCTGGCAGCGTCATCGCGAGTACCCGAAGAGACTGTCCTATGACATTCTCCAGGCACCCCACCACTGCTCATGGCACAGTCTGTCGTATGAAAGTTGGAGCGAATCGGACGGAGAGGCCGAGGTGTCTGAGGACGCACGCGCTGCTCTCTCGCAAGCACGAGACGGAGCGACAATCGTCTCCAGCAGCAATCCCATCAAAGATGACGACAACGATCCGCCTTGCATCGGCGCAAAGCGCGAGTATGAAGAAATTGTGGACGGCGTGCACGGGGAGTTCAAATGTGTCGGTGAATACCCGTCGGAGGAGTCGCCCGATGCCATGGAGTTTGAGGTCACTGGGCATGGACCACGCCTACGGACGACACTTATGAGAAAGAGCGCTGCCTCCGGCCCAGGGATCATAAGCAGCCAGCCTCTTTCCCACGGGTGAGACAAATAACGATGGCCTCTGACCGCGGACACAGGAAAGCACTCCTGCGCGCGCGAGCTTTGATGTGCAAGCATCCCGCCGTGTCCGATGTGGAAGACCTTTCTCTTCATGAAGCAAATGGGACTACCACCGTTGATGTGGTCTTCAACGTCAATCTACCGAGCGAGTGGAAGCCATGCGGGGAAAGTCCTTTAGGTGTCAGGCAAAAAGAGGTCGTGCGTTTTGACTTCCCAAGCAACTTCCCCCTGTATCCGCCCGGCCTCTCGCTGCGCACCGACTTCCCCCGGAATCTGCCGCACATACAGCCATACTTAACGGAAGGCCGGCCCGTTCCTTGTATCTATGATGGAAGCCTGGACGAATTGCTCCACGAAGGAGGACTGGCCGCCATCCTAGACCAGACTGCCGTCTGGCTTGAGCGTGCCGCTTCCGACACGCTCATTGATCCAGAACAGGGGTGGGAACCTGTCCGGCGCGATTCCCTCAAAGATTATCTCGTCGCTGACGCCGATGGCCTTCGTCAGCTGGTGAACCGCAGAGGTGGACACAGTTTCCATGAACTGCGTTACCTAAAGATGGGTGGTAACGGCCATTCAGAATTTATCCACGGCCAGATTTCAGTCAATACGCTCAAGGTCAATCGCGCTGCTGTAGCAAATCTTTTTGGAGAAGGCCAGGGAGACAGAACCTCGTGCCTCTCTCACGGTAAATCGTTGGCGCTCGTCGTACGGCCGGATAAAGGCGAACAGGCTATCTGTGACATCTATCTCCCGGAAACGGTCAGCAGTGTCGATGACTTGAAGGAACGCGCGGCGCAGTATGGCTGCGCAAACGGACTCAATGCCGGCCTCAACTGGCTGAAGCAATGCCTGTCAAAGTACCGACAGGCGGGGCCGTTTCCGCTGGCGATAATCCTCCTCGCCCGCCGGCCGTTCAACGTTATTGGCAGTCAGAGCCCCGTCGAGTTGTGCCCGTATATCATGAACATTTGTTTCCCTGATCTGTTCCCCAATAGCAGTGCAACGGCGGTTCGACCAGCTGGACATCGTCATGCCATAACACGCCCCCTTCTTGCTCAAATGAGCGGGGGCGCGGCGACCTCGAAACGGCCACGCTGGACGCTTATCGGGGCCGGTAGCCTGGGCTCGAAGCTGGCGCTTCATCTCGCGCGGGCTGGACAAGGTCCGGAAGTCGTTCTTGATAAATCGACAATGATGCCACACAACGCTGCGCGCCATGCGCTTATCCCGGCGCCGGGCGATATGCAACTTCTCTGGGCAGATGCAAAGGCTCGGGGTCTGTGCGAGTCACTACGAGGACTGAACCAGAAGGCGACGCCGATCATGAAGAATGCTGTAAAGGTTCTCACGTCCAAAGCCCTAGCAAAACGCGCCTGGTCAAAGCGTTCCTGGGCGGTTGTGAATGCCACGGCATCCCTGGCCGTTCGTGAAGCTCTTGCTGCCACTCGTCTCATGCCCACGCGAGTCGTTGAAACATCGCTCTTTGCCGGTGGCCGTGTCGGGATGATCACCACCGAAGGGCCAGGCCGGAATCCGAACACCGCCGATCTTATCGCTGAATATTATGCGCTCCTGCGAGAGGATTCAGCTGTGGCTCCCATCGTCTTCGACGGCGCTGAGACGGTATCACGGCAAAGCATCGGCCAAGGCTGTGGCTCTCTGACCATGGTGATGTCGGACGGACAGCTGTCCCTGTTCGCAGCCGCTATGGCTCAATATTTGTTGACCCGGCAGCGTGAAGGGTTGTCGCCCGATGGAGGGGAGGTACTTATCGGCCGGCTGTCTGAAGATGGTTGTGGACTGACATGGCGCCCCCATAAGATTCCACCTGTGACTGTTGTTCCGACGACGAACAGTGCATCATGGCGTATTCACGTTCATGCACGTGCTGTGGCAAAGATTCGGAAGGCGGCCACGCGCTGGGCAAAGGTTGAGACCGGGGGCGTGCTGATGGGCAGGGTTTCGGAGGCATCCCAAGTCGCTCATATCGTCGACGTGTTGGACGCGCCGGAGGATAGCAAGCGCTCAGCGAGCGGATTTATCCTTGGGACAAAGGGATTGCGCCAACAGATGAAGACATACTCGGAGGCCGTAGGATGGTCACTCTACTGCTTGGGAACCTGGCACAGCCATCTTTCCGCAAGCGGCCCTTCTGGGACAGATCAGGCGACCGCGAGAGCAGTCTCCTTGGCACGTCTCACACCATCGGTTCTTCTGATATGGGCGCCGGCTGATTTCCACGCGATTCTTGCTGATAGTGCAGATGCCCGTCCAGAGGGAGACTAGAAGGTTCTTTTGTCATGGCGAAGACACTTAAAGAAAAAAACGTGCTCGGCCATACCATTTTTCTAAGCATCAACGCGGTAGCACTTATTGGCGTGCTCAAAGTCCAGGATATTCTCGCCCAAGGCTGGACTAGTCTTTGGGCAGATCTGGAACAGATCGTTGGTGGAGCTGCATTGCCATTCCTCGTCCACATCATCAACGGATTAGTGAGTGCGGACAACAAAGCGCGTTTGGTGTTCTGGCGGTGGAGACATCCGCTACCGGGTACACGTGCCTTTTCCGAGATCCTCCATTCGGATTCGCGAGTGCAACCAAAAATGGTCGTAGAGCGTTTGGGTCCACTGCCGGTTGATCCAGGAGAACAAAACCGGCAGTGGTATCAGTTCTATAAGACCGTGCAAGAGGTGCCGAAGGTGGCGGATGTGCACCGTCTATTTCTTCTCGCACGCGACTACACTGCATTCAGTGCTCTTTTTCTGTTGGCCGCTATACCTTTTTTGGTATTGTGGCTTGTGCCGCTGAGAGACGCTTCCATCTATATCGGAATATTGGTGGTCCAGTACTTGTCGGCTTCACAGGCTGGGCGTGTATATGGGAATCGTTTTGTCGCGACTGTCCTAGCTCAAGCGTAGCAGGTTGCTGAAAAATCTTCTAACCCTAGCTGCCGACAGTCAGGGGCGTCACGCCCTACGCCCGTCGGACGGTTGCTCCCGGTCGCTCGCTTCCTCCCTCTTCGGCTGGCGCCTTGCGTATGCGTCTTAACTCTTTTTATCCAACCTGCTCAAGGGGCCGCCGCCGTCGCCCATAACAGCTGTTATGGGGCCTGCACGAGCAGCTTCGGATCAAGCCCACTTTCCGGCAGACGCTGCTGGCGACAATTGAAGCGCCAGCAGCGGAATCGAGAATTCGATGTGTTTGCCGAGCTTCAGAGGAGCTGTTGCGCCACACACCGAATGGTGGACCGCTCTTGCGGATAAGGGCCATTGCCTACTGCCGAACGCGGTGCACGAGCAGAAATTCGGTGGAGGCATCGATATCACCCTTAACCTTTGCGTACCATCTGCGGTTTGCCACCCTACGTTGTAAAAACTCACCGCCGAACTCAGAGGAGCGAACCTCCCGAAACCCCGCATGCTCCATCGCTTCGAGGTAGGTGGGTAATTGAGACTGTACGTCAGAGAAACCCACGATCTGGACGACCCGTCCGTCTGGATGCATGACCCGTTTTACGGATGTAAAAGCATGTATGATCATCTGGAAGTATTTATGCAGACCAGTCGGCGTTCGACTTCCGCCGCAGTAGTAAGCGGGGCCGTATCCATCGCTGACGTTAGCAATCTAGTAAGGAGCAGGAGTCTCACGCCTTCCTCGGCATTGCCAGCGATTGTAAAGAACATGGCCCCCTGGATACGGTGGCGACGTAAATACTAACCGAGGGAGCCGGATCGTATGGCTTACCCGCCGATCCTCTTCCAACCCAACTGCGCTTCGATGGAGCAGAAGCTTTCGGCCAGTGATAGCATTTTTTGGAATGCCCGATTCCCGACAACTTTCTACCAGTTCGTCAAGACCGGAGAGCATCTCCTCGACGAGCGCCGGCAGCCTCTCCGCAAGCTCGCTCCGGTCGGGCACGAAGTCACGGCAGTCTAGGGTTACCTGTCCGAGTCGCAACAACACCGCGCGAGCGAAGTTGCTGCGGCGTAAGAGCATGTGGCGAGTAAATTCAAGAGCACCCGAGAGAAAGATCTCGGCCTCGCAGGGAGTAGCCGACCTTATCCAGTACGTCGATCACAGCGTTCTCATGTTCCGCATGAAGTAAGGTCTCGAAAAGAGTGTTGTTGTTCATGATTTAATCCTTCTTGTTTGCCTTACGAGGCCGGCCGCGTTTGCGCATACCCGGGATGCTGTCTTGGGCGACGTGCGTTGCGCGACACAGGGTTTCGAGTGTGGCAAGGCGAGCCTAGCGGTTTGCAATAACGGAGCCAGCGGAGATGCAGACACCATCCCACATTGGATTGACTTTGCCGCCTACGCTCTTTCGCCAGTCTACCTGAGAAAGGTACTTGAGATGTTTACGCCACTGATCTGGATGGTACTCGTTCAGAATACGACCAACTCCACCGAGCGCACGGAGCACGGTGGCGTGCGTACTGATTTTCTCTTGGCGGACCGCAGCGGCGGGAACAAGACCCTCAGAAACCTTCTTCCAGTCTGTCATGATCTCTGCCAAGGCATTCCAGTAGTTCACCGCGCGATCACATGTCTTCTCGTACGGACCTGAGCCAGCCGGATCGATCTTATTGCCCAGTAGCTCTTTGTTCGCATCGTAGAGCGTGGAAAGCGCAAACAGTTTCTCCGAGCGGATGGGAATAGACACACGCTCCATATCTACAAGACCGCGAAAGACGTCGACTTTTTCCACAACGACATTGGTGAGCGCCGCAAGGTTGTCACGGTGGTCGTACAAGATGTTGAGCGACTTTGACGACCGCTGAGCGAACCGGTTTAGGTCTGAGAACATCTGTTGCATCCAGTCGATGTTCTCCATGGGGAAGAGCAAAACAGAGATGCGATCTTTGGCGAGGGTAGGATTTTCCTTTAATGCCTGTGCGATAGCCGCACATCGGTACTGGCCGTCGTTGATCACAAATTCCATCTCCTCAAGTGCAAGTTCGATGTAGCCGATATCGGGCTGGTTCTTCGATGTCGGCTTGAATTTGATGGTGTCTGATGAGTAAGACGCCGTGATCGACGAGAACAAATAGGAGTCCTCATTGTCCACGATGTACTTTGCGATCACAGGAACCCGCGACTCGTTCAGAACTCGCTGGGCTCGCAGCTGAATCGCTCCCAGTCATTGAACTTGAAGAGGCGAGGTATCTCCGAGAGTACCATCGTAGTGGCGTAGTAATTGCGCCCCCCCATTTGTGAGCGCATGGCTGGAAAGGTCACTTGCATGTCTCAACCTCCAATGAGAGCTGTTTTGCAAAAAAATCAGCTCAAAAAAATTAATGTCAAGAGCTGATTATTAAAAAATATACAGCTCTAATAAAAATACAGTGAGCTGGTAAACATTCAATCCCTTCTAGGTGACAAGATGCTCCTCAACGGCAGCGATGATAGGGCTATTCATGGTCCCTTCCCTTCTCGCCCATCATCTTGACCACAGCCCAAGTCACCCCGCGCTCGATCTCGCCGAGCCGGGCGGCCGTGGCGGCGTCGAGCAGCTGCCGTGTGTTTGATGCACGGCGGCACGCCACAGTACGCGACTGCTGTCCCGTGTCTTGGCAAACGAGGTTTTGCGAGACAGCGACACGACGGGTCGGGTAGGGGAGCCGAGACGGAGAAATGTATTCTATATTACCCGTCTCAAAAATCTGTGTATCATATACGCGATGACACGGAAGAAAAATGGGGCTCGGGAGGCGGGGAGGACGATTGGCTATGCTCGGGTCAGTACAACGGAGCAGGAGCTGCGCATGCAGGTGGATGCACTGAAGGCTCAGGGGTGTCGAGAGGAACTGATCTTTGTGGATAAGGCATCGGGGGCGAAGGCGGACCGGCCGGGTTTGACCAAATGTCTGGAGACCTTGGAGGCCGGCGACCTGCTGCTGGTCTGGCGCCTGGATCGTTTGGGGCGGTCGATGGCGCACTTGGTGACGCTGGTGGAGGAGCTGCAGGAGCAGGGCATCGGCTTTCGGTCGATCTGTGACGGCGCCATTGATACGACGACGGCGTCGGGCGAGCTGGTGTTTAATATTTTTTCGGCGCTGGCGCAGTTTGAACGGCGGCTGATTCAGGAACGGACGCGGGCCGGGCTGGCCGCGGCGCGGGCGCGCGGACGCCTAGGCGGGCGGCCGTCGCTGGACCCGCACGATCCCCGGGTGCAGATGGCCAAGGCACTCTATCAGGACCGCACGCATGAGGTGCAGGATATTTGCCAGACGCTCCATATCTCACGGTCTACGCTGTACCGCTATCTGGCGCTGCCGGATGGGTAGCTGGTAGCGCCAAGGTGGAAAACCGGGGGGCGGCTCACCTACTGAGGCCCAGTGAGTAGGGTAGGACGCCCAGTGGACGGCTGGAAATATCCACCCTTTCCCCATATCCTAAGACCAAGAGCTAAGGTGATGCGACTGACCGATAGAGAACTGGTAGAGGTAATGGATCAGGGCGAGAGCTTCCGTGTTGAGTACAAGGAAACGTTGAAGGGTAAAGCGCCAACCAGGATCCGAGAGGCCGTCTGTGCATTTGCCAATGACTTGCCCGGCTCCGGGCAAGCTGGGGTGGTCTTCGTTGGCCTGAGAGATAACGGGGAGCCCAGTGGCCTTGACATTGACGATGAACTGCTCACGCAGCTGGGCAATATTAAGACCGATGGCAACATTGTTCCTCCGCCGTCCCTGCTGGTCGAAAAACGGACCCTGCGGGGCAAGGAGGTCGCCGTGGTAACCGTGTTGCCATCGGACTCCCCGCCTGTTCGCTACAAAGGTGCCATTCACGTGCGGGGCGGCCCCCAACGGGCGATCGCGACCGAACATGAGGAACGCATTCTCACCGAGAAGCGGCGGTCGGGCGCCATCCCGTTCGATATTCAGTCCGTACCCGGCACCGCCGTCTCCGACCTCAGCCTGCGTCAGTTCGATGAGGAATATCTGCCGCGGGCGTTCAGTGCCGAGATCCTCGAAGCGAACGAGCGTAGCACGAACCAGCGCCTTGCGACGACCAAGATGATCGCTTCCATCGCCAATCCTACAGCTACCGTGCTGGGCCTCCTAGTGCTCGGCAAACGTCCCCGAGACTTTATCACCAATTCCTATATCCAGTTCCTGCGTATCGACGGAACCGCGTGGTCAGATCCCATCGTCGACGAGGAAACCATAGACGGAACGCTTTCAGAGATCGTGCGGCGCATTGATGAGAAGATGAAGGCCCATATCAGCACAAGCATCGACCTGACCGGGGCGGACTGGGAGCGGCGCGAGCCGACCTACCCCCTGGTGGCGCTTCAGCAGATCACGCGCAATGCGGTGATGCACCGCGCCTATGAGGCCACCAACGCGCCGGTACGGGTCTCCTGGTTCAACGACCGGATTGAAGTCCAGAACCCGGGTGGCGCCTTTGGTATCGTGACTCGGGAGAATTTTGGCCAGCCCGGTGTGACCGACTATCGGAATCCGAATGTGGCGGAGGCTCTGAAAGTGTTCGGCTATGTGCAGCGTTTCGGGGTCGGCATTCCCGCCGCAAAAAAGGCGTTGAAGGACTATGGCCATCCCGAGCCGGAATTCATCGTTGAGGATACCTTCGTCCAGGTGACCATCCGGGGGCGCTCATCATGACTATCCCCGTACTGACCTTCTTCAACAACAAGGGTGGCGTCGGCAAAACTTCCCTGGCCTACAATCTGGCCTGGATGCTGTCGCAGACCGGCCATCGGGTGCTCGCCTGCGACCTGGATCCGCAAGCCAATCTGTCTGCCGCGTTTCTGGACGAAGAACAGCTGGAAACGCTTTGGGACGGAGGGGTGGGGGCGTGTGGTAAAAGCACTGGCAGAACCATTTTCGAATGCGTCAAGCCTCTGTTAGAGGTCGGGGATTTGTTGCCTCCCGCACTCCAAAAAATCACCTCGTCTCTCAACCTGCTCCCCGGCGCCCTGGCGCTGTCCGGGTTTGAGGACACGTTATCTGGTGAATGGCCAGACGCCTTGGGCTCTGCCAATCTGTATCGGCCGTTTCGGATTCTGACCTCGTTCTGGACCGTGATGCAGTTGGGCGCGAAAGAGATGGACGCGACGGTCATTCTGGCTGATGTTGGCCCCAATCTTGGCGCCATCAATCGCTCCGCCCTCATCGCCACCAATCATGTCATCGTTCCCCTGGGCGCTGATCTGTTTTCCCTGCAGGGCCTGCGCAACCTCGGTCCAACGCTCAGGCGCTGGCGTCAAGAGTGGGAGAAGAGACGAGTAAACTGGTCGTCGCCAGCATTCCCTTTGCCTGTGGGCCGCATGGAACCCCTTGGGTATATCGTGCAACAGCACAGTGTCCGCCTCAGCCGCCCGGTCAAAGCGTATGACCGATGGATCAACCGGATGCCGGAAGAGTACGCCAGAAATCTGCTTGATCAGACAAACGGGCAGTTTCCTGCTTCGCCAGCCGAAGACCAACATTGCCTGGCCACCGTCAAGCATTACCGCAGTCTGGTCCCGATGGCACAGGAGAGCCGGAAGCCTATCTTCTCTCTCACCCCAGCCGACGGGGCTATCGGGAGCCATGCTGCTGCGGTCCGGGACGCGCACTGTGATTTCAGACAACTGGCTAAGCGGATTATCAAGACGGCCGGGTCGGCTTGAACATGGCTGGGAGCCCCCAGGATCACGCCAAACGTGGTGAAGGATGCGTAGCCTCCTGCGTCCGTACGCCATGAGGCCGTGACACGTCGAGACAGTGCCAAGGATGATCTCAGCTACCTTTCTCTGAGCAAACGAGATTTAGGAAGCAAGGCTCCATGACTATGGGAAGGGCGGCTACGTAATTGGCGAGCTCCCGACCAAGGAGACGGGAATCAACGGTATAGGCGACGAGGCATCCGCCATGGAAATCTATGTCGGTGCTCCTATTGAGTATGAATCCGAGCGGAGGACGCTCAAGCAGATTGAGCGCCTAGCGTACCACACAGCGGGCCGGGCGGGCGAGAACCGACCAGGAGGAGGCAATGAACCAGCGGATTCTGCACGTCACGTTGAACACCGGGCGTATGGCCGTGCAGCGGCTGGACGCGATCCACCCGGAAACCCTACAGGGACTCCGGCCGCGTGTAGCCGGACTCTTGAATCGAAAGCCTGACGAGCGCATGAAATGACTCGGCTTGCCGCTCCCTTTTTCCCTGTTTGAGCTGACCTGTAGGGCGGACGTATACGGGCCGCTCTTTTTGGTGCGGTGGAGAGGGGGGGAACGGTCTAGGTGTTTTTAGTGCGTCGTCGCACCTGGGTGGTCAATTCCGCAAACTTTATTTTTTGGTTGCAAAGGCTTCTAATAGGTCTTTGTTTTGATCAAACTGCTTCCGGGATTTTGGCAACCGTTGTGGTAGGTTAATCGTAATGAATTTGGTGAGACGATTATCAGGCTGATTACCTATGCGAATATCATGGTATCCCAGCAGCCGTTTATCTTTGCCTGGCTCGTCGGGGGCCAGGTGATCCCCAGCAATCCGGCGGGGGCGGGCCGCGGGCCGAAGCAGCTCATCACCACGGGCAAGACCCCCGTATTGACGGCGGAAGAGGCCCGGCGCTTGCTCGACCGGCTCGCTCATCGGGCTGCGGGACCGGGCGTTGCTGGGTCTGATGGTGTACGGCTTCGTGCGCATCAGCGCGGCGCTGGCGATGCGGGTGGCGGACTATTACACCCAGGGCAAGCGGTCCTTTTTTCGGCTGCACGAGAAGGGCGGCAAGTATCTGGTCCTTCCCGCGCACCATAGGGCGCAAGCCTGGACGGATGACGACATCGCCCGGGCCGGCCTGGCGGCCAATCCGCAAGGCCCGTTGTTTCTGTCGGCGGGCAGACAACGGGGGATCGACCGGCTGAGCCGGCAGCCGCTCGGTCGCGCGGCTGCCTTGAAGATGATTAAGCGGCGGGCGAAGCGCGCGGGCTTGCCGGGTGAGGTCTGCGCGCATAGCTTCCGGGGCACCGGTATTACGGAATATCTGCGGGCCGGGGGCCCGCTGGAGACGGCGGCGCGCATTGCCGGGCATGCCTCGACCCGCACGACGCAACTCTACAACCGCCTGCCGGAGGAGGTCTCGTTGGATGAGATTGTGCGGAGACATATTTAAGGCCGGGGCGGGAGGCGGAAGGGCGTATGAGTGGGAGTGAGGCGCAGAAGGGAAGGACGCTTTGAGGAGGTATGGGCGGCGGCGGGCAAAGCCGGGCGTATGCGGATAGCACGGGAGGGGAAAAACGGGGCGGAAGCGGCGGAGTGGGCGGAAGCGCATCAGCACACCGCCCACCTTGATGAAGCGGAGACGGGGAGGGGCGGACAAATCGCCCTGGTTTGTCCTGTGGGCTTCCTCGTATTGGCGGTCGTTGTTGCGGTCTGGTCATGGGAATTTTTCAAACGGGAAGCAGAGCCGATCAGAAACCTTGTCCTGATGGGGGGCGGGCTGCTGGCGCTGGGCTGGGCGCTGTGGCGGAGCCTCGTTGCCCAGCGGTAAGTCACGGTCGCGGAAAAGGGGGTGCTGGATGCCCGCTACCAGCGCGCCGTGGCAATGCTGGGGCACGATTTTCTTGCGGTTCGCGTCGGCGGAATCCACGCCTTGCGGAACCTCGTGCGTGAGCACCCGCAATACGAGGGGGAAGTGGCGCCGGCGCTCACTCGCTACGCCAGGGGCAAGCGCTGGGAGAGCCCACGGTGGAAAACAAGGAGTTGGGGATCAAGAGCCCGGCAGATGAGTGGGGAGCGGAGGTGGCGGCGCAGGGGCTCTATGAAGCACAGAAAAGGCGCGGCCGGAAAACCGGCCTGTAAGGTTCGCCCTTTGGGCGCTATTCTTTAGGGCAGATGCTTCCTGCCTTTGTGTGTCCGGCAGGAGGACGGTATGGAAACTGAATTTTTACCGTTGGCGCGGGCGGCGGCCGCCGCGCTGCAGGGGCCGCGCGGGGTAGAGATCGCCCAGCTTCTCGTCAGCGGCGTAGGCTTGGGCTGCATTGTCTGGGGGCTCTTCCAGATGCAGGCCGCGGGCGAACGTCGCAACAAGGAAATTGACGTGCTGGGCAAGGCGCTCGAACGCCAGGGGGAAGTGTTCGCCGAGCTGTTACGGCGCACCGCCTAGGCCCTGTCCCCCAGCCGGGCGGGGTCAGGCCTGGTACAGCCGTGTCCTGATGGCCCCGCGCGCAACCGAGCGGGGCGCTTCGCAAGGTCGCCCAGGGCGATTCTTTTCCCCTCCACACCTCCCTTGAGGGCGCGTTCAAGGCGGTCACTCTTTCCCTCCCTCCCAGGATTGCGCTGGCCCACGTCGCCGGCGTGCCCAGGTCCGCATCACCGACCACGCGGGCCAGCGCCCCCAGCTCAGTGGGACGAACCCACAGAGCCCGCCCAAGCCAGGAGAAGCGCCGGGGCCCCCCCCAGGACCTGCCGCGCGGGCGGGCGCGCTGGTGCCCAGGTCCGCGGCCCGCCCGCCCGCGCTGCCCGCCGCTCCGTGTAGAGGGCCACACCGAGCACCCCCCCCCCGAAGACCGAGCAAGGGGCGACCACAGCAGGCTCTGGTCGCCCCTTGCCACGCCCAAGACAGCGCGCCGCCTCCCGGCCGCCAAGCGGCGCCAGCCCCGCTCCGCGAACCTAGCACACCTAGCTGATGGCCTCGGCTCCAGTATGGCGCGCCGGCCGGCCGCATCGCACGCCGGCCCCGCTCCGCGAACCTGGCACGGATGCGCCGGCCGGCGGCGGACTCGGTTTCGTGCGCCCTACGGGCTGCTCTCCGATTGTTTTCGGTCCGGGCAGTGGTGAGAACCGAAAACAAGCATCTGTGTTGTGAAGGAGAGCAGGAGGCCCAAATGAGCCCGGACGTGTACACGACAATTACTGACCGGATCGTTTCCGCCCTCAAAGCCGGGGTGGTGCCGTGGCATCGCCCGTGGACCGCGGCCGAGGGCGCGCCGCGCACTCTCATCAGTGGGAAGCCGTACCGGGGGCTGAATGTGTTTCTCTTGTCCCATCAGCACGAGGGGTCGCCGTTTTGGTTGACCTATCGGCAAGCCTCACAGAGAGGCGGCCACGTCAAAAAAGGGGCGAAAGGCCAGACCGTCATATTCTGGAAATTCATGGCCCGCACGGGGCGCGCGCAGGACGGAGAGCAGGACCGCACAGAGCGGGGCGGCTACGCCCTGGCCCGCGCGTATACTGTGTTCAACGCCGCGCACTGCGTATTACCCGAGGCGTGGGCAGAGCGGACGCAGGTGGGTGTGCCGGACATGGCCCCCGCCCAAAAAATCGCCGCGTGTGAAAAGATTGTGGCGGATATGCCGGGGCGGCCGGCTATCACGCACGGGGGGGATGCTGCTTTTTATCGACAGCGCGTTGACCAGGTGACGATGCCGGCGGCGGGCAGCTTCGAGGCCCCGGAGCGGTACTATTCGACCCTTTTTCATGAGCTGACACACGCCACCGGCCACGCCGGGCGGTTGAATCGCGCGACGCTGGTTGACGCGGTCCGCTTCGGGGATACCCACTATAGCAAGGAGGAGCTGGTAGTCGAGATGGGGGCCGCCTTTCTGTGTGGGGTAGCGGGGATTGAAAACCGCACGCCGGCCACCAGCGCGGGCTATGTGCAAGGGTGGCGGGACAAGTTGAGCAATGACCCGCGGCTACTGGTGCAGGCCGCTTCCCAGGCCCAGCGGGCCGCCGATTATATGCTCGGCCTGGACAGCCAGGCCGCGGAAGAGGCGTCTTGATTACCCGCCCCCCGCTCTCGCGGGGGGAGAAGGCGGGCAAATACCACCTTTAGGTGGGCGGCGCAGCCGGGGTCTGAAGAAACCAGCCTTTAATACGACCATCAGCCCCTCGGTCAAGCTTGAAGAGACCAGCACGGAGGGCAAGTCGATCTTCCAGCATGACAGAAAGAGCACGGGCGCCCGGGATTTCATGACGCTGGGCAGAGAAGTGTTGAGCCGCCTGGGTCTGGAACCGATCATCCAGAAGGCCGAGGATGGGGACGGACGCATGACAGCGCTGCGTAAAAAACAGTCCGATCAGGAGCGCTGGAAAGACAAATTCGGCCGCCCGGCTCCCCGCCGCCCGGAACGGCTTTTATCCCTCGTCGGAGTCCGTCAAGTCCTTAGGACCAACGGTCGGTCCTTCCGTTGCTGAAAATAGACTTGGGACTGACCGTCAGTCCCAAGTCTCTCCGCAACAGGGAGAAGTCCTCCTTGCCCCCCTGCAATGGGAGGTCCGGCAAGTCCTTGAGGGCGTTGCCGTGCGCCAAGCGATTATCTCGGTCCGACAAATCGCCAACCAGGTCGCAGCCTCTATCGAAGGGGTCAAAAAGGCAATTCGCATCCTCAAGCAGGTCGGCATTCTCCAAAAACGGCCGTGAGAACCGCCGCTGTTCAGGGCTTCCGGGTTCAGCTTGAGACGGCAATTCCGGTCCGAAAAGGAACGCTGAATGAGGCGCGCGGCATTGTCAAGCGCTTAGGACTTACCCCCAACGGTCGGTCCCAAGCACTCAGGACCAACCCTCGACGTATGTATGTAAACAAAATACATACATGGGCCAGACTTGACACAACTGCTACAGCTCTGTCCCAAAGAGTGGAAGATTCGGGAGGCAACACTTATTACCATCGCCGACTTCTATCCGGAGATGGACAAGACGACTTTTCGGCGGAGAATTTTCTATGCTGTGCGGTCTCCTCTTTGGGCCCTCATCAGCCGTAAATCGTGGATGAAACGGTACGGGCCGACATGTTCAGCGTGAGGAAGAGAAAACTTTGGCACAGAAGGCGGTCAGAAGCGGCAAAGGCGCTTCGGCCTATCAGCATGCGGATGAGGCCGTACAGCGGCCCGACGTTGGCGGAGAAGCTCAGTTCTCCCATCGGAAGCCGCCGAAGACATTCCGTTACGATTCTAGCCTCGCTCCGGAGCTTTCGTGGGATGAATGCGACGAACGCGCCTTTGCTGAGTGGCTTTTGAACTTGGTCACAGAGGCGGCAGAGAAAGGAGATGCGTCTGTCTTCGCCGAGCCGCAAGTTTGGCGGGGAACGGACGAGCGCTTCACCTCCCTCTCACAGTGCGCGGCTCGACTCAAGAGCCTCACCCAATCATTCCTGAATTGGTCTGGCAAGGCTGAGCGCTATCAGATCAGCGTGCCAACTTTACCGCTCTTCATGCATGAGCGGCATTCGACCCAGGCAATCCTGAGGCACTGAAAGAACATAGGACGCGAGGAACGACACTCGACCTCTTCGGCGATCTTGAACTCGACATCGCCGACAAGCTCTTAGCCTATGAGCACAAGGGACCGTGGACCAACCGGCTCATCCTCGGGGGGGGGGGGGATTACATACCTTACTAGACAGACCAGCGGGGGCGGTGGGACTCGAACCCGCAACGGGTGCTTAGTAACGCGGCGGCCCCTTCTCCTCCCCCATAAAAACAGTTATGTGAGATAAGAGGTAGGGGGAACGTATGGCAGTCCAGGCCGGCGCGCCGCTCCCGCCGCGCAGGGCCATCCGGGCCCGCATCGCCGCCCGGCGGACGCCCGCGCTCTTTGCGGAGACGGCCGCGGAGCAGGAGCGGTTTTGGGAGTTCTTTGGCGGCGCGATCCAGAACACGAATACGCGCCTGGCCTACGCCACGGCCGCGTACCGCTTCGCCGACTGGTGCGAGCCCCGCGGGCTGACCCTAGCGACCGTCTGGCCGCTAGGATTGGCCTTCGGCAGTCAAGCGGCAACTCCGCGGCGCTCGCAACACCGCTGCCCTTGACTTCGGAGTCTCCGTGCTGAGCTGGGGAGCACATCGTGTCCGGAAGGAGGACGGTATGGAATCGAGTTTCTTCGAGTGGGGACGCTTGGTGGTCATGACGTTGCAGCTTGTCGTCGGAATTGTGGGGATGATTGCGATTGTTGTGGGCTTGGTGCGGATGAAGGAAGCCGGGGCGCGCCGCGACAAGGAAATTGACGTGATGGCCAAGAACATGCAGGAGAGTACCCGCGTCATCGCTCAGGCGCTGGAACGCCAGGGCGCGGCCATGACCCAAGCCTTGACCCAACAAGGCCAGGCGCTGGAACGCCAGGGCGCGGCCATGACCCAAGCCTTGACCCAACAAGGCCAGGCGCTGGAACGCCAGGGCCTGGTGTTGGCCGAGTTGCTGCGGCGCACCGCCTAGCCGCCCGGCCCCCGGCTGGGCGGGGTAAAGCTCGGCAAAGAGGTTGCCCGATGGATGATCTATGCTTATTCGCTCTCGTCCCTCTCGCCAGCATAGAGAGTTCATGAGAGGAGAAACGGGAGCAGATCAGCTTGTCTTCGTGACGGTTCGTATTCAGACCGCGCCGTCTATCAGGACAGGGTTCATCTTGAGAGCATACGTGGAAGAGCTCGAAAGACAACGGATGAACTGACCGGTATGTTCTTGGTCACGAATAAGCACGTCATAGCGAACGCAACCCACGGGGACTTCCACAGGACGAGAAGCGCCCCAAAAGATGGTCACGCGCCAGAGTTGGGAAGCCCCATGCGGGTGAGCGTAGGCACGATGGAGTGGCAATGGTGGACGGGGCATCCTGACAAAAATGTAGATATCGCGCTGCTTCCGCTGAACCCGATCTTCGCGGGGCTCGGAGAATGGCACGCTCCCCTTCTTTTCGTGCCTCTCAGCAACCATTCTTCCTGACAGTGACGCTCTGGCGAGACTGAATGCCAGAGAGGACAATGATGTGTTTGATCGCGCCAATAATCTCCCGATTGTCAGAAGGGGGATAACGGCGACACCACTGGGAGTTGCCTATGACGGCAAGCCGGTCTTCCTCATCGACGCAGCGGTGTTGCCGGGAAGCAGCGGCAGCCCTGTTTTCATCTACAATGCCGGATCATAGCTGGAAGAAGGTATGAGGAGTTTTCGGGAGCGAACGTGTTTTGTTGTTGGGGTTCTCTCTGCCGTGTTCTATCGAGTGTCGGATGGTTCGCTTGAATTTCGTGAAATCCCAACTGGCGCTCTCGGATAGAGCGCCGCGTCGCGGTCAGCAGAGAGATCGTGGAGCCAATGCGAAGTCAGAACGCAGTGGACAGCCGGGCGCGGCCGGGTGCAGTCAGCGCGAAGAGGAACGCTGGTCCTGGAGGGAGGCGGAAGGGGGGCAGCCTGGCCCAGAACGGGTCTCAACCGGCCGTTTTCGACTATGCCGACGAAAACCGCCTGCTCTACAGGGCCGTAGGCGGCCGTAATCGCGCTGGTCCATACTGAGCCCCTCACCGAAAAACAGGCATTTACGCCATGCCCGCCGGCGGACTTGGATCAGGCGGCTCACTGACGCTGTTGTTAGGCCGCGGTGTTTGCTTCGGATTGTAGAAGCCTTGCGAACTCCAGGGCTTTGTCGAGAACGGTGGTACGCAGATCCGGGTTGCTAAGCTGCTTGAGGAGTGCTGGACATCCAGCCCCTGCGAGCCGGTTGCCCAGCTCAATGATCTGCGAGGGGTCGTCTATACCTTCATGATCGTGGCCCAGCGTGGTCAGAGCGATGACGGCGAGCATTTCGCACAGCCCATCCGGCATCTGTACGGATCTGGTGTCGGCGAACTTCCGTCCCCAGCGACTAGAGGGTTTTTTGAGCGGCGGTACTCTACGCGCGAGAGCGGTGGCAATAGCGAAAGCCCAGAAGTCCACCTGGCGCCGGAAGGGAGCGTGCTCCTGGCTAACAGTCCCTTTCTGATGCTGGAGCACGTACCGTTCGATGGCGTCCTTATCCTGGCTCGGAAAGCGAAGGGTGTGGGTTTGAGAAGACAATAAAGTGGTGAAGTAGTTCATGGACTCTTGCCTCTAGGTCCTCCTGCTCCATCCCGGTAACTCAGCTTGTCCGGTCCGTTCGCAGATATCGCAATATTGACGGGGTCCGCATGGGCAAACGAGTGACACCGGACGTTGTTCGGTCCAGTGCACGACGTCTCCTCCTGAACCAGCAGCGATTGCATCCCACTGGCCGGTGAGAGTGTAGGTAGCGCCGGCGTACCGAGACACAAGCTCAGCTTCTGACGGCGCTTGGAGGTCAGCTCCGGTCAGCAGAAGGATCGGTTGGTTGGAATTCTCTGCGGTGATACGGAGCGTGTTGCGTCGTACCGTGCCTGACATGAAGTTGAGTAGCGAGTCTGCAATCAAGGGGGCATGAGTCCGAGACTCAGCGCACAGCGCGAGCACGAATGACAATGCGAGCACTCGGCGGGAAGCACCATTGATCTCGGTTGGAGGCATGGAACGGCCTCGGCGGTTGAACGCGTAGATCTCGTAGTTGTCGGACTTGTCGTCGACAGGCCGAAGGCCGACTTCGGCGATCATTTTGAGCGTCGCCTTGTCGCGTGGTATCTCTTCGTAGTCTTCGTCCGAGACGTTTGCTGCCATCTGAGTGAAGAGGCGATTCATTCGCTGAGAGAGATCGCCGACCTGTTCTGCCTGGATAGTACCGTAGGCCTGTTCAAGGATTGTGACGACGAGATGCGCCATGCCCTCCGCCGCCCGTTTGTCAGCAGCAGCTCGTTCGTTACGGTGCCGCTGGTCGATCTGCTTCTGGTGGGAATCGATGGTGCTGAGGAGGGCTGGATGCCGACTCTGGTTGATGGCGATGGTGCTTTGCAGGCTCCCCACTTGGGTCTTTAGCGCCTCGATTTCGTCGCGGATGATCTCTATTTTATCTGCATCAAGGGCGTCGAGTTTGTTGTCGATATCTCGCTTTTCAAGCGCGAGATTGGCGATCTCCTTATCGATCTCAGCGAGGTCCGCCGCGAGTCGTCGGCTCCGCGTTTCCCATTGTGGGGCCACCGCTTGGTCCCTAAGAGACTTCGCCGCATCGTGGAGCTGACCGAGGTAGTTGGCGCGGTCCTCCTGTGTTGCGGATTCAGCAATCCGCTCTTCCACATGTCGGCGAGGCACGTCATCGTTGGAGAGGTCTTGACCGCAAACGCAAGTGCCGGATTCGAGGAGGTCTCGTACGAAGTTGAGATGTGTGAGGGGAATGTGGCCTTGTTCATAGAGCGGCCGCAGGAGGCGGTAGGCCGTGGCGAGCTCGCTACGCGCGAGCGAGGCGAGAAGATCGGTCGATTCGAGGGTGCCGGCCAGGTGGCTGAGCGTAGCTTTCCGTGCCTTAGTGGCTTGCGCAGACCGATCTCGGTTCGCTGTGAGGCGGCTCCTCAGCTCCTCGGCGGCACCAATGCCTTTGAGTTCGGTTTCGAGGGCGTCCTGCCGCCGTCGCAGCTGGTCTTCTAGCTCTCTCTTCTGGGTTTGCTGTTCCACGATCTTCTTCGTGAGGTCAGCCTCCTCCGCCCTGAGCTGCTCAAGCTCCGCCCAGAGCGCGTCAAGGTCTGTGTCGCCAATAGCTTTTGTGGCCTGCGAACCGAATGATCGGGCGAGAGCCGTCACCCGCTCCGATGCCTTCTTGAAGACATCGAGACCTAGAAGGCTGTGCACGGCTGCGGTTGTCTTGTCGATAACGTCCTGACGGTTCATGACCTTGTTCTCGCCGCCGCCGACGAAGTCAGTCGCTTCGTCAGCATCCATCACGAAGAAATCGCGGAGATTCCACGGGAGAAGCTGTTCGACGACGATGTCAACTCCCACAGTATGTCGAGTCCATGTCCCACCACTCTCCTTGACCATTAGTTGTGTATGTTCGTTGAGACGGCGGAAGTCGGGTTCATCATCCTTGGCTGTCGGCCTGCCAATCGTAGTGACAGACCGTACGAGATGATAGACGGTGGTGATGGGGCTGCCCTCTGTGGAGTACCGGGTGGAGCCGTCGGTCTCGAACTCAATCTTAACCTCTGTCTTGATACCGTCGCCGTTGGGGTGCCACCAGGAAGGGTGGAGTGAGAACCGAGTCGAATCTCCGGGTAGGCCCTTTTCGCCATACATACCCCATCGGAGCGCGCGGAGAAGAGTAGTTTTTCCCGAACCGTTTTCCGCTCTTAGTACAGTGAGTCGTCTCTCTGGATCGATGGAGGGTTCGATCACGATGTCTTTGAAGCAGACGAAGTTGTTGATCTCAATTCGACAGAATCTCAACATCGCTACAATCCCTCGCGCATCATTTGGTCCCTCGCTGTGGTGAGGATCATCTGTTCGATGCGTTGTTTGATGCGCGAAACATTCTTGGTGTGGTGCTGGTCCTCAAGGTTCACGATTTCCATGACTAAGCGAACAAGCACATCCGAGTCAATGTTCTGCTCCTGAGAAGAACGCAGTGCTTCCTTCTCAATTTCGGCGTAGATACGATCGTAATTGTTTACCATGGTTTTCCTCGTGGCGTTGCAGCAGCGATGATGCTGTCACCGGCTTGCCGCAGGATCGGCGAACGTTCTTCCTCGGGCCAGTAGGCGGTTCTAATCCTCTGGAGATCGGAGAGCACTCCTTCATCACCAACAGCGTTCCTCGCATGTGCAGCGAAGGAGTAGGCGCGGTCCAACTCGACCCGGATGATCTTCTTCATGTTTGTCTCTTCCTCAGGTTGGAGCATTTGTGTCGGTGGTAGCGCGAGGAAGTCGTGAATGATCGCCCAGGGCTTTTCGGGATGGCGTCGGAGCACGCGGCCTCGTCGCTGGACCCATTCTCGTTTAACTGTGGATGAAGCAACAATGAATGCTTCCCTGATGCTAGGGATATCGATGCCCTCATCAAGGACTTTCTTGGCTAACAGGACCTGGTAGCCACCCTCACTAAATGTCTCAAGGGTCTGAGCGAGTAATGGTCGGTTGGCAGTTGTATCTTGGGTGACGGGAGCCCACCTAATGTCGAGATCGGTAAGCGTCGCGGCAATGTTATCGAATTGCTCAGGATTCTTGGCGGAGGCGTAGATCAGCGTCTGTTCCAGCGAACGTGGGCCGCGTTGTTCGAGCACTGTCCGGAGGAGTAACAGCTTGGCTTGGGCAGTTTCGATGATCCTTCTCCTCGCGATCAGCAAGCTAGTTAGGGTATCGTCGTCATCGTCGAGGTCTCGACCAAAAGCTGCTCCAATCCGGCCAGTGAGGGCCTCGAACTCGTCCAGCTCGTCGCCATCGAGAGTGGCGGCGTGGACGTAGTAGTTATATGGAGCTAGGCAGAATCCAATGGCTCGTTCGAGTCCAAACTCGTAGACTGGTGGCCCGAAGAAATCGAATATCTCTTCGGTACCGTCAGGATCGTGCTGACGTTCGGGGGTAGCTGAAAGGGCAAGTCGTCGCTCGAAGAAGTCCGGCTTGTTCGAGATGAATCCGTCTGCGCCGAGTGTGTGGGCCTCGTCAGCGATGAACATTGTCTGGACCGAAGAGTTGGCGCGTCTGATCTTGAGCGCCACGGTGGATTGAAATGCCGGCGAGCAGAGGAGGTTATTGGTTACGATTGCTATATGGGTTCCGCCTGAGACGAGACCTCGAAACAGGTTGGTTATAGCGAAGTCGGTGTTAGGTTCGAGGCTCGGGACAGTGGCATGAATTCCGAATCTCTTAACCTCCTCTCGCCACTGAACGACGAGCGGGATGGATGGTGCCGAGATAATAATGAGTAGGGGCTTATCAGAGAGGCGATCTTGTACACGAGTAGCGCATATCAGTGCCGTGAGCGTCTTGCCTGCTCCAGTTGCCATGGAGATCGTACCCTGTTCGGGATTTGGATCTGATTCCCAGGCCGTAACCGCCTCGTTTTGATGGGCGTAGGGACCCTGTTGCCACTCTAATCCCCTGGGAATCGTTAGGCGAGGGAGTTCTGCAGAGCGCATTGGCGCAAACCGTTTCCGTAACGATTCGGTCCGATCGACCGCCCACGCCGGGTTCCCGTCCTCGCTCGCTGCCCTGATGTAATCGGCTTGACTCGGTGCGATCTCTGGAGCGGTGTAAACGATGTTCTGTTCCAGGGCTTCAGGGAGTTCGACTACGCGCTCAATTCCGTCGCTACGTCCTTGTGCCCAATCGTTGAGGATTTCAACGCCGTCTCGAACACGAGCGCGACTGTAGTCGAACCATGTGACATCAACATCGAGGTGTTCGACACCGGAGGCGACCCCACGCCCGGTAGCATTGCCGGAGCCGCGAGCAAGGACTTGGTGGGTGCCATCGTCAAATAGCCAAATCTTGGGATGGTAGTTTGCTGCTGCCTTTGGGACGGCGATGCGAAGATGCAGCCGTCTAGTGGCAACCATCCAGGCCAGGCAATCCAAAGCGTGGCGACCAAGTGCTGAGGCCTTAACTCGGCCGTCAACGAACACGTCAGCGACCCGTCGTGCTGCCTCTTCTTCCGACATGCTATAAGCCTGTTCGATGACTGCTCGCTCTGCGGCGAAGAGAGCCGGTGCAACGGTGAAGTCAATTGGCGTTGTATCGTGGCGATTGAGGTACTCGGCAAGCCCAGGAGCTAGTCTTGCTATCCAGCCGGACGTGAACCAGCCAAACGCACCCCGGATGGATGTGGCGGATCGAAACGCAGGGATGAAAACGCTCGGTCCGACTGGATGGTCAGGTAACCGATAAAGCCCTGGGCGAAGTGTAGGTTCGTCGGCGAGCACGTTATATCACCCTCCGGCGGTTCTTCATGCGTGCAAGCAAAGAATCCGCCGCCGTGTCGGAGCTTTCCTCCACCGACACCGTTATGCTCTCCCGGCGCAGGTCGATGACACCAGGACCTTTGATGACCAGGCAAACGCGATCTCCACCGCTCACCCCGAGTCGTCGGAGCGGATCAGCGAGATGTCCCAGGCTGGCACCCGTAAGCGAAGCGAGCCGCCAGACAACAGACAGTGCGCTGCTGCCTTCCGGATAGGTCACGAGTGCCTGTGTCTTATCGTTGGGCTCACAGCCAAGTTCCCGGGCCAGCTCCGGCGGGAAGCCCACAAGACTATGTCCATCAAGGTAACGGTTCTCAACGAGAAACGTCCAATATGGGTTACCGGACGCGTCACGACCATCGATGACATCGTCGAGATCGCGGAGGGTGATTGACGACTCGTTGGCTAAACTGACGTAACCGTCGGAGAGTGTGAACTGTGGCGCACCGACATAAGCTCGGACGCTGGATTCCTTCACTTGGAATAGTCTCGGCAGCTCATCAAGGAGCCTCTGAAGAGGGGTGGTCCCTCCGTCTTCGTTGATCCGCTGAATGATCTCGGCCGGGATGCCTTGGTATGCGTCGTCGGTCCATTCGGCGAGCCCCCAACGGGTCTTGTCCACCCTGACCACTGTAGGGATCACGGAAAGGTGGCCGCCGACCCGGGGAGGATCAAGCCCGCAGACTGCCGCTATCTCCTCTTTTGTAGCTGCTTGTCCAATATTGAGAAGCGCAGCTTTGACTCGTGCTTTACTGGTGTCTCTTAGCGCGAGACGACCCCCGATCCTATGAAGCTCACATAGCTCAATAAGTTGCGAAATGTAGCCGTTCCACTCTTCTAGGAAAGGATCACACAAGGCTTCCTCGTCAATCAGGCCCACATCGTCGGCAACCTCGCCAGCCCTCTCCCGTAGTGCCGCAACGACGGCAGTTGCAGCCTCGTTGAAACAGATACCAGCGGCACACGAGTAATTGAGCCGGGATTTGAGCATCCGACAGGCTAGATGGCTCGCTGGTTCCATCGGCGAGCCATCGGCGAACACATCGGCGACCAAACGTTCGAATTCGGCAGATGTGATGAGAGGATCTAGCTGCTCGATAAGGAGGGTTGCGAGAATGCTGATCTCGGATCCAACAGCGTCCTCGACGGTGTCCAACACTCGTACCTCGAGCTGCCTTACACGTTCTCTTGTGACTCCGATCTGTTCTGCCAGCTCCTGGAGCGTACGGGGACTGGGCACGAAGATTCGCTGTTCGAGAATCAGCTTCCGCGTTGCCGACATTGATGCCAGCAGCGATGCAAGCCGTTCGGTCACAGTGTTGGATATGCGGCGAGTTGTCAGATCCTGGATTGGGAGGGACTCGAGAGCCGGCGCAACTCCGATCGTTGCGGCGAGCCCAGAGAGGTCCAAGCGCAATGCATCGCCCACGGTTCCAGCTCCGTAGAACTCGCGGGCAGCGGCGAGCAGCGGCTTAAATAATTCGACTGCACTGCTCCAAGCACTCGTCTCCGGCTTTGGTTCTTCGCCGTCGATGCTCTCAGCTCTAGGGGTGGCAAACTGCGGGCTTGGTTCTTCACCGTCGATGCTCTCAGCTCTAGGGGCGGCAAACGGTGAGACTCGTCCTGTCAGCGCGAGTTCAGCAACGCACATGATATCCAGGAGAGAGAGAATACCGAAGCCCCTAAGTGACAGCAATTCACCCACCGAGAGGACGCTATGCCCCTCAAGCAAGCCCTCTCGGCGGAGGATATTGGCCGTTCGTGTCCGCAGCGGATACTGGGCGATCTCACGGTGATCAATCTCTGCAGGAATGACGACATAGTCCTGCGGAGGACGATGGCGGCCAACAAGCTCCACCAGAGAAAGGAGGCCCTTATGGTCAAGCGGTGACCGTGCTTCCTTCCAGAACGTATTGAGCTCGCCGACTGTCGCAACCGCTGAATTGGCCCTCCTCACTGCTTTAGGGAGCCGGAACTCGGAGAGCATCTCACGATACCAACACGGCAGGAGAGGCGTTGGGGAGCGGCCCCAGGGAGCCAATTGTGCAGCGTTCGAGGATTTTTCGGTTGCTGAAGATGGGGTCAATCTTGTCATTTGTGGCATGCAAGACAAACCTTTGCCTGACCGTAAAGATCATCAATATCCAAAGGCTCACTATCCGGCCTGAGCGGATTAGGCCGAACCTTGGACCGCATACGAGCAACCCGCCGTTCGTGGTCCGCTCTGATCTGCCTCATACGCTCGGGTTTGGAAAGCTCCTCCAACGATTCACCTTGGCTCCAGGTGAAAGGCGAGCCGTGCTCGACCGCGTCTTTCTCATACGCCTTGGCTTCCTCAAAGTAGTCCGGATGGCGCTCTCTCAGCCGCACCCACTCAATCTTTTGTTGGAAGAAGCAAAACGTGCAGCCGCTACGGGTCCGCCATTCGTAGTACTCGGGCAAGCCGAGGCCCGTACCCTCCAAAATCTCCAGGACACCCGATTTGTCGATACCAGCCTCCTTGAAGGGTAGCCGCACCGTAAGGTGAGCGTGCTTTGAGGCATAGCCCTCGCGGTATTCCTCGTCCGCGCGGATAGCCACATAGCTGTAGACGCGATCTCCGTCGTCCAAGAAGGGCCGAATCCACTGCTCGAACGGCCGAAGTTTGAGTTGGCGCGTACACCAGCGTGTCTGCGGTGAGGGCAGAAAGTTGTTGTACTGCTTGAGCCAGAAGTCGAAATCCCGATCCGGGTTCAAGCGTAGGATGGGTTTGCCCAGGAAGCCTTCGAGCTTGACCAGGAACTCGTATACCTCCGGCAGCTCCTTGCCAGTATCGGTAAAAAAGTAGTCAATAGCCAGCTCAGGATGATTCTCCCGCATGTAGACCGCGAGCGCTGCGCTGTCGCGCCCGCCGGACAGTCCGAGCACATGCCGTTCCATCTCCGCCCTCCTCACGACGCCTCCCACTTCTTGCCCAGGCTCTTGGCCGGGGTATCCGCTGCAGCCCTGAGATACCGGGCGCTCAGCTCGGCCAGAGCGGCCAGGATGATGTTCCGCCGTTTTTCGCCGCTGTGATTGAGAGCGGCATCTACCTGGTCGATCAGTGTGTCTACCTTTCCCCGTTCCAGGTCGGTGATGTCAAACTCGTCATGGACCGGTGTCGGTCGGCCGTCCATACTCACCACTACGGCCATGGCGTGTCGTTTGTCCGGCCGTCCCTTGACATGGGCGAAGACTTCCGCGCGAATGAATTGCTGCGCCATTTGCGCCAACTCAACCGCTGCCCGGTCAATATCAGCGTCCACCCAGTTTCGGGCCGGCTTATTGGTCGCCATACTGGCTAGGCTCTCCATCTCTTCATTGCTGCCCTGAAACTGCCCAAGTCGGACGATGAAGGCTTCCAAGCGGTGATCGCCGCCTAGTTGACGGACGTTCTCAGCACGGTCGTGTAGTTCAGCCAGCATTGGGGGCGAGGCATTTGGTACTTCCAGCTCGGCCAGCAGCGTTTCCCGCAGACGGTATAGCCTTGAGGGGTAGGCGTCGCGCAGTTCTCTCAGTCCCTCGCGCACCTGCTCTACGATTCGACACAGGGCGTCGCCTTCGTGGATAGCGGTCCCGCCGCCCAGCAGGTTGGGGATGTCGTCAAAAATCAGCTTGTTCGGGTCGTTGGCCTGCTTGAATAACTGCCGGACCTGTTTCGCATTAGCGGAAAGCTGCTGCGTGCGGGACACCCACGGTGGCAGCCGGTCATAGATCGCCACCAACCCTCTGGCCACATCAATGGGCTCCAGGTTAGTCAACGCATTTTCCTCGTCCAGCTCGCGAACGATGGCTGCCATGTCGGAAAGAAGCCGACGCGACGCATCCGAAAGGTCCATCCAGCGTAGCTGAATGTCGGCCGGGTCTTTGACGAGGTAATCCATGTCCAGATCAGACATACGCGCCTGAAAGATGCCCTGACGATAGAAGGCCAGATCGCGACGGTGCGACAGGATGAATGCTACCATCAGTACCGGTAACAGCCCGTCTTTGATACCGAACGGCGCCCGACGCCAGGTATCGTATACCTCGGCGGCTGATACCGTGCGGTCCGCATTGTTTTCCAGAAGCTTCGTTGCCGCTTGCCAAGCCGGCCCAAGGTTGCGCGTATCTTCGTCATTGGCCGTGGGCGCGACAAAGGTCCAGCCCTGAACCGTTCTTCGGTACAGCCCGGTCGCCTCTAGCAGCGATGCGAACAGCCCGCCCTCAGCGGGAAAGCCCTCAATACCAAGGCGCGCTTCGCCTTCGTTGAGGACCATTCTCCGCAGCAACGTATTCCGCGCGGCCGCCCCATTCCTCGACGGTTTGCTGCGGTTCAAAAGCTCGTTATGTAAGCGCGGCGATTTCTTAAAGCGCGCGTCTGCCAATTCAGATGCCAGGCTGTTAAGCTCAGCCCGTGTAAGCGGCTCGGCACGGTGGTGTCTCCGATACCAGAGCGCGTTGTTGGACGCGCGGGTCAGTTCGCTTTCCAGCCGCCCTTGGAGCAACACGATGCGGGCTTCAACCTCGCGCCGCGCAACTTGGTCGCCTTGCAATTCAGGTGTCTCGTCGCTGACCTGCTCCAGGGCCAGCAGCTCCCGCGCAAGAGACGTGATGTCCCAAGCGTCCTGCGGCAAGCCAACCACAATGTCCCAGTCCTGAGACCCCTCTAGCGCACGGCGGCATATATGTTCAATCTTCTGGTCTCCTTCGCCCTGGGTCGGAATCGCGAGGAAGAAGACCCCGACGGCGCCGTGCTGAGGAGTGTAGTTGGCCGCAGCCTGTTCGACTGCGACTAATGGCAGAAGAGCTACGTCAAACCACCGTAGCGTGCCTGTGGCATGGTAATGGCGCTTGGCCACAATGGGTTGCAGATCGGCAAGGGCGTTGAGCCTGGCAAAGTCTACCTCGCTGATGGTCGTCAAAGCCTGCTCTACCGCGTGCTCAATGTCGAAGTCACTGCCCTCAAAGACGGCATAGGCGTTGTTAAACTTGCGAAAGATAATCAGCGCCTGGTCTTGCAGCTTTGCCAGGGCCTGTCCGATCTCTTCCGAGCCACAGTCGGGCAACGCATGTTTCAGGAGATCAAGGTTTGCGACTAAGCCGGAGCGGTCTTTCAGCAAATCCACCAACGCGATGGCCTTGAGCAGCCTCAGATGCAATTCCTCACCACCCACGGCTTCACACCGTTCCAGGACATCCGCTGCCAAGGCCCAGCGGTGGCCGTCGGGTGAGGACAGGATGGAAGATTCCAGATTGATGCGCAAATAGTCCCACAGGCGGTCGGGGGCATAGAGATCGCTGTCACCTGCGGAGCGCAGAAAGTCTCGAAAGCCCTGCGGTTCGGTGGAATTGAGAAACCCGAAGATGCTGCGTTGGTTCTGGCCAAATCGGCGCCGCGACAGAGGGCCCAGCAGACAGGCCACTATGGGATGAAGTGGCCAACAGTCTTCCAGTATTTGCGCCAGGGGTGGAGACGTCTGTCTGCGCAGCGCGGCTACGCCTTCGGCCAGGGGGCTCGGCTTCTCCGGCCCACGGTCGCTCTTGATAGCACGGCTCAGAAGAGCAATCTGTTCGTCCCCGCTAATGTTGACAGCGAGGTCCACAAACCGGCCCTGAATCTTCGCCCACTCGTCACGCATCTCGTGCGCCAAGCGATGGGCGTACTCTTCAAACGCCTGATGGAGAATACCGACGACGATGAGCCGCTTGTTGCTGCGCGAAGCTAGCTCGGCAAGCTGCTGAAAGAAGTAGATATCGGTCCCGTCGTAAGCGGCTGCCTCCAGAAACTTGCCCATCTCGTCGATGAATACCAACAATCCACCGCTGGCACGTGGATACCGTGCTGCGAGATTTTGGAGGCATTCCAGCGTGTGCTGTTCGCTCCCAGAATTGGGGGGGGGGGGGGGAGCCTTACCGGCCAAAAGTCCGGCTGCCGCTATGGCTTCGCCAAGCACCTGGGCTGGGCGGTCGCGCCGACCGACAACGGGCAGAACGCGCCAGCCCTTGTTGCGGGTCGGCAGCGCGTCCCAGACAGCAGCAGCCGTCCTTTCGCCGAGAACCGAGGCCGCATAGTCCCTCAGAGCGTCGTCCCCGTTGAGGAGGGCACTGAAAGCCACGGCCAAGCTTGATTTGCCGCTGCCATAAGGGCCAGTCCAGGTAAAGGCACCTTGACCATTCTCGGCAACGTGGCGCGCCATGGTCTTGAGGATATTGGCGGAGGATGGCGGGCAGATGAACCCCTGCAGAGCTGCTGAGTCGGCAAGGTCTGTGTCGATACGGATCGCACGCTGGAAGCGTCGGGCGATATGGACACGATCAACCAAGGCCATTACGCGGCGTTCCTCGTGCCATTTGCAGCGTAGTCCAGCTTGATGAAGTCAAGCGCACCCTCGACGGACAATGCGCACTTGCGGATGAGCTGTCTCAGACCAGCCGTCTCCGACCATGTGTAGATACCTTCACTCACCTCTTCCAGGCCTGCAAGCATATCTACCACATCGTTTTCGTCCAGCAGAAAGACCCGACCGGGCGACCCGGGCTCGTGAGCCAGGGTCTCGAAGGAGAGCGTCTCGGCGGTTTTGGAAAACCGAGCCCAGAAGTCCGTCACCGCATAGCAGAACACGCCGGGACCGAGAGACGGCTTCTGCCCTCGGACAAATCTGAACCTCTCGCTCCTGCCCACCCGTTTAATCAGACCAAGCTCGGTCAAAGGGGACTCTAGGGCGTCTTCCTGGCTGGCTTGTCTTGATGAACGCTGCGCAACATAAGTACGCACGAAACAGATGACGTCTCTTCTGATGGTGGCCTCGGCCGCCCGACTCCAATCGCGCTCCTTGGCGAGCTTGTTAAGGGCTTTGACCAAAGTTTCGCGCTCGAAGGACAGGGCTGGGTAATGGCTGAAGGCCCAAAAGTAGGTAGTCTTGTTCGGACGGCCGCACAGCTGCCAATGGACCAGCCACGACGTAGCTGGGTCTTCCATATAGGGGTCGAGTCCGTCTGCACCAAACAGGGACCGTCCAAGAGTGGTGGGACGGTCCACCCTACTGTCCTCAATGACACCCGCCGCCGCGGCCCAATGACGCATGGAGGAAACCATGTTCTTGCCGAGGCCGAACCGGGCGATGGCGTCTTCGCCCGAGAAAATAGACTTGTTGTGCCCCTGGTCTTTGCTCGCCTGAACCGCCTCAAAAGCCTTTTTCAGCCAGCCATAGCGGAGCGGAAACGTCTCATGTCCCGACAGCTGCGGGCGATAGGCGTTTTGGTATAAGGGGCCTCGGGACATGGCTTTTTATCCGAAGGAACGGTTCCATGGACAATATCCAAGAGAGTGGGGTACTGTCTACTAGGTACGAGTTCGGGCCGAAAGGACTATTATGAACACCATCTACTCCGACTACCAGGCGACGACGCCCGTCGATCCGCGTGTTGTGGAAAAGATGGCGCCATACTGGCGCGAAGCGTTCGGCAACCCCCATTCGAGCGATCACATCATAGGCTGGCGTGCGGCTGAGGCGGTCCGTGAGGCGGCGTCATGCGTGGCGGCGCTGATTGGTGCCGACACCGACGAGATGATTTTTACCTCCGGCGCTACCGAAGCGAATAACCTGGCACTGCTCGGCCTGGCGCGACGGGCACCCACAGGGCGACGGCGCATTCTGGTCAGCGCTATCGAGCACAAATGCGTTCTGACTGCCGCCCGGTCGCTCGCAGAGCGCGAAGGCTTCAGAGTAGAGCGCATCCCGGTGGACGGCCAAGGTTTTATCAACTTGGATGCGCTTGCAGAACGACTCGACGATACAGTGCTTGTCGTGTCAGTCATGGCCGTTAACAACGAGGTCGGCACCATTCAAGACATTCCCCGTATTGCCGCACTGCTCGCTCCGCACGGTGCCGTGTTCCATTGTGACGCAGCCCAGGCACCGTGCGCCATAGACGTGAGCGAGCTTGCTGTCCATGCCGACCTGATCTGTCTGTCCGGTCACAAGGTGTATGGGCCGCAGGGGATCGGCGCACTCTACATTCGCCGTGACGTGCAAGAGCGCATCGAACCCTTGATCTACGGCGGTGGGCAGCAGAATGGACTGCGTTCCGGCACCGTCCCGTTAGCGCTTTGTGTCGGCATGGCGGCCGCGACCGAGATCATTCGCACGCCGGAAGGCGCCGCAGAGCGCAAACGGCTGGCACGGCAGCGCGATGCCTTCATACGGCTGCTGCACAGCAGTCGATTTTCCGTCGCCGTCAACGGGCCTCCCAGGGGCCACCGCCACCCCGGCAATGCCAATCTGCGCTTTGCCGGGTTCAGTGCCCAGGACCTGCTCGGCTCTCTCCAACCCCGCCTCGCCGCGTCTACCGGCGCGGCCTGCACCTCGGGCATCCCTGAGCCGTCCCATGTCCTCCGCGCCCTCGGTCTCGGGGCAGCAGCAATCGAGGCTTCCACTCGCTTCAGCTTCGGCCGCTTCACGACCGACGCAGAAATCGAGCGCGCGGCGACCCTCGTTGTTGAGACGCTTGCCTCCCTGACAAGCGTTCGCTCCAGCTATTCCTGAGACCGCAGATCCCGCCGCCCTCCGCTTGGCTCACTGATGGCGGGCGTCCAGCCTGGGCATCTGCGGGGCGGACCAGCGGCCTGCCGTCGGCCTCGCCGCCACCGAGGTGCCGGCAGACGCCAGCGCCGCCCACTTCCGCCTGCCGGCACCCGGGCCGTAATCCGCCGGCGCAGATCCCGCCCGGCCCCGCCGCCTCCGCCCCGGCCCGCTTGTCGTCACCGCCCGCAACAGCGCCCCGGCCCTCCTACCCGTCGCGTCCAGCCAGGCCTGTACACGGCCCAGCGTCGCCAGGTACATCCCGCCCGGTCCTCCTGATCCGTCTTCCCGCGCCGGATCGTCACCGTCCGCGCTTCCATATCCACGTCCGCTACGTCCAGGGCTTCCACCTCTGACACCCGCAACAGCGTATCTGACCTCACCGCAATCAGCGCCGCAGCCCGCAGCCCCGCCAGCCATTTCCTCCCGTTAGCCGCAACCGCGGCCACCGCATCGGCCTGCTCCCAGCGGACCCCCCTCACCATAACCCCGGCCTTGATCTGCGCCCTGGCGGCGAAAGCCAGCTAGCACCCGCGCCGTCGCGGGCCCGGCCCGCCGGGCGCAAGGCGCTGGGGCACGGCAGCACCCCCCGGCCCAGATGGGACGAGAGCAACCCTGCCGCCTAGCCTGGCATTGTTCTCACCGGAAATTGAGGTTGATACCGCTCAAGTGATCTATTGTGAGATCGTTGAAAACGCGGTAATTCCGCTGTGCGGACCCGGTCGTCAAGGCGGCGAGTTCTCGGTTCTCTTGGGGACCGGCCTTCGGACGGCCGTGGTTTTCATCGATTCCTTATTCGTCAAGTGAAGGTATAGATAATCCCAGCCAACCCATCATCACCCGCTGGTTCTCCGTCTTGCAATCCCCTGTTGATACTTTTAGAGTAAAGCGCCAATGGAGGGGGTGGTATGGCAACAGCTCCGACTGAAACACCAACGGCATCGGCTCTCCCCGATGATCCCATTGAGCAGTTATTCGAACGGGGGGTAACGGATGGACTACCGGCCGTGCCGCCGACCCGTGAACGGGTGGAACGTATGTTAGCTGGCGCGCCGGGCCGGGCCAGAGAGGAACTCATCGGTACGCTGGGGCCGTGTTATGGCGAGGCTACTGTCGAGCGGGTTGCGGTCAATGCGGTGATGGCTGGCTGTGCGCCTCCGTATTTTCCGGTGGTGTTGGCCGGAGTCGAGGCTCTGTGTGACGAACGGCTGTGTGCCCACGGCATGAATGTCACACTTTTTTCCGCAGCACCGTGGGCGATTATTAACGGTCCGGTTCGGCCGCGCATCGGCCTCAACTGTGGGCATAACGCGCTGGGGCATGGTTTTCGACCGAATGCTACAATTGGACGTGCTCTGCGGCTGACCATTATGAACATTGGTGGGGCACGCCCCCATGAACTCACTAAAGCTACCATGGGTCAGCCCGGTCAGTACAGCGCGATTATTGGCGAGAATGAGGAAGAGTGTCCCTGGCCGCCGTTTCATACCGAGCGAGGTTTGCACCAGGATGATTCTGCCATCACCCTGTTTGCCGGTGGTGGGCCGCAACAGATCAGTGACTTTCAGAGCCGGAGTGCCGAACAGCTGATGTACTCAATCGGCCTGACAATGGGGGGTGGGCTGTGGAATCACAAAAACTATCCGCTGTTCGGCGATACAATTCTGGTCTTGAGTCCGGAGCATGCCCAGACCATTGCGGCCGAAGGCTGGTCACGCAAAGACGTTCGGCAGTTTCTGTACGATAATGTCAAGAGGGCTGTAGCAGATCTCAAACCGGGTGATAAAGGTGGTGAGGGGTTTGGGGTGAGTCTATTGCAGGCGGCCGAGAACAAGGGCTTTGTGGTCGATGATCATGTCCGTAAATTCCGCTCGCTGGACTCAATTTTAGTGGTCGTCGCGGGCGGTACGGCGGGCCGTTTCTCCGTCACTATTCCGGGTTGGGTTGCCGACGACTTGGGCAGTACGCCGGTGACCAAAAAAATAGTCATCTAGCTCTTTCATTGTCATTAAGGAGGAAGGACATGGCAGACGAAATGCTTGATCCGATTGGCTATAGCGGCAAGGTCGAGAAAACACTTGCCCCGCGTCTCTCTAGCTTGCAGGGCACAACGCTGGCGTTAGTAGACATTGGCTTCCCCAATAGCAACATCTTTCTGGACCGTGTTGAGACGCTCCTCAAGGACCGCTATGGGGTGGCTGAGGTGGTCCGGCATGCCAAACCGGCTCCCACCCGGGTGGTGAATCCCGAGGCTCGCCAGGATATTGTGTCTCGTTGCCATGGGCTCATCGAAGCGGTCAGCTCTTGAGGCTCATGCATTTCGTGCAGTTCGCACGACGTCGCCTATTTTGAAGAGCAGGGGATTCCGACCGTCAATATTTCCACCACTGAATTTGTGGCTGCCGCCCGGGTCCAGTGTACAAACCTAGGCATTCCGACCTATGAAGTCGTGACGGTTCCACATCCAATTGTGCCATTGACAAAAGAAGAAGTCTGGGGTCGGGCCGACGCGATCGTGGATACGATCGTTGCCCAGCTGCTGAAAGAAGACGCACGCGCCGCGGCTCTGTAAGCGACTACCATTTCTTTCTTGATAGGGCTGACGCGTGCGTCGGCCCTCGTCAAGCTAATACCTCAGGATTAACCGGTGTGGGCGGTGGTCCGCCGGCCAAAAAGGCCGCAATATTCTCGGCCGCCAGAGTTGCCATGCGGATCCGGGTGTCAAGACTCGCGCTGCCAATATGGGGAACGATCAAGCAGTTTTTGAGCGACAAGAGCGGATCGTCTGTGGCAATCGGTTCCGGGTCGGTTACGTCGAGGGCGGCGCCGGCGATCTCTCCATCCCGCAGCGCCTCATACAGAGCAGGCTGATCGACTAGGGGTCCTCGTGCCACATTGATCAGAAAGGCGGTCTTCTTCATCAGCCGAAACTCTGGACCTGACAGCAGGTGGCGAGTGCGTGGACTAAGCGGAGCGTGGATGCTCACAAAGTCTGATTCACGTAAGAGGGTCGACAAATCAACCCGGACGCAGCCTAAGCGCTCTTCTGCCTCTCGGTTGCGGCCCCGATTTGTGTAGACCACCCGCATATCAAAACCCTTAGCCCGCTGGGCAACCTGGGTGCCAATACGGCCCAGACCAATAATTCCTAGGGTGGCATGGTGAACGTCATGGCCTACAAAAAAGAGGGGTCCCCACGATCGCCAGCCCCCATCTCGCACAAACTGGTCGGCCTCGGCAATACGGCGTGCAATGCCTAAAATCAGTCCAAAGCTGAGATCGGCAGTTGTCTCTGTCAGGACGCCCGGCGTATTGGTCAGCAGTACGCCACGACGGCTTAAAGCCGGGACGTCCACATTATCGTAACCAACCGCCATATTGGCGACGATGGTAAGCTGGGGGGCGTGGTCGATCAACTCGTCATCAATCCGCTCGGTCACCATGCTGAGCAGGGCGGTCGTGTCCCGGACCTCTTGCAGCAGGGTGTCCCGAGGCACCGTCTCATCCGCCTCCCACAGCCGCACCTGTCCACGCGGCCTGAGTACAGACAGCGCCTGGTCTGGAATGGTTCGAGTGACGTAAATCTTCGATTCTGACATGCTGATAACTCTCAAGCCCTTTATCTTTTGCCGAGGGTGGCATAGAAGCTATCATTGATGGACCGATTCCATGGACGAGATCAGCGACAGCTTTTTAAGACCACAAGACCATACTAGACTGTGCAGCCAACCCATGAAAGGGAGCACCGCGATGGAACAGCCGTCGGAAAAAAGCATCAGAAGGATGCGGATTTACGTTGAGAAGTATCTCCAAAAAACAGGCACCTCTGCCCATCCAGATAAGGAGGTTACCGAGTCGGTTATTATGGGATTGGCCAGCAATATCGACCAGGTTGGCCGGCCGCTGTGCCCGTGCAATTTTTATCCGGATAAAAAGACCGAGGTCGAGCGGAGCCGTGAATGGGTGTGCGCCTGCGACGAGATGAAACAGTGGAAGTACTGTCACTGTTTGCTGTTTGTGACCCCCGAAGGCGTGCCGATTACCGAGCATCTACCGGAAGATCATGAGGGTCGCCAGATTTACGGGGTGGTCAAAGATCCGACTCCAGACAAGGGGCGTGAGGCACGGGCCAAGCTTGAGCATACGTAGGACGTAAAGAAAGGGGAAAGCAATGAAGATTGGCTATTTTGCAATCGGGATTGGTATCGCGGCTGAGCCTGAGAATGTCACGGTCACCGCTCAGACGGCTGACCAGGCCGGGTTCTACTCATTATGGGCACCTGAGCATGTGGTGCTGCTCAACCAGTACGCCTCCAGGTATCCCTATTCCCAGGATGGACGGCTCCCAATGTCGACCCAGGTCGATATTCTTGATCCGTTTACGACCCTGACTTTTGCCGCCGCTACAACCAAGGACATTCGTCTGGGGACCGGGATTTGTCTGGTACCGGAGCGCAACCCAGTTGTCACGGCCAAGGAAGTCGCCAGCCTCGACAAACTGTCGGGTGGACGGTTTGATTTTGGCGTTGGCATTGGCTGGCTGGCCGAGGAATTTGACGCGGTTGGGGTGCCGTGGCCACGCCGTGCCCAGCGGACCCGCGAGTATCTGCAGGCCATGAAGTTGCTGTGGACTGAGGATGAGCCCGAGTTTAGGGGGGAGTTCTGTAGCTTTCCCAAGTCGGTCATGTTGCCCAAGCCGATCCAAAAACCCCACCCACCGATTATTTTTGGCGGAGAGAGTACCCCAGCTCTCAAGCGGGTCGGTGAGGTCGGGGATGGGTGGTTTGGGGTAAATGTGACCCCTGAGGACGCTCAGGAAAAGATCCCGCGCATGAAAGAGTACGCCAAAGCCGCTGGTCGTGATCCTGACAAACTGAGCTTTGCCGTTTCTCCGGGACTCGGCTCACCGGTGGAGATAGATCAGATCAAGCGCTACAGCGATCTTGGTGTCGATCAGGTAATTGTAGGTGGCTTTGCCGACGATCCGAGCAAAATTCGAGCTGAGATTGAAAGGTTGGCCGAGAAGCTCGTCGTTCCGTCGGCGAGTGTGTAGCGATGAACGGGGCAGATGACGACCATCAGGCGATAGTGGAGCCGGCAGCAGCCCTCTGCGGTTGCTTTCCGGCGTCTTCTCTGGGGCAAGGGGAAGACGTATAAGCGTCTAGATGGTCATTGTCATTGTACTCCGGGGCCAAGAAAGCGCTCAGGCGGATGTCTAGGCTCTTGATCCGTATTAAGGTCCGGGGGGTGTTGGAACGTTCCCTAGCCGAGTTTGAAGCTTAGGAAATGCCCCCGGCCCGTTTTCCACATGCTGAAAATTTGGACGGGGGAGATCCCGAGTAGAGGGAGGGGGGCGGGGAGGGCGGATTCCTAGGCGGGCTGGAAGACGAACTCCAAGAACTGGAAGATCTCCCTTGTCACCTTCCTTGGAGGTGTCCCAAGCATTGAGGAGATGGTGAATCGCGCTCCCACTACTGGTGAGTCCAGTCTCACCTCGTGGCCGTGGCAAGTGGATTAACGCTCAGTCCTGCGAGGGCTTATCTCAGGCCTGCTTCCCTTCGATGATGGTTCATCCTCTCCTTACGTGAAGACCAGACCCCGGTCTGGAATCAAGACTGCAGCAGCGCTGGAGGAGACCAGGCGCATCAACCTACGTCCCGCACCTTTTTAGCAAACTCTCGGACTTCGTTGACAATGCCGTCTGAGTCTCGACTCAGCGGTATCGTGAACAAGGTCTTCACGCCCAAGGCACGATAGCGCTCTATCGTGCCTTGGGTCGTGCGAGTTGGATCGCTCAGTGCGGTGAGTTCCAGAGACGCATAGTCTCTGCCGGCTTGCTCGGTCAGACGTTTGAGCTGCTCGAGCATGCTCGTAATCTGTTCAAATGTGAGGAGCGCAATATGCCAACCATCGCCAAACGCGACCACTCGTTTCAGGGCGTACACCGACTCTCCTCCGACCCAAATCGGGGGATGAGGTTTCTGCAGGGGACGTGGTAACACGTTGACGTCCTCGTTCAACTGCACGAACTCTCCCGAGAAGCGCGGCTTATCCTCGGTCCACAACGCCTTCATCACCCCAATATATTCGCGCGTTCGTTTTCCCCGCCGCTCAAACGGGACCCCCAGCAGTTTGAACTCCTCTGCCAGCCAGCCAACTCCGGTTCCGAGTACAAAGCGACCACCACTTAGGATGTCAATGGTTGCCACCCGCCGAGCCACATCGAACGGATGGCGGTAGGGCACAATCAACACCCCCAAACCCAGCCGCACTTTCTCCGTGACGCCAGCCATAAAGGCGACCGTATCAAACGGGTCGAGCCACTCCATCTGGGTGTAAATGTCGTAGTTGGGCTTGCCGTCGTTATATTCTTCATACGGCCAGGGTGTGGTAATTGTTTTTGGCAGTACGATATGATCGCCGATCAGAATACAATCGTAGCCCTCCTCTTCGGCCGCAATCGCCACCTCACGCAGCACTGCCCGATCACTGACAGACGCTCCACCAGCCAGATGTAAGCCACATCGCATCGTCTATTCCTCCTCTGTGCTGTTCAGCGCTGTATAGCATAGCGTATATTTTTGCCGACGTCCCCCCTGTTTCCAGCCGGGGCAGGGCTGCTAGACTACTTTCCTTCGGTGCAAGGAGAGCGAGGAACATCCTCGCAATGGATGACCAGCCCGCGTTTCTCTCCCGTGAGGAGGCGGGAGTGTGACTATGACGGATGCCGAATCTTCCAAGCTAAGACGTCGCCGGCTGGGCCTGCTGGGGGGGATAGGGCTGTGCGTCGTGCTGCTCCTGCTGCCACCGCCCGACGGGATGAATCCCGCAGCCTGGCGGACGGCAGCTGTTGCGGCGCTGATGGCGGTGTGGTGGATTAGCGAAGCGGTCGACTTGACCGTCACTGCCTTCGTGCCCCTCTTCTTGTTTCCCGTCCTCGATATCCTGCCTGCCAGTGAGGTGTCCAGGGCCTATGCTGGCCAGATTGTTTTTCTTTTTTTTGGCGCGTTTTTTCTGGCGCTGGCGACGGAGCAGTGGGGCCTGCATCGGCGGGTCGCGCTGTGGATTTTGTCGCGTATCGGCGGCTCACCACGTTTGCTGATCCTGGGCTTCTTCGGCACCACTGCCTTGTTGTCGATGTGGATGTCGAACACCGCTGCGACCGTAGTCATGTTGCCGATCGCCTTGGCTATTCTCAACCATGTCGATGCTCAGGGCTATGACACGACCAGGGGTTTTGGAACGGCTCTGATCCTGGGCCTAGCTTATAGCGCTTCGATAGGCGGTGTCGGTACCCCGGTCGGCACGCCACCCAACGCGGTGTTTCTGGGCGCCTTTGAAAGCTTGTTTCCAGCCGCGCCCAGCATCGGCTTCCTATACTGGATGCTGTTCGGCCTGCCGACCGCTGCGGTCATGCTAGTGTGTGCCTGGTTCTATCTGGTCTATATCGTTTTCCGCGTCCCGACGAGCGGCTGGCAGGCAGACCGAGGCTTCCTGATCGAACAGCTCCGCGCCGTCGGACCGATGAGCCGCCCCGAACGGCGGGTCCTGATCCTCTTTTCCCTCACCGCGCTGCTGTGGATGTTGCGTGAAGATTTGCCGCTGGGGCCGCTGACCATTCCGGGTTGGAACCAGCTGTTTCCGGTTCCGGACAATATCAAAGATTCTACTGTAGCAATGTTCATGGCCACCCTGCTGTTTGTGATGCCGGCCGGCCAGGGCAATGGCCGCTGCCTGCTCGACCGGAGCGTGTTTGATCGCATGCCGTGGGGGATTTTGGTCCTGCTCGGTGGAAGCTTAGCACTGGCCCGAGGGGTGGGGTCGTCTGGTCTAGCCCTGTGGGTTGGCAACCAACTGAGCTTTCTGCAAGAGCTGTCCCCATTTGGAGCGATTTTTGCCGTGTGTTCTCTGCTGGTCGGTCTGACCGAGGTGACCAGCAATACGGCTACCACCACCCTGATGATGCCGATCTTGGCCGCGACTGCGACCGGCATGAACATCGATCCACTGCTGCTCATGATCCCGGCCACCTTTGCGGCCTCGTTTGCCTTTATGCTGCCAACCGCGACGGCGCCCAACGCGATTGTGTTTGCCAGTCAGCGGGTCAGCCTCCCGCAAATGTTCCGCGTTGGTCTGGGGCTGAACCTGATCGGCATCCTGGTCCTGCCCATTCTGTTGTATCTGATCGGCGTGCCGGTCTTTGATATTTCCCTGTCCGGACAGCCGAGCTGGACACCCTGACCTCGTGAAGGGAGAAAGCAAAGGTCAAAAGCGAAAATTTTGCTACACCTCCCTTGACTTAACTGAACGACCGGTTAATTATGTCTCTGTTATGGCACGTCCGGTCAAAACCGTTGACTCGCCCGATTATCGGACCAAGATCGACCAAGTCGCCGAAACCTTATTCGCTGAGCGCGGCTTTGACGGCACACCAATACGCGAAATTGCCGAGCGGACCGGGGCGACCAAGGCCCTTATTTACCACTACTACCAGAGTAAAGAAGCTCTCTACCTGTCCCTGCTCGAAAAAGAGGCCGCTACGGTGGTGACCCGGCTTGAGGCGGTGGCGGCCGGTGCGGGCACCCCCGAGCAAAAGATTCGGGCTATCGTCCAGGTCTTTTTGGAACAATACCGGATCAATCCGCAGGGTTTTCGCATGGTGCAGCGGGCAATAGACGACCACAGCCCGGCCGTCCACACCCTGGCCGAGCGTTGGTTTTCGCGCGCCCATCTGGCGATGCAAACGATTACCACCGAGGGGGTTGAAAGCGGCATCTTTAAACCCCTGCCACTCGCTGCTACGTCGTTTGTGATCGTCGGAATCATCATCCATGCCCTGCGTGCCAATCAGTTGATGGAGCGGATTACGCCGGGTTTTTCCGGCCCGGAAGTCTTGGCTCAGTTAGCCGACCTCGTGCTGAGTCTGTTGCGGACCGATCACCTACCGGCCCCCATCACGAAAAAGAAACAGTCCAAGACAGCTCAGCACGCTTAGCCAGAGGAGTCATCTTACGGTGGACGCTGTTTTTCGAGGGATTATCCGTTTTCGTTGGCTAGTCATCGTGCTGATTGCGGCCTGCACCGCGCTGGCCTTCGTCCAGATACGCCAGCTCCGCTTTGAGAGTGACGCCGAAGCGATGGTTCCGCCCGATGATCCAGTTCAACACTATAACGATATGGTCGAAAACCGTTTTGGCATTCGGGATTTGATCATTGTCGGGGTGCTGAACGACAACCCGACCGAAAATGGTGTCTTCAATCCGCGCACCCTGGCCATTGTCAAAGAGTTCTCTGAAAAAATCGCCCTGCTGCCCGGCATCAAAGCCGTACGTGACGAAGACGTGGCGAGTGTGGCGACCATGGATAACATCGTCGGTACCACAGACGGTATGGCGGTTGATCCATTTATGGAAGCAGTGCCCCGGACTGCGATCGAGTTGCGGGCTCTCAAAGACAGCCTGTTTGGCAACACCATGTATCTCGACTGGATCGTGTCGCGGGACAGTACCGGTCTGCTCATTATGGCCAAGATGGAGTCGTCGGCGGGCACCCTGGAGGGGGTACGCCGGCGGTCAGTCCTCTACCGCAGCATCCGTGAGATGATTCAGGCCAAAGAAGAGGCAGGGACGCCCGAGCAATTCTACGTGGCCGGACGCGGAGCCATGGAGGTGACCTTCTCTGAGCAGGCGCGCGAAGACATGGGGCGGTTCATGCCCCTGGTTTTGCTGATTGTAGTAGGAACCCTGTATCTCACTTATCGCAGTCTGCGCGGCGTCCTGCTGCCGCTAGCGGTCGTGGTGGTGTCGATCATCTGGACACTGGGCATCATGGCCTCACTTGGCATCCCGATGTACTTCATCTCGACCATGATGCCGGTTGTATTGATGGCGATTGGCGTCGCTGCTGGCATTCATATTCTGAGTCGCTATTACGACGAGGTCCTGGAACATCCCGAGGTATCTTCTCCCCAAGCGGTTGTGGTTGCGATGAGCGAAATGTGGCAGCCCGTGGTCTTTACCTCGCTGACTACTGCGGTTGGGTTCTTGTCGTTTCTGACCGCAGCCATGGTGCCGATTCGTTACTTTGGGCTGTTTACAGCCATTGGTGTGTTGGCCGCTATGGTGTTTTCCCTGACCTTTTTTCCAGCCGTGCTGAGTATGCTGCCGCCCAAAGTCAGCGCTGGCCTGCGCAGTCAAATAGAGCGCGGCGGCGATCTGGCGGCCACCGGCTGGGCGGCCCGGACACTGTCGAGGTTGGGCCGCGGCGTTGCCCGCCAACCACTCTTAGTGTGCGTTCTGGCGGTTGTGGTGACGAGTCTATGTGTGATGGGCATCCGTCAAATTGTGGTCGACAGCTCCTGGATCCAGGTCTTTCATCCCCAGAGTCCGGTTCGGATCGCCGACGAGGTTTTGCGCGAGCGCTTTCAGGGCACGCTGCCGATTTATGTTGCGATTGAGGGCCATGAGCCCGAGGTGCTGAAAGATCCGCACTTGCTTCGCCAACTCGACCAAATGCAGGCCGAAGGCGAAAAAGATCCGGTAGTTGGCGGTTCGCTGTCCCTGGCCGAGTTCATTAAACGTATGAACCGGGTCATGAACGAAGACCGTCCGGAGATGGAGATCGTGCCGACTTCGCGCGATCTGATTGCCCAGTATCTGTTGTTGTACTCCTTTTCCGGCGATCCGGACGATTTTGATGAGGTCGTCGATTACGACTATCAGCACGCGAACGTGGCCTTTTATCTGCGTTCTGATGGGACGCGGGATATTTTACGGGTGGTTGACCGACTGCAGGACTTTGCCGTCCGGGAATTTGGCCGCAGTGAGCAGGCCAACGGTGCCGACGCTGGCTGGCGCGATATGCTGTTTCTGCGTTTTGGGCGTTGGTTGGGCAATATCGAGCCGACTATCACCGGTTGGGAAACCAACAGCGGCTTTCGGCTTGGCTTTGCCGGGGCCGCCTATCTGACCGTCCGATTTAATGAGCTGGTGGTGGCCGGTCAGCTGTCGAGCCTGGCGACCTCTCTGGTCGGCGTGTTTCTGCTCACCGCGTTCATGTTCCGCTCATTTGTCGCCGGGCTGATTAATATCATTCCGATCAGTCTGGTTATTGTCTTTAGCTTTGGCGTGATGGGACTGTTGGGCATCAAGCTAGAGATTGGCAACTCCATGACCGCCTCTATGGTCATCGGCATTGGCATCGACTATACGATCCACTTTCTCAACAAGTACAGGCTCAAAGTTCAGACTGGATTACGCGATTCAGAGCAGATAACGGCAACCACCATGGCGACCTCGGGCAAAGCCATCTTTTTTAACGCGGTGGTGGTCATCGGCGGCTTCGCCGTGTTTCTAACCTCGAATTTTACGCCCAATTTTTACCTGGGATCAATGCTGGTGCTCAACATGAGCGCCTGTTTGCTCGTGTCGATGACCATCCTGCCGGCGATCCTGAATATCTGTAAGCCCCGCTTTGTCTACGGGAAAGCAAGGATGCTTGGTTCCTGAGGCGCCTCGTTATGGAGTTCTTCTTTCGGGCTGTCATCCGTTTCCGCTGGCTGGTCATCGCCTTTCTCCTGGGCGTATCCGGGCTTGCCTGTATGCAGATACGCAACCTTCGCTTTGAGAGTGATCTGGATGCGATGGTACCGGCTGATGACCCGGTTAATGTGTATAAAGAACAGGTCGAAGAGCGCTTTGGTATGCGGGATAATATTGTGATTGGGGTGCTCAACGACAATCCTGACGAAAACGGCGTCTTTAACCCGCGCACGCTGGAGATCGTTAAAGATCTGTCCGAAAAAATCGCTCTGCTGCCCGGTATCAAGGCCATCCGTGACGAAGACGTGTCAAGCGTGGCGACGATGGATAACATCACCGGCACGGTCGACGGTTTGGTGGTCGATCCGTTCATGGAAGACGTGCCGCGTACAGCGGAAGCTTTGGACGCGCTCAAAGGGAATCTGTTTCGGAACGAGATGTATGTCGATTGGCTGGTGTCGCGGGACGGGACCGGACTGCTGATTATGGCCAAGCTGGAGTCCGCGGTGGGTAACACTGACGGCCTGGCGGAGCGAGCGAAGGCGTATGATGCGATTGAGGCAATGGTCCAGGCCAAAAGAGACGCCGGGACGCCCGAGCGACTGTATGTGGCCGGTCGGGGGGCGATGGAGGTCACAGTTGGTCGCTACGGCCGCCAGGATATGGCCAGGTTCCTGCCGCTCGTCTTAGGGGTTGTGGTGGTGGTGCTGTATTTGACGTATCGGAGTGTGCGCGGGGTGCTGCTGCCTTTTGCCGTTGTGGTTGGGGCCGTGACCTGGACCCTGGGCCTGATGGGCGGGCTCGGCGTTCCGCTCTATTTCATCTCAACCATGATGCCGGTGGTAGTAATGGCGGTCGGAGTAGCGGACGGGATTCACATTCTGAGCCGCTACTATGACGAAATTCTTGAGCATCCAGACAAAAACGGCCCGGAAGCTGTGATGGCGACCATGAACGAGATGTGGTTGCCGGTTGTACTCACCTCGCTGACCACCGCCGCCGGTTTCTTGTCGTTTTTGACCGCGCCGATGCCGCCGCAGCGCGACTTTGGTCTGTTTGCGGCGGTTGGGGTGCTGGTGGCGATGGCCTTATCGCTGACCTTGCTGCCGGCCGTGCTGGCCATGCTGCCCCTCAAGGTCAGTCGCGGTCTGGTCCGCCAAATGCGTCGCAGCGGTGACTTGGCGGCTACCGGTTGGGCGGCCCGGACCCTAGCCTCGCTGGGCCGGGGCGTGGCCCGCCGTCCCGGCCTGGTGTGGGGGCCGACGCTGGTCGCTGTCCTCGTCTGTCTGGTCGGTACACAGCGTCTGGTGGTCAATACTTCAGCCATTCGTATTTTCCCGGACGGCAGCTCGGTCCGCACTGCGGAAGGGGTGCTACGCAGGAAGTTTCAGGGCACTGTCCCGCTGTATATTGCGATCGAGGGGGAGGAGGCGGACCGACTGAAAGATCCCGGCCTGTTACGGCAGATAGACCGGATGCAGGCACAGATTGAGCAAGATCCGGTTGTGGGCGGCTCGGTGTCAATCGCCGAATTTATCAAACGCATGAATCGGGTGATGAACGAAGACCGGTCCGATATGGAGGTTATCCCGACGAGCCGTGATCTGGTTGCCCAATATCTGCTGTTGTACTCGTTCTCTGGCGAGCCGGACGACTTCGAGGAGGTGGTGGACTATGACTATCAGCACGCCAATGTGGCGTTTTACCTGCGTGAGGACAGCACTCATGAAATCGTTCGGGTCGTACGACAGATTCAGGACTACGCCCTGGCCGAGTTTGGACGGGCAGAGCAGGAGAACGCCGTCAGCGATGAGCCGCTGTCGCTACGGGTTGGCCGCTGGCTGCTCGATCTGGATCCCATTCATACCGGCTGGGACACAGACAGCGGCTTCCGGATAGGCTTTGCCGGTGGGGCGTATTTTACGTACCATCTGAGTGAACTGGTGATCAGTGGCCAGGTGTCGAGCCTCCTGACCTCGCTCGTCGCGGTCTTTCTGTTGACCGCGCTCATGTTCCGCTCCCTGGCCGCGGGTCTGGTCAACGTCATCCCGATCGGTATTGTCATTATCTTCAGCTTTGGCGTGATGGGTCTGTTTAATCTCGACCTTGAAGTGGGCAAGGCTCTGACCTCTTCAATGGTGATCGGCATTGGCATCGACTACACGATCCACTTCCTGAGTAAATATCGCCTCAAGGTTCGCAGCGGGCTGAGGCAGCCAGCCGCGCTCACCGTGGCGACGATGGCGACCTCGGGCAAGGCGATCTTTTTTAACGCGGTAGTGGTAATTGGCGGCTTTGCCGTGTTTCTGAGTTCCAACTTTCTGCCCAACTTTTATCTCGGGGCAATGCTGGTGCTGAATATGAGCGCGTGTCTGCTGGTGTCAATGACCGTTCTGCCGGCACTCTTGAATACTGTTAAGCCTCGCTTCGTGTATGGCCCAGCAGCAACCTCGACTCTGACAACTCGTCCTGAACACAGGACATAAAACGGAGATAAGGAGAAGAACAATGCGCACTGTGCTGATCGTGACGGGAGCCCTGTTGCTGGCCCACGCGCCGGCTTGGGCGGAAGAGATTCCAGGCGAGCCGAGCGGCCTTCAGATTGCTATCAATGTCGATGAGCGCGAAGACGGCGACGATCAGATCTCTGAGGCGACCTGGACGCTGACCAACAAGGCCGGCAAACAACGCAGGCGTCACACCCTGCGGTATTGGAAAGATTATGAAGGACGGGATGGGCTGTCGAGCAAGTCGTTTATCTATTTTGACTCGCCGCCGGATGTGAAAGACACGACGTTTTTGAACTGGTCCCAGGAAGATGCCGAGGCTGATGACGACCAGTGGATCTACCTGCCGGCCCTGCGCAAGGTCCGTCGAATTGCGTCGGGTGACAAGGAGAACTCCTTTATGGGCAGCGACATGATCTACGATGATATGGGTGATCGGGAGGTCGAGGAAGATACCCACACGCTGGTCCGAGTCGAAAACGACAATGGCACTAAGATGTATGTTGTCGAGGCAGTGGCCAAAAAGCCGAACTACATATACAGCAAGAAACTGACTTGGGTGAATGCCGAGACGTGGACGACGCCGAAGACTGAATACTACGACCGCAAAGGCAGGCTGCTCAAGATCATGTACTCAGATTGGGTGCAGATCGACGGCATCTGGAACTGGAGGAAGACGGTTGTCGAAAATCAACTCACCGGTCACAAGACCGAGCTGGATATCACGAATGTGCAGTTTAATCAGAACCTGAGAGACAGTCTGTTCACCGAGCGGTCTTTGCGTAAAGGGGCGCCGTAAGACTCGCCCACGCATGGCGGACGATACACAGTGAAATCCGGCCCACATCACCTGAGGGACCAGCCTGGGAAACCCTGTCGGGTGGCGCTTGTCGCCCTGTTGTCGGTTGGGGTTATCGCCGGACTCGGCTCTCAAACGTCTCAGGTCTGGGCGTCTACTGTGACTGATCTCCAGCTCCAAGAACTCCGGCTCGACGTCGCCGCCGGCCAGAAGAGCGTGCGCTGGCAGTTCTCGACCACCCCAACGGCGGTAAAGTCCTTTGCCCTGTCCGACCCAGCGCGTTTAGTCATCGACGTCACCGGCCCGGCCACAGAGGCTCGGTCGGCCAGCTACGCAACACAGGACGAGACTCTGTGGCGCATCCGCCAGGGCGCGCATCCCCAACGCCTGCGTTTTGTGCTTGACTTCAAGACCGAGAGGGTGCCCGTCTATGTCATTGAGCACGACGGTGCACGTTTGAGCGCGGTGCTGCAAACCTCTGAGAGCGACCGCGATTATACCCAGCGGCTCTTCCCGCCGAGCAACGGTCCGTCTAGCGGAGTGGCCGCTTCTCCCTCAGGGCTGCACCTGCAAGAACTCCAACTCGGTGTTGAGGGCGATCAAAAGACGCTTCGCTTTCTCTTTCCGCAATCCCCGGACAGCTGGCGCTCTTTTGCTCTGTCCGCCCCGTCCCGGGTGGTGCTGGATGTGACCGGCCCGGTCACGGTCGGGCCGTCGGCACGCTACACGACAAACGATGGACTCATCCGCGCGGTTCGTTCGGGTTCCCATCCGTCCCGTCTGCGGTTTGTGGTTGACCTCGCCAGTAGTCATATCCCGCCTTTTGAGGTGCAGCAGCAGGAAAATCGGCTCACCTTGGTCTTCCCCCTGGCCATGCCCGAGGAGTCTCAGACCCAGGTGCTGTTTCAACGCCCGCCTCCGACCGCCCCAACCGTCCGTGCCGCAGTCGAGCAAACTTCCCCTCCAGCGGCGGCATCAGCTCCTGCCGTCCCAGCAGCCCCTCCGCAGGAAACAACATCGGTCCGCCGACGGCCTGCGCGGTCTGCTCCTCCCGCTCCCCCCCCGTCTGCCACAAAGAGCACGCCGGGTCGCCTGCATGAGCTGCGGGAGCGGATTGAGGGGGTGGCCTTCATCAAGAATGAGACAGCCTTTCGACTGCACTCGCCCCACCAGTTCTCCAAGGTCCAGAATTGGCTGGAAGCCGACATTGATATCGAGCTGGCCGACTGGGCTACCCTAACCACAATCGGCCGGGTGTTAATGGATCCAGCCAATCATCTGGAAGACAATATTCATGACTTTGATGCTGGGCCGATTGACCGCTGGACGAGCGGCGACTTTTTTCAGGCCGAGCTGCGCGAACTGTATCTTGAAGTCGTGTATAAAGATTTTGATTTTCGTTTTGGCCGCCAGCAGGTGGTGTGGGGAGAGTCGCTTGGTCTGCGGATTCTTGATGTTATTAATCCGCAGGATTTTCGGGAGTTTATCCTTGATGACTTTATCGACGCGCGTATTCCGCTGTGGGGGACGCGGCTTGACTACACCTTCGAGGATTGGGTGTTTGAGGGCGTGTGGTTTCTCGACTTTGAGGAAAATCGAGTCGCAGATCCGGGCAGTGAATGGCAGTTTCGGAATGTTGTACTGCCTGCCCTCGCAATTCAGCCCCCCTTTCCACCCTTTCCGTCGGTTCGGGTGGCCAAGACGAAAGAACCCAGGGACGGTCGGCTGAGCGATTCCGAGGTCGGCTTTCGAGTCACCCGCTTTTTGCGCAATATGGACCTGTCGCTGAACTATTTTTATGCCTGGAGCGATTTTCCAGTCGCCTTTCGGCGCACGCTTGGCGGTAATCAATTTTTGATTGAGCCGCGTCACACGCGTTTTCATCTGCTGGGTGGGACGTTTAACTATGCCTTTGACGTGTTCGTCATTCGGGGTGAGGGCGGGGTGACGCTGGGACAACATTTTGTATCAACGGACCCCAACGAGCCGGACGGCATCCGTCAGCGGGAGTACTTGTCCTACGTGCTGGGCTTAGACTGGACAGTCAACGACAACTTGATGGCCAACTTCCAGTTTTTTCAAAATGTAATCTTCAATAAATCCAAGGATATTCCGGATAAAGCGATCAATAATATTGTTTCGGTATTCCTGCGCGCCGACTTCATCAACGAAACCCTCTTTCCCCAATTGATCGCCCTGTATGGGATCAATCTTGGCGAACTCTTAATTCGTCCTCAGATCGAGTACCAGATCAACGATTTTCTGTCGGTAACGTTCGGCCTAGACTTTCTTATCGGGCCCCGCTCTGGATTCTTCGGTCAGTATGCCGCCCCGGCCGGACGGCTGCGAAAGAAATATTTTACGGGAAGAAACGACCGGATTTTTCTGGAACTTCAACGGTCCTTTGCCCTCTAAGGAGCCTCTGTCCGCATGTTGAAAATATCATCTATCGTCCGTCGAATTTTCGTCTTCACCCTTGGGATTGACGTGCTGACGGCTCGAGAAGCTAACGTCCACGACCGGGCTGAGACCTTGGCCGGGGTTTTTCCGTCTCGGGACGGCTTTCCCGAGGTCGAGGGGCTCGCGCCCAGGCATGACGCTCGACGCGTGACTGCCTAGGCGGCGGTTAAGGATATCCTGCCGTCGGAGAATCCGTGCTGTGTCGAGGGGGGTGATTTTTCGGTCGCGATCCAAAAAACGACCGATAGCCTGTTACGCCAGGCGTTTATCAACTCCAACACGCCGCCGGAGTGACGTCAACAATGATGTGGCCGGTCGGCCCTGCCCGGTTTTTGAGGTCCAAGACCCCAAGGGCAGTCTCAAGATGGTTTGGAACCACCGTTCTTGAGACTAGGGCGGAACGGCTCTGATGTGAGCCTCGAACAGACTGCACAAATAGCAATGGAAGGGTGGAGCATGGACAGCGTTTTCTGTTTGCTTTATAAGCACGGCATGCAGCGCCCTGTGTCAGACGAAAATGTCGCCCCGTGGCAGAAGCAGGGTATCTGCAAAGCCGTATACGGTGATGGTTGCTCCTTCAGACTCAGAGGGCAAGCAGGTCCTGAGCATGCTCTACAACGATGACCGGCGGCGATAACCGGCTGCCCAACGATCAGTGGACGTATGACCCGAAAGCCCATCCTCCCAAGATTATGTATAATCCCTCTGTCTTGCCCGGTAGCGGAGTCGTGCTGACCGAAGATCGATTGGGGGTCTCCGAGCTATCGGTACGACTGCAATCGGCAAGAGCTGATCAAGCAGGTCGTGCAAACCCCGGGGCTGATCAAGGTGACCGAGCCAATCTGGCCAGACGTGGCAAGTGGTATCCGACCGACCCGTGGAAACTCCATCAGGCCGATATGCTGGAGATGAGGCCAAAGAATCTCCCGGTACAGTCACCGGATGCTCTATCTGGATGTCCGGACCTCCATGAGGGCAACCGCAAACGCGTCCCTTTCTGCTCGTCTGCCGTCATCCGGACCCATAATCCACGCGGCAATACCGAGTGGTTTCCCCAAACCACAGCCCAGGCATTGATTGATTATCAGCTGGGCAGCTCCGATACGTTTCAGATTTTTAAGATCTTTCAGAGCCATGAGCACCCTCTAGTTCAACGTGATGGGGCTGAGGTGAAAAGGCAAGCGATGTAAAACATTGTCAGGCTCTCAAAACAGAGGAGGACAAGTGTATGGAATTTGTTGACGTCGAGACGGCGAAGAATAGTCCTGGGCTGCGTGGTGCGTTTGTCGGTGGAGCTCCTAGCCCGTGGGGGGAAGCAGCCAAGGGTTTCTTTTATATCAAGCAGATTCCCTGTGTGGGAACGCGCTATGTTCCGGGTGGCGACAACACGGCTCTGGTCGAATGGACCGGGGTCGATAGCGGGCCGGCGATTGTGTATGAAAACGAACCCGCCCGCTCGGGGTGGGCCGAGATTCTGTTGCTGGCCGAACGTCTGGCTCCCGAGCCGCAGCTGATTCCCGAAGACCCAGCCCAGCGGGCGCTGATGTTTGGGCTAGCCCACGAGATCTGCGGCGAACTGGGATTTGGCTGGAGCATTCGGTTGGTCATGGTCGATCGGGCGCTTGATCCAAACGTCATGTTTCCGATGGACGCTGGAGCCGCCCAGTATCTCGGCTCAAAGTATGGGTATCGGCCCGGCATCGGTCCCCAGGTCCGTAAACGGACAATCGAAGTGTTAGGCCTCTTGTCCGAGCGGGTCCAGGCTCAGAAAGCCGCCGGCAGGCGGTTTCTGCTCGGCGATAGGCTGACTGCACTGGACATATACTGGGCGACCTTTGCCACTTTGGTCGCGCCCCTGCCGCCGGACAAATGTCCGATGGTAGAGGGGCTGCGCAAAGCCTTTGAGGCGCTTGATCCGGATATTAACCGCGTCCTTGATCCGGCTCTGGTCGAGCACCGCGACTTTATTTATGACGAGTATCTGGTGTTGCCTATGGAGTTGTAGAGGAATGCCAGGGTCGCAGCGCAGCGACAGGAGGCGAGCATGCTTATTGACGGAAAATGGATAAACGATTCGCAAGCGTCAAAGTCGACCGACTCCCAGGGCCGATTTGTCCGTCAGGACTCCCCCTTTCGCAACTGGGTTACGCCGGACGGCTCGCCCGGCCCGACCGGCGTGGGCGGATTCAAGGCCGAGCCGGGGCGTTACCATTTGTACGTTGCCCTGGTGTGTCCCTGGGCGTGTCGAACCCTGGCCTACCACAAGCTCAAGAAACTCGAAGACGTTATTTCGGTATCGATCTCCTTCCCGGCCATGGGTAAAGAGGGCTGGGAGTTTGGCGAGCACCCCGGTTCTATTCCTGACCCACTGTACAATATCCGCTATATCCATGAGCTCTACACTCGGGCTGATCCGCATTTCACCGGCCGAACAACCGTTCCGGTACTATGGGACAAGGTTCAGCATACCATGGTGAACAATGAGTCGGCCGATATCATCCGCATGCTGAACAGCGCCTTTGACGCGTATGGCGACGCTTCGGTCAACTTCTACCCAGTGGCACTGCGGTCGGAGATTGATCGGCTGAACGAGCGCATGTACGAGGCTCTCAATAACGGGGTATACCGGACCGGCTTTGCGACGGCTCAAGCCGCTTACGATGAGGCGGTGACTGACGTGTTTAGCTGCTTAGACGAATTGGAGCAGCGGCTTGATGGCCGTTCGTATTTGCTCGGTGAACGGATCACCGAGAGCGACTGGCGAGCTTTTGTGACGCTGATTCGTTTTGATATTGCCTATCACGGGTTGTTCAGATGTAACCTACGTCGGATCTGTGACTATCCGAACCTATCGGCCTACCTCACACGGTTATACCAAGTGCCGGGCATTGCCGAGACGGTGGATTTTTATCACATCAAACACGGTTATTACGGTATCAGCCGGGTCAACCCGACCGGTATTGTGCCCAGAGGTCCGGCTCAGATTTTTGTGGGTGAGGACGGTATGGCCTGAAGGGTCAGCCGTGCTGGGCTCTCTGCTTCGCCAGGCCACCCTCTGGCTATTGGTGGACGCTGGTTTCAGTTGTGACCTTTGCTTTTCCTCTTCCCCTCAGCCTAGCCGTCTTCATCGCTAAAGACCAGATAGCCGGCCGCCTCCTGGGCCTTGATCCTCTCTTCGAGGGCGGCCGGCAGTTCGATCTTCCGGTGCTGGGGAAATTTATCGCGCTCAAGGTGAGGACGCAGAAAAAACTGTTCAGGTGAGGTGACCTCGACCTGGCTTTTGAGCGGCGCAAAATGCCACTTCCGGGGCAGAACGGCAGGACTAAAAAAGACCTTCTGATCCTGTTCCGACCACTCGCGGATGACGTGGGCGTCATGAATGCTGTAACCCATGTAGTCGAGGCTCACATCCCAGTAGTAGTTAAAGTGCATGCCATAGCCCTGGTCACCCATGGCCGGGTTGAGATGCTCGGCAAAGCGGGTTTCAATAAAAGCCAGATTGCCGTCGCGGCCGTACTGCTCAATACGCAGCGGATAAAAATAGTGCTGATCGAGCCAGTACACAATCGTCGGCGCGTAATAGTTAGGCAACCACTCTTCTTTGACCTGGGCTTTGACGACCCAGCACCGAACTCCGTTCTCAGCGGTATAAAACGGATAGTGCTTGCCCATGGTCAGAAAGTCTTTGGTTTCAACCGTGTAGAAGGTGCCGTCGGGACGAGCCAGGGTGATGGTTGGACGGGTCGAGGGAAAACGGATAGTTTCGTATAGGACGTCCGTTCCCAGCACTTCCCAGTCAAACTCCCATGGGTCACGTCCAAAAACGTCGTCAAATCCTTCCGACCCTTGGGCAAGTTTATCTCCCCGTCGCGGAGAGGGCTGGCGGCGGACGCGACGCAGTCCGTCGGTGTACACAAACAGATCCCAGCGGGTGGGATGCTCTAGGTCGGTCCGGTACTGGATCAGGATCATCTGATTGCCGTAGGTCTCGGGCGGAAAGATGTCTTGGCCGGTAATCTGGCGGGTGGGTTGGCCCGGCAGGGTGCCATACAACTCTCCGGCAAAGCCGGTCAGCCCTTTGGCGTTGGGAACGTAGAAGATCGGGCTGTAGAGTTTGGAGGTGAATAAATAGCCCTCGCTGGTGAGCTTGCCGCTGACGTCAATCAGATTGCACGACCAGCGCGGCGAGTGGCTGAACTCCATAGCCCGAAAGCCCATCTCCTCTGCCGTGTAGGGCGGCTCAAACGGGTAACGCTCGGCCGGAATATAGGGATATTGGGAGTCGCGTGGGAGGTGGGTCCGTGGGTCGAACTCAAACCGCTCCTGCTCAGTCAGTTCGGCCAGTGTTCGCCAACTTCGAGATCCGGTCGACGTTGGCTCCTGTCCTGCCTCCGACAAGGGCGGGGACAGGAGACCGATGGTGATCAGACACAGGGCTATTCTCAAGCAGATAAGGTGAGCCATAGTTCGGCCTCCCGTATCAGACGCTTTTAGGCTTGTCAGGCCGGAAACGTCAAGCTAGCGTACGTACAGGAGGAGAAACTATGGCAGCCGAACAACTCAAAGATCTCGATATTCCAGGTCCCAGGCGCGACTTCGTCGGTTATGGTCGCTCATTGCCAAAAGTTGTGTGGCCCGATGAGGCCCATGTAGCGGTCAATCTAGTCGTCAACTACGAAGAGGGCTCCGAGTACGCCAAACCGCTGGGCGATCAGCGTAACGAGGGGTTGGCCGAAATTAACTACGCCCTGAATCCCAAATACCGTGATCTGTGTACCGAGTCAGTCTACGAGTATGGCAGCCGGGCCGGCATTTGGCGCCTGCTACGTCTGTTTGATGAATATCAGATCCCGGTTACCTTCTTCGCCTGTGCGGTAGCCCTAGAGCGTAATCCCGAAGTCGGCCAATGGATTCAAGACAGCGGCCATGAGCCATGCTCGCACGGCTGGCGCTGGAGCGAACATTGGCTGCTCAACCGTGAGGAAGAACGTCAGCACATACAGTGGGCCATCGAGTCTCTTCACCAAACTTGTGGCCAACGTCCCCAGGGCTGGTACTGTCGTTACGGACCAAGCGTGAACACCCGCCAACTGTTGGTCGAAGAGGGTGGTTTTGTCTACGACTCGGACGCCTACAACGACGATCTGCCCTACCTTACCGAGGTGAACGGCGAGCCACACCTGATCGTGCCGTATTCGCTGACCTATAACGACGCGCGCTACGTCTTGCCCCAGGGCTACGGCGGTCCGACCGATTTCTTTGAGACCTGCAAATACGGTCTAGATGAACTGTGGCGCGAGGGGGCGGCTGGGTATCCCAAAATGATGTCGATCGGTCTCCATCCGCGCCTGGTCGGCCAGGCCGGTCGGACGGCCGCTTTGCGGGAGTTCCTTGAATACGCGCTGGACAAGGGCAAGGTCTGGTTTACCCGCCGGCTCGACATTGCCCGGTGGTGGTTGGACCATCATAATGAGTTTGTGCAGTAGCGCAGCTTGACTCTTGTCTCGCTAGGCTCTAGTGATTGGGCAGCTCCTGAAACTTGTGGGCAGGAGCACGGCGTTGCCTATGGGAGCGCCCTTGATGCGGTGGCCGGCTGGCTTGATACGCTGGACAAGACTCGCCGGATGACATTTCCGCGGTCTATTCGTCGGTGAGGTCGGCCGCATTTGAGGGACCTGTTTGCCGAATACGATATCAAAACCTCTTGGTTTGCATCCGGCCCTTCGATTGAGACCTTTCCCGATCCAGAAGCGGATGAGTTGTCGAGACTAGATATGAAACCGGCGCGCGCAGCTACGCCCACGAAAATCCGATTGCCATGACGCCCCAACAGGAAGAGCAGGGCTCAGGAGGATTAGGCTAGTCGACCATATCTCGGGCGAACGACTGCTCGGCCAGGTGGCCCCGTGGGGGGAATCCTCGCCCATCACCAACGAGCTGTTATGAAAGCATGGCTTCTCGTATGATCCCAGCCTGATGCACAATGAATTCTATCCCTGCTACGTCCAGGTCGACAACAGATGGACCAACAGCGACCGCACCAAACCGGCTGCTGAATGGATGGAGACCTTTGCAGCACGGCAAAGAGACGAATCTGGTCGGGACTCCGTCCGGCCGGTACCTCGATGACCTGCCATTGATGATGTTTATGAAGAAGTCGGCCGACAGCCCAGGGCTTTGTCAATCCGCCGGTGTACCGGGAATACGATGCCGGGTGTGCTATGACTGTCCCCCCTAGCGGTCGCCCGCAGGTTTTGCCAATGTACGAGCGGCTGATTGAATACACCCACAGTCGCGTCGGGGTGAGTCGGCGCACGTTGGGAGAAATCGCGGTAGATCTTGCCCGACGCCGGCTCAGGAGCTGAGCCGGGTTCCCCGACCTCGGGAGGAAAGGACTGATGAAGAAGAGAACAGGAGTGTTGCTGCTCATCGGCGGGTGCCTCATGGTGTGGGCTGTTTTTAGTATGGCCGCTGGGCGGCCTGCTGCCGCGGCCGGTAAAACCGCTGTGACTCAGGGCCCCCTGCTGCCCCCTGCTGACACCGAACTGCCGACCACGGGCGGGCCGGCCGGTCTGATTGGACGACGCAGCCTCGGCCTTGACGGACGGATCCATGTACTCGGCCTTGACGAGACCGTACGCCCGCTTGTCCTTGTCTTCCTCGACATTGAATGCCCAATCTCAACCCGGTACGCACCGGATTTGAACGCCCTTTTCCGTCAAGCCAGCCAGGCTCAGCTCGATTTTTATGGGGTTATTTCCCATCCTCGGACCACGCCCCAAGAGGCCAGACAGTTCCGCGAGCAGCACGAGATCCGCTATCCCCTTCTGTTTGACGGTTCGGGCGATCTGGCCCTGACGCTCCGTCCCAAGGTAGTTCCCGAGGTCTTTGTGATTGCTCCCTCAGACCGTATCGTCTACCGGGGGCGTATCGACAACCGCTTCGCCGCACTCGGGAAGCTCCGTCAGACGATAACGGCGCACGATCTGAGAGACGCCATCACCAAGGTCGCTGCCGGCCACAGGCCAACGGGCGAGGCCACTCCTGCGGTGGGTTGTATTTTTGAAGCGTGGAGTGACATGCGGCTGCCGCGGGTGACCTACACGCGCGATATTGCTCCGATAGTGCACGCCAACTGTGTTGAGTGTCATAGCCAGGGGCGGATCGGTCCGTTTGCCTTAGATTCCTATGAAAAGGTCAAACAACGCGCCCGGATGATCGCCCTCGTCACTGCCGAACGCCGCATGCCACCCTGGTATGCGGAGCCGGGCTTCGGCCATTTTCAGAACGAACGGCGTCTGACCCAACGGCAAATTGACCTGCTGTCCGCCTGGGCAGAGGCTGGAGCGTCACACGGACAGACAGCAGATGCGCTTCCGCTACTGCCCGCCCACCCCTCAGACTGGCCGCTTGGCGAGCCGGACATGGTTGTGTCCCTTCCTGAACCCTATCCCGTTCCGGCGACAGGTCGAGACGTGTATCGCTACTTCGTTGTACCGAATGTCTTGGCCCAGGATAGGCACTTGGTGGCCTTTGATTTTAAGCCTGGTGATCCGACTGTCGTCCATCACAATATTACCTACATGGATTACAGCGGCTGGGCACGTGCTCAGGACGCTCAGGACGACGAGCCGGGCTTCTCGCTGTTCAACAACTCTGCGGGTCTGCCCCGAGGTACACAGGCTATTGGTGGCTGGGCGCCGGGGAGTATGGCTCGATACTTACCCCAAGGCGTTGGGGTGCCGCTCGGTCGTGGCGGCGACCTCCTGATAGAAATTCATTATCATCTGAGCGGAAAACCTACGACCGACCGCAGCGCCGTTGGGCTGTATTTTGCCAAGAAATCGATTCAAAGAAGTGTGCAAACCCTAGCCATGCGCACGCTCGACGTGGACATCAGCGCGGGTGAGGCCGACTACCAACGCCATCTCCAGCTACACGTTCCGGTTGCTATGATGCTGTTCGGTATCCAGCCGCACATGCACTACGTCGGCAAAGCCGTACAAGCCGTAGCGACGCTGCCGGACGGTCAGACCCTTCCCCTGCTCCACATTCCAGACTGGGATTTTCGGTGGCAGAGTATTTACACCTTTCGCCAGCCACTCCGCCTCCCGGCCGGCAGTCGGATTGATGCCTGGTTTACGTATGACAATTCAGCCGACAACTCCGACAACCCCAACTCTCCGCCCCAACGTATTGGTTGGGGGTGGCAATCGACTGATGAGATGTGTGAGTTCTACCTCACCGTGGTCACCGATACTCCGCGCGATGCGCGACGCCTAGCCGCGGCCGAACGGGCCTCGTGGCGCCGGTCTGCCGCAGCCAGGAAAAGGTGAACGAGCCGGATTAGCCCAGAATCAGCAGTCACCCAATGCCACACAACAGCCGGGCAACCGACTCCCCCCTCGGGCTGTTTGCCGTTGCCCTCACGATCTTACTGTGCGCGATCTGGGGTGGCGCCTTTGTCGCCATCAAAGTCGGAACGATGGATATGCCTCCGCTGGGCGCCGGAGCGCTGCGCTTTTTGCTGACCAGTCTGGTGCTGACCGGCTGGGCCCACTACAAGCGGATCCCGCTGCGCTTTGGACGAGCCGAAGCCACGCTTCTGGTGGTTCTAGGCCTGTTGTTTTTTTACACGAATGTAGCCGCCTACGTCGGCACGTCGCGGACGACTTCGGGCCGAGCAGCGGTGTTCTTCTACGCCCAGCCGATTTTCTTGGCCCTGTTGGCACCGTATTTTCTTCCTGGTGATCACCTCACCCTGCGTAAACTGTTTGGCTTGGGGCTGGCCTTTATCGGCCTGATTATCCTATTCTTGGCCAAGCTTGGGGGCGGAATAACGGCGACACTCATCGGCGATGCCATCGTGCTGAGCGGCGCGATAGCAACCGCTGTTTCCGGCGTGATGATCAAGCGGGTAGCCGGACGAATCTCTCCGGTAGCCCTAATCTGTTGGCAATCCTGGATGTCGTGGCCCTTGCTGGGGCTGTGTTCGTGGCTCTGGGAGCCAGGCGCCGCATTTGTTTTTTCCGGACGCGCGGTCGCGTCAATCCTGTATCTGGGGATTGTTTCAGCCGCCTTTGGCTTCGTCGCCTATGCCTGGCTTATCCAGCGCAACTCGGCAACCCGGGTGGCGGCACTGACCTTTCTGTCGCCCGTGTTCGCTGTGTTCTACGGTTGGCTGCTGCTCGGTGAGCGCATGGGAGTCGTCCAACTCGTCGGCGTGGCGGGCGTATGTCTTGGGGTGTACATTGTAAACAGCGGTCGTATCCCGCAGGCGCGGACGCTGGCGGAAGCACGAGAACGGGACAGGCTCACGCCCCGAAGAGGGGTGAGCCTGTCCGGCTTATAAGGACTCGTATGAGAAAGAGACTGCACCATCAGAGCTGGGACGGCGTTTGGCGCCGCTCTCTGTGTGCCGGCGTTCTGGTGCTCGGTTTGGCGGCCGTCGGCCAGCCCCAGGAATGGACCGTTGACAGCGAACTCAGACCGCCAAAGCCGCCCTCGGATGCGGCTCAGGGTCCTTACGCCCAGCCACCGACACAGGATGACACGGCCAACCCGACTGCGCTCAGCATTACTCTGCCGGCCGTCACTGATGCTGAGTTGGTCGAAGGGGAGCAACGTAACGCGACTGCCCCGTTGCAAATCGGTTTTGGTCGGGAGATTCCCTCCGCCTATCAGGATGACCTGGCTCCCCGTCTGGCGTGGGTCACGCGAGGCGATGGGAGGCTCGTCAGTCGGCTCCGCATCACCTCTCCCGGAGCCCGGGCGCTGCGGGTTGCCGTCTCTGCGACCCTGGGCCCCGGCGCGGAACTCCGCTTCTTGAGTCCGGCCAACCCCGGTCAACGATTTGGTCCTTTGACGCAGCATAATTTCACGTCCCCGGTCGATGCGTCTTCCGGTCCCAGCGCGTCTCTTGGGCAGGACGCCCCGCTGTGGTCCCCCGTCATAGACGGCAAGACTGTCGGGATTGCCATCACCCTCCCGTCGTCCGCAGGGCTTTCTCTCTTCTCCCTGTATGTGGAGCAGGTCTCTCACTTCGTCTCTGCCCCCCATCAGAACAAACAGTACGCACCTCACGCACCTCAGAGCTTGGGAGATATTGGTGGGGCTACCTGTTCCTCCCACATCGATGTTCACTGTCGCAATGTGGCGACAGAGGCCAGCGCGACTGCCAAAATGATTTTTACTAATGAAGATGGCACGAGCTCTCAATGTACCGGCGTCTTGATGGCTGATAGGGACGCCGGCTCTTATCTTCCGTATTTCCTCACCGCCCATCATTGTATCGCTACACAGGCTGTCGCTCGATCGCTTGTGACCTATTGGGACTTTGAGCGCGCCCGCTGTGGCGGGGCCGCCCCGATAACCGTGACCCAGCTAGACGGCGGTGCGGACCTTCTGGTCACGCAGGCCAAGTCGGATTCCACCCTGTTGAGACTCCGGCGGGCCCCTCCACGGGGCCCGAAGGGCCGCTGGTACGCCGGCTGGAGCTCTGCAGCCCTCAATCATCCCACGAAGATCTATGGGGTGCATCATTCTGGAGGCGACCTCAAGAAGTACAGTGATGGAATCACAACAGGCTTCAAGGTTGTTTATCTTGATGAGAATGAAAACGAGCAATTTGATAGCGGCGAACAAGTTGTTGAGGTGATAGATGTTCGTTGGTTGCGAGGCGCCGCCGAGCCGGGTAGTAGCGGGTCCGGCCTGTTTGATGCAGATGGGTATCTGCGCGGTGTCCTGTCAGGTGGTCGTCTAGATGAGGGGTGTTTTACCATCACCAGCAGCTATGGTCGCTTTGACCTCTTCTTTCCCCATGCCCGCCGCTGGCTAGCGGGAGACGACGTCCTCGCCTCTCCACCCCCAGACGACCACGGGAATAGCCCTGGGGAGGCGACTCGGATAGAGGCCACTTCGTCAACCCCCGGCCATCTTGAGGCGGTGGAAGACGTCGATTATTTCCGAATCAGCGTGTCCCAAGCCGGGACCTTAACGGTTGAGACGACAGGGAGTACGGACACGGTCGGGCGGTTGCGGAGCGCAACCGGCCAAGTGCTGAGTTCGAACGACGACGCGGGAACCGGACGTAATTTTCGGTTTGTTCAGTCCATATCGGCCGGGAGATATTATATCCGGGTCAGTGGATATCAAGACTTCGGGCAGTATACCTTGGTCGTGCGCTTCACTCCAGGCGAGCGCGTCACCCCAGGCGGGCGCGGGCTGCTAGAGAGTCCCGGCAATGGAGGCAAACTGTCGGGCCTGGGCTTTATCTCGGGCTGGAAGTGCAACGCCGGGACTATTACGGTCACCCTCAATGGTGGGGTGCCCATCCGTGTGGCGACGAAGCAGCCACGGGGCGATACGCGCCATGTCTGCGGGACGACGGATAACGGGTTTATTGCGCAAATGAACTGGGCGGCGCTGGGCGACGGGGTCCATACCGCGGTGGCTTATGATAACGGGGTGGAGTTTTCCCGAAGCACGTTCGAGGTGGCGACTGCCGGGGCGGAGTTTGTGAGGGGGGCGCGTGCACGGGTCCGGGTCGAGAATTTCCCGACGCCAGGCCAAACGACACTATTTGAGTGGAATGAGGCGACCCAACACCTGGAGATGGTCCTTGATTGAGTCTTCTCCTCCCCGTCACCGCGTGGAGGACGCGTGAGCGACTCAATTGACCACATATGCCATCAGATCCGTATTAACGCAAAATATAGTGCTGAAACAACTGAATACTGAACTGCAGCCTCTGGAGCACCACGCGGCATTGAGAGCTTCCGGGTTTGAGGAAGAAAACAGGAGCAGTACGTATTGATCCCAGCGTCGCTCCTTCAAGGATGCCTCACTTGTCGAAAACGGCTTCCCGGCGCAGGCGGGTTCTCCGGCGGCCCGGCAAAACACTGGGCGATCGCCATCCAAGCGGTTGCGGTGTCACCTCGCACTTGGAGAGTCGTATCGGCAATGTTGCGTACCTGGGTCACAACCTGACAGAACTCAACCGCCTGTCCCTGGATCGTGTTGCGGTCATCGGCCGAGTGCCACTCCCATACTCCGCCCGAAGGGGCGCTGAGCCGGACACGGGGTGGGTCGGCGGGAACGGGTAACCCTCTGTTGCGAAAGGTCCAGGCAAAGGTGTTGACGCCCATGACAGCAACATTTTTGAGGCGGTCGGTGACGATCCGCTCCCGGCCCAGCACATCGTACACAGCCTGGGCGTGGGCCCAGGTTTCCATCTGTCGGGCGCTAATACTGGAGCGTACACTCATGTCGGGCCCAACCCATTTGACCCGCAGCTTGGGGTCAACGTTGGCAAATCGACCGGCCATCTCGGTGTAGAACGCTCGCCAGCGCTCCAGCAGGGTGCGGTGGCACAGGCCCTCTAGCCAGTCATGGGTCGCCTGGAGACGGTTGGTAGATTGTTTGCTGGCCGACCCGAAGGTTTGGATAAAGTCGAGGAATGCCTGGCTGTCCTGCAACGACAGATCTGCCAGATAGTTACCAAGATGGATGTGGGCCAGCACGTCGTTGATAGTCCAGCCCTTGAACTGGGTTGTTCGGCTCCAGTCCTGATCTCCTAGGCCATCAAGGAGATCAAAAAAGGTATCACTTTCGGCCCGGAAGTCGAGCGCTTGAGACAGCATGTTCTTCGTTCCTTATGAGTGTTGGGCAGCGGCGTTTTTATCCGGACCCCACGCTGGATCCGAACGTTCCAAGGTGCTCCCAGAGCAGGTAGAATGGCTGGCGGGAGACGAGGAAATCAAACGCCCTGGGCACATAGTCCAGCCTAGCGTCACCGACACAGTGGTTTTTTTCAAACCGCCATACGCCGGGCCATACCTCGTGGGCGCCTGTCCCCGTGTCCCTCAGTCTGACGTTGAAATATAGCACGCCCTCAATCTCGCCCGACATATCTACCCGGTCGGACGGAAACCGACTGTCGTCTGCGAGGGGGGTGGACGTACCACCGCTCTCTTGCAGGTCGTCCCCTGCTTTTACCGAGGAAGTCGGAGCGATGGGGTTTGCGCCGGCCGGCGCACAGGTCACGCCAATAATATACATGTCACAGCTGCCAGGAGTCGGCGCAAGCGGCCTCCCTAAGGCACAGCTCCCCCTCTACAGCGCGGCCGTTCTGAAAAATCGGCGCAAGATCCGGCTCAGACTGAAGGCGTCCCGTGTTCCCGCAACTTCACGGGCAGAGTGCATGGCCCACTGGGGCACGCCCACATCCAATGTCCGTACGCCAATCTCGGCTGCGGTCAGGGGTCCGATCGTGCTGCCACAGGCCATATCGCTGCGCACCACAAAGGCTTGCACCGGTGCGTCCTCCTCTGCGGCCAGTTTGCGGAAAACGGCGCTGGTCTCGCTATTGGTCGCGTAGTGTTGGTTGGCGTTGAGCTTGATGACCGGGCCGTGGTTGAGCAGCGGACCGTGGTTATCCTCATGTCGGTCGGAGAAATTGGGGTGTACGCCGTGGGCGTTATCAGTGGAAATCATCATAGATCGTGATAGCGCCCGACCGCGCTGCTGGGGGTCGGGTAGGACGCGCTCCAGCATCTGCCTGAGCATCGGTCCGCGCGCCCCGGACGTTGAGGCGCTCCCCACCTCTTCATGATCGTTGGCCACCAGGAGGGCGGCCTGGTCGGTATTTGATCCGAGCAGCGCCTGCAAACCGATGAAACAGCTCAGCAGGTTGTCGAGGCGGGCCGAGGCGATAAACTCTTGTTCCAGACCGATGAACTCTGGGGGCTGGGTAGGATAGAAAAATAACTCATAATCCAACACCTGAGAGACATCTGAGCCGCCGTCGGCCTCAAGCCGTCGGTGGAGGAGGGTTCGCAAGTCCGGTTTTTCCTCGGTCTGTCCGAGTATGGGGGGGAGATAGGTTTGGGCATTGATCGAGCGGCTGGTGTTGGCCTGGCGGTCAAGATGAATGGCTAGGCTGGGAATGATTGCCACGGCTTGCGAGAAATTGAGCAAACGGTGAGCGACCTGGCCACGTCGATTCAGATAGCTGACCCGGCCGGCGAGCGACAAATCGCGATCAAACCACGGGTTGAGTAAAACTCCGCCGTAGACTTCGACCCCAAGCTGGACACAGCCATGGCGGTGCACCTCGGGCTGGGGCTTAACCTTGAGACACGGCGAATCGGTATGCGCTCCGACCATCCGAAAACCGCTCTCGGCCAGCGATTCCTCGACCGGTACGGTCCAGGCAATAAGCGCCGAGTCGTTACGGGTAATAAAATAGCGACCGGCAGGTCGCATCGACCAGGTGTCGGTCTCGGCTAAGCGCTCAAACCCGGCCTCCGATAGGCCCACGGCCATCTGCTCGACCGCGTGGAAAGGGGTTGGGGAGACGGTCAAAAAGTTGGTCAGCTGTTGGTTGAATCGGTGTTGGTCCATCGGTTCCTCTTAGCGCCGCCCCGCACCGATGGCAAGGCGGCGCAAGACCCGAACGCGCCGATGTCTTCTCTCTTCATCATTCCGCGTTCAGTGTTATTGTCCTCTAGTTTACGAGGTCAGAGTGCGGTACCTGCTCCAGCAGCTCGACCGGGTCATAGCTCACCCCGCCACGCACGACCGCGGTTTTATTGCGGAGCTCCCGCACGTCACGGAGCGGGTCGCCGTCGAGAATCGAAAAATCCGCATAGCGACCTGGGGCCACACTGCCAACATTGTCCTGTTGGCGCAGATAACGTGCGGCGACCGAAGTCACCGCCTTAATCGCATCCATCGCTCCAAGCGCTTCGGCCAAAAGCTCAATCTCGCGCAGGAGGGCAAAGCCTGGTGGCGGGTAGGGCAGGCCGCCGCAATCGGTGCCGCCAACCACCAGTCCCCCGGATTCATGCAGGATGCGGGTCGCATCCTGGTGTTTTTCCAGCGCTTTGGCACACTTTGCCGGGTCAAATATGCCGGGGTGAATATCCCAATCGGGCCGCTCGCCAATACGGGCGGCCATGGCCCGCTGGCGTCTCAGGGCCATAGGGGGAATATAGCGGCGGTCTGGATCTTTAAGTGCGGCTTCGGTACCAAATTTTGCTAGCCACAACAGGTCGAGAGTTGTCCCCATGTTGACCTGCTTATCAACCATGGCGCCGAACCAGGTCTTAGCGCCTTCACCCTGCAGGTCGGCTTCTTCCCAGCCTTTGGTAATCTGGGTCCAAAAACTGGGCTCCATCATAGACGCACCGGCGCCAAACTGCATGTCCAGAGCACAAAACTCATTGTAGGGCGAGATCCACATGTGCTCTAAGCCGTCAATGCCCTCATTGATGAGATCGAGCGAGTGGGTATAGCCCAGGTGGCCGGTGACCGGCACGCGCTTATCGACAAAGCGAATAATCGCTTTAGCCGTGTCGGGCGGGAGAGTGAAGTACAGCTTCACCCCATCGACACCGGCCTTGAGCAAATCGCCGATTTTTTGCGGCACGGCTTCCGGCGATGGGACGCTGTCAAGTATTTCGCCCAGCTCACTGTTATAGTCCATGCTCTGGTCCACTCCGTCGAGCAACGGACCTAGGATGAACAAACGCGGCCCAAGCTTGGTGCCGGTGTTCAGATCTTCCCGCAGCTGTTTGACCTTCTCCAATTTGCCGCCCACATCCCGGGCGGTTGTTACTCCGCCGGCCAGAAACAGGGGCAGCGATTCGCTGTCCAACAACGTAGCGTGCACATGAGTGTCGATCAGACCTGGTACGACCGTCTTGCCCGTCAGATCAACGATCTCGGCTCCGGCCGGAACCGGGGCGTCATCGCTGGTGACCTGGGTGATACGTTCGCCCTCGACGACAATGGACACGCCTTCCCGGGGCTGATCCGCCAGGCCGTCAATCAGCCGAGCGTTTTTGTATATCTGTGGCATATTCCCCTCCTTAACAATGCTGTCCTGTCTCTAGTCTTACAACGAGCCCTGCGCTTTTACCAGCCGTGGGTGTGAACTTGGGCCGGGCCACTGGTGCTCAATTCAGTCCAGTCGCAGGAGATACCCACACGTGAGCGTATTGTCTGTCTGGCCGTCCATAATGTAGAGGTCCGGGGTGTTGGAGGAAGACTGCGTTATGGGCTCAAACCCGTGAGGACCAACCTGCGAGGCCCCAGCCGGCTTGCCTATCAGGCGTGTCGGCGAGGGCTGGAGGTATTGCCGGCCTGCCGGGGCCAAACAGGTTGGGAGGGGGCCTCACAAGGACCTTCCGCATATGGCGGCTGCCGGTTCTTTCGAAGCGGCTGAAATCGCACAGGTCAAGTCCTTGCTTGTGACATATGGTTTCCAGATTTTCGAGAGGGTGTACTCCAGCCTGACTTGGGACGACGTGGGAGTCGGGCTGGAGTTCCTCGCGTAAAAGTTGTCCGATCTAGACGGCGCTCAGGTCGTGGTGGTACTGAAGCACGAACGCACGGACTTTGTATTCGTGCCAGATTTGACCACCAAAGCTCGACAGACCCAAGACGGATACGGCGTGAGAAGTCCGTCCGCCGCCCCCCCCCAGCCCAGCACTGGCCAGATTACACACAAGGCATACTAAGAGCAGCAGATTGAGATAGCGCAAGAGACTATTGACCAGAAGGTAACTGCCCAGATGGGGATAGACTACTTTGAGCTATTGAACTCGTTTGCTGACCTGACGTTCGAGCTCGTCATATCCGGCGGACTGCCACGACAGGTCGGGGCCCGTTGTCTCAACCGAGAGGCGGGCTCGAACGCTTGATTTCTGCTCCGGGTTCGGGGCACAGTAAGCCTCGAACGGGGAAGGAGGGCATTATGGCTGGACCGCTCAAAGACATACGAGTGCTGGATTTTGGGATGGCCGCGGTTGGCCCGCTTGCCGCCACCTATCTCGGTTTGCTCGGCGCAGATGTGATCAAGGTCGAGCACCCCCGTGGAGATATTGTCCGCCGACCTAGCGGCCCGACGATGGGGGGCATGGGGACGACCTTTATCGGCAATAACCACACCAAACGCGCTGTGTGTTTAGATCTCAAGAACGATACCGAGCGCGAGATTGCCTGTAAACTGGTTGCCACGGCCGACGTCACGCTGGATAACTTCCGCTCTGGCGACATTATGGAACGTCTGGGCCTAGGTTATGAGGTCCAGCGTAAGATCAACCCTCGGATCATCTATTTGCAGGCATCCGCCTTTGGTAACCGAGGGCCGTGGAAAGGTATGCTCAGCCACGAATGGATGACCCAAGCGGCTGGTGGTTATACCAGCTTGAACGGCAAACCAGGCGGTGAGCCGGAATTTCTACGTGGCACGGCCAATTTAGATTGGAACGCAGCCATGCTCAACTGCATAGGCTTGCTCGCCGCGCTGTACGTCCGTTCCAAGACTGGTCGGGGAATGAAAATCGAAACCAGCCAGTTACACGCCACGGCCCTGGCTGGCCTGACTCGTTATGCAGAGTATTTCTCGACCGGAAAGGTGCCTGAGCGGATGGGCAGCTCGCGCCCCAATATCGTGCCTGACCAGGCTTTCTCAACCGCGCTGGGAGAAATCAGTGTGTCTGTCATCCATAACGGCATGTGGGCCCGCCTGTGTGAAGCCCTGAATCTGTCCCAGCTGATTCGTGACCCACGGTTTGTCACCAACGCCGAGCGCATCAAAAACCGGGAGACTTTGGTAGCGCTGCTGGAGGCCCACTTCAAAAAGAAGGCAGCCTGGCAGTGGGAAGCAGTGCTGAAAGCCCATGGCGTGCCGTGCGCCCAGTATCGACGCGACAGGCCGCGTAGTCACTATGTGAAAGAGCATCCCCAGACCCAGGCCAATCGCATGATCGACACCATCAAGACTCCCTGGGGGCTGTGTAATGTCAGTCGGGCTCAGTGGCGGTTTAGTCGTGATACCACGTCAATTACCCGTCCAGCTCCCCAACTCGGTGAGCATCAGCAGGAGATTTTGCACGAGCTGGGCGTCACACTAGATCGCTCGCGGGTGTCGGCAGCGTGACTATATCCAAGCATGAGAGAACGGCTATGGCCTTGGCACTCGAAGGCATTACGATTGTTGATATCTCCCAAGGAGTTACTGGCCCGCTGTGTTCCACGATGCTGGGCGATCTGGGAGCTGAGGTCATCAAGGTTGAACCCCTAGAAGGTGACTGGCTGCGGACGATCGGGCCTTTCACTAACGCTGAGTCCGACCTGTTCATCCGCCTCAATCGGAACAAAAAGGGCACCTGCATCAACCTGAAGGAGCGGACCGGTCAGGACATTGTTCAGCGTCTGAGCAGGGGCGCCGACGTGTTCATCGAGGGATATACGACTGGGGTTGTCGAGCGTTTGGGACTGTCCTACGCTGAGCTGTCTCAACACAACCGGGGGCTGATCTATTGTTCTATCTCTGGCTACGGCAGCCAGGGGCCTTTGAACCAGACACCCGCCACCGAACTTGATCTGCAAACGTTTGTCGGAAAATTCCGTCAGCTTGGGAGGGCCGACGAACTGCCGCTGCGGGTCGGTTTTGACATTATTTCTTCAAACACGGCCTGGGTGGCTTGCCAAGGCATTCTGGCTGCCCTGTACTCGCGCGAGTCGAGCGGTGAAGGCCAACGTGTTGAAACCTCTTTGCTGGATGCTGCTGTTGCTATCATGCAGTGGGCGACCGCTGCAGAAAGCAACCCGGATGAGTGGCGTGCGCGGCCGATATCCGGGTATACGGAAGCTCCAGACCATGGCTTTGAGTGCAAAGACGCCAACTTTCTGATGGACTGGGGCAACCAAAATGAATCCTGGCAGATTCTGTGCACGACGCTTGGAACGCCCCAGCTCGGCACTGACCCTAGATTCGACGAGTGGTTTAAGCGTTTGAATAACCGGGCCGAGTTAGCCGACGAGTTAAAACCGTTCTTGGCCAGCTGGAGTTTTGATGACCTGCAGCAACTGGTACAGGGGATGGGCGGCACGATCGTACGGATGAATACGGCCGAGACGCTGTTTCATAGTCCGCAGGTCGAAGCCTTGGGTATGCTCAAAGAGTTGGACCACCCGGTAGCCGGGACCTACACAACCATTAATGTCCCCTGGCTGTGTTCCGAGCCGATGGCCACTCTATCACCCTTGCCGGCTCCCGGTCTAGGCGAACACACCGGCCGGATATTACAAAATCTTGGTTACGATGAAGAGCAAATCGTTCAGCTTGTCAATGCCGGCATTGTGAGCGACAGCGGTTAGTTCACAGAGGCCGCTCTAGGAGAGAGGAGGGCGGATTGTTTTGACCGGTGGTTCGGGCGACTTGGCACCTGTGTTCATCCTCTAGGTCGGAAGCACGTGGAGACACGCCTGTGGGCTTCAATCTTGTCCTGCAACGGGACCATCAAGGCCCATACGAGCTTAATACTCGACCGTGTCGGGCTGCCCTCCCGCTTAACAAGTTACGTATGGCCGCCCGCCACGGCGTTTATGAAGTCTCAAAGCCGCCCCAAAGAGGTCAACGCCTTTTGGGAGCTGCATAGCACTGGCATCTTCAACATGCCTGAAGCGGTTGACGCCGCCTAGAGGGATGAGGACCTCGTCGATTGGGAGAGTCAGGATCCAGACTCGGGCTTCCGGCGGTACTGCGCGGCGGACGAGGGCTTGTCCGACGGGGTGTCCCGGCAGCCCAGTCATCTCGCTGCTCACGAAGAGTCAGGCGCATTGGCGGATGTCTTGCGAGAGGTCGGCCACGGCGTCATCGAACTCTCCCCGACCTGGCTGGCATGCTGGTAGAAGACACACCGGCCGAACGCAATCGAACGTCCGCTCCCCTGGCCGGCCCTGCTTGAGCGGACCCCCCTATGTCTACCATGACGTTCTCAAAACCGTCGCGCCGTATGGCGAGGCGGGGACGTCCATCCCTCCGTAGGCCGCCCTACCCCTACCTACCCCGCCTGCCCCGTCTATCTTTGCTCGCTCCTCCTCAGCCGGGAGAAGGAGAGTGCCTGTATGAACCTCCCGCCTTTCAGGAGGAATTTAAAAGCAAAGGGGAGGGAGGTCTTCGATCAATAAGAACAGTGAAGAAGTCGTCGCGTTGGGCCGATAAGGGCCTTACTCGGCCCGGTCATTGTCGAGAATCTGGAGACGGACTCTCTGCACACGTCCACAAACACCAACCCGGATATGGGCCAAGCAATAATCACCAATCCGTACCGTGCTACCCGCTTATCAGAGATACCAAAGAGATCCGTAACTCTGGTGTTCCCATCTCTCTGTGATGGAGCACAAACGGGGTACCTGATCCCTAGGAAAGAGCAGTCCAACGCTTAACCGCCAGGCAAGCCGATTTTATGGATCCTCAAAAGATAAGGACGCCTTGCGCCAGGCGTGGAGGCAAATATGGTGATCTTTGATCTTGAGACGGTCAAGGGGTGTTGGAGGGGGTGAACGATTGGTGTCCGGTGACAGGCAGCGTTTGGTTGAGCAGATAGAGGGGATGACGTATGATGCGGTGAGATTTTGCTTGACCATGGAGAGCCTTGGCAAGAATCTTTCCAGGCAGGGTGCTCCGGCCCTCGGACGGTCTGAGCGCTGCTGTTGACAAGGAGAAGCCAGAGCATTCATGCTTGGGAGTACTTTTTCGTTGTCTGGTATCAGCGGCCACTTTATCCGCCGCTGGTATTTTTCTCCCAACCATAAGGAGGGTATGTATGGCAAACTTTGAAGGGGGTTACGTCTCGGCCGACGGGCATGTTGTGGAGCCGGCCGATCTGTGGACGACTCGCATGGATAAGCGTTTCCGCGACCGGGCGCCTCGTGTCGAGGCCCGAGAGGACGCAGATTTCTACATTATCGACGGAGTAACGCCATTTCCGGTCGGTCTTGAGGGCGCCTCGATGGAGGACAAGATTGCCGGAGAAATTAAGATGCTGGGTGGCCATCGGCACGCCGATACGCGGCCCGGCGCTTGGGACCCCCAGGCGCGTCTAACCGATCTGGAGCTGGATAACATCCGGGCTGAGGTGATGTACCCGGGTGCGTTTGGCCTACAGTTTTGGGCAGCCCCGGACGCGGAATATCAACGAGAGAGCATCCGCGTATATAACGACTGGGTGAGCGAGTTCTGTGCGGTTGCGCCGGACCGCTTCTTAGGTGGATCGATGGTACCGATGCGAGGGCCGGTGGAGTGGGCGGTGGAGGAAGCCTATCGATCGGCCAAGCTGCCAGGCATCAAGACGATCTCCATCCCTACAACCATGGTTGGTCGGCCCTACTCACGGCCGGAATACGAGCCGCTGTGGGCCGCACTTGAGGAGATTGGGTATCCGGTCTCGATCCATATTGGGACGACCGGCGAGCCTGTGTATGACAACTTTGTGAAACTGGGGATTGGTGTCGGGGTTGTGCACGCCAAGATCGTAACCGGCGAGCTGGGCATGGCCGAATTGATTTGGAGCGGCGTGGCGCAGAAGTATCCCAAGATGCGCTTTATCATTGCTGAGTCGGGTATTGGCTGGATCCCGTCAGTGTTAGGCTTCATGGATCACTGGTGGGCGGATCATCGCCGCTGGATGGAGCCGCAGTTAGAAGAGCCGCCGAGTTTTTATTTTAACCGACAGTTTTGGGCCACGTTTGAGGAAGACCGATCCGGAATTATTCTAGCGCGCGAGGGGCTGATCCCAATGGATCGGCTTATGTGGGGCTCAGACTATCCCCATACTGAGGGGACATTTCCGTATTCGCAAGAAGCGATTAGCAGGGATTTTGCCGGGCTGCCAGAGGCCGATGTGTATAAGCTGGTGGTGAAGAACGCGGCTGACATGTACAGGCTTGACTAATCTAAGAGGAACATGGCTAGAGGCGAACGTGTTTCGTCCCTGGCCGTGAACCACAGGGAGGATTCCATTATGGCGTCAGTCGTGGAAGAAAAAGAAGCGATTCGGGATGTTTTGTCCGCCTACTGCTTTTATGTAGACGATGGTGAGTTTGACAAATGGGCAGGGCTGTTTAGCGAGGACGCCCTTTTTGATGCTGGACCTCGGGGAAAAGTCCAGGGTCGGGCAGCGATTCGGGATTTCATTGCCAAAGCAGTCCCCCTGCAGGGTGAAGGACCGGCCCGCAAACACTGCACCATGAACAGCATGATCCAGGTCAACGGCACAGAGGCCAAGGCTGATAGCTACATCGTCGTGCTACGCGAAGGCGATCAGGGCATCATGACCTCGCTGGCTGGTCGTTACGAAGACCTGTTGGTCAAGCAGGGAGAGACGTGGCGGTTCAAGGTCCGCAAGATTCACTTTGACATTGCTGGCGACCTGGGCCTGAAGCAGTCCTGAGACTGGTTTGGCCGTAGTGATGAGGGCTGTGCCTCGGTCGAGAGCCTTCGGCCGCTGATCAGTCCCTCTGCAAGACCTGACCGCTTGATTTGTGACTTGGGTTCGGAACACAGTGGGATGGACGGAAAGAAACAGATGGCGGCCAGAAACAGACAGGACGCGCAGGAACTGATTGACATTGGGCAGGAGATTATTGACCTGTATGCCGGTGAACGGACATTGGCTTTCTTTGACTTCGGGCTTGAACGGCCGGGGAAAGAGTCGCTGGTTGGACTGTGTCGGATTGCTCAGCCGAAAGATCACACCGCCACGCTGAGCTATCTCTCTCTCAGCTTTCTTGTGGACACGCCCGACGCCGCGTCCCGAACTGCCGTCAGGGAAGCCTTGTCGGCGGTTGCCGGCGAGACCCTGAAGGCAGCCATACCCGAGATCACAGACCTGGTCAGCGGGCCGAGCCAGATGGCCGGCTCGGAGAGCTACATGGTACAGATGGACCTGCTCCTTGAAGGTGGAGCGGACGAGCGGTCCATTCTGACACAACTCGTTCCGGCAATTGCCCGGCTTGCTCAGCTCCAGACGACGCGCTTGGAGTGGTGGAAGGAAAGCCCGCTCCCCACCATAGCGCCTATTCCCGCTCGACCTGATCCGCCCTGGCTGGGGACGGTCCGGGACTGGTTGAAACGGTCACTTGACCGCCCTTCAGCTCCGTAGGTGCTCAACCTCTCGGCCGCTTGACCACACTCGGCGTGCATGGCAGAGGCGTGATATGCTGCGTTTTGCAGGCGGTTGGTTGCCGTCCGGTGCGAATGGCGGGCTTGACGAGCGCGGGTCGCACAGCTTGCTGAGCGACGCTAGCAGACGGCTCCAACGCCTTGCGGCCGCCTCGAATCCTGAGAGACTTCTTGAGGGAGACCAGAGTGCTCAGCAGGAGCGTGATGAAGCTGCTGGTGAACAGGCCGTCGCTGAGCGGGCTCGCCGCCGACTTAGCAGATGGTCCGGAAAGTTCAGACCGTTCTCGAAGCCGAAATGCCTTCCGTGACGTCCACGACAACAAGTGCGACGGCCGGCAACACAGAGAGGGTGGAGAAGCAAAGCGGAGCGTTTTGCAGGCCGAGTGCCCTAACACCTCGTCCACAGCACAATACAATGAGCGCGCATTCATGGAACGCTCCTGGGGGCTTTGGCCTGCTGACAAGCGTCGAGCCGGGTGAGCGCCTGCTCACCCGGCTTCTTCCAACCCGTGGCGTTCGTCCCGTTTGTGTAACAGACCGGGCATAGCCCAGCCTGTCCGAACGATTACTGATTGCAGCGGACCAGCTTACCCGACAGCGCTCCAGTGCTCTGGCCGTTCTCGAAGGTCACATCGCCATTAACCATGATCCAGCGGTAGCCCTCCGCACCCTGGACCCGCCGCCAGTTGTTGGGCGGCACGTCGTGCAGGATCTCGGTTGGCTTGACCGCAAGTTTCTCAAGGTCGTAGACTAAAATGTCGGCCGCCATGCCTTCCCGCAGGCAGCCGCGATCCTTAAAGCCCGCCGTCCAGGCCGGCAGATAGCTCAGATGATAATGGGCCTGCTCCAGCGTGATGGTTTCGGTATCCCGTACCATCCAGGTCAGCAGATCGGTGACATACGCCCCCAGGGTCTGGAACTTAGTGTGCGCACCGCCGTCGGAAAAACCGGCAACCGTGCAGTGGCTCAAGAGTTCTTTGCAGTACTCAGGATTCTGGTTGCGCATTGGAGTGAGCCATTCGGTCTTCCAGTTATCGGCGGCCGAGATATCGAGCAGTGCATCGACGACATGTTTATTCTCCTCCCGAGCGATGTCGCCGACCATACGGTCCCGGTACTTTTTGCTCATTTCGTCGCTGGTCACCTTGCGACAGATAAAGGTGGCGATGTCGCCTAGGGCTTTGGGCTGTTTGGTCCGGTCATACTCAGCCTTCATGGCCTTACGCAGCTCGGGGTTGGCAAGTTTGGTCTTGCGCTCCTCCTCGGTGCCCAGAGTCGCTTCCCGCCAGGCATCCACATTGTCGAACAGATTCCATTCGTCCGAGAATGAAAAGCGGAAATCGAGCCGTTTGGTCAAGCCGTGGGCCACCAGCGGTACGCCCTTCTTGTTGTATTGGTCCACCACACTCAGCATAGTGCGGAACACCTCGGGCTTCTCGTCCGTCACCAGCACGGCGTTAAAAATCAGCGGGTTGTTGGCCAACTCAGCCAGCTGTCCACCGAAGCTCATATCTCGGCGGTTGCCCTCGACCCCTTCGTCGATAGCGCCTGAGTTCTGCGCATACTGAATGGTTCCTCGGTCGTACTTGCTCATTGCCCTAGCCAACTGGAGATAGAACTCGTCCGACATCATGTCCGAGACCATCAGAGTGCCATCATAATCCCGCTGGACCGAGGCGCCGTAGCCGGTCAAACGCTGCGCGGCCCAGCCGTTTGCCCCGACCGCCATCGCCTCATCAAGGATGCGGATGATTTCCTGCATTTCCGTCTCGTTCGGCTGGCGGCTCTTGGCCTGATCCCAGCCACCCATCACATAACTCACAAGTGGTGTGACCGGCACGAGTTGGATCATATTGATGCCCTTGGGCAGGCTCTCAATGTGATCCATCCATTCGGGGAAGGTCTCCCAAGAAAAGGGCATGGTCGCCTTCATCGCATCAAACGGGATGGCCTCGTTGCGTTCCATTGAGTACATTGAACGGTCGGCGTCCTTATGATGGACCGGCGCAAAGCCAAAGCCACAATTGCCGTTGGTGACCGAGGTCACGCCATGCCAGCTGCCGATCGTGCAATAGGGATCCCAGTGCAGCGGTGCGTCGTAGTGGGCGTGCAGGTCAACCGCGCCCGGGGCAACAATCATTCCCGAGGCATCGAGGACTCGGGTTGCCTCGTTGCTGTTAATCTTGCCGATTTTGGCAATCTTCCCCTCCTTGATACCAAGGTCCCCACGGTATGGCGGTACCAGGGTACCATCGACAATCGTTCCGTCCTTAATAACCGTGTCAAACTGTGGCATATGACCCTCCTTGATGGTTAAAGTCTCTTCACACGCCTCTCAGACTCCATCCACATATTTCACGATATGCCGCTTTGCGTCTCAAATGCAAGAGTTTCACGAACTCCCTCCTCAGGCTTCATTCCTAGAGACCGAGTTCACCCGGTCAAACAGCTCTGTAATCGGCCTTACATCCTCCTCCCCAAGCGGTTTGAGCAGCGCAACCACATTAGCGTTGAGCTGCTCAAGCTTGCCGATTCCGGTCAACTCCAAGTCGATACTAGGTCATGGCGGCAGGAGCGAGAGACCGCCTCAGGGAGACTGATGTCCTCTCGCTCCTAGTGAGGAAGTCGAGCGGGACGATATCTCACTCACCTAGGCGGCCAGTAGGGCTTTGAGCCGGAGCGATTGGCTGAGCGCGTGCGTATGGCAAACACGCCCGCCCTTGATGTTCCGGGTCTGAGTGCCGGGAAACACGCGGCTGCGGGCGGACTGATTTCAGAGGGCGGCCCCACCCATGACCACAGCTCAGTAGTCTGTCTGCACGGCCTGTTGCCACATGTCATGGCCGGAATCATGGCTAAAAGCTTTGATGATACCAATGAAGCGCAGCTCGCCCTTGCTCGCACCTAGTGGCGAGGGCAGGGACGAGGACATCGTGGGCAAAGCGGTACTGCCCAGGCGAGACACTGTAGCAGGAAGGAGATGTCAACATCGCCCATCCTGAGCCGCCACGGGCTCTGCTCCACCCCTCTCTCCAGACCGGGATGGTCGGACGCCAGCAGTTTTGTCCCGCACTAACGACTCCATCACAGCAAACGTCTTGGCTGTGTTGATAATGGCTTCGGTTCCGCGGGCCCCGACCGTGTCACTCGGCGGACTACGGCGCTCGATTCCTGCTCGCTCTTATCGGTCGCCGTGCCCAAGCGGCTTACTCGCTGCAGTCTAAGCTGGCGACACTGACCCGCAAATCGCCGCGTCCTAGGGGGGGGGGACTCTACGAGGGTATTATCTGGAGTGGTGGCTACGTAGTGGAAGCCAACTCGACCCGGTACAGGCGGGCAGCAAAGCGCTCGATTTCCTCCATCCACTTCAAAAACTGATCATCGCACTCGAGTGCTTTTCGAGAGGAGGCCTCGGATCCCCTCACTCTTTATCCAACTCATAGTGAGTGACACACAGTTTCTTAGGCTTCCCATCCCGTTCGGGCAATTTCCGGTAGCCCTCAATTTCTCCTAGGGCCTGAGTGAGCTCAAGCTGTTCACCGTAGGAGCGAACATCACCAATAAGCCGCTCCCCATCCCCGAGGCCGGCTTGGCCAACCGCAACCTTGGCCCGCGGAGCTACTCCGACCACATCTGTCTCCCCAAAACTCACGCCTCGCACGCCGATCCGCTCAGGGGCGCCCTTGTCCTGAGCTTGCAGAGAGGTGATCCCACTGGGGATATCGTCGATCTGTTCCTGGGGAAGCAGTCGCCGTTTAGTCTCCTCACTACCGCCAAACCCTCGGTAGTCAAACCCCAGAACAACAGAGCCGGCCACGGCAAATACCCTGGTCTAGTCCGGCAGCACCAGGTCAGGCAGCCCGCTAGACCTGTGGCACAGCACCGGTCGTTTCCCTTGACTTCAGAGGTCCGTCGGGAGAAAGAGGTCACCTTCCGGTCAGCTGCCTTCATTGTAGAAATGGACACCTCCTTGCTTCACGCCTCCTCCTTCAAATGCTTCGGGCTTGTATCTGTCCCTCTCAGCCTGTCTCCTCAAAAAGGAGCTCTTGTCTCCCCTTTGGCGATCAGCTGAACGATAGTGAAGAGAGGCGGACTGGTAGAGCCGACACGGATGGACTAGCGGCGTCCCCGGCCGCATCTCCCCTAAGTCCTGTTCCCCAACATGTGTCACCCTGCCGTTGCTGTGTCTCGGCTCCCCCAAAAAATTTATTTTGCCTCTGTTCAGCGTTGCTAAAGCGGGCTATAGAAGCGTTGTGGGAGCATACCTGCAGCGTAAAATATGACTTCCTACTCCTGCCCCGTCCCACCCCCACCTGTCCATGCGCTGACGTGTCACGTTTTGCGCCAAGTGCGATAAGGAGGGATTGTATGAGTTATGACCTGCTGATCAAAAACGGCCGAATCTATGACGGGTCTGGGACTGATAGCTATGGTGGTAATATCGGGGTGAGGGGCGGCCATATTATTGCCGTTGGAGAAGTGGACGGCGAGGCCAAGCAGACGATTAACGCCGACGGTCTGACCGTCACCCCGGGCTTTGTCGACGTCCATACCCACTACGACGCCCAAGTCTTCTGGGACCCCTTGTTGACCTCGTCGTGCTGGCATGGTGTCACCAGCCTGGTCATGGGCAACTGCGGTTTGGCCTTTGCTCCGTGTAAGCCCGAACACCGCGCTCCGCTGATGCACATCTTTTCGCGGGTGGAAGGCCTAGACTTCGAGACCCTACAGAAAGGCGTGCCGTGGAACTGGACATCGTTTCCCGAATATCTGAACGCTGTCGAGCACATGGCTCCGGCCCTGAACGTCTTGGCCTTAATGGGCCACTCGCCGCTGCGCATGTACGTGATGGGCACCGACGCGATTGAGCGAGCAGCCACTAGAGACGAAGTAGAACAGATGAAGGAGCTGGTCCGCCAGGGGATGCGAGCCGGTGCCGCCGGACTGTCAGTATCACGTTCTCCAGTCCAGGTGGGCGACCACGGCGAGCCCATGCCGGGCAAGGTGGCCGAAGACACAGAACTGTTTGAGGTGTGCAGAGCGGTTGGCGAATTTGGCCGGGGCTTTTTTGAGTTCAATCCGCGGGTCTTAATCTATGAAAAAGATAAAGCCGAGCGGGACCGTGACCTGGCCTTACTTAAGGCGATTGCCAAGGAAACCAAGCTGCCCACAACCTGGATCGGGTTGATTCACCAGTGGGATCAGCCCGAACTATGGTCGGAACTGATGGGCGAACTTGACCATGCCTTTAGACAAGGGCTGCCGATCTATCCCCAGGCCAGCTGTCGGCCGATTATGTTCCGTTTTTCGTTGAGAAATATTGCGACAATTTTTGACGATCTGCCGAACTGGAAGAGGGTCCACTTCCTGACCGCTGAAGAGCGTAAGCGTCATTTCCGTGATCCGGCCGTGCGTAAAGACTTACGCTATGATCTGATCGATGACCCTACCCCCCGTGCCTTCTCCAAGCGCTGGGACCTGATGTATGTCAACGAGGTGAAGCTGGATAAGAATCGGGCGCTCGAAGGCAAGAGCATCGCCGACATTGCTGCCGAACAGGGCAAAGATGTCTTCGATGTATTTATGGACTTGTCACTGGAAGAAGATCTGGACACCCAGTTTATCACCCCCCTGGCCAACGGTGACGAGGAAGCGGTCGGCCAGATTATTAACTATCCGCCCTCATTGGTGTCGCTGTCGGACGGCGGTGCGCATGTGCAGTTCCTCTGCGACACGGCCTATCCGTCGTACCTGTTGGGCCACTGGGTGCGGGAAAACAAAGCGATGAGTCTGGAGAAGGCGATCAAGGTCTTGGCCGCCCATCCAGCCGCGACCCTAGGTCTTAAAGACCGGGGGATGATCCGCCCCGGTATGGCGGCTGATCTGACGATCTTCGATCCGGATACCATTCGTCCCTTAGAGCCCTACAAGGTGAGCGATCTGCCAGGCAACGGGCCGCGTCTAGTCCAGGAGTGTGAGGGCATGCACTATACCGTTGTGAACGGTCAGGTGTTGGTCAAAGACGGCAAGCACACCGGTCGTTATCCCGGCCGGGTGTTGCGTGGGGTCGGAGGAACCTAGGGCCGAGCAATCAGACGGTTAAATGAGCGGGGCGCACGACCGAGCGCCCCTTGGCGTTGCCCAATACGAAGGAGGGTGAGGGTATGACGGACTATCGCATTTTTTCAGCAGATTCCCATTTCGTGGAGCCGGTCACCATGTGGGTGGAGCGTATGGATGCCAAGTTTCGGGATCGGGCACCGCACACGATTCAGGGCCATGACGGCCAAGAGGGCGAGTTTTTTGCTTGTGAGAATATTAATCCGGTTGCCGTAGCTGGATTTTTTGGATCAGGGAAGACGGCCGAGGAGTTGCCAGAGCATATTAAACGCGGCTTTGACGTTGCTCCCAAGAGTGTGTGGGATCCAGCCGAACGGCTCAAAGAGCAGGACGCCGACGGAGTCAGTGGTGAAGTCTTATATCCCTCAATGGGCATGCTGCTGTTCGGCCTGGACGATGCAGAACTGAGGGCGGCCTGTTTCCGGGCCTTTAACGACTGGGCTGCCGAGTATTGCAGCTACAACTCCCAGCGCTTGGTGGGCGCCGGGGTGGTCGAGCTGGAGGATATTCCGACCGCAGTCGCCGAACTGGAACGCATCGCCAAGAAGGGGCTGCGTGGTGCCCTGATTTGGGGGGCGCCGCCAGAAGACCGGCCGTATAGCCTGCCGGACTACGATCCGTTCTGGGCTGCCGCCCAGGATCTGAAGATGCCCTTAAGTCTCCACATTTTGACTGGGCGGGGTGGGGTGCAGTTCGATCTCCGTCGCGTGCTGTACGGCTATATGAAGCTGCCCCAGGAGGTCCAGCTCACTTTTGCCGATATGATTGCCGGTGGCGTGTTGGAGCGTTTTCCGCGTCTCAAAATCGTCTCGGCCGAGAATGACGTGTCGTGGATTCCGCACTTCCTGTATCGGTTGGACCACGCCTATGATCGGCTACGACATTTGCAGGGGCTGAGCCTGTCGATGTTGCCAAGCGATTACATGCGGCGCAATATGCTGGCCACCTTCCAGTTTGAGAGCTCTAACGTGGAGTTCACCCGGCAGATTTATGGCGCAGACAATATCGCCTGGTCGTCGGACTATCCGCACACCGACTCGACCTGGCCGCGCTCCCGGGAATTCTTGGCCGAAGCGCTCAAAGACGTTCCTGAAGACGGGATGAGGAAGATCGTGGGTGAGAACGTCATCAACTTCTATGGTCTCAGCTAGCTCTGCTGGCAGGGGCGAGTGACCGTTCGCCCCTGCTCAGACCTGCAGGGAACCCTCAATACAGGTCACCGACGCCCCGCCAAGCTGTATCGTTCGGTCAGGCATGTTGACGGCGATATGGACGAAACCGTCACGGCCAAGTTCGTGGCCTTGGTTGGCAACATAGCTCAGGCCGATCGATCCGAGCTGATCGGAATGGGCCAAGAAGGCTGCCACGCTGGCGTTTCCGCTGCCGCACACCGGGTCTTCTGGGACATGCAGAGCCGGGGCAAAAGAGCGGGTATAGACCGCACTCGGGCCTCCGCCGGTGAGGCCGAAAACGGTTATCCCAGTCAGCTGTAGGGCTTGGCTCAGTCGCGCCACGGCCGCCAGGTCGGGCCGTAAGCGGTGGACAAGCGCCGCGCTGTCCAGCTGAACAACCAACCACACAGGACCGACATCAACGCTGAGCGGGGACGCCCCGGCCGGCAGCTTGAGTCTGAGGGCCGAGGCAAGGGCAGCGTGCTGGGCTGGATCAAAGGGGGTGACTGTGGCCGCTGGGGTTTGCACGAACAGATGTTGGGTGTCTCCCACTCGCTTGACGCGCACGGGAAGCAGGCCCGCTTCGCATTCCTGAACAAAGTGTGAGCGATGTGGTTCCACCAGACCGCTCTCCAGTATGGCGTGGGCGCTACCGATGCTGGGGTGGCCGGCGAACGGCAGCTCGCCCTTGGGGGTGAAGATGCGCAGCCGATAATCCGCCCGGGCCCTGACCGGGGCTAGCACGAAGCTGGTTTCTGACAGGTTAGTCCAGGTAGCAATGCGCTGCATGTCAGTGGTCGTCAACTGGTCAGCCCCGAGTACCACCGCGACGGGATTGCCGCGCAGAGGCCGGGTGGTAAACACATCAACCTGCTTGAATTGATAGCTCCTCATCATACGCACCGTTCAGCGGTCAGTACTTCCATTAGTGCAACATCTCAGCTGCAAGTTCTTCCAACTCGGCAACAACTTCATCCTGCGTGAATGAGTTGAGCCAAATAATGGCGTGCTCAGCCCCGGCTTCCTGCAGGCCGTGGAGGTCTTCTTTTTTGCGCAGCTGGCCGGGTTGGCCGAAGGCCAGGACGCTGATCGAGGCCGGGTCACGACCGGCCTGGGCGGCGAGTTCGTCAAGTTTCTGACGGCCCTCTTTGATTGTTTTGGGTGAAGTGCTGACCGGCATCCAGCCGTCGCCCCAGTCGACCGTGCGCTTAAACACATTCTTGGCCGCACCGCCCAACAGGACGGGTGGATGAGGCTTTTGGGCGGGTTTAGGGAAGCACTTGAGGGCCGGAAAGTCATAATACTGCCCGTGATACTCAGATTCGTCGGTGGTCCACAGCTCTTTCATGGCCAGAACCGAGTCACGGGTTTGTGTCCAGCGGTGAGGAAAATCTCCGCCCATGATCTCGCACTCTTCTTTTTGCCAGCCCGCACCAATGCCGAACAAAAAGCGCCCGCCAGAGTAATGATCGAGGGTGGCGATCTCTTTGGCCAACAGTAAGGGGTTACGCTCCGGGACAAGACAGATACCAGTGCCGAGTTTGATCCTGGTAGTCGTGGCCGACGCCCGGGCCAAGGACACGAAGGGGTCAGAGATAATGCCAACCGTGCGTGGAATGGGTCGGTCGGGGGCGGCCGGGTAACCGACGGTGGTGTGGACCGGCAGTACAGGATGTTCCGGGACCCAGATTGAAGCAAAGCCGAGGTCTTCGGCTTTTTTGGCGATAATAGCCGGGTCGGCCGACTCGGCCGAGGTGAAAAAGAATACACCGATGTCCATGTGCTCCTCCTTATGACTCGTGCTTCTGTGTTCATTACTCCGCCAAGCTGCAGACTGGCAAGGCCGGAGCAGTTCTGCCCAGCTTTTTCCGCCGCCGGATATCAGCTATCTTAGGGACTTATATCTTTGCAACGAGAGCCAAGGAGGACGTTATGGCAGCATTTGACGTGGTAATCAAAGGCGGTACGGTTGTCGATGGGACACGGGTCCCACGCTATCAGGCCGACCTTGGGATCAAGAACGGCAGGATTGCCGAAATTGGTCGTCTTCATACCAGTGATGCCCCTCAGGTGCTGGATGCCGCCGGCTGTATTGTGGCACCTGGGGCGATTGATCTGCACACCCATTACGACGCGCAGCTGCATTGGGACCCGTATTGCTCGATCGGCAGCTGGCATGGGGTGACCTCGGTAACTATTGGGAACTGTGGGTTTGGTTTTGCGCCGGTGCACGCTAAGGATGCTGAACGGGCCATGCTGTCCCTGTCCCGCAATGAAGCCATTCCCCTCGGTCCGATGCAGGCTACGATGCCGTTTGACTGGGAAACCTTTCCCGAGTGGATGGATCATCTGGACCGTATTCCCCTGGGCATCAACCTGTCCCAGCTCATGCCGGTCACCCCTATGGTGGCCTATGTGATGGGTGGCTTTGAGGAAGCGAAGCAACGACTGCCAAACGACGCAGAGACACAGACCATTCAGCGCCTGTTGCACGAGGCCATGGATGCCGGGGCGGTCGGCTGGGGAGCCCAGCGTTTGTTTCCAGACAGCTTGGCTGCCGTCCAGCGCGATTATGACGGCTCACCGATGATTTCGGATGTCTTGTCCGACGAGTTTTATCTGAGCTTGGCCGCAGTGCTGGCTGAACGACGGGCGGGCTGTATCCAGTTTACCCAGGCGGGCGGAGATCTGAGCGAAGGCTTTGGAAGTTTGCTGACCGGGTTACAGCGCGATTTTGGATTTAATGAGCAGCTGGCCGAGAAAAGCGGTCGGCCGGTGTTGTACAACCTGATTGCCGCCAACGACCTGTTTCCTGGATTTTACCAGACCCAGCTCAAGCTGTTGGCCGAGGCCAACGCCAGGGGAAGGCGGGTGTTCGGCCAGGCGGCTACGGTCCGCGCGCCATTTACCTTTACCTTTGAAGATTGGAACCTGTTCGATAACAGTCCGGTCTGGCGTGAGGCTACAGTCGGCACGCTTGAGGAGAAGCGAGGCAAGCTGGCCGACCCTGATATTCGCCGGGCGATGAAGGAGGAGTATGACTCGGGCCAGATGTCGATTGATCTGTTTGGGGCGGTCGCCCAGTTCATCGCCAAGAAAGTGTTCCGAGCCGACCTAAAGGACGCCTACGAGGGACTATCGGTCATCCAAATTGCCGAGAAAGAGGGGAAACATATTATTGATGCCCTGCTTGATGTGTCGGTTGCCGACGATCTCAAGACCGAGTGGCGAACTCCACTGCTGAACGTCAAGGTTGAGCATCACAAACAGGTCATGGATTCCCCGTATACGCTTGCCGGTTTATCCGACGGCGGCGCGCATATGAAATTTCTCACGACCGGAGTGTGGCCGACCGATTTGTTGACCTGGATGGTGCGGGACACCCAAGCTCTGTCCTTGGAAGAGGCCCATTTTCGGCTGAGCGGCATGCCTGCCTGGGCGGCCGGCTTTCGGGATCGAGGGACGCTGCGGCCCGGTATGGCGGCCGATATCGTGGTGTACGACCTGGCTAAACTCGGTATTGAACCGATCGAGATTGCCCATGACCTGCCCACCGGCGAGTGGCGGCGGGTGCAAAAAGCCAGAGGCTATCACTGGATCATGGTCAACGGCCAGGTCACGTTTGCCGATGGACAGTGTAGCGGCGCAACGCCTGGTATACTGCTGCGACACGGTCGGGCTGTCTAGAGCCGCAATTCAGCATCTACTGGAACTTTGGGTGGACATTGGGGAGGGCTCGGTATGCGAGATTTTACCATTCTTGGCAGACGCAAAGCTGTACTGGGCATGATTCATCTCCAACCCCTACCCGGTACGCTGTTTTATAAAGAGGGCAGTTTCAACCAGACCCTTAATGTCGCCATTGAGTCGGCACGGGCTCTCTACGACGGAGGGGCCGATGGATGCTTGGTCCAGACGGTAGACCGCATCTACAGTGTCAAAGACGAATCCGACCCGGCGCGCACAGCCGCAATGAGCTTGATCGTTCAAGCCATCGTCCAAGCCACAGGTGGCGAGTTCCAGGTCGGAGTGCAGCTGATGCGCAATGCGCTGAAGGCTTCGTTGGCAGTGGCAAAGGTAGCGGGGGGAAGCTTTATTCGGGCTGGTACAGTAGTGGGCATGACCCTGACCGCGCACGGCATGGTTGAGGCCAATCCGCTCGAGGTGATGGAGTATCGCAACAAGATCAATGCCGGGAGTATCAAAGTCATTGCCGAGGTCGACTCCATGCAGTTCAAATGGTTCGGTGAAGCAAAACCAACTGCGGAGGTGGCACGTAGTGCGAAATATGTTGGGGCGGACGCCGTGTCCTTGGGGAACCCTGACGAAAATATAACGCGGCAGATGATCGCCTCAGTGCGCAGAGCCGTGCCGGGTCTGCCCATCATTTTGGCCGGTTACACCAACCACGAGAACGTCTCACGCCTGATGGCGGCGGCGGACGGGGCATTTGTGGGTACCTGCCTTGAGCGCGATGGTTGGGGTGGCCAGATCGATATTGAGCGGGTGAAGGCGTATGTCGATATCGTGCGGGGCCTAGAATGACACGCTCTGGCGATACAAGGATGCAGCCATGGAGCCACTCAAACCGGAGGTGATGGCCAGGCAGGTTGAAGGCTTAGCCGGCGATTTGCGACGGCTGACCCGCCCGTTTGATCAGCAGATTCGGCCTGTCCTCAGCCCTGCAGAATGGACGGCCGTGAGAAAAGTATACCTGACCGGGGACGGGGATTCATACCACGCCTCGTGTGCCGCCGAAATGGCTTTTGAAACGATCGCCGATGTGAGCTGTCAACCAATGAGCGCGCAGCGTTTCCTGGACTATGGCTCGGTATGGATGCGTCCCGCTTCGCCGCCCCAAACCTTGCTCCTTGCGATCTCGGCCTCGGGTGGCAGCAGACGCGTGGTGCAGGCCCTCGAACGTGCCAAAGAACACGGAGTCTTAACCGTGGCCTTGACCGGAACGCCTAACAGCGCGGCGACACAGGTAGCAGACCGCACCATTGTGGTCGAATTGCCACAAAAAGAACGCTCCCCGGGGATTCGCACCTACCAGGCCAGCCTGATAGGTCTGCTGTTAGTAGCGATTGAGTTGGGTGAGAGGCAGAGCAAATATGCTCAGCACGAGGCGGACAGCTTGCGCCAAGAACTTGTCGCACTGGCCGATATTGTGGATGCTACCACTGATGCCATAAAGGAACGCTGTTATGAGGTGGCGGATCGCATTGCCGCCAGCCCCACACTGATGGTGTTGGGCAGTGGGCCGAGCTATGGTACCGCTCTGTTCAGTGCGGCCAAGATGATCGAAGCGGCGGGCGTTTTTGCCATGGGGCAGGACTTGGAAGAGTGGTGGCATGTTGAGCGGTTTGCCTATCCTGTTGATATGCCCGTCTTCGTGCTCGCCCCCCCTGGCCGCTCCTATTGGCGGGCGGGTGAGGTGGCGGCCACAGCACGAGGCTTGGGCCGGCAGGTCATTGCGGTAACCCACAAGGACGATGCCGAGGTCACCCGTCATGCCCACGCTGTATTACCCGTACAGGGCGAGGCGCGCGAGGAATTTTCGCCCTTGGTCTACCATGTTTTTGCCAGCTATGTGGCCGCTGCTGTTGCGGAGCGTTTGGGGCGGAGCCTGTTCCAGAGCGACCGGCCCGAATTGCTCCGGGCGCTCAACGAGTATTTTGCCGGACTAAAATAGGATACGGCGCACTAGGTGAGTCATCCGGGAGTACAGGAAGAAAGTTGCATGTGGAATCCCACCCCGGAGTCCGTTCCCTGCTTTCTGAAGCCGGGGCGCAAAAAAATCTGGTTGGACGACGATGAGGAAACCCCTGTGCCGTCTGTCGGTTTTCGTCGTCCCGAGCACAGGCGGCCGACAGTCATATGGGCATCGGAGGGTCCGGCTTCCCATGCAAAGCCGGGAAGATGGGGCTAAAGCTCATGCCCAAGTCAGAGTGCGGGGAGTGAAGAGATTGACCACTGTGCTGAAACCTGCCGCCTCCTGAGGCCACATATTCCCCGATGGACGGACCAGGGGTCAAAACCGACACCGGCTTCTTATGAAGGCCGTTGCAGAAGGCAATCGAAAACTCCTTCTTCTCCTAACAGAGTCGTCAGCCTATTGAAAATATCACTGCAATTATGATGGCGGGGCGGAGTTTTCCCGAAGCACGTTCGAGGTGGCGACTGCCGGGGAGGAGTTTGTGAGGGGGGCGGGTGCACGGGTCCGGGTCGAGAATTTCCCGACGCCAGGCCAAACGACACTATTTGAGGGGAATGAGGCGACCCAACACCTGGAGATGGTCCTTGATTGAGTCTTCTCCTCCCCGTCACCGCGTGGAGGACGCGTGAGGGACTCCCTTGAGACCTGGCGGTCCACCGATGCCCTCCCCTCCACAGTGGCGCAAAATAGCGTACTGAAGCACCTGAGTGCGGAACTTTAGCCTCTGGAGCACCGCGCGGCATTGAGAGCTTTTCGGGTTTGAGGAAGAAGACGGGAGTCGATTGGATCCCAGCGTCGCTCCCTTATTGGTTCAAAATTTGCCTCTTCATCTCTTGAAAAAAGTTCTCCACCCCGGCAGGCCTCCTCCATTCATACACAGCTGAATAGCCAGACAGTATCCGTCTCCTATAGTTGTTCAACACATAGGGTGGCAATCGTCGGAGAAATGAGGGCCGAAGAGATATTTTCTCTTCGGCCCTATTGGGGAGAGGGGAGGACCGGGATCGCCTTTAGGGGGGCTTAGGCGGACACGCCGTTGCGCAGCAGGACGCCCGGCGTGGCATTGGTGCAGTGACCGTCTTCGAAGGTCACCTCACCGTTGACCATGATCCAGCGATAGCCTTCGGCTTTCTGGATCCGCCGCCACTCATTAGCTGGCAGATCATGCGCGACTTCTGAGGGCAGAATCTTGAGATTTTCCAGGTCGTACACAATGATATCTGCAGCCATCCCTTCGCGTATGGTGCCTCGGTCTTTAATCCGGGCTGCCCAGGAGGTCAAACCACTCAGCCGGAAGTGAGCTTCTTCTAAGGTCATGATTTCGGAATCACGCACCATCCAGGCCAACATGTCGGTTGAATAGGTTCCAGGGGTGATGAACTTGATGTGCGCCCCGCCGTCGGATACTCCCGGCAGGGTGTAGGGCGAAGCCATGATCTCGCGGTAGTTTTCGACATCTTGGTTGAGCACTGGCCCGGCCCATTCTGTCTTGATATTGTCCGCGACCGAGACATCCAACATCGCATCAATAACATGCTTGCCTTCCTTCTCGGCGATCTGGGCAACCGACAGACCCTCGTACTTGTCCTTCAGAGCTGAATTGTGCACCTTGCGGGCGATGAATTCTGTTAGTTCGCCAAACAGGAAGTCGCGCGACTTGGTACCAGCGTCGTACTCTTCACGCATTTCCCGGCGGAGCCGTGGATCGGCTAGTTTGGCCTTCTTTTCTTCAACCGTCCCTGTGGTCGCCTCACGCCACGCGTCACTATCGTCAAACAGGTTCCAGTCCTCGAACGTAATACGGTTGGGCGCCCGAGCCGTGGCCGCCTGTCCAAAGATCTGGGTGCCCTTCTTGTTAGCTTCGGCCAGCCAGCGTAGCTGGGCACGGTAGACATATGGGTATTTGTCATTGACAGCCACGGCGTTAAACAGGACTGAACAGCCGCTCTCTTCAGACAGCAAGGCGTTGAAATCAAAGTCGTTGTGCATGCCTGCTCGCGGATCGTCGACCCCGACTGTTGATCGAGTAAACTGGATGCAGCCCTCACCGTTACGCTGACTCAGCCCCCGGGCTAGAGCGATATAGAACTCGTCCGGGAGCATATCAGTGATCATCGGCGTGCCGTCAAAGTCGCGCTGGACCGATGATGAGCCACCCGGAACCAGCTGCTGGGCCGACCAGCCGTTGGCCCCCGCATCCATCGCTTCGTGCATCAAGCGAATAATTTCCTGGGTTTCCTTTTCATTTGGAAACCGCTTTTTGGCCTCGTCAAAGCTGCCTAGCGCATAGGCGACAGCGGGACCTAGGGGGAACAGATGGGAGATGTTAACGCCTTTGGGGAGGGCGTTGATGCGATCCATATATTGGGGGAAGGTTTCCCAGTCCCAGGCCATGGACACCTGCATCGGCTCCATCGGGATGGCTTCATTTCGAGACAAAGCCAACATGGCTCGCTCAGTATCCTTGGGGTGCACCGGGGCAAACCCAAATCCGCAATTGCCGATTGTGACGGAGGTCACGCCATGCCAGCTGGAAATGGTCAGATACGGGTCCCAGTGTAGCTGAGCATCGTAGTGGGTGTGTAGGTCTATACCGCCTGGGGCGACAATCAGCCCCCTGGCATCTAACACCTTTTTGGCATCGCTGGTGCTCAGACGGCCTATTTTGGCAATCTTCCCATCTCTGATGCCAACGTCGCCCCTGTAGCGCGGCACACGGGTGCCGTCGATAATGGTACCATCTTTGATAATGACATCAAACTCAGCCATAACGTCCTCCTTAATTGTGAGCATTGTTAGTTCTGGCTTTCTACCGTCAGCATGGAATACTTGATCGGAGTCTGTCAAGCGTTGAGCCGAGCGTTCATTTTTCCCGCCGTCCGGTTCGGCGCTAGACAATCGGACTGGATTGACAGGCTTCTAGCAAGGTGTACAAGTCCTCGGGTTCGGCGTTGCCCCAATCGGCCGCTTCATGGGGATTACGGCCCATTTCTTTGACTGCTGCGATGGCATCTGTAACCGGAAATCCCCGGCCAAAGATCAGCCATGCGGCCAGAATCTGGCCAGCCCGTCCGCGTCCCCCATAACAGTGGACCACCACCGGTTGGTCGTTTTGATCCGACTCCTTGAGAAAGGGCAGAATCCGTTCTTTGAGCAGACCCACGTCGCACAGGTGGTAGTCAGCGATCGGAGCCCAACACACATTGTGCGATCCAAACTCTTTGGTGTATACGGCTAGCAGGTTTTCCTTGTAGGAGCGGAGCTGGTCTTGATGCAGGAGGCAGCAGACGCGTTTGATGCCCTGCTCTTTCATATAGGTCACCCATTGGCCGATTCGTAGCGTTGAGAAGGCCGGTCCTTGGGAGCCGAAAACAATCGGTTCGGTATGATAGGCTGGGGCGAGACGAAATTTTCGCATGTTTATCCTCATTATTGAGTTGGAGCGCTCATTTTTTCCACGGAGCGGCCAGACGCTACGGGCAACTAACTAAGCCGGCAAGGTAGGCGGAATCGGGATGTGAAGCAAGAGACGCATCAGGGCTGGCAAGGTAAAAGCGGTGTATTGGGGATCAAGCGCTCCGGCAACAAGAAGACGAGAAAAAGGCCGATTTTCCGGACTGCTAAAAACCGCCCCGGTGTCGCAGTCAGGGAAGTCTTGACTTTTGCCCTGCTCCGGGAGTATGGCGGTGATAAGCTCGCAGAGAAAGGAGAAGCAGTATGGCAACACAAGATTTTGAGGTGCAGCAGCTCCTCAAGGCATACCGGAAAGGGCTCATTTCGGATGAGCTGTTTGAGGCTCAGATGAATGAGCTTGGCGCAGCGAACGGGGTGAATGGTCTCGATGTGGCGAACGTGTTCGATTATAAGGACCAATCGGTCAAGAAGCTGCAAGAAACCGAGCAGAGCCAAACGGTCGTATTTACTCTGCCCGCCAACTATAGCAACGACACCGAGAATACTCACAAAGGTGATCAGATTATTTACGTGATTGATGGCGGTGCAACCGCCCGGGTGTCAGGCAAAGAACAAGATCTCAAGGCCGGTGATGTGCTGATGATTCCGGCCGGCGCCCCGCATACTCTGCGCACTAGCAGTGAGCCCTTCTTTGGCTTCACGATTCTGGCTCCGCCCGAACTGTAGCAGCCTCGCCGTCTGGGAGGAGTCCGAAGAGTGTCGGGGCGGTTAGCCAACCGCCCCGACACTCTTTACGACATAAGGAGGGACTATGACGGATACCTATAGGATCATCTCCTCGGACAATCACATTTTTGAACCGGCCGACCTGTGGTCAACGAGAGTTGAGCCCAAGTGGCGCGACCGCGCCCCACATGTTGTGCGTCTTGACGACGGAAGCGACTGGTGGTTCTGCGACGGTCGTAAGGTCATGGGCGCTTTCGCCGGGGCCCAGACCGGCCGACGGTTTGAGGAACCAGAAAAACTCAGCAGCGCCGATACCATGGAAAACGTCCGACCCGGTGGTTACCTGCCGGAGGAGCACGTTAAAGATATGGAGCTGGACGGGGTGGACGGCGGAGTGATCTATCCGACGGTCGGGTTGCTGTTGTTTACTATGTCCGATAGCGAACTCATGACAGCCATCTTCCGGGCCTACAATGACTGGTTGGCCGAGTTCTGCAAACCGTTTCCGGACAAGCTCAAGGGCATCGCTATGCTCGACATTGACGATTTGCCTGCCGGCATTAAAGAGCTGGAGCGCTGCGCAAACATGGGGCTGGCGGGGGCTATGATCACCTGTTATCCGCGTGAGGGCCAGACCTACGATTTCCCCAAGTACGATGAGCTATGGACCGCCGCCCAAGACCTGGAGATGCCGCTCGGCCTTCACATCGGGACAAATCGGCCTGGCCCCGGCCAAACCTTTGTGTTCGACGAGTTGACTCCGGCCTTTCTGGCCAACGCTGACTACTGGGTTCGGATGTCGCTGGCCCAGTTGATCTATAGTGGCGTTTTCGCCCGCTATCCAAAACTCCAGGTCGGCGCGGTCGAGATGGAGCTGTCGTGGGTGCCCCATTTCATTGATCGGCTTGACTATAACTACACCCAGCGCGCCCGTGACTTGTTCAAGAAGGGCTACTGGGATCGCTACCCGGGCGATATGTTGCCCAGCCAGTATTTCCATCGCAACGTGTTTCTGGGCTTTCAGGAAGATGCCTTAGGCATCCAGCACCGCCACATTATTGGTGTGGACAATCTGCAGTGGGGTTCAGATTACCCCCATCCAGAAGCGACGTTCCCCCGCACTCGCCAGATTCTGGAGGATATTCTGGCCGATTGCACCGCAGAGGAAAAAGCGAAGATAGCCGGCGGGAATGCTGCTCGGGTGTATCATTTTAACTGAGTTTAGGCACTCCACGCCGGTTTTTTGTCCCTAATTATTAAGGAGGGTGTCATGGGCACAGTTCGATACTGTCATCAAAGGTGGGATGGTTGTCGATGGCACCGGAGTTCCACGCTACCGTGCCGATGTCGGTATCAGGGACGGCAAGATCGTACAAATCGGGCGGCTCAAGAGCAATGACGGCAAAAAGGTGCTGGACGCCAGCGGCCTGATCATCGCGCCGGGGAGATTGATCTCCATCCCCACTACGATGCCTAGATCCACTGGGCTCCCTACCTCTGACCATAGGCAGCTGGCACGGCGTGACCTCGGTCACAATAGGGAACTGTGGATTTGGCTTTGCGCCCGTTCATTCCAAAGATGCCGAGTGGGCCATGCTGGCACTGTCGCGCAACGAGGTGATTCCCCTAGTCCCGATGCAGCAGACGATGTCCTTTGACTGGGAAACTTTCCCACAGTGGATGGATCATATCGACACACTGCCGCTAGGGGCCAACATCTCTCAGCTGGTGCCGATCAGCCCGCTGGTCGCGTACGCGGTGGGCGGGCGGCTATGAGGAATCCAAGAAGCGGCTACCAGACGACCGGGAGATGCGGAAAATGGGGAAATATATGGCAGACATTGCTAGGACACCCATTTTTACAAAGACTGACGGGAAGTGGCAGGAGATGGCTCCCGTTCGACCCCTAAGTGTCACTCACGTGCGGAGAGGGGCGCTAGCCAGCGGCCACAAGAACACTCACAGGCTCGGCTAAATCTGCACTATGGACCAACACGCTACGGACAGTGAGGGAACAACTGGCGCTGAGCGCTTCTTCTACGGCTGGTTTATCATTGCTGTCCTGTTTTTTGTGTCGATTATTGACGGCGGCTTCACCTACACCTTTTCGACCTTTCTCAAGCCGCTGACCGAAGAGTTTGGCTGGTCACGGGCGGAAACCGCAACGGCCTTCTCGCTGTACTTACTGATCGGCGGGTTAGCTCTGCCTGGTTGGGGTTGGATGGTCGATCACATTGGGGCCAGACGAGTCTTTCTACTCAGCGCGGTGATCGACGGCATAGCCCTCCTCTTCCTGAGCACGGTAGAAAATCTGAGCAGCTATTACGGCTGGTATTTGCTCTTGGGCATAGGACTGGCCGGCATCGGTCCAATGCCGGTGGGCAAGGTCGTGACCCAGTGGTTTGTAGCCAAACGGGGCCTTGCTATGGGTATCGCTTTGGTCGGTGCCAGCGGTGGAGGGCTGGTCTTAGTGCCGCTGTGCGGATTTTTGATCGCTGAGTTTAGCTGGCGGGTAGCCTATCAGGCGTTAGCACTCTTGTCACTTGGCCTAATGTTTCCGCTCATCTGGTTCTTTGTTGTCAATACCCCAGAGGAAAAGGGACTGCAAGCGCTGGGCTCGGACGGCTTGGCTGACCGTGTTGATCCGGCTGACACACAGAACGTCCCGGCGACGAGAGACCGAACGCTCAAAGAAGCCCTCTTCACCCCGACCTTCTGGCTTTTGGGCGTGGCTTTTTGCTTCGGGCTGATGGCGGCCGGGGCGGTCTACACTCATCAGGTCGCGTTTCTGCAAGACGCGGGGCAGTCGCTTGAGCTGGCGGCGACACTTACCGGTGTCAGTCTGGGCATGAGCATGGCTGGACGCTTTGCGGCCGGTTGGCTTAGTGAGCATTTCCCCCGTCCGCACTACATTTTGGCGATCTGTCTGCTGATGCAGGCGGCCGGGACCGGGTTTCTCATGTATCTGGACCTGTTGGGGGCTTGGAGCCTGCTGCTGTTCGTTCCCCTGTTTGGTCTGGGCTACGGTGGAATGATCGTGCTGTGGCCTCTAACCGTCGGCCATAATTTTGGTCAGCGGGCGTTTGGGACCATCGCCGGGGTGCTGGGCACGATCGGCCTCAGTATTGGGGGTGCTTCCGGCCCGGTCATCGCCGGGGCTATTTTTGATCATATGGGAAGTTATGACTGGGCGTTTGTGGGCTGTATCGGACTGTTCATCTTCGGGGCTGGGGCAGCTGTCACAGCCCCGGAGTTACAGGTCGCCCGTCCCGCGTTTGCCTCTGGTTTGGGGAGCGACCCCTAGTATCCTTCCCGACTGGTTTATTCCAGATCGACCTGCAGTGCGTTCAGGTTGCGCGCCATCATGTTCCAGAAGGCGGTCGCGGCGGTTAAATCCAAGATGTTGTTCTGGCCGATGCGGTCTTGGACCTGCTGAAACAGTGCATCATCGATCTTTCCCTTCTGGGTCAGCTCTTCGGCGTAGCGAATAATAAGCTTGTCATCGTCGCTGAACAGGTCGCTGGTTTGATATGAGCCGATACTGTCGATCTGCTCTCGCGAAATCCCCGTTCGTTCGGCGATATCGATATGTCGGACAAATCCATACTTACAGTCCAGCCGATCCATCAGCGTCAGCACCGCCAGCTCACGCAGCCGAGGGTCTAGGGTCGACTCATTCATGAAGTAATTGGCTAACGGAAAGACACGCCTGGCTAGCTTGGGACTGTTAGATAGTGCCTTGACGACATTGGGGACCTGGGGGATGCCAAACTGTTGCTCGAACGAGGCGTACAACTCCTTGGTTTCGTCACTGGCGGTGTCTTTTTCAACATATGGAACACGTGCCATATATCTGCCCTCCTTTGTTGACGTGAAAGATACGGTCGAACACAGCTTTTCGTCCTTTATTTGGCCGTACACCTTGGCGGCGCCTCCACCAATTGACCTTTTGGCAAGGCGAGTCCGGCGTGGGCTCGACCAGTTCCTTGTATTCTTTCATATGATTGCCCGGATGGTCCAGAGAGGGAAAATCCGACGGCCAGAAAAATTTGCCCGTCCCGAGAAAATCGACCGCGCAGACAAAGGCTTTTTCGTTCGGCGACAGCCGGCACCGACGATTAAGGATACCAACTCGGCTTCTCCTTGAGCCGCATCGATTCGCCCAAAGGGCAGTCAGACACCGCGCGCTTGAGCGGCAGATAGCCTGCCCGGCCGGCTCCTGACTTCAGCACGACGACCTTGACCCCAGCGAACTGATCGAACAGTCCGTGCTCGAACAAGACGGTAAACGCCCGCGAGGGGTTCTGCCCGCCAGACGCACTGAAGTGTCGCAAGTCCCACCGCCGCCTATCGCGGAGGTGCCGGTGAACCCGCTTCGATGGCTCGCCGCCGGGGTGAATACCGACCGGAACGTCCGGATCCTGGATCTGTCCCGATCTTCGCCGACCCGGAGCGTCTGGCCTCGATGCTGCAGCTCCACATACTTTTCGCCCCCATCAAGAGAAGCCGTTGGCATCAATTGCTCTAGCATGCGGAAAACGGCGAGATGCTGCAGCCATAGGTCTCCTAGTCTGTCTAAACATGCAGCTCTCCCTTCCCCATAGCACGCCCCGGGTGGGACAAGAAAGAGATTTGGCGTCTACCTGGCCTTCACACTAGATGGGCCAGTGTCTGGTCGTGATGCTTTTGCAGGGAGATCGTAAAAGGGGTGCCCCCGGTCCCGACCGCAGCCGTTTTCTTGGCTAGGCCCGGTTGGAGAATATACCTGGCGGCATAGTCGAGGTGAAGCTGGCGAAAATGGGCCAGGGCGCGGACACTCTCGTTATACGCTTCCCGCAATGAGGGTGCGCTGAATCTGTGTTGCCGGACGTAGTCTCGGATGGCTGGACCGCGTTCAAGCTGCCCAATATAGACCCGGTCCTGAACCGGCATGTAGTCACGGATTTCCAGCAGGTACGCCCGCATAGTGTCAAATTCGTGCTGGATGCCAAGGGCCGCATCAAAGGCGTAGAGCACGCTGCTCTGGGCACCAGTTTCGCCGCGAAATTGTTGGGGTTGGTCTTTGTAGGCAACAACCCCATCGTAGCGCATGCCATGGGGGAGGTCTGGGTTGTTTTTCCAGCCGAACATATACGGCCGCACACGATGATAGTAGGTGTCCGGATGACAGCGCTCCGGCATCCGCTGCAGCAGGGTGTACATGGTCTGGAGGCTTGCAGCAAGCTCGATCAGGTATCCGGCTAAGCCCTGGGTATCCTGTCTCAACACGGCCTCTTGGGCGGGGAACAGGGCTGAGAGGCCTCGCCCGGCGGCTGCTTCAATATTCACATGGAGTGTGACAAACCATTCCTCATCCATTCCACCTAGAAAATTTTGGATCATGGCCAAATTGCCAACTGCGATCGGCCCATGCGGATCGAGGCGGTGCCAATTATGCAGCGTCTGCGAGGCATAGGTCAGCATAGGCGGACGGCCCAGCCTGGTGCTGACTTGATACCAGGCAACGGCCAATGGTTTGGGCAGGCGGGTGGCAATTGGCTGGTCGGGCGCAAACACATAGAGATTGGCCATGAACGAGAGCATGCTCATGGCGCGTTCACACGCTCGCTGGGTGTGGAGCTCGGTGACGGGGAAGGTCGGTAGGTGCTCAAGCGTTGGACGCAGGACCGTGCTTAAGGCCAGCTTGGAGAGATTGTCGGCGACCTCTTCCCACTCTCCGAACGGCTCGGGTAAGCGAACCATCGGATCAGGGGTGGGTAAGAATCCCCGCGAAAAGTCCCGGTTTTCCATGCCTTCGTTGTCTGTCGTTAAAGACGGCTCGCCGCTCCGACTAATAACTTCGTAACATTTCTTACCTGCCCGCGGCAATAAGTAAGAAACAGAGCTCAATTTCTTACTGGACCAAGATCGGTGGCCGGCCAGTGGAACTGGAACGCCATCGTGTCTGATGTTAACAAGCCCACCGGAAAGCGTCAGTCGTTGGAGGGGAGCGAACAAACGTATCGTGAGACGATTGTTCTGTTGGTTGATATCTGGGGTGCCGATCAAGAGGGATTTTACCCAGGAAACCATGGGGCTGTTTGACCGGGTGCCAGCCTGGAATGCCATGATGTGAAGATTATTATTCTATTTCAATAGAATACGATATCATCTGAAAACTTCGTAATCATTCTGAAAGCGGATTCGTTCCAACCCAGGCGTAGCCGTGCGAAACCCCGTCGGCGCTGGAAATCGTTCGCCCGCGCCCGCTGCCGGCCTGTCGCCGGCCTCAGCCGTCGGCCCCAAACCCACGGGCAGCCGCCTGCGTCAGCTTCGCCGCCGTACGGGGCACCAGCGCCTCGATCCGCGCATACTCCCCGTCGCCGCGCGCGTACTCCTCCCGGAACTTGGGGGCCGCCATGAAGCGCCTCTTCAGGTCCTTCCGCTTCGTCAGGGCATCCCCTTTCGCAGCCGCTCCCAGGCGGTCGCGACCGCCCGACGCGGCCTCTTGCGCGACTGCTTCGGCGAAGACATGCACCACCCCCACCCGCCGTCACGTTGATCCCTCGCGCGATGCCGCCCTCGGCCCGCCCCCGAAGCTCCCAGAGCTTCCCGTCGAGAAGCCTGACATGGGGTGCACGAAGAGCCTCCCGCTCGCCATGCTCCACCATCTCCAGCCGCCGGGCGCGCAACGCCACGGGCAAAGCCGCCATTGCGGCGGCAACGGCCGACACGGTTGCGGCCGTCCAATCCATTCCCGATATATAGCGCATCCGCTATAGCCTTTCGAGCACACGAATCCGGCGGGGCCGATCACCACCGACTTCCGGACTGCGGGTCTTCGCCCGGATCGCGGTGATCGGGGGGCGGACATCGCCCGGGTGCCCTGTACGGCAAATGGTCCTCTGCGCGCTGCCAGTGGACACCACTGCGGCCTTGCCCCAGCCGATACGTCCCGCGCCGCCGGGAGCCGGAGTCTGGCCGGGAGCCGGGCGGCACTCGAAACAGAGGCGTTGTCGCCGATCCCGACTATTGGCACGACGCAGATGACACTCATGCAGACGATCAAAGCCTTTCAGGGCCCCGCCCGGACATATCTCGTTCACAACTTCGGCGTGGCGGCGGGGCTGAAGCTCGCCACGCTCGCGACCGGGCTGTTCCTAGCCCTGTTCTGGGTGCGGGGGCAGCAGCTTCAGGCCGGGCGCCACATCAGGAGCGCGGAGCTCGCCATGACGCGCGACCTCGCCCGCCGCATCCGGCCGCTCCACCGCCGCCGCGTGACCTCGTCTCGGCCACGCCCAAACGCGCTCCCTACCGGATCGCGGGCGTCCCCTACCCGGAGCGCGCCGTGACCTAGCACACCATCCACCACGGGGTTGGGCAAGACCGTGCTGCTCTCGGCCCTCGTCGCCCAGATCCGCGAGCGGGGAGCGCTGCGTCGTCTACGACAAGATGGGGAGCTACCTCCGCGCGTTCCACGATCCCGGCCGCGACGCGCTGCTCAACCCGCTCAATGCCCGGAGACCCCGCTGGTCGCCCTTCTTCGAGGCGCGCAGCCCGCGCGACTTCGACACCATAGCCGCAGCACTATCCCGCAGCAGGGTGACAGGCGCGAGCGCCTAACCGTGCGGGAGATTCAAGGCATACCTTACGATCGCTGCTCCGAACGCACGGCCACCCAGGTTACGTGGTCGCCGGAGTATGTCACCCCAATGCTCGACCGCGTGGCCGAGGAAGGACTGTCGGTGGTCAAAGTGCACAGTCATCCTTCGAGCGGCGCGGCGTTCTCAGCGACCGACAATGAGGGCGATGCTCGCCTATTGCTGATGATCCGCGGGTGGGTGGAAGCGGACATTGCGCACGGAAGCGCGGTAATGCTTCCCGACGGGGTGATGTTCGGTCGAGTGCTGAGGTCCGGCAAGGCGTCGGAACCCATAGACTGTATTGCAGTCGCGGGCGATAACCTTGACTTTTGGTATGCCGATTCGGGCGGTGCGGGGTCGCCCCGCTTTGTCGCGTCGGATGCGCAGATGTTCGGCGAGAGCACTATCGAACGGATGCGGCGCTTGTCGGTCGCCTTCGTTGGCGCTTCGGAGACGGGCAGTCTCGTTATCGAACAGCTACAGCGTCTGTGTGTTGGTGAGCTCCTCATCGTGGATGACGCCCGCATGGAAAAGCGCAACGTCATCTGCGTTTTGAATTCGACCATGAAGGGACTGCGGCTCCCATTTCTGGCTGTGGAACGGGCGCATCCACTGGTGTGACTCGTTAGTGGCTCCTCCATTCTGATGAACGAAGGGGCGTCCTCGGCAGTCCGACAGAGCGGCGAGAAATGCTCCTCTGTGAAGATAGCACTGGATGAGCAATTTTCATCTCACATGATGTGGTACCTCGGCATTTTGGGCACTGTGGAATTCGGATCAGGGAAGCGGGATCCGATTAAGAAAGCCGTTCTGAGTTAGAGATATGAAATGCTTCTCGATTCGACCCGCGATGCCATGCGAATCTTCCAGAAGACCGAGTTCGATGTTTCGTTGTTGTGCGGCTTCCGTGAAGTTCGCCGAGGTCACGAGTGCCTCCCGACCGTCGATGATCACGCACTTGGCATGCATCGAACTGGCCGTGCGGCCTGCGGGTTCCAGCGACTGGGGGTCGTAGTAGACGCGTGGCAAGCGCTTACCGGGCCGCTCGTTGCGAACGAATTCGCTCGCGAAACCAACGGCCAACACTCGCTCGCGCGCCTTGCCGAACAGTTGCCGCATTACCACGCCGGTATCGCGTGCGCCGCCGGCCGCATCCGGCCCGCTGACTACAACTTCGACGGGCAATGAGGAACCGCCGGCCGCTTGTGCGCCGGCGGCGAAGGCGCGAAGCAGGAGCGCGATGTGGCTGGGAGGCATGTCCCGTTGCGAGAGTTCTCCGAAGCACCGCGCCACCGCGTCGGCGTGTGCGGCGGCAATGTGGTCGCACAGCGACAGCGCACTGAAGGGCGGTGACAGAAGGCCGGCTTCCAGCAGGCCAGCCAGGCGGATGAGGTCCTGCCGGTCGGCCGCCACCAAGGCATCGAATTTCATTACGATCCGTGCTCGGAAAGATCGAAGAAGGAGGCATCCCCGAGACCGACCGTCGGAACAACAAGCGCCCGGTCGAGAAAATCGTTGCGCTGTTCGCAACTTGTCTCGGCAATGAGAAGGCAGCCGTGACAGGCGGCTCCTTGCAACAGGCGGCCCTCAAGCTGGGAGTCGGGCGCATGTTCCGCGCACACCGGGTCGTTAGAGCACAAGCGGCCGCTGTGAAGAGCACGCTGAAAATACACGGCAAGACGTCGCCCCGTCTCGACTAATCCGCCCAGTGTCCCTTCAGAGTCGGACGATCCGGTATAGATCAATATGCCGTAGCCTCCGTCGCCCGCATAGACGCGTTCGCGCAAAGAGCTGGCCGGGTAGCCGCAGTCGAGCGCGATTGAGGTCATCAGCAGGTGCGAGAGCGAATGCAGCATTACATAGGGTAGACCGGGAAACCCGTCCTTAGGACGGTGGCGCTCTACGGCCCACGTTTGCCAGCCTTCCAGGAGCACCTTTCCACGTGCCTGGACGCCGGGGCGTGCTAGCCATCTCTTTATTTTTTCGGTTTTGAACGACAGGAAGATGCCTTCGCCCTGATTCTCGACCGCTGGCAACCAGGTGATCGTTTCGGCGAGCGAGGCCCTGATAACGTCGAGGTCGAGTTCCCCGTCCTTGTCCGGGCTGATTGCCTCAAACCTTGTGAATCCCAAAAGCGAGACGACTTCCCGCAGGCGATACACCAGTACCAGCTTGTCGACGGTGGCAAGGAGAGTATGCCGGTTGGGATCCCAATCGTTACGCGGTAGCGTTTGAGCGTAGAACTTAGAGTGAGCGTCATTCTCCCCGATAAAGTCGTCGCCTTTGTCGAGAATCTCGAACTCCGCGGTCTTGACCGGAACGTCTTCTCGCTCGCCACCGCCCTTCTGCCGTCGGTATTCGGCGAGCACGGTTTCATCGCCGACGTCGTGAAACGCGGCGTCGAGTTCCGGCATCATCCGGAAGTTCGCGAGCATGCCCAGATCATCAGCCGCCTTCAGGCGGTCATAGTGCGTGGAGACCTTCGCGGCCAATCCGGCATCGAACTCAGGCAAGGAGATGACACTCATCGTCTGAGGGAAGTACGCGTTGCTCGCCGTACGCACAAGCAACCGATAGGGTTCGCCGCAGGTTTCCCGTGCGAACTGCCCAATCCAAGGCCTCTTACCCTCGCAGTGACCGAGGGCGCCGGTTCCGGGACTCGACGCTTCGTAGAGCGAGCGTTCCTCACCGCAGTCGCACACGCCGAAGGTGTCGCTGATGTCAGCACCGGTCCCGCGTTCCTCGAGCCAGAGCGGACGCTCGCACGTCCTGCCGCTTTGATGGACGAACCGGCGCCAGTCCAGATCGTCGATATGGCCGCGCCGGCAGCCGCAGACGAAGCGCACCGGCACGACCGGCTTGCGCCTGCCATCTTCATCCCGGAACTGGAGCTCGTCGAGATAATCCCGTCGCACCAGCCGGCGCCGCCGCCACTGCGCATTGCGGGGCGAGGGCCTCGCGTCCTTGACGATGAACCAGGTCGGGAAGATGCGTGCACCCACGGCGGCCTGCCGGGCGTTCTCTTCGTGACGCTGCGGCGTCCGGAGGTCGAGTGAGGGCACGCCCAACAACCGCCGCAGCTTGGCGACGAGGCGCGGCTCGTCGATTTTTTCGCGCCGCAAGTGGGACCAGTCCCGCAGCCCGGAGACGATGACCGAGTACTCGGGAAGATCGATCATGGCTCCGGGGCCATAAGTCGTGATCAGCTGGCTTTGGCGGAGGATATTGTCGGCCATCTGGAACCTACGGATGTCCCGTCCTTCAGGAGTCTTAATGCCGAGCAGCACCCCCGGCTCTACGTCACGCAGCGAACGGGGCGCCCGGAACCGAAGCTGGGTGTCGGTCAGCCGCTCGCGATCCGGGTCGATCATCTCCCGCAACAAGGGAGTCGAAGTGCCAGTGCCCCGCGCGTAGCCGAACGCCACGCCGCCCTGTGCCGCTTCATGGGCGAGCCTTACCCAATCGTCGATCAGACTCTGAACGCGGTTCCTGACGTGACCGCCGAAGCCGTCAGGAAGACCGTCGGCGTGGTTTTGCGCCCGGTCGGCAACTGCCTGCGCAAGGGCCGCGGTCTCCGTGCCGTGATGTTTGACGCCCCGGGCTGCGGACATCTGTGTCAACTCCGGGATTCCGAGCCTTGCCAGAGCGACCGTGATCGCTGGCAGGCCCCGATCAAGGGCGCGCGGAGAGAACGGTGTGACGCTGGTCGCTTCGACCCCACGATAGAAGGAGTCGTGCCAGGCGGAGAAGCGCTCATAGTGCGAGCGGTCACGCGGCTTATGGACATTTAGGAGAGTCACTATCAGGCCGGGCCGCGCCGGATCGCGGCCTACGCGGCTCGTAGCCTGGATGTATTCAGCCGTGGTTTTCGGCTGGCCGGAGACGAGCATCAAGCCGAGCCGTGTGATGTCGAGGCCGACGGAGATCATGTTCGTGGCTAGAGCCACGTCCACGCGTTCCTTGTCAGTGAAGTCGAGGGAGAGCCGGCGCTTGGCGTCGGCGACATTGGCTGTACCAACGCGCGAGGTCAGCTCGACCGGCTCGAAGGCGATCCGTCTGTCGGCGAACAGCCCGGCTGCATCGTCGAGGCGCTTGCGGCCGGCATAGGTTAGAAGGCGCGAACCGATCTCGTCCTCGACAATGCGCCGTGCGCTCCCCAGTTCGCGCAGGGCATTGAAGTAGGCGACGACCGTCATGTAGGGATCGGCGGGGTTGACGCCGCCGCCGGTCACGGCGTTCCAGGCAGCTTGAGCCGCGGCCATCAGCGTGATCGTGCTTCTCAGGAAGATGACCTTTGGCCCGCGACCCTGCGCGGCGATGCCGAGATAGATCCGCGGGTGCACCTCCTGTTGCGGCGCCTGTTCGGCAAAGAACGAGTCCCGCCGCTCAATCCCCGGCGCAGGAAACACTGCCACAGAGGAGCGACCGAACAGGGCGCGAATCTGCTTTTGGGCGAGGCGCACGGTCGCGGTCGACGCGATGATCTTCGGGCGCACTTCCTTGCCGTCGATTTGGCGTTGGCAGAGATGGTTGACCGCTGTTTCGTAAAGCCCTGCCATGGTGCCAAGCGGCCCCGAGATGAGATGCAGCTCGTCCTGAATGATGAGGTCGGGCGGCCGCGGGTCGGTCGCGTCGCCGCCCCGGAAGAAACCCGCCGTCTCGCCGCTCCACGGCATGGCGGCGAACTTATCGGCGGTCGCGATCATGAAGGCCGGCAGGCGTTCGTAGATTGGCTCGTCCACTGCAACGATGGGCAGGTGACGCTTTCCCGCGAAATCGCAGCGCCGGTTTGCGCAACACACCGACAGATTTTTCGGGTTATCGGTGTCAGGGTCCAGGCGGAAGGAACGCTTTCCGAATTTCGTGCCGCACCAGGGGCACCGATCCAGCGGCAGTGGCGGATCGCGCGAGGTGTCGCGCGCAAATCGTAACGTCTTCGCGCGTGCGGTGTCGTTGGACCGATCGCCCTTCTGGCCCATGTGGTTGGGCGTCGCGGCGCGGCCCACCCAGAGCGCGATCTCGAACGGCCATGTTCCGAGTTCTCCGGGTGCAGCCTCGCGCTCGAGCTCGAGCGCGCAAATAAGCGCCGCGGCGCGCCCGAGCTGGTCGAGAGTGAGAAGGCGGAGCGTGTAGCGCATGAGTACCGACAGACCGCGATGGACCGGGTCGGGATCGCGCAGACGGCGCAGGACGAGCGTAAACGCTGCCAGCCCGAGATAGGCTTCGGTCTTGCCACCGCCGGTGGGGAAGAACAGCAGATCGACGATCTCGCGCTCGACATGGGTCGGCTCGGCGATTCCGCGAAGGTTCATCAGAATGTAGGCGAGCTGGAAGGGACGCCACTCAGGCGGGTTTACCGCTTCAGGCGGGATGCACTCCTCCTGCGCCCTTCGCCGCCGCGCCGCCTCCGCCATGGCGCGGTTGGCGATGCGGAACGCACCCAGCAGGTCGGGATCGTCAAGCAGATCGATGCCGGCCTGGATGCGATCCGCCGCACGGGTAGCCCTGCTCACCAGCTCGTCCGCGACCTCCCGGCGCCCGCCGGAGAAGGCTTGCGCTTTCTCGTGCTGGTCCTCAATCCAATCGCGATAAGCGCGGACCAGCGGGTTCAGCGACCGCTTCGCATCCGCCGCGTCCTCTAGGGTGCCGAGCGCCTCCATGCCGAACTCGACGTCTGGGATTTCCGATGGTTTGACGCGTTCTACTGCGGCGCGAGGCATCCATTCGGTATGCACCCGACGGCATGCGCCATCGGATGTGCCCGCCCAGGTGGAGACATTGTGACCAACCGCGTATTCCGCCGCGTCCCGGTAATGCAGGTCGGCGAGTCGCTCGTCCCAGTCGTCGCTTTCGAGGCCGCGCGGGTCGTGTCTCGGGACAAATGGCCGATCCGCGGTAAGACTCATTTCGACCTGAAATGCGAAGGCCGTGTCCTGCAGATCGTCGTCCTCTGGTGCCGGGCGCCGGTTGACGACGAACAGGGAGACGGCGCGGGCATCGAGATTGCCCTCGACCTCTCGAACCCAGGTCTGTCGAACCAGGCAAACAATCTCGAGACCGCCACTGTCCGGCACGTCGACCCGAACCGGTGTCCCAGCTTGAATCGCCTCCAGATCAATGTAGATGGTCTCTGCACGCGGATGGCGGACCCAAGGCGCAAAGCGGCGCCGGGCCGGGGCCGCATCATCGCCGGGTTCGTCGCCCTGGTTTGCGGCATTGCGTGCCGGCTCTTCCTCCGGCGCGTAGTCGCCCCAGGACAGCGCAATGTCGAGGCGCTTGGCGGACGCGTCCGTCAGAACGCTCAGACCCATGGACGAGGGCAGAAAGGCGCGTTTGCCGCTGCCGCGCTCCGGCGTGCTCGCATCGTCGCTTCCCTGGGTGGGCTCGGACGGCTCGTCGAGTTCCTCTTCGGCATCCTGCGCCCGCTGGGCACCCGGTGCGCCCGTCGGCGCCAGGAACCCGGTCAGGTACCAGCGAGACGGCGCGTGCGGCAGGTATTCATGCCCAAGGACGTTGTCTCCGGGGCGCGGACCGATCAGGTCGAACCGCAATGCCTCCACCAGATAGTCGCGGACGCAGGCGCTATCGTTGAAGGTGGGGGTAGAAGTCAGGGTCATGAGGCGGCCTTGGTGTTCCCGGCTCGGATGCGACCATCGCTTCCGGTCAGTCGTTCCTCGGCCGCGCGCTCGGCGTTCAGGGACAACAGGCGCGCGAGCACCTCGTCGCGAATTTCATTGGGCCAGTGGTAGCGCCAGGGTTTTTTCTTCTTGCCCCAGGTTTCTTCGTCAATCTCCCAATCCAACAGAAACTCGCAATCGGTAGGAACGTCAGGCCAGCCATAGGCAGCGAGAATAACGCGGTCCATTGCAGCGTGGAGCTTACGGAGTTTTACAATATCCGCGTCTTCTTCGTCGGGATTATGGAAGCGGTTGTAGGTCTTGGTCAGGCCTTCGCCGTTTCGGGCCATGAGCGCAGCGCGGTATTCGTAGTACGCCTTGCCGATGGCTTCAAGTGCGGGGTGGCTTTCCCACGTCTCGGGGAAGGGGAAGGTCTCGAAGCAGTCCGAGGGGGTGTAGCGGAGTTGATCTCCCAGCGACGAACCGAAGAACCGTGCCCAGATCTCGTGAGGGCGTGACTGGAGGGCGCAGAAGGCGGCATAGGTGTCAAGCGGGAAGATGTTGAGTGTATGAGAAAAGGCCATGTTACTTGGCAAGAAGGCGAACGCCCCGTGCTGCCCAACTTCTGAAATTACAAGCACGCGGTCTAGGCTGGCTATCGAAGCATAGAGTTCCTTAGCGAGTGAGCCATACAACCACCAGAACTGGGAGCGTTTACGGCCGATGGGGTTGTTCGTGAGATGCGCCCGGGCCGGCTTCACGCGCTCTTCGACGATCGTCAGCAGGTCCGGCCAGTCAGCCGCCACCGGAGCCGGATAGTCGAGGGGCACAATTCCCACACGCAACCATTGCTGGCGCTGTCCGTCATCGGTGTCTTGCCATGTCGCTCCCAGCTCCTTCCGCCGCAGCGGGTAGTCCCGGAAATTGATGACATACCGATGGTGCGCATGAGTCGGGCTCGTGTTAACCTCCTTGCCACCGATATAGGGAAAGATGGCGTTGCTGTTATGCGGGTCTTCAGCGATCAGCCGCCGCATTTCCGCTAACGGCGTAGCAACGCCCTTGGTGTCGGTGTCATCGAAGGTGAATCCCATGCCGAGGACGTAGCTGCCGACGAAGCTCCTGCCTGCGTTTGCCGCGAGCCGCGCCGGGTCGTCATGGCCGCCGTCATGAAACAGGAAGGCGGTAATCTTGTCAACCTTGCGGCCGTCTAGCTGACATGGCCCGGAATACACCGCTGCGTTGATGAGGTGAACCACGCTGACCACGACCGCCGCCTCGCCGGGCCACTTCAGGCGGCGTTGGACACGATAGACCGTGCCGCCGTTGCTGCAGATCCAACGAAGGCCCGTCGAGCGCGTGTCGCCTTGGCCTATGGTGTTGGTGGCGATGAGACCGAGCACGCCTCCAGAGCGCAGGAGGCCAAATGCCCGTCGGAAAAAATGAGCAACGAGATCCGCGTTACCGTGGCTCCCAGGGTGCATCTGCTTGAGCCAGTCGGAATAGCCGGCGACGTTCGCGGCGGCGACCATGTTCTTGCCGGCAAAGGGCGGGTTACCCACAATCGCGTCGAACCCCGCGTTCTCGCGCTCGAACACCTCGGGAAACTCCGGTTCCCAATGGAACGGTGCGACCGGCAGCTTCGTTGCCACACACGAGTCGGTAGCAGCCCAGTCCTCTTCAAGAAGCAGACTCGCGTATTTGAGCCGGACGCTCTCGCGTTCTTTCGGCCTCCCTCCTTCGAAGAACGCAGTCAGTACCAAGTCGGCGACTTGGCGAATGTTTCTGAGCTCACGTTCAGCCTCGTCCAGAAGCTCTCGCAGTTCGTGTTCAGGGGCCTCGTCGCCGAGTTCACGGATCAGTTGACGCATCTCGGAGACCCGCGTCACATGTTTACGCACTTCCGGTGTCTCTGTGCCGAGTTGAAATCGGGGCCGTGGCATCTCAATGGAATCCTTCGATTCGGCATCCCAATGGAATCCTTCGATCTGGTTGCGGGTCAGGCCGACCAGCGAATCGCCATGGCGCAGGGCGTGGTCGATGAAGGTGAACTCGTGATCGCGTGCGAGCGTCACCAGCCACAGGGACAGCCGCGCGAGATCGATGGCCATTCGATTCCGGTCCACGCCATAGAGGCAGCGCTGGGCGACGAGACGCCGGGCGTGCAGCAGCTCGTCCTCGTCGGCTGGCAGGTCCGGCGGGCCGTCGTGCAGATTCCACGCTTCGATCAGCCGGGCCGACAGCTGACGGCAGGCCTCAACCAGAAAGGCACCCGATCCTGTCGCCGGGTCGAGGACCTTGAGATCGAGAATATCTTCGGGCCGGGCATCCTGCCCCAGTCGTTCCAATATCGGCCGCAGGGCTTCCGAAACGATTGGCTCGGTCAGGGAGCGCGGCGTGTAGTGACTGCCGGACCGTCGGCGCTCGTCCGTCGGCTGGAGGACAGGCGTTCGAGGCGACACGATATTGGGCGTAGCGTCGCGGTCGACGCTACGCTCTATCGCTACCACCACATCCTCGACGGTGGCTGCATTGCGGAGCGCGGCAACGGCGGCGCCCGTCAGTTTCCGGTCTGTCGCGTCCTGGATCGCCTTCGCGCGCTTGCCGCCGTCGAGTGAGAGCAGGCTGTCGAGATCGACGATAACGGCGGCGCCGGTTCGTTTCCGTGACGCCACTGCGATAGAGCGGCCGGTAGTTAGCTCGACGCGGAAGCCTATGACAGCCTCGTAGACCGAACCGATTTGCTCGACATCAAGGGTACGGTAAGACAATCGCTCGCCGTCCAACACCATCAGAGACTGCAACACTTTCCAGACGGTCGCGTCCGGCACCATGGGAACCGTCGGGTCGTGGTCCGGCGCGCGCCCTTCGAGGAAGGGAAACCGGTCCGGATCGAACAGCGCGCCCTTGCGCGCCACGAAGCGGAGTCTGGCATGACCGCCGCCGCTGTGGATCAGTCGGAACAGCGTAATCAACTGCGCCCAGGCGCCGAACCGCTGGTCCATGGTGTCTGGCCAAGCTGCCGCATCGGCCCGCAGGCGGGCGAACAAGCCACCCAGGGAATAGTGCTGCTGGTAGACCGGATGATCGGGCATGAGGCCCCGGTCTTCGGCGTAGAGAACGAAGACCAGCCGCATCAATGTCGTGATGAGCCCGCCGTAGAGATGTTCGGGATCGCGCCGCGCCAACGCGGTCACGATCCCCTGGCCATGCGCGTCGGCGGAGACGAAGCCGCGCAACAGTTCATGCAGCGCGGCAAGCACCTGGCGGGAGAGCTTCGTTGAGACTTCGGCCTGCGCATCGCGGCTCTTGGCCAGGAGCGCGGGTAGGCCAGCCTCGGGGGTGGCGCCGAAGAGCGCATCCGCCGAGAGAAGCATTTCGAAAGCGGCTAGGATGGGCCGGCCCGCCGGCAGTGCCATCTGGGCGAACTCGAAGGTGATGTGCCCCGACGACTCGCCTCCCGGCGCATGGATCAGGCGGATGCGTTCATCGGTGCAGAGCAGGCCGGTCGGAACGCCGGTCTCCCGGAGCAGCCGTTCGAACCGGGCATGACGGCTCGCATTCCAACCGGTGCCGTCGCCGGGCGGTTGGTCGAAGTCGGCTCCTTCGTCCTCTACCCGGATCAGCATCGTCCACGCCTGGTCCGAATCCTGATCGCCCGGCACGGCCCAGGTCGGAGAGAGCACCACCTGCAATTCCGGCAGGGCGATTTCGAGCGTGTCGCGGTGGCGTTCCGCTTCCACGAGGTCGTCGTCCTCCCAGCCCAGCCACTCCCGGAACACACGATGCAGAACGGAGCCCTGCGGAGTTCCGGAGACGCGGTACGTTGCGCGTGTCTCCGAGACACCGGCGACGACGCTCGCCTCGTCATTCGCGTCGAACAGCGCCCGAAACTCCCGCTGGCGTCCCGAAACGTTGCGGTCCGGTACGACCTGGGCGTCGACCATGACGGTCGGCGCGACCACGAGACCCACCGGCTGCACGAAACCCAGCCATTCCTGGTGGGCGAAGATCAGGTTGCGGCGTTCGCGGTCCGCCATGACCTATCCCGTCAGCGGCCAGAGATAGACGAGGCCGAGCGGATCGACGCGCACGGCGCGTACGCTGTACGTGTCGGCGATCCGGCGCGGCTCGGTCTCGAGCTCGGTCTCAATGGCTTCGAGGCGCCGGCTCCAGGCGCGGCGATCGGCTTCGCGTTGGCGCCGCTCGGCTGCATCGAAGTCGAACGTCAGTTGTCGGTCGTTTTTGCTGACGGCTTCGGCAATCCTCTTCCGCTGGCGCTTGAGCAGTTCGATCATGCTGCGCCTTTCGGCCTCCGACCGTTCGGCAAGACGTCTCTTCGCTTGCTCCGCGTATTCGTCCGCCCGTCGCTCCAGATGCGGCAGCAGATCCGCGATATCGGCCTGCGCCGATGCCGCGAGACGACCTCGCACCTGATCCGGAACGCTGTCCTGTCCGGCTTCGTCGAGCGCCGACTGCAGTGAGGCCAGCGTAGTCTGCTCGCCGGCCCGACCGTAGGGCGTGAGCGCGTCCTGCCGTCGTTCGGGATCGATCCAGCGCGCCGTGACCGGCACCATCTCTTCGTGCAGGCGCGCGGCGCACGGTCCGTAAACGGCGAGGCGACCTAGCAGCACCACTCGTGGGATCGCATCGGGCGCAACGGTCAGGCAAGCTTTGGACAGATCGTGGTGGACCAGGCCCTGTGCCGTGAACCGGCCGAGCAGGCGCCGGGCCACGCTGTGCTCGAGATGGAGCTGCACGGCGTTCTCGCCCAGCCGGCCGGTGTCTTCGAACGTGATGGGGCGGATGGAGGCCCGGCGGCGCCACTCGCCAAAGCTCTCCCCTCGTTGTCTGCGCACCCGCAACGCGTCGAGTGCCGCGGTCCAGCCGGAGTCGCTTGCCAACGCGCGGTGATCTCCCGGAAAGACAAAACGGCGCGGGGTGTCGGGATCCTGCCCTCTATCCCGATCCGTTGCCGTGATCCCAGGCGCGCCGGCGAGCTTCAGGCTCATTGAGAGGGTCTGGCGGAACTGTGACGAAGCGATGCCAATATGCATGCGTGAGCGTTCCAGGCGTGTGCGCAGGCCGTCGACTTCTTCGCGGAGCTTGTCCTGGCGAAGACGCGCGTCCTCAAGCTCTTCCTCGACGGTTTGCCGCTGCTCGCTCGCCGACAGATCCCGAATGTTGGACGCGAGTCTGTCGAGCCCGTCGCGCCGCATGCCCTCGACGCCAATGGTCCGAGCGACGCGGGCTTCGAGGATCTTGGCAACGCTGCCAAGTTCTTCCCGGATGCGCTCGACCTTGTTCACCAACACCTGAAGAACACGATCTTCCGGCCGCTGAACAAACACGAAGTAGCGGCAGAAGACTTCGTCGGCGGGCTGAAGTTTGCGGTCGATGCGGCCGTTACGCTGGTCTAGGCGGCTCGGGTTCCAAGGCAGATCGAAATGGAAAAGGTCGTAGCAATGGCGCTGGAGATTGAGGCCCTCCCGTGCCGCGTCGGTCGCGATGAGAATGCGGAGCGGATCGTCGCCCGGCTCGGTGTTGAAGGCGTGCTTGATGTCTTCCCGCCTTCGGCGGGAGGTCATCCCCGTGAAGGCCGCAATCCGCTTGGATGCCTGACTGGAACACGCGATCGCCTCGTTCAGGCAGCGCTGGAGCCATCGGCGCGTATCCTCGTATTCAGTGAAGATAAGCAGGCGGCGATCGTTCCATTGCGGGAGTGTTGCTCCGGGCGCTGCAAGACCTGGACACAGATTGGCGTCGATCCATTCAATGATCTTGCGAACGCGCGGGTCAGCCCCGTATCGGCTCGCCTCGGCCACATCGCGCATCTCGTCGACAAGCGCGAGTTCGCGCATTAGCGCCTCGCGCGTCTCCGTCTGGCTGCTGTCGCTTGATGCCGCTGTGGCCGTCGTCATGAGATCGGCCAACTCGAGATCCGACGGGTCGGGTCGTTCTGAATCGTCCGGTGGGATGGTTTCGCCGTCGATGTCGAGAGCTTGATCGTCAGCGCTAAAGACCTCCGTGTCGGGCTCCATGTCCACAGTCAAACGTTGGAGATCGGCATGCGGCGCTGCCGACGTTGTGGGGACGGCCAAAGCCTTCTCCAACACACGTTCCAGGCTCTTGCGGTGCACCGAAAGCGTCTTCGCGAAGGCCTCGACGGAGGACAGCAGACGTTTCTGCAGCCCGCCGATCACCAATGCGCCGGCGGTTTGCCGCGAGCGTGATTCGTTCTTGAGCCTCTCTTCGCGCACGAGTCGGTAGGCATCCAGCAGCTTCGGCAGCACGAGCTCGGGCGCGTCCGGCGGCAGCCCGTCGATTCTCACCGGGGCCACCGTGCGCTTCGGGAACCCGCCTTCGAGTTCCCGGATATCGGACTTGAGCCGCCGGACCAGCACCTCGTCGAGCTGCCCCTTAAGGACGCGGACTCCACGGCAGAAACGTTGTGGATCGAGAATTTCGAGCAAGGCGGAAAAGCTGTTCGAATGCCCGTTATGCGGAGTCGCCGACAGGAACAGACGATGCTCGAAACGAGGCGCGATGTCGCGGACGGCGCGCGTGATCTGCGAATCAATCGCGTAACGTGCACCGCTCGCGGGCGCGGCGTTGTGCGCCTCGTCGAGAATTAGGAGGGATTGCGGGGCGAACTCTCCAAGCCAGTCACGCAAGCCCGAAGCGTGGGCCTCGTCAATGAGAAGGCGGTGGGAGATGAGGAAGCGAGAATGGGTGGTCCAGGGGTTGACGGAGAAGCCGCGCTCGCGGCGCATCCGCGTCACATAGGCCCGGTCGAGAATGGTGAAAGTGAGACCGAAACGGGCTTCCATCTCGTCCTGCCACTGGTCCAGCATCGCAGGCGGACATGCAACGACGATCCGGTCGATACGGCGGCGCAGCAGAAGCTCGCGCGCGATTAGGCCAGCCTCGATGGTCTTACCAAGCCCGACGTCATCAGCAATGAACAGGTTCACGCGCGGCAACTTGAGCGCCTTGCGCAGCGGGTCGAGTTGATAGGCATCAATACGGATGCCGGCACGGAACGGCGCTTGAAAGAGATTCGGGTCGGTTGCCGTCACGCAGTTCCACGACAGCGCGCGGAGGTAGGCGGCGAACAGGGCGGGATCGTCAAATCCCTTGTCGGCAACTGCCGACCAGCCGTCGTCTTCGAGTACGCGGGCATCAAGTTCGTGCTCCCACAGCACCGAGAGCGGCTCGCCCTGCGCGTCGTCGTCGAGACAGGAGAGATCGACGAGCGTGGCTTCGGTGGGTGATGGAGGAGGCGTTACGTTTTCCACGAGATATCGGCGCTGGCGCACCAGCGCGATCCGGCCGGGTTCGGGTGAGGTCGCTGTCATGGTTTCAACCCGTTGGCCCGCGTCTCAATTGCCGCGCATCGCTCCATCAGCGCATCAAATGGCTCGTTCTCGCCAAGCAGCATCCCGTCGGCTAGCATTCTCGCGTAGTCATCGGCGAGCACTTGGCGCGCGGCCCCTGCAGGAACGATCTGCAAGCCGCCCGAGATTGCTGCTTTGTGATTGATCCGGTTGCCGCTTGCGTCGTTCTCGGCGAAGAACATCGCCTTGTGGCAGGGTATTGATGTTGCGAGCAAGTTCGTACGTCTGTCACCAGTCCGATGGCGCGGCTGATCGAGCCCGTCCGGAAATACCGTCATGGAGGCATCAATCCCCGTAGCTCGGAGTAATCTTCTCAACTATTTTTATCCGACCGATGCCATCACATCAATCCCCGTAGCTCGGTAAGCACAGCGTCTTGCCCGCTGCGATCATCAGCTTGTCCAGGCTATAAATCGTCCGCGCCGTGGTTCCCCGCGATGGTGAGGTGCAGGGCATCTCCAGCTCTCAGACCGGTATCGAAATGGCCGATCCAGTCCTTGGCGCGATCGAAGTCGTCGCGCGTCGGCAGTAGCGCAACAAAGGACTCCTGAATCAACGTCTCGAACCGTGAGCCCGCGTCGCGCGCCGTACCGGCATCCAGACTGCCCATGCGAACTTCACAGGCAAGCAGCGAGGCGAACTCGACCCGGGTCCGATGGCTGATCGCCAGATCGTCCGGCAGGGCGCCGCAATCGAGGCATGGTGGCTCGGAACCCGGGCAGTTCGCTGTGAGACGAGTTTGTTCCAGGCATGGCAGCAGTGATTGAGTATGTTGTCGTAGCTTTGGAAGACGCGGTTCGAGAGCCAGTTGTCGCGCAGGAACTGCCAGACGTTCTCGACCAGGTTGAGTTCCGGCGATCAGGGCGGGAGCGGCATTGAGGTGATATTGCCGGGGACTTCGAGGAACGATGAGATATGCCATCCGGCCCGGTCGAGCATGACGAGGGCATGGGCGCCGGGTTCCACAGTTCGGGCGATCTCTTCGAGATGGGCGTTGAGCGCGTGTGTGTCGGCCCGGGGTATGACAAGCCCGGCGGCCCTGCCTTTCATCGGGCAAATGGCACCGAAGATATAGGCCGAAGTCGTTCTCTGGTCCTTGGGCGCCGCCGGGCGCGCATCGCGTTTCGCCCATCGCCGGGTGATTTTGTTCTTCTGTCCGACATGCGCCTCGTCCTGCTACCAGACTCCGACCTCGACGCCGTCACCGAGCCTGGCGCGAACCTCCTTTCAGACGTGCGGGGAAGTTTTGAACGCCGCCAACGCGGCTTCGTCCTGGGCATAGTGGCGCGGGCGTGCAGAAAGCTTGGCGTGGCTCATGCGACGCAACTCCTGTCCGACCGTCGTCCCTGCCAACGACACGCCGAACCGATCCCGAAGCCATGCCGCCAGGTCGCAGCGCCACCAACGAACCACGCCGCGCACCGCCGGGTCCAGACCGCTCTCCACGACTGCCGCCAGCGCCGCGCGCTGCTCCTCGCTCAGCTTGTAAGGTGGACCCGGCGCCTTGCGGTTCAGCAAGCCCTCCGGACCTTCCTCTCGTTGAAGCGCAGAACCCAGTCCGGAATGATCTGCAGCCCGACTCCCGCAAAGCGCGCCGCGTCCGAACGGGGATAACCGTCGTAGATCAACACCACTGCCAAAAGACGATGGCTCTGTGCCCCGTCCCGGCTCCGCTTCGCAAGACGACGCAATCCAGCCGTATCGAAATCTCCCCGCAAGGGGATCGCCGCTCCCATCACCAACCTCCAATCCAAGCCTCCAACCTTGAATCAGAAACCGGGCCGTGAGGGAATCCCCTTCATGAGTCTGAACCAAGCACCGCTGGTATTACTGGAGACACTGGGCGTCTCCGCAATCCCAGGCAGCGGATTCCCCCGGCCTGTTGCCGAACGAATAGGAAGCGCATCGCCATGTTTTTCCTGTCTGGACACCCGGTCATGCGACCGGCTTGGAGGTCTGATTGCGGATCGACTCCTGGGATTTGCGGGCTTCTTTGTGGATTCGATCGACCTCTTCCTGCTGCCCCTCGCGGAGCATCTCGTCGCGCTTGAGTGTCGAAAGCAGGTAAACGCCGCGATAGACGTGCTCGATCTGGGCTCCGATTTCGGACGGGAACGCCTCGGAGTTGTCCGTGAGCTTGCCGGTAGCGAAGCCCACCGCAGCGCGGCGGCAGAGATTTCACGCTCCTTGGCCACGCGCTCAATGCGTTCCCAATCGGAATCGAAGAACCGAACCGTTCGCGACGTGCGCGGTTCGGCCTGCCTCTCGCCCAAATGATCGCCGGATTCGGTAGTTGGGGGATTGTCTTCGGTCATGATCTCGTCTCCAACAGGTCGCACGTCTGGCCTGGACGCTGCCCCTGTCGTCGAAGCCGAAAAGCGACTTCTGTCCGTAAGGGTGTTCGGGTATCCGGTCAGCATGAGGAGCCGGATTGCCGCCGCGGCAGGCACCGGGACGGCGCCGTTCGCCTCCGCCTCAGCGAGGGCGCGTCCGAGCCGGCGGAACTCAATCACGATGAGGAACCGCTCGCGCGGCTGCTCCCAGTACTTCACCTCGCTGGCCCGGATTGCTTCCCTCCGGCATCAATCCCCAGGACTCGGCCATGTTGAACATCCGCGACAGAAGGTCCAGCGTCCGGTTCGCCATCGCCCGCATTGCGTAGTGGAGGTCGCGTACATCCTCGTGCCACACGCGACTGAGCGGCAGCTTCCCCCAGCGCTGGTTGGTTTTCCTACTATTTTCGTGGCTAGGCGTACTCAAGCGTGAGCCTGTCGGACTCTCTGGACAATTGATGAGAGATACCGGCCCGGAATGAAACCGCCGTTGGCCGACCCGGTCCGGCGGCTTGCTTTGCGTAAGGATGTGGAAAACGATGGACTGGGAAAAAACCGGTCGCCACGAGGCAAGACTATCGGCTGGATCGCTCAGGATCAGAGCAAGCATCCGGCCGTCGATGCCATGCTCGATTTCGCGGTTGAAGAAGACCTGAATGCCAAATTTGCCACGTAGGACTCGCTAAACAGTGATGAAGACACTGTCGGCAAACATCTCCCAACCCTGATGGGAGGCTCGGACGACGGCGCACGTACCTTGTTCCCGACTCTGAGCGGCTGTCCGACCCACTTCCTGATCCAGTGGATTCGCGGCAGGCAAATTGTAGACTTGGGAGAGGTCTACCATCTTCAACCATGTTGGGCCGGGCCTTCGGTATCCGTGACCATGGGTAGCTGCGCGAAGGCATGCCGGCCGACGTCGCGGGGTGTGATCCGGACAAGCTCCAGGTGATGGAGACCGTCTACGATTAAGTGGCATGAGTGGCAGAAGTTTACCGGAGCGCTCTCCTGCGCGCCTACGAGATGCCTGGGGCCTAATCCGCCCTTGGATCTACGCCACCGGCACGGACTGCAAGCTCACGCCACCGACAGCCCAAGCCCTTGTCCGCCCCCTAGCTCATCTCGGCTTTCAGCCGTATGGGTTGTTCGGGATGGACTCCTAGCCAAAAGAGAGCCGCTAGGGCTGCCAGCCCAGCAGCCATATACAGCGCGCTGTCCCAGCCGTAGTGCTGAGCCAGAAACGGGGTGAGGGTTGGCGAGAGCGTTCCGCCCAGATTGCCACCCATGTTCATGAAACCACCCACCGTACCGGCATAGGTTTTGGCCAGGTCGATCGTTGTTGCAAAGTAGGCCGCCACCCCCAAAAACAAGGTCCCCGCGCCTAGAGCTAGGAAGAGCACCGCTAGGTAGGGATTTCCTACACCAGCCCCGATAGCGATAAATCCCGCGGTCAGCAGCATGCTGACGAATCCGGTCCCACAGCGTCCAACGCGTTTTCCAAAACGCTGACTCAGGCGATCCGTCAGCCAGCCGCCGAACGGTGCCCCTATCGCCCCGGCTATAAACGGGGCCATTCCGTACAGCCCGCCGCTCTCAACCGAGAAGTGCAGCACGTTGACCAGGTACAGGTAGAACCAGGACAGATAGATGTAGCCGATATAGCCAAGTATCGTGTAGGCGGCGGTGAGCATCCACAGGCTCGGGGAGCTGAGAATCGCCCGCCATGGCATGGGTCCGAGCGCCGGTCCGGCCTCGCCGTGCTCGTCCTGCTCAGCTGTTGGTGCCTGGGCAATATACTCCCGCTCTGCGGCGTTCACCCACGGATGCTGCTCAGGCCGGTCCCGGACCAACCAGTACCATATCAGGGCCAGGAAGATGCCTATGCCGCCGGCAATATAGAAGGCTGCCCGCCAGCCCCAAGTGACCATAACCCAGACAATGAGCGGTGGCGTCAGCGCCCCGCCCAGCGAGCTGCCGCTAACCGTAATGCCGACCGCTAGGCCACGTTCTTGGGCTGCGGCCCAATTGGCCACTACCCGATTGCCGTTCGGAGGGGCGACGGCCTCACCAATACCGATCAACACCCGGACGATCAGAAACGTGCCCACAACACCGATAAGCGAGGCCACAAACAGCTCTCCGGCAAGCGCGGTCACAGCTGTGAAAAACGACCACCACAGGATTGCCCCGGCCATCACTCCCCTGGATCCAAAGCGGTCGCCTAGCCAGCCACCGGGGATCTGAAATACCGCATACCCAAACACAAAAGCGCTGAAAATCCAGCCGATCTGTACTTCGCTGAGGCCGTACTCGGGCATGATGTACTTGGCCGCAATTGAGATGTTCACCCGGTCGATGAACATCAGCACGTAGGTGCAGTAGACCAGGCCGATGATCATCCAACGGGTCCGGGTCGGCGTTTCTACTCGCGCAGGACTGAGCGTAGACATGGACCTCCTCGGCAAACGCCTCAACCCTAACCTAGGAGTTTCCTACGAAGCAAGACATTAAGGTCCGAATTGTTGACGGCCGGGGGCTGATCTCCTAGAAGGGAGAGAGGACGCATTTCCGCCATCTGTATTGTGCATGTGGCGCTTGAAGTTAAGGAGGGGCAGCTTATGGCCGAGTATGAGCTACTGATTAAAAATGGAACAATTGTTGACGGTAGTGGCACGCCCGGCTTTCGGGCCGATCTCGCAGTGAGTGGGGGATATATTGTCGGGCTTGGTGCGCTCACGGGCAGCGCCGCTCGGGTGATTGACGCGTCTGATCTGATTGTCGCACCTGGCTTTATTGATCCGCATACCCACTATGACGCCCAAATCTGCTGGGACCCGCTAGTCACCTGTTCATCGTGGCATGGGGTGACAACCGTGATCATGGGCAATTGCGGTGTTGGATTGGCGCCGTGCAAGCCTACCGAGCGTGATATTGCTACCGCTAACCTAGTCCACGTTGAGGCCATTCCGTATGAGGTCCTTAACAAGGGCCTGCCGTGGGACTGGGAAAGCTTTCCCGAGTATATGGACGCAGCGGCCAAGCGTGGGGTGGGCATCAACGTCGGCTTTCTGGCAGCCCTGTCACCCTTTCGACAGTTTGTAATGGGCAATGAGGCCATGGAACGTGAGGCAACGGCGCTGGAAACCACCCAGATCCGCGGCCTGTTAAACGAAGCGCTTGAGGCCGGTGCCTTAGGACTTTCCCTGACTGTTCTCCCCCAGCATCTCGGTTACAAAGCCCAGCCCTTGGCCTGTCGGCTGGCTAGTCACGACGAACTGCGCGCCTACGCCAGTTTGCTGCGGGCGCGCGGCCAAGGCACGATTGAGGTGGCCCTGACCAAAAAGCCGAGCGCGGTATCTGACAAAGAATACGCCCTGCTAGAGCTGCTGGTCTCAGAGAGCGGGCGGCCAGTGACCTGGCTCAATCTGCGTGACAGAGACGATGACCCCGAGGCGTGGACCAACACCTTGGCACGCGTTACCCCACTCCTCGAACGGGGCAGTCGGCCGCAGGTGGCGGTGCGACCGCTGGTGCTTGAGTTTAATCTGCGCAACCCGTTTCTGTTTGCCAGCATGCGTTCGACAAAGCCGGTGTTTGGGGAAGCCACGCTCGAAGAGCAGAAACGCACCTATGCTGACGTTGAGTTCCGTCGTGCGTTTGAGGCCGATCTGGAGCGCAGCACCGTTTTTCGTGACATCTGGCAACGGACCAAGGTTAAGGAAGTCACCAACCCGGCGCTCAGGGCGGTTGAGTGGCAGACGATCGCTGATATTGCCCGGCAGCGCGGTGTCGCGCCCTTGGACGCCTTCTTTGATCTCGCGCTTGAGGATGATCTGGGGCTCGACTACATGCTGCCGCTGCTCGACATCAACGAGGAACGGGTCGCAAAAAAATTCAGCGATCCACGCACCCTGATCGGCATCTCTGACGGCGGGGCCCACGTTGATATGCTGTGTAACGCCGGCTACCCCAGCTATCTGCTCGGGACTTTTGTGCGCGACAAGCAGGCCCTGAGCGTAGAACACGCGGTCCGGCGCATCACCTCAGAACCAGCCCAGTTCTTCGGCATCAACGACCGTGGCGCGCTGCGAGTCGGGCTGGCCGCAGACATCACCGTCTTTGATCTAAACACCATCAACTCGCCCGAGCGTCCGGAAATCCGACATGATTTGCCGGGCGGTGGGCGTCGCTTGGTCACCCAGGCAGAGGGCATCCAGTACACCATTGTCAATGGCCAAGTCTTGTACGAAGGACAGCGGCAAACCGGCGTCCTTCCTGGCCAAGTGATCCGAGGCGGACAGTAGGCTGAGGGGAGACCCGAATCATGTCGATACAGCGCGTAATTTCAGCCGATTCCCATATGGTTGAGCCGGGCGACCTGTGGCTCAAACGGCTCGACCGCAAATATCGTGATGACGCCCCACGGGTCATCAAAAGCGAACAGTCCAAGGCCGCCCCCTATCTGTTTGTCGGGCCTGGCATTCATCCGCTGACGGTGGCTGGTGTATTTGCTGCAGGACGCAGCGGTGATGATCTACGCGTCCACATGCAGTCTGGCTACGAAGCCGCCCGACCCAGCGGATGGGACCCGGCCGCACGTCTGAAGGATCAAGACTTGGACGGCGTGGTGGCCGAGGTCTTATATTCCAGCCTAGGGATCGTCCTGCTCAATATGCCGGATGGAGAACTGCAACAGGCATGCGTACGCGTCTACAACGACTGGATCGCCGAGTTCTGCTCCCACAACCCGCAGCGCTTGATCGGCATCGGTCTGTATCCGCTCAGCGCGCTGCCCGATGTGTCAGAGATTGAACGCTGCGCAAAGTTAGGTATCAAAGGCGTCCTGATTCTGGCCTCTGACACGGTTGAGTTCCCCTATAGCGACGAGCGCTTTGATTCGCTATGGCAGGTCTGCTCCGAGATCAGGCTTCCCATCTCGCTGCACAAACCCTTAGTATCTGGTATGCCACGCACGGCGGCCATGCCGACTCCGGCCGACCTCCAGATTCATGTCATCCACGTTGTTGAGCAGTGTCTCACGCGGATGGTGTACGGCGGTGTGTTTGATCGCTTTCCCAATCTAAAAGTGGTCTCGGCCGAGAATGATGTGGGTTGGATGCCGAACTGGATCCATCGGCTCGACCACGTGCATGCCAAGATCCCCAACACCAAACGCTTGCTGCTCAAACCGAGTGAATATGTACGGCGCAACGTGTGGGCCACCTTTCAGGACGATCCCATCGGCCCGGCGGCGTGGCAGTTCTTTGGTCAACATAACTATATGTGGGCTTCAGATTTTCCGCACGCCGACTCGACGTTTCCCCATTCGCTCAAGATCATTGAGGAGCATTTTGCCGATATTCCGGCCGATGTAACGCGTGACATTGTGTTTAACAACGCGAAGTGCCTATATGGCATTGAGATGAGCTGAAAGGAGCCCCCCCAATGGACATGACCGAACTCGAAAAACGGCTGACCCGCATGGAAGACATCGAGGCCATCAAGCAACTCAAGGCCGAATACTGTGACATCTGTGACGACGACCATAACCCGGATCGCATCACCACGATTTTTGCTCCGGATGGCATCTGGGAGGGCGGTGACTTTGGACACGCTCAGGGGCATACAGCTATCCGTGAGCTGTTCAAAAAATTCCAGACCCTGATCAGCTTCTCCCAGCACCAGGTGCTCAACCCGGTCATTAAAATCGACGGCAACCGGGCGAGCGCAACGTGGTACTTTTTTGGACCATTTACGTTTTATCAAAACAACCAGGCCAAGTGGCAGGCCGCCCGCTACCAAGACGACTACGTCAAGCTTAACGGCAAATGGAAGATCCAACACCTGCGAGCCCAGCTGCGGATGGCGACCGACTACGACAAGAGCTGGGCGGATACAGACTGAGGAGATGACGGTGGCTCTAGGCGAAGACGTTCAGCCGAGAACACCCCAATGCTGAAATATATTCTGTGGGATAATGACGGCGTGTTGGTCGATACCGAACACTGGTACTTCCTCTCGACCCAACACGCGTTGGCTGAAATTGGAATATATTTTGACGAAGATGAATATCTGGCGCGGACGACCCAAGGTCAGACAATGTGGGAGCTGGCCAGACAGCGGGGCGTCCCGGAGGCTGTCATTGCTGTTCACCGAAGCAACCGGGATCGCTCTTACCAGGAACGTCTGCGGACCGAGGACATTGAAATTCCGGGGGTGTTGAGCGTCCTGGCCGAGCTGTCGCAGTCCTTTTCAATGGCGATTGTAACCACGGCCAAGAAGTCCGATTTTGCCCTCATTCACCAAGACCGGACTATCCTGTCCTACATGGACTTCGTTGTCGCCAACGGCGATTATGCGCGCAGCAAGCCAGCCCCCGATCCTTATCTGACCGCGCTGGAGCGCTTCGCGGCTCAGCCCCACGAAGCGCTTGCGATAGAGGACTCTGAACGCGGCCTACGCTCGGCGGTGGCCGCCGGCCTTGCGTGTATTGTGATTGAACGCGCGTTCACTCAATTCCAGGATTTTTCGTGCGCTACGCGCGTTGTGCAATCAATCCGTGACCTGCCAGCCATCCTATCGCAACACACCCCCTAAAATCATTTGGCTGTCCCCGCCGTTCCCTTCCGGACAAGGGCGGTAATTTCCTCCTCGCTATAGCCCAGATCTTCTAACACCGCACGCGTATGCGCGCCGAGCGGTGGGGCGGCCGTTGGCGTGCGTTTGTCGCCAGCGCTGGTAAAAATAGGGCTGTTGATGGTTGTCAGTTGACCGTAGCCAGGATACTCCAGGTCGATAAACGCCCCCGCCGCCCACATCTGCGGATCTTCGACGACTTCGTCGCGCTGGGGCAGGGGAGCCCATTTAATGTCAGCTCGCTTGAACAGCTCTCGCCACTCGGCTAGATCGCGCGATTCAAACTGCGACTGCAGAATAGCGAACAGGGCTGCGGCATTTTCGGTTCTGGCTTCATTGGTGGTGAACAGTGGGTTGGTCGCCAGCTCTGCTTGGTCGAGTGCCGCGCACAGATTGGGAAACTCCTTATCCGGATCAAGTAAGACAACCAGAAAGGCTTTGCCGTCGCGACTCCGATAGCCGGCCGCCAGTGGGTTGGGGGGTGTGCCATCGCTGCGGCGTTCCGGAAAGGTGGCGTTACAGAATTTGGCCTGCAGGTCGCAGGCGTTGGCCCAGGCACCGCTGGCCAGCAACGAGGTCCCGACCTTGACACCCCGTCCGGTACGCTCGCGGTGGTACAAGCCGAGCATGATAGCGCTGAACAGAGACACTGAGGTCGGGTGATCGCCCATCCCTGGCCGTGGGCCGCCGGGCGTCCCGTCCATGCCGACCACGCTCATCATCAGGCCCGAGCGTGCCCAATACGCTAGCGCATCAAACGTCGGTGCGTTGGCGTCCTCACCCGTATCGCCGTAGCCGGTTAGATGAGCGTAGATGAGACGCTCGTTCTCGGGCCGCAGGTCATCCCAGGTCAGCCGGAATTTGGCCAGCAGCGGGTGTTGATAGTTGGTGACAAACACGTCCGAGGTTTTGACCAGACGGATGAGGATTTCTCGGCCCTCGACTGAATCAAGGTCAAGGGTAACGCTCTTCTTGTTCCGACTGGTCAGAATCCAGGGCCAGTTGAGCTCCGCCTTGGCAAACCCCGGCAGGTTCCCCATAGAGCGATACAAGTCTCCGCCTTGGGGCCGCTCAATCTTGAACACCTCGGCCCCAAAATCTGACATAATGGTTGTCGAGGCCGGTCCAGCGACATAGGTTCCGCAGTCGATAACCCGCAGTCCTGAGAGAATCCCATTGTGCATACTCATCTCCTCGCTTGATTTCTGGAGTGCGAAGGCCCTCCCCAGACTTTCTGTCCCTCGTCTCTATTCTGCCAGCAATTGCTCGTCTCGCCAAGATGACGCTTGCCCAGCTGCCGCTGATGGGTTGCCGTATATAAGCTCTCATGCTATTCCTGCGTCCTGAGAGCGAGTGAGATCCGCTCGGAACCGACGATTCAATGCGGCTGTCCAAGTTGAGATTGAAGTGAAAGGCTGCCCGATGGAAATCGAAGAGACAACCAAAGATTCGCTGGTCGTCGTCGCGCCGAACGGGCGTGTCGACGGCTTTAGTGCGCCGGACTTGGAGAAGCGCATTTCGGAGATCGTCGCCCGCGGCGATACCCGCGTGCTGCTTGATTGCGGCAAGATGAATTACATCAGCAGTGCCGGCCTCCGCGCCGTGCTCGTTGGAGCCAAGAAATGCCAACAGAGCGGCGGCAAGCTGGCGCTCTGCGCGCTCCAGTCGTCTTGCAAATCGGTCATGGAGATCAGCGGTTTTCTGACGATGCTCGAGTACTACGAAACACGCGAAGCTGCCTTGGCGGCACAGTCCTGAAGACGTGTCATGCTGACATTCGCCGAAGAGATATTGCTGTTGATGCTGGACGACGACGGGGTTTTCCTGCCGATTCGTGGCAGCTCCGTGGAGCATGTCCTTGCTGGCGCAGTCCTGATGGATCTGGCGTTCGCCAACCGAATTGACACCGATCCCAAACAACTCGTGATTCTCGACCCGACACCGACCGGCAACCCAATGCTCGACCGAGTCCTGACGCGTATCGCGAATTCCGCCGAAACAAAGGATACCAAGGGCTGGATAGAGACGCTGGCCGGGCTGGGGGCGACCGAGATCCGGCGGCAGGCCTTGGCCAGTTTGATTGAGCGCGGCATTCTAGAGTCTCAGGACGAGAAGTTTCTCTGGGTCTTCCGTTCCCGGCGCTATCCGACGATTGACGGACGTGTCGAACGTGAGGTCAGATTGCGGATTGCAGACGTGTTGCTGTCCGACGATACCCCCGATCCGAGGGATGTGGCCATGATCTGTCTGGTCGATGCCTGCGACTTCCTCCCTGACATATTCTCTGCCCGGGAGATCGACCGAGCCGCTCCCCGTGTTCAGCAGATCCGCAAGATGGATCTAATCGGCCGCGAAGTCGCCGGCGTGATCGTCGAAATTGAACGTTCGGTCATGATGGCGATGGCGCTGACACCGCACTGAGCAGACGACGACGGCGGTGGCGTGTCAGGAGTATCGTTTCATGACTCGCCATCCCCGCTTCTGACCTTGCGGCTTGGCTGAAATTCCCACCAGGACATATATGGAGGAAACCATGGGCGAAGCATGGATTATTGACGCAGTTCGAACTCCTCGTGGACGGGGCAAAAAAGACGGCGCACTGGCCACCATTCACCCCCAGGAACTGATGGCTCAGACGCTGAACGCCATCAAGGACCGCAATCAGGTCAACCCGCTGGATGTCGAAGACGTGCTAGTCGGGTGTGTCACCGCTTACGGCGAACAAGCTATGTGTATCGCCCGTATGTCGGTGCTGGCTGCGGAATGGCCGAACGATTCAACCGGCGTGACGATTAACCGCTTCTGCGGATCGGGCCAACAGGCGGTCAACTTTGCGGCCATGGGTATTAAGTCCGGGGAGCAAGATCTAGTCGTTGCCGGCGGTGTAGAAGCCATGTCTCGCGTGCCGATGAACGCCGACCGGGGTGGTATCGACGGGCATAATCGAAAGCTGCGTCGGCTCCACCCGCTTGTCCAGCAGGGTATCTCGGGTGATTTGATCGCCACCATTGAGGGCTTCAGCCGTGAAGACTGCGACCGGTTTGCGCTGTCGAGCCAACAGCGCTACGCCCGAGCTCACCAAGAGGGGCGTCTCACCAAGAGCCTGATTCCAGTTCGTGACGCCACGGGTAAGGTCGTGCTCGAACACGATGAGCATCCACGCCCAAGTACGACTCTGGAGGGGCTGTCCACACTACCGCCCTCATTCGCCGAACTCGGCAAATACGTGCAAAAGGGCGATACGTTGAGTTTCGACCAAAAAGCTCTGTCACGCTACACTGAGCTTGACCACATCAACCACGTCCACCACGCTGGAAACTCTTCCGGTATTGTCGATGGAGCAGGGGCGCTGTTGCTGGCCTCGCCAGCCTATGCGCGCAGCCATAGCATGAAACCTCGTGCCCGGATTGTGGCCACCGCAACGGCCGGTGCTGAGCCGATTATCATGCTGACGGCACCGGTCCCGGCTACCAAACGGGCGCTCAAGAAAGCCGGTATGACAATCAAAGACATTGATCTGGTTGAGATCAATGAGGCGTTTGCCTCGGTGCCGCTGAAGGTTATGAAAGACTGTGACATTGACCCGGACAAGGTCAACGTTAACGGCGGTGCGATCGCGCTTGGTCACCCGCTCGGTGCAACGGGGAGTATGCTGATAGGAACCATGCTCGACGAACTTGAGCGTCAGGATAAAACCACTGGGCTTGTCACTATGTGTATTGGTGGTGGAATGGGGATTGCGTCGATTATCGAGCGGATATGATGGCCGGGTCTCTCGTTTCAGTTCATAGGGTGGCGTTTTTCTAAGTGGGAGACGCTCCCGAATGGGGGAGGTGATGGACGCAGTTGTACTTGACCGCAAGAAATCAGGTCTTAATCCCTTTTGAAGGGAATGCAAAAGGGCGGTTCGTGTATTCCCTAGCCCGTGAGCAATCCCCCACGGGCTGTAAAAAGCGGGTGGAGCTTCCTGCAGACAGAGAATTGGGAAATTATACCCAAACGTGACGAGCCCTAATTCTCGTTTTGGTGGTCCCGGATGCTAGCGTCCCAAACCACGGGAAAGAGTCCCTGCCCGTTCTCCGTACGAGTGTCTGACCCTTCCTTCGTCCTCCTGAGTATCCCTGCCTCAGAAGGAGGGGACTTGCTCTGTTTCTCTTCTCACTCCGTCTGCATGTATTTTTGGACGCCTTTCTTGATGGTGCTCCTATCCGACTCGTTCAACTCACTATTCATTTTACCAATTGGTCGAGTTCTAAACGTCCTCTCAATTGTAAGAATCTGTAATGCTTGGATGCCTTCGATTAAGAAGCACAATCCTGATCTGATTCTGGTCTAATGTGGGCCCTCTTTAGCACTCGTACCCCTGCCTGATTGTCTTCCTTCCTTGGGCTTGGGGCGGCTGTCAGGTTTCGGCTCCGATTACCTAGAATCGCTTTACGCCCTCGAAGAGCGTCCAAGGACGAGAGGATTTGATAAAGTATTAATTCACAGGCGAAATGCACTTGCCTCACTTCATCTGTACGCACAGAGAGTGTCACCCCCTGACTGCGCTCACTCGGCAGGGGGTGACGATAATCTCAGTTAGTGGTGGAGCATACGCCTGAGGGTATTGTCGCGCTCGGTGTTAAAGCGTTGTGAGATATGAGCGCTGGGCACAAAACCGTTAAAGCCGTGGAAGGCACCCGGATAGACGTGCAGTTCGGTTGGGACTTCGGCCGCCAGCAGCCGTTGCGCGTAGGTCACATTCTCATCCAGGAAAAGGTCGAGGTCGCCGACCGGAATATAGGCCGGCGGTAAGCCGCTCAGGTCGGTTGCCCGGGCCGCAGCGGCATACGGAGACACCTCCGGCCCGCCCGGTTCATGACCAAGATAAGCGCGCCAGCCCATCAGGTTGTTCTCCCGGCTCCACACCAAGGTATCCGGCCGTGTCTGGCTGGCGGCGGCAATGTTGCGGTCGTCAATCATAGGATAGATCAGCAGCTGAAAGCAGAGATTAATCTCGGCTCGGTCGCGAGTCAGCAAGGCTAGGCCAGCCGCTAGGCCTCCACCCGCGCTCGCTCCGCCGATGGCGATCCGTGACTGATCGACCCCGAAGTCTTCACTGTGGGTTGCCAGCCACTTAAGGGCAGCGTAACAGTCCTCGACCGGAGCTGGGAAGGGGTGCTCGGGAGCCAGCCGATACTCGACAGAGGCCACCAGGCACTGCCCAACTCTGGACAGGTGTTTGGCCAAGAAATCGTCCCGTTCAACGCTGCCCAGGACATAGCCGCCGCCGTGGATCCACAGCAGAGCAGGCACGCTGGCTGGTCGATCGTCAGGCTGGTAAACCCGAACAAAGACATCGGGTCCACCTTCAGAACCAGGCGCCTGATGGTCCTCGGAGTTGATCCCCTCGATTGGCGGCGCCTTGGCCATTTGCGCCGCTACCAGTTCGTCCATCATCCGCCGTGCGGCTGGAATGTCGTGTAGTTTTATCCCGCCTCCGGTGGCCTTGAGCCAGGCGTCCAGTGGATCTGCCAGTTCTGGATCTAACCGACTTGTCATGTCCATATCGTTCCTCCTCCCCAGAGGCATAATCTCCCTAGGGATGGACGGGAGAGAATCTGAGCACTCTTCTCGTTAACCCGCCTGGCCGTTGCGCAGCAGTTTGCCCGGCATCGCCCCGGTGCAGTTGCCATCTTCAAAAATCGGCTCGCCGTTGACCATGACGTAGCGATAACCCTCAGCCCGCTGCACCCGCCGCCACTCGCCAGCCGGCAGATCGTGGACGATCTCGTCGGGCAGGGCGTTGAGCTTGTCTAGATCGTAGATGATGATATCTGCGGCCTGGCCCTCACGGAGCGTTCCCCGATCTTTGATGCACGACGCCCACGCCATCAACCCGCTCAGTCGAAAGTGCGCCTCCTCCAGGCTCAGCAGCCCGGCGTCGCGTGACATCCAGGCCAACACCTCAGTCGGATAGATGGACGGCGTGATAAACTTGACGTGCGCCCCGCCGTCCGACACGCCGGGCAGCACGTAAGGTGATTCCATCAGATCCTTAAAGTTTTCTACATTGGCCGCGGTAACTGGCCCGGCCCATTCGGTCCTGAGGTCGTCGGCCACCGACAGGTCGAGCATGGCGTCGATCGGGTGTTTATTCTCCCGCTCAGCAATCTGGGTGATTGACAAGCCCTCGTAGGTGTCTTTGAGGTCGGGCCGACGCACCTTGCGGGCTATAAACTTGGGCAGCTCACCAAACAGAAAGTCGCTCGATTTGGGGCTGTCGAAGTCCTGCTGGAGAGCCTTGCGCGTTTGCGGGTCAGACAGTTTAGCTTTGCGCTCCTCCACGGTGCCGACCGTCGCGTTACGCCAGGCCTCGCTGTCGTCAAACAGGTTCCAGTCTTCCAGAGTCAGCCGCGCCGGCATGCGGGTGGTCAGGCCCTGTCCTAGCACCCGGCGTCCCTTAGCGTTATGCTCGGCAATGCGCTGCAGCTGGGCCTGGTGAACTTCGGGGAAGCGGTCGTTGACCACAATGGCGTTGAATAACACCGAACAGCCACTCTCCGAGGCCATCTGGGCACTAAAATCGATATCACTATTAGTGCCAAAGGCTGACTGATCGGCCTCAACCGTGGACTGCGTAATTTGGATAAAGCCGTCACCACCGCTTTTGCCCAGCTCGCGGGCCATGGTCAAATAGAAATCCTCAGGCAGGATGTCCGAGATCATTGGCGTGCCGTCATAGTCGCGCTGTAGGGCTCCACGCGAGACCAGCCGCTGGGTCGACCAGCCGGCCGCTCCGGCCTGCATCGCCCCGTGGAAGTGTTTCAGGATGCGCTCCATATCCTGGACATTCGGCAGGCGTTTTTTTGCCTCGTCAAAGCCGCCCATCTCATACGCCACGGCCGGCGAAACTGGAAACAGCTGGGAGATGTTGACCCCCAGAGGGAGCCGCTCCAGGCGGTCCATATACTGGGGAAACGTCTCCCAGTCTACCTTGATTGAGACTTGCATCGGTTCGAGCGGAATCGCCTCATTGCGCGACAATGCCAGCATCGCCCGCTCAGCATCCTTGGCTCGGAGCGGGGCAAAGCCGAACCCGCAGTTGCCTAGCGTCACCGATGTAATCCCGTGCCAGCTGCCGATCGTGCAGTAGGGGTCCCAGTGGATCTGGGCATCATAGTGAGTATGCAGATCAATTGCTCCTGGGGCGACAATCAGCCCGCTGGCATCAATGACGCGACTCGCGTCGCTGGTTTGCAGTCGGCCGATTTTGGCCACCTTGCCATTCTTGATCCCCAGATCGGCACGGTAGCGCGGGACCTTCGTTCCGTCGATAATCGTGCCCTCTTTAATCACCACATCAAACTCTGCCATAGCTTCCTCCTTTTGCCTGGACCTCTCCAGACGGCCGCAAGCGTGTTAGTCCCGTTATTACTGGGTCTGTGAGCCAGAATCAAGCATTACATCAGCCTCCCATCTCTCCAGTGTGGTCCCAGGCAAGTCTCACTCCAATAACGAACTTATATGCATACATTCAGGCGTAGTCTGGGAGCCGTGTTTTCTTTTGACCGCACCTGCCGAGTTGGAGTAGCCGCTCACCTGGGCACAACTGGTGCGGTCCGGCCAGGTGTTTTCTTTTGACCGCACCTGCCGAGTTGGCGTAGGCTCTAGTTGTTGGCCTAGCAGATCGTGGAGAGCCAATAAGAAGGGAAACTATGGCCTGGCTCGTTCGTTACCGACCGGTTGGCCTGCGAGCCATGGCAGCATGATCAACTCCGCCGCCCAGTCGTGATGCTCGCTCTAGGTTGGGATAAGGCCCCCTTTGGCCCTCTCTTTTCGGCCGTTCTCAGTGGCTGCACCCTAGTGCAGATTCCCGGCTGGCCGACCGCTGGAATAGGGGTCGGGTGTTGGCGGCGTTGTGTATCGGCTTTTCCGTTTTTACTGCGTTGACGCTGCTCGGCGCGTTGGCCTTGGGCCTGATGTGGGCCCTCCGTTTCAGCGTTGTCCTGTTCGAAGCGGTCAGTTTTCCGTCCCACACGGTACTGGCCTCACGCTGGTTTCCATGTCATGAATACGGGCGGGTGCTGACTATAAGCCTGTCCGGTGTACCCCTGGGACAGACGCTGTAGCCGGTCGCCACGATGAATGGAATGGGGAATTTCGCGGGGATCTTTGGACCAAGAAGGCCCGGATTTTTGGTCGCCGCGCTCGGGGATTGGACACATCCTTTTTGGTCCCTACCCGGGTGCTCTTGGTGGCAGCCCTGGTGTTTTATTTTTGGGTTGTTCCAGAACCGAGTAAGCCGTCCGAGCGGATTCGGGAACAGGGCGCGCAAGGGGAGGGCGCCGTCCCCGGGGACGACCCCGATATGGGCATGCCTCAGGAGTAAACTAGGAGGAAATTGGGATGCGCTTTGGCCTAGGCGCGGGACAGCTGGGTATGCTGCGCTCGCTGCTCATGTATTACATGATTCCCTTTCGCAGCCGCCAGTTAGCCCGCTTCTACACCCAGTTTATCCAGGCTGGTGATCTGTGTTTTGACATTGGTGCCCATGTTGGCAACCAGATGCGGGTCTGGTCTCGCCTGGGCGCGCGAATTATCGGGGTTGAGCCCCAACCCGCCTGTATGCGTTTTTTGAAGCGCTGCTACCGGCATCATCCGTCCATCACCCTGGTCGAACAGGCGGTGGGCTCGATCCCTGGTGCGCAGGAGCTGTTTGTGAGCCAACGTACCCCGACGGTGACAACTCTGTCCCAGGAGTGGATCGACACCGTTCAACGCGTCGACTCTTTCGCCTGGGTGCGCTGGGATACCAGCGTTGCCGTGTCGGTGACGACGCTTGACTGCCTTATCGCCGAGTACGGGAGGCCGGCGTTTTGCAAGATTGACGTCGAGGGATACGAACTGGAAGTACTGCGCGGTCTGTCACAGCCACTGCCTGCCCTCTCCTTTGAGTACATTCCGGCTGCCATGGACACCGCGCTGGGCTGTATTGAGCGCTTATGCCGTTTGGGAGCGTATGAGTTTAACTGGAAACCGGCGGCCCTAGGCGAATCCTACCGCCTGCAGTCAGTCTCGTGGCTCAGCCCTGGTGACATGGCGGCTCAGCTTGAAAGCCTCCCGCTGGATGGGACCTCGGGTGATGTGTATGCACGGTTACGGAGCTAGGACGGTGCACTCGCTGAAACACACAGCAGAGAAGAGTGCGTTTTGGATTTTTTAATCAATGCACCGACCCACAATGGGAGAACCAAGGTGCTTGAAGGTATGCTGGGCCCGGCTTGAACCGGGCGACGAGTTAGGGCTAGACACCCCGTCTGGCTGGAGGAACTCCGTTTCATTCTCGGTATTTCGTGTCTCCCTTCCCCGGGGATGCTGCTGTCATCCGCAGCTCAGCGCCCGAAGCGGATTCGGCTTGGCTCCACGGTGACGACCCTGTCCCTGCGTGGACCGATCAAAATGGCCCCAAGGGCGCGACCACGGCCGATGGACTCAGCGATGGCCGTTTTTTGGGTTCGAGGACGGTTGGGGTGCTGTGCCGGTATAGTTCTCCGGCTACAGCGTGTCCCACGAGAAGAGTTGGGAGAATACCTAGATGCAATTATCACGACTGGCCGAGCGATAAGCTGACCTCCTGCAAGTATTCTCAGGTCCAAAATCAGCCCCTGACTCCCAAGCCGGTCCGGAAACCCCATCCGCCGGTTCGTACTGTTGCCTCTGGATGCCTTTGCTGGCTGGGGAAGAGGGTCTGCCGATCTTTTGTCTCACTCCTGATAAAGCCACCCGACAAGCTGTGCGACTATCTAGTCATGCCGCGTGGCTCGCTATCGACCGGGGTCAAGCAGAACAAGGGACCGGCCTTTCCGGTCCATGTGTCAGATAGTCGGGTCTAGGCGCGCCGGGGAAGAGCGTCTGATGCACTTTTTGAGGGTAGGTGAGGTCCTTAAGCCAGGGCAATGATTAAGAGCGATGGGATGAGGTGCATAAACAGCTCCTAGGAACGTATTGAGCGGACGTCTGATGAGGGGGTTGAGAAAATTTGGGGGACTGTGGCGCTCCAGCCTCCTGTAGCGATCCGGTCAAGGCACTCTAGGAAGAGTTCCAGACCACCGAGTTTATCTGCTGTTTCAAACAGGGTGGGCTGATTGACCACGTCACAGTCAGATCCTTGATGGGCCTGGGCGCGGTCATCCCCAAGTGTCGCTGAAGCGCGCTTTGTGACGGAGAGGCGGCAGGAACCAGCTCCCTCCTGTCGCGGGGGGAACATACGGCATACAGTCGAATCTTAGCGCTGATGGTAGAGCGGGTGGCCATTCACATTGGTGTGTATCCGGCTGAAGTGATCGCTCTCAAGGTTGGCAAAGTACAGATCTTGCAGCCCCGGCCCGCCAAAGCCGCAGTTCGTTGGGGCAACCAACTTTTGGCCTTCCGGGTCATCGATCATCAGGGTCCACTCGCCGTTGGTGTCGACTCGGATAATCTGGTTAGTGAGGGCTAGCGCACCGTCCTGGGCTCGGCCGGGCAAGGTAACGTACATCACCCCATCCGTATCGAAGGCCAGGCCGTCCGGCAGTGAGGGAAAGTTTTGTGAGTAGATCTCGGCTGGGCCAAACGTGCCGTCCTTTTTCAGGGCGATGCGCAAACAGTCGTCCCGCGAGCTCTCCAAGACGTACACGGCTTCCTCTTGGGGGTCGATCGCCGTCCCGTTGGCGGCATAAATGCCGGTTGCCACGACTTCGTTTTTTCCATTCGGTCGGATACACACCAGGGCACCGTTGGGCGCCGGGCTTGACAGCTCGGGTAGCACGGTATTGATATCGGCCGTGCTCGTGTTCGATACAAACAGATTGCCCTCGGCGTCGTAGGTCGCAAAGTTCGGTAGGGTCAGTTTCACGTCGCCGACCCGGTCGGCAACCATCGACACCTGGCCGGCCTGAGTTACCCGCATCACGGCTTGTTTGCCTAGGTCGCAATAGATCAGATCACCATTTCTGTCCATGGTCACCCCGTTTGGAATGGACCCTTCGGGCAGCTTCACCAACTCGCTGACCCGTCCGTCAGGACTGACCTTGTACATGATACCGTTACGGCCACCGCCGTATACAAAGCCGTCCTTGTCGATCACCACATCCTCGACCTGCAGAGCGCCTCTGCCGAAGATTTCAACCTCGCTGAGCGGAATGCTTGCCATAGTGTGTTCTCCCTAGATCAGTTTTGGTCCATAAACTGGATAACTTCCAGCGTAGTGCCGGCCGCGTCTTTAATAAAGGCAAACTTGGCAAAGCCCATATCTGTCGGCTCGACGATGAACTCTACACCTCTGTCACGCAGCCCGGCGATTGCCGCCTCAAAATCATCGACGGCCAGGCCGATATGATCACCTACCCCGGCGTGGATTTGCTTTGAGATCGTCAGCGGAAGGCCGTCCATCTCCAGGCGGACAATCGGGATCCCGCGAAACTCCAGCTCCTGGATTTTCGTGGCTCCCAGGGCGTCCTGGTAGAATGCGACGGTCTTTGGCACATCGTCAACGATCAGATGGCGATGGTTAAAACTGTATGTGTGTCCTGCGGGCATGTATTCCTCCTCTTGACCCCGGCTCCACGAACCGCTCCTTGCTATCTTCCTTCGTTGGAGAACCAAAAGATCCTGATTTATTTCCGCCTCAAGCCTAAGAGGCCGCGGCTTCCCGTGGCCTCTGGAGTGATTTTTAGTTTGGCGTCCAAGCGATGGCCCGAATCTCACCAAATTCACGCTCGACCTTTTCCCACGAGGCGCCACCGTCTGTGCTGGTATACACATAGCCGTGCAGACTATTGGCCACGATGATGTTCGGGTCGGCCGAATGCGTGCCAAACCAGTAGATCGTCGAGTTCGGTGTGGCCGACACCTCAGCCGCTTTCCAGGTTCTCCCCCCATCAGTTGAACGCTGGATAGCCCCGATCTTACCCGGCACAAAATCACCGTTCCCAACAAAGATCGTATCCGGGTCGTCGGGTTTGACGGCAACACCGCGACAGTAGGAGATCTTGTCTTTTTCGTAAAAACGTGGAAAGCCGTGCAGATCCCAGTTTTTGCCCTCGTTAGGACTGGACCAAATACCGTCCGGTGTCGCAACCAAAACCTTTGGCTCCGGCCCATTGCTGATGGTCAGGCCGTGGACATCTTGGTTGAGGATGCTGTCGCCCAAGTCCGGCAGACGCTCCCAAGTCTCACCGCCGTCCTGGCTACGATATACGCCGTCAATCTCAACCCCAATCCAAATCGTTTTAGAGTCCCGAGGATCAAACATGATGGCGGTAATCTTGGGGGCACCGGCTAGGCATTCCTGAGCCGTCTCGACCGGAGCCTGTTTCCAGGTCTGACCACCGTCTTTGGTGTGATACACAGCCGGCGGTTTGGTGCCGGCCCACACCTCGTTTGGATCGTCCGGGCTCACAGCCACCGACCAGATTTGCTTGCCGTACATCGGTGACTCAATATAGGTCCAGCTGGCACCACGGTCCTCACTGCGGTAGAGGCCAGCCTCAGAGCCGGCATAGAGTTGGTTCGGGTCGTGGGGCGAGACGGCTAAGGCCCGGATTTGGATTTCACCAGGTTCATCGGCAAAGGGCAGTTTCATTTTGCTCCTACGCCAGTTGTCCCCACCGTTCGAACTGTACCACACGCCCGCCCCGACTGTTCCCACGCAGATGGTAAAGTCTTTTGCCATAAGTCGTCCCTCCTTCTCGTAAGTACGATCTGTATAGCATTGTCTCGGCTTGAAACAAAAGGCTTGACCGGAGCGGTCGAGCGCTGAGGATATTGATGAGTTTTTGGACGGTCGAAAACGGGCCGTCGGCGGAACCGGCGTAAGTGATCCACAACCGCCGGCGGAGGGCAAATCGGAATAAGGTTGAGGTGCCGCACTCCAGCTTCGACATAGCGTTCAATGGCCGCCGGACACTCGGAGACCGGGCCCGGCGCACGGTACTTGTCGACTAGGTGATCAAGGGTGTGGTTGTACTCTGTTGACAAGTAGTGAACGGTCTCCTGTTTGGCTCGTTCACAGCTCGCTGCCGGACAGAAGTACAATACCGACATTCTCGCCATATGTAGAAATCTATACATATGGACCCACTCATGTATAGAAAACAAACATTTGTTGACATGACGGAGAATTGTGTATAGAAAATAGCTATTTTCTATACACATAGGGCTGACGTGGATATCGTGACGACCCAGGGTACCATCTCACTGCTGCCACCCACTGCCAAACTGGAATCCCGTTCGGTGCTGAAAAGCCTTGCCCCGGCCCACCGCTATCTGGGCGAACTCAAGGGCATGGCGGCTACCATCCCCAACGAGCGCATCCTGATCAACACCCTCGCTCTACAGGAGGCCAAGGACAGCTCCGAGATCGAGAACATTATCACCACCCACGATGATCTCTACAAGACCGACCTGTTCGCGGATTACATAAAGAATCCGACTGCCAAGGAGGTCAGCCGGTATGCAGCCGCCCTGAAGACCGCCTTCGAGCAGGTGAAACGCGACCGACTGCTGACCGCCAATCGGATCGTCGAGATCAATCAGGTGCTGGAACAGAACGAGGCCGGCATCCGCAAGCTACCGGGCACGGCGCTCAAGAACGAGCGCACCGACGAGACTGTCTACACCCCGCCGCAGGATCATGGGGAGATCGTGCGCCTGATGAACAATCTGGAACAGTTCATCAACGACGACGCACTATGGGACGTCGACCCCCTGATCAAGATGGCGGTGATCCATCACCAGTTCGAGAGCATCCATCCCTTTTATGACGGCAACGGCCGTACCGGGCGCATCATCAATATCCTCTACCTGGTCGCCAAGGGGCTGCTCGATATCCCGGTGCTTTATCTCAGCCGCTATGTCATCCGTCACAAGGCGGACTACTACCGCCTGTTGCAGGCCACGCGGGACACCGGTGACTGGGAGCCTTGGCTTCTCTACATGCTGAAAGGTGTCGAGTTCACCTCGCGCCAGACCATCCGGATCATCCAGCGGATCAAGGAAACCATGACGGCCTACGAGCATTGCATCCGCACGGAGCTGCCGAAGATCTACAGCCAGGACCTGCTCAACAATCTGTTCCGGCACCCCTACACCAAGATCGAATCAGTGCGGACCGACCTGCGCGTCTCGCGCCTGACCGCAGGCAAATACCTGGAGCTGCTGACGGAAAAGGGCTTCATCGAGAAACACAAGATCGGGCGTTACAACTATTACGTCAATCGGCCGTTGATGGATATCCTCACGGATATACCGGGAGTTGTTGAGCCACAATCAGACGAAACGATCAGGAGCACTGGCTGAGGCGACTATGGGCTACTGAAAAGAATCCAGGGTCTTCCGCAGAATCTGTGGGTAAATGAGGTGCTGCTCATCAGGGGCTCCGCCCCTGCGCCGCGAGGTTAACCCCGCCCTCACACCAGGCCGACGCCAAACGATCCCAGGGTCGTCCCAAAAGTGATGGCAGGCATAGTGAGACCCTATTCTAAAAACTCGGGTGTCTCGCGGGCTAAGATCCGGATGATGGAATCCAGATGCGAGTGGGCCTGTTTGCGTTCGGTGTCGAACTGCTGGCGGGTGCGTAGGCAGATCTCGTGAGGGATGCGTTTGAGCGGCAGGCCGGTTGACTGAGCCAGGACCTGAATCATACACGCCCGCTCTAGATAGTACAAATCGTCAAACGCGGTCGCCACGTCCCGACCGGTAACGATCACGCCGTGGTTGGCCAGAAAGACTACTTTGTTGTTTGTAAGCTTGGTGCTGATCCGTTGTCCCTCGGCCTCGTCTAGGGCAAGACCGTTGTACTCGTGTTCATACGCCACCCGTCCGTAGAAACGGAGCGACTGCTGGCTGACCCACTCAACACGGCCGCGGTTGAGCGCGCACAGCGCGGCCGCATAGGGCATGTGGGTGTGCAGCACGCATTGAGCCGACGGGTGGCTGAGATGGATACGGGAGTGAATAAAAAACGCGGTCGGTTCGGTCTGACCGCGGCCTTCGACGATATGGCCAGCCGAATCGACGGTAAGCAGGTCGCTGACCCGGAGCTCAGACCAGTGTACGCCCTGAGGGTTGAGCAAAAAGCGATTTGTGGTGCCGGGCACGGCCAGACTAAAGTGATTGCAGATACCTTCGCTGAGCCCCAGCCGATCCGCCCAGCGTAGGGCTGCAGTCAGATCAATTTTGGCATGTCGAATCTGTTCGGCCTGAGTGCTTGGTTCGTCATGGGTCGCCATAGTATTGCGCCAGACTAGTCTTTGACCAGGAAAACCGGATCGCCGGCCCGGACTGTACCGGGAGTATCAATGGCGGCAAACACGCCAAGCTTATTGCGATGCCGCTGAACGACCGTGCGTAGAATCCGCATGTCACGCCTAAGCTCAGCCTGTTGGTGGGTCGTCATCACGCACCGCAGGGCCGGCTGGAGCTGGACGATCCTGACCTGCTGGCCGATCTCAAGGCTCCCCTCAAGCCAGCTGTCCTCAACAAAGCCTTCTTGTCCGGGAGCGGACTCAACAACGATATTGGGCCGAAAACGGCGCGCGTCAAGCTGTGCATCGTCGCCAATTAGTGCGCGCACATGGTCTAGGGTGCTGCTGGCCAAGATATGAATGCTGGCCGAGTCAAAGAAGGTCCCGGGTGGGAGGGGAAAAAAGTCGGGCAACTCCGTGGTGCCCAAGTCGGGGGCAGCCCGCTCAAGTGGCACGCCGCCAAAGATAGTCGCCGGATCGATCTCTGCCTTATTGCGTTGCTCGCTCTGCGCTCGTTCAAGCATGACCTGGCGTCCCAGGGCGTCCGACAGCACGGCCGATGCGTCGGGATCCTGGGCCTGTACTTGGCGTCCGTCCGGCAGGCGGATGCTGAGCGGAGCCAAGTCTGCCGCTGTGGGTGGGGTCTCATAGCGGGCCGAGAACTCAAACATCTGGGCCCATTTCTTGGCCGTGACCACCCGGCCGTTGGCCTCGCGCAAAGCGTAGGCGCGGTCTCCAATCACTCCCGCGGTGCCGATGTCAAGCTCGCTAAGCCGCTCCCCCAGCATAGATTTTACTGGATAGCGAAATAAGTCTTTCACCACTCCGATCTGAGAGCTGTTCATATACACTTCTCCCTTAATATAACCAGACTGCTTAGGATTGCTTTGTGTGACGACGGTCGGTGCCAACCCAGCCGGTCTGTGACACGTCAAACATCACCCCGTCCGGGCCGCTATACCTCACCTCAGCGTTGCCGCGGCGGCCACTCGCTAGCCCCCCCAGCACCTGATTGATGTCCTCGCGGGGCGTACTCCCGGCTGTGGCTAGTTTCTGAGCGATCTCTTCCAAGTTTTCGACCTCAAAGCCGATGTGGTGGATGCCAGTCCAGTCTTTGCCTCGCTCAGCGCCGGCGATCTGATCGTTCTTGAAATCAAGAATCGCCAGATTTATCGTCCCATCGGTCAGAAAAGCGCCTGATACAACAGGAGTCTCGATCTTGGAGATCTGGGTCAGGCCAAACGCCTCAACATAAAACTTGGCCGTCTCCTTAGCATTTTGGGTCGCAATTGCAATATGTCTGATCTTTGCCATGGGTTGCTCCTTTGAGGCCATACTACTCCGTCTGATCCACGATGCCCAGCAGGACCCCACCCGCCGCCCAGGATTGCCAAACGGCTCGTTCTCATTCCCCGATATAGGTAAAGCCGCTCGGACCAGACGAATCCATCTTACGAATATTCTGGCGGAGGGCTAGAGAAGCGCTAAAAGCAGACACCGCTTTGGGAGCGCTCTGGGCTTGCGGGCAGCGGGGCCGAACAGGTGAATCGTTGCCTTGTGTTTACCCGGGTGCCGGTCAGCCAGGCCTGCCATAGGCGCGTCAGCAGCACTCTCTCGAACTCTACGCCGACCAATGCCCGCACGTCGGGTTTGCGAGACAGGACTTTGTCGTGCTTATGAAAGATGCTCCAGAATTCTTCGATTGCGGCTTTGAGTTAGCCTCCAGCAGGTCTGATAGCTCGGGCCAGGTTGCCGCTCGGATACGATTGGCCAGTGCCGCATCATCACAGCTGTTGATGATGAACTGGGCGTATCTGGCTGGATAGAGGAGGGGCTAATGTTTGGACAAAAAAGTCAATAATCGTTCCTCCGCTGAGGATCACATGATACAGATAAGGGTGCCTCGGCGAAGCGCAGCGGCCACCCTTGGCTTCCCCGAGTAGATTGGGTCAGTCGGACTCCTGCCAGTCCTCAGGATCGTCCAGGGTGACCACAACCTGCATATCCACACTGCTACGGCGGGTCGTCCTCGCCACGAGTAAAGCTTCCGCCTAGCCACATGGCGTGAACGTTCCGGTGCAGCATCAGATCATCCTCTCACGTTTCACTTCATTGCTGGTGTACTCAGGTGTAACCCACTCTTGGCGAATGCTATGCCCGCCGCAGCACCCTCCAGGAAGTGGGTATCTCAACTTCACCGCGGTCTCAATCTCTTCGGGGATGATTACCTCCACAATCATCACCTGCCAGTAAGTTGGCTCCATCAACCACGCCCCCCCTAGCAGGTGCTAGAATCTCGGCGCGATATGAGGTCCAGCGCTCAGAGGTGAGCGCCACCAGGTTGATGCCTGGAATCAGGAGCGGTACGTCGGCTTGTGATATGAGGTCCAGCGCTCACCGGCTCCGCACGAAAGATCTGCTCTGGAGGTGTTTTTTTGATATCTGCTGATAGCAAGGGGGTGGGCCGCACTCTGGTGCAAAGTACGCTCACACAGAAAACCCGGCACGCTCAAATTCCACCTCGGTCCGCGGAACAGGACGAGTTGCTTACGACGCTGATCGTCGGAGGGCTCGAGGCGTTTGAATAGTCGTTTCGGCGTCGGTATCCGGAAGCCCCGCAGCGCAAAATTTGAGACTGCGCAGGACACGCTCCCTGTGTGAACGCACCCGGTTTGAACACCAGCATCCGAGGCGCTCTTTTCACCATTTGATCGGCCTGGGGACAAAAGGCCTCTAGCCTCAGCCTTGGTTTCTTGACCTGAACCCGCTTCTGCGTGGTCTGAAGGTTCGCTGTTGAATGGAAAATCTGCACGTGGACTTTCTCCGTCTCCGCGATGTCGATGATCGCAACGCGATGCGCCGCTGTCAGGAGACCTTTGCCGGGTCTCTCTTTATGGTTCTTCGCCCCGGAGGACCTGTGAAACTTCAGGTTGGTCGGGAGCGAGACTTTGACGCCGCGACCAGAATTGTCGAACAGAACCACGCTAGCCTGAATCGGTCCTATCTGTATCGCTAGACCGGTGAGCTGGGGGGGAGAGGATCTGAACTCTATCCTCAGCTTTTCACTTCAGGATCAATAATCTGGGCAGGCGACTTGGTCTGTTGTGGAACCAGAAGAGTCATGCGCTCGCCTGCCTGACGATTCCCAATGCTGGCCTTCAGGCCCTCCGTGTCAATTCACACCTTTGCAGATACTCTGCCCTTGGGGGAGTGAATTGGGCGGGAAAATCAACAGTAACGGCGCCTGCAACGGCGCCTGCTGCGAATTGACACAGATCTTCCAGCGGCTCGAAAACGGTAGAGAGGTATCCGGGCGAGAGATAGGTCCCCCGGAAAATTGTCATTGGCCTTACCGCGTTGGCTCCTCACAGAAAGCGCTACCGTTTTCCACAACCGACCCTGAAAGACTGGCCTGCCCAATTTAGTCTGCCGCGTTCAAATATTGATCCAATACGTGGTGCATATACCGAATCCGGCTCTCCTGATAATGGCCCAGGACAACGCCTGAGCGACGGGTGGTTTTGAGCCCGGCCTGGACACGCGGCATATTGGCCGTGTCCTGGTCGAAGATCGAGCCTAGGGTACCCAGCTCGGGTGCGTCGGACCAGGATTCATTCGGACCGAGCATCCGCAGTTGAGCCGGCGGCGGACACGCCCTGTTGTTCGGGCGGGGGTAGAGCAGCATGACCTCCATCAGGCACGAGTCTGGATCGTGCCCGTTAGGCCGGAAGCGGTACACCAATGGCCCGCCCAGACCAGCCCATGGAAAAAAGTTGGGGAACACGAAGTACTGGATCAGGTCCACCATCTCCGTTGTTGTCATACCCGACAGATCGGCCCCGGTCTTTTGCTCTAAGACATGACGATACTGGTCAGTAATGGCTGCCCGGGCGCTTGCTCCCTCGGATACGGTGACCCTATCGAAGCCTAGCATGGTCGTGCCTTCATCGGCGACTTCCTGCTCGGACACGCCGCGCCGCCGGGCACTCGGGCTAGGCACATACATAGCGTTGTACAAACGGCTATGGCCGCCGGGGTAGACATCGTACTGGGCGTTCCAGTCGCCCAGACTCGAGCCGATCTCGGGATGGGTATCAAGAACGTGAAACGCTTCCATAAACGCTTCTTGCGCGACTTTCCAGTTGGCTCTGACGATTTTGCCGACATGCGCCTCCAGGTAACGGTCCTCCAGGGGCCAGTGGCTGAAATGTCGGGCCACGTCTCCGAGGTAGTCGATGAGCGGGATCGCGTCGGGGTCCATATTGATAAAGACAAAGCCGTTCCAGACCGCCACCTTGGCCTCGGGTAAGCGGAATTCGTCGTCTTTGATGGTCGGAAAATCCCAGCGGCACGGCACGCCTTTGAGTCTGCCATCCAGACCCCAGGTAAACCCGTGGAATGGACACCGAAAGGCTTGGACACAACCGCCTTTGTCACGAAGCCGGGTGCCGCGATGGAGACAGGCGTTGTAGAAGGCTTTGATTTCGGTCTGGCTGACGCGGGTGACGATGAGGCTATCGTCACCGATTTCATATACACAATGGTCGCCGGTCTGAGGAATCTGTTCTAAGCGGCACGCCATCTGCCAGACTTTGCGCCACATCTTGTGTATTTCACGCTTGTGGAATTCTTGCGAGGTGTAGCGCTCAACGGGCAACTCGGCGTCTCCCAGCTCAAGAAAGCCCTGTTCTTGGAGAACCGATAGCACAGGTTCGGCGTCGGCTCTGAGAATGTCTTGCATCGAGGGGCCTGGGCAGCGGGGCAGGTCGGTTGGTGGAGCGGCATAGCCCATGGGTGGTCTCCTTGTCTTTCCTGAAATGTCTTGTCCTGTGTCGCAACGCGGATGCTCAGTCTACTCCAACACACCGATTGCGACGAGTTCGGTAATCCGTTTCTGGTCGTAGCCCAGAATTGTTTCTAGTACGTACGAGTTTTCGCGACCGAGAGTTGGTGCAGCGCCCTCCACGCGGGCCGGGGTGCGGGAAAATTTGAAGCGCGAGCCCTCTACAGTAGTGGTGCCATGTTTGGGATGCGATAGCTCGACGAAGTGTTGCCGCTGCCGGAGCTGGGGGTCGTTGTAGAGCTCACGGATGCTGCGCAGCGCACTGGCCGGTACGTTATGATTCTGGAGGATGGTCTCAGCCTCAAACATATCGTGCTGGGCGGTCCAGTCGACAATCAGGCTGTCTAACTCGTCCTGCCCGGCCAGCCGTGCTGTTCGGGTGGCAAACCGGACGTCGGTGGTCAGCTCTGGACGACCAATGACCATACACAGCGATTGCCACTGTTGATCGTTTTTCACCCCGATAGCTATCCAACGATCCTGGCCACGCGCAGGGTAGACGCCGTGCGGGGCAAAGTTCTGGTCGCTGTTGCCAGCCGGCCCCTCGATACGCCCATTGGCGGTATAATCCAGGAGGGCGGGACCGAGAAACTGCAGCGCGGCTTCAGCCTGGGACAGATCAATATGCTGCCCCTCGCCGGTGTGGTGTTTATGGGTGAGGGCGGCCATGATGGCGGTGGCGTTGTACCACGGCGCAATATAGTCGGTATAGGCTCCAAATGGGCCGGCTGGCGGTCGGTCTGGCCAGCCGGTGGGATGAAAGAAACCCGAGATGGCAGCTGCCAAATTGCCAAAACCGGCAAAATTGGCCCTGGGTCCGGTCTGTCCCATCAGACAGGTGCTCAGCATAATGATGTCGGGTTTGATGTGACGCAGAGACTCATAGTCAAAGCCCCAGGCTTTCATGGTCTTGGGAGAGAAGGATTCGGTTACCACATCGGCCCAACGGACAAGGTCGAGAACGACCTCGCGGGCGGCGTCCTTGGATAAATCCAGGGTAATCGGCAGCTTTCCAGCGTTCATGTTGTAGAACAGGCCGGCGTTTTCAAGGCCCGGTTTGCCTCTCTGAAACGGCCCGACAGTCCGTACCGCGTCAAAGCGGGTGGTACTCTCGACCCGCACGACCGTCGCGCCGTAATCGGCTAAAATGCGCGTCGAGGCCGGCCCGGCGATCGCCCACATGAAGTCTAAGATGTTGACCCCGGCCAGTGCATCGGTGCGTGTCATGTGATAATCCCCCGTGTGGTGAGGTCAGCCAGCTGCTGCTGACTGAAGCCCAATTCGTCGAGATATATCTCGGTGTTATGTTCGCCCACCGTTGGCGGACGACGTCGGTAGGTAATCGGAGAGGCGCTGAACTTGGCAAACGGCCCTGGGTAGCTGAAGCTCTGCCCCAGCTCTGGATGATCCAGCGTCTGCCAGTATTCGCGTGCAACAAGTTGCGGGCTGTGGACAACTTCTTCGGTCGTGGTGATAGGTGCGATCAACAGGCCGCGGGCGAGCGCGCCTTCTAACAACTCGGCCTTGGTTTTGCTGGTGGTGAATCGTTCTACCAGCTTAGTCAGGCCGATATAGTCGTCAATCGCCTCTTGGCTGCCGCTGAACAGATAGCTACCGTAGCCAACCCAATCTTTATCGCGGGTGGCTTCATCGCAAAAGCCCTCTTCACAGATCCAGTTCATGAAGCGCTGGGTAAAATGGGCGATGGCCGAGCCAAACAGGTAGGTAATCGCTACATGGCCGTCCTTGGCAGGCCAAATGAGGCGGATCGGAATGTTGCCGAGCTTCGCCCCGCCCGCCATACGCCGCGAGTCGGCATCACCTAAGGGAGCTGCCAGCAGAGTCGACTGAGTAGCCTGGGCAACCGCCTGTTGGGCTGAGATATCGAGGTGCTGTCCCTGACCGGAGTGCAGGGATTCGTACAGAGCAATCATGGCCGCCGCGGCTGCGGCAGCGCTGGCGTGAGGATACGCCTGAGGCACGCTGAGTCGGACCGGAGGCCGGTCATCGTCACCGGTCAGAATCAGCGGACCGCCGGCCGCCAGGATAACCAAATCGCTGTCGGCATAGCTAGCCTTGGGGCCGTCCTGGCCGAAGGGGGTGATCGAAACATAAATCAGGCGGGCATTGTCGGCTGCCAGCTCGGAGTAGCCCAGGCCGAGCTCTGCCAACGTGCCGGGCATGTCAGATTCGATAAAAAAGTGGGCGCTTTTGACCAAACGGCGCAGAATATCCTTGCCTTCGGCCGTTGTGATATCCAGCGTTATACTGCGTTTGTTGCGGTTATAGGCCCACCACAACAGGGATGTGTTTGGATCCGGCCGGTCCTGATAAAACGGTCCAAGGTGACGGGCAGGTGAGCCGCCCGGGGGCTCGACTTTAATCACATCGGCACCCAGGTCACCCAGAATCTGGCCGCACAGCAAGCCCCGCTCAGTTGTCAGGTCAAGAACCCGGTAAGGATTCAGCATAAGGGGTCCCTCCTTTCCCCGGCGTGTATGCCTTGTATAGCGTTCACCAATGGCACACGGAAGACCCCGCTATGGGCGCGGGTTTTTATCCGAGGCATAGCTCTGGTTGACGAAAGCAGCTCGGCCTTCGGCCGAGTTTATGGCTTTCTGTAGAGCCGCGATACGAAGGCCCTCCTCAGCCAGTAGCGCACGGACCTTGGTCAGGACGGCGGCCGGGGGGGGGGTCGGCCGGAAGCTTGCGCGGCCCGTTCTCATCCCTAACTCTGGAGCGGCTCAGCTGGAGCCATGTCCATGTCGGTGACGCTGGCTAGGACGTTGACCGTCTGCACGGCCATTGTTCCGGCTCTGACGTTCACCTCGCTCAGTCTCCAGCGGGCGGATGGCATCAATGTCACGCGGCGGCCCGTCGGAGATAACACCGAGACAGCCGACCGCCGGCGTTGCCGGTGTCATGATGCTGAGGGCCAGCCCTCCCTTAATTGGCCAAGTGAGGGGAAATTTCTGCTGGAGGATGAGAACCGTCGGTTTTGGCGAAGCGTCCAAGCCGTCAACCACGTTCAGAAAAGCCATGCGCGAGTAGGTAGGGTCAGCAGACCAAGGACACTAGTGACCGCAGAGCCGCCCGTGCGGCCTCATTTCGGATGTATACATGCGGATGGACGTGTCCATAGCAATTTTCGGCCCATGGGTTGTATCAAGCCAGATAGTCTCTGTTGTCGAGATAGATGGCCAGAAAGGTGGTAATGAACGGGGTGTCGTACTCGTGGAGTCTTTCAAACCGTTCAGATTGGGGGAGGACGTCTCCAGGCCGCGGAGCGGAAATGAAGTGATCGGGCTCAGTCTAAAACCTGGGTGCCCCGGCTGGATCGAAGCGTGGCCCCATAGTTCATTCCCCATCGCCCATTTAGGATGACTCTCTTGGCTTCATCTTCCGAGACTAGGTCTCGCCTGGACACTCGTTAATTCGGGGTTTTTGCCGGTTCAAGTGACGGGGCGAGTGAGAGCTGCCCGCCCTGTGGCTTGTGTGGTCCGACTTACGCCTCGCCTCTGGGAACCGGAATACCCGGAATTTTAACCGGAATCCGACCCATCTCTCCAAAGGTCGTGAGGAACAATGTCTTCCAGTCGTCCCCGCCAAAGCATACATTTGTGACATGCTTGCCGCCGCTCGGAATCGTGCCCAGGTGCTTACCCGAGGAATCCATGATCCAGATACCGCCTGGGCCGGTACAGTAGACGTTGCCCTCCACATCGACCTTCATACCGTCCGGAGCGCCCGGACGAGGGTCAGCGCTCATGTCACAGAAGACCCGATCTGAGGCCAAATTCAACATGCCTGAGTCCCACATTACGTCCAGATCAAAGGCCCGGATATGGCGTCTGAGAGAGTCGTTGATGTATAGTGTTTTCTCGTCCACAGAGAAGGCCAGGCCGTTGGGTAAGACAAAGTCACGCACCAGCAGATTGATCAGGCCCAGGTCGGGCGAAACACGGTACACGCCGGCAAAGTCAAGTTCGGGTTGAACGCCGAGAGTGACCGGGTCGGTAAAATAGATCGCCCCATCGGACTTGACCACCACATCGTTGGGACGATTCAAGCGCTGGCCGCGGTAATTGTTCGCCACAACGGTCATGCTGCCGTCGAGCTCTTCTCGGGTCACTTGGCGGCTGGCGTGTTCACAAGCGATGAGTCGGCCTTGACGGTCACGGGTCAGGCCGTTGGCATCGTTGGTCGGCTCTTTGTAGAGGCTGACGCCTTGGCCTTCCTGCCACTTGTAGCGCTTGTTGGTGGCGTTATCGCTAAACAGCAAAAATCCTCCCTCATCCCACCAGCCGCCAGCCTTCCACCACACCGGACCCTCGGCCACACCCCGGATCTTGCCGTTTTCGTCAAAACCACCGTAGCCCTTACCCAACCACTCAATCTCGGCGTTGAGAGAGATTACGTCTTCGACTTTTGCATCAACTTTCTCGACTGCCATAGCTTCCTCCTTTGCCTGTCGCACTCTAGAATCCTGAGCCGAAACAAGTCAAGATACAGCAGCCCTGGGATTGTGTTGACACACAGGCTCTGGCGGGCCCACAATCTGGCTGATCCAGACTCAGGAACCTGACGAAAGATGAGCGAGGCCGGTATGGCCGAATTGCATTATTTTGGGACACAGGAGAGAAGCCGGTCAACTATGCCTATCCGCCACCCCCAGGCGTCCCTCAGCAGTCCGGCAAATATACCCACCACACCATGCCTGTCCAGAACGGCCCGGCCATTCTGGACCAGCTGTCTTTGGACAAGCAGGGCTTCATCCTGACCGACCACAGTAGCAAGATGGTAAATTTTTACGCCGCCGCGGAGGTCCGGGCCGTCTACTATCCAGAGGTGGAGCAGTTGGTCAAGGACGTCGCCGGGGCGGTCGAAGTGCTGGTGTTTGACCACAACGTGCGCTGCACCCCAATGGCCGGGCGTGGGGAAAACGACGCCCGCAAACCTGGCCTCTTGGCCCACAACGACTACCCCGTGCATTCCGGTCCCCAACGCGTACGGGATTTAGTGGAGGCCGAGGAGGCTGGGCTGCGCCTCCAGCACCGCTTTGCCCAGATCAACGTGTGGCGGCCGATCCTGGGGCCGGTGGAGGAGAGCCCACTAGCTCTGTGCGACGCACAGAGCATGGACCAAAAGGACTTTGTGGCGGCTGAGCTGCGCCACCGCGTCGGTGAAACCTACCGGGTGAGCTTTACCCCTCGTCACTGCTGGTTTTACTTTCCACGCATGCAGCGCAACGAGGTCGCGTTGATCAAAGGCTACGATTCGATGGAAGACGGCCGCGCGCGGTTTACAGCTCACACCGGGTTTATTGATCCCACTAGTCCGCCCAATGCCCCGGGCCCGGGAGAGCATCGAAGCCCGGACGCTGGTCTTTTTTGCGCCAGACCAAACCTGAGGCCACGGCAGGGGCCCTTATCTCAGCCCCCTCTCTGGGAAAGAGGGCGTATCACCTCGCTCATTCTGTCGTGCTGTTGACGGACGGAGGAGGGGGGGACCCCTAAGGCGAGCGCGTGTTTCTCAACTCAGACCGTAGAACTGCATGGCCCCTTCAGCCAGGACTTTGCGGCGGTATTTTTCGGGCAGTTTCTCGGCAATCTGGGCTGGGGCTCCGGGGAAAAAACCGTCCGGATGAGGATAATCGGTCGCCCACAGAATCTTGGTCGGACCTACATAATCGACCAGATGGGTCAGGCTGCCCTCAACTGGTTCGTAGGAAATCCAGCACTGGCGCTGGAAATATTCGCTGGGGCGCATAGTCAGTGAGGAGTCGTTGAACAGCCCCTTATCGTCAAAGTGACGATCCATGCGGTCGAGCCACGGGGCAATCCAGCCGCCGCCCGATTCCATAAAGCCGATCCGAACCTTGGGGAAGCGCTCGCACACCCCGTCCCAAATGATACTCAGACTAGCCAGCATCATCTCCATGGTGTGGGATACCATGTGCTTGGCGCTCAGGCTCTCAAACCGTTCGACGCCAACCGCGGGCATGCCGCCTGTGCCTTCATGGATGCCGATCGAAAAGTCGAGTTCCTGGGCTTCAGCCCAGAACACATCGTAGTCCGGGTGGCCGAGCATCCGGTTGTTGTAGGGGTTGGGCCGCAGAAAGCCGCTGCTCATGTTCAGTTCGTTACGGGCGTAACGCATCTCTTCAATCGCCAGGTCAATGGATTGCATGGGCAGCATAGCCACGCCGAACAGGCGATCGGGATACGGTTTGCAGTAGTCGGCTAACCAGCGGTTATAGGCCCGGCTGGCCGCGGCCGCGAGCTGCGGATCCTGTATTGCTCCGGCGAACAGACCGATGCTCGGATACAGAAAAACGGCGTCAATACCGTCGAGATCCAGGTCCGGAATCCGGGCGTGGGGATCAAAACCTCCCTTTCTGCCCTCGGTGTATTTGATCTTGATTGAGGTGTCGCCCTGTCGGGCGCCAATGGCCCCGACGAGACCCAAACCAGTCGGTCCACCGTACACCTTGCCCTCGATGCGCAGGCGCTCTCTGCCATCGGTATCAATAAACAGCTCGGGCGCGCGTTCACGGTGCTCAGGGTCAATGTACTCGGTCCAGAAATTGGGCGGCTCTAACACGTGACCGTCAGAATCAATGACGTTATAGGTGCGTTCCATGACAGTCCTCCTTGCTCTCGTTCGTCACTGACGCCTAGCACCTTCCGATCTTATCGGCAAGCTTTGGCACGTGGCCTAGGCTTGCAAGAAAAGAACGGCGGACGTATGCTCCCGGCATCACACAATTCTCTATATTAGGAGGTGAAGCGTATGAGACCACCAGAGGTCCAGTCTGAAATGATGCACTATTCTGGTCATGGCGGCACTCCCGTCAGCGCGTATCTGAGCCGTCCAACTACGTCGGGCCCGCATCCCGGCGTGATTGTAATTATGGAAGCTTTTGGTCTGAACGACCATATCAAGGATGTGGCCAACCGCTTTGCCAGAGAAGGTTATATTGCCCTAGCACCGGATATGTACACTCGTGAGGGAACACCTGATTTAAGCAACCCGGATACCATGCTCCAGAATGTGATGAAAATTATGTTCTCGGTCCCCGACTCACAAGCCATGGGCGACCTAGACGCTGGCGCGCAGTACATCAAGAGCCAGGCCGACTCCAACGGGAAGGTTGGCGCGATCGGCTTCTGTTCGGGCGGACGCTATACGCTGATGTTCGGCTGTACTAGCAACAACCTAGATGCCGCGGTGGATTCGGCCGGTGGTTTCATCACCCAAGACGGCCCCAACGAGCATGAGGGCACTCGTCCAGTTCCACCGATCAACATGATTGCGGATCTGAACTGCCCACTGCTGGGGCTCTTTGGCGAAGAAGATCCTAATCCGTCGCCCGAGCATGCCGAGCGGCTCAAAGCCGAACTCGACAAGCATGGCAAGGCGTATGAAATGCGGATGTATCCCAACGCCGGACATGCCTTCTTCGCCGACTATCGGGACAGCTATCGGCCGGTTGCCGCACAGGATATGTGGCACCGGGTCTTAACGTTCTACGATACACATCTGAGCGCATAGTCCAGTCGAGTGGGGCGTTGCCCACCCCCACGATCAGGAGGGAGATAGCACCATGGCAGTAGACAAATTCCCGGTCGAGGCCGGCCATATCATGATGTTTGCCCGTTCGGTTGGAGACGAGAACAAGATTTATCACGATGAAAACTATGCCCAGACTACGGAGCCGGGGACGATCATCGCTCCGCCAACCTTTGCCCAGGCCAGTGCCCAGTTCGATCCCGATTATTTTCTGCGGCCTAAAAGTGGACAGCCCTGGATCGGTTCGGGGAAGGAACCCACCGGCATACAGAGAAAGGAAGGCGGGAGCGGAGGCGGGGGCGGGGGTCTGCACGCCGAGCAGCACTTCGAGTATCATCGCCATCTTAAACCGGGCGATATGTTAACGGCGACCCAGAAGCCCGGCAAAAAGTGGGAAAAGCAGGGGCGGCGGTCAGGCAAACTGATCTTTTCAGAGACCATCATCGAGTATCGGGATCAGAACGGTGAGTTGGTGATCACCGCCCGCGGTGTTGGAGTGCAGACCGAACGGCCGGTTGATCAGCAAGGAGGATAACTATGGCCTTATCAGCGCGTGAGCTCAACGTCGGTGATAGCTACCAAGAGCAAGTTGTCGAAAATCTCACCCGAACCCAGCTGGTTCAATATGCAGGCGCGTCCGGGGACTACAACCCGGTTCATACAGATGAGGTTTTTACCACCAAGGTTGCCGGCTATCCCTCAGTGTTCGCCCACGGTATGCTCAGCATGGGTATGACCGGCAAAATGTTGACCAACTATGTTGGTGACGGGCGTCTGACCAAGTATGGGGTGCGCTTTACCCGCCAGGTCTGGCCTGGCGACAGCCTGACCGCCAAGGCGACCGTCAAAGAGATTCGGATGGAAGGCGAACAGCCGATTGTCGATCTTGACGTCTCAACCGTGAATCAGGACGGCGTCGAAGTAATCAGCGGCTACGCCTCAGCGCGGCTTGACCCGTAGGGCACAGTAAGGAGGTCCCATGCAGTACGATCTGATTATTCATAATGGAACGGTGGTAGACGGCTCGGGCCTGCCCCGCTTTCGGGCTGACGTTGGCATCCTTGACGGCAAAATTGCCTCGATCGGCCGGATTCGGGGAGAGAGCGCCAAGGGGCGGATTGACGCCGAGGGCCATATTGTCGCTCCCGGCTTTATTGACGGCCATACCCACATGGACGCCCAGGTGTCCTGGGACCCGCTGGGCACCTGCTCATGCTGGCACGGCATTACCAGCGTGATTATGGGCAACTGTGGCTTTTCGCTCGCGCCGTGCAAGGAGAGCGAAAAAGACATGGTGATGCGCAATCTGGAGCGCGCCGAAGACATCGCCCCCGAGGCTATGAACGCTGGCATCAACTGGACCTGGGAGACCTTCCCTGAATATCTGGATAGCGTTGAGCGTTTGCCCAAGGGGATTAACTATGGGGCCTATATGGGTCATTCGGCACTGCGGACCTATATCATGGGCGAGCGGGCGTTTACCGATGAGGCGACCGAGGACGACCTGGGGCGTATGAAGCAGCAAGTACGTGAGGCCATTCAGGCCGGCGCAATGGGTTTTACCACCTCACGGACGCGCAACCATCAGACTCCTCAGCGCCAGCCGGTGGCCAGCCGCTTGGCGAACTGGGAGGAAGTCCGCCAACTAGTTGGGGTGATGGGCGAGCTGGGGGCCGGCATTTTTGAGATCGCCGGGGAAGACACCGGCCGTGATCCTGAACGCATCCAGGACTATCAGAGCCGTCTTAAAGCCTTGGCCGTTGAGACTGGCGTGCCGGTGACCTACGGCATGTTCACCATGCGGCGAGCCCCGGACTGCTGGCAGTCCTATTATGAGTTGGCCGATGAGACCGCAGCGGCCGGGGGACGGATGTTTCTTCAGGTCCATAGTCGGTCGCTGAACGCGGTCTTGTCGTTTGAGACCAATACGCCATTTGACCGTCTGCCGACCTGGCGACGGTTGAAAAAAATGGGCTCGCTGGAAGAAAAAGACGCTGCGCTTCGCCATCCTGACTTTCGCCGTAAGCTCGTCGAAGAAGCCCACAATCAGGATCCCGACGGCGGTCGGGGGACCGGCCCCGAGGCAAGAGCTGCAGACTATGACTGGCTGTTCGTCATGGACCGGCCCAATCCGCCCCACCGCTCGATCGCCGAGATCGCTGCGGAGCAGGGCAAAGACCCGGTTGATGTATTCATCGATCTGGCTCTTGACAAGGGCCTCAAGCAGTTCTACCTGCAACCCCTAGCTAACGAGGATCAGGACCACGCTCTCCAGATGATCAAACACCCGCGTTCGGTTGTGACCTTCTCGGATTCTGGGGCACATGTATCCCAGATCATGGATTCCTCGTTGCAGACCCATCTGCTCAGCTATTGGGTCCGTGAGAAACAGCAGGTGACGCTTGAAGAGGCGGTGCGGATGCTGAGCTTTGTGCCGGCCTCACAGTGGGGGCTTAGCAGCCGTGGCCTATTGCGTGAGGGGATGACGGCCGATGTGGTGGTCTTTAATCCTGACACGGTCGCCCCGATGATGCCGGAGCTGACCTATGACCTGCCGGCCGGTGCGCGCCGGCTCAAGCAAAAAGCAGCCGGTTTCCTAGCCACTGTAGTCAACGGTCAGGTCGTGCTGCATAATAACGAACATACCGGGGCGCTGCCCGGCCAGTTGTTGCGCGGTCCCTTAGCCCATGCCTAAAGCCCTCTCTCACCGGCGGGGCACGTCTGCCCCATCGGTCTCTCTTTCCAACTAAAGAACACAGCGCAGAGTACGGCATACCGGGGGACACGATGACTGGGCGAGGGATAAGAGCGGTCCCGAAACTGAGAAGGAAGCACGGCGCGGATCAGCTATTCTGGTACGACCTGTCCGGCCATGAAGATCTGCCCCACGTTGTCAAGTTTTCAGGCGGCAGGACGAGCGGCATGATGCTCTTTGTCCTGCTCGAAGCCGGTCTCTTACAGCCCGAACGGGGTGATGTAGTGGTGTTCAACAACACGTCTGCCGAGCATCCCGCCACCTATGAATTTGTGAGTCGTTGTAAAGAGCTTGTCGAAAATCGCTATGGTCTCCCGTTTTTTCTCGTCGAATTTCAGACCTATGAGGATGCGAGAAACGGGGAGTGGGTACGCCTGCCCTCATACCGCCTCGTTCAGCCCGTTCCCCGCTCTGAGACAAATACAGATGGATACTGTTGGCGTGGCGAAGCCTTTGAGGAACTACTGTCCTGGACGGGGTATGCGCCGAACCAATTCAGACGTACCTGCACCTCGCGCCTCAAGCTCGAGACGACCAGAGCATTTCTGAAGGATTGGTTGACCTGTAAGCCGCACACCGAACGCCTTGGCCATTTTGGGAAGAACAGCCGTCTTGACGACGACGAAATGTACGAACATCACCTACGCCATAAGGGGGAGGTTCCCCGGGACATTTTTCTGGAGAAAAAGCGGTTTGTTCGGTCACGGCCAGTGTTTCGGTCAGCACAGCGGTTTGCGGACTATTCAGCCGCCACGTGCCCCATCACAAATCCTTACCTTACGAAAGAAAGTCTCAGTCACCAGGTGTATTTCGGCTCTGAGGGCGTCGAATATCTTGCTTTCGTGGGACTCCGGCGCGATGAAATGCGGCGTGTGATCCGAGTGCGACAACGCAACACCAGTGAGGTCCACGCCGCCGGGTATGAAGGGGAACACGTCTACCTGCCCCTGAGCGATATGGGTATCACTCAGGAGGATGTGGAGACGTTCTGGAAAAAGCAGGCGTGGGACTTAGCGCTCGACGTTGAAAACGGGCTGTCCAACTGTACCTACTGTTTCCTCAAAGGTATCCGAGGGTTGCGCAAAGCGCGTGTATCCCTGAAGGACATGACAGTAGGACTCAAAAATACGCCCTGCGATCTCGCTTGGTGGGTCGGGATTGAACAGCGATACGGCCGTGATCTTGAGGCGGAAGGGCGCGCTATTCGTGCTACTGTCGCCAATAATTTCATCGGGTTTTTTGGGACACAAAGCGGTTTTTCCTATAAACGGCTGGCGGAGTTACCTGATGATGACACAGCGCTCTCTCCCTACGAAGACAGTGTTTTGCCCTGCGATTGTACAGACTAAACGCCTAGCACCTCAGTTGCTTGCTCTTGGGTGGGAATTATTTCGCCTAGCGACTCGCGTTCAGGTCACAACCATGACCGATTTTGAGATGGCCACTGTAGCTGTCCAACGCTCGCTGCTTTGGGGGCCGACCTTGGGCAGATAGTTGTGTGGGCCGGAGGGCTGCTGTTCGTGTGGGTCGAGAGTCACGGTCGCGGGGGCCGAATACGCCTGACCGCCACAAGGAAAGGCCGGAAGCCGTTACGTCAACACGGAGAGGTGCTGCAGGCGTTGATTGAGCGCTACGTCACAGCAGGGAGGAGATTGATGACATCTACGATTGGCTATCTATCAGAGAGACGGAGCAATGAATAAGAAAAACAAGCAGCGGCGGTCGGGAAGCCCTGATCTCCATTTCGAGGTGGGGGGAGAGATCGCGGGTTTTACCGCAGCCGGCATCGCTGCCTTTGGTGACCTTAATCCGGAGGCCATTGTTCGGGAGATCATGCAAAATTCATTGGACGCGGCACGTGAAGCTGGGCGGGATGCCTGTATTCGCTTTGAACTGAAAAAGCATGCTCTGGATGAGGTACCAGGTATCAAGCAGTATCGAGAGGCGTTTGATTGTGCGAAGCAGGCTCAAAAGAGGTTGCGTAATGGCGCCTTGGCTGACCAAGCAAAGGACATTGTGGAGGCTATTGAGACTTGTCTGAAGTCGGAATCGTGTAGGACCCTGTACATTCTCGACAATGGTATCGGCCTTGATAAGGCTAGGATGAAAGGAATCTTAGCAGATGGGGTGAGCGTTAAGAGCGAGAACAGTGCCGGTGCTGTCGGGAACGGCCATTTTGTTGTTATCCCTGCTTCAGACCTGCGATATGTCTTATATGGTGGTCTGACTCAACAGAAGCAGATGATCGCAGCAGGCCACGCTATCCTTGCGTCCCACCAAAGCAAGGACGGCAGACGTGTAAGCAAAAGTAAGGACGGCAGACGTGTAAGCAAAAGTAAGGACGGCTATTTTGTCAAGCGCCTCAACCAAGACCTGTACGATCCATATACTTTTCTACAGAACAGCGAGATCCCTGAGTATATCATGAGCAAGCTGAAGTGGATCGCTGACCGGTGGCAGTCAGGCACCGTTGTGGCTGTTCCGGGATTCAACGATTTTCGTGAATCGAAGTCTCTGTGGGATATGATATCGAAGGCTGCAGCGTGCAATTTCTTCGCTGCATTTGCACAGAAAGAACTTCGAGTTGAGTTTATAAAGGAAGAAGGCGAAACTCAGGTCCTCGATCATACTACTATTAGGGCTACATTGGCTGAATACCGCGACCAGAGGCGGGCTTATAGCAAGTTTTTATCCGGGTCTCGGGCTGCTGCTGCGCTCGATACGGTAGAGAAAGGAGATGACGTTTCCGTTGAAACAGAGGTTGGTAATGTTGCCTTGAAACTGCGGAAATTAGATGATGGCAAGACAAGCATTGAGCTATGCCGAAATGGGATGTGGATCACGAATAAGCTGCCGGGGAAGCTTCGAGAAGCCAATTTTGCCAGTTTAAAGCCATTTCATTGTGTTGTACTGCTCAAGGCTGAAGCCGAAGATGCTGGAAGCATTCATCGCCTCGTGCGTAAAGCTGAGGGGCCACTGCATAATGAAGTGTCGTTGAAAAAACTTCGGACAGACGAACGTAAACAGGTGTACAAAGCTCTGGAAGCAATAGCCTCTAAAGTCCACGAGATTATTCCCCCTACGAGTAATGAACAATTCAAAGTCCACGATGTCCTGTCGATCAGTAAACATGGCATTGCCCCGGGTGGACAGCGTTCTTCTCTAGTGGGCAAGTTCCGCGAAGTGCCAAGACGGAGGAGCAGAGCACCGACCGAAGGCGAGAGTCAAACAGAAGAGGGTTTAGATCCTGACGAATTTGAAAACCAAGGAAAAGGAAATGGCACGGGTAGCCGTCGGCGCAGGAGCGGACGTGGCAGCTTTCGCCGGACGGGTAATGCCCTTCGGATACGCGGACTTTCCGTCCCTACCGGCGCACGGTCCTACCGATTCGACATCAGGTCTGAAGAACGCTGCGTCGGCAGCGAAATCCGATTCGTGTTAGATGAAGGCCTGGATGAAACATGCGATGACGTAGGAGGTGAAGAATTTGTGAGACTGAAGACTGTCAAAGTCGATGGTGAAGCGGTGTCCGGTGAAAATCTGATCCGCGATGAGAAAAATCGTGTGCTCGGAGTCCGACTTGGTGCCCTTGATCGTGATAATCCCCTGAACATAGAAATTGATTATGAGCTCCCCGAAAGCGTTCACGTTTCCGCCGATAGTCCGATCGTGCTGAAGACGGAGATTATTCGTCGTGCCGGCGATTCTGCAAAATGAGGAGGCTCAGCGGTGGCACGGGCCGGCGAAGTTCTCAGAGCGCTTCCGTATCCGGTTTTGGTAGATGGTAATCTCTCTTATCCAGAGGGAGAGTATGCGGTTGATGTACTACAGACCGACGACACTTCCGTGACGATCCGTCACAAGGTTCGCAACGTCCCTTTTCTGGACCGCCTGATCCGCCAAGGTCAGGCCAGGTATGGATGCCTGATTGCAGTCCCTCTTACCGGACACCGAAAGTTGCACCTCTCCGATGAGGAGCGTCAGCACATTAAGTTGGACATGACCGTAGTGGGTGAGCCGCCCATGCTGCGTCCCCTCATTGTTTCCGTTGCTGAAATTTCTCGTACCCTGGGAAGCGACAGTGGGGCGGCGGAAGTCTGGCAGGGGCGGGAGATCACGTTTCCCAAAGGTGCGCGGTTGGCATTACGGGGCTATTTGAGACCGTCTTCATCTGTCCACGAATTGCTTCAAATCAATCGAAATGAACAACTCCCAGCGGGCAGCTTTGAGGTGGCTCCGTGTACGGATGATGGATTTTATTTTAAGGTCTCTGCCGCTTCGGATTTATGCCAATTTCTCCAAAACGCTGGAGAGCACAAAAATCATCGCGGTAGCATTCTGACCCATATTGTGAGTCGCTGCTTTGAGATTCTCAGAAAGGACTACAGCGGCCAGAGTGAGGACGGTGGTAGAGAATGGGAGCAGTACAGTAATCTGAAAGCACTGGCAGCTGATTTGGAAGGGTACGATCTGCCCCTTTGGGACGCCGATAATTTTTCTGCTGATTTGGTGGCAACTAAACGCTATCCCCACAAACCTTCTCAGACAGAACCGGAGGGGTAGCTTGAACTACGAGCAGTTTGATGACGCCTCCTATACCGCGCTGCGTAAAGACCTTCTCAGAACAAAAGGGTCCGACAGGCAAAAAGAGTTTCTGAATGTCCTGTGCTCGAGTGATCGTTATTCGGCGTGGATGAGAGAACAGGTCGAGATAGTGCCCGGTGACGGCCTGCCAACCCTTGAGGAGAATCTGACCGAGGCCGAATTCAAGGAGCCGCCAAAGAGTACCGAGCGACAGATTTTTGAGTTGTGGAAGTCCATCCCTCCAGCGATTGCCTGTCGCGTCGGATTTTGGGGATGTATGACCCTACGCCATATCAAGGAGGGCAGAATCCAGTCGAGTTTTCTTGCCGCCGGCAGTGGAAGTACGTCGAGCGGTCTTGCGCGGATTGGTCAGGCTTTGCAAGACGGCAGTGACAAGGAAATAGATGGGACTGTCCGCACGGCGTTGAGGCGTATGAGCGGATTGCCCGAGGCCCGAGGCAACAGAAGCGTTTATGTAAATTGCCCGTTCGCGCGGGCGTGGTGGCGTCGATATCTGGCGAATGAGGTCTGTGATAACACAGGAGCGGAATTGACATCCGTCGCCAAGGTTTTGGGATATTCGCAGCAGTATTGGGAAGAGTTAATCAACCTCCTTGTCTCAAGAAATTCCGTTTTGGGTGACGGGGAAGTCCGTACTGCCCTGATATGGGCCTTGTCCGAACGGATAGCGGACCCAGAGAATCCGGTCTTCAAAACGAGCACCTTGAAAAAGATTCTGCGGCTCATTGGCGTCCGCTCAGCCTGGCAAGAGCTTGGCGTCTTTTCTGTTGAAGAACTCAAAGATCTCATGGAAAAGTGGCTTATGGAAAGTCAGCCTCAAGAGAGGTGAGAGGGCTTTCAAACCGACCTGCTCGACTCTCGATTACAGGGCTGGTAGGGGGGAATATGAGTACAGAGACGCGGTGGCAAAAGATCAATGAGGACGGGTTTCGTCTGTATCAACAGGGGGTGTATGACCGGGCCGAACAGCATTTTCGTGAGGCCTTGGAAATAGTGGAGAGGTTTGGTCCGAAAGACACGCGGGTGGCGATGGTGCTCAATAACTTGGCCAATCTGTGCCATAACCAGGGCAAACTCCAAGAGGCCGAACAGCACTATCGGCGGGCGCTGGATATCCGGCGGGAAAAATACGGCTCGGAGCATCCTTTTGTCGCCCAGAGCCTGAATAATCTGGCCTCGCTATACCGCGAGCTCGGCAAGCTGGACGAAGCCGAGGTGTTTTTACAAAAAGTCTTGACCATTGCCGAGGCCATTGTTGGCCCGGACCATTGGCGGGTGACCAACTGTCTCAATAATCTGGCCGCGGTATATATGGAGCAGACGCGCTACGATGAGGCGTCCGCTCTGTTCACGCGCTCGCTCAGTATTCGCACCCGGTTTTTTGGGCCCGACCATCACTCGGTGGCAACGACCCTGTGCGGCCAAGCAGAGGTTGCGGTTGCTCAGGGCAGGGACGAAGAGGCGGCTCCGATTTTTCAGCGCGCCTTGGAAATCCGACAACAAAAACTCGGTGCAAAGCATCCTGCGGTCGCCCTGCTCATCGAGAAGTACGCGCCACTACTGCGCCGAACAGATCGCCAGGCTGAGGCGCTTGAGCTGGAAGCTAAGGCTAGAGAAATCCGTGTCGAACACAAACACGTCAACGCTGTGAGAGACCAATAAGCCGGGAGGCAGGCTATGGAGCGCAATGGACGCATGCCGCTTGAAGGCATTCGAGTCGTGGACCTGACGATCTGGGCCCAAGGGCCTTTGGGTGCCATGATGCTGGCCGACCTGGGGGCCGAGGTCATTAAGGTCGAGAAGCCGGGGCAGGGCGATTTTTCTCGTGGGGTGCGGTCCCTGTTTGGGAGGCCCCAGTTCTTACCTGACGGAAAAAACCTGATGTTCGAGATTACCAATCGTAATAAGAAGGCGATCAGTATCGACCTGCGCCAAGCCGAGGGCCAGGAGGCGTTCCGCCGTTTGATTAAAAAGTCTGACGTCTTTATCTCCAACCTCCACCCTAGTGCGCTGCGTGAATTTTGCGCTGACCGTGAGACGTTGCTCAAGATCAATCCCGAACTGATCTACTCGCACGCGACAGGTTTTGGACCGCTTGGTCCGCACGCCGAAGACCCGTGTCAGGACACGGTTGGCATGGCGCGCTCCGGGTTTATGTTCAACACACCGGATGCGGACGGGGCGCCCGTGTATCCGACTGGAGCGCTGAGTGACATCCTGTCCGGAACGATGCTCGGGTTCGGGGTGATAGCTGCCCTACTGGCCCGGGAGCGAACCGGTACGAGTCAGTCAGTCTGGGCCTCGCAGCTGAGCACCATGATGTGGCTCCAGTACTACAACGTAGCCCAATATACGAACGTGGGAGAGGATTTTGCTCCGTATGATCGTCACGACGTGGCGAACCCGCTGATGAATCTGTACCGCTGCGCCGACGGGCGCTGGATTGCATGTGGGCTGTTTGTTGCGTCGCGTTTCTGGTCGGATTTTTGTCAGGTGTTGGGCTTGGCCGATCTTGAGCACGACCCGCATTTCAGGAGCGATGAAAAACGGGCCGAAAATCGCAGGGAGTTGATCACCCGCATTGAAGGGGCATTTGCCACGCAACCGCGCGACTACTGGGAGAAGGTTTTTCGAGAAAAAGGTTTCTGGTTCTCGGTCGTCAACAAGGTTAGTGATCTGCCCGATGATCCGCAAGTGGTGGCGAACGACTACCTGATGGAGTTGGACAATGGGCTCAAGACGGTCTCGGCGCCTTTTCGTCTAGAAAAGACTCCACTGCTCCGAAAAGGCGCGCCAGACTTCAGTCAACACACCGCTGAGATTCTCCAGCAGGTGTGTGGCTATTCGATGGAGGAAATCGTCACCCTCAAGGAGAAGGGTGTGGCCTGGTAGCCGTGCTCGTGATCAGACGCCAAAGAAACGAGCCGCATTCTCGCCCAAGATTTTTTTAACCGAAGTGTCCGGCAGGCGGGTCAAGGCTGCGCGAGCCTTGTCAATCGGTCGAACAAAGCCCTCGGCGTGCGGGTAGTCCGAGCCGATGAAAAATTTATCATCGCCAACTAGCTCGACCACATAGGGCAAGCTCCGCTCGTCCGGGTCGGCCGAGATCCAGATGTTGCGGGTAAAATATTCGCTGGCTGGGCGCTTCATGGCCGTGGTATGACCCATGTAACTGTAGCGATAGTCAAACCGGTCAAGCCACTCAACAATCCACCCGCTGGCCGACTCGACGACCGCGACCCGCAGGCGTGGGAAGCGTTCAAAGACCCCATCGTAGACCATGGTAGTGAGGGCCATGCGCGGATCTTGAATGACATTCATGCTGACAAACATAAAGTCTGGTTTGGGCTCCTTGCGCCACTCGTTGCCCAGATAAAAGGGGTGGACAACCAGATGTAAGCTGACCGCCAAGTCCAGCTCTTGGGCTGTTGTCCAGACCGGATCAAAGTCTGGATGACCGAAACTTTTACCCTCGACCGGCATTGCTCCGATAAAGACCGCTTGCAGGCCTGCTTTGGCAAGCCGCTGCAACTCACGGACTGCTTCGGACGGATATCGGAGCGAGATATGACCAACCGGGTATAAGCGGTCACGGTATCCGGCACACACGTCCAGCGCCCAGGTGTTATAGGCGCGACAATGCGCCGCCGCTAGCTCGGGGTCTTCGACCAGGCCATCTGTCAGCAGTCCCAACGAGGGGTACAAAAACTGGCAGGCTATCCCCTCTTGATCGAGAAATGCAATACGGGCCTGCATGTCTTCTAGGTTATGGCTAGAGACCGCGGCTAGATCAAAAGAGCCGAGTCCTACGCCCTGCTCTTTTTGGCCATAGCCAATCAGCACGCCCAAAAAGTCCTCGACGTTGAAACGGGCCCGCGTGTTGTCCTCAATCAGGAGCGTGTACCGGTCACTGTCCGGCCTGGGCACAAAGCGCAGACAGCGCGACCGGTACTGGGGGTCAATATACCGCTGCCAGATATCGAGCGGTTCCATAAAATGGCTGTCGGCGTCAATAATCCGTCCCATAGCTATTCCTGGGCTGCGGCCGGAGTCCAAGCGATCAGTGACTGATATACGGCCGCGACCTGGATCAGCAAATCTTCACGGAAATACGGAGCGACCAACATCAGTCCGACTGGCAGGCCCTTGACTTTCCCGCACGGTATGCTGAGTGCTGGGTGACCGGTCAGATTAAACGGGGCAGTGTTGTGGGCGACCAGGCCTATATCCATGCCTAGCTGACCGCCAAACAGGGTGTGTTCGATCGCTTCCTGGGCGTCTTTAGGTTGCCGATAGACGGGCGCGGTCATCGGTGTTGTCGGCAGAGCTAAGATATCCGCCTGTGACAGGGCTTGGTTGTACTGTTTGACGAAGGTGGGCCGGACATTGTGAGCTTTGGCGTACAAACGGCCGTGGGTAAAACGGTTCAGGTAGGAGCCGAGCATCAGGCCGAGTTTATAATTGAGCGGAAGTGCGTGGCCGTGGCTGTGTTTAAAGCGCCCAAAGCTAGAGACCATGGAGGTAGGGTAATACGTCCGGGCAAAGGCTCCACCTAGATTCGTATCGAACATATGCTTGCCGCCCTCAAAGTAGATCGGCAGCAGGGCCATCAGCGCCTTGTCGTGCAGTGGAACGGACACCGAGATGAGTTGGGCGCCCGCACCCTCTAGGCTGGCCAGTGCTTCGTGGACCGTCTGCTCGACTGCTGGCTGACTGCCGGTAAAGCCAAAACCTTCTGACACAATACCGATGGTGAGGCCGTCGACCCCGCGTGTCAGCGCTTGGCTATAGCCGGGCGGCAGAGCCGGCAGCTGTGTTTGGCGGGGATCGTAGCCGTCAGGGCCAGTCACACACTCCAGTACCGCAGTCAGGTCTTCAACCGTGCGCGTCATTGGGCCGACGTAGTCGATGCTTGGGTCAAGGCCACACACTCCAGTATGCGGAATAAGCCCATGGGTAGCCATCAGGCCCAGGGTGCCAGACCACGCTGCGGGGAGGCGGATCGAACCACCCTGATCACCGCCAAAAGCGATATCAACCAGTCCGCCGGCCACCGCCGCGGCCGATCCAGATGACGACCCTCCGGTGACATGGTCGGGATTGTGGGGGTTTAGTGGGCGGCCAAAATCGCCAGTCCCGCTCAAGCCCGGTCCGCCGAGCGAAAAGTCGTCCATGTTCATCTTGCCGACGATTGTTGCACCGGCGGCTAGCAAGCGGGTGACGATGCTGGCGTCAAAGTCGGGGATGTAACCCTCCATGAAATGCGAGCCAAGGGTAAGCGGAATCCCGGCCACGCTGATATGGTCCTTAAGACCGACAGTCTTGCCCTTTAGCGGGCCATCAGCAGCTCCTTCAACCCAGCACTTGCGGATAAAGACGTTGAGCGGATCTTCGTCCTGTGTCGGACGGTAGCCTGGATCGCGATCAGTGATGTCGAGGGGCAACTGCTCCTCCTCAATGCGCAGCTCATGAAAAGACTCAAAGCTGGCAATGTGCTCAAGTATGCGGGATTGCATGCTATGGGCTTCCGCCTGGCTGAGGGTTAAGCCGAGTGCTCTGCTGTATTCCAAAACATCCTCAATACTGGGCCGTGGTAACATGCTCTCACCTCCGTATCCGCTAGGAGGGGCGCAGGGTCACGATATTCGCTTGACCAGGGCGGCGGTGAAGTTGACCGTCAGGCTGACAATGTTGGCGGCCATCACCCACTTCCGCCAAGCCGCCCCTCTCAGTCTCGACTTCAGTCAGGGTCGCCTTGGTGACGGTGGCCTCACCGAGGGCGTCGCCAACTGTCTCAGCCAAAAATTTCTTCGTCCCGGCTGCCTAGAGCGCTTTATCGGTGTCGAACTCCAGGCGAACTACATGCCTCAGTACTGCACACCGCCCGGAGCTGTCAAGGGTAAACGCTGGCAGGGGCGGATTGGCTCCTAGGCGTCCTCCGATACCACTGATTGCTGAATACAGCCAATCCATCGGCTTGCGGATATAGCGGAGCGTGTTGAATAGTCGGCCTATGCCGATGGCATTAGGGTCACTTCTAGGTCGGGGAGGACGACCATAGCGTTGACCGGAAAAGGCCGTTTTTGGCGATGTATCGAAACGCCCGACGTCAGAGCCCAGCGGCTGTAGCGCTGACGAAGGCGCGGCGGTAGTACAGAGGCAGTGGTTAGGGGAGTGCCGGATTACGCTGCGCCAATCTGATCTACGAGACTGCGGCTGCTCAGACCGCAGAGGCATGCTTCTTCACGTGCCGTGAGAGTTCAGGCGCAGGGCGACGGACCGTGGCTTTCCATAAGGGGCCGGGCTATGCTAAACACACAGATGAAATCGCCGCCCTGCCTGTAATGACGCACGCTACGTAGGTGGTTAGAAGGAGGGGGTCACTATGACTCAAAAAGGTTTTTCGCATCTTGGGATGTCCACTTTAGATCTAGACAAAACCCGTAACTTTTACGAGGATATTCTGGGTTTTAAGCCCGTTCGCTGCGATACGATCAATATTAAAGAGGGCGGTCGTATCCGGCACATCTTTTTTGATACCGGGCGCGACCAGCTGTTGGCCTTTATGGAAGCGCGCGACGTGCCGGGCGTGCCCAAGGAATACGACGCCGGTATCAACCGGGGACTCGGAGTGCCAAACGCGTTTTATCACTTTGCCTTTGAGGCGGGGACTGAGGCCGGTTTAGAGGCCAAGCGTCAAGAGTTATTGGACAAGGGTGTCGCCGTCTCTGAGGTCGTTGACCACGATTGGGCCAAGTCGATCTATTTCAAAGACCCCAACGGGGTTCAGCTGGAGTTCTGCTGCCTCACGCGGGATTTTGTTGACGACGATGCTGTTATGCAAGATCGCTTCCAAACCTCGATCCGGGCACTGGGACTCGAAGATACGAGCGATCTTAAGGAATCCAGCTAAGGACGACCTCATGCAGTGGCGGTTTTGTTCAACAGGCGCTCAACCATGGCCTTGTACTGCTTGACCGCGGGTGAGCGATAGAAACGGGCGCGGGTGAAATGGGGGTCGCCGGCGTAAAACCATTCGTACTGGAGTTGGCGGCCACCAAACTGCTCGCCCAGCATATCCCAGGCGAGCTTAAACAGCTGAACGCGCTCTCGAACCGGCAGGTCTTTGCCAACGAGGTATTGTTCGAGATAAGCCGCAATGTCGGGATTCTGGAGATCTTTTTCGGTCGGGGTCAGAATCAAACCGCTCCCGCTGACCTGACGCAGGACTTCTGCCGCGCGCATGTGGGCTTGGGGTAGGAACACCCACAGGCTAGCCGCCAGGGCACGGAGCGAGGTGCCCTCTTTGCGACCCTTGGCCACGTCCTGAGCGGCCGCCCGCAGCAAGCCGTTGGCAATTTCGACGTTAGCGACGAGCTCGCCGAGTTGAGCCTGAACCTGCGGGGCTGAGGCCCGGCCTACTGCTTCGGCCACTGAACACGTCAGGCCGGCCATGAAGCGCAGCTTGACCGTGCCACGGATTACCCCCTGGAGTAGAGCATAGCCGGGCGCGTGGCCGAGAATGTAGTTAGACGCTTCAATATCACCGTTGATAAAAACCCGCTCCCACGGGACCTCGACATTGTCGAAAATCGCCAGCGCGTCTTCTTCGTCAAAGCGGGACGACAGAGGTCGGTCAAAGGTGCTGCGGCCGGTGCTGTACGACTCACGGCAGACGAATGTGAGGCCGGGGGTATCCATGGGCACAGCAAAGCACAGGGCGTAGGCTTCTTCGCCCGGCCTGCGGGGATAGAACGGGCCGACCCATAGTTCGTTGGCAAACGGAGCAAGAGTGGACAGCATGCGCGCCCCCCGGACGATGAGGCCCCGGTCTGTTTCTCGCACACGGTGCAGAGCGGCTTGGGGGTCGGCTTGCTCGGCCGGTCCTTTTGAGCGGTCGATCTGAGGATCAACCAAAGTGTGGGTGAGGCATAAGTCCTGGTCCCGACAGGCTTGGTAGTAGCGCAGGATATTGTCGCCATACTGTTTGCTATACTGGCCGATAAAGGTATGGACGACCGCGGCGTCTGTGACTAGGGCGTTCATAAAGTCGGGCAACCTGCCCATGAGCCCGAAAGTCGCCTCGGCTCGAAACTCTTCGGCGCGGACACGACGGTCGACGTCTGCGGCGGTGTCGGTAATGAGGAAGGACAGGCTGACAGGTTGGTCGTCGGCCGGGGACGGGTAGGTGAGGAGAGGCTGGTGCTGGGAGTCGTGTTGGAGGTCGTACAGCATGGCGAGGGTATCGATCGCGCCCTGAAAGGGTGGATAGGTGGTCACGTCGGTGACTCGTTCGCCGTTGACATAGACGCTGCGCTTGTCGCGCAAGCTTTTCCGATACTCCACACCGGTCCGAATACCCATGACAATGCCTCCTCCGCGGCTATTGCCGCAGGGCTGGGATGATGTCGCGTAGGCCCTTGTCCTGTGCGGCGTAGTCGAGCTTCTCTAGGCCTAGGTAGGCGTTGGGGTAACGCACATATTCTGCCGGGTCGTTGTCGCAATAGACTTCGAGTTCGTAGCCGTCCGGGTCTTCAAAATAGACACTCTTGGTAATGCCGTGGTTGACGGTAAAGTGCACTGGTACGCCTTTTTCCTTGAGCTCGTGATAGGCAGCTTCGAGTTCTTCCTGAGTGGTGAGGCGAAAGGCGATATGCGCGAGCCCGACCGCTTTGTGGTTGGGAGCCTCGGCCTCAGAGCCGATCTCAAACAGAGCGAGTTCGTGGTGGTCGCGGCCGTGATTGGCTAGGAAGACCGCCCGAATCTCGGGCACATCTTTCATGATTTGCATGCCTAGGACTTCGGTGTAGAATTGACGCGAGCGGTCGAGGTCGCGGACTTTAATGACGGCGTGGCCAAGACGTTCAGGGCGAATCATGAGAAACCTCCTGTGTGGAATGTGGAACTGCGATCCTGATCCTTAATACTCCTCAATACTCGTTTTTTTCGATTTCCTCCACAGGGCTTTCCTGGCCGTGCTGTGGGGTGAAGCGGGCAATATCGTAGCCATCGACGACGCTGGGTTGGCCAAAGAGTTCGACTGCGGGAGAGACCTCGGCCAGTGAGAGGGTTAGGAGCAGGAGGCGCTTGGCGTCTGGGGGCAGGGCGTCAAGCGAAAACTGCTCCAGGTAGGCAAGCATTGCTTCCATGCGGGCTAGCATGGCGGCGTAGAAGGCGCGCAGTTCGATCATACTGCTGGCCTGACGCTTGGCGCTGCGTTCCCCTTCTGTGGCTAGGGACCAGTCGAGGAACGGTTCAAGATCCTGAAATCCTTGGGGAAGGTGGTGCATGGTATGGGCCTTCAGCTATGCCTCATGCCTTCTTAGCATGATCGTGGCCGGGCTGGCTAGGCCGGAAGGTGTGGCACGCTTTAGCCGGAGAATGACTTGAGCAGCAGGGAAACGCACGTCACGTCGGACCCTTATGCGGCAAGGGGCAAAGAAGGCTACTGACCGGGATTCAGACGAGCTGTGAGCCACATTGACACCGACAAGGAGTGACGATAACAGACTGGCAGCTCCTGGCCTAAGGAGGGATCTCCTGGAAATGATCATTAAGAAAAAGGATTCGTTGAAAGGCCAAGTAGACGAGTTGAAGGCGCTCCTTACGCTAGACCTACCACACAGCAAACGGGAGATGATCGAAAGAGAGTTGCAACTCCTCCGCTCCGGCGAAAAAGGGGAAAAGGACTCTGCCTATTATATTGATTTTTATTGGGGAAGCTCCAAGAACTGGGCAATTCTGCACGATCTCCGGCTGGAAGATGCTGGCAATACTGCCCAGATTGACCATCTGCTCATCAATCGTTTCTTGGAGTTCATCGTTGTCGAATCAAAACATTTTCGCCAGGGGCTCACAATCTCTGAGGCGGGAGAATTCTCGTTTTTTTTCAAAGAGGAGGTCCGAGCGATTCCCTCACCTATTGAGCAGAATAAGCGGCACATCTTTTTTCTGGAACGGTATTTGAAAAACCAGGCATTCATGCCAAAGCGGCTGTGGGTCAACGTCGAACCCCTTTTTGAAAATATCATCCTGGTCTCGCCGACATCCCGGATCATACGGCCTTCCCCGGATACGTTCGATACGAGTGTGGTGGTGAAGTCCGATATGTTGAAAGTGGTGCTTGATAAGCGCCTGTCGCTCCTTTCCCACCTTGACCGTCTCGTTGGACTTGTCGGGAAAAACACGCTCCAAAGAATTGCCCGTTCTTTGGCCTTGCGGCATTGCCCTGCCCGTATCGACTATCGGAAGAAGTTCGGAATTCGCGCCGGGACCATACGGCCTCCCACGGTCAGCGGGAGAGCGATTTCAAACCCGGTGAAACGCAAAACCGAACCCCGACAAAGCCCGCAAGCCGGCCCTTTCTTCTGCACCAGATGTGGGAAGGGTGTCTCGAAAAAAGTCGTGCAGTTCTGCCGTCAGCACAAAGCGCGGTTCAGCGGCAAAGTCTATTGCTTCGACTGTCAAAAGGCTGTTCCTGGAAATCGGAGCCGCCAGCCTCTCTCTCCTTGAAGGCTCCTGCTGTCTTAATGTGCCACTTTTTTCTTGCCCTTCTTGCGTTTGACCCGGGTCAGCAGCGAGGCATAGCTGATGCCGTCCCGATTGTCCTGGGTGGTGGGAAGATGGTGTTTACGCCAGCCGGGAAATCCGTCCGGCATGACGTACACATTGCTATAGCCGGCTTCGGCCAGCTTTTGAGCTGCCTGCCCGGCACGCGTTCCGTCATCGCAGCCCGTGATGAGCCGCGCATCTCTGACGTATAAGTCTTCGACTACCTGCAAAAAACTCTGGTTGGGAAAGACCTCTTTGGATGTAGGATGGAAAAAAACCAGCGGGATGTTCACCACCTTGCCCTTGGGGTGGCCGCTGGAAAATTCGGCCACCGTCCGCACATCAACATAGGTCGCGGGCTTGTCGCCGCTCAGGGCGGCTTTGACTTCCTGGGGACTCATGACTGAGTGATCCATAGCGGGCTCCTTACAACTCTCGAGGCGCTGAGGCCACACTCTCGAAGCGATCAAACTGGTTGACCAGAGGCGGAATAATCCGGCACCGCTCACGTCCGGCAGCCGGGGGTCGGCCGTTGAGGCTGTAGACGATACCGTCGGTGTCTTCCGTCACGGTGACCTCTTCAAGATGATAGTGCACATACGGACCCTCAGGCGACAGGGCAAAGATACACTCGAGAACTTTGCGGGCGGGCAGTTTGCCCAGAGTGGGGTGCAACAGTGCCTCCGTTGGATTGGTGTCCCTCATACGGCTGGTCTCCTTCGGCGTCGTTGGATATTTCTCTTCCTCCATACGTCTTTTTTCCTTGACAGGCAATCAAGAACCGGATTACATAGCGGGCACGGAAGGAGGGCCGTATGCCTGTATCGCCCCAAAAGGAGCTAGCTAACGGGGAGGTCTGGTATCAACCGGGCGAAAAAATCCCTAACGTCAATAAAAAGCTCTTTGCCCTACAAAACCTTTGCACTGATTGCAAAATCTGCGAGGTTGCCTGCTCTCTCATCCACTCACCCGACGGAGAACTCAATCCGCTGTGGACACGCATCAAAATTGAACACGCCCCAACCGTAGAAACGCGGGTCAGTAAGGACGGGTTCGGCTTTACGGCCGAGATCTGCCACCACTGTGCCAACCCTCCGCCGTGTGCCAAGGTGTGCCCGACGGACGCATTCTATTACGATCCCGTCACCCAGGCCGCTATTATTGATCAGGATAAATGCATCCAGTGCATGGAGTGCGTGCCCGCCTGTCCGTTTGACACGGTCTTTGTCGCTCCAAGTGGCGAGGTGCTCAAATGCGACCTGTGCGGCGGTGACCCAGCGTGCGTCAAAGCGTGTTCGACTCGGCCCGAAATGCTGAACGCGGGAAAACAGTACAACCGGTCAAGCGTGCTGTTCTTTGAGGAAAAAGCGGTGTTTAGTAACATACTGCGCCAAACGCCAGAGAAACGCGATGAAGTCGGCATCATGCAAGCCATGCTGTCGAAGGGGAAAATTAGCAGCTCTGCCTAACGGCGAGGCGCTCGAAGTGGATTCGGATAACAAGAAGGAGTCCCAGCCATGGAAAGTCGACTACTACGGATCAATTTAAGCACTAACGAGATCAAGACCGAGATTCTTCCCCACTCGATATTCGAACGCTGGATTGGTGGCTCGGGGATTAACAACTGGATCATGTGGGAACACTTCCTGAACCACGATATTAACGGTGATCCGCGTGGGCCGGATAACATCTTTGTGTTTGGTGTTGGGCCGCTGGCTGGCACCGGTGCCGGTATTGGGGTCAAGGGGCGCATTACCTTCAAGAGCCCATGTTATGGGATCTTTGGCGACTCCACCGGTGGTGGCAAGTTCCCCTACGCCATTCGCTTTAGCGGCTATGATTATATTGCCGTTACCGGCAGAGCGCCCAAGCCGGTCTATCTGCATATTGCCAACGATGAGGTGACCATCTGCGATGCTCGGCACCTGTGGGGCAAAAACAGCTCGGAGACGCACGCCGCGCTGCAAAAAGAGTTGGGTCCCTATCCGTCACAGGCGTATACGCTGTCGATAGGTCAGGCAGGCGAGAACCAGGTCGGTATTGCCGGCGTGATATCGGACGGCTGGCGGATTCACGCCCGCTGTGGCGGTGGAGCGGTGATGGGCTCCAAGAACCTCAAAGCCATTGCGGTCCAGGGTAATCTGGGCATCAAGGTAGAAAACCCGACGGGTCTGCTGGACTGGTCGGACGATTTTCGCAGTAAGATTGATACCAATGAGGCGGGCTACGGCTTCAAACGGCGGGGCACGCTGGGAGCGGTGGAGATGTACCAGCGGATCGGCGGGAATTTCTGGCGCAATAACCAGGGCAGCATGTTTCGAGGTGAAGAAGTCCGCTCCGACAACTGGGTCAAGAAGTACCACAAATACTCCGAGGTGTGCTCTTCCGACTGCTACATCGCCTGCGACGGTCGGTATAAAATCGAGGGCCATGAGTCAGACCGGGCCGAGAAATATATCGGCGAATCCTTTCGCCATCCCGAATATCTAACAACCGGCAGCAGCGCTGGGGCAATGGACGTCCGAGACTGGGCTGAAGTCGCACACTGGGGCAAAATTACCAACGAGTACGGCATTGATAATCAGGACCTGAGCTGCTCCATCAGCTTCATCATGGAGCTGAGGCAACGGGAGCTGATCTCCGATACTGACGTGGCCGAACTGTTCGGCAAATCCCAGCGGCTCGAATGGGGCAATATGGAGGATATTGAGAGCCTGGTGCGGAGTGTGGTCCACCAAGAGAACCCGTTCGGCTGGATGTTCCGTGACGGAGCCTACTGGGGTGCGCTGCGCTACTCCGAGAAGATGGGCCAAAACTTTATGAAGTACGCCATCTACGGCAAGGGCGGAGCCAGTTTCACCGAGGAGATGCGCCCGTTTCCGACCTGGATGAACAACATGGCGGTGGCGTCGCGCGGGGCCGACCATCTTAAAGGCATTGGCCTGATCGAAAAATTCCAGCGTAAAGATCTGTCCAAGGCGTATTTTGGGACACCGATCGCTGGTGATCCAACCGTGCCCGATCTTAAAGGCGCCTGCACTGCCGTCATTGAGAACCAGGTGGCGCTGATCAACTCCTACGGGGTGTGTATGTTTCACTGGCTACTTGATCCTCTGGGCTATGCACCGGAGAGCTACTATGGCAAAGCCTACGCTGAGGTGACTGGAATCGACCGAACCAAAGAAGAGCTGATGCGGGATGGCGAGCGGATCTGTAATCTGGAGAAAGCCTTTAACTCGCGTTTAGGGATGCGGCGTGAACACGACACCATCTGTGAGCGCTGGATGCACGAGCCTACGCCGGAAGGTATGTACGAAGGGCGAGTGGCGGCCGATATGTTTGATCAGGTCCTGGACGAGTACTACGAGTGGCGTGGCTGGGATAAAACAACTGGCCTGCAAACGCGTGCCAAACTCGACGACTTGGGTCTGCAAGATGTGGCCGACGTGCTGGCCGCGGAGAAAGCCCTGGTCGGCGAACAAGGCCGCAAGTCTGTACAGGTGGTCAAAGCACCAAGCAATGCGCCCAACCTGCCGGACTAAAGCCTGAGCGGGGTCCTCTCCAAAGGGAAGAGGACCCTGAGGCTAAGGAGGAACCCTCTCGTGATTACGGTACACACGGAATATCAAGCTCGTTTCCGAGAAATTACCCAGGTGTTAGGAGAGAGCTTCCAGCTTGAGCAGCCGCTGGTGTCTGAGCTGGCCGAACTGATTACTCACAAATACGGCGCGGAGATGCAGGCGCTCCTGATCGATCCCGATACGAATGACCTGAACACCAAGGGAACCCTGTATCTCGACTCGAAAGGCAACCGGCTTTTTATTGACGATCGCCTGGAAGACGGCGAGACGATCGTTTTTATGGTTGGCATAGCTGGTGGCTGAGGTCGATTCCTCCCTCTCCCCGCCCTGCTCACCTTCCACCGTTCGCTGTCCTGAAAAATCAACTCTCCCCGCCGCCGATAAAGACAATATGCCCGGCTTCGTTCTGGGCTTTAATGCGGGCTTCAAGAGTCGCTGGCAGCTCAATCGTTCGTTCACTCGGAAACTTGTCTCGGTACAGATGGGGGCGCAGATAAAACTCTTCGGGGGTGCTTACCCCGGATTGGGTTTTCAGCGGTACCGGAAACCAGCCGCGACGCATAAAGTCGGGATTAAAAAACACGTCTTTATCCTGCCGGCTCCACTCGCGAAGCTCCATCGCGTCGTGTACTCCGTAGGAATAGAAGTCCTGCTGCGGGTCCCACCACAGGGAGAGCAGGTTGTGATAGCCCCGCTCCTTGAGCGCGGGGTTCATCAGCTCGGCGATGCGCTCTTCAATTAAGACAACCTCGCCCTCTGATCCGTAGGATTCGATGCGCAAGGGATAGAAGTATTCCTGATCGACCCAGTACAGAATCCGGGGCGCATAATAGCTGGGCAGCCAGTCCTGTTTTGCCGTCGCCTCCATCACATACGTACGGACGCCCCCGTCTTCGGTATAGTACGGATATTCTTCGCCCATTAGCTTGAGGGCTGACGCTGGGACATCGATGAAGGAGCCGTCTTTTGCGCGGAGGGTCATGAACTGACGAGTGGTCGGAAACCGGGCTGTCTCATACAGAACATCGGTGCCAATCACCCGCCACGAGAACTCCCAGGCGTCACGGCCCAAAAAGTCGTCATAGGCGACCGGCTGATTGGGAAACTTATCCTGACGGCGCGGTTGGGGAAAGCGCCGCACGCGACGGAGAGTCGGCGAGTAGCCGAACATATCGGCCTTCTTGGTGACTTCTTTGTCAGTCCGATAGGTATTAAACAGGAGCTGGTTGCCGTGGTTTTCTGGTGGAGCAATATCTTGGCTCAGCCAGCGTGAGAAGATGTCGCCAGGTTTGGCCAAAATCTGGCCCATGAGGCCGGCCGGCTCCTGATATTGGACTAGGACGATAATCTGGTTAATAAACAAGTAGCCGGTCGGGGTAAGGGTCCCGCTGTCTTCGATCTGAACGCAGTTCCAGCGTGGCATGTGGGGGAATTCCATCGTGCGAAAGCCGATCTCTTCGGGCGTATAGGGCGGCTGAAAAGGATATGGCTCGGCCGGCATATATGGAACATTGGCGTCGCGTGGAGTATTGGTCGAAAAGTCGAGCCGCTGCCGTTCTTCAGGGGACAGTTCCGACAAAAGCCGCCAGCTGCGTTCGGCCGGCGGTGGAGTGCTATTGTCGGCGGCCCAGGTCGGCGGATGGAACACAAGGAGTGTAGCAAACAGGCATCCCACCAATCGAGCTGTCGGCCGGTAAGCTTTAGACATAACAATTCCTCCTGCTGGAAACCTATCCAGTATACCACATTCGTTGCAAACGGGGGAGAGGGCCACATGTACGAGCTCGGTCGTGTGGAACTGGTTCTCGAATCGCTCCTCGACCGAGACTGCTTCTGACAGTTGATCTCTGAGCCCAGGGGTTTAAGATGACCCTAGCTGAGTGCTCTGGGGCTGGTCCCGTTTCAGAGGAAGGAGGGTGCATGAAACAGCTCCGTGTTATCACCGATAAATGTACGGGCTGCGTGCAGTGCGAACTGGCCTGCGCGTTTGTCCAAACCGGTACTTTTCAACCGGCCCGCTCCGTGATCCGAGTCCATATCTTTGATGAGCAGGCCGTTTACTCGCCCTACACCTGTTTTCAGTGTGACGAAGCTTGGTGTCTGACAGCCTGCCCGGTCAACGCAATTGCCATTGATCCCGACACACAAGCTAAGGTTGTGATGGATGATGTGTGTGTTGGCTGTGCCGTTTGTACGGTGGCCTGCCCGTATGGGACGATTTTTTATCATCCAGACACCCATAAAGCGTTTAAGTGTGATTTGTGTGGCGGCGAGCCGGCCTGTGTCCACTCATGCCCGACCGGAGCCCTCGAATATGTTGACATGGAACAGGCCGACTGGTTGAGCGGCTGGGCGGACCGGGTCAATCACGGCTTTGGTGCCGGACCGGCTGACAAATAAGGAGGCAGCATATGTCAAGCGGATGGACAGGAACGGTTCTGCGGATCAATCTGACAGAGCGGACCATCGTTAAAGAGCCTCTGAATGAACAGTGGGCCAGAGAGTATGTTGGCGGACGTGGACTCGGAGCTAGATACCTGACCGATGAGGTGGACCCAACGGTCGACGCGCTCAACCCTGACAACAAGCTGCTGTTTGTGACCGGCCCCCTGACCGGAACTAGCGCTTCGTGTGGATCGCGCTATATGGTTGTCACCAAAGGGCCGCTGACCAACGCGATTACCACCTCAAATTCGGGCGGCTCCTGGGGACCGGAACTCAAGTTTGCTGGCTACGATATGTTGATTCTCGAAGGGAGGGCGTCGTCGCCGTGTTACCTGTGGATCTATGACGGAGCCGTTGAGATCCGAGAGGCCGGCCAGCTGTGGGGAAAAACGGTCTGGGAGACCGAGGAAGCGTTGCGGACCGAGCTTGGCGTGCCTGACACGATTATCGCCAGCATCGGTCCGGCTGGTGAGAACCTGGTGCGCTTTGCCTGTATTATGAACGATCTGCACCGGGCGGCCGGCCGATCCGGGGTTGGTGCGGTCATGGGCTCAAAAAATCTCAAAGCGATCGCTGTACGAGGGACTGGCGGGGTCACGCTGGCCGACCCCATGGCTTTTATGAAAGGTATGTGGGAGATGAAGGAAAAGCTCCGCGAGTCGCCGGTCACCTCTCAGGGGCTGCCCATGTACGGCACCGAGGTTTTGGTCAACGTGATCAACGAACACGGAGCTCTGCCGACTCGTAACCACCAGCAGTCGGTGTTTGAAGAGGCCGAAGACATCAGTGGAGAGACGCTGACAGAGACGCGGCTGGTGGCGAATAAAGCTTGTTTTTCCTGCGCGATTGCGTGTGGACGGGTTTCAACCCTGCCGGGCGAGGCAGCGGGTAAATATGAGGTCAGCACCAGCCCCCGGAACTGGAAGATTGCGGGCGAGGGCCCCGAGTATGAAGCCGCCTGGGCCATGGGCTCGGAGTGCGGGATCGGCGATTTGGACGCCCTGATTAAGGCCAACTGGTTATGCAACGATCTGGGGATGGACGCGATTAGCTTTGGCGCTACCGTGGCCGCTGCTATGGAACTGTACGAAAAGAAAGTCGTGTCGCTCGAACAGACCGAGATTCCGTTGGATTTTGGGAGTTCTGAAGCGCTGCTAAGCATGGCTGAGCAGATCGCCTATCGTCGGGGGTTTGGCACCGAGCTGGCCGAAGGCTCGAAACGGATGACCGAGAAGTTCGGTCGTCCAGAGTTCTTCATGGGAGTGCGCGGTCAGGAGTTTGCCGCCTATGAAGCCCGCGCGATTCAGGGCATGGGCCTGGGCTACGCCACCTCGAACCGGGGCGCGTGCCATCTGAAAGCGTATACGGTGGCAGCTGAGATTTTGGGTCTGCCGCGTCAGATGGACCCTAACGAAACCGAGGGCAAGGCCGAAATTACCAAACTCTTTCAGGACGCGACCTCGACGGTCGACGCAACCGGACTGTGCCAGTTCCTGACCTTTGGCGTAGGTTTGGAAGAAATGCTGCCCCAGCTAGTGGCGGCAACCGGGGTGGATTTTGGTCTGGAAGAGCTGCTGACCATTGGTGAGCGGATCTGGAATCTGGAGCGGTGCTGGAACGAACGGGCTGGCGTAGGTGGAAGCGCAGATACTCTGCCTAAGCGGATTCTGGAGGAACCCTTACCGTCCGGCCCGGCCAAAGGCAAGGTCAACCGTCTAGGCGAGATGCTGCCCGAGTACTATCAGCTGCGCGGTTGGGATAAAGACGGCAAGGTGACGCCGGAGAAGCGGCGAGAGTTGGGCTTAGACGAAGCCTGAGGGATCAACGATGGCACGACATATCATTATTGGTGCGGGTCCGGCCGGCGTTTCCGCGGCCGAAACTATTCGGGCCTACGACGCCAATGCGTCGGTGAGCCTCATTTCTGACGAACCGGCTTATTCCCGGATGGTGCTGCCGTACTATCTGGCCGGGGAAATTCCGGAAAAGCACGTCTTGACCGGCGATGAGGACTATTTTGCCAAGCGGAATATTGAGGCGTTGCTCGGTACCGAAGTCATACGGGTCGATGGCGCGCAAAAGACGGTGACGCTCAGCGATGGCACGATCCGCGCGTTTGACAGCCTGCTGCTCGCAACCGGTTCGTCCGCCCAACAGCCGCCGATTCCGGGCAGCGATCTTGAGGGAGTGTACTCGTTCTGGACCTTGGATGACGCGCAAAAGGTGATTGCTAAAGCCCAGGCCACGCCGAGCGCGGTGCTCATCGGTGCGGGTTTTATCGGCTTTATCGTTCTGAATGCCATGGCTAAGCTGAACTGGACGTTGGCGGTGGTGGAAGCGGAAAGCCAAGTCCTGCCACGGATGCTGGATGCGACCGGTGCTAGCGCGGTGAAGAACTGGTTGACGGCTCGCGATATTGCCGTTCATATCGCAACTCAGGTCCAAGAGATTCTGCGCAACGATGACGGGAAACTGTTGCTGTCGCTCAGTTCGGGGCAGACGATTGAGGCGGATCTTGTCATTATGGCGACTGGTATTCGCCCCAATATTGATTTTTTGGACGATTCGGGGGTCAATATAGAACCTGGCGGTATCCCGGTTGACGACCGAATGCAGACCAATATTCCGGGGATTTATGCGGCAGGCGACGTCGCGATTGGTCCGGATATTCTGTCTGGCCGTACGGCGCTTGACACCGCCGCCACCGCCCACGCCGTCCAGCCCACCGCGGTTGACCACGGCCGGATTGCCGGGGCAAATATGGCCGGCCAAGAGACCCATTATCCGGGCAGCCTGCTGCTCAACGTTCTGGACGTGGTCCATCTGCACTGCGCCAGCTTTGGCCTCTGGCGGGACGAGGGACATGACACCACGACAGTGTTCAACCCCAGCCGGCCGATCTACCGCAAGTATGTGTGGCACGAAGATCGCATCGTTGGTGCCCTGTTCGTCGGACCGATTGATGACGTGACGATGCTGAACGATGTGGGTATGGTCAAGGGCTTGATCCAGACCCAGCAGCCCCTCGGCGAGTGGGTTGATTATGTCAAGACCCATCCGACCGATATCCGCCGTGCCTATGTTGCCAGCGGAGTTGCCCAGGCCTTGATTGGGCGGACGCTGTTAGGCTCGCCGTCTCGCGACCGCCCCTATCGGGTTGACGGGAAAACGCCGCTCGTCTGGGATAAGACCGCCAACCACACGCCGCTGGTCAGCACCCAGTCCACGCATTACCGTGATCTGAATCCGACGCCCACACCAGGGATTGGAAAGGCCGAGTAATGGAAGTCAAGCTCAGACTGTTTGCCACGCTGCGCAAGCACCTACCGCCCGGCTCAAAGGCTGGTAAGATCATCCTAGCTCTCGACCAAGATGCCACTATACGCGAGGTGATCCAGCAACTGGATATCCCGGAAGCTCTGGCCCACATGGTGCTCGTCAACGGCGAACAAACCCGTGCGCTTGACCGGGTCTTGGTCGACGGGGATAGTCTGAGCATTTTTCCGCCGGTGGCAGGGGGAGCAGGGAGCGATCATCAAGAGAAAGACACTAGTCGTGATGGAGCGTATCGAAATAGCTCCCAGGGTGGGACTTGGGGGTATTTGTGAAACCCGAATTTATGCCGAACGCATCGTGTAAAAAATGCGCGAAGGAGCAACACAAGCCGCCCTGCTCAACGTCTCTCCACGTCTGACCTCAGAGGATATGCGCGCCGTGCGTGGTTACGCCGCGCCTACCAAGAGATAAGCCACTCCCGTGTCTTCCTCTGCCGACCAGAGCGTGCGATTTCTGGTTGATAAAAGCCGTGCTGCCGCTCGCGCGTCGGCTCTGGGGTCTTAGCCCTTGTCGATCTTGCTTCCAGGACTGACAATGCGGAGGATTTATTGTCCTCCGTTTTCCCGGAAAGACACGTGCGAGTTCACGACCGGCAGTGGCGCCTCGGTCAACGAAAAGGCAACAAACTTCTCGGCCATAACGGATTGGGAAAAGTTCTGGAGTGCAGCATCCCAGCCTGTCACGTCTAACGCTTCCCCTTGGCCAAGCGAGCCATCGTCCTGAACAGATCGGTAAAAACCGGGGGAGTTGGGTCGCTACTAAACTCCCGATAGAGCGTATTGACATTGACCGCAATACGCTCGGCGTCGCCCCAGGCGGAGTAATCGCCCAGCGCAATATCGTTTGCCGCTTCGGTCCACGACAGACCGGCGTCATACCGTTTACGGGCTTCGGCCTCGATATATTGCAAATAGCCCTTGACCGCCTCCACGCCGTGTTTGTCGGTAATCGGTCCATGGCCTGGCACAACCGTCTCAAGCGCAAGGCTCAGTATCAGATCACAGGCTTTAATCCAATTGGCGACCGGGCCGTTCCACATCAGGGGAGTACTGTCAATAAATAAAATATCACCGGTAAAGATGGTGCGGTCGTCCGGGGCATAGACCAGCACGTCGCCTTTGGTATGGGCCGGACCGACCTGAATCAAGTGCACGTCCTTGTCACCGACCTGTAGATCAAGACGGTTCTCAAACGTCAGGGTAGGAAGCGTGGCGGTGATGTCATCAAACTTGAAAGGGCCTAAGATTTCGGACAGATACGCGCCCAATTCACCCAGGCTTGGGGTGGCCTGCATCATCTCGGCCAGCCGCTCGGGGGGCAGCTCACCCATTTCGTCGGCACAGGCTTGCGAAGCAATAATTTCGGCATCCCGGACCAACTCGTTGCCAAAATAGTGATCGCCATTGGCGTGGGTATTGACTAAGGTTTTGATTGAGGCGGCGGCTGGGACGGCTGCTCGCATGGTATCAAGCATCTCTCGGGTCAGTCTCAGGTCAAATAAGGTGTCGACCAAGAGCGACTGGCCGCCATCAACAAGCAGACCGGCATTGCTCCAGCCCCACGAACCGTCGGGTAGGAGATAGGCGTAGACCTGGTTGCCTAGATCGTGGAGTCCCTTGGTATAGTTCCACTGAGTCATAGCTACGGTCCTCCCTGTTCGCGTTCAGCATCAGTCAGAGGAATCCCTCTCCGGCATGAAAGAAATTATCGGAATCAGCTTCCTCCGCTCCTGCTGTCCGGTCGAATTCATGGCCCGCAAGGACCCCCCCCTTCACCACAATCGCTGCTGTTTCCAGCTCCATGGCGTATTCCTTTTGTGCGGGTTCTGAGATAGACCTCGCTTCAACGGGGAATGACGGGCAGGGTGATATGCGACGGCCGTGTTTCATCGTGAAACACATGCTGCAAGGCAGGCTCTAAACGACTGGTCTCACCGCTGGATTCTCCAGTTTGGGGATTGCGATCAAAGCGGGGAAAGTTTGAGCTGGCGATTTCGACCCGGATGCGGTGCCCGGCTTTGAACACATTGCTGGTGGACCACAGGTCAATCGTGTAGTCGTATACTTCTCCCGGTGTGAGGAGCTTTGCGCGGGCCCGAGTCTCTCGGTAGCGGCCTCGGATAATGCTGTCGGTCAGATTCCGAGCATAGCCGTCAGGATGAACATCGACCAGCTTGGCGGTAAAGTCGGTATCAACCGCACTGCTGGCCGCGTACAGCGTCACGCTGACCGGTCCAGTGATCTCGATATCGTGTTCCAAAACCGGCGTAGTATACACCAAGACGTCCGCGCGCTCTTCAACAGGACGTTGGTCAAACGCGCCTCCCGGTACGGCCGCTGGCCAGCAACACAGACCACCGCCTTTGGTCGGAACCGGATTGCGGGGGTCGGAGACGTACACATCAGCCGGCTCGCTGCGCTGCTGCTCTCGGCTCAAAATCCCGTTGCCGCGCAGACTCTTGGCATCACCCTGACTGTGGAGGTAATACTTGGTGTATTGGGTGCGGGCCAGCGGCCATTCGTTTTCTGTCCGCCAAATGTTCTCACCCATGACAAAAATGCGCACTGGCGGCTCTTCTAACAGACCGTTTTGCTTGTCTTTGAGCCAGTAATCAAACCATTTGAGATGCAGCCCGTCGAGGTCAGCCGCCAGTGCGGTACTTGATAAGCCGTAGTTGACCTCGCCAACTACGTTGTTCAGCGGTAAGGTATGATGCCACGGCCCCACGATGAGCTTCTGTCCCTGCCGGGCCGCTGGGCTGCCGCCACGCTCGCGCATGCCTAGATAGTTGCGGATTGTGCCTCCCAGGAAGATGTCGTACCAGCCGCCGACATTGCAGGCCGGGACTGTGACCGCGTGATGCTGAGCCTCAATATTCCAAGTCGCCCAGTATGCATCGTCGTCCGGGTGGCTGAGCCAGTCGTAGAAATATTCCGCAGCTTGACCAAACAGCGGAAAGTCCTTGAGCGGTACGTGGCGAAACCAGTGGCACATATTGTCGATTCCGGCCAGCATGTTTTCCATGCGCTCGGCCGCTTTCGGCGTGGTCTTGGCCAGGCGTTGGTAGGTATCGGGGGCCAGGCTAGTCATCGTCCAGCTCTCGTTAAAGCCGAGAGCAAACGCTCCTCCTTGATAGGTCCAGCCTTCGTGGTAGTGTGAGGCGGTAATGAGGGGGAAAATTGCTCTGAGATGGGGCGGGGTGCTGATGGCCGCTAACCACTGCGTGGCGCCGACATACGAGGCCCCGTACATGCCAACCTTGCCGTCCGACCATGGCTGGAGGCCACACCATTCGACTGTGTCATAGCCGTCATTGATATCATCTCGAAAGGTATAAAATTCGCCCTCCGAAGTGTAACGACCACGCGAGTCTTGAATGACAACGGCATATCCCTCGCCCGCGGTACGGATCACGTTGAGCATCAGCATGCCAATAGTGGTGAGGCTCTTATCGTAGGGCGTGCGTTGCAGGATGACCGGATAGCGACCGGCTGTAGCCGGTCGATAGACATCGGCGTACAGGACAACCCCATCGCGCATCGGAACAGGAACATCTTTCTCGACCACAATCGTTGGCCCACCCATGACGTGTTCTCCCTGTGTGCTGCATGGTGCCCATGTTGACAGACAAAGCCGACACCGCTGAGCATACGCTCCCACCTCCGTATCTGCAACACAAGACAGGGCCGCATTTGCGCCGGTCTTGGGACGTGCTATAGCAGCCGGGGTGCTGCGTGAATTCCTGACGGCCTTCCAATTCCTGACCTGTCTCTATCTTGTCCGCCCACCAGTGCTCGCCTCCCCTCATTTTGGTCGGTCGGGTGTCTTTTTTCCGCTGATCGGTCTGCTGCTCGGAGCCACGGTCTGGAGTGTGGATAGCATGCTGCGGCCGGTCCTGCCGCTCAGCCTACTGAGCGGAGTCTTGATCGTCCTTTTGGCCCTGTTGAGTCGTGGCCTACAGCTCAGAGCCGTAGCTGCCAGCGCGGTTGGACTGCTGGGCCGCAAATCGCGAGCCGCCCGTCTGGCCGACATGAAAAGCCGCCCCTGGGATGTCGGTGGGGTGACAGCGCTGGTGGCTATTGTTAGTCTGAAACTGCTGGCTCTTGCCTGTCTCGACACTGGCTACCGAGGGGTGGCAGTACTCCTATGTCCGATGTTGGGCCGCTGGGCGTGTGTCGTGATGGCCTATAGCTCGCGTCCGGCTCGCAGCCACGGGCTTGGCGCCCTGTTCATGCGGGGCGTTGAGTTTCGGGAGTTCGGTGCAGCGAGCGTTCTGACGCTCATCCTGGTGTTGATCCTGGTGGAAGTAGGGGGCTTGCTTGTCTTTCTGGGACTGGCGAGTGTCATGATCGGGTGGATCTTGTACTGTAATCAGCGCTTGGACGGGGTGACCGGAGATAACATCGGGGCGCTCGGCGAGATCGTCGAAACCGGGACGGTGTGTCTGTTTGCGGTGCTGGAGAGCGTGATCGGGTGAGCCTCGGCGTCCAGACGCCGGAAGGGGTGCGGGGTGCTGAGTACCCCGCTTGACGGGCCTAGTTGGCGGGTTGGGTCATTTCGGGATGAGAGATTTGAACAGAGATGCCTTGGCTCGCCTCAGGCTCGGCTATTTTTGTCTGTTGGAGGATAATTTGTTCTTCTCTCCATTTCTGAAGCGCCTCACGCATCCGCCCGGGATTGATGCCAAGGATTTCGCAGATGTTCTCAAATGAGAAAAACCACTGGGTGTCGGCCGACTCAATCCATTCCTGTGCCTCTTGGAACAGGCGGCGTTCATGGGGTTTTCGGGCCAGCAGATAGGTCTGGAAACAGTGCACCGCATCCTCTAGCATAGCTAAGAGAAGGCGTTTTTCTCCCTGCAAAGGTTTTTTTCCCAGAATACTAAAAAACTGTTCTGGGAGAAGGGTATCCGGCTCAAACATAATTCCTCTCCTTACCACAGCGCTACGAGCGAAGAGCTGCACCCCACTGTCCGTGTATGAGCCTGGCAGGATAACGAAATCTGAGCTATAAGTAAAGTGAAAAAACCTTTATAACATTATTAGAAACATGCATATTGAAACTCTCAGGGTTTTTTGTGATCTGGCCGAGACGGGGAGCTTCTCGCTGGCGGCCTCAAAGAATTTTGTGACCCAGTCTGCGGTCAGTCAGCAGATCCGGAGTCTTGAGGAGCGCTACGGCCGAGAGTTGGTTGAGCGTTCAAAAGGGAATGTCCGGCTCACCCAGGCTGGCCAGGTATTATACGAGGTCGGCAAGGAGATTATTCAAAAATATCGGGAGATAGAGGACAGTTTACACAGCCTGTCGCACTCGGTGGCTGGCACGGTCCGGGTCGCAACGGTGTATAGTGTCGGCCTGTACGAACTGTCCTCCCCGCTTAAACGCTACCTCCAGGCTTTTCCTGAGGTCAACATTCATCTCGAATATACCCGGGCCAATAAAATCTATGATGAGGTGAGCCGTGGGGATGTCGATCTCGGTATTGTCGCCTATCCCAGCAAACGCCCACAGATTCTCGTCACTCCCTTTCGCGAAGACCGACTCGTGCTGATCTGTGCCCCACAGCATCCGTTTGCGGCATTGTCCGAGATGTCGATTACGCAGCTCAATACCGAAAAATTCGTTGGCTTTGAGCGTGATATTGCCACCCGACGGGCCTTGGACCGCATCTTCCGGCGTAATGGCGTCAAGGTGCGGTATGTGATGGAGATGGACAATATTGAGACCATTAAGCGCGGGGTCGAGATTGAGGCTGGGGTGTCCATCGTGCCGGAGCCGGCAATTGGCCAAGAAGTGAAGAATGCAACTCTGGTTGCGGTGCAGATTCGCGATGAGGTCCTGACCCGGCCGCTTGGTATTATTTCTAAACGGGGGCGGCAGTTTACGCCTGCTGTGCAGGAGTTCCTCGATTTTTTACAGGAAAAGACAGCCCAGAGGCCAAAGGAGAACGCTGAGCAGACCAACCGAACGCTCGAAGGTTTGGTATGAAGTGCTCTGAGGTGACTCTGCACCGAAGGCAGGTGTCCTCGTAGACGAGAGAAGAGCAACTATGGATGGACAGGCGATTAAGTCAGTTGCTATGCTGCTCAGGCAGACCCGGGAGCATCACGGTATCTCTGTACGAGACGCAGCCGAGGCGCTGAACATCCCCGTACACTACCTCCAAGCCTTGGAGGGGGGCGACCGTCTGCCGACCGACCCAACGTATCTCATCCCATTTCTGCGAGCCTACGTCACCTATCTGGGACTCGATCCTAATACTGTGGTACGACAATTCATGATAGAATTGCAAAAGAGCGAAGCTGTTAGGGTCAAAAAGCCACCTGACAGCCCTCTTAGTCCCGCCCGGTTTTCTGCCTGGATTATTCCGCTGATGCTATTCGTGGGCAGCTTGGTTGGCCTCTCGTTTTTCATACGGTCAGCTGATCTGCGCGCCTGGTGGCCACTCTGGCAGCCGCAGGACACCGCGCCTGTCCCACTCGCTGAGCTGCCGGATAATGTACAACAGGGGGTGGTAAGAGAGCCGGTTGAGGCCGAGCCACAGGAGCCGGCGGTTGAGCCGGCAACGACACACAGCGAGGACACTCAGACAGCCTCGCTCTCCATTGAACAGGAAGACGAGGGGCAGCCGCCGGAATCGGCTCCGGGACCTTCTTTGCCTCCGACCGATGCACTTCCATCACGCCCGCAGGACAGTCAGATTTCACAAGTCTCCCCCGGAGTCCATCAGCTTCACATAGAGGCGCTGGAAAAAACCTGGTTACGTGTCGTGATTGATAAAGATCTCCCCCAAGAGGTCCTGCTTCAACCAAACGAACAGGTGCGATGGGAAGCGAAGAAGAATTTTACCTTGACGGTTGGCAATGCGGGGGGCGTTGAGCTGACCTTTGACGGTACTCGGCTGCCACCGCTTGGACGGTCTGGAGAAGTCGTTCGCCAGCTCCGTCTTCCTGCGCTTGAAGCGCGATAGCCGCCGTCGCCGCGCGATAGAGGGGGGAGGTTTTTTTAGGGGGTTTTTAGAAACTCTGAAAATTCATACACGCCACGGGCCTGGCGACCCTGCCAGGAGGTCTTGGCTAACCCAAACGTCACGGTCAACGCTCGGCCCTGGGCCACGTGCCGGACCACCGGAATAGCCGTCGTGGTTTTTCCGCGGCAGCTCAGGCTGAGGGAGAAATCCGGCAGGTCTGGATTGAGGAAGAGATTAAAGGTGACCGGACGGCCATGGTCGTGGACATAGTCCAGGTTCCAGTCGGTGGGGCGCACCGGATAGGGCCTGCCGTGGGCGTAGAGTACCCCAGTCGACCGCGCTCCTTCTGGAAGCTCAGTCCGGGCCAGAAAGATTCCCAAATCTGGACCAAACGGTAGCGAGACGAGCTGGCGGGGGAGCAGGCGGCCGGCTTCCTCGGGACGCAACATATCCATGAAACCCCAGGCGTCAATTGTGGCTGTGCGGTTGCGCAAACGGATTTCACCGTACAGGCGGGCGAGGTAGATTGGAGCGGGTGGCAGGATTGAGGGGTGGGGGATAACCAGTTGGAGCTGCATTTCAACCGGTTCAATCCGGGAGGCAGCCAATCCGTCCTCTAAGCGGATAAACGCCTGCGGGTGTGAAAAACGCATGGCCGTGCCACGGTACGAGATTGACAGGCCGTCGGCGTTACGCTGCCAGATATAGCCACCAATACGGACTTGGTTGGGGTGTGGGCTGGCCTCGTCCTCTCCGGTAAACAGCATCATCTCGGTACCACCTAGCGATAACAGCAGCCGTCCCGAGTGGGTAGACGCGTTGGTGTCGAATTCAATCCCGCCCATCAGGCCTAAGCTGCTAACCGGATCGTGGAAATGGAGGCTTATACGGCTCGGTTGCGAGTCGTGATGAACAGGCAGAAACGCGCCGTCTCGACCGGTGGAGACATCCGAGCCGGCGAGGCTCAAGTGAGAAAAATCGCGGCCGTGCTGCGGTAGGGGCTTGGACGCTTGACCTAAAGTCCGACAGAAGAGATCGATAAACCGCTCCCGATCAGGACCAGGCCAGCGGAGCCCCACGCCCAGTTCGAGTTGGACGGCGTGAATCTTTTCCTGGCTTGACAGCTCTGCCAGGGTTCGAATCGGAAACGATTCATCCTCGGCAAAACGGGGGCTAAAGACCTGCATAAAGTTGTTTTTTGCGGCAGCTGGGTAGCGGCGGCCGAGCGACACGTCGAGCCCGGCAGCCATCCCGGCGGTCTGAAACGGCAGCAATTCTTCAGACAAAAAGGCGGCTCCAATGGTTGGCGCGCCCTTGCCAGCGGGTACGAGGCGGGTCCCATGTTGTTTCAAGCCAACCCCCAGGTCGCACACCGGCTGGACCACATTCCAGCCGTGCACAAAAAACACCTTGGCCGTACCGTGCCGGGCCACCAAATGGGACATGAGCTCGAGTAGTGCATCGGGAAACCATGGGGCATCGGTGCGCACCTGGCTGACCCGATTGAGATCAATTTCGTTGCGATCGAGCGACTGGTTAATGAGAGCATAGCCACCCGTTCGGGAGGCTAACTGCCGGGTGAGCGTAGCAGTATGCAGATCATTGACCTTGATGCTGTCCCGGATTGGCGCGTTACTCGGCCTGCGTCCGCCGTGTGGGGCCACCAGCACGATGGGTGCTTTGCCCTCAATATACTCTATCCAGTCCGGCAGGCTTGCAACAAAAGGAAAAAACATAGGCCCCAGTATAACCGATTCAGACAGAACCGAAAGGCTCTGACCGGGGAGCGCGTATGATCTTCAGCCCGCGCGTTCCGCCTCGACCAGCTTTTGCAATTCTTCAACGCTGTAGCTGCCGGGTGCTTTGCCGAGCGCTGCCATATGGTTGGCCACTCGTTGGAGGACCCGGTTATAGGGCGTGGGGACGCCATGCAGCTGACCGAGGAGCACAATCTCGCCGTTCAGAAAATCGGTCTCAATTGTTGCCAGGCCACGTTTGAGACTCTGCCACGACGAGCCGCCCTGGCGCACCTGGCCCTCAATCTCGGCCAGCTTGAGCTGGGTGCGTACACGCGTTTGGAACTCCTCTTCAGGGGCGAAGGCAATGCCGGCCGCCTCATAACACGCCCGGGTCTCTGCCCGGACCGCCCGCCCAAACTCTGTGGAGCGGGCATCGACCCCGCACACAGCCTGCAGGGCATTGCGAATATTGGACAGCAGTTTCGTATACTTCCAGCGCATAATATCGGACTCAGGGTGGGCACTAAAGCCACTCTGGGTCAGATCGGCAGTCACCTGAGTGATGAGTTCATCAACGCCGCTGGGGTAGCGGCCGGCATCAAGAATGCCACCGACTGGCACTGCATGATTGAGCACCACACCAGGCTCGAGATAGGTTCCGGGCATCCATACGACCATGCCGTACACGTGTTGAAATCGCCGGGCAGCCATGCGCTCGTTATCGACACCGTTTTGGGCACACACGACGGGAAGCGTGTCGTTGGCGACCTGGTACAGATCGCGCAGGGCCTGTTCCGTATCTTGGGATTTCATGCTCAGCAGAACAATATCGTGATCGCGAAAGCGGATCTGTGACGGATGGCCGACGGCCGGGATGTTGAGAGTCGGGCTTCCGTGTGGGGTCTTGAGGGTCAGGCCCTGGCGTTGGATGGCAGCGAGGTGGTCTCCACGACAGATTAGGATGACCTGGTGACCGTGCTGGAACAGTTGGGCGCCAATCCCCCCGCCAATCCCCCCGGCTCCATAGATGATGTATCGCATTGCCGTTCTCCCCGTGTAGATCGCCTCGGTACTGGACTTTTTTACCCCGAGACACGGATGAGACGCAAACAGCTTGCAGGAGCAGGCAGTTTGTTGTACCAGGCCAGTACGAGCTTAGCTTGCCGTAGACGTGAGGAGGAAAGCATGCCACTCAGTTCAGACAGTGTTGGAAGTTCGGGCGAGTCTGCTGTACATGAAGTCGACGCTCGCTGGGTGATGGCTTACGCTGCCGGCATTGGGGATAGCTTGCCGTGTTACCTTGATACCTTGCGCCCCGAGGGTGTGCTTGCGCATCCTGTGTTTCCGGTATGTGTGGAGTGGCCGGTCATTGTGGCTATGCGTCATCATCCGGTCAACGCTTCGCTGAGCCAAGAGGAGCATATGCGGGCGGTCCACGCTACCCATGAGCTGGTGATCCACCGTCCTATCCGAGCCGGAGATAGGCTTACCACCCGGGCCACGATTGTTGGGGTCGAGAAACGCAGACCCGGAGCCTATCAAATCCTCCGCCTGGACACGACAAACGCCAAGGGCGAATTGGTGAGTTCCACCTGGCAGGGGGCAATTTATCGTGGGGTTGAGGTCCGTGGTCCGGACCGTGGGGCGCGAGATCTTCCCGCCCCCATTCCTGCCCCCAGCAACGACGGTGCGATACGGGCCGAAGTGTCAGTCCCAATTGCTCCTGGAGCCGCCCATGTCTATACTGAGTGCGCGCGCATCTGGAACCCGGTCCATACCGACGTGGAGGTTGCCACCGCGGCGGGACTGCCGGCGATTATTCTGCATGGCACGGCGACCTTGGCGATAGGAGTATCGCGTGTGCTTGAGCTAGAAATCGCGAACAGACCCGAGCGAGTCAAACGCGTGGCGTGTCGGTTTGGGGCGATGGTGCTGATGCCCTCAGAGGTCACTGTTCGTATTCTGTCGCGTCAAACTACCCCGCACGGCGAGGCGATTCACTTTGAGGTCCGAACCGAGGACGGCGGCCCTGCCGTACGGGACGGGCTCGTGGTGTTGCGTCCCTAAACCGCTCGGACTGAAGGAGGAGAAGCCTATGCGACGGGGACTGATTTTTCCCGGCGGTGGGATGGCTCAACAGGACATGATTCGGATCGCCCAGGAAGCCGAGGCCGCGGGGCTTGATTCGCTGTATGTCACCGAGGCGTGGCGGAGCGCCTTTGTACCTCTCACTGCTCTGGCGCTGTCAACCGAACGGGTGCGGCTCGGCACGTATGTCCTTAACGCGTATGGCCGCAGCCCGTTTATTACCGGGATGAGCGCGGTGGATGTCGACGAGTTATCCGGCGGTCGGCTAGTGCTTGGGGTTGGGAGCGGAAACCGTTTCATCAATGCCGACTGGCAGGGGGTGCCGCACGAACGCCCGTACCAAAAGATGACAGAGTACGTGGAATTGCTCCGCCAAATTTTCCACACCAAGGCCGGCGAGCGGGTCTTATACGAGGGAGAGATCCATCGTATGAACTGGGTGCCGGCTGTCACGCCGCTCCGGGACAATGTGCCCATCTATCTGTCGGCAGTTTTTCCCCGCATGGTCAAGGTCGCCGGTCGGGTGGCGGACGGCCTGGCTCTCGGCGCCATCCTGTCCGCCGAGTATGCGCGGGAGGTGATTCAACCGGCCGCGAGGACGGCGGCTGAAGAGGCCGGACGTGATCCCCGCCAGCTGGGCTTTCTGATGGGGGCGATGGTCGCGATTGACGATGACCGCGAGCAGGCGCGGCAGGCTGCCCGCGAAGCTATTTGTCGCCTCTTTGCGCCTCTGCCGCACCCCTACTATGACTACATGCTGCGTGAACACGGCTTTTCGGCTGCGGCCGATGCGGCCCGGCGGTACGTCCCCGAGAATAAGCTTGAGCGGGCGGTCGAGGCAATCCCCGACGAGGCAGTTGATCGTTTGACGATTGCCGGGACGGCAGACGAGGCGCGCAAACGTTTGGCCGACTACGAGGACGTCGTCGATGAGGTCATCTGTGTCAATGTGTTTTACTCAGCCAGCGGCCAATCGTCCATGCTGGACGCCTACCGACGTCTCATCCACCTCTAGAGGTGAGGAGTTCCCTCATCTCGGGGAGGATAAGACAGAGGGCAGCCCTCCCCCCGACCCCTTCAGGGGGGAGGGGGACAGCGTCTCCAGTCCTAACCGGCATCCTTTTTATCGATTGAGTCAAACACCTCTTGCGCAATCCGCAGACCGTTCACCCCGACCGGCCAGCCGCCGTAGTGGGCCAGATGAATCATGATCTCTTGAATTTTCTCGCGGCTGATGCCGATATTGAGGGCTCCCCGAATATGAGCCTTGAGTTCCGGGCTGCGGGAGAGGACGGTTAGCGCAGCGACCGTGATCATTGAGCGCTCGCGGGTTTCGAGTCCCGGCCGGCCCCAGATATCACCAAACAGATTCTCGACCGTGATGTTCAGAAAGTCCTCTTGCATCATGCCCGGTCGTGGTTCCGCGCCAAACAGCTCTTTCATTTTGGCGGCGCCTTTTTGGTAGCGTTCTGATTCTGCCATGCTCTCTCCTCCTTCAAGATGTAAGAGCGTGCCCTTGCGGGCCATAAGTTGGTTGTCTAGTATCAGATGATCTGTATCTGAGTCAAAGCAAAGGACACCCATGGTCGCCGAGATTTCCGTAGGTCCTCTGGAGGGGATTCGTGTTGTTGAGTGTGGTCATATGGTCGGTGCGGCGTATGCCGCAAAGCTGATGGCCGACCTTGGCGCTGAAGTGATCAAGGTAGAAGAGCCCGGCGGCGATGACGCCCGACGGCGGGGGCCCTATCCTGGCAATAGTGCCCATCTGGAAAAGAGTGGCCTGTTCCTATATCTGAACACCAACAAGCTTGGAGTCACGCTCGACTTGCTCGACGACAGGGGGCAAGAGCTGTTCCGAGGCCTGGTGCAAGAGGCCGATCTGCTCGTCCATAATTATCCGCCGCCGCATATGGCGGCGCGTGGCTTGGACTATGAAGAAGTCCACAAGCTGAATCCTGGCTTGGTCATGACCTCAATCTCTCCATTTGGCCAGACCGGCCCCAACCGGGACTATCACGCCCACGATCTGACTATGTGGAGTGCGGGCGGTATTGTTTATCTGAGCGGCGCCTCGGGGCGAGAAGATCTCCCGCCGCTGAAAGCGTTCGGCCAGCAAGCCGGGTTGCAGGCTGGGGTAAACGCTGCGATTGGCTCTCTTGGCGCGCTGTTTAGACGTGTTACGAGTGGGCAGGGACAACACATCGATGTGTCCGTGCAGGAGTGTCTGGTTGCTATTATGGAGAACAATTATATCTCCTGGCCATATGACGGCAGTGTGGCCTCACGTCTCGGCTTTCGTCTCATTCCGCAGGACGTTTTGCCGTGCCGCGACGGCTATATCTACGTCTTGGCCATTGAAGATCACCAATGGAATGGAGCGATGGATCTCATGGGCAACCCTGAGTGGGCGTCGATGGATTTGTTTCAGGACTTCCCCTCACGGTCGGCCAACTGGGATGCGTTGAAGCCCTTGCTTGAAGACTACCTGCAGGATAAGTCGGTCCAGGAAACCTATCATGCCGCCCAGGCCAGGCGCGTCCCGTTTGCCCCTGTCTCAACAATGGGCGATCTCTTGGACTCCCCACACCTGAATGCGCGCGGCTTTTTTGCCACCATCGGTCATCCTGAAGCGGGATTGCTCCGCTACCCTGGTGCCCCGTATCAGTTCTCTGCTTCACCGTGGGCGCTAAGCCGTCCGGCCCCGTGCCTAGGACAGCATAACGCCGAGGTGTTTGGCAGGCGCTTAGGTCTGGAGCAGGCGGAGTTGGATCGGCTAAAAGAACGCAGCGTCATCTAATATGATATCAAGAGAACATCACAATGGACAATCAACTTCCCCTATCCGGCATTCGCGTTGCCGACTTCACCTGGGTCTGGGCCGGCCCGTTTGCGACCCTGCAGTTGGCTCATCTGGGCGCTGAGGTCATTCGCATTGAGACCGAGAGTCGGCTGTGTGTGACCCGTCGTATTCCGCCCTTTGCCGATGGCGAGCCGGGCCCTAATCGTAGCGGGTATTACAACCAGTATAATCAGGGCAAGGCCTCTGTGTGTTTGAATTTAAAGAAGCCTGAGGGGATAGCGATCGCCAAGAAGTTGGTTGCGGCCAGTGATATTGTGGCCGAGAATTTTGCTGGCGGAGTGATGAACAAGATGGGCCTCGGCTATGAGGTCCTCAAGCAGTTAAAGTCTGATATTATTATGATCTCCATGTCGGGCTATGGGACGACCGGACCGGAGAGTGCGTATGTGTCGTACGGCCCGGCCCAGGTGCCGATGAGTGGCTTGTCATCGGTGACGGGGTTTCCTGGATTTCCACCCATGCATGTGGGCTTCTCGTACGGAGATCCGAACGGTGGTTTGCACGGGGCGTTTGCCGTTCTGGCCGCGCTCATGCACCGGGCCCGAACGGGAGAGGGGCAGTATATTGATCTGTCCCAGTGGGAGACGTCGGTGACCCTGTTGGGCGAGGGGCTGATAGCCCAGCAGATGCACGGAGAACCCCCGCCCCGGACCGGAAATCAAGACGCGTACATGGCCCCGCACGGGCTGTTTCCGTGCCAGGGGCAAGACCGCTGGGTGAGTATTGTCGTGGCCAACGAGGACGAATGGCAGCGCCTGTGTCGGGGTATGGGTCGGCCAGAGCTGGCGGCCGATGCGCGTTTTGCCAGCTTGGCCAATCGCAAAAAAAATGAGGAGGCGCTTGAAGCGGTCATGAGTGAGTGGACCCGAGTGCGGACGGAGACACAAGTGACCCACACCCTGCAGGCCGCCGGAGTAGCGGCTTTTCCGGCCCTCACCAACAAAGATCTCGCCCAAGATCAGCACCTACAAGAGCGTGGCTTTTTTGCCGAGCATCAGCACCCTGAGGTTGGTGTGCGTCGCCATGCCGGTATGCCCTGGGTCTTTTCCGACACGCCCTGTCAGGTCCGCCGGTCAGCCCCGTGTCTGGGCCAAGACACCGATGCGGTTCTACAGAATCTCCTGGGATACTCGGCTGAGGAGGTCATGGCCTTACGGGCCAGCGATGTGTTGACCTAGAGCCACATCAGACGATGAAATTACAACGCTTGACGCTGCTCTTGTCCGCTCAGAACTCGCTCTCCTTGCTGTGTGGCCTAGTCCTGCCGTTGTGGCTCGCCCCACCGCTCGTTGCTCAGATGAGCACCAGAGGGACCGAGCTGATCGAGTTCACCGGTATGGTTCAGAGTTGGCCCGGTCCCGATGTCCTGACCCTTGAGGTGAAAAAACAAAAAATCCTGTTTGCCCTCCACGGTCTGCATAGTTCCGGCCGCAGGTTCCTCCGCGAGCGCTTTCTTGCCGATCTCCGCCTGCGAACCCCAAGCATGTATGTCCGGGGCCCGGACTATCTGCTGGAAGAATTGCTGGCCGAAGAACCGAATAAACGGGCGCTGAAAATGCGCGGCCTGTACTATAGCGATTCGCGCGCCTTTGTGATTGATCGGCTCTCTCAGTTTCACGGCAATAAGCCTGCACACTAGCCTTACAGCGCCCACTCTGGGCCTTCCCCTATCGTGTTTTTCTGATTCCCGTCACTGAAAGATGAGTTCTTGTTATGCATGAATCGACCGCCCGGACCGCCTCAGCAGCTAAATCCATGGACTTCATCGTTGCCCTGTGTAGACGGCGCGGCTTCATTTTTCAGTCGTCCGAACTCTACGGTGGCATCAATGGTTTCTGGGACTACGGTCCGCTCGGTGCAGAGCTGAAACGCAACCTCAAGGAAGCCTGGTGGCAGGACGTGGTCCGCTGCCCAGCCGCCGGTCCTGACGGCAAGCCGATCGCTGTCGTTCCGGTTGACGCGACCGTCATCATGAACCCCAAGGTCTGGGAAGCATCGGGACACCTGGATGGTTTTGCCGATCTGATGAGTACCTGCCGGCACTGCAAAAAACTCCTGCGCTATGACCACGTCTGGGAGATGATCGAGGAGAGCGCCTGGTATGCCTCGCTAGCCGCACTGGCGGGTGCGGATGGGCCGAGTGTCACAGGCCTGAGGCGTTGGGCCAACACCGAAGCCCGCAAGCTTGCCCCGAACCTAGCGCTGGTCAGAAACCCACCGACAACGCTCTCTCGGTTGGCCGCCGACAGGGAAGCGGACGAGCCGCTGCGTGTTGATTTGAGACAACTTGTCCACGTGCTGGCCACCGACCAGGCGGACACAGAACTGCTCCCATGTCCATTTTGTGGTGGGGAAATCACCGATCCAAAACCGTTCAATCTTATGTTCAAGACAACAACCGGTGCGGTCGAAGACCCGTCTGCAGTCGCCTACCTCCGGCCGGAGACCGCACAGGGCATTTTCACCCAGTTCTGGAATGTGTTGGATAGCAACCGGGTGAAAGTGCCGTTTGGTATTGCCCAGATCGGCAAGGCATTTCGCAACGAGGTCACCCCGCGCAACTTCACGTTTCGTTCTCGCGAGTTTGAGCAGATGGAACTGGAGTTCTTTATTCACCCCCAGCAGGCTGAGGAATGGTACCAGTATTGGCGCAATACGCGGTTTCGCTGGTGGCAAGCGATTGGCCTGGCCGGTGAGAACCTGACTCTGCGCGAGCACGACCCAGATGAACTCGCCCACTACGCCAGAGAAGGAGCGGGAACGAGCGACGTTGAATATCGCTTCCCGTTCACTGCCCCCGGCTATGGCGAGCTAGAAGGTGTTTCTCACCGTGCCGACTACGATCTCCGCCAACACGCCGTTCATTGTGGACAGGGCGATAAGCTGCGCTACTTTGACCCGGACCGCAACGAACGCTATTTCCCGCATGTCATTGAGCCCAGCGCCGGGGCTGACCGTGGCACCTTAGCCGTGCTGTGTGAAGCCTACACACCTGATGACCAGCGGCCCAGCAAGGTGTACATGAAATTCCACCCCCGGCTCGCCCCGATCAAGGCCGCCATCTTTCCGCTGGTCAATAAAGAAAACATGCCTGAGATTGCCAATAAGCTCTACCACGAACTGCGACCCAAGTATGCCGTCCAGACCGACGCAAAACAGAGCATTGGTAAGCGCTACGCGCGCATGGACGAGGCTGGCACCCCGTACTGCTTTACCATTGACGGCCAGACCCTGAGCGACCAGACCGTTACCGTGCGTCACCGTGACTCCCTCCAGCAGGAGCGTATCAGCCTCAACCAGGTCGCGGCCTTTCTGGTGGATAAGATTGAACGCGCGGACGCTGGCAGCTAAGCAGAAGGCAGCACCAATGGCAACGAACAATGAAGAACTCCCGCAAACACGTCACCAGAGCGAGTAAAATGTCCGGATGGCCAAATCGGAGGTGATGAGCGCGCGGATATGCAGACTGGCGGCAGCACCGGGTATGAAGAGCTCTCCTTCAGCTCCATTAAGGAGAAGTGGGGAGAGTTATCGATGTCCGGATTGGGGAGTCAACAGGAACACCTCAGCTTCGATGAGGTCGCCGCCTTCCCGGCCGACAACATCCATTATCTCGCCAGGTTGGCCGCAAAGAGAAATTCTGCCTTCTCCCCATTGAGACGTTGCCGCTCGTCATGCCGGGCTCACTCGTCCGGTCGGCCGCGCCTCAGCTGCCCCAGCGGGCTGTGAGCCTTGGGCAAGGCCCCTCCCTGTGGGGCAGTTTAAGCTGACCGGAGGTCGGTCCCGGGAACAATCCCACCCGTAGACAGATTGACGTTGCCGCTAACGGAGATTCCCAAGGGTGGGACCATCCTTCTTGGTTGTGGAGAATAGGGGACTCTCTCAGGAGAGAAAGACAATTCAGACTGACCCGTGCGGGGGGCCCCCACGGTGGGATTCCTTTTTCCTGTCCTTTTTGCCAGAATACCCCTTGCCTGCGCGGGCGTCACTCAAGACAGGGTGTTTCTGCAAGCCCTCTTTGCGAATACCGCTCGCCTGCGCGGGAGTAACCTCATGCCACACGTTATTGGGACTGCCGGTCATATCGACCACGGAAAAACGGCCTTGATTAAAGCCCTGACCGGCCACGACACTGACCGTCTCCAGGAGGAACAGGAACGCGGCATCTCTATTGAACTGGGATTTGCGTATCTGGACCTGCCCAATGGTGAGCGAGCGGGGATTATCGACGTGCCCGGCCACGAACGTTTCATTCGAAATATGTTGGCCGGGGCGCACGGCATTGATCTGGTCTTATTCACCGTAGCGGCAGATGACGGCGTTATGCCGCAGAGCGAAGAGCACCTGGATTTTTTACATTTGTTGGATCTCAAAAATGGGATCTTTGTCATTACCAAAGCCGACCTCGTTGATGCCGCCCGCCTGGCCGATGTCCACGAAGAGATCGAAATCCTGAGCCTTGACACCACTCTGGAGGGCGCACCGGTGGTGGCGGTTTCTTCTGTGACCGGTCGGGGTATTGAAGAACTCCGCGACACTATCGCGGATCAACTGGCCGGCTATGAACGGCCGGTCCTGCCGGGCTATTTTCGGCTGCCGGTCGACCGGGCGTTTGTGATGAAGGGACATGGCGTGGTGGTGACGGGTACGGCAACCGCCGGAAGCGTGGAGAGGGGAGGGACCGTCAGGATCCTTCCCGGCGGAGAGCAGACCCGGGTGCGCTCGGTGCAGGTGCATGGCAAAGCGGTCTCCAAAGCCAACTGGGGCCAGCGAGTGGCGCTCAATCTGGCTGGTCTGGAAAAGAGCGCCATTACGCGCGGCCATGTGGTGTGTCATCCGAACATTACCCGCACGACCCAGCGCTTTGACGCCTGGGTTGAGATCAGACCTGGGGCCAAGCACGAGGTCGTCAACCATGAGCGGGTCCGGGTGCACGTTGGAACGGCTGAGGCGCTCGGGAAAATCATCCTGCTAGGAGGTCAAGACAGCCTAGCTCCCCGCTCGACCGCCTTTGCCCAGATTGTCCTAGAAGAGGCGGTACTTGCCCTGCGCGGCGACCGCTTTATTCTGCGCAATCAAACTGCCCAAGCCACGCTTGGGGGCGGCGAGGTCGTCAACCCCTTTGCCACGCGGCATCGTCGATTGCGGACTCGGTCGGCCGAGCAGGGCAGCATACAAGAGCAGCTGGCGCTGCTACGGACGACCGACCTCCTCCAAGCCTGTCGCGCCTATATTGAAGTTCGGCCCGAGTTTGCCGTTTCACTTGAGGACATTTATTTGGGAGTCAACGCTCAGGAAAAAGAAGTCGCTCCACTCTTGCTCAACGATGCGGATATCTTTCCCCTGCCGGACGCCGATCATCCTGAGGCATACGCGGCGCTCAGCAAGTGGCAGCGGCTCACCACAGCGGTAGATCGTATCCTGACCGACTTTCATGCCCGTACGCCCCTGGCCCGAGGCATGGAGCTGGAGTCGCTGCGCAGCCAGCTTGCCTTTTCGCCCAAAATTTTTCGGGCGGTGATAGATAAATTCGTCGCCGAGAACAGCGTTAGGCGCGAGCAGAGCACGCTCCGCCTGCCGTCGCATCGTGTGGAATTAAGCGAGGATGAGCAAATTCTGAGTGCCAGCCTTGAGCGGCTGTTGGTCGACGGTGGTTTGACGCCGCCGGAGGTCAAAGACTTGGAGGCAAAGCTGGCCGTCTCGCGCAAGCAGCTCGGAGACTTGCTCGGCGTTTTAGAGTCCCAACATAAGGTGGTGAAGGTTGCCGCAGAATTTTACTTGAGTTGGACGAGTCTAGAGCGGGCCCGGGCTGTCCTGGTCGAACAGCTCACCGGTCACGGAGAAATATCGGCCGCAACATTTCGGGATATGCTGGGGATTAGTCGGAGAACAGCTATCCCGTTACTGGAGTACTTTGACCGTACCGGGCTGACGCTGCGGGTTGGCGATGTTCGGAAATTGCGAAAAGCCTAGAGACACCTGGCAAGACCTACACCGTAAAGGACACTATGACGACAACACATCCGCAGGCTGAGGATCAGCGTTGCAGAATACGCTTGACCGAAAAAGTGAAAGCCGCCGGTTGAGCAGGGAAATTGGGTCCGGCGGACCTCGAACACGTCCTGAGCAAGCTCTCCACTGAGCGGCATCCCGATCTGTTGGTTGGTGTTGAGACCTCTGATGATGCCGGTGTTTTCCGGTTACGGGATGACGTGGCCATTATTAATACGGTCGATTTTTTTACCCCAGTGGTGGATGATCCGTACACCTATGGGCGTATTTCAGCCACCAACTCGCTCAGCGATGTGTACGCCATGGGTGGCGAACCAAAAACGGCGATGAATATCGTCTGCTTTCCCCAGGATGGCATCGACAAGATGGTGCTGGCCGAAATCCTCCAGGGTGGGGCCGAAAAAGTACGCGAGGCTGGGGCGGTGCTCGTCGGGGGGCATTCGGTTGCCGATGATGAGATTAAATACGGTTTGGCCGTGACCGGAGTGGTTCACCCCCAACGCGTGGTTCGCAACGTCGGCGCTCAGGTAGGCGATGTGCTGCTCCTGACCAAACCGCTTGGCACGGGTATTGTGACAACGGCTCTCAAACGCCGCCACCTCCAAGATACGGAATACGCGGCCGTGGTTGATTCGATGCTGAGCCTGAACCGAACCGCCAGCCACGTCATGGCGCGCTATACGGTCCACGCGTGTACCGATGTGAGTGGGTTTAGCCTGATGGGCCACGGATATGAGATGGCGCACGGGAGTGGGGTCAGCCTCCGGTTGCGGGCCGCCCATTTCCCGATTTTGCCGGGCGCGCTGCGCCTGGCCGGCGAGGGCTATACTACCGGCGGTTGCAAACGTAACAGGACCTATCTGGCCGATAAAGTTGACGTATCCCCGCAGGTTGCCGCCGAGCTTGATGAAGTGGCCTTTGACCCACAAACCTCGGGCGGCTTGCTCATGGCCGTTCCTGAGTCTGAGGCGGGCGCCTGTGTGCAAGCGCTCAAGAATGCCGGTATTTCAGCCGCTGCCGTGATTGGCGAGGTCGTCGCCCACACGGAACGTTGGGTCGAAGTTGTCAAAGACTAGCACTGCTCACAGGTGATCCACAGAGAGGTCTCTAGAGAGGCTGTTCAGCGTCCACGGGCTACAATAAACCAGCAGCGTCTGGAAATATCGTCTCCTCTCAGTCCCGCCACCTTCATCCATCTCACAGCCCATGGCGTCGTCTATTGCAAGCGTTGTCTGAAATTTTCTGCTATAAATTTTAATTCCTCAGAAGAATCAGGGATATATCCGGCCCGAGAGCGATTTTTTTCCGTGCACTACGAACTCTTTATCAGCTTCCGCTATCTGCGCGCTAAGCGGCGTGAGATTTTTATTTCTCTGATTACAACGATATCGACCCTCGGGGTTTTAATTGGGGTGATGGTGCTCAATGTCACCCTGGCTATTATGACCGGGTTTGAAGAAGATTTACGGAGTCGGATTCTGGGCTTTAATCCACATATCCTGCTGTCCAGCCTGAATGGTCCCCTAGACGCCTATGAGTCGGTGATGGAACAGATACGTCAGGTGCCAGGGATCGCCGCGACCGCGCCTTTCCTCTACGGCCAGGTGATGGTCAGTTCACAACGTGGAGTGTCTGGGGTTGTCGTGCGCGGGGTCGAACCTGCCCTGGCTAGCGCGGTGGTCAATATCGCCAATCATATGAAAGAGGGGGATCTTGCCCAGCTCGGCCAAAAGCAGGTGGTGAGCGTTCACAATGGCACGACCCAGCACAGCGTTGAGCTACCAGGGATTGTGATCGGTGAGGAGCTAGCCGATCAGCTTGGCCTCTTACTTGGCGATCCGATTACCCTGTTCTCTCCCATTGGCGGCACCCCTGGACCGCTCGGCATAGCGCCTCGTTTGAAACGCTTTGTGGTGGTTGGCCTGTTCGATGCCGGCATGGTCGAGTACGATAGTGGTCTGCTCTATATGGCCCTTCAGGATGCCCAGCAGTTCTTCAAACTCGGCCAACAGGTGTCTGGGCTTGAAATTCGGCTCCAGGAAGTGTACAACGCGCAGCCGATTGCCCGACAGATTGAGGATCTGCTCGGTTTTCCCTACAAGGCCCGCGATTGGACCGAAATCAACCGTAACCTGTTTACGGCCCTGAGCCTTGAAAAATTTGTGTATTCGATTGTGATATTGCTGATCGTGCTGGTTGCCGCGTTTAACATCATTGCGACCCTGATCATGGTTGTTATGGAAAAACGTAAAGATATTGCTCTGCTGAAATCGATGGGGGCTTCGGATGCGGCGATCGGTCGGATTTTCGTCTACAAAGGACTGATTATTGGACTGATTGGCACGCTCTTGGGGACGCTGACGGGTTTTATCCTGTGCTGGTTGCTCCAGCGCTACGAGTTCATCGAGCTCCCACCCGACGTGTGGTATGTTTCGACCGTGCCTATCAAGATGTCTCTCCACAATTTTCTGATCGTTGGCCTGGCCTCCATCGTTATCTGCTTGGGCGCAACGATTTACCCCGCCCGTCAGGCTGCCCGTTTAGCGCCGGTTGAAGTCATCCGCTACGAATAAATGTGGATCATCCTGACCGTTAGACAGGGAAGAGAGCACGATCCATATGCCAAAAGAGACGGTGTGACGCAGGTTCTGATTCGAGCTGAGCAGCTCAGCAAACACTACGGCGAGCAGGAACAAGCGATCCAGGTCTTGAGCGGGCTGAACTTCGACGTCCGACGGGCGGAACGCATCGCTATTATTGGTGAGTCTGGGGCTGGTAAAAGTACCTTGCTCCACATTCTCGGCACGCTTGATCGCCCCAGCGCGGGCAAGGTATGGCTAGACGGCCAGGACGTTTTTGCCTTGCCGAGCGAGGAGTTGGCTGTACTGCGCAACCGGAAAATCGGATTTATTTTTCAGTTCCATCATTTGTTGTCCGATTTTAGCGCTGTTGAGAACGTCATGTTGCCCGGATTGATCGCCCGAGTACATCGCTCTGAGGCCAACCGGCGAGCGATTGAAATTCTCGAGCAAGTTGGGCTCAAGGATCGGCTGACACACCGGCCTGGAGAACTGTCTGGGGGCGAGCAGCAGCGGGTTGCCGTGGCACGCGCGCTGGTGCTACAACCCCACCTGGTGTTGGCCGATGAGCCGACGGGAAATCTTGATCTTGACACTGGGGAGAGCGTCTTGCAGCTGTTGCTCAATCTGAATCAGGCTAGGAGCATCACTCTGGTGATTGTGACCCATAACGAAAAAGTGGCGGCCTTGATGAGTCGGACGCTCCGGCTTGAGGCGGGCCTGCTGCGTGAGCTCCCGTTCCAAGCCGGGGCTCACCCCAGCCCCGGCTAGCTCTCAGTCAGGCTGAACGGCTTTACAATCTGAGGAGATTTTGTTAGGGGAGACCGACTGGGGAAAGGTGCGCAAATGGGGGGAATATTGAGAGTATGGTGGCTGGTCCCGACCCTGAGCCTCGCCCTGCTCGGTCTTCCCGGTCAAGGGCAGGGAGAAACATCAGCGACGGGTCAACCGCCTCGCCCTCCTGCGGATTCAGCACCAGCCGAAGCACCGACTCAGCAGACGATTCTGAGCGCAATTGCGATCGGCGGCAATGAGCAGGTCGATACTGAGGCGATTCGCATTCGTGTATCATCCCGGCCCGGCCATCCGCTCAACCTTGAGACGGTCGATGAGGATATCCGATCGATCTACGAGATGGGCTTCTTCAAGAATATCGAGGCTCGTCTGGACAAGCACGACGGCCAAAATGTGTTGACGTACTGGGTGTGGGAACGCCCGCTTATTCGTCAGGTTCGGGTGGAAGGGTATAAGAGGGTCAGCCAAGAAGAGATCCTGACAGAGCTAAAAATCCATCCACGGACCATTCTAAATCCAATCAGAATCCGCCGTGGAATTCTCGATGTCAAAGCCTTGTACGAGAAAAAAGGTTATCTAGATACAGACGTCTCGTACCGGACCGAATCGACGGTCAACCGTGAAACAGTCGTCTCTTTTACGATTTCTGAGAACACAAAAACGAGCGTGATTGATATTGTTTTTGAGGGCAACCAGGCTTTCTCTGATAAGATTCTCGCTGGCTTTATGCAGACCAAGAAGAAGAACTGGTTGTCTCGTTTTCTCCCGTTTGGCGTGCTGAGTAACGAAGCGCTTAAGACTGATGTCGAACGCTTGACGGCATGGTATTATGATAATGGGTATATCAATGTCCGTATTGATGAGCCGGAGGTGACACACCGTGGAGAGGGCTTGGTCGTTACCATCCGCCTTGAGGAGGGGCCGAAGTATAAAGTCGGTGAGGTTCGGGTCGTGGGCGATGTTGTGGGAGGCGAAGTCGCGGCAAAGCAGGTCTTGACCTTGCGCTCAAAGCGAACGTTTAAGGCCAGTGTACTGCGCGACGATGTGTTCAACCTGACCGGGTATTTTAGTGACCAGGGCTACGCCTTTGTCAACGTTGAGCCGGAAACCGATGTCCAGCCTGACGAGAAGCTCGTGCATGTCTCATACCGAGTGAATAAGGGGCCTGAGGTCTACATCGACCAGATCGCTATTGCCGGCAATCGCAAAACTCGAGACAAAGTCATTCGGCGCGAACTGTCGATTGTTGAGCAAAGTCTGTTTGCCGCCTCGGCACTCCAGTTCAGCCGTGACCAGGTGAGGCGGCTGGGGCTGTTCGACGATGTCAATCTGACCACCCAGCGGGGCAAACGAAAAGATCTGCTGAACGTGTTGGTCGATGTCAAAGAAGCCCAGACCGGCTCGTTTAGCATAGGGGCCGGGTTTAACTCGGCAACCAGTGTGGTCGGCAATGCCCGGATTCAGGAAAATAACTTCATGGGGCGTGGTCAGCGGCTCATTGTCGGGGGCAGCATAGGAACCCGGTATCGGAATACGCAGATCAATTTCATGGATCCATATCTCATGGATACCCACCTGCGCCTTGGGCTGGAGATGTTTGACTGGCGGTTCGTCTTTGAAGACTTTGACCGCTCAGGAACTGGCGGCGGCTTCCGACTTTTCTATCCCCTAACCGCTCTGGGCTATAGTTCGCTCTGGGGCTATTCGTTGAGAGATGTGGAGGTTGGTTTCCAGTATCAATGGGAACGGTCGCGGATTAGTAACTTTGATCCGATTACGCCGGACGCCGTCCGCGCCGAGCGGGGGTCGCAAATCGCCTCCTTGATTTCGCCGGTGCTCATGCGGGATACGCTGAACCACCCCTTTGAGCCGACAGCCGGATCGCTACAACAAATCTCCTTCTCCTATGCCGGCCCCGGCGGAAGTGCCGATTACACCAAGATTGAGCTTGAGGGACGTTACTTTTTGCCCATTTGGCGTAGCCGCAGCTTTGGCCAGTTCACTCTGATGACTGGCGGCGTCTTCGGCTATGGCATGGGCGATATCGACTTTACTGAAAATCGTCACATTGCGAGTCAACGTACGCGCATCTTAAAGGATGATGTGCCCTTGTTTGATCGTTACTTCCCCGGCGGAATCAACTCGATTCGGGGCTTTGGTGAGCGGAGCCTTGGTCCTCGTGAGGAAGTGGTGGTCGTGGTCAGTGACGGTGGCTCGCCTGATGGGCGAAAAGAACGCACCTATCGTCGTCCTATCGGTGGGAGCCACCAGCTGATTATTAACAATGAAATCCTTGTCCCGCTTGTCCCGGCCCTCAACCTTAAAGGGGTGCTGTTTAACGACATTGGAAACGCTTTTACCAACGTCCAAGGTATCGACCTTGGCGATTTACGCTATTCTGTTGGAGCGGGAGTGCGATGGAAATCACCGTTTGGTCCGATTCGAATCGAGTTGGGAAGACCGCTGAACGCCAAGAAGGATGAGCGCACCAGTAGCGTTCACTTTTCGTTCGGTGGTTTTGGCGGTATCGGCCAGAGTGGTGGTGGCAACCGTTTTAGTTCGCTGTTTTAGTCCCAGCCGAATAGTGGAGAACCTCTGTGCGGTGTACTGGTCTCGGAGTTTTTCTCCGCGCGCTGAACCTGGTATCTCTGCCCGGCCGGGCCGTTGCTGACCGGAAGATGAAGATTGGCAATGTTGGCCTCCTGCTGGAGCTGACCGGTTCGAACGCTGGTAGAACAGCCACAGAGGTGTGTAGTGCCGCAGTGAACCGCTTCTTCGATGCAGCAATCATTGGGCTCACCGCATCCGTACCCGTGATTTCTGCCTACAATAAAAGAGGGAGGAAGATTACGCAGCTGAGACGCTAGTCCACGGCTCGTGCTCCACTCTCTGCCTGTATGGATACCCTGCCTATCGCGGCCCTGCTGCCCCACCGCTATCCTTTCCTGCTCGTCGACCGGGTCGTGGAGATCGTCGCTGCCGAGCGGATCGTGGCGCTCAAAAACGTGACCATCAATGAGCCTTTCTTCCCAGGTCATTTTCCCGATTATCCAGTCATGCCCGGCGTCTTGCTGTGTGAAGCGGTTGTTCAAGCCGGAGGCATCCTAGTATGTTCGTCTGTTCCAGAAGGGATCAACCGGCCCCAATATGCGCTGCTGACAGCGCTGGACAGGGTGCGCTTTCGGCGCCAAGTCATTCCGGGAGATCAACTCCGTTTGGAGTCCGAAACCGTCCACCGGCGGGGAAAATTTTGGAAGATGCGTGGTACTGTCTCGGTGGCCAATACGGTGGCGGCTGAACTGGAATTTACGCTTGCGGAAGCGGACCTTCATGACAGTCGTAAAGCTGACAAGCGAAAAGATGGGAAGCAATCATGACGGCAGCCACACATATACACCCCTCGGCAGTCGTTGCGCCGGGTGCCGAGCTCGATAGCGGAGTCCAGGTTGGACCGTATACGGTCATTGGGCCGAACGTCCGGATCGGACGAGGGACCCAGGTTGGTCCACATGCCGTTATTGAAGGCCGGACGACAATTGGGCGGCAGAACCACATTTTTCAATTTGCCAGTATCGGAGCGATTCCCCAGGATAAAAAATACGCTGGCGAAGACAGCAGGCTGATTATTGGCGACCACAATACCGTTCGGGAGTTTGCCACTCTCCAGCCCGGTACGACCGCAGGCGGCCTGGTCACTCGAGTCGGTGACCATAATCTATTTATGGTCTATTCGCACGTCGCTCACGATTGCACGCTGGGCAATCATATTGTGATGGCAAACAGCGCCAATTTGGGCGGCCATGTCACGCTTGAAGACTTTGTGGTAGTTGGTGCCCTGGCCGGCATCCATCAATTCGCTCGGATTGGCGAATCCGCGATTTTAGGCGCCGGAGCCATGGTCTCTCTTGATGTTCCCCCGTACTGCATGGCGCAAGGAGATCGGGCCTATCTGTTTGGCTTAAATCTGATCGGGCTCAAACGGCGCGGGTTTACGACCGACCAGCTGGAGATACTGAAAAAGGTCTATCGAACCTTGTTTGTCGAGGACAAACCGTTCAAACAGGCTCTTGCCCGTGTCGGTCAGGAGTATAGCACCTGTCCCGAGATCGCTCACCTCGTGAAGTTCATTGCGCATTCCGAGCGCGGAGTGTGTCGACCGCGGAGCGGGGTGTCTGCTGACACCGATGAGGCTTCTCGCTAGGGTCGGGCGGACTCTCGCCAACAGATTGCAGACAGAATGTCTCGCCTAGGGCTGATTGCCGGTAACGGCCGCTTTCCCATCCTCTTTGTTGAGGCGGCCCGTACCCAAGGGATAGACATTGTGGCGGTTGCCCATCAGGGCGAAACGCTGGAAACGCTGAATGACCTGGTATCCGATCTGAGCTGGATTCGGGTGGGAGAGCTGGGTAGGATTATTGATATCTTCAAAGCCGCCGGCGTGACTCAAGCTGTTATGGCTGGCGGGATCCACAAAGCCGGAGCGCTGGCCAATATCAAACCCGACGCGCGCGGCCTGGCGTTTCTCAGCCGGCTGCCGAGTCTGAAGGACGACGTGATCTTACGGAGCATTGCCCAAGAGCTGGAAAGCGAAGGCATCAGGGTCGTGGAATCCACCCGTTTGCTGTCCGACTTGGTTCCCCAGCCGGGAGTGCTTACCGAAATCGCTCCCGATGCCAAGCAGTGGCAGGACATCCAACTGGGGGTCGAGGTGGCCAAGGAAATTGGGCGCTGGGACATTGGTCAGAGCGTGGTGGTCAAGCGCGGCACGGTGTTTGCCGTCGAGGGGCTGGAGGGCACAAATGCCACGATTCGACGCGGTGGAGAGCTGGGTGGTCCCGGGCTGGTCATTGTCAAAGTTAGTAAACCACACCAAGATTTGCGCTTTGATGTGCCGACGGTTGGACCGGAGACGATTCAAGAGATGCGGGCCGTTGAGGCCCGTGTGCTTGCCGTCGAGGCTGAGACAACTTTGATTGTGGATAAACCCTCCGTTATCCGCCAAGCTGATGCCACCGGGCTGTGTGTAGTGGCCGTCGCAACGACCAAAACAGACAGGGATTCCGAATAAGAGACCGGCTTCAAGGAGAGGTGGACTAGAGATGATGTCCCTACTGCGCCGATTCGGCGCCGTGCTTTTGTGGAGTGGTCTGGTGTTCGTTTTCCCCCGTACCGGACTGACCGCTATTGAGTTCTCCTTTGAAAATCCGACTCAGGGTCAGCTCATCAGCGGAGTGAGCGTTATATCGGGCTGGGCCTTTTCGACTGAGCCGGGCGCGTTGGTCACTGTCCGTTTATGGATTGATGATGGGGAAGCCAGTGGGGTACCGTGCTGTTCCAAACGCGCAGATGTTGCGGCTGCATATCCCGATTATCCTCAAGCTCTGCGGAGTGGATTTGGGCGGGTCTTTAATTTTAGTGCGCTCGAAGAGGGTGCTTATACTCTAACAATTGAGATTGAGGATACGACCGGCGCCCGAGAGACACGGGAACATAGAATTGAAACCGTCAGACCTGGGGGATTTGACTTTCTCCGTCCGCTTGATCTCAAGCTGGCTAGGGCAGAACTGAGCGAAGATAAACAAAAGATTCTGATCGAAAGAGCGGTCGCCTGGGACAGAGCCGGCGGCGAGTCCGCGGAGATTGATCTCACCCTAGCTTGGCAGGAGAACCTGCAGTCGATGGGCATTGTTGCAGCGCGCAACGAAGACGAAGATGAGCCAAGCGCCTCTGCGACTGCTGCACAGAGCCAGAGTCTCCAGACTGTTCAGAAGGGTCCTACAGACCGAGCGGCCGAACTCATTCAGATGGGCGTTGAGGACCAAGCAGCTGAACCTGATTGGGTGCAAAATCCGGCTCTCATTTGGATTGACCCGGTCAGTGGCCGTCGAACGATTCTGTCTGATATGGATGTTCCGACTGAAGAAGACCTGATCAATGAAGAGACCGAAGGCGACGAGACACAGACCAATCCTGGACCGACTTGGCTGATACCCCAAGGAGTCGCGGTTGAGCCCGACGGCCAGATCGCGGTGACCGATTTTGGCCGGAAGGCTCTGATCCGGGTTGATCCTGTGACAGGCCGCCGGCAAGCCTTGTCTCGAGCTGGAGCGGTTTTTGTGCGGCCAAATGGGCTCGCGGCCTATTCTGAACCATCGGAGTTGGGGAGCACGCTCGTGATCGCGGATTCCGGCCAATCAGGTGTGATTGAGATTAGTAGCCGCCAGACAATCATCTCGGATGAAGAGTTTGAGGATGAGGCCGAACCGGTAAACCTGCGTGCTCCGTTTGGTATCGCGATCGAAAACAACTGCACAGAAGGTGACTGTCGGATCGTGGTGGCCGATGCCGGCCTCAGGGCGATTGTTCGTCTTGATCGGGACACTGGAGAGCGGACCATTGTTTCAGGTGAGGGATGGATAACCCCGGTTGACATTGACGTTGCGTCCAACGGCCAGCTGTTTGTTGTTGATGTCGGCCGGAACGCTATTGTCCGGGTCGATCCAACAAACGGAACTCGGAGGTTTGTGTCGGGTGCAGGGGCTGGTGGTGGTCCCCCTTTCAACCGAGTCCGAGCCTTGGCCATTGAGGCCGATGGTCAGCTGGCCGTCCTCGATGAAGGCGCCCGGGCGGTGTTCCGTGTCGATCCGAGCAACGGCGGGCGGACCATCATCTCTGGGCCGGACACCGGCAGTGGGCCTGAACTGCGCGTGCCGGTTGACATCGCCACCGCGTCCGACGGTCGTTTGATCGTCGTCGATAGTGCGCCTCTATCGTCCGTCTTTGAAAATCCCTCTGGAGATTTTGCCGGCGGTATCGGATTGGTGTCGGGCTGGGCATTCGCCAATACCCCCGCTGTCGCTCTGAACAATGTTGAAATCAGAATTGACGACAACGAACCCATAGATGTGCCGTGTTGTTCTCCTCGCGAGGACGTCCAACTATTTTTTCCTGAGCGTCCGTGGGCAGCGGAGAGTGGTTTTGGATTTGTCACCAACTTTAATCTCTTACCTACTGGACTCCACACCTTTGAGCTGACCGTGGAGGACACTAACGGCGCTTCATACACCCAGAGCCGCAGCGTAGAGACCGTGCGGCTGGGGGATGCGGAGTTTCTTGACAGCTTTGATATGTCGGATGCAGAAGTTGAATTATCTTCCGAAACTTTATTCATTGATAAGGTTACGGTTCGGGATAAAGCGAGCCAAGACGAGCGCGAGATCAGCGCTAGTTTTATCTGGCAGGAGAGCTGCCAGTGTTTTGTTGTTCAAGGCCAATGCGGCAATGGGAGTAGCGAATCCAACGAAGAGTGCGACGGCGGGGCTCTCAGTGGACAAACGTGCCAAAGCTCAGGGTTTGCTGACGGCAGTTTGAGCTGTACAGACAGATGTACTCTAAATTTTACCAACTGTACGGGGGCCCCGCCGGTTTTGGTCGCCAATAGCGGAGATGATACGGTGTCCGTGGTGAGCACCACGAACTATGAGGAGGTCCTCACCATACCTGTTGGCAAAAATCCTCGGGGGATAGCTATCAGCCCGACCCAAGCGGTCGCGTATGTTACCAACGCAGAAAGTGGGTCCGTTTCAGTCATTGATCTTCACACGAAGACCGTTATCGATACAATTGAAGCTGGCGACACTCCTGTTGGTGTGGCATTTACACCAGATGGAAGGTACGCCTATGTAGTCAACGCAGCCCAGAGCCGGGTCAGCGTGATCAATACGGCGTCACGGGCCGTTGAGACAGACATAGGAGTCGGTCGTGAACCTCAAGAGATCGCAATTAATACTGCCGGCACACGGGCGTATGTCACGAACTATGGGGACGGAACGGTCTCGGTTATTGATCTGGCGGCAAATACACTGCTGACCACGATCGACGTTGGCAACGGACCCAACGGTATCGCGGTCCGCCCGCATGCTGCGGAAGTGTACGTCGTGAATCTGGATGATAACAGCGTGTCGATTATCGACACGAACACGAACAGCGTACAGACTCTCACCAGGGAAGAGGATGAGGGCCGTATTGGACTCCTGCCGCAGAAGGTCGCGTTTTCTCCGGATGGACGAAAGGCTTTTATTACGAACTCGCTCGATTACTCGGTGTCAATTATTGATACGGCAACACGGACCAATCTGGATAAACTTTCTGTCAGGAGACGGAGCTACAGCACGATTTATGACGAACCAAACGGAATCTTTATTCCTCCAAATGGACTGCGCTTCTACGTCTCGCTGTTTGGTCGGAGTGGACAGGGCGGATATCTGGGCGTTTATAGCGTGCTGAACCACCGGTTTGAGGCCTCCGTTGAGGTTGGGGATGGGCCCATTGCTATGGCGGGTGGCCCAGGCTAGACACGGTTGACTCCTGAGACAGAAAGTGGCACCATCGCCTGGCCTTTGTGGGGCCGTAGCTCAGCTGGGAGAGCGCTTGACTGGCAGTCAAGAGGTCGGCAGTTCGATCCTGCTCGGCTCCACTCGTCCAATCCTCTCTTCTTCTCTTGCGTGTGGTCTATACCTCAAACACAAAGCCGTCGTGAGCACATTCAAAGCGAACCTCTCCCTGGTGGGCGAGGACTTCGCGCCCGAGATGGCTGAGGACAAGGCGTTTACAACCCAAGCGATCACGTTCTCGAACAAGTTCGGGATAACTCAGGTGAAAAGGCGTTTGTGAGCCAAAATAGCAACACTCACAGATAAAGACGTCGGCGCCTTGTGAATACTGGACCAAGTTTTCGTTCCAACCACAGTCTCCCGAGTACAGGAGGGTCTTTCCGTCCAAGCGTGTCCGATAGCCGAAACACATCTCTTTTTCCAGATGAGGAACGGCAAAGGGGGTGAGCTCGACTTCCCCCACGCTGACGGTGCGATCGGCCCTGAGTTCCTTGTACACAAGAGGGAAGGTGAGTGGGCGCTCCGCTAGCTCTCCAAACATCGCCGCATAGAGTGATTCGACGCGCGTTTGGAGATTTGGGGGACCGGTAATGACGAGCGGGCGGGAGCGGGGCTCTTGGTACAAACTCTCCAGGAAAAAAAAAGGGAGGCCGCCAAAATGATCACCGTGCATATGGCTGATGGCAATAAAGTCTACGCGCTCAGTCGGGATCTTCAGTCCTTTTAGTGCCAGTAAGGTTGTTGTCCCACAGTCGAGCAGGAAACCTGTCTGCTCAGCTTCAATAAAGTAGCTACTGTGACGCCGGCCGCCGCTATTAAAGGCATCACCCGACCCGAGTACAGTAATCCGCATCGCCTACCCACAAAAAATTGAACCTGATCTTTCACCATAGCGGGTTTGCCCGCTCTCCTCAACTGTCTGGCCCATGTCCGCCGCAGCGGTGTTTTCTTTACGTCCCGTGTGTGTTGAGCTAAGGCTTAGGGGGCCAAGCCGCAAGATTGGAGAGTAAGTAGTGCGTGCTTTTAGTTCTGCTGGCTACACGGTTCCGCTGGGGCATCACTCGTATCCGATGGATAAATACCGTTTGGTGCCGGAACGTCTCCTGGCCAACCGCGTCCTCACTCGAGAGGAACTTGTCGAGCCCCAACCGATAGCGCGAGATGATATCCTGCGGGTGCACACCGCAGGATATGTACACACCTTCTGCAGTGGCACCCTTGAGCGCCGAGCCCTGCTGCGGCTCGGCCTGCCCTGGTCAGTGGCATTAGTCCGCCGCGCCTTCTTGGTGGTCGGCGGTACCCTAGGCGCAGCACGCGCCGCCCTGTCCGACGGGCTTGGGGTGAATTTAGCAGGTGGCACCCACCATGCGTTTGCCGACCACGGCGAGGGGTACTGCATTTTTCACGATATGGTCATTAGCCTGCGACGCCTGCGGTATGAAGGGATGGCCCAGCGTTTTTTGATTATCGACCTTGATGTCCATCAAGGTAATGGAACAGCATCGTTGTGTCAGACCGACCCGGATGTCTTTACCTTCTCAATGCACGCGGAAAACAATTACCCCGCCCGCAAAGAGCACAGCTCGTGGGATATTGCTCTGCCTGACCGGACCACCGATGAGCCGTATCTGGATTGCCTTCACATGGTGCTATCGCGTGTCCTGGAACGTTGTACCCCCGAGCTCATTTTTTACCAGGCTGGAGTTGATGTCTTGGCTGGGGACCGTTTTGGCAAGTTGGAACTGACCATGCACGGGGTCGGAGAGCGAGACCGGCTCGTGTCTGCCTTTGCCCGTCAGGCCGGCCTACCCCTTGTTGTGACGTTTGGTGGCGGCTATGCGCACGATATCAATGTAATTGTAGAGGCGCATTGTCAGACGGTGGAGATTGCCGGGGCTTATCTGGGGTGAGCGACTATTCCTCGGCACTCACTACCGGTAAGTCCTCCCCGAGTGCCAGATGTGAGAGGACCCGACGCAACTCGTCGTCGGATAAACCCGAGTCGGCAGGAGTGTAAAAAAGGAGCGCCACCTGCTGGTCTTCCAGGGAGCGCTGGGCTAAGCGTTGCTGGGCTCGTATTCGGACTAGGGGACCAATGAGCCGGGCTAGTTCAGAGGTAAAGCGGGCGGCCAGCAAAAGCGCTTGGCCCGCGCTCCGTGCTCCAGCCACCGCCTCACGATAGACGGCCACCATCCCGGCATGGAGGACAAACTCGGTTTTTCTCTCCTCCCATAATTCGCCCTGGACCGTCCCCCAGGTCAGCGGCATTGCGTCGATGACTGGCCACAGCTCGGGCTGTAAGGCTGGGGCGCTTTCGGCCGCAATCAGACGGACCAAAACCGCTTTCAACTCGTCTGACAGTTGACTCGGCTCTCGGACGTGCCACCGTCGGGGGGGGAGGGGGCGGGCGAGGATTTTCCCCTCAGCACTCAGAACGAGGTGATCTTCGACCGATCGGCCGAGCAGCGTCAGACTGGCCGTATAGCGCACCTGGCCGTCCTCGCTGTGTTCCGTCCGTAAAGCGTGAGCGGTAATCGACAGGTTGGGATGATAGTATACCCGCCCTCGGTCATACACCTTCTCAATCCCGTTGCGCAGCTGGACGCAGGTGTGGGCAGCGGGGAAGAAGTATTCATATGGGGAGGGCGTCCAATCGACCTCAGCCTCTCGCATTGCCATACGCAGGGCTGCCTCTTGGGAGCCACGGGTGAAGCGTTCACGCGTGTTTCCGGCTTCTCCACCGCTATGAAATGCTTCGCGCAGGGTGCCAAATAGTCGTTCACTGGGATACGGACCGCGGTAACGGAGGACGCGCTTGGCCTGGTCTTGGCTCAGCAGCGATAAAACATTGAGAACGCTCGAACCGGCTCCGGTCGGCAGAGTGCCGGGGTCATCGAGGGGCGGGATCGCTGCCACGTCGGTGTAGCTCACCGCCCGAAAAAGGGTCAGAAAACGCTGTTGGTGAAAACCGACCTCACCATCCAAGGTCCACAGGCAGTCCGAAATGCCCCAACCAAGATGGGAAGCTGTGGCCGCGGTAACACCGAGGAACCGGCCATCGAGTCCGCGTACCTTAAAGCGTTGCAGTGTTCGGTCACCTTCCTTGCCTTGCCAGCTGAGGAGAAGTAACAGGCGTCCGTGGCGGTCAAAAGTTGCCAACCGTAACGGTTCGTAGGGTGTTGAAACATCGGGGACAAAGAAGCTCAGGCTGCCGTGCTGAGAGCGCCGGGCGACGAGGCGTGCGTTATGACGCAGATTCCCCGTTGTGTCGTCGACGGCTTGGCTCAGAGAATGTCTCAGACGGTCGAGCAGTTCAGGAGCAACCTCTTCGAGAGCGAGGGTTTCGAGGGCAAGGGCCAGGCTCTCAGGAGTGATACTGTCAGTCATGAACGGAACGCCTCCTGTGAAGGTTCTGAGGCAGCAGCTTGCACACGAAGCGCTCGGCGCGGCTGGACGGCTTAGCCTGCGGCGTGCAACGTCTCAATCTGACGAGAGGACAGATAAGCTGCCAGGACCTCCGGTGCTGCCTTTTGGACTGCCGCAGCCGAGTCAAAGCCTGCCGCCACTAAGGCCCGGACCGCTTCTCGGCCGAGACCGGGTAGCTGGGCACGGGCGAGCGCCAAGCCGTCCGGCCCAACACCGAAACGCACACAATCGGCCAAGTCCTTGAGGTCATCGGCTTTGGTCCAGCCCATCACCTCAGCCACCTCCTTGGCCGCATCGGCCAGCCAGCTGATTTCGTCTGTCAACGCTCTGATAGTCCCGGCGTAACACCGATAGCGACTCTCCAAGCCAGATAACGCATCGCCCCTAATCCATTCGCTCAATAAAAGAGAGAGTTTGGCTGAACGGACCTCATTGCTTGTCGGGAGCATGCTAGCGTGTAGGAGGCGCTTGAGCTCCTCACTAGACGGCTGATTATTCTCGGGGAGCTGCTCGCTAAGCATACTTTCATACACCCGGCTGCGATGTTCGGTCGTAGACAGCGGTACATACATCCGTTTCCCATCTGCGGTCAGACTGAACAGGTGAAACAGCTCAAGCTCGGGCACGGATCGGTCTCGGACCTGGCTGAAAAAGCGGGCCAGCTTGACCGCTGTTGCGGCTTGAATGCCCCGGCGGGCGGCAACTTCTCCCAGGCTTGAGGCTTCGAGACGGCCGTCTTCGCTGCGGTTGAGCAGCTGGGCTTGGAGCAGGCTAGCGAGGATTCTTTCAACCTCTTGAGTCGGATCGATGGCTTGGGACGACCTGGCTCTACGCCGGAGAAAACTCAGATAGGTCAGCTCAAAGAATGCTACCACCTCATCAAGCGTAGTGCAGATTTTCGAGACAACGACATTCAACACGCGATCGGCAAGACCGGCCTGCTTAGGAGCAAGGGCAAACTGTTCTTGCTCGCCTAGGATGTAGCCATTCCACAGGAGGTCGGCCTGAAACTGATTGACCGCAATGACAATGGAACGACCAAACTCTTCACGAAAGCCTAGGCGCCCGGCTCGACCGGAAATATTCTCGTACTCCGCCCACGACACCGGGACCTCGATGGGGGTGCCCGTCCGCTCGTCTGTATCCCACTTCATCGGCTCGACAAAGACGGTCGAAGCCGGAAGGTTAACGCCAAAGGCGAGGGTTGTGGTGCAGGCGACCACCCGTAGTTCTCCGCGCCGATAGGCTGCTTCAACCACGCGGCGTTCCTCAAACGTGAGATCCGCGTGATGAAACGCCACCCCTCCGGCAAAGACTGTTTTGAGTTGGGCTTTAAGCGCGGTTTCTTCACAGGTTTCGAGTTCGGACAGGGCGGTTTGGGCGGCTGGCAGTTGGACACTCTTGGCCAAGGCCAGAGCGCACTGTACCGTGTCCCACTTCCCCTTGAGGAAGATTAAGATCTGCTCATCTCGGTGCACCAGATATTTGACGGCGACCAATAAAATCTCGGTCGGATCTTCACTCTCGATCTCCACAAACTGTTCCCGGCCCTCTTCTCCGGTATTATAGGCTTTGTAACGGAAGGTGCCGTTCAGCAGGACGCCGCGGTACAGTTCAACCGGTCGTTCGTCTTGCAGCAACAGATCGGCTTCCAGCCACTCGGCAATGTGCTCAGCCTCGCCCAAGACCGCGGACAGCCCCAACAACTGCGGTCTCGGCTCAGAGCCTAAGAGTTTTACCAGGCTCAGCTCCAGACCCGCCCCACGCCTGGGATCGCACAACATTTGCAGCTCGTCTACCACGACCAGGGCAACGCTGCGCAGCAGATGAGGATGACGGACCAAGAGTTGGGAGAGCTTTTCATATACCAAGACAGCCAGATGATAGTCGCCCTGTTCAATCGCCTGATCGAACTCGTGACGGTCGCGGGTGGCAACCGCGACCTTGACCCCATACGGGCCATAGCGGTCGCGGAAGGTCTGGTATTTTTCTTCGGCCAAGGCGCGCAGCGGAGCTAAGTACAAGACCCGTTTGCCGGCAAATGTGGCCCGCATGGCGGCTATCTCCCCCACGAAGGTTTTGCCGGAAGAGGTCGGAGAGGAAATGACCAAGCTGCGGCCTTCAAACAGACCGTAGCGTTGTACTGCAACCTCTTGGACGGGCAGCAGAAACTCGCCCTGTTGGTGTTCCCAAATCTCTAGTAGGCTGTCCGGCAGACCGTATTTTCGTAAATCTCGAATCCGTCGCACGAGCGCGCCTCCAAATGAGGTCATGTTACCAAGGGGCCGAAGAGGAGAAAAGGGTGGAGAAGATCTGGAAGCGGGCGGCATGGTTGGAGAGCAGTTGCTGGAGAGGCTTCAGCCCGGGTTTGACCGCGCTGCCTGAAGTGCCCGCACATAGCCGCTCATTCCACCACAAGTGAGGATATCAATGTAGAGCTCCGACAGATCCCGAATCGCGTAGCGGGTACCAGAGCTGAGGTCTTTAACGATAACGGCGTTGATATCAATGCGTAAACGGTCGTGGGCCCGAATCTCGGCCGCCTCCCACAGGGTGAGAGGAGAGAGACCGAGATTAATGCAGATACGGAAAAAAATCCAGGCAAAGCGTGGGGCAATGATGGCCTGGATGCCGTGGTATTGCAAAGCTTCGGCTGCCCGGGCGGCCTCCGGGCCGTCTCCGACTAGGTCGGTCGCTAGCAAGATATTCTCCTCCGCGGCACGTTTCCGTGCGGGCTCGGCCAGCCGGCTGAGGAGACCCTCAGCCGATACATCGCCTGTCACAACCCAGGCTCGTCCGGTCAGAATAAGCGCGTTTCTCTCCACCTGTTGCCTCGCTGCCCGGGCCTTAGCCGGTGTGTGCAGCATAGTGCCGGAGTTGTGGCTTGTCGAGGCTGGTCTCACTTGCTCTTGCAAACAACGGGTGGATCGGCAAAAACGGAAGGGGTCCGGCTAAGAGGGGAGGCAGGCTCAGCTCATGAGGAGGGACGGGTATGAAATTTGGACTTCACTATCAACTGCCGTGTACAGGTACACAGTCTCCGGTCCAGCGCTATCGGGACACGATCGAGCAGGCCGTGCACGCCGAGAGCTTAGGCTTTGAGTCGATCTGGCCGGTTGAGCAACATTTCAACTCCCAGCTGTCCATCGTACCCGCTCCGCTACTGCTGCTGGCAGCCGTAGCGGAACGGACACAGACCTTACGGTTGGGGATTGCGATTGTTTTGTTGCCGCTCTCACATCCAGTGCGAGTCGCTGAGGAGATTGCCACTCTGGATGTGATGAGCAACGGCCGGGTTGAGTTTGGGATTGGACGCGGCTCCATCCCCGTTCACTTCACTGGTTTTGGGATCGACCAGAGAGAAAGTCGCGGTCGGATGATGGAGGCACTCGCAATGATCCGCCAAGCCTGGACCTCAGAACGGATGTCCTTTCGGGGGCAGTTCTATAGCGTGGAGGATGTTGCGGTCGTTCCCAAGCCGGTCCAGCAGCCCCACCCGCCTATCCGGGCGGCGGCAAATAGCCTTGACACGTTTGAGCTGATGGGGCGTCTGGGCTACCCCATCTTTATCGCCGCACAGGTGAATCCGTATGTAAAAATGCGGGAATTGATTCCGGTCTACCACCAGGCGCGGGCGGCGGCTGGCCACGCCAAGGCGACTAGCGACGATATCTCTCTGCTAGGCCCGCTCTACGTTGGCAACAGTCAGAGCCAGATCCGTGAGGAATTAGAGCCTAGTATTCAGCGTTTCCTCCAATCGGTCTCTTCTATCTATACCTCCCAAGGGGAGAATTTGGGACCCGAATCGATCCGCATCAAAGAAGCCTTGGAGCGGGTCCGTCGCATGAACTATGATAAGGTCAGCGAGGTGATGGGGCTTTTTGAAACGCCCCAGGCCTGTGTCGATCGCTTGAAGGGCCTGCAAGAAGAGTTTGGGATGGGGCGTATGATCTGCTGGTTTAATCCGGGTGGAACCGTGCCGCACAGTCAGGTGATGCGCAGTATGGAGCTGTTTGCAGCCAAGGTGATACCCCAGTTTAGCGACGACCCCTGAGTTGGTGACACGCTGTCCTCTTGAGGGCGCGGAGTTCATCGTTGGCCACGTCTGTATATGGGAAGCTTGCCAACAGGACAAAGTCTGGAGCTCAAATTGGCCCGTCGGGCTGATGCGAGACGTATCGCGCTGATGTCTCGCGACTTTGTCGAAGCCGGACTGCCGTGGTCCTGGACCCCGCAGCGGGTTGTCCACGCTATCCAAGAGCCTAAAACGAATGTGCTGACGGCCTGGAGCCGGGGTCAGTTGGCCGGATTTGCGATCATGCAATTTGACGCTGAGCGGGCGCACCTGAACCTGCTAGCGGTAGATCCCGCATATCGACGTCTAGGCATTGGTGGGCGACTTATCGCCTGGCTGGAAAAGATCGCCCGAACGGGCGGGATGTGTTATATCGACCTGGAAGTGCGGACCAAGAACAGTGGGGCCCAGGCGTTCTACCGACAGCTCGGCTATCAAGCCGTCAAGTCTCTCCCCGGCTATTATGCCGGCCGCGAAACGGCGGTTTGCATGAGGCATGATCTGCGGCTGCGCCGTCCTGACATCGGACTTGAGTAGCCGTGGATCGAGGGGGATGGACCGGTGATCTTGGCGCTGTCGTATGTATGTGGTGGGACACCGCCCGCACCGTGGGCCACCAGGAGGAGGACGACCGGTGATCTTGGCGCTGTCGTATGTATGTGGTGGGACACTTACCCATCAGGTCGGCCAGATAGATATCCCCTCCAAGGTTTACCCGCGGGCCGTGGCCCATACGGAGAATCCCGGCGGGCAAGAACAGTCCCCTTTTTATCTAAATCGTGACGGTCGGCTTGAGGTCGTTGCTATCACAATATCCGGGGTGTTCCATGTCAGTATTGATCGGGCGGTGAAGGTTCTCCTAGGGGATCAGGTCTGTCCCGGTAGGACTAAAAATCCGGATACGATTGTTCTCCCGGTTGTCTCCGTATATCTCGCCGTGTTCTACCCATAGGCTATGGGCAGGGGAAATTCTCCGGATGCCTGCTTGCTTGGACCGCCCCAAGAATTGATCAACCGACCGTCAGCGCGTGGTCCCTCCGCCTGCTGCGATAGCCGCCGGTCGTGTACAGTCTGCCGGGCGGGGCGACTACCATTGCGGCCGCTTGCTTGAAGGAGCCGGCGGCGCGCGGCCACCGTACAGTCGGCGCTGAATGGCTGACTCCGGCTACCCGAGCCCCCCTAGCGGGTTTGCCGTCGCGGTAACGGCACGGAGTCACCCCAGGCGGTGAGGTAGATGATCTCGTCCCGCCCGATAAAGCACCCATGCGAATTTTCGCTTCCACTATCCCTGCGCGAGTCGAGATAATTGGCCGCACGCTCAAAAACCCGAACGGACGGAGCTTGACTTTGGAAGGCGTGAATACGGCCCTGAAAGTCTGTTGCTACTGCGCTTATCGGATCAAACGTTCTTCCCACGGGCCAAGAAACTCCACTCCTCTCTCACCTCTGCCTGTGTTGATCTGTGCGGGTTCATCGTGCTCCCTCCTTCTTTGCTGACTCATCCTAGTCGACCAATTTAAACTTCGGCACCGAGACCTCCTCGGTCCAGTCCTCAAAGGTGACTTCGACCGTCCTGCCTATCTCTATCTGTTGGGGTGAACAGCCAACAATATTGCTCATCATCTGTGGGCCTTCGTCAAGCGTGACTAGGGCGACCACGTACGGGACTTCATCGGTAAACGCCTTGGTTACCGGTCGATAGACTGTGGTAAACGACAGCACTGTGCCCCGGCCCGAGGCTTTAACCCACTCCACCTCCTCGCTCATACAGGCGGTGCAGTAGATGCGCGGATAGAACTGGTGATGGCCGCAGGCGATACATCTTTGGATGCGCAACTCATGGTTTTTGCACCCGTCCCAATAGGGCAGGGTTTCGCCGGTCGGTTGTGGAATCGGTTTACTCGGTCGAGCACTCGCTGAGCTCTCCTTGCCTAGGGGGCGGTCACCAACGCTCTCTTTGCCAGCCATTAGCCTCTCTCCTTTGCCAAAATCATCGAACAGTGAGTAGACATAATGCCCCCCTGGGCATGGACAAACGCCAGTTCGGCATCCTGGACCTGACGCGGCCCACACTCGCCGCGCAGCTGAAACACGGCCTCGGTGACCGAGAACATCGAACCCGGGTGGCCCGGATGGCAGTGGGACATCAGCCCCCCGTGGGTATTCACCGGCAGCTCACCGCCTAGCTCGATCCGTCCGTCTTCCACAAACCGGCCGCCTTCGCCTTTGGGACAGAAGCCGAGATCTTCGAGCTCAACGATCACGACCGGCGTGAAACAGTCGTACAACTCAGCCACGTCAATATCTTGAGGCCCCAGGCCGGCCATGGCGTAGGTCCGTTCCCCGGCCTCCTTGGCCGCTGAGGTGGTGAGATTTCTGGCTTGACTAATATGTTCGTGCGAGTGACCCTCACCAATGCCTAGCAGATAGACGGGTTTTGTTCGGAAGTCTGCGGCGCGTTCGGCGGCGGTCATAATAATCGCCGCACCGCCATCCGATACCAGCGAACAGTCCAGCAGATGCAGGGGAGCGGCAATCATTTTTGAATTCAGGACATCGTCAACGGTAATTGGATCACGCATCTGCGCGGCCGGATTGAGCGACGCGTGTTTACGACACGCCACCGATATGGCGGCCAACTGTTCGCTGGTGGTGCCATAGGCGTGGATGTGGGCCTGGGCGATAAGGGCGTAAAAGGCGGGAATGGGGGGACCATAGGGCTGCTCGAACTGGGCGTGACCGGCTGTTGACATCGCTTCGATCGCTCTATCGCGTGAGAGGCCGGAGAGCATATTATCGGCCATGGTGATCAGGACGGTGTTGCACACGCCGGTGGCAATGGCCGTTGCCGCGTGCTGCATAATGGCCAGGGTTGTTCCCCCGCCCGTCGCGACGTTGAGGCAGTAGCGGGGAAAGATCTGCATATACTCTGCAATCATCTCGGCGTGATACATATACGGCTCAACCCACGAGTTGCAGGTAATCAACCCATCAACATCGTCCTTGGTAACACCGGCATCTTCAAGGGCGAGCTTGGCCGCTTTAACATACATTTGGGTAGCGCTCAGATGGGGAACGACGCCGACCTCGGTGTCGGCCGCCCCCACGATAGCTACCTTGCCTCGGAGCGATTCCATAGCAGTGTCCTCCAGTTTTTTTGATGCTTTTTGTCTAGGCAACTTTGTTGGGCGGGTCAAGCTTCGGCCGCCTGAGCGCCACGTGTCCCAGGGCGAACCTAGCCCATAGTCCTGCCAGCAGTTCAGTGCGGGTGTGGGGAGGGGGTGTTTACGACATGGGCAGGGGTTCGACAACATCGACACCGGCTGGGATAGTGAACTGAAAGAGGCTGTCCGGCAGCGAGATATTGCGGGTGATATTGGTAAATTGCAAACGGGTGATATTACCGAGCGGGTCGCTCACCGTTGCCCGAACAATATCAAAGGTCACAGGGTCAACCGCCAGGGTCAACCGTCCAACTGGGTCGGCGTCGTGCTTCGAGGTGAGGTGTAGGACGTAGGTTTCGGTGGCCGTGTCCTGCAAACTGATCTCAAAGTCGTCCTCTAGGCGTCCCACTCCGGTCAGAAAGGAGATCGGGGTATGAGATTGAAAAGCTTGGTGAAACGGAGTTCTGACGACTTGGTTCTCGGCCGCTTGATAAAACCAAAAGAAGACGCCGTCCGAGATGAACAGCTGCGCAGGCTGGCTAAAGTCCCAGCGCATCTTGCCCGGCTTTTTAAAGAACACCCGGCCCTGAGAGGTCAACGTGTAGCCGAAGCTTGCGGACTCCACCTCTTGGACAAAATCCGCCTGAAAGCCCTGAGTTTCCTGGTAGCGGGTCTGCAACCGGGCCACAATCTCTGTGGCCCCAAGCGCTGAGTGGGGAAGGGGAGAGGCAGTTTCATCGGCCGGCAGGGGCACGGGCGGGCGAAAGAAAACGGCCTGGATCGTCAGGCTGAGGAATATCCAATACGAGAGCCGTCTTTTCATCCGGGTGTTTTTCGTTCAGCGTCGTGTGTTTCACTCTTCGACCGCTGCTTCAACCAACACCTCGCGTGGTTTCCCGGCTTCAGCAGCAGGAGCGATCAGCCCCTCGCTTTCCATGCGTTCAATCATCCGGGCGGCGCGATTATAACCGACCCGCAAGCGGCGCTGAACCCAGGAAATAGACGCCTGGCGGCTTTTGATGACCAACTCCCGTGCCTGTTCGTACATCTCATCATAGGTGTCGTCATCGGCGGCCTCGAGGCTCTTGAGGCTGTGAGCTTTTTCAAGAGCGCTGACCAGTTCGGGGTCAAACATCGGCTTGGCCTGCTTCTTAATCGCCGCAACCGCCTTACTAATCTCCGGCTCGGAGACAAACGCGCCATGAATACGCTGCGGCTTGGCGCTGCCCGGAGGCAAGAACAACATATCGCCGGCGCCGAGCAGACGTTCAGCACCGCCCGTGTCTAAGATCGTCCGAGAATCAATCCGGGAGGACACCTGGAAGGAAACACGGGCCGGGAAATTCGCCTTGATCAGACCGGTAATCACATCGACCGAGGGACGCTGGGTCGCCAGGATGAGGTGAATACCCGAGGCGCGGCCCATCTGGGCCAAACGGGTAATCGGCTCCTCTATCTCACGGCCAACGGTCAACATCAGGTCGGCCAATTCATCGACGATGACGACCAGATAGGGTAACTGCTGGTGGACCAGAGTCTCCGTTTGCGGACTCGGCGACGCTGGAACTGCGTGATTGGCCAGCTCAGGAACGGCGACGCCTTCAGCGTGCCCATCCTCGATGACCTCAGTCAGCTTGATCACACCATCCGGGGTGATTGCCTCATGCTTCAGGGTACGGTTATAGGCGGTGATATTCCGCGCTCCTTTGTCGCGCAGCAGTTTGTAGCGATACTCCATCCGCCGCACGACTTCCTGCAGCGCCGCGCCGGCTTCTTTGGGGTTGGTAATGACGTGCGACAGCTGATGGGGCAGGTTTTCGTACAAGGACAATTCCAACATTTTTGGGTCGATCATGATGAAGCGCACGTCGCGTGGGCTTGCCCGGTACAGCAGGCTCATGATCATGGCGTTGAGCGAGACCGATTTCCCGGTTCCCGTGGCACCGGCCACCAAGAGATGTGGCATGCGGGACAGGTCGGCGACGATGGGATTTCCGATCGAATCTTTGCCCAGGGCGAGGCCGAGCGGCGATTCGGTTTGCTGGAAGCCCGAACTGTCGAGAATCTCCCGGAGATAGACCTTCTCACGGTTTGCGTTTGAAACCTCAATGCCGACCACCGCCTTGCCTGGAATCGGGGCGAGGATACGGACGGAGACCGCTCGGAGGGCCATTTGCAAATCGTCGGCGACCGAGACCACCCGGTTGACCTTTACCCCGGGGGCAGGCTCGAACTCATAGGTGGTGATGACCGGGCCGGGTCGAACGGCCACGATTTTGCCCTTGACGCCAAAGTCACTGAGCTTGCTCTCGAGAATCTGAGAGCTAGCGCGGAGGGCGCTCTCATCAATCTTCAGTCGAGATTCGGGCGGGGGGTCGAGCAGATCCAGACTCGGGAAGGTATAGGATGTTTCGCTGTCTCGGGCCGTGTCCGCGCTCGGCCGAGCGGCCGGATCCGACCGCCTGGCTTTGGGCGGGGGGGCGGGTGGAGGACGGTTAATAATAATTGGCGGTTGCACTTGCTCTTTTACGGGTTGCTCCTCAGGTTTGTCGGGCGGTTGTTTTGGCACGATTTTTTTGGGGGGAGTGGTTTGGGTCATTTCCGGTGCGGGCCCAGGAGCCACAAACCGGGGTTCGGACTCCTGATATCCCTCAGTGGACGCAGAGCGGCCATACCAGCGGCCGGGAACAACCGACGGGAGGCTCCTTAGCCCAGAGCGCAACTGGGACGCCAACTGCCGCGGCCAGACCATGGAACGGTCGAATCGACAGGCCACCACGAGTCGGCTGCCCAGAGCGTGCAAAGACAGACGAGAAATCCCCATCAGAGAGACGACAAGAATAGGAATCAGTACCAGATGGGCGCCGAATTGGTTGAAGCCGTAGCGGAGATAGTCCGCCAGCCAGCCTCCGACCCAACCACCAGCCTGGTCCCCGTACCACAGGGATAACAGGGCCGTACTGGCCAGGCCAAAGACGCCCAGCGATAGCATCTGGGAGGTCACGGCCGTGCAGCGCCACAGCTGAAACTGTAGGCCGGCGATGTATACGGCCAGAGCTGGTAAGACATAGCTCATTTTACCCAGCGCCGAGCAGAACAGGTCGGCTAACAGATAGCCGATGACGCCAACGAGATTCGCCTGCGGACGGCTCGGCTGGTAGGACAAAAAAGCGACGCCTAAAAAAATCGCCACAGCGACCAGGGTGATCCCCACTATCTCAGGGCCAACGGAATGTTGACCGGATTCTGGTTTGGATACCAACACGCCTCCCGCCTCCTCACATCTCCGTCACAAATGGTAATACAACCGGCCGACGTCCCAGCCTACGGCGAAAATAACGGCGTAACGACAGCCGGACCTGCTCCTTCACCGTGCCAATATCGGTCCGGGACTCCAGCGGCAATTCGCTGAGCGTACTCCGTATGACATCTTTGGCCTCATCTAAGCCCTCACCGTTGGTTAAGAATCCGCGCGACAGCAGCTCCGGTCCACTGACGAGTTCCCCAGTGTGTTGAGCGATACTGAGGATGGCGACCACGATCCCGTCGCTGGCCAGATGGCGGCGGTCACGCATAAGCTCTTCCTCAATGCCGGCCAAACCGTCTACAAACACCCGTCCGGCCTGGACGGAATCAGTCTGAAAAGCGCCACGGCAGTTGATTTCGAGCACCTGGCCGTTTTCTAACAAAAAGACGTTGTCCGACTCGATTCCGACCTGGCGGGCCAAGGCCGAGTGACGGACCAGATGACGGTATTCGCCGTGAATGGGCACGAAGTACTGGGGGCGGACTAGGTTGAGCATGAGACGCAACTCGTCCTGACAGGCATGACCGGAGACATGAACGCACGAGATCGCCTCGTAATAGATGTCAGCCCCGCGCCGAGACAGATGGTCGATCAGGCGGGCGATTGTGCGTTCGTTGCCGGGAATGACCCGCGACGACAAAACTACCGTATCGCCTGCAGCTAGCTGGACCTGGGGGTGGGCGCCGGCGGCAATTCGCGACAGGGCTGACATAGGTTCGCCCTGGGAACCGGTCGTTAGAAGGGTCACCGTTCGCGGGTCGCGCTGCGAGACCTGACCAACATCAATCAAGATATCCGGTGCAATAGACAAATGCCCGGTCTCTTGGGCGATCCCTATGTTGCTGACTAGTCGCCTGCCAACCACGCCGACGGTTCGACCCTGTTTTACCGACAGGTCGAGAATTTGACGAATACGGTGGATGTGGGAAGCAAAGGTGGCAACCAAGACTTTGCCCTCGGATTGGGCAATAATATTTTCGAGCGGCCTGGCGAGGCTGCGCTCTGACGGATTCGAGCCTGGACGCTCAACATTTGTCGAGTCGGCCAACAGGAGTAGGACACCGCGCTCTCCCCATTCGGCCAAACGCGTCAGATCGGTTTGCCGGTCATCGATAGGCGTATGGTCAATCTTAAAATCACCAGTGTGGATAATGGTACCGAGGGGAGTGGTAATGGCTAAGGCCGAGGCATCCACAATGCTGTGCGTCACCGGAATGCCCTCTATGCGAAACGGTCCAATTTGCCATTCCTGACGGGGATGAAACTCGTGGATAGTCGTCTGCTCAAGCAGACCTCGTTCGGTCAACTTGTCGCGGATCAGCCCCAGGGTGAACGGCGTGCCATAGATCGGGACATCAAATTCTTGGAGTAAATAGGGCAAGGCACCAATATGGTCCTCGTGGCCGTGGGTGAAGATGACCGCCTGCAGATGTTGGTGCTGGCGCAGATAGCCGAAATCCGGGATAACTATGTCAATGCCGAGCATCTCCTGCTCGGGAAACATGAGGCCACAGTCAACGGCGATTGCGGTTGGGCGACCACCTTCGGCCGGGCAATACTCGATCAGCAGCAGGTTGAGTCCGATCTCGCCCAGACCGCCAAGGGGAATGATACGCAGCTGGCCCTCATTCATACGCTCGTCCGATCCCTAGCCGTACAAGACGATGCACGATCCGGGTGTTCGGGAGAGGCAGGCTGAGCGGTCGTTGTCCGGTGCGCAGAGGGCATATGGTGTCGAGCAATCGCTTTTTCGACCTGGGCTAGTAAATTCTGTCGGGCCGTTTTTTTGGCCACCAACGGATCTCTGACAATAGGCGGGCTAAAGACGACACTCATCCGCCCGGACCGGATCTTCCAGCTGCCTGAGGGGAGAATATCCCGCCCGCCGTTAACCGTAACCGGAACAACCGGACTGCCGGTCTCCACAGCAACGACGAATCCCCCGGGTTTGAACGGTAGCAGACGTCCGTCCTGGCTGCGGGTCCCTTCCGGAAAAAACAGCACCGAGATCCCGGCTTGCAGCAGCGCTTTGACTTTCCGGATGGTTGCGATCGTTTGGGTTCGGCTCTGGCGATCAACCAAGACCTGGTGAGTCCAGTCCATGCACAGACCAAAGAGCGGAACCTTGCGCAGTTCGTGTTTAGCGACCCAACGCAGCTGAAACGCCTCAAGGCTGGCCATCAGCACCAAAATATCAAACATGCTCTGATGGTTGGCCATGAAAACATAGGCTTGCCGGGGATCGAGCTGTTCTCGGCCACGGACGTCGACCTTCACTCCACACACGAACAGGTTGCTCTTGGCCCAGAAGCGAATGTAGCGGGCCGCGCGTTGGGCGTACATGTCAAAAGGCGCGAAGAGCAGAACTGGTACGCTCCAGAGGATAGTGTTCAGGGCGATGAAAACAACACGCACGAGGGCCATCGGAATCACACGCCTCCCCATCGCTGAGGATTGGATCTCTACTATTATAGTTTCTCTTGTGACTTGTCGTCAATGTCGTTGATTTTCCTGCACTTCTTTCTGTACAATAAGCTGGTGGAGGGGATGTTGTGACGGTTGAATGTCCTAAGTGTAAGACGCGCTACCGGGTTGACGCGAGCCTAATGGCGGCGGGGGAAACATCGTTCGAGTGTTGTCAGGAGGACTGTGGACACATCTTTGTCTATACGCCTCCGGTGCTGCGGAAGGAGAATAGCGCAAAGCCCGCTTCCGCTACCAAGCCTCTGAGCTTCGCGCCTGAGCCCGAGTCGACCTGGAAGAACGAACAACAGATTGATCTCAAAGCTGAGTCCAGCGTCAACGCCGGCGATTTGCTGGATCGTGTCCCAGCATTTGTCCGTCAGGAGATCAAGTCGCCTCCACCGGCCGAGATGGAGGGCTGTGCTGAGCAGACTGGGCGAGCTGGGCAGAATGACTCCGATGAGCAGGCCGCATCGGATGGACTGGATGGCGGGCCGGTCTCTGAGGACGAGCGCGCCCTGGACATCGAAGGCGAGCCGCCGGCGATGCCCCAGAAAGCGCTAGGGGACGGCCCGGAGTCGAACGCTGAATTGCCCGAGTCCACCCCGAGCGAGCCAGATGCTGAATTGCCCGAGTCCACCCCGAGCGAGCCAGATGCTGAATTGCCCGAGTCCACCCCGAGCGAGCCAGATGCTGAATTGCCCGAGTCCACCCCGAGCGAGCCAGATGAGGATACCGAACGAGTCCCCGCTGCCGTGGATTCGCCCTCTGCCGACAAGCCGCCTGAGACTCTTCTTTCTGTTCGTGCTGTATTGACCCTTATCGGGTTTTTTGTCTGTGGGTATGCCCTGTTGAGCTATGCCGCGCTTTCCTACCCCCGGCAGACAAAGCTCGTTCTCGAGCAGCTTCCAATGGTGGGTCAATTCTTTGTCTCCGAGCCGTTCTCTGCGCGCCATATGAGGCTGGATGAGCTGAGCGGCCGTTTTTGGCTGAGCAAAGACAATCGTCGTGTGTTTGCCGTCGCGGCTACGGTGCTGAATACCGCTAGCGTGTCTGCCAAACTGGTACAGTTTGAGGGCACGCTCTACAATGGGGTCGGTAAGCAAGTTGGGCAGCAGCGCGTATTCTGTGGTCACGAGGCCAACCCTGCGTTGTTGGAAAATTTAACGGTTCGCAATATGAGTACTCTCCAAAAACTCGTGCCGCCAGAAGACTTTCACATCCCTGCCGGCCAAGCCGCAAAATGTCTTTTGATCTTTACCCGGCCGCCCGGCTCTGTCTCGGAGATCTCAGGACGGGTGGTGGCTGTTCAGTTTGAAGATGTCCAGGGGATGGCGTGAAGGTGGCGGAACCGTTCGTTATGAGGGGGGATTGTCGGATGGCTTGTCTGTTTCGTTGTCCGGAGTGATATCGATTTCCGGCGACTTGACCGATTTGCGAAAGTTCTGAATCCCCTTCCCAAGCCCCTCACCAATAGCCGGCAATTTCCCTGCGCCGAAAATGACCAGGACAATGATCAGAATGATCAGGAGCTCTCCCACACCAAGACCGAACATGATTTCCGTACTATACGCGATGTCTCTGCCCATGGGCAAGGCAGGTAAACATTTTTCTTGCAGGCTCCGGCCAAGAAGGCTAGAATACAGCCGATGTCAATGGTCGCCCTCACCCTTACGCGCCCCCAGCAGCACCGCCGCGATCCGCTCGTCGTTTTTTTGCTCTTCTCGATTCTTTTCCATCTGTTCCTGCTCCTCTTGTTTCCCGTGCCCAATCCAGTCTTTCCGCCCGAGACGGAACAGTTGACCGAGGTGGAACTGCTGCCGGCGGAAGAGCCCCAGAGGCTGGTCCAGGCCGAGCCAAACATCCCTGAGGAAGTCCCAAAAGAAGAGCAGGCTGAAGAGAAAGAAACCGAACCACCGCCTCAGCCCCTCCCTGAGCAAATTGTCAATCCGCCCGACGTCATCAATGAGCAGAGCCCCGACCAAACACGTTTCCTGAGCGACAAAAATACTACGGCCGAGGAAGAAACGGTTGCCGTTGGTACTCCGCTGCCGACCCCGAACCCAGAACGAGAGGACCCCCCCAGCATCCAGCCCCAAGCTCCTACCCAGCTGGCGGAGTTCAAACCTGAGAACGCACCGAAGAAGAACCTGAAGGCCCTTAAACCCAGTGCGCTCAATACCTCAAAACGCGCCCCCCAGTTGTTTGCCAGCCCTGCTGATTTATTAGCCCAGGAGTTCATTAAAGACCGGGGCAAAGAGCAGGAAGGGCAGGACGAACAGCGTCCCCCGACCGGCAATGAGCTGCTGAGCATGGCCCCCCCGATCCAGCAGAGTCCCCTGTCCCTGCCCGGACCGAGGGGAACGCCGGATCACCTGCCCGATGTGCGCCGCGGCAATATGACTTTCTTGAACACCAAGGCGCACCGTTTTGCCCCGTTCGTCCGCCGGGTGGCACAGCGTGTGTTTGAGCATTTGGTGATTGACCAGCGGAGAAACCTAAAGCTCGACGATGTTATTGCGGCCCGCGACTGGGTGACTATCGAAGCTAAGCTATCGGTAGATGGCGATCTGGTCGGGCTCGTCTTACGCAGCCGTTCCGGCAGCTATTCGATTGACGAGTCCTTGATGAACGCTTGTGAACAGGGTGCTTGGGATCAGAATCCTCCGCCGGAAGCCCAGGCTGAGGACGGGCTAATTCACTTTATCTTCCGCTCCGATATCAACGCCCAGTACGACAACTTGGGCCTGAGAGCTATTGTGACGTTTCTGCAAGTTGGTCTGACCTGACCTCCTCTTTCCCCCTCTGTCTGCATTCCCTTCCCCTCTGGGGGGAGGGCTAGGGAGGGGGCGCCTTGGCTTGCAAAAACCTCCCTCGACTGTTAGAGTTCGGGGCCTTATCCGTGGGGGGCCGTAGCTCAGTTGGGAGAGCGCTAGAATCGCACTCTAGAGGTCGTGGGTTCAAATCCCATCGGCTCCACTTCTTTTCTCATCAGCTCACGCTTTGATCGGAAATCGGCTTTTCTTTACGCGGTATGCGGATATCCTCAACCAGGTCTTGAACGTCTTGGGCTGGGGGGCGAGTGAGAGAGGCGATGAGGACCGCAACCCCAAAGTTGAGCAACATGCCAATCCCGCCAATGCCTTCCGGAGAGATGCCCCATAGCCAGTGCGCGGCGGTATTGGCTTCGGGGCTGATGAACTTGAAATAGATAATATAGGCGCTCGTGAAACCCATCCCGGTTATCATCCCGGCAACCGCCCCCCAGTGGTTCATGCGCTTAGAGAAAATGCCGAGCACAATGGCTGGGAAGAAACTCGATGCGGCCAGACCGAAGGCAAAGGCCACGACTTGGGCGACAAACCCCGGCGGGTTGATGCCGAAATAGCCGGCAATAATAATCGCCACGACCGAGGCCAGCCGCGCGTAACGCAGCTCTTGCCTTTCGGTGATATGGGGGCTGAGCACATTTTTCATCAGATCGTGGGAGATCGACGTTGAAAGGACGAGCAGGAGACCCGCGGCCGTAGACAGGGCTGCGGCCAGGCCGCCGGCCGCCACTAAGGCGACTATCCAGGCCGGCAGCCGGGCAATTTCAGGGTTGGCCAACACAATGATATCACGGTCGATGTGCAGCTCGTTTCCATCCCAGCCCAAGGCTGCGGCGCGTTCAGCAAAGGTCGGGTTCTGATCATTGTAATACTGGATGCGGCCATCCTGATTTTTGTCCACAAAGCGAATCAGGCCGGTTTCCTCCCACTTTGAGAACCAGTTGGGAACCTGGGCATATTCAGTGTTGTGGACGCTCGTTAAGAGGTTTGTGCGGGCGAACGCCGCTACGGCCGGCGCGGTCGCGTACAGAATGACAATAAACAACAGCGCCCAGCCTGCCGAGATACGCGCGTCTTTTACCCGAGGAACGGTAAAAAAACGGGTAATAACGTGTGGCAGACCCGCGGTGCCAACCATCAGAGACAGGGTGATAAAAAAGACGTCGATCACGGTTTTACTTCCCCGGCCCGTATATGCGGCAAAACCGAGTTCTTGACTCAGACCGTCGAGCTTATCAAGCAGCGAGACGCCTGGCTCAGTTTTCAGCTCCGCGCCAAACCCGATTTGGGGCAGGAGCGTATCGGTCATCAGGATGGAAATAAAAAAGCTCGGCAGCATGTAGGCAAAGATCAGCACACAGTACTGAGCGACCTGGGTATAGGTAATGCCTTTTTGTCCGCCGGCTACGGCGTAGATGAGGACGATAGCCATGCCAATGACCACGCCTAGCTCAATCGGCACTTCCAAAAATCGGGCAAATACTACCCCCACACCGCGCATCTGACCGGCTACATAAGTAAACGAGACAAAGATGGCACACACTAGGGCAACGATTCGAGCGGTTTGCGAGTAATAGCGTTCGCCGACAAAATCGGGCACTGTGTATTTGCCGAATTTCCGCAAATAAGGCGCTAGCAACAGAGCTAACAGCACATAGCCGCCGGTCCAGCCCATGAGATACATGGCGCCGTCCCGGCCCAAGAAGGACATCATACCAGCCATTGAGATAAACGAGGCCGCACTCATCCAACCGGCAGCGGTCGCCATGCCGTTGGCTACCGCACCGACTCGGGAGCCCGCTATATAAAAATCACTGGTTGACTCGGCCTTGGCTCGCCAGGCGATACCGATATATAGCGCAAATGAGAGGCCGACGATGATGAAGGTCCAAATTTTGACCGGATCGCTGTCCATCACTGGGCCGCTCCCCCGCGCGTCGGGTCTTGTTCTTGTACACCGTGGGCCCGATCCAAACGGTTCATCAGCCACACGTATAAGAAGATCAGAAGGACAAAGATGTAGAGCGAGCCTTGTTGGGCCATCCAAAAACCTAGTCGGAAGCCACCCAGCCGGACAGTGTTGAGGGCGTCGACAAAGATGATTGAGAGGCCAAAAGAGACGCTGAACCAGACGCTCAGTAAACCCACGACAATGATAAGATTTTCGCGCCAATAGCTTCGACGGCGCGTCTCGGACAGAGAGTTGTTTTTCATAACGGCAGGTTAGCATAATCGTGGTGAGCACGTAACAGAAAAGACCTCTTGGGTAGATGCTTGGGGGACGGCCAAAGGCTCAACATATCATCCCCGTTAACCCGTGTGTCAGAACCCGCCTCGTGTCCGGCTCAGTGCTGACGATCTCCTTCGGTTTTTATGGGACTCGTCTACACCTCGGCCTCTTTCAATGCGACGGGGTCGAACTTCCGGCGACCCATCCTCACCTAGCCGTCGCCGGGCTTAAACAGCTCTACGAGGTCTGGGTGGAGGACTGTTGGGAAACGGACCTGTCCAGCCTACCGACTAGCTTCGCCGTCCGTATCTTTCAATTTGCCACGCCCCGCTGTCGGGCGTGCGGGGGAGCGTTTCCAACCAGATTCGAAGAGGGAGCGCCACCACCCTTAGCGGCGGCACAAGGCTGGTGCTGACGGTCGATGTTTTGGGCGGCGTTGCTCTGGACCGTGGCCCTAGAGGGGGCTTAGCTCCGGGGCCGTTTCAGCGGGCATAGGACGTTTCGTTCCTATGCGACCCTCTGGCTACGCCGGTTGAACAGACAAGACGCCCCGGCGAAGCGTCCCTACGCTAAGCTGCCGGGCAGTACTCCGAGCCAAACCGGCTTGCTGCGGCTGCCGCCCTGAAACAGCAGCCAGACCGTTTCTCCGGCGTCGGGCAGGGTTTCCACGCCGGGCGGCAGGCACGGGAGCGCCCATTCGGCCACGCCGGGCACTTCAAAAACCTCGACTTTTAGCCGTAGCCGGTTTTCCGGGTCCCGATTATCCCGGACTATCCCTTGATAGACTCCGGCGAGATGATCCATCATGGCCTCTCTATTGTGCACGTTTGACAAAGTAGTCTTTGTACGCTCCAAATGTTCGGATGGCAATCCAAGAGGTCTGGAAGAAAGAAAAATTAGTCGGCGCGAGGTGTCCCAAGTGCGGCCGTTTCACCAAAAAAATCAAATACTATCCTTTTGAGCTGCGCTACTACCGCAAGCGGCATCTGACCTCTCAGACGATGGCCTTTTGTGAAAATCGATCCTGTCGTCATTGCTGGGAAGTGTTGACCCCGGACAGTTATCAGACCTGGAAAAAAAGAACCTAGCGCTCTCCTTCATACAAGCGACACGAGGTAGCCTTAATGACCAGAAAGATCTGTCGTCCGGGACGCAGTCCCAACTCAACAAAACTCGTCTCTGTGATTTCAATCGTCAGGGGTGGCAGCTCGGCGTCTAGCTCGGCCGTGACCAGTCCGACCGAACCGACCAAGCGAAGCTGGGTAATACGGGCAGGCACAATGTTGCGGGCCGAGAGTCCCTGGGGTTTGTGGGTCGCAACCATGATATCGTTGGCCGGAATACTGGCCAGCATCAGGTCGCCCGGCCTCGCCTCGGCCTTCATGGCTGTAAATTCGACCGAGCGGGGATCGGACTGCACTGTTCTCAGAGGCAGCTGTCCTAGACGGACCCGGCTGGTACTGGCCTGACTGTCGATCAGGCGACACGGTATAATATTTTCAAATTTCTGCTGTTCGGCCAAAGAAAAGACGTCCGGATCGGTCAAGACCCGGCGTGGCTCACCGTGGGCGATCGTCGCCCCCTCTCTGAGCACGATCAGATCGTCGCATAAGGCTTGGACTTCGAGGGGGTCGTGCGATACAAACAGCATCGGAATCTGGAACTCGGAACGAAGGCGGCGCACAAACGGCAATAGCTTGCGTCGCAGGGCGAGATCGAGCGAGGCAAACGGTTCGTCAAGCAGTAACAGACGCGGTCCGGAACAAATCGCTCGACCCAGCGCGACGCGTTGGCGCTCTCCCCCCGACAGGGTGGTCACGTTGCGGTCGAGCAGGGGACCGAGTTCAAGAATCTCGGTCACCAGTCGCAGCGTTGCCTGGAGCGGATGACCGTTGCGGACCGCCCGTTTGGCGCCGGACAGCAGATTTTGACGGACGTTTTTATGCGAAAAGAGTAGGCCGTCTTGGGGCACGTAACCGATGTTACGCCGCTCTGGTTTGACAAATATGTGGTTGGCTGTGTCCAGCCACACCTCCCCGTCGAGACAGGTGTAGCCCTGAGCCTGACGCCGCAGTCCACAGATAGTTTCGAGCAGACTGGTCTTGCCCGACCCTGACACGCCAAAGAGGCCAGTCACCTGGTGGCGGGTGGTGACATCGACGTTCAGTTCAAATCGGTCCAGCGCCAGGCGCACCCGCACGGTAAGGATGGAAGATGGAAAAGCCGGGGCAGTCATGGGGCTGTTCTCGGCGTACGGGACAGGAGTTCTGCGCTCATGATGGCGACAAAACCCAGCCCGATGGCCAGTAACATCAACATATAGGCTTGATCGGTATCGCCAACCTGCTGGGCGCTGAAGATGGCCGAGGCCAGGGTTTGGGTTCGGCCTGGAATATTCCCGGCAATGGTGACGGTCGCCCCAAACTCCCCTAAGGCCCGGGTGAAGCCAAGAATGCCGCCGGCCAACAGACCCCGTCTGGCTAGCGGCAAAGTATAGCGAAAAAAAGTGGCCAGCGTACTGTGGCCGAGGGTCTTGGCCATCATTTCGAGTCGCGGGTCAATGCCTTCAAAGGTGACTCTGGCCGTGCGGGCGACAAGGGGAAAAGACATCACTGCGGCAGCCAGGGCCGCGGCTCGCCAACTGAGGAGCAGCCCTAGATCAAGTCCCAGGGTCTGCCGTCCCAGGGGACCATCAACAGCGAACAGGCGCAGCAGCACGAAGCCGACCGCGGTGGGTGGCAGGACCAGCGGTAGGCCGATGAGCGCGGAGAGAAAATTTTTGCCCCGGAAATCGTGCCGGGCCAGGGTATAGCCCAGCAGGATGCCCGGTAGTGTCACACACAGCGTTGCCACCACGGCGGTCTTAAGGGTCAGTAGCAGGATGGGGAGGATGTCTTGACCCGGCATCACTCACTCGCTCCTCAAGCATGGTATGATAAACACCTAGGAATGTCATCGTAGGTGCCCAGTGTCTGGTTGGAAAGCACGCGATGGGTCAATAATGAAGCCATAGCTGAGGAAGAGCGCCTGGGCCTCAGGACTGGTTAAAAAATCGAGAAAGCGTTGGGCCAGGGCTGGATTGGAACGACCGGTGAGTGCCGCCCCGCAGTACACAATTGGTTGCTGGGGCAGGGTCGGTGCCTCGTAGCGGGCCACTACCTGTGGCGAGCGGATAGCATCGGTTCTGTACACGATGCCGATGATGGTCGGGTCGGATTCGACCAGGGCTAGGGCGGCACGCACATCCGGCGTTGGGACCAGCTTGTCTTTGACGAGATCCCACAGGTTGTGAGTGCCGACCCGGACGGATTGCAGGAACGCCTTGGCATAGCGACCAGCTGGCACTGCGTCTGGATTTGCCAGGGCCAGAAACGAAAAGTCTGCCCCGGCCAGCTGGCGGGGATCGGTCAACCTGAAAGACGCATCCGGGCGGCTGATCACCACCAGCCGGTTGGACACGAGATTACGCCGGCTGCCGGCCACCAGCCGGCCGGCCCGTTCGAGAACATCAATCCAGTGGACGTCCGCGGACAAAAATACATCGGCCACCGGGGCGGCCTCAATCTGTTGGGCTAGGGTGTTTGATCCAGCAAAATTATAGACGAGTTCAACATCTTGGTGCTGGCCAAAACGCCGGCCCAAGTCTTTCACCAGGTCTTGGAGGCTGGCCGCGACAAACACCAGGAGGGCCGGCTTCTCCGCGGTCTGGTTTGTCTGGCAGCCGAAGAGGATGACAAGCGCTGCAAGGCCAAGCCAAACCCTGGGCCGGCCGCAGGTGGGAGAGCGCATGAGTGGTCCCTTGTTCGTTTTTTCAGATTTTTAGCGAAGATATCCAGCCGTTTGGTCCACTGGAATCACGCTCTGACTCTAGCGGTGGCCTGGACCGTCAGCAAGACGGTGGTGGTCGGGCCGGCCCACATAATGGGGAGCGACGTTCGGTCTGAAAGAGCTGGGTGACGACGCTCTGAGTGGTCTGATCTTGACCGTGGTGGCCCTGCCGCTATCCCTGTGGCGTCCGGCCTGCACGGAGCCATCGTGGTCGGTTTCCTAGGGGGAGGAGGATCCGGACGGCCCGGCTAGCGGCCATCGTGGCCTCACATGCCGACCATCCGGAGGAGATGGCGAGGAGGGGTGTGTTGAGGAGAGTGTTGCAGAGCGTCTTTGGGCTGCGCAGATGAGACCACTTCGTCTACTCGGTTACCTCAGGCTTCATGTCCAGCGTCGGCGTCCTCATTACTCTTGTTGGCCGCCTCACCTTTGCCGGGATCACCAGTGGAGAGTGAGCTGCTCTCCGTCGTCTATGCCTGGCCAGAGGCAGTCCGTAATCTCAACCTGAGCGTTCTCTCGGGATTATCTCGCTCAGGGCCGCTATCCTGCTCTGGCCTGGCAAGCTGTACCATCCGGTGTCCTCGCCGCTTGTCTCCCCGGCCATGTGAGTATCCGACGCTCCGGTGGGCGGTACAGTGCCGATGGGGCAGCCCGAACTGTCCTGGCCGGAACTGGTCCCGGACGTTCTCCACGCTATGCTCCGAGATTCTCGCCCCGGTGCACTCCCTTGACAGTTTGCCGACCTTGCCGGCGGCTGATTCCATGACCCGGACACGGCATTGGACCGAGAGGTGTTCGGCCAGGAGAGCGCAACGTAGCGGTCAGCCTACTCGGCCGGGCGGTAGGGCCACTATACCGACATGCTCAACGTCCGGGGCGATGGGCAGATGACGCTGTCTGGGTCCATTGCACCCAGCTTGTGTCCTTGGGCTCGCTCCCGCTAGTTGCGTGCATCCCACGAGCCTGCCCGGCCGGTATCCCCATGAAGATCGGCCGAGACATTATTACCCGGTAGTTCCTTCTCAAGACTCGCGAAGCCGTCGTCGCCAATATGATCGTCACGCCGGCGACACTGTTCCTGACGGTCTTGCTTGACCTTGAGATCAAGAGTCGGCATCGGGCTGATATCATTGCTGGCTTCGTCGCGGCCGAACAGGCAGCAGTTGATGGGGTGATGTTGGGAGTGCTTTAGAATGAGCCCTCTTCGGATGCCTCCAAATCCTGGGAGGTCCGCATCGGACTCGTCGTCCTGTGCAGGCACTTTTCGGTGGCCTCCGCCTAGCAGCTGAACCAGATCGGTCAGGATGGATATCAAGGATCACAAAGCGCGCCTTTTCGACTTGTCAGACGCCACCTCCCTAGGTGACGGCGTGATTGTTGTTATTGCAGCTCTGGCCGACATGGCCTGGACCGAGACCACAATCTGGGTCTGTCCGGTAAGGTACAGAGAAGGCCTTGCGGGGGGGTGGTATCCGTGAGCATATTCCCTAGAAGAATTTTGCGCCGAACCTTGAGGTGGCGAGAAAATTGGTCTGGGTCCCGGTGAACAGCCTGAGCCAGGCTGAGACGTGGTCAAGGTCACGAAGGGAGGGAGCCATGAAACGATGTGTCCCTATGATAACCTGGCTTGGGATGGTTCTGCTCGGCGCCGGGGCAAGTCTGGCTCAGCAGGATTTTAGCGGCGTCGAGATCTCGGCCACTGCCCTACGCGGCCCCATCCACATGCTGACGGCCAGCGCGTCAGCCGGGAATATCGGAGTATCGATCGGGAGCGATGGGATTCTTATGGTTGACGACCAGTTTGCGCCCTTGGCAGCCAAGATCCAGGCTGCGCTGAGCGAGTTGGGCAGCGGACCACTCAAATTCATTTTGAACACCCACTGGCATGGCGATCATACCGGCAGCAATCCCGTATTTGGAAAGCAAGCTCCGATTATCGCCCATACTAACGTCCGCAAACGACTGATGACCGAGCAGAACCTGTCTGGACGCATCATCCCGGCCGCTCCCCAGGACGCCTGGCCAGTCGTTACCTTCGACGAGTCGGTGTCGATTCATTTCAACGGTGAGGAGATCAGAGTTGTACATTTTCCCCGTGGTCATACCGACGGGGACAGTGTTGTGTTCTTCACCGACTCAAACGTTGTCCACCTAGGCGACCATTTTTTTGCCGGGAGTTTCCCATTTGTCGATCTGGACACCGGTGGCGATGTTGAGCAGTTCACTGCCAATGTTGCAACGGTGCTGGGTCAGCTAGATGATGACGTACAGATCATTCCAGGCCATGGGCCCCTCTCCAACAAAGACGATCTGCACGCCTATCACCGGATGCTGGTCGAAACGACCCAAATCGTCCGCCAACAGATTACGGCCGAGAGGAGTCTGGAGCAGATCAAACAGGCCGGTTTTTCCGACGAATGGAAGCCCTGGGGAGCTGGTTTGATTACAGCCGAGCGGTGGATTGAGATAGTGTATCGGAGTCTCGTGCGGGCGAGCAGCGCCGAGTCGGGGGCCTGACCGACCGCCGCAACACCCTGACCTGCTCGTGGCCCCGAGTCATACTCAAGAGCCAGACTAAGACATGAGGAGACATCCATGAAAGCCACGGCACTGGCGCTTGTTTTTGTTGGATGCTACTGGATCCTGAACGGCTACCAAAGCATGGGTCAAGAGGGGTCGTCTGGTATATGGCAGATTGCCCTGGGCATCGCCACCCTGCCCGTTGCTAAGTTCCTGTGGGACCGAGATATTGGGCCCAAAGAGTCTTAATCGTCCCGCTCCCGGTCGAGAATATTGGACAGAGGCTGGTCCTGGACCTGGCGCCGCAAATTATGACAAGAGAGCTCAATCCCACGCGTGTGTTGGACAGCGAGAGTGACCGAGGTAAGGAGATCGGGACCTTGGGCAGCCGTCACAGTTTTTCGAGTGACGGACCGCTCAACTCGTCCATAGACACGTCAAGCGCGGCGGCGGCGATCTTTGCTACTGTCCAGATCAAAAAAACAGGGTGAGCTGATCAACCAACTGTCCCCAGGCGATATGAACTCGGCAGCTCTTCGACCTCATCAGCCACAGCTCTGCCGTACCGATGAGCGTTTCGGTTGGCAGCGTCTGGGTACTGAGTGCGATAAAATCGCCGTGTTCAAACAGGCCCGGCAAGTCTGAGGGAGACCGCAGTTCGTCTCCCCTTGGACCTTTGTTCAGGGGCGGCACAGATATGACAAGCTTGCAGCCCCGCTCTACTCGGACCCGATGAGCCCAAGCCGGCTTGGGCACTCTCGATGTCTTCATCTTCCGTCCGGCTGCTGGCATCAACGCAGCCGATCAACTCGCTGCGGACGATGGGCCGTAAGCCGTCGCCTGCCAACGGCAGGGAGCGGTCGACGCCGTCTATCACATTGTCAATCAACCCGCAGTCTGGCCTGCGCCATCTCGCCGACCTCTTTTGAACTGCACTGAAATGTTGCGAGCATACCCCGTCCATGCGGGCCCGAGGCCCGGATGGACGGGGGCGTCAACCGCCACAAAGCTCATCCGTTAGCTTGAGCTTTTGCTCGTACGTGCAGGTCCAAGGCTCGATGTCAGTGCCGCAGCTGCTCTTTGCTTGTCTGAGCGGTCGAATTAGGGTCTGAGGACGAGCTTGCCAAAGACCTTGGCGTCCAACAAATCGTTCAGCGCCTGAGCCGCCTCAGACAGGTGATAGGTCTTGCTGACCGGGGCTTTGACTTTGCCCGCCTCAAACAGCTTGGTTATGACGGCCGCCATGTCAGGAATCGCGTCGTCAGCGTTGATCAGACTCATACCGTAAAACGTAATGTCTTTGAGCAGCGCCGCTAGCACGCCAAATGTGGCGTTGGCCGTTTTGCCGGTTCCGGTGCCAATTAGTACAATCCGACCGTTGCGGGCAACTGCCGAACAGTCGGCAGCCAGATTGTCTGAGGCCACGTTCTCAACAATAACGCCCACGCCCCTGCCATCGGTGTGTTTAAGCACCTCAGCAGCAAAGTCTTGCTGTTTATAATTAATCGCCACATCCGCCCCCAGCTCGCGGGTACGCTCGGCTTTGTCCTGGGAGCCAACCGTGGTGATGACCCGTGCCCCGGCCACCTTGGCCAGCTGAATCGCGGCTACACCAACACCGCCGCCCCCCGCAGTGACCAGAACGGTCTCGCCGGCTTTGAGGCCAGCCTTATAGTGCAGAGCATAGTAGGCGGTGTAGAATGGAATCGGGATAGCCGCCCCCTCTGCGAAGGAGAGACTGTCGGGTAGTGGAATCGCCTCGCGGGCCAAGACGCAGGCCTTTTCCGCGTAGCCGGCAGCGATCGCCCGGCCGAAGACCCGATCACCGAGCTTGACATTTCTCACGCCCGGGCTCAGCGCTTCGACCTCGCCGCACACATCGGTTCCGGTGATATACGGGAAGCGCAGCGGAGCCAATTTCCCGGACAGTCGGACTAAATCTGCCGGGTTAATCCCGGCCGCCCGGACCCGAACCAGGACTTGGCCGTCACCGAGCGAAGGCTCTGGGGCGTCTTCATACCGGAGCTGCTCCGGCCCACCGGCCTGGTGGGCCCGCATAGCTTTCATCGTAGACTCCTCTCTTAGCGCTGGTGGTACAAAGGATGGCCGGTGATCGAGGTCTGCACAAAACTGAAGTGGTCGCCCTCTAGGTTGGCGAAGTACAGGGTCTGGAGTCCTGGGCCCCCAAAGGCGCAGTTGGTCGGAAAGTTGAGCTTTTGGCCCTGGGGATCATCGACCAACATCGTCCAGTTGCCGTCGGTGTCGACCTTGATAATTTGGTGCGCCGGCGTCATACCGCCGTCCTCGATCCGGGCCGGGAGGGTGATGTACAAATTGCGGTCGGTGTCAAAGGCCATGCCGTCCGGCAGAGCTGGGAAGCCCTTGGAGTAGACTTCGGGCTTACCGAACGTGCCGTCTTTGTTGATCTGGATGCGTAGACAGTCGTTTCGGGTACTCTCAAGCACATACACGGCGTCTTCGTTGGGGTCGACGGCCGTGCCGTTGGCCAGATAAATACCGGTAGCAACTACGTCGCCCTGGCCATTGGGCCGGACACGGACCAAGGCGCCGTTGGGAGCCGGGTTCTTCATCTCAGCCAGGGCGGTATCAATCGTGGCCGTGCTGGAGTTGGAGATGTAGAGATTGCCCTCGCCGTCGTAGCTGGCAAAATTGGGCAGGGTCAACTTGACGTCACCAACCTGATCGGCCACCAGCGAGACCTCACCACTCTGCGAGACCTTCATCACCGCCTGCTTGCCTAGGTCACAGTAGACGATATTATCCTCATGGTCCAAGGTGATCCCGTTTGGAATCGAACCCTCGGGCAGCGTGGTAAGCTCACTAACTGTTCCGTCCTGTGTGACCTTATACATAATGCCATTGCGACCACCGCCGTAGACATTGCCGTCTTTATCAACGACAACGCCCTCGGCCTGCAACACGCCTTTGCCAAAAATTTCTACCTGATCGACCGAAAATGTTGCCACGGGTATTCCTCCTTGTGTGTCAGTCGGTTGGTTTGGGTGGGGCGGCGTTGCTCTCGACAACGCAGTGCCCGGCCTAGGAAGCTGGCCTTGAGCTCCTCGGCTCCGGCCTTGGCAGCGGCGGAGAGAAGGATACCCATTAGGCAACACGGCTCGTCGTGGTCAAAGACGACGAAGTTGGTGCCGTGCAACACAAAAGGTCAGCCCTCAGGAAGGCGGTCTGGGGGGAGTCGTCGGCGAGCTGTCGGGTTTCCTGGCTGAGGCCAAAGGCTTCGCCTGGGTATAGACAGCGGCTGCTGTGATTGTGTCGGCCGCGGCCCTCTAGCTGCACGCCCACCGCAAAGACCTTGAACATCGCTCTTGAGCTTAGGCGGCCTTGTTCTGGGTGAAGGTCACCTCGCCGACCTCAGAGCCGCTCAACACCACTAGCAGGTGGCCGTCTGTGTCGCCGATATTCCGGAAACCCTCGTTGGTCCGGGCGGGAAAGGAAATAGTGTCCCACGGGCCTAGATTGATCTTATTCTCGCCGTCTTCACCCCAGAAAAAGGTCCACTGACCGTCCAGGACAACAAACACCTCCGGCTTCGGATGGCTGTGCAGGGGAGAACCTTTGCCCGGACCGACCTTGTTGATGCCCATGTAGAAACCGTGGTCTCCGGCGATGGGGGGTTTGGTCTTGCCTGCTTTGCCGATCAAGGCATAGCCCTGGGTACCGTCGGGTCTATAGTCTTTGATGAAGCTAGAGTAGTCGATCGGTTTGAGGTCAACAAAACGCGCCACCGTGGTGTTCATTTTCTCCGTTGAAGCCATACTGTCCCTCCTTTGAGATGTTGCTTGGTAGGATGGAACACCTAACCGGGCTGTGTCAAGACGTGGACAAACCGGCGGTAGCTCTTCCCTTGACGAATGATTGATGAATGGGGTAGGAGGAGGTGAGGTGCCCGATTACACAACGCGTCCCACATGTGTTCCATGGAAGGAGAGAGCAATGTCGGTACAGCTAACTGCTCCTAGCACGCCTGAAGACCTCAGCGCCCGTTTTGGTAAACCCAACGAACTGGCGGTCGAGCACAAGCTGCCGTATATCGACGAAGCCGCCACCCGCTTTTTAGCCCAGTGTCCGTTTGTCATTGTGTCTACCGCCGACGCCCAGGGACGCTGCGATGCGTCGCCCAAGGGCGACCCGCCGGGCTTCATACACGTCGCCGATAAGCACACCGTGTATCTACCCGACCGCGCCGGGAATAAAATGTTTCAGAGTATTGGCAACATTCTGTCCAACCCGCACGTCGGCCTGCTGTTCCTCATTCCGGGCGAAGAGTGGACCATGCGTATCAACGGCCGGGCCAGCATTGTTGATGATTCGTCCCTCATGGAAAAACTCAGCGCGCGGGGCCGCCCGGCTCAGCTCGCGATCAAGGTCGAGGTTGAGGAGTGTTACTTCCACTGCCCCAAATCGTTTAAGCGCGCCGAGCTGTGGAACACCGGGCGGTTTCATAAATACCAGGGCGATTCGTGGGGAACGATTCTGGCTCAGCGGACAAAGCTCGTCAAAGAGGAGGCAGAACAGCTCGATCATATGATTGAGGAATCGGTCAAGGACCTCTAGGAGGTCGGACCGTGCTGCCCGCAGAAGGCGTGGCTCGCTCAGCTGTTGAGAGCCCAGGAAAGGGCCCTGTGGCCTCGTTCGGATTAATGTTGCCGGGATTTTGACCCTGAGCACCCTACTCAACTCTGCGGCACTCTTATACGCGGCGCCGATCGTACAGCAGACGACCTTTGCGGCTGAGATGGACCTTGACAACATGGTTGGCTTCGAGGTGGGCGATATCGTCGCCAAGGTCTGGCTTCCCAAAGGCCCCTGGTTGTGGTGCCGTTCGGATCGTCGATCTGGGTCAAGACCGCGCCGTTAGGATTGACTGCACCCTGCCGATTGATCGTCGGCGGGGTGGCGCTCAGATAGCTCTCGGTATCAGACGCCATGCCGTCGGACAGCCCGTACAGGTTATCGCCGCACCCCTTGAGTTTACCGTGGCTACTGTCTCTGGGTGCAGGGTTACCTGCCCTCTAGTGATAGGTATTCCGGCTGGACTGCAATACATGGCCCCGCTCTTCTTTGGGCATGGCCGTACCGGTGGGGGCCTCTTAGCGGCGGCTGTCCGTGCCGCGGACCAAGCTGCCTGTGGGGAACGGATTGTGCAGCTTGACCGTCACCCTGTCAAAATCGCTAATCCTGATGGCGCTGGAGTTTGCGATGCATAGATTCCCCTTGGCGTCAAAGACCGGAAAGTTCGGCCGGGCCAGTTTTACGCTGCCGACCTGATCGGTAAACAGGTTGACTGTCCCGTCTGGGAGCACTCATGAACAGATTGCCGTTGCGATCCAGGGCTATGCCCACAGGACGGCTGTCCTGCTCAGTCACCGTGCTGTCCAGAGCGAACTGACGAATAGCTCCGTCTGCCCCGCCCGCGTAGACATTGTCCTGGCGGTCGATAGCCACGCCTTCCGGGCCCTGAGAGCCGGTGGCCGCTATGGCAACCTGATCAAGGTTCAGTTGTTAGAGGCCAGCATTTTCCTCCTCATTGAGAGCGTTTGCCTAACGCCCCATTTTGAGCCGATCTTCCTGTGCCCATCCCTCTTTCAGTGGCACAGTAAAATAGGGAGTCAGATGCATCTTTTTGAACTTCCACTGGCCGTTCTCCTTGGCGTACTCGTCACTATAACGGGCGGCTACCAGGTAGGGCTCACCTTTGGAAATAGTCTTGGCTTCAAGGTAGCTCAACCCGGTACCGGCGTCCCCTTCAAGCTCAACGGCATGGTTGTGGATAAACTGCTTGACAAACGACAAGAGCTGTGAGACGCCGCTAAAGAACCGGGTGAGTTCCTCCTGGCCCCGCGCTTTGCCCAGATAGCCGAAATCCAGATCGCCATCTTCGGTAAACAGGGAGGGAATCTCGGCCAGCTTCCCTTCGTTGATGCACTCGTGATAGCGATGGCGCAGCCCCCGAACCGCTTCGCGGTCCTGCAATATCCGCACCTGGGCTTCCAGCGCTTGGATGCGGGCTTCGAGATCTTCTGCCATGAATCTTCCCTCCTTTGTGTTCGGGTGAGTACAGACTACTCTCTTCGTCTAGCATTCTCGGGTTGGAAAAAGAAAGGGCTACGAGACTGAGCGGCCCTTTCCCCGAGTTTTCCAGACTGCTCTCTGTTTACTAAAGCCCTCTGAGGGCTCTTGACACTGTTTGTCACCAGGTAAGGAAGACCTATGTTGAAAAAAGCTTATCCCGTATGTAGGACCAAATTGTCAGCTCTTGCAACAGCGCTGGCAGACGCCAAGGAGTCGAAAACCGAACACGGGGCCGGCGAAGAGCAGCGGCAAGTGGAGAAGCCTTGGTCGTGCGTCTCCAGCAGACTGCCGACTCAGGTCGATACCAGCCCGCTTGTCGGCATTGACGCCGATGAAGTGATGCACCAGGAATCGTCTGACTGGAAGAGGTGATCCGCTTTCTCGGTGTTCACCGCCGGTCAGGCCGGCGGAAGCACCACCCTGGACCTCTACCACATGAGGTTGTCGTGCCCTCTGGTGCTGATGCGACCGCTATTCGCATACCAACCTGCTCATCTCGGAGTACCGAGGATATCAGCCAGATTCTGGGCGATCTGCACCCATGGCGGCCGCGCCGGCCAGGCGGGCACGCCCGATATCAGGCTGTGGATCAGCTTCCAGCGGGTGGTTCGCGGACTGAAAATGTGCACGAAAAGTTCCTGCCGCAGAGCTTTAGTGTATGCGCTATGAACACTAACCCCTGCGGCGATTCTATCACAAGCGGTAGGACCGCCGCAGGGGGCAGCTTTGAGGAGTGCGTGATCGCTCTAGTCCGACCACGTCACTCACTCGCTGGCTCTTCATCACAACTATCTCTATGGCAGCCGAACCTCCATCTGAGGACCGGCAGGAGTTACGTGGGACGCGCAAGGTCGGCTGTGCCGGCAAGTAGGGCGCACCCCCCTGTGGCTCGCCGATCCCGAAGATTCGCAATAACCTGTGCCTGACTTGAGCCGACGCCTTGAGAGCTGCGGTCGAGTCTTCAGCAACGCGACATCAGTGGCTACGGAGACCTGGCCGTCAGATCAATACCGATGCCGTATTGTGCCTTGGTGGCGATCTGGAGCTACAACGGGCGCCCCAGAATCTGCGTTGGCTTCAACAATCGGTTTGACAAAGAGCCGCCGCCGATCGTTGCCAGCGGGACGGGGCCGTCACACCAGCAACGGCAACACCTTCCCCGGTCTGTAGGAGGTGCCGGTACGGTCTATGGGGGGAGCCTCGGGTTTTGGCGTCTCCTTCAGGCGTAATGGCTGCGCCGTTTGACCGCCATCTCGCGCTCTAGGTAGAATACTTCGTGCCGATCCCAGCTGCTGTCTTTTTCCACGAACTTATGGCCGCGTAGAAGCGTTGTCACAATACCTAGGTCGGGCCGGCCGGGATAGTCACGCTGGCCGCTGATCTCGGTAGAGGCAAAAACTGTATCGCCGACAAAAACCGGGCCAGTGTGACGACCGGTGACATAGACGATATCGCCAACGGCATTGTCACCCACATCCGGGCAGGACAGACCCAAACACAGATTAAACACCAGGCCGCCGTACACGATCAGCTGTCCACCGATATATTTGGTCGGATTTTGGTCGATCAGGGACTGATTGGTGTGGACCTGAGAGGTGTTGTCGAGCATGGCGGTGAGTTCCATGTGGCTGGCGGTTACGGTCCGGCCGCGGGAGTGCTCAATGGTCTGACCGGGAGCCAGATCTTCAAAATAGGTATCGGCATTGCTCAGATACGCCAGGCTGGGATAATCCCGACCCGTGTCATAGGCCGGCACGTCGAGTTCGCACCGAATTTCGGGAATAGCTGCCATTTCACCGGCCTTGACCGGAGCGTCGCTTTTGTCTTTCCAGACCTGAACCTTGCGCCGCAGGGTCAGTACGACTGCATCGTGTTGATTGCGGCCGGTGGTTTGCACGTGAACAACCCCACGGTCCGGGTCACGCGAGGAGGGGTTGAGGCCGATGATGCGGGTCTCTACCTCAATCGTATCACCAATATAGACGGGGACGCCAAAGCGTATGTTCTGATACTCGAGATTCGCCCGAGCGTTCTCGGAAATATCCTCAACGCTCTGGCTGAAGACAATGTTCATGACCAAACCTGGCGGAGCGACCAAGCCGCGATAGCCGTAGCGTTGAGCGTAGCGCAGATTTTTGGACAGGGGGTTGGTGGTCATACCAAACTCGGTGAAGGCGTTAAACAAGCCCTCGGTGAGCGTCTTACCAACCTTATGGCGAAAGTGTTGTCCAGCCTGGAAGTCTTCGAGAAAATTCCCGCGTTTCTTGTGGACCGACATGCTCAATATCCCATGGTGGACAGAAATTCCTGAAGGCTGCGGGTGGTGAGGTGCAGATACATATTGTGCTTTTTCTGGTTGCCCAGCGTGTCAGACGGCTGACCGCTATAGTTGTGGCCGGGAAACAGCCTGGTCTCGTCGACAAGTTTCGACAGCGTCCGCAAGCTGTAGTACATGTCTTCTGGGCTGCTGCCGGGCAGATCAATCCGACCGCACGAGTTAATAAACAAGGTATCCCCGGCCACCAGACTGTGGCCAATCAAAAAACACTGTGAGCCAGGAGTGTGGCCTGGGGTGTGAAGGAACTTCACCTCTATGTTGCCGACGAGGGTGGTATCGCCGCCCTCCACCTTGACCAGGTCCGAGTCAGACAGCCCAGCGATCCGGTGCAGGAACTCGGCCTCCGCCTTATGAATATACACTTTGGCCTTGACCTGCTCCAGCAGCTCGGCCGCCCCTTGAATATGGTGGCCGGAAAACTCGCCGCCCAGATGGTCCTGATGATAGTGGGTGACCAGGGCTTTGCCGATCGTATAGCCGTCCTGTTGGGCAACATCGACCAGAGCCGGAATGTCCCACGCCGCGTCAATCACTAGCGCCTCCCGGGTCTGTGGATCGCCAATAATATAGGAGAAGTTTTGCATCGGTCCAATTTCGATCTGCTTAAAATAGATACGCGTTTCAGCCATTGCTCCGCCTTTCCCCTGGGCGTGGGTCGCGTCACGTTTGCCGTGGTCAGCCCTTCTTCACTCTCTTGGCTCTCTCATGCCCGCGCAGGCCACGCTCCCATAAATATTCCGGCTCGCCCAGATGGGTGCTCACCCAGCGCGACAGCACGAACAGCAAATCACTCAGGCGATTGACATATTTGAGGGGCCAGGGACTGAGGGCTTCTTCCCGCGACAGCCGCACAATGTCGCGTTCCGCCCGCCGACACACGGTCCGCGCCTGGTGCAAAAATCCGCCGACTTTTCCGCCTCCGGGCAGCACGAAAGAGTTCAGCGGAGACAAGTCTTTCTGCAGCCGATCAATCGTCCGCTCTAAGGCTCTGACTTCTCGCTGACCGACCTGAAACATGTCCTGGTAGGAAAAATCTGGCGGAGTGGCCAGCTCACTGCCCAAGTCGAAGAGCTGATTTTGCAGCCGGCGAAAGATCTTGTCCAGCGTCTTGGACGCCTTGAGATGATCCTTGAGTTCATCGTTAAAGACCCGGGCGAGTCCAATGACAGCATTCAACTCATCGAGCGTGCCGTACGCTTCGACCCGAGCGGCGTCTTTGGCAACTTTCTGACCTCCGACCAGTTTGGTGAAACCGGTGTCACCGCCGCGGGTGTAGACTTTGGTAATGCGGATAGCCATTACACGCCAAGACGACGTTTCAGCGATTCGTGTTCCTGCCACATGGCCCGAGGCATATGATCTCCGAACTGGGCAAAGAACTCCTTCTGGCCCTCTGTCGCGTGTTTCCAACCCTCACGGTCCACCGACAGGAGTTCTTCCATGGTCTCTGGGGTCACGTCCAGACCGCTGGTATCAATGTCTTTGGGGTAGGGGAGATAGCCAATCTCGGTTTCACGCGCGTTGACTTCGCCGTGGACCCGGCTTAACACCCAGCGTAAGGCCCGCAGGTTTTCACCAAAGCCGGGCCACAGATAGTCGTGGTTTTCGGACATACGAAACCAGTTGACGCGAAAAATCTTGGGCGGGTTGGCGATCCGCGTTCCCATATCCACCCAGTGTCCAAAGTAATCGCCCATGTTGTAGCCGCAGAAAGGCAACATGGCCATAGGATCACGCCGGAACACGCCGACTTTGCCGGTGGCCGCGGCGGTTGTCTCGGACGCCATGGTCGAGCCCAGAAAGACGCCATGCTGCCAGTTCAGGGACTGAAAAACGAGAGGGATCAGGCCAGCCCGACGGCCGCCGAATAAAATGGCTGAAATTGGCACGCCCTGGGGATTTTCCCACTCTGGTGACATCACTGGACACTGACGCGCTGGGGTGGTGAAGCGGGAGTTCGGATGCGCTGCCTTGGTCTCGCTGGCTGGGGTCCACAGCCTGCCCCGCCAGTCGAGGGCTTCAAGCGGGGCAGGGCCGTCCATGCCTTCCCAATAGGGGCAGCCGTCCGGGGTCAGAGCCACGTTCGTAAACAGGGAGTTGGAGTCGATGGTCGCCATCATATTGGGGTTGGTGTGGGAGTTCGTGCCCGGCGCAACGCCAAAAAATCCGGCCTCTGGATTAATCGCCCACAGGCGCCCGTCAGGACCAATATTCATCCACGAGATATCGTCACCGACCGTCCAGACTTTATAGCCCTGCTGACTGGCCGAGGGAACTAGCATGGCGAGATTGGTTTTCCCACACGCGCTCGGAAAGGCCGCCGCAATATAGGTCGTACGGCCGCTGGGCTCTTCAATGCCGATAATGAGCATATGCTCGGCCAACCAGCCCTCTTCACGCGCCATATAGCTGCCCAAACGGAGGGCAAAACACTTTTTGCCGAGCAGCGCATTGCCACCATAGCCGGAGCCGATCGACCAGATCGCCCGCTCTTGCGGAAAGTGCATGATATAGCGACGGTCGGGGCTCAGGTCGCCCAGAGAGTGCAGGCCTTTGACATAGGTGTCGGAGGAGCCGAGACGGTCCAGCGCAGCCTTGCCCATCCGGGTCATAATTCGCATGCTGGCGGCTACATACGGGCTATCGGTGATTTCCACCCCCAGCTGGCTGTAGGGTGAGGTTTGCGGCCCCATGATGTACGGCACCACATACATGGTGCGGTCTCTCATCGCGCCGGCAAACAGCGCGCCGGCTGTTGCTTTGGCCTCAGCCGGCGGCATCCAGTTGTTATTCGGACCGGCCTCTTCTTGCTTGGCGGTGTTGACAAAGGTGAGGTGTTCGGTACGTGCCACATCGTTAGGAGCACTGCGATGCAGGTAGCAGTTGGGGTACTTTTTGCGGTTGAGCTCAATCAGCGTGCCGGAGTCGAGCATGTCTTCGATGAGGTTCTGGTTTTCTTGCTCAGAGCCGTCACACCAGTGGATACGTTTGGGTTTGGTCTGGGCGGCGGTTTCTTCGACCCACTGTTCTAAAGGTGTTGGCATGAACCTTGTCCTCTCTTGTTAGAGCTTAGGAGATACAGACAAAAGTTGTGAAAAAGCCGTTTTATCCATCGACCTACAGGGCGTCAAGATAGGATACCATAGGCAACTGCCGACGCGACTGGCGAGAGGCTGGGAGAGGACTGTGGGGTCTATTATTGGGTCGGGCGTTTGGGACGACAGCGTTGCAGGATGATCTCCTTGAGTTTCTCTGGATCAAGCGGTTTTTTGAACACCACTTCCTGCAAACCTTCGAGCTTGCTGCGCTTGATCACATGATCTTTGTCAAAGAAATAGGCCGTCATAAGGACAACCGGGGTGTCCGGAAAGCGCTCCCGGACTTCCATATAGAGGTCATAGCCGTCTAGATCAGGCATGACAACGTCGCTGATGACGATATCGACCGTTTTGTAGGTCAAGATATTGAGCGCGGGCAAGCCGCCGGTGGCGACTTCGACCTGTGCGCCATCTTCCTGTAAGACATCGCGCAGTGAGTAGCACACGCCGAGATCGTCATCGACAACCAGAATTGTCAGACCGGCCAACTCCTGACTGAGGGCTTTCTGGTGACTATGGTGGGGGGCGATAATCTGTTCGTCACGGCCTAGGTCGGCCATCCGCGAACCATGGAGGTATTCAGTGGTATCGTAGCGCGCCCCGTGAGCCATCTCGTCGATGCGGCCGATAATCGCCCGGATCTTCAACAGCTCACGCTGGATAGACTCCACCCGCTCTTCCTGGACAACGTATTCTTCGTCGGGAAAGACCTGGGCCATATGTTTGTTGAGGACGTCGAGGTTATTGAAAACGATCTCCAGCGGGTTGTTGATCCGGTGGGCCAGCCCGACTGCCAGTTCGCCCAAGGTGGCGAGTTGGTCGCGGCGGCGGATGTCGCGCAGATCTTTGATAAAGCCGACCGAGCCGACCTCATACCCCCCGCTGTCATAGATGAGCGAGCCGGAGATGGCGGCCGGAATGTGCTCGCCGTTTTTGCACATCAAGGTTGTTTCAAAGTTTTTGATCTTGCCCTTTTCGCCGTTTTCTTCGCTCTGCATGGCTGCCATGACGCGGCGCGCTTCCTCGAGGCTGGGATAGATCGTCGGCCAGACCCGTTTGCCGTGAATTTCAGCCGACGTGTAGCCGAGCGTTTGCTCTGCGCCGTCGTTGTAGAAGACGATCTGACCCCTGCGGTCGACCGCAATGACGATGTCGAGCGAGCTTTCGAGCAGACGTTCGAAGTATTCTGGGGGCAGGTGGATCCCGCGCATATCACGGTGAAAACCAATTGAGCCGATCTCTTCTCCCTGCTCGTTGTAGATGAGCGAGCCGGAGAACGAGACGGGAATGTGTTCCCCGTTCTTGGCCACGAGCGTGGTCTCAAAATTTTTGACCTTGCCTTTCTCGTCAAACTCTTCACTGCGCAACGCCTCTAGGACTCGCCGGGCTTCGGTCAAGTTGGGATACAGCATCACCCGACGGCCTCGGCGCTGCTCCTCCCGTAACTCCTTGAAGCTATAGCCTAGGGTCTTGCTTGCGCCATCGTTGTAGAAGATGATCTGGCCTCTGCGATTAACCGCGATGACGATATCAGGGAAGCTTTCGAGCAGACGTTCGAAGTACACCGGAGGAAGCTGGAACATGAACAAATACCCACTCTTTGACCCGGTTCTAGGGCTGTTCGATCGTCTCGGTCACACTCACTCTGTTGGTCTTCTTCCTATGTTAGGGTTGGCTTTCTGTGATCGTCAAGACCTCCGGCACAATTGTCGGTACGAGAACGCCGCGATCGTGGCCTGTGTGTTCGTCCTGTGTCTCAGCCTCAGCGGCTGCTACTGGCTTAAATACAGCAAGCTAATGCGGACGCATATCGAACTCTTGCTGGCCATGACCGATAAGATGGGCAGCTTTTTGGAGGATGGTAGATCCATTACGCCGAGGATGATGACCGAGTTTGTGTATCCTCTGGAACGCGCTCAAGATTTTGTCCGGATTGTCAAGAGGTTCTACGCTGGCCGGAGCTCGCTCCAACAGTTTGAGAACTTGCTCGTCGTGTATGCCGACCTAGTCGAAGAGACTGAGCGCCTGCGGGTCCTGAAGGGCGACCTGACGGACTTTCAAGAGGGGGCCGGGCAGTTGCGGGAATGGGCGCGGCGGGTAGAGGCCGCCTTAGTGGAAGAGGCGGCCTGAACTGCCGGAATGGCGGAAGGCGTATCATGGGCTGGGGGCGAGAAGCTTAATGACGCGTTTCTCATCGTCTAGCTCGGCTAGCAACTCGGCAACTGTGCGTCCTAGACGGGGATGATAGAAATGAGGGGCTATCTCACATAAGGGTTCGAGCACGAAGCGCCGCTTGTGCAGTTCGGGGTGAGGGATGTGTAAATGAGGGGTGTCGATAAGCTCGGTGCCAAAGAACAGGATATCGAGATCCAGCGTGCGGGAGGTCCAGCGAACGGCCGAACGCACCCGACCTAAGGCGCGTTCGATGGCTTGGAGCCGGTCGAGCAAAGCCTCGGCCGCTAGCTCGGTCCGGATTTCGATTACCCCGTTCAGATACCAGGTCAGCGCTGCACCGAGCGGCTGGGTTTCATATTGCGAAGACCGGCGAACGATGGCGGTGCCTGGCAGGATGGCAATACACTCCAGAGCTCGCCGGTAATATGACTGCCGATCGCCAAGATTGGAACCGAGAGCGATGAAGACTTGGTATAACATTGTTTCCATTACGCAGAGCGCGGCGTCCTCTCTCTCCTGAAACACCTGAGGAGGGAGACAGGCCCTACAACTCGAACGTCTGCACGGCTTGCTCGACAATCATCCGACCAATTGCCAGCGAGGCGGTCGCACCGGGTGACGGGGCGTTGAGAACGTGCAGCGTACTGCCGGTTCGGGAGATCACAAAGTCGTCGAGCAGTGCACCGTTTGCACCGATCGCCTGCGCCCGTACCCCGCTCCCGCCCGGCTGCAGGTCGGACTCGCTCAAGTCTGGCAGGAGCCGTTGCAGGGCGGTGAGAAACGCCCGTTTGTTGAACGAGCGGTACAGCTCTCCTAAGCCGGTCCGCCAATACTTGCGGGCCATGGCCCAAAAACCGGGGAAGCTCAAGGTTTCCCGCGTATCGTTCCAGTTGAAGTCGGATTTGCGATAGCCCTCACGGGCCAGGGCCAGGACGGCGTTTGGACCCGCCTCAACCATACCGTCAATCGTCCGGGTGAAATGCACGCCAAGAAACGGCAAAGCCGGATCGGGAACCGGGTAAATCAGATTGTTCACCAGCCCATGACGCGAGGCCGCCAGAGTATAATATTCGCCCCGAAAAGGGACGATTTGTAAAGCGGGCTGAGCCCCGGCTAGGCGCGCCAAGCGGTCACAAAATAACCCGCCACAGTTGATCAGAGAGGTGGTCTGAATAGCTCCGCCGGTGGTTTCCAGGACTAGCTTGCCCTCGGTGTGGCGCAGCGCCTGAACCCGGTGTTTGAGGAGGATTTCTCCTCCCCTGTCCTGGACGAGTCGGGCATAGGTCTGGGCCACTCGAGGAAAATCAATAATACCGGTGCTCGGCACGTGGAGCGCCCTGATGCCAGTAGCGTGTGGTTCGAGCTCCCGTAAGCGTTCTGGTCCAATCATTGTCAAGCCCTGCACCCCGTTGGCCGTTCCGCGTCGATGGAGTTCCTCAAGGCGGGGCAGCTCGGCTGGCGAAGTTGCGACGACTACCTTGCCACAGCGTTCGTAGGGAACGTCATGGCGTTCACAAAAGGCAATCAGCTCCCGGGATCCGCGGACACAGGTCTGGGCTTTGAGAGAGCCGGGCTTGTAGTAGATGCCGGAGTGAATCACGCCGCTGTTGTGACCGGTCTGGTGGCTGGCCAACTGCTCTTCTTTCTCCACAATGACGAGTTTCACCTGGGGGAGGCGCCGGGTGATCTCTAGTCCGGTGGCCAGACCGATAATACCCCCGCCAACAATGCCGACATCGAACTTCCGTGTCATAGGTTCTTCCCCAAACGGTGGGTCATCCTCTCCCACCGCCACCCTGACCGAGTCGGCCCCGAGCGTCAAGCGTGCCCGACCTCCAAGGTGAACGATGCTCTCTTCCTCACCTTCGTGGTCATCAGCATTCCCCTTGTTGCCATTCCAGCGATGAAGCAGTACCCTGCGGCTAGCGTGCCTGTCCGTTGCCTGCGGGCCTTGCCATGAACGCTCATCACTTCATCAGGATTCAGAATCACCCCTATCCCTTGGCTGCTGTAGCTTTTGACCTCGACAGCACGCTGACCAAGCCGTATCTCGACTTTGCTAAGCTGCGGACCCGGCTGGGACTTGCCGACGAGGACATTCTTGACTGGCTAGGTCGGCTGCCCCCGGCTGAGCGAGGACGCGCCCAAGCCGTAATCGAAGCCTTTGAGCAGGATGGGGTGGAGCATGTGGAGTGGAATGATGGGGCGGAACACACTTTACGGACGGTGCAGGCCATGTCTTTGCCGGTGGCCATTATTACCCGCAACAGTCGGACCTCGCTGCGGGCGGTGTGTCGTCAGCTTGGCATTCGGGTTGACCTCTTAGTCACCCGGGAAGACGCGCCGCCAAAGCCCGATCCGGCCGCCCTGCGTCTTGTCGCCCAACGGTTCGGTATCGGTCCGGGACGGCTGGTAATGGTTGGTGACTTTCGGCATGACACCCAGGCCGGCCGTGCGGCTGGAGCCCGGACGGTTTTACTCACCAACGGACGTGAGCCGGACTGGCCGGTTGATGCCGATATCGTCGTTGAGCGTCTCCCCGAGTTGCTTGGCTATCTTGACTAGGCTGAACGCCCCTCAAGGAGGACCAAATGGAATTTGCGATTGCCTATCCCGCCCGGCCAGACGCCTGGAAAGACCTGGTGATTGCCGAAGATCACGGCTTTTCTCACGCCTGGTTTTATGACTCACAGATGCTGTACAGCGATGTCTACGTGTGTATGGCCCTGGCCGCCGAGAAGACAAAGACCCTCACCTTGGGCACCGGAGTGGCGATTCCCGGTAACCGGATTGCACCCGTGACCGCCCATTCGATTGCGACGATTAACCATCTCGCTCCGGGTCGCGTGATTCTCGGCCTCGGCACCGGCTTTACCGGTCGCAATACTATGGGTTTGCCGCCTCTTTCGCTTGGGGTGCTCCGTGAACACACGCAGCAGTGTCGGGCCTTGCTGCGGGGCGAAGAGGTTTTGTATCGCGACGGCGAGCAGCAGCGCTGGATTAAATTCTTGCATCCCGACCACGGCTACATCAATCTCAACGCTCCCATTCCGATCTACCTCGCCGCCAATGGGCCCAAAGCCCTCGCTCTGACCGGAGAGCTGGCCGATGGCTGGATTACGACCCTGAGCGACCCGGACAGCTTTCAGAAAAACCTGGCTCAGGTCCAGGTCGGAGCGGAGAAGGTCGGGCGTCAAGCCAGTGCGCTGCCCAATACGATGTTGACGACGAGTTGTGTCTTGCAGCCTGGGGAATCTGCGGACGCGCCCCGCGTGGTAGAGCGGGTCGGACCGTTCGTGCTTGTCGCCCTCCACGCCCTCTGGGAGCGCTCTGCGGTGGCGGCCGATCTGCCCTCCGCTCTGCAACAGCTGTATGAGCGCTACGATCAAGAATACGTCGCCGGTCTGAGCACACCGGTCGACCGGCTGTATCTAGAGATCCACGAGGGCCATTTGATCTATATGAAACCGGGCGAGGAAAAATATCTGGACGAGACGCTCATCCGCGGCTTTTCGCTGACTGGAACCGGGGAAGAAATCATCGCTCGCCTAAAAGCCTTAGAGGCCGTTGGGCTGAAGCAGATTGCGATTCAGGTCGTGAACGACGGTCGGCGGATGATTGAGGAGTTCAGTCGCCAGGTGATTGCCAAGTACTGAGAGGAAGCCACATGCCACATATCACAATGGGAATTGCCGTCTCGCTCAGTGGACGCTACGGCCTGCTCGGTCGCCAGGTACTGGAGGGCTTAGAATGCTATGTCCGAGATGCGAACGCGGCCGGCGGGGTGCGTGCCAGCCCCGAAGGACCGCCGCTCCCCATCACCTTGGTGGTCGAGGACGATGAAAGCGATGAGGCAAAGGTGCGGACCTGCATTGAAAAGCTGATAGATCAGGATCACGTTAACCTTCTAGTCGGCCCCTATGGCAGTGGACTCACCCTGGCCGCGGCGGAAGTTGCTGAGGCGCGGCAGACCGTCGTGTGGAATCACAGCGGTTCCTCGGACGAAATCTTTGAGTGCAATCTCTCCTGGTTAGTTGGTATCTTGACACCCGCTTCGCTCTACCTGTGTGCCATTCTGGAGCTGCTCAAGGCTCTTGATCCGACCGCCCGACGGATTGCCCTGTTTCGTGCTCGGACCGGATTTGCGACAGACATGGCCGCTGGCGTGTTGCGCTGGATAGAGCGCGAATCCTATACGCTGACCCTGGACCAGACCTACCGGTCTGGAATTCGAGACTTTCGTCCCCTGCTGGGACCACTTGACGCTGATCCTCCGGATGTGGTGCTGAGCGTGGGACGGGTAGAGGATGATATTCTCCTTGGTCGTCAGTTGTCTGGGCTGAAACCCCGGATCAAGGCTGCCGGCCTCGTCGTGGCCGCCATCAGCCGCTTTAAGGCTGAGCTACAAGATGGGGCCAACGGCTTTTTTGCGCCGAGCCAGTGGGAGCCGCAGGTCCGCTATAGCGCGGATTGTGGACCGTCGGAAGAAACTTTTCTGTTCCATTACCTCAAGAGCGCTACGGTGCCGGTCGATTATCCGGCGGTCCAGGGCTATACCGCCGGGCTCATCGCTCAGCGCTGTGTGGAACAGGCGAGGAGTCTCAATCAGCACGCCCTGCGAGAAGCGGCCAGCCGGCTGCGCTGTACCACTCTGTACGGTCCGTATGCCATTGATGGAAAAACTGGTCGTCAGGTCGCCCATCCGATGCTTGTCATCCAATGGCAGCACGGGCGCAAAGAAATCGTCTGGCCGCCGCAGGTGGCCGAAGCGCAGCCCCTCTATCCAGGGCCGTTTTGGATGGAGTCGTGATAAGGAGCAACTATGAAACGTTTGGACGGAAAAGTGGCGCTGGTTACCGGTGGGGCGTCGGGTATTGGCCGGGCGATTTGTCTCAGTTTTGCCCGAGAAGGGGCAAGCGTGGTGTGTAATGACCTCCGGGTTGAAAACGCCCGACAGGTCATCGCTGAGTGCGGCCAGCAGGGTCACGGCTTGGCGCTCAAGGCAGACGTCTCCAAAAGCCGCCAAGTGGCCCAAATGTTTGCCAAACTGGCCAAGCACTTTTCGCGGCTTGATATTCTGGTCAATAATGCTGGAATTGGCCTGGATGACCCAACCGCTCGGGCCCATTTTAACAAGGTCTTGGCCAAGCAGCAGGCCGAGCTGGCAAAGACGGGCAAAATCAAGACCGCGCTTGAAGCCACTCAAAATATGACCGACGAAGAATGGCGCCGGATGTTGAGCGTTCATCTTGACGGTACGTTTTATTGTAGTCGCGAGGCGCTCAAAATCATGCACCAACAGAAATCGGGCAAAATTATCAGCATTGCTTCAATTTGCGGGATGACGGGCTGTGCGGGCGCGCCGCATTACAGCGCAGCCAAGGCCGGCATTCTGGGCTTCACCCGGGCGCTCGCCCGTGAGGCGATTGTCAGCGGGGTACAGGTGAACGCGATTGCACCCGGCTATATTGATACGCCCATGACCGACGGGCTGAACGATAATGTCCGACGGGCCATTGCCATGGCGACTCCCGCCGGTCAGTTTGGCTCACCCCAGGATATTGCCAATTTGGCCATCTATCTGGCCTCTGAAGAGTCGAACTTTGTGGTCGGTCAGACCATGAGTCCAAACGGCGGGTATGTTATTGCCTGAGCAGTCGAACAGGACAGTACGGCCCTGTTTGTAGAAACACACGGCCCCGACTGGAGGACTAATGGCAAAAACGGGTTCAAAGACCTGCCTGCACACGCCCTTGTGTCAGCAGCTCAGCATCGAGTATCCGATCTTTTCGGTTGGCATGGGTGGAGGTATGGCCGGGCCGGAGCTGGCAGCTGCAGTATCCAATGCAGGAGCGTGTGGGGTGCTTGGCATGGGCGGGCTGCCCGCGCCGTACACCCGCCAACAGATTCAACACCTCCGCACTCTGACGGATAAACCCTTTGGGGTCAACATTATTCTGCCCCTCCTGCAAGAGCGGCAAATTGAGAGCTGTTTGGAAGAAGCGATTCCTCTGCTGGTGCTTTTTTGGGGCGATCCACAGCCGTATGTCGCCGAAGCCCACCGGTGTGGAACAAAAGTTTTTCTGCAGACCGGCTCCGTTGACGAAGCCGTTGCCGCGGCCGCGGCCGGGGTAGACGGGATTATTGCCCAGGGTGTTGAAGCGGGCGGTCATGTGAGGAGCACAACGTCGCTGTCCACCATCGTGCCTCGCGTTGTCGAGGCGGTTGAACCGCTGCCGGTCATTGCCGCCGGCGGCATTGCCAATGGCAGGGGCCTAGTGGCGGCGCTGAGCCTTGGCGCCCAGGCGGTTTCCATGGGGACCCGTTTTGTGGCCAGCCAAGAGATACGGGTCATTGCTGCCTACAAAAAGCGGATTGTTGACAGCACCGCCGAAGACACCATCCACACCTTTTTGTTTGATGTTGGCTGGCCCGGGGCTGCCCACCGGGTGCTGCGCAACACCGCGGTCAAGGAGTGGCACGCGGCCGGCTGTCCGACCAGTGGTCAGCGGCCTGGCGAGGGCGGTGTGGTCGGGCGCATGCCAATGGCTGGCACGTCGGTCGAGCTGCCCCGTTACGGGATTTTTCCGCCCCTGTCGGGTTTCCAAGGTGATATGGAACACACGGCGCTATACGCCGGAGAATCGTGCGGTTTGATCCACGATATCAAGCCGGCCGTGCGTATTGTGACGGATATTGTCCAAGAGGCCGAACGTCTGCTCGAAGCACCGCACCCCCTTTTTCCCAGCCCCCATAGCTGATGGCAAAAGCCTGGAGCCCGCTGCTAAAAACTATCGGTGATGACCACAAGAGATCACCAAAGAGCTTTGAAGGGAGGAGATATGGATCGACTCAAGGGCAAAGTCGCCCTGATTACGGGCGGTGGATCAGGAATTGGCCGCGCTTCGTGTCGCCTGTTTGCTGAGCACGGAGCCAAGGTCGTGGTCGCCGACTCTATGGCCGAGGGGGGCCGGCAGAGCGTCCGAGACATCACCGACGCCGGTGGCCAAGCGAGCTTTGTCCAGGCTGATGTGTCGAAATCGGCCGACGTACAGGGGATGATTCGGCATTCCGTCCAAACCTATGGCCGGGTGGACATTCTGTTTAATAACGCCGGCATTGAGGGGCCCTCGGCCAAGGTGGTCAATTATGACGAAGATGCCTGGGAGAAGGTGATTGCGATTGATCTGACCTCGGTCTACCTAGGTATGAAGTACGTGATTCCTGAAATGATAAAGCAGGGCGGCGGCGTGATCCTGAGTACCGCTTCGGTGGCCGGTATGGTCGGGTTTCCGGGCAGCGGAGCGTATGCGGCGGCCAAAGCCGGGGTGATCAATCTGACCCGTGTGGCTGCCCTGGAATATGCCAGCAAAAATATCCGGGTCAACTGTATCTGCCCCGGTATTGTTGCCACCCCCATGGCTCAGCGCGTTATTGGCGAGCGACCTGAGGAAGGGGTGATCCGTCTGGAACCCATCGGCCGTCTTGGCCAAGCCCAAGATATCGCCAACGCAGCGCTATTTTTAGCCAGTGACGAGTCGTCGTTTGCGACTGGAGCGCCGTTTGTCATTGACGGCGGGTATATCGCTCGCTAGACACGAGTCATGAAAGAGACACTTATTATCGGTGGCTGGTGGGTGCTGTTCGGTGCGACTCATCTGCTCCTGTCCTCAGCGCGAGTCCGGCCCAAGCTGGTGACCCGCTGGGGTGAGCGCCCGTTTCGGGCCGTGTATGCGCTGATCGCGCTTGCCACCTTTATGCCCCTGTGCATGTACTATGCCGAGCATAAGCACGTCGGACCGCAGCTATGGGTCACCCTGGAGCCGTATCTGCTGGCCCGGGATCTCAACATAGCAGGCATGTTGCTCGCCTTTATCCTGCTGCTGGGCGGGGTGCTGGACCGTCCGTCCCAAGGAACACCCCGGGCCTACGGTATGACCCGCATCACCCGTCACCCTTTTTTTGCGGCAGCTTTCCTATTTGGCTTGGCCCACCTGGCGGTGATTGGCGCCCTGGGTGATCTGATCTTTTTCGGCGGATTTGTGGTGTTTGCCTGGGTCGGGGCTAAGCATCTGGATCAGCGCAAGAGCAGAGACGTGCCCGGTTATCCCGCGTTTCAGGACGCTACCTCCTTTGTGCCCTTTGCCGCGATTGTGAGTAAAAAACAACCTTTTCCCGGCCGCGAACTCCGCTGGGGAGCAATTGTGGTCGCCCTGATCCTCTTCTATGTTGTGCGCTTCTATCACCCCGCTTTGTTTGGCGGGGTATTAATGACTCTATGAGAAGGGAACGCTCCCGCCCCACCGCCCCCGCCGCTCCGTTCGCTGAGTCACAGGCTCTTGACACGGCGCTCCTCCGTCACTTTGGTTTTGATTCGTTCCGTCCGGGTCAGCGCGAGGTGATCGAAGCCGTGCTGGCGGGTCGTTCAACGGTCGCCATTATGCCGACCGGGGGTGGGAAGTCGCTCTGTTACCAACTCCCGGCCCTGTTGAGCCGGGGAGTCACGGTGGTCGTCTCTCCGCTGATTGCGTTAATGAAGGATCAGGTCGATCAACTGCACGCCCGAGGGATTCTGCATTCTGCCGCCCTCAACTCCAGCCTGTCGCGAGCCGAAAGCGAACGGCGGATTCAGCGTCTGATCAGCCAGCAGCTGAAGCTGCTGTACGTAGCGCCGGAACGCTTTGGGGTGCCGGGCTTTCTTGAGCTGCTCAAACGCGTGCCGCTCGGTCTGTTTGTGGTTGATGAAGCCCACTGTGTCAGCCAGTGGGGACACGATTTTCGTCCCGATTATTTACAGTTGCGGGAGGCGATCCGCGCTCTTAAACCCCGCGCCGTGCTGGCTCTAACCGCAACCGCAACGCCCGCAGTCCGACGCGAGATTGCGTTTCAACTCGGCTTGGCCGATCCTTTTTTACTGGTCAATTCCTTTGACCGTCCAAATCTGTTTTTAAGTGTAGTGCGGTGTGTCACTAAGGCCAAGCCCGAAGCCCTGATCGCCCTGCTGCAGGGCATTGACGGCAGCTGTATTGTCTATGTCTCGCGCCAACGTGACGCTGAAGCGCTGGCTGCAACACTCAACGAGCGTCAAATCGAGGCTGTCCCCTACCACGCCGGTTTAGAGCCGCCTGTCCGCCGCAAGAACCAGCAGGTCTTTATTAACGGCACGACGCGGGTCATCGTGGCCACCGTCGCCTTTGGTATGGGCATTGACAAATCTGATGTCCGGGCGGTGATTCACTATCAGCATCCCGGGTCGTTGGAGGCGTATTATCAGGAGGCGGGTCGGGCCGGTCGAGATAACCAACCCGCCCAGTGCATCGTGCTGTATGACAAGCGCGATAGCGGCTTGCAGCGATTTTTTATTGACCAGCGTTATCCCAGCCTCGGCGAGGTACGCGCGATTTATCGTTTGCTCAAAAATGCTGTCGCGCCGCGCGACATCCCGCAGCAGGTGCCTCGCCTGAGTGAGGAAAAGGTCAATGTCACCCTAGCCCTTCTCCAGGACCAGCGTTACATCGAATGGACAGGCACCAGCGTCCATCTCCTCAGCCAAACAAGCGAGCAAGAGCTACGGCTTGATTTCTCTTTCGTGGAGCAGCGCCAGCAGGCCGATTATCGTCGTTTGGGCGAGCTGCTAGATTATTTGACGACCGAGAGCTGTCGCCGAACCGTCATTCTGCGCTACTTTGGAGAAAAAGTGGCGATCGGTCAGCGATGTGAGAGCTGCGATGTGTGCCGTGCCACTCAAGGTGGTGCGATTGAGGGACCGGCTCAGCCTCCCGTTTTAGAGGCGTTTGACAGCCGCCCAATTATTCTGGCCGCGGTCTCTGACCTTCAGAACCGTGGCCTGGGCCGATCTGGCTTAGCCCAGGTCTTATCCGGCAGCAGGGCACGACGGATGCGTCAGCTTCAACTCGACTCTTCGCCGCACTACGGGGCATTAACCCGCTTCACCCAGGATCAGATCATTGACCAGATCGATACGTGCATTCAAGCTGGGGAACTGCGTCTGATTCCAGGCCAATACCCGCGCGTTGTGCTGCCACGAGCCCAGGCTAAAAAGATCGCTTCGATCCCGCCCGAGCAGGTGTCTCAAGCCGTCCCCGAGCCTGCCCAGACGCTGTCCTCCGAGACTTCCCTAGCCCCCGACTCTTCCTCCGTCCTGTTTGGTGCGGTGCCGGCTGAGATTGGCCGGACGGTGTTAGACGTTGTCCGCACGCAGGATGGCCAACTGTCGCGTTCCGGAGTTGTCCATTTTCTACGCGGGACAACAGACCCGAGCACGCGTCCGGCGGCCAAGAACACCAACACATCTACTGGCGTTCGCGTTCTGGATGGGGAGAGGTCGTCGCCAATAGCTTTGCTACCGGGCTACCGCTCTGTGGTCCAACACTCCCACCAAGAACTGCTGCAAGCCGTCGACGAGCTAGTCGAGCAGAAGCTGTTGGTGATTGAGGCCTCTGAGTATCTGTATCTGTGGCTGACTCAACGGGGAGCGGCGGCTCTCAAAACGTTCACGCCGCACGAGGCACGGTCAGAAAACTAAAACTCTAGAGGCTGGGAGAATGCGAAAGGGCGTTTTTTCTTGCCCGGCAATCAAGCGGATACTCCATTCCTCCGTCACCAAAGGCTCCACACAGTATCGCAATAGGCTTCCCCTCTTCATCGCTGCCGATCTTTTCAAAGGGGGTGGGCCGATAGAGGCACACCTTCGTGGTCGGCTGTATTGCTCGCTTTGAGCCCAGCTCCCCAGCCCATGGGAGGATCAAGCGGCGCGGTGGTTACCGCGACTTCCGGAGTAACGTAGGTATTCCGGGCCCCGCTATCAAAAAGCGTCAGCTCTCCCGCTATGCGTCTTCGACAGCTGGCGGAGCCGTCCCACAGCTCTCTCCTGTTCTCCGTAACGAAGCTGAGTTGCGCTCCAGACGGATAGGATATAATCATCAGCAGTCCTCCGCTAGCGTCTTGAGATCTGAAGGAGCACTTATGGGCACGCTTATCAGCTTGGAGGAAGCTGTAGACATACGTCGGCAGGCCAAACAGGCAGGGCACCGGGTCGTGTTCACCAACGGCTGCTTTGACCTTCTGCATCGCGGTCATATCGAATACCTTGGACAGGCAAAAGCCTACGGACAGCTCCTCATGGTTGGCCTCAACAGTGACCGTTCGGTCCGCGCACTGAAAGGTCTTGGCCGACCCGTATCGAACGAGCGGGACCGCGCCGTTGTGCTGTCCGCCCTGGCTTGTGTCGATCATGTGCTGATTTTCGATGAACTGACCCCGGCCCGTGTCATTGAGCGGCTGGTGCCGGACGTGCTGACCAAGGGGGGAGACTGGCCGGTGGAGCGGATTGTGGGCCGGGAGGTGGTGGAAGCCGAGGGCGGATGTGTCGTGTCCATCAACAGCAGCGTGCCTGAGTATTCGTCAACACGTTTGATGGAACAGATGTGGATCGTCCCGGCCGCCGCACGAGAAAGAGGGGATGAGGCACAGTCGCGGACCGCCGGACGATCGGGGCCGGCCGGGCAGTCGGCCGAGCTCAAGCGAGTTGTTCAGCGTCTGCAGGAGAGTGCGCTGACCAAATGCGCCCTTGCCCGGGAGGTGGCCGTCGATATCATGGCCGCTGCCCGAACTGTGGTGCAGGCCTTGCAACGCGGAAACAAGATCCTGCTGTGCGGCAACGGGGGCAGCGCGGCTGATGCCCAACATATTGCGGCAGAGTTGGTGGGGCGGTTCGAGGTCGAACGGGAGGGGCTGCCGGCTATTGCGCTGACAACCGATTCCTCGGCGTTGACCTCCATCGCGAACGACTGTGGCTTCTCAATGTTGTTTGCCCGTCAAGTCGCAGCCCTGGCCAAGGCCGGTGATGTCTTGCTGGCGATCAGTACCAGCGGGAATTCTGCCAATATCGTGCGAGCAGTCGAGACGGCCAGACACCGGGGCCTGACTACGATTGGGCTGTTGGGCAAAGGCGGCGGACGACTGGCTGCGCTGGTGGACCAGGCACTGATCGTACCGGCTTCAAACACGGCCCGTATCCAAGAGGCGCATATCACCATCGGCCATATTGTGTGTGAGTGGGTCGATCGCGCCTACCGTGCATGAAACGTATGTATAAGTCTGTCAAGCCGATCGATTTAGGCCGGGTGAGAACCTCTCCGCTAGCCGAGCGCCGAAACAAGGTCAGCCTGCAGGACTTTGCCACAGTGTATGAGCCGCGGGGCGGGCTGCGGGACTTTCTTGACAGCCTGCCCAAGATTCTGGTCGGGGAAGATTTCCCGGCTGTTGTTCAGGCTGTCATTGCCGCTCATCGGGCTGACAAGCTGGTCATCTGGGGTATGGGCGCGCACCTGATTAAGTGTGGTTTGAGTCCATGGATTATTGAACTGATGCGCCGTGGAGTTATTAGCGCCATCGCCATGAACGGAGCAGGTCCAATTCATGATTTTGAGATTGCCCTGATCGGCGAGACGTCTGAAGATGTCGCCTCGGGTTTAGGCGACGGCAGCTTCGGCATGGTGACGGAAACCGGTCAGCTGATGAATGACGCGCTGGACTGCGATGAGGTTCGCACCGGCCGGATCGGCCTGGGCGAAGCCCTGGGTCAAAAACTCGTCGCGCTGAGTCCGCCCTACGTGGCCCACAGTCTGTTGGCGACCGCCTTTCAACTCAACGTGCCGCTGACGGTCCACGTTGCGCTAGGGACTGATATCATTCATATGCGGGACAACGCCGCCGGATCCCTGTTGGGTCAGGCCAGTTTTACCGACTTTCGACTGTTGAGCAGCCTGGTTGCCGAGCTGTCGGGCGGCGTGTATCTGAATATCGGTTCGGCGGTGATTTTACCCGAGGTGTTCTTGAAGGCGTTTACCATCGCTCAAAATCTGGGGGCGGATTTAAAAGACTTTGTGACTGTCAATCTCGATATGCAGCAACACTACCGCCCGCTGCAGAATGTTGTTGGTCGTCCGGCCCAGGTTGGTGGCCGGGGCTACGCGATTACGGGTCACCACGAGGTAATGGTGCCGCTGTTGGCCGCGGCCGTGTTGGAAGCGCTAGCCGAAGAGGAAGGCTAGGGGCGGTGGTGTGTGTCTGCGCAGTTTTCATATTGCATATTAAGGAGAAGGACATGGAGGTTGAGAAAAAACTGGCCGCAATGAACTTGGCCTTACCCCCTATTCCAACGCCGGTGGCGAATTATGTGCCAGCCGTGCGAGTGGGCTCTCTGCTGTTTGTATCCGGACACGGTCCGGGTCTGCTCAAGGACGAACAGGTACAGTTCATCAAGGGGAAGGTCGGGAAAGAGCTGACAACTGAACAGGGATACGAGGCGGCCAAACAAGTCATGCTGAACATCCTGCAGTCGCTCAAACAGATGCTCGGCGACCTTGACAAGGTCAAGCGGGTAGTCAAGCTGCTCGGTTTTGTGAACTGTGCGGAAGATTTCCACAATCAGCCCCAGGTTATTAATGGTGCTTCGGACCTGTTGGTTGAACTGTACGGTGAGCGTGGCCGTCATGCCCGCTCGGCAGTCGGCATGTATCAGCTGCCGTTCAACATTGCGGTTGAGATTGAGATGATTGTGGAGGTCGAAGACTAAGCGGCCACATTCTCTCCCTGCCGCGTGTGGTGTATAGTGGCTGCCATGAAGGCTGGAACGTACCGGCTCGGGATAGATATTGGGGGGACGTTTACGGACCTTGTCCTCCTGTCTGCCGACGGCGGGGAGGCAGCCATCGGTAAGGTCCTGACAACCCGGCACGATCCGGCCGCCGCCGTACTCCAAGGGGTACGCGAGCTGCTTGACCAAGTGGCTCTCAGCCCCCAACTCGTCTCGCACTTAGTGCACGGGACCACGCTGATCACCAACGCGATCATTGAGCGCAAGGGTGCCAAGACGGGCCTTATCACGACCAAAGGCTTTCGGGACGCGCTCGAAATTGGCCGCGAGCGCCGTTATGACATTTACGACATTTCGCTGGAAAATCCCCAGCCCTTAGTCCCTCGTTTTCTTCGCCGTGAGGTCACCGAACGCTTAGACCACAGCGGTCAGGTGCTTATCCCGCTGGATTCAAGAGAAGTTCGGGCGGTGATCGAGGAGCTCGTCGATGCCGGCATCGAAGCCTTAGCCGTCTGTCTCCTCCACTCGTTTCGCAATCCGGCCCATGAACAGCTAGTGAAACAAATTGCGACCGATCATTTTCCGCATCTGATGTGTTCACTCTCGTGTGAGGTCATGCCGGAAATCCGAGAGTATGAGCGGACCTCGACCACGGTCGCCAATGTGTATGTGAAACCGCTGGCCCGTCAATACTTGGACAAACTGAACACCGATCTGCGGGCTTTGGGCATGCCGCGCGATATGTTTGTCATGCTGTCGAACGGTGGCATTACGAGTTGTGATGTCGCCGGCGAGTATCCAATACGGCTGATCGAATCCGGCCCGGCGGCGGGCGCTTTAGCCGCCAGTTTTTACAGCACCCAGCAGCAACTCGACCGGGTGATTTCGTTTGACATGGGTGGCACGACAGCCAAGATTTGCCTGATTGATAGGGGTCGGCCCATGCTGACGACGGATTTTGAGGCAGCCCGGGTGTACCGCTTCAAAAAGGGCAGCGGCCTGCCGCTCAAGGTGCCGGTGATCGAGATGATTGAAATCGGCGCCGGCGGGGGTAGTATCGCTCGGGTCGACGAGCTGGGTCTGCTCAAGGTCGGCCCAGACAGTGCCGGATCTTCTCCAGGACCGGTGTGCTACGACCAGGGTGGAACCGAACCGACCGTGACCGACGCCGACCTGGTGCTGGGCTATCTGAGCCCGGACTATTTTCTGGGTGGCAAGATGGGGCTCGACCGAGATACGGCCAGGCAAGCGATTGCCGACAAGATCGCTGGGCCGCTCAAGCTTGACGTGCTGCGCGCAGCCTGGGGGATTCACCAAGTCGTGAACGAAAATATGGCGAATGCGGCGCGCATGCATCTGGTCGAAAAGGGCCGTGACCCCCGTGACTCGCATCTGATTGCGTTTGGCGGAGCGGGTCCGGTGCACGCCTACCGGGTTGCTGAACGACTGAAGCTCCAAACTATTGTGTGTCCGCTAGCTGCCGGCGTGACCTCGGCCTTTGGTATGCTGACTGCGCCCTTGGCCTTTGATTTTGTGCAGAGCTATGTGACGACCCTCTCCACGCTGGACTTGGCAACCCTGGACCGACTGTACGCGGACATGGAGGACCGCGGGCGGGCGCTGCTCACCGCAGCCGGAGTGGAGGGCGATATTAGGCTCACCCGCTCGGCAGATATGCGCTATCTCCAGCAGGGATTTGAGATTCGGGTGCCGCTGCCCCCGGTCCTGAGCGCAGATCAGCTGCCGAACCTGCGTCAAGCGTTTGCCGAGGAGTATGAGCGGCTGTACAAGCGGCTTAATCCGGGTGTCGAGATTGAGGTAGTGAACTGGCGTTTGCTCGCCTCAGGACCTCGGCCACAGGTGACTCTGCCATCACCGGACAGACCGAATCAAACGCTCAAAGCTGCCCAAAAGGGGGAGCGTCGGGTCTACTTCCCCGAGCACGAGGGGTATGTCCCGTGCCCGGTGTACGACCGCTATCTGTTGCCGATTGGCAAGCCCTTTTCTGGACCTGCTATTGTCGAAGAACGGGAATGTACGGTAGTCATCGGCCCGAAGGGCCGGGGACGGCTCGACGCCCAGCAGAATTTGGTCATTCGGCTCTCCGGCTAGGATTGCTGAAGAGTCCCTCATTGAGCCTTGGAAACTGGAACGTGCCCAGCTGCTCTGGGAGGCTCCTGCCTGTTGCGACGGAAGGTGCCGGCAAAAGAGAAGGAGACGCAAGTGACGGGAGAAACCGAACTGTTGGACCGTATCACGGTTCGCGCCGACATCTTCGGCGGTAAGCCGATCATCCGCGATATGCGGATCGCCGTGGAGCATGTCCTCGGAAAGCTGGCCGCAGGCGATACTACCGAGACGATACTGAGCGAGTATCCGTTTCTCGAACCGGAGGACATCCAGGCATGTCTGATCTTCGCTTATCGTTCGATGGCCGGAGAGCATCTATATGACCGCATCACTGTCCGAGAGGCTTCGTGAAGTTTCTCCTGGATTCTGCGTCGCATCAAGCGCTCTGCACACGACGTTGACCGGTCTCGGGCACGATGTCTTTTCCGCCGACGGATATGCAAGCGCCTCCGACTAGGAGTTGCTCGACCTTGCATACCGGCAAAACCGCGTGTTTGTCACCGAGGACAAGGACTTCGGGGAGCTTGTTTTCCTGCGTCGGCTTCTTCACCTCTGCATCGTGCGGCTTCACGGATTGGCAGCGACGGAGGAAGCAGCCGCCATGCGCAACCTGATCGCTCGCCATAACACCGCCATGCGCAAGAGTGCTGGCTGCCCGCATGGCGAGAAAGTGGACACTGCCGCGTGGCATGGTCATTACTCGAGCATCGGTGCTGGGAGTCTTCACCCGCTGGGCCGCCGACGAGGAAGACGAAGCACGTAAGCGAATGCTGCGTTCCGAGACTTGGGAGGTGGTCGTGCCTCGACTCTTCGTGTCGCATGAGCCGTCTGCGACCAAGGACGAACCCCGCACCGGCTTTGCCCGGTTGAGCGTCCGTTTCCGGGTTTTCCGGAGGCGGAGCCAACCCGCCGCTTTCCGCCGTGCCGCTTACCGGCGCGCCCTCCGCCAACCTGCCGCGCGCGCTTCGGCTTCCGAGCAGAACCAGCGCTCGCCCCGCGACGGAGTAATCCGGGTGCGCGTGTAGTAGCGGTCGCCGGGCATATGGTAGATCCGTCTGCCACTGTTGTGGTTGATGTTCCCCTTGATGTTGCAGCGCTTCAGCGCCGCTTCCGCCGCCGGACTGCTCGTCCGCGCCGCGCGCTCCAGGCGCTTCCCCCGGCGCCAGTCCGAGGGCACCACGATCTCTCCGCGCCAGACTCCCTTCCGCGCTGCCCGCGCCGCCGACTCCTCGTCCACGTATTCGAGTGAGTACCGCCGGTACGCCAGCGCCCAACCTTCGGCGACCAGCCAGGCATTGATGTCGCGGCCATCCTCTCGGCACACCGCGACGATGCGGCCGTAACGGTCCCGGTCACGCTCTTCGCAGACGACCTTTCGGCCCCCAAGCCGTCTAGTGAGTGCTTGGGCCGCCTGGCGCCCGCACGGCCAGCGCGCACCGCCGGCAACACAACTCTGGCCGCTCTCCGGCGCATCCACGCCATGCAGACGTACTCGCGTCCCACCCACGGCGATCGTGTCGCCATCGATCACCCGTGGTCGGCCCGACAGAACCGCGGTGGACGCCTCGGTCCGATGGACCGTCGTCTGCACCAATCCGCTCGCCTGATCCGTAATCCGTCCGACAGTGTTCGCCAACGCGTCGAAGGAGCGCACCGCAACGTCCGACACGCCAAGAAACGCAGGCCCAGGCACGGTGGCGAATAATGCCATCGCGCCGATGAATATCCCTACTGCCAGCAGCATCGACTTCACGGCAGTAATCTCCTTTCCGTCCCTCAATCGCGCGGACCGATTCGGCGGGGCGCGAGGTCAATGCCCCGTTGGCGGAATCCGTACTCAGAGAACTCTCTTAGAGGCCGGCGCGCGACACCGCAAACCGTTGACCCTGCTTCCAGCGAATGCGACAATGCTCTGCCCAATGCACGCCCACCCCAATGCAAACGCAATACAACATGGCAGACGCACTGGCGTCCAAATCCGGGCGGCCGCACGGTGCGCTTTTGCGGCGCCGTGGTACGTGTCGAACCCGGACCCCTCATCCGTGTCTGACACCCCGCGCACTTGTCTTTCGATGGAGAGAGACGAAGTACAAACGAGCCGTCGTCGTGGGCAAGCTCGCTAAACTCCTCCTGGCGGTCACAGCCTTCGCGCCGGTTCTCCTGACCTATGCCGCTGTATCGGTCATCAACTGTGATTACTGGTACGCCGCTGCATTCGTGGCTGGCTGCATTCTATTGGTGCTCCTTTGCGCGGGCTTGCTTCGTTTCGCCAAGAGCCATCTCCAGTCGAGAATCTATCGCGCCGCGACCGTCGAGATTTGACGACTTATAATTGGCTCGCATGGATTCTGGTGACCTTGCTTTTCTGTCTGGTCGTCGCTACCAGCTACGGCTTCCACTTCAATCCGCTGCTCATCTTCCTCGGCTACCACTTCTACAGGGTGACTGAGACGGACGGTATGCCCCACGTCCTCATTGCCAATCGCCGCATCTACAAAATAGGGGAGACGCTCGACGTCGCCCGTCTCGCCGAATACGTGCTGATCGAGAAGAAGCCGCCCGATTAGGTCGCAGGTCGCCTTGAGTTGGTGATGAACGCATCGCCTGAAACAGGCCCGACATACCGCCTGTCGTTCACGAATCGCATCAGTTCCGTGATTTCACCACTTCCGGTGGGCATCACAACCTTGTCGTCCCGGACCTCGATCTCCAGCTGCGTACCGGTCGATGCCTTACGCAACGTCTGCGCTGTGTGATTCCGCAGCACCCCGCTCCTGAGCAGTGACGCCATGTACTTCCGTGCGTTTCGGCTCGTGCCGGCCACGAACTCCTCGACGTCGCCCTGTTGCTGAAGTAATTCGGGCTGCGATGAGATTCTCCGTGCAACGCACCGAGACACAAGGCGGCGATAAATCTGTCTGTGCGATCCTGGTGCCACGATAGTCTCTCTCTCAGGAATCGGATCTGCACAAAGGTTACAGGGTCGAAGCACAGAATTCGGACAACTCTCCCACATGGTCGCCAGGTGGGAAGCTGAAACTCTCCTCCTCCAACTGAGAGAGACGTTCCAAGACCTCAAGGTGGGTCGGTGGATCGCTCTTGGCCCCCGATACGCAGACAGCCACGGGATGGATGTCGCAACCGGCGGCAGCCCGTTCGCGAATGAGGCTCTCGAATATTGTCGTGCCTCGTCCACAAAATGGATCGAAGACCACACCGTTGAATTTCGTTGCCGCGAGATGCTTTTCAACGAAGCTCTCGGGGAACATCGCGAAATACGGACAAAGGGAGTGGAAACGATGCCTCATGCCGCTCTCGCACGTTCGAGATAGGCGCCTATCCATCGTACGGCGCTGTCCAGCTGATCGAACGCCTCGATCATTACGCCCGCTCGTTCAAGGTTCGCAGCTTCGGACACGCGGCGAGGCACGCGAAGACGGTGCAGGATATTCCCTAGGACCAAAACATCGTCCCGAAACTTGTTGTCTGGTCGAGCGAACGGCACTACGTGGTATGCTACCATGTCCGTCACCGGAGTGGATTGGAACCAGCGCTTCTGAAACACTCCCGCGATGTGCGATTTGATTGACTTGTCCTTCCAGTTCTTGCCCGTCGCGACTTGGGCCGCAACGAGAAGAAAGCCAGGAAGACCGTCTGCCTGTTGACGCCAAGCGAACACGTCGACCTGGTCGTCCTTTGGTGCGTCAGATGCGGACGGATCGGCGTTGACGGTCCCATCCTTCAGCACGGCCCAAATTTCGCCGAGTTTATTGATGAACCCGGTTTTGTCCGGCCGGGGAGCACCGAAGGACCACGCAGGCCCTTGAATCTCCGCCGCGATGGCGGCCGTTGCGAAATATTGGAAGTATTGACGAAGCTGGCGGACCTCCCCTTTCGAAGGATGCAGCTCGGGATCTTCAAGCAGCGGCGAATGGGCGCGAAGGTTGGAAAGGAGGAGCGAAATCAGGTACGCGGCTTGACCAAGGTCCGGCTGATCCGCAGTGAAGAGCACAGCGTCTCCATGGCCATCGAGCTCGAACGGATATGCCGCAGCCAACACTCGCTTTCGCGACGTCATGCGGGCGATCGCGCCTGCGGCGACTTCTTCGCGACGCTCGATTTCGGCGTTGACGTCCGCGAATTCCGTCTCAGCTGCAAGCTCCAAAGCGTCAACGACGGCCGCGCTAAATGCTTGCCGATTAGCGGAGAGGGCTGCCTTTAATTCAAGATAGTCGGCTGCAAGATCCAAGTCTGGGGGAGTAGGAGCCGGTGAACTCGTCAGATGGAAGGTAGATCGCAGGCATCATTCGTTGCCCATCGCGGCGTCGCGCACCTTTTTCCTCATCCGATCACAAATTGTCTGAGCCGTCTCGGAGATATCTTCTGCGATGCCAACCAGCGACATGTCGCGGCCGTCAAAGCCGCGCAAGCTGTGGGATGCCTCCCGGATCTCGCGGCGAGTCCGGAGCAACGCCTCGGAGAACTTCCGGTCGGCGGGCCCGATGCTTTCGTGAGCTTCGGAGAGTGATCCGCTCGCTCGCAGTACCGCCAATCCTTCGGCGCTCGCGAGAACTTCTCCCAGGCGTTTGATGTCTGGGTTCTGGGACTGAACGACCGGCTCAACGCCCTCTTCCTTCGACCCGTATACCCACCGAAATACCTCGGACAAGCAGTCCACCCGGTCATCAGGGACCGGATTGGGGGTCGGATCGTGGCTGGCCCACGCCGCCGCCGCGTCGAGGCCGAGAAACTGAATGTAGGGCGCGCGTGAAAGTGCCGTGTAGAGGTGGGAAAAATTGAAACGTGGACTCCACCGGTCATCGATCTGAAACACGCCCGCAGCGTGCGCTTGCTCGAGCACATAGATGGCATTGACCATCCGCTTCACAGTATCGTGTTTGTCACCGATTCGGCTCGCAATTTCCGAAAGCGTTATCCCACCACCACGATACCAATCGGCCGCGAACTTCGCCTTTGCGTAGGACTCCCACTTCGCGGCGCCATTGATGTGCTTGAACCCAATGAAAGAACGCGCGTCCTCTCGGCTGGCGACGCGGTACACTGAAACATGATCGAGAGTGGGTCGGTACTGCTTCGGCATATCCAGAAGGGTAATTCGCAGCCGTCCTCGTTTGCCGACCCGCGCGGCGAGCTCCGGTTCTCGGAACAAGCGAATGGCTGCCAGACGCCGATTACCCTCGAGAACGACAAGACGTTCGCCCTCCTCCAGAACGATGAGCGGCTCAATATCCAGGTAGCCATTGGCCGCGATCGATTGCAGCAGCTCCCCGAGGTCTTCCGCGCGGTAGAGCTGCGCGATGATCTTCTCCTCGTCGGTGGCCCCGCCATTCACGGTCACCAAGCGGGGGTTGAGGGAGTCTAGCGCAAGCCGCTCCACCGGCACCGAGCCGACCGACCCCAACGGTGGCTGATCCGCAGGTGCAACTCCGTCGTTCATCGGCCCGGCTCTTCGGCTACGCAGGCACCACGGTTCAGGAACTCGGTTCCTGCTTTCTTGAGAGCGAGTTCCAGGTCTCTGATCGTTCTGGGATAAGGCTTCCTGACACCTTTTTCGAATGCGGCAATGGTTGCGGGAGCGACCCCTGAACGGCGTGAGAGTTCGACTTGGCTCCAGTACAGTCCTGCCCGGGCCATGCGGCATTGCTCAGGTGTCATCGGCATGTCCGATTGGTGTCCCTGAAGATTGTGATTCGCCGGCGCGCCTACCGGAAAATCATAACATTACCAAGTCACATAGGCTGTAATCGACGAAAGATCAAGCAGCTTTTGCATTTCTTGTTCAGCCTTCCATCGACTGCAACGCCCGAGGCGCTTGTTGAGCGGCTGCACAGTCTCGAAGCTGCCGGGGTCAAGCAGGTAGCCTTTATCCCGCCAACGAATGGCTATGCCGAATTTGTCACAGAGTTCAGCCGCCAGGTTATGGCACGATTGTGACGCGGCTCTGTCTGGTCAGGTCCTGAAAACTCCCCCAAGTCGAACTATTCTGGCACCCTATTTGTTGAGTGCGCAAATGGGATAGCTTCCTTAACATAAAAAAACATTCCTGACGACCTGTTAGGATGTCTGCGTCGACAAGTGACACAGGAGTGGCCGTAGTCTCAATCAGCAGAGTCTTTTGGAAATTATGGGGGCGTAAGATCCTCAACCGGGTGCCGAGACTGAAGCCTAGCTCAGCGTCTAGGAAACATTAGGGAGCAAATGGAGAACTGAAGACGCAGAAGAAGAGGACGTACAGATAGGCGTGATCTGCTCAACAGGATGCAAGGTCGATCTGTGAGAATTCTCGAGACAAACGCAGTATATTCGTTCCTATCGACATAAACGACGGTATTATAGGAGTTATGTTTGAGGCTGATTTCTCCGTAAACATTTCGGAAGCGGACTTGGGTGCCGTCCTGCGCGGAGCGTAGTGGTTCTGTCAGTGGAAACGACCTACTCCTCAGCCCTCCAAGCCTTCTAGCCCCGAAATCGCGGGGCTCGGTGGCTCAATGCCTCCGTCACCCGTGCAATCGTTCGGCTGCAGGTTCCGCTTGAGGAGCACTGGTGACCGATCATGCCGATCTGAGGCACCGGTCTCCTTGACGAAACGGCGTCTTCCTTCGCCATGCCCACGCAGAAGCAGGTTCGTCGTGGCGTCTTCACCTTGGTGCCTCAATTGGAGAAGTGTTTGTGCGATTACCTGCTCAGCTATAATGAAAACCCACGCCCTCTCGTCTGGATGAAGACTGTTGACGAAATTCTTGAAAAAGTTCACCGGAGCCGCGAGGCTCTGCCTAAAACTTCTGAATCACTATTTTTTAAGGACATTACACTAGTTCAAGAACGAGGATACTGTTACGAGGACGATGACGGCGTATCTCTGGACTTCATCCGGTCGGTCCGTGGATGCCATCGCGATCCTTCAAGCCAGAGTCTCTTCAGCCCATGCCCATCGTTCGCCAGACGCCCGACTCCTTGATGTTTAATCGCGACGCGGAATTACCCTTCATGCTCCGCCTGGAGGATTTCGGGCTTGTCATGCAGGACATCTATGACTTCTTCTTCGATGCGAACACGTATCTGTCCGACAGGAGACTGAAGCGGCTAGACGACATGCTGCGGCCCGCCGCGATGTCGGGGCTCATCTCGGACATGATCACGGCGAGCATGGCGCGGCATTCCCGTGTGCTCGTCGAGAACCGGTATCATAAGAGACACCCGGATCTTGTCGTCAACGGAATCTACCCGAACGACGCGGTGAAGGCCGGCGAAGAGGGGGTTGAGGTCAAGAGCACTCGCAAGGCGGGAGGGGCAGTCGACACCCATGGCGCACAAGAACAGTGGAGGTGCGTGTTTGTCTACAAGGTGGACAATGAAACGGAACCCGCCGCAGGTCGCGCTCCCATGAGATTCACTGAGATTTACCTCGGCCACGTTACGGTCGAGGATTTTCGCAGAAACCCCCGAAGCGAACTCGGAACACCTACCGCTACTCTTGACAGACTCGGCATTAAGGAAGTGAGAATCCACGACCTGCGACACAGCTTTGCCTCCCGCACCCTCGCGCTCGGCGAGTCGCTGCCCATGATCGCGCGGCTGCTTGGGTATCGGGAGATCGAGACGACGGCGCGCTACGCGCACCTCGACCGCGCTTCGATACACGAAGCGGCGACGTGGATTGCCGAGGATACTCTGTAGGGCCGATTGGAAAGCGGCTGTCGTGCCGGGAAGGAGGTTCGCAGGGGTGCGTATGGACGCGCACACTGAGACGCCGATCCCGGCGCCGACGGGCGGGCCCTTGCCTTCGCTTGCATGGTCCGCTAAATCCGTGTTTGAAGCTAGAATTTCAAGACGCAGGCTGGCCCGGCGCGTCGGTGGCTTGCCGGCGTCAATCGCACAACTGGAGGATGCACAATGACTGGCACAGACGACCTGCGGGATGTGCGCGACCCGCGGCTGCGAGCACATCCCAGTGAAATGGAGGTGGCCCAACTGCTCCAGCAGGCGGCGCAGCAGTACGAAGAGTACATGCGCCTTGCGGATCTCGCTGACATTTCCGAACGGGGTGAGATCAGCCACCCCAGATATGCCTGGGATAATCCGATTGGGCTTGTCGTGACAGGACCTGCGAATGCCAAGTTGGTCTGATCTTCAGGAAGATCTGGACGGAATAGAGCCGGACCAACGAGGTGGCCATATCGCGCAGAAATTGAGGGAATCGGTCGCGGCCGTCGCCAATCGCTATGATCGAAATGTCCTCTACTACGCCTCCGGTTTCTTGCAGAAGCCCCAAGTCCCGGGGCTGTTCACGTCGATCAACATGGAGGACCTCAACGGCTTCATGGCCGGAGTTCACGGCCATGATTTCAGTAAGGGGCTGCTTCTGATCCTGCACACGCCTGGCGGTGGGGCGGAAGCCGCACAGACCATCGTCGAATATCTGCGAAGCAAGTTCTCCGCAATCGACATTCTCGTGCCGACCTACGCGATGTCGGCGGGAACGATGATCGCGCTTGGGTGCGACAGGATCGTGATGGGAAGGCAGAGTCAGTTGGGACCGACCGATCCCCAGCTCATCGTAGAGAACCGCCCCTTTTCCGCTCATTCGATCGTGGAGCAATTCGAAGAGGCAAAAAGGGATATTGCAGGCAACCCGACCCTGGCCCATGCGTGGGCGCCCGTGCTGCGATCTTTCGGTCCCGCGCTACTTCAAGAGGCGCGGAGATCGATTTCGTATGGGCAAAGGCTCGTACAGGATTGGTTACAGAAGTACATGTTCTCAGAGCGGGTCGATCCGGCCGCGTCGGCGCGCGAAGTTGCGGCGCATTTCGGTGGCAACCAACACGGAAGTCACGGCCGGCGGATCGACCGGAACGAAGCCAGGCAGCAGTCGCTTAAAATCATCGATCTTGAGGATGATCAGGATCTGCAGGAGGAGGTGCTGACTCTTTATCACTTGTCGACTATAGCGTTTGAAATGGGACCAGCGGCCAAGTCGGTCATTAGCAGCAACGGCCGACTTTGGATCAAGAACATGCCGATGGAAGTCGTGGTTCAGCAAGCCTCATAGGCGTCAAGCAACCAAAGCTCCCTTGTTCTTTGATTGTTAGGCCAACTTCACCAGTGCGCTGTGGAGGGCGCGTTCTCTCAGTGGGTGAGATTCCTACCCGGTATCTAGCGTAAGACCGCCAGGCCTGCGGCAGAATGTGTGGAACTAAAAGTTTTCTTTGTTAATTGGCTAGTTGTGTGTCCACATTGGTCTTGCTTCCCCGCCTTCGATACGCTTCAATACGCAGGATTACGACCTCGGTCGCTTGCGGTTCGATTACTAAACTGGACCCCGATACAGCCCGTAGGAAATCGGATACCGGAAACTCATGATGCCGGACTAGGCTGTCCGGGAGCTCACCAAACGAACCGTCGACGCCCTCGCGGCCGCCGGTAAAGATGCGGTGTTTACCGTGAAACAGATTCGGGCTTGGCGCGAGCGGTGGCCTGCCAACGCCGGGGGATCGGTGTTGATGGCGGACGTCTGTATCGGCCTTGCGGGTGCGAGTGGCGGACTTCCCCAATGTGGTCCGATCCCCGGTCCCCCGTAGCCGGGTGGCTTGAGGCAGGGGCCGGTCAGGCGGTCTTGAGTTGCACGTCCACGGGCTCAATATAGCCGTAGCGGCGGAGCATACGGATCCACCGCGGGGCGTTGCGCTTGACCACCAGCACTTCGTAGTCGGCAGTGCGGTGTAGTAGGGCCTGCCGGTCTTGTGCACGACGTAGATGATCCGCAGCAGCTTGTGCGCACTGGCGACGATGGCGCGCTTGTAGCCGCGCCGGGCTGCGAGGGCACGGCGATGGGCCTCGAACTGGCACCCCTTGGTTCGGGCTGCACCGTGGGCGCACTCGACGAGCGTTGCTCGCAGGGTCTGGGAGCCTATGCGGGTGCGCGCATTGCGGCGCTTGCCGTCACTCTCGTTGTTGCCAGGGCACAGACCGGCCCACGCGGCCAGACGCTCCTTGGAGCTGAACACACCGATGTTGGGTCCGATCTTGATCAGGATGGTCACGCGGCGCTTCGGTCGATGCCCGGGATGGTCGTCAGAAGACGGAGCGGCTCCTCCCACGGTGTCAACGGCTCGTCGATCTGCTTCGCGTAGGCCTCGATGCGCGCCTCCAGCGCGTCATGCTCCTCCAGCAGATCGTTGAGCATGACACGGTCGTTGTCGCCCAGGCTCAGGGAGAGCGCCTCGTCGAGACCCTCCAGCTTGTGCGCCACGTGGCGGGTGAGAGACGCGAGAATGACCTCGCGCGACGTCCCCGACGCCAGCCCGTCGAGGATCTTGCGGCCGTTGACGCCGAAGACGTTGGAAAGGATGCCGCCGATGCGCACCCCGACGCGGTCGATGATCTTCTGCACGCGGTTGCGCACGGTGGAGCGTTGGCCCACCAGGACCCGGCGCTGCCGGCTCAGCGAGCGCAACGCCCGGAACGGCTTCGGCGGAACATGAGAAGGCGTGCAGAGCTCGAACTGGCAAATGCAGGCCAGCTATACGCTGTCCGCCACATCGGTTTTGCGTCCCTTCAACTGCTTGACCTGCTGGGCATGCACCAGGATTGCCTTGATCCCGGCCTCCTCCAGGACCTCGAAGGGCGCCTGCCAGTACACCCCGGTCCCCTCCATCACCGCCACCTCGACGCCGTGATCGCTCAGCCACGCAACCATCTCATCAAGACCGCTCGGCAGCGTGCTGAAGCCGCGCGTCTCCACCACCGGCTCGCCCTCGCCTTCACACAGGCGAACCGTCGCGGTGATCTCCATCTTGTGCACGTCGACCCCCGCCGCGCGCGCACCACGTACATGCCGTCCGTCTTCATTACCTTCCTCCTCTTGCGATCTCGCCACGGCGGAGGCGGGGATAGCGGTCGGAAGGACACGCATCCGCCGAGCGGGTGCGATTCGATTTGCCGCGCGTCCACGGCCAGAGGCCGGGTACATTACGGGGTGCGGAGCCGGTCGCCGGAAGCAGTTTTGCGTCGAGAACGAGTCACCGATAATAAGACGCTCGCGCGTCCCCACCGCCACACCAATCCTGCCACGACAGCAGCAGGGCGATCAGCCGCAACACCTCACTGGAGCGCCTCTTGTTTCATGCTACGGGGTGGCCCAGCACCGCAGCGACCATGAGCGTTTTGGGATCGGGATCTCAAAGGCTTCGACATCCGGGTCTATGTCAGCGGGCGCAAGGTGTTCGTCGTCCAGACGCGCGGTTCGTTCGGGTTGCAATGCGTCACCCTCGGGAGCTACGGAAAGCTGTCTTCCGACGAGGCTCGCAAGCAGGCCGCCGAAGTCGTCGACCGCATCAAGCGGGGCCTAGAACCGTTTCCGGCACCGGTCGAGCCAGGACTCACGGTGGTGGGTCTGGCGGAGTGCTACATGCAGGGACATAATCGGCGGCGCTTCGCCTGCTGATGCTAGCCGGATGCCGCAAGAACAAGATCTGACAACTCCGGTGGGATGACGTTGATCGTACGGGGCGCGAGTTGAGGTTGAGCGACACGAAGACCAGTACGCGTACCGTGCTGCTGACCCCGGCGGTTGAGGCGGTGCTCGACCGGATTCCCCGCGACGGAGACAGTCCTTGGGTGATCGCGGGCCGAACCCGGGGTGTCCATCTGGTCAACGCGGACGCGCTCTGGAAGCGCCTTCGCGCGAAGGCCGGACTGAAGGACGTGCGGATCCACGGCCTCCGTCATTCCTGGACGAGCCGGGCGCTGGCGTTCGGGGAGAGTCTGAGCATGATCGGCAAGCTGCTCGGTCATGCCCATGTCGCGACCAACCGCGCGGTACGCGCACCTGGCGCGCGACTCCATGCATGAGGCGGCGGCACGGGTCGCCGACAGCATCGCCGCCGATATTCTGTAGCGCATCATCGGGGAACAGTTGCAAACCGAGAGCGATCGCACGGCGGCCTGCTTCTCGCGGACCCGGCGGAAAATCTCGTGCGCCAAGTGCTCATGAGCGGCTGAACGGAACTCGGCGTCCGTCATCACCTTTGAAAATATCTTTTCGTTGCCCTCCATTCGTGCAATGAACAACTCGTCCAGCATGCGATCTAGGTAAGAGGCGAAGCGGAAGGCAGGATGGTCCTCGAACGTGAGTTCGAAGCCTCTTTCACGAATGGCGCCGAGAAGCGCCTCCTCTAAGGAGCAGCCCGTCTGGATCGGCTACCAGGGTAAGGCGGGCGATCTGGTGGGGCGTAAATTCACCCAAGACCTGCTTGCGCCAGTCTGCCACCTTTCCGCACGGCCCACTCACGCAGCCTCCATGCGCGTCAACGCTTGGTCATACCAGAGCATGAGCTTTTGGTCCTCATGGAAAATGGTCTCCGGGATCTTCTCTGCCACTGCAATGATGGTGTCGTAGTCCCGGTCCTGGTAGGCCCTGAAAAAGCCTGCCCGTACCGCCTCAAGGCGGAAAAGCCTAAGTTGCTCCTGCGGGGATCGGCGGTATTCGTTGAACTCGCGCAGGAGGGCGCGCGTGCGGCGCATCTCCACATCGACCGCCTTGTTGGGATCGGGCACGTACCAGCGATCCTTCGCCTTGGCGCGCAGGGCCGGGTTGTCCTTGAGCAGATTGCGCATCTCCTTGAAGTTGGTGGAGAGGTAGCCGTGGATCTGGCTCGGGACCTCGCCGGCGCCGTCGTAGCACAGGAAGTTCTGGTCCAGCATCTCGGACAGCTCGGGCAACTTCTCGTGCTTCCGCCGGCCCGCGATCTCGCAGATGAACCGCGGGTGAATGTCCTGGAATCTCTGCGGCTTGCGGCTCAATTGCTGCCTCAGCCACTGGATGGCGGAGGATTCGTCGACGACGAACATCTCTAGTCGTGCCACTCCCTCGGCGGCTAGGCGCTTCTTGTCGTATTCGGCAACTTGGTCGGAGAGAAAGACCATGCCGTCGCGCTCGGGGAAGCGGCGGGCGAGGCCGGCAAGGAACCTGCCGATCGACAGGGGCACCGTCACGTTGCGGAGGACGTGGAAGGCGACCATGCGGTCGAACAGCAGATGCGGCTGGCGTTCGTTGACGATCTCGACGCGGCCTTCCTTGAGCACCGCCACCGGCAGTTGGGCAAGATGGGTGCGTAGAAAGTCCCAAACTCCCTCCTCGGTTCCTCTTGTGAGCGCGAATCGTTCCTCCAGCTCGTCATTGGGCTTGTAGGCGGAGATGACCAAATCCTGCTTGACTGCGGTGCTGGCGACCTGCCTGTACGAACCCTGTTGCTTGTCCATCGTGCGCACATCGGCAACGACGAAGCCGGCCGCGAGCAATGCCTCCTGGATCGCCGTCCGGACGGCATTCCTGGAGTTGTGAAAGACGATCGTGATCCAGCGGCCGGGCTTGAGGACGCGCCGATATTCCTCGAAGCAGCGCTGCATCAGACGCTGGTAGTCCGGCAGACCCTTGTTCTTGAAGCGGCCGACGACCACCTCCGACGCGGCGTTGGTCAGCACCCCATGCCAGGACTCGACGAGGAAATTGAGATCGGCGTAATAGATGTTCTCGCCGAACGGCGGGTCAGTGAAGATATAGTCAATGGAGTTGTCAGGTAAGGTAATTTTACTACAATTCCCTGTCGAAACAACCATGACATCAGCGCGTAAGGGCATGGTTTGGAAAACGCTGAGGGTTTGGGAAATTTTTCCATTAAGCCTATGCCAAGGAGAAATTTCCGCAATCTGGGATGGAATGTGGTAGACACCACTCAGGACCTGATTTGATTGAGATCGCTGGTTTGCCCGAAACCGGTTGAGCAAAGACATTGTTGAGATCGCCTGCTCGACGAAGTAGAGTAGCATGTGGCGGACGCGGAGATCGGCGTGGGCGCTGGCCCGCCGCCACATCGCCGCCAGGGCGTGCGCGGCCCGGGGGAGAAAAAAGTGATGGATGTGGGTGACACCCGAATGATCCATTCGGGCGCGTTGGTGCGTCATGTGCATAGCCGGGATCAGATCGGAGGGTACTTCCCGGGGTAGGCGCAGTCTTTTGATCCGCTCAAGGATTTCCAAATCCGAAGTATCCGGCCTCTTTTGATACGTCATGCCACAGAGCGAATAGACAATTTCTGTGGGCTTGCGCTTCGGCACTCGGATCGTTGAATTGATGGATGGATCGAAAGGCGATTCGTAGAGGCGTTCCATGCGTCGTTTGGTAAGTTCATTGCCACAGTGAGGACAAGGGAATACATCTCTTACGCGCCCACTTTCTGAATCCAACGCCTCGTCGGTGAAAACAATCTCTCCCGTGCAGTCAGGACATCCAAAGACTTCACTCCAGACCGTGTAGTCGATCCGCCCCTTGATCCGGCCGTCGGTGTGCAGGGTCTCGTACATCCAGCGGAGCTCCGCGTCGACCTCGTCGAGCAGGGCGCGGCTGGCCTTGGCGAATGTCTCGACATCGAAAGGCATGCAGTAGTTGGCGGCGATGAAACCAGCAAGAGGCGACAAATCGCTCTGGATGGTGTGCCGGAACCCCCATTGCGGCTGGCCGTAGCCTTGCCTGGCCCATAGCGCTTCAAGTGATTTCCGGTAGCTCTCCGGCGCCGTTCCGCACCATTGGGCGGCGACGCTGGTCATGCCGGAACCGGCGAACCCGTCCAGGACCAGATCGCCGGGCTCGGTGTAGTGGAGGATCGAGGGCACGATTGCCAAGTGCGGCACCTTTGTGTGGTAGCTGTGCGCCCTGTAGACGGGATGGGTCTTGCCTTCGCGGACGTCGACCGCGAACGGCTTGCGGCGGTAGGGCTTGTCTGGATCGTAAGGCTTGCCGTGAGCATCCGCGAACGCGCCCAGGAACGGGTTCGGACAGGCCGTGTGCCATGGCGGGTCGGAGAGTTTCAGGATGTCTTCGATCTCGCCATGGGGAAAGCCAACCTCGTCCTTCCAACGCTGGAGCAAATCCTTGGACGGATCGGCGTGGCGCATGCGTTCCGAGAGGCCGCGGAGTCGGGACTCATCGCCCATCGGCCAGTGCTTGACGTCCATCATCCGGGCCATCGCGTCGTCGACGCCGGAGAAGGGAACGCCGCCGAGCTTGGCGTGCAGTTCCTCAAGCCCATCCCTCAGCTTGCTGAGATAATGGGCCCGCCGCGCGTCGTCGTTCTCGAAGGTTAACCCCAGGCACTTGACCGGCCCGCCGCGCCGCACCTCCAGCTCCTCTTCTCGAGACTTCTCGAACAACTCGTCCCGTCCCGCAGGGTTCTCGAAGAGGCGGCCAGTCCGGTTGTCCGGCTTGCTACGCGCCATCTGTCCGATCCTCATTGCCCGTGCCGTCATCTCCGCTCATATGAAGAGCCTTGAGCGCAGCCCCGGCCTCGGTCAGCACGTAGGCTTGATCAGGATGGTTTGGCCGATCCGGATGGATCATGCGAAGCACGCCGCCGGCCAGCAGCGGCTCTAAGTGGTTGCGGCGAAAAAAAGTGCGGTGCGCCAGTCCCAACTCGCTCATGATGTCTGCCATGGAGCGCGGCACGTCGCAGAACATCAGAATCTTCCACGCCGCTTCGTCAAGATCCTGCAATGCGGAAGCTTGGTCAGTGACCAACCTCGGAGGTTTGGGGTCGACTTGGTCAGTGACCAAGTCAGAAGGCGGCGAGTCGACTTGTGCAGTGGACAGGTTTTGTTGTTCCGACTGGGCTTGGTCATTCCGGCCAATCTGTTCCCTGAGATGCTTGGCGACAACGAAGACCGGTGTTTCGGCGCCCTCCAGCGGCGAAACGAGGCCCTGAGCCGTCAAGCGCTCCAGGGTCGCCCGCGCGTCGGCGGTGGCAAGTCCCGTGACGGCGCGCACGTCACGGGGGCGCAATCTGTCCTCGCGACAGGCAAAGGCGAAGACCTTCGCCTCGTCCTCGTCCAGGCGGACCCCGAGGCTGGCTTGGAAAAGCACCTGTTCCTTGGACAGGAGCTCCTCCTTGAGGAGGGTCAGTTGGAAGGCCTTTCGAACCTTGTCGTTGTCGATGATCGGCGGAACATGGCCGAGCTGCCGCCAGTTACCGAAAATGGCGCGGATACCCGTTCCGGCCTGTTCGCTCAGACCGATGCGACGGAAGGCACCGACGATTCTCTGGTTGCGAACCTCCCTCTCGCCGGGTTCGAAAAGCTCGTCCGTCGATACGAAGGCATCGCCGGGGTTCCAGAATATCGTGCGGTCGTCGAAGATCCGGATCGACGGCTTGCGGGTGTGATCTGCGTAATCCTGATGCATCAGCAGGTTGATCGCTGCCTCCCGGAAGGCGATGTAGTCCGGCGGACGGTCCTCCCGCCGCAGGGTCTCGGGATCGACGGAAAAGGGCTTCTCCGCACGCGGCAAATAACGGTCCAGCAGCGTCTTCCAGGTCTCCACCAGGTTGGCCTCAATCACTAGACGGTCGGCCCAGCGTTCGCCGGTCAATTCCTCCGACCAGTCGCCACGACTCCACTGCCAGTCAACCACGGGACGAGGCAATAGCTGGCGGAACGCGGGTGCGGCACCGAACAGGAGGATCGCCGCGCGGGTCGGCCGCAACCGGCCGCCCGTTTCGATAACCAAGCCCCAGTGATGGAGGAACTCCAGGTGCGACAACGTTGCGTTGTAGTGGCCGGGGTTTCGATCGTCGAACAGCTTCCGATACCAGCTCAAAGACTCGTTATCGAAGCAGCGTTCGGGAGCGAGGTCGACCGTTCCTCCGTCATAACGCTCGTCCGTCGCGTCGCGCAGCAGGCGTTTGATCTCGGCTTCCGTGCATCGCTCGTTGCTGGCGCCCCGGCGGATGAACGATTGCCGGATGTCGCCATTGAGGTAGATTGGCTTGTCCTGTCTGCGCGCCTCGGGGATATGGAAGACGAGAAGCGCCTTGCCATCGTGGTTGATCAAACGCTCCTTCGCGGCGACGACGCGGTTTAGCTTCTGACCGGACCGCAGGACGCTGAGGAAGTTGTTCTGGACCTTGTCCACCTCCAAGACGCCGACGATCTCGAAGCCGCTGGCGTTGTCCCGGACGCCGAAAACCAGCCAGCCACCCTCGGTGTTGGAAAAGGCGGAGACCGTTCTGTAGGCTGATTGGGGTACGTCCCGCAGAGCCTCCTTGAACTCGATGTCATTCCACTCGTAGTCTTTGAGACGTTCGATGAGTTCGTCCCGCTCCATCGGCCCTACTCCAGCACCATCCGAACCTTGGCGACGTCCTTTCCCCTCCCAAGATCATCCACATGCCGCTCAAAGCGCTGCTTCATCTCGTGTGGATAGAGAATTAATTCATGAACACATGAATGTTCAAGAAAGTAAAATACTGCGTATACTCACGCTATTGGACGGTTTTGTCAAACTGGGACCGCTGATCGCCGAGGTCCCCTTCTGGCTTTTTGCGGCGGCGCTCGGCCTGATCCGGGCCGGAATCGGGCCGGTGCTGCTGGCGGGGCTGGGCAGCTGTGTCTATCACACGTATGTGGCCGAGCGGTCAGCGGGGAGGCGCGGCGGGTGAGGGCAGGAGCCCAGACGCAGACCGAGGAAGACCGCTGGCGGGAGGCCACGGCGTGCGCCCGGGCGCGCTACCAAGCCGAGGAACGCCGGCTGGTAGAGCGGAGTCGGGCGGAAACGAGATGGGGGAAGGAGGCTGGTGTGAGAACAACGGCGTTCCTGAGCGGGGTCTTCGTCTTCTCTCTTGTCTGTATGCCCGCGACCCAGGCGGCGATTTTGAAAGTCCGGCCGCCCGGACGACTCTCCCCGGCCTCGGCTTCATCTCCGGCTGGAAATGCGCCGCCACACGTCTTGAGCTGGTAGGTTGAGGGCGGGGAGTACGATACCTTAGCAGTGGGTAATACGATCGTGAGGGTCGAGCGCGGGAGGATTCAGGATCTCGCCGGGTTGGTTGTGGCCAAAGTCGCCAACGCCTTGGACACCAGTACCGACTATCTGCTCGGTCTCACCGACGAGGATACGCCCCAGGGAGAACAGCCGTGCGTGAACAAGGGAAGAGTATGAGACGATTGGCGATGGGCTGACCGCAGGGCTGTTTTGCCACAGCATGGCCGGCGGTCGGACCGGTTGGCGGGGGGCTTGCTTCTTCACCACCCGTCCCCCATCTTCCGAGCTGCCTGGCGGAACATCGAAAAGAGGGCGGGGGCCGAAGGGAGATGAGCGCTGACAAGTAAAGACTGCGGGGGCGAGCTGAGCGCCGTATAAGCCGGAGACGGGAAAAGACGATGAGAGACGGAGATACGCTTTCGCCGCGGCTCACAACGTGGATTGAATGGTCTGCAACGGACATCTCCTCGGCAGATCATCCCGATTACTTGGAGGGGGTCGTTGACGGTATCCGGCCCGCCGCGAACGGTACCCGAGGTCGTGCAGCGGTTTCAGCAGCTGCACGGCGCCGGACGCCCCTGGATACACCGGGAGGGACTTTTCCCCCATACGAGCAGAAGAAGGGCACCTCGTGAGCACGAATAAGAGACCGAGAGTCTGAGACGGAAAATGGGCGCGTCTTTTGCGCTGATCGGGAGGGGCGTGGGAGAATGACGCCATTGCGGAGGGGACCATTCCGGGCGATCGACCTGTTCTGCGGGTGCGGCGGATTGACGCTGGGCCTGATCGTGGCCGCCGGCGACAACGATCCCCTGTCGGTCAAGACCTATAAGCAGAACAACCCCATTGGGAAGGTGGATGCCGAGGCAGTGATGACGACTTGAGACTTCAACCCGGAGACTTGGACCTGCTCGCGGGCTGTCCGCCCTGCCAAGGCTTTTCCACACTGCGGACACTCAACGGGAGTCGCCGGATCGGCGACCCCATGAACGATCTCGTTTTTGAGTTCATCCGTTTTGTTGAGATCTTCCGGCCGAAGGCGCTGATGATGGAGAACGTGTCGCCGCTGTTCAAGGACCAATGTTTGGCACGGATCGGAAGGAAGCTCAACGAGCTTAAAGACAAACACGATGAGAAGGTATTGGACGTGGTGCAGTTCGGCGTCCCCCAGCGGCGGCGACGCATGATTCTGCTAGGTGTCCAAGAGAGGTACGGTCCTCCTTCGTTTGCGCTGTCCGTGCGGGGGCGTCGAACCGTAGCGGGTGTCCTTCGAAAAATGCCGCCTCCGAGGGCTTCAAGCGACCCGGCTATCCCACGCGCCGGGCCGCTCACGTGCTGTCGATGATTCGCCGGATCCCTAAAGACGACGACAGCCGCACCGATCTGCCGCCGGAGGAACAGCTGAGGTGCCACCGGAATTTCCGCGGCTTCAACGACATCTACGGCCGGATGGCTTGGCGTGCTCCGGCACCAACCATCACGAGCGGATGCATCAGCCCATCGAAGGGACGCTTCCTGCACCCGGAGGAGGACAGGCCCGTCACCCTTCGGGATGCGATGCTCCTGCAGGGCTTCCCGGCCTCGTATAAGTTCGACCTGTCCAAAGGACGCGGCCCCACGGCGGGGTTGATAGGGAATGCCTTTCCCCCCAAGTTCGCGGAACATCATGAACGGTCGCTCCGGCGGCAGATCGGCGGGACCCCGCCGGCCGCGTGGGAATCCGGGAGAGGGGTGAGAGACGATGCCCACAGCTCCTAAAGAAGCATGTCGGGTCCTTTTGTCCGATCTCAACGCGGAGCAAAAGGAGGCCGTCCGCAACAAGTCGCGCCGCCTGCTGGTTGTGGCCGGAGCAGGGTCGGGCAAGACCGAGGTCATGGCCCGCGCGTGGCGTTGTGGGTAGCTGTTGATCAAGTTCCCAAGAACGAAATCGTGGCCTTTACCTTTACCGAATCTGCTGGGGAAGAACTCAAGTTCCGCATCCGGCGCTGTCTGGAGGACCTCACCCCGCCGGGGGAAGATTCCAGGCCGGGCGGAATGTACATCGGTACCATCCATGGTTTTTGCCTGAAGGTTCTCCGCGACCTCGCCTCCGACGAGTTCTACATGTTCGACGTTGTCGCCGACGAGGCAGAATGTCGCTTATTGAACAGGGATATCTTCCCGTTCTCGGCTTGAGGGACTTTCAGACCGCCGCCGGTCTCGGGAAGTTTGAAAGTCTACAGCTTTTCCTTCGAGGATACGATCTGCTCAACGAATATGATCGGCTGGACGTATCCCTGCCGGACGTTTCCGTCCCGACCGACGTCTCGCGGGACGGCGACTGGTGCAGCGCAGCGAGCCTGAAGACCGAGGTCGGCGAATCCAAGCTGGCGAAGGCGTTCGCCGATTCGGCGGCTCGGCTATCTCCGAACGCGGAGATTCCCGGACTTCAGTACCATTCAGTCCGAGGTGACGCGGCGATTGAGGAGCAACTGTTCATTCAGGGAACAGGTTTCCCGATCATGGAAGCGGGTCGTTGTCGACGAGATGCAGGACATCAACCCGGTCCAGGATGCGCTGATACGCGGGATTGTCGGTGAAGACGGTTATTTGACCGCGGTCGGAGATCATCGGCGGGCGATTTATTCCTTTAGGGGCGGGCGCGTCGATCTGATGGGCCTCCTGTATAAAGAACTTGAACAGTCAAGAGACGGACACGTTCAGGAACTCCCCGCGAATTACCGTTCGACGCCGCGCATCATCGAGTTGGCGAACGAATGGTCGAAGACGATCGGGGATACGGCCGGCATGGCGAACCCCGCCATGCGGCACCGGCGCGAAACCCGGACCGATGTGTCCAGCCGGCATGTCGCGCGGGTCCATTTCAAGGACCGTAGGAACGAAGCGTCCTGGATCGGGGACACGATAGCAAAGCTTGTCGACGGGAGGGGGATGAAAGGTGCGTTCCACGACGAAGGCGGGAGGGAGCGGGGATTGACGCTATCGGATATCGCCGTTCTCGTCCGATCGGGGACCGACATCCGTACCTACCAGAGCGCCTTGCGCGAACGGGGTATTCCCGCCGTCGTGCGCGGCGGGCCGGACCTGTTCTCCCAACCCGAGGTCCTGCTGTTTTTGGCCGCGCTGGGCCTTTGCTCGGGCGTCGAGGAATTTTGAGGGGCGAGGACCCCCAGGGCGATGCCCGGCCGCGTTCACAACGCCCTGGGCGTGAAACCGGTCCCCTCGGAGATTATTCCGGCGGCTATTGCGAAGCTGAAACAGTAGAGGCTGTCTGTTCAGGAAGGGAGGCGGGAACGTCTGAAGCTTTTATGCAGAGCAATCAAAATATCGGCCGGGATCGGCGGAGCCGCAACCCGAGGACATCTCCGGACTGCGGTGCAGCGCCGAGTGCAGAACCTGGCTCGGGCGCAACCGTCGGCCGCGAAGAATCTTCCCGCAGACCCTCTTTCATTGGTTGCTGCGCGAGGCGGGGATTGATCAGTGGGGCACGGATGGAAATCGAGCCGCGGCCGAGAGCGCCCTCTTCCATATCGGGCAGCTGAGTTCGCTTGTGAAGGCGATGGAAACACCCAGGTGGACGCCTACGGGAAGCCTGAAGTGGCAGCTGATTGTGCTCTTGAATTGGGGAGCGGAGGCGGCGAGAGCGGCCGAAACTCCGCTGCTTGCAAGCCCGGACGCTGTAACCGTCACCACCATTCACTCTGCAAAGGGACTTGAGTTCGCCGCGGTCTTTCTGGCCGACGTCCTCCCCCAACGATTCCCGAGCATACGGGCCAAAAGTGTTGCGGAAGTTCCATTCGATAAAGGAGCCGAAGGATACGTGGATCCCGCCCATCTCTCCGATAGCGATAATCATGACGACGAGCGTAGACTGATGTACGTGGCCCTGACGTGTGCGGAGCGGTCCCTCCTATGTGTCGGCCAGTGGTCGAAGGCAATCGCGCTTTTTTAAAGCCGTTGGTCAAATGATCAAGGCGGTCGGCGGCATCGTTGCCGAGAACAAGTTGGATATCGCCGAAACCCTGAAACATCATGCAAGCGTTCCGAGTCGGGAGGATCGGCTGGCCACCAACTTCTCGGACCTCCGATATTTCCTGGAATGTCTACACGACTTCTACCTGCGCCACGTGCTCGGCTTTACGCCTACGATCGGGCAGGAATTCGGGTACGGCCGCGGTCTTCACAATCTGCTCCGCGTCGTCCAGTCGGACCCGCGCCGTTGGGTCGGATTGGCGGCGGATCGATCCCGCTTGCGGGACGCAGTAGAGCACTTGATCGAACAGGGGATGTTCTATCTCCGCTATACGGTAGGGGAGCCGCTCGACAACCTGCGACGCCGTACCGTCGCAGGTGTCGTGGAATACGTGGAGACATACGCCGGGGAGCTTGCGAGGTTGGAGTTCGAGCCCGAAAAAGAATTCGAAACGCTTATCACGGATGAGAATCTGCTCATTTCCGGGGCCATAGACGTCGTGCGGTTCGACGATCCGCCGCGCGTCTCCATCGTGGACTTCAAGTCGGGCGACGGCGAGGAGGAAAACAGAGAACTGATGGAGCTCCAGATAGGAGTATACGGTTTAGCCGCCTGGGACGAACTGGAATACGATCCGATACAGCGGAGAAGAGAGGCCGGACCGGAGACAGCTGGAAGTCAATCTCGACGACAAGCAGCTCGCGGGAGTGCGTGAAGAGATTATCCGAACGGGACGACGCATTCGAGAGCGCCGCTTCGACAGCGGCCCTACGAATCGGATGAAGGACCGATGTACGCGATGCGACTTTCTGGATGTTTGTCCGAGAGAGGAAGCTGAAGCCGCACGGTCACGTTGAGGAGACGCCCGAGCTGGTCCCGCCGCGGAGAAAGGCGTCCAGCCGCGCGATCACGGCCTCAATGTCCTTCGTCTCACATTCCCAAATCACCAGCACGGCCCATCCGGCGCGTTCGAGTGCAATGATCGAACGACCTCCGGAGGAGAGGAGAAGCCGTCCTCCTTCCGCCGCGGGGAGAGTGGAAGCTCCTTCGGAGGGGAATTCCATACAGCGGTGAACGAGCCTCAACAGGAATCCGCCGGCTTCGGGTCCATGTCCGCCCTCATCACTCCTCTGTCGCTCCCGCGGCGGCCTGATCGTCGAGCCTTTCAGGCTGGTCGCACTTCAGCCGGTCGTCTTCCGGAGCACGTTCCACAAGAACATCGAAAAATTCTTCCCATTGAGCCTCGGCGCGACCAAGCAGCCCCTCCCATTCCAGCACCTTCATATCCGCCTTTGCAAGACGGTCCAGGATTTGATCCATGCCGGGCCGCCTGTTCAGCTTATCCGCGACGAGCAGGCCGGATACGGAGCAATATCCGAGAGCTGTGTTCGCTTTTCAATACCCTCACGTAGGATGTCGATGTATTCCTGGTATCGATCAATGTGATCGCGGTCAACGGCCAGACCGGGCCGCGTGAACTCCGCGACTAGCAGCCTGCCGCCCTCCCAAGCCGTCAATATGGCGTTCGCCAACTCGACGAACTGCTCTTCGGACAGCGCCTCGATCGCGCCGCCACCTTCCTGATTGCGTCCGAGACGGTCCTTCTTTCCGACGAACTCAATCGTTCCAGACGCGGTGAGAACGGCGTTAATTGTTCGTTGATCCTCTGGATTTTTTCTTCAACTCTTCGCGCCCTCCATATTCCCAGCAGGAATTTGAGCCGGTCTTGTCCCCATTTTTCAAGGAGGGCGGTTTGTTCATGCTCCCAATTGAGGCGTTGCCGTTCCGTCGTGATTACGTCCGTGTCCAGTTGGTCCAGAAAGTCCGCCCGAACCTGCCCGGACATGTATTGCTACCCGTGCTGGCCGGGCAACCCTCCGGAAAGGTCGAAAAAGAACGGAGTCTGCGCAACCTTGATGCCGCAGAATACGGAGACGCCTCGTAATTCTCCCGTGCCGATGGGAACCTTCGCAAATTTTATACGCCATCCAACTTCATCGTTTTCGACCTTTTCAAAGCCGAATCCGTCCCTGATGCAAAGCCCCGGCGGACGCTCGCCGTCTTTGTAGGCGTTGGGAAAATCGAACTCGACGCCCATCAGTTCGTCGTCCTCGGGCAACGCCGAACCGTTAATCCGCGCTGCGAACCCGGTCGTCTAATTGATGAGAAACCTCCGGGCCATCGAGGCGACAAAGCTGGTCTCGTTCGGAGTACGGCGGAGCTTCAACTTCCTCAGCGTGATGGTCGTGCCCAACTCGGCCCGTCAGGCTTCATCCGGTCCATCGTGAGTTAGCGCGGGTATCACCCGCGGGCCGGTGGCGATGTACGAGTCGCCGCGAAGAGCTTCCAGATCCAGGCGGAATTTCGTCCGCTCTCCCGTCTTTTTGCTCGTCGTCTCCACTTCAAGAACGGTGGCGATGCCGAACCCTGCGAACTTGCCGATGCCTTTCCGGCCCAAGAGTGGCCGCCCGCCCGGGGTGCTATTCGTGGGTCGCTACGACGGTTTCGGCCGACATCGAGATATCGCGTCTGACAATGCTTAAACGTTATTCCGAGGCCGTTGTCGCGCACGACAATCGTCGGGGCGTTGCTCAGAGAAGAGGGAAGAGTTACCTCGACCGCCTCGGCATCGGCGTCCCACGCGTTCGCGATCAATTCCGCAACTGCCGCGACGGGATCTGATACCTCTGGCCGAGAGAATTAATGATCCGCCCGTGAAATCTCAGGTACAGCTTTTTCTCGTCGCTCGGCATCCGTATCGCTCCGGATCGTAACAGGTCTCGGTCCACTCTATTGAGCGGAATCGAAACGAACAAGGGGGCAGAGGCCTCATATTCGGAGATCGAAGAAGCCGGCGAAGAGACAGCTCTGCACGATCCTGACGATATCTGCTTGAGGAAGGGGGAGTGCCCACGGCGCAGGATGCACCGTACCCCGGATAAAGCTACACGGAAAATAAACCAAAAAATCGCTTCGGATACTTGACATTAATTATTGTTACCATACTATATAATAGGACTATCTTGTGCTATCCTTGTTCTTGCTGGCGTAGATCAACACGGAGAAACGACCGAATTTGATGTGGTCAACAGCAACGCCAAGAGTATAGCGACTGGACTCGCGCAGGAACTGCTAAGGGAACGGGCGGATACCTCTGAAGAGATGAGGGAGTATCTGACCGACAGCGGAAAAGTTTGGATAGCGGAAGCCGGTGCGTTGACCAACAAAGTGGCGGAAGCGGAGATTTGGCGGGGCGTATCTACTATCCCGGCCAAAAGAAGCAAGATACCACGATTACCAACAACGGCTTGACGACCTCTCTGAGGCCTCTGGTAGAGCTCTCCGGATATTTCTAAGCACTCGGTGACCAAGAGCAACAAGTCCGGGTTCTCAACGCATACTGGGAAGGCATCAAGCAGGTTCTTCCAGAAGTCTTTTGGAACCCCGAAGACTACAACCTGCAGCGGACCTTGGGAGTGAAGGCGCTCCATGGGGTCAACGTGCTGGCTATTATGTCAAGCAGGCCAGAATTATCTGTTTTTAAGCCGCATGATTATGCTGCAATCATGAGGGAGCCGTTAGAGCAACTAACCGGACAGACTTCGGAAGGCAGGGAGGTTAGAGGTGCCGCCTTTTGGAAACGCGGTGCGAAGGGCGCCAGCAGCTTGTTTAATAGCCGTACCGAAGGACGTATCTTGGAAGCCGAGATCAAACGGAGACTCCCGAACGTCATCGCACGATAACAATCATGCTGAAACAGCCGCTGAAGGTCTGCTGCTGGGCGGGGGCGGTCGGCATCTTTCTCACAAAGATATGGATCAGATGAACGATCATAAACTGGATGAAATCACAGACAAGGTAATGTTTGAGGGCCTCACCAATTGACCGCTATCAGCCATAAGCTCAAGTAGCTTGTCCGGGCCGTCCAGGCGGGAAGCCGCTAGCCCGGCCCGGGCTGACCGTCTCATTGAAAGTAATGGTAACCGCAATGCAAAGTAACAATTTTTCTGAACACACTTCTATATTGGCATTTCTTTGAGAAGAGTCTTTTAGATGTTCTCGGACGATGCAACGGCGGTAGAGTAGTCGATCCAAAGGCTTTCGCCAGGCGGAGGGGTGAGACAGCAGTGTCTTGAGCCGCTGGCCCTTTCTGTGACACGGGCGGCTCAAGGACCCGGAGTGCCGCAACGATCCCGAATTTCGACGTGATCCAGATCGGCGCGAGGGGCGACCATTTCGCGCCCGCTAGGCCGTATACGGCCAAGGCAACGAAAGCGGCGACAGCCACAGGAAAAGGGCGTATCCGCGAGGGTTGGCTGCTTCCGGCGAAACTCGTAATCGGCGAAATGTCTGGCGGGCTGCTGCGCTGACCATGCCTTGTATTGCTCGACCGTGCATTCCTGGCCGAAGAGTGCGAGCTGCGCCCGGTCGTTCTGGGAGAGGATCAGCTTTCTCGGACTCTGAGAGCATGCCGCCCGTTCCGCACGCCGGATCGCAGATCGTGCGGAAAATGCCGGGCTTGTAGACATCCGGCTCGCCGGTGTAGATGAGGTGCGCCATGAGACGAATGATCTCGCGCGGTGTGAAGTGGTCCCCCGCTTCCTCGTTCGCCTGTTCGTTGAAGCGCATCACCAGGTGCTCGAACAGGTAGCCCATCTGCAGGTTGTCGATCCGGTCGGGGTGAAGCTCGACGTCGGTCATCGCCTTGACGACGGTGAAGAGACGAAGGTGTAGGGGCTCGTGTTGTAGAGCGGATGCTTGCGCTTCGGGTCGGCGGCCTTGCCGAGCAGGCGCTCCATCGCCGGTTCGGGCATCTCCTGCGCCTCCAGCTCGTCGCGCCGCTTCAGCACGGCATCCTTGGTTGGCTCCAGAACGCAATCGAGCCGACGCAGCACGACCATCGGCAGCATCACCAGGCGATACTGAGGAGGCCGGTACGGCCCACGCAGCCGGTTCGCGATTTCCCAGATGTTGGCTTTCAGCTCTTCGTGCGTCTGAACGTTCACGGCCAGTCTTCTCTTTCCTAGTCTCCGTCCACCCATAGTTGCGTGGCGGGTTAGCCGCATCCCCGGGTCAACGACCTCGATCCCGAATTCCGCGAAATCGCCCGGCATTCGTCGCGGCGACGGCCAACCGCCGGCACGCGTGATGCCGGCGGTCATGCAATCGAACTGGTTGCCCGGTGGCTGCGCGAAGGCGTCGGTCGCGGCGATCATCCCGTCGCCCAGGGATCGACGACCTGGACTCCCGTGCCGTGGAAGTCCCGCACGTTCCGCGTCACGAGGACGGCGCCGTGCCGGCGGGATATGGCAGCGATCTGGCAGTCGGCCTCGCCAATGGGCCGGCCCGCTTGGCGGCGGCCCGCAGCAATCTCCGCATAGGCCCGAGCCGCCGCGCTGTCGAACGGCAGAATCCATTTGCCGAATCCTACGTCGAGCCACCGGGTCAGGGCGGCTTCCAGCGCATCCTTCCGCCGACCAGCCGGGGCGATGGCGACGCCGTAGCGCAGTTCGGCTTCGCTGACTGCCGTCAGGAACATGTCCTCCGCGTCCCGTTCCGCAATCCATGCCGCAACCGAAGGCGTCGGGGCCGGGCGCATGAGTTCGGACGCAACATTCGTGTCGATGACGTACATCCGCGCGTCTCAGGAGAATTTCGGAGGGGCGCGCATCGGGCCGCGTGGGGGGAGTTCCAGCTCGACTCCGCCAAGGGGCCCGAAACACTCACGGGCGAGTTCCGCCAGATTCCGCGGCCCGGATCTCCCGTCGCTCACGGCCTCGCGCAGGATGATGCGCACCTCCTCCTCCATTGAGCGGTTGTGCTCGGCGGCCCGGACGCGCAGGCGCGTCCTCACGTCGTCATCGAGATTGCGGATGGTGATGCTTGCCATTTGTCGATCCTCCGCAGGGTTTGGAAGCAGACAGGCTACCGCATGCTCGCAGTGCAGGCAAGAACGCCCAGCTCGCCGACGCGCCTCAAATAATTCGAGAAAAGTCAAGCGGCTTGCGTGTGTAGGCAGGACATTTCTTAGTCCGGGCTGAGACCGCGGCACGAGGAAGAGCGCATCCGGTGGAGGGGATTTGAGGCATTCCCGAGCTCGGCTCGGTTAGGTCAATGGAGGCGGCCGAACTTGCCGAACGGCGTTTTCGGGGTCGTCGGGCGTGACTGCCCGACGCCGGCAGGAGACCCGCCGCGGCGCACGCGCTTCCTGGGGGACGCCGGCGGGATCAGGGTCCGGGCGAGTTCAAGATGACGGCGAGGGCGGCCTCGGGTAGGGAGCGGAAGCGGCCGGCGCGGCGCACGCTGACGATGCCGTGTTGGGCAGGCCGGCGAGATTGCGGGGCATGGGGCGCACCTAGGCCCGACAGCGGTCTTTGTCGGAGGTGAAGGCGCGCCCATAGGGCAGCCGGTTTTCGATGGGCCAGTGGGTGCGGCCCAAGGCCGGCAGTTCCTCGGGCCCGGTGCGATCCGCGCTGAGCGAGGTGAGGCGGTAGACTACTTCGATGTGTCGGAGGCCAGGCTCTTGTCCACCAATTCCAAGATGTTGCATAGTGTTTTGTACACTACGTAGGCTACTTTGATGTGTCGGAGGCCGGGCTCTTGTCCGTGCAATCCCTGATTGCTCACCACCAAAATAATAAGGCCAGGAACGGAGCGGTTCCTATGGCGTATAGTATTTTCGGTCTGTTGATCGCTGCATGAGTAGGCTGTGACGCCTACAACCTTGACAGGGTATAGGGGACATATGCTGACATCCTACGCGTTGATCGCTGCTGCATGGGTAGGCTATGACGCCTACAACCGTCGCAACTATTGGATTGGATGGGCTGCTGGAACAGCCGTGCTGCCTCTTGTTGCCCTTCCCGCCTATCTTGCCCGCCGCAACCTGAAAGCTGGAGAGAAGCGCAAAGGTGGCAAAGGATGGAACGGAATGAAATATTTTGCACTAGTCTGGACCGCGTTCGTGGCATATTGGGCGTTGTCTGGTTTAGTGGACATTGCTGAACATACCTCCCCCAATATGTCTGAGGCTGAAAAAGTTGGGGCAGGGCTCGGTGCGGCTCTTGGCATGGGTATGATCGGCTTTTTCTGGTTTGGCGGAGTCGCTTCTGCACTCATGCTAGGCATTTTCCTGAAGGACGACACGACTGTTGAAGAAGGCCCGACCGGGGCGCTTAGAGATGATGAGGAATAACCTGCTGTGGAAGGCATTATTGTCGCTCTTCCAGGGCTCGGCATCCTGATTGTCGTCTCCGTCTCATTTATTCATCTGTTGCCGCTGATTGGTCTACCTACCAAGAACTGATCGATTACCTACAGCCTCGCGGGCGTGGGCTACCTCGTTTTAGTCGCCGGCAGCACGACGATTCGCCAAACTGTCCCGGAAGAGGTGCGGGAGCCAGCCTCCCATCACTTTCGCAGTGCTCGGCGCGTTCGTATTGTGTTGTATCGCGCTCTTTCGTCCGTTGCCCAAAGTCGGGCTGACGACACAAGGGAAAGCCGGCTGCCTACTGGCCGTGTCCTTATCAGCTATGATCCGATGAATCCGGAAAAGGACTTTCAGCCCCTTGGAACGAACTTGAAGAACTGGAGGCGGAACAATTGCTCGATTCTCAATGGCTGGTGCGGTTAAGCCGCTGCGGTGCCAACGCCGGGGCGGCCCATCCATTTAACCGACTCTCTGGAGTCAGTGACGACAACGACCGACTCCCTGTTGCCCTCCTTACGCCCGCTGCGGCCGGCGCGGGCTTCATCTCTGAGGTCGACCAGCTTCATACTCTGCAGCATACGCCCCTACGAAATCAGGGCCTTCCGATCCTCTTCGGATTCAGGCCGCATATGCAAATCCCAGCTTGCCACCAGTACACACGCCTTGTTCCTTTCAGTGGAGGTGGTTTGTCAAGGATTGGGTATAAATCCCTTTTTTATGTTAAGGAAGCTAGCCTATTTGCGCACTCAAAAAATAGGGTTCCAGAACAGTTCGACTTGGGTGATTTTTCAGGTCCTGACCAGACAGAGCAGCGTCAAAATCGTGCCATAACCTGGCGGCTGAACTCTGTTACAAATTCGGCATAGCCATTCATTGGCGGGATAAAGGCTACCTGCTTGACCCCGGCAGCTTCGAGACTGTGCAGCCGCTCAACAAGCGCCTCGGGCGTTGCAGTCATGGTTGCCGCCCGGATTAACTCCGGCGTAACAAAATGCTCTTCCTCAGGCTGTACGTACAAGCAGTGACCGTCGTGGAGATCAATATAGTAGGTGTCGTTGGCGGTGATACGTTTGTCGGTAAACGCTTTGTATTCCGCAAACAGCGGCTGAATCGGCTCTGGTACTGCAGCAGGATCCTTGACCGTCTCATACAAGGAATGCAGAGCAACCGTGGCCCACGGCCCGACCGTGGCTTTTACCCGGGCAGAATCAAGCCCTTCTCCTGGCCTCAACAGGCAGGTAGAGGTAATGATCACGGAATACAACATGGCCGGATCTTTTCCGATCCGCTTCGCTCCGTGGCTGACGTGCTGCCAGGCGTCCCGCCAGCCCTGGGCTGTATTCGTCCGCGAGGTCAAAAAGCCATCTCCGATCTCCCCGGCTAAGGCCATCGCTTTGGGCGCGTTGGCAGCAACATAGATCGGAACCGGGGCATCAGTATTCATAAACTCCATGTCTTGGTGGAAAAAGCGGATGACTCGCTCAGCCCTACCTTCCTGATAGTTGACCCGTTTGCCCCGCAGGAGTTCACGGACGACGCGAACGTGGTCGCGGAGTTCGGCCAGCGAACACGGTGGCATACCCATCGCCCGCCTAGCGCTATTGCCGGTACCAATGCCCATGCTGATGCGGCCCGGTGCCATCTGGTTGAGGGTTGCTATGCAACTCGCCGCCATCGGCGCGATACGCCCACCCGGCACGGCAACGCCGGTGCCTAAGCGAAGGTGCGAGGTCGCGGCCGCCATTAGCGCCAGGCACATGTACATGTCTCCGGCCATCATATGCGAATCCGCTACCCAGGCATGGCTAAAGCCGCACTCTTCGGCCAGTCTTGCCTCTTCGGCACAGCTGTTCGGTTTGGCGAATACCACCGTCCCAAAGTCCATAACACCCTCTCGGCGGCCAGGGTTTCAGGACCGGATAGTCCCAACCCGGCGAATTTAAAATCGGCTTGTGTGTACGTGCCAGATGTTGGTTTGCAGAACAGACCCGAATCTCGGCAATCTTCTCTGCGTGAAAGACCTGCCACTCCGCTCCCGCATCAGCTCTTGGAGGACAGATCGGATTGACGTGAGTCAAACACAATCCAGCCTCCTGTTCATCCGCGGGATACTACCCATCCAGACCTCCTTGGTCAAATATTGGCACGGTGTGCGATCTTCTTGAGGTGCCGGCAGCTCGCTCTGACTGCGAGCCGGGCCGCCGAGGTCTCGACCGACTCAGCTCTCTAGCGGAGGCTGTACGATGCGGCCGTGAAGCCCGGACACCGCAGAACGTATGGCCAAGCCGGCTCAGGCGTCTTCGTCGCCATCCCGCTGCACGGCTAGGACGCGGTGGCCAAAGAGGTCCGCACCCAAGACCAAATTATCCGTCACCCCGGCTCCGGCGGGCGCTGACTTCATCAACCGTAGGATCGTGGGCCCACCAGGTCAGTGCTTAGAGCAGATCTACGCCATACGCGACGAGGTCGACTCTGATCATCTGATCTCGGTGCTCAGCTATGGCGGCGGCATGCCGCCTAAACTGACTGAACGGAGTATGTAAGGTGTTTGCTTCTCAGGGAACGTCACAACTGCAGAACGCGGGTGCGTCAGTGACAGCCGAGCCCACGACTGAGCTCCAAATCGCTGCCAAATAGGTGATCAACCGGAAACCTCAAAGTGAGGCTCCCTACACACGCTCTGGGCCGGAGTCTAGACCGGCCATTGCTCCTGACGATACGCCTGATTCCAGAATAGGTATTCGTAGCGGCTGCTGTCGACAAAGTGTTCGATCATCTTTTCGCGCTCGGCCGCAGTGCACTCGGCGGCGAGACGGTCGATCAGCCCCAGCTGTTGCTCCACATGCGCCCCAAAACCCTCGGCGCTATAGGCCTGAATCCACTCGGCGTACAGCGGCTCGGTGGGCATCCGGGTTTTAAGCCGTTTGCCAACTTCCCAATAAATCCAGTAACAGGGTAAGATGGTAGCCACGATCTCGGCTAGGCTGCCCACCTGCGCAACGGCCAGCATATGCCGGGTGTAGGCTTGGGTAATAGGCGCTCGGACGGTACGTGACAGCTCACGCGAGGAGATGCCCAGCTTTTCGCTCCAACTGGTATGCAAGCTGCGTTCAACCCGCACAACAGTTGCCGCGTGCTCGGCGAACATATCAAGGGTCTCTAAGGAGTCCGCCCTGGCTCCTCCCAAACACAGAACACGGGCAAAGTCTTGAAGATACAGAGCATCTTGACGGACAAAAAACAGGAACCGCTGACGGTCCAGGGTTCCGTCACCCAACTCTTTGAGAAAAGGGTGCGCAAAAATCGCCTCCCACACCGAGGTACTCGCCTCGCGTAAGACGGCACGAAAGGGCCGAGCCATAGCTTTCTCCTGAACAGAGTGTTTGCCAGTCCTCCGGCAGAGAACCAACAGTCGTGTCACGATTCGATAAACCCAAGACTCCAGCGTCTCGCCAGTGTCGTTCAGCACTTCCACCCGACAGTGACGAATCACAAATAGCTGGCCAAAACGTTAGCTCGCCCAGAATCGTCGGCTGCTTGGCTTTGACCGCGGTGACCGACAAGCTGTCACCAACTACAGCTTGTAGACCGGCCCAGGGACATCGTTCCTGGGGAGGCTTTCGAGCTTGTGGACTCGGACGCCGCACCAGGTCTGTCCGCACCGGGTAATCGGCCTTGGTCTCGGCGCGGAACGCTACCATAAACAAGTCCCACTGCTTGACTAGGTCGGGCATAAAATCTTGCTCCAGCCTAGTCCCGGTCTGTCCTGAGTCAAGAGCCGTTGCGTACTGCCAGTGCAGAACAGGCTGGGAACGGCTGCGATAAGAGGTCAGACCAGGGCTGCTCAACAGGATGTGGGCCGGCGTCCGTTGTCGGACGGCTCGGCGGAGCTCTGTCCGGCAGGGGGCTGGCTGAGCGGGAGGCTTCATGAGGCGCGGTTCCTCTCAAGTCCCCTGCGCATGCACGAGCTGCCGGCGTGTCGGGTTGTCGGGCTGCTGGCTGCGAAAGATATCGGCCTGCTCAAGCCAGACTCGAAACTCCGAGGCGTGCGTCATCTGGAACAGTCGGCGGCAGGCCAAGGGCATCGTACAAGCTGGCTGATTGAGAGGTGAGCATGGTGTCGTCCGCGCCCGGCACGTCCATAAAATCACAGATTATTGACTGAGATCTGATCTGCCACAGGACAGTAAATGCAGCACCAATCGCAACCCATAGGCAGATCGCCGAACAGCTCGCCCATAAGATGGTCGTCTAAGGCAGTCCGGTTGCGTCGGACGGATACTCGGGGCCGATAAAGCCGACGACGCTGTTGACCGGAAATGAGTGGGTATCGGCCACCGGAACACTGCCCTAGCTGGTTTCAAAATACATCACGTTTTCTCTGACTCACTCCATCTCCCGCCGGCAATGCCGCCCCAACGCCCGTTGTTGTCCTTCACGCAGCAGCTCAAGCGGAATGTCAAAACTGACGTTGGCAATCCCCGATCCCGGCAATCGACCGGAGCAGCAGTCCAACTGGCGCGGGCCCCTCTAAGCTGGCCAGCTGAGTACAGATATGGGCCGGGCAACGGACCTGGGTCGGAGTTCCGATGGGTTTTGACCACTCGGCACGGACCGTGCGGGGTGGCGCCAATAACCGCCTCCCCACAGTCACACAGCACGCTGTCTACAGTTGACAAAAGAATCCCCCCCAGGTCATCGCTGGATGATTGGGCTGAAGACGGATACCCAGCACCCTGGCCCGTCCATGCTTCGCGGACAGCGAGTGACAGCCCGAATCCTGCCGGCGGTCAGCACCAGATCTTTATTGTTCATCAGCTTGACGGCCACGGGCGGAGTGGCCCAGGGCGGGCGCTGGAGTTCCCGCCGCTCCATTGCGCAGTCAAGGAGACATTTCCAAAACTCGCCAGCGGTCATATGGGCCGGCGTTTGAAAAGCCTCGCGGTCCGGGCTATCTCGGGGCGGGCGGCTGCCTGCGTCCTGGGCTGGATCAATGAGCGACTGGGCGAACTCGTCAGACAGAGGAATGTCGGCCGGGACCCATTTGGCGGTGAGCCCTTCTAGACCGGGCTGCGCTCCCGACCGAACGATTGCCCGACTTGTCCTCATTCTGTCCGGCCAATGCTTGGCACAGGTCGGCAAATACAAAACCCTTGAAGCGGAGCGTTGTGGCGGAGACCATACCAGCCCCCGGCTGCTCAGCAGACCGGCGCAACGGTGAGGGGCGGGCCGCCCCGCCCCATCTCGTGTTTCAGTCGGGCAAAAACGCCGACTCCCTCTTTGACCACTGCTGAGCCCAGCTGAATCGCTCTGATTCCGTCGTGCAGTACGGCAAATGCCTCGGCGGCCGTGGACACGCCGCCGACTCCGATCACATCGAGTTTTCCGCCCGAGGCGTATAGGACGGTCTGAGCCTGCGACGGACCACCGTCGATCAAGGCGTTGTGACAGACGGCGGCTGGGACAGCGGCTTTGAGCAGGGCGGCCGTCACCTCAGCCAGCGGCAGAGGAATCCGTGGAGGCAGCTTGACTGCCAGCGGAGCTGATACAGCCTGGCGCACAGCCTCCACCGTCTCGCTCAGAAAGCCGGCTGAGCGAAATGGGTTGAGATGCTTGTGCACATGGGGATCGTTGAGATTCATCTCGACCAGGCTGGCCCCGGCTCGGGCCAGCGCCCCGGCCACTTCAATATATTCGGCTACACTAAAGCCGGCTACGCTGGCAATGACCGGCTTGCCCGTACGCAGGAGCTTGGGCAGATATTCGATATAGGCACTGTAGCCCGGATTTTCCAGACCACACCGAGCACCCGGATCTTCAAACGGGGCGGTCGTAATCGACTTGGTCACGACCGCCCCGCTCTCGGACTGGGCCAGAGCCAACAACTCTTCCCGACTGGTCGAAAGCGCCCCGGCGGCGTTCATCAGACAGAACGGGAACTGAACACCGGCGATTGTGAGGGTGAGGTTTGGCATACCTGTGTTTCCTTGCTGTATCTGCTTCACATAAAATCGAACCTACGGTGAGCGCGTGACCGGCGATTCGCCGGAGAACACCCATCGCTTCCGGCGGTGCCGCCCCCAAAGTAGGCTGTCGGACCGTCCATCACATCACCCCGATTTGGGAAGGAGCAGGCCAATCCGGAGTCTCCTCTCTCTAGGCCGCAGCAATCGGTATGGTTTCCGCCAACTCGGATTTTTTGTCCGCGCGGGGCGCGAAGCGACCGGCCGCAATCGTGTCATCGTGCGAGAACGACACCCACAGATTCTTGGCTCGTGCCTCGGCAAAAAAGCGCTTCTTGGCCGCAATGGTTGTCAACGGATCGGTATCATAGGCCGCGTTCCAGGCCGGCCGGAGATGCGAGGTCGTCGGGACGATGTCGGCAAGATGAATCAATCCGGTTCCACCGGATTCAACAATTGCGCATTGGTGCGGAGTCGTGTGACCACCCGAGACCGAGGTCCGGACCTCGTCGTTAGCCGCCCAATCGCCCTCAATGAGTTCAACACGTTTGAGCGGCTTCAGGCACTCTGGGGCATGCCGGTAGGCTGCGGCCAAGCGTTTGTCTGTCGGGTGGGTGGCCAGCTCCCATTCGGCCTTCTGGATCACGACCCGAGCCTGGCTAAAAATCAGGTTCACCTCCCCTTGGGAAGTCTTGTCAATCAGCCCGCCAATGTGATCGAAACGCAGATGTGACAAAATTACATGGGTCACATCCTGGGGAGCAAAGCCGAGCGCGTGTAAAGCTTTGACCAGCTTGTCGGCCGGTTCGGGAGAGTAGATTTTAACCTCGCGCTCGCTCAGACGGTTGCCGATTCCGGTATCCACCAGGATCAGATCTTTTCCAGAGATGATCAATGGACAGGTCAGACTCATCTTGATTCGGTTGCGCTCGTTGGGCGGCTTTTCTCTAGCCCACAGCTCTTGCGGGACAATGCCGAACTGGGCTCCGCCGTCATCATACCAAAAACCCGCGTTCAAAGAATGAATTGTCACTCCACCAGCCTGTAACATGGGCCAGACTATAACCGAGGCCTGCGGCCAACACAAACCGCGCCTCTTCCTCTTCTCCGCTTTGGTCCGACTGTGCTAGGCTTGGCCGCGCCGGATGAGGTGTACGCGAAGAAGACAGCGTGAAGGAGGGAACAGGCATGAAAATCGGTGTTTCGGTATTTCTGACAGAGCAGTCCGGTGAACCGGGGGCCATTGCCCGGACAGCTGAAGATATCGGCTTTGAGTCGTTTTGGGTAGCCGAGCATCTGGTCATCCCGGCTACCTATACGACCTATTATCCCCGCTCGCCCGACGGCAAGGTTCCGGAGTTCTACGCCCACCTGGCCGATCCGTTTGTTGCCCTGGCTGCCGCGGCTCAGGCAACTCGCACGATCAAATTAGGAACCGGCATCTGTCTGCTACCGGAACGCGATACCATCACGACCGCCAAGGCGGTTGCCACCCTTGATCTGTATTCGGACGGGCGTGTGATTCTTGGGGCGGGAGCGGGCTGGTTTCCGGAAGAGGCCGAAATTATGGGGGTCAACTTCAAGAGACGCTGGAAACATCTTCGGGAATCGGTCGAAGCCCTACGTGAGTTGTGGAGCACGGACGAGAGCAGCTATGAGGGCGAATTTGTCAAATTCCCGCCGGTTAAACTCTTCCCCAAACCGGTCCAGAAGCCGTATCCGCCGATTTTGCTCGGTGCGCACGATCCCAAATATGCCGTCAAGCGGGTGGCCCAGTACGCCGACGGTTGGTGTCCGGGCAATCTGAGTCCCGAGCAGGCCGCAGAGTCGATTCCCGAAATCAAACGTCTGACCAAGGAAGCCGGCCGCGATCCGGACCGTCTAGAGTTTTCGACCCTGCTCATGCCCCAGGAGAACGGGCCAACGGTCGAGACGATGAAAGCGTATGAAGACGCCGGCCTGAGTCGGGTGGTGGTTCTGGCGTGGAGCGCGGCCACCGGCAGCGGGGTGGAAGCGGTCAAAAGCTTGGCCCCGATTGTGGAACGCTCCCGGCAGGTGTAGGTCAGGCGCAAACGTAGCGCTTCACAGGAGGACCACGGCGTCGAGGCTATGAGAAGCCTGACGCCGGTCATGGAACCGGCCCCTACACCACCGCACCGGCGCTGGTATGAATCGTTTGGCCCGTGATCTGTCGACTCCCTGGTTGACACAGAAACAGAATCGCAGCCGCCACATCTTCCGGCTGTGAGACTCGGTGGAATAAGTTCTCCAAGGGGCCGCTGGAAGCAACCTTCTCCAGGGCTGCGGCGTCACCGATTACCTGGGTCATTCCGGTCGCGGTGATTCCAGGCGCGACCGCATTGACGTTGATATTGTGCGGGCCCAACTCAGCAGCCGCGCTGCGGGTGAGCTGGACAAGGGCGGCTTTGGAGCCGGCATAGGCGATGGGCGACTGACGGGCGCGGAAGGCCGAGCTGGAGCTGATATTCACAATCCGTCCTCCGCCACCCCGCTCGATCATATGTTTGGCGACGTACTTCATCATCAGCATGACCGCCTTCAGGTTCACCGTCAGGACAAAGTCCCAGTTGTCTTCTTCCATATCGAGCAGGCTCTGAAAGCGTCCAGTGACTCCGGCGCAGTTGACCAGCAGGTCAACTTTTCCCAATCGCTCAACCACATGGGCAACCGCGCCTGAAATTCGGGCCGTATCGGCCAGATCAATGGGCAGAGCAAACGCTCCTTCGCCCTGTTCGGCCGACGAAACCGCGCCGGCCTCATCCCGGTCGAGAACCGCCACCCCAGCCCCGTCATTCAGCAGTGCGGCGACCGTTGCCCGGCCAATTCCGGAGGCTCCACCAGTGACAATGGCGGTCTGACCCAAAAGTTCACTACTCATATGTCCCTCCTAAGAGATCTTCCGTCTTCGGGCTACGTCTAGCAAATCATCGCGGCACCGGGCAAATGCTTCTCCGGCATGGACTTGGGGCAACGGAGAGACATGGGGGCCTGCCCCGCATTCGGGGAAGTTTTCTCTCCTTTTGGGAGAGGGCTAGGGTCAGAGAAAATATGACCTGACGCGTTACGAGATCAACAAATGTCTGGACAAATAAGTGCCTGAATGATTTTTTTGATCCCGTGCAACAACGGCAAACCGAGGCTGGCCGGATGGCTAAAGACTTGCAGTTCGGTCGAGCAAGTTCCCTGCGCCGCTTTATCTACCACCTGTTCCGCCATGAAACCGTTCTTCGGGCGATAAAGGTTGCGGCCATCGTCGGACCGATCCTAACTGTTATCAACCAGTATGACGTGCTGCTCGGCCTTGACCTCTCGCCACGCTTATTGGCCAAAATTGGGTTGACTTTCCTCGTGCCCTACAGCGTCTCGTCCTTCTCCTCGGCGCGGGCCTATATGGAAAATGAAACGGCCAGGGAAACATCCGTTGGTCCGACAAAACAGGACAGCTGAACGTGGCAAGAGCGAAAAAGACCAGGAACCCCCGGAGCCGTATCGACAGCGCCATTTCCCGCGGATGCTGAAAAGCTGCATGGACAAGGGAATCGGCTCTGGATTTCCCCATGCAACGAGTGGCGGGACATAACGGGCAAGCCGGAAGAGGCCGCCCGTCACCATGTCATCCGTCGCTTTTGCGAAATCCGGGCTACAGACTGCCGTGGATAAATCAGAGTGGGGGCCCATCCACGGCCACCAGAGTCGAGTCCACGCGTCGACAATGTTATTTGGTAAACGTCGGAAGCTAAGACTGCCAACGTCAGCAGGAACATCAAAGACTTTTACTAAGGAGAAGACTACACCTACGCCGTAGGGTGCGAGTTTTTCAGAGCCCACAACAACCGCTATACAGCTATCTTCAAGTTTGTGGCGGGTGAGTTCGTCCATATCAACCAGATTCCTAAGACTGCCGCCTAGGGTGAGGTCAAACGGATTGAGAAGCTCAAGAGCTCCTCCTAGCATTCAACCGCAGAGAGTTTTAGGAGCTTCTTTTCTCAGGACACGAGCATAGTTCGCGCGACCATTCAAGAGCAATGCTACGGTCATCCCGATAGGCACCTGAATGCTGGGCACAAAACCCCCTTTTACTGATTTCGGACAACGGAGCGTAGTTTACGGCCTGCAATTTCCGAATTGACCTTGTACGGTTAATGCCGCGACGGTCAATTTCTGACCAACTAACGCAAATCACCCTAGTTCTTATCTATCAGGAACAAGAACTCATAGTTTGGAGATTCCGTTTCGCGTAGCCACTCGTGGGTCCACTTCATCCCAGCCATAACATTACGCTTATAGTCCACCTTAATGACATCAACCACCTTACCGCTTTCAGATAGCACTTGGTTGATCTCCTCCGCTGTACCACGCCCCCCAGAACTATACGACAAGATCACCCAACGAGCCGCAGTGGATTGAATCAACCGTTCTACAGCCTCTACCGCAACAAACCGTCCCGTGCGATGATTCCGTTTGAATTCCTCAAACACCGAACTCGCCACCTTGTCCGATGTGTCGATTCGCCGCTTCGCCTTCCCGAACAAGTCGGGAAAGTCATTCAAACATACGGTAGTCCACAAATGGTAGTACGAAGCATATCGAACACGCGACGGTGGCATTTTCTCGTTGTTGGAACCGTATGGTGGATCGAAGTAGGCCAGATCTGCGTCGCTACCACAAATCTCAAACACGTCTGCTCTTATTACCTCGTTCTTCTGATTCGTAAGAAACATCTTTGGCACTTGAAGAACCAGATCATTGTATGATCGGGGAGACCATGCACTCAAGTAAGATACAAAATGTCCTATCGTATTGTCTACTCGATCCAATGCCAGGATAAGACTAGTCAGTGCGACCGCTTGCTCTATCGGGGACAGCGATAATCTATCAATCTCTTCCCGAATACCATCGAGCTTTCTTGTATTATGAATCTGCCATGGTTTCTTCAAGCCGTCAGATTGAATTGCATTACCACCGTTTCGTTCGCCGCCGTAGTGTTCCGTGAACCAACCATCCTTAGGTGGCACTTCATTTAAGCATCGAATTAGGGTCGCGTATTCATTCTCCAGACGCTGGTTTTGAAGGTAACATTTTGCAAAAACTTCCGACCAAACGGCAATGTCATTACAAATGACCCTATATCCGGATTTCGCAAATGCTTGGGATACCCGCGTTGAACCAGAGAAACCGTCTAGTACCGTTTTTGCTCCGGTTTGTCTTACTAAGTCGAGAATATATGGCAGTAGCTTCAACTTTGATCCAGCGTACTTAATTCCTTGCGTTGAAGGCACATCAACAATCATCTCAGGAAATAAAGATAGATTGTTCGACATTTTCTTACCCCATTCCGGCTTGCTGCTTCATTTGTAAGATATTCTTCTTAATCTCCTCAAGTGCCGCAGTGTGGCCTTTTTCGGATGACACGAGTGCGTGGGAGAACAGAGATACCAACAATCGGTTATGTGAGTAATCAATCCAACCGCCAGTTACACTATTGAAGAACTGACGCCCATTCTTGGTATGCGTCCAAAGACCCCGCTGAAGGGCATTTGCGGTGGTATCGCCGTACCGCACTTCACAAATGTAATCATCGTTCCCGCCATAGAACTCGTAGACTGGATGCTTCCGTCCACGGCCCGCCTCTTCACGAACAATTCGCACTATAGAGTCACGAGCAAGACTATAGTCGAATACTAGGATATTGCAGCGCTTCGATTTTTCGTCATAGATTAGAGGCAATACATTTATGTCCCCGAAATCTGAAAATACCTGATTATCTAATAGTTTTCTTATTCTATTTTTTCCAGCTATCTCACCATCTGCATTTTTCTCTTGCTCCAGAAGTGGAAACATCGAGAAGGTCTTATCTGTAGACAATTGTAACGGCCCATCACCATACGCCTTCAGGCTAACCGGAAACTCAATATTTGTTATCTCGTTTGTGATCTTGATATCTTCCTCTTGCGATTTCGCTCGGTACAGGTCTTTCCCTACATGAATTGATCGAAAGTCGTACATGTATTGATTGATAAACTCAGAAATAGCGATTTCTGCCAAATCCCCATGCGTCTTATTTCCGATCAAGCGCATGGTGAATATATTGCTTAGGGTAGTCGTGATGAGTGCGGGGTGCTTGCTAATGAGAAGCTTAAGCCGCTTGGTGAAGTCGCTATAAGCAGTTGCTGTATCCATTGAATACCCCCAATCCTCAACTATTATCGTGTATGGTGCACATCAGTACGCTACTGCATCCAAGCACATAAGGAGACCGCAGGTTATATTCTTAGAAGCAACATGTTGAGCCAATTGTTCAAAATTCACAATACCTTTCTCCAGACGCTGCTTTGACGAGGCCACGCAGCAGCTCCCGCGCCCGCCTCGCCGAGCAGAACGTGCCTCGGTCCCGTCTTCGCGTCAATCAGGGCGAGCCGGGCCGGCTTGACCCCGCACCAGCGCAGGCGGCGTATCTCGCCCGGCTGCACCCGGTCAGCAGGAGCAGACGCACCGCCGCGACGCATACCAGATTCTCGTCTTCGCGCTGCCGAAGGACCGCGCCGGGCTTCGCCAAGTCGTCTGCGCCGAGCAGCCGACCGCGCGGCGGTCTTCGATAGCGGACGATGCCGGTGCAAGGATTCCCGGCGGCTTCGGGCCGATGGCCCCATGCGATGGTACAGTCGAACATGTTGCGCAGTATGTCATGACTTCGATTCGCGCCGCCCGGCATTCTGCGTCTGTACTCGTGAAAGAATCACGCGACATGGGCGCGCACCATGCTCCCGACGCGGAGATGGAGGGTAAGGCGAAAAATGCTCTGCAAGGCGGCGACCGCCAGCCGGCTCAAAGGACCGGGCCGGGCAGCGAAAAGGGCCGAACAGGCTTCCCGCAGCCAGCGAAGGAGCAGGAGTCACCGATGCGCGAGTGCGGTCAGGTCAGAGACATGGATCTCGGATTGTGAATAGATCTGTCGGCAGCGTCCTCTCCGCACGCGTGGGTGCCCGCTGTAGTGCAACGTCGCCCGCGGGTTTCCGGAATGGGCCGGAATCAGCCGGAATCAGCCAACGCCATATTCTACAGGGGTTTCCAGCGTGCTCCCCGGCCAACCCAGTGGTCTCCGCCTTGAGAATAGCGAGGTCTTCCCGCAATCGCCGCTCGTTCGCCTGCGACTCCAGAACAGCACGGATATCCCGAAACGCCAAGGCACCGTCGGACCGATGAAGAAGTGTCAAGATTGTCATCTGTTGTTTCGTCAGTTTGCCGTCGTCTAGTTGAGGCGGCGCGCCGGAAGCGCGCCGTCACGCAGTCGCCGCGTTCCTCGATCTCGGGACGGGGCAGCCCCGCCGAGGTCGCTAGGTCCGCCATTCTGATCGTCCCCGGGCCCCATTCCTCGATGATGCCGCGCCGATAGAACGTGTAGGCGATGAGAGGGTTCGTCGGGACTCGTATGGCCCGAAGAGATTGCCCGGAGTCAGCCCGAAGTGCAGCGGGCCGGTCGAGGTCACCTCCAGTCGGTCGTCGTAGACCGCAAGCCCAACGGAGCCGCCGCCCATAGCATAGTCTCGGCGGCAGAACGCGTTCGCCGGCGCCTCCCGCGTAGCCAGAGGGGCGGGTAGAGCGGCTCGTCGATGCGCGCCATGCGGCTCGACTCGAAGCGGCTGGCGATGGGGAGCGTGTCGTGCAAAAAGCGCACAGCGCTCGCAAGGAGGGTAAAGGCGTGTCGGTTGTCGAGGAACTCCGAGCGGTCAAGGCCCCGGAAGCGCACGACGCGGAGCAGGCACTGCGGCATTTCGCTTTCGAGGTGCTCCGCGTTCCCGAACAGCACTGCGGCGGCCCGAAACAGGATACCGTCGCGGAGCAGCCCCAACCCGCGAAGCAAGTCCCCTGGATCCTGCTGGGTTGGTTGAGCCGGCCGATCCGGACGGCTTCCGCAACCGTGTTTCGAATCTCCGCGAGGTCCAGGTCGTCCACTGTCCACCCGTCGGCAGGCTGGTTCTCCCAAGGTCGCTCGTTATACATGCGCTCGAAGAGCATGCGATTGTATTCTTCGGCGGACATCGCCTGCGTCGTGTTGTCGACACGCCGGTAGGAGGCGCCCCGGTACTGATACGGGGGTGACGCGCCAGGACTCACCCGAACCGCAATCACTTCCAAATCCCCCGAAATATGAATCCGTTCGATCTCCGGAAACGCGGGTGGATCGATCCGTCGGATTTCAGCGCTCACCTGCTCAACCGTCCGCTCGCTGACCCGCTTGACCCACGACACTGCCGTCCGGCGTCACCCCGGACAGAACATGTCCACCGCGCTGGGTTGAGCAAGGCGCACACAGTCGCGGCGGCCTCACGCCGCGTTCCGGTCGTGGCCCTGAACTCCAGGGTTTCGGACTCGCCGATCGAGGCCACCAAGGCCGTGACTTGGTCGAAGGTCATTGGCGCACCCTTATCGCAAGCATTGTCTCACGATGCCCGGTCGCGAGCGGAGTCTCCCGCTACAAGAGCGCGTTGACCGCACGGAAGACCTCTTCAAAGCGAACAAGCTCCTCATCCCTCAAGTGCTTTGCGAGTGACTCGATGTTCGAGCTGAAGTAGCGAGCCGGACGGTAGTGATTGAAGCGTGCTTCCTGCGGAAGCGGATTTTCCGTCAGGTATTCTTCGACACGACGGAGAATACGAGGGTGTCCGCTGCATAAATCAGCAGGCTGGATCTTGCATCCAAATTCGCCGTTCACCAAGCGCAGGTAGAAGTCAGCTCTGAACAAGTCCTCAGCATCGGCTTCGTCGCCCTGGATGAAATCCACATAGGTCAGCGCCTTCTGCTTCTTCAGCAGCTTCCTCTTGTAGAGGCTCTCGATTTGCTGCCGATCACATTCGTGCGAATCAACAAGTACCGCCACATTCAGGTGAGTTTGCGAACCAATCAGCGCCACAAAGGTTGGCACCCTTCCGGCACCGCCCACAGGAGTAATCGTCCAGTTGGTACTGAGACCGGTCCTACCCTCTTCTTCAAGAAGAGCCGACATGGCCTGGAGGTACAGCAGGTCCGACGTGCCCTCGACGACCAAGCAGTTCGGGCCTATGAACAGCGTCTGGTGAATCTCGTAACCGAGCGCACCTTGAAGCGGGAACAGACTGTCTGGAGTGGTATCAAGTACCTCGGTGAGAACTTTCGTCCCCTGTTTCTCATCCGGCAGATCATCCGATTCGTGTTCGATACTCAAGTCCTGAACAATGCAAACGCACTCGAAGCGCGTCGGATCCCTTGGGCGTTCGTCCGGCGTGCAGCTTCTCAATGTGTTCGCGCGCCTCGGAGACCGTCGCGCTATCGGGCGCGTAGGGGGCGAGCTTGGCGACGAAGGATGCGGCTTTCTCACGTTCGGCACCGGTGCGCGGTGCCGACGCCAGTGCCGCGTAGATGGCGGCCCGGCACGCGGTGATCGGGCGGCGCGCTGGCCAGTAGTGGACCCAGCTCCACGTAGCGCCGCGGATGCTTCTTCTCCTTCGACGCGATGGCATTCAGCACATCCAACGGCAGGTAGTCCTCGATCTGGCGGCGGTCGTCGACCGTCAAAATGGCTTCTCTCCTTGCAATGCCGGGGCGGGGAAGCCACTCAACAGGCCCATTTCCTCAAGAAAGCGGGACGGCTGTTTCTGAAATCCCTTGTATTTCCGCGCCCACGACAGAATCAGGCGCTTCTTCGTGCGGGTGATGGCGACGAAGCAGCCGCGGCGTTCCTCCTCCAGTGTGGCGCTGCCGTTTCCCTGTCTCACACTATGCCAGGAGGGCAGGATCTCCTCGGCAAGGCCGATGAGGTAAACGGTGTCGAATTCCAGACCCTTGGCGCCGTGGATGGTCGCCAGAGACACCGCTCCCGCAGCGGGAACGGGTTCCTTGGGGCGCAGCGCCAACTCCTGAAGGAACTGCTTGAGTGTGGTGGTTCTGCCCGCCACGCTGATCTCGCCCCACAGTCTGTCCCAGGCGCTCAGATCGTCCTTGAGGTCGTCGTGGGGTTCGCCATTTTTGAAGTATTCGAGGATCGGCTGAATCGCGGGCACCCATTTCACGTTTCCGGCAACCAAGTCGGCAACCCTCTCGACGATGTCGGCGACAGGCGCAGGCTGGGCCGCTCGCACAGCATCTACCCAGGCCGAAAGGTACGTAACGCCCTCCGCCGCCGAGCGAGACAGCAGGTCGTCAAAATCCACTGGCCGCGCCGCAAAGCTGCCGAACGCCTCGACCAGCGCTGCCAGGTTGCGCCGGTCGAGCGGTCGGCTGATCTGCTTCAGGCAGGCAACCAGCCACCGGATCTCGGGGGATACGAAATCATCGCGGCGCATCAAAATAGTCGCAAGCACCCCTTCAGCCCGCAAGGCGTCGCGCATGGACTCCAGCAACACGCGAGTCCTGGCCAGCACCAACGTTCGGCCGTGCTCGTCGACATCCAGACCGGCGATGTCGGCCGCGATCTCGGCTGCCTCGGTCTGATCGGTGTCGAACACGCGGCACTGAATCGGATAGTTGGCGCGGGAACGACTGCGCTGCGCCGGCTCGGCAGGGCGCTTCCCGTCGGCGCGCCGGGCATTGTATACGACGAGGCGATTCGCGGCCTCGACGATGCTCGGCGGGCAGCGGAAGTTGGTCGGCAGTTGCATGACTTCGCAATCGAAGTCCTTGACCAGGGTACTGATCCGCTGGACGTTGGCACCGTTCCATTCGTAGATCGTCTGATCGTCGTCGGCCACCGCGAAGATCTGGCGGAACTCTTCGCCTGCCATGCGCAGAAGAAGCTTGTATTGGGCCTCGTTGGTATCCTGGAACTCGTCGATCAGCCAGTATCGGTAGACGGTCCGATAATGCCGGGCCATTGCCGGGTATCCAAAGAGGCGGTAGGCCTCGAAGATAAGCGAGTTGAAATCCAGGGCGTTGGCGCGGCGCAATTCGTCCTCGTACAGCCGGTAGGCGCGAGCCAAACGGCAGGTTTCCTCGGACGACGCGCCGTCCGCTTCGGCGCCTCGCTCTTCAGCCTGTTTCGGGCAGACAAGCCGGGCCTTGAGGGCGTCGATTCTGGGCAAGAGACGGCGATCGTCGCGGTCGAAATACTGTGGTTCGCGCCCGATCGCATCGTCCAACACGGCTTGTCGGTCGGATGTCAGTGAGTAGATCGTGAAGTCAGGCTTAATTCCGAGATGCACGCCATGTTGGCGCAGCACCTGTGCACAGAAACTGTGGAAGGTGAGGATGTCGGCACGCTCCTCGAGCCCGAGTGCAATGGCGGTCACCTGTCTCGCCATCTCGTGGGCAGCCTTGTTCGTGAACGTCAGCGCGAGCACACGGAAACGCTCGTCCCGCGATCGATCCAGGAGTTGGGCGACCCGGCAAGTCAGCACGCGGGTCTTGCCGGAACCGGGACCGGCCAGCACGAGCAACGCGCCATCGTCCCACTCGACGGCCTTGCGTTGAATGCCCGACAGTTCGCCCAGAGTGGTTTCGAGCTGGGTAGCCATCAGGTCAGACCCCGCAGTTGCTCGATAGCGGCGCGAAACGCCTCAGGAGCAGGTTGCGCCAAGTCCGCGTCTCGACGAACACGGGTCGCAAACTCCGCCGCATAGGCGGTCTTTCTTTTGCGCAAGCGCTCGACGAGGTCTTTGTTGTTCAGCCTATCCGTGTCCTGAATGTCCAAGGCCGCCAACACTTCCCGCAGTTCCGGCCCGAGCCCGTCGGCAACAAGCTGCGCCTCCAAATCACCGGCGGGATGTTTGCGACAGCGTTTTTTCAACTCTTCTTCGCTAAATCCGCGCTTGGCAATTGCCTGCACAAACCCCTGTCCGGCTTCGTCGCCGTCGAACACTGCTAGCCACGGAATATCCAACGCCCGCGCCAGCGCGGCGAAGGTGGCCGGGTTGCCATTGTTCTGCGCGTCGATGACGGCGACGCCATGCTGGTCGAGATTGTAGTCCATGGTCTGCGCCAGGGCGTGCAGGATCAAATAATCGGCCTGCCCTTCGACGATCCAGCGCTCCGCGAAGAAAATCTCCCCGCGCATGCGCCGGGAATGGGTTTCCAATGCCTACAATTCGTTGTCGTCGATGTACAGAGAAGAACGGTCCCGTAAGTCGCGTAGCCGTTTCTCAAGCTCGGCGCGATACTCGTCCGCCCCGCAACAGGTGAGCAGAGCGCGGAAATTCTTCTCGTCGAGGGTGCCGCGGACGGTTAGCGTCTCTGAAGCTCGTTCGTAGCTCAGCAATGCAGACCTGTCCACGACCGCCTCAAGGCCATCAAGCGACGGAATCGAGGCGGAGAAGCTCGCTGGTAGAGACCGCACTTCGGTCCCCTCTGCGCCGAGCCGTACCAAACGCAAGTCGCGGAACGGAACATGCTGGATGAAGTATGAGGTTCCAGGCACATTGCTATGCGACCGAGCCGAGGTAGCGGCGCAGGACATATATTCCGTCGGGCGTATAGGGTTCGGTCCGGGCGTGACGCAGGGCGTCGTGCGGCGTTAGCAGGATGATGCTTTCGACCTCTTCTTCCTGTAGGCGTAGTGGTCCGTCGTAGACACAGGTGAAGGCGGCGCCCCAGACATGATTGTTCTCGTCCTCAAAGGAAAACTCAAACAGCTTGGTCAGAGGCACCCCCTGAATACCCAGCTCCTCTTCCAGTTCGCGGACAGCCCCCTGTTCGTAGCTTTCGCCGGCTAGAACGACTCCGCCTGTGGCCAGGTCGTAATAGCCCGGAAAGACATCCTTGGTCATCGTCCGCTTTTGGATGTACAGCTGCCCTTGAGAATTAAACACTAGGATGTAGGTGCTGCGGTGCGGCAGACGCTTGGCTCGCATTTCACTGCGCGGGACAGCGCCAACCACCCTGTTGTGCTCGTCTACAATGCCAACGATTTCGTCCACGACCGCCATGCGGGCGGCACGATACTGAGGGAATGTGAGCGTGTCAAGCGAAGAGTTGCGTCGGGCCGGGCGGAGCCGCTACAAAAGTGGACGATTACAACCCCCTTAGTAAGATAAGAGCATCGTCCACTTCAAGGACCACTCGATGTCGAACGCCCTTGCTATTTTTGCCAAAGCGCCGATCGCCGGTCAGGTTAAAACCCGTCTGTGCCCGCCCCTGACCCCCGAATATGCGGCCGACTTATTTCGGTGTTTTTTACTCGATACCGTTGAGCGGATGTGTCGGCTGGAAGCGGTTGAGGTGTTCGTAGCCATTACGCCGGCCGACAGCGAACCCCTCTTTCGATCCTTGATTCCCTTCCCGGTCCGATATCGACCCCAACGCGGTGCCTCTCTTGGCGAGCGCCAGATCAATGTGCTGAGCGATATGCTGAAGGCCGGCTTTTCGCGCGCCCTTATCATCGGCAGCGATGTGCCGACCTTGCCCGTGGCGCACGTTCAAGAGGCTTTCGTGCGGCTCAAAGACCCAACTTGTGACGCGGTATTCGGCCCCAGCCGTGACGGCGGCTACTATCTGGTTGGCGCCCGACAGGTGCACCGCCCGCTGTTTGAAAACATTGCATGGAGTACACCACAAGTGTTACAGCAGACCCTGGAACAGGCACGGAAGCACGGCTACGCCGTGGCCTTGGTCCCGTCTTGGTACGATGTTGATAGGCCGGAGGATTTGCCCCAGCTGGTGCGTGATACACAAGAACAGGCCGACGGACTGGATGATGTACCCAGAACACGACAAGCGCTGGCGCGACTAGGATTTAAAAGATGAGGACCATCTCATCAGGAAGAGGTCGGCTGTTGTCTTGGCCAAGAAGAGAGCCGGCAATTAAGGAGGGAAGACTATGGCGGGCTGTTTGGACGGTATCAAAGTCTTGGATATGGGACGCTATCAGGCCGGACCGCGCTGCGCAATGATTCTGAGAGATTTGGGGGCGGAGGTTGTCAAGCTTGAAGCCCCGGGCGGGGATGAATCCCGCGGCATCGGTAAGGTCTACTGGTCGGCCTATAACCGGGGCAAAAAGAGCATCACGCTCAACGTGCGCAGCGCAACAGGGATTGCCCTGATCAAGGAACTTGTGCCCAAGTTCGATATGCTGCTCCAGAACTTCCGACCGGGAGTGATGGCGGCGATGGGGCTGGGCTATGAGACGCTCAAGCGGCTGAATCCGGGTCTGATCATGATTAATGTGTCCGGCTTCGGGCAGGAAGGGCCGTACAAACACCGGCCCGCCTATGACCCGATCGGCCAAGCCATGTCTGGGTTAATGAGCTTTACCGGCTTTCCCGACGGTCCGCCGGTGATGACCAACTCGCCTATCATTGACCGCATTACCGCTCTGCACGCCACGATTGGCGCACTCGGAGCCTTACACCGCCGGGATGTTACCGGCCGGGGACAGGCGCTTGACGTGTGTTTGCTGGATACGGGCTATACGCTGATGGAGATTCCGATTGCCAACTACCTGCTGAGCGGCAAAGAACCCCAGCGAAACGGCAACAGTCCCGGCGGCATCTCCCCGTGCAATGCCTATCAGGCCAAAGACGGCTGGATCTATATTTTGGCGGTGCCCCAGGATATGTTCGGCCGCTTCTGTAAGGGCGTTGGACGAGAAGACTGGCTGACCGACGAGCGGTTTTCCAGTATTGCCGGGCGGAGCAAACACATCAAAGAGATTGACAGGTTGGTTGTCGAGTGGGTCAAAGTGAGAACAGTGGCGGAAGTCAGCGCAGTCCTTGAGCGGGCCGAGGTGCCCTTTGCGCCGGTCCATTCCATTGCCCAAGCGGCCAAAGACCCGCATTTGTGGGAACGCGAGATGTTGGTCGAAGTTGAGGATCAGGGCGACAAGACCTATGTCCCTGGTCTGACCGTAAAATACTCCGATACACCTGGGGCTATTGGGACGATTCCGCAACCCGGCGATCATAATGAAGAGGTCTACTGTGGGCTGCTGGGCTATAAGCCTGAAGACCTTGCGGGCTGGCGAGAGGCCGGAGTGATATAGCACTCGTTCCCTCCCTCGGGGAGAGGACTTCGGAGAACAGCTGAGAGCTACTCCCGCTCCAAGCCGGCCAACACCTGCTCCATTGCGGCGTTGATCTCCATAAACCTCCCTCCATCGGCCAGCATCTCTTCTGCACTCTGGATAAACCGAGCCGGAACGATTTCGTGCCGACAGTGGTCAATGAGCTCGGCCGCCGCGTGTGGGGTTGTCTCTAGGTGAAACTGTAAACCCACGACCCGCCCGTCGAACACAAAGGCTTGGTTTTGACAGGCGCGGCTGTGGGCGATGTGGATCGCACCGGCCGGCAGGTCGAACGTATCGCCGTGCCAGTGGAAAACCTCCAGACTCGACGGCAGCTTGGAAAAGAAGGCGGAGTCCGTCGCTGCATCGCTGAGCTGAACCGGAAACCAGCCGATCTCTTTGTCTGTATTGCGGTACACCCGAGCCCCCAACGCCCACGCGAGCAGCTGGGCGCCCAAGCATACTCCGAGGACGGTCTTGCCGGCCGCGATAGCCCGCTTGATGAACTGCTTCTCTTCCACCAGCCACGGATACTCTTGCTCGTCGTCCACGCCCATCGGTCCTCCCATCACGATCAAGCCGTCAAAGCTGTCAACTGGCGGCAGCGAGGCATCCGCATACAGCTGGCTGGTGCTGATCTGATGGCCTCGGGCTTGGACCCAGGCGGCGATACTACCCAAGCCCTCGAACGGCACGTGGTGCAGGGAGTGCAGCTTCATGCCGAGCTTTCTTTGGCTGCACGAGGCGGCTGTGGTGAGCGAAGCGTCAGCAGGGCGATCTCGGGCGCAATCCCCAGACGCATCGGATAGCCGTAAAAACCGACGCAGCGGGTGACAAACATGCGCATATCTCCCCGCTGAAAAATTCCTTGATCCGGGATGCCGATCAGCCCGACCACGGACACAAGCGTGTCCTGACCGAGCTGAATGCCGACATGTCCGCCGTGGGTATGACCGGACAGCACCAAATCCGCGCAGTTGTCCGGCAGGAGGCCAAACCCGCGCGGGTCGTGGTTAAGCAGGATGCGGGGAGTCCGAGGCTGCCTGGCGGGTAGAATTTTTGCATACCGCTCAGTGGGGCTCCTAGAAATGCCTAGGAAGTAATCTAGGCCCACGACTTCCAGGCGGTGTCCGTCGATTGCTAGGTTGACCTGCTCATTGCGTAAAGTGGTTACCCCAGCCTGTTGGAGCAGGGAGACGAGGCGGGTCGGGTTATCAAAATCGTGGTTACCCAGGCAGGCCCACTGTCCATAGGGAGTCTGAATCTGAGCCAGGGCTTCGTATAAGGGCGTATCAAAGTCACCGGTCCGGTGGGTCAAAAAATCGCCGGTATGGAGCACCACATCGGCTTTGGCGCTATTGGTCAGCGCGGCCATATGCAGCAAACGGCGGCGATTCATGTACCCGCCGACATGGATGTCGGAGAGATGCGCAACGCGTAGGCCGTCCAATTCCGGCGGCCAGTGGGGCAGAACAAGTTCCCGCTCTTCGACCTGAAAGTCGTACGAGGTTTTCATCCCTGACGCGGAGAACGCGAAGGGTGTGGCGGCTCCCAGCAGACCTGCTTGGTGAAGAAACCGACGGCGGTCGGGTGAAAACAGGCTGTCGGGAACGGGCTCGACGGCGCGAAACAGACGCTTCAGAGAGCGCAGGCCAAACATCCATACGTCCAGGCCCATATAGCCGAAAAACAGCAGGATATAGGCGCTGTACCAAATCGCTCCGACCCAAGACACCCCGGGCGCGTGGAGCACTGGCAGGTCGTCGCTCCAACGGGCGGTCAGAAACTGGACGGCCAGAATGATATCGCACACCAGACCAAAGCCCACATGGAGCAGGGACATCGGCCGGCCCGGCGACGCACCCTGGAGCAGCCGCTCAGTTGCCCGATGCAGCCGGAGCCGAGCATACGAAAACGGAACAAAGCCAATTGGAACAAAAACGGTGAAAAGCAGTGCCCGGCGGTAGAAAAAGATACCCATTCCCAGGACGACCAGGATAAGGAACAGGTTCAGGGCGTACTGCCAACGACGAAGCCAGCGATAGCTGGCTGAGACTTCGGTCATGGCCGCTTTACCTGAGCCTGCCGCTTGAGAGCGTTGAAGGAGGAGCCGGCGCGGGACGCCGACTCAGTACAGTTGATCCCATTTGGAAGAAATTCCGACACGCTAGGACCAGCCGTCCAAATCAAAACCGTCCGGGAGAGGAGCAAAGAAAACGCTGGCCGGCCCGCCAACAGTCCGCGTAGTATGTCCCTTGCCGGTCACGTCATCAGCCAGAAAAGCCTCACCGGCCTTCCACTGACGGGTCTGCTGATCAGTCGTGCCGACTTCGAGCGTGCCTGACAGCACAATGACGATCTGCCGCTGAGGCGCGTTATGCCAGGTTTGGGACAGGCCGGCCGGCAGTTCGACAAAGCGCACAGACGGTGAGGCGTAGGCGTTGGACAGCATCAGAGTATGGCCGTCCGCGTCCTCCTGCGGGATATCAATCGGAACGTCTATGTCCATGAATCGCGAACCACCGTCATCCGTAGCGTAAAAACGGGTGATCTTCATGTTGCCCCTCCATTTAGTCGGGCTGAATCGGATACAGCTTGAGAGCGTTGTCCCACATGATTTTCTTTTTGCTGTCGTCCGACACGCCCTCAAGTGCCATGATCTCTTTCCTCGCCCAGGCATACTGACGGCCTTCGGGATGGCCAAAGTCGGTGGCGGTCACAATATTGTCATCGCCTAGCAGATCAATCGTCTGTTTGATACCCGGATCGTCCGGGTCGGCCGAGATATAACACTGGCGCTCGAAGTATTCGATCGGATGCTTGGTCAGTCCGGGAATCTCGAGACCGCGGAAGCCGCCCTGCACGCTCGCCCCTAGCCGGTCGAGCCAAAATGGTACCCAGCCCGCACCGGATTCCAGGTGGACCACCCGCATGGTGGGGTGCCGTTCCAGTACGCCGCCCATGATAAGTGAGGTACAGGCCAGCATATTGCCGATCGTGAAGGCCACGGTCGTCTGCGCCGAGCGCAGACGCGGAATATAGTGATAGAGCATGTCGTCGGCCGCTGTGCCGGTGCCAGTATGGACGGCCAGCGGAACGTCAAGATCTTCGAGCGTGTTCCACAGCGGCTCATAGAATGCGTCATACAGCCGATGTTCACCGACCGGCACCGGATTGATATGGATGGCTTTAAAGCCGAGGTCTTTGACGCACCGACGTGCCTCGCGAGCCGCCTCCTCGGCATCGCGCAGGTCTACCGAGCCAGCCCCGAACACTTTGCCTCCGGCCGCCGAACAGAAGTCGAACAGCCAGTCGTTATATGCCCGGCGATAGGCCGCTGCCGTATCGGCCGCCATCTTGGGCACGGCGACCGACAGCAGACCGAGCGAGGGGTAGACGACCATGTAGTCGATCCCTGTCCGTTCCATTGCCAGGGGGTACATTTCTGGGGGGAAATTCTGTTTGGCAAAGTCGGCGTAGGCTTCGTCTTGGCCCGGCAGACTGACCCGCACCCCAGGATCAAACGAGGCCGGCCCCATGGCGCTGGGATCAATCGGATCACGGCCAAAGGGCATGCGGTAGGTGCCGCCATCAGGGTTGGGGATGGACAGTTCAAAACGAAACCCTAAAGGGTCTCCGTCGTAAAACAACCAGGCTTTGGGCAACTGATCATGAAACTTGGGGTCGAGATAGCGCTCGAACATGTCGTTTGGTTCAAGAATATGGGCGTCGCTATCGATAAAGCGGAATTTCTTTTGCACGAACCTCCTCCTCATGACACGTGAGTGACGATCGACCGGAATGTACCATCTCGGGTGCGTGGGCTGCAAGGAAGACGCACACTGGCGGACTGTGACTAGGCCTGGCATGAAAGCTCAGGATGGTGTGCCTAGGTCTCATCATTCCCCTCAAACTCGCAACTCAGTCCCGTCCGCCCCACTTTTCGTCGAACCTCATCCAACGAAAGCCGAAAATAGACCGGTCGATTATGCGCACAGGCGTGGGGATTTGAGGTCTGCGTCCAGGTCGTGAGCAGGTGTTCTTGGTCCTCGCGTGTCAGCGGCTGTCCGGCTTTGAGCGCCGCTAAGCAGGACAGCGCCTGCTTGATATCCTCTTTTTTACTGCGCAGGCGGCTCAGCAATCGCGAAAAAATCAGTCCTGAGGATTGGGGCTCGAGAAAATCCGGCACTTCCCGCACGGCTAAGACCCGGCGGCCAAAGGCGTCTAGAGAAAAACAACAGTCCGCAAATGCCTCGGCGTTCTCATCCACAAGGGCCTGCTCGTCAATCGACAGGTTCACCACCTGGGGCGCAATTAAGCGTTTGGGCTGTACCCGTCTGTTTTGCAGCCGTTCGTACAAAACCCGCTCCGCAGCCGCGTGCTGATCTAAAAGGTAGAGATGCGCATCAGATATGGTGAGCAGGAAGGTGTCTTCAATTTGACCGACCAGCGAAAAACCGTTGATTGACGTCTCGCCGTAGGCTGCTGAGTGTTCTGCAACGGCGTCCGTTTGCAGCCAGGCTGGACGCGCGCGGTGTTCAAGGGCTGACCGGACCAGGGCGTAGATGGCGTTATCATCCCGGAATCGAACCTCGGTCTTGGCCGGGTGGATGTTGACATCAAGCTGGGAGGGGTGCAGCTCGAGAAAAAGAAACACCAGGCCGCCCTCGCCGCCATAGGCATCCCGGACGGCCCGGTAGAGCGTACGGTTACGAATCGGACGGCGATTGACAAACAGATAATAGCGCCGTCGCCAGACCTCTTGGCTGGGAATCACCGCTCCCCAGACTCTGCCGCTCAGCCCCGTGTTTTCCAGCTCTTCCAGACCTGCGGTCGCCTCGCGGCCAAAACAGGCCACCATCCGCTCTTGGAGCGAATTCGGCTCGAAGGCATAGACCTCACGTCCGTCAAAGGACAGCGACAGACTTTTGTCGGGAAACGCTAGCGCAAAGCGGGTAAACGTGTCTAAAATATGACCGTACTCGGTCCGTAAGCTGCGCATGAACCGGCGTCGGGCCGGCGTGTTGTAAAACACATCCCACACCTCGACGCTGGTCCCGGCTGGCGCTCCGGCTTCGCGGTGAGAGAGCAGGCGGCCGCCTTCGATGCGCTGTTCGATTCCAAGCCGAGCCGTTTTTTCGCGGGTCAGCAGACGGAGTCGAGAAACCGAGGCAATGCTGGGCAGGGCTTCCCCCCGAAAGCCGAAGGTTCGAATCTGAGCGATATCTGTGGCACTGGCAATCTTACTCGTCGCAAAACGTTCACACGCCAGTCTGACATCTGCGGCGGCTATGCCAGGCCCGTCGTCTGTGACTTTGATCAACCGCCGCCCACCCTCTTGGACCTCGACCCGAACCGTGTTGGCTGCGGCATCTAGCGCGTTCTCGATAAGTTCTTTGACGACACTGGCTGGTCGCTCAATGACTTCGCCAGCGGCGATCTGTTGCTGAACGTCCGGGGAAAGGATGCAAATCTTCATAAATAGCAGGGACAGCCTAGCAGAAGTCGCCCACAATGTCTCTGTGTTGTTGCAATCACGCTGCTAAGGAACCCTTGTCGAAGGGCTCCAAGTACGCTAGAACATACTCTGTAGTTTAAAAAATTGATTCGCCAGTTAAGGAGGGAGAGCTATGTCGTCCATCACAAACAATAAAACGTTTCCCTATCCGGGCGCGATTGACGCCGATGGGCATATCCTTGAGACGCCCGATGCCTGGGAGAAGTATATTGACCCCAAATATCAAGAGCAGGCCATGCGGATTACGGTTGGCCCAGACGGACTAGAAGTCCTTGAAATCGCCGGTCGCCCGGCCAAATATATGAAACCCGGCCAGCTAGCCGCGTTTGGCGGGATGGGTAGAAAGCCGGAAGAAGTTGAACCGCATCCCGATCGGACCTACGTCAATATGGCCCCCTTCGGCTCGATGGATCCTCAACAACGCCTGCAACGCATGGATTCCGAGGGGTTGGACAAAGCGATTGTGTATCCCAGCCTGGGCCTTATTTGGGAGACCGAAGATTTAGAAGATCTGGAACTCCAAGCCGCCTATGCCAGAGCCTACAACCGCTGGGTCGCGGATTTCTGTCGCGATTCATCCGGGCGTTTGATTCCCATCGCCCATATTTCCTTTGGCGATCCCCAGGAAGCCAGTCGCGAGCTGGAACGAGCGGTCAAAGACGGCTGTCGGGGCGCTTTTGTCGTACCGTTTACGCCCACCAACAAATCCCACGCCAACCCGGACTATGATCCCTTCTGGGCCAAAGCCCAAGAGCTTGATGTGCCGGTCGGCATCCATCCCAGCGGCGAGCCACCAGCCAAACGGGTCCACCAGCGCTTTCACGACATGCAAAAGTGGGCGGTGTGGCATTTCAACGTGCACGGTGGTCAGGGGCCGCTGCAAGCCTTTACCGCGTTGTTTCAGTACGGTTTGTTTGACCGCTTCCCGCAGGTGAAGATCATCGTGCTGGAGTCCGGCGCAGGCTGGGCGGGCTATTTGCTCAACCGGATGGATGCGGTGTATGACAGCCCGCTGGGTGAATCCGTGCCGCTCAAAGAAAAGCCCAGCTACTATTTTCATCGCCAGTGCTGGATTTCGGGCGACCCTGATGAGAAGGCGTTTGGCAATGTGGTGGATTTTGTCGGCAACGACAAATTTTTCTGGGCCTCAGATTTTCCCCACTTTGACCATCCCGACAACTACATGGACGAGCTGTTGGAGTTGGTCGAGCCGATGGGCGCCGAGACCCGCCGCAAGGTCATTGGTGATAACGTTGCCCAGGTGTACGGCCTGTCCTGAGCTGCCTTTCTGATCTTTACCATACTGGTTCCCATGCTTGTCATGGGAACCTCTGCTGCGATGCGACCGGAACGTCGGCAGCTCCTGGCGTCACCACACCCTGCCGACCTAGGGGGACCGGGGGTGACGTATCTTTGTGCTGAGGCTTCCCTCCGGCCTGTGGGCTGCGTCGCAGGAGAAGACGAGGAGGCTCAGCATGTCCCCGGATCTCGGGAGAAGACTTAGGCTCCAGACAAGCGCAAGGACCGCTTCAGCTTGTCGAGAGAGAGGCCGGGTTTAGTAAATCTTATGAGGTAAGCCTCTCTATTGACGGCCTCTGTCTGCTGGCAGAGGCTTGGGTGCGGCACTTCACCCGCTCTCACCACAACTTCCCAGATCGGTGCAGACGTGTGGCTCCATAATCCCCGCCGCTAGGAGAGATCAGTGCCAACCCGCCCTCACCCTGCCTGCTCTTCCGCCAAAAGTAGGGAGACAGAGGTGGCTGGCCTCCGGACGGAAACGCTCTGTCACCTTCATAACATTACTCAACTTCTCTCTCCGCCAACTTCTTCAACTCTGCCAACACCCGTAAGGCCTCCATCGGCGTGGTGTGCAGCGGGTCCACATTGGCTAGTCGGGCCAAGACAGGCCGGAGGTCGTGGGCTTCCAAGCGACCATTCGTCCTGATCGTATCCAAGTCAGACTGCTCCGAACCGTGGAGCGCAGGACCTTCTTTCCGACCGACCTGCCAGCTCAGCAGCAGATCCTTGGCCCGCTGCACGACGTGTAGCGGCAGGCCGGCCAGCTGGGCCACGTACACCCCGTAGCTCTTCTGGGCTGCTCCGGGCACGACCGTATACAGAAACGCCACTTCGTCCCGTTCTTCCCGGACGTCGAGGCGGGCGTTGGCGATCCCCGGAATAGTGTCTGCCAAACGGGCCAGCTCATGATAGTGGGTGGTGAACAGCGTTTTGGCCCTGATCTCCTGAGCCAGGCTTTCGGCCACAGCTTGGGCAATGGCCTGTCCGTCCGAGGTGCCGGTGCCGCGTCCGACTTCGTCAAGAACGACCAAACTCTTGTCCGTTGCCTGGCGCAGGATGTTGGCTGTTTCTGTCATCTCGACCATAAAAGTTGACAACCCCTGAGCCAGAAAATCGGTTGCTCCGACCCGGGTAAAGATCCGATCAACAACACCGATCGTGGCCGTCTCGGCCGGCACGAAGCTACCGATTTGAGCCAGCACGACTAGCAGCGCCGTCTGCCGAACATAGGTGCTTTTGCCGGCTGCATTTGGACCGGTCAGAACCAACAGGTGGGTGTTCTTATCGAGGCTCAGATCGTTGGGAACAAACGTTTCGGTCTGGGTTTCAAGCACCGGGTGGCGGCCTTGAGTAATAGACAGGGCGTAGTCTTTGCTAATCTGTGGTTGGACCCAGCCCTTTGTGCTTGCGACTTCGGCAAACGCACACACCACATCAAGCAGGCCGAGCGTGTGGGCGGTCTGGCGAAGGCGGTCGGCCTGGGCAGCGACGTGGCGGCGCAGCGCACTGAACAGCTCATACTCGAGCTCTTTGCTTCGATCGGCGGCTGACACCATCTTGTCCTCAAAACGGTGGAGGACGGGAGTGATGAACCGCTCGGCGTTGACCAGAGTTTGCCTCCGGGTATAGGTTTTGGGGACCAGATTGAGATACGATTTTGTCACTTCCAGATAGTAGCCGAACACCCGGCTGAAGCCGACTTTCAGGGTGGGAATAGCCGTGCGTTTGCGTTCTTGCTGCTCATAGCGGGCCAGCCAGCCGTTGCCGTCGAGCTGGATGGCCCGCAGTTCGTCGAGATCGGCGTTCACCCCGTCCCGAATCAGACCCCCCTCTTTGGCCACGGATTTGGGGTCGTCGACCAAGATACGTCGGATTTCGGACTGGATATCCTCCAAAGGATCAAGCGTCTGGTGCAGCTCAGTCAGCATCTCGGTGGGCAGTCCGGACAATAAGGCGCGAGTATTGGCCAGCGGAGCCAGTGAGGTCGCTAAGGTGGCGAGGTCGCGCGGTGTAGCGACCGCAGAGGTGGTGCGCGAGGTCAGGCGTTCGAGATCAAGAATTTTTACCAGGTCGGCCTGTATGTCCGTGCATGTCCGCCGCTGAGCAACTAGCGCGGCGACCGCTTCCTGACGCTGGCGGATGGCGTCGACCGAGCGGAGCGGGTGCAGCAGACAGTGGCGAAGACGGCGATGACCCATACGGGTTTTCGAGACATCAAGAACCGATAACAACGACCCCTGCGGCCCGCCTTCCAGCAGGTTTTCGATCAGTTCAAGGTTACGCTGGGTCTGAGGATCAAGAAAGACGAAAGCCTCGCTGTGGTAGACCTGGGGGGCTTTGAGGTGGGGAAGAAAGTCTTGTTGGGTTTCGGTCACATAGGCCAGCAGAGCGCCTGCCGCAGTCAGGGCGTTCGGGTGCGAGGCGGCCAGCGGTGTGATACGTGTCCGACCAAAGCTCCGGGTCAGGACTTTGCGGGCTGTGGACAGGCGAAAATCCGTTTCTGGCCGCTCGGTGATATACGCCTGAGGCGGCCAGCTGGAGTTGCCGAGTTCGGCTGCCCGCAGCAGTATTTCCTGGGCTGGAAATTTTGCCAGCAGGCTGGGCAACTCGGTCCGGTTTGTCTCGGCTAGCACAAACTCGCCCGTGGCCAGGACCAGAAAGGCTGCGCCGACCCGGTCTGCGGGGTCGGAAAAAAGAGCCGCGAGGCTACGCTCCGTACCGCTGGTCTCAAACAGCGTGCCCGGCGTGACGACGCGGACGACCTCGCGCCGAATCAGGCCTCGCCCCCTCTGCGGTCCTTCCAGCTGTTCACAGATGGCAACTTTAAAGCCTTTTTCGACCAGGCGGCCGAGATAGGTGTCGAGCCGATAATGGGGGACCCCGCACATGGGCACCCGTTCGGTAGTTTTGCTCTGGGGCCGCGAGGTGAGAGTAATGTCGAGTTCGCGGGCGGCAATGGCCGCATCCTCGTAGAACATCTCATAAAAATCCCCAGACCGAAAAAAGACCAACGCCTCTTGGTGTTGAGCTTTGACCTGGCGGTATTGGGCCATCATGTCCGTTTTGGGGCTGTGGTCCGTGGCTTGGAGCTGTGGTTTTGTCACTGCGCTGATCTGCCAGCTTGAAACATTGCTACCCGTCCAACAATGGAGACAAAGCGGGCGGCGTGCAAGAGGCCGAGTGTTGTCGAACGCAGGTAGGTAGGTTAGAAAGACCTGAAGGAAGGAGGCGGCCGTCATGTCTATTCAAAACGAGAAATTTCCCTATCCTGGTGCGATCGATGCAGATGGCCATATTCTGGAGCCGCCGGATACGTGGGAAAAATATATTGATCCCCAGTTCCGCGACCGGGCTCTTCGTATCAGGCCGAATCAAGACGGCCTGGAGGTCGTCGAAGTTGGGGGAGCCCCGGCTAAATATGTTCGTCCGGGCGGACTGGCGAGTTCTGGGGCAATGGGGAAAAGGGGCGAAGATCTTGAGCCGCATCCGGATAAGACCTACGTTGGCCAGGCCCCGTTTGGCTCGATGTCTCCGACCGAGCGACTCGAACGTATGGATCAGGAAGGTTTAGAGAAGGCAATTATCTATCCCAGCCTAGGGCTGTTGTGGGAGGCTGAAAATCTTGACGACCTTGAGCTGCAAGCGGCCTATGCCCGCGCCTATAACCGCTGGGTCGGAGACTTTTGCAAAGACTCAAACGGCCGCTTGATCCCGATTGCCCATATCTCGATGGGCGATCCCCAAGAAGCAGCCCGGGAGGTCGACCGGGCGGTCAGAAACGGAGCCAAAGGGGTATTTTTTGTCCCCTTTACCCCGACCAATAAATCCCATGCCCATCCGGACTACGATCCGTTTTGGGCCAAGGTACAGGAATTGGACATTCCGGTTGGTATTCATCCCAGCGGCGAACCACCGTCTAAACGGGTCCATCAGCGCTTCCGGGACATGCAGAAGTGGGCGCTGTGGCACCACAATGTGCACGGCGCTCAAGGACCGCTCCAGGCGTTTACCGCGATGTTTCAGTACGGTCTGTTTGAGCGTTTTCCACGCGTCAAAATCGTCGTCTTAGAGTCCGGTGCCGGCTGGGCAGGCTATTTGCTCAACCGGATGGATGCGGTGTACGAGAGTCCTTTAGGCGAATCGGTGCGGCTCAAAGAGAGGCCCAGCTATTATTTTTACCGCCAGTGCTGGATCTCGGGTGATCCCGATGAGAAAGCGTTTGGCAACGTGGTTGACTTTGTGGGAGGGGACAAATTTTTCTGGGCCTCGGATTTCCCGCATTTTGATCATCCAGGCAATTATATGGACGAACTCAAAGAACTCGTGGAGCCCATGGCGAAGTCCACCCGTCAAAAAATCATTGGGCAGAATGTTGCTCAAGTGTACGGGATCTGAGATCGGCGTCCATAGGAGAGTGTTATGACACGGCCCGTTTGCGTTATTTCCGGCGTTGGTCCAGGTACTGGAGCAGCCCTGAGTCGCCGTTTTGCCGCGGGTGACTATCAGGTCGCCATGCTGGCCCGAAACGAACAGCGGTTATCACGGTTGGAGAACGAGATTCCGCATACGACCGGTTTTGTGTGCGATGTGTCCGACCAGGCCGCAGTGAATGAAACGTTGGTTGTCATAAAGGAGCGCCTGGGGGCGCCCGAGGTGCTCATCCACAACGCCGTGGGCGGCGCCTTTGGGACGTTTCTCGAGATCGAGCCCTCGGTTTTGGAGCGCAACTTTCAGGTCAATACGATGGGGCTGCTGTACTTAGCCCGGGCCGTGGCCCCGGACATGATTGCGGCCGGAAAGGGCGCCGTCATTGCCACCGGCAATACCTCGGCTCTCCGCGGAAAACCGCGCTTTGCCGGGTTTGCGCCGACCAAGGCCGCCCAGCGTATCCTGGCCGAATCCATGGCCCGCACCCTCGGTCCGCAGGGCGTTCACGTGGCCTATGTGGTGATTGATGCCGTCATCGACCTGCAGTGGACCCGCCGGATGTTCAAAGACAAGCCGGATGACTTTTTCATCAAGCCGGCGGCGATTGCCGACACGACCTGGCATGTCGTCCACCAGGAGCGTTCCGGCTGGTCATTTCATGTTGAGGTCCGGCCGTTCTGCGAAGAGTGGTGAGCGGCGATGACCTCACAAATAAAAGGAACCCAGTATATGATTGCACTCCACGACTATGCGGCATACGATGGGCTTGGCCTGGCCGAGCTGCTAGCCCGTAAAGAGGTGACGCCCGAAGAACTAGTCAATACCGCCATCGCGGCGATCGACAAGGTTAACCCGCGGCTGAACGCTGTTCTGCAGACCCTGGCCGAGCAGGCTATCGCAGAAGCCCGCGGCGCCCTGCCTCAGGGCCCGTTTCGTGGCGTGCCGTTCCTCATCAAAGAGTTAGTCCTGCACGCCAAAAACGTCCGTTGCGATATGGGCTCAAGGCTAGCCCACGGCTATATACCGGAGACCGACTCCGAGCTGATGGCCCGCTTTCGGCGGGCCGGTTTCGTGCTCAGCGGGACAACCCAGACCCCCGAACTAGGCTATAACCCAACGACCGAGACGACCTTGTTTGGTCCGGTGCATAATCCCTGGCGAGCCGGACACAGCGCGGGTGGCTCAAGCGGTGGCTCGGCCGCGGCGGTCGCCGCTGGTATTGTCCCGCTCGCCCATGCCAACGACGGCGGTGGCTCAATTCGGATTCCGGCCTCGTGTAACGGACTCTTTGGTCTGAAACCGTCGCGCGACCGGGTGCCGACCGGCCCCGATTTTTCAGATCCGTTGTGCGGACTGGCGTGCGAGTTTGTGGTCTCTCGGAGCGTGCGCGATTCGGCCGCCCTGCTCGATGTGGTTGCCGGTGCCGACGTTGGTGCGCCGAGTCTGCCTGTTCCCCCGGTCCGACCCTATGCGGAGGAGGTGGGAGCGCCTGCCGGGAGGCTGCGGATTGCCTGGACCACGACGCCGGCCTCGGGTGACAAGATTGATGGTGCGTGTGAGACAGGCGTACACGCCACGGTCCGCGCCCTTGAAGAGCTCGGGCATGAGCTGGTCGAGGACCGCCCAATGTATGACTGGGAGGAGTTTCTGGACAAGGTCCACGTCATTTGGACCGCCTATACGGCCTCAGCGGTGGACGACCTGGCGGCGCTGATGGATCGCACGCCCGGTCCTGATATCTTGGAAGCCGTCACCCTGACCTGTTACGAGGACGGCAAACGCCGGACCGCGGTTGAACTGCTCAACTCCATGGCCCACGGCAACACGCTGTCACGCCAGGTCGGGGCCTTCTTTCAAAAGTATGACGCTTTTGTCTCTCCGACCCTGTCCCGTCCACCCGCTCCCCACGGTGAGATCAACCAGAACCGGGCCGGTATGACGGCAATGGAATGGACCCAGCAGGTGTTTTCGTACGTCCCGTTTACGCCGATCTTCAATACAACCGGTCAGCCCGCGATGTCGCTACCCATGCACTGGACTTCGAACGATCTGCCTATTGGCGTGCAGATCGTGGGCCGCTTAGGTGACGAAGCCAGTCTGTTCCGCCTGGCCTCCCAGCTGGAAGAGGCCCGCCCGTGGTCCGGGAAACGCCCGGCTGTGCATGTTGCCGATTGAGCCGCTCAAGCAAGAGCCTGCCTATCTGAGCAGCGGGAGGTCAGCCTCCTGCGCCGATTGCTCAGATGGCAGGGCCGCGGCGGATTCCTTTGCGTCTATGAACGGCGCTCGTGGAACGGGGGGGGAGGCCGGGCCGGAGGAAAACAGGCCGGTCGAGCATTGCTCAGAGGAGAACTCGTCCCGCTCATAACCGAACACGGGTGCCAGGGCCGGTCGGGAGACCAGACTATGGATCGGCCGAGTGATAAGCCGTTCTAGTCCGTAGCCCAGGGCGTGGAGCGGGTAGGCAATCAGCCGCAAGGGGTGGGCATCCTTATAATCCTCATAATCATCGTACTCGCCGCTATGAGCGGGCACGGGCAGGCCACAAGCCAGCGCCACAATACCGGCAATGACGGACTTTTTCCACATATTCGCTCCTCCTAGTCTTCTTCGATCAGCCGCTCCGGCTCTTTTTGCCAGGTCCGCTGAGCAGACGGCCAACGGTACTTGTGCGGGGGCGTCCCCGGTCCCTCTTGGCTGCGGCAGCGCTTTGCGGACCTGATGTCGGCTGTCAAGCTGGGGAGAGGGGGCGGCGTTTCTTCCATAGACCTGAACAATCTGAAACGCATGCCTGGTCATACCCGTGCTAGCAGTCGGGCCGCATCCTTGGAGAAATAGGTTAAGATCAAATCGGCCCCGGCACGTTTAATCCCGGTCAGCGTTTCCATTATCACCCGTTCTTCGTCCAGCCAGCCATTCAGGGCCGCGGCTTTGAGCATGGCATATTCACCGCTGACGTGATAGGCGGCGACCGGGACATCAAACCGTTCCCTGACCCGATGGATAACATCTAGGTAGGGAAGAGCCGGTTTGACCATGATGATGTCCGCTCCTTCCTCAATGTCGAGGGCAACTTCCCGGAGGGCTTCGGTGCTGTTGGCTGGGTCCATCTGGTATGAGCGCCGGTCGCCAAACTGCGGGGTCGATTCGGCCGCCTCCCGAAACGGACCGTAGAAGCCGGAGGCGAACTTGGCGGCGTAGGCCAGAATCGGAATATGAGCGAAGCCCTCGGCGTCAAGAGCCTGGCGGATGACACCCACCCGACCGTCCATCATATCCGACGGGGCAATGATGTCGGCGCCGGCCCGGACGTGCGAGACTGCCTCTTTGGCAAGAATTTTCAGGGTCGCGTCGTTATCAACGCTCTGATCCTTGATAATCCCGCAGTGGCCATGGTCGGTGTATTCGCAAAAGCACACGTCAGTCAGCAGCAACAGGCCCGGCACCTCTTCTTTGAGCACGGCTAAGGTCCGCTGGATAATACCGTCATCGGCATACGCATCTGAGCCGACCGCATCCTTATGGTCAGGAATGCCGAACAGGATGACACCAGGAATGCCCAAGTCGCGAATCTCTTTACACTCCTCGACCGCCCGATCGATCGACAACTGAGCGATGCCTGGCATCGAACTGATCGGGTTGGTTATTCCAGAGCCGGATACAATAAACAGCGGCATAATACAGTCGTTGACACTCAGCTCTGTTTCCCGCACCACACGCCTCAGCTGTTCATTTCGACGCAGGCGACGTGGGCGGTGAGTCGGGAAGGCCATGGCTGTTCTCCTGTGTGTCTGTGAGCTCAAGTCAGAGTTTCTATTTTTCCGCCCAGGGATGCAAGCCCTCGATCCCCAGCTTGGGGGTTGAGTATAATCCGGGGCCATGCAGACCGGTGTCATGCGGATCAACGGCCCGAATTTGCCCTGGCTTTTCTTGACGAAAGAGCCGGAACGTGAGCAGATCAGCATGACGCGGGCTGACCGGGAGACCGGAAGGCGGAACGGCTAGACTGGAGGACGAGGCGATGCAGGAGCGGATTGAACGCGCTGCCCAGGCCATTCGGAACTCACGCAAGACGATCGCTCTGACCGGAGCGGGCATTTCGGCTGAGAGCGGTATTCCGACGTTTCGTGATCCGGGCGGACTGTGGGACCGCTATGATCCGGAAGAGTATGCGACAATTGACGCCTTTTTACGCGATCCGAGCAAAGTCTGGCAGATGATGCGCGACTTTACCGAGCTGAAGACAGCCCAGCCCAATCCCGGCCATTATGCCTTGGCACAGTTGGAACAGATGGGACTTCTCGGCTGCATCATTACTCAGAATGTCGATAATCTACACCAGGCCAGCGGCAGCCAAGACGTGATTGAGTTCCATGGCAATATGCGCCAAGTGGTGTGTCAGAGTTGTGACAAGATACGGCCTCTGGCCGAGGTGTCACTTGAGACCTTACCCCCGTACTGTTCCTGTGGCGGCGTGTTCAAGCCAGCCGGCGTGTTCTTTGGCGAGCCCATTCCGTCCCGCGCCCTGTTTCGCTCATACGAAGAGGCTCAGAGCTGCGAGCTGATACTGGTAATCGGTACCTCAGCCGTAGTGTATCCTGCCGCGGCCATGCCTGGAGTGGCTAAAGAAGCCGGGGCGCAGGTGATTGAGATTAATCCCGAACCGACCGAATTGACGGACGCAATTTCCGATTTCATCATCCGAGACAAGGCCGGGGTTGTCATGCCTCAGATCGTGGCCGTGATTAAAGAGATGGCATCATAGGAGGAGAAGTATGAGTCTGAAAGGAAAAGCGGCAATTATTGGCTTTGCCGAAATGACACCCCAGAAGGGCGGCGGGGGAAAGACTCCTCTGGGCATTATCGGCGAGGTGTCGCGCGATGCGATTGCTGATGCAGGTTTGAAAAAACAGGATATTGATGGCCTGCTGACAGGTATGGCCATTGGCGACTACAGCGTGCTGTGGCCGTCGGTGATTTCAGAATATCTGCAGTTCCACCCCCGCTATTTTGACTTGGTCGAGTTAGGCGGGGCGTCGGCCACCGGTATGTTCTGGCGGGCGGCAGCAGCCATTGAGGCTGGCATGTGTGAGAATGTGTTGTGCGTCTTGGGAGATTCGTGGACGAGTCGGACGATGAGCGTTGGAAAACCGCCGCCGTTTCCGCGGCTAGACGCCGAGTTTGATGCGCCGTACGGATTGATTGCAGCCAATCCGGGCTATGCCCTGATTGCTCAGCGTCATATGCATGAGTTTGGCACAACGCCCGAACAGCTGGCCAAGATCGCCGTTGATCAGCGCACAAACGCGTGCAAAAATCCCGCGGCTCTGTTTGGCCACAAAGAGATCGCTATTGAGGACGTGCTGAACTCGCGTATGATCGTTGATCCCTTGCATCTGCTGGAGATCGTCAGCCCTTGTACGGGTGGTGGGGCGTTTATCGTGACCAGTGCCGAGCGAGCCAAGGATAGTCCCCATACCCCGGTCCATCTGTTGGGAGCCGGTGAGGCGGGTGGCCACTGTAGTATTACGCGAGCCGAGAGTCTAACCACGTCCTTGGTCAAGCCCGCGGCCGCGGCCGCCTTCAGCATGGCCGAACGCACGCCCCAAGATATGGATTTTGCGCAGCCTTACGACTGCTATACGATTACGGTCTTAGTGACACTGGAAGACGCCGGCTTTTGTCCCAAGGGCGAGGGCGGTCGCTTTGTGCAGGACCACGACCTGTCCTACCGGGGGGATTTCCCGTGTAATACCCACGGCGGCCAGCTGTCGTTTGGCCAGCCCGGCTTAGCTGGCGGCATGAGTCATTTGATCGAAGGCGCACGTCAACTGATGGGCCGTGGCGGGGCGAGGCAGATCAAAGATGCCACGATTGGCTATGTCAACGGTAACGGCGGTATTATGAGCGAGCAGTGCAGTGTGGTGATCGGCGTTAACTAAAGGAGGAGAGCATATGGCAGACTACAAAAAGCCCCTTCCTCGTCCGACTGTCTCGTCGCAACCGTTCTGGGATGCCGCCAAACGCCACGAACTCCGGCTCCAGCGCTGTGAGAGCTGTGGCACGGTCCTGTTTTACCCGCGCGAGGTATGCTCTGAGTGTCTGTCGTCAGAGCTGAGCTGGATACGGGCATCCGGCCAGGGCACGGTGTATTCCTATACCATCGCCCAAGCCCCTACCCATCCTGCTTTTACCGAAGACGTGCCGTATATTGTGGCTATTGTTGAGTTGGCGGAGGGCCCACGTCTGACGACCAATATTGTTGGCTGCGTCCCAACGGCGATGAAGATCGGTATGCCGGTGGTCGCCACCTATGACGATGTGACGCCGGACATGACGCTGGTCAAGTTTCGGCCCGCCGATTCGGTTTAGTCGGGCGGTTTGAGAGCGCGGATACGGCGGACTGCCGGATGGCCGGGCGAATCATCGATGAAGGTCAGATGTGCAGACTCGCACGCTGGGCAGATGATGAGCGTGCCATAGTGCTCGTCTTCGACCAGAGGCGGCCAACGTCCATCGGACGGTTCACCGTAGTTACTCATGGTGTATAATTTTTCAGCGCACATCAGACAATGCTGAGCTTTGGTCATGGTCTCCTCCTGGATCGCCTCTGTCCGTTGATTCTAGGGGCAAGCCCGGCGCAAGTCTCGCCAGTTCTGGGTGGAGCAGGATTAAGAGAAGGACGATCTATGCACGCACGACGATTGTATCTGTTCATCAATGTGCTCGCCTGGCTAGCGCTAAGCAGCCAGGCCTGGGCCAAGGCCGAGGTCGGCGGCCCGGCTCCAGATTTTTGTTTGCCGTCAAGCGATGACAGCCGGGTGTGCCTCAAGGACTTTCGGGGCAAGGACAACGTTGTCCTGTTATTTTATGTTCTTGATTTCACCTCTGGTTGAACCCTGCAACTGTCCTCCGGTCAGGGGGATATTATCGAGAAAAAACTGAATGCAAAAGTCCTCGGTATCAGTACTAACCACGGCGCGTCCCAAAAGGTCTTTACCCAACAGCTGAAACTCGACTACCCCCTGCTGAGCGCCTTTGAAGCGCCCGAGGTGATTCGGGTCTATACCGGCTGGTTGGATGAGGAAAAACGGCTCGGCAATCGCGCCTATGTCATTATCGATAAACAAGGTATCGTCCGCTTTAAAGAGGTCGGGACCATGGTGCCGGTCGAAGATCTCGAACAGGTCCTGGCCGGACTTGAATAGTATGGCTTGCATATTGTCCCGACAGTAGAATAATAGTGGCCTCCGGTGACCGTTCACACCTTATGAGGAGGGGAAGCGATGAAAATCTCTGCCTTTGGGCTCTTGGCCGCGCTTTTCCTCTGGCCTCTCGCCGTCTGTGCTCAAGAGAGTGATTCGGCCCAAGGCGAAGTTGAACAGAGCACGCTTGGCGTCCCACCACCGGTCCTTAACACTCCTGTCCCCCGGACATCCAAGGCTGAAGCGTCTGTCGGCCCGTATCAGACGCTTGGTCAAGCCTCGGCTCAAGACCCCTCCCAGATCAAGTCCGCCTATGGCGATGTTCCTCCAGGCTTCTCGGACTCTCCTGCGACCGACCAGCGGACCTATCTTGGGGCTTTGTATGTGACACCCGACCAGGGTTTACAAGGGGTCCATGTCCTGAGCGTCATCCCCGGCAGCCCGGCGGCCAAGGCTGGATTTATCGGGGCGAATACGCCCCAGAAAAAAGGTTCCAACTGGTTCAAGGTCGCCGTCTTTGCCCTGTCTATGTCTCCCGCCGGAGCCTTCGCCATTCCGCTGACCATTGCCCACCAGGTGTATACGAACCGGAACGCTCACGCGCCTGTGGATTTACACGGGGACTTAATTGTTGCGGTCGATGATAAACCTATCCGAGATGCCCAGGCTTTTAGCCGCACTCTGAGTTTCTATGAACCTGGGGATAGGGTTTCCTTCTCCATTATCCGGGCCGGAAAACCCCTCCAGATCTCTGTCACCCTTGAGCACGAGCCGTTCTAAGAGGTCCGCCTGGCCGGTGCCCTAGTCAAATACCGACCGTCCACCCTCGGTCTAGACGGCCGCCTCCTTTTCTGCCAAGCTGGCCCTGAGGAGGAGGCTATGAAAACCTTCTTTGAACGATTTCTCGATGAGATTGAGCGCAAGCGGGAAGCAGGGGAGATTGACGAAGAAAAAGCCGAGCGCTGGATTGCAGAGATTCAAAGTCAGCTTCAGAAATACGCCGAAAAGCATCCTTCCGCCCCTATCGCTAAAATGCCAATCCTGCACTGATCGTGCGGTCTCAAGCTAGGAAAGACTATGGAAAAGACCCCCACCCGAGCTGTTCGGGTTGGCAAGGTCGAGCTTGGTTCCGGTGCCCCTATTATTGTCCAGAGCATGTGTGCGACCAAGACGACCGATATTGACGCAACAGTTGCCCAGGTCTATCAGCTTCAGGAGGCGGGAGCCGGGGTGGTCCGTATTGCGGTCGATAACCCCAAAGAGGCGACCGCGCTCAAAGAGATCCGCTCCCAAACGACCGCTACCCTGTCGGTTGACCTGCAAGAAAACTACAAAGTGGCGGCTGCGGTTGCTCCGTATGTGGATAAAATCCGCTACAATCCCGGCCATCTCCATCATATTGAAAAGGCCAAAACTATTCCTCAGAAAGTCGCCTGGATTGTTGATATTGCCCGCGATAACGATGTGGCTTTGCGGATCGGAGTAAACTGTGGATCGGTCGCTCCATCCTTTCTGGAGCAATATCCGGGTGAGCAAATGGAAGCCCTGATTCAGTCTACGCTGTACCATTGTCGGTTGATGGACGAGCTCGGTTTTGAGCGTTTTGTTGTGTCGCTCAAAGACTCAGATCCAGCCAAGGTGGTTGAGGCCAACACCCGCTTTGCTGCTGCCCGGCCCGATGTGCCGCTGCACCTTGGTGTCACCGAAGCCGGCCTGCCTCCCGACGGGATTATTAAAAGCCGGATCGCCTTTGAGAAACTGTTGGCCAAGGGGATCGGCGATACCGTGCGCGTCTCCCTCACCCTGCCCAACGAGCGCAAGCATGAGGAAGTGACGGCCGGCTTTCAGATTATTGAAGATGTCAAAAACGGGCGCTTCCGATCGGTGCCCGATTTAGACTCCGGGTTGAATATTATTTCGTGTCCGAGCTGCTCGCGGGTGGAGAACGAAAAGTTTGTCGAGCTTGCCCAGCAGGTCAAAGCCATGACGGCCTATGCTAAACAGCACGATATTACCATCGCTGTGATGGGCTGCCGGGTGAACGGTCCGGGTGAGACGGATGACGCCGACCTCGGTCTGTGGTGTGGGCCGACAACGGTCAATCTCAAAAAGAAGAGTGCCAAGCTTGGCCACTTCGGCTACGACGTTGTCCTTGACCGCCTGCGCCAAGAACTCGACGCTCTGATTGCTGAGCGGCGGCAATAACGATTGTCCATCCGCCTGAAACAACTTAAGGACTCCCACCCACAGCGTTTTTGCTGCTGCGCCGCCCACTCTGATGGAGCCGCGCCCATGCCCGCTTCACGGTATCGGCAGGCATGGACGGACTCGTGAGAAGGCGTAGGCGGGCCGTTTCACCTTATGTCCTCAACCGTTGCCGGCTTGGAAAGCGCTGGAGATGAGGTGCTCCCGATATGCCTTGTCGCCCGAGAGTACGACGACCTCTTCCCCAGCCATTGGAACGTCGCACTCCTTTTACTCAGTCATACGGCCTTCCAACAGTGGGAGACAGCTGATTTGGGAGCAGGGCCCGCAGGGCGGCTCATCCGTGCATGAGGAAGATCCGGCGGAGCAGCAAGCGCAATACCCCGCCGCCGGCCGTGAGCCCCATCCTCTCACCTTCCGTCTTCCTCAGTGTCCTTTTGCCGTACCCGATTTCGGATGTGGAACGGTGACAAGAATAAAGAGTCCATTGGCAAGGACGGTTTGGATTTTGCCGATGCGTGACAGGTTTTCGATGCCGACCACGCGGGATGCCAAGGAAGACTGTGGGGAAGAGTGCCGGGGTGGGATTGGTTTTCTCAGAGGGGATTATGTAGGAAAGTGCCGGAAACCTTCAGCCGTGTCGCTTCATCGGTCATTGATCACCACCCGACGAGGGCCTTCACCGCTTCCTCGAACGTCTCGTCAACGCGCATGTCTTCCCCTAGCTCGGCCCTGCTTGTTTGGACTCTTCACAACCATCAGTCCGCAGCCTCAAATTCGTCAAATGAGTGGAGGATTCTGTAACTCGGAGAGAAGAGTCCCATTGGATTCATATTCGCAACCTGCCGATCCAAATACTTCTCGAAAGATTCATCCACGTCGCAACATATACTGTGCCTGCCTTCCTCAATTGCCACGCGCGTCGTGATTCCGCTTCCCCCAAAGAAATCCAGCACAGTTGAGCCGGGGTACGATAGGGCGCGCACCAAGCGCCGGATCAGCGCTCTCGGCTTCTGGGTCGGATGTCCCACCCGTTCAGTCGAGTTTCCGTTCAGCCTGCCCATGCGCCAGACATTTGTTGGATTGCGCCCTTTCTCCAAGGTCTCGGGATTCAGCCTCTTGTCCCTGCCGTACACCTTCTTCGTTGCCTCGTCATACGGCTCGCGCACGGAATCGAGGTCAAAGTAATACCTCTTGGTCTTGGCAAACCAGGCGATTTCTTCGTGTCGGTTGGCGAAGAAGCGTCGAGCGCTCATCCCATTCGGGTAGTTCCAGACAATCAGGTTGACGAGCAACATGTCGCTGTTCCGGCGTATATGGGTGATGATGGAAAGCAAGTCGCCGCTTCCCGCTTCCCCTTGATATTGTAATCCACCGAATAGTGCGATGTTCCCCGTTGGGCCCAAGACACGCTGCGCCTCTTTCAGCCAGCCGGAAGCCCAGTCGAGATAATCGTCATGTTTGTCCCACTCCGCCAGCAGAATGTTGTATGGCGGGTCACATATAATCAACTGAACCGAGTTGTCGGGAATTCTTTTGAGAAGATCAAGGCAATCGCAAATCTCGACGACGTGTTGAGTGGTTTTCGGTACTTCAATCGAAAGACCTCGAACAGAAGAATGATGCTTCCCGTTCCTGTTCATTGCGTTCATGGCCTTGTAGCCGGAGTTGTGATGTGAGCGATTGGTCATGCATCCTCCAAGTCTTCACGCAGAACATTGATGGACGTCTGGGCGATGTCCCAAAGGATTTCAGCCATGTCAACGGCCGGCCACGGGTCTGCCTGAAAATACAGCGAAGCTGCTTGCAGCATTTGCGTACTTTTATCCAGTTCAACAAATGCGTTTCGGCAGTAATTCCGATTGATCTCCATGCCGTAACTGCCAGCGGTCACACGGTCGATCCTGTTCAAGCTGCCGGCATCATGGGCTATCTCCACCTCTCGACCGTCTGGAGCTTTGACCAGGAAGGTCGATGTTGCGAAGTTGGAACCTTGAAGGAAGACAACATATGGGAAATACACCTCATTCAGCATGAGGTTCCTGAACTCTTGTATGTTCTTGTGGACACGTTCAATCGCGTTTCCCGCGACCATCAAATCTTGGTCTTTGTTTTTTCCCTGTTTTATCCCCGCCTGAATCAAACCAACATCGTTTCCTTGGTGTTTCGCCTCACTGACAAGAACAATCCTGTAATCTCCCCGCGTGTCTCTAACCTCTATCACACCGCCATCTGGTTTGACTTTGGAGCGGTTTACAAACAAAACTTGTCCGAGCCTGGGGTTAACCGATGCGAGTTTTTTGTTTATCTCACGCTTGGAGACTTCCTTCCGATACCGAAAAGATAGAGTTGGCCGTTCGTGCCTCAATCCTTCCATGATCATTAACATGACGGATCCGACCGTCACGTCATGCCGCCTCGCCAGCTTCCCGAATATACCGGCTGGACCGCCAGCCGATTCATGCTGGCGCCGCAGTCTGTTCGATTGGCCCTTGCCGCGCTCTGCCATCTGAGTCTGTTCAACTTGTCCGTCTACGAAATGAGCAACGAGCGTCGGAATTGAGTCCGTTGTCGGCGATCAATTCGCGGGAGCGGAGCCGCTTGCCAGGCATCCCGTCGGCGACTGCGCCGATCATGTCGATGGTATCCGTTTCGCGGAGGTTGTGCCGTCCGGCGAATGCCTGCACGCAGCGATCCGGGTGCTGCGGCGAGAGCTCGTGGAACGTGCCCATGTGAGAGCGCTTGAGCATCGATCACAACGACTCGACGCCGTTGGTGCGCGCCATCCCCTTGACGTACTCGCCGAGGCGTTCGGGCTGGTGTTCGCGACGACGAATCCCTGCCGTGCCGGAGCCACGGCGGAGTGCGTCACTTTCGCACGAATGTGGTTCGCAGCCCAATCCTTGATGCCGACTACCGCAGTCCTGCCGATGGCCCCGCGACTCGCCCCCTGCTCGACGAGCTTCTTACGCTTGGCGTTGCTTATGTTCTTCCGCTTCCCCCCGAAATACGACTCGTCAAGCTCCACCGGGCCGGAACATATGCCGCCATCCTCGGAAAGCGCCACTCGGAGCCGGTGCGCGGGGAACCAAGCCGAGCGCTGGTTTATGTCGGGAGCGCGGCGCAGCTTCAGGCCGGACACCGACTTGAGCGATGTGGACGGAAGGTAGGCGGCGATCATCCACGTCTGCAGCCCGAGCTTCGAACCCTCCATAACCGTGCCGGTCTTCGCGCTGAACCGCTTGGCGCACTCCTGCCCGCGACACCAGTAGGGCATCGTCTTGTGCTTGGCTCCAGTCTGCACGTTCAGCGAGCCGCAATGCGGGCCTGCGATCCCGGTGGACCAGCGACCCTCGACGAACCAGGCTTCCGCCGTCGCGTCATCCGGGAACATGCGGAAGATGTCGACCAGAGAGATGCCTACGCGGGCGCTCTTGCCGGGTGCCTTGTGCGCCATGTCCGTATCCGTGTCCTCTCTCATCAACAGGACCGGATATTACATGAGAGTGCCGATGGGGCCAAGGGGTTTTCGGCACTTTCCTCTCTCAAAAACTGTACGGAATTAGTAGTTGGGGCTTGGACGCCACGCGCCTGTTTCTCCCCTTTGCCCGCCGACAGTGGCGGGGCAAACCGCCGTTGGGGTCGGACAGACTCCATAGAAAAGACGATTGGGACTCATGAGAAGCCCCCCCGGAGGTAGGTTCCAAAAGCGTGGCGGTCTTGGCGGGCGTGGTATGTCCGGCAGGTTGCCGGCACGGATAGCGGCAATGGACCGTTTGCCGGAGTGGTGGGGCCGGCCGGACCGGGAGCGTTTCAGAAGGGCCCAACAGCCTGCAAGGGTCGTGGGGTGAACCCGGCCCCTCGGCATCCCCCTGTTCATGAGGAATGCCGGCCTGGGGCCTCTGCTCCCGGATAGTGTTGGAGCCCTTGGATTCCTCTGTAAGCAGGGGGGAGCCGTCCATGGCAGGCGTGCCCGTGAGGAACTTGGCGACGGCCGACCCGGTCAGCCGTTCACCCACCTTGACAACGCCCTCACCGCCACCCTCTCCGACGCCTGCCGTCTTTGTGGTCCCTCGACCCGGTGTGTTCGGCTTCCGAGTTGCCTTCTTGTTCGGCCGCCGAGGCTGCCCGCCCACGTCGGTTGCGTCCGCTTCTCCGAGGTCCTGCAGGAGAGCGGCCGTGTATCCGGGTAGGGCCGCCCGGATACACGGCTGCATCTCCCAGGCCGATTGCTGGCTCATGGCGAGAGCGCGGGCCAACCGACAGCTTGACCGACGCTTCTCGGCCTTGACAAGGAGGCCGAGAGCGCGGGTGCAGGGGAATCTTGGTTTTCTTGAAGATCGTCCCGGACAGGACATGGAAACTGTTCCGGCAGCCGTGGCAAGTCCAGCGCCCGCCCCGCTCCCCGTCCGCCTTCCGAGCCACGCGCTCACTTGAAGGGGCCGCCGGTTGCCCCGGCGGACTTCTTCAAGATGCTTAATGCACTTCCTGGTCGGGGGAGCGGCTGACAATGGTCATCAGGTTCAAGGCGGCTCCTGCCTCCATTCAAGCGTAGGCCGGCCGGGAACCCGTAGGAAAAACGGCGAGCCCCCAACCACTACTTGCGAAACTTTATGGCGATCGGCCACACCGGGTCGAGGGAAGAAGATTATCCGTATTCCCTCTCTACAAAGGCTCTGCAGTACGAGCGCAGGCAAGTCTCAAGAAACCCTCCGCCGTCAATTGGACGTGACGCACCGACAGGCGAAGGGATTGACACGTCCGAGATCACACGTTTGGATGGAGGGACCTCTTGCTGCTCATGCCAAGCTCCGACTGCCGACGGGAAGAGCGCCTGTTGTCATCAGCATGGATACCGCTCTCCACGCCTCGTGCAAAGCCTAGGATGATGAAGACCTCAGGCGCCTCAAAATACCGCGTTACGCATCCAGCCCAAGGCGTACAAGAGACCAAGAATAATCAGGTCCCTCGCCCCGTATGGGCAGGGACGGCTTCTCTCCCATCTTGACCGCGCGCCTTCGTAGATGTAAGGCCGGACTGGACGTGTGAGCGAAGGAGTAGTGTGTTGTGAAAATCAATGTGGCCACCGGCTACCATGCCCGACTGCGACGGCAGGCTTTCTACACGCCCACCCTAGTTGGCCTGTCCGGTCGGCGCAAAACCGGACTGGCCATGCGGGTACGCGAGCTGTTTTCCTTCCGGCGCGAAGGGCTGCCCATCACCGTGCGTCTCGTCGGCTATCAGGGTCGGGAGGGGGTGTGGCTGATAGCCGTGGCGTTTCGGATTGCAGCCGACGCCCAGTCCCTGCTTGAGGGCATTGCCTATCTGAACCCCCGCCAGGCCGATGACTATCATTTGCTCCACAATCTGGCCCAGCAGGAGGGGTTTCCGCTACTCTTCCTGAACGAGAGTCTAAAGGTCGGGGTCGGTCAGGAGGTCGTCTGGTCGGTCTATAACCGGCAACAGGTCAGGATTTTACTGCATCAACTCGATCATGTTCTGCCCGAACTCCGTGAAGGCGGCGGGGCCGATACCGCCTTTAACGCCGTCCATCAGGACTTCCACGCCCGTCACTCCGTCCAGACCCTGCTGGCCGCCCAACCACATGTGACCGGGGTGAGTTTTGGGTCGTCGTTTCGTGGTGTTGTCTTGGAATAAGGCCAGCGGTTTATGTGGAAGGATGAGGATCGCTATCGCTACAGCCCTTCCGACCTGCTCGAATTTCTGAGCTCGCCGTTTGCGAGCTGGATGACGCGCAGGTGGCTTGACGACCCCCAGGCTGCTCAGCCGGATGCCGAATCGCCCCAGCAGTTGAGTTTGGCCGAACACGGTCGCCGCCACGAGCAGGCTTTCCTCGAACAGCTTCGCGTCCAGGGCCGCCGGGTGTACAGCATTCCGTCCGACGGAGACCGCGTAACACACACGCTGCGCGCTATGCAGGCTGGCCGCGAGGTAATTTTTCATGGCGTACTGGCCCAGGCTGATTTTGTCGGAGAGACGGATTTTCTGATTCGGGTTGAATCCCCATCGCTTCTGGGCGGCTATTCGTATGAGGTGTACGAGACCAAGCTGGCACGGCTGGTGAAGCCTGAATTTCTCATCCAGCTGTGCGGCTATGCCGACCTGCTTGAGTCGGTCCAGGGACGCGCTCCCAGTCAACTTTACTGTGTTCTGGGCAACGGACAGGTATGCGCCTTTCGGACGGCCGATTACATCTATTACTACCGAGCGCTGAAAAGGGCCTTTGTCGCCTTCCTGTACGACTTGACGCCTGACCGTCCGTCGCCCAATCCGTGGGGCGGGAATGGCCGCTGGCAGTCGCACGCCGAGGCGCTGCTTCAAGCCAGCGATCATCTGTGCCGGGTCGCTAATATTACCCAAGCGCAGGTCGAAAAACTCCAGGCTGCAGGGATACGGACCATGCACGGCTTGGCCAACACCGACCTGCGGCACGTGGCGCGTCTGGACGAAACAGTTTTTGCCCAGCTGCGGGAACAGGCCCAGCTTCAGCTTGCGTCTGCCGGGGCTGACGTGCCAGCCTACCGGGTTGTGCAACCCGTGCACCCCGGCCCGCGCCGTGGGCTGGCTCTTCTGCCGCCCGAGTCGGCCCTGGATGTGTATTTTGACCTAGAGGGCTATCCGCTGATTGAGGGCGGGCGAGAATACCTGTTTGGGGCGAGTTGTGTCGAACACGCCAAGCCCCGGTTTTTCGACTGGTGGGCCCACGACAGTGAACAGGAAAAGCGTGTCTTTGAAGCCTTTGTCGATTGGGCATTTGCCCGTTGGCAGGCTGACCCGGGCACGCACCTTTACCACTACGGCCACTACGAAGTGGCGGCGCTGCGGCGGTTGATGGGCCGCTACGCGACGCGTGAGGCCGAGGTTGACAGCCTCCTGCAAAACGGCGTTTTTGTCGATCTGTACACCATTGTCCGCCAAGGGCTGCGGGTTGGCGAGCCGCGTTACTCAATCAAAAATCTTGAGCGACTGTTTCACGCCAAACGGACCGGCCTGGTCGGTACTGCGCTTGACTCAGTGGTGGCCTATGAACGCTGGCTGGCCAGCGGCGAGCCGCAGGACTGGCGGGCCTCACCTATTCTGCAAGAGATTCGAGCCTACAATCGGGATGACTGTGAATCTGTCTGGCGGCTCGCCGGATGGCTGCGGAAGCGGCAGCGCGAGGCCGGGATTGTGCCCCCCAAAGCTGGACGGGCCGAGGCGACCGACCCAGGAGAGAGGGTGATTCACTCCAATCCACGCCACGAACTGGCAGAGCGGCTTTTTGCCGCCATTCCCCAACAGCGAGAAGAGCGGGCGCAGGATGAGCAGCGCTGGCAAACCCAGGAGATTCTGGGCCAGGTGGTCGAGTTTCACCGTCGTGAGGAAAAGCCGGTATGGTGGGCGACCTTTGAGCGCCAGGCTATGACCGAGCAGGAATTAATTGAAGACTTTGACTGCCTAGGCGGTCTGCATAGAGCGCCGGAGCCACCTGTTCCCATCAAAAACTCTCTGGGCTTCTGGTTCGTCTTTGATCCAGACCAGGATACCAAGCTGACGCGGGACGCGACCTGCTTTTTTGCCCACGATCTTGCCGTCACCACCGCAATCCAAGAACTTGATCGGGACGCGGGGCGAGTGTGTCTCAGGTTTGGCCGCAACAAGCTCCAGCAGTTCGCTGACGGCCGCCCCCCGGCTAGGCTTTCCCTGATTCCAAATGAGCACGTCTCAGCTAGGGTGATTGCCGAAGCCATAGAACACACTGCCCGAAACTGGCAGGAAAGCCGCCACCTCTCCCCGGCGCTGGCCGACTTCCTGGCCCGCCGCCCACCCCGTCTACACCCACCCGGCGAAGAACGTGCCGGCATACCTCGGTCTCTCGTTGCCCCCGGCGAAGACCTGCAAACCGCTGCGGTGCGTCTGGTGTCCGGGCTTGATCATTCTAGCCTATGTATCCAAGGCCCACCCGGTACGGGTAAAACCACGGTTGGAGCCGCTATGATCGTCTCTCTCTTACAGCAGGGCAAACGGGTCGGGATTAGCTCAAACAGTCACGACGCGATTCTGAACCTGATGCAGAAATGTAGCGAGCTGCGCAACGACGGGCTTAACTGTATCAAGGTCGGTGGACCGCAGGACGCCCCGTTTTTTACCCACTGCCGCGAAGCACGCTACGTTAGCTCCATACGATATGCCCTGCCCGAGCTGACCCAGGTTGGGCTGATTGGCGGCACGGCGTGGGCGTTCAGCGCTGCCAGCATGCGAGACAAGCTTGACTATCTGTTTGTTGACGAGGCCGGACAAGTCCCGCTGGCCAATCTGATCGCGATGTCTGCCTCGGCCAAAAACCTCGTTCTCCTGGGCGACCAGATGCAGCTCAGCCAGCCGATACAGGGGTCGCATCCCGGTCAGAGCGGCCAGTCAGCTCTAGAATACCTGCTCCAAGGCCGGGCAACTATTCCCGATACATTGGGGATTTTCCTGGACTCCAGCTGGCGTCTCCATCCGAGACTGTGTCGTTTTATTTCCGACACTATGTACGATGGTCGCTTGCAAGCTGCACCACACACCAAAAACCGGCTGGTCCGCGTACCGGCACACGGAGCCCGTTATATCCACCAAGAGGCCGGCCTCGTCTTTGTCCCGGTTGAGCATACGGGCAACACCCAGGCCAGCGATGGAGAAGTTGACCTTATCCGACGGATTGTTCACGAACTAGTGGGACGCGAGCTCACCGATAAAACGGGACAGTCGACAGGAACAGTCAGACTTGATGATATCCTACTCGTTGCCCCATATAATATGCAGGTACGTAAGCTCAAGGCTGCCTTGGGACCACAGGCGCGGGTCGGGTCGGTCGATAAGTTTCAGGGTCAGGAAGCTGCGGTGGTGATTATGTCGATGTGTGCGAGTCATGGCGAGGCTCCGCCACGGGGTATTGAGTTTCTGTTTAACCGCAATCGCCTGAATGTGGCTCTGTCGCGGGCGTACAGCCTCGCTATTGTGGTGGCTCATCCCGGTTTGTCACGCACGCGCTGTACGACGCTGGGCCAAATGGCGGCGGTGAATGTCTTCTGTCGGGTGGTAGAAGAGGGTGGTTCAGCCCGAGGTGCTTAAGAGCCTGAGTGAGCGGGAGATGAAGCCTCGCTATGGGGACGTTTCGTAAATACCTGTTGCTCCAAATCCCCGGTTGGATCATATGGGGGCTGATTTTGGTCGGAGCCCACTTGTGGCTCAACCTGCCACTGTGGACCGGCCTGATCCTGCTCGGCCTGGCCGTCGGTAAAGACTTTGCCCTCTACCCGTACGTGCGCTCGGCCTATGAGTCCGACGTAAAAACGGGGGCCGAACGGTTGCTTGGAACTCGGGGACGGGTCCGCCAAGCGCTGAATCCCCAGGGCTATGTACAAGTCAACGGCGAGCTGTGGCGAGCCGAAATCGAACACGCCGATCAGGCCCTGCCGTCCGGCAGTCGGGTGACCGTCCGGGCCTTTCGGGGTCTCACCCTCGTTGTCGATCCAGAAGAAAACGTGCCGTAAAAAAGCCCCACACGAGGCGGGGCTGTGAAACCAAGATCGGGGGGGCTTGATCAATCCCCCCAAGGGCTTACTTAGCCTGCAGCGGCGCACCGACCGCCACATCAACCGGGACGGTCTTGGGCGTCCAGCTGTGGAGCTCTTGGCCGACGGTTCTGGCGAACAGACGCATGCATCGCTCGACTTCGTCATAGGGCAGGCTCTGGAAGCTGAAGCAGCCGTTGACTTCAAAGTCGCCTATGACCTCGCGGCGTTTCCGAACTTTCTCAACCAACATGTCAGGCGTGCCCCACAGGTTGGCGTTCAGGAAATCCTCCACCACGGCATCCATGCCGGCGGCCTTCATCTGCTGAGCCGCATTGGCGTAGTGGGCGTAGGATTTGCCGGTTTCGGCAAAATGATCGCCAGTCATTTCATAGTGCTCCATCACGCTCCAGTAATAGCCGACTATATTGACCCTGGCGATCTCTTCGGCCCGCTTGGCGTCCTCGGTGCAGGCCACAAAGTCGGCGCAGTTGACTGGCGGGGCTTCTTCGCCGTTGTTGTGTTTGCGGAAGTTTTCCCGGTATTGGTGGATGTTGTCGGCTACCTTTTCCCAGCCCATCTGGGAGAACATCATCGCCCCAAGACCTAGGCGGGCAGCGACATCAAACGACTCTGGGGACATACACACCATGTAGCGACGGCCCTTGAAGCTGCCAACCGGCCGCGGCCGGACCTCAATCCGTGCCTGTTTGTAGTACTGGGTGTCGGCTTCGACAAAGCCGTCTTCGAGCCCGTTGACGATGATCTCCGCCGCTTCGTTGAAGCGGTCCCGGGCCTCGGACATATCCACGCCAAAACCGCGATACTCACGCCGTGACAGTCCCCGGCCAAGCCCGAGGACTGCCCGTCCATCGGACAGGTGGTCGAGGAGGACCATCTTCTCGACCACGCGCATGGGGTTGTTCCAGGGCAGGATGATTGCGCCCGTCGCCAATTGCAGGCGCTCGGTCCGGGCAGCGATATAGCTGAGGTACTGCATGTTATCGGGGCAGATTGAGTAATCAAAGAAATGGTGCTCAACAGGCCAGACTATATCGAAGCCCATGCCTTCTGATTCGATGGCTAGACGGGTTTCATTTTTATACATTTCCCGGTCGTCGTGGGCCTTGTGGTTCTGTAGGACCATCTGTATGCCGATTTTCATGGTCACTCCTTCCTTTCCCCTCTGTCCTCGCAAAGGGTACGATCACAAAAAACGTCAATCCACCCTAGCCGAATCGGGGAGGTCCGACAAGAGACGCGGACAGCTCCTCCGGGGAGGTATAGGCTGATTTCATTGCTGGTGTCGCGTTTCAGTAGGCTCAGGACCTATCAATAGCTTATTCTTGGGGAAGTGACAGGACTCAAGATCCTAACTCCATGAAGGAGATCATCCCCAAGTATCATGTCCGGCTGTCCGACGCTCAGATTGCGCGACTTCAACCCCTCCTGCCCAACAAGGTCCGAGGGGCGTGACTCGTGTCGATGACCGAAAGATCATCAGCGGCATCATCCACGGCATCCGATACGGTCTGATGGGGCGCGTCGCACCGCCGCCGGCCTGTTCAAGAAGGGGATTTCGAGCGCTGCATCAGATGCAGCCGAGGCGGGCCCCTCGCCTTCGAGTTCCACACGGTCTGCGACGGCGGCGATGGCAAGCCCATTGCCCTGCATCTGACGGCGGGCCAGATCAGCGACTACCTCGGAGCTGATGCGCTGCTTTCCGCTCTGCCGGAGACCGATGTCCTGATCGCCAACACGGGCGATGACAGCGACTAGTGGCGCCGGGCCCTTGCCGGGCGCGGCCTCGCCTCGTGCATTCCAGGCCGCGTCCATCGCAAGGAGGAGTGGTCTACAAGAGTGAGCTTTACAAGAGCCGCAACCTCCTTCGAGCGCCTGTTCGGCAGGCTCGAGGATTGGCCCCGCCTCGCTACCCGGTACGACCGATGTCGCCACATCTTCCACAGTGTCATCCGTCTTGCCGCTCCCGTCATCTTCTGGTTATGAGTCCTGAGCCTAGGTCTGTATAGGAGGTATGGAGGCGGCTGAGACCACGTTGCCTGTCCCGGTTGGTGTTCAGAGAGGCTTTAGTACTAGTTGGAGAAAACCTGTGGGGTGAACGGTGTTGCTTTGATCGCCACGGAGGATTACGCCGGTTCATCCGAAGGTGATGCTCCACAGTTCCTGCAGCGCGACCCGGGCAACCGAATACGCAAGATCTTGGCGGCGCTGATCCTAGCTGAAGACTTGAACGGCTTTATGGCGCTGTGCCCCGTGGCTGGCGTGTCCACCAGCTCTCAGGTGATCGTCAGGATGAGGGGGCGTTTGAGTATCCAACAAGTGGCGGATCCCCGTTTGAAGAAGAGGGTGGCTACGGCGCCCGTTTGAACTTGAAGGATTCTCACTGATAGCTCCCAGGGGTAGCCAAAGTGCACCTGACCCCTTCGCATCCAGGGATTGCATCCGTACGGAGATCAGTGAGGAAGTGAGTCTGACTGTGACGAAGGCGAGCGAGCTTCTGAGGGTTTGCCGGACAACGCTTTCGCCCGGCTGTCACCGGAGATCACGCCGCGTATCAAGAAGGCTGTTGAGGGTGAGTATGGAGCTGCTGCTGCGAATGCAGACCCGCTTCTTCCATCAAGCCGCCTTACACAATGTGATACTTCTCCGCTAGCTGAGTGGCCTGCGTCGTGCCAATAAACTCGTTGAATTCCTCCCAGGACGGGCTTCGCTCAGAGAAATTGACGATGGTGCCCGAGGTCTTGAGTTCCTTGAGCATATCTCGGGCGGCGACGTAGGCCAGAAACAGAGTTTGGACCGGATAAATCCCCACCTTCAGACCGGCTGCCTCAAGGGCTTCCTTGGGCGTGTCGATGACCACGTTGAGGAGCGGTTTGGGCAGCACCTCAGCGGCCCTCTTGGTGTCTTCGAGACGCAGATAGGGCAGGAACAGAACATCCGCTCCTGCTTCTGCGTAGGCTGTGGCCCGTTCTATAGCGTCCTCAAGGGAGGTTACGCCGATCGCGTCAGAGCGGGCAATAATGACAAAATCCGGATCTCTACGCGCGTCGGTCATGGCTTTAATCCGGTCCGTCGCCTGTTCCACCGCGCACAGCCTGTCCTTATGGCCGGTAAAATGTTTGCCTGGGATCAAATCCTCAACGTGCATGCCGGCAATGCCAGCCTGCTCGGCTAGGCGGATCGTCCGCCGGGCGTTGAGCGGCGTGCCGCCGGCGTCGTCGATGTCGGACAGGATGGGGATATCGACCGCTGCCGCAACGTCTCGGGCCCGGTTGAGCAGTTCGGTCATGGTAATCAGGGAATGATCAGGAATACCTAGCATACTGGCCGAGGTGGCAAAACCGCTCAGGTAGAGGGCCTCGAAGCCTTGGGCCTCGATAATCCGAGCGGTCATCACATCGTGAGCCCCGGGGGAGACAAGCAGCCCCGGTTGGTCTAACAGCTGTCGGAGTCTCGTCGTGCTTTTCATATCCTGTTCCCTTGTGTTTAGCTGAGCTGCTGATGCACGAATGTGATGATCTTTTCAATCGCTTGCCGGGAAGCGGGGGCATCGGGTTTCCGAATGGCAAACCCCTCGGCCTCGCCCTCGAACAGCTCGAGCTGGACCTGACCACCCGCCGCGCGGTAGTGCTCGACAAAACGATCGAGATCCGGTCGGGGGTGGGCTTTGTCTTCGGTGCCCTGGATGTACAGGACCGGCGGAAGTTCGGCCTGTTCTCCCCGCTCAAGCGCCAACACCGGGTTGCCCTCGGCCATGGCTTCTTCGGTCTTCCAGTACTTGTCGTGCAGGGGCACGACAAGGTCGGCCAGCTCGGGATAGGGTTTGCCCCCGGCGATAAGTTTCTTGGCGTAGTGATAGCGGGCCAGTGGATCGATGACCGGCCAGCACGGAATCACGCACTGCACCCGGGCGTCAACCACCATTGAACCGGCCGGCAGGGGTAAAGCCGAGTAGCGGGCATCGTGGGGCCGCATAGCGAGCAGGACGGCCTGATGGGCGCCGCTGGAGCTGCCCAAGAGGCCGACCTTATCAGGATCGCTGCCTAGGCTGGCGGCTTGCGCCTTGAAGCAGCGGATCGCGTAGTTGATATCGACTAGCGAGCCGGGGTAGGAGGCGTCCGGTGGAACCCGAAAATCTAACGCCGCGACTACCACCCCACTTTTTGCCAGCGGTTCGTTGATGGGCGTGTCCATCAACCGATCACCCAGGCACCAGGCGCCACCGTGCAACTCAATGATGAGCGGGAATGGTCCGCGGCCACGTGGTTTGAACAGGCGAGCCAACAGCGGCTTGTCGCCGTGGCGGAGGTACTCAACATCTTCAACGTCTATTTGATAGGTTTCCCTAGTCATGGTCGCTCCCCTTGTGTGGGTGTTCGTGTCAAGTTGTGATACAGCTCGGGCCGACGGTCGGGCAAAAAATCCCACTTTGCTTTTAGCTGGCCAATCGTGTGTAACTGAACGGTCGCCACTACCAGTTCGTCCCCGTTTGTTTGGGCTTCGGCTAGCACCTCACCGGTCGGAGCAATAATTTCACTCCCCCCAATGTACTCCAAACCATCTTCGCTACCCGCCTTTCCGGCTGCCACAATAAAAAGCTGGTTTTCAATCGCCGCGGCACGCAGCAGAATCTCGGCCGTTTCGTGCGCGGTCTCACGCGGCTGGCCAAAGGTTGGGGTGTTATACGGGATGCAGATCAGCTCCGCGCCGCCTAGGGCCAAGCTCCGGTACGCCTCTGAGAAGCGCCGATCATAGCAGATGAGGCTGCCGAATTGGACCTTGGGCAGCGCCGTGACCGGAAAGCCGAGATTTCCCTCGGCAAAATAGCGCTTTTCAAAAATATCGGGTCCCTCCCCACGCGGCTCAACCACGCCGGGAATATGGGCTTTGCGGTATTTATGCACGAGGGCGCCGTCGGGGTCGATCAGGGCCGCACAGTTGTAGGCCTGGCCGTTCTCCCGCTCCGCATAGGGCAACAACCAGTGCAGCTGGGCCCGCCTTGCTGTGGCGAACAGTGCCTGGGTGCCTTCGGGAGGAAACGCGGTTTCCAAAAAGTCGTGCCACGAATCCCGCACCCGCGTGGCAAAATATGGGCTCAGAGACAGCTCCGGGAAAGTCAACAGCTCCACCTCTCGTCGCCCTGCCTCCTCAACGAGGCGCACCATCCGCTGCACTGTCTGCTTTTTGCTCATCGAACTGGGACCGAGCTGGGCGGCCGCAACAGTGAGAGTCCGATTCATTGTCTCCTCCTTTGCTGGCCTCGGTTACAGCGCCGGCCGCGATATCACATCCCCCGACACGCGCCGTTTGAGCCAACGGCCGTCTGTCGAACTGCCCGTCAATTTCCCATTCTCAACAATGACCTTGCCTCGCAGCAGGGTCATGACCGGCCAGGCCTGAGAGGCAAATCCTTCCCAGATGCTGTAGTCGGAGTTCGCGTGCAGATCGTCTAGGCTGATGGTCTTCTGCAGCGCGGGGTCGAGCACGACGAGGTCGGCATCACTACCTGGTTGAATCGCCCCCTTCTGGGGGTAGAGTCCGAGCAGCTTGGCCGCATTGGCCGAGGTAATGTCCACAAAGCGCTGCAGGGACATATGACGCTCGGCCACAAATTTGGTGTACGCAACCGGGATGCGGGTTTCAATCCCATTGTGGCCGCCACACACCGTCTCAATGGTGTCACCCCAGAGCTTGGGCCCCTTGTGGGTGGTATATTCGTCCGTGGCGGTGGTGGACAGCCGCCCATCCATCAGGCCGGCGATCAGCGCGTCCCGGTCATCGGCGAACTTAATAGCCGGGTAGGTATGAATAGCGGTCCCGCCGGGCTTTTTATAATCTTCGCAGGTAAACTCGAGGTAGTTGTGCAAGGCCTCACCGTACACTGGCTGGCCGGCGTTGCGTGCCTCAGCAATCGCCGCCACGCCTTCCTTGGCTGTGGTATGCACAAAGTAAATACCCACACCGCTGTGCTGAGCCAGCCGAATAATATGCCGGAAGGCCAAATCCTCGGACAGATTGTTATGTACTAAGTGCAGGTTGTAGCCTTGGGCTCTCTTCTCGCGCTTGAGCTTCTCGGTCATATAGCGCACCACCTCGTCCTCTTCGGCGTGCACGGCCATGATGCCACCGTGCCTGGCGACCTCGGTGAAGATGGCCGACAGATGGCCGTAGGGAACCCGAATCGGATGAAAGGTGGTGAAGATTTTAAAGCTGGCCACGCCCTCCTGTACGGCCTCACCAATCTCGCCTATCGTCTCCGGCGCGACCTCACCGGCCAGAATGTAATGAAAGGTATAGTCGGTGTAGGCGTGAGTCCGGAACACCGCGCGGCGTTCTTCGAGTACGCTCATAATCGACTTCGCCGGTGCGTCGCCCTTTTCCTCCAGACTCAGGTCTCCAGCAAAATCGACAATCGTTGTCACTCCGCCAAAGGCGGCCGCCCGGCTGGCGTCCTGCGGCGGTTGGGTCATGATATCGGGCAGGCCAGACCACTCGCTGGGCACCGGAATGCCGATATGAGCGTGGGGTTCGATGCCGCCCGGGATGACAATCTTGCCGCTCGCATCAATCTCCCGCCCGGCGTCCGCAGCTAGGCTGCCAGACCAGCCAACGGCAGCAATTTTTTCACCCTGAATACCGATATCCATCTCCCCGACGGCGTGGGGAGTGACAACCTGTCCGCCTTTAATAATAAGATCAAGCATAACCCCCTCCTCGTCTGCTTCACCCTTTGTCTACAGTGCCAATGGGCGATTTTGAAAAATCCCACGCCTGGATTCTCTTGGGCGTAATCTTGGTTACCACTCGCCTGGCGTTGTCTTTAAACAGCTGACTCTGTTCAATGCCCGGTTGGGAGAATAGTTCGCGGTAGGATTCAAAGGTGAAACCGAGTGCCCCGTCGCGGGCGGACAGCGGGTAGCGGCGGGTGATCATCGCCACCACCTGTTCTGGGCTATACTCCCCCTGCCACGGACCGGCCTCAATCGCGACCTTTTTCCCCGACCCGACCTCGGCCAGCTCGGCTTGGCCGGTGATAATAACCGCCTTGGCCATATTGCTCCGCATGCCCATGAGCGGTCGGTCGTCCATATCGATCGCCACTGAACAGCGTGGGTTGTGGCGCAAATGCCTGCAAGGCTTACGGGTGTGGGTCAGCGCCATGTACACGCACCGCCCGTCCCAGTAGTACCATAACGGGCTGACGTGCGGATAACCATCGGACCCGATCGTGGCCAGGCGGGCGACCCAGCGTCCCGACAGAAAATCGTCGATTTCTTCCTGGCTCATAGCCACGTCAGGATGCCAGGCCAGCGCGCCGCTTACTTTCATAGCAGTATCCCTCCTGCCCGCCCTTAATGGTCGAGGCTCCAGATAATAACTCCTTGCCATTTGAGCGCGTTTTCGTCCCCATCTCGTCCAGCAGGACCTGCCGCACGGACGCTCCGCCGTCCTCAGCGCCAGTGTTGGTGAGCAGTGACTCGACAACCGGAACCAACTCAGGTTGTCGGTCGCATAGGGGAGTGGTGAGAAACGGCATCGGTGTCATAATGCTGTCGGCAAACGGTCAGGTCCGGCGACAATCCGGGAGCCTTGCCGACTCTATACTCTACATTTGACTTTCTTGTCCAGCTGCGGCACCTCTCGGGCTGGCCCACAGAAGAAGGGAAAGATTCTATGCCACAATCAAGTCTCATTATTGAGAAAGACGTTCCCGTCCCAATGCGGGATGGTACAGTCTTACGGGCCGATGTCTACCGTCCGGCCACAGCTGGGACATATCCGGTCATCCTTCAGCGGACACCGTATAACAAAAATCTGCTGGCCGGAGCGATCTTGATGTTGGACGTCGTCCGCACGGCGAGGGAAGGCTATGCGGTGGTGATTCAGGACACCCGTGGTCGGTACGCCTCTGGGGGCGAGTTTTATACGTTTCGGGATGATGTTGCGGACGGCTACGACAGCGTTGAATGGTGCGCGGCCCAAACCTGGTCAGACGGCCAGGTTGGCATGTACGGCGCGTCCTATGTCGGAGCAACCCAGTGGTTGGCGGCGATGAGCGCTCCGCCGCATCTCAAAGCCATCTTTCCGCTGATCACGGCCTCGCACTACCATGAGGGCTGGACGTATCAGGGCGGGGCTTTTGCCCTGGGGTTTAGCGCCAGCTGGACATTGGCCCGGTTGGCACCCGATACGTATGGGCGTCTGACTCAGACACAGCCCGAGAGCGGGGAAAGACTGAACGCTCTCATTGGAGGCATCGATCAGCTGCGACAGCTGTTTGAACATCTGCCGCTCAAAGACTTTCCGCTCTTGGTCGATGCCGCTCCGTATTTTTACGATTGGCTAGCCCATCCTGATGATGATGACTATTGGGCGCGCTGGAACATTGAAGCCCACCACAGGTCTGTCAACGTGCCTGCCTGCAACGTTGGTGGGTGGTATGACATTTTCTTGGGCGGAACGCTCCGAAACTACATCGGCATGCGCGCATGTGGTGGGACCCCCGAAGCTCGGCAAGGACAAAAACTCGTCATTGGACCCTGGTACCATACTTTACCGCTCGGGAACGTTGTGGGCGATGTTGACTACGGCTTTGCCAGTCATAGTCTTGCGGCGGACTTAGACGGTTTGCATATCAAATGGTTTGATTACTGGCTGAAGGGCAAACCCAACGATATTATCGACGAGGCACCGGTCCGCATATTTACTATGGGAGAGAACACGTGGCGGACTGAGAACGAATGGCCGCTGACCCGCACGCAGTACACCACGTACTACCTCCATAGCAACGGACGGGCGAACGGTCTGGGCGGGGATGGACTGCTCAGCCCTGACGCTCCTGGTAGTGAACCGGCCGATGTGTATGTCTCAGACCCGCGCGATCCAGTACCAACCAGGGGTGGGGCGGTGACAGGCTGGCCGGCCGCGATGCCGGGGGGAGCGTTTGACCAACGACGGATTGAAGAACGTGCGGATGTGCTGGTTTATACCAGTCCTGTTTTGGAGCAGGACCTTGAGGTGACCGGACCGCTGAGCGTGACGCTCTACGCGGCGACGAGCGCGGTCGATACCGACTTTACCGCCAAGCTGGTGGACGTCGCGCCGGACGAATACGCGCGCAATCTCACCGATGGGATTATCCGTGGGCGCTATCGAGAGTCGAAGACCGAGGCAAAACTGCTGACGCCGGGCAAGGTGTACGAGTATACCATCGACCTGTGGGCGACGAGCAATATGTTCAAAGTCGGCCATCGTATCCGGCTTGAGATCGCCAGCTCGAATTTCCCCCGCTTTGACCGAAATCCCCAGACGGGACAGGGAGCGGCGGAAGCGAGCCGATTAGAGCCGGCTCTGCAGCGTGTATTTCACGATACAATGCGACCATCACACATCGTGCTCCCGATTATCCCCCGCTAGGCTCCACACAATCCTGCAAAGAAGACTAGGATCGGGGCGAGAGTGGGGTATCGCTGTCGCTACGCCAATGAATCGCGGTGTAGTGACCGTTGGCCTGTCCACTTGTGTCCTGCCAGTTGATGCCAAACGCGTTGACCACCATGCGGACGACTCTGGCCAAACCAATCCGTTTGTTCGCGAAGTGCAGCGTATTATCCATCATAAGCGGCTCATTCGGAACAACCGGACTTACCACTCCCTCAACGAGGTGCTCCAAAGCGCCGGGAATCGTCAACGTGCGGCTATGGGCACTATTCTTGATAAAATGGATCGGCCTCGCTTCGACTCCACGGAAATCGCTGACTAAATGGGCGAGGGGCGCAAACGGACCTCCGTTCCGGCCGCTTGCAATAGCGCTCAGAGCCTGTCGCTGGTCTGGGTTGGCGCGTTCGTCTACGATTAAGCCCACCACCCAGCCACCTTGAATCATCGCTCCAGGAGAGCGGACAACTGTGGCGAAATTCAGGTCGTCTAAAACAATATCGTCAAACCGTCCTGCATCAATGTGATAGCCCCCCAGTGCAACGCAAGACGTGTGGCTGGGAAGCGCCTCCAGATTGGTATACAGGCAAGGGCAGACGTAATCGCAACTGCACGCCTCACAGTATTCGCCGCTCAGATACCACTGGGGCTGGACGTTCGCCCTCGATATAGACGTCTCCTTTTTCACAAGCACACTCACTCGGCGTAGGTAATGCGAGGTCTCTTCTGCAGGTCGGTCAGATAGGTGTCCATATTGTGTTCTTTGCCGAGACGGGCAGCGACCATGTCTAGCGGGTCGACGAGCGGTGCAAAGGTTCTCCCAATTTCAAGACGCGCTCCGTCTATACAACACCGGATACCAGTATGTTTATATATCCCTGGAAGGCTGGGCGAGAAGGGTGACCAGGGTCGGAGAAATCCCGTCGTGTAGAGCGGAAAAGCGTAGGGAATAAGGTCCGTGCGCCGTTCAAGCCGATAATGGGTCGGCTTGTAATATTGCCGAAAAGTGTGATTGCCAACCCGCGGCGCACCGTATGTATAGACGCACGGCAACAGGCCGTATTGGCGAGAGACGTTTTGGGCGGCGAGGATGGCCAGCGCTCCCCCCAGACTGTGGCCAGCCAGCCAGACGCGCGGATTTTGGCTCGTGTCCAACAAGATGTGCAAGACCTCGGCTATGATCGTGTTGACGGCGCTCAGGGCGCGGGCAAAGCCGCGGTGAATTGCCCCTGGCACGCCCTGCTGACGTGTCAGACCGGTGTCCAACTCGGTCACTAACGCCTCGGCTAGCTGGCGTGGATGACCGCCCTTATGCAGCATGGGCGTGCCCCGAAATGCCACCACGACACTCTCCCCCCAGCGACCGGCAAAACCAGCCACCACGCCTCGCTCAAACGGAGTAACCTGCTCCACACCGAGCTGGCTTGGGACGCTTTGCAGCCGATCCGGATAGGCCGCCCTCGCCGCCCGGGCGAGCTGGTAGGCGGTATCGAGATCAAAACGGTCCATTGAACGTTCAGTAAACCATAAAAAAAAGGGGATGAAAAACCCATAGTGGCAAGCATCTCCCTTCGTACTTTTCGGCTCTAGCTGGCGCGATTTGTAGAGCGGTGTGAAGCGAGGAACTCGCCGCTCATAGAACATCGTTGGGAGTAGAGTCTGGGGCCTTTGATGCTATGGAGAGCGGCAATGGGCCATTCTCTGAAGATGCACTTCGACTGGAACCTTGGCCTGTTCAAGGGTGAAACCCGGGGCCTGGCGATTGTCAGCCTGCAGCTGCGTAGAACTGGTCTGTCGTCCCCTAAGCCGTGGCGCCGCCCAGGCCCGACGGTGAGGGGTTGAGGGCGGCATGACCCAGAATAGCGAATTTATTTTTGTCCCGCTGTCCGTAGGGAGCTGTTTCGTCAAACTGGAATCCGGGCACGCAACCACCACGACGATGACCGTGCTGCCTGTCTGATTTTCACTGCCCTCGGCATTATTGGGCCAAAATCGTGGCCATGTTTGAGCTGCTGCTGACTACCACGCTCTCTCGCGCTCCGGCCTCCCGGTGTTCGGCAGCGCCCTATTTTGAACGGCGGAATTTAACCACACACGCCCTGTCTAGCGGCTGGGCCGGCACTTTTCCCGCAATGCCCTTTGCCCCCTGATTCTTTTTGACGATTGCAGGAATGACCAAGGTAGCCGAGGAGACCACCGACCCCCGGCGCAATATCCTGCTGGGCTTTGGCCTGGCTATCCTGACCGTGGTTGTCCTGTGCGTTGTGGCGTACCAACTCCGGGGTGGTCTGTTGGGAGACGGTCGTGATGTCCCCGCAAGAATGGACTCGCCCCTGCCCCCGGCGTTGAGCCGCATCGTACGCGACAATGATGGGGCCCGGCAGGGACTGATCGCCCTCGACGTTTTCGACCTGCTGGGCTCCTTCCACGGGAGCATGCCGGCCGGTGGGAGGGCGGTCTTTGCGTTTCCCCGCTTCGGGTTTGCTCTCCTGACTCCGGGGACCACCCCTCACAGGGACAAGACTCCGGTCAAGGCGTTTCTTCTCACTATCGGATGGGGGGAGCCTCATCTCTGTCTTCAGGCCGACCCGGCGAGATCAATTGGCAGGGTGATTTCCCTGAGTATCCCGTCCGTTTATCTGGGCCTGGTTTTTTATCTGCCGCTGGGGTCTCTGTAGGATTCAGATTTTTTCTTGAAAAGAATCGGGCTGTCCAAGGGCAGTTTTCCCGCCAACCCTGGACTTGGCCGGCGTCTCATTGTAGACAGGGAGCATGAGCCGCTATGATTACGATCTGTTTGTGCTGGGAGCCGGTTCAGGTGGGGTGCGAGCCAGCCGCATGGCGGCATCCTACGGAGCACGGGTGGCCGTAGTCGAGGAACGCTACCTCGGTGGGACGTGCGTGAATGTCGGCTGTATTCCCAAGAAATTGTTTGTGTATGCGGCCGAGTTCCGGGATCATTTTGAAGATGCCGCCGGCTTTGGCTGGACCGTGGGTCGCCGCAGTGTTGATTGGCCGACTCTGGTCGCCAATAAAAATGCTGAGATCGAACGCCTCAACGGTATCTACCGCAACCTGCTGACCAACGCCGGAGCGGAGATTATCGAAGGCCGGGCTCGGCTGCTTGATCCGCATACTGTTGCCGTTGATGGCCTGCGGTATACGGCCGAGTATATTCTGGTGGCGACCGGCAGCTGGCCGTATCTCCCCCAAATTCCGGGTATTGAACACGCCATCTCGTCCAACGAGGCGTTTTATTTAGACCGGCTGCCCAAACGGGTGCTTATTGTTGGCGGAGGCTATATTGCGGTTGAGTTTGCCACGATTTTTCACGGCCTTGGCGTTGAGGTGACAGAACTGTACCGGGGTGAGTTGTTTTTGCGCGGCTTTGATACCGATGTCCGCAGGGTGTTGGCCGAGGAGATGCGCAAACGTGAGATCGACCTCCGTTTCCAGGCCGATGTCGCGCGGATTGACCGCGACAACGGTACGCTCACGGCCACGCTCAAAGACGGCACGCGTCTGGACACCGACCTGATCATGTACGCCACCGGACGTTTGCCGAACACCAAAAATATCGGACTCGAAGCGGTTGGAGTGGAGATGAACGATATCGGCGCGATCACGGTCGACGCCTACTCACGCTCCAAGATCCCTCATATCTTTGCCATTGGGGATTGTACCGATCGGCTGAATTTGACACCTATGGCCATTGCTGAAGGCCAGGCTGTAGCCGAAACCCTGTTTCACAACCGGCCGACCGAGCCCGATCATACCAATGTGGCCAGCGCGGTCTTTAGTCATCCGCCGATCGGCACGGTCGGTCTGACCGAGGACGACGCGCGACAACGCTACCCTGCCATCGACGTCTACACCTCGACCTTTCGGCCGCTCAAGCACACACTGAGTGGGCGGTCTGAAAGGACGTTTATGAAACTCGTTGTTGACCAGGCGTCTGACCGGGTGCTGGGCTGTCATATGGTTGGTCCCGAGGCCGGGGAGATTATCCAGGGCTTTTCGGTAGCGATCAAGTGCGGGGCGACCAAAACCCAGTTCGACGCCACCATTGGGATTCATCCCACTGCGGCTGAAGAGTTTGTGACTATGCGGACAAAGCAACAATGAGGAGCAAGGAGAATACACAATGCGTGCGGCGATAATGCGAGACCAGCAACTGATCGTTGATGATGTGCCAACTCCAGAGCCCGGACCGGGCGAAGTCCTGGTCAAAACCTTAGCCTGCGGTATCTGCGGCTCAGACCTCCACGCGCTCAAGCATGCCGAGAAGCTGGTTGAGGTGTCCGAGAAGTCAGGCGGGGTCTTTGACATGGACCTCAAACGCGACATTGTCATGGGCCATGAGTTCTGTGTTGAAGTGGTCGACCATGGACCTGAGACGGCAAAGACGCTCAAAGCCGGCACCCGGGCCTGCTCAATGCCGGTATTGATTCGCCCTTCCGGTGTTGAGACGGTCGGCTACTCAAACGACCACCCCGGTGGTTACGGTGAGCTGATGCGGCTGACCGAGGATTTGCTGCTGGCGGTGCCAGACGGCCTGCCCACCGACTACGCCGCCCTCACGGAGCCGCTGGCGGTTGGCCACCACGCGGTCCAAATGGCGCGCTTGGACAAGGACGACGTGCCGCTCGTCATTGGCTGTGGCCCGGTTGGTTTAGCGGTGATTGCCGCGCTTCGCCTCAAAGCCGTCCGGCCCATCGTGGCCGCAGACTTCTCTCCCCGTCGACGCCAACTGGCCGAGGCTATGGGCGCAGATATCGTCATTGACCCCCAAGAGCAATCTCCCTACGCCAGCTGGCAAGAAGCCGCAGTGGCCGACCCTAGTACGGCTTCGCAGCAGGCTCCCTGGGCGACTGGTCCACCGTTGCGGCCGGCGGTGATGTTTGAGTGCGTTGGCGTTCCTGGGGTGATCAATCAGATTATGAGCTCAGCCCCTCGCAGTGCCCGGATTGTGGTGGTCGGAGTGTGTATGGAAGACGACACCATTCAGCCCATGTTTGGCATTAACAAGGAGTTGAACCTCCAGTTTGTCCTCGGCTACACGCGCGAGGAGTTCAGCCAGACGCTCTCTCATATTGCCGATGGCAGGCTGCCGGTTGAGCCGCTGATCACTGGTAAGGTCGGGGTTGAGGACGTGGCCCAGGCGTTTGAGGAGCTGGCTTCACCTGAGCGGCACGCTAAGATTCTCGTCGAGCCGTGGCGCTAATAATGCCCCCTTGAGGACGCGCCGTTTTGCGGCCATCCTCATGCAGCCTTGCCCGTCTGCTGCGCCCACAGCGTCTGCGCCTGTTCCCAACCGACCACGGCTAAGGTGTTGCCGCCCTCATCAATAAACTGCAGCGGCCCCAGAAATGTCATATAAAACTCGCTGTCTTCGATAAAATTCGTCTGATCGTGGCGAGCGTTGCAGGCTTCGTAGCCGTAGCCAAGGGCCGTAGCCGTAGCGCCGCCTTCCCCGCTTCCGCCCCGGACTTCCATTGTGCCTTTGGTCAAAAAGTATTCGCCCGGTCCAATATGGATGTGTCTGGCAAAGGACGAACCCTCGGGACAGTCGAACATGGCTGTCCACGCGCCGGATTCGGGCGAGACGTGGAGGAGCTTCCATTGGATTCCACCAGTTGAAAATTCGCCCGGAAAGGGTTGCCAGGCGACTGAGCTGACGTGGACATATTCGCCGCCGACTTTTTCTTTGAGTGCCATTCCGTTCCTCCTTGTCTTCCCTAGCGCATGTGTTTCGGACATAACAATGATCCGGTCCCAGATGCAAGAGGCATCCAGCCCTCTTCTCCTAGCCCGTCGAATGCGATATTCCTACTGATAGTGAAACTCGCGGAGGTCTGAGTATGACAGCACCATTTTCGGGCGGATGTCTGTGCGGCGCTATTCGGTACGAGAGCCGGGTGGAACCGCTGTTTTCGATCAACTGTCACTGTCGTGATTGCCAGCGGACAACTGGCACCGCCTATGCTCCGGTATTGGCCGTGCCCAAAGGCACCCTCAGCATCATCCAAGGCAAACCCACCTACTATACCTCTCAGTCCGACAGCGGTGAGACGGTCAGCCGGGGTTTCTGTCCACAGTGCGGTTCGGGTCTCTTTTCGAAATTATCCGCTAACCCTGATATCATTGGTCTTAAGGCGGCGAGTCTGGATGATCCGAGCTGGTTCCAGCCGGCTATGGACATTTATACCGACAGTGCCCAGCCGTGGGACGTGATGAATCCCGATCTACCCAAGGTGCCCAAGATGCCACAGATGTAGACGCCGTCCGGAATCCAGGACCGGCGAGTATCAAGGAGGAATGGTGATGAGAGAGGTGGTTGTGGTTGGATGTATTGTGGTGGGGGTCTCTCTCGGACTGGCGATGTTGGCCGTGTCATCCGCCCTGGGGGTGTTCGATCCGCTCGTTCCCCACTTTGCCGGGAGTTGCACGGTCGTCCCCGGGCCGCCCGGGCCCGAAGATCTTGCCATCGACCGACAGGCCGGGGTGGCCTATATCTCGTCTGACGATAGATGGGCTCACCAGCGCGGGGCAACCATTCCGGGCCGGATTTATCGACTTGACTTGTCCCGGCCCGACACCGTTCCCGAGCCCCTGGCCGGGACTGAACAGCTGAGCCCTTTCCATCCGCACGGCATCAGTCTGTTTCGCACCTCTAGCGACGAGGTCCTGCTGTTTGTGGTCAATCACGCCGTGCCGGATCAGCCGAGAGCCGGTCACAGCGTTGAAATCTTCGCCATAGCGGAAAACGGGCTGCGCCACCTCAAGACGATTACCAACCTGCTCTTTCGTTCGCCGAACGATATTGCGGCGGTTGGCCCGAACCAGTTCTATCTCACCAATGACCATGGCTATTTGGAGGGGATCGGCATGCGTTTGGAGCAGATTTTCGGGTGGGCCAATTCGGATGTGGTCTATTTTGACGGCCAGGTTGCCAGTGTCGTGCTCAACGGGCTAACCTTCGCCAACGGCATTCAGTTTGATGCCCAGACCAACCGTATCTTTATTACTGAGACACGGGCCAACAGCCTGCGTATCTACCGTCGAACGCCGGAAGACGGAAGCCTGACGCTTGACCAAGACATAGAAGTCGGGCGTGGACCCGACAATATCGATATCGACGAACAGGGGGATATCTGGATCGCCGCCCACCCCAATATGGTCAAGCTCATCGCTCACGCCAGCAGTCCTCACGCCCTCTCGCCGAGCCGGGTGGCCCGGCTCGGCGCAGATGGAACAGGGCTTGAGGACGTGTATGTCGGCAGCGGAGAGGAACTCTCGGCCGCCAGCATCGCCGCGGTATACAACGGAGAAATGCTGTTGGGAGCAGTTTTTGAGTCAAAGCTGCTGCGCTGTCGCCTGCCCGATACACAAGAGCGTGCAGTCTCGGCGCCTCGGACCGGGACTCTGCAGGGATGAGGCTTTTGACACGCGAAGTTTGTGGAGGGCGGCCGGACTTTATGCTTGGCCCGCCCCGACTCTCCTCTCCCGCAGAGTCGGGCGCGGTTGTGATGTGGGGATCTTGAACAAGGTTCGCTTCAGCCTTCACAACCTCCCCACCCTCACTACGCCCGTCCGTCTTCATCCTCCTCTTCCATTAACATGACTGGAGTCAGAATGCGTCGAGGAACGCCGTCTAAGAAGCGCGATGGCCGGGTAAGAACCATGCCGGTGGCCCGATCAAAGACATTAACCGGATAGGTGATAAACAGGTTTTCTTTGGCGCGGGTGGCTGCCACGTACATCAAACGCCGCTCTTCTTCGAGTTCGTCGTCGTCTTTGTTGTATAGGCTCGGAAAGCGGCCTTCGACCGCCCAGATAATAAACACAGAGTGCCATTCAAGCCCCTTAGCCGAGTGAATAGTCGATAAGGTCAGCAGACCCTCGTCTTCGTCCTGGGTGGCCAAGACATTATCCACGCTGTTTGTCGGGGGCTCGAGCGCCATGTCGGAGAGCATCCGCTCTAAACTCCGGTAGCGCTCGGTGATGCTAGTAAAGTGCTCTAGGTCTTTTTGGCGTTTGGGGTAGTCGTCGCGATGGCGACGTTTCAAGAGGGGTAAATAATAGCGCACGATGACCTCGAGCTGTTCGGCCGGTTTCAGGTCTTCGGCCCTGGCCTGTTGGAGCGTCTCGGCCAAGCTCTTCAAGGCCGTGGTCACCGTATTTCGACCCCTATAGGTGGCTAAGCCCTGAAATTGATCCGGGCCGTCAAGCACATGGGCCAAGATCGCTTCGCTGCTCTTGGGTCCTACGCCGTCTAAGAGCAGCAGGACGCGGTACCACGAGACCGCATCCTGCGGATTGGCAATGATCCGTAAATGGGCCAATACGTCTTTGATATGAGTGGTCGCAATAAATTTGAAACCACCCCGTTTGACAAACTGGATATTCCGCCTACTGAGCTCGATTTCGAGGTCAAAAGCATGAAAACTGGAGCGAAAGAGGACGGCGATCTCGGGCAGGGGCACCCCGGACTCGTGCAGTTCTAGGATCTTCTGACCGACAAAGCGAGACTGGTAGCGTTCGCCCTCGGCCTCAACCAAGATCGGCGTGAGGCCGGTCTCGCGGCGGGTGAACAGGTTTTTGGTATAGCTCTCCTTGGCCTGCAGGATGATTTCGTTGGACAGGTCAAGAATCGGCTGAGTGCTGCGGTAATTCTCTTCGAGTTTGATGACTTTTGTGTTGGGAAAGAGATCAGGAAACTCAAAGATATTGCGCACCGTCGCACCCCGAAAGCTATAAATCGACTGGGCGTCATCCCCAACCGCCATGACATTGTCGTGGGAGTGAGCAAGCAGTCGGACGATCTCGGCCTGCAGCCGGTTGGTGTCCTGGTACTCATCAACCATGATGTAACGGAAGGTGTGTGACAGCCGCTCGGCAAGCTCGGGATGGTCGCGCAGTAAGTCGCGCAGATAGGTCAGCAGGTCGTCGTAGTCCAACAGGCTGCGTTGGCGTTTATAGTTCTGGTAATACTCCCGAATCTGGGCCAAATCATTGAGCTCATTGGACAGGTGCAGAAACTGTTCGTCTAGCACCTCGGCCACACCACAGATTTTGTTGGCCGCTAGGCTGAAGATTTCCACAATGGTTTGCTTACGGGGAAAACGGCGTTCTTTTTTGTCTAAACCCATACGGCTACGGATCAGATTGATCACATCCTCAGAGTCGCCGCGATCAAGAATAGTAAACGCGTTGGCAAACCCCAGCAGCTGGGCGTAGCGGCGTAAAATCGTATTGGCAAAGGAGTGAAAGGTGCCGCCGGTAACCAGGTCGCAGCGGTTGCCCAAGAGTGTCTCAACCCGCTGCAGCATCTCTTGGGCCGCACGCCGGGTGAAGGTCATCAGCAGGATGGAAGTCGGGTCAATCCCCGCCTCAACCATGCGTGCCACTCGAAAAACGAGCGTACGGGTCTTACCGCTCCCCGCTCCGGCCAGGACTAGCAGCGGGCCCTGATGGGTCACGGCTGCCTCGTACTGGGCAGGGTTGAGCTCCTCCTTATAGTGAATCAAGAAGCGCTTGGCTCGGTCGTCAGACTCCGGACGCAGCTTATATGTTAAAGGGCGTGTTTCGTCGTTCACCGCTCCGTTCTCCATCTAGAGGTGAACGGATGAGGTCTTCTTGGCGAGGTGATCACCATCGTTCACCTTTCTGCCGCTTCGTCGTTGAGCAAAGTCTAGCCCGACTATAGCGGAAAAGCCGTCCGCCGTCAGCGTCGCCCGCAGGCTGGGTCGGCTCGGCCGGGTCCGCTTTGCGCTGACAAGGATGCTCGGGTCTGCTATGTAGAGGGTCAATGCCCCACAAGAGCGAACAGATAAATTTGCACGGCGTCAAATGTCCCTTAAACTGGGCCAAGGCCAAGGTACGCCTCGAGTACCTGGAGCGGGGCGATGTGTTGGAGTTGTTGATTGATGATCCCAAGGGACGGCGCGATATTCCGCGCGCCGCCGAGGCTGAGGGCTACGCCATCGTGGCTATCGACGAGTTCTCCGACGCTGAAAAAGGCGCCCGCTGGCGTATTCTGATTGAGAAATAGTAAGGAGGAGCACATGTACCGCACAGGGATTCTCGTTGTCGTGTGTCTTATGGTGCTGAGCGGACCGGCCTGGGCTGTTAGTGTCGCAGAACCGGATGGCGAGGCACTGTACACGGAACACTGCGCCAAGTGTCATGAGTCGGTAGCCCGAGCGCCCAAACTCAGGGTTATGCAAAAACTGCCCCCCGAGTTCATTATGCGTTCGCTTGAGGTCGGCCGGATGGTCTTCCAGGGGGTGATGCGGACCAAGGCCGAACGGCTGGCCATTGCAGCCTATGTTTCAGAGAAAGAGTTTGGCACGGCTCGGGACGACCAGGCCGCTTCGTGGACCTATTGTTCGCTGCGACCGGGCCAGCTCGACCTGTCCGAGAGTGCCAACTGGAACGGCTGGGGCGGTGGTGTTAGCAACGCTCGCTTTCAGCCGGTGGACAAAGCCGGCTTGTCCGCGGCCGATATTCCGAACCTGAAGCTCAAATGGTCATTTGGTCTGCCTGAGCACTACCAAACCTCTCAGCCGACCGTATTTGGCGGGCGGGTGTATATCGGCAGCATGCGGGGGGTGGTGTTTTCCCTAAACGCCAAGACCGGCTGTTTATATTGGGCCTATCCGACCGGAGCCGGAGTACGTTCAACCGTGACGATCGGTCCTTTGGAGGGGAGCGACCCGCCGCGCCAGGCAGCCTATTTTGGGGATGTGGAAAGAAACGTCTATGCCCTTGATGCCCGGACCGGTAAACTCATCTGGAAAACCCAGATTGAGCAGCATCCGACGGGTCGCATCACGGGTAGCCCGGCCCTGCATGATAACCGTCTCTACGTTGGCGTAGCCTCGTTTGAAGAAGGGGCGGGCGGCGAAGCTGACTACGAGTGTTGTACCTTTCGGGGGAGTATCAATGCGCTGAACGCAACGACCGGAGAGGTGTTGTGGAAGTCTTACACGGTCGATGAACCGAAAAAAGTTCGCAAGAACAAGATCGGCACCCAACTGTGGGGACCGTCCGGAGCCGCGATATGGACGACTCCTACGCTTGATACCAAACTCAAACGAGTCTATGCGACCACCGGTGACAACTATTCAGACCCGCCCTCGGACACGAGTGACGCGATCATGGCGTTCGATATGGAAACCGGAAAAAATATCTGGACCCAGCAGTTTACCAAGGGCGATGCGTTTAATATCGCGTGTGAATCAGGCGACGACACCAACTGTCCGGAGGCGCGCGGCCCAGACCTGGACTTTGGCTCCTCGGCCATTTTGCGCGAGCTGCCCAACGGCGAGCGCATCCTGCTCGCAGGCCAGAAGTCGGGCGTCGTGCACGCCGTCGATCCTGACCGGGATGGCAAGATCATATGGCAGCAGCGGGCTGGAGCGGGCGGCATTCTGGGTGGTATCCAGTGGGGGCCGGCTGCGGATGAATCGAATATTTACGTGGCCTTATCCGATGTCAAGGTCAATCTTGAGCGCACTCAGGAGGGCTCGATCACGTCCTCGATCGACAACAAGCAGGGCGGTGGCATCTCGGCCTATCGTATTGAGACCGGTGAGAAACTGTGGTTCACCCCACCGCCTGGGTGTGGCGACAAGGCGAATTGCAGCCCGGCCCAATCAGCGGCCATTTCGGTCTTGCCCGGCGTTGTGTTCTCCGGCTCGGTTGACGGCCACCTGCGGGCCTATTCGACTCAGAACGGGTCTATTGTGTGGGACTATGACACAGCCCAGGAGTACTACTCGGTCAACGATGTCGCCACCAAAGGCGGCTCGCTCGATGGACCCGGTCCAACCATTGCCGGGGGCATGCTGTACGTCTTTTCCGGCTACGGCTTCTGGGGCGGTATGCCGGGCAACGCCCTGCTCGCCTTCGAGGCTGGCGGAGATGGCGGCCGGAACGGCGCGGTCAGCCAAGACCCCAAAACAAACTAGGGGGCACCCAAACCCGAAGAACCCCAACGGAGTTTCAGCCGAGGTAGCGATACACCGGCTCAGCAATACACACTGGCTTCTCCCCGTCTTCCACTTCAAACGAAAGGACCAAGGTGACTTCTTGGCCATCCGGAACGGGTTTGACCCTGCGAATACTGAGTCGCAGGCGAACCTGTGTCCCAATGCGAAGCGGGGCAGGGAAACGCAGACGATTGAGGCCATAGTTCAGACCAAGTCGGGCTCCTTGGAGATACCAGATCTTTTTCAGCAGCCCTGGAGCTAGAGCCAGGATAAAGTAGCCCGGTGCAACCGTTCCGCCAAAGGGTGATTCTTTTTTCGCACGCTCAACATCTTCGCAAAACCACTGATGATCATCGGTCGCCGCGGCGTAGGCGTCTACTGCCTGTTGAGTGACGAGATACCAGTCCGATAGCCCGACTTCCTGGCCGACAAGAGTCGGGAGATCTTGGAGACGAATCTGTTTTACTGCCATGACACAAACCTCGGAGGCTATGGCCCTCAGGTGCGCCGGCTTTCGGCCTCGTTCTTGCCCTGGTGATAGGCTCTACGACTTTCGGCTGGACCAACACCTGCTATAGAGAGTGGAGGACAGGGAAGAGCCCGCTGGGGATGAGCATACGTTCTCGGCCGACCCGTTCTTCCCTCACGCAAATATCCGTTCGCCGGTCGCAAACAGCAGCCATACGAACAGGCCGAACAGATAAATTCCGGCCGCAATCAAAAACACGAGATCCCACGAGCCGGTGAGATCAAGGATATAGCCGGTCAAGGTCACCCCGAGGATGCCTGGTATGGTGCCCGCGGTATTGGAGAGGCCGAGTAAAATACCCGCATAGCGTGGGCCGATATCGAGGTGATTGACGCCAAAACCGGACAGGGCAAACGCGTTCAGCCCCAGGGCACAGCACATATACGTGATTGCCTGCGGGGCTGAACCGACACTGCCGATCAGGCTCAAAAAAATGGTTGGCCCCAGAAAACCAACGGTTTGCATCAGTTTGCGCACAAACGTTACCGACAGTCCGGACTCGATCAGCTTATCGGCAACCCAACCGGCGATGTTGTTCAGCAAAAACATCGTGAGCCAGGGTAAAATGGCATAGACCCCGACCTGAGACAGATCGACTCCCAGAGCTTGGGTGAAATATGTGGGCAACCAGGTCAGGATCACATAAAAGCCCCAGTTTGCACAAAAATGATTGACAATAATGGCCCAGACCGGCGCCCTGGATAACAGCCGTGCCCACGGAATCGTCTCATTCCGGGGCACGGGAGGCACGTTGTCACGAATAAACGCCAACTCCGAGGGGTGTACGCTGGGGTGGCTGTGGGGGGTGTCAGTGCTCAAAAAGTGCCACAGACCATACCACGCAAAACCCAAGATCCCAAACAAATAAAACACCCACGGCCAACCCAAAGCGACCACAATCGGCGGCGTCAACAGCAGGGCTCCAACCGTTCCCAGGGGAATGCCGCTGATGGTGAGGGCGATAGAGCGGGCGCGTTCCTGCTTGGGTATCCAGCGCGCATACAGATTATAGACGGCCGGAAAGGCCACCCCTTCGCCGAGCCCCATCCCCACCCGGGCCAGAAACAGGACCGTGAAAGACAGGGTCGCGGCTAACGGAGTGATCACGGTGAACAGCGACCACCACACCACACCAATACCTAGAACGATTTTTCCGCCAAACCGATCAGCCAGCCACCCGCCAAAGATCTGGGTTGCCAGATAACCATAGAAAAAAGACGACAGCACAATGCCACGGGTGGTCTGATCCCAACCAAACTCTTCGGCCATCGGAATAATCGCAACCGAGATATTGACCCGGTCGATATAGCAAATAAAGGTGCTCAGAAAGCACAGAGCAACGAGGCTATAGCGGCGTGGCCAGTAGAGGCCGAGCGGTAGGGCGGTCTGGGTGCCGGTGGTGCCAGACGATTTCTGGCGTGACTCCATGGCGTCTCTCCTCAGTGCCGAATCATAGTCGTCGGATCATAGCCGCCTAGTCTATGCAGATCGGCGTGCGCCGCGTCAAGCCGGACGGCGGCGGTGTTGACACCCGGCGACCGGGCGGTGCAGAACGGTACTGTATGCCCCTCACCGTGCGCTCCACGCGCGTTCAATCGGCCCTGACCAAAACTGGCGGTTTTTTGTCCGGTTTCACCCACAGTCTGACCCCATACTGGGGGTGCTCGTACGGGAACTCGTGTTTCTACTGTTACGTTGCCGAGAGCCAGATTCAGCGCTTTTATGCCGACGGGCAAGCCTGGGGCGAGTGGGTCACCGCCAAGATCAATATTGCCCACGTCCTGGAGAAAGAGCTGGACCGATTTACCCGTCGAGGAACTCAGCTGCGTATTTATTGCTCCGGCGCAACCGATCCCTTTCAACCGAGGCTTGAACCGAGGTATCGGCTGTCGCGACAGTGTCTTGAGGCCTTGAGCCGCTTCCCGCCCGCTCTTCTGGTGCTCCAAACGCGCTCTCCTTTGGTGGAACGCTACTTTGAGGTGATTGCGGCGATTCCAAGCGCGGTATTGAACCTCACCATTGAGACCGACGATGATCGCGTACGGCGTCAACTGACCCCTAGCTGCCCTACTGTTGAACGCCGTCTGGCCGTTGTCCAGGCCGCAACGGAGCGGGGTATTTTTACCCAGATTAGTGTCTCTCCGGCCCTGCCCCACAATCCTGAGCGGTTTGCCGCGCTGATTGCGGACTCGTGTCGGCGGGTCATTGTCGACGATTTTTTCCACGGTGATGGAGCCAAGGGCGCCCGCTCACGCCGACGTGGCGTGCCCAACCGGCTGGCTCAGCACGGCTATCCAGATTGGTTTGGACCAGAAACCACGCAACACCTGATGGCTGCCTTAATCAAGCGCATGGGAGAGGAACGGGTCGCCTATTCGCGGACAGGGTTCAACCGGGGCGTCACAGCGCTGACCTAGGCCGTGCCGCTCGCTTTCTGTAGAGACCCATCGGCCAACCTGAAGTAAACGGCCACAGCTTCACCCTCACCTAGTAGCGGCAGGCTCAGCTCATCGGGATTGGCCTCGTAGTACAGACGCTCGGCCTCTTGGCACAGAGAGATAAAGGTCTCAAGGGCGGCCTTATACTCACGCTCACTCACCGCCAAGGTCCGGAGTCGAAATAATTTGTCATCTTCCCGGTGAATCTGTTGCCACAGCTCGGGTCGATGATCCATCAACCATTCATCAATGAGACCAAAGTCCGGGCCGAGACTGCGTGTGTGGGCGTCATACGCCCGCTGCAATGCCCGCGGATCAGGCAAAACTGGTCGTGGCCGGGCTGCGGCCGACCGTTTCCTGCGTTTGGGCGAGGTGTTTGTCCTCATACTGTTAATCTATAAGCGAAAAAAAAGCGAAAACAAGTAGGGTAGAAAAAACGCTGAACGGATCGCTTGCATTGTGCCGGCGGCAATGCGTATGGTCAGAGCCAGCCTAACGATTGAGAGGGGGTTGTGTATGACACAGTATGTATATTCCGGAGCTGCTCAGTGGTCAGGAGCCGGAGAGACTGGGGCGGTCGGTGGGCTGTTTCGTCAGGCGGTGGGCGAAACAGACTGGCAATCGCTCAGCAATGGCCTTCCGGACAAGGTTGAGGTACGGGCTATTGCCATTCATCCCCGGGATCCGCAGGTCGTCTACCTTGGCACCCAGGATGGACCGTACCGGACAACTGACGGCGGCGAGCACTGGCAGCGGCTTGATTTTCCAGACCCCGGCGCGGTGGTATGGACGATTATTTTTCATCCCCAGAATCCGGACATTATGTATCTGGGTACCGCCCCGGCTATCGTCTACCGGAGTGAGAACGGCGGGGAGAGTTGGCGTCGCTTGTCCGTTCTTGAACCGCAGGGCGGGGTTCAGATGGGTTTTCCCATGCGAGTGATTCGGATGACGATTGATCCCAGCAACCCGGATGATGTGTATGCCGGGCTTGAAGTCGGCGGGGTGATGCGCAGCTCTGACGCTGGGGAGACCTGGCATGACTGTACGCCGGCGCTGTTGGAATTGGTCGAACGCGACCACCTCAAGAGCCGGATCGGCAGTGACACCGACACTGAGGGGATGATGGATACTCACGCCCTAGAGGTCAGCCCAGCCCGCCCCGGCATGGTTTTTCTGGCCACCCGGATGGGGATGTTTTGTAGCCCCGACCGGGGTGACAGCTGGCAGGAGATGGAAATTTGGCGGGCCTCACCCTTCTCCTACGCCCGTGATATTCAGGTCGCACCGCACGATCCCAACACGCTGTACGCTGCGCTCAGTCCGGCCGCTCTGAGCAAAGCCGGCGCCATCTATCGCAGTCAAGATCTGGGGCGGACCTGGCAGCGCTTTGACCACGATGTTACGCCACAGCGGACGATGATGGCGGTTGCGCCGAGTCGTCGGGACGCGGGCTGTGTGTATGGGGTGAACAGCACGGGGCAGGTCTTTGGCACCCAGGACGGCGGCGCGACCTGGACCGAGTATCGGCTCCCGGCCGGTGTAAAGAATGTATATGCCTTGGCGTGTGGATAAGCGCGAGCTGGCCGTAGGGCGAAGTGGGGGGAGAAGCCGCCCTACGGCTTCGAAGTCCTCTCCTGTCTCAACGCCTTCCCATCAACGTCAGCGATGAACAAACAGGAAGGACCATACGGAATGGAAGCTGCCTCCGTTCTCATGAGCCGGCATTTTGATGGGTCGAAGCAGGCGGGAATGCCGCTCCCTACTCATGGGAAATGAAGCACTGGCCCCCCTTTGGAATGACCTGATGGCTCACTAGTGAGGAAGAGGAGCCAACTTCTTATTTCATGGGAGCCATGGTGACTGCAGGGATTCAGGCGCTGCCAGGCTGGCGGGTATCTGCTGAATGATGGCCAACGGCGTTTGACGACGCGTTCAAGCCCACTGGCCGCCATACCCGACACGGCATCTCACATCGCAGAAAAGGACGCACCGGCGAGCATTGCCGGTGACCTGCCGATAAATCGACACTCCTGGGCGCCGGACGACTTGAACTAGTGCTGACTCAAGCCGATCAGGATGCGTATAGCACGCGAATCCATGCGAGGGAGCGAGAATGTCATGAAGAGACCAGAGTGAGTCAGGCCTCCCCTTGGAGCGAAACTGAGCAACATCGACGCAGAGGAGCAGCTTCAAGCCCAGGCGTGCAGATAATTGCGCAATTCTTCCCATTGGAACGCTTCTTTACACTGAGAAGGAGGAACGCCTTCGGAACACGCACTTCGAACCGAATAGGAGTATTCTGAGAGAGGCCGTTTAGGGCGCGGTAGAGATTGGAAGACGAGAGAAGAGTGCTATCCGGTTGGCTTCGGAACGCTGGCGGTGAAAATGAAAGTTTGGTCGCCCAAAGGGAGGTATCGTTCGGCGTGTCCCAAAAACATCCGTCCCCTGAGTTGAAATTTTGCCCTCGCGACTGTCCGTCCGTTTTGATGCGTATTGCCAAGAGGCGCTTTCCAAAACCACCACCCGAAGAGAAGTGTGTCTGCATCCCGACAACGATATTCGTTCGTGGGTCGTCCGCTGGAAGAAGCGATAACAGCACGGCCTAATCTCGTTGATGGATTCGCGTCCGATATTATGCAGGAGCGGCGCATCGTCGGACTGACAGAGGCGGATGACGACCGATGATCCGTCACTCAGGTGGAGTTTTTATTCCACGGAGGCCGTCCCCGTCTCAATACCTTGGCTGCGGCCTCTTCAACCGAAGGTGGGGAAGGCGCATCTTTATACTCGGACATGCGACGGTAGACTTCGGCTGCGGCACGGTGGAAACCGTCCGGCAGGTCCGCAGCCGCAAAGGTGTCGGCAATCTCTTCCATCTCGCCACTGAAACGCCAGGCTTTCCTGGCGTTGGCCCGCACTGCGCCGGCCGAACGGCCCGGCAACTCGGTCTGTGACAGTTCCCACTCACGGATCAACGCCGCGTCAACGCCCTCATGCATGGCCAAGGTCCGAATCGCAATCAACAGGGCGGCCGTGCCCTTGGTATAGGCCGCATACGTCATTTTGAGTGCCGAGGCCGCCCCTGGCGGAGCGTCAAGGACATACGCGTCAAGCGGGCCATGACGAAAACAGGCCGCTACCCGTGTGGACTCGGCGCCGGACAGATACAGACGAGTCGTGCCCGGTTTCAGAGCCGGCGGGCCGATGATACCGCCGTCGACAAAGCTCGCCCCTTCCGCTTCGACAATCCGGCGGACGTCTCGGCTGGTCGTGGGAGAGACGGCATTGGCGTCAACATAAACGCCCGAGAAGTGCTGGCCGGCGACGGCGTGGGCTAGCTCGGTTGCAGCGTGAGGTGGACATACGCTGAAAATAATATGGCTGTGTGCCACTAGCGCGGGCAAGGAGCCCACATCGGTTAGCCGTGCTTCCTCGGCCCGGCTTCGGGTCTGGGGACCACGCCCGTCTGAGCCCCATACCACCCGCCCGCCGTTCAGTTGGGCGGCCGCTCCAACCGTTGCTCCCATCTCTCCAGGATGGAGAAGACCAATCGTGTCTGTCATACCGACTCCTTATCCGTTAAGCCCGGACCGCAACAACCCGCCGCCGCGTTGGGCCCCGAGGCGTTTGTTCCCACCCGTGGCCCGCGTCTAGCCCGACAATGCGGCGGGCCAATTACGGTCGAGGCATCTCTGCCTGCACGCTGCGCTCAAACTGCTCCTGGGCCTGGTCATACCACGGCTGGGCGCTCTCGACGACACGCTGGTCTTGATGAAAGAGGAACTGTCCCCTGCGCCGCTAGGAAGCTCGCCGCCCAAACGGCAGGATTGTGGTTCCCAGCCACTCAAAACGACGGTTGTTTGGTCCGGTCGGAAGAGCGTGCATGATGGCGATCATGTGAAACGGCTTCCGCACAGCTCGATCGGCATCCGGTCGGGCAGCTCGAAGCCTAGCAGCACTTTGGGCCGCTTTAGGAATGGGAGCGGCGGGGGTGGGGGGAACGAACAGCACCATCCCCCGTTCGATAAGACGGATCTTATAGCTGCCCTCAATAAAACCGCAGGAACCGGTCGGCATAGGGATGGGTCCAGCGGTGAATGAACGGCACGTGGCGGACATCAAGGGTGTTCCCCATGATTTTCATGGCTGCGCCCTGTATGAGTATTGGGCCTTGATGCCCGGGTGATGCTGCTTGAAATGAGGAATCCCTAGCCCTCCCTCCTGCTCTTGGCAAACTAAAGAATGGAGCAGCGATCCCTGCCGGGATAATACGGTCTGCAGACAGCGATGGAATATGTATGCACGGTCCCGTCTCGTCGTCGTGCCAGCTATGAGTAGGAACACGCCAGGCTTTCGGCAGTCAGCCGACCCAGAGCGATAAGCGCACTCCGCGATGAGAACAGCGGTCGAATAAGGCGTGGGTTTGGCCAGTCGCGTTTCGAAAAACAACCAGATCTTGGTCGGGCCCCCGACTTGCCAGCGGCTTTTTGCCTAGGCGTGAACTGGCACGGGCGATATCCCAAGAGTTCCGCAGCCTCTGCCTCATGATTGACTCGCTCCCCTGTCTGTCTAACAGCCACGGCCAAAAAAAGGGAGGGGAGATCCGCCTGCTAGGGGATTGTCTCAGCCTCCTGCCCGAGGCGAGGAGTTGGAGCACTTCCTGGTGTCGTAGGATCTGCGCGGCCCCTATCCAGACCCTCCCTGACGTGGTAGTCAAAATCCGCTGTCAGCTCCTCACGTGTGTGTAACTGAAAGTCCCCCTTTGTACGCTGATTCTTCTCCGCAAGACGTCTCTGCCCAGTTTCTCTCTCGTTGGCGCCGCATCCTCACTCTCGCTCTGCCCATCATGGGCGGCATGGTGTCCCAGAACATTATGAACCTGGTCGATACGGCTATGGTCGGCTCGTTGGGCGATGAGGCACTGGCCGCGGTCGGGCTGGCCGGGTTTACCACCTTTACCTGTGGCGCGTTTATCCTCGGTATCTCAACCGGCGTACAGGCTACTTCAGCACGCTGGCTGGGGGCGGGCCGCCAACGCGAGATTGCCGTGCCCTTAAACGGCGGACTGCTGCTAGTCCTGCTGCTGGGGGTTCCGTTGTCGATCTGGCTCATCTTTGTCGCCCCCCGTTTCTTTCCGCTCCTCAGCCAAGATGCCGCTGTCGCCAGTCAGGGTACCCTCTACCTCCAGGCCCGACTGGTCGGCCTGACGGCGATGGGAACGAATTTTGTGTTTCGTGGTTACTGGAATGCGGTCAATCTGTCGGCGATTTATATGCGCACGATCATCCTCATGAACGTGACGAATATCTTTCTGAACTGGGTGTTGATATTCGGCAACCTGGGTGCGCCGGCACTGGGCGTGTTCGGGGCCGGAATTGGGACGACGACGGCGGTATCAATCGGCTCGCTCGCCTACCTGTTGACCGCCTACCGGCGCGCCCGAGATGGCGGCTTTCTCGTCCGTCGGCCGGACCGGGCAATCCTGTGGACGCTGATCCGCGTGTCGGCCCCGGCCGGCATCCAGCACGTTTTCTTTGCCTTGGGCATGACGCTGTTCTTCTGGATTCTGGGTACGATTGGCACGGCCGAGTTGGCGGCCGGACATGTGTTGTCGAATTTCCTGCTGTTGTGGATGTTGCTCACCAACGGCTTTGGCCTGGCGGCCGCCTCGCTGGTCGGCCAGGCGCTGGGAGCCGGCGCGGTTGATGAGGCGCGGGTCTGGGCCTGGCAGGTGGTCCGTCTGGCGATGGTGTGCGTGGGGTTGCTGGCGTTGCCGGCCGTGCTCGTCCCGGATGTGTTTCTGGGCCTCTTCTTGCGCGATCCGACGACGCTTGGCCTGGCCCGCCTGCCGCTGCAGCTTACCGCCGCCACCATGGCGTTTGAGGTCATCGGCATGGTGTTGATGAACGCCCATTACGGGGCGGGTCACAGCCGGCGGGTGATGGTGATTTCCCTGGGGCTGCAGTGGTGTTTCTTTCTGCCCCTGGCGTTTCTGCTCAGCACGGCGTTTGGCCTGGGACTGTTGGCGATTTGGAATCTCAACATCGGCTATCACTTGATTCAGTCCGCAGTCTTTGTCTGGAGCTGGGAGACCGGAAGCTGGGCACGGGTACGAATCTGACACGCACCACCACTTTTCTATAGGACGGAAAAATACCGAATCTCCTCCAAATACTGAACGAGAAATATGCAAAAAACCGTTTCTTACCCTGGAGTCCATACCGTAGGAATCCGTCGAGGTGTCCACACTCTGAGCCGAGGGGGTCTGCGGCTCGCCAAGCAGCAAAGCCCGGCGGTCCCATATTGGCAAGCAGCACCGCGTTCCTCAGCCGGTCACTGACCACTATTTCGCTCAGGCTCTCCCTCTACAAGAACGCGAATTTCGGATGTGGAAAGGCGGGTCCCATGTGAACCCACTCAGGGACTGCGACCCTCATAGCTCTGGGGCGGTTTTGGCTGACCGACAGAGGAGGTATAGGCGGCCCGCGCCCAACTCCTGGTTGATGTTGATGTTCTGGTTGATTAGCTGAAGGGTGGGCAGCAGACGCAGGAGATCGTGGAGGTGCCCGGCCGCCCCTGTGTCTTACACTAGCGCGACCAGAAAAGCTGCGCCTTTTCGCCAACAACATCAGACATGCATGTCTGAAATTACACTGTTCGGCGCGGCCGAGCTCCCGAGGGTCTCTAGGCCGAGAAGGCCTCAATCAGCTTATTCCGGTAGTGATCGCGCTGCTCAGCCGTCGTGCCGGTATTCGGCACGGCAACAATGACCGTATCGAGCAAGCCCTCGCGCTCATCAACCTTAGCCCGGACTCGATCAACCGGCCCGACCGCGCAAAAGGCGTCCACCATATCCTTGGGAATGAGGTCAATTGCGTCCATACGTTGCGGGGTGCGCTGGGTAGCGCGGACCTGAGCCACGGTTTCGGCAAAACCGTGAGCGGCAAAAATATCGTCATAAATCATCGCCCAAATGCTAAACAGCATGGCTCCGGCGCCCACTCGGTAGGCGGTCGCGAGGTCGTCATCCACTACCGCAAAACACTGACCCAGAACCTCGACGTCCGAGCGCCGACGGCCGACTTTGCGTAGGCCGGTGGCAAGGCCGGGCACGATATTGTCGCCGACGTGTTTGGGCGAGAACATCGGGTTGCCAACCAAGCCGTCGGCGATCTCGCCGGTTAGAGCGGCCATGCGGGGTTTGACCGCCGCAATATAGATCGGTATGCGAGAACGCGGCTGGAGCGTCGAACGGCCAAAAAAATTGCGCGCCTTAATCTGGTAAAATTTGCCGTCGTATTCGATACTGCCGCCCTGCTGAGCTGTGTCCATCACCAGACGCACGACCTCGATATACTCCCGCATCTGACTGACCGGCTTGCCCGCGTCGTAGCCCGCATACCAGTTATTGTTGCGGTTCGGATGGGCTACGCCGAGACCTAGGACAAACCGGCCGTGGCTGAAATAGTCCAGGTCCAGGGCCTCAAAGGCGAGCATGACCGGACTGTGGGTAAAGGCGAGGACCACCCCGGCGCCGAGTTTAATCTGCTTGACGGCCGGGGCCACTGCGGCCAACGGGAGCAGAGCCGAGTTGGTGAGTTCTCCCTGCCAGACAGAGTCAAAGCCGGCCTGCTCAAGCCTGCGCGCCCACTCGATCATGGTGTCAGGGGTGTCGTAGGGCAGAAACATCGCGTGCTTCATGGCGACGCGCTCCCGTTTAGGAGGGTTGGTGCCGACCCCAGGTGTCAAAATGGGTCACCTCGGACGCAGGCCGGCGCTTCACCGGACCGAACTTCCCTCTGGGAAAACCGATCGGAATGGTCGCCACCACGCCGTAGTCGTCGGGAATGCCGGTCTGTTCGCGCAACTCAGCTTCAAACATCTGGTGCATAGTCGTCAGGCTGGCCCCCAGCCCTAGGGCGCGACAGGCTAACAGAATGTTCTGGACACACGGATAGATTGAACCGTAGGACGGCGGCGCGTGGCCGACCCGCTTTTCTTTGGGCACGGCAAACGGCCAGTCGCGTTTGCCACATACCAGCAGCAGGACCGGCGCCTCGTGCATGTGTTCAGCCAGATGGAGGGCCGAGCGCACCGTGCGTGCCCATGCGGAGGTGTCATTGGGATCGGGTTTCATATTGTCGCCGAAGCGGTCGAGGATGGCTTTATGATAGCGTTCCTGAAAGAACTTTTTTTTGTCCGGCTCTTGCAGCAGGACAAACGCCCAGCCCTGTAAGTTCTGGCCGCTCGGGGCTTGAGTGCCCGCTTCCAGGATTTTGCGGATCGTCTCCAGAGGAATCGGATCGGGTTTGAGGCGACGCATCGCCCGCATGCTATACATAGTCTCAAAAATACCCATTTCTTCGGCCATGGTTGGGGTGCTCCTCTCCAAAAGTTTGTGGCTGACAGGCTCCTCCGTGGAACCCCTAGTCCTGATGGTGCCGTTGGCATAGTTGGTACAGTCTGAAGCAATGCTGCTAGGGTGGCTAGTGGCCTCTCAGCAAATGCCGGGCAATAACCACACGCTGAATCTGCGAGGTGCCCTCGTAGATCTGGAGTAGCTTGGCGTCGCGCATCAGCTTCTCAACCGGGTACTCGCCCAGGTAGCCATAGCCGCCAAAGATCTGGACCGCGTTGGTGGTGATTTGCATCGTTCGATCAGCACCAAAGGCTTTGGCATAGCTGGACACAATCGAGGACTGCGCCCCCTGGTCAAGCATCCAGGCCGCTTTATAGGTCAGCAGCCGCATGGCTTCTAACTCAATCGCCATATCTGCCAGCATGAACTGAATGGCCTGAAAATTTGCGATGGCTTTGCCAAAGGCCTCGCGTTGCTGGGCGTATTTCAGCGACTCATCCAGAGCCCGCTGGGAGATACCGATCGAAAACGCGCCGACCTCAGGACGGCTGTGATCAAAGGTGTGCATCGCCACCTTAAAGCCCGCCCCCTCTGCGCCGACGAGCCCGATGCGCGGTACGTGTACCTCCTCAAGCACAATCTCGGCCGTGTCTGAGGCGCGCTGGCCCATCTTGTGATGCATCCGATTGGCGGTAATACCGGGCGTATCGGACGGTAGCACAAAACACGAAATCCCCCCGTGTTTGCGATCTTTGTCGTGGGTCGCGAACACCACGTACCAGTTGGCAATCGTGCCGTTGGTGATGAAGTGCTTGGTGCCGTTGAGAACGAACTCATCGCCACTTTTGCGATAGCTAGTCGAGATGCCGGCGGCGTCGGAGCCGGCCCCAGGCTCGGTTAGGGCAAAGGCGGCAAAACTTGGCTCTTCGACCAGCTGACCTAAATACCGCTTCTTTTGGTCGGTATCGCCCGCAATCAGCAGCGGCAGGATGGCCAAGTTGTTGGCCACCATGTTGAGGGCGATACCGGCACATCCATAAATCATTTCTTCGTCAATGAGGCAGGTATCCATCACTCCCAGGCCCAGACCTCCGTATTCGGTCGGGATTTGAGGATTGAGAAAACCGAGTTCCCAGGCTTTGTGGCAGACTGCAAGCGGCAGCTCTTCTTTCTTATCGTACTCTGCGGCAACGGGGACGATTTCTTCGACCGCAAAACGATGCGCGGTCTCTTTGAGCTGCCGTTGTTCCGGACTGAGATCGAAACTGTACACAACCAGACTCCTTATTTCCCATGAAAACCGGGAGCTCGTTTTTCTAAAAAGGCCTGGATCCCCTCATGCCCGTCGGCCGTGTGGGCCCGGGCGGCGATGGCCTGGGCTTCCAGTTCCATCTGGGTTTCCACTGTTTCGGTCCAGCCGTTATGCAGCAGACGTTTGGCCGCGCCAAACGCGCCGGTCGCTCCGGCAGCCAGCGAGGTGGCAAGCTCGGTGGCTCGGCTCATCAGCCCGGCGTCCGGGACGACCTGATTGACAATACCCCACTCGTAGGCTTCCTGGGCCGAGAGCGTGCGGTTGGTCAGGACGAGTTCTGTGGCACGTTTCATCCCCACCGCCCGGGATAAGAAATAGGTCGAAGACCCGTCGGGGGTTAAACCGGCCCTCGTATAGGCCATGGTAAATTTGGACGACTCGGCGGCCAGGACGAGATCACACGCACACGCGATGCTCATCCCTGCACCGGCTGCTATCCCGTTGATGACGCCGATCAGCGGCGGATCCATGCGCAGAAAGCGCGACACCGCACTGTGCAGATAGCTGGTGACCTCCTTGAGGTGGCTGGCCAGTGACGCCCCGCGTCCGTGCCTCGCAAAGCTCTTCAAGTCTCCGCCAGCACAGAACATCCGGCCTGTACCGGTCAGCAGCACCGCCCGAATCGCCCGATCTTCACTACACCGGATCGCCGCCTGCATGAGTTCTCTGGACATGTCGATATTGAGCGCGTTGGCATTATCCGGTCGATTTAGCCTGACCGTGGCAATCCTATCCTGAACCTCAAACGTGATGGTGGAATAGTCCATCCTGCCCTCCGTTAGGCTAAGAGCTCGGCAATCGCTTGACCGATCTCGGCTGGCGAGTCTTCCTGTACAAAATGGAGCCCTTTGACCGTCACCTCTTTTTGATTCGGCCAACTTCGACAGAACTCGCGCTGCGGGCCGGTCAGGATAACACCCGGGTCGGCATTCACAAACAGCTTAGGGATAGTACTCCGTGACAGCCAGGCGGCGTAGGCGTCGACAATCTGGGTCACATCGGCCGGTTCGCCGTCAATCGGAATCTGGCGCGGCCAGGTCAGGGTCGGCCGCCGAGACTCGCCCGCTTCCAGATACGGACGTCGATAGACCGTCATTTCTTCATCGGTCAGCCCCCGGATCACACTGGCCGGCAGAATACGTTCAACAAAGGTATTTTTTTGCAGCACAATTTCTTCCCCGGCTGGCGAGCGCAGAGCCTGAAAGATCTGGCGCGCGGCTTCCGGCCAAGTGTCCCAGGTCAGGGGCTGGACAACGGCCTCCATATAGGCCAGTGCCTTGATGCGGTCCGGATGGCGATGCGCCCAGTAAAATCCCAAGGCCGAGCCCCAGTCATGCACAACGAGGGTGACGTTGTCTGTCAGCCCGAGGGCTTCAAACCAGGCGTCCAGATAGCGGGCGTGATCTACAAAACGGTACGAACCGGCCGGATTTTTCCCCGAATCGCCCATACCGATCAGGTCCGGAGCCAGGCAGCGACGGGCAGGTGCTACCGACGGAATCACATTCCGCCACAAATACGACGAGGTTGGGTTGCCGTGTAAGAAGACGACCGGATCGCCCGAGCCGGTATCAACATAGGCCATGTCGCTGTCCAGCACAGCGATCCGTTTGCGTTGGTAGAGGTCCTTGGCCGAGATGGTTTCGCTCATAGGGCTGCTCCTTGCTCGTCAGTTTTTTGTCTGGGCAATATCCGCCATCAGATGATAAGCCTCGCGTTGCTGGGAAGACACCAACAGTGTTGTCACTCCTGCGTCTTCCCAGGCCGTGAAGCGCTGCCGAATCCGCGCCTCTGGGCCACACAGCGACAGCTCATCGCACAGCTCGTCCGGTACCGCTTCCGTGGCCTCGGCCTTGTGGCCGGCCAGGTACAGCTCCTGAATCCGCGCCGCAGCCTCACCGTAACCGTAGTTGGTGACCATCTCGTTATGAAAATTCTTGCCGCGGGCCCCCATGCCGCCGACGTACAGCGCCAGGGTCGGCTTGATTTTTGCGAGACAGGCTTTGACATCATCGCCGATAATCACCGTACAACCGGCCGCAATATCCCAGTCCCGCCATGATTTCCCGTTCCCGGCGCGTCGAAAACCCTCTTCGATGTTCTCGGCGTAGATACCGACGCGCTGGGGTGAGAACCAGATTGGCAGCCAGCCGTCGGCGACCTCGGCCGTTAGTCGTACACTGCGTGGCTGCATGGTGGCCAGATAGACCGGCAGCTGGCGGGTATGCAAGATGGATTTCAGCGCTTTGCCCAGGCCGGTCGCCCCAGGCCCCTGGTAAGGTAACTGATACGCTTTGCCGTCCAAGGTGACCGGTTCTTCCCGGGCCCAGATCTTGCGGAGAATCTCAACATACTCGCGCAGGCGAGCCACCGGTTTGTCGTACGGCATACCGTGCCAGCCCTCAATGACCTGTGGACCCGACAGTCCCAGGCCGACCAGGACTCGCCCCTCGGACAGGGCGTCAAGCGTTGACATCGTCATGGCACACATGGCCGGAGTCCGCCCGGCCAGCTGCATAATGCCAGTGCCGAGCTTCAGTCGCGTCGTCTTCGCCGCCAAGTAGGCCAGCGGAGTAACCGCATCGGAGCCGTACGCTTCGGCGCTCCACACCGAGTCATAGCCGAGCCGCTCGGTCTCAAGAATATGTTCCATCGGCAGTCGGACCTGCCCGCCAGAATAGCCAATGCCAATACCCAGTTTCATGCCAACCCCCTTGGTGCACGTTGGTTTCTGGGCCTACCGCTACCGTTGAGGCGGCGGGGAGTCAAGCCGGGGGCCTCTGTCCCCGACGGAAATTTAGGATCGCCACTCTTGATTGACAGCCAGTCCTGCGATGGCTGAGAATAGGGACCATGCACGAATCAGTTACTACCAAACAGCTGCGGTCCCGCTTGGGCGGCTACCTCAAACAGGTCGAAAACGGGCATACCCTCGTTGTGGTCCGACAGGGACAGCCGGTTGCCGAACTGCGCCCCTACAGCACAAACGGTCGAGCGATACCGGAAGCCGAGCAGAAGGGTCAGGCCGGGTTGGAGGCTGCGCCCCCGGCCGGTCTCTCGTCCCCACCGGCCGACATGAGTGGGCTGGGGCTGACCTCCTATCAGTGTCATCCGAATCCTCCGGGCGAGGAGTCATGGCCGAAGGCAGAAGAGGAGCCCGCCTAGCGCCCGGCCTCCGGCCGATGCTCCAGAGCCCATATCACCAGCTCGGTTACCCTGTCTTCACCCCACTCCCCGGAGTCGAGTTGTAGATGATATCCCTGCGGGTCGCGCCATTCGGCCTGATAGCAGTTGTGCACATACTCGGTCCGCAGCTTGTCCATGCCGGCAATCCGCCGTTCAGCCTCTGAGTGGGTCAGCTTTTCGACCTCCATGGCACGCTTGATACGAGCCTCCATAGGGGCGAACACAAACACGTGTAAGGTGTTCGGTCGGTCGGCTAGAATGCAGTTGCCGGCCCGCCCAACAATGATTGCATTGCCCTGTTTGGCGACGTCTTCGATCAGCTCGCGGGTCAGCCGGGCCAGCTGCGTATCACTCAGGCGCAGCGGCGGGGGAATATTATAGGCGGTCTCAAAACCGCCCACGCCAAAAAAGCCGACCACTCGCTCAATGAACGAGCCAACCCGCTCGTCTTTGTTTTCCACATACCCTTCGGCAACATGTTGCTGCGAGGCAATCGTTTGCACAATCTCTTTATCCCAGACTGACCAGCCGAGTCGCTGACCGAGTTCGCGGGCAATGAGACTGCCGCCACTTCCATACTGGTGCGACAGGGTGAGCATCGGCGCTATCGTGGTCACGGTGTCTTCCCTTTCCGTTAGGTAATCCACTCCGCCATGCGCTCGCCGATCATGATCGCCGTAGCGTTGGCCGGGCGGCGGACCACATTGGGCTGGATAGAGGTATCGGCCACTCGCAGCCCTTCCACCCCGCGCACGCGCCCGAACTGATCGACCACTGCGGTGAGGTCATCGTCCGGGCCCATTTTGCAGCTGCCCGACATGTGGATAGCGGTGCCGAGCGTCGTATACATCCAGTGATCCAGAGCTTGGTCTGAGGCCAGCTGTTCGTCGTCCGGCACCGTCCGCTCCGATACCAGCGGCTTAAACGCTCGGCTTTGCATGAGGTCGATGACGAGCCGAACGCCCTCGCGCATACGCTGACGGTCGAACGGGTCGGATAGATAGTGGTAGTGGAGCTCGGGCTGGACATAGGGGTCGGCCGATACCAGCCGCATCTTGCCCTTGCTGCGTGCCTCTTGGAGCGAGCTACCGATCATCAGGTCGCGCCCGCGCCGGACCTGTTCGAGCAGCCGCTTGACCGAAATCCCACGCATGGCGGACAGGGTCTTAAAGGGGTGGCGTAAAAAGGACGGCAGGCCGGGCAGCTGGGCGCCGTCTTTTCGACTGGCGGTGACAAACGAATCGGTCATTGAAAAACAGAACGGCAAGATTTCCATATCGCCCCGGGTCGTCGATCCCTCGGCGGTATAGTGCAGACCGGTCTGCAGCATCGGCATACCCTGATAGGTCTGCGGCGTCTTCTTGGTTTTGTACATAACCATCACTGCCGGATGGTCGGTGAAGTCTTTGCCCACGTAGGGAGAGTCATGCAACACCGGGATATCACACCGACGCAGCTCGTCGGCCGGTCCAATGCCCGACAGCAACAACAGGTGTGGAGACTTGACCGCCCCGGCACTGAGGATGATTTCCCCACCGTAAATGACCAGGTGCTCCCCCCGTCTATCGACTTCCACCCCGACCGCCCGACGGCCCTCAAACAACACCCGCCCGACATGGGACTCCCCCCACACGCTCAGGTTTTGGCGGTGGAGATTCGGCGTCAGATAGGTCACCGCGGTGTTCATCCGAATCCCGTCGATATTGTTGAGCGGCAGGGAACCGACCCCGATTGAGTCCGGGTGGTTCATATCCGGGTCTTCTTGGTGACCGGCGTCTAGACAGGCCTGCACGAAGGCCTGCTGTACTGAGTTCCACTCCTTTGGCTTAGGCCGTCGGACCGGAATAGGACCGTTGGCGCCATGGAATGCGTTTTGGATCATGGGGGCGTGGATGTCTTGGTCCGCCTCCAGTTTCTTAAAATAGGGCAGCACTTTGTCATACGACCAAGCGGGGTTCCCCAGCTCAGCCCAGCTATCAAAGTCTTGCGGAACGCCACGGATGAAAACCGTCCCGTTCAACGCGCTTGAGCCGCCGACCACTTTTCCGCGCGGCACCGAGTAGGGGAGTTCAGGGGTCAGGTTGGCCTTGAATGACCAGTTGTTGGGATGGCCGGGGAAACTTGACGCCATGGAGCCGCCCTGTTGGAGGACTTCTGGAAATTCGTCGATACGCTCATAGTGCGGGCCGGCGTCCAACAGCAGGACCGACCGGCGTGGATCTTCCGACAGCCGGGCCGCCAGTGGGCAACCGGCCGAACCCGCCCCAACGATGATCACGTCGTAATTCATGCCTCTTCCTATCCGGCCAACAGTCAAGTAATTATCGGGTGGGCAGCCGCGGGCTGTCAAGCGCTCGCGTGTGTCCTGCCTACTTCGTATTGTCGGGCGCGTTTGGAAAAAAGAGCTGCCGGCCGTTGATCGTGTAGGCTGCGATCAGCCGCTGCGCCTCCGGGCCGATCAGCCAGTCGATAAACTCTTGGGCCTGGGCGGCTTTAACGTGGCGATGCTTGACCGGGTTGACTAGAATCACACCGTACTGGTTGAACAGTCGTGGATCGCCTTCGACCAACACCTGAAAATCGGCCTTGTTGCGGAAGCTGATCCAGGTGCCGCGATCGGTGAGGGTATAGCCCGACATGCCGACCGCAGTATTCAGGCTGGCGCCCATGCCCGAACCGGTCTCACGGTACCAGCTGCCGCTGGCCGCAGTCGGGTCAAGACCGGCTAGTTGCCACAGGCTCTGCTCTTTCTGATGCGTGCCGCTGTCGTCACCGCGCGACACAAAGACCGCGCGACTGGCAGCGATGCGTTTTAGCGCCGCCGGAGCATCAGTCAGCCCTTCGACTGTGGCTGGATCGGCCTGCGGCCCAACAATCACGAAATCGTTGCACATCACCGCATAGCGTTTCACGCCCCAACCGTCGGCGACAAACTGCTCTTCTGCAGCCTTCGCATGCACGAAGACAACGTCAGCATCACCGTTGCGGGCGTTTCTCAGGGCTTGGCCGGTGCCGACCGCCACCACCCGAACCTGGATACTGCTCCGCTCCTGAAAGTGAGGTAACAGGTGATTGAATAGACCCGAGTTCTGGGTTGAGGTCGTGGACTGCACAACGATAAACTGGCCTGCAGCCTGAGCCAACTCAACGCCGATACCAAGCGCCAAGGCCAGACCGAGCGCACGGAGAAGAGACGCGGGACGACAGGAGTGGACCATGACAGACGCTCCTTCTGAGTAGCCGCAGGCCGCTGGCTAGAGCACCAGCCGCCCCTCAAGATAGGCCTGGGCCGGCTCCGAGCGTGGCCGTCCAAAAAACTCCTCAGCGGCCGTATGTTCGGCAATCCGACCGTGATGGACAAAAACGACCTCGTCAGCGATACGCCTGGCTTGCCCAATATCGTGGGTAACAAGAACGATTTTGACTCCCTGGGTATCCGCGGTTCGGATCAAGCTCTCTATAGCGGCAACCGTGGCCGGGTCGAGACTAGCCGTCGGTTCATCCAGCAGCAGGACCTCCGGCTCCAGGCTGAGCGCCCGTACCAACGCCAGCCTTTGCTGCTCGCCGGCTGACAGCACTCGGGCCGGACGGGTGGCCACGGCGGATAATCCGGCCAGCTCAAGCAGCCGGACCAGCCGCTGGGGGCGGTCTTTATATCTACCGGACCGCAGAGCAAGGACAAAACGGAGATTTGCCCTGACCGAACGGCGGAGCAGCACCGGACGTTGAAAGACCATGGCCTGGCGACGTCGCACGGCCGTGCCCCACCCTGTCTGTCCCCACTCAATTACGCCCGAGGTCGGCGTCAGCAGACCATGTAAGAGGCGCAACAGCAGGCTTTTCCCTGCGCCGTTGGCCCCCATAACAACCGTCCGGGGACCCGCGGCCAGCGTCAGGTCTACACCTTTGAGCAGCGCTGTGCCGTTCACGCTGTATACGAGCCGATTGACCCGGAGCGGCAGCAGGGGAGGGGCCTTGGCCCCCCTCGGACTACCCATACGCCCACCTGTTGGCCGTGCTGCGCAGGGCCGAAACCGCCAGGTTGACCGCCAGGGCCAGCGCCATCAGGATGAGTCCCAAGGCCAGAGCGAGGGGGAGGTCGCCCTTAGACGTTTCAAGGGCGATTGCGGTGGTCATCACCCGTGTCACATGCCTGATATTGCCGCCAACAATAATTACCGCCCCAACCTCGGCGATGGCGCGACCGAAACCGGCTAGGGCAACGGTCAGCAGGCTATAGCGCGCGTCCCACAGCAGGACCCGGATAGCCGTCAGAGCCGGAACACACAGCGACTCGAACTGCTCCTCATACTCGTTGTGGAGGTCCTCAAGCACCTGCCGGGCCAGGGCCGCCACCAACGGGGTGACCAGCACGGTTTGGGCGATAATCATTGCTGTGGGTGAGTACAGCAGGCGCAGCCAACCGAACGGCCCGGCGTTTGACAGCAGCAGATATACGCATAAACCCACCACCACGGGCGGCAGCCCCATCAGAGCGTTCAGCAGCACAACGGCAAAGCTCCGACCCGGAAAGCGGGTGGTGGCCAGACCGGCCCCAACCGGTAGACCTAGCCCACACGCGATTAGAACGGCGGTCATACTGACCTGCAGGGACAGACCAGCAATTTCAAGCAGCATCGGGTCAGCCCCGACAATCAGTTTCCAGGCCAAGCCGAGCGCGTGTCCGAAATCATGCATGGGGATGGAATGAGGCCGAATTATTACAAAGAACAGCCACGAATGTCAAAAAAGGATTGCTCCTCTCCGGGGTTTTGGCTCTTGGCGATTGGAGAAGGCCGCCGACCGGGGTGAGCTTGGAAGGGTCCGCGTGGAGCTGATTGTCTGGCAGTTATGATGAGCCAGTGGTACAAGGGGGGCTCCGAGGGGCCTCTGCAGAGGCGGGAAGAAGAATGAGAGAGTAGAGAAGGGAGAGATCATGCCGAGCCCGCCAGACTGGGATAACGTCGCAAGAGGCCTTGGGGTTCAACCACGTGAGGCGATTGAGACCGGTGATGCAAGGATTCTGAAGAAGCGTCCATCGTCTTAAGAACGCGACACATTTCTGTAAGAGCGCGGTCATCTGGCGCGGATTGCCACCCTCCGGGAAGACGGCAGCCCTAGTGTTGTCCCGGTGTGGTTTGTGTCGGTAAGCTGTATTGCAATAAATATCGTGTTATTTCAATCGGATAAGTGGATTCCAGAAAATCATATAATTATTCTGAAAGCGGATTCGTTCCAATCCAGGCGTAGCCGTGCGCAACCCTGTCGACCCGCGCGTATTCCTCCCGGAACTTCGGGTCCGCCATCAAGCGCGCCTTCAGATCCTTCCGCTTCGTCATGGCATCCCCTGCCTCAGCCGCTGCCGGGCGGTCGGAGCGCCCGGAAGCGGCTTCTTGCGCGACTGCTTCGGCGAAGACATGCACCACCCCCACCCGCCGGCCCGCCGTCGTCACGCTGCTCCCGCGCGCGATGCCGCCCTCGGCCCGCCCTCGCAGTTCCCAGAGCTTCCCGTTTCGAGGTGGTGGCGTTTCTCGTCGTGCTCGCGGAAGATGCGTCATGACGCGGTTCGATCCGTTCTCGGCGCTCGCACTCCCACCCGATGCGCTCATTGATCGCCGGGTGCCCAAGACGCTCCTGATCGAGAACGGTGCCGTCCGGGCGGGCGACCGGCGGCGTATTCAGCAGGGTATCGAGGAATTGGTGTCTCGATGATAGAATCGTCAATGTGCAATCCGCCGCCAGCAAGGAGAAACAGATGTCCCGCCGGGCTGAAATGAACATGGAGCTTGCGCGTCTGCGCGCCGACCGCGATGCAGCTCGGGCCAGACTTTAAGGGAGAGGGGTATCATGGAGAAGATCGGCGGCGGCGACCCGGAAACCCGCTCCGCGGATATCCTTGCCGACAACCTCGAACGCTTGAAGGCTTTGTTCCCCGAAGCATTCTCCGAGGGAAAGATAGACTTCGAGGTGCTCCGGCAGCTTCTCGGCGACGCTGTGAACGATCGCGAGGAAAAGTATGGCCTCAACTGGCACGGGCAAGCGCGCGCACGGCAGCTTGCTCTCACTCCGTCCACCGGCACACTCCGCCCATGTCCCGATGAGAGCGTCGATTGGAACACCACTCAGAACCTGGTGATCGAGGGCGACAACCTGGAGGTGCTGAAACTCCTGCAGAAGAGTTTCAGTCGCCGCGTAAAAGCCATCTATATCGATCCTCCTTATAACACCGGTAAGAATCTCATTTACCCCAACGATTATCACGATGGTATTCGCACTTATCTTGAAGTAACCGGCCAAGTCGAGGGAGGCGTGAGCCTTTCTAGTAATCCCATGATCGGTGGCCGGTTTCACACCAATTGGCTGTCCATGATCTATCCACGGCTCAAGGTCGCCAGGAATCTCCTTAGGCAGGACGGAGTACTTATCTGTACGATTGACGACAATGAAGTAACCCAGTTGGGGATGGTCCTAAAGGAAATATATGAAGAGGGTAGTTACGATCACGTGTGTGTACCGATTGTGCACAATCCGCGAGGAGTGCAGGGCCGGAACTTCTCATATGTCCACGAATATGCCTTCTTCGTCTATCCAAGTGGAACGAAAGCAATTTCCGATAGGAAGATTGATGAATCCGAGAAGAAGTGGTCCCAATTCAGGAATTGGGGAACAGAGTCTGAAAGAAAGGATGCGAAGAATTGCTTCTATCCAATAATAGTGAAGGATGGTGAGATTACCGGCTTCGGCGATGTATGTGATGACGACTTCCATCCACGGCAGAGCGTCCATGGATGTGAGGCTGTTTACGTCTACCCGATCGACAAGTCAGGTACCGAGCGAAAGTGGCGATACGTCAGGCAATCGGTTGATGCCAGAAAGCACCTGCTTCGTCCTAGGAAGAGGATGGAGGTTACGAGATTGAGATAAGAAAGGACTTTGGGCGCTTTAGGACTGTCTGGACTGACAAGAGGTATGACGCGAATGACTACGGAACAAGATTAGTTAGAGACCTTGTTCCAGACTCGCCTTTTACGTTTCCCAAGAGCCTCTGGTCTGTTTACGACAGTCTACTCGCCGTCACTGGCGAGGATCCAAATGCTATTGTCATGGATTTCTTTGCGGGTAGTGGGACCACCGGCCACGCTGTCATACAGTTGTTGAACAGGGATGAGGGCGGTTACCGTCGCTTCATCTTGGTTCAATTGCCAGAGCCTGTAGCAGGAAATGAGCAGTTCTCGACTATCTTCGAAGTGACAAAGGCGCGCGCAAAGGCTGCCGGTGAGCGAATAAAAGCTGAGAATCCCGACCACAAGGGCGACACCGGCTTCAGGGTCTTCAAGTTGGATTCGTCCAACATCCGTGCCTGGGAACCAGACCGCGAAGATTTGGATGGGACGTTGCTCGGAAGCATCGACCACATTAAGTCGGATCGAAGCGAGGAAGACATTCTCTACGAACTCCTACTGAAGCTCGGTCTTGATCTCTGCGTGCCCATCGAGACAAAGACCATCGCGGGCAAGTGCGTGCACTCGGTCGGCGCCGGCACGCTGATCGCCTGCCTTGTCGAAGCAGTTTCTCGCGATGATGTGGAGCCGCTGGCGGCGGGCATAGCCGACTGGCATGATGCGCTCGCCCCCGCCGGTGAGACCACCGTCATTTTCCGTGACAGCGCTTTCGCAGACGACGTCGCGAAGGCGAACCTCGCCGAGACTCTCAAGCAGCGCGGCCTCGGCAACGTGCGGTGTGATACCGGCGGGTTGGGGATGATAGTCCATGAACCGGCATGAGCGGCTTTTGCAGACAATTCTCCGGGGACGCTCGGACGCGAACATCCGGTTCTCCGATCTGCGTGCCCTGATGGAGTATTTGGGGTTCGAGGAGCGCATACGCGGAAGCCATCCGTGATCGCGCCCGCCACCCCGGCCCAGGTGGCGGGCAAGGTTCGAGGAGCGCATACGCGGAAGCCATCCGCCTCCATGGGCACGAATCGGATGGGGTCCCACAGGTTCGAGGAGCGCATACGCGGAAGCCATCACCTGTTCGACAAGGATGGTATGGTGGAAATTGTCAATCTGCAAAGCCGTGGCGGACACGCCAAGCCCTACCAAGTGAAGCAGGTCCGGCAGTTCATTATGAAATACAGGCTGGGAGGAGACGATTGATGCACAAATACGAGATCATTCTCTACTGGAGCAACGAGGACCAGGCGTTCATCGCTGAGGCCCCCGAACTGCCCGGATGCATGGCGCACGGAGACGATCAGGAAACCGCGTTGCGAAATGTCAAGGACGCCATGCGGTTCTGGGTCGAGCGAGCGCAGGAGTTGGGTCGGCCGGTCCCGCAGCCGAAGGGCGAACGGCTGATGCTTGCTTGACCGCATGGCGTAGTAACATAGTTGAGAGAAGCTTGCGGCATGATGAAGCTCCGTTTCGAGCCCAACCTCGATTTCCAACTCCAGGCGGTGGATGCCGTCTGCGACCTATTCCGCGGTCAGGAGGTCTGCCGGACGGAGTTCACGGTCACCCGGGATCGGTGGGATCGGCAAGAGCGGCTGGCCTTCGCCCAGAACGACCTCGGCGTCGGCAACCGGCTGACGTTGCTCGACGACGAGATTCTCGCGAACCTGAAGGACATCCAGCTTCGGAACGGCCTGCCGCCGTCCGTCTCTCTGGGCTCCGGCGACTTCACCGTGGAGATGGAGACAGGCACCGGCAAGACCTACGTCTATCTGCGCACGATCTTCGAATTGAACAAGCGCTACGGTTTCACCAAGTTCGTCATCGTCGTACCGTCGGTTGCGATCAAGGAAGGCGTCTACAAGTCGCTCCAGATGACCGACGATCATTTCCAGACGCTCTATTCAGGCACGCCGTTCGAGTACTTCCTCTACGATTCGGAAAAGCTCGGCCAGGTCCGCAATTTCGCCACCAGCCCGCAAATCCAGATCATGGTAGTCACGGTCGGCGCCATCAACAAGAAGGATGTCAACAACCTCTACAAGAACAACGAGAAGACGGGCGGCGAAAGGCCGATAGACCTTATCCGGGCCACGCGCCCGATACTGATCATCGACGAGCCGCAAAGCGTGGACGGCGGCCTAGCTGGACGGGGCAAAAAAGCGCTGGACGCCATGAACCCGCTCTGCACGCTGCGTTACTCGGCAACGCACGTCGACAAGCACCACATGATCTATCGCCTTATCAGTTCGCGCAGATTCCGGTAACCGGCGACGGCGGAGAAACAACAACCCTCGGTTTCGACAAGTCGCAGGCGTTTTTCGACCACTTGCAGGCAGAAGGCTATATCGACCGCAGAGGGCGGATACAGGACTCTCTCCGGGAGGCGATCCGGGACGACGCTCTTGCCCTGCCCGAAGAATTTGCTGCGCACCGGACGGAGATCGTTTCGGTGTTGCGCAAACTCTCGGGGCGTCTGGAAGTCAGGAATGCCGACGAAAGGCAAACTGTCCGCCCGCGCCAAGCCGTACTCGCTAGCGCCGAGTTCAAGGCGTTGTGGGACCGCATCAAGCACAAGACCAACTATAGCGTGACCTTCGACAATGAAGCCTTGCTGAAGAACTCGGCCACTGCGTTACAGACTGCAGAGCCAATCCCCCGGACCCGTCTGCAATGGCGCAAGGCGGACATAGCCATCGGTCAGGCGGGAGTCGAGGCAACCGAGATTGCCGGGTCGGCGACCGTCGTCCTCGAAGAGACCGATATCGAACTACCGGACCTACTCACCGAGCTTCAGGACCGGACGCAGCTCACCCGGCGCAGCATCCATAGACTTCTCGTCGGCAGCCAGCGCCTTGACGACTTCAAGCGCAATCCGCAGCAGTTCATTGAGCTTGCCGCGCAGGCCATCAACAGTTGTAAGCAACGAGCGCTGGTCGCCGGCATAAAATACCAACGGATAGGGGACGAGGCCTACTACGCTCAGGAATTCTTTGAGCAGGAGGAATTTATCGGCTACCTGAAGAATATGCTCAAGGCTGAGAAGTCGGTCCACGAGAAGGTCATCTACGAGTCTGACACGGAGGCCCGGTTCGCTGACGATTTGGAAAAGAACGCCGCCGTCAAGCTCTATGTCAAGCTACCGGGTTGGTTTCAGGTATCGACGCCGCTCGGGAGCTACAACCCCGATTGGGCCGTTCTCACCGACACGGATGAGGGCGAACGCGTTTATTTCGTCGTTGAGACGAAAGCAAGCACCCTCCTGGACGATCTCCGCCTCGCGGAAGCCGGCAAGATCGAATGCGGCAAGGTACACTTTCGAGCGCTCAAGGTCGGGGAAAATCCGGCCCGCTACGAGGTTGCTGCCAGCGTTGACCAATTGCTCGCGAGAAGCGTTGCGAACTGATCTCGGGCTTGGGCTTCTATTCTGCCATTAAACTATCCAACACGGTCGGATTGTCCGCTGCTACGGGTAAAGTTACCGCCGCTATGACGAGGCTGGCAACGCTGTCAAGGGTGTGGATGTGGGAATGTTCGAGGAAGAGTACCGACGGCTCGCGCAGCACCCCGACTACCAATCGCTGTTCAGGGAAGTGGACCTCTCGGCGGCCGCCCAGGAGGTTCACGACGGTTATTCTCGATAGACAGGAAAGGCGGGTGGACGGATACGGCCGAGAACAGCCAGATCAATCGCGACAATGCCGAGCGTGCCTACAATCTCATCATGAGCGTGACCTTCGACAATACAAGACGCAGAGCCAATCCCCCGGACCCGTCTGCAATGGCGCAAAGATGCCTGTGTTGCTATTACTATTGACGAAGAATCAGGTCTGTACCGCAAGGTGTTGGTTGAGGGGAAAGCCGAGGTGCTGTATCCACTTGGCCATGACGATGCCTGGCGCGATATCTACCGCCGGATTACCATGCGTTATGTGGATGAAGAGTCAGGCGGTCATTATCTGACGGAGACGCACGACCAACCACGTGCTCTCATTGGCGTGACGCTTGGATCAGCTAAGGTCATGACCTGGAGAATGCCTGGGGAGAACGAGTCGTTCAGCGGTATCTGGGCCGCCCGCTTTTATGAGCACGGGTCAAAAATGCACCGGCAGGTTGTCGCCGGCGGGAGCCAAACGAGTGGGAAGAGGTTAAAGGTGGGCTGAACAGGCCTCTCGGAGAGTGATGAGGGCCCGTCTGCGGCTTCAGACTCTACTCCCTTTGCCCTTGTCCTGTCCCCTCTCCAGCCAAGGCCGAGCCGGTCAGTAACCGCAAGCTTGCCAGATCGGAGCAAATGGAGAGAATTGGTTATATTGAGACCTATGCCGGATCACAAACGTCACTCTGGATTGGCTCCATACGAATACCCGCATCGTATTTTACTCGCTGCCACCGGTCTGTCGCCCCAAGTGGTGACCGAGACCATTTACGCGTTGGCGGTTGCGGGAGAACCACGGTTCACTCCCACAGAAATCCACTTGCTGACCACCAAAGAAGGCAAGCGCAATGCCGAACTCAGTCTGTTGGCCGGCGACGCCTGGCTCGGTCGGCTGTGCGACGAATACGACCTGCCGCCCGTCGCTTTTTCGCCGGACAATATCCATGTGATCGGTGGCTCTGATCCGCTGACAGACATTCGCACGGAAGAAGACAACGATGTCGCCGCCGATCACATCGCGGAACAGGTCCGTAAGCTCACAAGTGATCGGGATTCGGCTCTCCACGTCTCTATCGCCGGCGGTAGGAAGACGATGGGCTTCTACACTGGCTATGCGCTTTCGCTCTACGGACGTGCCCAAGATCGCCTGAGCCACGTGCTGGTCTCTGCGCCGTATGAATCCTTGCCAAACTTCTTCTACCCATCGCGCAGCCGGCGCGTGATCCACGACCGCGACAAGCGCCCTCACGATGCGAACCGGGCAAAGGTGACCCTGGCGACCATTCCGTTCGTGCGGCTTCGAGAGGGTTTGCCCGAGGGCCTTCTCAATGGTCAGGAGAGCTTCGTCAATACGGTCAAGGCAGCGCAACTCGCCGTTGGACCGCCCGAACTCGTAATAGACCTGACCGGCAAACGCATTCGTGCCGGAGGTCGGGTCGTGCAACTGCCTCCGACTCAACTCGCCTTTCTGGCGTGGCTGGGCCGTCGGCGCATTCACGACGAAGAAGGCGTGACCTGCCCTATTCGGCACGAGGCCGTGTATGAAGCAGACTATCGGGATGAGTATCTGGCAGAATATCGCGCGATACTTGGTGAGTGGAAACCTTCCTCAATTGATCTGCCACGGTCGGCATATGTCGCTGAATACCGTGCGGTATTTAGGGAGCGGAGTAATGACGATCGCACCAGCAAAGCAATGGCGAAGGGCATGCATCATGAGTTCTTCACGCAGACCAAGTCTAAGCTGAATCGGCAGCTCAAGCAGGTTCTCAGTCCAGCCCTCGGTAGGACCCGTGCTGCGATATATACAATCGTTGCTACGGAACAGTCTGGCTCACAACGGTTCGGTATAGACCTTCCAGTGTCCGCCATCCGATTTGAGGTCATCGACCCATCCGAGCGCGACGGCCCGAGGGACGGCAAGCTTGCCAAATAAGGCGCGCCCGGTGATAGCTGCTATGATAGGTATTCATGCCGGAGCAGGGCAGGCACGGAGAGCTCATCGCAATGGAGAGAAACATCAAAGACGATACAATCAGCAGTGAGACGCAGACAGGCATCAAGACGACGATACTGAATACGGCCGGGGGCTTGCCTTCTGGTGTTGAGTCCGGCTCACGCAGAGGCGGGCCGCTGGAGACGGGGGAGTCTTCTCTTTTTGGACGATGGCGGGGAGCGCAATGAATAAAACCAACACACTCGTGACATTTCTTGGCAGGGGCCGGGAAGATAGGCAGATGGGCTACCGAACCGCGACTTACCGATTCCCCGATGGCCAGCTGCAAAAAACCGCCTTTCTCGGTCTGGAGCTGGCACGCCACCTTGACGCGGACAGCGTGGTGATTCTGGGCACGAGCGGCAGCATGTGGGGCGTGTTGGTCGAAAGCCTTGCCTCCGTGGATGAGGACGAAGATGCGCGGCTTGAATTGCTCGAAGCGGAAACGCAAAAAACGGTAACCCAAGCCATGCTCGACAAAGTGGAATCAATCATGAGTCAAGCCGTTGGCCTGCAGGTCGTTCCGCGCCTCATTCCGTTCGGGGCCGACTTCGCTGAGCAATACGACATCTTAAGCGCTATTGCCGATACCGTTCCGGACGGTAAGCTCAGTTTCGATCTTACCCATGGCTTTCGCCATCTCGGCATGATCGGATTCCTATCCGCCTTCATGCTTGAGCGGATACGCACCTTGCAGGTTGACCACCTCTGGTATGGGGCGCTCGACATGATGCGTGACGACATCGCGCCCGTGCTCAAGCTCGACGGCCTGGTTCTGGTGCGGCGTTGGGTGGATGCCTTGGACCGATTCGACGCGAACGGTGACTACGGGGTCTTTGTGCCGTTATTGCTCGAAGACGGGGTGCCGAAAGACAAAGCTCAGTGTTTGGAGATCGCCGCGTTTTATGAGCGCACTTCCAACGATCGGGATGCCAAGCGTGGTCTGGACACCTTCCTGCCCGTTTTGAATGAACAGCTGCAAGGCGCGTCGGGATTGTTTCAGCATAAACTAAGAGAGGCGCTTGGGTGGACGAAAGGCGAACCACGCTCTCGCCGTCAGCACTTTCTGGCAAAGAAATATCTGGAGCGCGGTGATTTTCTGCGCGCCGCCATTTTCGGCTCGGAAGCCGTGGTCACGCGGGAGTGCGAAAGAGGCGGCTTGAGTCCCGACAAGCACGACGACCGTGACAAAGTCACCGCCGCCATGAACCAGGGATCGTTGACCGGCAAACGGTTCACTGCCTACCGTGCTCTGAAGGATTTGAGAAACACGCTGGCGCATGGCACCGATCCAGCCAAGCCCGAAAGCAGAAAACTGCTTAAAGACCGTCGGCAACTACCCACTGTTCTGGCCCAAAATCTGAGTCTACTGCTGGACTGACTGTGGAGCTGCGAGGGAAGAACCTGATGGAAAAAACCGCCTTAAATAAACAGTCGGCCGGACTCGACCTCGTTGATTGGGATCAGTTGTTGGTGGCTTATCTGCACGACCCTGTCGACAAGGCACTCGATATACGGGGGCACGAGGCTCGGGCGGCCCGGTACGCCTCCCGCGCGCTTGACCGTGACGTGACTCGGAAGGAGATCAAAAGTTCGGCGTCGTTAGCAGACTCGCTCGCTGCAATCGCCGAGCGGGTTCCCATGCCGACCGCCGGCCGAAACGGGGAACGCGCCGTTGGCCCCGAAGACGGCCGGCTGGACGCATGCCACCCGGTTAGCGCAGGCAGAAACACTCTGGAGGGGTTGATTGTTGCCGAGGAGCAGGTGCTTGAGACTATCGGCAGTATCGTCGATGATCTGCCGTGCGCACGTTCCCGTTTTCTAGCTCTTTGGCGACTCCTGCCCGAACGGCTTGCGAAGTGCTTGGGGCACGCATTCGTACGTCTGCCCGCCGACACCCGTATTCCCGACCATACCCTGACCCAGCATGCAGACATTACCAGCGGCCTGTGGGCCAGCAGGCAAGGTGCGCACGGTGGAGCCCTCCTGTCGCTCTCGCTCAGTCCGGTGCAAAGTTTCATTGAGGCGGCCCGCAGCGTGCGCGATCTGTGGACCGGCAGTGCCACCCTGTCGTGGCTCGTCTTCCAGGGGCTCCGCCCGGTGCTCGAAACACTTGGCCCCACCGCGTTGGTCTACCCGGCCCTGCGCGGGAATCCGCTGATGGACCTGTGGTTGCGCGATCAACCTGGGCTGGACGACCGTGTTCCCGAACCAAGTATACAGGCGCGCCGCTCCCCGTCCATCCCCAACCGTTTTGTTGCAGTTGTTCCGGGGGGACCCGAGGGGGCGACAGTTCAGGACATGGCCGACAAATGCGCCGGGGCGGTCCGCGCGGCGTGGCGTCGTCTGGCAGAGGATGTCCGCCGTTGTCTCGTCGCCCACAGGCTGTATGCCATTCATCCCGAATGGGATCGGCACTGGGACGCTCAGATCAAGAGCTTTTTCGAGGTCCGGACGGCTACTTTGCCCCTGCGTGACATGAAAGACGAGTGTCTCGCGCGGCTCATCGCCAACACCGCCTCTTTCGATGAGGTGTGGCAGGAGGCTGGCAAGGTCCGCAGGCTTGCCGATGCGATTCCAGAGAACGAGCGCCCGCGCTACGATCAGCGCTCCGCTGGCCGCTGGCAGGCCCAGCTTGAGGTCTCGGCGCGGCTGATGGAAGCGCAGCGATCTATTCGACACGTACCCACGGTGAGGCAAACCACGCCGGAGGAAAACGCTCCGGCCAAGTGCAGCCTGTTCGGCTCCTATGAGCAAATGGGGCCGGCAAACCTGAACGATTCGCGCAATTTCTGGAAAGAGGCGACTGCCAAAGTCAAGGTCGACGGTGTTCGCCTGCGCAAGAGTGAGCGCTTTTCCGCGGTTGCGCTGTGCAAGCGGTTCGCCGCCCCGGCAACGTTTACCCGCGAACTGCATCTCAAACCCGCCGACTTGCGTTTCCCCGACACGGCGACCGTAGCCGCCGCCGAGTGGCTGGCCAAAGAAAAGCTTGAGGTCGATCAAATCCGGCGCAGGCACGGGAGTTGGAGCGGACGCTGGCTTCACCAAAAGCGCCGTGATGATGTGGAAGAGGGCGACCCGCCCCCTCCGGAACAGGTCTGGGAGAGAATAGAGGCCGCGCGGAAGAAGCAAAAACCGTCCACGTACTATGCGATCCTGGTAATGGATGCGGACCACATGGGCTTCTGGCTCAAGGGCGACTACGCGCCACGGGTGTGCGAAGTTCTTCACCCGAAGATGGTGGACTACTACGAACGGCTTGGCGTCAAGGCCAAAGCCGGCCTTGACGCCAAGCGTCCCGTTGGGCCGGCCCTACACGCTGCCATCAGCGAAGCCCTCAACAATTTTGCCAGCCATATTGCTCCCGGCATTGTAGAAGAGCATAAGGGCACTCTGATCTACTCAGGCGGTGACGACGTCCTGGCCCTGCTGCCGGCGCGCCAGGCGGTCAAGTGCGCGGCTGAGCTATACCGCGCCTTTCGTGGCGAGGACGGAGATCCGCCCGGCTGGACAGAGAGAGACAACCGCCAGCTGCTGATGATGGGGAGCAACGCCACCCTGTCTGCCGGCATTGCCTTTGTCCATTACATGGAGGATCTTCGCCTGGCACTTGACGCCGCACGCCGAGCCGAACAAGCGGCCAAGGACAGCGGACGGAATCGGCTGATGCTGCGCTTCATGCGCCGCTCCGGTGAACACTCCGAGGCTGGGTTGTCGTGGAAGCTTGCGTCATGGTTCCAGCAGTTGGTAGCGAGCTTCACCGCCGGATCGACCGACCGCTGGACCTATCGTCTGCGTCAGGAACTCCCGACCCTCCGTGCAGTTTCCTGTGACGCTGTCACTGCTGAGATACGCCGGCTCGTCAATCGGTCCACAGATGCCACGGCGTCAGACTCAAACGCCCTTTCGGGTCAAGACGTAGAAGACTGGTGGCGGCGCTATGCCCAGGACAATCCCGGTGTTAGGGCGAAACTTCTCGAATCATTTATTCTGCTGTGCCAGGGCGCAGCTTTTGTAGCGCGAGGTCACGATGGCTGACGGTGATACCCTGATCCGGCTGAAGATCGAGCCGGTCGATAGTTTGTTCTTCCGGGATGCACGACCGTTCGAGCCGGCCAGCCGTGTGTCCTCCGGCCTGCCCATGCCGCAGACCTTGGCGGGTGCGGTGCGAACCCTCCTCATGGAGCGGCACGGGGTGGATTTCGATCGGCTGGGGGAACACACCAGGAATGGGGTCCCTCTTGCCGAAGCGCTTGGCGAGTTCGGCTCCACTGCTGCGGCCGTGGCCTCGGTGCGGACACGTGGCCCATGGTTCACCCTGAACGGCGAGGTGCTCATCCCAGTCCCTGCCAACCTCAGACAGGAAAAGAAAACCCTCAGACAGGAAAAGAAAACCCGGCTGGTTCGACTAGACCCGCTCAAAACCCCGTTGCCTGGTTGGCAACCCCAAGTCCCGGAGATGCTGCCCCTGTGGTGGCGTTGTGGCCGGGAGACTGTAGAGGCCGCCGACGGGTTTCTCAAGCTGTCTGGTCTGGGTCGCTTCCTTGAAGGTGGCCTACCGGAGCCGGGCGATCTGATCCGGGAACCGGAAAAGGAGGTCTACGAGTTTGACAACCGCACCGGTATTAGTGTTGATCCGCAACGCAACGCCGCGCAGGAAGGTCGCATCTACGCTGTTCGCATGTTGGTCATCAAGCCCACGGCTGGCTTGTACGCCGAACTGAAAGGCCCTGCCGACGTCCTGGCCCCGCTTGCGACTGAACCGGTCCTAATGAAGTTTGGCGGTGAAGGCCGGCACGTCGTCGTCCGTGCTGCTGACCACGGCATGAGCTGGCCAAACATTCCACCCGAGCCAAACAGAGGCCGACTGGTGCTGTTGACCACGCCGGCGTGGTTCAACGGCTGGAAGCCGCCGGGCATCAAGCCGGTGGCCGCTGCTGTGGGCAAACATCAGTCTGTTTCCGGCTGGGACTTGGCTAAGGGCGGCCCCAAGCCCAACCGCTTCATGGTCCCGGCCGGATCGGTGTATTTCGTAGAGCCAAACGCCCAAGTCCCACGCCAACTCGTCAATGATGAAGATGCGCGCGTCGGCTGGGGCTGTTTTGTGGAGGGGAACTGGAGCTATGTCTGACAAAACCTTACTGTTTATTCACGCTCTGACGGGACTTCATCCCGGCAGCGGCACGGCCCTGGGAGTGGTCGATCTGCCGGTGCAGCGCGAACGTCACACCAACTGGCCGCTGATCCCCGGCTCGTCGCTCAAGGGCGTCCTGCGGGCCGAATGCGCGAAAGACAACCGGAAGGACAAGGATGTCCTGGCAACATTCGGGCCGGAGACCGACGCCGCGTCCGACCATGCCGGCGCGGCCACGTTCTCGGACGCCCGCATTCTCGCCTTCCCAGTCCGCTCGCTGACCGGCGTGTTCGCTTGGGTGACGTGTCCAGCAGTGCTGAACCGGCTCAAACGTGATCTTGGGCTTGTCAGCAGCGGTGACTTCCCCGCGATTCCCACGGTCGAGAAAGACAAGGCCGTCTGTGCCAAGGCCGTCTGCGCCAAGGACAGCCCGCTGATTGCGCACGGCGACCGCCTGATGCTGGAAGAGTTCGAGTTCTCGCGCGCCGACGCTGACGGTGCAGGCGCGCTTGCTGACTGGATTGCAAAGCAGACCGTGAAAGACGACGGTACGCAAGACCGGCTGCGCTCGCATCTGGCCGTCCTGCACGACGACGATTTCACGCACTTCGCCTGCAACGCTACCGAGATCGTGGCCCGAGTTGGACTCAATTACGACACGAAAACTGTCCGCGAGGGTGCGCTTTTTTACGAAGAATATCTACCGGCCGAGACCCTCTTCTACTCGCTGGTGATGTGCAGCGACAGCCGCCTAGACTCACACCCCAAAAGCGCTGCGAAGATTCTTGAGTGGCTGCGCGAAAAAACGCCCCGGACGCTCCAGGTTGGCAGCGGTGAAACGGTCGGCAAGGGTTTCTGCGCGGTCCGCTTCGCCGATTTTGCGGGATAAGGAGGACGGATAATGAGCGATAGCCGGCCTACCCTCGACCAGCGCCGCGCCCAACACGCCTGGAAAGCCGTAGAGCGCGCCCGCAAACTGAACGACCCCAAGAACTTTGCCCGCGAGGCCAAGCGGCTACCCGTCCGCATTAAGACCGCCGGCCTAGGACAGGCGTTGGCCTTTCTCTACGCCAAGTCGGAGTCGGACAAGGGCGACGAGGATTATCGAAGTCGGTTGCTGAAGGAGCTAGGTGACTGGCTGTTGGAGAAGCGTCGTTTGGTACCTTCGCCGAAAGGTACCAACGGTCGCAACGCCGTGATTCGGGCTATCATCGACGGTAATGCGGACCTGCTGCGCCGCGCCACCGAGGAGGCATTGTTGTACTTGCAATGGCTGACCCGGTTCAGCGAAGCCGAGTTCAAGCCTGATGAGGGGGAGAACGATGTCAGCTGAGAAACTGCTTGCGGGGCCGATTCTGCCCAAGCGCACATGTGAGCTTGTGAGATTGGATAATAGCCCGATAGTTTCGCTTGACTGTCGCCACCCAGGCTTACAACTTGACAAGCTGTCGGCTGTCGGGACTCAAAAGGAACAGCGGCGTGTATTGGAAAAGGTGATGGAGACCCAAGGCGATTCAAAACTGCTGAACGCGCTGCTTGACCGCCGCCGGACCATGCTCAAAGCGCTCGGCGTAAAGTGCCTGCGGATGACTACACGTAGCTCCTTGACCCTGCACTTATCGCGCTCGGGGGCGCTGGAGAACGCCGGCATCGCCCTGCATCCGGTCTACGGTTTTGTCTATTTGCCGGGCAGCGGCATCAAAGGATTGGCCCGCGCCTGGGCCGAGACAGTGTGGGCTCCCGCGCAGCCCGACAAAGAGCGAGCCTGGCGTCGGATCGAAGAAGCCTTCGGCTGGAGTCCTCGTTCCGAAAAGCACAAGTTTCTGCATCCGAAAAGCGGCTCGCCGGGTTGGCGTCCAAGCGAAATCAAGTCACAGGCGGGAGCTTCGGTCGGTCGGCTCGTCTTCCACGATGCTTGGCCACTCCGCTGGCCCCGTCTGATTCTGGATGTCATCAACAACCACCATGGCGAATACTATACGGGCGAAGACGACCCGGGTGACCAGGAAGAACCGAATCTGGTCTATTTTCTCGCTGTTGATGGAGACGAACAGTTTGAATTTGCCATCTCCGACCGCAAGCCCGGCAGCGATGACTTCCTGGAAACAGCTTACGGCTGGCTTCGGACCGCGCTGACATCCGAAGGCGCTGGGGCCAAGACCGCGGCCGGCTATGGACGTTTCAAACCGACTGAAGGTGAAACCTCTACGACGCTCTCGCCTGATTTCACGGACGTCGGAGTTGCCAGTGCGAATTTTGACCTGAAGCTGGTCACCCCGGCGTTCCTCGCCGGTGCCGAGCAGCAGGAGGGGGACTGCGACCTACGCCCGGCCACCCTACGCGGCCTGCTGCGTTGGTGGTGGCGGACCATGCACGCGGCCCACCTCGACCGAGCCACGCTCAAGCGGCTAGAGACCGCGGTCTGGGGAGACGTACAGTCGGGCAGTCCGGTGCGTATTGCGGTAGATTTCAAGGAAGGCGAAAGGCCGAAGAAATACGACTACAAAGATCGCCAGAAAACATTTCAGCCTGATCCTACATTCAAATGCCAACATGACCTTGAAAATCCTCCGAACAAGAAGACAACCCAAGGACTATTCTACGCCTCCTATGGAATGGACGACGGTCCTAAAAGAGAGAAGCGTTGGTTCCGTCCGGCAGGAACACAGTGGTCTATTCGCATTGACGCCCGGCGCGGCCGTTTTTTCCCAGAAAATTCCGACAAACCGATGCTCCCTAAGGCTGAGGATATACTCAATCAAGCGGTGGCTGCTCTTTGGCTGCTGTGCCATTTCGGTGGTGTTGGCTCGAAGGGACGAAAAGGATTCGGCTCATTCGAGGGTATTGAAGCCAAGGACATTACCAGTATAGAGGATTGCCAAAACCTTGCCCAAGACTTCAGGAAGACGTGCCAGCTTCGTGATCTGGCGGACGAGAGACAATCAGCACGCTCACCTGCGCTCGGGAAAATAAAGCCGCTTGAGATTCAAACCCCCTGGCGTGATTTTTGGACAGCGCTTGATCAACTCGGATACGCGACGCAAGCCTTTGCGCAGAAGTACGCCCATAGAGAAGAAAAGCTAGCGCTCGGTTTGCCGCGGGAAATCCACGGTCCGCGAAACCGCCCAATAGGTCATCAGCAACCTGCTACCCATCAACCGCCGCAGAAATTGTCCGCAAAAAAGGTAAAACGTCATGCTGCCCCTATTCTCTACCACTTGGCAAGATCAGACGCCGGACCTCTGCTCATCCGCGTAACCGCTTTTCCCTCGCACTACCTACCGAGCCTCAGTGAGAGCCAGAGAATGCTAAATGAGCTGTTGGGGTTTCTCAAGGAGGAACTGAAGAGGCGCATTCAGAAGAGAGCGTCTATAGGTCAATGTGAAGCCCCATCGCGGTCGGTCCGCTCTGGAGCCAAACCGTCAGAGGAAAAGGGAAATCTCTCTTCAGCAAGCGAAAAGGCTAAGCGCGTCAAGGCCCGAATCCAGAATCTCGGGGGAAGAGGAGATGTCAGCAAAATGCCAGAAATTGTGGAGCAGATCGCTCAACTCCCTCCTTCGGCCGACCGTGACGAATGTGCTCAGCTGCTTAAGGAATGGCTGATGCGAGGAGGCAAGAAAAGTTTGTGGAAGGATAAGAAGCACTCCGAGACAACGTGGCGTAAGAGACTCGACAATCTGCTGGATAATCCGTTTCAAGAAGCCTAAGAAAGTCATGATAATGGGAGACAACGTGGCGTAAGAGACTCGACAGTCTGCCGGGGCAAAGGCAGGAATAAGACGACAAGGTAGGTTCTGCCTCATACTTGATTTTATCTAGTCGGCTCCGCGGGTGACGATAGAGAAGTGTATCAGACTCCAGATTCAGAGGGATGACCATGTCACAAATCGCTGGCCATCGAAGAGTGCTGGTTTTGACTATTGGAACGGGTAACCCGAAAGACCTTGAGGGATCCTTATATACGCCCCTACAAAAATCGATTGATACAGGGCACTGGGCGCGGGTGGTGCTCTTTCCGTCCCAGGATACAAAACCGCACGCCAGAGAGCTGACCAGGAGGCACGCGGAGCACGACATAAAGTTCAAAACATACGCCTTACCTGAACCGGGAATGGAGGACGATGCCGACGCTTGTTTTGCTTTTTTCAATAAAAAGCTCCGCGACACCCTAAAGGACGTTGACGCCGCTGAGGTGCTGGTTGACTTCACCCGCGGAACCAAGGCAATGAGCGCTGCACTGGTACTCGCTGCAGCTGCCCATAATGTACCGCAATTCCGCTACATTAGCGGGGACCGGCACGGGCCGGGCGGCACGGTCATCGCGGGTACCGAAAACGTTGGGACTTTCGATACCCAGGCGCTTTCCGAGCGGAAACAGATCGAAAATGTCCACTTGATGTTTCGCCACGGTCGTTACGCTGCTGCGATTGATCTACTGCCGAGACCGGGGCTGTCGACCCCGGAGGATCACGAGACACTGGTTGCCGTACGTCCCCTGGCCGGTTTCCTGAGCGCGTGGGACCGACTCGACTACCAACGTGCCGCCGATGTACTGAGTAAGCTGCCAAAAGCACGGGCCTTTCCACAGGAGTTGCGCGTTTTCCTGCCGGACGCAGAAGTCAAGGGGTGGGTGCGGGGACTTGCCCGACAAGCGGACCGTGGCAGGCATAGACAATTTGCGGCGTGGCTGCGCCTTGTAGTCTGCGATGTCCTGGTCAACGGCGAGCGACGTCTGCGCAACGGCGAGCTGGAGGATGCGCTGATTCGGGCCTATCGAGTGCTCGAGATGCTCGGTCAGATACGCCTTTTTGACGTACAGCTCGATTCCTCCGCGCTACCGGAATCCAATCCGTACATTCAAAAATTCCAAGATTCCTTGCGGGCGAAAAACGAGCGGCCGCTTGCAAAGGCCAGAAAGCCCGGCTACTTGGAAGCTACCCGAGAGAAGGCCGCGCTCCTGCTGCGATGGCAGGGGGACCCTCTGGGTGAAAAGTTACTTGAGGCCGCCAACCTGTTTAGCCTAGGCAAGCTGCGCAATCAGAGCATCCTCAACCACGAATTTGACGCTCAAGCTCCCGACTCCGATTCTTTACGACGGATTTATCAGGAGATGGAAAAACTTTTGATCCTTGATGATAAGGTTGCTGAGGAGCGCCTGAAGACAGCGCGCTGGCTGAGCTTTGATAATAACTTTGTCGCAACAATCTGATAAGCGTTATGCCTACCCTGTACGTCACAGAGCCGGGCGCAGTGGTGCGTCGGTCGGCTGGTTCCATTGTGGTCACGATCGATAAAGATCCCGATGGGCCCGGATCGCAGCCTGAGCGCCGCCGCCGGTTGATTGAGGTTGAACCCCACCGTCTTGAACTGATCGCCCTCTTAGGCCGAGTCCATATCACTTCGGATGCTACACAGCTCTGCCTAGAGCAAGGCATTGCGGTCGCGTGGTTTTTGGCCAACGGAGATTTTGTTGGTCGTCTTGTCCCCGAACTGTCACGTACCGCCGACCTGCGTATCGCTCAGTTCCGTCTGGTTGAGAACAGTCAGCAGGCGCTCCCACTTACCAAGACCTTTGTCTCGGCCAAGCTGCACAATGCGGCTGGTGTCCTCACCGCCCTACGCTCCAACCGTCGAGGTGAGCCAGCCCTGGGACGGGCGATCAGCGAACTCAAGACGATGAGTGAGACGATCTCGCAGGCGTCCAGCCGAGAGGTCCTGATGGGCTTTGAGGGTGACGCTGCACGGCGCTATTTTGCGGGACTGCAGATCGGGTTTACCGGTGACATTTGCTTTACGGGCCGTGCCCGCCGCCCACCACCTGACCCTGCCAACGCTCTGCTGTCCTTCGGATATGTGCTACTGGCCAATACGTTGGCCAGCCTGCTGGAGGCGCGCGGTTTCGATCCCTACCTTGGCTTCATGCACACGGTCCGTTCTGGTCGGCCGAGTCTGGCACTCGACCTGCTGGAGGAAATGCGCCATCCAATTGTTGACCGCTTTGTTTTGCGGGTTTGCAATCTGCGCCAATTGCGTCCCGAGCATTTTGAGTCTGACCTTGAACGAGGCGGTGTACGTCTCACGCGTAACGGCCTGCGGACTTTTTTCCGTGCCTGGGAAGCGTTCATGGATGCGCCCCTACCAGGGCTTGCAGAGGACATTCCACCCGAGGACTTACTCCGCCGTCAGGCCGACCGCTTGGCCGCTCACGTGCGTGGCCATGAACCCTACCGGCCCCTGCTTCTACGCCATTCGTGAGGAGATTACTGATGCCCCGCTTTGTTGTATGCTATGATATTACTAGTGACCAGCGTCGTCGTCGGGTGGCCGAATGCTTGGATGCATACGGTGATCGTGTCCAGGACAGCGTGTTCGAGCTAGTGGTTGATCGTGTGCTCTTTGACAAGTGCCTGTCCGAGCTATCTGCTCTGATTGATTCGACCGAGGACAACGTGCTCGCTTGTCGCCTCTGCGCTTCCTGTGAGAAGGAGCAGGTCTATATGGGCGTGAGCGAGAAGACGGAGCGAGTTGGCGAGGAGGATGTCTTCATAGTGTGAGCGGCAGTCGTAACCTCTAGGTGGCTCTAGGAATCACCTGGGGGTACGAAATTGGCCAATTCTTTGAAGCTGCTACAGTTTCGCGCCATTCGCCAAATTGAGAGCTGCCTCATCAAGCGATGGGTGCCGTCTCAATCCTTGGGTTACGAAAAACGTTGAGGTAAACGCTTGTCAGATAAGAAGAAATTTGGTAGAGGGTTTAAACCTACGCCCCGCTTGATAGGGGATTGAAACAAATATCGCGTTGGTCCGTGCACGATTGGGATAGATTTAGGGGTTTAAACCTACGCCCCGCTTGATAGGGGATTGAAACTTGTCCCGGTCCGTGAGGCTGACCAAGACATTCGCGGTCGACCAGGTTTAAACCTACGCCCCGCTTGATAGGGGATTGAAACGGAAGAGAATCAATAAGATCAAGTAGCGCGATAATGCGAGGATTCTGCTTGTTTAAACCTACGCCCCGCTTGATAGGGGATTGAAACCCGGTTGCACGGTACCGCCGGCGTCCGACCGTTTCCCGGGTTTAAACCTACGCCCCGCTTGATAGGGGATTGAAACTTGCGGGGCCATAGGGCTCCTATTCTCGCTGAAGGCCGCGCGTTTAAACCTACGCCCCGCTTGATAGGGGATTGAAACGAGCCGACCGTGGGTCACTTTCGTGTAGGCCATGCTGTCCTCCTGTTTAAACCTACGCCCCGCTTGATAGGGGATTGAAACTTTGCGTTGGCGCTATGTCCATGCCGTGCAAGTACTGCGGAGTTTAAACCTACGCCCCGCTTGATAGGGGATTGAAACCCGACCAGGAGCATGTTTTGCCGGATCTTTGCCAGCTCCACCGTTTAAACCTACGCCCCGCTTGATAGGGGATTGAAACACTTGGCCATGGTCTTGGGGAGAATTTCTTCCTGTGGGAGTTTAAACCTACGCCCCGCTTGATAGGGGATTGAAACACTTGGAGATGTCCGACGCGCTCAAGCGGCGCTGATATCTTTGGCCGGTTTAAACCTACGCCCCGCTTGATAGGGGATTGAAACACAATGGTCATCATCGCTTTCCGGTCATCACTTTCCCGAAAAGTTTAAACCTACGCCCCGCTTGATAGGGGATTGAAACCCAGGTGAAGGTCGCGTCGTAGAGCGCGCGAAAGTTCTCTCCGGTTTAAACCTACGCCCCGCTTGATAGGGGATTGAAACTTTGTGCATCGCCCTGATCGGTGGGTGCCTCGCTTTCAACGTGTTTAAACCTACGCCCCGCTTGATAGGGGATTGAAACTCCATGCCTCGCAAGTAATGCGGCGTACGTAATGGTCGTGGTGTTTAAACCTACGCCCCGCTTGATAGGGGATTGAAACTGCCTGCGCTCTCACTACGGCCGACGGACAGGTCGTCACCATGTTTAAACCTACGCCCCGCTTGATAGGGGATTGAAACTCTCGATGCGCTCGGTCTTGCTTAAGGAAGCAGTCAACTGTTTAAACCTACGCCCCGCTTGATAGGGGATTGAAACTTCTGGTACTGGGTACATCTTCTGCAAGCAATAGAAGTCAGATCGACAAGTTTAAACCTACGCCCCGCTTGATAGGGGATTGAAACTTCAATGTGCAATTGATTTACATGTTCCATGTAAGGATTCTAATATGGAGCGGTTTAAACCTACGCCCCGCTTGATAGGGGATTGAAACAGCTGGTATTCGCAGTCCCTTACCGGGTAATCGCATGGCCCGTAAGTTTAAACCTACGCCCCGCTTGATAGGGGATTGAAACTTTTGAGAGGATTGGGGCAGATCGCCACCAGCTCATCAAGCCGGTTTAAACCTACGCCCCGCTTGATAGGGGATTGAAACAAAAACAGGATATGTGCTTTTTGACAAAGCATGAGAATCGTGTGTCATTAAGTTTAAACCTACGCCCCGCTTGATAGGGGATTGAAACTTTTTTACTGCGCGGGGGAGCCGTGACGTCAACTGCTCGATACGCTGTGTTTAAACCTACGCCCCGCTTGATAGGGGATTGAAACCCAGTCCGCAAGGGACTGTGAACGGGAATGCGATTTTGTATCCGAACGTTTAAACCTACGCCCCGCTTGATAGGGGATTGAAACCATTGAATTACGAACTGCATTAAGGGTCTCTTGTAAAGTCATGTTTAAACCTACGCCCCGCTTGATAGGGGATTGAAACAAGCGTAGCGCGGGAGCTCGCTGCCGGCCCACCACGCGAGGACGGCTCAGCTCATCGAACACCTTCACTCCGATAGTCGCGTCATGGCTGATACGTTGTACACGCAGCAGGCGTCGATTGGCGGCGAAGCCGAGCTCGCAGAGCTGTTCAAGGTTGTGCAGCCTTCTGCCGACATCGAAGTCGTAAGTGTTGTTGATGACCGTCTCGGTGCGAAGTGCCCGACCCTCATGGTAGTGCTGGACACGGGCGCGGAAGGGCAGGATAATGCTCCTCCCAACACCATCTTCCCTGGACAATAAATTATGAACAATAACGAATCCTCCACAAAACTGATATCGTTGATATTAACGAGTGTCCTCCTTAATGCAGGAGCCCAGTTATTTCTGAAAAAGGGAATGACTATCCCTGGTCCTATAGCTTTGACATTCAAGGACATTGGATCAATTTCTTATGAAATTCGCACCAATCACTATGTTATAATTGCGATATTCTGCTATATCTCGAGCGTTGGACTTTGGATGGTCGTTCTGTTACGAGCAGAAGTAAGCTTTGCCTATCCTTTTCTGAGCATTGGATATGTTGTTGTAGCTGTTGCCGGTTATCTATTTTTCCATGAATCGATGAATATGTTTCGAATCATCGGTATATTTTTGATTTGTACTGGCATAGTGTTCATTTCGAAAAGCAATTAGAGACCATGGCCCATATCATCATAGGTGGAGCTGGGATTCGTAGGTCGATTTCTGGCACGTAAGCTGATTGAAAGGGACGAAAGGGTCGTATGTTGTGATATTCATGACATGCAAAACAACCATCTGAATCAAATCGAATTTCGTCTATTGGATATTACGGATAAGTCTTCAATCGAAAATCTTTTATTGACACCATCTGATACAGTTTATCATCTTGCTGCCAGACAATACCATTCTTCCGTACCTCGTTTTCGACGACAGAGATTTTTTGACGAAGTCAATACCACGGGCACTAGACTCGTCCTGGAACACATGGTTCGAGCAAAATGCAAGAAGATGATTTTCTTCAGTACTGACATGATCTATGGGAATCCGAAATCCCTCCCCGTAAGAACTGATCATGTGAAATGTCCTAATGGCGAGTACGGCAATAGCAAGAAGAAATCAGAGCTGTTGATTCAGGAATATCGAAAACGCAACATGAACATTACTATCTTCAGGCCTCGATTGATAATCGGACCAGGCAGACTCGGCGTATTGGAGAAGCTGTTTTCGAATATCAGAAACAACCTGCCCGTACCAATCATTGGTGACGGCAAGAATTGTTATCAGATGGTTTCCGTGCATGATTGTGTTTCCGCCATAATCTGTGCATTGGATAAAAACGTGCCAAACTCCGAATACAACCTTGGATCAGAAGACCCGCCATGCGTATACGATCTTCTACTCGATTTGATTCAATCAAAGGGATCTTCGTCGAAGATTCTGAAAATACCAGGGCTGCTTGTAAAAAATATCCTGACCGTGCTCGATTGGTCTGGCCTGACCATACTGTACCCTGAGCAATTTGCCGTTGCCGACAAGACTTTGGTACTTGACATCTCCCACACCAGGAACCAACTGAATTGGCAGCCCAGGTACACGGATTCTCAAATGCTCGCTGCAGCTTACGATCAATACATTGGCAGTTGACCGTCAGGACGATCCTGTAGTCACGCAGGTGGGAAGGGGGTTGGTTGACGCGGGGCGGGCGTGTGGGCATCGGGCATCCGGTGGTCGAAACAGGCGTAAGCGGGCAATATAGGCCGTGGTTGCGGGATGGCGATCAGTGTGATGGCGGGTCGTGGTGGTGGGGGCCAAGGTCGGAACACATGGGCACGTCGGCCAACTCGGCCGTAGCAACAAAGGCCCGTTCAGGCTGAATATGATTGAGCTGCATCATATGCACAAAAGTGGCTTCGTGCCGGTTGATCATCTGGAGCAGCAGGAAATCCAGTATGTCCGACAGGCCCGTGGCTGTTGACGGGTCGAGCTGTTTGGCCAGCCTCTCGGCACGGTGGTGCAGGATTGCGCGGATATCGCCCAGCACACGCCTGTATCCGGCATGAGCGTTGCAGTTCATCACGGGTGGCAGATAGTTTTCATCCAGGCTGATAGCGTTCTCGGAGGCGCTTTCGATCCGGGCGATCGGCACAGTCCCGTAGGCGCCCGTCACTTCCTTTTCCAGCAATAACGCTGGAGCCAGACGGCCCACCTGGACATCGCAATAGTCCTCGTCCTCGCTGCTGGTGTCGCGCAGCGAGACTGAGAGCCTTCGCCACCGCCGTTCGTGTTCGGTGGCATTTGTCCCTGAGACTTCGGTTGCATCGGCCCGGCGGACGGGGAGGGCCAACATCACGCGTTCGCCAGCGGCCTCAGCCCTAAAGGCCCGGGGCGGTGGCAAATCGGCACCGCCTGGTGCGCTGAGCGGGGTACCGTCCGGCAGGGTGACGACGATCCGGCTGATATGGAAGCTGCCCACCTCAAGCGCGGATTGGTCAATCTCAAGCTGCCGGAGTCCCCAGCCGTACCCGAACAGGCCCGAGCTATGCTCATTGATGAAGGTCTCCCAGTAGCGCTTCTGTTGCTGAAAATGCTGCGGGCGCATGAACATGCCCTGATACCAGATGGGTTTGCTGAGTTCTGCCGTTACGTTTGCTCGAAGAGAGAGGAAAGCCTGCTGACCAAAGGCTCGGGTGTGAGTTCATGCCTTGGAGCGGCCGCGGCCTCAGAAAAGGATAGGGTGTGTGAGCCAACGATAATGACATGCTTCTGGGTCGTCTGGGGCTCCACATCGACCATGAGGCGCCAGCGGTTTTGTTCGATCCGGTAGCCGGCAACAAATCCCAGATGCGTTGTCTTCGGGTCCAGAACGCGGTTCATGGTGAGGATCTTGCCGGGTTCGATGCGGAACTCCTGCCGCGCCAGCACCCCGCCCCCGAGCGTCTGCCGGTCGTTATAGAAGAGCTGGTTGAACGCAGCGCCCTCAAAACCGGTCGTCTCGGCCAGTTCATACAGAATCAGCACAACGGGTGACGGGACGCCGGCGACATTCGGGTTCAGATATTGGCTGGCGGCCAAGCTGAGCCGCGTCACCGTGTCCGGCGTTCCTCCGAATAACCGAGGCATCCTGGGCTTGGAGCAGGCCACCAGTGTGACGCACCACCACGCCGTCACAAGCAGCAATGCCGTGCGCAAGCCGGGTTGAGACCCGGTGGGGGGTGATTCGATTACGAAAAGTCATAGCGAAATTCCCCGTCCATAACGCCGACCGTCACCTCACACAGGCCCCTGCCCTGATTCATGGCGGTCAGGAAAATCGACCGGTTGGTGACTGGGATCGATTGTTGTTGGCCTATTTCCATGACCCGATTGACAAGGCCCAGGACATACCCGGATATGAGAGACGCGCCGCCCGGTACGCGGCTCGTGCGCTCGCCTGGGATGTGACCGGGGATAAGATCAAGAGCTTAGCTTCGCTGGCGGACCAACGCGCCGGTGCACGGACACCTCAACGGAGACGTCGCTAACGAGCACCCATATACTATGGCGTACTGGTTCACCGCAATCCATGACCATCCGCGTGGGAAAGTATATGAAATTCAGGCGAATGGGAAAAGTGTTGCGGTCTTGCTCACCCGTCACGTCCTGAGAAGGCTCGAACAGTGGCGTCTTACAGACGATCTGGGTACGGACGATGCTCTTCCCTGAAGAGGTGCTCGTCGGTCATCATGGCCGTTTTATTGCTCATCTCCGCAGAGGAGAACATCTCGTTCGGGTGATATATGAGTATGAAGAAAGGCGGCCTGTTGCAGTGACCGCGTATCGTCCGCTTGCAAAGCGCTATTTCCAGGGAGGGGGAAAATATGAAGATCGTATACTCTCGTGATGCGGACGTGCTCACCATTCAGTTGAGCGAGGGACAACCCTGCGACTCCACAGACATGACTGAGGGGGTCATCGTGCACTTTTCTAAAAATGGACGGCCGCTGGAAATTGAGATTCTTGACGCCTCCAAGATCATCGACAACAAACAGGTCGAGGTTTCTCTGGAGGCGTTGTTCTTTACCCCTTGATGGGACTCTAGCGGCAAACACTGAGAGAGACGCGAATGACAACCTACAATGGTCCAAAAGCGCTGGTACTTGCCGTCGGTACCGGCGATGGAGCCGATGTCGAGCGAACCTTGCTGAAAGCTAAGCTTTTGAGATTCGGTACGGTCAATGGACTCGAATCGTCCTGCCGCCAGCTTTTTGGTGTGAGGAATTGAGTACCTCTCTTCCCCTTTCATGTGAATAGATCATTAGGTGCAAACTATAATAACAATGAACAATGTCATGGTTGAGAGAGCCCACAGCGAGTACGGAAAACTAGCACAGATCGCCTAGGATCGACTGCTGCTGGCCTACCTTCACGACCTGATTGATAAGGCCCTGGACATACGTACACATGAGGGACGAGCCGTCCGCCACACTTCTTGCGCGCTTGACTGGGATGTAACCCGGAATGAGATCAAGAGTCTGGCTTCGCTGGCAGATCAACTCGCTGCGATCGCTGAGCGTCTCCCGATGCCGACCGCAGGCGCCAACGGTGAGCGCGCGGTCGGTCCAGAGAACGGACGGATCGAAGTGCGCCACCCGGTCAGCGTGCAGGCGAGCGTTCTGGAGGGCTTGGCCATCGACGAGGTCAGCGTATTAGAAACCATCGGCGGTATCGTGGATGGTCTACAAGCCGCGCGTTCCCGGTTTCTGGCCCTCTGGCGGCTTCTCCCCGAGCGGCTCGCAAAACGCTTGGGTCACGGGTTCGTATGGCTGTCCGCCGACACCCGCGTTCCCGATCACGCCCTAATCCAGCACGCGGACATAGCGAGTGGCCTGTGGGCTAGTGAAGGCGTGCAAGGCCGTGCCTACTTGTCACTCTCGCTCGGTCCGGTACAGAGCTTCATAGCGGCAGCTCGCAGCGTGCGCGGTTTGTGGTCGGGAAGTGCCATCCTATCATGGCTCGTCTTCCAGGGCATCCGCCCGATATTGGAGACACTCGGTCCGACCGCGCTTGTCTATCTGGCCTTGCGGTAACCCGCTGATGGACTTGTGGTTGCGTGACCACGCCGGTCTTGGAGGCGTCATGCCGCTTCCATCGGAAGAAGCGTGCCGCGCTCCGTCTATTCCCAATCGTTTTGTCGCGCTTGTTCCGTGGGGTCGGAACGGCGCGGACGTGCACAGTATGGCAGACGTCTGCGCCAAGGCGGTCCGCGCGGCTTGGTGCCGCCTGGCAGGCACTGTATGCCCGCCTCGACCGGCCGCTATCGGCCATTGATCCCGATTGGGCGCGGCGTTGGAAGGGGCAGAGAGAGAGCTTTTTTGAGGTAAGGACAGCGACCCTACCTGAGCGTGCCCTTGACAACAAAACCTTGGCTCAACTCCTCGGAAGTACGGACTCATTCGATGGCGTGTGGCCGGAGATCGCCAAGGTACGTGGGCTGGCCGACGCGATCCCAGGCAAGGAGCGTCCCGACTACTACGGCTAACGCTCAGCCGGTCTCTGGCAGGCCCATCCGGCTTGAAGCGTCGGCGCGGTTGCGAGAGGCGCAGCGTTCTATTCTCCACATCCCAATCCGACAGACCTCTCAGGACGAGGCTTCTCCGCCCAAGTGCAGCCTGCTCGGCTCCTATGAGCAAATGGGGCCGGCAGGCCTCAACGCTTCGCGCGGCTTCTGGGACAAGTCCGCTGCCAAGATCACCGTCAACGGTATCCGCTTACGCGGCCAAGAGCGCTTTTCCGCGATTGCGCTGTGCAAGCGGTTTGCCTCCTTGGCATTCCTCACCGGTGAACTGTATATCGACCCCGCCGCCCTGCGCTTCCTCGACACAGCAACGGTAGCAGCCGCAGAATGGCTGGCCGGTGCGGGCATTGACCCGGATAAACTGGGAGTGGAGCGTGACGACTGGAATGGCCGCTGGCTCCACCAAAAGCGCCGGGACGATGTGGAACAGGGCAAGACTAAACCTCTGCCCCGCTTGATAAGGGATTGAAACGCGTTGCTCTACGATATACAAGTACGGGGTTGAAACTGAGACACGCCAGACCAGACATGGAGGGTCACCCGATACATCCGGTACGTTCGTCCGCGACACCCCTAGTCGTTGACGTCGACGGCACGCTGGTCAGCGGCGACCTGCTAATCGAAGGCGTCGCCCGGCTGTTCGCCGCCTCCCCCCTCAATCTTCTCAGCCTTCTCTTCTGGCTCGCCGAGGGACGCGCGGCGCTCAAGCGCAGGGTCGCGCAGAAGGTTCCGCTTGCGCCGTCGACGCTGGTGCTGAACCCGGCGGTGCTCGCCGAAATCGCCGCCGCCAAGGCCGCGGGACGCGAGGTCTGGCTGGCGTCGGCCGCCGACGAGCTGGCGGTCGCGCCGCTTGCCGAAGCCGTGGGCACGGCGGGCTTTCTCGCCTCCGACGGGCGCACCAATCTGGCCGGCGAGGCCAAGGCCGCCGCCCTGGTCGAGCGCTTCGGCGAGGGCGGGTTCGATTACGCCGGCAACGAACGGCGCGACCTGGCGGTGTGGAGGCACGCGCGGCGCGCCGTCGGCGTCGGCCTCCCGGCACGCCTCGCTCGGGAAGTGCACGCGCTGGACGAAGACGCCCGGTTTCTTCCGGGGCTCGGGAGCGGTCCGCACGACTGGCTCCGGGCATTGCGCCCCCACCAGTGGGGCAAGAATCTGCTGGTGTTCGCACCTCTCGCCGCCGCCCACGAGACCGGTGCCGGACCGTATCTGACGGCGGCCGGGATGTTCGCGGCACTGTCGGTCTGCGCATCGGGCGCGTACTTGCTCAACGACCTGCTTGATCTGCCCCACGACCGGCGGCACGCGAGCAAGCGCCGCCGCCCCATGGCGGCGGGGAAGGTGGCGTTGCTGCCGGCGATGGGCCTTAGCGCGGTGCTGGCGGCGGGCGGGCTCGCCCTCGCCTTCAAGCTTTCCTGGTCAAGTGGGCTCTGCGTGCTGCTCTACCTGATCCTGACCCTGGCCTACTCGCTGTCGCTGAAACGAAGGCTGTTCGTCGACGTGGTGACGCTCGGCCTGCTCTACATGGTGCGCGTCTTCGCCGGGGGGATAGTGGTCTCGATCACGCTGTCCCCATGGTTCCTCGCCTTCTTCATGTTCGCGTTCCTGTCCCTGGCCACCGTCAAGCGCCAGAGCGAGCTGCAGAGGTTGCGCGTATCCGAGGGCACTGCGGTCGAAGGACGCGCCTGGCGCATTGAGGATCTTCCGGTGCTGACGGCGTTCGGCACGGCCGCCGGCCTTGCCTCGGTGATCATCTTCGCCCTGTACATCTGGAGCCCGGAAGTGAGCGTGCTGTATCGCCGGGTGGAGTTTCTGTGGCTGATCTGCCCGCTGCTGATCTACTGGTTGGGGCGCATGCTGCTGCTCGCCAACCGCGGGGCGGTGGACGACGATCCGATGGTGTTCACGCTGCGGGACCGCACGAGCTGGCTGGCCGGCCTGGCGATGGCGGCCGCGTTCGCCGCCGCGTTGTGATGTCGCTCAATGCAAGCTCGTTGACGGCCTTGCCGGCGCGCTTTCGGCCCGACGACCGCCTTCTCCTGTTGACGGCCGCCATCGCCTTGCTGGGTGTCGCCCTGGTGCTGGGGCGCGAGATCGCCTTCGGAGTGACACTGACTCCGGATTCGGCGCACTACATAGCCGCCGCCCGAAATCTGCTGGCCGGAGAAGGCGTTAGCGGATTCGATGGACTTCCTCTCGCTTGGTGGCCGCCTCTCTACCCCTTGCTTCTGGCTGCGGCCAGCTTGGGGATATTCGATCCAATCGCCGTTGCCGGCCCCCTCAACGCCGTCATCTTCGGACTGACCGTATTCGTGGTGGGCGGGGACCTACGGCAGCGTCTGGAGTCCCGATTTCTGGCGGTATGGGGCTGTCTCGCGACGGCTTTGGCAATCCCTCTACTCGAGGAGTCGCCGCGCGCATTGTCCGATCCCCTGTTCATCCTGCTGGTGACCCTCGCCCTGATCCAGACCGACAGGTTCCTGACCGAGGGTAGGGCCCGGGCGCTGGTCTGGGCGGCGGCGTTCAGCGCCCTGGCCTGGCAAAGCAGGTACATCGGAGTGGCTGTGCCGGCTTTCGTGGGGCTGTTGCTTCTCTTCTACCCCCCCCCCCATCGGACGGGGGTCCCCATGGCCCAGAGGGTAAGACGCGTCACGGCTTACTCGCTGATCGTGGCGGTGCCGATGGTTCTGTGGCTTTTGCGCAATTACCTGGCCATCGGAGCGCTCACCCCGCACCAGCCGCCCGCCGGCTATCCCTTGCCGACGATGCTGCGAGATGTTTACGACATCCTGGAGAGTTGGGTGCAGCCTCAGAGGTGCCGATTCCTCGGGCTGCCTTGGTGGCCTCTCTTCGACAGAGCGGTACTTGCGTTGCTGGCGATGGCCGCCGCGGTCCTGGCGACGGTCGGCTGCATCCTCGTCGGAGAGCATTGGAAGCGATGGACAGTTGCCCACTGGCGCCCTCTCTGGCTGTTCGGGGGCTTTGCGCTGACGTACCTCGTCCTGCTCATCGTGGCCATATCGCTTCTGGCCGCTATCTACATAGGGCCGGGTGGTATTACGTCGAGATACCTGACTCCGCTGTATATTCCGCTCCTGATAGCCGGGGTGTTCGTACTGGACCGTATTCTCGTCCACGAACGGGAGAGGAGGCTTTTGGGAAACGTCGGCAGCCTGCCTATAGTTCGAACGATGAGGCCGGGCAAGAAAGGAAGCGTGCTGGTCGCCATCGTGACGATCGTTCTATCCCTGGGGGTGGCGAAACAGATAGTTCCGGCAGCCTCCACCATCATGCTCGGAAACTGCGGCTACCAGTTCCTCCTCTTCAATGGGCCACGCTGGGTCGATTCCGAGGTGCTGCGATATGTCCGCGCAAATCCCGTTGCGGGAGAGATATTCAGTAACGTGCCACAGCCCTTGTCTCTCTACATAGGTGGAGAGGGCATGAATCGCTACCATGCTCTCGGGGCATCCCGCCGCCAGATGGCGTATCAGTTTGCGGAGATCATCCCGGATTACGTGATCTGGTTCGATATCGGCTCCTCCGCAGGCTATGACTACGGTGAGCCCGACTTGCGGCTATTGCCGGGCCTGGAACCGGTGGCGGACCTGGCGGACGGTGTTGTCTTCAAGGTGGCAAGATGAACGGGGATTGCGCGCCTGTTCGAACCCGTAACGGTTGGCGTTTGAATCCGTCGTCTCCCGCGATTACGGAGAGGCGGCGACCCGGTGATGTTTGGGCTGCGGGACCGTACGTGCCAGCTGACCGGTCCGGCACTGGCGGCCGCGTGCGCCGCTGCGCCGTGATGGGCGCCATAGGTTCGGGCTCGGGTCCGGCGCTGGCCTTGCGCTATGGCGCGTTCGCCGCGCTGGCCACGGCGGTCAACATCGCGACGCAGGCCCTGAGCCTCGTGCTGTATACCGACCGCTACGATCTGCACATGGCGCTGGCGGCGGGCACCCTCGCCGTCCTGCTCGCCAAGTATGCGCTCGACCGCCGCTGGATCTTCCGTGGCCTGCCCGCCTCGCTGTGCGGTCGTTCGCGGGAGTTCGCCCTGTATGCGCCGACGACCTGCCTCTTCTAGGCGACGGAGCTGGCGTTCGCGGCCATGGGCGATGCGCGCTGGCTGCCCTTCGCGGGGGCCGTTCTCGGACTGTCCGCCGGCTATGCGATCAAGTACCGGCTGGACCGGCGCTTCGTCTTCCAGGGAGCGGGAGCATGAAGCTCTCCGGCTGGGGCCAGTATCCGGTGCTCGACTGCCGGGTCGAGCACCTTCGCGAGGGCGAGGCCTACCCGCCCTGCTTCGCAGCGGCGATACCCTCATCGCCCGCGGCAACGGCCGTTCCTACGGCGACGCCGCGTTCAGCCCGGACCTGACGCTCTGCATGCTGGCGATGGACCGGATGCAGGCGTTCGACGCCGAGACCGGCCTGTTGACCTGCGAGGCCGGCGTGTTGCTCGCCGACATCCTGGCCACCTTCGCGCCGCGGGGCTGGTTTCCGCCGGTGGTTCCGGGAACCAGGTTCGTCACCGTTGGCGGCATGATCGCCGCGGACGTGCACGGCAAGAACCATCACCGCGACGGAACCTTCGGCGCGAGTGCAGCCGAAGCCCCGCCGCTTGAGCCGAGGGCGGCCTGGGCTCGCCGTGTCACCCTCGCCGTGAAACTGGGCCGCGAATTCACGGACCGGGACGTTTTGAGAGTCATACGTCTGTATCGGAACCAGAAGTGAGATAAGTCCAAGGCGCTCGCCAAAGGTCTTTTGAAGAAGCGCGCTTGGGAGGGACTGAAATGTCGTCGTAGCCCCACCACATACCAGCCACTGAACATCGGTTGGGAGGCCCTGGATTGAAAGTCCAGGGACCGAGTGAGATAGTAGCTGGAATGAGAACGGGAGGGTGTGGATGAGCTGGCAAGAGGACATGACATCACTGCTGGAGCGCGTGGAAATCAGGGCGTGGCGGCTTCTGCTGGTAACACCACAGGTCCGGGCGACCATACCGATGGTGCGTGGCGTTTGGGGCCGTGCTCTGTGCCATGTTGACGCGGAAGCGTACCAGCAGGTGTTCGCCCCCGATGGGGTGCCACACCTCCGTTTGCCTCGCTATATTCTGCGGCCTGCCCCACCTGACCCAGGGACTGCTCCAGCTGTGGAGTGGATACTGCTGGGCGTCGACGAGTCTCTAGAGCCGGTCTTATGGCGTGCCTGGGATATCGCCACTGGTATGGGTCTTGGCCCGAGACGTGCACCGTTTTCCATCCGTGAGCGCTTGCCGTTGGGACCAGGAAACGATGTGGCATTCTGTCAAGCGAAACGGTGGCCTTTATCCGACGCTGCTTGGCCACTGTCAGGTGATCCGACTTCGACCCCGTGCCGTCTGGATTTTCCTGCGCCCTTGCGGTTGATCCGCCAGGGTACACTGCTCACTGCCCCCGATTCTGCTGATATCGCTGCCGCTGCCGGGCGCCGTGTTGCCAGTCTCGCAGGTGAAGCGAGGGGAGACGTATATCGGGATCTAATGCGGGCTGTTCGGCAGGAGGCGGCAGGGTTAGCCGCCAGCCACTGGAACGGTGAACGGAGCGACCTGGTGCGCTGGTCTGCCGCCCAGCAACGTGAGATTGACCTGCATGGCGTCACCGGAGGGTTGGAGTTCCCCGCTGGGCCTGGACAGCTGTGGCCTGTATTCGCGGCGGCTTGTTGGACCCACGTCGGTAAAGGTACGGTATTTGGTCTGGGCGAACTCCGCGTTTCATCCCTTAGGAGTTCTGGGGCCGACAGCTCCTCCTAGATCTCCACCCACCCCTTTCGCCACCTCAATCTGTACCGCACAGTACTTGAACTCGGGAATTTTTCCATACGGGTCGAGGGCGTCATTGGTCAGCAGATTGGCGGCGGCTTCCTGGTAGCAAAACGGTATGAAAATTTCTTCCCGGCGCATGTTGCTGTCAGCCCGGGCGGCGGCGATGAGTTCACCGCGTCGCGAGGCAACTCTGAGCAGCGCGCCTTCCGTGCCGCCAATAGTCGTCAGCGCATCAGGATGGATGTTAATCACCGGCTGGGGTTCAATCGCATCCAACACACGGGAGCGGCGGGTCATGGCACCGGTATGCCAGTGCTCCAGCTGACGGCCAGTAATGAGGACATAGGGGAACTCTTCATCCGGCAGCTCGTCAGCGCTGATCAGTCGGGCCGGGACAAAGCGGCCTCGACCGCTGGCGGTGGGAAAATCTTCTTGGAAAACGACCGGCTGCCCTGGGTCAGCCTCACTGGTACAGGGATAGGTGACCGAGCCGTGCTGCTCCAGCCGCTCCCAGCTAATTCCCCCAATGCTGGGCATGGCCTGGCGCATTTCGGCAAAGACGCTCTCGGCATCTGCATAGTGCCAGGCCAGCCCCAGCCGCCGGGCGATTGCTTGGAGGAGGTCCAGGTCTTGGCGAGCCTCGCCCGGCGGGTCAAGCGCCCGCCGACCTAACTGTACCCGGCGGTCCGTGTTGGTGAACGTGCCGGTTTTTTCTGGAAAAGCTGAGGCCGGCAGGACGACATCGGCAAAGGCGGCGGTTTCGGTCAGGAAGAGGTCTTGGACGACTAGATGATCGAGCGCGGCCAGCGCCTGGCGGGCATGGTGGAGATTGGGATCGGACATGGCCGGGTTTTCCCCCATGATGTACATGCCGTGCAGGCTGCCATCCAGAATGGCATTCATGATCTCGACAACCGTCAGCCCCGGTTTGGCGTCCAGCGTGGTGTGCCACAGCGCTTCAAACCGCTCCCGGGCTGTTTCGTTGTCCACCCGCTGATAGTCGGGAAAGACCATTGGAATGAGACCCGCGTCAGAGGCACCCTGGACGTTGTTCTGGCCGCGCAGGGGGTGCAGACCGGTACCGGGACGGCCGACCTGGCCGGTTATCAAGGCTAGGGCGATCAGACACCGGGCATTGTCAGTGCCGTGGATGTGCTGCGAGACGCCCATGCCCCAGAATATCATGGCCCCCGAGGCCGTGGCATAACGTCGGGCCACCTCACGGATTGTGGCCGCCTCAATACCGCAGACGGGAGCCATCTCCTCGGGACTAAAGCCGGCCACATTTTGGCGAAGCAGCTCAAAGTCTTCGGTGCGCTTTTCGACAAACTCGGTGTTGACGAGATTCTCTTCGATGATGGTGTGGAGCATGGCGTTCAGTAGCGCTACGTCAGTGTCAGGTTTGAACTGGAGATAGTAGCTGGCGTGGCGGGCCAACGCGGTGCGCCGCGGATCCATGACGATCAGCGTCTTTCCGGCTTTGGCCGCGTTTTTCATAAAGGTGGCGGCAACCGGATGGTTTTCGGGGGTGTTCGAGCCGATGATGACGATCACCTCGGCTTCGGCCACGTCCTCAACCTGATTGGAGACCGCACCCGATCCAATACCTTCGAGTAAGGCGGCTACTGATGAGGCGTGGCATAAGCGCGTGCAGTGATCAACATTATTGCTGCCAAAACCGGTCCGAATCAGCTTCTGGAATAAATATGCCTCTTCGTTGCTGCCCTTGGCCGAACCAAAGCCGGCCAAGGCATGGCCGCCCTTTTGGTCGCGGATTTTCTTAAGCCCGTTGGCCGCCGCCTCAAGAGCTTCGTCCCAATCGGCTTTGTAAAAGATGTCTTCCCAGTGAGCCGGATCAAAGTTGACCTCGGCCGATTTGGATACGCCGGGCTTGCGGATCAGGGGGTGTGTTAAACGCTGGGGGTGATTCACATAGTCAAAGCCAAAGCGGCCTTTGACACATAGCCGGCCGTGGTTGGCTGGCCCGTCCCGACCGGTGACATATAGAATTGTGTTGTCTTTGACGTGGTAGGTCAGCAAACAGCCTACCCCACAGTAGGGACACACCGAGTCTACGGTTTTCTCCGGTTCAACCAGCCCTACACCACCCTCTGGCATCAGCGCGCCAGTTGGGCAGGCTTGAACACACTCGCCGCAGCCAACGCACGAACTGTGACCCATTGGATCGGCAATATCAAAGACAATTTCGGCTTGGCTGCCGCGTTTCGCATAGCCGATCACATCGTTGACCTGCTCTTCGCGGCAGGCACGCTGACAGCGGGTGCACTGAATACAGGCGTCGAGATTGACCGCAATAGCCGGGTGGGACACGTCTGAATGTAGCTGCTGACGGGGCGCAAAGCGGGGGGGGCCAACCTCCAGCTTGTGTGTCCACAGCTCCAGCTCCGACTCGCGCGTATACGGCGTATCGGTCACATCGGACCGAAGCAATTCCAAGACCATTTTTTGCGAATGACGCGCCCGCTCACTGTGACTCGACACCTCCATGCCGTTGGTCGGCGTCCGACAGCACGACGGAGCCAAGGGCCGCTCGCCGCTGATTTCCACCACACACACCCGGCAGTTGCCGTCGGGCCGCAGGCCGTCGGTATAACACAGGTGGGGAATCTCCACCCCGTGTCGCTGGGCGGCCTGGAGAATGGTTTCCCCGGGCCGGGCGGTAAGCGTCCGCCCGTCTAAAGTGAAGGTGATTAGCCCATCGGTATTGGTAGAGATGTCAGCCATTAGGAAAGCTCCTGGGGAAAGTATTTGATCACGCTCCGCAGGGGGTTAGGGGCGGCCTGGCCCAGCCCGCAGATAGACGCATCGCCCATCACCCGGGCGAGTGCTTCGAGCAGATCGGTGTCCCAGCTGTCCTGCTCCATCAGTCTGGTCGCTTTTGCCGTGCCGACCCGGCAGGGCGTACACTTGCCGCACGACTCGTGGGAAAAGAAACGCATCGCGTTGAGGGCTGCGGCTTTGGCACTGTCTTTATCCGACAGGACGATAATTGCGGCCGACCCGATAAAGCAGCCGTGGGGCTGGAGGGTGTCGAAATCGAGGGGTTCGTCGGCCAGCGAGGCCGGCAGCATACCGCCCGAGGCCCCGCCGGGGAAATAGCCGTACAACTCATGGCCGGGCAGCATACCGCCGCAATAGTCGGCGATCAGCTCGCGCAGGGTGATGCCGGCCGGTGCTAGGTGAACACCGGGTTTGCTGACCCGGCCGCTGACCGAGAAGGAACGTAGCCCCTTGCGGCCGTTACGACCCTGGCCGGCAAACCAGGTCGGCCCTTTTTCGATGATCTCACGCACCCAAAACAGCGTCTCGAAATTATGTTCCAAGGTCGGTCGTCCAAAGAGCCCGACCTCGGCCACGTACGGTGGCCGCAGCCGTGGCATGCCGCGCTTCCCCTCAATGGATTCGATCATGCCCGACTCTTCACCGCAGATGTAGGCTCCTGCTCCGCGTCGCACATGAATCCGGGGCAGGGGGACGGGCGGGTCGGCCCGCAGGGCGGCGATGCTGTCCTTGATGACCTGGATGCAGGCCGGGTATTCGTCGCGGATGTAAATGTAGACTTCCTCAATGCCGACCGCCCAGCAGGCAACCAGCATCCCTTCCAAAAAGCGGTGCGGGTCACGTTCCATATAGTAGCGATCCTTAAACGTGCCCGGTTCGCCCTCGTCAATATTGACAGCCAACAGCCGGGGGGCGGGGTAGCTGCGGACAATGCGCCACTTGCGGCCGGCCGGAAAACCCGCCCCGCCGAGGCCGCGCAGCCCGGCGTCTTCCAGGGCTTGGAGCACAGAGTCGACCTCACGCTCGTCCTGCACACAGGCTTGCAAGAGCCGGTAACCGCCGTCTTTCTTATACGCCTGGTAATTGATGACCGTCGCCGGGGCAGGGCAGGACGTAGCCCTTTGAGCGACGGCCTGCTGCACCTTGTCCAGAGTGGCCTGAGCGACCGGATTCTGACCGACAATAACGGCCGGGGCAGTGTCACACCGGCCAACACACGGCACCCGCTGCACCCGGACGGTCCCGCCAAGGGCGTGTTGCAAGGATGTCATCAGCGTTTGCGCACCGGCCAGCTCACAGCTGACCGAATCACACACCCGGACGGTCAAGGCCGGTGGCGGCGTCTCGTTTTCTTTGACTACATCGAAGTGATGATAAAAGCTGGCGACCTCGTAGACCTCGACCGGCGCCAGCTTCATCTCGGCGGCCAAGGCGACGAGATGGGCCGCGGACAGATGGCCATAGTGGTCCTGAATTTTATGGAGATGCTCAATCAGCAGATCGCGCCGTCGGGGTTCATCGCCGAGCAGGCTTTGGACCTGGGCCAAAGCCTGGGGATCGACTGCTCGGCCTTTGGCTCTGGCGCCGGCCCCCCGGTGGCGTCTACGACGGCTGTCTTTTTCCATGCCGGTATCCGTAACACTGAAGTATTGCAGCACTATACGCATTTGGAGCTCGGTCAACAAGGATGCTGAGAAGGGCTGGGAAATAGGCTATAATGCCAGCCCGGGATGAGTGCCGACAAAAAACATGACCGCGGCCAGCCCTTCAGCCGTCGCCGGTTTCTCGGCGGCCTGGGCGCCGCTGCGCTTACCGCGTCCGGCTGGCCGACCGGCCACACGCAGGCACGGCAAACAAGAAAGGATCGGTCTATGGCACGCTTTGGGATTCAGATCGAACCGCAGTTTGGATTCTCGTACGACGAGGTTGCGGGCTTGGCCAAAGACGCCGAGCGGCTTGGTTTTGACGCCATGTGGGTGTCCGACCATCTGTTTTGGGACGCGCAGTCCGAACAGCGTAACTGTATGGACGCCTGGACCCTGCTGACCGCCCTGGCCCCCGTTACTCGCCGTTTGCGTTTAGGCACCTTGGTTACCTGCAACTCCTACCGCCTGCCAAGTGTGCTGGCCAAGGTCGCGGCCAGTTTCGACCATCTGAGCAACGGCCGCCTGGAGTTTGGTATTGGCGCGGGCTGGAAGGAGATGGAGTATAGAGCCTACGGCATTCCGTTTCCGCCAATTGGGACCCGACTAGCCCAGCTCGAAGAAGCCGTCCAGCTCATGAAAATGTTATGGACCCAGCAACGTTCGTCATTTCAGGGCAAATACTATCAGCTTGATCGGGCAGTGTGTGCGCCCAAGCCGGTCCAGCAGCCGCTCAAGACCTGGATTGGCGGTATGGGTGAGAAAAAGCTGCTGCGCATGGTCGCGCGTCACGCCGACGGCTGGAATGCCATGCCTGGGGTGCCGGTTGAGGCGATGCGTAAAAAGCTCGACGTCCTCCGCCGTCACTGTGATGCGGTCGGGCGAGACTATGCCGCGATTGAAAAATCTCTGTTCCTCCTGTGTTGTGTGGTCGACACCGAGGCGGAACTCAGAACCCGAGGGGCGGAGCTGGAAAAAGCCCTGGGCACGGCCGACATCATTAGAGCCGGCCGCAAGATACGCACCGCAGGCACGCCTGAGCAGATAGCCGAAACCCTGCACGGATTTCGGCAGCTCGGGTTTGACTATTTTATCGCCATGTTTCCGTACCAACAGGACGCCGAGATGCTGCAGCGCTTTAGTCAGCAGGTCATACCGCTGCTGCGATAATTGGGGGGGACCTGCGAATAGTGCTTATGACGCCATGAACACTCTGACCCAGCTGTGGGACTCGGCCCAAGTCCTGTCCGAGGCGAACGGGATGGACTCCTGGCAGGCGGGGCTGCTGCTCGTCGTCCTGACCGGGCTCGTCGATTTCATCCAGCGCCTCGTGCTGAGCCACCTGCAGGCGCGACTCGAAAAAACATCGGCGCCTTGGGACAATGCGGTTGTTCAAGCGCTGCGCAGGCCGTTCAGTCTAATCATATGGGTGGTCGGCCTGGGGTTTGCACTCGATGTGAGTCTCACCAACACCGCTCTGGCCGAAATCCTTGTCCCCCTGCGGGACCTCGGCATCATCGCCGCCTTTACCTGGTTTTTAGCTCGGCTGATCACGCTCTTAGAGGAGTATCTTATCGCCCAGAGCCAAGAGGCCGGCGAACCGTATGACCGGGCCACGTTCGACGCGATTGCCAAGCTCCTGCGGGTGTCCGTCTTTGTCGCAGCCACCCTGGTGACGCTCCAGACCCTGGGCCTTAGCGTCTCGGGGGTGTTGGCCTTTGGCGGCATCGGTGGCCTGGCGGTCGGTTTTGCGGCCAAGGATTTGCTGGCCAACTTTTTTGGTGGCCTGATGATCTACCTCGACCGTCCGTTTTCGGTCGGCGACTGGATTCGCTCACCCGACAGAGACATTGAGGGAACGGTCGAACGGATCGGCTGGCGGCTGACCCTGATTCGGACCTTTGACAAACGACCGCTGTATGTCCCAAATGCGCTCTTCACCACCATCGCTCTCGAAAATCCGTCCCGCATGCACAATCGTCGTATCTACGAGACAATTGGTCTTCGCTACGACGATGCCGATAAAATGGCGGATATTTTGTCGGATGTTGAACACATGCTGCGCAGCCATCCTGATATCGAAACGCAGGCGCTGATGATGGTCAATTTCACCACCTTTGCCCCATCGTCCTTGGACTTCTTTGTCTATACCTTTACCAAAACGACTGACTGGGCCACCTTTCATCGGGTCAAGCAAGACGTGTTGCTGCGCATTCTCGCCATTATTGAAGATCACGGGGCCGAGATCGCCTTTCCGACCTCGACTCTGTATCTGGCCAACGGCTTTCCAGGTGTCCGACCTCACTCTATGGCAGAACCCCAGGCCGCTGAGGTCTCCCCGCTTGAAAAACCGCCTAGGTTGTAGGATGGTCACGGAAAAACCGGCCCTGCAAGCGGTCGGGCCGGCTAAGCCAGAAAGGCGGAGTCATGCCAGAACTCGAAGTTATCGACCCCTGGGCGTTTACCGAGCGCTATACCTTTTCTCCGGCGGTCCGCAAGGGCAATCTGTTGTTTCTCTCTGGTCTGACAGCAACCGATGATCGGGGCAATATTGTTGGGCCGGGCGATATTGTGGCCCAAACTCGCCATATCTTTGAGAAAATTACGGCTCTAATGGCCGAGGCCGGCGGCAGCATGGATGATATTGTTAAGACGGTTGACTACATCACCACCAAACGGGGCTACAAGGGCACGGCCGAGGTACGCCGCGAGTATTTCAAGAACGGCTTTCCGGCCGCAACCGGTATTGTGGTCAAAGAGCTGCTGCGGCCCGATGCCCTAATTGAAATTGATGCGATTGCGGTCTTGGACAAATGACGCGCGTCCACTGCCCGGAGAGGAATAAACAATGTCCTACGATCTTTTACTCAAAGGCGGAACAGTCATTGACGGGACCGGCCGGAACCGCCGGGTGGCTGACGTTGCTGTCCGTGCCGACCGGATTGGCGCGGTTGAACCCCATATCGCCCCAACCGAGGCGACCCGGGTCATCGATGCCGCCGGCCTCGTCGTCTGTCCCGGTTTTATTGACCACCACACCCATTATGACGCCCAGATTCTGTGGGACCCGCTGGCCACCTGCTCGTCGTGGCACGGGGTGACGTCAATCATTATGGGCAACTGCGGAGTCGGGCTGGCCCCGTGTAAGCCGATCGACCGCGAAGCCCTGGTTGGCGACCTAGTCAATGTCGAAGGCATGTCGATTGACGTGCTGCGGCGCGGGGTGAACTGGACCTGGCAGACCTTTGGCGGGTATCTAGACGCGATTGGCGACCAGGGGCTGGGCATGAATGTCGGCATGATGGTTCCGCTCTCGCCTCTGCGCCAATTCGTGCTGGGCGAGGAGAGCAAGGAGCGGGCCGCCAATCGGGACGAACTCGAGCAGATACAAGCCCTGTTCCGGGCGGCCATGGAGGCTGGCGCGTTTGGCTTTTCGACCACTGTGTTGCCCCAGCATTTGGGCTTTCAGGGTCGGCCGCTGCCGTGTCGCCTAGCGAGTCGCGCTGAGCTGAGCGCCCTGTCCGGAATTCTCAAGGACTTGGGCCGGGGCAGCATTGAGATTGCCCTGACGCGCAGTCCGGGCAGCCTGTCGGACGACGAGTATGAGTTGCTGACCTTTTTGCTGCGCCACAGTGAACGCCCTGTGACCTGGCTCGGCGTGCTGCAAAAACCCGAAGCCGCGCCCGATGCCTGGAAAGCGGCCTTGCACCGCGTGGTGCCGCTGTTTGACCGCGGCTATCTGCCCTTGGGCCAGGTTCCATGTCACTACAAGAGCGCACGCTTTAGTCTCCGGCGGCCGTTCATTTTTGGTAATTTTGACTGCTGGAAGCCGATCTTTGACCAACCCCTGCACGAGCAGAAACGCATGTGTGCCGACCCCGCCTTTCGGGCCGCGTTTCGAGAAGAGCTGAAACAGCCGCGTCTTTTTACCGGACAGTGGGAGCAGGTCAGCGTGTTTACGGTCGGCAGGCCGGAGCTGCAAGCCCTATTGGACAAGAGCCTGGCCGGCCTGAGTGCCGAGCGGGGACAGGACCCGCTTGACCTGTTTCTCGATCTGGCTCTCAAAGACGACCTGGACATGCAGTTCTTGTACGAGTTTGGTGAGGTCAATCCCGACATGCTGACCCATCCGCATACCCTGGTCGGCCTGTCTGACGGCGGAGCCCATGCCGACATGCGCTGCGAGGCTGGGTACTCGACCTATCTGCTGGGTACGCTGGTACGTGACAAACAGATGCTGTCGCTCGAAGACGCCATCCACAAGCTCACCGCAGTTCCGGCCGGCGTCTTTGGCGTGCCGTTGCGGGGCAGCCTGCGGCCGGGCAATATCGCCGATATCGTGATCTTTGACCCGGCCACCGTCAACTGCGGCAAACAGGAGGCAGTCCACGATTTTCCGGGCGGGGGACTCCGCTACATTGAAAAGTCGAGCGGCATTATCCACACTATCCTGAACGGTCAAGTGCTGTTCTCTGAGGGAGAGCAGACCGGGCCGCTGGCGGGCCGGGTGTTGCGAGCCAATGTGGAACAGTGATCTCTGTCCCCGGATGACGTACATTTTCGAGTCTATCTGAAAGAAAGCCATGACTTTTTTGACTTCAGTCTAAGAAGGAGGGGCATGGTTGAGCGTCCTGTCCCCGGTCTGAACGATTATTCCTGACTTCCACAAAATGGCCTTTGTCGGCGGGCCGCTTCAGGTGGGAAAAACGACTTTGGCCCCGCCATGATCAATGCCGGTTCGGACAGGGGACCTGTCTCAATCGGGATATCCTTTCCCCACCAGCGGAAAATTCCTCACCGCCCCTGCTTTCCTGGCAAAAGAAAGCCGCGCCCCCGGCCGTCCTTTGCGAGTCGTCTTTGACGAGATCCATAAGCGCGCTCGAAAAATTCTCTCACGGGCATGTATGGACTACTACCAGGACGAGTTCCGATGACTGGCAGTGGTCGGCCGGAGCTGTTTAAAAAGGAAATGGAGGCCGAAATTGTCCATTCGGCTGTTTGGCGACTATCCACAGCGCCGCCAGCCAGTCCCGTAACGGGAACTTGGAACTGTGCATTACCGTGCCCACTTTCACGGAAAAATCGTAGCGGCAAGTGCGACACCGCCACGGCTGCGGCTTGTGGTTCTTGCGCTCCACGATGTCGTTGCCGTTGTATCCTGCCTTCATTTTAGGAAGGGTGAAGCGGACGCCGAAGGAACCGTCAGACGCATCAAGGACCCAATCGACGGTCTGCCTGGGAGCCGGCTGGGAGCCGCTGATCGGTGTGTAGGGCCGAACCCCGGCCTCGGCTTCCGGGACATGGGATGAGCGGCAGGAAGACCGACGTGGGGGGATTAAGTACGACCGGGGTCATACTAAGTCGACTCCGAGGTCGAGGCGACCTCGGAATTGAGACGGGCAGGGCCCTGACCCGGCTTTACCACACCGCCAGGCTTGACTAGCACGGCCTCCGGAATGTTCACGGCCGGATTGCCGACCCGCATCGACTGAGGATTTCATCACACACGCCGGCAGGGCGCTCAGTCCCGCCACAGCTCCGTGTACTTCAGGCCCGAACCGGTGTTAAACATGACCACCCGCTCGTCGGGTGTGAGTGCGCCGCGTTCAAGGAGGATGCGGAGGGCTGGTATGCAGGCGGCCGCTTCAGGGGCGGGGAAAATGCCTTCCGCCGCGCTCAACTCCTGGGCCGCGGCGAGGATCGCCGCGTCGCTGACGCTGACCGCACTACCACCGCTGTCCCGCAGAATGTCAAGCACGATAAAGTCGCCGATGGCCTTGGGCACGCGCAGCCCCGCGGCGACGGTGTAGGGCTGTGGGATGTGCGCTCCGGTCCGGGCGCCGGCCGCCCAGGCCTGGGCAATCGGTGCGCAGCCCTCGGCCTGGACGCTGACCATGCGCGGCCGGGCGGAACCGATCCAGCCCAGTTGTTCCAGTTCGTCAAACGCCTTCCACATGCCGATGAGCCCGGTTCCGCCTCCGGTTGGATACACAATCACCTCGGGCAACTGCCAGTCGAACTGCTCGGCCAATTCGTAGCCCATCGTTTTTTTGCCCTCAAGGCGGTATGGCTCTTTGAGCGTTGAGACATCAAACCAGCCCTCCCGGTCTTTGCGTTCGGCCACAATACGGCCGCAATCGGTAATCAGGCCGTCAACCAGAGTGATCCGGGCTCCGTAGTATTGGCACTCAATGCGATTGGTTGCCGGCGCGTCGCGCGGCATAAAGATGTGGGCTTCCAGCTTGGCTCGGGCCGCATAGGCGGCTAAGGCGCTGGCCGCGTTGCCGGCCGAGGGCGCGACCAGTTTTTTGACCCCGAGCTCTTTGGCCATTGACACCGCGGCGCTCATGCCTCGGGCCTTGAACGAGGCGGTCGGGTTGAGCGCCTCGTCTTTGATATAGAGCTGAGAGAGTCCGAGTCGGCGCCCCAGGTGGTGGGCATGGATGAGCGGTGTCCAGCCCTCTCCAAGGCTGATGATGTTTGCCGCGTGTTCAACCGGCAACACCTCTCGGTAACGCCACAGGTTGGCTGGACGACTGGCCAGGCTGTGTTTGTCGAGGGCGCGGGCGACACGGTCGAGCCGATAGTGGACCAGGAGCGGCTTATGACACGTGTGGCACAGGTTATAGAGCTGGTTGGGCGGGTGGTGGCGCTGACAGGCGGCACATGCGAGATGGCTAACGTTCATTGTCAACCCTCAGCCCCCGAGCAGGACTTTCTGCTCAAAAAAGTCCGGGTAGCTGTGGGCGAGCTTGGTCCGGACAACGGTGCGCAGGACCGAGAGTTCCTCTTCGCTTGGGGGAGGGGTGGTTGGTGGGGAAGGGGATAAGACAAGGTCAAAACCGGTGTTTTCGCGGAGGTCTTGGACGCCGTAGCCAGGGTGAATGCTGTGACACGCCCAGCCATCGGCCCGCCACTCCAGCACGGCCTTGGGCGTAATCAACAGACTCGGACCGCCCTGGCGGTGAACCGAGGCCGGGGTGCTGCCCGGGCTGGTGACAAAATCGACGTGGTGAACCAGACTCCGCCGAGAATGTTCGGTCCGAAACAGGATGACGCGGCGGGCCATGTAGTACAACATGGCCGAGCCATACGCCCCGGCCAGGCGGAGACTAGGCGTGGAGTAATCGCCAATGACGTGCAGATTCACATTGGCGTGTTGGTCGATCTGTATCCCGCTGAGAAAAAACAGGTCTAACTCTCCACGCTGGGCCAGAAAGTGTAGCGCGCTGCTGCCGCCGGAGAACGGATAGTACTCCTCACAGTCAAGAATAATCAGGGTGATGTCGGGCGCATGAGTCTGTTCGGCCAACACACAGCCGGCAGCCGGGATGGGTGAGACCGCTCCAACCGCTACGGTTTCTCCATCGCGAACCTGACGGGCGATGAGCACGGCCATTAGTTCTTGTGGGGTATAGGCCGACACGGGCTAGGCTCTTCCCCGGAGCGTCTCGTCTGCCCGGCTGAGGTAGCCATCATGGCTCATGATACCAAAAATGTAGTGTTCGAGATAGGCTCGAAACCGTTCTTGGTGTTGGGCCGCGATGAGATAGGTCCGACAGTGGTCCGGGTCGTGTTCATACAGCCGGCCTAGACCGCACGGGTGGGCGCCCAGCGGCGCCTCAACCACGACATCCACATCAATGGCGGGCAGGAAGGTATCCCGGGGAGCATCCCCTGGGCTGAGCGGGGTGTCGACCACGGTCTCGGTGGTGACGATCACCCGCCGAGCGGCGCGGGCCAGCATCACATCGTCCCGGGGACCGGGCGTAATTGTATTGCCCCATCGGTCGGCCTGCAGGGCGTGGAAAACGGCGACATCGGGCCGGATCGGCTGGGCCACGACAACCTGCTCGCCGGGATTGAACGGATTATCCTGGACGAGCAGATCAGGGCGATATTTCAGCATATCGGAGTAGAGCAAACCGCGCACGGCAACAAAGGGCACCCCCATTGATCCAGCCTGGACCATGCTGTACAGCACCCCTCAAGTACTATCCTTCATTTTGATCAAGCCCGCCTGCACGGCGCGTTGGAAGTTGGGAGCCGGGCCGTAGGGACCGAGGGTACAGGAGCAGGTTTCGTAGCTGTCCACTACTCCGGCACCGATCAGCAGATCGGCGTTGAGTCCGCCGCCGGTCAGAGTCACAAGCCCAAGGCGGTCGACCCCGCGTTTGACCAGCGCTCGCAAAAAAGCCATGGGAGCGTTGTCGAGCACGGCCGATGTCATGCCGAGCAGGGACCCCGGCCGCACTCCGGCTGCCGCTTCGTCGAGGGACTGGAGTTTCGGGTGCATATAAGGGGCATCATAGGCAAAAGCACTGCTTGCCGCAACGCTAAGATCGGGCGCAGCCGTGAAGGGACTCCCTCTCCATTTGCCTTTTGACATTCCCCCTTTCCCTCCCCCCCGCTTTGCGGTCCGGGCGGGACTTTGCTATGAGGAGCGCGGGCTGTTGGGCTACCAAGGAGGCTGTTATGGCGAACATACCGCTGTTCCGCGATCTTCCCCAGGTCGGACAAACCGGAGAACGTCAGGCCTGGGAGGTATTTGGGCCTGGAGATCAGCTCGGCACGGTCAATCTGTTGACCCCGGAGCGGGTCAAACAGGCGGCCGGTCTGGTGCGGACCGGCCGGGTGATCAACCTCAGCCTCCCGCTCAACTTTCCGATTAGTCTGTACGGTGGGTTTCGGACCGGTTATCGGCACCATATCGAGGTCAACCGGGGTGGACGCGACGATTATGTGGATAATTTTGCTCTGCAGGGCTCAAGCCAGTGGGACAGCCTACGTCATATCCGCTACCGGGAGTTCGGCTATTATGGTGGTCGCCAGGATGAGGAGTTGGACGAGAAGGGCGAGCTGGGGATTGAGAACTGGGCCCGTCACGGTATTGTTGGACGCGGCGTTTTGCTTGATGCGGCCCGTTATATGGAACAGAGAGGCACGCCGTTGGACGCTGGCCGACGGTTTGCGATGGACGGCCCATTTTTGGAGCAGATTGCCGAGGCCGAGAACGTGACGCTGCAAGCCGGGGATGTGCTGATTCTCCGCACCGGCTGGTTGGCCTGGTACAGCGGGCTGGATGCGGCCGGCCGTGAGGCCTTGCGCGGGACCCTGCATCCGGGCGAGGGGGGCATGGCCTGTCCCGGGTTGGATGCCGGGCAGGAGACCGCGGCCTGGCTGTGGGATCATCGGATTGCCGCCATGGCCTCGGATAACGTGGCGCTTGAGGCGCTGCCGGTCAAGGCCGAGACGGGCGGCTTCCAGCATCGGCGGCTGATCGCCCTGCAGGGGATGCCGATCGGTGAGGTGTGGGACCTGGAGGAACTGGCCCGGGATTGCGCCCGGGATGGGGTGTATGCGTTCTTTTTGGTGTCGGTGCCGCTCAATTTGCCGGGCGGAGTCGGATCGCCGGCTAATGCGTACGCGATTAAGTGAATGGATATAGGGCGGGAGGTGTGATTATGGCGTCGGCGGGCTCTGAATATGCGAGAGCTGCTAAAAAGTATTTTGTGATATCGGCAGACTGCCACGTACTGGAGCCGCCGGATTTGTGGGAGCGCCGTGTTGCGCCCAAGTTTCGCCACCGGTTGCCCCGCATGGAACTGGATGCCAGGGGTCGAAAAACGCTCATTGTTGAGGGCCAGCGGCCGACTCGGATTCGGGATTTCAACCTCGAAGGGGACGATCTGGAACGCGCCAAAGGCGGGAGCTGGGAGGCGGGCAAACGCCACGCCGACCTGGATCGGGACGGCATTGATGCCGAGGTCGTGTATCCCAACCGGGGCCTATTGATGTGGGCCTCGCCGGACCCGGACCATCAGACCGAGATGTGTCGGGTGTGGAACGACTGGGCGATTGAGGTCTTTTCGCCCACCCAAAAGCGTTCGCTGCCAGTGGCGGCGATTGCTCCCCAGAACGTCGAGACCGCGGTCAAGGAAGTTGAACGGGTAGCCAAGCTCGGCTATCGGGTGGTCTTTCTGCCGGTCCAGGTCCCGGACCAGCCCTATAATCTCCCGCTGTACGAGCCGTTGTGGGCGGCGATTCAGGCCGCCGGCCTGCCGGTGAGTTTTCATGTCGGGACAGGCAAAGATCCACGTACCGCGACCGGAAACGGCGGGGCCATTCTCAACTATGTGTGGCACGCGCTGTCCACCGCGATTGAACCGGTAACCCAGATGTGTGTGTCGGGTATTTTGCAGCGCTTTCCGCAACTCAAGTTTGCCACGGTTGAAGCCGGGATCGGCTGGCTGGCGTGGACCCTGTGGGTCATGGATGAGGGCTATCAGAAGCACCACTTTTGGGTCGCGCCAAAGCTGGAGATGTTGCCCAGCGAGTACTTCCGCCGCCAGGGCTATGCCACGTTTCAAGATGATCCGATCGGGCTGGAGACGCACCAGTGGATCGGCGTCGGAAACCTGATGTGGGGCGATGACTATCCGCATCACGAGGGGACCTGGCCGCGCTCTCGGGAGGTTATCGAGCGCACGATGGGCACGCTGAGCGATGACGAGCGACGCCAGGTGTTGGGGCGAACGGCGGCCGAATTGTACGGGTTTGAGATTCCGGACGAGGGACGGGCATGAAACCGGACCGATTGATTGTGGACTGGGGTGAGGCCGAGCTGGCGGAAGATCGCCGTAAGCGCTGGATGGGCAGTTGGTTGGTCTCGCGTGAGGGCGAGGAGGGCGACTATTTTTACGACGGGTCGGGCGGCCGCCCGACCCGACATGAGGTGCCGGCCGGGGCACTCGGTGTGCGCCTGCGTTGGTGGCCGAGCGAGGACACGGTCGCCATGAACCTGGAGTTTGGACCGATGAGTCAGGTCACTGAGGATTATTTTTTTGAGGACGGGTCGGCTCCTTCGGTCACAATCCGCGCCCACGATTTGATCCGGTCTTAAGGAAAACCGTATGGCCCTACCGGTGCGCTACAAACTTGTCGGGCTGCTGGCCACGGGCAGTATGATCAACTATGCCGACCGGGTGAATATCTCGGTTGCCGCGCCCGTCATGATGGCCGCTCTGGGCTGGGATGAGGCTCAGTTCGGTCTGGTTTTTTCGGCCTTTCTGCTGGGCTATACGCTGCTCCAGATTCCGGGCGGAATTATCGCCGACCGCTGGAATACGGTCTGGGTGGTGGCGATTGCGTGTTTTGGCTTTTCGCTGTTTACCGCGCTGACGCCGCTTGGGGCGGCCGCCTTCGGCCTGATGCTGGCCTTGCGGTTCGGCGTAGGTCTGCTCGAATCGGTCAGCTTTCCAGCCTACGCGGTGCTGAACGCCCGCTGGATTCCGCGCTATGAGTACGGCCGGGCCCAGAATATCAGTCTGTCCGGATCACACCTGGGCCAAGCCCTGGCCTATCCGCTGACGACCTGGATTATCGCCACCTTTGCCTGGCCGGCGGTTTTTTATTTTAATGGGGCCCTGGGCGTGCTGTGGCTGATCGTGTGGCTGGCTTCGGTAACGAATACGCCGGCCGAGCATCCCCGCATCAGCAAACAAGAGCTGCGGGAAATTGAGGAGAATCTGGCCCCGCGTTCCAAGGCAACGATTTCTCCGCTGCGCATTCTCAGAAATCGGCACGTCCTGCTGCTCTCCCTGGCCTATCTGTGCATGGTGTATGGGCTGTGGATGGTCATCCTATGGCTGCCGACCTATCTGGTCCAAGCCCGCGGCTTCTCGCTGGAAGCAATGGGGCTCTTGGGCATGATCCCGACCGTGGCGGGAGCCTTGGGGCTGATCTCCGGCGGGACGATTTCGGATGTCTTGCTGCGGCGTGGTTGGAGTCCACGGGTGGCCCGGGCGCAGGCACCCGCACTGTGCGCGTTTCTGGGCATTCCCAGCATCCTGGCCGCCGCGTTCGTGCCGTGGCCGATCGTGTCGGTCGCGTGTCTGGCCTTGTATATGTATTTCACCAATCTGGGCAGTGGAGCGTGTTGGGCGGTGCCGGTTGAACTGAACCCCAAACAAATCGGCGCGATCTCGGGCGTGATGAACGGAGCGGGCAATTGCGCCGGGATTTTCGGGCCGATGAGCGCCGGCTTTCTGGTGGCGGCAACGGGCAGCTGGGAGCTGCCCCTGGTGGTCATTGCCGCCATGCTGCTGGTAGCGACTCTGGTGTACTATTTCCTCGTCGTGCCCGAGCCGATTGAGCTGGAGGGTGGACTGCCGGAGGTGGCGGCACGGGAGGGGGGATCGTCGGCTTGAGCCCCATGCCGGAAGAGATCGTCATCGGGGTGACGAGTGAGGCGCGGCTTTCTTTTGCGAACTCACGGCGTCTCTTTCCATAACTCCGAGACGAGCTCGGTGTCGATATAGGCCGTGCCTTCGATAACTTTGCCGTTGACCAGGCGCATGACCCAGCAGTAGCTGTTGTTGTAGGGGCTGCCAGATTTTGTGGTGGCGCGCCCCTTCCACTGGAGGACCACAGTGTCGCCCTCACCAATGATACTGATCACGGTGGGACTGATCGGACCGGCTAGCCTGGCGTTCAGCGGCCTGGCCGCCCCCTCCAGAAAGGCCTGGCGGCTGGTGTAAGTCCGGGATACTGGGCTGGTGCCAATCACCGTCCAACGCACGTCGTCGGCTAAGGTGTTAAAGAAGGCCGCTCCATCGCCGTTGGCCCAGGCCGCAAACGCGTCTCGGATCACCTGTTTGTTTTCTGCGGTTCCCATGGTTGGCTCCCTTCAGTCGGCTGCGGCAATCCTAGCAGTCTCTTGGGAGGCGGCTAGGCTGACCGGGCTGTTGGCCTCAAACGGACTCTTGAGACCGAGTTTGTCGCCAATCTCTCGAATGGCCGGCATAACCTCTTGCCCGAGCAGACGGATACAGTCCATCGAATCGGTATGATTGACCTTGCCATCGTTGCCCCACAGGGCCAGAATCGATGGGCGGGTTTCTTCGACGATGACCTGCAGTTTGTCAATCACCTGTTTGGGCGTGCCGGCGATAATCGACATGTTCTCTAATTGTTTTTCGTACGGCGGCATGTTCTGCTGGCGTCTGCCAACGCGATACTCGGCCAGGGGACGGCGCGCCCACTCGCCCAAATAGCCGGCCGGGGATGCCCATAGCGGATGGGTGAGGCCGGTGAATTCACCCTGCATCCACATGAATTCCTTGGCATTCCTGAGCGCTTTTTCCTCGGTTTCGGCAACGTGACACCGGATCAAATAGCCGCGCTGCTCCGGACCTGAGGTATAGCCCGCTCGCTCGGCGGTCTCGTCGTACAGCTGCCAGATTTTTCGGCACTCTTGGACCGGCGCGTTCAGAATAATGTACGGATAGCGGTGTGCGGCCGCCCAGACGATAGTCTCACGGCTGACCACGCCCGGAATCCAGACTCGGGGATGCGGCTGCTGAAGGGGCACGGCCCAGGGATTAACGACCCGGAGATGGTAATGGTCGCCCTCCCACCGAAACGGCCCGGGTTGGGTCCAGGCCTTGATAATCAGATCGTGGGCTTCGGCAAACCGCTCGCGGTTATAGGCCGGGTTGGCGTTGGCGGCCAACGACTCCACGCCGCCGCCGCGTACGAAACCGGAAACAAGACGCCCTCTGGAGATCATATCGATCATGGCTAGCTCTTCGGCTAGCCGGACCGGGTTGTCTGTAATCGGCAGTGGATTGCCCAACAGCACGATCTTCACCCGCTCGGTCTTGGCGGCCAGAATCGCGGCACAGATATTGGTCTTGGCTTGCATGCAGAACGGCGCGTTATGGTGCTCGTTGAGCATAATGCCGTCCACGCCGCACTCCTCGGCATACTGGTATTCTTCGATCCGCTCATTGTACAGGCGGCTGCCCTCAACCGGATCGAAAAATTTGTTGGGAAACAGCAGGGCGGTATAGCCAAACTTCTCGCCCTCTTCCTGAGGGTAGGTGGACATCGGTTGTTCGGTGAAATACATCAGATGCATGGCAACACTCCTTCATACGGAGAGAAAGTCACAGACCACGCCAGCCAACTCTTCTGCCTTCTCCATGTCGACAAAATGCCCACACTCGTCCAGAACGGTCAGCTGCGCATGAGGCAGAGCCTTCACATATTGTTCGCCGCAGTTGAGCGGCACGATGCGATCGTGTTTGCCCCACACTACCAGCGTCGGTGCCTCTACCCCGCCGAGCAGGTGCGGCAGTCCGGGGTTGAACATATACGGTTTCCAGGCGATCCGAGTGGTCATTTCGCGGTGGACCTCCCACTCGACGAGCTGGTCAATATCCGGCTCGCTGGTAAACTGGGCCTCATAGGCGGCGACGTCAAAAAAGCCGCTCTTAATATAATCGGTGGTGTAGAGCAGGAATTGGTCAACGATCTCGCCTTCGGTCGGCTTGATTCCCATTGCCCCGACCAGGATCAGCCGTCGGTACTGACCCGGGCTCATGCTGGCCATCTCAGCCGCTAGCCAGCCGCCAAAGCCGAGCCCGACCAAACAGGGCTTGTCTAGCTTGAGATCTTTTACCAGCCATTGGTGGACAATCGCCAAGTCACGGACATTGCGCATCCAGTCCGGCCGCTCGGATTTACCATAGCCTGGGTGGGAGGGGACATAGACGCTGAACTGTCGGGACAGCGCGTCGTAAAAGGGCAGCCGGCCCGGGTTGCCAATATCATGGTGGAGAACGACGAGGGGAGGGCCGCTGCCGCCCGTCAGCAGCTCGACCTGCCCACCCGCGACTTCAACCGCACTTTCAGACCACGTTTGCGCCACCGTATCCTCCTGTCTGTCCTCTCCGTGGCTTAGCAAGGCCGTCTGACGGAGTCAAGGAAAGCGTCGCCTGAGTTGGGACGGTTTGGAATTGACAAACCCTCCGGGTTCAGAGTAGCCTTTTTGCATACGCACTGGTCACATAAGGAGGGTGGGCATGCAGCGACAGCGATGGATCCGGCTTTCGGCAGTGTTTTTCATGTGTGGATTTCTATTTGGAGCTGCCCCCCACGTGGGCGCTCAGGATTTGACCGAGATGCAGCAGGACCACGGTCAGTGGGTCTTGCCCGGAAAGGACTATGCCCTGACCCGTCATAGCCCGCTGACACAGATTACCAAGGATAACGTTAAGAATCTCAAAGCGGCCTGGACCTTCTCGACCGGTGTTTTGCGCGGCCATGAGGGCGCCCCGCTGGTCGTCGGTCACATGATGTATGTCGTTACGCCTTTTCCCAACATTGTGTATGCCCTGGATTTAAGTAAACCGGGGCCCGCGGTGAAGTGGAAGTACGCGCCCGAACAGGACGAGGCGGCCATTGCGGTGGCCTGCTGCGATACGGTCAACCGTGGGGTTGCCTACGCCGAGGGAAAAATTTTCTTCAACCAGCTCGACGCCCACACGGTTGCTTTGGATGCCGAGACCGGTAAACAGGTGTGGAAGGTCAAACAGGGCGATATCGGCCAGGGCCAGACGATTACGATGGTGCCTCTGGTGATTCGGGACAAGGTCTTGACCGGCATCAGCGGTGGAGAGTTCGGGGTGCGCGGCTTTGTGACGGCCAACAATATCGAAACTGGCGAGCAGGTGTGGCGGGCTTACAGTACCGGGCCTGACTCCGAGGTGCTCATTGGCGAGGATTTCTCGTCACCCTACGCCTCACACCAGGGCAAGGACCTGGGAGTGTCAACCTGGAAAGGTGAGGAGTGGAAACGTGGAGGCGGCACGACCTGGGGTTGGTATAGCTACGACCCAGAGCTGAACCTGTTCTATTATGGCACGGGCAACCCGGGTGCCTGGAATCCCGACCAGCGCCCAGGCGAGAACAAGTGGTCGATGACGCTGTTTGCTCGCAATCCTGACACCGGGATGGCCAAGTGGGCTTACCAGATGACCCCGCACGATGCCTGGGACTATGACGGGATTAACGAGAGTATTCTGATTGATCTGCCGGGCGCGAACGGCAACGGTACGCAGAAGGTCTTGGTCCACTTTGACCGCAACGGTTTTGCCTATGTGCTTGACCGTGTGAGCGGTAGGCTGATCAGTGCCAAGCCGTTTGGGCATGTGAACTGGGCTAGCCGCGTTGATTTAGAGACAGGACTGCCTGTTGAAAACCCGGAGAAGCGCACCAAACAGGGTGAGAATGTGACCGATATCTGCCCGGCAGCAATGGGGGCCAAGGATCAGCAGCCGGCTGCGTATTCGCCCAAGACAGGTCTGTTATATGTGCCGACTAACAATCTGTGTATGGAATACGAGGGGATGCAGGTCAACTATATGGCGGGTATCCCCTATGTGGGAGCGATTGTGAATATGTCGCCCGGACCGGGCGGACATCGGGGCGAGTTTCTGGCCTGGGATCCGGTGACGGGTGAGAAAAAATGGGGCATCAAAGAAAAGTGGGCGGCCTGGAGCGGTGCGCTGTCCACGGCGGGTGAGGTCGTCTTCTACGGTACCATGGAGGGTTGGTTCAAGGCGGTTGATGCCACAAATGGTGAGGAGCTGTGGAAGTTCAAAACCGGCTCAGGCATCATTGGTGCGCCGATGACCTACCTTGGTCCGAACGGCAAACAGTACGTCGCTATTCTGTCCGGTATCGGCGGCTGGTCCGGCCTGGTGGTTGCGGGTGATCTGGCCACAGACGACCCGACCGCAGCCCTAGGAGCCGTGGGTGCCTTTGGGGACCTGGGCCAAGACACCAACAAAGGCGGGACGCTGTACGTGTTTGGGCTCGACTGATAGGGGGGGTGATCTGCGTTTTCCCCTTGGGGTACGGGGGCTGAGTCAGCGGACCTTGCCTCCTCATTATCGTCTCATGTCGCCGCAGAGCTTTTTAGACAACCGAGATTCTCCGCCGCGTTGTCTCCTGTTCGCCGGGCTGGGGGCGTTGTGCTGGGTCTTGCTGTTCGCTGTGTCTAGCCGGGGTGAACAGGCTCCTGGCAGTCCGCCCGTCTTGCGCGTGTGTGCGGATCCAAACAACCTGCCCTTCTCGAACCAGCAACGCCAGGGCTTTGAGAACAAAATCGCCGAGCTTTTTGCCAAGGCGCGAGGTGGCGATGTGGCCTACACCTGGTGGCCGCAGCGCCGCGGTTTTCTGCGTGGGACGCTGAACGCCGGTCGGTGTGAAGTAGTCATGGGGCTCCCGGCCGAGGACGAGTTAGTGCTCACAACCCGGCCCTACTACCGGTCCACGTATGCCTTTGTGTATCGCTCCGACGCCGACTATCGGCTGACTTCCTTGAACGACGCGGTGCTGAGCCGCCTGCGTATCGGCGTGCATCTGATTGGTGACGATTACACCAACAGTCCGCCCGCCCATGCCCTTAGCCAGCGTGGGTTGGTCGATAATGTGGTCGGCTACAGTGTGTACGGCAATTATGCCGAGGACAGTCCGTCTGGCAGAATTGTCACTGCGGTTGCGGCCGGCGAGATTGATGCCGCTCTGGTCTGGGGACCGATTGCGGGCTATTTCGCCCAACAGCATACGCCGCCTCTACAGGTAACTCCGCTGCCGGCAGATGCGGGCTCGGCTCGGCTCCCGTTTCGGTATAACATCGCCATGGGCGTCCGTCGTGGCAACCAGACCCTCAAGGCAGAGCTGGATGCCTTGTTGTCCCAGCACGCTGGATCGATTCGGGCTATTCTGCAAGACTACGGGGTGCCCCTACTGGACGACGGGGAGCTTGGGGAAACGTCCGTCTCTACCTCGCCCCCGGATGTGTCCGTGCAGACCGCTCAGGCCGAGACGTCACCCGCCAAAGCGGCGCAGGAAACGGCCGCGGCAGCCTTCCACGACGAGCTGGCACGCGTTGCCAAAAATCCGTTCACCGGCGATCTGGAGGCCATTGCCGAGGGCAAGGAGTATTACAAGATGCTGAACTGCTACGGTTGTCACGGGATGCGCGGCGGGGGAGGCATGGGGCCGAGTATCAACGACGCGAAGTGGAGCGTTGGCAAAGGGACAGACGCCGATGTCATGCAGCAGATCATGGAAGGGCGGGGCAAGATGCCATCCTTCAAAGACTCTATTGATCCAGACCAGGCCTGGAAAATCATCGCCTATGTGCGCTCCCTGTATAAAGGCAGTTCAGATAAAGTGACCTGGTAGGGTGAAGAGGGCAGGAAACACTAAGAGGATCCGAGAGCCTTCGGAATGCTTGCATGGCCCCGGAGAAATAGGATACACCGCAGCCATACTTCGTTTCTGCAGACAGGAGATCGCTATGAAACTTGTTAATTCACTTGGTCCCAACCCTCGCTGTGTCCGCATGTTTATGGCTGAAAAAGGCCTCACCCTGGAGACCATCGATCTTGATATCCAGGCCGGTGAGAACCGTAGGCCACCCTATACCGCCAAGAACCCTGGCGGCCAGATGCCGTCGCTGGAACTTGACGATGGCAGTTACCTGGCCGAGACGGTTGCGATCTGCGAATATCTGGAAGACCTACATCCGACCCCGGCCCTGATCGGCAGTACGCCCGAAGAGAAAGCCCAAACCCGGATGTGGCAACGCCGCATCGAGATGAATATCACTGAACATCTGTACAACGGCTATCGCTACGCCGAGGGCTTTGAGATGTTCAAAAATCGGCTGCACTGTTTGCCCGAGGCTGCGGCCGGTCTCAAGGAGATTGTCCAGGAGAGGCTCGAATGGCTCGACGGCTTGATGGAGAAGAAGTCTTTCATCGTAGGCGAACGCTTCACCGTGGCCGATATTATTCTGTACAGTGCCCTCGACTTTGGAGCCGGGGTCGGCCAGACGATCAAGCCCCAGCTCACAAACATGACGGCTTGGTTTGAACGGGTTGCTGCCCGGCCCAGCGCGGACGCCAGCCTGCACGAAAGGGCCAGAGGGAGGCTACGCGGTGCCTAGGGCAAACCCGTGGCCCGACTTCTGCCCTCAGAATTGGGCCGCTTATTGCTGTGGAGCTTGAGCGTGGGTTGTTTCTTGTGGCGGCTCGGCCGAGTAATAACTCAGCGTCCGATGGACAACCTCTGAGGGTTCGAGCCGGCCGGCCTGGCCATCGCCGGTCCAGTCCGCAATCACCTTCTTGGTCCAGTTCCCCCAGTCGTCAAACTCATAGCAATAGACCTGTCTGCCTGCCAGGCTGCCGTCGGGATGATAGTCGAGCCACTCGGTTCGATTTCGCTTGTCGTCATAGGTATAGACCCAGCGGGATGCCAGCGCGTCTTGACGATCATACACTTCGACGGTGATCAGGTTGTCCCGCTCGTCATAGACGTACACATTGCGTGACACAGGCTTGCGTTCGTCGTCAACCCAGCTGCGCTCAACCATCCGACCGGCCGCATCGTAACGATACACGACGCGGCCGAAAAACGTCTCGTCTTTGTCCTGGTTGACCGATTCAACGGGTCTGAGTGTTGTCCTGTTGTAACTGAAGAGCTCTTTGGAGAGGAGCGTCCCATCGGCCTCATAGCGAGCGGCCGCGGTCATCGCCCCGCGTTCATCATAGCTCCAGACCAGGCGGTGCCACAGGGATCCATCCGGGGCGTAGACGATCTCCTGGCTGGGCTGGCCAGCTTGACTGTAGGCGCGCACTTTGCGCTGAAAGTGAGTGCCGTCGGGGTTGTACAAGACTTGCTCGATCAAGCGCCCGGCGCGATCATAGGTGTCGAGTTGTTCCTGGCCACGGACGCCTTCGACCCACTCCTCGTTGTGGCGGACGTACTGGGCGGTTTCACTTCTCACGCTGTGAACTGCCCCGTACAGTCTTGCGCGTTCCCGGCTGTGTCTATGCTCGCTCTCCGGTGAGATCCCCGCCAGCGCCATAAACAGCACAGGTAAGAGCAAGATGCTTGCCGTGTCCATCGTGTGTCTGCCGCCTTTCCTGCTGCGCGTGCTGCTGTCATAGCACAAAGAAACACTTTTCTCTGCTTGACTGTGGTCTGCTCTCGACAGGATAATCGGGTGCTAGGAGGATAAGACCATGCGTGAAAATCAGCTCAAGAAAACTCTCAAGGCGGGTGACGTGGCGCTGGGGACCTTACTCTGGGAGGTGCGCGGTCGGGGGGTCCTGCATACCCTGGCCGCGGCCGGGATGGATTTCGTCATGATCTGTAGCGAGCACTCGGCCTATAACCTGGAAACCGTGGTCGAACTGGTACATCAGGCCCACGCCGCCGGGCTCAGCCCGGTCGTGCGTATTCCCGACCTGGAATATGAGCACGTCACCCGACTGTTGGACTCAGGCTGTCAGAGTCTGATCGTGCCTCACGTCAGAACCGGGGACGAAGTCCGCCATTTCATTAAAATGGCCAAGTATCATCCTCAGGGAAAGCGCGGGGTCGCCATTTATCTGGGTGCCAGCACGGATTACGAGGATATTGATTCGGTGCAGGCCATGGCCCACGCGAACGCCAATACCCTACTGGGAGTCATTATTGAGACCGAGCAGGCGGTTGAAAATCTGGACGACATTTTACAGCCCGGCATTGATCTGGCTTTGGTCGGTACCCAAGACCTGGCTCACAGCTTGGGGTTTCCGGGCGAATTTGATCGGCCCGAACTGCGCGACATCGTCGGCCGAGTGCGAACGCTGTGCAAAGAACGCGGGATTGCCACCGCCGGGGCTCTGACCAGACCGGACAGCGTCGAGGCCGTTGTGCATAGCGGGGCCCAGTATATTTTGTACGGCACCGATCTGGTCCTCCTCAGACAGGCCACGCTCCAGGCCGCCGAGGCCTTGGCCCCGTTTCGAAAACAGTAAAGCCGCTGCGCTCAGTCTGGCTCTTTACCGCAGGCCTCTGGATACGCTAAGAGGAGAGGCGAGAGTGGATAAGCGCATCGTTTTTTGGAGGAGGTCGTTATGAAGTTTGGTATTTTCTATGAACTGTCTGTGCCGCGTCCTTGGGATCGGGAATCTGAGCGGGCTGTGTATCTGAACGCCCTTGAACAAGTGCGGCTGGCCGACGAGCTTGGCTTTGATCAGGTCTGGGCGGTTGAGCATCATTTTCTGGAAGAATACTCGCACTGTGCCGCGCCCGAACTGTTCCTGACTGCGTGCGCCATGCAGACCGAGCAGATCAATGTCGGCCACGGTATTGTCATCTGTGTGCCGGAGTTTAATCATCCGATTCGGATCGCCGAGCGGGCGGCAGCCCTGGACATTCTGTCCGGTGGGCGCTTGCAGTTTGGGACGGGCCGTTCGGCAACGTGGACGGAGTTGGGTGGCTTTGGTGCTAACCCGGACGATACCAAGAAGAGCTGGGACGAGTTTGTGCACTGCATTCCCAAAATGTGGATGCAGGAACGCTTCAGCTATGCGGGTAAATATTTCTCCATGCCGTCCCGGGCGGTGTTGCCCAAACCGTATCAGAAGCCCCATCCGCCTATGTGGGTGGCGGTCACCAGTCCCGGCACCGAACTCGACGCCGCCGACCGTGGTATCGGAAGCTTGGGGGTGACGTTTACCACGTTTGCCGAGCAAGAGGCCAAGGTCAAAGAGTACCGGCGGCGTATACAGAACTGTACTCCGGTTGGCGGCTTTGTGAACAACCAGGTCAATACGGTCAACTTCCTGTACTGCCATGAAGACAACGAGGTCGGGGCCAAGACGGGGATGCGGATGATTCAGCACTTCAATTATTTGGCCGCCCAGCTTGATATGGCCAAGGAAGCCTACCCAGCCAAGTCCTATCCGTCTGCAGGACTGCTGCCATCGCTGCGCCGCCAGGCCTCGAGTCCGGGCGAATATAACGCCGCGCCGGAGGGGATTGCGGTCGGCAACCCGGCTCACCTAGTTAAAGAGCTCAAGAAGTGGGAAGCCTGTGGGGTGGACCGGGTCGGGTTCATGCTCAACGCGGCCGAGATCATCCCCCAGCAGCAGGTCCTCGACAGTCTTCGGCTGTTTGCCAAAGAGGTCATGCCGGCCTTTGCCGACTCACAGGCCAACGCGGCGACTGGAGGAGCGAGCTAATGCCGGTGTTTGGAAAACAGGACGTGCAGGCCGCGGCGGCGCGTGCGCCGCTTCTGAGCGGACTCGATACCGACCCGTGGGAACTCAAAGGGGCCGAGATTTTGCAGCTGAGTTTTGAGGTTGTTGAAGAGCCGGCCGAATGGCTGGTTGCGCCTGCTCTGCATCCGAGTATTCCGCCGTATGCCACATTGTCGGTCGCTCGTTTTCCTGACAGTCCGGTCGGGCCGTATGCGCTGGCTCAGGTCCGGCTGGTTGTCCGAGCCGGGATTCGGCCCCGGGGCTATGTTGTGGGCGCTTACACCAATTCTGAGCGGGCGGCAGACGAGCTCAGGGTGCGCTGGGGATTCACGCTTGAGCTGGGCACGATCGGCCTTCAGGCGCGTCATGACCGAGTGATTGGTACGGTCGAGCGGGACGGCCGGACGATCTTAAACATGGAGGCCGAAAATCCGGAACATGTCTCTGGGTCGGATGTGACGTATATCGACAGCTTGCATCTCGTGCGAGTGCGCGAGGACGGTGAAGAAAAACCGCTGATCATTCAGGTCGATCCGGAATACGTCTTTCACGCCGCCCAGCGTGGGATTCCTCACCTCAAAACGCTCGACGCGTCGGCCTGGGGTGCGGACAACCGTTTGCAGTGTACCAATCCGATGACCGCCACGTTTACGCGATGTGACACGGATCTGCCGCGGCTGCGGTTTGCGCTAGATCCCAGTCTCCCGGCCATGCAGGGCAGCCGGAAACTTGCTGCCTAGGGGGGAGCGCGGTGGTCCTGCCGTGTTTATCCCAGTCGATTAAGTGGATCCCGTGAGGGGCCGGGTCGTTGGCCCGGCCGTTTCGGGAGTTGTCTAGCCCGTCACCCAGAGCGCTGAGTGGCGGTCAAGCGCTGACAGAAATAAGGAGAGTTGTTGTATGAAGAGCGTGGTGTGTCAAAGCCTGGTCATCAGTGGGTTATTACTCAGCTTGCCAGTGTATGCCGACCAGCATGGACAGGGTGACTCGGTCCAGATGGCTCTGCAGGCCCTGGCCGATGGCGAGCACCGCTCAGCCGAGCACAAAGCCCGCAATAGCTACCGCCATCCGGTCGAGACGCTGACCTGGTTCGGTCTTCAGTCGGATATGACAGTGGTTGAGATTTGGCCCGGCTCAGCAGGCTGGTATATGGAAATTCTGGCTCCGTTTCTCAAAGACCAGGGTAAGTACTATGCGGCTGGACCGAATGCGGAGTCGTCAGTGGACTATATCCAGCGTTCAGTCAAGGCCATGAATGAGAAGCTCGCCGCTAATGCTGAACTGTACAGCGCGGTGACGGTAACCGAGCTCGCCCCGCAGGCCGACAAGACGGCGATCGCTCCTGAGGGCTCGGCCGATATGGTGCTGACCTTCCGTAACGTGCATAACTGGATGGGCGGGGGCTATGCTGCCGCCGTTTTTGCCGCCCTGTATAAGGCGCTCAAGCCGGGAGGGATTCTGGGCCTGACCGAGCATCGTGGCAACCCCGAGGTCGCTCAGGATCCCAAGGCAGCTTCAGGCTATGTGAATGAAGACCATGTGATCGCTCTAGCCCAGGCTGCAGGCTTCGAACTGCTTGACCGCTCGGAAATAAACGCCAATTCAAGGGATACCAAAGACTACGAGGGCGGGGTGTGGACGCTGCCGCCCGTCTTACGGTTAGGGGACACAGACCGCGACACCTACCTCACCATCGGTGAGAGCGACCGCATGACGCTCAAATTTGTGAAGCCGGAGGCGAACTAAATCGACACCTAAGCTCTTGGTCACGTGTCCGATAGGGAGGAAAAAATCCCTCTTGAGAGCCAGATTCAACTGCCGTCGCCTGTGGCGCGGCTTGTGTATAGTGGGTAGCGGCGGTGCAGTGGGCTGCCTGCTCGTTTTACTGGCGGTTGCCTGGTGGCTGTCGTCCCACCGCTCTCAGCCGTTTCTGACGCAGCACCTGAGTGCCCTGCTGGGAGCTCAGGTACGGGTGGCCGGCAGCGCAGTGTCGTTTCGCCGTGGCTTGGGGATTGGGCTTGAGGAGCTAGTGGTCCAAAATCGGTCAGAGGATGCGCCGTTTTTGACTGCTGAGCGCGTCGACGTACTCCTCGACTTGACCGCTCTACTGCGCGGTCAGCTCCTGTTTCGGCATATCTACTGTCTGCGTCCCCGCATCCGGCTGGCAGCCGAGGATGGGACCGCGTCTCTCCCGCCCTTGGTGGAGCGGGCCTTGCAAGGGCAGACGCACGCCGGGCGGGCCGGACACGGCTGGCTGTCTCCGAGGCTTGCGGTGCGTCACCTGGTATTACAGGACAGTCAGGTGTGGTATGGCGGTTCGGCGCAAGACGCTGATCTGGTGATGGTGGGGAGCGATCTGGACCTCAGCTATAGCGAGGGCAAGGGACTGAGCGCACGCTTACAGTTCGGCCTCGGATCCAGTGGAGGGATGGGGCAGATCAGTCTCCAGGCATGGCTGCCGGGCTGGAGGCCGGACGCTGTCCTTGACCGGCTGGAGTGCGAGGGCACGGCCCGTCTGCGCAATCTGAGCCTCGCTCAAGCTGGTCGTTGGCTGGGGAGGCGGTGGCCACAGGCCCGGCTTGATTTTAACGGACGCTGGGCGACGAGGGGGACTCGGCGGCTTGAACTGAGCGGGGAGGCTGAACTCAGCGAGATGCCGTTCGGTATGGGGCGGCTGAGCCACGGGAAAACGGTGCTGAGCAAGCTGGTGTGGCAGGCGCCGGACCGTATCAGCGCGCAAGCCGAGATGATGGACGGGCGGGTCGAAGTTGGCCCGCACCTCCTGCCGGTTGTGATTCACGCCGGCTCGCTGCACCTGGACCAGGGCCAGTTGGCGCTTAGCGGGGTGCGAGCGAGCGCTGGCGAGTCATCCGTCAGCGTCCGGGGTCGTATCGCCCGCGTCCTGTCTGCCCAGCCTCAGGCCGAGCTGTGGCTAGACGCCGAGGTCGACCTCTCAGACGGGCTCGTGCCAGTGCTGGCCGTTGCGGCTGGAGTCGAACCCGGACATGTGTTGCAGCAGGTGCAAAAGGCTCGCGGACAGGCGCGCGTACAGCTCCGCCTGCAGGGCCGGCCAGCCGAACTGCGCTATAATGGACAGGTGCGCCTGCGGCAGGCCGCCTTTCATCTGCCGGGCTGGCACGCCGATATCTCTGGACTGGCCGGAACGCTGCACGTCGATCCGGTACGGGTGACGATTGACGAACTGGCCTTACAGATCGGGCAGTCGTCCTTCAACGTCCGTGGTTGGGTGGCCGATTACCTATCGCCGCGTCGTACCGCTGAGCTACACGTGGCAGTCCTCAAGGCCCATGACCGTGACGTGGCGACCTTGCTGCCTCTGCCGCCCGGAACGCTGCTCGCCGCAAACGGGACGCTCAGCGGTTATATTGAGGCCTCCCTAACCACGGACAGGCGTGCGCCACATACCGCGGGCGAGCTGCAACTGAAGCGGATTGTGGTTGATCTGGTGTCTTTTCTCCAGCCGCTTGAGGTGGGCCAGGGGCGGGTTGCCTGGCACGGCCAGGAGGGAACGTTTCGCGTGAGTCAGGGCAGCTTGGCCGGTGCCGCCTTGAGCGGACAGGGGCGGTTCGAGTCCCTGTATCCTCCGCATGTCGAGTTGTCCGCTGACCTGACCGCTCTTGATCTTGAGGCAGCCCTGGCACTCGGCAGGCCGCAGCAGGGGGCAGGAATATCCGGCGCGGTGGTCCGTGGCAATCTGAGGACCGACCGCTTGCGCTATAAATCTCTGCAGGCTCAAGACTTGCGCCTGGCCTACCACTGGCACGACCGTCAGGCCGATCTAACGTTGACCGGCGCACACATCGCCGGGGGGCGGGTAGAGGGGCAGGCCGTGCTGTGGCCCGATCGTCGGGCGGTGTTGCTGACGCCACGGCTAACCGAGGTGGACGCATCGCATTTCTTGCGGGCGATCGGTAAGCCGACCAGCACGCTGAGCGGCACGCTGAGCGGAAACGGCCGGATTCACATGCCCGACTGGCAGCGGTGGGAGCACTTGGTTGATTGGGACGCCGATTTGTCGTTGGTGCTGCGCGACGGTGTTGTCCAGCGGTTGCCCATTCTGGTCCGGCTGTGGTCGGCCTTGAGTCTCCAGGGTTTGCTCAGCTTTGAGTTGCCGAGTCTCGGCACCGGCTTGGCCTTTTCCTCCTTAAGCGGAGACCTGACAATCGACACGGGGATGATTCGGACCGACAATCTGGTGCTCACCAGCAGCGCGGTGCGGTTCGATACCAGCGGCAGCCTGGCTCTCGCTCCACCTCGCTTGGATCTGACCACGGCGTTGGTGCCCCTGCACGGCATCACCAGCAGTGTTGCTAAAGTGCCGTTGGCGGGAAAACTCCTGGCCCGTGGGGCAAACCGCCTGACGACGCTGTCGTTCCGGGTGACGGGTCCGCTGGCTGATCCGAGTGTCGCCCCCCGTTTGGTCAGGTAGGGACAGGTTTCAGGGTTGGTTAGGGCATGCTCTTCTCTCCTCTTAGCTGCCACGCCGGCATGGTCAAGGCACCCGGTTCAGCACCCAAACCGAGGTCTTGTATCAGATGGATGAGGGGTTGGAGGGTGTGGAGGATGGGTCGCAGGGCCGCCCCAGGGATATAGGCCTGGTCTTCGGTGTCTTCATCGCCTAACAGGCGGGAGAGGAGGATGGCGGCAAAAGACTGTGCACGGGGAAAGAGTCTGACCTGAACCGGTGCGTCTGCGGCGATCCCCGCCGCTTCTTTAGCCAAACGTAGCGCGACTGGAAAGCCACCCAACTCATCAACTAGCCCGTGCGCTTTGGCGTCTTCGCCGGTCCAGATACGGCCCTCGGCGACCGAGAGGACCTGTTCGTGGTCCAGCTTTCGGCCCTGGGCCACTTTTGTGGTGAAGTCGTGATAAATCCAGTCGAGCTGCTGATTAAATTTTTCCCACTGGGCAGAGCTGAAGTCCAGGTTGCTACTCCACATCGTGGCGTTGTCGCTGGTATGGACCTCATCGGACGACAAGCCCATTTTTTCTGACAGCCGAGCGGTCAAGAGTTTACCGCCAAAGACGCCGATTGAGCCGGTAATCGTTCCCGGTTGGGCGACGATTTTATCGGCCCCGGTTGCAATCATATAGCCCCCCGAGCCAGCCATGTTGCCCATTGAGACAATCACTGGCTTCCCTGCCAGTTTGGCACGAATCGTCTCATGCCAGATTGTCTCCGAGGCAATGGGTGAGCCGCCCCGGCTGTCAACGCGAAAGATAATGGCCCGGACGTCAGTATCGGCAACCGCACGCCGAAAGGCGGCGGCGACCGTGTCAGCGCCCATGGTCGGACCGCCGAACAGCGGATCGTAGCTCGTTTTACCGGATTGGACGATGCCAACCCCGTAGATAAGAGCGATACCGTCGCCCTCAGCATGGGGCCGGCCGGCCCGATCCAGATAGGTGAACAGGGATAGCCGAGCGGCCTCTTGTCCGATTCGTTCGGTCATTGTGGAATACACTTCATCCCGATAGGCGAGGCCGTCTACGAGATTGGCCTTGAGCGCATCCTGGGCGAGGAAAGGTCCGGTGTTAATCAGGGCTCGTACTTGGTCCTGGTCAAGGTCGCGGGCTTGGGCAATACCGCCCACCAGCTGATCGAACTGCGAATCCATAACCCGCTGCACGGCCTCTTTATGCGGTGGAGTGTATTTCCGTTGGGTGTACAGATTGACCGCGTTTTTATACTTGCCGCGAAAGCCGATACGTGGCTCAATGCCAAGTTTCTCAAGCGTGCCCTGAAAGAAGGTGCTTTCAACCATCAGACCGGTCAAACCCACCCCACCGGATGGTTGGATATAGATTTCCTCAAAGGCGGTGGCCAGATAATATACGCCGTTGCCCGGACCAATGCCCCCCAATGATTCGGCGTAGGCCACGGCGGGTTTCCCCTGAGCCCGAAAGAAGTGGACCGCGTCACGAATTTCCTGGATCTGGGCCAAGCCCAGACTGCCCGGTGTGATCCGGGCCAGCAGTCCGACAACCCGTTCGTCCTGGGCCGCCCGTTCTAGGGCGTCCACTACGTCTCGCGTGGTATACACTCTCTCAAACATCAGGCCGGCTACGGGATCGGCCGGTAGATACTCAACTAGCCCCCGACCGAGGTCCATCTCCAAGACCACGCTGTCCGGGACATGCTGTCGGAACATGAATGATGACAGCAGTCCAAAAATGACGATGATGACAACCGAGGCGCCGATTGTTGCCAAGGTGCGAACCAAGAACTTCTTCATGACGGCTTCCTTTCCCCTAGGCTTTTCTCGCAATCCAAATCTGTTCACCACCATGGGTAAATGGTCCCCGCCGAAAGTCGCCGTATAAGGCCTCGACTCTGAAACCGGTCAACTCCAGCAGGTGACGCATTTCGTAGCGAAACATATAGCGGAGGGTGAGCGAGCGGTGGGTGCGGGACAAGGTGCAGCCCGCCGCATCGACCTCTTCGAAGATGGTTGACTGTTCGAGCAGCTGACGTTCTAGATCGTAGCGGCGCGCCTCCCAGCTTATCACCCGCCGCCCGGTGTGCGGATGTTGAAAGACGAGGTCTCTCTTGAGGACCGACCCCAGCGGCCCGCTATGGGTGGCCAGGGTTTCGACATCTGGATCAAAGATATTGAGGATAAGACGGCCGCGTGGACTCAGATGGCGGTGGATGCAGGCGAGGGCTTGACGTTGGTCCTTGAGGGTCAGCAGGTAGAGAAAAGCACGGTACGGAACGGTGATGAGCCGCAGTGCCGGGTCGATTCGGAAGGCGCGCATGTCGGCGTGTTTAAGAGTCACCAGACTACGGACAGCGGGGGACAGAGTTGCGATTTTTTGCTCAGTCCTGGTCAACATGGCCGTAGCGCGGTCGAGACCGATGATCGGGATGCCGGCTTGAGCGGTGGGGATGAGAATGCGACCCGTCCCGCAGCCCAGCTCTAAGACCCTCGAGCCGGCCTGTTTGGCCTCCTCAACATAGAACTCGACGTCGCCGTCCAGACCGAGTGAATAGTGATCGTAGAAAACTGCGTCGAGCTGGTCGTACTCGGTCATATAACGGCTGGGGGCCAGACTTGGGCCTCGGCTTACCATGCCCGCTGGGCCAACTCGGGCCCGGTGATCTGAATATACAGGTCCCCCGGATCGGCGAGTTCTTGGATTGCTTGAGAGAGGATATCGGCGAACAGCGCGAACGGAGCGGTGTAGACGGCCGTTGAGTGTTCGGACACCCATACCAGGGCGGGCATCAGCGGGTTGGACAGGGATATCTTGAGCGGCTTATCCGTTTGCCCCTGGGCATGGGCAAACGGCTCGCCGGCCAGCCGGCGACGAATTTTCCTGGTTAGACACACTGGTAGCTCATCTTCCGGCGTAACTCCGTACCAATGCCCAGCGTGGACCTGAGACGGGAGTGATACGCCTCGGGCGCCCCGGTCAGGCTGCCAGTAAACACAAGAGGGTGCGTGTCGCCGTCGGTGACGATTGCGAATCCGAGAACCTCGCCCGCCCAGGCTTTACTGCGCTTGAAATCCGGCAGGGACAGCTGGCCCTTTTGGCAGTCCTGCCGGGTCTGGTGGAAAGACACCGGGCCCGGCGGCGAACCGATTGTCTTGGCATGAGTGCGCGCGGACACAGCGGGTCTCCTTAGGCCATATGGTAGCGCATCATACCCGAGCCGCAGCCCATGGCGTTTTCGTACATGATCACTTCGCCTTTAGCCCCGTTGACTGCTCCGGCCACCGCAATCCAGTTACGGATCTCATGCGTTCCGTTGCCCCGGGCGTCCATCTCGGCATCCGTAATATCGCAGAGCGCCGGGCTGTTCTCGCAGAGCATGTCGAGCAGCCTGGTATCGAACTCTTCATCGACGATACCCATATCCGGGGTGCCGACGGCGTGCGATAAGCCGCCCGTACCGAGCAAGGCAACCCGGCGGGGGCCGTCCCAGGCCCGAATCGCGTCCCCGACCATGCGACCAAAATCGTAGCACCGCTTAACGCTTGGCAGCGGGGGCAGCACGCAGTTCTGAATCAGCCACACATAGGATAAATCCCAGTCCGGGGTCATGTGATGCAGACAGGTCAGAAATCCGTGGTCCAGCCCGGCCTCGCCAATGCGGGTCAGGTCAAAGCCCTGCTGTAGGCCCTCGTGCATGATTGCCTCGGCGAGCTCGGGCAGGCAGTTTACGGTGATACTATCGCATGGCACCCCGAGCCAGTTTTCTGACGGACCACGGCAGGTTTCGGCTGCGACCACACCAAAGGACGGATAGTGGCGAGGGCTGAGGGCGTTAAAATGCTCATCTGAAATGACTACCACCGTGTCGGTGCCCGAATCCTGGAGGGTCTGCCGCAGGGCAGCAAAGCCGCGTTCGAACTTTTCCCATGTTTGTGCTTCCACCCGGGCCGGACCTGCGATTAACAACGGGTTATGGACGGAGCCCATAGCCGCAACGATCTGTGCCATTGTATCCTCCGCGTTTTCTGTATTACCGGGCCGCCGGACCCTTGTAGCCCGTTGCCTGCTGAATCTGCTGCACGTACTGGCCAAGGTCGAGGTGGATAGTGAAAGCGTATTGGGCCAGGATATAGGGATGGACGCCCCACACGTACAGCCACCCCATATCTTTGGCTTTCAGTTTTTCTCGCTCTTCATCGCTGAGTCCATACTGGGCAGAGACAGTGTCCGGGTCTTGATTATAGCGGACTAAGATTTCTTCCGAACGGAAGAGATCTGACAGCATAATATTGAGACTCTGTGCGCTCATAGTCCCTCCTTCCAGTCTGATATACTCAGGACGGATGCGTCAATCAAGAAGTCTGGTCAAGCGTCTCGTCAAAGGGAGGCGGAAAGCGTACTAAGGGAAGCCGGGTGTAAAAGCAGAGCGCCTTAAGGGAGGGATTACCATGAAGCAGCTCAAGTGTTTGTGTGTCGTGTTCGGCGTGTTGCTGGCCTCTCCAGCCGTGAGTAGGCCGACCGTGCTGGAGTGCGGACAAGTGGTCGATGTCAGAACAGGAGCCCTCAGGCAGGCGGTCAGTATTCATATTGCGGGGAATACGATTCAGCGGCTTGAATCGGGCTATGCCACGCAGAATCACGGCGACCACGTGGTCGATCTGCGTACCCACAGCTGCATGCCGGGCCTAATTGACTCGCATACCCACATCTCCCTGCAGCTCAGTCAGCGGTCGTATACCGAACGCTTTCGGCTGAACCCGGCCGACTATGCTTTTCGGGCGGCTAGCCATGCCAAGACGACGCTCCTGGCGGGATTTACCACGATTCGTGATTTGGGGGACCGCTACAATGTAACGGTCTCCTTACGGAACGCTATCCGCCGCGGCTTGGTCATCGGTCCACGGGTGTATACGGCGGCAAAATCACTGGCCACAACCGGCGGCCATGCTGACCCGAGCAACGGCCTCCGGCGTGATCTCAGCGGTGACCCCGGTCCGCACCAGGGTGTAATCAATAGCCCCCAGGATGCCCGCAAAGCGGTCCGTCAACGCTACAAAGACGGCGCCGATTTGATCAAGCTCACGGCCACCGGCGGAGTGCTGAGTGTGGCCAAGAGCGGACACAATCCACAGTTTAGCGAGGAAGAGATTCGAGCGGTTGTTGAAACGGCCAAGGACTATGGATTTGCCGTTGCTGCCCACGCTCACGGGGCAGAGGGTATGAAACGGGCGATTCGGGCCGGGGTGCGCTCTATCGAACACGGAACCCTCATGGATGAGGAAGTCATGGAGCTGATGAAACAGCACGGCACCTACTATGTGCCGACGATTATTGCCGGCAAGTGGGTGGCGGAAAAAGCCAAGCAGGAGGGATTTTTCCCCGCCGCGGTGCGGCCCAAAGCGACGGCCCTTGGTCCAAAAATTCAGGACACCTTTGCTCGGGCCTACAAAAGCGGAGTCCGGATTGCGTTTGGCACCGATAGCGGCGTCTCACCGCACGGGGAGAACGCCAAAGAGTTTGCCTACATGGTTGAGGCTGGGATGACGCCGGTGGAGGCAATTCAGTCAGCAACCCTGGTAGCCGCCCGTCTGCTAGGGGTGGAGGAACGGCTGGGAACGCTTGAGGCTGGCAAGCTAGCGGACGTGGTTGCGGTGCCGGGAGATCCCAGCCGTGATATCGCCAGTATGCAGCGCGTGAGTTTTGTGATGAAAGACGGGGTGATTTATAAACGGCCGGGAGGTGTTTTTAGCCCAGCAACACCAGCCCCATCCCAAGCAGAACAATAGACATCCCAGGTAATTGCCGGAGCACCTCACGTTCTCGCCATACGAGGAGTGCCAGGATAACGGCCAGGACGGCTTCGATTTGCCCGACGGCTTTTGAATAGGCCACCAGCGTCAGCGAGTAGGCCCAGAACCAACACAGGCTACCGCTGAAGGACAGGACCCCGATCATCGCCATTCGCCGCCAGTGGCTCGGCACGAGTCGGAATTCCTGCGGACGGGTCAGGCTGAGAGCCACGGTCAAAATGATGACTTCCATCCAAGTGGTGTGAAACAGCGTGTGAACGGCCGGAGTAAAACGTTCGCTCCCTACGGCCGGGTTGACCAACACAAACTGAGCGCTGGCGCTCTTGAGCATAAAGCTGGCCAGCACCAGCAGCATACTGCACACGAGGGCGAGTACGGACCCGCCACTCAGGTGGAAAGCTCGCCGTAAGCCCTGGGGACCGCCCTCACGACCGAAGTTCATCACCAACACGCCGGCCCCACACAGCACGACTCCCGCCCAGCCAAACGGGCTCGGAATTTCGGCAAAAAAGAGGACCCCGACCAGAGCGGTGAACACCACCTCGAGCTTGTGCAGGACGATCGTCTCGGCGAAATTGGCGTGCCTAAAGGCCGCCACCAGAGCGATATTGCCCAGCAGCTGGGCCACTGCGGTGGCCGCGCAGTACGCAAAAAAGGGCAGGGACAGCGTTGGCACGCCTCCCAACACCAGCAGGCTAAGCATCAGCAGGGTCGAGAGCGGGAGGTTGAAGGCAAAACGTGACCAGCTGTTCAGCGTCGGCGAAATCTGTCCGGCGAGGCTTTTTGACAGGGCGTTGCGGGCGGTTTGCAAGCAGCCGCCGGCCAGGCTGAGTTCAATCCAGGTCACAGTCCGGTGTGTCTTAGGCGGGTGTGAGTGGGCGACAAACGAGGCGGACGGAGTGAGAAAGCCCTTAGTCGCCCGACCGCCCGGTCAGGGTTGGTGGGGTGGTCGCAAGGGGCGTAAAAAACTCTCTCACCTGCCCAATCACAAACTCCGGCCGCTCCTCAGCCACAAAATGTCCGCAGCGTTCCACCACACCACCCTTGAGCTGTTCGGCCACCCGTTGCCAGACCGGGAGGGGATCGCCCATGAACCGTTCACCGCCCCAGGCCCGGACGGGCATGGTGAGTTTGTTGGTACAGGTGCTGAGTTGTGCAACGTCCTCTTCCAGCGCCGCCCGGTAATAATGAAAACCCGCCCGCAGTGCGCCGGGTTGGGAGTAGGCTCGCACGTATTCGGCCATATCTTCGGTGCTGAACACGGCCGGGTTATAACACGCCACTCGGCACAGACGGTCGATGTACAGGGGAATATGGTCGCGGACCAGCAGCTCGGCCAGATCGGGCGAGCCGCCCTGGAACATGACGTGCCAGAAACGCCGAAGACCCCGGATGTCGAGGGGCTCGTCTTTGCGAATCAGACCGGGGGTTGATTCCAGAATCAGCAGACGCTCAACCATTTCAGGATGATCGTAGGCGAGATAATACGCCACCGTGCCACCCCAGTCGTGGCCGGTGAGTCCAATGTGCTGGTAGCCGAGGTGGTTGACAAGCGCATACACATCCGAGGCCAGGGTGCGTTTGTCGTAGCCCGTCATCGGCCGGTCGCTGTCACCCAAGCCACGGAGATCGGGGGCAATCACGGTGAAGTGATCGGCCACCGCGGGAATAATCTTGCGCCACTCGTACCAGGTCTGCGGCCAGCCGTGGAGAAAGACGAGCGGATAGCCCGAACCAGCCGTGACGTAATGCATGCGAAAGCCGTTAACGCGGGCGGTGTGGGAGGTCCAGGGAGGTGACATCGTTTCTTCTCGTGCAGCTTATGTGGCCAAGGGAACGACTGCCACCAGGGCGGCTTCGGCACCGGTTGCCCGAGTGGTATGGCCGCTGCCGGTCAGATCCGAGGCCAGGATGGCATCACCCGCGCCGAACTGGCGTCGTGAGCCGTCGTTAAGCCCGATCTCCATCTGACCGGACAGCAGAATGACGTACTGCTGGCGTGGGGCGTTGTGCCAGTCCATGAATGCTCCGGCGTCAAGCTCTCGGAAAACAATATGCTCGGTAGATTGTTCACTAGTCAGGGACGGATGTGAGCTGAGGGACTGATCCTCAATGTGGGAATGCCCATCATCACCAGTGTAGAGACGAAAAACTGCCATACGCTTCCTCCTTATTGACGCCAGACTACTAAGCGCATCCTCACCTTGCAAGGTATCGCCACCCAACTGGAACACGACGCCGGCTTGGGTTAGGCTTAGCGCAGGGAGGGAGCAGCTATGGCACAACAGGCCGAACGTCCACAACGCTTTATGACCCTGCCCGAAATTCGTCGGGCCGCCAAACAGATTCTTCCGCCCGGCCCGTGGGGCTATGCGGCGGGCGGTGCCGAAACCGAGAGCACGCTGCGCCGCAATCGGCAGGCGATCCGCAGGCTCGCCATTCGCCAGCGGGTGCTCCGAGATGTCCGTAATGTGAATCTTAGCACGATGTTTCTTGGGCTGCGGCTCCCCACGCCGGTTGTGGTGGCGCCTATGGGCGGGTTAGTGGTGTTCCATCCTCAGGGTGACTGCGAGATGGTTCGGGGGGCAGGACTGACTGGCAGCCTGGCCGTGGTCAGCGGGGTGACCGGCTGGTCGGTTGAAGAGGTGGCAGAGGCGGCCAGCGCCCCCCTGCTCTTTCAGCTGTACTTTGCCGGGCCACGCTCATGGGTACAGGACTTACTCGGCCGGGTTGAGGCAACCGAGGCCTATAAGGCGGTGTGTCTGACGGTTGATCTCCAGGTCTATGGCCGGCGTGAGCGTGATCTGATCCAGCGCTATGATCCGCGTGTTGCACGGCTGTTGGCCCCTAATCCGCAGCCGCCGGACATGGATTACCAGGCCCGGCTGACCTGGGACGATGTGGCCTGGCTACAAGGGGTTGTGTCTGTGCCGGTTGGTCTCAAGGGGATTTTGACCGCCGAAGATGCGCGGCTGGCGGTTGAAGCCGGGGTGAAGATTATCTGGGTATCGAACCACGGCGGCCGTCAGCTTGACTCAACCCAGGCAACGATCGATGTTCTGCCCGAAATTGTCGAGGCGGTCGATGGCCGGGCCGAGATCGTCATTGACGGCGGGTTTTCGCGTGGGACCGATGTCATTAAGGCGCTGGCGTTGGGGGCCAATGTCGTGGCCATGGGCAGAAACATTTTGTGGGGCTTGGTGGTTGACGGTGCGGCCGGGGTGCAGCGGAGCTTGGAGCTTGTGGCCGAGGAGTTGGCGGTCGGTCTGGCCTTGTGCGGCCAAACAAACGTGCGCGATTTAGGGCCGGACATCGTCTGTCGTGCCGACTAGGCGTGGTGCGTTGCAAAGGAGTTGGAAACCCACTATTGAGGAAGAACCGAGCCCATAGCCAAGGAGGGACGTATGAGCACGAATGGACACCTCGCCGCGTCGCGTGTGCGGGCACAGTTGAATCATCCGGTTATTGATGCGGATGGCCATTGGTTAGAGTTTGGGCCGTATGTCCGCAAAGAGCTGCGCCGCATCGGGGGGGACAAAGCGGTGGAAGGCTTTACCGCCTTCACCGGTCAGGTTCAGAAAGATCTGGCCATGTCGGTCGATGAACGGCGCAACACGCGGACGGCTCAGCAGGCCTTCTGGGGACTACCGACAAAGAATACCCGTGACCGGGCAACAGCCATGATGCCGGCACTGCTATACGAGCGGATGGAGGAGATCGGGCTCGACTATGCGATCCTCTACCCCACGGCCGGTCTGGGGATTCCCCGCATCCCGGATACCGCGGCGCGCCGCTCGGCGTGCCGGGCGTTTAATATTTTCAGCGCGAACTTCTTCAGCAAGTTCTCGGATCGGATGACCCCGACGGCGGTTATTCCGATGAATACGCCGGAAGAGGCACTCGAAGAACTCGACCATGCCGTCACCCAGCTCGGGCTCAAGGTGGTCATGCTGGGCAGCATGATCAAACGGCCGATTCCCGGGCACGCGGACAAGCACAGAGACGCCCCACAGCTGATCGTCTGGCGCGATGTGCTTGGCCTGGACAGTGAGTATGACTACGATCCGGTGTGGCAGAAGTGTGTCGAACTGAAAGTCTCCCCGACCTTCCATAGCGGGTCGCGTGGCTATGGGCTGCGTATTTCGCCCAGTAACTTTGTGTATAACCATATCGGCCATTTTGCCGCTGCCAACGAGGCGGTATGTAAGGCGCTCTTCCTAGGCGGGGTGACGCGGCGTTTTCCACAGCTCAAGTTTGCCTTTTTGGAGGGCGGCGTGGGCTGGGCGTGTCAGCTATACGCCGATCTCATTGAGCACTGGGAGAAGCGCAATATTGAGGCCTTGGACGAGGTGAACCCGGACAAGCTCAATCTGTCCCTGCTGCGTGAGCTGTCCGAAACCTATGGCACGCCCGATATGGCGGAAGCCTTCCGTGAGCGAGAGGCGGCGTTTGATACGGTGGTGAAGGGGAGAGGCGCAACCGATGTCGGGGGGATTCGCAATCTGGACGACTTCTCCGCTTGTGAGATCAGTCAGGTCCGAGACATCAAAGAGTTGTTTGCCAGGAATTTTTATTTTGGCTGTGAGGCTGATGATCGTATGAACGCCTGGGCTTTTAACACCCGTAGCAATGCGTTTGGTGCCCGGTTGGGAGCGTTGTTTGGCTCGGATATTGGCCACTTTGACGTATCGGATATGAGCCGCGTGCTGCCCGAAGCCTATGAGTTGGTCGAAGAGGAACTGATGACCCCCGACGATTTTCGGGATTTCGTGTGTGACAATCCGATCCACTTTTGGGGACAGGCGAACCCGGACTTTTTTCAGGGCACGGCTGTTGAAGCGACCGCCGCCAGCGTCCTGGCGGACACTGAGGTCGGCCCCAGCCACAACGGGCAGGTCGCCCATCTGTTGTCAAAGTAGTGCTGCACCAGAGTCTTAAACTCTCACAGGAGGGATAGTGAGTATGACTGATTTTGGGCTTGTGTCGATTCCCACCCATTATTCCATTCCGCCTGTGGACCTGGCGCGTTGGGCCGAGGAAAATGGTTTTGATTCGCTATTCTATGGCGAACATACCCACATCCCGACCAGCCGCCAGACACCTTTTCCACTGGGCGGAGAACTGCCGATGTATTACGCTCAGTTTTTTGATCCTTTCATTGCCCTGACCGCAGCGGCAGCGGTAACGGAAAAGCTCAAGGTCGGAACCTCGGTGTGCCTGGTGCCGGAGCACCACCCGATTAATTTGGCCAAGGCCGCGGCGTGTCTTGACCGGGTGTCGAATGGGCGCTTCCTGTTTGGTATCGGGGCAGGCTGGAATGTCGAAGAGATGGCCAATCATGGGGTGGCGTTTCAGGACCGCTGGAAAATTACGCGCGAGCGGGTATTGGCTATGCGGGAGATCTGGACCAAAGAGGCGGCTGAGTTCCACGGCCAGTTCGTGGACTTTGACCCAATTTGGTGCTGGCCAAAGCCGGTGCAGACCGGCGGGCCGCCTATCCTGATGGGGGCGGACTCCAAGTGGACAGCCAAGCGGGTAGTCGAGTATTGCGACGGGTGGTTTCCGGTCGACGGGCCGCACGATCTGTCGGCCGGTGTCGAGGCGATTCGGGCTGAGGCTGACAAGGGTGGCCGGTCGATGGATGAGTTTAATTTGAGCGTGATTACTGCCGACAGAGTGTTTGGCCAGAGCGAGCCGGAAAACCGTGTGCGAGGGCTGATACAGACAGGCTTTAACCGGGTATTGTTCCTGATTGAGCCAGCTGAGCCTGATGTCCAGTGGCCGGTTCTGGAGCGTTATGCCGGCCTGATTCGTCAGTTTCAATAGAGCTGGGGCTGGAGGTCAGGAGTTCGGCATCAGCAGGTCTAGGTCGTCTTGAAGTGTGGCCAGCACTTCCTCTGCCACCGCCCGACGGTTCCGGATTTTGGCATCATGGTAGACCTTGGGGCGGAGCTCGGCCAGCTGCTTGGCCTCTTTCATCGTCTCCTCAATAAGCGTGTCGGCCGGACACACGCGATCCAGAAAACCCGCGTCAATCGCTTCAGCCGGGTCGTACAGACGAGACTGTATGGTGGCTTGGGTCAGATGACGTTTGGACAACCGTTCGCGGGCCAGGGCGAGGAGAAAATACGGGAGGGTCATGCCAATGGCAACCTCGTTGAGGCCAATCTTAAACTCCCCCTCAGCCCCGATGCGGGTATCTGCGGCCAGGAGCATCAAGGCGCCAGCGGCAATAGCATGGCCGGTGCAGGCAATCAGCAAGGGTTGAGGGTGGACATACATCTTCATCAACATTTTGGCTCCGGCGGTGACTAAACCACGGGCGGCTTCCGGTCCTCCGTCCCGGACTACGGACAGGTCAAAACCGGCTGAAAAACGTCTAGGTCTGCCCACAATCACGGCCGCGCGTGCCTCCTGAGCCGCTCGGTCGAGCCCGGCGTTGAGCGCGTCGATGAAAGCCTGACTGACGGCGTTGGCCTTGCCGTCGTCGATCCGCAGGAGAGCGACTGAGTCGTTGAGTGCGTAGTCTAGGATTTTATGTGATGTCATAAGGTTTTCTCCGGTTTAAGAGGCGTTGCTCCCCGTATCATAGCGTATGCAAGACTCACTGTTTACCACCCTGTTCTGGGCAGGGCGATTGTTCTCTGGTAGGATACTGTAGGGACCCGCGCAAAGCAGCAGGCAGAAAGGGGAAACGTATGGAAATGGAACGCGTGACACAGTTGGGCTATCTCGGACTGAGTGTAAAAGACGTTGACGAATGGGAACGATTTGCGTCCGATATCCTTGGCCTCCAGCCAAACGGATGGGACGAAGATGGTTCTCTCTTTCTCCGCATGGATGAGTATCACCACCGCTTCATCGTTCATCCAAACGGCAGTGATGATGTGGCCTATCTTGGCTGGGAGGTGGCAGATGAGCACGCCTGCCACGAACTGGCCATACAGCTGGAGGAAGCGGGTTTTGAGGTCAGCCCGGGGACGGCGGAAGAGAGAACCACCCGTCGAGTGGCGGGTTTAATCCGTTTTCAAGATCCGAACGGTATTCCGTCTGAAATTTTCTACGGTCCGCTGATGAGCTTTGAGAAGCCCTTTCAGTCGCCCCGGCCGATCTCTGGCTTTCGGACCGGCGAGTTGGGACTCGGGCATTTTGTGATTCTGGTCGATAATGCTGAGCAAAGCATCCATTTTTATCGGGATGTATTAGGCATGCGTATTAGCGATTATGTCCAGATCACTCCAGCGCCGGGAGTCAGCCTGCAGGCCACGTTTTTCCACTGCAACCCGCGTCATCATACCATTGCGTTCATCGAGTCGCCAAAAATTACCAGACGCCTGAACCATTTCATGCTTCAGGTTCAGTCTCTAGACGATGTCGGCTCGACCTATGACTTATGCCAAGACCGAAACGTTCCGATCACAATGCGCCTGGGGCGGCATACCAACGACCATATGACGTCCTTCTATATGCAGACGCCGTCGGGTTTCGCCGTCGAGTACGGCTGGGGGGCTCGTGAAATTGATGACGCGACCTGGCAGGTCCAGCTACATACCTCGGGCAGCATCTGGGGGCATCAGCGTATGCAGGCCGGTCTGGCTGGAGTGGGACAAGAGTAGGTCAGTACAAGCAGATTGGAGAGAGTATGCAGTACGCACGACTTGGTAAAACGGGCATGACGGTCTCACGTATCTGTCTCGGCTGTATGAGCTACGGGGGTGGTCCGCAACCCGAATGGGCGATGCCGCGCGATTGGGCGCTGGGCAAAGACGAGGCACGGGAGCATTTTGTGCTGGCGCTTGAGGCTGGGGTGAATTTTTTCGATACGGCCGATGTGTACTCGATCGGGCTGAGCGAGGAGATCACCGGACATTGGCTAAACGAGATGGCTGCGCGTGACGATATTGTGGTGGCAACCAAGGTATGGGGCAAGATGCGGGCCGGCGAAAATAGCGGGGGGTTGAGCCGGAAGCATATTGTTGAGGCATGCGAGAATTCCCTGCGACGGCTCAAGATGGACTACATCGACCTGTATCAAATCCATCGTTGGGACTTTAACACGCCGATTGAAGAAACGCTGGAAGCGCTCGATGCTCTGGTCCAGAGCGGTAAGGTGCGCTATCTGGGGGCTAGCAGTATGGCAGCCTGGCAGTTTTCGAAAGCGCTCTACACGGCCAAAGAAAACGGCTGGCAGCGGTTTGTCGCTATGCAGAATCACTACAATCTGATCTACCGCGAAGAAGAGCGGGAAATGATCCCTCTGTGCATCGATCAGGGCGTTGGGCTGATTCCGTGGAGTCCGCTGGCACGCGGATTTTTTGCTGGAAACCGGGCCCCCGAAGGGGGGAAGGCAGTGACGAAACGTGCCCAAACCGACGCCTTTGCTCGCCAGAACTATTTCCGCGAGAATGATTTTATGGTCGCCTCGACCGTCGAGAAGCTGGCCCACGAACATGGTGTCAGTCCAACCCAGATGGCGTGTGCATGGGTGCTCCAAGCTCCGGGCGTGACCTCGCCGATTATCGGGGCAACCAAGATCCATCACTTGCAAGAGATTTTTGAGGCGGTCGATATCCAGCTGAGTGCCGAGGAGGTAGCCAGGCTAGAAGAGCCTTATCAGCCGCATCCCGTGCTGGGTCACGTGCAGCCGAGTCCGAAGAAGATGGTTACGTGAAAGGCACGTGCAGGAAAAAATTTCTTGCTCCTCAGGAGAGCTGGACGTCCCGACCAAAAGAGGCCGGGCTTGACAATATGGACCTTTAAGGTCTATATTTTGAGCTCATGAAAAAGCTCTCCGAGATACTGAAAACCTGAAAAAAGAAAAGAGAGGCGAGCTCTCTTTCTCTGGGCCTACGACCCGGTTTCTCAAGGAAGACGTATGCCAAGCGAAGAGGAAATTCGCGATCAGCTCACACAGATTGAGTATCCCGGTTCAAAACACGACATCGTGACGCTCGGCCTAGTTGGCAGTATCGGCATTCGAGACGGTACGGTCGTTGTCCATCTACGGACAACGAACGCGCAGGAGCGGGTACTGCAGCACCTGAGAGCCCGGATTACGACGGCGCTGTCATCCACCCCAGGGGTTAAACAGGTGCACGTCCATATCCCCGGCGGGCAAGCCCAGCCGCACGCGCAGCACGGAGCGCAGGCGAGACCCCAAATGAAAGAGCCCACGGTGGTGGCTGGCGTACAGCGTATTATTGCGGTTGCCAGCGGCAAGGGCGGGGTTGGCAAGTCCACGGTGGCGGTGAACCTGAGCTTGGCGCTGGGGGCTTTAGGCAAGACTGTCGGACTGCTTGATGCGGATGTGTATGGGCCGAGTGTCCCCCTCATGATGGGGACCCAGGCGACGCCTCGGGCAGGGCACAACAAGAAGATCTATCCGGTTGAACAACATGGAATACGCCTCATTTCCATGGGGTTTTTTGTGGATAACAAGTCCCCGGTCATTTGGCGAGGGCCGATCGTGATGGGTATTATCCGTCAGTTTTTGCGTGACGTGATTTGGGGTGAGTTGGAATATTTGATTGTCGATCTGCCACCGGGCACGGGTGATATTGCTCTGACGCTGGCCCAAGAAGTTCCGCTCAACGGCGGGGTAGTGGTCACCACCCCGCAAGATGTTGCGCTGCTCGATGTGCGGCGTGGTATTACCATGTTCAGGCAGGTGCAGGTTCCCATTCTGGGCGTCATTGAGAACATGAGTCTGTTTATCTGTCCTGAGTGCAATTATCAGGAAGAGGTTTTTGGCCGGGGCGGGGCGAAAAAGATCGGCCTGCCTGTATTGGGCGAGGTCCCACTGGTTGAAGATTTGCGGCTCGGCGGTGATCGTGGCAATCCGCTGATTCTTGCCAATCCTGACCATCCTGTTTCGCAGGAGTTCAGGGCGATTGCCCAGCGTGTTATGGAAGCCGATGAACTCAATGTTCAACGCCGGGGTCAGTCCGTACACTAACTCTCTGCGCTATACATGTAAGGCGAACGGATATGCCCAAACCAACATTGGTGACCCCCATCGACGAAGAAAAGCAGCTGCGTATCCTGTGGGATGATGACGAGCTGAGCCGGTTTTCGTTCGCCTATCTGCGCGGCTGGTGCCCGTGTGCGATGTGCCAAGGCCATAGCGGGGAGCGTCATTTTGTCACTGTCGACGACCCGCAGCTGGTGGATATCCGCCCGGTTGGTAACTACGCCCTGAATATCGTCTGGAAAGACTGCGAGAATGGTATCTATACTTTTGACTACCTGAGAGAACTGGGGAAAGACGCGGAAAGCCGGCCAAAAGAGTCCCGACAAGAATAAGAGAGACGTATGCCAAGCCCGCAAGAACTGATGGAGTTCCTCAAAAATGTTAAATATCCCGGATTTAGCCGCGATATTGTTTCCTTTGGGATGGTCAAGGACATTGCGGTTGGAGTGTCACGGGTTGTGGTCCAGGTTGCGCCCTCGACTGGAAATAAAGACGTTATTGAGCAGATCCGGCGCGACGTGAAGGCCACGCTGGCGTCCCAGATTGCGTTGCCGATCGAGGTCGAGATCCTGCAGCCTGGTGGCGACGAGCGACCGGTGCCTCGGACTCAACCTCAGGGTCACCCGTCCACCCCTCGTCTTCCGGGCATTGAGCACATTATTGCGGTGGCGAGCGGGAAGGGGGGAGTCGGAAAATCCACCGTATCGGTGAATCTGGCGGCAGCGATGGCTTCGATCAACAAACGCATCGGTATTTTGGATGCTGATGTGTACGGTCCTAGTGTGCCCCTGATGCTAGGCCTAAAGGAGCGGCCTACAAGCACCCCAGAAAAAAAGATTATTCCCCTCACAAAGTATGGTATCAAAGTGATGTCCATGGGCTTCCTGCTGGCCGATGAGCAGGCGGCGGTGTGGCGCGGGCCGATGGTCGATAAACTGCTGACCGAGTTTCTGCGGAATGTCGAGTGGGGAGAGGTGGACGTTTTGGTCATAGATCTGCCGCCTGGTACGGGCGATGCTCAGCTGAGTATTGTGCAAAAAGCTCCGCTTTCGGGCGGTGTGATCGTCACCACCCCTCAAGACGTGGCCCTGATGGACGTCCGTCGTGGCGTGCAAATGTTCGAAGAGGTCAAGGTGCCCGTGCTAGGGGTGGTTGAAAACATGAGCTATCTGGTGTGCAGTTCGTGTGGGCACCATGCCCACGTTTTTAGTCAGGGGGGTGGCAGGCAGGTGGCCGAGCAGTTTCAGGTGCCCCTGCTGGGCGAAATTCCGCTGCTACGCGATATTGTCTCCGGCGGGGATAGCGGCACGCCCCTCGTCGTCTCTCAGCCTGATCACCCCCAGAGTCGGGGGTTTGTGAGTATTGCTGAGCAGGTGCTGCAGCAGTTGTGATACCCCGATGGCTACGCTACGGGTGCTCTTCGAGACAGGTGATCCGGAACGGCTCATCGAATTCGATCCGGCCGATGCGCCTTTTCAAGACGACGGACAACCGGGGTCGATTCTGGATGTACTCCTCGGCCATCAGCTCACGCTTGAACACGCTTGTGGCGGTCACTGCGCGTGTACGACCTGTCATGTGATTATCAAGGCTGGTGAAGAATATCTCTCGGAGAGCGAAGAATCTGAGGAGGATATGCTGGATAAAGCGCCGGGTTTGACGCCCAGCTCTCGGCTTGGCTGTCAGGCTGTCATTGAGGCTGGGCATATCACCATCCTCGTCCCCAAGTATACGATTAACCAACAGGTGTAAGAGTCCAGCTTCTCCTCCTCCATGCAACAGGCTCCACCCTACCAGGCTGTCATTGAGCGCATTGTTGAGCATGCGCCCGATACCCGTTCGTTTTTTCTGCGCCTCCACGCCGACCAACGTCTGAGCTTCAGACCGGGCCAGTTCTTGTCCTTTCAGTTACCGGGAAGAGGGAAACCTTTGACTCGGGCGTATACGATTGCTTCGAATCCCGAAGATGAAGAGCTGCTGGAAATCTGTTTGAACTGTGTACCCGGTGGACCGGGTTCGCATTATTTATTCACCCGAAGACTCGGCGATACGCTGTCTTTTTCCGGTCCCTGGGGTGCTTTTGTGCTTGACAAAGCCCCGCTGGCTGAGTGCGTCTTTATTGCCGAGGGGACTGGGATTGCGGCTATTCGGCCCATGCTTCGGCGGGCCCTTGATAGTGGTCCGCAGCGGCCCCTTGTCCTGGTCTATGGAACGGCCCACGAACAAGATCTGCTGTATCGGGAACAGTTGGAAGGGTGGGCCCGCTCGCACGCCGTGTTGACCTTCCATCCTCTTTTGCGTCACCCCTCTCTGCACTGGGACGGACTACGGGGCGATCTTCTCACTCATGTCGAAGCGTGCTATGTCAAACGCAACACTGACTGGTCTCGCCATTTTTATATTTGCGGGATTGGCAATCGGATCTTACAGCTCCGTGACCTCTTGCGGACCGCCGGCTATGAGCGCCGCGCGGTAAAATATGAGAAGTGGTAAGAAGTCTGACCTTGGCCACGTTGACAACTTAGACTCTAACAGTCTATATTTAGCGACACGAATTGACATATTCTGAGTCTTATGACGAGGGGCGTGTCCCGAAAGGAGCAGCTTATGGCCTACACAGATAAGGTACTTGAGCACTACGAAAATCCCAAGAACGTTGGCAGTTTTACCAAAGACGAAGATAATGTTGGCACCGGTGTTGTTGGTGCCCCTGAGTGTGGGGATGTGATGAAGCTGCAGCTCAAAATCAACCCTAACACCGAGGTCATTGAGGATGCCCGCTTCAAAACCTTCGGCTGCGGCTCGGCGATTGCCTCTTCCAGCTATGTGACCGAGCTGGTCAAAGGAAAGACGGTCGAAGAAGCCTACAAGATCAAAAATACCGAGATTGTGAAGGAATTATCCCTGCCGCCAGTCAAGATTCACTGCTCGGTCTTGGCCGAGGACGCGATTAAATCAGCTGTGGCAGACTGGCGTGAGAAGGACGACAAGTCGGGCGATGAGGCTGCGTAGCTGCCAGCGTCCACGCTGGACCACGAGGTCAGACAATGGAACATAACCAGACCTTGACCACGACCCCGCGTCTGCAAGGCGGGGATGAAGCCCTCCTTGGCGACGCGGTTGTCCTCACCCAAATTGACAAGGCCATCGGCTGGGCGCGGAAATACTCTATCTTTCCGTATCCGTTTGCCACGGCGTGCTGTGCCATGGAATATATGGCCCTGTCGATGACACCCTACGACATTGATCGCTTCGGGGCCCTACTGCCGCGTTTTAGTCCGCGTCAAGCCGATCTGCTCATGGTGATAGGGACGGTGACGTGTCGTCAGGCGCCTATTCTAAAGCGGGTATACGAACAAATGACCGAGCCCAAATGGGTGATGGCCTTTGGGGCGTGTGCCTCGACCGGTGGATTTTATGACAATTACACCACCGTGGCTGGTATTGACCGCATCGTTCCGGTCGACGTCTATGTGCCGGGCTGTCCGCCCCGTCCAGAAAATGTCCTGGATGCCTTGATGGCCCTCCAGAGAAAGATTCATTCACAGAAGCAAAAGCTTCGAGGGATGGCTGCCTAAAGGCAAGAGGTATGAGCAAGACAGGCAAGCCGAAATCGGTGGAGCGCAGCTCGCTGATGAACATCGGCAAACGGGTCGATTATGCCGTACGAGCCCTGTCCTACCTCGCTGCTCAGCCGTATGGAACAGTCATTTCTCGGCGCGAAATCCAGATCAAACAGGATATTCCCTCCCATTTTCTGTCGAAAATTATGAAGCAACTCGCCGGAGGCAATCTGGTGGAGTCGTATATGGGAGCCCGAGGCGGTTTCAGCCTCAAGAAACCGGCTGCGTGCATCAACCTCAAGGAGGTCTATGAATGCCTTGAAGGCCCTCTCCTGCTGATGGAATGCCTCGAAGAGGGTAAACAGGTATGTCGGTACTGCGAGGTGTGTCACCAGATCTCTGTCTGGGGCGAAGCCCAGCGGCGGCTTGCCGAATACCTAGCGAGTGTCTCGCTCGGGCAGATTGCTGATAGGGCCGGCCTCCGGGAAGAGCTTGCCCATCGTGGACAGGGAGGATATAGAGAAGCCGCGCCGTTTGGCACCGCTCCCACCTGCTCCAACGGCCAGGGTGGGGAGATGCAGGAAAACGGCGTGAATGTCGGTCAGGAGTAAAGCGGTGTATTTTAATTTCGGCAATGTCTTAGTATTCACCCTCATCGGGCTCGGTCTGGGTGCCTTTCATCTTATCCTAGGCAGCTTTTTGCGCCCCCATAACCCTGAGGCCAAAAAGCTAACCACCTACGAGTGCGGCGAGCTGCCGACCGGCAGTGCGTGGATTAACTTCAATATCCGGTTTTATCTTATCGCTCTTGTTTTTGTGATTTTTGATATTGAGGTCGCCTTTATCTATCCGGTTGCGGTGGCATTTCGGGATTTTGTGCTGGCTGGCAACGGGTTGTTTGCCATGACGGAGATTTTTCTCTTTCTCGGGATTCTTGGTGTCGGGCTGGTGTATGTCTGGAAGAAGCGGGATCTGGAATGGATTAAGCGCCTCCAGGTCCAGCAGACAGAAGAGGAACCGGCGCTCCCCAGAGCTGCCTAAGAGACTGCGCTCGAGAGCGTATTGAGGAGGATTCATGTCGCTTGTCAATAGTGTACCGGAGATGGTGATTACCACAAAGGTTGACGAGGTTCTGAATTGGACTCGGAAATCTTCGGTGTGGTATATGCTGTTTGGTCTGGCGTGTTGTGCCATCGAGATGATGCAAACCGGTGGACCACGGGCCGATTTAGAGCGGTTTGGAGCGGCGCCTCGGGCGACACCGAGACAGTCCGACATGATGATTATTGCTGGAACACTGACCCTCAAAATGGCGCTCCGCACCAAGGTGCTGTACGACCAGATGCCCGATCCAAAATATGTGATTTCGATGGGCAGCTGTTCGAACTGTGGAGGTCTGTTTCAGCTCGCCTACTCGGTATGTGACGGGGTGGATAAAGTGATTCCGGTTGATGTGTACGTACCTGGCTGTCCACCCAGACCCGAGGCTTTGACCGAAGGTTTGCTCAAACTCCAGGAAAAGATGATGCAAGAACGCTGGTTGGTGAAAAAAGCGCCGGCCCAAATCCAAGCAGCATAATCCCATGTGGCCCACAGCTGACCTCCTGTCTGTGTGATTTCTATGTCCCCAACCGATATTTTCCATAAAATCACCGAGCGTTTTGGTGCCGAGGCTCTTGTCTCCCGTGACGAGGAAGCGCTGAATCCGTACTGTAGTATTCAGCCCAAGCTGACGGCCGACATCTGCCGTTTTCTCAAACAGGAGGCTGATTTGGCCTTTGACTGTTTGTCAAACATGTCAGGCGTCGATCTCATCAAAGACGCGAAAATCCAGGTAGTGCTGCACCTGTACTCATACCCCCACCGGCATCAGATCGTGCTAAAAGTCGATGTCCCGCGGGATGCGCCCGAGATGCCTTCGGTTGAAGACGTGTGGAAGGCGGCAAACTGGCTAGAGCGTGAAATTTACGACTTGCTTGGGGTCAATTTCACCGGCCATTCAGATCTGCGCCGTCTGCTCATGCCGGAAGACTGGGTTGGGCATCCGCTACGCAAAGATTTTGTGGAGCCCGAAGAGTACCACGGCATTAGCACCCGGCGCGAGAGTCTGCTCAAGTGACACGGTTTGGCTCGAATCTGAGCATTGTTCGTCAAAACCGCTGACCACAGGAGAATGGTATGAGTCTGGCAGGTTATGAGGTTGAGGTCCAACGTGGAGAGGGACTGGCCACCGAAGAAATGACCCTGAATATGGGCCCTCAGCACCCGAGCACGCACGGCGTGCTGCGCTTTGTGGTAAAGGCGGACGGCGAGGTCATGCGCACCGCTATTCCTGACATCGGCTATCTCCATCGCTCCATTGAAAAAATTTCCGAAAAGGTCGGCTACCACGGTTTTATGCCCTACACTGATCGGGTCGATTATGTGTCGGCCATGCAGTGTAACCAGGGCTGGGGTATGGCGTGCGAACGGCTGGCCGGTATTGAGGTGCCCAGACGGGGTGAGTTCTGTCGGGTGATTGCTTGTGAGCTGGGCCGGATGGCGAGCCATTTGCTCTCGGTCGGGACGATGGTCATGGATATCGGTGGCTATACGCCTTTTCTGCACGCCATCCGTGAGCGGGAGAAAATTAACAATCTGCTAGAAGAGTTATGTGGGGCGCGACTCACCTTCAACTATATGCGAGTCGGTGGTGTGGCCTGGGATTTGCCGCCGAATTATGCTGACAACGTCCTCGCCTTTGTGGATCAGTTTGAGCCATTGGTTGACGAGTATAACGACCTCATCTCGTACAACAAGATTTATGTGGAACGTTTAGCCAATGTGGCGGTGGTGAGCAGAGAGGACGCGATTAACTATAATCTGGTCGGACCAAATCTGCGCGCCTGCGGGATCAAATACGACGTGCGTCGTGATGAGCCGTATTCGATCTATTCGGAGCTAGATTTTGATATTCCGGTCGGCACCGGGGAGATGGGTCAACTGGGCGACTGTTTTGACCGCTATATGACCCGTATCCGAGAACTCAAGGAATGCTGCAAAATTGTACGACAGTGTCTGGCGATGATCCCCGATGGGCCGGTGTTGGCAAAAGTCCCGCGTAAGCTCAAGCCGCCGGCCGGCGACGTCTATGTGCGGATTGAAGGCTCGCGGGGCGATATGGGCTGGTACGTGGTGAGTGACGGGACTGAGTTTCCGTACCGGACCAAGATCCGAACCGGCTCGTTCTCTGCCATGAGTATTGTTGATAAAGTCAGCCAGGGCCTGATGATCGCCGACCTGATTGCCCTGATTGCCAGTTTTGATGTGGTCGCGCCGGAGGTCGACCGCTAGCCGTCGGTTGGTGACCTAGACAAAAGTGGACGAGTAGGGTAGGCAGAGCGACGCCATGCAGGGACTCTTTGACAGATTAATGACCAACGGGTGGTTTGCCGGGGTGCCTGCAGACGTGGTGTATGCCGGGGGAATGCTGGTGTTCGGGCTGATCCTTGTGTTTGGCTTTGTGATGCCGATGGTGCCGATCACGGTCTGGCTTGAGCGTCGGGTGTGGTCGCGTATTCAGTCACGCATCGGGCCGAACCGAGTTGGTCCCCAAGGGGTGTTGCAGGGCATTGCCGATGGGCTCAAGAATATCCTCAAAGAGGACATTGTTCCTGACGCCGCCGACCGTCCATTGTTTCGGTTTGCCCCCTATCTGCTGGTGTGGGGCTTTGTCGCTACCTTTGTGGTTGTGCCCTTTAGCAGCAGTCTGATCATTGCCGATCTAAACGTGGGTATTCTGTACCTGACAGCCATGACCGCTCTGTCGGTGGTTGGGGTGCTGATGGCGGGCTGGGCGTCGAATAACAAATGGTCGTTGTTAGGCGGGATTCGTTCTGCTGCTCAGGTCATCAGCTACGAAATCCCGGCCGGATTGGCCATTGTCCCCATTGTTTTGCTAGCCGGTACGCTGAGCATGCAGGGCATTATCCAGCAGCAGGGCTGGGCTCCGTGGGATTGGTACGCGTTTCATAACCCGTTCACCTTTATTGCCGCCCTGATCTTCTATGTGTCGGCTCTGGCCGAAGCGAACCGTACCCCATTCGACATTCCGGAAGCCGAATCTGAGTTGGTAGCCGGCTTTGCGACCGAATATAGCGGAATACGTTTTGCGCTGTTCTTCCTGGCCGAATGGGGTACGCTGTATGTGATCGGGGCGGTGATGACGACCTTGTTTCTGGGTGGTTGGCATGTGCCGATCTGGACCGACAATGTCGTGCTGCTGAATATTTCGCAGTTCGCGGTGTTTTTCCTCAAGTCCTACTTCTGGGCATTTCTTGCCATGTGGCTGCGGGCAACCCTGCCGCGCGTTCGGGTCGATCAGCTGATGTCGCTGTGTTGGAAGTATTTGGTGCCGATTGGCTTCATCAATATTGTGGGCACGGCAGTCCTCATGGTTATCTGGCCGCACGGCAGTAGCTGGCTGCGGTATCTGATGTGCCTAGTGTTTGTCGTCATTGTCGTGCAGTTCTTTCGACGGGTCGTTTTCCATATCCGGCGCGCCCGGCCTGAGCTGTACTTTAACCCGGCTATTTAGGAGTGTGGTATGGCGAATACGAGCGTTCGTCGCTACTTCAAAAATCTCTCCGACGCGGTTACCACGATTTTTGAGGGGATGAGCATCACCTGTTCGCATTTTGTACGTAAGCCGTACACCATCCAGTATCCGGACCGCACACCTGTCCGGGTTCAGGATACCCTCCCTCCCCGCTATCGGGGCATTTTGGCGGTTGATCTCGAAATTTGTACCGGCTGTCTGGCCTGTGAGCGGGCGTGTCCGATTGACTGCATTGTTATTGACGCTCCAAAAGATCCGAAAACCCGTCAGATGGACCTTGTCCGCTTTGACATTGATATTGCCAAGTGCATGTACTGCGGCTTATGCAGCGAAGCCTGTCCAACCGGATCGATTCACCATACGACCGAGTTTGAAGGCGCCGATTACTCCCTGGAAAGTTTGATTCGCCACTATGTGGCCGCCCCGGTTGCTGCCTATAAGGCCAAAAAGGGGGAAGAAACCGATCCTGCAATTGCTCCGATTTTGGAACGTGGTCTAGCCTATATCGCGGATTATGCGGAGCCGATTGATATGAAAAGATATAAGGCTGCCCGACAGGAAGAAGCCGAAAAAGCGTCCGACAACGCAGCCTAGAGCGCGGGGGGCAGAGCCCGAGAACCGCTATTATGAGTGCACTGGTCTTTTATTTGATTGCCGGGGTGACCATTGGCTCGGCCGCTATTGTTGCCTTTTCACGAAACCTGGTCTATTCAGCCTTTGCCTTACTCGGGACTTTGCTCGGGGTGGCTGGCATGTACGCCATGTTGGCAGCGGACTTCGTCGCCATTGTCCAAATCCTCACCTATGTTGGTGGGATTCTGGTACTGCTGATTTTCGCGGTCATGCTGACCCACCGTATTTCTGATGTCGCCATATCAAACCGCGTGGTCGGGCCTGTCCCGGCGCTGATCTTTGTAGTCCTTGTCACCGGGGTTATGGGGACGTGTGTGGTCGGGGCGAACTGGAGCCACCTCGCTACGACGTCGGCTGAACCGACCACTGCTGGTATTGGGCAGGCGTTCCTGGGCCCGTATATCTTGCCTTTTGAACTGGCATCGGTCGTGCTGTTAGTGGCACTAATTGGGGCGATCGTCATATCGCGCAAGGAAATCCGCGGACAGACGCCGACATCGTAACCGACCTCCCTTGATTTTTTGCCCATTCCCCTTTATGAGGGGACGACTTTTCTCTCACCTTCTACGCTGAACGGACGGTTATGGACGAAGTTCTGCTCGCTATCGGGCTCCGCCACTTTTTGCTCGTCAGTTTGATCATCTTCGCGCTTGGCCTTTATTGTGTTCTGACCCGCAGGAACGCGATCGGGATTCTGCTCGGTGTGGAGCTGATCTTGAACTCGGCCAATATCAACTATATCGCCTTTTCGCATTACTCTTCTGGCGAGTATGACGGTCAGGTATTCTCGGTCTTTGTGATTATGCTGGCGGCCGCGGAAGCCGTGATCGGCTTAGCGATCGTGCTTGGCATCTACCAAAACTTTTCAACGATTGACGTTGAGGCAACCGACCGTCTGCAGGGCTAAGCTATGGAGCATCCCGTCCTTGTCTCGTATTTGCGCTGGATCGTCCTCTTCCCGCTGCTGGGGGCCATCATCAACGGGATAGGTGGCGCTCTTATCCAAAAGCATCTTGGCAAGACGGCCAATCACTGTATCGCGGTTGGTGCGGTTGGCATATCTTTTGTGCTGTCGCTGGTGGCTTTTGTTCAGGTGTATAACCTCGAACCGGCCCAGCGTTTTCTGCTGGACACCACCCTGCGCTGGATCGACCTCGGCGATCTGCAAGTGAATATCGCCTTTTGGATCGACCCGCTCTCGGCGGTCATGATTCTAGTTGTGACTGGCATTGGTGGGCTGATCCACATCTACTCCATCGGCTATATGCACGATGATGATGCCTACTGGCGCTTTTTTACCTTCTTGAATCTGTTCACCGCTGCCATGCTAACCCTGGTCTTGGCCGACAATATGCTGTTGTTGTTTGTCGGCTGGGAGGGGGTCGGCTTGTGTTCATACGCGCTGATCGGCTTCTGGTATAAGGAGCAGGCCAATACCTCGGCGGCAAACAAAGCCTTTATTGTCAACCGGATAGGCGATGCCGGCTTCACCCTAGGTATCTTCACCGCCTTCTGGGCTCTCAGCTCTATGGGCCACGGCTCCGCTGTGTTCCGGGAGATGGAAGCCCATGCTGGAGTCCTCACTGATCCACAGGTAGCGGTTTTCGGTGTGTCTGCTGCGACTCTGGTTGCCCTCTTTCTGTTTATTGGCGCGGCAGGGAAATCCGCCCAGATTCCGCTCTATGTGTGGCTGCCCGATGCCATGGCCGGGCCGACCCCTGTCAGCGCACTCATACACGCGGCAACGATGGTGACGGCCGGGGTCTATATGATGTGCCGGATGCACTTCCTGTTCTCGCTGTCACCGACCGCACTCCAGATCATCGCCACGGTTGGGGCGCTGACCGCGGTGTTTGCCGCAACTATTGGTCTGGCCCAGAACGATATTAAGAAGGTGCTCGCCTACTCGACCGTCAGCCAGCTGGGCTATATGGTCCTCGGGGTTGGGGTGGGGGCGTACGCGGCGGCCTTCTTTCATGTCTTTACCCACGCGTTTTTTAAAGCATGCTTGTTTCTTGGTTCGGGGAGCGTGATTCATGCTATGGGTGATGAGCAGGATATGCGGAAGATGGGCGGTCTCAAAGATAAGATGCCGACCACCTATTGGACGTTCCTGATTTCAACCCTGGCATTAATGGGTCTGCCGCCTTTCTCCGGGTTTTTCTCGAAAGACGAAATTCTGTGGAAGACCTTTTCGGGGGGGCATCAGGTGCTGTGGCTTTTAGGATTCCTCGGCGCTGGCATGACCGCTTTCTACATGGGTCGTCAGGTTTTCCTGGTCTTCTTCGGTGAGAATCGGGCCGACTCCCATACCCAAGAACATCTGCATGAATCTCCGCCGGTGATGACCTATCCGCTTATTGTCCTGGCCGCCGGTGCAGTCCTGGTCGGCCTATTAGGTATCCCTCACGCCCTAGGTGGGAGTCTGCGCTTTGAGCAGTGGTTGGAGCCGGTTTTTGCTGGGACGGGTCACGTCAGCGGGCATGACGCTGGGGCGGCGCACGGTCACGGGGCGCCTGTCATGGAGTATGTGTTGATGTTGGCGTCGGTGGGGATTGCCCTGTTGGGCGTCTTTCTGTCGGCCAGACTGTACTACTGGAAGACCCTGTCGCCAGACGTGTTCGCGTCGGTGGGCGGGGGATGGCTGTATACGACCGTTTTTAATAAGTACTATATTGACGAGATCTACGCGGCGACCTTCGTTCGCTTTTCGCTCTTTGTGTCACGGCTGTGGTCGGCCTTTGATCGGATCGTCATTGACGGCATTGTGGATGGGACGGCGAAGGTCATATCTGGGGTCGGGTCGATCGTTGGCATGTTTGATAATGGTATTATTGACGGGCTTATTAATATTACCGCCAATGCGACCTTTGCCATAGGCAATCGTCTCCGTCGGGTCCAAACGGGCGGCATTAATGTCTACTTATACGTGATTGTTGGCGGTGTAGCGGTGGCGCAGTTCCTGCCGCGCTTGGCGCCTCAGATGCTGATCAACGTCGCTCTCACCCTCGTTGTCGTGCTGGTGGTGATCGGTTTGATTGCGCTGTTCGCTCCCCGCCGTCCAGCCCGTCCGGCGCCGACCCAGGAGAATACTGTTTGAGGGCGGTGAGGCTCGAGGAAGCTTGAGGAGTCTCCATGGAAAGTTATGTGTTAACGCTGATTATTTTCTTCCCCTTGCTAGGGATGATCGCTCTGTGGTGTCTGCCGAGCCAGGCGCATGAGCTGATCAAAAGGGTTGCTCTGGGATTTACCATTCCTCCCCTGCTGTGTGGTATCTACCTGTATGCGGCCTTTGACGGTTCCAATACCGGCTTACAGTTTGTGGTCCAGGTACCGTGGATTACCTCGTTTAATATTTACTATTTTGTAGGTATTGACGGAGTGAGCATCACCATGGTGCTCCTGTCGGTACTGCTGTGTCCTATTTGCATTCTGGCCTCCTGGGAGATCGACCGGGCGGTTAAAGCCTATTTTGCCCTATTTTTACTGCTTGACACTGCAATGGTTGGCGTGTTTTGCGCCCTAGACTTCTTTCTGTTCTACATCTTCTGGGAGTTGATGCTGATCCCGATGTACTTTCTGATCGGTATCTGGGGAGGGCCGCGTCGGGAGTACGCGGCGATCAAGTTTTTTTTGTACACGATGTTCGGCAGCGTGCTGATGCTCGTCGCCATGCTCGTCTTCTACTTCCAGTCCGGCTTCTCTTTTGATCTGACCAAGCTTCCCGAGGCGGCAAAGACGTTCGGGGCTGATCCGGTCCTGTTTGGCATGACCATGGGGCAGATCTTGTGGGTTGCACTCTTCATCAATTTTGCGGTCAAGATTCCGGCCTTTCCTCTGCATACCTGGCTGCCCGATGCGCACGTCGAAGCCCCAACGGCTATTTCTGTTATTCTGGCTGGAGTGCTGCTGAAAATGGGTACGTATGGCATTCTGCGGATTAATTATCCGTTGTTACCGGCAGAAACCTTTCTGCTCGCTCCCTATTTTCTGGCCGCGCTTGGTGCCTGGAATATTATTTACGGAGCGTTCTGCGCGTTGGCCCAATGCTTCAATGAACCCAAAGACCTGAAAAAGCTGGTGGCGTATTCCAGCATCAGCCATATGGGCTATGTCATGCTGGGCATGGCATCCTTCACCCCCCAGGGCATCAACGGAGCGGTGCTCCAGATGTTTAACCACGGAACGATTACCGCCATGCTCTTCCTATTGGTCGGGGTGATCTATGATCGCGCCCATCATCGCCGGATCGATGGCTTTGGTGGACTTGCTTCAGTCATGCCCGTCTATACTGGGGTCGTCGCCCTGGCCTTCTTTGCTGCGATGGGGTTACCTGGACTGTCAGCCTTTATCTCCGAGGTTCTGGTGCTGCTTGGAGCGTGGCAGCAGTATAAGATTCCCACTATCTTGGGCGCAGTAACCATCATTTTTACCGCTGCGTATCTGCTGTGGACGATCCAACAGATGTTCCTTGGTCAGCCCAGGGATGACTATGAAGAGATGCATCTGAGCGAGATCTCGAATCGCGAACTCAGCACCTTGGTCCCACTAGGGGCGATTGTGATTATCCTCGGGGTTTACCCGCACGCCGTCCTGGATCTGATGAATGCTTCGCTCCAGCATTTAAACAGTCTTATCGAGGCGGCGGTCTCGGACGGCGCGGTTGCGCTCCGTTAGCCGCGCAGGTCTAAGCCCGCGGAGCGTACTATGAATCTTGGAAGTATTGAGAGCCTCCCGTATTTCTACCCTGAAGGGATTCTCGTCCTGGCCATTCTGGTTATTTTCATTGCAGATCTGTTCGTTGAAGAAAAGGAACGGTTGGGAAATGTTGCCCTGATTGGCGTGACCATGGCCCTCGTCTTTACCTCCGGGCTGTCCGTGTTTGGGTTTCGCCTGATTGCTGGTCTTCCCGGAGCTGGTGAAGGCTGGCTGTTTCACCGCATGGTGGCGATTGATAATTTTGCGATTTTCTTCAAGGTGATCCTGTCGCTATCTGCCGTGGGAGCGATCTGGATGTCTTTGAGCTCACGAGAGATCCGTGACTCCGATCAGGGCGAGTATTACGCCATCCTGTTGGCTAGCACCCTAGGCATGTTTTTCATGGCCTCGGCGACAAATTTACTGATTGCCTATGTGGCGCTCGAATTTGTCAGCCTCACCTCGTATATCCTCACTGGCTATCTGCGGCAGAACCGTCGCTCTGGCGAAGCTGCGCTGAAATACCTGATCTATGGGGGGGTGGCTTCGGGCACGATGATCTATGGCATGAGCTGGATTTTCGGTCTGGCCGGCAGCCTGGACTATGCTGAGATTAATACCGCTCTGTTTCAGGGTAACCCCGATCAACTAACGGTTTTCATTGCGCTCGTGCTCATTCTGGCCGGATTTGGCTATAAAATCTCGGCCGTGCCTTTCCATATGTGGGCCCCCGATGTCTATCACGGCGCGCCTATTCCGGTCACAGCCTTCTTGGCGGTTGGCTCAAAGGCGGCCGGATTCGCGTTGCTGATACGCTTCTTCTACCCCGCTCTCTCGCAGCTGGGTGACAATGGGGTCTGGCAGTTCCTGCCCGGAGTGGAATGGCCGCAGTTTATGCTGGTGATCGCTATGATCACCATGACGCTGGGAAATTTAGCTGCGCTGAATCAAAGCAATGTGAAACGTCTGTTGGCCTACTCTAGCATCGCCCATGCGGGCTATATCCTGATGGGATTTGTGGTCTTGAGCAACGACGGTTTGCGGGCGATGCTGTTCTACCTGATTGTCTACTATCTGATGACTCTGGGCTCTTTTGTCGTCGTTCTTGTCGTGGCCAATAATACCGGGCGCGAGGACCTTGACGGATTCCGGGGTCTGGCGTGGCGTGGGGGAGCGCTGCCGGCTATTGCGATGGGGGTTTTCCTGTTCTCTTTGACGGGTCTACCCCCACTAGGTGGATTCATCGGCAAGTTCTATCTGTTTGCCGCGGTCATCAAAGAAGAGTTCTACTATCTCGCTGTCGTCGGCATTCTCAATAGTGTTGTCTCTCTGTACTACTATGCCCGTATTGTGAGGGCGATGTTTCTTGACAATCCGGTTGGAGTAGAGGGCGAGGTGAGGCTTGACCTGCATAACGGCTCAATCTTGGCCCTATTAAGTGTTGCTACGATTGTCTTAGGCGTTTACTGGGCTCCAGTTTTTGATTTTGCCGACCGCTCGACCCGTTTCTTTCTCGGCTAGCGGACGAGGTGAGCTACGGTCAGACTGGGACTTGCCTGCGGTGTCGGACGCAGGTATGGTAGACCTCTTCCGGTCGGGGCGTAGCGCAGCCTGGTAGCGCACCTGCCTTGGGAGCAGGGGGTCGGCCGTTCAAATCGGCTCGCCCCGATGGAAAAAATGCTAGAGAGGGGAGTCCTCAGACTCTCTGCTGGCGAGGGCGCCAGTAGCTCAGTTGGATAGAGCAACGGCCTTCTAAGCCGTGGGTCAGGGGTTCGAATCCCTTCTGGCGCGTATGGTGGGTGTAGCTCAGTTGGTAGAGCACTTGGTTGTGGCCCAAGTGGTCGAGGGTTCAAGTCCCTTCACTCACCCTCTTGGTAAGAGTTCGTTGCGTTCGAACAGGCCTGGCGCGTGAAGTGGTGCCGCCTGGAGCGAAACGGGCTCTTCTATGGGCCGCTAGCTCAGCTGGTAGAGCAGCTGACTCTTAATCAGCGGGTCCGGAGTTCGATCCTCCGGCGGCCCTTTCTTTGCTCCGCATTGCTTGGGGAGAGGGATGGGAGCGTATTTTGCGAGAGTGGCGAAATTGGCAGACGCGCTAGACTTAGGATCTAGTCCGCTCATGCGGATGGGGGTTCAAGTCCCCCCTCTCGCACGGCCCTTAGCCCGACCCACTCCCCACAAACGTCTTCCGAATGGTGACCCAACGTCATGTTTGGGCGTCCCATGCTTTTTTGTGGTTCTGGTATGAAAGTTTCTATTGACTCCGTTGATGCTGTTCAGAAAAAACTCGCGTTTGAGATTCCCGCTGAGCGTGTAAGCCAAGAGCTTGAAAAGGCATATCGGACAGTCCGGTTGCAGGCTCGCCTGAAGGGATTTCGCCCCGGAAAAGTCCCCCAGCCTGTCCTCAATCGATATTTTGGGGAGCAGGTCGCCCAGGAAGTGAGTTCCTTGCTCGTGCAGGAGTCCTACCCTCGTGCTGTGGAAGAACACGACTTACATGTCGTGACACAGCCCCAGATTGTGACGGAGAAACTCACCCCTGGCCAGCCGTTTCGCTATTCGGCAACGGTCGAAGTGCGGCCAAAGGTGGATATTACGAACTATGCTGGGATTACGGTCGAAAAACCACAGGAAACGGTGACTGAGGAAGAGGTTGAGGCGTCGCTGCAGCGACTCGCTGAATCGATGACCCAGCTCGCCCCGGTTACTGACCGAAACCGTGTTGAGGACGGCGATGTCTTGACGCTTGATTATGTTGGGCTGCGGGGGGGACGTCAGGTGCCTGGGTTTGAGGCTAAAGGACGCGTTGTTGAGATGGGACGTGAGAGTGTACTGCCCGGCTTTCAGGACAATCTTCTTGGCGTGGAACGGGGCAGAGCGATTCAGTTCTCCGTGGCTATGCCGCAGCCCGAGGGACAGGCAGAGCAGACTGAGTCGGTCGAGGAAAGCACCCAACCCCTGCTCTTTCGGGTCATCATACACGACATTGCACGCAAAGAAGTCCCAGCCCTGGATGACGATTTTGCTAAAGACCACGGCGAGTGCGACACCCTGGAGGAGTTGAGAAACAAAATTCGGGATAATCTGTACCAGGTGGCCGAGCGTCGGGGAGAAAACCAGCTCCACGAGGCGCTCCTGGCCGGAGTGTATGAAAAGAATCCGTTCGAAGTCCCGCCTAGTTTGGTCCGTGAACAGCTCCGTCAACTCTTTGTCGAGGCTGGTATTCAAAAACCCGAAGAAGACGTGTCGGTCGGCGAGAGCCGCTTAACAGACGAACTGCGTGAGCAGTTTACGACCCGGGCTCGCCAAAACGTCCAGTCCGCGTTTATTGTTGACACCTTGATTGAGCAGCTGTCCTTGTCTGTGTCTGAAGAAAGCGTGCGTCAAAAAATTGAGGAGCTGTCTTCTGCCAATCCCGAGCAAAAACAGCGGCTTGAGAATTTTTATGCCCAGGCTGAGAATAGACAAGCTCTAGAGCGCCAGCTGTTACGGGAGAGAGCGATCCAGGCTGTCGTTGACAAGGCTGAGATAAAAACAGTAGACAAGGAAGTTGCTGCTATACCGGAAAAGGGCTAGGATGGGCCGGACGCCGCCATGAACCTAATTCCTATTGTTGTAGAACAAACCGGCCGCGGGGAACGAGCGTATGATATTTTCTCGCGCTTGCTAAAAGACCGCATCGTCTTCCTCGGCACCACCGTCACAGATGAGGTCGCAAACCTCATCTCCGCAGAATTGCTCTTTCTCGAATCTGAGGACCCTGATAAGGATGTCCACTTCTACATCAATTCCCCCGGTGGTTCGGTGACCGCCGGTCTTGCTATCTACGATACGATGCAGTACATCAGGCCAGACGTCTCGACCTTGTGCTTGGGCCAAGCGGCCAGTATGGCCGCTTGGTTGTTAGCGGCAGGCGCAAAGGGTAAGCGCTATCTCTTACCGCACGCCCGGGTCATGATCCATCAACCCTTGGGCGGGGTACAGGGGCAGGCTGTCGACATTGATATCCAGGCACGCGAGATGTTACGGATACGGGAACAGATGAATGAGATTCTGGTCAAGCACACCGGACAATCGCTCAAGAAGATTGAGCGCGACACTGACCGGGACTTCTTTTTCGAGAGCAGACAAGCCGTGGACTACGGGCTGGTTGATGAGGTGGTGGTAAATCGGAAATGAGAGAACGGTGAGGAGCGGGTATGGCCAGACAGAGTGACGATCGCCCAGGAAATTTAGTGTGCTCCTTTTGTGGCAAGAGCCAGGACGAGGTACGAAAACTCATTGCTGGCCCCACCGTCTATATCTGCGACGAATGTATCGACCTGTGCAACGATATCATTGCCGAAGAGTGTGATCATGAAGAGTCCTTCACAGCAGCCTCCGCTGTTCCCAAGCCAGCCGAGATTAAACGCGTCCTCGATCAGTATGTGATTGGCCAAGAGCGGGCCAAGAAGATCTTGTCTGTGGCTGTCCACAACCATTATAAGCGAGTTGATTCGCAAATGGTAGCCAATGACGTCGAGCTGCAAAAGTCGAATATTTTACTGATTGGACCAACCGGCTCTGGCAAGACACTTCTGGCCCAGACCTTAGCCCGTTTCTTGCAGGTGCCCTTCACCCTCGGGGATGCGACGAGCCTGACTGAGGCGGGCTATGTGGGCGAAGATGTTGAGAATATTATTCTGAGCCTGCTCCAGAATGCTGACTACGATGTGGAGAAATGCCAAAAAGGCATTGTCTACATTGATGAAATAGACAAGGTCGCCCGCAAGGGGGATAACCCCTCCATCACCCGTGATGTGTCAGGGGAAGGCGTCCAACAGGCGCTGCTCAAAATCATTGAGGGAACAGTCGCCAGTGTTCCGCCAAAAGGAGGCAGAAAGCACCCTCAACAAGAGTTTGTCCAGATTGATACGACGAATATCCTCTTTATCTGCGGCGGAGCGTTCGTCGGGCTCGACGATGTCATTCGACGCCGAACCGGAGGAAAGAATATGGGCTTCGGGGCCGATGTCAAGGCGAGTTCAACTCGGAGTGGAAGCGCGCTGCTCGCCGAGGTCCAGCCGGAAGATTTGCTCAAATTCGGGATGATTCCAGAATTTGTTGGCCGCCTGCCTGTGTTGGCAACGCTTGAGGAGTTGGACGACCAGGCTCTCGTACGTATCTTGAAAGAGCCAAAAAATGCCTTGGTACGGCAATATCAAAGGCTGTTTGATTTGGAGAATGTCCATCTCCGATTTGAGGAAAAAGCGCTTGAAGCTATTGCTAAAGAAGCCTTAACACGAAAATCTGGAGCCCGGGGTCTCCGGGCGATTATGGAAAACATTATGCTCGACGTGATGTACGACATTCCTTCTCAGCCAAACATCCGAGAGGTTGTTATTTCTGAAGAAGTGGTTACACACAAAGAACAGCCTCGTATTGAACGCAATCTCAAAGCCACTGCATAAGGTGCACTCATGGTGTAAATGACCAGAGAGGCGAAGATTGTCCTACACTGGTACGGCGTGAGAAAAAAGGCAATCGCGACAAAGGAGGGAACGTGCGACTTCCACTTTTACCCCTAAGGGACATCATCGTTTTTCCGCATATGGTTGTTCCGCTTTTTGTCGGAAGGCAACGCTCTATTAAGGCCCTTGAGGATGCCGTTGCCGGCGATAAGTTGATATTTCTGTCCACCCAGCGTGACGCTAAGGTCAACGATCCGACCCCCCAAGATATCTATCAGATCGGGACCATGGGAACGGTCGTCCAGCTGTTGCGCTTGCCAGACGGAACAGTCAAAGTGCTCGTCGAAGGCAAACAGCGGGGACAGATTGTTCAACATGTTGAGCATCCAGACTTCTTCGCCGTTGAAGTGGAGGAGATTCAAGAGACGAACAATCGCCCGGCGGAGTTGGACTCATTGGTGAAGAGTGTCAACTCGACGTTTGAGAACTACGTCCGGCTTAACAAAAAGATCCCGCCCGAAATGATCATGACTGTGGCGGCTATCAAGAACCCCTCCCATCTGGCGGACACGATCATTGCTCACCTGGGCATCAAGCTTGAGGATAAACAGACACTGCTAGAGACAATTGACCCCGCCGATCGTCTCGAAAAAGTCCTAGGGTACATGCGCTCTGAGATTGAGATTCTTGAGGTCGAGCGTCGTATTCGCAATCGGGTTAAAAAGCAGATGGAGAAGACCCAAAAGGAGTACTATCTCAACGAGCAGATGCGGGCGATCCAAAAAGAGCTCGGTGAGAAGGATGAATTTAAAAACGAGATCCAAGAGCTTGAAGAAAAGGTTCGCCAGAAAAAGATGTCGGCCGAGGCACGGGACAAACTTGAAAAAGAGCTCAAGAAGCTCAAGATGATGTCTCCGATGTCAGCCGAGGCAACGGTCGTCCGCAACTATATCGACTGGCTCCTGTGCCTCCCATGGTATGAATACACTGAGGACAAGCTTGATATTCAAGAAGCTGAGAAGATTCTCGAAGAAGATCACTATGGTCTAGAAAAGGTCAAAGAGCGGATCCTCGAATATCTGGCCGTTCAGAGTTTAGTCGGGCAGATCAAGGGCCCTATCCTCTGTTTTGTGGGTCCTCCCGGAGTTGGGAAAACCTCGTTAGGAAAGTCGATTGCGCGAGCGACCGATCGGAAGTTTGTCCGCATCTCGCTTGGCGGAGTCCGTGATGAGGCCGAAATCCGCGGACATCGACGGACGTATATTGGGGCTATGCCGGGCAAGATTATTCAGGGCATGAAAAAGGCTGGATCCGGTAATCCTGTCTTTCTGCTAGACGAAATTGATAAGATGTCGACCGATTTTCGGGGCGATCCGTCTGCGGCTTTGATGGAAGTGCTTGATCCTGAGCAGAACGCGGGCTTTAACGATCACTACCTTGATGTGGATTATGATCTGTCCCAGATCCTCTTCATCTGCACGGCCAACAATCTCGAACGTATTCCCCGTCCTTTACAAGATCGTATGGAAATCATTCGTCTTCCGGGCTACACGGAATACGAAAAGCTGCATATCGCTAAACGCTATTTGGTGAAGAAACAACGCGAGGCCAACGGGCTGACCGAAAAGAATATCGATCTCCCGGATAGTGTACTGTCCTCGGTCATACGGTCGTACACCAAAGAGTCGGGCGTCAGAAATCTTGAGCGCGAAATCGGTACGCTGTGCCGCAAGGCTGCGGTTGAGGTGGTCAAGAAAGACCGGAATACGCGAATTCGGCTGAATACCAAAAACCTACAGAAATACCTTGGTCCATTGAAGTTCCGAGTGAGCAAGGTGGAGCAAGAAGACAAAGTGGGAGTGGTGACCGGACTGGCCTGGACCGATGTTGGCGGCGAGCTGTTGGCGACCGAGGTGACAGTTTTGCCGGGCAAGGGTAAACTCACCATTACGGGCAAGATTGGGGATGTGATGCAGGAGTCCGCCCAGGCTGCAATGAGCTATGTACGCTCACGCTCAGCTGAGCTTGGTCTGGATAAAGACTTTTATCAGAACATTGATATCCACCTGCATATTCCCGAGGGCGCAATTCCAAAAGATGGTCCGTCAGCTGGTGTAACAATGGCCACGTCAATTGTGTCCGCCTTAGCAAAAATTCCGGTCCGCCACGATGTTGCTATGACTGGAGAGATGACCCTGCGCGGACGGGTCCTCCCCATAGGCGGTCTGAAAGAGAAAATTTTGGCCGCCCATCGAGGCGGGATTAAGCGGATCATCATCCCGGCAGAAAATGAAAAAGATCTGCAAGACGTGCCCGCTCTAATTCTGAAAGCAGTTCAGATTGAAGTAGTTGAGCATGTCGATGAAGTGCTGCGGAAAGCGCTGGTCCTGAGCGAGCCTGACCAGTTTCTTATTGCCGACGCCTCGGCCGTTGACCAATCCCTGTATCCGCCAGAAACCGAAGTCCCGCATTCTTCGGAGGTGGTGACTCACTAGACGGACAATCGGATCGTATTTGGGGATTGACACGATGGTGCGGCAGTGGTACTGCTCTGTCCTCCTAGAGAGGAGAGGGCCTTTTCTCTGCCACGCCTGCCTTGCAAGCCTTGCTCAAGGGCGGTTAGCTCAGTGGAAGAGCATCGGCCTTACAAGCCGAGGGCCATCCGTTCAAACCGGATACCGCCCATGGTGGGGTCGTAGTTCAGCTGGTTAGAACGCCGGCCTGTCACGCCGGAGGTCGCGAGTTCGAGTCTCGTCGGCCCCGCCACCCTATCTTCGCAGTTTATTTAAGGACGCAGGTAAGGATGAAGAAAGAGACTTCCACACGTTCACGAAAAGCCTCACTAGCTGCCCGCCGCTGGTATCTTGTTGATGCCGAGGGGCAGATGGTCGGCCGTTTGGCCAGCATGATTGCCCAGGTTCTCCGAGGCAAAAACAATCCTTCTTTTGCTCCTTATATTGATAACGGAGACTTTGTCATCGTGATCAATGCCGACCAGGTCCTCTTTTCCGGGAATAAGTGGCAGCAGAAAATGTATTACCGCCATACCGAGTATCCCGGAGGCATCCGTCAAACCTCAGCCGAAGAAATGCTAGCCAAACATCCTGAAGACATTGTGAAGAAGGCGGTTGTTGGTATGCTGCCTAAAAATGCGCATGGCCGAGCACTTGCCACAAAACTCAAGATTTATGCGGGCCCTGATCATCCCCATGCTGCCCAGCAACCAGTGCCGTTGACCGTTTGAGGAGAAGCGAAGACATGGCTGAGCAAAGGACCGAATATTGGGGGACCGGGAAACGCAAGACGGCAGTTGCCCGCGTCCGCCTTTCTCCCGGAGAAGGGAAATATACGATAAATCGCCGTGATCTCAATACGTATTTTGGGCGGGAAACTGTCCGTATGATTGTACAGCAACCCCTGACCTTGATTCAGGAGCAGGACAGATACGACGTTGTTGTCAATGTCAAGGGTGGCGGCAATTCTGCTCAAGCCGCGGCTATTCGGCACGGGATCACCCGCGCCTTGCTGGAGATGAACCCTGATTTGCGTCCGACTTTGAAGAAGGCCAGGTTTATTACCCGAGATTCTCGCCAGGTCGAACGGAAAAAATACGGAAGACACAAGGCTCGGAAACGGCCGCAATACTCCAAACGTTAAACAGAGCCTGCTAATCAACGCCCAGCAGAAGGAAGACTCCACACAGTCCAGCAACTCCATTGGCCAGCCAGGCCGCGAGCTGAGGTGGCATGGCGCCGCTGTGCCCTAGAGAGATGCTGAACGCCAAAACAAGCCAGTAGCCGAATCCTGTTATGAGGGCTAGGCCTAAGACCGCTGGTAGCGCGCGCTGCTTGGAACTGGGAATTGTCAGGGCAATGCCGATGAGTGTCATCACCAGGGCCGCGAATGGCACGGCACTCTTGAGGTGCAAATCGACCAGATATTCGGTCGTATCAAGCCCTTTTTTCTGAAGGCTGAGAATATACTTGCGGAGCTGATCCGAAGAGAACTCCTCAGCTTTCATGTCAATCAGTGAGAAGTCTTCCGGGGTTTCTTGGAGCTGGATATTCAGCCCTTGGAGCTGGGCGTGCCCTTCTCCGGTCAACGACTTTTCTCGAACTGCGGTGAACTGCCACTTCTCTTCCTTCCACTCCGCCCTTGCGATTTCGACTAAGGAGCGGACGCGGAAGCGCTGATCAAGTATATATATGGTCAGCCCTGAGATAATTTTTTTCTGCGAATCAAAATGCTCAATATGATAAAAGGCGTCATCTCCATGATACCAGAAGCCCCGTTCATGAAAGAGGCCTTTGAACGGTCGCTGTTTAATTTCAACAGTGTTAATATAACGGGAATGGTGAAAGGCGGCCGGGACTACCCACTCGTTCCAGGCTCTGACGGCCAAGCTCAAAAGGCTGGCCGTCAAGAGGAGCGGGAGCGTCATCTGCCACGGACTCATACCACACGCTTTCAAGGCGAGCAGCTCACGGTTTTTTGACAGCAAACCACAGCCGATGAGAACCCCGGTCAGGGCTGCGGCTGGAGCGGCCTGGGTGACGAAGAGGGGAATTTTGAACACAAAATAGCGGACGGTTGCTGACACCGAAGCGCCGTATTTGATAAAATTATCGAGTCGGTCAAAAAAGTCGACTAACAATGACAGACCAAGGAACAAGGCTAGATTGAACAGGAAAAAGCGCAGGTACTCAGTGCACAGGTAAAGGCTCACAATACGTGTCAGCCTGAAGCGAGGAAGGAGCGGGGAGAAGCCGGCCCGAGCATTTACGGACGGGCTATCGGAAGCCAAGCTTCTGGTTTTGGGACGGAACTTCGTTTCCATACCAGATTTTTGAAAAAAGGTTTTTCCTGCCGGGTGCGCTCAAAGAGGTAAACGCCAACGATTCCCAGTATAATATTCGGCAGCCACAGGGCAATGCCCGGTGGGAGGACTGCCTTTTTGCCGAGCGCTTCTCCCACAGTGAGTAGCAAATAGTAGGTAAACAAGACTCCCATCGTCAGGGCAAAGCCGTGCGAGTGTTGCGCCCCTCGAAGCTGGAGACTTAAGGGAAGGGCAAGGAAGCTAAAGACCACACAGGCAAACGGCACAGACAGGCGACGGTGCAGTTCTATTAAGACGTTGCGTTCCTGCTTTGTGTCGGCTTTGCTCTGGGAGAGTGTATCGAGCAGTTGCCCGAATAACATTTCCTTTGGCTTCCATACCGGCTCTTTCACATTGGCCAAGATTGCGCTGACATCAAGGTTCACATCATAGACGGCAAAATGGGTGGTATGGTAGGTATGACTGAGTTGTTTAAAGCTGTGGATTGACCCATCCACTAAACGCAACGTCAGGATGTCGTGGTCCTCTGCGGCCAGAATGCTCCCGCGTTCGGCAAAAATCGTATTCTGATGCTGGGCATGCCGGTTGTCGGCAATCATGACGCCTTGCAGATGCGTTCCCGGTGGCAAAATTTCTTCCATATAAATAACGAGTCCAGCAAAATCGGTGTTAAACGTTTTCTCTTTCAGGCCAGCTGAGGCGTGAGTTGTCGCAATCGTATACAGCGCCTGTTTGAGAGCAGCGTTGCTCCAGGGACTGGCGTAGAGGGTCAAGATAAATGTGGTACACAGTAAGATGGCCGCCAACATCCAGACAGGAATTGCTAGCTGAAACAGACTAATCCCGCAGCTCTTAAGCGCGATTATTTCCCGGTCCGCAGACAGCCGTCCAAGCCCCCATAAGAGCGCTAATAAGAAGGCCATTGGAACAGTGCTCTCAAAAAAGGCGGGCAAAACATAGGCAAAAATTTCGAGGAGTTGGGCGATTGGGACCCCTCGATTTACAACCAAGTCGACGAGTTTGATGATACGAATAGTAAACAGCAGAATAGTAAAAATTAGCAGGCCGATGAGAAATGGAGGTACAACCTCGCGGCAGACGTAGCGAAAGAGGATACGGCCCATGTCTTTGAATCCTAGGAAAAAAGGACAGGCTTGTAAACTAAGAACCGTGTATGGGCTTCATCCTGTTCGAGAGTATCTCCGGGCTGCGCCTGAGGCGGTTCAGCATATTTTCCTCTCGCCAAACCTCAAGGGGTCGCCGCTTGCCATCCTGGCCCGTCAACACGCTATTCCTCTTTCGTATGAAGCCCCCTCTTTTTTTCGCGCCCTGGCTCCAGGCGGCGGACATCAAGGGGCTGCGGCTCATTTGCAGCCTTTTCCCTACACTGCACTGTCCCACATCTTGGAACAACACGCCAACCTGCTCCTCGTTCTCGACGGTATTCTCGATCCCCGCAACCTTGGAGCCCTATTACGAACCGCCGAAGCGGTAGGAGTCGGAGGCGTGATTCTTCCCCAGCGGCGGGCTGCTCCTCTTTCTGCTGTTGTTGAAAAAACAGCGGCAGGGGCAACCGCGTATCTGCCGATCTGCCAAGTCAGTAATCTCGCCCGCTCACTAGATCGCATCCACGCCGCAGGCTACTGGTTGGTTGGGCTCGCCCCCGAGGCACCTCAAACTTTGTATGATCTCGATCTGCAGCATAATATCGCTCTGTTGCTCGGGGGAGAGGAAAAAGGGCTGAGGTCTGTGGTACGGGCCCGGTGTGATTGTCTGGTTGCGCTTCCGCTACAAGGGGAGATCGGCTCCTTGAACGTGGCTGTGGCTGGGGCTATTGCCCTATATGAGATGTTGCGGAGAAATCTGACGCAATAAGGCCGCTTCCAAAAGCGGCTCGAGACGGCTCGGCAGCCACCTCTACACTACTTGACTTGTCCGAGAAAACGGACTAAGCTACCAAATCCGTTTGTAAACTAAAACAGAATTTTGTCGAGTCTTTCCGTAGCGGGAGGTTAAAGACAACGGCCAGAAGAATATTCTCTACTGCTGGCGTAGCTCAACGGTAGAGCAGCTGATTTGTAATCAGCAGGTTGTAGGTTCAAGTCCTATCGCCAGCTTTCTCCTGAGTGGGCAAGGTGAGTCAATATGGTACGGAGAGGTGCCCGAGCGGCCAAAGGGAGCAGACTGTAAATCTGCCGGCGTATGCCTTCGAAGGTTCGAATCCTTCCCTCTCCACTCTTAATAAAGACGAATCTAGGCGGGAATAGCTCAGTTGGCTAGAGCGCGAGCCTTCCAAGCTCGGGGTCGCGGGTTCGAATCCCGTTTCCCGCTCCAGACGCCTCGCAGGATAGGCCGAAGGGCTTCCCGTTACACGCCTACATATATATAGTAGAATGCTGTGGAGTGTAGCCATATCGAGTGCGCACGAGCACGCAAGGGCCCAGGTAGCTCAGCAGGTAGAGCACGTCCTTGGTAAGGACGAGGTCGGCGGTTCAAACCCGCTCCTGGGCTTCTTTATTTGCTTTTGCCAGAGAATAGGACGATGAAGCAGGCTAAAAGAGCGGAGTAACGACGAGCAGCAAGGAGCGAGAGTCTATGGCGAAGGAGCGGTTTGAGCGGAGTAAGCCGCATGTGAATGTGGGGACGATCGGGCATATTGATCATGGCAAGACGACCTTAACGGCGGCGATCACCAAGGTGTTAGCGGAGCGGGCGATGGCGGAGGCGGTCGCGTTTGAGGAGATTGACAAAGCGCCGGAGGAGAAAGAGCGGGGGATCACGATCAACACGGCGCACGTGGAGTACGAGACGGAGCGGCGGCACTATGCGCACGTGGATTGTCCGGGGCATGCGGACTACATCAAGAACATGATCACGGGCGCGGCGCAGATGGACGGGGCGATTTTGGTGGTGGCGGCGACCGACGGGCCGATGCCGCAGACGCGCGAGCACATTTTATTGGCGCGCCAGGTGGGGGTGCCGGCGATTGTGGTGTTCATGAACAAAGTGGATATGGTGGACGACGAAGAGTTACTGGACCTGGTCGAGTTAGAGGTCCGGGAGTTACTGAGCAAGTATGAGTTTCCGGGGGACGACACGCCGGTGATCCGGGGGAGCGCGCTCGAAGGGTTAGAAGGGGCGGGGGCGGGGGCGATTTTAGAGTTAATGGAGGCGGTGGATACGTTTATTCCGGAGCCGGAGCGGGAGGTGGACAAGCCGTTTTTGATGTCGGTCGAGGACGTTTTTTCGATTTCTGGGCGGGGGACGGTAGCGACGGGGCGGATTGAGCGGGGGCAGATTAAAGTGGGTGAAGAGGTGGAGATTGTGGGGATTCGGGCGACGGAGAAGACCACGGTGACGGGGGTGGAGATGTTCCGCAAGCTGTTGGACGTGGGGCAAGCGGGCGACAACGTGGGGTGTTTATTGCGGGGGATCAAGCGGGAAGAGATTGAGCGGGGGCAGGTGTTGGCGCAGCCGGGGAGTATCACGCCGCACACGCGGTATGAGGCCGAGGTGTATGTGTTAACGAAAGAGGAGGGGGGGCGGCATACGCCGTTTTTCAACAACTATCGGCCGCAGTTCTACTTTCGGACGACCGACGTGACGGGGACGGTGGCCTTACCGGAGGGGACGGAGATGGTGATGCCGGGGGACAATACGCAGATGACGGTGACCTTACTGACGCCGATCGCGATGGATGAGGGCTTACGGTTTGCGATTCGGGAAGGGGGCCGGACGGTCGGGGCCGGTGTGGTCGCGAAAATCTTGGAGTAAAATCTCGTTGCTCTTGATATGTTGTGGTCAGTAGCGTGACTGTGCGGGTCAGTAGCTCGAATTGGATAGAGCACCGGACTCCAAATCCGGGGGTTGCAGGTTCGAAGCCTGCCTGACCCGTTGCCAACCAAGTTTCAGAAGAGTCTCAGTTGTATGAGAGCGGAGATGAGGATACAGGCAAAGTGAGTGTAGTATGATACGGGCTAGCTTTGACACCGCTAGGACATTTCTGCAGGAAGCCTGGGCTGAGCTGCAACGGGTGCATTGGCCTGCCCAAAAGGAAGTCCGGGCAGCAACCTGGGTGGTGTTGGTTTTGGTCAGTATTATTGCGCTCTATCTGTTCGTTGTTGACGCTTTTCTCGCCTGGCTCTTACGCCTGCTACTTGGTTATTAAGTCTTCATTGGGATGGCAGATTACGATATGGCCAAGCAGTGGTACGTTGTCCATACCTACTCTGGGTACGAGCGGAAAGCCAAGGCAGCTCTTGAGGAACGCATCCGTATGCTGCGGAAGGAAGACCAGTTCGGCGACATCCTCGTTCCGGAAGAGCAGGTTGTTGAGCTTGTCAAAGGCCGCAAACGGACCTCTGCCCGCAAGTTTTTTCCTGGCTATATCCTGGTCCAGATGGAGATGAGTAACGAGACCTGGCATGTTGTCAAATCAACGCCGAAAGTTACCGGCTTTGTCGGAGGCTCTTTTGACCCCCAAACCATACCTCCGGTGTCCGAGGCCGAAGTGGCAGAGATTCGGAACCAGGTCCAAGAGGGGACCTTACGACCAAAACCCAAGGTTTTGTACGAGGTCGGTGAGGGAGTGAAGGTCGTGGACGGACCTTTTCAGGATTTCACCGGCGTAGTTGAAGAGGTCAAACCAGACAAGGGAAAATTACGGGTGCTGATTAGCATCTTCGGTCGGGCAACCCCAGTTGAACTCGACCTAGTGCAAGTCGAGAAAACCTAAAGAGGCACGGATGGCAAAGAAAGTGATGGCCGAAGTGAAACTGCAGATTCCAGCCGGACAGGCAACCCCCAGTCCGCCTGTTGGACCCGCACTTGGGCAACGAGGGGTCAATATTATGGAATTCTGCAAGGCGTTTAACGCCAGGACGCAGGCTCAACAGGGGATGATAATCCCTGTTCTGATCACAGTCTATGCAGACCGTTCTTTTTCTTTTGTCACTAAGACTCCGCCTGCTTCCGTCTTGATTAAGAAAGCCATGGGGATTGAAAAAGGCTCCCAGGAGCCGGCCAAAGATATTATCGGGTCCATCTCGCGTGCCCAGATAGAAGAGATCGCAAGGACAAAAATGCCCGATTTAAACGCCAACGATATAGAGGGAGCCCGAAAAATTATTGAAGGAACCGCCCGGAGCATGGGCGTCACTGTGGTGGACTAATATGGCAAAGAAAAGTAAAGGATACCGGCTTGCGGTCGAAAAAGTTGATCGCGAACAACGCTACCCTTTGTCCCAAGCCGTCGCCCTAGTTAAAGGAACCGCCCGAGCGAAATTTGACGAAACAGTGGAGATCGCCGTCCGGCTTGGCGTCGATCCGCGTAAGGCCGATCAAAACGTGCGCGGTACTGTAGTGTTACCGCACGGGACGGGAAAATCTGTTCGGGTGGTTGTCTTTGCCAAAGGCGACAAAGCCCGCGAAGCCGAAGAGGCGGGTGCCGATGTTGTCGGGGCTGAAGACCTGGTAGCGCGGATTACCGATGAAGGCTGGATTGAGTTTGACAAGGCAGTGGCGACGCCAGACATGATGGGTGTGGTCGGCCGGATTGGAAAAATCCTTGGCCCCCGGGGCTTGATGCCTAACCCCAAAGTCGGGACGGTGACTATGGATGTCGCACAGGCCGTTCAGGATATCAAGGGCGGGAAGGTCGAGTATCGGGTCGATAAAGTTGGCAATGTTCATGTTCCAGTCGGAAAAGCGTCGTTTAGCGAACGACAGCTGCTTGAAAATGCTAGCTCCCTGATTGAGGGGTTAGTGCGTGCCAAGCCTGCTTCTGCACGGGGAACCTACCTCCAAGGTGTGTGCGTCAGTACCACCATGGGACCCGGGGTACGGGTGGATCCATCGACGGCCCAGCGCAGCTGAGCCATGTTTCGGAGACTAAGAGGGGTCCGACACTAAGGAGAGAACGAGCGATTAATATGGAGCGTCACGAGAAAGAGCGGACTGTCTCCGACTTACACGGGGTCTTTCAGAATGTCCACGCGGCGGTTATCGCCGAATACAAGGGCCTCAGCGTTGCTGAGCTACACACGCTGCGACGCGAGTTGAGAGAGATTGGAGGTGAGTATCGGGTCGCCAAAAATACCCTGGTCTCCTTAGCGGTTGAAGGAACTCCATATCTCTCGCTCAAAGAGCTGCTCACAGGCCAAAATGGTCTGGTACTCGGCTACGGCGAGGCTGTTGACTTGGCCAAAGCTGTCACGCGCTACGCCAAAGACCATCAAAAATTTACAATTAAAGGCGGGGTCACCGAAGGACAATTCCTGGACGCCTCCCAGGTCGAGGCGTTGGCTAACCTGCCGAATCGGGACGCGCTGCGGGCCCAACTGCTCGGCCTGCTGTCTCAGACCGCCGCGCAACTAGCGAGCGTGCTCACCGCTCCCGCCTCCCAACTTGCCCGTGTCCTTGATGCAAGAAGAGAAGAGGGGGACGCCCAAGCTGCCTCCCCGGCATCAGCGAATGGAGCGGATGTCTAAGGGGGATGTGATACAGACAACGGAGAAAGGAGAAATGCATGGCTCTCAGCACCGAAAAGATGGAAGAACTTGTCTCAGCCCTGTCTGATCTGACGATTCTCGAGGTCTCGGATTTGGTCAAACAGCTGGAGGAAAAATGGGGGGTCAGCGCGGCTGCTCCTGTTGTTGTGGCGGGTGGCGGTGCTTTGGCGGGCGGTGATGCGCCGGCTGAGGCCGAAGAGAAGGACGAATTTGATGTCGTTCTGACCGGTCCTGGGGAAAAGAAGATCCAGGTCATCAAAGCCGTTCGAGAGATCACCGGTTTGGGTCTGAAAGAGGCCAAAGAATTGGTTGATAATGCGCCCAAGCCGATCAAGGAAGGGATTGCAAAGGCCGAAGCCGAAGAACTTCAGAAAAAAATTGAGGAAGCCGGGGGATTGGTGGAACTGAAATAAAGGCGGATACGCCAAAGGAGAAGAGTGGGGATGGCGTTGCAGCTGGCAAATAATTTTCGCTTCCGACGAGCGTTTAACCAAATCGGTAAAATTATTGAGATTCCACACCTGTTGGAGATCCAACGGCACTCGTACGAGGAGTTCCTACAGCGGATAGCAAGTCCTGAAGCCCGGATGGACTCTGGGCTTCAGGGCGTCTTTCGATCGGTTTTTCCGATTCAGGACTTCAATGAAACCGCCTCTCTTGAGTTTGTCAGTTATACGCTTGGAGAGCCAAAATACACGGTGGAAGAATGTCATCAGCGTGGGATGACCTATGCCGCTCCCCTGAAGGTCACTATACAGCTCGTTCTTTGGGATGTTGATCCGCGGACAGAGGCCCGCACGATCAAAAATGTCAAAGAGCAAGAAGTTTATTTTGGCGAGCTCCCACTGATGACCTCGTACGGCACGTTCATGGTAAATGGGACCGAGCGAGTTATTGTGAGCCAGCTACACCGCTCGCCAGGCGTCTTCTTTGATCATGATAAGGGTAAGACCCACGTGAGTGGAAAATTGCTCTATTCTGCCCGGATAATTCCGTACCGGGGATCGTGGATCGATTTTGAATTTGATCCACGAGACATTCTGTATGTCCGTATTGACCGTCGCCGCAAATTCCATGCGACGGGGCTACTGCGGGCCTTGGGGATGACGGTTGAGGATCTTCTCAACTATTTTTATCCGACCGATACCATCACCTTTGACGCCGGTCGTGTCACAAAGAAGTTCCAGCCTCGCCTCTTGCGCGGTCTGCGCGCGACCCAAGATGTCCGAAATCCTAAAACCCAAGAGGTGTTGGTCAAAGCAGGACGCCGATTCAGTCGTAATGCGCTCAAACAGATGGAGGCTGCTGAAGTTGAGCAGATCCCGATCAGCCTCGGAGAGGTTGTGGGCCTCGTTGCAGCCCATGATGTGCTTGACCCAGAGACGCGGGAAGTGCTCGTTGAGTGCAACCAAGAGGTGAGTCAGGAAGACCTCGACCATCTAATCGAGCGCAAAGTCTCGACTATAGAGACACTCTTTGTTGACGAGTCTCACATTGGTCCATCGCTGCGGAATACCTTGCTCCAGGACAAGATTTCCTCCCCCAAAGACGCCGAAATGGAGATTTACCGCCGCCTCCGTCCCGGAGATCCACCAACGGCCGATGCGGCAACGGTTTTCTTTCAAAACCTGTTCTTTAATGCTGAGCGCTATAACCTGTCCAAGGTTGGACGTCTCAAACTTAACCATAAACTCCAGCTTGATGCTCCGCTTGATCTCGGGACCCTCCGCAAAGAGGATATCCTTGAAGTTGTGCGGTATCTGCTTGAGTTGAAAAATGGCAATGGGGTTGTCGATGATATTGACCATCTTGGCAACCGGCGGGTGCGGGCGGTCGGAGAGCTGGTTGAAAATCAGTTCCGGATTGGCTTGGTCCGCATGGAGCGGGCGGTCAAAGAGCGTATGAGTCTTCAGGACGTCGAGACCCTGATGCCTCAGGAACTGGTCAACTACAAACCTGTGTCGGCCGCGTTAAAAGAATTTTTTGGATCAAGCCAGCTGTCGCAGTTCATGGACCAAACCAACCCCTTGTCTGAAGTGACCCATAAGCGGCGTCTTTCCGCACTCGGACCGGGCGGCTTAACCCGGGAGCGGGCCGGGTTCGAGGTCCGAGACGTCCACCCAACCCACTATGGACGGGTGTGTCCCATCGAGACACCTGAAGGACCGAATATTGGGCTTATTTCAAGCTTGTCGACCTATGCCCGCGTGAATGAGTTCGGCTTTATTGAGACGCCATACCGTGAAGTTGAGGACGGCCGGGTGACCGAGCGGGTACGGTATTTGTCCGCCCTTGAAGAAGAGACCCAGACCATTGCCCAGGCCAATGCTCCGGTTGACGAAAACGGACAGTTTATCCGGGACCTCGTTTCTGCTCGCCTGGGTGGCGAATTTGTGATGGTCCCCCCCCAGCAGGTCCAGCTGATGGATGTGTCCCCCACTCAGTTGGTAAGTGTTGCGGCCGCTCTGATTCCCTTTCTCGAACATGACGATGCGAACCGCGCCTTGATGGGGTCGAACATGCAACGCCAGGCGGTGCCCCTGCTGCGCACCGAAGCGCCGTTGGTCGGTACCGGGATGGAGCGGGTCGTTGCCCGGGATTCCGGTGCAACGATCGTCGCCCGCCGAAGTGGTTTGGTTGAGAGCGTCGATTCCACCCGTGTTGTAATCAAGGCGGACGCGCCGTCAACCGCCGGTGATGCCGCGGTTGATATCTATCCGTTAATTAAATATCAGCGTTCTAATCAGAATACCTGTGTCAACCAACGACCGATCGTCAAAGTCGGCGACTATATCACCGCCGGCGATGTGATTGCCGATGGACCGGCCACCGATATGGGTGAGCTGGCTTTGGGCAGGAATGTCCTGGTCGCGTTCATGATCTGGGGGGGCTATAATTTCGAGGATTCCATCCTGGTCAGTGAGCGCTTATTGCGCGAAGATGTGTTCACCTCGGTGCATATTGAAGAATTTGAATGCGTCGCCCGTGACACCAAACTCGGTCCAGAAGAAATCACTCAGGATATCCCGAATGTTGGTGAAGAAGCGCTCAAAGACCTTGACGATAGCGGCATTGTCAGGATCGGCGCTGAGGTGACGCCTAGCGACATCCTGGTCGGCAAAATCACGCCCAAGGGCGAGACCCAGCTGTCTCCCGAAGAAAAATTACTCCGCGCGATTTTTGGCGAAAAGGCCGGGGAAGTCCGTGACACTTCGCTTCGGGTTCCTCCCGGTGTGGAGGGCACGGTGGTCAATGTGCGTGTTTTCTCTCGCAAGGGTGTGTCCAAGGATGAGCGGAGCCAGAGTATTGAGGACGAAGAGGTCGAGCGACTCCGCAAAGACCAAGAAGACGAAATTCGAATTGTCCAGGAGAGCACTTTCGGCAAGGTCCGCGACCTGACGCTGGGTAAAGTTCTAGCTGTTCGGATCAGCGACGATAACACCCGGAAGGTCCTGTTTCCCAAGGGCCAAGAGATTAGCGAAGAGCTGCTGCGGGCCGTTCCTCCCGCATACTGGGGGAGATTCAAGCTTGGGGATGAGGTGGTTGAGGATGAGCTGAGTCGGAGCGTCGACGCCATGCTGGCGCAGATCAGCCGGATTCGTGAAGAGTTTGAGAAGAAGGTTGAGAAGCTTCGCAGTGGGGACGAGCTGCCGCCCGGCATTATTAAGATGGTGAAAGTCTTTGTCGCTATAAAACGCAAACTCCAGGTCGGCGATAAGATGGCGGGCAGACATGGGAACAAAGGCGTGCTGTCTCGGATACTGCCCGAAGAAGATATGCCGTATTTGGCAGACGGGACTCCGGTCGATGTGGTCCTCAACCCGTTGGGCGTGCCCTCTCGGATGAATGTCGGGCAGATTCTTGAGACCCATCTCGGTTGGGCCGTGCGTAGCCTCGGCGAGCAGATGGATAACGGTCACAACAGCGACCCAGCCCAGACGGAAGAGGCCCTCCGGACCCAACTCCAGGAGGTCTATACCAACAAAGAATGTGTCGACAAGATTCAAGAGTTGTCAAGCCCAGACCTGGCGCGCTTAGCGGAGCGCGCCCAGACTGGGGTGCACGTGGCAACGCCCGTGTTCGACGGTGCTCCAGAAAAGGAAATTTTTGACCTGTTGCAAAAGGCGGGATTGCCCGAATCAGGACAAACCGTACTATATGACGGGCGGACTGGGGAGCCTTTCGGTGGAGCTGTTACTGTTGGCGTGATGTATATCCTGAAATTACACCATTTGGTTGAGGACAAAATTCACGCCCGCTCCACCGGTCCATATTCGCTGGTGACTCAGCAGCCACTGGGTGGCAAGGCCCAATTTGGCGGACAGCGGTTGGGAGAGATGGAAGTGTGGGCCCTTGAGGCCTACGGTGCTGCCTATAGTCTGCAAGAAATGTTGACGGTCAAGTCGGATGACGTAGCCGGCCGGACCCGTATCTATGAGGCGATTGTGAAAGGAGACAATGTATTGGAACCAGGGCTTCCCGAATCGTTCAATGTCATGATCCGAGAATTGCAAAGCTTAGCGCTCAACGTCGAACTGCTCGAAGAAAACGAATAGAGCACGCTGGGGGGAGAGATGGAAGATTTTCTTGGTCTTTTTGAGAAGCCCCAAAATCCGGTTCGTTTTAACGCCATCCGGATCGCTCTGGCCCCTCCTGATATGGTTCGTACCTGGTCGCACGGAGAGGTGAAGAAGCCTGAAACTATCAATTACCGCACGTTTAAGCCCGAGCGTGACGGCCTGTTCTGCGCCAAAATCTTTGGTCCCACCAAGGACTATGAGTGTAACTGCGGCAAATACAAGCGGATGCGCCACCGTGGGGTCGTGTGTGAGAAATGTGGCGTTGAGGTGATTCAGTCCAAAGTGCGCCGGGAGCGGATGGGGCATATCTCCCTAGCCAGCCCTGTCGCCCATATCTGGTTCCTCAAGAGCCTGCCGAGCCGGATTGGCACCCTGCTAGATATGACGCTCAAGGAGCTTGAACGGGTTCTCTATTTTGAGTCGTACGTTGTGACCGATCCGGGCCAGACGCCGCTGCGCAAGAAAGATATCCTGTCCGAAACCCGCCACCGGAAATTAGTTGAGGAGTTCGGTTTTGGCAGTTTTCAGGCTGGAATGGGAGCAGAGGCGATCCGGTCATTGTTACATGATTTGAACATAGAAAAACTGGCCGAAGATCTGCGCATGGAGATGATGGAAACGGCCAGCGAGGCACGCCGCAAAAAAATCGCCAAACGCCTCAAGGTCATCAATGCGTTTCGGCACTCTGGCAATCTGCCTGAATGGATGATCTTGGAAGTGATTCCGGTCATTCCCCCTGACCTCCGCCCCTTAGTCCCCCTGGACGGCGGCCGCTTTGCCACGTCTGATCTGAACGATTTGTACCGACGGGTGATCAACCGGAATAACCGCCTCAAACGCCTGATTGAATTGAGCGCGCCCGATATCATTATTCGGAATGAAAAGCGGATGCTCCAAGAAGCGGTCGATGCCTTGTTTGACAACGGCCGACGGGGCCGGCCTTTGAACGGGCCCAACAAACGTCCACTCAAGTCACTGTCCGATATGCTCAAGGGCAAAGGCGGGCGTTTTCGGCAGAATCTGCTCGGCAAACGGGTCGACTATTCGGGGCGGTCCGTCATTGTGATTGGTCCTGAGCTGCGCCTGCATCAGTGTGGGTTGCCTAAGCACATGGCTTTGGAGCTGTTCAAACCCTTTATCTACAACAAGCTCGAAGAGCGGGGTTATACCACAACGATTAAGAGCGCCAAAAAGATGGTAGAAAAGGAACGTCCGGAAGTCTGGGATATTCTGGACGAGGTAATCAAGGAGCATCCGGTCCTGCTTAATCGTGCCCCAACCCTGCACCGGCTGGGTATCCAAGCGTTTGAGCCTATCCTGATTGAGGGCAAGGCGATCCAGCTCCATCCCTTAGTCTGTATGGCCTATAACGCCGATTTCGACGGCGACCAGATGGCGGTTCACGTCCCTCTATCGGTGGAAGCCCAGGTCGAAGCGCGGGCCTTGATGATGTCAACCAATAACATTCTCTCACCTGCCCACGGTAAGGCGATTATCGCCCCAACGCAAGACATTGTTTTGGGTCTATACACCATCACCCGTGAGCGACCTGGGGCAAAAGGGGAGGGGAAAATCTTCAGCGGTCCAGAGGAGGTCTGTATTGCCTACGATCAGGGGCAGATCGAACTCCAGGCCCGGATCAAAGTCCGTATGAACGGACAATTAGTCGACACAACGGTCGGTCGTATCATACTGTACGATATCGTACCGTCTGAGATTTCGTTTTCTGAGGTCAACCGGACGATGAAGAAAAGGGAACTCGGTGGCCTGCTGGACAGTTCCTTTCTGAAAGCCGGTAACAAAGCAACCGTCATTTTTGCCGATCGTCTGAAAGATATGGGCTTTGAGCACGCAACGCGAGCCGGGATCTCAATCGGTATTCAAGACATGATAATCCCTGTCGAAAAGGAGAAGCTGCTGAGTGGTGCGCAGGCCGTCCTGCGAGAAATCCAAGATCAATATACCAAGGGACTGATTACGGATGGTGAACGCCATAATAAAGTCGTGGATACCTGGGCCGCAGTCACTGACGAAGTGGCCAACGAGATGTTCAGCGGTCTACGCGAGAGCCGTCAGGGATTCAGCCCTATTTTTATGATGGCCGACTCCGGCTCGCGGGGCAGCGCCCAGCAAATTCGTCAGTTAGCCGGAATGCGCGGATTGATGGCAAAGCCGTCCGGCGAGATCATCGAAACACCGATTACCGCAAACTTCCGAGAGGGCCTGTCGGTCCTACAGTACTTCATCTCAACCCACGGCGCCCGCAAGGGCCTTGCAGACACAGCCCTGAAAACGGCCAACTCAGGCTATCTAACCCGCCGTTTGGTTGATGTGGCCCAAGACTGCATCATCAGCGAATACGACTGTGGTACGATCGACGGCATTGAGATGGGTCCATTGGTCGAAGGCGGGGAAATCATCGAGGGTTTGGGAGAGCGTGTCCTCGGTCGGGTTGCCCTTGATGATATCCACGATCCGTTCTCCAATGAGATTCTCGTCCCGGCCAATGAAGAGATTGACGAGAGCCGGGTAAAGCTGATTGAAGAGGCTGGTATTGAAAAGATCTGGATTCGCTCGGCTCTGACATGTCAGAGCCGACGCGGGGTGTGTATTAGCTGCTACGGGCGGGACTTGGCCCGTGGGCGTATGGTTAATATCGGTGAAGCGGTTGGTATCATTGCGGCACAGTCGATTGGCGAGCCTGGTACGCAGCTCACAATGCGGACCTTCCACATCGGTGGAACGGCGAGTCGTCGGGCAGAACAAACGACCTTAGCTCCACGTAATGAGGGTCTGCTGCGCTATATCAGCCTCAAAACGGTCATCAACCGTGAGGGCGATTTGGTCGTCATGAATCGGAATGGCGAGGTCGCTATTGTGGATAGCCCAGAACCGGGGCGCGAGCGCGAGCGCGAGCGCTATCCGGTCGTATACGGGGCGAAGCTCAAGAAGACGGATGGGTCCACAGTCAAACCGAACGAACTGATTGCGGAGTGGGATCCCTACACGGTGCCTATCCTGACCGAGGTCAGCGGCACGATCAAATTTGGCGATATCGACGACAAGACCATGCAGGAGAAGGTTGATGAACGGACGGGTTTATCGACTCGAGTCATAATCGATTTCCGAGACCCGAACGTCCGTCCCCGTATTTCCATCAAGCAGGATGTCAAACAGGCTGCTGAAGAAGTTATAAAAAACATTCGGGAGAGATTCAGTAAGTGGCGTGAGTCTTTGCGCAGGTCTATTGGAGCTCTCAAGGGAGGAGTTGTTAAAACTGCCAAACAAAAAGCATGGTTTAAGCTAATTGAGCCGTTAGATCGTCTTCCTGATGAAGAGCTCGTTGGCTACTTCGACTCATTGGAAGAGAAGTTGAAAGACAAATTGGATGAGCTTGCTCCTCTGTTCAAGCAGGAACTCGATAACTGCTTGACGGAGAAAAAAGTAAACCAAGTTCTTAAGAAAGCCGCGGAGGATGCTGGTGACGAAATTACAATGCGGCAGCCTCTTCAGGATCCGTCCCTACGACTCGAAACCGAAATGTGGGAGGACCTTGAGGCGTTACCAACACAAGCGTTATTAGCACTAGGGGGAGGTGGCGCCTCCAAATGGAGTATTCGCGTCGGTACGCCCGGTGTAGCTGAATGGAGTATTCGCAGTACGTCCATAGACGCTGCAGCCGGGCTGATAACCTTCGTGTGGTTGAGGCGTTCTGACATGCGGTTGAGGCGTGAATCACTGGGCGTGGAAGATGCGAAAGCCGTGCTGGACAGTCTAAGAGGGTCTTTCGACCACATCCTCGAAATATTTGTTGAGAAGATCATTGAGACCACTCGTGGCCTCAATGAGAGTGCCTTCAAGACGGTGAACAAAACGGCCAAGCTGCCGAGCGGTCTTGATGCACGCTATACACTGCCGGTTGGCGCTCACATTAATGTAACCGAGGGGCAGCAGGTTGAAGCGGGCGACGTGGTGGCCAAGATTCCACGCGAAACAACGAAGACGAAAGATATTACGGGCGGTCTGCCTCGGGTGGCAGAGCTGTTTGAAGCCCGAAAACCCAAGGAATTCGCTGTCATTAGCGAAATCGAGGGCATGGTGGCTTTTGGGAAGGATACCAAAGGAAAGCGAAAGGTTGTCATCACGCCGGACGTGGGAGATCCGCGCGAGTATCTCATCCCTCGCGGAAAACATATTAGTGTCCGCGAGGGCGATTATGTCCGAGCCGGCGAACCGTTAATGGACGGCTCCTCCAATCCGCACGATATCCTTGGCGTGCTCGGAGAAAAAGAACTCGCTAAATCGCTGGTCGACGCTGTGCAGGAGATTTATCGTCTGCAGGGAGTGCGGATCCATGACAAGCATATTGAGGTCATCGTTCGCCAGATGATGCGCAGGGTGACCGTCACCCAGGTCGGTGATTCTGATTTTCTGGCTGGCGAGCAGGTCGAAAAATGGCGATTCCAGGAGGAGACCGAAAAGGTCCTGGCCGAGCAAGGTCAGCCGCCCGAGGCAAAATCACTCCTCATGGGGATTACCAAAGCTAGTTTGTCGACTGACAGCTTTATTTCTGCGGCGTCGTTCCAAGAGACGACCAAGGTGCTGACCGAAGCTGCTATCAATGGGAAAGTCGATACGTTGTTGGGGCTCAAAGAAAACGTCATTATGGGCCGGCTGATCCCAGCCGGGACAGGTAACCCCAGCTATACCGCAATCGAGGCCGAAAGCGTTGAAGCACCGGTCGACGAACAACAGGTCCAACTGCCGCCTATGGTCGAGGCATCGTAAGTGGGCGCAGGCCAAGACACCAGCATGGAGAAGGCATGCCGACAATTCAGCAACTCGTCCGAAAAGGCCGTGAGCAGCAGCGCAAGAAGTTGACTGCGCCGGCCCTACAAGCCTGTCCGCAACGCCGTGGGGTGTGTACGCGTGTGTATACCACCACGCCAAAGAAGCCCAACTCGGCCCTTAGAAAAGTCGCTCGCGTGCGGCTCACGAATGGGGTTGAAGTTACGGCTTATATCCCAGGGATTGGACATAACCTCCAAGAACACTCCGTCGTCCTCATTCGGGGTGGACGGGTGAAAGACTTACCTGGAGTGCGTTACCATATCGTACGCGGTACTCTCGATTCGATTGGAGTCCAGGAACGAAAGCAGAGCCGTTCGAAATATGGAGCAAAGCGACCAAAATAAGCGACAGGCCGGAAGAAGAGGGACCAATGCCACGCAAAGGACCAGCCCCAAGGCGAGAAGTGCTGCCCGACCCTAAATATCACGATACGACGGTGTCAAAATTCGTGAATATGATGATGCAAAATGGTGCAAAAGGGGTGGCTGAAAAGATTCTGTACAACGCGATGGAATTGAGCGGAACGCGGAGTGGCGAAGACGCGCTAGAGATTTTCAAACGGGCTTTAGAAAACGTGAAGCCTCTTGTCGAGGTTCGCTCACGCCGGGTAGGCGGTGCGACCTACCAGGTGCCTATCGAGGTCCGCCAGGTCCGACGCAACTCTCTGGCCATGCGCTGGCTGGTCCAATCCGCACGCGGCAGACCAGAGAAAGGCATGAAAGAGAAGCTTGCAGCAGAACTCTATGAGGCCTCACAGAACAGAGGTGGGGCGGTGAAAAAGCGAGAAGATACGCATCGGATGGCAGAGGCAAATAGGGCATTTGTCCACTATCGGTGGTAAAAGTGGGAAAGGAGCGGGCTATTTTCTGTCGGCCTGGGGCCTAGGCTGGTTGACTCTTGTGCAATAGTCCGTACAATTTCCCCCTCTTGAGTGGAGTGCTGGGAAGAGAGAGCGAAGAGAGTCCCACCTCCCTCTGTCACAGAGACCCCTCCCAGATTACGACAAACGACGAGCAGCAAGGAGCGAGAGTCTATGGCGAAGGAGCGGTTTGAGCGGAGTAAGCCGCATGTGAATGTGGGGACGATCGGGCATATTGATCATGGCAAGACGACCTTAACGGCGGCGATCACCAAGGTGTTAGCGGAGCGGGCGATGGCGGAGGCGGTCGCGTTTGAGGAGATTGACAAAGCGCCGGAGGAGAAAGAGCGGGGGATCACGATCAACACGGCGCACGTGGAGTACGAGACGGAGCGGCGGCACTATGCGCACGTGGATTGTCCGGGGCATGCGGACTACATCAAGAACATGATCACGGGCGCGGCGCAGATGGACGGGGCGATTTTGGTGGTGGCGGCGACCGACGGGCCGATGCCGCAGACGCGCGAGCACATTTTATTGGCGCGCCAGGTGGGGGTGCCGGCGATTGTGGTGTTCATGAACAAAGTGGATATGGTGGACGACGAAGAGTTACTGGACCTGGTCGAGTTAGAGGTCCGGGAGTTACTGAGCAAGTATGAGTTTCCGGGGGACGACACGCCGGTGATCCGGGGGAGCGCGCTCGAAGGGTTAGAAGGGGCGGGGGCGGGGGCGATTTTAGAGTTAATGGAGGCGGTGGATACGTTTATTCCGGAGCCGGAGCGGGAGGTGGACAAGCCGTTTTTGATGTCGGTCGAGGACGTTTTTTCGATTTCTGGGCGGGGGACGGTAGCGACGGGGCGGATTGAGCGGGGGCAGATTAAAGTGGGTGAAGAGGTGGAGATTGTGGGGATTCGGGCGACGGAGAAGACCACGGTGACGGGGGTGGAGATGTTCCGCAAGCTGTTGGACGTGGGGCAAGCGGGCGACAACGTGGGGTGTTTATTGCGGGGGATCAAGCGGGAAGAGATTGAGCGGGGGCAGGTGTTGGCGCAGCCGGGGAGTATCACGCCGCACACGCGGTATGAGGCCGAGGTGTATGTGTTAACGAAAGAGGAGGGGGGGCGGCATACGCCGTTTTTCAACAACTATCGGCCGCAGTTCTACTTTCGGACGACCGACGTGACGGGGACGGTGGCCTTACCGGAGGGGACGGAGATGGTGATGCCGGGGGACAATACGCAGATGACGGTGACCTTACTGACGCCGATCGCGATGGATGAGGGCTTACGGTTTGCGATTCGGGAAGGGGGCCGGACGGTCGGGGCCGGTGTGGTCGCGAAAATCTTGGAGTAAAGGCCGTTTCGGGCCTGCGTCCGTCTCAAACGTTTCTTGCTGAAACAATGGGTCCATTTGTATGAATATTATGAACGAAAAGATCCGGATCCGCTTAAAAGCGTACGATCACCGCGTCTTAGACCAGTCTGTCAAAGAGATTGTCGAGACGGTGAAGCGGACCGGGGGGAGGGTGGCCGGTCCTATTCCTCTACCGACACGCATAGAGCGCTTTACAGTGAACCGCTCTCCGCACGTGGATAAAAAGTCCCGTGAACAATTTGAAATCCGGACCCATAAACGCCTTCTCGATATCCTTGATCCGACGCAGCAAACGATTGATGCGTTGGGAAAACTCGAATTAGCCGCCGGTGTTGATGTGGAAATCAAGCTTGAGTAAGGAACTGCTATGAATGGCCTAATCGGTCGAAAACTGGGAATGAGTCAGATTTTTACAGAGCAGGGGACGCTAGTCCCAGTGACTGTCATCCAGGCGGGACCCTGTACGGTCGTCCAAAAGAAAACCGGCCAAAAAGATGGTTACACCGCGCTTCAACTCGGCTTTGGCAGCCGCAAACCTCAGCGGGTGAGTAAGCCCGTTCTGGGCCACTGCCAGGCCTCTGGGACCGGCCCGTTTGAAGTGCTGCGTGAGTTTCGGACTGCTGACGTTGATCAGTACGAAGTCGGACATCAGATAACCGCCGAGGAGATTTTTCACCTTGGAGAACGGGTTGTTGTTGCTGGCAGGACAAAGGGACGGGGTTACACTGGCGTTATGAAACGTCACGGTATGAGCGGTGCCCCTTCCAGCCATGGGACCCATGAATATTTTCGGCATGGTGGAGCGATTGGTAACTGTGCATATCCGGGAAAAATTTTTAAGGGCAAGGCTATGGCTGGCCATTATGGTGACAGCCGCACGACGATCCAGAATCTCCGCATTATTGACCTTCGCCCCCAAGAGCATCTGGTCCTCGTCCATGGTGCCGTCCCAGGCGCGCGCGGTGGTATAATCACGCTGAGTAAAACCAAGAAGGGATAAGAGTGGTGGACGCGCAAGCAGTACGGATTCCTGTGCTCTCTCCTGAACGCGAGACGATCGGTGAAATCGAACTCCCTTCCATTGTTGCGTCACAACCGCCGCGTGAGCACCTCCTCTACGAAGTGGTCAAAATGCAGCGCGCCAATCGACGGGCTGGAACAGCATCGACAAAGACGCGTGGACAGGTCCGGGGTGGAGGGAAAAAACCGTGGCGCCAGAAAGGGACTGGTCGGGCGAGAGCTGGCAGCCGCCGTTCCCCGTTGTGGGTCGGAGGGGCAACCGTCTTTGGCCCGCAGCCCCGCTCGTATGCCTACCGCCTTCCCCGCAGTGCGCGTCGCACGGCCCTTTGTGCCGCCCTGGCCCACAAACAGCGCGACGGCAACCTTACTGTTGTCAATCGGATCGCCCTACCCGAACCAAAAACCAAACGTATGGTCGAATTTTTGTCTGGTCTGGAACTCAAAGACGGTGTCCTGGTTGTGATTGCTGATGCGGATCAGACGGTTGAACAGGCGGCCCGGAACCTGCCGCACGTCAAAGTCTTGCGCTGTGTTGGTCTCAATGTGTACGACCTCTTGCGCTATCAGCACTGTCTGTTCACCCAAGCGGCACTTGAGCAGGTTAGCCAAAGGCTTACAACATCATGAATCAGAATCTTCATACCGTTCTTGCCTCCCCGTTGATCACCGAGAAGGCAACCCTGGTGAATGCACTCGGCAACCAGGTGGTCTTTAAGGTGGACCCTCGCGCTAACAAAATCTCGATTAAGAACGCTGTTGAACAGCTCTTTCAGGTCAAAGTCGTCCAGGTACGCACCAGCCAGTATATGGGCAAAAAACGACGTATCGGCCGTTCGATTGGACGCAAACCGGCTTGGAAAAAGGCCTATGTCACTCTGGTCGCCGGGGATACTATTGATTTCTTCGAAGGAGCCTAGCCGATGGCGATCCGTGTTTACAAACCGACTTCACCCGGCCGTCGCTCGCAGAGCGTATCGAGTTCCCAAGAGTTGAGCAAAAATTCGCCCGAACGCTCTCTGCTCGCTCCGCTCCATAAGCGTGGCGGCCGCAACAACCGTGGCCGTATTACCAATCTGCATCGGGGCGGCGGCCACAAGCGGCGCTATCGGATTATCGATTTCCACCGTGCAAAAGATGGTGTTCCGGCCACGGTCGCCTCTATCGAATATGATCCCAACCGCTCCGCCCATATTGCTCTGCTCCACTATCGGGACGGCGAGAAACGCTACATTCTAGCTCCGGGCGGGCTCACTGTTGGCAGCCAAGTAATGTCCGGAGAGGGGAGCGACATTCAGCCCGGCAATACCCTGACGCTGCGAAATATTCCGCTCGGAACCCTCGTCCATAATATTGAGCTGAAGATTGGAGCTGGCGGGCAGCTGGTACGCGGAGCAGGCACCTCGGCCCAGCTGATGGCCAAAGAAGGCGACTATGCGACACTCAAAATGCCGTCTGGAGAGATGCGGCTGATCCATCAGCAGTGTCGGGCAACCATAGGTCAGATCGGTAATACTGACCACGAAAATATACGCTATGGAAAAGCCGGTCGTTCTCGTTGGTTTGGTATTCGACCGCACGTGCGCGGTATTGCCATGAATCCTATCGACCATCCTCATGGTGGCGGTGAAGGGCAGAGCAAAGGCAACCATCCCCAGAGCCCGTGGGGTGTGTTGGCCAAAGGCCATAAAACCCGTCATAATCCGCGGACTGATAAATACATCGCGCAGAAGAGAAAGAAATAGTATGCCACGCTCGGTTAAAAAAGGTCCTTTTGTTGACGACTACCTGATGAAAAAGGTGCAGGCTGTATTGGACAGTGGAGACCGGAAGGTTATTCGGACCTGGTCTCGACGTTCAACCATCATTCCAGAGATGATCGGCTGTACCTTTGCCGTCCATAACGGTCGCAGGTTTATCCCAGTCTACGTTACTGAAAATATGGTTGGTCATAAACTTGGCGAATTTTCTCCAACCCGCACATTTTATGGGCATGCCGGTGATCGGAGAGGCGAGAGAAGACGATAAGCCAAGGAGAACATCCGCTATGGAAACAAAAGCCGTTACGCGCCAGGTGCGGATATCCTCACGTAAGGCCCGTCTCGTCGCCGACCTAATCCGCGGCAAACAAGTCGAAGAAGCACTGATCGTTTTGCGTTTCACCCCCAAGAAGGCGGCCAGTATTCTAGCCAAGACCCTTCGTTCTGCTATCGCCAACGCCACTGATACCCAGAACGTTGATCCTGACGACTTGTATGTCAAACGGGTCTATATAGACGGAGGCGCTATGCTAAAACGTTTTAGGCCACGGGCCCACGGGCGGGCCACACCGATTCGGAAACGCACTAGCCACTTCACGGTCGTTGTTGACGAAGGAAAGTAAGAGAAGCGCATGGGACAGAAAGTTCACCCGAAAGGATTTCGTCTTGGCGTGCTGGAAAGTTGGGAATCCCGCTGGTTTGCCGAGAAAGAATACACCGACCTGTTGCACGAAGACCTTCGCCTTCGGTCCTTCATTAAGAAGCGTCTCTACCACGCAGGACTGTCCAAGATTGAGATCGAACGGGCGGCCAATAAAGCCAAGATTAATATTTATACCTCACGGCCGGGTATCGTGATTGGTAAAAAAGGAGCTGAGATTGATAAGCTCAAATCAGAGTTGTCGGGTTTAACCAAGCGCGAGGTCTATCTCAATATCCACGAAGTGCGTCGGCCTGACCTCGACGGTCAGCTTGTTGCTGAAAACGTGGCGCTCCAGCTGGAGCGCCGAGTCGCGTTCCGTCGGGCAATGAAAGAGAGCGTTGCGCGAGCGATCCGGATGGGCGCACAGGGGGTTAAGGTCCGATGTTCGGGACGACTGGCCGGGGCGGAAATTGCTCGGACCGAATGGTATCGGGAGGGCCGCGTTCCTCTCCATACCCTACGGGCCGATATCAGCTATGGTATGGCAGAAGCCAAGACGACCTACGGGATCATTGGGATCAAGGTGTGGATTTTTCGTGGAGAGGTCCTCACCCGTGAAGAGGAACAGCAGCGGAACGCTGTGGGTGCCTAAAGCGAATCGGCCGACGAAAAAGGAATCTGCGCGATGCTTGCTCCCAAAAAAGTCCGTTATCGGAAACACCATCGAGGAAAGATGCGTGGCACTGCCCAACGCGGCAATTCCCTGGCTTTCGGGGAATACGGCTTACAATCAACCGAGCTGGGCTGGCTTACCGCCCGCGAAATTGAAGCGGCCCGGATTGCGCTCACCCGCCACGCCCGACGCGGAGGACAGATCTGGATCAGGGTTTTTCCCCATAAACCGGTGAGCAAAAAGCCGGCAGAAACGCGTATGGGAAAAGGCAAGGGCGGTCCGGAGTTTTGGGTTGCGGTGGTGAAGCCGGGCCACATGATATTTGAGATGGAAGGGGTGCCCGAAGAGCTTGCCCGCGAAGCCCTGCGCCTCGCCTCGCACAAACTGTCAGTCGGCACCCAAATTCGAGATCGGAGTGAGACCCCCTATGCGAGCTAGCGAGCTACGTGACTTAACGGAAGACGAGATCCGTCAAAAAGAGCGCGAGCTGTCTGAAGAACTCTTCCAGCTCCGCATGCGGAAAGGCACCAGCCAGGTTGAGAACCCCATGCAGGCACGCAAGGTCCGCCGTGACCTGGCCCGACTGAAGACCATTCAACACGAACGCGTCCGCGCTCAGGCCGGAGCGGTGGCAACCCAGGTGGAAGAGTAGGCAACATCGTGACTGGACATAGAAAAACACGCCAAGGAACCGTCGTTAGCGATAAGATGGACAAGACCATCGTTGTGCGGGTAGAGCGCCTGGTGCAACACCCCATGTACCGCAAATACGTCCGTCAGAGAAAAAAATATAAAGTGCATGACCCTGAGAACCGTTGCCACCTTGGAGATCAGGTGGCCATTGTTGAGACACGGCCGCTGAGCAAAGAGAAAAACTGGCGGGTTCAGACAATTCTCAGACCGGCAAATGTAGAGTAAGGGGTATTAAGGAGTCTGGGATGGTACAGGTCGAAACCGTGCTCGATGTTGCCGATAACTCAGGCGCTCGTGCAGTCCGTTGCATTCGCGTCCTAGGCGGAACACGGCGGCGCTACGCCTCTGTTGGTGATGAGATCATCGTTTCGGTGCGCGAGGCACTGCCGAACACTAAGGTCAAAAAGGGCGATATCATGCGTGCCGTCATCGTCAGGACAGCCAAGGAAATTGGGCGGCCAGACGGATCGTATATCCGCTTTGATACAAACTCGGCGGTGTTGCTCGACAACCAACGTGAGCCGATTGGGACGCGTATCTTTGGGCCAGTCGCTCGGGAACTGCGTGCCAAGCGTTTTATGAAGATCATTTCGCTGGCCCCCGAAGTGCTCTAAGACACACGCGGGAAGACGTACATGGCACGCCTCAAAGACCTCTACCGTAACCAAGTATTGCCAGCTCTCAAGCAAGAGTTGGGCTATCGCAATATTATGCAAGTCCCTCGGTTGAAACAGATCACGCTCAATATGGGCTTGGGAGATGCTGTCCAAAACGCTAAGCTGATCGAAAGCGGGGTGGCCGAGTTGAGCCTGATTGCCGGCCAGAAGCCGGTGGTGACAAAAGCCCATAAATCGATCGCTAATTTTAAATTACGCGCAGGTATGCCAATTGGCTGCGCGGTGACTCTGCGCGGCGCGATTATGTACGAATTTTTCGATCGCCTAGTCAACGTCGCCCTGCCCCGGGTGCGGGACTTTCGCGGCGTTTCTGACCGCGCTTTTGATGGGCGCGGCAACTACTCCCTAGGGATCCGGGAGCATACTATTTTTCCTGAGATTAATTTGGATAAAGTCGAGCAGGTAAAAGGCTTGACCGTCACTATGGTCACTTCGGCCCAGACCGACGCAGAGGGGCGTGCCCTGTTGCGGGCCATGGGAATGCCGTTTCGGAGTTAATATGGCGCGTACATGTCTACGAGTAAAAGCTGAACGTAAACCAAGGTTCAAGGTCCGCCACTACAACCGCTGTCCCTTATGTGGACGCTCGCGTGGTTTTTATCGGCGCTTCCGGATGTGTCGCCTCTGCCTGCGGGATCTGGCGCTGATGGGACAGATCCCTGGACTGACCAAGGCTAGTTGGTAGAGGAACGTATGATTACAGACCCGATTGCAGACATGTTAACCTGTGTGCGTAACGCTCTGCACGCACGCAAAGAGCGTGTAGATTTTCCTTGGTCACGTATTAAAGAAGCGATCGCGGCGGTGATGAAGCAGGAAGGCTATATTACCGACATGAACACCATCCAGGAGGGCCCCCGCCGAATGTTACGGATCCAGCTCAAATACGACGCGAGCGGTCGTCCGGTCCTGCTCGGACTGCAGCGCGAGAGTAAACCGAGCCTGCGCAAATATGTTGGAGCGAACGAGATCCCTCTGGTGCGTAACGGCCTTGGGGTGAGTATTCTCTCGACCTCACGCGGGGTGCTTGTCGATCGTGAGGCGCGCAAACAGTACCTTGGCGGGGAGATTTTATGCAGCTTGTGGTAAAGCGGAAAAGAGAGGAGCGCCATGCCGGGTATTGGACGTTGGCCTGTGTCTATTCCGGACTCAGTAAAAGTGTCTGAAAATGCCGGAACTGTGACTGCCGAAGGCCCAAAAGGAAAACTGGACTGCAACGTCGATCCCTGTCTGTCTGTCCAGATCCTGCCGGGACAGGTTGCGGTCACACGTCAGGGCGAATCCCGCAAAGCCAAAGCCTTGCACGGCCTGACACGGAAGTTGATTGCCAATATGATCCAGGGCGTGAGCAGCGGGTTTTCGCGGGGGCTTGAGGTCAACGGCGTGGGTTATCGGGCCGAGAGTACGGACGATAGCATTACCTTCACCCTCGGCTATTCTCACCCCATTATCTTTCAGCTGCCCCCGGGCGTTCAGGCCAAGATTGAGCGACAAACCGAAATCACGCTCGAAGGGATTGATAAGCAGCTCCTAGGCGAGGTCGCGGCCGCCATTCGTCGCCTCCGCCCCCCCGAACCGTATAAAGGCAAGGGCATCAAATACGCAGAAGAGCGCATTCGGAGAAAAGCCGGCAAAACCGCCGCCGGAGGAGCACGGTAGGACGATGGCGCGGACACATATGCGGGAACACGGCAGGCTGGTCCGGAAAAAGCGGGTTCGCCGAGGCGTGCGGGGAACAGATAACCGCCCTCGTTTGAGCGTCTACCGGAGCAGTAAACATTTTTATGTCCAGGTGATTTCCGACCAGAGCGGGCAAACTTTGCTAGCGGCCTCAACCTTGTCGAACGAGTTCGACCAAACCAAAAAAATCTCCGGCGTTGATGCAGCCAAGGCGGTTGGAACGCTGATCGCCCGGAAATGCCAGGAGCGGGGTATTGAGCGTGTCGTTTTCGATCGCAACGGTTTTCTATATCACGGACGAATCCAAGCTGTTGCCGAAGCCGCCCGCGAGGCTGGACTGCAATTTTAAGGAGTAGAAGTGTGACTCCCGCTGATGAACGAATCAATGCCGACGAACTTGATATTAAAGAGCGTGTTGTCCATATCAATCGGGTCAGCAAGGTGGTCAAAGGCGGGCGGCGCTTTAGCTTTAGCGCGGTTGTCGTAGCTGGAGATGGAGAGGGCCATGTCGGCTATGGACTCGGAAAGGCGCATGAGGTTCCGGAAGCCATTCGTAAAGGGGTGGAAAGGGCCAAAAAATCTCTGATTCATGTGCCGCTCATTGAGGGAACGCTGCCCTACGAGGTCGTTGGCCGACACGGAGCCGGACGGGTCCTGGTGAAGCCGGCCTCGCCAGGGACTGGTCTGATCGCCGGTGGTGGAGTCCGAGCCGTCATGGAACTGGCCGGAGTGCGCAACGCACTCACAAAATGCCTGGGGTCTACCAACTCTCACAACTCTGTCCGGGCAACTTTAGAAGCACTGCGCAGTCTGGCCCTGCCCGAGCAAGTTGCTAAACGCCTGGGAAAGAACGTCGAGGAATTACAGGGCTAAGTGCGCTATGAGTGAAATACCAAGTCCGGCTGTATTAGAAATTACGCTTAAACGGAGCGGGATTGGTCACACTCGCCGCCAACGTGAGACGCTGCGCGGGCTTGGCCTAACCCGTCGAGAAAAGAGCGTGGTGCGTCACAATTCGCCCTCGCTTCAGGGCATGATTCGAAAAGTCCACCATCTTATCGAGGTACGGGCGCATGGATCTTAGTCATCTCAAACCAGTCGCCGGGTCAACAAAAAATCGTAAACGGCTCGGCCGCGGGCTTGGCTCGGGCCAGGGTAAGACCGCCGGGCGAGGGCATAAAGGCGAGGGCTCGCGCTCCGGTGCTACGCTGTCGCCCGGCTATGAGGGCGGCCAAATGCCGCTGGCCCGACGCCTACCCAAACGTGGATTTCACAACCCGTTTCGGACCGAGTATCAGGTCGTAAACCTGTGGAGCCTCGAACGTTTTGATGCCGGAACGCGTGTTGATGCCAACGTGCTGCGTGAATCGGGCTTGGTTCGAGGCAGGAAAAAGATCAAAATTTTGGCAAGCGGGGAGTTCACTAAGGCGCTAACCGTCAGAGCCGACGCCTTCAGTCGACAGGCACGTGAGAAAATCATCGCTGCGGGAGGAGTGGCTGAGGTCGGATAATCATGCTCGAAGGCTTCCAAAACGCTGCCAAGATTACGGAACTGCGCCGTCGCCTATTTTTTACCCTCGGCATGTTGGCGGTGTATCGTATTGGTGTGGCTATCCCTACACCGGGCATCGACGGAGAGGCGCTGGCTACCTTTTTTGAACAAGCGGCGAGCAGCGTCTTTGGTCTGGTCAACCTATTCTCTGGCGGAGCCCTGGAGCGCTTTTCAATTTTTGCGCTGGGCATTATGCCCTACATCAGCGCCTCTATCATCCTGCAACTCTTGACCGTCGTGGTCCCAACCCTCGAACGCCTGTCTAAGGAGGGAGAGTTGGGCCGACGAAAAATTACCCAATACACCCGCTACAGCACGGTTGGGCTATCGCTATTGCAAGGCTTCTTCATCAGTATCGGCCTGGAGCAGATCCAGGCTCCGGGCGGCAGTTCCGTGGTGTTTGAGCCTGGTTGGGGGTTTCGCATTATGGCCATGATTACCCTCACTGCTGGCACGGCCTTCATCATGTGGTTGGGCGAACAGATTACCGAGCGGGGCATTGGCAACGGCATCTCCCTGGTCATTTTTGCCGGTATTGTGGCTAGTATTCCCTCAGCGGTGACCGCGACTACTGAATTTGTACGTGAGGGCGAGCTGGGTATTCTGACCGTGGTCCTGCTGCTGGTTGGCATGGTAGCCATTGTTGGGGCGGTCATCTTCATGGAACGCTCCCAGCGTCGTATCCCGGTTCAGTACGCAAAACGTATGGTCGGTCGAAAGGTCTACGGCGGGCAGAGTTCACATTTGCCGTTGAAGATCAATACTGCTGGGGTCATTCCACCGATTTTTGCCTCTTCCGTTTTAATCTTTCCGGTGACTATAGCCGGATTCTCCGAGCATCTGTGGGCACAAACCGTGGCTAATATCCTGGCTCCGGGCAGCTCCCTCTACAACCTGGCTTATGTGGCCATGATCATCTTCTTCTGTTATTTTTATACTGCGGTAGTCTTTAATCCGACCGACGTCGCCGACAATATGAAGAAATATGGAGGGTTTATCCCTGGCATTCGACCGGGGCAACGGACGGCCGAATACATTGATCGGGTGCTGAGCCGCATCACTTTAAGTGGCGCCATCTATGTGGCCATTATTTGCGTGATCCCTAACCTGCTGGTCAGTTCCTTTAACGTTCCCTTCTTTTTTGGCGGCACGGCACTGCTTATTGTGGTTGGTGTTGCTCTTGATACGATTGGCCAAATGGAAACCCAGATCATGATGCGGAATTATGACGGGTTTATGAAACGGGGCCGTATTCGGGGCCGTAGAGGATAGTCATTCGCTACTCCCCCCCGTAGGTTTATGATCTTCCTCAAGTCACCACACGAAGTCGAAATCATGCGAAAAGCAAACGGGATTGTGATTGAGATCCTGTCTGAGCTGCGAGAGCAGGTGCGATCTGGAGTCTCAACAGGCGATCTTGATCGCCGGGCCGCCGAGCTGATTCGGAAAAAGGGCGCGCGGTCTGCCTTTAAAGGCTATACCATCCGTAACGGAGCCGTACCGTTTCCGGCCACAATTTGTGTGTCGATTAACAATGAAATTGTGCATGGAATTCCGAATACCGCCCGGATCATCCAAGACGGAGACCTTGTGAGTCTTGATTTTGGCGTTATCTATGAGGGATTCTACGGGGACGCCGCTATCTCCTTCATTCTCGGATCCGCCCCAGAGCGGGTCCACAAACTGCTGACGACAACGGCTGAATCGCTTGAAGAAGGAATCGCTCAGGCCCAAGTCGGCAGCCGGCTGGGGAATGTGTCGGCTGCGATCCAAGAACGCGTTGAACGAGAGGGTTTTTCTGTTGTGCGTGAGTTTGTCGGCCACGGTGTAGGGCGACGTCTGCATGAGGATCCTGCCGTACCCAATTATGGTACAAAAAATCGTGGGGTTCGCCTCCGTGAAGGGATGGTCCTGGCTATTGAGCCTATGGTCAATATGGGACGGGCGGAGGTCATGATGAAAGACGATGCCTGGACTGCGGTAACAAAAGACGGTAGCTTGTCGGCGCATTTTGAGCACTCTATTGCGATTACTGAGCGCGGACCACAGATTCTGAGCCAGCTCTAAGATCGCTAGGGAGGAGCCGTATTATGAAGGTTCGGGCCTCAGTCAAAAGGATTTGTCGGAAATGCAAGCTGATTCGCCGTTTTGGAAAAGTGCGCGTTATTTGTGAGAATCCACGCCACAAACAGCGCCAAGGCTAGTACCCAGCGAAGACAGGGAGAAGAACCATGGCACGTGTCGCCGGGATTGAACTGCCCCGGAATAAGCGGATCGAAATCGGTCTCACTTACATCTATGGAATTGGCCGCAAGACGGCAACTGACATCCTTACCGCAGCCAGCGTGCCGCTGGAGCGGAACACCGATGATTTAAACGATGACGAGGTCGCTACTATCCGCCGTGTTATTGAGGAAAGCTATCGGGTTGAGGGTGATCTGCGCCGGGACGTTACCGGGAATATTAAGCGCTATATCGACATCGGTTCTCACCGAGGTGTCCGTCACCGCAAGAACCTGCCGGTCCGAGGACAACGGACCAAGACAAACTCACGGACGCGAAAAGGTCCTAAACGCACGGTAGCCGGGAAAAAACAGGCACCGGTCCGCTAGTCCGCAGCTGAAGGAGAACCTGCCATGGCCAGAGCCGGTGAGCGTGCTTCGACACGCAGGAAACGCATTAGACGGTCTGTTCCAGAAGGTGTCGTTCATATCTACTCGACTTTCAACAACACTATTGTGACAATTACCGACCCCCAGGGGAATTCCGTCGCCTGGGCGAGCTCGGGCAGTGTGGGCTTCAAAGGCTCACGCAAAGGGACCCCGTATGCCGCACAAATGGCTGCTGAAAGCGCGGCTCGGAAAGCGGCTGACGCCGGGATGCGTGCCGTTCAGGTACATGTGAAGGGACCAGGGGCGGGTCGGGAATCGGCCCTGCGCTCGCTTCAAGCCACCGGGTTTGCCGTAAGCGTTATCCGAGATGTCACCCCGATTCCGCATAACGGCTGCCGTCCCCCAAAACGGCGGCGGGTATGAGACGACCGAGGAAGATAAGTCAGTCAAAAGAGCAAAACTCATAAGGGAGAGAGTGAGCTACTACTGACAAGATATAGCCCCCACCAAAGGTAAGGTATATGGAAGCTGGAGGATTTTGTGGCGCGATACAGCGGGCCGGTCTGCCGCTTGTGCAGGCGAGAAGGCATTAAGCTCTTCCTCAAAGGAGAGCGCTGCTACACTGATAAATGTGCGATAGAACGGCGGAGTTATCCGCCGGGACAGCACGGCCAGGGCCGAGGACGGAAGGCGACCGAGTACAGTATCCAGTTGCGCGAGAAGCAAAAGCTCAAACGCATCTACGGATATCTGGAGAAGCCCTTTCGGCGGATGTTCTCCTTAGCCGAACGTCAACGTGGTGTCACTGGAGAGAACCTGCTCTTATTCCTAGAGCGCCGTCTTGACAATACGGTGTATCGGATGGGATTTGCGACCTCCCGCTCAGAAGCCAGACAGCTCGTCCGGCACGGACACTTTCTGGTCAACAATCATCGGGTGACCATTCCCTCATACATGGTCGCCATTGGTGATGAGGTCCAGGTCCGGGAGGCCAGCCGCAAAATTACCCGCATCCAAGAGGCGGCTGACCTGGCCCAAAGACGTGGCGTGCCAGAATGGTTAGAGGTTGAGAAGGATACGTTTGTTGGCAAAATGAAGGCCCTTCCCGAACGGGCCGACCTCACCGTTCCGGTCAATGAACAACTGATTGTTGAGCTCTACTCGAAAGTCTAGCGTCCTAGCGGCGTGAGTGGGTATGGCATGTCGCCCGAGTAGCGGGAATAGGTGGCCTGGAAGATACACCATGCAGAAAAATGATCTTATCAAACCCACGACGCTCGACGTTGAGGAAGAGACCCTGACCTCAACCTACGGCCGCTTTATCGGAGAACCTTTTGAGCGTGGCTTTGGCACAACCCTAGGGAATGCCTTACGTCGGGTCTTGCTCTCTTCGCTGACCGGCGCAGCGATTACCAAAGTTCGCATCAACAGGGTTTTGCACGAGTTCTCAACCGTGTCTGGGATGACCGAAGACGTTACTGACCTTTTATTAAACCTCAAAGAAGTCCGCTTTCGGCTTGACAACACCGACAAAGAGACGACGGAGACGATCCGGCTCAACGTAGAGGGCCAACGTGAGGTGACCGCGGCCGACCTGACGCTTGGTGCTCAGATCGAGGTTCTGAACCCTGACAAACGTTTGGCCAACTTAGGGAAAGACGCCAGCCTTGAATTTGAGGCGGTCGTCCAAACCGGTCGGGGATATGTGACCGCTGAGCGGCATAAATCTGAAGAAGATCCCATTGGCACGATTCCGCTAGACGCGGCATTTTCTCCGGTTCGCAAGGTCAATATCGCTGTCACCAACGCGCGGAGAGGCCAGCGGACTGATTATGAGCGGCTGGCCCTCGAAGTATGGACCGATGGCAGCCTGAAGCCGGGAGAGGCGGTTGCGGCTGCGGCCCGGATTATTCAAGCTCAGCTCAGCGTTTTTGTCGGCCCAGATGAGGAACAAGAATGGGGAGCCGAGACCAGCGAAGAGCCGGCTGTGGTCGTGAATGAGAATCTGTTACGACCGATTGAAGAATTAAACCTGTCGGTGCGCTCCGCCAACTGTCTGCAGAGTGCCGATCTGCGCTATGTGGGTGAACTCGTCCAGCGCAGCGAACCAGAGCTACTCAAGACAAAGAACTTTGGTCGGAAATCCTTAAACGAAATCAAGGAAACCCTCCAGAGCATGGGGCTTGAGTTGGGACTCCAACTCGGCGACTTTCCTTCACGCGAAGAGCTTGACCGCATACGGGCAGAACAAGAGTCCGATCTCAGCTCCTAAGATCTCCGTGCGCCGTGGAACACGAGATACACGATACACAGTCATGCGACACCTTAAAGCCGGACGAAAACTGAACCGTACCGCGGCCCACCGCCGAGCGCTGATCCGCAACCTGCTCAAGGCGCTCATCCAACGTGAGCAAATCCAAACGACCGACGCCAAGGCCAAAGAACTCCGCCGTTGGGCTGACCGTATTGTTACCTTGGGCAAGAGGAATACCCTGCACGCTCGCCGTCTGGCATACGCACAGTTGGGTAGTCGGGCTCTAGTCTCGCGTTTGTTTGACGACATTGCCCCACGTTTTGAAAATCGTGCTGGTGGATATACCCGTATTATTAAGCTTGGCCCTCGACGCGGCGACGCGGCTCCGCTATCCTTAATTGAGTTCACCGAACGTGAAGCAGAGACGGCAACCGACTAAAGGCTAGAGCCGGACGGCCGTGCAATAAGCGAGCCAGCTGTGAGGGCAGGCCCGGCTCAATATCGGAGGAGTGGGAGGAGCGGGCGCGACGAGCCGAGAGAGTATCAGACAGGAGGGGTGTCAGATGTCTCCTCCCTAGTGTTCTGATGGCCAGGCCCGGACAAACAGTATGGCACAACGATGCTATAGCTTACAGGTGAATGTGGTTGAAGGAAGCATGCTCGTGGTAAGCGGCTTGTTTGTTTCCTTTCTCATTTTTGTCTTTGGTATCTATGTTGGGAAAGAGGTCCAGGCTCAGAAAACGGTCGAACAGGTCAAACCGCTTCGGGTGCCTGTTGGGGAGTCAAAAACCGCCCTTCTCGACCGCTCACCCGCCTTGCTACCGACCTCTCCGGCTGGTCCTCAGCCGGTAGTCTCAGCCCACGACCAGCCGGTCCAAGAACGGCTGGCCTTGAAACAGATCGTTGAGCCGCCGAGTCCCGCGCCGTTGCCTGTCCAGCGAGTCAAATCCAAGCCCGTGGCCGACAAGCCGGCGGCCAAGCCCCCGGCGAGAGCGGATACCACGCCAAAAAAACGACCCACACCAACGGTGGCATCCCAAGAAAAACGACTGCCCGACTCAAGGCTGTGGAGTGTTCAGGTCCAGGCCACCACTCAGGAAAAAGCAGCTCGGCGAACGGTGCAGCACCTGCGCCGGCAGGGCTATAGCCCCTCGCTCAGCAAGGTGGTCCGGCAGGGCAGGGTGTGGTACCGGGTCCGAGTCGGCCCTTTTAAAGAGCTAGAGGCCAAGGCTGCGGTCTCGCGCTTTCGGCGCCAGAAGACGTTCGTCCAGGCCTACCCCGTTTCGCACTAAGAGCGGCCTATGACGGTACGAGAGGCCATCGCCCGTGTAGTCAGCGACCACGACCTGAGCGAACAGGAGATGGCCGCAGTCACTGCCGAGATCATGGACGGTCAGGCCACCCCGGCCCAAATTGGTGCCCTCTTGACCGGCCTCCACGTGAAGGGAGAGGTTGTGGCCGAGATTGTTGGTGCTGCCCGGGTGATGCGGGAGCGCGCCATACGAGTCGAGCCGCTAGAGCCGGTGATTGATACGTGTGGGACAGGTGGGGACGGGTGCCGCACTTTTAATATCTCTACTGCGGCGGCCTTTGTCGTTGCAGCGGCTGGCGGCTATGTGGCCAAGCACGGTAACCGCGCCATGTCCGGCGCGGTGGGTGGTGCGGACGTCTTGGAAACGCTCGGGGCACGTATCGACCTGACGCCTGACCAGGTTGCCCATTGTTTACGAACGGTCGGCTTTGGCTTCTTCCTGGCGCCGGCTTTTCATCGGGCAATGCGCTATGCCGTCGGGCCGCGTCGGGAAATCGGGATTCGGACGATTTTCAACATTCTCGGTCCGCTGACCAATCCGGCCGGGGCTGAACACCAACTCATCGGCGTTTTTTCCCAACACTGGGTAGTGCCGCTGGCCGAAGCTTTAGGCCGCCTGGGGAGCAGCCATGCGCTGGTTGTGCATGGCGCGGACGGTCTGGATGAAGTCTCGCTGTCTGGTCCCAGCCATGTTGCCGAGTGGGTTGAGGGTCGGGTGAAGACCTATACCCTTCAACCCGCAGAGTTTGGCTTTTCCCCGTGCCAGCTATCCGACCTGCAGGTGAGGAGCGCCCAGGAATCAGCGGCTATCATCCGCCACATATTTGCTGGTCGACCCGGTCCAGCCCGTGATATTGTGTGTATCAATGCTGGAGCCGCACTGTACATCGGTGATCTCGTTTCGTCCATACACCAGGGGGTTGCCCGTGCCCAAGCCGCTATCGATAGCGGGGCTGCAGCGCGGACCCTTGACGCCTATATTTCTCTGAGCCTGACAGAAGCGGTATGATTCTTGATGATATTATTGCCCACAAACGGATCGAGCTAGCCGCGCAAAAACGGACGGTTTCTCTCTCCCAGCTGCAAGACTCGGCTCACTTCCGTGCAGTGACTCCCGCCTTTTTGCGCACGCTTCAGCACCATCCCGGCCGGACGATTATTGCTGAGGTGAAAAAAGCCTCGCCGTCAAAAGGCGTCATCCGGGCTGATTTTGATCCGCTGCAGCTCGCCCAGACCTACGCTGAGGCTGGTGCAGCTGCCATCTCGGTGCTGACCGACCAGAAGTTTTTTCAGGGTCATCTGGATTATTTAAGCCTGATTCGGAACCATGTCAGCCTGCCGCTGCTGCGTAAGGATTTTGTGTTTGATCCCTACCACGTGTACGAAGCCCGGTCGTATGGGGCGAGTGCCATCCTGCTGATCGTCGCTATTTTGTCAGACACACAGCTCCAGGAATTAGCGGCGTTGGCCGACTCTCTCGGGCTCGATTGTCTTGTTGAGGTGCATGACGAGGCCGAACTCGAACGAGCTTTGGTCTGTAAGGTTTCACTGCTGGGGATCAATAATCGCGATCTGCGGACGTTCCATACCAGCATCAAGACAAGCGAGCGCCTGCTACGGTATATTCCAGCCGGAGTGACTGTTGTATCAGAGAGTGGTCTGTCGCGTGCCGAGCAACTGGCTCAGCTCGAAGCGCAGGGTGTCAAGGCGTTCTTGATCGGTGAGACGTTCATGGCTGCCCCAGATCCCGGCGGACCCCTCCGGAGGATGCTCCAGACTGCTCCATGAGGCGCATCTCTCTCAGTATCAGATGGATATCCGGGTTAAGATCTGTGGCATTACCAGTGTTGAGGACGCACGTCTGGCGGTTGAGGCCGGTGCCGATCTGATTGGGCTCAACTTCTACCCGCCCAGCCCACGCTGCGTGTCCGAGCAAACCGCCCGAGCAATCTGTGCGATCATCCCGCCTACAGTCTGGCGGGTCGGGGTTTTTGTCAATGCTCAGCGAGATCATGTAGCGACACTGGCCGAGCAGCTTCGCCTGCACGCCGTACAGTTCCACGGTGATGAAACCCCGGCAGATTGCCGTGGCTGGCAGAAGAAAACGATTAAAGCCGTGCGTGTTGGTTCTCAACCGCTCTCTCCAGGCTGGCAAGCCCATCCGGCCGATTATCTACTGCTTGACACCTATCGTCCGGGCCGATACGGAGGGACCGGGGCCAGCTTTGCCTGGCAGCAACTGGCCGAGCTGCCCGAAGACCAGCGTCAACGCCTTATTCTGGCCGGTGGCCTAAAGCCTGAGAATGTTGTCACCGCAATCCGCACCGTGCGGCCCTGGGCGGTCGATGTCGCTAGCGGTGTAGAGCGCGCCCCAGGGCAAAAGGATGCCGACAAACTCCACGCCTTTATCCAGTATGCGAAGACAGCCTAACAGTCATGGCCATTTTGGTCCGTATGGAGGCCGGTATGTTGCCGAAACTTTGATGCCGGCACTGATCGAACTGGAGCACTTGTATCGTCAGTGTCGGCGTGATGCAACATTTCAGGCTGAGCTACGTGCCCTCCGTCAAGAATATGTTGGCCGTCCAACCCCTCTGACCTTTGCTGAGCGTCTCACCCAACGTCTGAAGGGGGCCAAGATCTATCTTAAGCGAGAAGATCTGTGTCACACCGGGGCGCACAAGATTAATAATACCATCGGGCAAGCTCTGCTAGCCAAACGGATGAGCAAACGACGGCTGATTGCCGAGACCGGAGCCGGCCAACACGGCGTGGCGACCGCTACGGTCGCCGCCCTGTTCGGTTTTGAGTGCGAGGTCTTCATGGGCAGCGATGATATGGTTCGCCAGGCGCCAAACGTCTTTCGGATGCGCCTGCTGGGCGCCAAACTGCGTGAGGTTGGCGCCGGGACACGCACGCTCAAAGATGCCATGAACGAGGCCCTACGGGATTGGATCACCCAAGTCACCTCCACTTTTTATGTGATTGGAACCGTAGCTGGACCGCACCCCTATCCCATGCTGGTTCGCGACTTTCAGTCGGTGATTGGCCGTGAGACCAAACGACAGATACGCAAACAGACCGGCCGTTTGCCTGACTATCTGATTGCCTGTGTCGGCGGCGGTAGCAACGCCATAGGTTTATTCTCTCCCTTTGTGCAGATGCGTCAGGTTCGTATGATTGGGGTCGAGGCAGGCGGCCTCGGTCCTGGACAGAACGCCGCCTCGATCAGCGGCGGTCACGTCGGCGTCCTGCACGGCAGCAAGAGTTATGTGCTACAAGACGAGATGGGCCAGATTCAGGACACCTATTCCCTCGCTCCCGGTCTGGACTATCCTGGAGTTGGACCAGAGCTGAGCTATCTCAACGATCGGCATCGCGTCCAGTATGTCACGGTCAAGGATGACGAAGCCGTCGCTGCCATTCAGCTGTTAGCCGAGACAGAGGGCATCATCCCTGCGCTGGAGAGTGCCCACGCTATTGCCTATGCGGTGTCTTTGGTACCGCGCTTACGGCCGGACGAGACGGTGGTGATCAATGTGTCTGGACGGGGTGACAAAGATCTTGAGAGTGTCGCCCGGTATGTGGAACAGACACCCCGTATGGGAGGGGGGAGAGGATGACGCGGATTACCGACACCTTCGCCGCGCTGCGTGCGCGCCAAGAAGTCGTGCTCATCCCCTATATTACGGCCGGCGATCCTGATTTAGAGACCACCTTTGGGCTGGTCCACGAGCTCACCCGTCAGGGGGCCGATATTATTGAACTTGGCGTGCCCTTTTCCGATCCTATGGCCGACGGGCCAATTCATCAACGGGCGGCTGAACGCGCCTTGCGGAACGGCACCTCACTGGCGGGCGTTCTTGAACTAGTGCAGCGCCTCCGCCAGTCGCTGAGCGTTCCGATCATTCTGTTCAGCTATTATAATCCGATCTTCCGCTACGGCTGCCAACGTTTTGCCCGTGACGCGCGGACCGCCGGGGTGGATGGCGTGTTGTGCGTAGACCTGCCGCCCGAGGAAGCCAATGAACTCAAACGTGAGACCGATACGCACGATCTCGACCTCATCTTCCTGCTGGCGCCGACCAGTTCTCTGGACCGGATCGACGCCGTTCTCAGCCACGCCCGCGGCTTTGTCTATTATGTCGCGGTGACCGGCGTGACTGGTGCCCGCGCCTCGCTTCCGGCCGATTTATCGGAGATGGTGCGGCGGATTCGAGCCATTTCGCCGCTTCCAGTAGGCGTAGGCTTTGGTATTTCATCGCCCCGGCACGCGGCCGAAGTGGCCCGGATTTCCGATGCCGTCATTGTCGGCAGCGCCATATCGCAGATCATTGAGACCCATCAGGGACAGGCTGATCTCCTCCCCCAGGTCGGACAGTTTGTTGCCGGCCTCAAGCACGCCCTGCCCAAGCAGGACATCCTAGGTTCGACTCCTCTGGTCAAAGGTGTGGCCGAGTAGCGCGAGGGGCAGGTATAAAAGTCGATACTTGGGGTTGCGGTGCGGATCTTTCCGACAGAACAAGAAATTGAGCGCGCCGCCAACTTGTTGGTGACAAAGTACCAGGTTTCCCCACAACTCCTTGGGAAGCTTTTCGGTGTCGAACAACGTGACGGGGCGAATCACATTTTGCAATCGCTTGGACACAACCGACTAACCCCCTTAGAGGTTGCCCGTCTTCTTATTCGTCGGAATGGGGCGGAATTGTTTAGAGGAAGCCACGAAGATACTCGCGGACTTCGGTCCCATCTGCTCAAGCAACTCCCTGACGAGAAAGTGAAAAAGCTGTTCGAGCGGCACGACTCGAGCGATCGGAATATTTCGTCTCCGTCACATATGCGTAGGCCGCTGGCAGAGAAGAAATGGTACGCAGGCAAGGGTTGGGCCAGGGATTTTGTAGATGCGCTTGAATTTCCGCCTATTTTCGCCGGCATTGCACAGCAGAGCAAGGTTCCAACCATCCAAGACGTCCCTCCACGAAAAGACCCTCCCAAGCTGGTCAAATTTCAAGAAATTTTGAAGGCGAGAATGTTGGACGTCCTTGAACAAAACGGCGCACGGACACGTTGCGTCGTGACCTTGCCCACTGGCGGGGGAAAAACGCGTGTTGCCGTCGAGGCGTTCATCGACTGGATGCAGCCTCGATTTACGGAAGGGCAATATCTCATCTGGGTGGCACAGAGCGAGGAACTTTGCGAGCAGGCTATTGCCTGCATTGAGCAAATGTGGGGCTCGCGGGAGTTCGTTAGGCCTCTGCGCATCTATCGGTTTTTCGGGAGTCGTGAAGTTCCAGAGGACGAGCTGTGCGGTGGAGTTGTCGTGGCGAGCATTCAACAAATCCACAGCAGGATCAAGGCGGCCGACAAGTCGTTCGAGAGGATTCTTTCCGATACTGGAGCGATGATTATCGATGAGGCACACCGCGCTGTTTCACGGATGTACAATGGATTGTTGGATGCTGCCGAAAGGATACGCGGCGGGAGCGACCTGTTTCCAATCTGCGGCCTCACCGCTACGCCGGGCCGCGCTAGTCCAGACACGGAGAAGCTTGTCGGCCGATTTGAGGCACATCTGATTAAGCCGGACCTCGGCGTGGAATATAAGCAGTACCCACTGCGTTATTTTCGTAAGCATGGGTTTCTTGCTCAAGCACACCATATTTTGCGTCGGTCCGGGTGCGAATACAGGCTCACGGATAAGGAAGCCGAGGAGGTCGAGAAAGAGAAAGATTTGCCGGCTGAATTTCTAAAGCGCCTGGCCGCTGACAATGAGAGAAACCGCCGGATCGTAAGCAGGCTTCTTGATTTACCTCAGGGTACTTCCACCCTTGTATATGCCTGCACTGTGGAGCATGCCTATTTCCTGTCGGCCCTTCTGTCGGCCCAAGGACGAAGCTCAGGGGCCGTTTCCTCGAGCACCTCCATCGCTCTCCGACGTGCGCTGATCAATAATTTTAAAAAACAAGAAATTGAGTTTCTCTGTAACTATGGAGTTTTGACTACTGGATTTGATGCACCAAAGGTTGACTGTATCGTGCTCTGCCGGCCGACGGCGAGCGAAGTGCTTTATGAACAGATTATCGGCCGTGGGCTCCGCGGCCCTCAATTCGGCGGTACTCCGGAATGCACAATCATCGATTTTGCCGACAATATCCTCCGACTTGGTCCCCCTCTTGCCTACAGCCGATTTGACGACTTTTGGACGGACACAAGTGAGGAAACATGAACTTCCATACGACTGGAACCTGCGAGAGGATGCCCTGAGAAACTGAAACGATGATGGAGGCTGCGAGCCGGGCTCTTCACAGCGCAACCCTAGAGACGGATGAATGTGGCGTTCGTTATTACAGCGTCGTACAGGGTAAGATAGCTAAAAAAGGGGGAGACACCCCAGGGGCGCGCGTCAACGACTCTTCCCAAGTGAATACTATAATTGAACACTTCAGCGAGTGGCTTTTGCTCTCCGGGCAGAGTTGAGGAGAGCAGGGCAGCCTAGATGAAGCTGGGTAAAATCCAGGAGAAGAGGCTAAGGAGGCGCTATGGCTGCCAAACTCATTCTGCACCACTACGACTTCTCCAACTATTCCGAGAAGGTTCGCCTTGTGCTGGGTCTCAAGGGACTCTCTTGGCACTCTGTTGAAATTCCACCAGTCCTGCCCAAGCCGGATTACCTACCGCTCACCGGCGGCTACCGTCGCGCCCCAGCCCTTCAGATCGGGGCTGAGGTCTACTGCGATACAGTCCGGATTATTGAAGAACTAGAGCGGCGCTTTCCTGAGCCCCCGGTCCATCCCGGGCCCGATGTGGCGGCCCGGCGGGCTTTTGCTGCTGGCCTAGAACGCTGGACCGACTCCGTTCTGACCCGCCATGCCATCAACTACACCTCGTGCACCTACGCCGATGCCGAACGCTTCACGCCGGACTTCTTAGCCGACCGGGCGGCCCTGCTCGGAAAATCCGAACCCGGTCCGGCTCATCGACGGGCGGCGGCAAGTAAGAACCTGAGCCAGCTGCGCCCTCAGTTGGCCTGGATTACCGACCTGCTAAGTGACGGACGGCCGTATGTGTGTGGCGATGCCATGTCGCTGGCCGACTGTCTGATCTATCACCCGCTATGGGTAATGGATCAGCTAGCGGGCCAACGCCTCACGCTTATTCCGGAGCGGATACGCCAGTGGATGGATCGTATTGCGGCCCGGGGACACGGCAGTTTTCAACCCATGAGTGCTCTTGAGGCTCTAGACCTAGCGGCGGCGGTGGACCCGCCGCCGCCACCGCCCAGTGAAACGCTCGACGGCGATCCCGCCCTTGGCGAGACAGTCGCGGTGACACCGACCGATTACGGAAAGGCCAACCCCAGCATCGGCACCTTGGTCTCCATTGATGCGGTCCGCATGGCGCTTCAGCACAGCAATGCGCGCACCGGACTGGTGACCGTACACTTTCCGCGTTTCGGCTATCAGCTGCGCAGGGTTCCGACCTGATCGGCTTGACGCAGGAGAGGAAAAAAGGAGACACCCCATGTCCGAACTGTTCAATCCCTACTACTCGCAGGAGAACCATGGCCCTTTCCAGTTCTTTGACCTGGGAGGCTTTAGGCTGGAAGAAGGTGGCACGATCCGCGGCGGCCAGCTTGCCTATACGACGCTCGGAACGCTGAATGCGGACAAGAGCAATGCCGTCTTGCTGCCAACCTGGTACTCAGGCACGAGCAGGATCATGGCCGATGTGTATGTTGGCCCTGATCGGGCGATTGATCCAGACCGATATTTCGTCATCATCGCCAACCAGCTTGGCAACGGCCTGTCGAGCTCACCGACAAATACGCCCCCCCCGTTTCATATGGCCCGTTTCCCGCGGGTCCGGATTAGTGACGATGTCCGTGCCCAATACAGACTGGTAACCGAGCAGTTCGGGGTTGAGCGGCTGGAACTGGTGTGTGGTGGCTCAATGGGCGCTCAGCAGACCTACGAGTGGGCAGTACGCTACCCGGACATGGTCAAACGCGCCGCACCCCTGGCCGGCACGGCCAAAAACACTCCACATGACTTTCTGTTTGTTCAAGCCCTGACCGAAGCCATTACCTCGGACCCGGCCTGGAACAACGGCTGGTATAGCGACCCGCACGCGGTGCAGATGGGCTTACGCCGACACGCTGGACTGTGGGGAGTCATGGGGTTCTGCACCGAGATGTTTAAGCGGGAAACCTGGCGAGAGCTGGGGTTTTCGTCTCTCGAAGACTTTGTCGTCGGCTTCATCGAAAACTATTTTCTCTCCATGGATCCAAACAATCTGCTATGCATGGCCTGGAAATGGCAGCGTGGTGATGTAAGCCGCCACACCGGCGGCGATCTTGGCCGGGCTCTGGCCCGGATCACCGCCAAGGTCTTTGTCCTGCCTATAGACGAAGACATGTTTTTTCCGCCACGCGACTGCGAGGCCGAGCATAAACTGATCCCCAACAGCGAGTTCCGAGTGATCCACAGCATCTACGGTCACTTGGGACTGTTTGGGCTGGAGCCTGCGTATCTTGAGCAGATTGATCAACACTTAGCCGAGCTGTTGGCCCTTGAGGTGTAAGCCCAGTTGTTGGAGAACGGGAGGAAACAAAGATGGAACTGAAGGTTCTTCTCTATCAAGTCAAGGACGGGGTTGCGACGCTGACCCTGAACCGCCCGCAGCGAAGGAATTCCTGGACCGGACGGATGCACGTCGAATACCGCTGGGCGCTGGAGCAGGCCGAGCAAGATCCGACGGTGGGGGCGATTGTTGTCACTGGGGCCGGTGACACGTTTTGCGTTGGTGCGGACTCTCGGGCCCTGGAGGGTCATGTGGAGAAGGGCGGCTATGATCCGGGCACGCCGGAGGAGATGGCTCGCCCCGGCTATGGCGTGCGGCCGGAGTTTGACGCGGATTTTGCCTACCAGTTTGGTATGACGAAACCGATTATTGCCGCTATAAACGGTGCGGCGGCTGGGGTAGGCTTGGCCGTGGCCTGTTATGCCGATCTGCGTTTTGCCGTGACCGGGGCAAAGTTGACGACGGCGCACGGCAAGCTTAATCTACCCGCCGAGTTTGGCCTGTCGTGGCTGTTGCCACGTTTGATCGGACTGACCAAGGCCAACGATTTGTTGCTGTCAAGCCGTGTGTTTTTGACCGATGAGGCGTATGAGATGGGGCTCGTAAACGTCATCCTGGCCCCCGATGAGCTGTTGCCGCATACCTATGATTACACACAAAAACTGATCACCACAGTTTCTCCCGGCTCGCTGCGGGCAACAAAGCGGCAGATTTATACTGATCTGCATCGTGATGCAAGATCGGCTGTTGAGAACGCCAATGGCCTGATTCGAGAAATGGCTAAACAGGACGATTATGCCGAAGGTGTGACGGCTTTTGTGGAAAAGCGCCTCCCGCGTTGGTCTGGTTCGTAAGACGAACCTAGCGTGGCCCGGGTGACGGCCGTCCGTTCGCCGGTGTTAGCAGAACTCCTTGCGCACTAGTTTTGTTGGCCTGTCTCCAAGTTCGGCCTTGCGGGTTGGGGGAGCGGTGCCTGCGAGCGTGACACCACGGCTGCCGAGGTCTCGACACGCTTGCTCATCTCCATTGAGACCCACATCACCCCGGCGCTCAAGGCTATGGTCAGGATGGTGAAGAGCTGCATGCGTTTGATCAGCCCAGGGAGCTTTTCCGGATCAAATACCTCACCCCGTAGCTCAGTGCGAACTAAGCGATGACCCATGCCAATGGTGGCCGACGTATTGATAAGAATCAACCCAAAGACGAGCAGTAGCTTCAGACCAAAAACGCCGCCTAGCAGGGCAAAAAATTGAGGGCCAAGCTGTTGCTTATACGAGGTCAGGTTGAACGCTCCGGTCATAATGATACAGCCTAGCGCACCAATGCTGAGCGGGTTATAGGCTTTCAGACCCTGGGCCAGAAATTTCTGCTTTTCCCTCAGCGAGGAAATCCGAGCCGCCATTGGCATCAGTACGACAAGCACGCTGACGGCGCTCCCCACAAAAACGGTGGTTGCCAACAGATGGATCCACAGGCTGAGTTGTTCAGTCATATGGCCGGCTGTTAAACCAGAGGCGGCGGAAAATGTAAATGACGGGGGCTGTCTTCCTCCGTTGACACCGAAAATCGGGGCCGCTATCCTCCTCACGACGCTTGAGATGCCGAATCTGTAGTCGGTTCGAGCGGTTGCCGGTTCTCCGACTTGTGCACACCTGATAAAGTGAGGCGAAAAGTATGGCTGACAGAGTACTCTTGCGCCACCTCGATGTTCCTGACGTCCGCAAGCTTGAGGTCTACGTCAAACATGGCGGTTATGAAGCGGCTAAAAAGGCCCTCACAACACTCACACCGCAAGACGTCACCGCTCAGGTCAAAGACTCCAATCTGCGGGGTCGTGGCGGGGCTGGATTTGTGGCTGGCATGAAATGGGGCTTTTTGCCGAAAGACTCGGATAAACCGGTTTACCTGTGTGCCAATGCGGATGAGAGCGAACCCGGGACCTTCAAAGACCGGGCGCTGATTGAATGGAATACGCACATCTTGCTCGAGGGTATTTTGATTTCCGCCTATGCCATCAATGCCCATACGGCGTACATCTATATCCGAGGAGAATTTGCCCTTGGCGCCAAACGTCTCCACGAGGCGATCGAGGCGGCCTATGCCCGTGGTTTTTTAGGTAAAAACATTTTTGGCAGCGGCTTTGATCTTGACGTGTACGTTCACCGTGGGGCGGGAGCCTATATTTGCGGCGAAGAAACCGGCTTGATCCAATCCCTTGAGGGTAAACGTGCCTATCCGCGCATCAAACCGCCCTTTCCTGCGGTGTACGGTCTGTTCGGCTGTCCGACGATTGTTCAGAATGTTGAAACCTTGGCCTGTGTGCCGTCCATCATCCACAATGGTCCGGAGTGGTTTAAATCCATCGGTCCGGAGACCGGTCCCGGTCCCAAGATCTATTGCGTGAGCGGGCACGTTGAAAAGCCGGGTCTGTACGAGCTGCCGATGGGCATGTCGCTGCGCGAGGTGATTTATGATTACGCCGGAGGCATTCAGGGTGGAAAAAAACTGAAAGCCGTCATGCCAGGCGGTTCGTCGTTTCCCATCCTCACCCCGGACGAAATTGACGTCAATATGGACTTCGATTCTATGCGGGCGATCGGTGCCTTCCTAGGTACGGCCGGGATCATTGTCATGGACGAAGACGCCTGTATGGTCCAGGCGCTTGAAATCATCGACCGTTTTTACCATCACGAATCGTGCGGCCAGTGTTCGCCGTGTCGAGAGGGAACCGGCTGGCTGCACAAGCTGCTGATCCGCCTGGAAGAAGGCAATGGTCAGACCGACGATATCGACCTGATCGATCAGATTTGCACCAACATGACCGGCAATACCGTGTGTGTATTGGCCGATGCCGCGGCCATGCCGACCCAGAGCTACCTGAGTAAATTCCGCGACGAATTTGTGGCCCATATCACCGAGGGCGGGTGTCCGCTGAAGAAAAAGGCTGACAAGCAGCCTCAGGCTGCGTGAGGTTTGTATGCCAAAGATTGAGATTGATGGGCAGGAGATTATGCTCGAGGATGGGCTCAACATCATCCAGGCGGCCGAGCGCCTCGGTATTGAGGTCCCGCACTATTGCTACCATCCGGGCCTGAGCATCTCGGGCAACTGCCGGATGTGCTTAGTTGAGATTGAGAAAATGCCCAAGCTGCAGATCGCCTGCAATACGCGGATAAACGAGGGCATGGTCATCCATACCACCAGCCCCAGGGTGAAGGCCGCCCAGGCCGCGGTGCTGGAGTTTCTTTTGATCAATCACCCAGTTGATTGCCCTATCTGCGATCAGGCCGGGGAGTGTAAGCTGCAAGACTATTACATGGATTATGGGACGTATAAGAGCCGGATGCCGCTTGAGGCCAAGGTCGAAAAAGATAAGGCGCTCGAAATCGGCCCGCAGGTCATGCTCGATCAGGAGCGCTGCATTCTGTGTGCACGCTGCACCCGTTTTCTGGACGAAGTTACCAAGACCGGCGAGTTGGGAATTTTTGACCGGGGGGATCACTGTAATATTGATCTGTTCCCCGGCAAAAAGCTAGAGAACCCGTACTCAATGAATGTCGTTGATGTGTGTCCGGTCGGTGCTCTGACGGCAAAAGATTTTCGGTTTAAGGCCCGCGTCTGGTATCTGGAAAAGACCGAATCAATCTGTACCCGATGTGAGACCGGCTGCAATATTGATATCTACCACCGCCGCGGCCAGATGTATCGTTTTCGGCCACGTCAGAATATGGAGGTCAACGAGTTTTGGATGTGTGACGAGGGCCGGGTCTCCTACCGATCGTTTCAACAAGAGAGCCGTATTCTTCAGCCACTGGTTCGCGCCGAGACAGCATTTTGTCAGACCTCTTGGGATGAGGCTATGCGGCAGCTTGTTAAGACGGTCAAGCGCGCCCAGACCGAGCACGGCAGCGAGGCCGTAGCCGCTATTATCGGGGCCAAAGCCAGCAATGAAGAAGCCTATCTGTTATCACGCATTCTCAAACAACAGTTGGGGACCTATCAGGCCGCGGGCTTATCCTGGTCGCCTGACAAGGCCTCTCACGATGATCTGCTGATCCGGGCGGATAAGAACCCCAACACGCGCGGCCTCAAAACCTTGGGCTTGCTAAACGGAGGAGGAGAGGCCGAGCAGATTCTGAGCGCCGCACACCAGGGCAAGGTCAAAGTCCTGTTTGTGTTCAGCGCCGACCTCGTCGCCGCCATGGGCAAAGCGGCGGTCGATGCTGCCCTGGCCGAGGTCGAGGTCATCCTGCTGGACACCGACTACAGCGACACGACCGAGTATGCTGACCTTGTGTTGCCAATCGCCACGGCTCCTGAAACTGACGGTACCTGCATCAACTATGCCGGTCGGCTCCAGCGTTTACGCCAAGCCTTCCCTCCGCCGGGAGGGGTCAAGACGGGCTGGGAGGCGCTAGCGCTACTCAGCACCAAGCTTGACGGCCCGGATAGTACCTCCATTAGTGAAGTTTTTTCCGAACTGGCCGCAGCCGTGCCCGCTCTGGCCGGGCTCACGTATGGCAAGATCGGTGCCCAGGGAACCCTCCTGCCCGAACCCGACGCCGCCCGCGTAGACTAGGAGCTTTGCTTTTGGACTCTCCCGCTTCCGCGCCCCTTCTCTTTCCCTTTGAACGGCTCTCCGCTTGCAGTGGGATCATGTTAGGCTACTGAGCAGTGCGTATTGCAACCTGGAACGTTAATTCCATCCGCGCCCGCAAAGACCGGGCGTTAGCCTGGCTGGAAACGCACCAACCTGAGGTGCTGTGTTTACAAGAGACAAAAGTGAGCGATGACGTCTTTCCTCGAGCCGATTTTGAAGCCCTAGGCTATCAGGTCACGGCGTGTGGGCAAAAGACGTATAATGGTGTAGCACTGATATCCCGTGCCGAACCGATCGATATCAGGCGCCGTTTTGACGACGATGAGGAGGAAGTTGAAGCCCGTTTTCTATCCGCCCAGATCGCCGCCATGCGAATCATCTGCGTGTACGTGCCAAACGGTCAGGTTGTCGGCAGCAACAAGTACATCTACAAGCTAGCCTGGCTCGACCAGCTCCAGCGCTACCTTGAACGGCACTGCGATCCAGGCGAGTCCCTCGTCCTGTGCGGCGATCTGAATATCGCACCAGAGGATCGTGACGTATGTGAGCCGGCAGAATGGGCCGAAACGGTGCTGTGTGAGCCCGGCGTTCGGAACGCCTTCCGGAGACTGTGTGGCTGGGGATTGATCGATGCGTTTCGGCTTCACCATGAGGCGGGAAAACTGTACAGCTGGTGGGACTATCGGCGGCTCGCCTTTCAGAACAATCAGGGGTTGCGTATCGATCATATTCTTGTCACCCAAGCCCTGTCCCAGCGCTGTACTGGGGCGCGGATCGACCGCCAGGCACGCAAAGGTAAGGGAGCTTCTGATCACGCACCGGTCATCGCCGAATTTTCGGCCGGTCGGTGAGACAGCCCTCTCCGGTGTCTTTAACTCTTGCCAATCAGTTCATCGCCCGTTTTCTTGGTATAATCGATCCAGTCCGCCTCGGTCTTTGATGCCTTAAACGGAATCAGCCGATCAACACCGAGATCGGTAAAGCGTTTGACTGTGTCTGAATCAAGCTCGCCCTTGGGGGTGACACTGATTTCTAATCGGCCCAGCTCGGCGGGGCGTTCGACCTGTTGAGCGGCCTGGTTGAGTCCTTCCAGACATTTTGCTGTGGCCTCGACATCAAGGGCAAAGCCAAACCAGCCGTTGCCGTACTGCACACTACGTTTGTAGGCTTGCGGGGTATGGCCGCCAAAAACCACCGGCGGATGGGGCTTCTGAACCGGTTGGGGACGAGCCTGAATATCACTAAACGAGACAAATTCACCCTGATGGGCGGGCTTGGCCTGGGTCCAGACGGCTTTCATCGCCTGTAAATAGTCAATTGAGCGCGGACCTTTGTGACTGAACGGAATACCTAACGCGTCAAACTCCGGCTTGAGATAACCAATGCCCAGGCCAAAGATGAGACGCCCGCCGGATACCACGTCAAGACTGGCCAGTTCTTTGGCCAGAACAAGAGGATTTCGCTGTGGGAGGATAATAATACCGGTACCAAGCTTGATCGTTTTTGTCCGACCGGCAATAAAGGCCAGAGCAACGGTTGGGTCGAGCAGCGGGTGGTGGGGTGGGAGTGGGGAAGGCGGTGCTTGGGGGTCGGGCAAGACCACATGTTCACCGGTCCAGGTTGATTCAAAACCGGCCGCTTCGGCCGCCTGGGCAACCCGTACGGATACATCCGGGTTACTGGCGATGCCCATATTGATACCAAAAAGTCCAAATTTCATGTGTATTCCCTTCCTGATCAGCGTTGTCTACCAGACGCTGGGGAGCCTAGCCGGTTATCAGTTGCCGTGCAAGCTTGCAGACCAAAGACGCAATGCGTTCTTGAACCGCGTCTCCTGTTGCATTCTAGCGAAAAAATCGTCAAGTTAAGTTTCCTGGAGGAAGCCATGCCGCAAACGGTCGATTACATCACCCGTATTACTAACAATTATGCCAAGCTCGGCTATAAGCCATATAAATGGGTCCACAACCCCGACACTCCGCCATGGACACCACTGCGGAAGCCACTGTCCGAATGCCGTCTGGGTTTGATCGCTTCCGGTGGACTGTACATGAAGGGCCAGGTCGCCTTTCACTTCAAAGACGACCTCTCGTTCCGGGCAATCCCTACCGACGTGGATACCAATGATCTGCGTACCGCACACTTTGCCTATGACCAAACCGATGCCCGCAAAGATCCCAACGTGGTTTTTCCCATTGACGCCCTGCGAGGGCTGGTCAAAGAAGGTGTGATCGGGGAGCTGGCCGCCCATGCCTATACGTTTATGGGTGGTATTTATTCGTCGCGGCGGGTGCGTGACGAGCTGGCTCCGCGGCTGACTGAGTGCCTGCGAGCAGAAAAAGTCGATGCCACGCTTTTAGTCCCAGTTTGACCAGTGTGTCATCAGTCCGTGGGACTGATCGCCCGGAACGCCGAGGCTGCCGGTATCTCGACGCTCAGCATGGGCAGCGCCCTAGACATCATGCATGCGGTAAACCCACCGCGGGCCGCCTTTCTGGATTTTCCCTTGGGACATACCAGTGGCGAGCCGCATCAGCCGGCACTCCAGCGTGCCATTCTACTCCAAGCGCTGGACGGCTTTACTTCTCTGGTCACGCCAGGCAGCATCAAGATCCTTCCCTTTCTCTGGTCGCAGGGTGACGGCTGGAAAGAGACCGCTTCAAACGACGGCGACACGCGCACTGAGCGCTACAGCACGCCACAGTATCAGTCGGAAGAAGACCGCTGGCTGGCTGAGCAGAACAGCTGTGAGGTCTGCTCAGCCTGATAAGAAGGGTGGGAAAAGACAAGAGATGGGTGAAACGGCAAAGCTAAGCATCTGTCGCACAGGCTGAAGGCGACTGCCGTGGTTTCTATCTTGGGGCTGAACTGGGGCCTGACCAATGCCCTGTCTGCGGATTCCTTGCTGTCGGGCATCAGCCACCCGCCTTGGTGCGATACCCTGCTGTAGGCCGACCCAAGCCAGGTTCCGTAAGACGCCCGTTGCATGGTCCTGGGTCCGCTACCAATTTTTATCTCAGCATCGGTTTTGCCAGGCGGTCAGCGTCCGCTACGACCTGGATGCTGGGCCGCGCTTTGAGATCTTGTACCGCAGAGCAATGATTCCTCAACCCTGCCGGCGGCCTGAGGCAATGAGACGACTCAGACCAAGGCGGGTGAATGGCTCACCCTGCCTTTCGGGCCCGCGTATCCAACTTTCGTAGCCACCAAGTCTTCCTGAACGCCTACTCTGCCTCTCTGAATGCCGCCCTATCCGTGGCTCGGCATTGGCTGGACCCAAACTAAGCAGCATGAGCTACCGCAACCGTTTCCTACGTCAGACGGTCAATGGGAGCTCTCTGCACGCGTTCCGGTCAACGCTCAGCCCACAGACCACATCTGGACTACTTCAGGTAGGTCAAGCTTACTCCAGATGAAGGGACGCGGGCCTCGGTTGAGGCCCCTGCTACGCCCTAGGGGCACGGACCTCGTGATAGCTCAAGGGCCTCCGACAAAAACGCGCGTCGGCGGTGGCCATATTGCACCGGCGGCATGAGGTGGGCGAATTGCACCCAGCGACTCTGTAATCGCGTCGGCGCCGGGTACGGGGATGGGGTTTGGCGTGCGGCTCCTTTCATGTGGCGGGTGAGTTGACTCAACCTCTTCAAAGCTGACATTGATACTCTCTTCGTCAGCGAAAAGATGGGTGAGACACTTTTTCGCTATCTACGCAGTTTCCTTTGTATCCCTTGGGGTCTCCATTCTGCTCTCCGCTCCATAGGATCCTCGGAATTCTACCAAGATGAGAAAGCCTCCCCCTATCTCCAAAATTTACAACTGCTCGACCATCTTCTCCACCTCACTCCATTCCACAATCGGGGTCAGGCGTCGCTTTTCAATCAAGCCGCTCGAAACGATTTTGCCAAATACCTGGAAGGTCGGAGTGTGATCGGGAATGTCTACGAGAAAGATGACCTTGGGCTCTTCATTCGAGAACCACGGGCCACCGGCAAAACGGACCTCTTGAGGTGCGCCAACCGAGGCTGGGCTCTTGGCCGCGGCGCCAATAAGCTTGGTAAATTCCTTCATCCGTTCCGGACTCGGGTCTTTCAGCCACACTTCGTCGAGATATAGTGCCATACTATTTCCTCCTTCTTCCTTCAAAAAAGCGAAGAGAGCGTCGCTGGAGCTTTAATCCGCCAACAACCCGTCAAGCTCTCCGCACATCTCTAGTTCATTCAGTTCAGAGAAGCCGCCGACCGGTCGTTCATCAATAAAGATCTGAGGAACCGTGTGCTGGCCGGAGCGTTCCATGATCTTTTGGCGTAAGTCTGGATTCCCAGTCGCGTCGATCTCTTCAAACGGAACCCCTTTTTTGGTCAGTAAAGATTTTGCCGCTGTACAGTAGGGACAAAACAGGGTGGTGTATATTTTTACTGGCTTCATCGGCCACCGTCCTTCTGTCTCAAGAGTTCCTTTTTTGTACGCGATACGCTGCGATGACTCAAGTAGAGGAGGGCTAGGGTAAATTGGTACTGCCCATCAGATAGCGGTCGCACTCTCGCGCGGCGCTGCGCCCCTCGTGGAGTGCCCACACAACTAGGCTTTGGCCGCGTCGCACGTCACCGGCTGCAAACACTCCCTCGACACTGGTTGCATATTTGCCGTACTCGGCGTTTACGTTTGAGCGGCCATCACGATCCACGCCAAGCTCTTCCAGGATAGGGTCTTCCGGTCCCAAAAAGCCCATGGCTAAGAGCACCAGGTCGGCCGGCCAGACCTTTTCGGTACCGGGAACATTTTTGGGAATGAAGGCGCCGTTTTCGTTCTTGCTCCACTCGATCTGAATGGTATGGAGTTCCTTCACCCGTCCGTTTTCATCACCGACAAACCTTTCGGTTTGGATTAAGAACACCCGCGGGTCGGCACCAAACCGGGCCTGAGCCTCTTCTTGTCCATAATCGACGCGCAAGATTCTGGGCCATTCCGGCCACGGGTTGTCGGCTTGGCGTTCTGCCGGGGGACGGGGCAAGATTTCAAACTGAGTCAGGCTTTTGCATTGGTGACGCAGGGAGGTACCGACACAGTCGGTACCGGTATCGCCGCCGCCAATGACAATCACATGCTTATCGGTGGCCGAGATGTACTCACCGTCGGTGTGGCTGGAGTCGAGTAGACTTTTGGTGTTGGCGTGAAGAAACTCCATGGCAAAGTGAATCCCCTTGAGAGCTCGACCCTCGATCGGGAAATCACGGGGTTTGGTTGCGCCGCAGCACAAGACCATGGCATCGAACTCCTCACGCAACTGGACAGCCGACACGTCCTTGCCAACAGCGGTACTGGTGACAAACTGCACTCCTTCCTCGACAAGCTGGTCAACCCGGCGCTGGACCAGGCTCTTATTCAGCTTCATGTTGGGGATACCGTACATCAGCAAGCCACCAATTCGGTCTGCCCGCTCATAGACGGTCACCCGATGACCGGCCCGGTTGAGCTGGGCTGCACACGCCAGCCCGGCTGGACCAGAGCCGACTACGGCCACTTTTTTGCCGCTGCGTTTAGCCGGAGCCTCTGGGATAATCCAGCCCTCGGCAAAGCCCCGGTCAACAATCGAACACTCGATATTTTTGATCGTAACCGGAGGATTGGTAATACCCAACACACATGAACCCTCGCACGGAGCCGGGCACACTCGACCGGTGAACTCCGGAAAATTGTTCGTCTTATGCAAACGCTCTAGGGCCTCTTTCCACAGGCCACGGTAGACCAAGTCGTTCCATTCGGGGATGAGGTTATTCAGCGGACAGCCGGAGGCCATACCACTGATCAGGGTTCCGGTGTGGCAGAAGGGAATGCCGCAGTCCATGCAGCGTCCGCCCTGTTCCTGGAGTTTGTCCACGGGCAGGTGTTGGTGAAACTCCTGCCAGTCATTTATCCGTTCTAAGGCGGAGCGGTCAGGTGGCAGTTCACGCTGAAATTCCATAAATCCGGTTGGCTTACCCATGGTGGTAATCTGCTCCTTTGATCTCAGTGTGTCGCCTTTAATTTCCGCTTACCCGGGCGGCGTCATTCTTATTCGCCTCAAAGGCAGCCATCACTGCATCTTCACCGGCCAGCCCCTCCTGCTCGGCCCGCTGGACGGCTGCGAGCATACGCTGGTAGTCTTTAGGCATGACTTTCACAAACTTTGCGGACGTGGTGGTCCATGTTGCCAACACCTGCAGGGCTTGTTCACTGTGGGTGTAGCTGGCGTGGCGTTGAAGCATCGCTTCGATCTCCTGCAGATCATCGGCGCTGGGGAGCTGGAGGGAAACGGTCTCCAGGTTGCAGTGGGTAGGAAAATCACCCGCCTCGTCATAGATGTAGGCGATGCCTCCCGACATGCCAGCCCCGAAGTTCCGTCCGGTCTTGCCCAGCACAACAACCCGGCCGCCGGTCATATACTCACAGCCGTGATCGCCGACGCCCTCGACAACGGCGTGTACGCCGCTATTACGGACGCAGAAGCGCTCGCCTGCCATACCCTGGATATAGGCTTCGCCTCTAGTAGCACCATAGAAGGCGACGTTGCCGATGATAATGTTCTCTTCGGGTCGAAATGTCGAGCCGCGGGGCGGGTAGGTGATGATTTTTCCACCTGACAAACCCTTGCCAAAATAATCATTGGCGTCCCCCTCGAGCTCTAGGGTCATGCCGGGCGGAACAAACGCCCCAAAGCTCTGGCCGGCCGAACCTTGCAGGTGGAAGTGGATGTGATCTTCGGGTAGGCCCTGAGGGCCAAACTGTCGTGTCAGCTCACTGCCCAGAATCGTCCCTGCCACCCGGTCGGTGTTGTTGATCTGCAGCGTATGTTTGACTTTTTCGCGACGTTCCAGAGTCGGAGCCGCGAGTTTGAGCAGAGTGGTGTTGTCGAGCGCTTTGTCAAGACCGTGGTTCTGGTCAATCTGACAATAACGGCCGACCTCCGGGTCAACTTCCGGTTGATAGAGAATGGCCGAATAGTCCAGCCCCTTAGCCTTCCAGTGCTCAACCGCGCGTCTGACCTCAAGCCGATCAGTTCGGCCGATCATTTCATTCACGGTGCGGAAGCCGAGCTGGGCCATCAGCTCGCGCATTTCCTGAGCGATGAAGCGCATGAAGTTCACCGCATAGGCCGGGTCGCCCATAAACTTTTTACGCAGGGCCGGGTTTTGGGTGGCCACACCAACGGGGCAGGTGTCGAGGTGACACACCCGCATCATGATACAGCCCAGGGTGACGAGGGCGGTGGTGGCAAAGCCGTACTCTTCTGCACCGAGCAGAGCGGCGATTATCACGTCCCGGCCGGTTTTGAGCTGGCCGTCGGTTTCAACCACAATGCGGCTACGCAGGTCATTCAGTACCAGCGTCTGATGGGTCTCGGCCACTCCTAGTTCCCAGGGGAGACCGGCGTGTTTAATACTGGTCTGGGGCGAGGCGCCGGTGCCACCGTCATGGCCGCTAATCAACACCACATCGGCATGGCCCTTGGCCACGCCGGCCGCGATCGTGCCAACTCCGACTTCCGAGACGAGCTTGACGCAGATCCGGGCGTGGTGGTTGGAGTTCTTCAGGTCATGAATCAGCTGAGCCAAATCTTCAATCGAATAAATATCATGGTGGGGCGGTGGTGAGATGAGTCCTACGCCAGGCGTGGATAGCCGGACTTTGGCAATCCAGGGGTAGACCTTACGCCCCGGCAGCTCTCCGCCTTCGCCCGGTTTTGCTCCCTGTGCCATCTTGATCTGGAGTTCTTTCGCCTGGGTCAGATAATAGCTGGTCACGCCAAAACGCCCCGATGCGACCTGCTTAATTGCGCTATTGCGCGAGTCGCCGTTGGGGTCGGGTATGTAGCGCGCTGGATCCTCCCCGCCTTCCCCCGTGTTGCTCTTGCCGCCGATCCGGTTCATAGCGATGGCCAGGGCTTCGTGAGCTTCTTTACTGATCGAACCGTACGACATGGCGCCGGTTTTAAACCGCTTGGTAATGACTTCGACCGGTTCGACTTCATCGATCGGGATTGGTTCAGCGGCATACTTGAAGTCCAACAAACCGCGCAGCGTGGCCAACCGTTGGGACTGGCCGTCAATCAGGCCGGAGTACTCCTTGAACGTGGCATAATCATTATTGCGGCAGGCTTTCTGCAGCAGATGGATTGTGCGCGGATTGAACAGATGGAGTTCGCCGTCCTTGCGGTACTGATACTGACCGTAGACCTCAAGGGTTCGACCGTTGACTGGAATCTCGGGAAACGCTTTAGCGTGTTGGCGTTCAGTCTCCTCGGCCACAGCCTCTAGGCCAGTCCCGCCTACCCGGGACGGTGTCCAGGTAAAATACCGGTCGATCAGCTCTTGGCCTAGACCCACAGCCTCAAAGATCTGGGCTCCGCAGTAGGACTTGATGGTCGAAATCCCCATCTTTGACATGACTTTGACCACCCCTTTGACCACGGCTTTTTTATATCCGGCCACTGCCTTGTCATAGCTGATGTTCTGCAGCATGCCCTGGCCAATCATATCGCTCAGGCATTCGTAAACCATATACGGATTAAAGGCCTGAATGCCGTAGCCGAGCAGGAGGCAGAAGTGGTGGACCTCACGCGGCTCGCCAGACTCCAAAACTAGGCTGATCCGGGTCCGTGTTCCGGTCCGGATCAGGTGATGGTGGAGACCGGACGAGGCCAAGAGCGCCGGGATGGGGGTGTGGTGACGATCAACGCCTTTATCGGACAGGATGAGAATCGTTGCTCCGTTGGCAATGGCCTGATCGGCTGCTCGATATAGCGCTTCCATCGCCTGTTCGAGACCGGCTTTCCCACTACCGGGCGTAAATAGGATGGGCAGCGTTGTGACGCTCAGGCCGGCTAGGGCAAGGCGACGCAGTTTTTCCAGCTCAGCATTACTCAGGATCGGAGTTGACAGGCGCAGCTGTCGGCAGCTGCCTGGCTGTGGGTCGACCAAATTGCCCTCCGAACCCAGAGTGAGAGTTGTTGAGGTGATGAGCTCTTCCCGAATCGGATCAATCGGCGGGTTGGTCACCTGGGCGAAGAGCTGCTTAAAATAGTTGTATAGCAGCTGCGGTTTGTCGGATAAGACGGCTAGCGGCGTGTCCGTTCCCATTGAGCCGACGGGCTGAATGCCGTTAACAGCCATGGGGCCAATGTTAATGCGTAGATCTTCAAAGCTGTAGCCAAACGCCTGGAGACGTTGCAAGCTAGCCTCATGATCGGAGGCGGGTTGGGGGTCTTCCAGCGCTGGCAGATCATCAAAATGGACTAGGTTGGCGTCCAGCCAGTCCTGGTAGGGGTACTCGGTAGCAATTTGCTGCTTGAGCTCTTCATCGCTGATGATGCGGCCCTGCTCAGTATCAACTAGGAACATTCGGCCTGGCTGTAAACGGCGCTTTTCCAGCACCCGATCGGGTTCGACTTCCAGCACGCCGACTTCCGAGGCCATAATCACCAGATCATCCTTGGTGACATAGTAGCGCGACGGCCGCAGTCCGTTACGGTCGAGAACAGCTCCGACGCGCAGGCCATCGGTAAACGCAATTGATGCCGGACCGTCCCAGGGTTCCATGAGGCTGCTGTGGTATTCGTAAAAGGCCCGCTTGGCGGGGTCCATGCTGTCATGATTTTCCCACGGTTCGGGGATCATCATCATCATCGCATGGGCTAGCGAACGGCCGCTCAGGGCCAAGAACTCTAGACAGTTGTCGAACTTGGCCGAATCGCTACCGTCCTCCAAGATGATCGGAAAAATTTTAGGGAGATCAGCACCAAACAACTCGGTTGCCAGCATCGACTGCCGGGCGTGCATCCAGTTTTCATTGCCGCGCAGGGTATTAATTTCTCCATTATGAATGATATAGCGATATGGGTGCGAACGCTCCCAGCTGGGAAACGTGTTGGTGCTAAAACGCGAGTGGACCAGACAAATCGCCGTTTCCACACGCGGGTCAGTCAGGTCGGGATAAAAGACGGAGACCTGGTGCGGGGTGAGCATTCCTTTGTAGATCAAGGTTTTGCACGACAGGCTGGGAACGTAGAAAAATTCTCCACCTGGGACATCGCTATACCGAATCGCATTGGTGATCTGACGACGGATGACGTAGAGCTTGCGCTCAAAATCCATGTCATCCGCGAGCTTGGGACTGCGGCCGATAAAAATCTGGCGAATAAACGGCTCACACGCCCTGGCCGTCTTGCCTAGGCTCCTATCATCGGTTGGCACATCCCGCCAGCCCAGGACAGTCTGCCCCTCGGACCGTACAATCGCCTCAAAGTGTTGCTCACACGTTCGGCGTTGCTCGGCGTCCGGCGGCAAAAAAATCATCCCCACCCCGTACTGGCCCGGTGCAGGCAGCTGAACGCCCGTCTCGGCGCACACCGCCTGCAAAAATCCATGCGGCACCTGCATCAACACCCCGGCCCCATCGCCGGTGTTTTCCTCACATCCACATGCCCCACGATGGTCGAGGTTCTGCAGGACAGTCAGAGCCTGCTCGACGAGTTGGTGGGATTTCTTACCCTTAATATTGACCACAAAACCAATGCCGCACGCATCATGTTCAAACGTTGGGTCATACAGCCCTTGCTTGGCAGGAATACCAGGATGGTTGTGACGTGGCATGTTTAGCCTCCTCTTCTGGTGCGTAAGGACACAAGCGATTCAGGCGGGCCTTTGAGGCGTGACCTAGACACCAGGGCTTCCTGTTTGAGATTCAACCACAGCCCTTCGGTATGGGTTGACAGCACGACCGAGGTCTCGGTCCGGGCGACTCCGTCAATGGAACGAATCTGGCGGAGCAGCTCTTCGAGGCCTGACGTGTTATCGGTTTTGACCTTGAGTAGCAGGGTGTACTCACCGGTGACGTGGTGACACTCCTGGACCTCCTCAAAGCGATCAATGTCTCTCTCAAAGGTCTGGATCAGTTTCGGATGATGAATTGAGACACCGATAAAGGCGGTAATATCTTTGCCCAGCTTGCGGGCGTCGAGCACTGCGGTATAGCCCCGAATAACGCCGCTCTCTTCGAGTTTTTTGATCCGTTCAACTACCGAGGGGGCGGATAGCCCGATTCGCTCTCCAATCTTGTTCAGAGAGAGTTTACAGTTTTCCTGGAGCAGGGAGAGAATATGCCGGTCAAGACTATCGAGGCTCATGTGACGGACCTTCTCCCTCTATATATAAGGGATTTTCAATAGGATTCCTAATAAATAATGAATAAAAGCGCTTTATGTCAAGAGAAAATTCAGAAAATTTGGCTTTCTTGCCTTTTTTATTCATAGCTTATATGATTCTGAGGACACTGAATGTGTTAGGTGGAGTATTCGGGTATGAAGAAGCTGAGTGGTGCACAAATCGTTATTGAAAGTCTGTTGGCCGAGGGCGTCGATACCATCTTTGGTTATCCTGGTGGCGCGATTCTCCCGACCTATGACGCCTTGGTCCAAAACCCTCAGTTGCGCCATGTCCTAGTCCGTCATGAACAGGGCGCGTCGCATATGGCCGAGGGTTATGCGCGAGTATCCGGGCGGCCCGGCGTTGTCCTAGTCACGTCTGGTCCAGGCGCGACTAACACAGTCACCGGCATTGCCGATGCCTACATGGACTCAACACCCATGGTTGTTCTCTCTGGTCAGGTGGCGAGCAACATGCTGGGCAACGACGCATTTCAGGAGGCCGATGTGACCGGTATTACCCGGCCGTGCACCAAACACAACTACCTCGTCCGCGATGTCAAAGATATCGCTCGGGTGATGAAAGAAGCCTTTTATATTGCCGGCACAGGCCGTCCCGGACCCGTGCTAGTCGATTTACCCAAGGACATCCAGACCGGTGAGGCGCCATTTGTGTATCCCAACCGGGTGGATATCCGGGGCTATAAGCCAACGCTCAAGGGCAACGAGCGTCAAATTGAAAAGGCTCTGGAGGCGATTGAGGGGGCTGAGCGCCCGCTCTTTTATGTGGGTGGCGGGGTACAGTGGTCCGGGGCCGCGCCGGAACTCACCGAGCTTGTTCATGGCCTCAAAATCCCGCTCACCCCAACGGTCATGGCTCTAGGCACAATCCCGACCGACGATCCGCTCCACCTTGGTATGCTCGGCATGCACGGCGGCTATTGGACCAATATGGCCGTATATCACTGTGATGTGCTGATTGCCGTCGGTGCCCGCTTTGACGACCGGGTGACGGGTCGGGTCGCGGACTTTGCGCCAAACGCTAAGACGATCATCCATATTGATATTGATCCGTCGTCGATCAGCAAAAACATTAAGGTTGACGTGCCGATCGTGGGCGATATCAAGACGGTTCTCAAGTCCATGCTCAAAAAGGTCAAAAGCCAGGAGAACTTGGCTTCCCGCCAACAGGCCTGGGCCGCATGGTACCAACAGATCATGGACTGGAAAGCGGAAAAACCGCTGCCGTACCAGACACACGACCCTAACGGCGATATCAAACCGCGTCAGGTCATTGACGGTATTGCCGAACTGACCCGTGGTGAGGCGGTGATTGTCACCGATGTTGGCCAACACCAGATGTGGACGGCCCAAATGATGCCGTTTAAATATCCCCGCTCGTGGCTCACCTCTGGTGGCTTGGGGACCATGGGTTACGGTCTACCAGCCGGCATTGGGGCGCATTTTGCCGCGCCCGAGCGCGAGATCGTCGTTATTAGTGGCGACGGCAGTATTCAGATGAACATCCAAGAACTGTCAACCGCCGTGCAGTACCACGTGCCGGTCAAAGTTGTGATTATGAACAACCACCATCTGGGCATGGTCCGCCAGTGGCAGGAGAAGTTTTACGAAGAGCGCTACTCCCACTCGTACATGGACGCCATGCCCGATTTTGTGAAACTTGCCGATGCCTATGGGGCCAAAGGATTCCGGGTCGAACGCTCGGCCGATCTGTCTGCGACCCTGCGGACGGCCTTTGCCGAGCCCGGGCCGGTTTTGGTCGATACGGTAATCCCAACAGCCGAGGGAGTCTTCCCTATGGTGCCGGCCGGCAGTGCCATGCACGAAATGATGTTTGCCTGAACCATGGCACACGATGAGGACCACCTGCCCGATCATGACCAACGGGGAGAGGCGGATCGATTCTATCAGGGCGTTATCCACAATATCTCCTGGAACAATGAGACCGGGCTGATTCGGAGTCAGTCCGGCAGAACTTTCCCGTTCGTGTTTGCCTATGTGACCCTGCTCGGTGCCCCGCGCCGCGACCTACGCTTCCTGTTTGAGGGGATGCGGGTCGGCTTTGACGTCGGCTGGACCTCGCATGGACTGCGTGTAACGGTGATAAAGGTGTACGATCTGTAAGCGTTCTGATTCACAGCGGCAAGGTCGTCCGAAACAGGATAAAGCGCCCCAAAAACTCGCCGACAATCGCGGCTAAAATTGCCACGTAAAATAGCCCTGTGGCTGCCATGGTCTGCGGAATCTGTAAGGTCCGCCAAATCATGTAGGCAATCGGCAGGGAGGCGAGCGGTCCCAAGCCCATCCGCATCCACAGCAGGGTTTGATGGTTGGTCCACAGGTTGGCGAGCCGGTCTACACTGGTCTGCTGGCCGAGCAGCAACAACAGTCCAATCGCGACGAGCAGCACGCCGAGGTAGATAACGAGAGTCCCAGCATAAAAATGGAAGGTGCGCTTGAACGGGTCGAGCGACAGGTCAAGCTCAATCAAATACCAGTGGCCGAGCGACATGCCGGTCGATACCGCTCCGAGCATCAGGGCCGACAGCAGCAAGCTGAGCGGATAAACAAGCGTTTCAATCGACACAAAGGGTGCGCTACAATAGGCGCTAGCGCTTACCACCAGGGCGACAAGCCCGAGCACAAGCGTGGAGAGATAGGCCCGCGCGCGCAACACAAGAGCCTCGCCCCATAGGCTGAAGACATAGACGCTAAACCCGCAGCAAAAGACTGACCACAGCCCGATTTCCCAGCCACGTACCCCCCACAACGTCTCGGGTTGGAAGGACAAGACTAGGTAGGTTTTCCCCAGAAAAAAGGTCCAGCCACAGCCCAAATATACACAGCCGGTTGATTTAAAAAATCCGCGTTCAATTTCATGAAAACCGGGAATGCTCAGGCCGAACAGTCCGCCAAGCGACAGTTGAGCAAAAATAAGCAAAAAGCTGTGGGCAAATTCGATCATGCTGGGACTCTATCCACACTCTCCTCCGGTCTCAAGAGCGGTCGGGAGAGTCATAGACTGAACGCCTGAAGACTGCTAAGGAATATGGACGTAATACTGTTTGGTATGGGAGTCCCAGATGTTGAGTGAGCCCGAATCCCAGTCTGAATCTTTGATCACCGACGAAATCCGGTCATGGATCGGCCGTGAAGCCCCACCCTGGACGGTAGAGGTCACTCGTCGCGACGTGACTCGTTTTGCGGTGGCCACGGACGATCTGAACCCGCTCTATTTGGACGAAGAAAGGGCTAGAAATAGTCGCTATGGTGGTCTGATTGCACCGCCGCTGTTTTATATGGCGCCCCTGACCGAGCCAGTACCCGAGACCGAACTGCGCCCGGATGGGCTCCCTTTTGAGGGCAAATTTCCGGTTCCGCCGACTCCCCTGCCGCGCCTGATGGACGGTGGAACAGAGGTCGAGTTTTTGCAGCCCATCCGGGTTGGCGATGTCCTCACCGGTCGCTCAAAAATTACGGATATTTACCAAAAAAACGGACGGTCTGGACCACTCATCTTTGTCCAACGTGAAACCACTTTTACCAATCAGAGGGGTGAAATAGTCCTGATTGAAAAAGGGGCAAGCATCTTACGCTAGGAGTCGGGCATGGCCGAAACACCAAGCGGACAGGTCTATTTTGAAGAGGTTCAAGAGGGCGCCCATCTCCCCGGGCTGGAAAAGATCCCATCCAACACTCTGCTGTTTTTGTACAGTGCGGTGACCTGGAACCCGCAGCGCATCCACTTCGATCGAGACTTTACCCTCAAGGAGGGCTATCGGGAGGTGATCGTCCACGGTCCGCTGCGGGGCGCATTCTTGTCCCAGCTCATGACCAACTGGATCGGCGAGGGAGGCACGCTCAAAAAAATGTCGTATGCCAACCGTGACATTGCGTATGTCAACGAGCCGCTAGCCTGCAAGGGCACGGTTACCAAGAAATGGATAGAAAATGGGCTTGGACATGTGGAGTGTGACATCTGGGTCGAGAATGGGCAGGGCAAGGTCCTGACCCCGGGTAAGGCAACCGTCACCCTGCCGCTGCGGAATCCTGCCACGTAGTCCGACACAGGTGTCAGAACGATGAGGGATTATATATGGCACGTCGCCCACTGAAGCTCGTTCACACGTCCGACGTTCATCTTGAGAGTGATACCTTTGGTAAAAGTCAAGAAGGCCGGGCCTTCCGTAGGCGGATCGAGCACGCGTTCCAAAAAGTTGTTGATATGGTTGCCGAGGAAAAGGCCGATCTCTTTCTGATTGCCGGCGATTTGTTCGATTCGAACCGAGTGCAGGAATCGGGCGTTGAGTTTGTCTACAAGGAGTTGGAACGGGTGCCCTGTCCGGTCGTCCTGATTCCGGGCAATCATGACTGTTACGATAACCGTTCGATCTATAAAAAAGTCGATTTCTGTGACGCGGGTTCCCATGTATTTACGCTGACCTCAGAGATGGGGGAAACCCTGGAGTTTCCGGAACTCCACGCCACCGTCTGGGGCAAGGGGTTGGTCGAGCACGACCATTCCTACAAACCGTTGGCTGGTGTGCCCGAGCGTCAGGGCGATTACTGGCATATCGGGATGGCCCACGGCTTTTATGTTGATGACGTAGAAGTCATGCGTTCTTCGCTGATCACGCCCGAAGAGGTGGCGGCCTCCAAGCTTGATTATTTAGCCTTGGGCCATGTACACGTCTTTACCGACATCTCTCACGGCCAGACGCGGGCGTGTTATCCAGGTACGCCCGCTCCGTTACACATGGGAGCGCACGAGACGGGCAGCTTGGTTGTTGTCAATCTTGACCCCGAGAACGGTGTCACCTTGAGTCAGCAAACGCTTCGCGTTGGATCCGAGCCATAACCAGCCCAAAGGCTTATGCGACCCCATTGCCGAACAGCCGGTAGACGTCAGCCACAGCAGACGCCGTCGGCGAGAAAGACGAGGTGGGGTCAGGAAGTGCAAAAGGAGAAGAATGTTGCGGTTGTCCCGCAAGCCCCACTTGATCAGCAGCAGTAGCAGCTCAAAGGTGATGCCGTAAAAGTGGTTACGGTGCTTATTGAGCAATAGGTCAGGAGTACCGAGGATAGGGGGAAGGTTGGTGATGGAGAGCTGGCACTGCTCGAACTTCGTCAGTTAACATGCCGTAACCGTGCAGAAAGTGCGAGCGGGCATTAAGGTGATAAAACCTTTCATCTCCAGCACCACCGTGAACTGAGTCGCGGCATTGCGAAATTACCGTACGGGCGGCCTCGGACTGATGGGGGCCTCTACTGCCCGAAACAGCTCGGCACAAACTGGCCGGTCTTGATGTGGACGATCGGATACGTCGGCAGCGGAGCTTGCGTCATGCACTTCCCGTCAAAGAAGTCCCTGCGCCAAGCAAAAGAGAAGTGTCAATTGTCAAATTGATACGGACGTCGGTACGGGGGCAGGTCAGCCTGATCACGAGGGAAGACGTGCGGAAAGAAGCGGGCGGTGGTGTCCTCCGGCTGGCACGGCTCTTTAATGTAGTAGAGCGTGTTGTTGTGGAGATAGAGGGCAAATGTCGCCGGGGCCAGCGGTGAGCTAGTGGCCACCATCGCTTGTGGTAGGGCGGCGAACCTCTGGGCTCTGTAAAGTCGGCCTACATTCCCTTTTATTTCCTCCGTCTCCTTGTACTCTCCCGCCCGCTTCTGCTATGTCTTGATCATGGCCGAGAGAGCTGATCTGCATCGTCGTCCACAGCGCGTTACGCTGAAAGACATTCTCCGCACTGCGGTCAGTCTGGAAAAGAAGACGATGACGCTGTACACGCGCTTTGCCCAGGTTTTTCAGGATCGGGACGATCTGCGTAGATTCTGGTTCGCCATGGCGCGTCATGAAGCCGGACATCTAGGTGCCCTAGCTCTGGTCGAAGCCGTCTTGGAGAGCGAGCCGGCAGTGGCCGAGAGCAGCAAGGTGTGGTTTGATCCGTCTTCGGTGGTCCGCCTCCGTTCTCTACTCAGAGCCTACGGCCGCGAGGTTGGTGGTGGACTCAGTGTTGAGCGAGCGTTTGAGATGGCGATTGATATTGAAAGCTCAGAGCTTGAGGATGTGGTGGTGGATCTGCTTCAGGTGGTCAAGGAAGACAGGATCCACGACCAAGCCGTGAAGCTGCTCATCCACGATTTGAGCGATCTGAGTTACATGGTCGAGAAATTCACCACCAATGACGCTCTGCTGGCCCGCGCTGATGAACTGGTTGACCACCGGTTCGATCGACTGTCGGTTGTCCTGCCTGGGAAGGGACGGACGCTTGTGTCGTGAGCTGCGGCTCGGCACGTTTGACACACGCCCGACAACTTGCTTAGATCTAGACACCGCCCGGTGGGGCATATTCAACCGACAGGAGGACAAATAATGGCGACAACAGTTGTTATACTCGATATGCACGTCAAACCTGAGGCTGTGGATACGGTTAAAGCTTCCCTCAAAGAGATGCTGCCCGATACCCGTGCCTATGACGGTTGCCAGGGCCTCGACATCTATGAGGACCTAGATGAAACTGGTCATCTCGTATTCTACGAACGCTGGGATTCAAAAGAACACTATCAGAGATATCTGAACTGGCGGACTGAAACCGGCGCTATGGAACAGCTTGGCAAAGCCCTGCAAGGACCGCCCAACATCAAGTATTTTGATCGGGTTGATGCTTAAAACCTCTCCCTTAGGCGTAGGACGGGACTAGCGTCCTACGTGCCCTTGTTCCCTCTTCTCGGCGCCTTCGCCCACCTGAATCCCGGCTACCCCATTAGCCGCTGCCCATACAGGCTTATACGGATCATACGCATGGAGGGTTATACATGACTGACAGGCAGGAGAAGCCTCTAATCGGTACCATGGCCGGGCTTTCAAAGTCTGGCAAGCCTCAAGAGTATTACGAAGCCATTAAGCGGAAATTCGCCGAGGAGCGCGATCTCCGACTCGCCTACCGACCCGAAGGCACGGCCCAGTACACCTCCGCCCTGACCGGCTCCCTCGCCCACTACGAGACCGATCCCTACGGGGGCCCCCTCCGCCCCCGGGCACCGCTCACCGATACGGTCGACTGCCTCTTCATCGGCGGCGGCTTCTCCGCCCTGCTTACTGCGGCCCGCCTGCGCGAGTACGGCGTCGAGAGCATCCGCATTGTCGAGCGGGGGGCGGATGTGGGCGGCACCTGGTACTGGAACCGCTATCCGGGCGTGGCCTGTGACGTGCCCGCCTATGACTATCTCCCCCTGCTTGACGAGATGGATTACGTCCCTAAGGACCACTACGCCAAGGGACCAGAGATTTTGGCCCACTGTCAGGCCATTGCGCGGCAGTACGGGTTGTATGAGCTGGCGGTCTTCCAAACGACGGTTACGTCGACCGTCTGGGACGCGGCCGCAGGGAGGTGGCGGATCGGGACGGACCGGGGGGACGTGCTGCAGGCGCGGTTTGTGATCTGTGCCAACGGGACGCTGGCCAAGCCCAAGCTGGCGAAGATCGCGGGGATGGAGACCTTCGCGGGGCATTCCTTCCACACCTCGCGCTGGGACTATGAGTATACCAAGGCGGACCTGTCGGGGCTGGCGGACAAGGTGGTCGGCATCATCGGGACCGGGGCGAGTGCGGTCCAGGCCATTCCGGCTCTCGGGGCGGCGGCCAAGGAGCTGTACGTGTTCCAACGAACCCCGTCCTCAATTGACATCCAGGACGACTGGCCAACGGACCCCAACTGGGCCCGCAAGCTCAAGCCGGGCTGGCAGGCCAAGCGGCGCGAGAAGGCGATGCGGGGCCCCCAGCTGACCCCGGAGCAGCAGGCGCAGCGTGCCGGGCTGTCTCGGGCGGAGAAGATCCGCCGCCAGGAAAACGCCAACATCGACTACATGATGCGTATCCACGCCCGCATTGACGCCATTGTCAAGGACCCGGCCACGGCGACGGCGCTCAAGCCGTGGTACATGTTTATGTGCAAGCGGCCCTGTTTCCATAACGACTATTTGCCGACCTTCAACCGGCCGACCGTCCATCTCGTCGACACCCACGGCCGGGGCATTACCGAGATCAGGGCCCAGGGCCCGGTGTTTGCGGGTCGGCCGTACCCGCTTGATCTGTTGATCTATGCCACGGGGTTTGAGGTCCAGAAGACCGGCCTCTATAACGAGATCCGGGGCGTCACCGGCCTGGACCTGACCGCGAAGTACCGCACGGGTATTCGCACGCTGTTTGGTATCCACTCCCAGGGCTACCCCAACCTGTTCATCATGGGCGGCTACCAGGCGTCGTTTCAGTTCAACCTGACCGACATGCTTCAGTCCCAGGGCGATCACATCGCGGCCTGCATCGACTACGTGCGTCGCCGGGACTACCAGTCGCTTGATGTGACTGCTGAGGCCGAAGCGTGGTGGGTGGAAGAAGTGAAAAAGTATCGGGGCAAAACCACCCGGAACCAGGACTGCACCCCGGGCTATTACAACTTCGAGGGCGAATTTCAGCGCCGCCAGGATGGAAACTATAACGGGGGGTTCCCCAAGTATGTCACCCATATGGAAAGGGTGCGGGCGGACATGGGAGAGTATTTTGTCTTTACCAAGCGGTGAGCAGCCGGGCTGAGGGTTGACCGAGTTTCCACTAATAAAGTGTGCAGAACTGAACGGCTCGGAGCCACTTGGCAAGAGGTCCCTCTGTGCCGGTGGGTGGGTGCTTGAAGGACGGCCTTATACCCTCCTTGTTCTGTGATGGGACGAAGCAACTTTCGTATTAGAAACGGAGGCATATCGTGGCCAACCTCAACCGCTCTCCGTTGTATTTCGTCCAATCCGCCCCGCAGAACATGTGTCTACCAGCTTCCGCTGGCTGCGGAAAGATCGCTTCACTGCTATGCTGCTGCCGGGAACTGATCCAGAGAGAAAAGACGCAAACCACGCTTCCTGATTATCTCCTTTATACAGCCCGCTATCACTGAGCTTACAGAGAGACCGACGAGTACCCCGTAATTTGAATACGTCAGGGACCAAACCTCCGTCATATTCCGCGGCCGGATCAACAATACTTATTGAATGGTCGCGATGCTATGAAAAAAATGAATGTAGTGGATAGTCTGAAATCTGCGGAATTCGGCCGTTCTCTGTGGCTTTCACCAGCGTCCGACGCAGAGTAATCTTGCCAACCTGCAGAGATACCGACCTTATTCAGTAACATATAAGCCCTCTGTCGTGTAGCCCGGTCTTCCGAACAGGATGGGTCACAGTGGCGAGAAATGCCAACGAATTGTCCTATTATCTCCGCCGGAAGAGGCTGTAGGTATCCCCTCCGATCACTACTCTGATTGCCCTGACGCCGGCAGGGGGCTTGCTTCGCGTGTCCGTCCATTTCCGGCATGCTCCCCTGAGTCTACTCGCTCCAGCCAGGCTTGAAGACTCGCGCCGCTTAGACTCCATGCTGACTGAGCGTTCAGTTTTACACGGCTTGTTTTGGAAGCGCCATCCTGTTAGGCTGCCGCCTCACTTCGCTGTCTTTAAGGAAAAACCATGTCAGGACAAGATATCACTCCACAACGGATTCACTATCAGGTCGAGAGTCAGCTGAGACTGACTGCTGACGCCTGGGGGAAGAGCGACGCTCCGCCTGTTCTGCTCTTGCACGGGGGAGGACAAACACGTCACGCCTGGGGCGGAACGGCACGGACTTTAGCCGAACGGGGCTGGTACGCGGTCTCAATCGACTTACGCGGCCACGGCGATAGCGACTGGGCACCGGACGGGAACTATAATATTGACGCCTACGTAACGGATCTGCACAAAATCCTTGTCCATTTTAGCCAATGTCCTGTACTGATCGGTGCATCGTTGGGTGGCATGACCTCGCTGCTGACCGAGGGTGAGGCGTCCGGGCCGGTCAGCTCGGCTATTGTGTTGGTGGATATTACGCCCCGGGTAGAGCAGGAGGGGGTTGATCGCATTCGCGCGTTTATGACCGGCCGACCAAATGGCTTTGCCAACCTCGAGGAAGCGGCTGACTATGTTGCCGCCTATCTACCTCAGCGACCGCGCCCTAAAAATTTGAGTGGACTTGAAAAAAATCTTCGCAAAGGCGAGGACGGCCGCTATCGTTGGCACTGGGACCCCCAGATGTTAAGCCCAGCTCGGCTGCGGCGTGACCCTGAGCGTATGCTGGCGGCCGCTCGCGCCCTGACCGTTCCGACCCTGTTGGTGCGCGGAAAAATCAGCGATGTGGTCAGTGAAGAGACGGCCGATGAGTTTCGTCACGCCGTTCCGCACGCCCGGTATGTGGATGTCTCAGGCGCAGGCCATATGGTGGCGGGGGATCAGAACGATGCCTTTGGCGTCGCTGTGCTTGACTTCTTGGCTGGGGTGAAAGCGAACCGGGCTCAGACATAGGCAGGGGAAAGCCTCAAATGCTGGGAAGGCGGCTTTGCCAATCGCTCTGGCCGGGAGTCGGTGGAGCGGAGCCTGGGCTGACAGGGGTTAGTCCCGCAGGGTCTCGGCCACCTTGCGGTAATCCTCCAGACGCGGCAACAGCAGAGGCGCGTCAACCCCAGCCGCCCGGTAGGCAGCAATCCGTTCTTTGCAGCTGTCGGCCGGTCCGACGACATAAAACGCGCTGACCATTTCATCCGTAACCAACCCGGCTGCGGCCTCTTCGTCACGGCTGCGGTAGGCTGCCCGCAGGGGCACTAGAATGCCCGGATCAAAGCCGCCTTTTTCGAGCAGAATTTCTCCAACGAAATCTTCGTCCAGCAATCGCGCTAGCCGCTTTTTCAGCCCTGGGTAGAGGGGCAGCGGATCGTTGGTCAGGCGGACGACGAGCATACAGCTGATGTCGATCGCAGCCGGGTCACGGCCCGCGTTGCGCGCAGCGTTGCGAATTTCTTCAACCGCGTAGCTGATATAGCTGGTCGGCACATAGGCGTTAAGAACAACCCCATCGGCGATGGCACCGGCCAGGCGCAAGCCCTTGCGACCAATCGCAGCAAGATAAATCGGCGTTTTCCGAATTGGGACGGGCGAGAGTTTGGTGTTGGCCAGGCTGAACGGACCAGCCGTTTCGGTGACTCGTTGGCCCGACAGGAGGCGGTTGAGCAGGCCGACCGCGCCTTCCATCGCCGCACTGGCCTTGCCGTAGTGAATGCCCATTTTGTCTTGAATAACCGCCGGCTCACTGCGGCCTAATCCCAGTATTAGGCGTCCTCCGCTGAGCCGGTCCAGGGTAGCGGCGGCCATGGCTAACAGAGCCGGGTTGCGGGTATACGGGTTCACCACTCCAACACCAAGCTTGAGGGTCTGGGTAACGGCTGCCAGATAGCCTAGCAGTGAAAATGTTTCCTCGTGAAAATAGCGCTCGGTGACCCACAGTGAATCAAAGCCTGTTCCTTCGGCAATCCGGCCGTACTCGGCCAGCTCGGTCCCGCTTTCAATACCGTGATACACAACCATGCCAAGGCGAGACATAGACGCTCCGTTTGAGGATTTTAAGAGAGATGACCTAAAGCTCAGACTCGTCCTCAGCCTTTTTCCGCCACAAACGACCAATAGGTCGGCACCATATCTGGAGTCTCCTGGCTGACCGTGAAGTCTGTCTGTTGGAGCATGGCAAGGATTTCACTCCGCGTGTTGACAATATTACCCCAGGTGACCTCAAACCACTGCTCTAGGATGCTCATGCTAAAACGTCGGTCTTGAATATCTTGGGCGGTCTCCGGTGCACAGCGATCAACAATCAGAAGGGTACCCCCGGGTTTGAGGGCTTGATGGCAGCGGCGCAGAATCGTGATTTTTTCCGTGTCCGGCAACTCGTGAAAGACCTGAACCATAGTGATCAGATCAGCGACTTGGTCAAAGTCCATACGCTCGCCACCGCCCGATTCAACCCGAACCCGCTGCTCCAAGCCTCGCTCTTGGATGCGTTGGCGTGAGCTTTCCACAAAGTAGGGCAGGGGCTCGATACCGATCACCCGGCAGTTTGGAAAGGCTTCGGCAAAGCTGGCCAAGACCGTGCCGCTACCAGAGCCGATATCCACGACGGTGCCGCCCGCACTCAGGCGCGCTTCAACGCCGGGCAGCTGCCGGGCGGCTGCCAACACGACTGGAGCGCGGAGCGCCGAAATACGTCCCTGCCGGGCGAAAAAATCCTCGTCGTGGTCGTGAAAGGTCTTGGTCGCCCCGGTCCGAAATGCATCGGGATAGATTGGATAGTCGCGGGCCAGATTGGCCAACACGTGTGCGGTCAGCAGGTCGGACGCGTTATCGGCCAACAACTCATCCATGAACGGAGCAAAGCCATAGAGGATGTCATTCCCCCCGTCAGCCGCCTGCAGAATACCGACCGTGCAAGCGGCTTTGCACCACACCGCGGTGCGCCATGGGTCGAGGTTTTGGGTGGCGGCCAGTTCTGCCGCGGTTGCCCTCCCACCCTGCTGGCGGAGGGCTGAAAAATAGCCCAACCGACCGCCAACATCGACAATATGGGTCGCGTGCAAACCCAGCATCCAGCCGCGCAGGGTTCGGGCTTGGCTGTCTTTGGTCACCTGTCGTTGTGGCATACTGCGTCCTTTACGCTGTGTGTCCGTGTAAAAAGCTCAGGATAGCTTGATACGACTGCTGGGGCTGCTCAATCCAAAACACATGCCCGGCCGGCTCCAGCACCACCCGCTTAGCGCCAGGGATACGTTCAGACAGCAAATCGGAATTTTCCCAGGCAATCAGGGCGTCCTGTTTGCCGGTGATAACCAGGGTCGGGCAGGAGATATTGGGCAGGCGGTCGTAGGTGTCGTGGGCAAACGCGGCTTTCATCCGAGAGCCAAAGCCAACGGGATCGATCGGGCGACTGCGACGGGTCTCAATCATGGCTGTGATCACTTCCGGGTGGGCCTTGATATAGCCCTTGGTGAAGGCCGCCTCGGCCAGGGCACGGCCACGTTCTTCGGCCGACATTTCTTTGGTGGAGTAGGCCCTAGCGAGGCCCTCCCCGGACAGCGGGACAGCCTTGGGACCTCCGGATGTGGTACAGCCAAGCACCAGGCTACGCACTTTGGCCGGATACCGTAGGGCAAACTCTTGGGCGATCATGCCACCCATTGACACACCGATAATGTGAGCCGAACCAAACCCGACCTGCTCCATAAGGGCCGCTGTGTCATCGGCCAGCAGGGCGATGGTGTATTCCATGTCGGGTTTTTCGCTCTGCCCTGAGCCGCGTTGATCAAAGGTCAAGACCTGAAACTGATCGGTAAAAGCGGGCAACAGTCCGGCGAAAATACTACGGTCGCTCTGGGCCCCATGAATCAGAACTAGAGGCTCGCCCGAGCCGTTCAGTTCGTAGACTAACTCGATGCCGTTCACCTGTGCGCGTAACATCGCTCCCTCCTTGCCTGAGGCTGAGACTGAGGTGTGCAATATCCTGAGGGGCGGGAAACGACAAGAGCAGCCATAACTTTATCCTGTGTGAACAGGGGCCATCAGGTTTGGGGAGGGCTGTTTAACCGGCGGTCTTTTGACAAAAAAGAGTGCACCCAAACCGAGCAGGTTGAGCCCCGCACCGAGCAGAAAAGCCGTCTCATATGAACCGCTGGTGTCATAGATGTAGCCGGCGATAAAGGGCCCAAAGGCACTGGTTGAGCCGGCAACGGCAAAGATAAAGCCGACAATAGCCCCGACTGACACCCGACCGAAAAAATCTCCCACAATGAGCGGAAACAGGGCGACCGCCCCGCCATAGGCGAGGCCAAAGATAATCGCGCTGGGATACAGCAGGCTGAGGTTGCTACTCAGCACAAAACCAACAAAGGCCAGCACCTGCATAGCAAGGCTGGTCCCTAGGGTTGGCAAGGGACCCAGACGATCAGAGATGACTCCGGCTAGCAGACGGCCAGCCAGATTGCCAAGACCAACCGCGCTCACAATTGTGGCCGCCTGAACTGGCGACGCCCCCAGAGCGGTGGCGACCGGAACAAGATGAATCAATGGCATAAACACGACCAGCCAGGTCAGAGTAAAGACAGCGTTTAACAGCCAAAAAGAAGCCGTCTTTCGTGCCTCGGCGAGCGTATAGTCCGTTCCTGCGACTGCATGGCCGTTTGGTTCTTCTTGGACGGGCGAGGTGAAAGAGCCGTCCGGGGACAGCCCCAACTGTTCTGGATCACGAACGATGAACAGAGCGCACAGGCCGATAATGGCCAGGCTAGCACAGCCTAGAATCAGATAGGTCGGACGCCAGCCGTAAGCAGCGATGAGGGCTGCGGCAAGCGGCGGAAAAAGAAAATTTCCCACGCTGCCCCCGCTGGTCGAAATACTCAGAGCTAGACCCCGCCGCCTCGTAAACCAGCGGACAATCGTGGAGTTGCACGGCACGAAGGCTGAGCTCATACCTATTGCGGTGATAGCGCCGAGGGTGACATACAGCTGCCAGAGCTCCTGCGCTTGGCTGGTCAGAAGAACACCACCGCCTAGAAAACAGCCACCGGTAAAGATAACCAGCCGCGGACCCCACCGATCGGTCGCCCAGCCACTGACGGCTCCCAAGACGTTATACAGAAACACATAGACCGCATAGAGGAGAGACAAGCTGGTCCGGTCCCAACCCGTATCTGTTTCAATAGCCGGCATGAAAACCCCGAACGTAAATTGAACGCCGTAAGAGACAAACAGGACGGTCCAAGCCAAACCGAGTACGATCCAGCCGTAAAAGATGCGCCGCGTGGGAGCCGGGACAGAGGGGTGGGTCAACTCCTCGGCCACTGAGGAGGAGTTCTTCATCGAACGCAGTATGGGGTGGGAGAAAAGATTGTCAAGGTGGCGGAGAGAGCTGACGGTCAGTTTCTCTGTCAAGAACTTTGACACAAAAGAAGTGCAGGATCTGATCGGATTTGCAGGCAGTGATCGCTAGCCGTTCGTGTTTGCCTACCCGCAGGTTGAATTTGTCTGAATACGCCTTGTTCGCGGTCTCGAACGGGAGGGGGTCACTATCGGCTGCCTAGATCTGCCTCTACTTTTCGCATCACTTGGCGTCTACCTTGGGCATCGTCCTAGTCACGCACTCCGCCGCCCAGCATGACACCGGGAGCTCTCCCGATATAGCATTGATCCTCGTCGGAGTATTCGACAACTTTCAGGGAGCCAGTCCTCTCTATTCATGGTGAACTCTGTCCATCGCTCTCTTTCCTCACAAACCTAGAGATTTGGCGATATTCACCCGCTGAATCTCGTCCGTTCCGCCTGGAATGCGTAAGTTACGGGCGATCCGAAAAATCTTTTCAATACCCGAATCTTTGCTCAGGCCGTAGGCGCCGTGCAGCTGCACCGCCCGATCGGCGACCCGGTAGAGCGCCTCATCACAGAAGACTTTTAAGCCACACACGGTCTGAATGAGTCGCGGATCAACCTTCAGCGCCCACAGGTTGCCCTGGTCAGCTTCCCACAGACTGCGCAAGGACATGCTTCGCATCGCCTGTACGTCGAGATAGGAATCGACTATCATCCACTGTAAGGCTTGGAAACGGCTCAGCGAGCCGCCAAAAGCCTGGCGGTTTTTGGCGTAGTCGATACACCGATCAAGTAAGTATTGGCCCAGACCACTACACATACCGCCCCGGCGGACGCGAATCCAGTTGATCATCCCCATGCTGAGGTAAAAACCTTGGCCCTCTTGTCCCCAAGTGTTTTCCAGCGGTACTCGGCAGTCGTCAAACATCAGCTCGCCGGTCATGCCGTCGTCCATGATTGTCCGATAGGTGCGACCGATGGTGAGGCCCGGCGCGTCATTCTCTACGATAAAGGCGGTTGCGCCCGAGCTGCCTTGAGCGGGGTCGGTGAGCGCACAGACAAAGATCTGATCCGCATACTGGGCGTTGGTGATATAGGCTTTGGTGCCATGAATAGTCCACTCATCACCGCAGCGCTCGGCTCGAGTTTGCATGCCTAGCACGTCCGAGCCCCCCCGATATTCGGTAATGGCATAGGCCGCGGTCTGCTCTCCCCGGACGAGCGGCAGCAGGTAGCGCTGCTTTTGCTCCTCGCTCAGCCACATCTGCATCTGGTTGGGTCCCTCAGTCCATGACAGCATCCACTGGCTGAGGCCTATGCCGTGCTGATAGACAGCCTCATGGACAAAGAACATGTCGGTCAGGCTGAAGCCACCGCCGCCAACCTCTGTGGGCATATGTAGGGCGTACAGTCCCCGCTCGGCAGACATTTTGCGAATGGTCCGTTGGGCCGATAAGATCAGTGGAGCGAGCTGGCCGTCGGCTTGTAGATAGAGGTGTTCGTTGGTCAGATAGTCGGCTAGCTCGCGCTCCATGGGTTTGAGTTCGTCAGCGATAAAACGTTTGATAGCACTGACTGCGGTCTGGACGTGGGTGGGTGGGTTGAAGTCGATCATGGGGGAGGGGACGAGGAAGGGGAACCGCCCCTAGCCATTTCGCCTGGTTGCTGTGGTCGCCGGTTTTTTGCGTGTCTGTCCTGGAGCTGGGCTTTTGACGCGACCGGTCTTGCTCGTGTCATAGCCGTCCAAGCGCTCGACCGCCTGTCTGAAGCCGTCGGAGCGGATCACCGCGAGCAGTTTTTGGCCGGTGGTACTGTTGAAGAAGTCTTTGAGAAAAATGAGGTCATAGTCTTCGTGCTCGACCGGGATAAAGTCCAGGTCAAGGGCTTTGGCGGCTGACTTGACCCCCAGCCCGGTGTCGGCCAGTCCGCTGGCAACGGCAACTGCCACGGCCATGTGGGTAGCTTCTTCGTGCTCGTAGCCCTGAATCGTGTCCGGCTTGATGCCAAGCTTGGCCAGTTTGTAGTCGAGTAAAACCCGTGTGCCGGCCCCGGGCTGGCGATTGACAAAGCTCAGGTTTTGGCAGGCTAGATCTTTGATGCCGCTCAGCTTTTTAGGATTGCCTTTGGGCACGATTAGACCCTGCTCGCGGATCACCAGGTTCAGCACTACAACTTTGGACGTCAGCCTCAGCTTTTTGAGATCAGGCAAGTTGTAGGTTCCGCTGGCCGGGTCGAGCAGGTGGCTGCCAATGATATGCGCTTCGCTGCGTTTTAGAGCGACTAAGCCGCCCAGCGAGCCAACATTGCTGGCCGAGATCTTGAGCCCCGGATACTGCCCCCGCAACTGATCGTCAAGAACGCCGATGGTGAGATCATTGCTGCCGGTGAATAGAATGGTATTGGCAATCTCCTCGGCCGGACGTAAGAGCTCAATTGGCACTTCCTGGCCGGCATTCAGACCCTCATCGAGCGAGGGAATCCGCAGTACCCCATCGGCCTTCACCATCGTCGTAATCACCCCGGCCCCACGGCCGAGTGGATTAGCGATCAATCGCTCGCCGACTTTGCCCAGACTGACCCGCACAAATTCTTCTAAGCCCAGCCGTGAAGGGACCTTACGTGGTAAAACGGCCCGCAGTCTGGACGGTCCTTGGGCCGGTCGGCCGAGGAAATGGGCGAGCAGGGGATGAAGAATCTGCTGACAAATGACAACTGCCGACACTGGGTAGCCAGGCAGACCAATCACCGGTTTACCCTTGATGACCGCTAAGATGGCCGGTTTGCCGGGCATGATATCAATGCCATGAACCAAGATCTCTCCCAGTGATTCCAAGGCTCGCAAGGTGAAATCGTGCTCACCAGCCGAAGAGCCGGCAATGATGACGGTGATGTCATTGTCTCCAATCGATTTTTTGAGCGCTCCGATAATCTTGGGCAGCTCATCTACAACCCGAGGCTGGCGCTGCGGCATGCCTCCCCACTCTTCAACAAACGCCCCCGCCACCCGAGAGTTAAACTCGATAATCCGGCCCGGTTTGACCGGCTCTCCTGGTTCGATCAGTTCCGAGCCGGTCGGAATAAGCCCGACCGTTGGCCGGGCGAGGACCGGAATGATGGTATGTCCGGCGGCGAGCAGGGCTCCGAGGTCATACGGGCGCAGGGTGTGACCGCGCGGCAGCAGCGGTTCGGTGGCGACAATATCCTCGCCGACCAGGCGGACGTGTTGCCAGGGCGTTGAGGCGTCTCGAATCTCTACCTCGGTCTCGCTCTTTTTAAACACCCGCTCGATCATAATGACCGAGTTGGCCCAGGCTGGCAGTGGGCTGCCGGTATCTACATATTGGAACGGTCGTCCATGGTTGGGACTGAGCCGCTTGGTGTTGGACTTGACCGCGGTCAGGCTCACGGCCGAGAACTCACTTGCCCCGAAGGTATCTTCGGCGCGCACCGCAATGCCGTCCATGGCCGCCCCGTGGTAGTGTGGAGCGGACAGTGCGGCAAAGACAGGTTGGGCCGTAGTGCGGCCGAGAGCGTCCTCCACCGCGATCTTTTCTACCCGTTGCGACGGCGTAACAGCGCTAAGGAGAAGCGCTAAAGCTTCCCCGAGCGGTTTCTTTTGCAAATAGCGTTTCCGCTCCGGGGTGTCTGACTTGTGGAGATGGTGCTGTGGCATGGCTTAAAATAGAAGGACTTCCACCTCTTCACCCGCCTCTTTGCCCTCCTCGTTCTGAGGAATACGCACCATGCCGTCGGCACGGACGAGGCTGAAGACAGCGCCCGATTTGCCGGGCACGGGGTCGGCCATCAGGTTGTCGTTGTTGCCGCTAATGGTGACCCGGGCATAGTCTTCCCGACCCGGGACAGACGGAATGTTTTGGCTCAGCTGGGCGCGAATAGTACGGGCCGGGGTGAACGCGACCTGGGCCGCTTCTCCACCCATCATACGGACTAGCGGCATGCCAAACAGCGAGAAAACGACCAGTGCCGAAACTGGGTGCCCGGGCAGGCCCATGACCGGTTTGCCAGCCGCGGCGGCAAAGATGGTTGGTTTTCCTGGGGCGATCGAAATACCGTGAAAGAATAGCTCGGAACGGGGAAAGGAACAGATCACCTCGACCGCCATGTCTTTTGTGCCGACTGAGCTGCCGCCCGAGATCATTACCACATCGGCCTTTCTCAGAGCCTGCTCCAGGGCTTTCTCAAACGCCGCGCGGTCGTCTTTGACCACGCCCAGGTCACACACATCTCCGCCAGCCTGGATAATCATCGCCCGCAGCGAATATTGGTTCACATTCCGAACCTGACCAGGCTTGGGGATTTTTTCAGGCGATATAATCTCGTCCCCGGTTGAGATCAAGCCCACTAGCGGTCGCCGGTAGACCGCTACCTTGGTAATCCCGACCCCGGTCAGCGCCCCGATATCCTGGGCATGGAGACGGCGGCCGGCTGAAAAAATTGAGGCGCCTTTTTTAATGTCCTCGCCCACCCGCAAGATGTTCTCCCACGGCGAGACACTGCGCTGGATTTCGATTGTACCGTCGCCCATCTCTTCGGTATACTCGACCATGACCATTGCATTGGCACCGGGCGGCAGCATGCCGCCGGTCGAGATACGTATGGTCTCGCCCTTTTTAAGCCGTCGTTTGGCCTCTTGGCCCATCTCGATCACTCCGAGCAGTTTGAGATAGGTCGGTAAACTTGGCGAGGCGCCAAACGTATCTTGGGCCCGTAGCGCGTAGCCGTCCATATTAGCCCGGTTGAAATGAGGGAGATGCACTGGTGCCTTTAGACCTTTGACCAAGACTCGCCCGTCCGCATCTAAGACCGAAATAGTTTCGCTCTTGGTCAGGGGGGCGAAAGCCGCCAGCTGAGCCTGGGCGTCGGCACAGCTAACGACCCGAAAAAAGGCTTTGACCGGAGCGGGCGCTACAGCCGCCGATGCGCGAGGCATGGCAACTCCCTTCTGACTTTCTCCAGATAATCGCGGTCAATCTCGGCCGTAATCAAGCCTTCTTTGTCCGGCGCCCGGGCCAGGATCTTGCCCCACGGATCGATAATCATCGAGTTGCCGTAGTCGGCAAAGCCGTGGACGTTTTTGCCGATCTGGTTGGGAGCAATGAGATAGCTCTGGTTCTCAATTGCGCGGGCACGCAGCAAGGCTTCCCAGTGGGCTGCCCCGGTTGGAAAGGTGAAGGCAGCCGGCACACAGATAAGTTCGGCACCTTTATCGGCCAGCCGACGGTACAGTTCGGGAAAGCGCAGATCGTAACAGATTGACAAGCCGACCGTTCCCAGCTCAGTTGTGGCGGTTACGATGTCTTGACCTGGTTTTTTGGTGTCAGACTCCTTGATGCTGACCTGACCGGACAGGTCGATGTCAAACAGATGAATCTTGCGATACTGCGCCAGTATTTCCCCGGCTGGGCTGAACAGCAGGCTGGTGTTATAGGCGCGTTGTTCGGTCGTCTCTTCCAAAAAAGAGCCGGCCAGCAGATGAACGCTCAGACCGCGGGCCAACTCGGCCAAACGCTCTGAGGTCGGACCGGGGATGGATTCGAGTTGGGCCGTCTCTTGGCTGCGCGGTCCGCGCCAGGTAAACACCTCGGGTAGGACAACAAAGGCCGCTCCCCGTTCAGCCGCTAGGCGGACAAAGGCTTCGGCCTTGGCCAGATTCTCTTCTTTTGAGGTTGACGCCGTCATTTGGACGGCTGCGGCTAGATACGACCGAGGCGCTCTCATAGCGATCCCTCCTCAGCCCAGAAGTTAGCGAACTGCTCCCCGCGGGTCAAGCCAAGTGACAGGGAACACACAGGACAGGATGTTGGACAGTCTCGTTGATAAAATCGGTATCCTTACTTTGATAGAATTTTTCTAAGATACTAACAGCCAAAGAGGTTTCTCGAGATGTGGCATGGGGAGAGACAAGGAAGAAGATATGCGGGAAGACGCGGCTGGGAGATGCGTTTTCACCCTAGAGCCATGGCTCCTCCTTGGAGAAGCCCGTTCACACTGCCGGGTACGTAGCTGCTCTGCCGCTTAGCCCGGACACGGCTGATGAGTTGCACGATATCCATCTGTCGAAAGGCAACACTCAGTCTGAAGCCCAAGCGCGACAATACCTCGACGGGGTACTCTTAAGCTGCCCGCTTCTCAGAAGTATCTGGGCTACGAGATCGACAACATCATCGACATTCTGTAACAACGTTCTCGACAGTTTCGACTCTAGGCGAACGCCAGACGGTAAGTCCGCAGACCATGAATAAGGTTCAACTGAGGGGTGTTTACGGGGACGGAGAGTTGACGAGGGAGTTTGCCCTGGAGAGATATCGACCTATCGAGTCAGCGCGGCATGCTATCACGGTGCGCCGTGTGAATCCTCTGGATATTTACGAGAACGCTTCAATAATCAGCTGCCGACGGACCAAGCAGACCAGGAAGTGATTGATACCCTTATCCGTGCGGTTTTAGCCCACCTGCATTACAGGGATACATCCATGCGGGGAGGGCAACGGGCGCACGGCACCCCTCGTTGAGTTTGTCCTTCTGGCCGCATCTGGTGTCCCCAGCTCTGCGGCACCCTTGCTCAGCAACCTCTCTGATCAGACGCGCGCGCTCAGACTATCACCGCTAGCCGAGCAAGGGCGCGAGTCCGGCGGTGGTCTCGTCCCCTTTTTGTTGTATGCTGCACGTGGTTTTGGTGAGGTGCGGCGGATTCGGTTAGAACTGAGACGCGGACAACAAGGGAAAGCGAGCGGGGAACACTTTGTTCACGGCACTGTCAAAACCCTGATCTGCTGATACCCGCCCTTGGCCCGTGGCCCTCGATATCTCGGACGCCTGGAGCGGTAGCAACAGGGGAAATCTGTGTCAGCAGCGCCCAAACTGCTGAAGCATATGTGAGGTTGCACTCGCCTTATGCAGGAGCTCGATTTTGTGGTGAACCAAAGTCTGCTCGTCCAGAAGTGCTGTAAGCGTCGGTGACGGGTGGTCTTGTCGATGCTGAATATGGGTCATGCTTTTCGGATTGGCTGGCCCTTTTTGACAATCAGGTCAAATTCCTTTTTGCTCACCGGCATTACCGACAGCCGGCTCTGCTTGATCAGGCCGATGTCCTGCAAGCGAGTGTCCTGTTTGATCTCACGCAGGGTGACAGGCCGGGCTAAGGCTTGGACCGGCTCCAGATCGACCACTACCCAACGCTCATCGTCAGTGGTTGGATCCTGGTAGGCTTCTCTGGTGACGCGAGCCACCCCGACCACGGCTAGCTCTCTGTTGCTGTGATAGTACAAGACCTGATCGCCGATCTGCATGGTCTGGAGATTATTGCGAGCCTGATAATTCCGCACGCCGTCCCAGTAGGTTGAGCCATCTTGGCAGAATTGGTCCCATGAGTATTTATACGGTTCCGATTTGACTAGCCAGTAGTGCATAGCATTCTCATTAAGGATAGCGTTTATCTCTTCCTGCATGGGGAGCGATCATTAACGCTCTCTTTTTCTCCCGCGTGTCTAGCATTCTTGACCGCACCTCGACAAGGCCGTTTCCTGCCTGATGGCTGGAGGCGTGAGCAGCCCAGATTTGGATTGCCTTTTGGCCGACAGGCTTCTATAACAGACAGTAAAGATAAGGAGGGGTTTATGCCGCACGGTAGTCGTCCACAATACGCTATCCGAACCGAAAAAAAGGTTGCTGCCACTATGCGGGACGGCACCAAGCTGTATGCCGATGTGTACCGGCCCGATGCTGAGGGGCGCTTTCCAGTCATCTTGCTCCGGTTGCCGTACGGCAAACACATGGCCGAACTGTTTGGCGACCACGAGTATTTTCCGGCCCGCGGCTATGTGGTGATCATCCAGGACGGGCGCGGCCGGTTTGAGTCAGAAGGTGAATACTACGCCCTGATTGACGAAGCCCAAGACGGCTACGATACGGTCGAGTGGGCAGCCAGTCTTCCCTGCAGCAACGGTCTGGTTGGTACCCAGGGCCAGTCCTATCTGGGCGCCACCCAATATCAGCTGGCCCCGACCCGACCGCCCCACCTGCGCTGCGCGTTTCCGGTCTCGGCTGCGGCCGATTTTCATCAGAGTTGGGTGTACCACACCGGAGGCGCGTTTTCCCTGGGTTGGCAGGTGCCGTACGCTATTTTTTTGGCACGCAATACAATCGACCGCAAAGGCATTAAGGAGGAGCTGTGGCCCCACATTCGGCCCAATCTAGAGCGGTCGATCAATTTTGGTAATCCCTTGACGCCCGAGGCTTACCGCCGTCTACCGTTGATGGACTGGGCCGATACCTTACGCGATGTGGCGCCGTATTTGCGCGATTATCTGGCCCATCCCGAGGACGGGCCGTACTGGTGGGCGATCAATGTCGAACGCCAGCACCACAATATCAATATCCCAATGTACCATGTCAGCTCGTGGTACGATATTTTCTTGCGCGACGCCTTCGTCCATTTCTGCGGCCTGCGATCCAGAGCCATGACCCCTCAGGCACGTGGCGGACAAAAGCTGTTAATCGGTCCCTGGGCACACCTGTTTCCTTATACGACACCGATAAGTGGCGGAACCGGTGACATTGATTTTGGGCCCAACGCGTCCATTGAGCTGCATGACATACAGTTGCGCTGGTTTGACTACTGGCTGAAGGGTATGGACACTGGTATTTCTGAGGAAGCTCCGATTCGTCTGTTTGTGATGGGTACTAACCAGTGGCGTGACGAGTACGAGTGGCCGCTGGCCCGGACCACCTATATACCGTACTATTTGCACAGTGCGGGGCAGGCCAACAGTCTACGTGGTGACGGCCTCCTCAGCCCTGATCCCCCGGCTGAGGAGGCCGTCGACCACTTCCGCTACGACCCAGCCGATCCGGTCCCCACCTGTGGGGGTAATACGCTGGTCATTCCGGTCGGCGTGGCCGACCAGCGTCAGGTCGAAAGCCGCCAAGACGTCTTAGTCTATACCGGAGCGCCGCTGGACAAGCCTCTAGAAGTCACCGGCCCGCTCAAAGTCGTGTTGTACGCCGCTTCGTCAGCACCCGATACCGACTTTACGGCCAAGCTGGTTGACGTGAGACCCGATGGCTATGCGCAGAATATTGCCGACGGCATCGTGCGGGCCCGCTACCGTGAGTCGCGGACAACACCTAAACTTCTGTCACCTGGCCAGCCAACCGAATTGAGCATTGACCTGTGGGCGACCAGCCATGTCTTTTTACCCGGCCATCGGCTGCGACTTGACATTGCGTCGAGCAATTTTCCGCGCTTTGACCGCAACCTCAACACAGGCGGAGATCAAGCTACAGGAACGACGTTTCAGACGGCCCAGCAAACAGTTTTCCATAATCGGGAGTTTCGCTCCCATATTGTCCTGCCGGTGATTCCCTAAGGTGGGGGTGTTATGGACCTATGAAAGATCGGCCCGGCGCGCTGCTCCCCAACAACGCCGAAAAAGCGGCCGTCGTCCGCGCTATGTTCGACCGAATCGCTCCGCGCTACGACGTCCTAAACCGTTTGATCTCGCTGTGGCTGGACCAGGGCTGGCGGCGGAGGGCCGTGCGGGCAGCCGAGCTTGGGGTCGGTGACCGGGTCATTGATCTGGGTTGTGGGACGGGAGACCTCAGCGCTCTGGCCAGTCGGACGGGAGCCTGGGTGGTTGGGGTTGATTTTGCTGCACAAATGTTAGCCTGTGCGCGTCGACGTCGTATCAGGGCCGACTGGGTGCAGTCCGACGCCGGTCTGTTGCCCTTTCCGTCAGCCTGGGCCAGCGCGGTGGTGTCGGGCTTTGCGCTGCGCAATTTCGTGTCGATTTCGGCTGTTCTGGCCGAGTCCGCGCGGGTGCTCCAGACCGGCGGACGGCTGATCTTGATAGAGGTCGATACGCCCACCAACTGGGTGATGCAGCAGACCCATTCCATCTATTTCAATCGTATTGTGCCTCGGCTGGGAGCCCTGCTATCGGATGCTGCGGCATATGCGTACCTGCCACGCTCAGTCTCCTATCTGCCTAATAGTCAGGAATTGAAGCGCTTGATCGAGAGCGTCGGATTTGAACGGGTTAGCAAACAGCGGGTGGGCGGCGGAGTAGCTCAGATTGTTCGGGCGGTCCGCTCTACCAGCCGCCCATCGCAATAGCAAATAAGCGAAAGGGGGGCGTGAGGGGAACGCCATCCCTGTGTTTAAGGAAAAGGAGCGAGTCAGGTGGGTAGCCAGCTCTCTCGTTACATATGGGTAGCCAGCTCTCTCGTTACATATGGGTAGCCAGCTCTCTCGTTACATATAGGAGGGGAGTAGTATCTGTCATACAACTGCCCCGTGTGGGTAGGAAACGGACTCAAATCGCGCCCTTGTCCTTGTTTTTTCCGAAAAATATGGTTCGACTGGGCTGGGAGCTAGTCACTACTGGCTGCCTACTTTTGTGATAGGCGGAAAACTAAAAGTGCAACCAACAACCAGGGGTTTGTTGGTTGAGACTTATAAATGGGTATCTCGGCAGTGTTGATGCTATTGCAGGGCCGGCCACAGACGTCTCGGGAGTATGTTTTATCACGACTTGGTGGCTGTGGCGCACCATACGCGCTGAAGGAAGATCGGCCACTGAAAGAGCACGCTTTCTACCCCCGGCATATCGCTGACAAAAGATTCTTTACTAGCCTCCGCAATATGGCCGACTTCTACATACAAACTGTATCTGCTGAGCGTCCTGTGTAAAAACTATGACGGACGTGCTTATTGGGACGTGCCGGCGTTTTAGGACGCATCCGACTCATACCTGGGCTACTGGTGTGAGAGTCACTACCGGTTATGGACATCGGGCAGGCAGACAGTTACGAGAGCTTCCTGCTGTTTCGGTTGGCGCTATTGGGGTTTCATTTGTCATCACTCCTCTATGATGTTCGCTCCGATGCGCCTTTGTCCCGTTGTGCGGCGTCAACAAGGTGTTTGGATTGACGAACGTTTCTCCCCGGATGCTAGAGGACGCCTTTTCCGACAGACTGACAGTCAGGAGCAGTTTGACCGGCCGGGTGTGATATGTGGGCAGCGCGTTCTTGGCCAAGAGCCTGGGCCTTGATCCTCTTTCTCCGGATGGCTACGCTGTTTCTGGCCGCGACGACTATGGTTATCTTCAGTCTGTTTGTCCAGAGGTCCGAAGGCGCGACCTACGCGTGGTACTGTTCCTTAACAAGAACACGCGTGGCGGGGTGGCTGGCATTGTCGGGGCCGGAGGCAGTGTCGAGGCCGCGGCGGCCGACTTCCTGTCCCGTTCCGAACTCCTGTCTACGCCCGAAGTACTCATGTGGCTGAGTGCCTACGTATGTGGCCTTGGCGTACAGCCTGCCGGCCAAGTTCTCGCCAGCTGTTCTCTCGGAGCGACCGCCTAGTACAGAGCTTCCTGTCTATACAAGAGGGAGAGAGGGGAAAGCCCACATGATAAAACGACCGCCTGCCTTGATTCGCGCGAGGAGGGGGCTGACTAGCATGCTGCTCGCCGTCTGCTTCCTGGTCTGTCTGCCGGCCCGGATCCAGGCAAACACGGCGCGGTCTCAGATTTCCTCCAAGCTGTCGCTGGCGGCCAGCCTGCGGGTACGGGGAGAGTTCTGGGACTGGTTCGAGGGATCATCCGGAGACAGTTCCTACGCCTATGCGGCAACCGTTGCCAAGTTCGGGCTAAAGTGGTCGGAGAACTTCTTTGATGTCTATGTGGAAGGACAAAACTCTTCCCTGCTCGGCCTGCCCGATGACGCCTCAGCACCCGCTCCGCAGGCCGCCTTTGGCCTGGGGGCGGTCTACCGTGCTCACAGCAGCCGCAGGAACGACTCGGGCGTTTTTCTCAAACAGGCGCACCTGACGCTCAAGCAGTTGGGCGTACCGGGGCTGACAATCAAGGGCGGGCGACACCTGATCGCCGAAGGGGCCGAAGTGCTGAGCAAGGACCCGACTACCGATTGGATCAAGCGCTTCCGCGTCTCGCAACGCCTGATCGGCCCGTTTGGCTGGTCGCACGTCGGGCGCTCGTATGACGGCTTCACCCTGAGCTATACCAAAGACGCCTATAACTTGACTGTGCACGGCTCCCACCCGACCCAGGGTGGGTTTGATCTGGCCGGCCTTGAGATGATAGAGGACATTGACCTGTTGTACACTGGCTTCAACATCACCCGACCATCGTTTGCCCAAACCAGTGATGCACGTCTGTTTTACATCTATTATGCCGACGGGCGCGGCCTGCGACCGACCGACAACCGGCCTGCTGCAGTCCGTAACGCCGACCGCCAGCATATCGCTGTCCACACCGCCGGCGGCAACCTAATCTATGTGAGGCCGACTTCAGCCGGCCCGATTGACCTGATGGGCTGGGGCGTGGGACAGGGCGGTGACTGGGGCAGGCTGGACCATGCGGCCTGGGCGCTGGCGTTTGAGATCGGCTGGCAGCCCCGGACATTGCCCTGGCAGCCGTGGATTCGGGTTGGCTATAATCGCAGTTCGGGCGATGATGATCCCCACGATGACGATCACGAGACCTTCTTTCAGATCCTGCCCACCGCCCGGGTATATTCGTTTACGACCTTCTACAACCTGATGAATAGCGAAGACGCCTTCTTGCAGCTTATTCTCAAACCGCTCAAGGGCTTGGTCTGGCGCACCGACTTTCACAATATCCGGGTGAGTGAAGACAATGACCTGTGGTACCAGGGGGCTGGAGCTACACTGGAGAACCGACAGACTGGATTTGGCTATGTCGGCCGGCCGGTGTTTGGCAAACACGATCTGTTCCAGATCATTGAGACCTCACTGAACTACACAGTCAACCGGCATGTCAACGTCAATATTTTCTTTGCCCATGTCTTTGGCGACAGTATTGTCGATCGAATTTTTGTCGGTGATGGGGCCAGCTTCGGCTTTATCGAGATGACGCTGAAGGTTTGATGGGCTGACGGTCCGGGTTCTGACCCAGATTTTTCATAAGGACGAGCAAGCCTGACACGCCAGGAAGGGTGCGATGTTCTACTGGCGGCCAAGAAAGGGAAAGGGTTATCTTTTGCGAGCTGGTGATAGTCTTGGGCCGAGATAAAGGCTGGATAGCCGCCGCCCTGATGGGCTAGGCAGCCCGGCCACTAGAAGAATCCTGCCGGACGGCGCCTGAGGCGCAGGTCTGTTGTTTGTTGCGAAGAAGAATGCGCAGAGGCCGCTGACTTGTCGATTGGGAGAGGCGCCATAGACAAAACAGGCGCATTTGCGGTCTTGACGCTAAATAGAGAGAGCAGCTCGAATAACACCGCTCGAATAACACCGCGGTGGTGCACATTCGACGCAATGTTCCTCTCAGAAAAATAGGCGCGCCTACGTCAAGCGCTGACCGATAGGCGTCATCGAAGGTGATGAGCAGTGGCCGCTTTGGAAGGGTGCCATCCAGGACATCATCCAGGCTCATGATGTCGTAGTCGCACACGAGACACTCGATGTGTGCCTCGAACAACTCGGGTGGCGTACAAACTCCGATTCGCCGGGTAAAAAGGCACGGTTCTCCAAGGTGGTGATAAAGGACTGCACGAAGCCCCCCCGCGAGTTTTTTCAGCAAGCGAGGCGCTCGGATCACGGCGCTCCCTCTGCGTATCCGGTCAACGAGAGTTCTTTTGATCAGCACGAGTATCTCAAGCGAGTGATATTACGCACTTGGCAACTCGTTAACCCCTCTTGAAGTGTCTCTGCCAGAAGTTGTTGCCAGGATACCATCCATCATCCGCAGGCATAGGCCCCGTCTGCACGTCATGCCGGGCTTGACTCAGCATCCATCGGATTTCCGCTTTCGCAGGAATGACCCTTTCGGGCAAACGTCGTCACGCTAATTCCTCAAGGCGCGTAAGTAGTGGCTCAGTTTCAAATCCCCCTTCACTTCTGCCGGCTCAAAGACATTTCGACTTGTTCTCGGAGGGTGAAACCTCGCCGGGCCATCGGTAATGCGTCCGCTATGGCGTAGCCGGAATGCAAGACACAAGGCCCAGCCTTTGCAGGTCGTGACTTTCGACCTCCCGCAAAGCCGGCGGAATGCAGCCGACAAGGCCGTTGTCCGCCAACCTAAGGAGCCGCAGTCGGGGCAGCCCGCCCCACTCCGGCGGAATCGCCCCCGTCAGCCGATTGCCTCGGAGCCGCAACTCCTCCAGGTCCGACAACGCGCCCAGCTCCGGCGGCAGCTCGCCGGTCAGGAGATTATCGCTAAGGGCGAGGAGCCGCAGCCCGGTCAGACGGCCCAGCTCCGGCGGAATCCCGCCGGCCAGACGGTTGCCGCTGAGCCTCAACTCTTCAAGCCTGTCCAGTTCCGCAAGCTTCGAGGGGAGGCGGCCAGGGAGACCGCGCTGAGCGAGCGACAACGCGCGGACCCGAAGCGGTGGACCGCCAATGGTGACGCCCTCCCAGGTCTGGAGCGGCCGGGTAAACCTCCAGGTGTGGACTTCCTCGACGAACATGTCCTTCACTTCCATCAGGACCGCGCAGTCGGCGACCAGGCCGGGATTGCGGTCCGGCTCCGGCACCACGACTCCGTTGGAACACGAGGGCGTCACCTGCATATCGGTCATTTCCTTTTTGGATCCTATTTGGAACGGGGGCATTACCATCGACCTCGCGGCCAACCTCTTTCTTGTCTCGTGGAGAACATTTTTATACGTGGTCTCGTCGGTAAAGCGGTATCCCAGGTTCTCCCGGTTCCATTCGTTCCAGAGCGCGGCCAGCCGCGCCACGGCATCCGTCTTCTCGCCGGCCCGGTCGCGCGTCTCACCGGGGTCGGTGCGCAGATCGAAGAGCGCGGCGTCCCCATCGCGGGTGGCCTTGATGAGTTTCATGTCGCCGGCGCGCACGATGTAGACGGTCTTGGACCAGTCCCGGGGGAACACGCGGCGCCAGAAGAGGGCGTCGTGCGGAGGGCCGGTGGCCTCTCCGCGAACGAAGGGGTCGAGGTTGACGCCATCGAGAGGCTGCGCCGGGTCGGCGACGCCGGCCAGGGCGAGCGCGGTGGCCGCGATATCCAGGCTGATGACCATCGGCTCGAAGGTCACGCCGCGCGGCCAACGGGCCGGCCAGGAGGCGACGAACGGCACGCGAATGCCGCCTTCGTGGAAGCTGGTCTTGCCGCCGCGAAACGGAGAGTTGTCCGCCCAAGTCTGGTTCTCCCAACTGGGCCGGGGATACACGCCACCGTTGTCGCTGAGGAAGAACACGAGGGTATCGTCCCGCTGGCCCGTTTCCCGCAGTGCGTCCAGCACCTGGCCCACGTTGTAGTCCAGCGAATCGACCATCGTCAGGTACACGCGCCGCCTCTCGTCCGCGACGTGAGCATACTTCTTGACGAGTTCCGGCGGCGCCTGCAGGGGCGTATGCGGGGCATTGTAGGCCAGATACAGGAAAAAGGGCGCCTCCGACTCCTCGCGGATGAAGTCCACCGCGCGCTCGGTCAGCGCATCGGTGAGGTAGCCGGTGAACCCGACCGCGCCCCGGTTGTCGCTGAGCGGGAGCCAGCCAACATGGAGTGGAGAGCGCGTGACGTCGATGCGGAAGTAGTCATGTTCACCGGCGAGGAAGCCGAAGAAGGAATCGAAGCCGCGGTTGAGCGGGTGGAACGGCGGCGCGGCGCCGAGCTGCCATTTGCCGACGAGGCCGGTGCGGTAGCCGGAGTCCTGGAGGTACGTGGCAAAGGTCGTTTCCTCCACTGGCAGACCGTGGTCAGGGTCGAAAGGCGCGTAGGCCAGATTCAACTCCATGCCGAACCGTGCCGGGTAGCGCCCGGTCATCAGGCCGGCACGCGACGGGCCGCAGGTCGGAGCGGCCACGTAGCCGTTGGCGAAGATCACGCCTTCTTTCGCCAGCTGGTCGATGTTCGGCGTCTTGATCTCGGTCGCGCCGTTGAAGCTCACGTCGTTGTAGCCGAGGTCGTCGACGAAGATGACGAGCACGTTCGGCGGAGGATCAACCTCATGCGCACAGCTTGCCGTCACCGGCAGCAGTGCCGCAAGACCGAGGTTGAGAAAGAATCTCAGAACGGCAAGGGGGGGAAACATCGTCGTTTTCCAGCGTTTCTTCATGGGTTTCCAGCCTTTCTCCTTATGAGATGAGCAAGACTTTCGGACAGTTTTGATAAAGAGGTAGCCGCACGAGCCTTCCAATTCCAGGGTTGTGTTAACCAACGCAACATTGAAAAGCGTCGTCGGTGACCAGCCTCCAACGAACGCTGAGCTTACCTCTATAGCCTCTTCCAACCTCTCGAAGTCTTACCTCATATACCCCGGTATTCGTGATATCAACATGGGGTTCCTGCAGCCTTTCAAAAGCTACAAACCGGCCGACGGGTGGAGATAACGACGGTTAGTATGGCGGTGGTGTACGTGGAGAATATTTGACACGGGGACAAAAAAGCTTATTATAAGGAGCCGATATCCCCGCAGATCGTCACCAACTAGCCGCTCACCCCTGCTGAGGCGTAGAGTCGCTTATAAAACCTGCGCGCATCAGGCCCCTGCGCATAGAATATAGGCGTTCGGCATCTCGATGTAAGTGAGCAATCGGCTTTGTAAGGAGAGACTTATTACGCCTCCCACCCAATCGGGACCAGCCTCCACCGGCCGACAGGAGGTAACAGTCCTGCTGATCACCCGGGGAATTGTCCTGACCCTAAACGTAGTAACCCAAAGTCTTCTTGCCTATACGCTTCTGCCCGAAGGCCGCGGTGCCTATACGGTCTGCGTTTTATTTGGAAGCCTCGCCGGGGCCCTAGTCACCTTGGGCTCTGGCCACGGTGCGCAATACCTCATTATCACGAAGCGGATCAGCATCTCGCGGGGTGTGTCGATTGCGGTCGTCTTTTGTCTGATTGGGAGTACGGTCGCCATCATTGCAGCACTACCGCTGATTCATAGCGACCTTGATTTTTTCCGCAACGCCAGCACGAGTTCCTTCTACATGGCTATGCTCCTGATCCCCATATCTTCCCTTGTCTCCGCCATCATCCTGCAGCTAGAGGGGCTGCGGCGATTCGGCCGACTGGCGTTATTCTCCTTCCTCCGTGCGGGAGTGGGAGCGGCTGCTGTCGTAGTTTTGGTGTGGGGACTGAACCTAGGCGTCAGCGGCGCAGTCCTGGCGTTGGCATTGGGGCATTTGGCAATGGTCGGGGCTTGTGTTCTGGACTTAAGGCAGCATTGCGGTCTGACCTTGGAGCTGCCGAGCTGGGAGGGGTTGCGAGAGGTGCTTCTATACGGCCTCAAAGAGTATCCGGCGAGAGTTGGCCAGTCCTTCGAATCCCGAGTGGGGAGTCTGCTGCTGGGCAATGTGGCTGATCGCGCCGACATCGGGCTCTTCGCCACAAGCAATACTCTGATCACGAAGAGTAACTTCATTCAGACTGCAGTCTCAGCCTATCTGCTGCCGCGGACGGCCGACAGTGCTTCTGGGAGGCCCGAACTTGCCGCCTTCTGCGCCCGCGTGACCTGGTCAACCATGGGAGGGCTGCTGCTGGTCTGGTTCGCCGTCAGCACCCACCTAGTGCCCCTGCTTCTCTCGGAAGCCTTTGCTCCGGTCGTCCATTTGACCTGGATCATGTCCATCGGTGTACTGGCCTATGCTGGCGCCGAGATCTTCGCCACCTACTTCCGGGGCGTTAACCTTCCCCAGGTCTTCTCCTATGCCATGTGGCTCGGCCTCACTGCCAACGGCGTGCTTTTCTTTGTCCTTTATCCGACGTGGGGGTTGCACGGCGCTGCATGGGCCTTGACCGGCAGCCTTCTCTGCCGCAGCTTCATCCTGTGGATTACGTTCCAGAGAACCACCCAATTGTCCATGTCTGCCACTCTGCTGCTCCGGCCCGCCGACGTGGCGTTTTTGTGGACCTCGGCTCTCAAGCTGGTCCGCCATGCTGGAATGCGATGGTCATGAGCGCCCTCTAATAAGGAGCCGTTGCCTTTCATTGGCTTCCTTTGCATGTTTCGCCGGCGTGGACCACGCCCGTGGAGAGACCGATCAGCAGCCAGGTTATGGTCATTAGGACGAGCGCATTCTGCAACAAGAAGACCTCGAAGGCGTTGTGAAGGATGATCGTGACGATACACGCCAATGCAAACCGTCGCGTAGGTCCAATTCCCTCACCCTGTGGCGCCACTAGGCCGAAGATCAGGGATACGAACAACAGGAGCAGCACGGCTATGCCGATGATCCCGGTTTGCAACCCTACTTGCAAAACGAGATTGTGAGCCGTCTTGCTCGTCGTGATGGCGGGCCGCCATAAGGACCACTGATGGGCTCCCTCGATTAACGTGCGTTTGAGGTTGAAACCTTGTGTATCACTCTCCGCCACGACGCACTCGGGGAGGCCAGATGAGGCGGCTAACTCCCTACGCAGCCCGTGCAACGGATGTGAGACACAGCCAGTAAAGTTGTTTTCATGGAGCCTTATGGATGTAAGTCCGGCGAATCTCTCCAACTCCGACGGCAGGCTTCCGCTGAGTTGATTGTGATTGATCCATAGGAGCCTCAAATGCTCTAGGTTGCCGAGTTCTAACGGCACGGTGCCGGTGAGCCGATTGCCGTCGAGGTGCAGGGCCACGAGTCGATCTAGTGCCTCCAGTTGCGGTGGGATGTGTCCGTCAAGGCCCATCCGTGACAGCATGATTTGCTCTACCCGAGGCGGCTCGCCTCCCACGGTTACGCCCTGCCAAGAGGTCACAGGACGGGTGAAGTCCCAGTTCAGCTCGGCATTACCGGCTAGAGCGTCCTGCACGCTTATCAGCACGGCCATGTCGTCGTAGAGCTTCGGTTTGGCCCATGCGGACGGGCCGCATAGCATATCCAGCTCCAGATCACGGCCCTGCATCCTCGCCGGAGCAGACGGCACGCAACCGGAGAAATCGTTGCCGTCCAGCCGCAATCTCACTAGGTCCCTAAGATGGTCCAGACCAGCCGGGATGAAACCGGTCAGCCGGTTGTCCTCCAGGCGCAAGGACACGAGTCGTTTCAGCGCCAGCAATTCCGACGGCAACCGGCCGTTCAGCCCAGCCCTAGGCAACTCGACCGCTACCACGCGCTCCGGCCCACCGTCGCCCACCGTCACACCCTTCCAGGCTTCTATGGGCGTACTCTTGTTCCAATTGAGGAACGCGTCACCCCTCAGCCGATCGCGGACGGCAAGCAGCACGGTGCAGTCGTCCAACAGGCCTGGACTGTCCAGCAACGAGGGCTGGCACAACCGCTTGTGTTCTGTCGCATTGCCGCCGAGCCGCACCTCGCGCAGGCCGGGTATTTTGGCCAAGTCTCTAGGCAGCCAGCCGGTCAGGGCGTTATTATTGAGTGCCAGCACTTGCAGATGCACCAGCTTGCCGAGTTCGGGCGGGATGGGACCGGTGAGCCCGTTGTCGCTGAGGCGCAGTTCGATGAGCCGGTCCAATTTGTGCAGTTCGGGAGGAATATTCCCGTTTATCCCTGTACGGGCCAAGTTCAGCGCCGTCACGCGTGCGGGCACGCCAGATACCTCGACGCCTTGCCAATCATTGATCGGCGTCGTGATATCCCAATTCAACCTAGCCGTACCCATGAGCCTCTCTCGCACGTCGAGCAACACGGTGCAATCTTGCCCCAAACCGTTGTCTTTGCCACGAGCCGCCTCGCAGAACCGGAGACCGCCAGCATCATAACCGACGCTAGACACATCGTCCCCAAGATCCAGCACGGCCAGTCTGCCGGGCTCCGCGAGTTCCGCCGGAATCTCGCCGCTCAAGCGGTTTCCCTTCAGCCACAGTTCTTCTAGGTTGGGCAAACTCGCGAGTGTCACCGGAACGGAGCCCGTCAAAGCGTTGCCGTCCAGCACGAGCGTTTGCAGGTTCTTGAGTTCGCCAAGCTCCTCCGGGATAGAACCAGTGAGTCGATTCCTGCGTAGATGTAACACCTTGAGTTGGTAGAGCTTCCCCAATGTTGGCGGGATAGAGCCGGTCAAGGCGTTCATACCGAGCATCAGCTCTTGCAAGTTATCCAGGGCCTCCAGTTCGGCTGGAATCGGCCCAGCGAGTCGGTTGCGATGTAACCGCAGGGAGTGGAGTCGCTCCAGTACGCCAAGTTCGGGAGGGATACGCCCGTGAAGCCGCATCTGCGACAGATCTAGCGCAACCACCCGCGGCGGCGTCTCTGCGCTAAGTGTCACTCCTCGCCAAAAACCGATAGGTATCGAGTCGCTCCAGTTCACAAGCGGCGCTGCCCCCTTGCCGATCAATGCGGTGCGGGCCGCCAGAAGCGCCTCGCAATCGGCGAGTAGCTCCGTGGGAGAAGCCGACGGGCGGCAGAAGAGCTCCTTGCCGATGATATCCGGCACCGGCTGTGCAACGTGCTTGGACCCGTCGCTAGCTGTAGCCGTCACCAGTGCCAAGTCTCTGGAAGCGCTTGACGCTTTCACGGCGTCAAGGCGGTTGCCGCCGAGACTGACAAGCAGCGAGTTATTCAAGAGGTTCAGATCGAGGATTGGACTGCTCATGCTCAGGCGGTTATTCTCAAGCCGGAGTTCCACCAGCTCTCTGAGCGAGCTTAACTTCGCCGGGATAGTGCCGGTAAGATGATTCCCGTTTAGTCGAAGCGAAACCAGCCTAGTCAGGTGGCCTAGTTGGGGAGGAATCTCGCCGGTCAGCCCACTCCCCGGCAAACGCAGGGCGACGACACGCGGTTCTGAAGCATGCGCAAGCCGGACGCCGCGCCACAGACCGATGGGTAGGGTGTCGTTCCAGTTGAGCTCGCCACTTCCGGTCAAGATGTCTCGTGCGTCCAGCAGAGCGCGGCAGTCTTGCCGCAGGCCTCTGAAGGTATCCTGACGAGCTATCATGGAACACAGTAGATCGTCGCCAACATCGCGGTTGATCTCTACAAGGGCTGGCGGGAGAGGATCGTAAAAGTCGTTGCCGCCCAGGCTCAGGCGTGAAAGTTTACCAAGTTCCTCCAGCCTCGACGGAACGGCGGTCAACCCATTGTCGCGCAGCGACAATACCGTCAAATTCGCAAGTTGTGTGATCTCCACCGGAATGGGGCCTACCAACATGTTGGCGTCCAGTACCAACTCCTGTAAGTGGGCTAATCGTCCCAGTTCAGGGGGGATGGCACCGCTGAGCAGGTTGTGATCGAGATGCAGCGACTGAAGCTGATCCAATGCTCCAAGTTCCTTCGGAAGCCGACCGCGCAGCCTTTTGCCAGACAAGTCCAGTGCGACCACGCGTTGGCGGATCTTGTCCACCACGACGCCCTGCCAAAGCTGAATCGGGGTCGAGTCATCCCAGTTCAGTACCGCACCCCCAGCCAAGACATCCCGCACCTCCAACAGCGCGATGCAATCCCGAACCAGAGCGCTGGGCAGCGACGAGCAGCGAAACTGACTGCTCACGTCGTGGTTGGCGACGGGATGCGATGTCAGCTCCGTCAGGCGGTTTCCGGTCAATACTAGGTTGCGCAGCTCTTTCAGCTCCGGCGGGATGGGACCGGTGAGCTGATTGTGCGCAAGGTTGAGCTCTTGCAGCCCATCGAGTTCCCCCAGCTGTGCCGGGAGGTGGCCGCTCAAGCCAGAGTTAGGCAAGCGCAAGGCCGTCACACGAGGCGGCGTGCCGGCCACTACAACGCCCTGCCAGAATCCGATTTGTGAGGAGAGAGTCCAGTTGAGGGGAACGTCGCCAGCAAAAATGTCCCGCATGGCCAGCAGGGCAGTGCAGTCCGCGAGCAGTTCGGGCGGGGTTTGGGGCATAGGCAGGCAGAACAGGGCCTGCGTGAGGTCGTGGTCCGCTATGGCATAGAGCGGACTTGGAAAGGGCGCGACAAATTCGTTGTTGGCTAAACGCAGCCCAGACAAGCGGTCGAGCCGCGTCAGGGTTGTCGGCACGGCACCATTCAGCCGGTTGTTGCTGAGCCATAATTCCGAAAGATCAGAGAGCTTGCCCAACTCCGGCGGGATGGGCCCCGTCAGCCGGTTCCTTTGGAGTGCCAGGCGTCGTAGCTTGGGCAACTTGCCCAGCTCCGGCGGGATGGGACCGGTGAGCTGATTGCGCGCAAGGTTGAGCTCTTGCAGCCCATCGAGTTCCCCCAGCTGTGCCGGGAGGTGGCCGCTCAAGCCAGAGTTAGGCAAGCGCAAGGCCGTCACACGAGGCGGCGTGCCGGCCACTACAACGCCCTGCCAGAATCCGATTTGTGAGGAGAGAGTCCAGTTGAGGGGAACGTCGCCAGCAAAAATGTCCCGCATGGCCAGCAGGGCAGTGCAGTCCGCGAGCAGTTCGGGCGGGGTTTGGGGCATAGGCAGGCAGAACAGGGCCTGCGTGAGGTCGTGGTCCGCTATGGCATAGAGCGGACTTGGAAAGGGCGCGACAAATTCGTTGTTGGCTAAACGCAGCCCAGACAAGCGGTCGAGCCGCGTCAGGGTTGTCGGCACGGCACCATTCAGTTGCTGAGCCATAATTCCGAAAGATCAGAGAGCTTGCCCAACTCCGGCGGGATGGGCCCCGTCAGCCGGTTCCTTTGGAGTGCCAGGCGTCGTAGCTTGGGCAACTTGCCCAACTCCGGCGGGATGGGCCCCGTCAGCCGGTTCCTTTGGAGTGCCAGGCGTCGTAGCTTGGGCAACTTGCCCAACTCCGGCGGGATGGGCCCGGTGAGCCGGTTCCTTTGGAGTGCTAGGCGTCGTAGCTTGGGCAACTTGCCCAGCTCCGGCGGGATGGGACCGGTGAGCTGATTGTGCGCAAGGTTGAGCTCTTGCAGCCCATCGAGTTCCCCCAGCTGTGCCGGGAGGTGGCCGCTCAAGCCAGAGTTAGGCAAGCGCAAGGCCGTCACACGAGGCGGCGTGCCGGCCACTACAACGCCCTGCCAGAATCCGATTTGTGAGGAGAGAGTCCAGTTGAGGGGAACGTCGCCAGCAAAAATGTCCCGCATGGCCAGCAGGGCAGTGCAGTCCGCGAGCAGTTCGGGCGGGGTTTGGGGCATAGGCAGGCAGAACAGGGCCTGCGTGAGGTCGTGGTCCGCTATGGCATAGAGCGGACTTGGAAAGGGCGCGACAAATTCGTTGTTGGCTAAACGCAGCCCAGACAAGCGGTCGAGCCGCGTCAGGGTTGTCGGCACGGCACCATTCAGCCGGTTGTTGCTGAGCCATAATTCCGAAAGATCAGAGAGCTTGCCCAACTCCGGCGGGATGGGCCCCGTCAGCCGGTTCCTTTGGAGTGCCAGGCGTCGTAGCTTGGGCAACTTGCCCAGCTCCGGCGGGATGGGACCGGTGAGCTGATTGCGCGCAAGGTTGAGCTCTTGCAGCCCATCGAGTTCCCCCAGCTGTGCCGGGAGGTGGCCGCTCAAGCCAGAGTTAGGCAAGCGCAAGGCCGTCACACGAGGCGGCGTGCCGGCCAGCTCGATCCCCCTCCAGAAGGCAATCGGCGACCGCATATTCCAGCTCCACAGCATTTCTCCCTTCCCATCTGTTCCAATCAAGAGGTGCTTGATGTCCAGCAACAGGTCACAATCCCTAGCAAGGCCAGGAGCACCAGCCTGTTCCAAGCAGGACACCGATCCCGCCCCTTTCTCTCCGTCGATTGGCGACAGCGGTGAATGCATCCCAGCACTCAGCTCAGCACCCGGCCCATGGCCAAACCAGGGAGCTGCCGCAATGTGGGCCACCGCCACCTTCCACAAGATCTGACGCCCATTTTGAAGAAGGTGTCGACTAGTGCGCTCTCGGAAGGCTTCTTCTTCATTGAGCGGTACCGCTGACGACAACACAAAGAGCAGCGGGAGACAGATCAAGAAACCGAGACATACAGCCAGTCCTGTGACCCGCAGTCGGTCTCGCAGGACGACCTTCCCGGCCCAATACGCTGCATAGCTCCCCAACGCTGCGAACACCAGCGAGCGGTTGGCGAAGACGGCAGCTGTGGGAATGACCAACAAGAACACAAGGGTGGCCCTCCCCTGCCAGCCGCGAGCAGCCAGGATTAATCCGATGGTGAGGAGTATATAGACGTAAATTGACGAGATCAGGTGCGGGTTAAGGGTGGGGAACGTGGGTAGCCACTGGAATATGGTAATGACCGTCGCTACGATCACGAGTAGCACAATCAGGCCGCTGTGCCGGGCCAATTCGGGCGCATTGCGAAACCCGAACAGGAAGATGATGGCCGCGTACAGGATGGAGACGAAGTTGCGGACGCCTTCGAAATTGCTCTCAATGGCGACGCCCACGCCGTAAAGGGCAGCCAAGGCGGTGAAACAGAGTAGAGGCGCCCGTGGCCAGGGCGCACGATGACGCAACAGCGATAAGCCCAGTGTAAGGAACACAACGCCAAGCAGACCGTCCATGGGCGGGCCCGGGGAATAGAGGCGCAGGATGTTCGCCAGTAACAACGCGCCGGTGAGCACGATACAGGAGGAGAGAATAACGGAAGCGGATCCGTGGACAAGTCTCCTAAATGATGAGCCGGCAGGTGGAGAAGTATTTCCGTTGACATCCAACATCATAATGCTTATCCCGGTAGGGAGTGGGACTTCGGGTATTGTCGCAGGTATTTACCCACAACTATGGTCAAAAAGGATAACATTAACAGATAACTCTAGGCTCGTCTCGACCATGCGTTCTTTATTGCGATACGCAATCTCGAGATTGTGATGTAACATTAACAGATAACTCTAGGCTTGTCTCGACCAGCGGTGGCGGGGAGGAGAGTTACTGCATCGTATAAGCGCCCCGGTCAAAGCTCAGAATCCTTCTTCGGCCAGCAGGTTCCGGACACTTAGGTAGTCTCTGGTGGAATTCCGTGACAGTATGACCCCATTAGGTCACTCCCAGCGCCAGGCACAAGGGTAAGGCTCGGGACGGGCAGTACGACTGAGATCCTACCACAGCGACTAGGAAAAAAGAGCAGATTTCAGCCTTGCTGCACTCACGGCATCAAGAGACTGCACGAACCTGCAGTGACTTTTCAACAGGGTCTTACCTGTCTCCGTCGGTCGAGAGTACGGGGGAGAGTTCTTCACCGCTCCACCGCCGCCACGTCACGACTCCGGTGCCTACGCTTTCGCCACCGTCTCGCTCAGCGGTCCCCAGCCCCGACCGTTTCCCGCACGCAACTGCACCTGGTAGAGGTTTCCGTTGGTCAGGCCAGGCAACAGGGTGCGGTGCCGCCACCATGCCTTGACTGCGCGCCACCCACCCCCAGTCGGACTCCCGCGAGCCTTTCAGCCGGAACCGGTAGCCGATGATGTCGGGATCACTTGGAACGGCCCAGGACAGCATGATCGTCCCCCTCACCCCCAACAGCCCTCAGCCCGGCGGGCTCCGGCGGCAAAGAGATGTCCCGTTCTGCAACACTGGCCATGTCTTTACTCTCTTAAGCATGGAGTAGTGGAACTTGTCTCTGGCCTCGTTCGTCTGCTGATATCGCTTCCCCGCTGGAAGGACCTTTGCCGAGAGATGCGCCCTGTGCCAAGCGTGCCACAGGGCGGCGAGCGGCGCGGCCTGCTCAGGGACCGCCCGGATGAGCGCGCGGGGCTCCCCCGGGGCGCGCCGCACGTTGACCAGCGCCGCCCCCCCAGTGCAGGCGGCCCGGAGGAGCTTCAGGGCATCCGCCCGGACCGCGAACCGGGCCTGCGTCGGGGCCCACAGAGCGCGCCAGAACGGGGCTGCGGGCGGGGGGGCTGACGGCACCCCATGGCGAGGGAGCGACGCCGCTTGGTGAGCGCAGGACGCCCACGCCCCCACCGGATGCCCCGGTCCCCTCCCCTCACGCCCCTTCCCGGGCGCGCTGTCCGGCTTGTCCCCCTTGTCGGGCGCCGGAAGAGGGGGGGGCGGCTGTCAGCGCCGTCCAGGAAGAAGGGAGAGGCGGCGGGCGCCCGCCCCCCCGCCCGCGCCTGCTCAGTCAGCCAGGCGGGCAAGTCGCCGCGGGGGGGGGGGGGGGGGGGGGGGGGCTCCAAGCCTCAACCAGCCGGACGAGCGCCGCCCGCAGCGCGGCGCCTTCCGTCGTGGTGGTGTAGACGGAAGGCGGCAGGGCGGCCAGATTCTCCTGCCAGTGCGCCATATCCGCCGCCCGAATCCCTCTCAGCGTGGCCACCGCCTCGCGGACCCCCCCGGCCTCAATAATCAGGCCGATGCCATGGCGACGGATCTCGTGGGCAGGCGCCTGGCCCGCCCGGATCAGCACCGGCTTGCGAAACAGGCAGGCTTCATAATACCGGTTGCCCCGCGACCAGTGGTCGGGCCGCCGGGGCGTATGGCACGCCATCGTGAGGTCGATCCCCCCGTAGAGCGCCGGCAGGTCGTCCGGATACCGGTAGCCCCCCCGGTACGCCAGGTGCGGATTGGCCGCCACCCGCGCCGAGAACTCGCGCAGGAACGGCGAGACCGTCCCCGCGAGGACGGCGGTGAACTGCCCGGGGGCCTGCCGGGTTACCTCATCCAGGACGCGCAACGTCCACGCGTCGCGCAGGCGGCCAAACCAGCCGATCCGCCAGGGCCGGGCCTGCGCCTGCCCGCGCCCCGGCGGGGCGGGCGGCGGCAGCGACGCGGTGAACGCCGGGTCCAGCTTGTTCTCGATGATGAGCGTGGGCGTCGCCACGCCCACCTCCTCCCGGTAGTAGGTCTCGTAGCCCGCCGCGGTCAGGACGAGCAACCCGCTGCGGCTGAGCACCCGTTTGTCGAGGGCCCGCACCACGCGCCCGCGCCAGCTCCGCTCGACTTGGATCGCCTTGATGTCCGCCACCTCCACCACCAGCGGCCGCGCGAGCCCCGCCCCCGCCAGCGTCGCCAGCCACGCCAGGTCCGGGCCGAACGCGTACACGAGCGCGTGCCGGCGGATCAGCGCCCGCACTTGGCCCGCCGCTCGCAGCAGCGTGGGCAGGCGGCGGAGATACTGCCGAGGCGGCAGCGCCCCCAACCGCACGACCGGACACCCCGGGGCCCGGCCAAAGCCCACCGGGCGGGCGAACGCGGCCGCTTCCACCGCGAAGCCGCTGCGGGTGAGCATCGCGATCCGCCGCGCAATCAGGGTGTCGTGCAGGCTCGGCAGCAGACACAGAAGTTGCCTACCCCCATCAGGGGGCTCCAGGGCACTCGCTCCTCGCATCTCCCCCACCTTTCCAGCTCGCCCGCCCCCTGTCTAGCCCCTAGGGAAGGTCTGGAGAACCCCAGTATTGGCGAGCCCGGGAGATCGGTGGGTCCAGGGGTGGAAGGCCGGGGGGTCATCGGACCCGCCCAGGGGCGGTTTGTGGGTTCAAGCAGGGCGCTTGGGGGCGACGCTTTGCCCCGGGAGCTCCGTGCCAGCACCCTTACGTTCAAGCACCTGCCCACCGGGCACGCACCGCAGCGCCCAAAGCGGGGCCGGCCGGCGCCCCCGACCGGCCTTCGGAAAGCCTGGCTCGCGCCCTGGGCGCCGCTTCGTCGAAGCATGAGCCAGTTCCCCACCCGGCACCGGTTCCAGCGTCCGCTCAGCTGCCGGGGCCGCTTCGTCACTCTTCCCACACTCCACTTGTTCAGACCTGCCCTAGTCGTCAAGCCCATGGATTGCTATTGCAAAAAGTGATATGCACAAGCAGGAAGTCCCCAACGGCGATTGAGTGGTTGTCATCTACAGCGGCAAGTTCCTTCGGGAAATGGTGAAGTGGACAAAATCAGCCGAAATCAGACCGGACTAGACGTGTTTGAGAATTGTGCGACAACGCCAAGTCAGTCGGATTGAGCGCCGGACTGGATGATAGGAGAAATGGGCTCTAGCCCCGGTTCAAGATTAGTCTCACGTAGGTCCTCCAATGCCTCGGCAGTCGGCCATTTTGGTTTAACTTAAAAGCCGGTAGAGATCACTTGTCGCCTGTCTCCACTGTCTTCCCTTTTGTGATTTCGCTTTTGTACGCTGGGCGGAGAGAGGAAGCCCGGATTCCAGAGGCAAAATGCTCAGCTGCTGAACAGCCGGACCGGTAGATAGGCGTGCTGCATAGCCCGGATATCGGCTAGGGGAGCAAACGCGCCCAGCTCTTCCAGATCCCGTTCCCAGACCGTATCGACCAGTGACGACAGCTGTGGCCGCAGGTCGAGTAGAATCGCCTGCGCCTGACGATGTCCGAGGCTACCCAGGCGCAGGGCGGCGCTCACAAAACTGACCATAAAGGTATACAGTAACACCATCCCGCCCGCTCGTTGCGGCACCTGCCAGTTAACACACACCAAGGCCAGACAGATCGGACTGTTGCCCTCACTGTGTCGCTTACCGACTCCACTGACAAAGGCCTGGAAGAGCGTGCCGTTTTCCAGGGGACGGAGGGTTTCAAGCATCGCCCAGCCCGAATGGGTCGAGGCCTGGCGTAACTCCTGAGGCAGGATGGACGCAGTCAGATAGCGGTCAACAAAGTGCAGCCGCTCAAGATCGGCCGTTTCCGCCGCTCGGTAAGCATGGAAATAGGCAAGCAGCTCTAATGGCACGACTTTATGCTGAAGATAATCTTCAAGCAAACGCCGGATGTCTTTGCCTGACTGAGGTTGTAGGCTGAGAAAGGCCTCAAGCCCGTGCGACAGGCTGATCATGCCGGACGGAAAAAACGAATCGGCCAGCTGCAAGGCGGCCAGCAGGGCAGGGTCGTCCATGGGTACTGGCCTGTTCATACGGCTGCTAGTGACTGTGGGCTGGAAGTGGGTCCATTTGGTCGCGCGGCCAGGCACGGCGTTCGTAGCGAATCTGGAAATAATCCGTCATATGATGCGTCTGTAACACCGTTTCCATCACCGTTCGATCCAGTGAGACGGGCACTAAGATCTGCTCTCCGACAAGCGCAATAGACCAGTGCTGATTGCCCAATATGTGTCCCAGCCGAACCGCCCGCTGTAAACGTTCGGCCGGGTCGGTCTCAGCTGGTGGAGTGAGGACCATGACTTCTTGGAGTCTAACGTGGACCAACACCCCTCCGGCCTCGCCGGCGAGGGCGAACACGTCGCCCTCACTCAGGAGCGTGCCGCGCGGCAGGACGAGGCCCAGATCTCGTCCGCTCGCGGTCTGGGTGCGTAAACGGCTCTTCTGAGCGTCTCGCTCGTCGAGGGTAATTTCTTCCAGCTGCTTTGTTTGCCTCCAGTGGTTGACCCGATCCACGATCTTAGAATCGGCATGGATATTACCGAGCAATCTGCTTATCCGCAGCATATTTCCCCCTGTCTCTGACTATTTTGGAAAACGAGGTGCCGAGGCCCCCCTATGACGCAGGCGTAGCAGGTTCCAGACGCTGGATAGAACTTGTCGGACCGCTCGGACCTCCGAGCCGACGACTTTCACACTGATCCCGCGCTCTCGCGGCAGCAGGCTAACTCCCCAGACCGTTCCTCCCTCAGTCGGCAGCCGTTCATGGATTTCACGCGCCCAGTCGGCTGGAATGTCGGGACCGACTAGGAACGCCTGGCCCCAGACACGATGCTCGGCAAGCACTCCTGGCCCGACGAGGGGGTGTTGGTCGGGTAGGGCAAGACCTAGGTCTCGAACAAGTATGTCCCCGTCGTCATCCAAAACCGTGAGGTTGGTGGTGAAGGCCTCAAAAGATGCGCCGTCTGGCGCGGCTCGAGACAGAACAATCTCGGTTCCAAAAAAGCTCGCCCCAGATGCTAACTGAATCTGAAGGACCTGACCAAAACGTGCCCCAGGAAATAGGATGAGGGGTTCAGGACAATATTCCGCATACGCGTCGGGACCAAGGGTGAAGTTAATCTGTTGGAGTGCGCAGTTAGCCGTCATGGTGTGGATCTTCTCAGCCGCCTGGTTGGTGACATGGACCTGAGCCGCAGAACTCAACTCAAACCGCATGGCCGTTCGGTCGCCCTGGATCAGTCCGCCACCTGGGGTTTGCACGTACAGCACGGCCATGCCCGGCACGGCCGGATCTAAGTACCACGGATGGGTGCAGTGAAACGGATGCGAAACAAGGGCATGGCGCAGCCGTGTTTTGTCCGACTGGACGATGAACGTTAAGTGACACACCCCCTGTTTTCCCGTTGATCCGGCCGGACGTTGGACGAGCGGCTCTGCTTGATAGACACGGAAGATGTACGGCCATTTGGCCATCCCGTCAGACACTGGCTGGAGCGAGGGGTGCGCGGCCGGGGCGATCTGACCTGAAGGTGCTAGCTGAACAGCAGTTCGCGCTGTATCCACGCACCTACCTCGACGATGCCCTGACCGGTTTTACAGTTGGTGAAGAGGACCGGACGTTCTCCCCGCACCTGGTGTGCCTCGCGTGCCATGACACAGAGACTGGCCCCAACATACGGGGCAAGGTCAACCTTGTTAATCACCAGTAAATCAGAACGGGTGATGCCAGGGCCTTGCTTGCGAGGAATATCGTCACCACCGGCCACATCAATCACAAAAATAAACGCGTCTGCCAGCTCAGGTGAATAGGTTGATGCAAGATTATCCCCGCCGCTCTCCAACACGATGAGATCTAGGTCGGGAAAGCGGACTTCCAACCCGTGGACGGCTTTCAGATTCATTGTGGGATCTTCCCGAATCACCGTGTGCGGACACGCCCCGGTCTCCACACCGACAATGAGCTCTGGAGCCAAGAAACTCCGGCTGCGGAGACGCTGGGCGTCTTCTTCGGTCAGGATGTCGTTGGTCACTACCGCGATCTGCTTACCGGCTTTTTGCAGATAGGGAACGAGCTGTTCAATCAGCGCCGTCTTGCCTGAGCCGACCGGACCTCCAATGCCAAGGCGTGGAACCTCTGTGTGCATTACCGTATCTCCTCGGTCATGACGAACCCGTGTTCTCGCGCGGTGTCTAGTGCTCGTTGCCGAACCTTCGCATCCGTCGTACTGCCCTCAGTCAGCCCATTTAAACCCAACACGATACGCTGGCCACCAAACGGGACGAGGTTGACCTCTTTCGCTTCTCCGGGTTCAAAGCGGACTGCGGTGCCGGCCGGCATATCTAGATGCCGGCCAAAAGCAGCTTTGCGGTCAAAGCGCAAGGCCCGGTTAGCCTCAAAGAAGTGATAGTGTGAGCCAACCTGGACGGGCCGGTCACCGATATTAAGCACGGTCAGCGAGTTGGTCGGGCGGCCCACGTTGAGGCTAAGTGTCCCGGCCGCGGACAGAACCTCGCCTGGGATACGCGTCGGGGTTTGAGAGGCCATGCGCGTCTCTTCCTTTCCTAAACGCTACGTTCTGCTGTGTGTTTGTCACGACATCCAAAGATCCGCAAGAGTCTTGCCAGCTCTGAAAGCGCTGGGGAGAGACTTTTTTCTCCTCATGAGGAGAAACAGTGCTCAGAAAGTAGACACGAAAATCAGGACACTGTCCAAACCCTGGGCAAATTACCGTGTCATGAAGAGCGTGGCAGTCAATAAAATATCTTCCAAGCCGAGTCGTCTAACACTCCTGCAACCTTCATTTTTTCTATGATGTGTCTTGTCGCCCATATCTGAAATTGTTTCGTATCGCCAGTCTCCTCAGGCATGGCCCGCTTTTTGCACCTTTTGACTCCCTCAGAAGCGCTTCTTGTCACTACCAGAAAGGGAAAAGGATTTATGCAACGGAAAAGATGGACGGCCCTGATCGCCGGGACCTGTTTTACGTTTGGGGCGCTGGCCGGTACGTCGAGCCAGGTGTCGGCAGACGAGATCGGTGAGTTGCGCAAGCAGCTTAGTGAGCAGCGGCGGATCATGGAGTTGATGGAAAAGCGGCTGCTTGAACTCGAGAGCAGGGAGCAGACCCGGGCCGAAAAAGAGGTCGAGTTCGGCTATAACACGCCCACCGGGCTACGCCGCGACGGCTTTGAGTCTGAAGATGTCTACGACGGCGGCTTTTATGTTCGCAGTAAAGACAAGAGCTATTCGCTCAAGATCAACGGCTTTGTCCAGAGCCGATATACGCTGTTGGCCCCGGCCGGTACGGACGACGGCGGAACGCGGAACAATTTTGATGTTGCCCTGGCCAGGTTAGCCTTTTCAGGCAACGTTTTTGACCCTAAGCTGTCGTATTTCTTTCAGCTTGAGGCTACAACTTTTGGTAATAACAACCGCGAGACGATGCTCGACTGGTGGATGCAGTATAGCTTTTTAGACCATGCTCAGGTGCAGGCTGGGCGCTTTATCCTGCCTTACAGCCGCCAGTTCTACACTCATCCTGGAAATCTGTTGTTTTCCGACCTGTCTTCGGCTGATTATGCCTTTAATCTCCAGCGTGCGGTTGGAGCCAATCTAAGCGGTAGGCTTGGCAAGCTGTCCTACCATGCCGTCGTCACCAACAGCATCCGTGCCTTGGATGCCGGTGGGCAGCAGAACGTGGGTTCTGAGGTTGCCTGGCAGGGCCGCCTGGAGTACGACCTGCTTGAACCCTATGGCTATCTGGAGAGCTCGCCCACGCCAGCCACTGCTCCGCAGCTGTCGCTAGGCATGGCCGCGGCTTTCAACCCGGTTGATGAGGCCTCTGGCTTCCAGAACGTTAGCTCCGGCGACCGTACGACCAACGTCACCGTTGACGGCGGCTTTCGCTACCTGGGATTGAGCGTGCAGGCCGCTGGCTACTACCGACGTAATAACTTTGAGCAGAGCCTGGATCAGGACATCGGGCAAGACTGGGGCTATTACGGCCAGCTAGGCTACTATCTGAGTGAGCGCCTGGAACTCGCCGGCCGGGTGTCGGGCGTGGACTTTCAGTTTGCCAATAATTCCGACACCCGGGGCGATGTACGCGAGTACACGGCCGGCCTCAACTACTACCTGTACGGCCACGCCGCGAAAATCCAGATCGATTATAGCTTTCTGGACGGTGACCCGTTTCGTGGCACCAGCACGAGCGACCATCGGTTCCGGGTGCAGACCCAGATCCTTTTTTAGCCTACCAGACACGAAAGGAGACCCTGCTTATGAAAAGGAAGTCCATAGCGCAAACCGCCGTGTGGATCGTTACCGGCCTGCTTGTCACCTCGCTGACCGGAGCGCGGGCCGGCTGGGCCGCGGAACCGATCAAGGTCGGGATCCTGCACTCGCTGAGCGGCACAATGGCGATCAGCGAAACCTCTCTTAAAGATGTCGCCTTGATGACGATCGAGGAACTGAACGAAAACGGCGGGGTGCTAGGCCGCCAGGTCGAGCCGATCGTGGTGGACCCGGCCTCGGACTGGCCACTGTTTGCCGAAAAGGCCCGTGAGCTGATTCAGCAGGAAAAGGTAGCTGTGGTGTTTGGCTGCTGGACCTCTGTGTCCCGCAAGTCGGTTCTGCCGGTCTTTGAGGAGTTGAACGGCCTGCTGTTCTACCCGGTCCAGTACGAGGGTGAAGAGTCCTCATTTAATGTCTTCTATACTGGCGCGGCCCCCAACCAGCAGGCGATTCCCGCGGTCGAATATCTGATGAGCGAGGACGGAGGCGGTGCCGAGCGCTTCGTGCTGCTGGGGACCGACTATGTCTATCCACGTACCACCAACAAAATTCTGAACTACTTTCTGGAATCCAAAGGGGTGGCCAAAGCTGACATTATGGAGTTGTACACGCCGTTCGGCCACAGTGACTACCAGACCATTGTGGCCGATATCAAGCGCTTTGCGGTGGGCAAGCCAACGGCCGTGGTTTCGACCATCAATGGCGACTCTAACGTCCCCTTCTACAAAGAGCTGGCTAACCAGGGCCTCAAGGCCGAGGATATCCCGGTGGTGGCCTTCTCGGTTGGCGAGGAGGAACTGCGAGGAATTGACACCGCGCCCTTGGTCGGCCATCTAGCAGCTTGGAATTACTTCATGTCGGTTGATACGCCCGAGAACAAAGCCTTTGTCGCGAAGTGGAAAGCCTATGTCAAAAAACAGAATCTGCCCGGCGGCGACAAACGGGTGGCCAATGATCCGATGGAAGCCACCTATATTGGCATCAAGATGTGGGCTCAAGCGGTCGAACAGGCTAAAACGACCGATGTTGACGCGGTGCGCCAGGCAGTGGGAAATCAGGTCGTGCGCTCCCCGTCGGGCTTTGACATTAGAATGGATGCCAAGAACCACCATCTGCACAAACCGGTATTGATTGCCGAAGTCCGCGAAGATGGTCAGTTCGATATTGTGTGGAATACCGATGGACCGATCCGTGCTCAGGCCTGGAGCCCGTTTATTCCTGACAGCGCTCAGAAGGTCGCCGACTGGACCTATCCCTGGGTGTGTGGCAACTGTACCGAAGCGCAGTTCAAGCACTAAACCTCATTCTCTGCGGTTTGGGGCCGGGCGACTTGATTCGGCCCAGCCGCCAGGGACGGAAAGCGATGGTCCAGTCTTTTATCTTGCGGCTGAGCGTTGTGACGATGCTCGGCTTTGCTTTTGTCAGCTCCGGACAAGCGGCTGACAACGAGCTGGTCAGCCTGCTCAAAGGGCTTGGGGCCAAGAGCCGAATCCTCATCAGGCAGGCCATCAGCAACCTAGGTCGGCTGAATGATGCAGCCGCTCTGCCTGCCCTTGAAGCCCTGAGTGAGCGACGTCTACGGGTCGATGAGGCAGGCAATGTCTACATCAAAACCGAGGACGGCAGTATTCGGGCTGTGCTGAGTGAGGAGCCGACCGCCCTCGACGAGACACGTCTGCGTACCCCCCGGATTAATAACGCGATTCGCCGAGCGCTGCGGCCGGTGATCGCCCAACTCCAGTTGGGCTCTCCCGATGTTGACGTCCGCCTGGCTGCGGCAGAAGAGCTGGCCAAACGTCCGCGGGCCAAGATGGTCGGCCTCCTACAAGCCGCCCTGGAACGCGAACAGGCGCCAAACGTTCGTGCCACCCTAGCCGTTGCCCTGGCCCAAATACAGCTCCAGGGCAAGGATCAGGCCGAGCGTTTGGCCGCCATTGCGATGATTGGCGACTCTGGGAATTTGGGGCTCAGGCCGCAGCTCGAAACCCTGGTGGCGACAAAGGAAGACGGTTCGTTTGCTGAGCCAGACGCCGTGGTCCGCCAGGCCGCTGCTGCGGTTCTAACCAGGTTCGATCGCACCCAAGTCCTGATCAGTGGTTTCGGGAATCTTTTTTATGGCTTCAGTTTAGGCAGTATCTTGCTGTTGGCCGCCCTTGGGCTGGGGATTACGTTCGGCTTAATGGGCGTGATCAATATGGCCCACGGTGAGATGCTGATGCTTGGCGCCTATACCACCTATGTTGTCCAGAGTATGTTCCAGGAGCATTTCTCGGTTCTGTTTGACTGGTATTTGGTAGTGGCTATTCCGACCGCCTTTGGCGTGTGTCTGATCGCCGGTATCATCCTGGAGCGGGGTGTCATCTGCTTCTTGTATGGCCGTCCCCTAGAAACTCTGTTGGCCAGCTGGGGCATCAGCCTAGTGCTTATTCAGAGTGTTCGTCTCATCTTTGGCGCCCAGAATGTCCAGGTTGCCAATCCAGCCTGGCTGTCGGGCGGAACCGAGGTCTTGTACGGCGTTGTCCTGCCCTATAGTCGCCTGGCTATCCTCGGTTTTGTCGCTCTGGTGGTAGGCGCGGTATGGCTCATCCTCCAGCGTACGCGTCTTGGTTTACAGGTCCGGTCAGTGACCCAGAACCGACCTATGGCCTCTTGTATGGGCATCTCGGTCGCCCGGGTCGATATGTGGACCTTTGGGTTAGGTTCAGGTATTGCCGGCTTAGGTGGGGTGGCCTTATCGCAGATTGGCAATGTCGGTCCTGAGTTGGGCCGTCTGTACATTGTTGATTCGTTTATGGTCGTTGTCCTGGGCGGGGTGGGCAATATTGCTGGGACCGTGGTTGGGGCGCTGAGTCTAGGACTGGTCAATAAGTTTCTCGAACCTGTTGCCGGAGCCGTGCTAGGGAAGATTGGCGTGTTGATTTTTATCGTTCTGTTCATCCAGCAACGTCCCCAAGGGCTGTTTGCACTCAGAGGACGAATTGCAGAAAGTTGAGCTCGTGGCGGATATGTCACCGACCCAAAGCTCGTCCGAGCCGCCCCTCGACCCGACCGTCGAGCCGCAGGATGAGCTACGGCCTCCCCCTAGGCTGCTCACCCTCCATACTCGAGGGGGATGGAGCCTGGTCCTGGGCGCGCTACTCCTCGCCTTGGTCGTCATTCCCGGTCTGAACCTGCTGCCGACCGAATCCGCCCTCCACCTCCCCGACTATCTTATCCCGCTGCTCGGCAAGTTTATGTGCTATGCCCTGGTTGCCCTGGCGGTCGATCTGATCTGGGGCTACGCCGGCATTCTCAGCCTGGGCCACGGCGTGTTCTTTGCGCTGGGCGGCTATGCCATGGGTATGTACCTGATGCGGGTTGTTGGCACCGAGGGCGTCTACCGTAGCGAACTGCCCGACTTCATGGTCTTTCTGGATTGGAAGGAACTGCCGTGGTACTGGTATGGATTTAGTAATTTTGGTTTTGCCTTACTGATGGCTCTGCTGGTACCGGGCGTACTGGCCTGTGTGTTTGGCTTTCTTGCCTTCCGGTCGCGTATTCGCGGGGTGTATTTCTCTATTATAACTCAGGCGATGACCTACGCCCTGATGCTGCTCTTTTTTCGCAACAATACCGGTTTTGGCGGCAATAACGGCCTAACCGACTTTAAGCGCATCGTGGGCTTTTCGCTCCAAGAGCAGTCGACCAAGCTCGGCCTGTATATGGTCTCTGTCGCTGTATTAATGGCGGCCTATCTGGGATGCCGCTATCTGGTGGTCTCTAAGCTTGGCCGGGTTTTGACCGCAGTGCGGGATGCCGAGAGTCGCCTGATGTTCTGCGGGTATAACCCGTACAGCTATAAGCTCTTTCTGTGGACCCTGTCAGCCGTCTTGTGCGGCTTGGCCGGGGCGCTATACGTGCCCCAGGTCGGCATTATCAACCCGAGCGAGATGCAGCCGTCCAACTCGATTGAGATGGCAATCTGGGTGGCGGTGGGAGGGCGTGGCACGCTGGCGGGGGCCCTGTTGGGCGCGTTTTTGATAAACGGGGCCAAGAGTTGGTGTACGGCTGCCTTTCCCGACCTGTGGCTATATATCCTGGGCGCTGTATTCATTGCGGTGACCCTGTTTCTGCCCCGCGGGGTAAGCGGCCTGTTTCGTCCCGCTGAGCGCGCCGTTCAGGCTTAGTGTGGAGCCTGGCATGAGTCAGAAGCTGAAAGACGAGCCGATCGATCAGGGTGGCAACTCAGTGCTGGCCCACGTTGCCCAACCGGGGGTGATCGATACTAGCCATGGCGTCAGCCTGTATATCGAAAATCTCGTAGTTAGTTTTGATAACTTTAGAGCCTTAGACGGGCTGAGCTTTTATCTGAACACCGGCGAGCTGCGGTGTTTGATCGGTCCCAACGGGGCGGGTAAAACGACTCTGATGGATGTTATTACTGGTCGGACCCGCCCCGATAGCGGGACGGTGTTTTTCGGTAACAATCTGGATCTGACCCGGCTGTCGGAGTACGAGATTGCCCTGGCTGGAATCGGTCGTAAGTTTCAGGGGCCAACCGTTTTTCAGGGCCACAGCGTGTTCGAGAACCTAGAGCTAGCTATGCAGGCCGATAAGAGTGTGTGGCACAGTTTGTTCGCACGCCTGAGCGGTGAACAGCGCGACCGTATTAGCGCTACCGCCGAGATGGTCGGTCTGCTCGGCCACCTCCACACCCGAGCTGGCCTGCTCTCTCATGGACAAAAGCAATGGCTAGAGCTCGGTATGCTGTTGATCCAAGACCCCCAGCTGCTGTTGGTCGATGAGCCAGTCGCCGGTCTGAGCCAGCACGAGACAGAACGAACGGCCGAGCTCCTGCTCTCACTCGCCGGTAAACATACGGTTGTGGTGGTCGAACACGACATGGAGTTTGTACGCAGCCTGGACCGCCAGGTGACGGTTTTGCACGAGGGACGGGTGCTGGCCGAGGGCAGTATGAAAGAGGTGCAAAACGATCCCCGGGTGGCTGAGGTCTATCTGGGAGCCTAGGTGGGGTGGGATCGAACGGACATGCTTCGTATCAGTCAGCTCAACCAGTATTACGGTGAGAGTCATATCCTGTGGGATGTTAACCTCAACATTACCTCCGGTTCGTGCACCTGTCTAATGGGACGCAACGGGGTAGGCAAAACCAGCCTGCTGAAGACAATCATGGGAATCTTGCCGGTCGCTTCGGGCAGTCTGCACTTTGAGGAGACGGATCTGACCCATCGTCCGGCCGAGCTGCGGGCACGGCTGGGCATTGGCTACGTGCCCCAGGGACGCGAGATCTTTCCCCAACTGACGGTCGAGGAAAACCTGCGAGTCGGCCTGCCCGCGCGGCGCGACGGGCTCGGGTCAATTCCAGACACGGTGTTTCACTGTTTCCCGGTCCTGAAACAGATGCTGAGCCGCCAGGGCGGGGACCTGTCTGGTGGGCAGCAGCAGCAGCTCGCCATCGGGCGAGCTCTGGTGCTCAATCCCAAACTGTTGATTCTGGATGAGCCGACTGAGGGTATCCAGCCGAATATCGTCCAGGAGATCGGCGATATCCTCTTACGGCTCAACCACGAACAAAAGCTGACGCTCCTGTTGGTCGAGCAAAAGCTGCCTTTTGCCCGTCGAGTGGCGGATACCTTTGCGGTGTTGGAAAAGGGGAGTGTGGTCGCCGAGGGACCGATCTCCGGCCTGACAGACGAGATTGTCCGCCAACATTTGTCGATCTAGTGTCGGTCTAGCGCCCAGACTGAGGAAGAGTTGCATGCACTTGACCCCCCACGAACAAGAAAAGTTGATGATATATCTCGCCGCCCAGCTGGCCCGCGAACGACGCGGGCGGGGGCTCAAACTGAACTATCCCGAGGCCGTGGCCCTGATTACCAGCGCGATTCTTGAAGGTGCCCGCGACGGGAAATCGGTCTCCGAGCTCATGTCCTACGGGGCGACGATTCTCGGCCGGGAGGAGGTGATGGACGGGGTAGCCGAGATGATTGAGCTGGTCCAGGTCGAGGCCACGTTTCCGGACGGGACCAAGCTGGTCAGCGTCCATCAACCGATTCGCTAGGAGCAAGGGATGAGTCGAACGATTGAGCGACAGCACTATGCGGAGATGTTTGGGCCGACCGTTGGCGATCGGGTACGTCTGGCTGATACGGAGTTGTTAATTGAGATTGAGCACGACCACGCAGTCTACGGTGATGAGGTCAAGTTTGGCGGCGGCAAGGTAATTCGGGATGGCATGGCCCAGTCGCCGGTCAAGACCTCGGCCCAAGGCGCGCCGGACCTCGTGATTACCAATGCCACGGTGGTTGATCATTGGGGCATTGTTAAAGCCGACGTAGGGGTTAAAAATAGCCGTATCTGTGGCATCGGCAAGGCTGGTAACCCGCTGCTGATGGACGGTGTGTCATCCCAGCTGGTGATCGGACCGGGGACCGAGATTGTGGCTGGAGAGGGCAAGCTCTTGACCGCGGGCGGGATTGACTCCCATATTCACTTTATCTGTCCGCAACAGATCACCGAAGCCTTAGCCTCCGGCATTACCACCATGTTTGGCGGTGGAACCGGCCCAGCGACCGGCACTAATGCCACCACCTGTACCCCCGGACCGTGGAATATTGTCCGAATGCTCGAATCAATTGAATCCTTTCCCATGAACCTCGGCTTTTTGGGCAAGGGCAATGCTTCGCGTCCCGAGCCTTTGCGCGAACAACTGGAAGCCGGTGCGATGGGTCTCAAACTCCACGAAGACTGGGGCTCGACGCCAGCGGCTATTGATTGTGCACTGTCGGTAGCCGATGCCTATGATGTTCAGGTCGCCATCCACACCGACACCTTGAACGAGACCGGTTTTGTCGAAGAGACGATTGCAGCCTTTAAAGACCGCACGATTCATACCTACCATACCGAGGGAGCGGGCGGCGGTCATGCCCCAGACATTATCAGAGTGTGTGGGTTGCCCAACGTCCTCCCGTCTTCCACCAACCCCACCCGGCCGTTTACTGTCAACACGATTGATGAACACCTCGATATGTTGATGGTGTGCCACCACCTCGACCCCGGGGTGCCCGAAGACGTAGCCTTTGCCGAGTCGCGCATACGGCCGGAAACGATTGCGGCTGAGGACGTGCTGCACGATATCGGAGCCTTCAGCATGATGGCGTCGGACTCCCAGGCCATGGGCCGGGTCGGAGAGGTGATCCTGCGTACCTGGCAGACGGCCCATAAAATGCGAGTCCAGCGCGGGCGTTTGGCCGAAGAGAGCGGCGACAACGACAATTTCCGGGTCAAGCGTTACCTAGCCAAATATACGATTAATCCGGCCTTGACTCACGGCATTGCCGACCAAGTCGGCTCGATTGAGGTCGGTAAGCTGGCTGACCTGGTGTTGTGGGAGCCTAAATTTTTTGGCGTCAAACCGGAACTCGTTCTGAAAGGGGGGTTTATTGCCTGGGCGGCGATGGGCGACCCGAACGCCTCAATTCCTACACCCCAACCGGTCTTTGGTCGACCGATGTTCGGCCATTTTGGTCGTGCGCCGGCCAGCCTGTCGCTTAGCTTTGTCTCCCGGGCAGCATATGAAAACGGCTCAGCCGAGCGGCATGGGCTGCAAAAACAGCTCGTGCCGGTCCACAACTGTCGCCAGGTGGGTAAAAAAGACCTGATTCACAATGCCGCCCTGCCGCACATCGAGGTCAACCCTGAGACCTATGAGGTGCGGGCAGATGGCCAGCTGCTAACCTGCGAGCCGGCCAGCGTCCTACCGCTGGCCCAGCGCTACTTTCTGTTTTAGCCTGCTGGACCGGTCCTGCTGCCGTCCGATGGCAGAAACGCCCTATGCTGAATCTCCTGTCTATAACCTGGGCTTTGAATCCCTTATAATCCGCTCCTCAATCTTGGGCGTAGGGAACTCAATGCTTGAACTGCGTGAGTATCATTGGGAGGGAGTTGCTGGAACAGGTACAGGCGGCGCGTGGTCCCCGACGAACGCGGGTGCAGCGTGGTGATTCTGAGGACATGAACGGTGAGCTGCGCGCGACCGATATAAACGGCTGGAACAAATATGGCGCGAGTGGCTTGCTGGTGATTGACCACCGCGCTGCTGCCCAGGCTAGATGCAGGCCATGCAGCAATAGCCGGAACGCAGACTAAACTTGAAGAGGGCGGCGCGAGGCCCCGTTACTAGGCACCCTGACCGTACATCATTCGCATCAGCCCAACGCTAGCCCTTCTACCGACCTGACCGGTCGGATGGATATGCGCCCGTCCCGTGCTACCACGCCTTGGCCGCCGGTCCGAATGGAGATGGACTCAAGCTCAAGGGCAGAGATTTCGGGGCATTCTTCGATCAGCCAGGACACCCGTAAAAGGACGTCCTCAAGGGCGGCCAAATCAGCCGCCGAATAGGTGCGCTGGAGCAGGCCAAAGCCCCGGATGGAATGCACTAGGTCCTGGGCATCGGTTCTGCTTAAGGGAGTGATACAGAATGCATAGTCGTGTAAAACTTCCGCTACTGCCCCGCTCAAACCAAAACCAATCAGCGGTCCAAAGCTGGCATCTTCAACCATACGAACGATGACCGTCGTTTCGTCCGTCTCTGCAACGACGTCGGATACCAACAGACCGGCAGCCGCGAGTACCTCACGGCTTGCCCGTTGGCCGAGCTCTGCCTGGCCGTGATCGTCGAGAGCCGTTTCAATCACGCGGCGAGCGGTCTGGGCGTCTACCTGGCTTGGTTCAGATACCGCATCCTGCGGCCTGCACTGCCAGGCCGCATATCTCGCTGCATGGGCTAGCGAACGGGCGGCCGCTTCAGGAAAACGAAAAAAGGGCAGGTTCGTCGCAGTGTTGGCCGTGCCTTGTCCCATCACTGATGCGTCTTGGTGTAAAAAACAAGCTAGAACCGGCTTTGCCCGGCCCGGCTGTGGCCCGGCGATGGACACGGTTTGACTCAGCACCTCTGCTAATTCCTGTCGTGTGGCGTTGCCCATTGGAACATACAGGGCGATCACGGCGTCGGTATTGGGATCGCTCAGCACGTGTTGGACAGCCGTTCTATAGTGTTCGGGTTGGGCTTCGAGGCGCAGATTCAGCGGGTTGTCAAGCGCGACCTCACGCGGGAGCAACCCTCGGCAAGCTTCAACTGTAGCCGGGCTCAGGGCCGGAAACTGAAGCCCGTAGGCCTCACCGGCGTCCACACACAGGCCAGCCAGGCCAGCGGTGTTGGTGACAACCGCAACCCGATTTCCGGCCGGCAGCGGTTGGCGGGTTAAGAGTGTGGCAATATCAAAACTCTCTTCCAGGGTCTCTGCCCGAATCACACCGGCCTGGCGGAATAATGCCTCTGTAGCGTACTCATCATAGTCCCCATACGTGTCTCCGACCGCGCTCCGGCCACTTTTGATCGCGACAATGGGTTTCCGCCGGGCCACCCGTCGAGCTATACGAGCAAACTTGCGCGGATTCCCGAAGGATTCGAGGTAGAGCAAAATCAGGTCGGTTGACGGATCTTCCTCCCAGTATTGGAGCAGATCATTGCCAGACACGTCGGCTTTATTACCGACATTGACAAACATGGAGATGCCAAGATCTGAGGTCTGGAGATAGCCGAGCGCGGCCACCCCAAGCGCCCCGCTTTGGGTCGAGATGGCAATCCGACCGGGCTGAACTGGGTTGGGAATGACGGTGGCATTCAGGCTGATGTCTGGGGCGGTATTGAGCAGCCCGATGCAGTTGGGGCCTACCACCCGCATCCCGTGGGCCCGCGCCTTTTTGAGCAGCGTGTTTTGGCGTTGCAATCCCTCAGCGTCGGTCTCTTCAAAGCCGGTTGATAGCACCAGAACGACCCGGACGTGTTTGGTCGCACAGGCGTCTAGCTCGGCCAGAATCTGATCGGCCGGAACAGCCAGAATCGCTAGCTCAATCTCGTCGGGAATCTCAGCAATAGAGGGAAAGGCACGGACTGCAGCAATCGACCGGGCATGGGGATGAACCGGATAGACCGGACCGTTAAATCCGGTCCGAATGAGCTGTTCAAAGACGCGTCGGCCGAGTTCGTGCAGATGGTAAATGCCGATCACGGCGATGGATTGAGGCCGGAAGAAGGGATCAAGCGAGGCCGCGGTTGCGATTTTCTCACGGGCTTCGGCTTGGGCGCGCGCCTTCTCACTGGGCGTAGCCGGCAGCTCGACCCGCATCACCCCTTCGTCCCAAGCGATATGCGGTTCAAAGCCACTTTGGCGGAACACTTCGAGCATCTTGCTGTTCTCCGGTCGGACAGTCGCCACAATAGTGAGGATGTGCTGCTGCTTGGCATAGGCGGTCAAGCGTTCCAATAGGACCGTACCGAGGCCTCTCCCGTGGTAGGCGTCATCGACGAAGAAGGCGACCTCAGCCGTATCCCAACGTGGCAGACGGACATAGTTACCAATAGCCAGGATTTGCTCCTCGGCCTCCTCGCCCCGGGTGACCACATAGGTCATTCGGGCGACGCCGTCGATATCGAGCATGCGGTCGATCTCGCGGCGACTAACCCGGGTTGAGGCGGTGAAGAAACGCAACCATACTGACTCTAGCGAGGCGCGCTCAAATAACGCTTGGAGCTTTTCAACGTCGTCTGATCGGGCCGGACGCAGGTACGCCGTCGTGCCGTCACGCAGAATAATCGGCGTTGGCGACGGGAGCTCTACGGGAGGCGGCTGCGGTTTTTCTTGTTCTGGCATCGACCTTCCTTACTCAACTCTCATGAAATCTCCTGCCAACGAGGTCTCATTGTTGACGGCTGTGGCCTAGAAATAATCGAGTTCTGGAGATATGAGACACCGCCTTGTTAGGGAGCATGATGCGATTCTAGGAGATTTACCATCGAAGTGGATGAACTGCGATGGTGCCTCGGCAGGAGGCACTTCGGTTTCCCACGCAATGTCTCCAAGGGATCGGTCCATAGGGGCCCGGGTCGGGAATGCCGTTATTATAGAGTGTCCCCACTTTTGCCCCTGTGAACAATCGGACTAGCTCGGCGTGTCGTTTTCCATCAACCGGCCTATGACTTGTGGCGGACTCGACCAGAAAAAGCCCCAGCTGTGTCGAGTATCGTAAATCACCACATCCGGCATTTTATTGTGCAGATCAACATCGACGGCGAGATCGGTGAGCAAATGATGCATCAAAACAGCCCCCCTTGTCTCCTACGTCCACGACACAGATGAGCACGCTACCCGGGCGGAGAACGGGGTCCGAAGTCCTGAATAATCGCCCGAATAAGCTGACTGTGTTCACTAAGAATCAGGTTTATCCTCTTGCTCGTGCGATTTTGTGCCGGAACTCGGTTTTGCCAGCACTCCTTAGCATATCTTGCAGCCAGTGTCTCGCGTGGGACAAGAGAACCCGTTAATTTATCGTCCTAAGCTTCCGGGCTTCAGCTTTGGATTGCGGTGCACTCCTCGATAAACTCGTGAAAAGGCGATGGTGCGAACCGTTGCAGAAGTTGGGTGAGATGAGGGCGAGAGGCTGACCATGATTTTCAACAAGGATAAGAGAGAAGGTAGGCGAAGATGGGTAGAGAGTGCCCGTTTCAAGACCAGCCCTGCGTAAGGCTGCAGTATGAAGAAATTGGCTTGTCCGGCGGATTCAGGAGGGTGGGTGCAGGGAAGAGCTTGTGGGAAAAAGACTCCCACACATTGATTGCACCGCAGTTTCTATGAAGTCGCCTCGCCGACGTATAACGCGATATTGAGATGCTGCTTGTATTTCTCGAGCTTCTCATTCAATAAGGATGCAGGAACTAGTCAAGCTCAAAAGCATCAGCGGCCAATCTTTCAAGGCCGCACTCAGAGAGCCGCTCCCGGCTCCTGACGAATGGCCCCACGCCGCTCTTGCCGGTGTAAAAAATCGACCGAGCTGCGATTGCTTCTTCACCGCGGTGGCTTTTGACGCTTTAAGCCGGGACTGTTTTACTTTTGCCGTTGGCCTTCACACGAGGCTTGTCAGGGGCCCAGTGGGCGATTGTCTCCAATCCTAGTTCCTGGTCTCTCAGACCATGGCAGTCATTGACTTGCTATCAGTTCCCAACTGTGCTTCCGTAGTAGTCCAGATACATTCCAGTATGATTGTCTACGACCGGAGACTGAGAAAAAGCGCTGCTTTTTTCTCCGCACTTTAATTGCCGTTGGCCTTCTGACGCCGGCTGTCAGCGCAAGGAGACTAGGCCATGCAAGACACCCTGCGGAATCTCCTCGCCCAAGCGGATATTCAGATAGACGGCGACCGGCCGTGGGATATCCACGTCCGTAATCCCCGTTTTTATCGGCGGATTTTGGGATCCGGCTCGCTCGGGCTCGGAGAGTCCTATGTGGACGGTTGGTGGGACTGTCAAGCGCTTGATCAATGCCTGGCCAAGATCCTCAAGGCACGCCTTGATGAGAAAGTCAGTTCGCTCCGCGAACGGCTCCATACGCTAGTTGCTAGGTTGATGAATCAGCAGCGGAAAGCCCGGGCCTTTGAGATCGGCGAGCGACACTACGATATCGGCAACGACCTGTACAAAAAAATGTTAGACAAGCGCATGGTCTATAGCTGCGGCTACTGGAAGAAGGCGGCGACGCTGGATGAAGCCCAAGAGGCCAAGCTGGAACTCATCTGTCAGAAAGTCCAGCTGCAGCCCGGTATGCGGGTACTCGATATTGGCTGCGGATGGGGCAGTTTTGCTAAGTACGCGGCTCAGCAGTATCAGGTCGAGGTGGTCGGTATCACGGTTTCCAAAGAACAGCAGATACTGGCCGATGGGCTGTGCCGCGGGCTACCAGTTGAAATCATGCTACAAGATTATCGTAAGCTGAGAGCCGAGATCAACGGACAGTTCGACGCGATCGTCTCAATCGGCATGTTCGAGCACGTCGGCTATAAAAACTACCCAGATTTTTTTCGAGTCGTTGACGCCTGCCTTGAGCCCGCCGGTCTCTTCCTGTTACATACGATGGGCCTGAACCGGACCGTCCACAGCGGCGATCCGTGGATCAACAAATATATTTTCCCGGGCGGTACCCTGCCGTCTGTCAAGCAGCTCGGAGAAGCCATAGACGGACTATTGGTGATGGAAGACTGGCACAATTTTGGCGCCGATTATATTAGAACGCTGCGCGCCTGGTGCAGCAATTTTCGGAACAGCTGGCCCAGCTTACAGGATCGCTACGACGAGCAGTTTCGGCGCATGTGGGAGTATTACCTATTGTCCTTCGCCGCTGGGTTTGAGGCCCATCGCCTTCAGCTGTGGCAGATTGTGTTTTCCAAGGATAGGACGCCGGGCTACCAAAGCGTGCGCTGAGCCGTCGGCTCTTGGCTCGCCCAAAACCCAACGCACAGCCCTAGTGATAAGTGGGCACCCCAGACGTTGACCGTCCCTGCTCAATCGTCGATGGCGGCGTGGCCTCGTATAGTATAGTGTTCCTTGTCCATACCACGGGCCGTCTGTAGCCACCTCCTCCAGGCCTGGATGGTCAGCGTCGCCAGGGGGCCGCCCATGGGAATGGGTGGCTGCCGCTTGGACGATGGGCTCGAAGAGTTCTCTCAGCGCGGGCGGGAAAGAGCCCGAGGGGCCGGGTAAACAGGCTAAAGGCAAAAAAGGAATCAAAGCACTCCCTATAGTCGGTTGGCATAAAAGGCTCACTCGATATCTGCCGAGAAGGCGGTCGACAGGGTAAGAGCGCTCTCGCTGGGAGGACAGACATCATAAGTCTGCGGCAGGGATCCGAGCAGCTGTGAGGGGCGCACCTCTTCCAAGCCTTGGAGCGCAATAGCCTGGTGGATAAGGGAATCTGCCTCCAGCTCCGCCCGGGCCTGCATTTTAGCGGTGGCGGTGCGTGCTGTTACCGCCGCCTCGTCCCAGAAGGGGAGAGTGCACAACCGTGTCTTGCTCGCCGCGTCAAGCTCGGGCCAGTGCAGTGTCGCAATCTGGTAGAGAATATGGGTATCGAGTTTGTGTTGTTCTGAGCCTGGCCATGACCTCTGATACTCTCGGACTGAGAATGATAAACAAGGACGGGGTCGATACGCTGTTTAGTCGTCCGTCGTGTCCGAATCCTCGTCGGCCAGCGCTTCACGAACTGCTTCGGCCAGCCCATTGAACGCTGCTCCTCGTCCCACGGCGAGACCTAGCACGTAGCACAGCAGCGGTGCATTGATTCGGTTGCCGCTGCTGCGCGCCGCCCCTCCAGCCAGATCAAGTAGCTCTCGCACCTGATCCGGAGTCACAACAAGAGATTCGGCCGATTGTCCGCTGGTAGCGGCAAGCCGATCAACTATTTGCTCTAGCCACGACATATGTACAACCTCCTTAAATATACACTGACTCTCAGATCCTGCACCTCGCGTATGCTCGGGCCAGTGAAAATGATCAGACTGCCCGACGCTGGTTACCGCAGGCTGTAGCGTTTCATCCGGTCACGCAGGACATTGCGGCTGATGCCGAGCAAACGCGCAGCTCGGACCTGATTGTAACGGGTAAGCTCAAGCGCCTTACTGACCAGTAGCTGCTCAGCAGCGGCGAAGACGTTGCCGGCGTGCTGATCAAAGAGGACCGCTAGGTCGACGCTCGAAGAGCTCATCGGGGCCGCTTCCTGGGATGCCGTTGTTGAAGGCGGCCGACTTACGTGCAGCGCGAGGTCCTCAGCCTGAATAACCGGACTCCGGGTGCGCAGAATAGCCTGGGCGATGACGTTCTCCAACTCACGCACATTACCCGGCCAGGCATAGTCGAGGAGCGTCTGGTGGGCAGTTTCGGAAAAGCGGCACGGCCCCCGTACGGTGCGTTGGCGTTGGAGAAAACGGTTCGCCAATAACATAATATCGCCTCCCCGCTCGCGCAGCGGAGGGAGGTTGATACGCACCACATTGAGCCGGTAGTATAAATCTTCACGAAATTGCCCCGTTTGTACTAGGTCCTCTAGGGCTTGGTTGGTGGCCGCAATGATGCGTACATCGACCGGTCTAGGAGCGCGAGCGCCCAGTCGATACAGCTCCCGTTCCTGGAGCATGCGCAGCAGCTTCGACTGCAAAACGAGGGGCATATCGCCGATTTCATCCAGAAAAAGCGTCCCTCTATGAGCCAACTCAAACTTGCCCGGTCGCGCCTCGGTTGCCCCGGAAAAGGCACCGCGTTCATGGCCAAAGAGTTCACTCTCTAGTAAGGATTCTGGAATGGCGGCACAGTTCAGCGCCACAAAAGGACCACGGTCACGTTTTGAGTAGGTCTTGATCGCGCGAGCGACTAATTCTTTGCCGGTCCCGCTCTCTCCGGTGATGAGAACGGTCACGTCGCGAGCCGCGGTTTTCCCGATCGTCTTATACACTTCTTGCATCGCCCGGCTTTGGCCAAACAAGGACACGCCGCCGGGTGTCATCGCGTCTGGGCTGACCGCCTCATCTGGTGTTTCTCCCGCGCCGATTCCGGCTCGGAGCGGGTGCTGGAGAGTATCGGTAATCAGTTGCTTGAGCGTCTCAACATCAAGTGGTTTTTCAAGATAATCCTCGGCGTCAAAGGTTGTGGCTTGAATCGCGGTCTCGGCCGACACAAAGGCGGTCATGATAATCACCGGCAGACCGGGCCGTTGTTGCTTGAGTTCCTGGAGCGTTGTCAGCCCGTCTTTGCCCGGCATACGGACGTCCATCAGGACTAGCCGTAGGGCGGGATCGCCGATCTGTTGCAGCGCCTCTTCGCCCGAGTACGCCGACACGACCTCGTATGCACCGCCCAAGACGCGTTGGAATGAATAATGGACGTTGCGTTCGTCATCAACTACAAGAATCTTATCCATATGCATCCATCATGTTGTCAATTATAAGGGGAGACGGATAATCGCTGCGGTTCCTGCTCCCGGCTGAGAGGACAGGCGAAGTCGGCCGTTATGACACTCAATAATCCGTTGGGAAATCGCTAAGCCCAGCCCAGTCCCTCCCTGTTTGGTGCTACAAAACGGCTCAAACAGTTTGGCCCGGACCTCGGGCGAAATACCCTCGCCCTCGTCGATAATGATGGTCAGCAGACTGCCGCCACTGACCACGATGCGTACGGTCAGGGTGCCGCCATGGCCCATAGCCTGCATGGCGTTGAGTAACAGATTCAGAAAGACTTGCTTGATCTGTGTCCCGTCGGCCCAGACTGGGGGCAGGTCTTTAGACCAGTCTCTGATCACCCGAATCCCCCGCGTTCGGGCTTCCAGCCCGATCAACAGCAAGGTTTCTTCCATAACTTCTTCGATCCGTTCCCGTTGAAAGTGGGGTGGGCGCGGGCGGGCAAATTCGAGAAATTGCTCGATCAGCAGCGACATGCGGGCGAGCTCGCTCTTCACGATCTCAATATCGGCCGCGAAAGCATTGTTGGTCGACATGTCTTGGCCCATGGCATATATGAGCATGCTGACCGTGTTGAGGGGATTGCGCAGCTCATGGGCAAAACCGGCCGATAAGGTTCCTAGCGCGGCCAATTTTCCTGACTGGCGCAGCCGTTCATGGGTCTCCATTTCATCGCGATGCAACTTTGCGTTTTCAATGGCGATGGCTGACTGGCTGGCCAGCAAGGTCAACAGCCGCAAGTCGTCGTCATCAAAACAGCGCGGTTCACCAGTATACACGTTGAGTACGCCAACGATCGCTGTTTTGGTTCGCAGCGGGATCGACAACAGTGTACACAGGCCTTCCCGGCGCGCCACGTCGGAGACGCGATAGCGGGTTTCTTTGCGCACATCCGGAATGTGCAGCGGTCGGCCGGTGGTGATGACCTGACTGATTAAACTCGAAGCGACCTCTCGATCAGGCAGGGCCAGATAGGCGTCGCTAGCGCCGTAGGTCGCGGCGGGGCGGAGGGTGCCGCGTTCGGTATCGATCAGCAACAGGGAGGCAACTCGCGCCTCCATCAGCCGACAGGCGTGGGCCGCAACTCGGCTCAGAACCTCGTCGAGCTGCAAGGTCGAAGAAATCTCCGTTCCGATCGAAAACAGCGCTTCGAAACGTTTTTGTAACGCGTTCATGGTTCGCTACGCGCTGGGATCTGGTGTGTCCAGAAACAACAGAAAGAAGGCGACCGCGAATTGAGGTCTTTTCTCTGATCTGAGTTTAGACCTTCGGAGGTCCGGCTGGAGAAAGACTCCCTCTGCCACCAGGAATGACACCGCCGCCAACCGACGCAGTCTGAAAGTCGGCATACGCGACGTTGCCGTGTTCACCAACGTCGAGCCCTTCAAACTCTTCGTCTTCGTTCACCCGTAAGCCCATTGACGCTTTGATGATGCTGAAAACAATGAAGGCAAAGGCGAAGGAGAAAATGCCGATGCTGACAATCCCGATTATCTGGCTGAAAAGCTGGGCTCCGCCGGCCAAACCACCGAAGATCCCGACCGCCAAGGTCCCCCAAATACCGGCCACCAGGTGAACGGATATGGCCCCGACCGGATCATCAATCTTCACTTTGTCAAGGAAGAGGACCGAGAAGACAACGAGCGCTCCGGCAATCAGGCCGATGATGGTCGACGACATGGCCGCCATCTGATCAGCTCCGGCTGTAATGCCAACCAGGCCACCTAGAATACCGTTCAGCGCCATCGACAGATCTGGCTTTTTCAACACGATCCACGAAGTCACCATAGCGCCAAGCGATCCGGCCGCGGCCGCTAAACAGGTATTCATGAGCGTGAGCGAGACCAGATGTGGATCCGCATTTAACACTGAGCCGCCATTAAACCCAAACCAACCCAACCACAGCAGGAAGACCCCGATTGTGGCTAGCGGCATATTGCTGGGCAGAATCGGCCTCACCCGCCCATCGGCGGCGTACTTGCCGAGTCGGGGACCGAGCAGGATTGCGCCGGCCAGCGCCCCCCAACCGCCGACTGAATGCACAATCGTTGAGCCGGCGAAGTCGTAAAACGAGGTACTCATCATATCCAGCCAGCCACCACCCCATTTCCAGCTCCCGGTAATCGGGTAGGACACAGTAACATAGATGGTGGCAAAGACCATGAAAGACGACAGCTTGATGCGTTCGGCCACCGCCCCCGAGACAATCGTCGCCGCGGTAGCGGCAAACATTGCCTGAAACAGAAAGTCGGTCCAGTATGTGTAGCCGGCGTTATAGACATCGGTCTGACCGGCAACCACGTCGTTGACCGCAACGCCAAAGCCGGCAAAGGCTAACAGACCCAAGGAGCCGTCGGCAAAGCCCGGATACATGAGGTTGAAGCCGCAAAAGGCGTAGGTCAGCAGACCGATGCTGATGATAAAGATGTTTTTAAACAGAATGTTGACAGTGTTTTTAGCCTGGGTGAGGCCCGATTCCAGGGTGGCAAATCCCAGGTGCATGATAAACACCAAGGCTGCGGCAATCATCATCCACAGGTTGTGAACCGTAAACACGGGATAGCCGGGTGAGGCGGTAAAGGCGTCATAATCGGCATAGGGGGCGGTATCTTGGGCGTGGGCGAGATGGGTGGAAAAGGAAGCTTCGAGCAGGCCAACGATTCCGGCACCAAGAACGGTGAGGAGAGCAATTCTCAACCAGCCTTCCATTGTCTGAACCTCCTGGTTATAATTGCCCGGTGTGTATCCTTGTCCGGGCAGTCTATTGGGGCTGTGTGTAACGGACAACGAGAGGGGCGTATGGCAGTACGCCCCTTCTCTTCAGGCAAATCGTGCACCTACAGAGCACCCTCTCCGTGCTCGCCGGTTCGGATACGAACGGCATCTTCCATGGGCAGGATAAAGATTTTGCCGTCGCCGATCCGGCCTGTACGAGCCGCGTCGAGAATGGTGTCAGCAACCATCCCAGCTTTGTCGTCATCGACCAAGATCTCCAACTTCACTTTGGGCAGGAAGTCCACGACGTACTCGGCGCCGCGGTACAACTCGGTGTGACCTTTCTGGCGGCCGAACCCTTTGACCTCGGAGATGGTCATGCCTTGAATCCCTTGTTTGGTCAGGGCTTCTTTGACCTCGTCAAGTTTGAAGGGTTTGATGATCGCTTCGATCTTTTTCATGCCGGTCTCCTTCTTGATTAGGGAGGCAGAGGCCGCCTCTGCCCATATGTAATTACAAATTACAAGAGGTAGGCGAATTCCAGGATCATCGAGTTTTGATGCTTCTTGTAATGGTCGTCTTTGCCAAACACGCGGCGGTTTGCGTCATCGTGGCGGTATTCGAGCCGAGCCTGAAAGTTATCGGTCATCTGCCACTTGAGTGTAGTGGTGATCTCCCACAGGTTGACGTTGCCTTCCCCATCGTAAGCCCCGGTCCGATAGTTGGCGTCGTCCGAGAACCACTCGCCACGGAGTGCTACGGACCACTTCTCCCAAGCCGGGTTCAGCAGCGTGCCACCAAGTGTGACAATCCCGGACAGGCCGGTCCAGTCTGCGTTTTTGCCTCCAGCCATGACATCGCTGGCCGTGCCATAGTCGAAGTTGAGCAGAAAGTCGACATTGTCCATCGGCGTATAGGTCAGCACTGTATCAAAAACGCCCATTTTGGAGCCGGCACCCAGCCCCCCCTCGCCCTTGGGCTCACTCTCAGCACCAAAAACACCGTTAAAGGTCCAGGCCAGATTGCCAACTTCCAGACCGAGGCTGCCCAGAAAGGTTTTCCCATCGTTGTTATCTTTCACATTGTCCCAGCCGTTGACCACCCCGGCGCTCAGGCTGAACATGTCAGTCAATGGATAGGAGAACAGCACCCCAGTATGGGTGAAGGGGATGGCGTATCCAAACATGAAAGAGCGAGAGATATTTGGGTTGTAGGGCGATTCAATCACCTCGCCGCCCAGCAGAGTGGCAAACTTGCCGAACTGCATGTCTAGTCCCTTGCCAATTCCCAGGGTGTAAGTGACATAGGCTTGCTGGATCTCGAAGTTATGGGCCAGATCACCACCCCAATCTGATTGAATCAGGCCGGCGGTCTTGCCGTAGTCCAGTACCGTATAAAAACCCACGCCGCTGTCGGTCTGCTTGGACACTTCGAGCTGGACGAGGTCCATCGTGAAGTCGTTGTGGTTGACATCAAAGATACGCAGGTCATTGCCGCCCCCGTCCGGGGTGTTGAAGTTGTAGTTGTATGACGCATAGGCCATACCGCCGAACTCAACGCCCTTGAGTAGGCCAAGGCCGTCTTCAAGAGCGGTTAAGCGTTTGTCCATCATGGTCGTTGCGTCGGGAGCTTCGGCCTGTGGGGCTTCCTTTTGTTTAAGTCGGGCGACCTCCTGTTCGAGTTCTCGGATGCGTTCATTGAGAGCGCGGAGACTCTCCTCAACCGGATCTCCATTTGCCCAGGCTGGCAGACTCCATAAGACTGCCAATCCTAAACAGCTGGCTACCACAAATTTCTTCATCCTCACTACCTCCTTGGATATATATAGGTATGACTTCGGACAAACCTGCCCTGTGCCCGGCGTCTTCTCCTACACAACCCAGCAAAGACTGTACCAGCAGGGAAAACCGGTCTTGAGGCACTCCAGGCAACAAATCTGCTTACTAGACAGGCATCTGCGCTTCCGGTGCCTAAGTTTTGGACACGTCAATGCTCGAGACCGGTATTGCTTGACAAGACACGGGCGATTTCCTATGGAACGTTCACAGAAGTAACACGAAAGGAGCTACACTATGTCCACAGCAGATTTTGAGGCACGCCAGCTGCTCAAGGCGTACCGTAAAGGATTGATCTCGGACGAGCTGTTTGAAGAACAGATGCAGGAACTCCAGACCGGCGCGGGCGACCAGGGTTATACCTACAATGGAAAGTCCTATGAGACCGAGAAAGAGATGGTCCTGGCCGTTCTGGATGAGTTCCGGTGTGCTGAGGATTTTGCCGCCGAATATCTGAACCGCTGGGTTGAGGTCAGCGATCAAGAGTGTGTCAAAGGCGGGCTGCGGGTGGTGCAGCAGCGTGAGGCCTATCACGCCAAGATTCTGGAAGAGCGGCTGCGCGAGTTAGGCGGCTCTCCGCAGTGCACCGTGCCGGTCGAGCGGCGCGAAAAAGAGCTGCCGTTCTTTGCTTCAAGCGAGAGCAACGATATTGAGAAACTGCAGTCCCTGACTTCCCAGATCAAGGATCCGGTCGAGATTTTCAAACCCCTGACCAGCGCCGTTGACCAAATCCAGGACGATCAGCACAGTAAAGAGCTACTGGGCTCGCTGATTGATGATGAGAGGTCTAGCGTCAAGTGGCTGATGGGGGCGTGTGAAACCTTGAGCAAATAGGGGTCGCGTTTTACGGGCTTCCAGCCTGTAAAACGCTTCGTCTCTCTAATATGGCCATCCGGACTCCGTCCGTCTCCGATCCTCTCCAAGCCCTCCTACCTCTGCGTGAAAGCCTGTCTGGCTGGTGGGATGCCATTGCGGCTGGAGTTGCGGCCGCGCCAGACCCTCGGCTGGCGGCTATTAATCTAAGCCGGCTGCTCGACTACGGAACAGGCAGCGGAGCGGTCCTCAGCCACGCGCAGCGGTGCGCCGACCTGCTTTTCGTACTTGGTGCAAGCCAACATCTCACCAGGGTCTTATTACGTCAGACTGAAGAGTGGGAGGCGGTTTTTGTGGCCGATTGCGAGGCGCCGGGCACGAGCGTAGCCCAGCATCTGTCCAAGCTTCGCGCTCGGCTGCCCCTTGACCTGACCGAGGAAGAGTTCTGGCATGGGCTGCGGATCTATCGTGAACGCGAGTACCTTCGCATCGGCACGCGAGACCTGCTGGCCTTAGCCACATTGGAGGAGACGACCCAGGAGCTGAGCTGTCTGGCTGACGGGGCAGTCCAGATTGCCTACGAACGGAGCCGAGCGCGTCTGTGTGAGCTGTACGGTCAAGCCGTCTCGCCCGACGGCCGACCGCTCGGGTTTGTCGTCTTTGGCATGGGCAAGCTCGGCGGCCAGGATTTGAATTTTAGTTCCGACATTGACCTGATCTATATGTATGAGAGCGATGCCGGGCACACTACCGGGGGCAGGAAAGGCAGCATAGAACCCCGGGTGTTCTTCACCCACTTGGCCCAAAAGTTGACCCGGGCCCTCAGCAATCAGGTTGCCGGCGGGCGGGTGTTTCGGGTTGATTTGCGCTTGCGACCGGACGGTTCGAACGGCCCGGTCGTGAATTCGCTCTCCAACACCTTGGGCTATTACGAAGCGTGGGGCCAGACCTGGGAGCGGGCAGCATTGCTCAAGGCGCGGCCTATTGGCGGAGATATGGCCTTGGGTAAGCGTTTTCTCTCTGAGATTCAGCCGTTTGTGTTTCGGCGCTATCTCGACTTTACCACGGTCGAAGCCCTCAAAGATATGAAAGCTCGGATTGAGCACAGTCTGAGCAAGGCCGAACCCGGCAGCCACAACATTAAGCTCGGTCGCGGTGGCATCCGAGAGGTTGAGTTTGTCATCCAGGTGCTCCAACTTATTCACGCTGGCAAAGATCTCCATGTGCGAGAGCTTAAAACCGTACCAGCACTAGACCGCCTCGTCGAAGGCCATTACCTATCGGTCGCAGATCGTGACGCTTTGCGCGACGCGTATTGGTTTCTCCGGCAGGTTGAACACAAAATCCAGGTCTTTGACGATCGACAAACTCATAGGTTGCCGGACACTGAGGCGGAGATTCAGGTGTTAGCGCGGCGGCTGCGTATTGAAGACTGGGGAAAAGTCAAAGGGCAAACTTCCCATACCCCAACCGATGAGGGAGCGCTATTCTGGTCGCTGTTCCACGCCCATACTGAGAGAGTTCATCAGGTTTTTCGTTCACTCTTTTATGCTCCCGAGGAGCAGCAGGCCGATCCCCACGCCGAGGCCGTACGAGCCTTTTTTGAGGCGCTTGGCGATAGGGAACGGGCCGCCGAGCATCTGCGCCAGTTCGGCTTTCGCGATATTGAGCACAGCTATCAACACGCAATACTGCTCCATGCCGGGCCCTCTCACTCTCCGGCCTCGCCCCGGCGGCGCAAGATTCTGTATGATCTTGCGCCGAGCCTGTTTCGCGAAGTGATGCGAGCCGCAGATCCAGACTTTGCGTTGGCCAGTATGGCTGACTTAGTTGCTTCGATCGGAGCCCGTTCCAGCTTCCTGGCTCTGCTCCGAGAGAATCCGGGGACCCTGCGGACTCTGGTCGGGCTGTTTGGCACGAGTGCCTATCTGTCACGGACCTTTTTACGCCACCCCGAATTGCTCGATAGCCTGGTGCGGACCGATCTGGTTCAAATTCATAAACCGCAGGCGATGATGCAGACGGAACTGTCGGCCCGTTTGGCCGAGGTGAGCGACCTGGAGGAGCGGCTCGATATCTTGCGTCGCTACCGGACCGAAGAGTTTCTGCGTATCGGGATTAAAGACAGCAATGGGCTGTTGGACTGTACGCAGGCCAGTAAGCAACTGTCCGATCTGGCCCAGACCTGTCTGGGCGGCGCCTATGAGACGGCGCGAGCGGCCCTGTTTGACCAGCTTACACTCAGCGCCCTCCCAGGCCGCTTTGCCGTTTTGAGTATGGGCAAGCTGGGAGCCCGAGAACTCAATTATAACTCGGACGTTGATCTGATCTTTCTGTATCTGCCGGCTGAGCAGCCCGACCGCGGCGCCGTTCACCCTAAACTCGGGCCCCACGAGATTTTCACCAAGCTGGCCCAACGCATTATCTCAACCTTGCAGGTCCAAACTCGAGAAGGCTATGTGTATAAAATCGACACGCGGCTCCGACCCTCAGGACGGTCCGGCTCGCTGGTCTCTTCACTAACCGCCTTTGAACGCTATCATCGGTCTAGTTCCCAGGTGTGGGAGCGCCAAGCCCTGATTAAGGCCCGGGTGGTCGCCGGCGACCTGTCCCTGACCGGTTCGATACAAGGCTTGCTAGAAACGATTATCTATGCTGACAGCATTGCTGCTGACGATGTGGCCGAAATCGACCGGCTGCGGGGGCGGATAGAGAATGAATTGGCCGGCGAGGCGAGCGACCGTTTTAATATCAAAACCGGCCGCGGTGGTATTGTCGATATTGAGTTCCTTGTACAAATGTTACAGCTGCGTTATGGGCGGAGTTTCCCGGCGCTGAGACAGCGTGCCACACTCCAGGCCCTTGAGGCCCTGCAGACCTGCGGAGTTCTCCCGGCCGACGATTGCCAGCTCTTAAGTCAGGGGTATCGTTTTCTGCGGACCTTGGAAAACCGCCTTCGTATTGACTGTGACCAGCCGGTTGAAGCGCTGGAGAGTGAGGGTACGCAGCTGCCCCTGTTGGCCAGACGGATGGGCTATGGTGGCCAAGACGCGGCATCCCGACTGCTGGCCGACTATTATGTCCAACGGGAGGCCATTCGGGACTGTTATACGCGCTGGTTCGAAAGGCAGAAAGGACCTGAAGCATGAGTAACGAGCAGACACACCCGATCCCTGCAGAAGAGGGGGCAGAGGATTTTGCGGCTCTGCTGGCCCAGGAAGAGACGCAACCCACGCTGCAAACGGGTCAAATCGTCAAAGGCAGTGTGATTCAGATCGGGGAGGATAGCGTCTTTGTCGATGTCCGCGATAAGGGCGAGGGGATTATCGTCCGCGCCGAGTTGGAGAACGAAGACGGCAGCCTCCAGGTCGAGGTCGGGGATGAGATTGAGGCGACGGTGTTGTCAACTGAGGGCGAAATTCGTCTGTCCCGCAAGCTGCTCAAAGGCATGCAGGCCCGCCAGCAGTTAGAGGCGGCCTTTTTACACGGGTTGCCGGTTGAGGGAACGGTGAGCTCGGTTATTAAGGGCGGCTACGCGGTTATGGTCGGGGGTCTGCGGGCCTTCTGTCCATTTTCTCAGATGGATATCCGTCGGGTCGAGTCCTCAGACGTTTTTTTGAATCAAACTCTAGAATTCCGCGTAACCCGCTACTCCGACAACGGACGCAATATCATCGTCTCGCGCCGCCGCCTGCTTGAGGAAGCGGTGGCCAAAGAAGCCGAAGAGGTCCGCAAAAAGATCGTCCTCGACGCGGTATTGCCGGGCACGGTGACGTCACTGACCGACTTTGGCGCATTTGTCGATCTGGGGGGCGGGATCCAAGGCTTGGTGCACGTCTCCGAGTTGTCCCATTCACGGACTATAAAGCCGGCCGAGTTGCTGACTAGCGGTCAGTCGGTGAACGTCAAAGTCCTCAAGGTCAGCGAACAGACAGGGAAGATCTCGCTGAGTATGAAAGCACTTGAGGGAGATCCCTGGGAGCAGGTCGCCGAGCGGCTCAAGGCGCGTCAGATTGTTAAGGGCCAGGTTGTGCGGATGGCCGACTTTGGCGCGTTTGTCGAGGTTTTACCCGGTGTCAATGGCCTGTTACACGTCAGCGAAATTTCGCGCAGCCAGCAGGGGGCGCTGAAAGACGCAGCCGCTGGGCAGGCACAAATCACGGTCATGATTCTTAGCATTGACACCGAAAAGCGCCGTATTGCTCTGGCCTTGGCTCCTGAAGGAGCGAACCCGGGTGAACAGGTCGAAGAAAATGCCATCGAAGTCGGCAGTGTGCTGAGCGGCAGAGTTGACCGGGTCGAGCCGTTCGGGGTCTTTGTCCGTCTCGGCCCTGGACAAACCGGCCTGATTCCCAACCCTGAGATGGGCACGCCGCGCGGCACCGACCATAACAAAGACTTTGGTCCGGATACCGAGGTGAAAGTTCTTGTCTTGGCAGTTGAAGACAATGGGAGACGGATCAGACTGTCGCGGGCCAAAGCCCAGGCCCAAGAAGAGCGGGCCGAAGCTCAGGCGTATATGGGCGGCTCTGGACAGACCAGCCGTGGTTTTAGTACCACGCTCGGGGATTTGCTGCGGCAGAAAATGAAGAAGTAGGGACGACGTGTTCTTAGGCCAGGCTTTCCCGCAGACGCTTGACCCCCTGGGCTGGACCACCAGGGGTGCCAAATACAGCTGAGCCGGCAACCAACATCCGCGCCCCGGCGGTGACCGCCTGGGGGGCGGTAGTTGGATCAATCCCGCCGTCGATCTCGAGGATAGCGGGTGAGTCTCGGGCGTCGAGTAGGTGGCGCAAACGGCGGACCTTATCGATGCTGGCCGCAATAAAACGTTGGCCGCCAAAGCCGGGGTTGACGCTCATCAGCAGAATCAGATCGACCTCATCAAGAATCTCTTCTAGACTCGAAAGCGGGGTGCTGGGGTTCAGCACGACTCCGGCCTGTTTACCCAACTGCTTAATGTGGTGGACGGTACGGTGTAGGTGGGGGCAAGCTTCCTGGTGGACCGAGATGATGTCGGCCCCGGCGCGGGCAAAGTCGTCCACATAGCGATCGGGATTAACGATCATCAGATGAACGTCGAGCGCTAAAGTTGTGGTGTGCCGAACCGCCTCGACGATAAGAGGGCCTAGGCTGATATTGGGCACAAAACAACCATCCATCACATCAATATGAATGCCGTCCGCCCCGGCCCGCTCCACCTCGGCGATTTGTTGGCCAAGCCGGCAGAAATCTGCGGCTAGGATGGAGGGCATGATTTTGATTGTGGTCATACCGCTCCCTTCAGGAGGGGTGCAGCATTGCTCGCTCCTCCTGAAGGACGAAACGTCTTTCACCCTTACTACGCAAGCCCGTAGAGTTCGGCGACATTGCCACCGACGATCCTAGCCACATCGTCCTCCCGCATATCCTTAAACGCCCCAGCGATGAACTCACGCGAGCGCGGCCACGGCGAGTCCGTATGGGGATAGTCTGACGACCACATGATCTGTTCAGTGCCGACCGCTTGGCGGGTGAACTCGACATTGCTCGTCTCAAACTGGAAGGTCGCCCAGATGTTACGCTTGATATACTCGCTGGGCAGCATTGACAGGGTCAACCCCTCAATATGGCGCAACCGGTCATAGGCGTGATCAAGTCGATACATGAAGTGGGGCAGCCACGATACATCGTTTTCAGCCGACACGATTTTCAGCTTGGGGAAGCGTTCAAACACCCCACCGGTGATCATATCGGCCAGGGTGAGCTGGATTTCTTGGGGCAGGCGCATATAGCCGAACAAGACCCGGCGGCGACTAAAGCGGTTGCCTCCTCGGCCGGTCAGGATATGCAGCGACAACGGCATATTCAGGTCTTGGGCCGCAGCCCAGAACGGACCATAGACCGGATCGCTATACGGTGCGTCTTCGGGCGGTGAGCCCCAGATCAGCGCACCCCGCAGGCCCTTGTTGGCGATCCGTTCGAGCTCTTTGACGCCGGCCGGAATGTCTTCCAGCGTGATCGCTCCGAGGCCGATCAGGCGCTTGGGATCATAGCTACAATACTCGGCGGCCCAGTCGTTAAAGGCGGTAAAACTGGCGGCGCGTAGCTCGGCATCCTCAAGGCCGAACAGCAGCATGCCCATCGAGGTGTACAGCCCCTCAGCGCTGACACCGTCGCGCTCCTGTTCTTTGAGACGTTCGGCCGGGTCCCAGACGCTCTTGGGGGCAACCTCAAAGCCTTTTTTAAGATGTTCGGGGAGTTCCTCTGAGCTTTTGCCCGAACCAAAAAAGCCGCCGACCTGAACCGGTTGAATGTTTTCACACATGAACCATTCACCGGGTCTGCCTTTATATCCCTGTTGGGTGTGTGGTGCCCGGTCGCGGAACTTGGCGTCAATACGTTCAGCCCACATCGTCGGTGGTTCGACAAAATGCGAATCCGCAGAGATAAGCCGATGTGCTGCCATAGTAATCCCCTCCTTATAGGTTAGAGTCTGGTGTGTCAGACAGCCTAGCGCGGTCGTCGGGGATGGGCAAGGGAACACCCTGGGCAAATGGATAATGGTCTGAGCGATAGGCGAACACTCTAAGGGTATTGGCCCGAGGGCTTTGGAACGCTGCCATTGATGCGTTCTGATGCGGCTTTTAGAGCGAACCGTCTCAACTAGGCCTGGGTACGAATAGGTCAGGGTCTACCGTAGACGTCTTCACAACGTTCGATGTCATCTTCGCCAAGATATTCTCCGGATTGGACTTCGATGATTGCTAGCAGTTCGGTCCCGGGGTTTTCCAGGCGGTGTTTGATCCCTCTCGGGATGTAGGTTGATTCGTTCGTCTTGAGATCAAATTCCTGCTCGCCTTTGGCAATGCGACCAACGCCGTTGACTACCACCCAGTGTTCGGTCCGTCTCTGGTGTCGTTGCAAACTGAGCCTGGCCCCAGCATACATCACCAGACGCTTCATTTGGAAATGCGGACCCGAGTCCAAACAAGCGTAATAGCTCCAGGGACGGTAGACCTTGCGATGGAGAGCGGCTTCGCTGCGTCCGCTCTGAATCAACGACGATGTGTTGCACGTCCTGGACACGGCTCCTTGTCGTCACTATAACGACGTCGTCGCTCTCAATGACCGTGTGGTACTCAGACGACGTTCGCCCTTTATATAACAGTTCTCACTGTCATAGCTTATCACATCGCCCATAATAACATTGCCCGTTCATCCTTATTCGATACGTCCCATAAGGCAGACCAGGATCCAATCTCATGCCGACCATAATCCAGAGGTGCCACGATGGCATCGGTGGTATTTTCCATGATGGCGTCATTGATCGAGTCCGCGGATGATGCCAGAAAATCTTCCGCCCTAGGAGGAACAAATTTCCTCTCTGTGTCTGCATTCAACATGGCAGTTGCGCAAACATCGTGGATATCTGACCCAAAGGTCGCCAACTCCTCTCAATAACGGCTGGCCTTGAACATCCCGCTGTTCCAGTAATAGTCGTCGGCCGCCAGGTAATCACGGGCGGTGGCACGGTCGGGTTTCTCTACAAAAATGGGCCACGACGTATCCACCCTCTTCAATGACCGCACCGCGCCGGATGTAGCCGGATCAGGGTCCGGTGAGCGGGGCGCGATACCGAAGGTCACAAGCTTGTCCTGCCGGGCAAAGCTTATGGCATGGTGTACGGTCGATTGAAATGTGTCGACATCCAGGATGATGTGACCAGCAGGCGGAACAAGCAGAATAGGGGCTGTTCCAAGGACTCTACGTGCATAGATGGCGCGGGTGGGGTGTGACGTCCAGCCGGTTCTTGTATGATCCCCTGGTGCGCAACGCCCACTTCGCGCAACTGCTCAGAGACAATGAAACGGCGGTCTTTTCCACAGACTATTAAGGGACGTTCTGTTCCAGACCCTCAAGCCGCGTGCAGGTATCCTGCAGCATCGTATTCTTTCCGACCAACGGGAGAAATTGTTTTGGGTGTCGCGTACGAGAAAAAGGCTAGAGCCTAGTTCCCGGTCCGCCGGCGATGATGACGGGTAATAACAGTGTTGCTCCCGACTCCGGAGCCTGCATTCTTGAGTCTGGTTCAGTGCTTAGAGGGCCTCCCAGCACACAAAATTTCCAGTGCCAATGACCCGGATTCCGGGTGGGGCGTCCGTCGGGTCTAGGGACACGATATATACCCGAGCCGGGGAGCCGGTGTCGAGTGCGACCGGCCCGATACGATGTCCGGCAAAAGCCAGCGCACTGCCGTCCGGGGCGACGGGCGGATGCGATCCGGCATACTGGTCAAAAAACGAAAAGATAAAGGTTTGCTCTCGGCTAGGCAAAAAGCGGACCAGCTCACGGGTTTCCCCACTAGGACGTGACAGCTGATGCCAGCACAGATGGCTGTGGCGGGCATCAACACTTAAATAGAGCAGAGCATCACCACACGGCGACCAGAAGAAGCCCGTAATCGTCCGATCCGTCTCGTCCAACAGAGAAACAATCCGGGCTGTGCTTAGATCGAGGATCTGCAGGGAGGAAAACAGCAGGGAGCCCGGCCTAGCGGTACTGCCAAAGGCCAGGGCTTGGCCGTCGGCCGACCACACCGCAGCGACCGAGCCGGGCAGCACGGCAACCGGCGCTGTCTGGCCGCTGTGCACGTCGAACAGGCGGAGCATGTTGCCACCGTTTTCTTGCCGCTCGACATACACCAGCAGCTCTTCGGTCGGCGACCAGGCCGGTACCCGAAAGTCGCCCGGCCGATCCGAGATCTCGCGAATGATCTGTCGTGAGGCGACGTCGATCAAGACCACCCGGCTGGGGTGCTCCGAACTGGTGCGACTGCCGACGTGGGCGGCAAACCGCTCCCCGCTTGGCGCCCAGGACCAGAACAGCGGCGCGCCGCTCAGCACAGGCGTCATTTCGCCCGGTTGGCCCAGGACAGCGATTTCCAGCGATAGTTCGGCTTCCTCCCGCTGGATAAGAGCAGTAAACATATCCGCACGGGGCGACCAGTTGCCGTAGATCGGCATGCCGCCGCGAATACTGGCTAGCTCCCACGATTCAATGCCATCGGCCGCAATCATGTACAGACTGGTGCGTACCTCAGGACCGGCCGTTCCCCGCAGGCCAAAGCATGCCAGCCGGCTGCCGTCTGGCGACCAACTGGGCCAGACATGGCTCAACGCCGGGGGGGCGGACGCGTCTGAGGACGGACCTTCCCAACTCCAGGTCAGCTGCTGCGGTTGGTCCGGCTGAGAGGTGGCGATAAAGATGTTCCCTGTCTCGCCAGTGTAGGCGAGACGTGGGGCTCGTGACACTGCTGCGGCGGCCATAGACTCTCCCGGTCAGTACAATTCCCGACACATTAGCGTTTGGCTCCCTCCAAGACGATCAGCGGTTGTTTGGGCGCGTGCTCGTGGCGTAACAGGATATACAGGGCACCCGGTCCTCCATCGTAGGCCCGGGCGGTGGCAAAGGCCAGCACGACCTTGGCCAGTTTGCCGCGGGTCAACCAATATTTCAGCCGGTCTTTGAGAACCGGCATCTGGCCGGGCGAGTTGCGGCCCCGGCCATGGATGACCAAAATACAGCGCAGGCCGGAGCGCAGCGCTCCTAACACAAAGCGTTCGACCTCGGCATGGGCCTCATCTGTCGTCATGCCGTGCAGGTCCAGTGAGGCTTGGCGGGAAAAGGCCCCCTGGCGGAGTTTATGAACCAGCCGGGTATCCAGACCCACGACACAACCCTCTACATATTCGTCGGTATCGGTGACATCAAACTCAGACCGGCCGGCAACCAGGTCGTACAGTTCGGCTAGCGCCTCGTTTTCCTCATCAATCAGAGTGCGGCGTAAAATAGCTGGGGACGGGCGGCTGACCCGCGCGCTGTCGTCCTTGTTGAGCGGGATAACCTCTTTCATCTCTTGCTGGAACAGCTCGGCGTCGTCAATTACCTCCTGGACCCGGAGAACGGGAGATTTCGGCTTGCGAGCGGTTTGGGCCTGCTTGTGACGTTTGATGGTCTGCTTGCGGAGCTGGCGAAAGGGAGCATTGAAGCCTGCCATAGCTTTGAATGGTACACCTGAAGTGAGATCAGGACAAGCGCACGGAGCGCGGGATCGGGAGAGACATTCCATCCTCAATCTGAGGTTGTCTCTTTGAGAATCCAGTCCAGATAGCTGACCGACCCGGCTAGCAGCGGCAGGCTGATGACCTCTGGGACCTCGTAGGAGTGCAGGGTGCGAACCCTGGCTTCGACTGCGACGAATCGCTCTGCGCGGCTTTTGATCACTAACAGCCATTCGCGGTCGTTTGTAATCTTGCCCTCCCAGCGATACAAAGAACGGATGGGGCCGAGAATATTGACACACGCCACTAGGCGTTCTTTGAGCAGAGCGGCGGCGATCATTTCAGCCTCGGCCTCCGAACTAGTGGTGACCAGGATGACGCAGGCTTGGGAGGGGAGGTCTGTCATGGTGCTGAGGTCTGTTCTTGGTCCAGACACCGTCTGAGTTCGGCGGCGCTCAGTTCATACATAAATGCGCGCCGTCCGTTGATATACAGCAGTGGGATTTCAAGGCCAAAGCGGGCGTTCAGCTTAGGGTCGGTCGAGATGTCGATGGTCTCCAGTTGAAACGGCGTATCAACCTGGACCTCGAGCAGGGTTGCTTTCATGGTATGACACAGGGAGCAGTTGGGACGCGTGTACAGCGTGAGTCTAGACACCTCCCGGAGTTGGTGGGAGGCGCGATCCGAGGTTGACCGCGCAGCAGGCGGATGACCGTTGGGTTGCGTCAGCCGCGGCGAGAGATGCTCCACCCCACGGTGCGATTTGCTCTGCTCGATCCGAACCTGGGTGATGTGGTGGTTTTCGGTCTTGAGCACCGTGATACGTAATCCGTCTTGCTCACACACCTCGGAGACTTCCGGAATACGGCCAAACCATTTGTTGATCAGACCGTTGAGAGTGGTGTAATCGTTGCCTTCGGGAAGCTGAAAATCGTCGAGCCGATCGTTGACATCTGAGATAGTGAGAGAACCCCGGATAACATACTTGCCATCGGCCAGCTTCTCAACTCCGGCTGTTTCATTATCGTACTCATCCTGGATTTCACCAACCAGCTCTTCCAGAATATCCTCCATCGTCACCAGTCCGGCAGTGCTGCCGAACTCATCGACCACAATTGCCAGCTGCGTCTTGCGGTGCTGAAACTCGCGCAGCAGCTGCGAAATCGGTTTGGTCTCGGGCACAAAAAAAGCCGGTCGCAGGATGTCTTGAAGAATAATCAGGTCTGTATGCTCTAACAGCGGGAACAGATCTTTAGCATGCACGATGCCGCAGATATTATCCAGGCCGCCGTCGTATAGGGGCATCCGTGTATAGCCCTCTTCGACCATGGTTTTAAGGAGTTGGCTTGAGGAAGCGTGGATATCGATGGCAACAATATGCGTCCGGGCAACCATGATTTCTTTGACGACCGTCTCGCTAAACTCAAACACGTTTTCGATCAGCTTGTGCTCGGCTTCCTTAATCGTCCTGTCCTCGCGACCCTGCTCAAGCAGTAGGCGGAGTTCTTGGCTCGAATGGTAGTGGGAAGACTCGGGGGTGGCTTCAATGCCGAGCAGCCACAAGACCCTGTTGGCCATCCAGTTGAGGGCGGCAATAACGGGAAACAGCAGCACCGAGAACAGCCACAGGGGGAAGGCTACAGCCAGGGCGGTGGGTCGCGGACGCTGGATGGCCAGCGATTTGGGAACCAGCTCACCAAACACAATACGGAGAAACGTCAAGAGTAGAAAGGCTACCGGTAGGGCCAGATTATGGGCCAGTTCGGGGTTGACATGCAGACCAACCAAGGCCGTAGCGCCGAGAATCAGGCGGGTGACGACCGGCTCGCCAATCCAGCCCAAGCCGAGCGAGGCCAGGGTGACACCTAACCGGGTGGCCGACAGATAGGCGTCAAGATGGGCGATCAGATGTTGCGCCATGCGAGCCATCTTGTTGCCGGTCTGGACCAGTAGCTCGATCTGTGAGGCACGGACTTTGACCAAGGCGAATTCAGCCGCCACAAAGAACGCGTTGGTCAACACCAACAGCAGAGTGATGAGAATGCCGAGAACTGGACTGTCCATGGCGCTATTTCATCTCTCCCAAGGGGAGGATGACACCAACGCGGTCAGCCTCGGGCAGCTACTTTGAGATGGAGGATCATCCATAGGAGAAAGTTTAACATAGTATGAGAGGTGCTTTTCTTGCAAGAGGCAAGATAGGTGGGTCTGGGTGAATGAAACCAAGGGAAACCAAACCAGCTCAGCCTGTCCCAGGCTGGGGCCCATGCCTCTCAGCGGCCAGAAAACGGCGGATATCGGCCTGGCTCAACTCGGTCCAGCGTTCAGCCAGCAGAACCGCGGCCTGGACCGAGGTACGTTCGCTTTCGCTGATCAGCTCCCGGCTCACAGGGTAGGAGTGAGCCGGGCTGTGCAGAACGAGCTTGTCGCCGTTCGGAGACCAGTCTGCCCGCCGCACTAAGACAGAACCAGAAGGCCAGCCGGATGGCGAGGCAGGCAATGACATGGCAATGTCTTCGAGCAGCGGATCGTCGCCGTCAATGATAAATTGGCATTGGGAGCCGACTGTGCTGCACAAGGTTCGGATTTCCTCCTGCAGGGTGCTGAGCAGCTCGACATCGGTGCTATAGCTGGGGGTCAGGGTATTCACAATCGCAATATTGGGTTGCACGGTCCGCAGCAGGCGGCGCATGTCGCCGTGCTGGCGGATACCGAATTCCAACACCAAAACGTCCAGGGGCGTGGTCGAAAACAGCGCACTCCAGCTCGCCCGGCCCAGCGTGAGCAGTATCGACCAGACCGATTTGGGTGCAATCTCAACGTTGAGCACGGCCAGCGGCAGGCCGATCTCGGTATTATACGAGCGCGGGTTAGTTTGGACCCGGTAACGAGCGGCCAGCAGCTCAGCCAACAGACGCTTGGTGACAGTTTTGCCGCGACTGCCGGTAATGGCGATCACTAACGGCTTTTTGCGACGCAGAAAGATCCGAGCCAATAGGCGTAAATACGGGATTGCTAGACTCCGTAAACGCTGGCGGGGAGCCGACGGCGGCAGGGACGTCTGGGACCTCGACTCGGGCTGAGCCGTCCAATCTGTATCGGACACCTGGGGCGGACGGGCCGGGTAGTGGGCTATAGTGGGCTGGAAATAGCGTGTCAGACGCGCAAACGCCCGCTCAATATCGGCCGGCTCACGGCCGCAGTTTATCCGTACATGTGCCTCCCCGCTCGGACCAAAGGCGAGGCCTGGGACCAGGGCAACTTTTGCCTGTTCGAGCATCTCGCGCGTGAGTCGCCGCGAGTCGTGCGCCCAGCGGACTGTATCCTTAACCCGGGGAAAAACAAAATACGAGCCCTCGGGTTTTTGATAGTCAAAGACGTGCGACAGGCGGTCGAGGTGTTCAAGAGTGCGATCGCGCCGCTCTTTGAACGCCTGACGAAACCGGGCGATGTGTTCGGCCCCGTATTCGAGGGCGGCCATGGCGGCGTATTGCGAGACAACCGGGGCACAGGTGACTAAGGCGTCGTGGACCTTTAAAATTTCTCGAGCGTACGGTGCTGCAGTATGGAGGTAGCCAACCCGCCAGCCGGTCATGCCGTAGGCTTTTGAAAAGGTAAACACCCGCACCACCCGATGGCGGACAGCGGACACTTGAGCCGGACTAAAATACGGCTCTAGGCTATAGACAAAGTCCTTATATGCCTCATCAATCAGCAGAAATAAATTATGCCGCTCGGCCAGAGCAATCAGTGCCCGAGTCTGAGCCTCGGAAAAGACCGTGCCGGTCGGATTATTGGGATTGCAGTACAAAATCAGGCGCGTGCGGGCCGATATACATGCCTCGAAGGCGGCCGGATCAAAGGCAAAATTGTGCTCCTCGTCCAATGCCGCAAAACGTGGGATACAGCCAGCCAGTCGGACCACCTCTTGGTAAGAGGCATAGCTCGGCGAGGCCAGAATAACCTCGTCACCAGGTTGGGTGAGGGCCAGCAGGCTGGCCGCAATAGCCTCTATCGATCCGCACGAGACAATAACCTCGCTGTCCGGATCATAGTGCATCCCCTCATGAAGTAGGGACTCCGCGATCAGCTCACGGAGCTGCGGCAACCCCGGCGTCAGCGAGTATTTGGCGCAGGCCCCCTCGGCTATTTTTTGCTGGACAAATGCCTTGATCGGCTCTGGCGTATCAAAACTGGGAATCCCTTGGGCCAGTGATACCACGCCGGGAATACGACTGGCAGCCAATTCCATCTCTTTGATGGGAGAGAGCTTGAGCTGGGCGGTTCGGGCTGGTTGCCAGGGTTTCACCCGAGTGACGACTCCTCGCTGGAACGGGTCACGGTTGGTAGTAGCCTAGCGAGACGAATCGGGCTTTGCAATGTGAGGGTGAGTTGAGGTATACCCGGTGAGGTGAACAACAATGACCAAAGCAACGATGAGGCCATCCTTAGTTCACTGTGACACGAAGAGCCTGACAGATAGGAGAGTCGCCGATGACGGAACGATTTTTTTCTGAAGACGAACTACGTGAGATGGGTAAACGCTCGGTCGATCGCCTGACCGAGGCGATTGAGGCCGGGGATAGCGAGGCGGCCAAACGTATTGGCCAGCGGATGTATAACGAATTTCTGAGTATGCATGACTTATACCGCAATTGGACAACGGCCATGCTGAGCGAGATCGGCCGCCGATTCGGGGATGAAGCGCTTGACGAGATTATGACCGAAGGGGTCAAAGCCTGGTGGCTGCCCAACCTGGAAAAGATGCCCCAAGGGGCGGACAAGCTGCCCCAGCGGATCAAGATGTTCGTGGCCGGCTTACGCGGTCATCTCCAGCCCATGGAGATCAGAGAGGACAATGAAAAGGTCGTGATTCAGATGCAACCGTGCGGGAGCGGCGGACGACTGGTCTTGGAGGGGAAATATGACGGTCCGGACGGCTTTCTGAAGGTTGAGAAACCCCAGCGGATGACTTATAACCGGGCCAACTTCCCGGTCTACTGTGCCCATGAACCTCCTATGGAGTTAGTGGACATTGAGAAGAACGGCAAGCCGTTTGTTGTGGTTGAACCGTCCGCTGTCTTGGGCAAGGAGCACTGCTCGTTCATTATCTACAAAGACGCGAGTAAAGTGCCGGCCAAGTACTACGAACGTTTGGGTTTGAAGAAGCCGGAAACGGCCGAGGGGAAGGTCGATTGACGCGTGTCAGGCGCGGAAAAGGAGCGGGCCATGATTCAAGCTGGAGTGGGTCTGTCGACCTATAAAGACACGGCCGAGGCGGCACGTGAGGCAACCCAAACTGCCCTCAGCCGGGCCCGGATTGATAGTGCGGATCTGGCTCTCGTCTTTGCCACGGCTGATCATGGAGCCGGCTACAGCCAACTGCTGCGTACAGTGCAGACCACGGCCCAGACTCTCAACGTGGTGGGTTGTAGCGCCGGTGGCGTGCTGATTTCTGGCAAGGAAATTGAGCAGGCAGCCGGCATTGCCGTTCTTACTGTGCAGGCTGATTCGTTTGCCGCCGAGCGATTTTTTATCCCTCAACTGCGTGGCCGGGGTCAAGAGATCGGCCAAGAAATCGCGGCGCGCGTCCAGTCGCACGTCGGACCGGAAAACCTGTTGATGGTGTTTCCGGACACGTATAATTTTAATTCTGGAACGTTTTTTCAGGGACTGAGTCAGGGCTTGCGAGCCGAGGGCGTGCCGCAGATTGAGGCCGTGGGCGGCGGGGCGTCTGAGGATGGTAGTGTTGGCGAAACCTTTCAGTTATGTGGTGATACGGTCGGTAACAATGCCGTGAGCGGCGCTCTGCTGAACGGGAATTTTGTCTACTCAATCGGCATCTCTCAATCGTGTCAGCCAATCGGGCCAGTCCATACCATTACCACAGCCCATCGCAATCTCATTCTTGAGTTGGACGGCCGTCCGGCCTTCGAGGTCTTCACGAAGCTGCTCTCATCACCCTTACGCGAAGATTTGCGGCGGGCGGTTCGGGTGGTGTTTGCTGGTATGCCAGTTGACGCCGAGCGCCAGCATATCGCGGCCAGCGAATATGTGGTGCGCAACCTGATCGGGTTCGACGCCGATCAAGGGATTGTGGCGATCGCCGACGAGGTTCATGAGGGTCAGAAAATGGTCTTTACCATGCGCAGCGGTGACGGCTCGCGGGCTGACCTCAAGCGCGTACTAGAACAGCAGGTCCAAACCTGGGCCGGCATCAAGCCGGCCTTTGGTCTGTATGTGAACTGTGTAGGGCGAGGCAGGGGCTTGTACGGCTTTGCTGATCTCGACACCTCGTATATCGCCCAGTACCTGGGCGAGGTGCCGATTGTCGGATTTTTCTCGGGCTGTGAAATTGCGCCCATTCATCAGGTCGAATCTCTGCTCCAATACACCGGCGTGCTGGTCTTGGTCGGCGAGCGGTCAACGCCGTTCCAGTAGGCGGGATCGACTCATGACCAGAGACGAATTTATTCAGAAAATCGCCAAAGGTATGGACCTGCCTATTCCCCTGCTCAAACGGCTGACCCAGCCGCGCCCCCCGGGTGATACGAGAGACGGCGGTTGGCGGCTGGCGCGTATGCCGAGCATGGACGAGGTGGAAGAGTTTCACCTGGAGTCGCGTTTCGCGTCCTCGGGCTGGCGTACGGCCTTGCGGTCGTTTATTGAGGACTGAGATGTGTCTAAGCCGATAATAGTGATAAGAGGCAGCGTCGGAACCACCCACCACTAAGGCGCTCCACCGTCTGGGCGATTATTCCCTGCGGGATGGTGTCAGGACGAGAGATAAACGGGGGAGGGGCTACTTTTATCCTCGCAGAAATAAAACGCCTTGAAGCTGTCCATCTGTTTTATCTTGTCTGTACGAGTTCCGTCATAGGCCGCACTGGCGGTATCCTTGGAAATCAATGCAACGCACCGATTTACCTCAGTCCACAAGCCTCTTGGCGATAGAAGAAAACAAGCGGGCGGACATCGACTGCAATCCTCAGCGTGCATAGGTGCGGAAGGTCGGTAGTCCTGCCCATTCCGGGCAGGCCGGCAACCAGAAGAGAGATGTGGCTTCCCCTGTACAGTTAACGGCCACCGAGCTTCTGTGTTGGTGAATCTGTCTCTGCCAACTGAAGGTGCTCTATAGCCATAGCACTCTTCGCGTTTCCTCCAGACTCCAGAACTTTCAGATGGACACCGGGGACGATTGCAACCTGTTCTACAGCATCCAAGCTACCAGCAAGGGGTTGAGGCTCCCGTTTCGGCCGCGATGAAGGGCCCGTTGGCCTATGCCTTCCTGTTTTCGAAGTATGTACGGCCGGCTCGTCGCGAGAATTTGTCTCGGAGAGAAGGGGAGGACCAACCAGGATGTCCGTGTCCAGATCTCCATGCGGCTGACCTACTCAGGGCAGAAGACTCATCTGCAGTCCCTCGTCCCTCACTTCCGCAAACGCGTGATCTCTTTCCTCCTCGATCAACACACTCAGGGTGTTTTTCTCCACTTCAGGCCGACATGCCGCCATCGACCATGTACACCCCGCCGGTGCAGTAGCTGCTGTCATCGCTGGCTAAAAACAGCATCAGTTGCGAGACCTCCTGGGGCTCGCCGTAGCGGTGCATCGGCAGCATAGCGGCAAAGCCCTCTTTGGCCTGGGCCGGCGCGTCGGGTGAGAAGCCCTCTTCAAGCGAGCGCATCATGCGAGTTTCGATTGGGGCCGGATTGACGGTATTGATCCGAATGCCCTTTTTGGCACCCTCCAGAGCAGCGCTACGCATTAGGCCGACCACGGCGTGTTTGCTGGTGATATAGGCTGAGACGTCTGCCGTTCCTCTGACCCCAGCTACGGATGAGGTAATGACAATGCTGCCTCCGCCGCGTTTTTCCATTTCGGGCATAACGTATTTGAGACCCAGCCACACCCCGCGTACATTGACCGCCATGACCTTGTCGAATACGTCGATTGGGTAGTCCGTGATCGCCTGCACCACACCCTCAATCCCAGCGTTGGCTAGTAGGATATCCACCCCGCCGTAGCGTTCTACCGCCATCTGGACATAGGCTTGAGACTGCTCGGGGTCGGTCACGTCGGCGACGGCATAGCTGATCGCATCGCTCCCAATGTCCCGAACCGTCTGCTTGAGAGGTTCCTCGGCCAAGTCAACCAGGAGGATCTTGGCTCCAGCCTTGACAAACAACTGCCCGGCCGCCCTTCCGATCCCGCCCGAGCCGCCCGTAATAATCGCAACCTTTCCGTCTAAGCGAGCCATGATTCTCTCCTCTCGTCAGTCCAGATTTTCAATAACGACCGGCTCGACTGGCTCTGCCAGGTCAAAGCCAAAAATCCGCGAGTAAAAATACAGCTCGCCGTCCAGCGCCCGCTTGATGTTTTCCGCCCGCCGAAAGCCGTGCTGCTCGCCGGCAAAGGGAACATAGGCAACGGGCAGCCCTTTGGTCTGGAGTGCCTTGGCCATCAGCTCGGCCTGATTGGGCGGGACAATTTTATCCTCTAAGCCTTGGAACAGAACCAGCGGGCACGACAGTCGGTCGGTAAAATGGATCGGCGAGCGTTGTTGGTAGAGTTCCCTGTGTTCGGGATAGGGACCAACCAAGCTATTGAGATAACGAGATTCGAATTTATGCGTATCTCGGGCCAAGACCTCTAGGTCACAGATTCCGTAGTGGCTCGCCCCAGCTTGAAACAGCTCCCGAAAGGTGAGCGCAGATAGGGTCGTATAACCCCCGGCGCTGCCGCCGGTGATCGCTAAACGCTGTCCGTCGATCCACCCCTGCTGAACAAGATAGCGCGCGCCATTCACACAGTCGTCTACATCGACAATGCCCCACTGGCCGTTCAGCCGTTGGCGATACGCCCGGCCATAGCCCGTGCTGCCTCCATAGTTGACGTCCAGAACAGCGATGCCACGACTCGTCCAATACTGGATGCCCAAACTGAGCGTCGAGCTAGCGGCTGCGGTTGGACCGCCATGGCTTTTGACCAGCAGCGGTGGGAGCTCGTCCGCAGGCGCGCTGTAGTCTTGGTTACACGGAGGGTAAAACAGAGCTTGGGCCGTGCGACCCTGTTCGGTTGGAAATTCAAGCGTCTGTGGACGGGAGAGATAGCCCGCGTCAATCTCGATATCGCTGGAGCGGCGCAGCACGGTCAGCTGCTGCGAAGCCAGGTCGAGCCGGACAATACAGGCCGCCTCGGTTGGCGAGCCAGCGCTGAAAACAGCGTGGTCCGAGGATACATGGAGGCTGGAAATGGCGCTGTAGGGGGTAGTGATCTCTTCCAGCTGTTTGGTACGGGTATCCAGGCTAGCCAGTCGCCAGGCTCCGTTTTGCGTAGAGGTACAGATTATACGCTCGGCGCTAGCAAATCCATACGTGGACATGCCAAACACCCACTGGGGCAAGCCAAATTCAGCCGCCGCGTCACACATGGGTTCGAGCCGGCCGTCACGGAAACGATAGATATTCCACCAGTCAGTGCGGTCAGAAACAAAATATAGCTCGCCGTCCGGTGACCATTCGGGCTGAAAAATAGATTCGTCCGGGCCGCCGGCAATGTGTTCCAGACTGCCCAGCGAGCCGTCAGCCTGAAGCGTCGCGTTCCAGAGCTCGGTACCGTCCCAGGGCATATTGGGATGGGTCCAACTCAACCAGGCCAGGCGCTGGCCGTCGGGGCTCAGGCGCGGGTTTGAGTAAAAATCTTGGCCGCAAACAAGAATCTGGTCATCGCCCGAGACGAGGTCGAGGCTGACGAGGGTGTTGACCGCTTCACGGTCCGTCCAACGATGATCCTCTCGAACACAGATCAAACGCCGGCGGTGTCGGTCCAGCACCCCGTCGGCGTACCGGAGATCCTCTTCCGGACTGAGGGGCTGGGGCTGGCCCCGAGCCTGCTGGTGGTAGAGGCGCTGATCGGCAAAGTTAGAGAAGTACAAGCTGCCGTTATGGACAACAAACGCGCCGCCTCCGTATTCGTGGACCCGAGTCCGGGCATTAAAAGGCATAGGCGTGCGGTCAATCGTTCGGCCGTCCGGCGTGCATTGAACGACGACATCGCGCCCGCCTTCAGTCGGACGCTGTTCGATCCAGTAGATGTCGTCTCCGTCCAGCGCGATTTGCCCGAGACCGACAACGGCTGAAACGATGAGATCTGAGCTAATCGGCGATTTCCAAGAACCGTACGATGCAGTGTGGCAGCTTGGCATGGTGTTTCTTTCTACCCTCACTTGTCCTGCTCCTACAATACATAGTCCTAATGGTGAACCCAGGACAAGACCCCGGCTGAACAACACACGCGCCGCGGCCCCCGAGCCTCCCAGTTTGCCGAAACATGATATTTTTGTGACGATTTGACGATTAGAATCAGTTGGGGGCTTGGTTTTGTTATGCTGCCTCCAAGAAGAGATGTTGGAGGCACTGCATGTTACTAATTTTGGATATAGATTATACGCTGAACCACTTCTATCCCCCCTCGATTCAAAACTTCGCTCCACCCGAGCTACTTGAGCAGGAGGGGCCGACGTTCTGGGAGTGGGTTGTTGAGCATCTGAGAACGGTGGAATATCCGGTCCACGAGCAAGCTGTTGAGGTGTTGAACTGGCTGAACGCCTGCTCGCCAAGAGTGGTGGTCAGCACGGGTCGGCCCGAAGCTTTGCGCGAGGTCACCGAGTGCTGGTTACGGCGCTTTTTCCGCTTCGAGCGTCTGTTTATGCGCAAGCCCAACGACTTTCGTCCCAACGCCGAAATCAAGCGGGAGGCGCTGATGGACGATATCTTGCCGCTTCGAGGCGGTCACCACCTGTACGCGTTTGAAGACGATGCCTCAGCCTTGGAAATGTATCGGGAGCGGGGAGTCCGCACGTTTGCTGCTCCGGACTGTTGGCCGGAACTCCACACCCGTCTGCGGAACAATCCTGAGCCTGCGAGTCTACAGGCCCTGATGCGCGGCGGTCCGAGAGAGGGTTAGCCTAGGAGAACAGTTCTAGCTGGCTCTCTTTTTTGGTCTTCCAAACAATCTGTGAACGTTGGTTGTCGAGCAGCTGCTCTTCGATATCGGCGAGGTAGGGGGAGGGAGGGAGCTTACGGATTTTACCCCGCCAGCGGCGTTTCTTGGCCCGACACAAATACAGCTTTGTTTTTGCCCGGGTGACGCCGACGTAGAATACCCGACGTTCTTCGTCGAGTTCGGCCTGTCCGGTTTTTCCCCACCGTAGGGGTAGGATACCGTCCTCACAGCCAACGATAAACACAACCGAGAATTCGAGTCCTTTGGCGGCGTGCAGAGTCAGCAGCGAAATCCGGTCGGCGCGAGAATCCCAGCTGTCGGCCTGGCTTTCCAGGGCCAGCTCGGACAGAAAGCGTTCCAAATCTTGTCCACACGTCTGAGCGATGGGTTTAAGGAACTCATAGGCCTCTGTCACTTCATTGGAGGCTGACTGTGCCGCTTGTCGGAGCTGACTATGGGCCGCTTCGAGCTGGTCCCGAACAACTCCAGCTTGGATCTGCTGGCGCATCGCGTCAAGCAGAACAGCAGTACCGGGATGATCCAGCAGCCGGCTATGCGAACGCTTTTGAAACGGCAGGCCTGAGCGCTGCAGGGCTTCGACCAGGGCCGCGGCTTGGGTCTCGGTACGGTAGAGCACCGCAAAATCGGAAAACGACAAGTCCTGTCCCTCGGCGTCCGCCGAGCGACCGCTGTCAATGGAGAAAAAATTATGTCCGCCCAGCGTGTGTTCCAGTGACTGAACAATAAATTCAGCCTCGGCTTTTTCGGTTGGCGCTTCATGGATGGTGATCAGACTAGGCGCGTTTTCGAGAACCGGGACGGAATGTTGGGCCAAGGAGGTCGGCATCACCTGGGATGAGAGCCTGACAATATTTTGGTCGGAGCGATAATTGCGGGTCAGCTGCACGACCTCGGCCGTGGGGAAGTCGTGCTGAAACTCGGAGAAAAAACGCACATTCGCACCCCGGAAGCTATAGATGGCTTGGTCTGGGTCACCAATCGCGCAGATGTTGCCGTCCGGAGGAACAAGTTGTTTGATGAACCGGACCTGTTGCTCATCGACATCTTGGTACTCGTCGATACACACCCAGCGGTAGCGCTGTCGGTAGTGAGCCTGGAGGGCGGGTTCAGAGGCTAAGGTGTCGGCCGCCCGGATAACCAGTTCATCAAAATCAAGCAGATTGCGGGTCTCCATCTGATGCTGGTACGCCTTATAGGCCGCGTTCAGGCGTCTGTCGGTCGGCGGCGTCCGGGTCCGTTTGGCGTGTGAAATAGCCGAGAGCTGGCTGTAGGCTGTTTTTTCAGACACACCTAGGGTGTCTTGGAGCAGGCGCAGCCGTTCGATATCTGAGGCAAGCCGAAAACCGCGCTGCAGACCGGCCGCGTTCCAGTCGGCCTGGAGAATGGACAGGGCTAAGGAGTGAAAGGTTCCTACCGTGACTTGCCGCCACCCGTCGGGCAGCAAGGTTTGCAGGCGGGCGCGCAGCTCATCGGCCGCCCGTCTGGTGAAGGTGAGGGCCAAACATTGGGCTGGCGGGACGGCGTGCTTGGTGATGAGATGGACGAGACGGTGGGTGAGGGTTTTGGTTTTTCCCGACCCAGGACCAGCCACAATGAGGAGAGGACCAGAGGTGATTTCGGCCGCTCGGCGTTGATCTGCGTCGAGCTCGGCCAAAATATCGGACGAGATATCGACCGGCGGATCGGTTGGCGTTGTGTGGCTTGGGCGCTGAAGACGAGGGGGAGCTGGGTGGGCCGGGCTGCTGGGGGTCGCCCGTTCTTCGTCCACTGGCAGGGGTGACGCAGGCGGTGGCGCCTCCTGAAATAATGGCGCCCCGCCGAGGTGCCGGCGCAGTTCGTCGTCGTGGAAAAGGCGAATTGTGCCGTATACGCCGTCGTAGCCGGCCTCTCGGATCACTTCTTGTTGACGCAATCGAGAAACCGCCTCGGTGACGAGGGGCGCGTCGGCGTGCCGAATGTCTTCTAGCGGCAGCGTGGTGAGCAGTTGGAGTTCGGGCCCGAGCCGACCCAACAGGCTTTCATAGTGATGGCTGATTTTTTTACTCTTGGGACCGACCTGATAAATCTCGGACAGCATCTCCGGCAGCGGGACAAGGCTGTATGCGCTGCCGGCCGTTTGGGGTGGGGGGCCCTCTTCTTGGCGGTCGGCTAGGTCTTCAACCCGGTGCATAACGCCGACGGTCAGCGGCTTGCCGCACACCGGACACCTGCCCTGGTGTTGACGGGTCTCACTCGGAGAGAGGCGGATATTGCAGCCGCGGTGGCCATCGAGATGATATTTGCCCTCTTCGGGAAAAAACTCCAGCGTGCCTTCGTAACCTTGCCCTGTCTCTAGCGCCTGACGCACGGCAAAATAGTCCAACTCAGTATTGAAGACGCACACCTCTCGGCCCAGCTTTTCCGGCGAATGGGCGTCGGAGTTAGACACCAGACGGAAACGATCCAAAGACGACACCCGCCAGTTCATAGGTGGATCTGAGGACAGCCCTGTCTCAACAGCAAAGATGTGGGGGGCCAAATCGGCATAACAGGCGTCGATGGCGTCAAAGCCCGACTTTGAACCGAGGGCGGCAAACCACGGCGTCCAGATATGGGCCGGAACGAGGTACGAGCCCGGACTCGACTCTAGGGTGATCTCTAGGAGATGGCGAGAGTCCAGCCCCAGGATAGGCCGACCATCCGATTGCAGGTTGCCGATTTTCGACAGGCTGTGAATCACCCGATCGGTCGCTTCAAAATCCGGAGCATAGATCAAATGATGGATTTTACGCGTCTTGTCACCTTTTTTATAAATCGTCGAGATCTCGACCGACAGCATAAAACGGGTGGCCGCCCTGCTCGTTCGACAGGCCGATGGGAGCTGGTGCTCAACCGCTTTTTCCAGGTCGGGTCGGAGGCGAAATAGGCCAGGCTCAGCAGGCACGAGCTTGTCTTTCAACTCGGCGTGCCAGGCTGGATGGGTAAAATCGCCGGAGCCGACAAGGCTGATGCCTTTTTTGCGGGCCCATAGAGCTAGATGTTCGAGGTCGCAGTTTTTGCTGGTGGCGCGGGAATACTTGGAGTGAATATGCAGATCGGCGTAGAAAGCCATATGGGGTGTTTTCCCTCTCTGTTATGATCTAAGGTCGCAAAAAAGAGACGATCGCCTTGGCAATTGCCCGTGGCTGCTCCGGCAGCATAGCATGGCCGGCCTGCCTTATTTCGACCAGCGTGACCCGCGCTCCATAGTGCCGTTTGAAGCGCCGGGCATTCTCGGGCGGGGCAATTTTGTCTTCGGTCCCCTGTAGCAGAAGGATCGGGGTGCTGCCGGGGGCGGTCCACGCTTGGGTTTTGGTCGCCAGGATGGCGACCATCTGCGTCCGGGTGGCTTTCTGATGCCAGCCGCTCTGCCAGCTGACCGGATCGTTGCCAGCGGCAAAGAATGCTTTTTGAATAAGCCGCCGTCGGACTCTTCGTGACAAGCTCGGATCATAGGACATCAGCCGGGCGTGTAGGATGTCGGGCGGTGCGGGCTGACGTTCTTCAGCTGCGAGCAACACCAATGCACTGACAAGCTGTGGATGATCGCTGGCTACCACGCGGGCGACACGGCTGCCAAAGGCATGGCCGACCAGCGTGACCGGGCCGTTATCCAGAGCGCGAATCACGGCCGCGATATCGTTGCCGAGGTCGTGTAGGGTGAGCCCGGTGGTCGGACCCGTACTCGCGCCTATGCCTCGCGGCTGGGGCCGGACGACCTGAAAACCGGCCGTCACCAGACGGGCACTGAGGTCGCTAAAGTCTGCGACGCCGCGACCGAGGGCCGGGAGAAGGACAATCGGCTGGCCCTCGCCCTCAATGAGAGCATGGATTGTGGCCTCTCCAGCCTCAATCAAGGCGGACTCGTCGGACGCGGCAGCTTGGGCCGCGGGCTCGGTCCAAGCTAGTTGGCCCGCGCTCAGACTCAACAGCGACGCTAGCCCGATACGTACAAGCCTAGAACGGCCATGCGGAGGCTGAGGGGCACTTGAAAGGCCATGGTTAGCCCAGCGTTTTAGGGCCAGTGAAGCACTGCGAGACATGACTTGTAATATGTGAAGCACTATCGCCATAACTATTATGCAACAGGCTACCTGTCCAGGCGATTGGACCTATCGACCCCACGGGACTCCGTGTGAGGTTGCAGACAAGACCCTATCAGCCCGCACCAGAGGGGAGTACTGCCCAAGCCGAAAGCGGAATTCGTCACCCGGCCGGTCTTTTTCGGCCTGCTCACCGAGCCTGGGGGGACAGCATTGGACGTCCTCCTCTCCAGAAACTGCATATCGGTGATGTATTCGGCTCTGCCGAGCAGCACGTCCTGGATGAGACGCCCTAGCCAGCGAACCTTTGGGCTCTGTAAAGTCGGCCTACATTCCCCTTAGTAAAGCTCTGTCTACCCCTGTCGTCCAGGACTCCGACTTTGTAATGGCTCGGAGCTTCAATACTCTCGGGGTTGATTGTGTCGGCATAGGTGCCTGAGTCGGACCTCGCCGCGGTATTCGTACGCGGCTGTGGTGTCCAGCTTCTTGGAACCGGACATAGAGGTGGCTCGGCATTGGGGATCGGCCAACGCTGCTATACAGTCCGCTGGGATGTGGGAGGGGTCTGGGAGCCTGAGAGTTCCATGTCTGGTCCTGAGTCGGAGAGGCGTCAGAGATGACGAGCCGCTGCGAACCTCCGTATATACTGCTCGAGACTGGGGAAGGCACAAATTTGACCGTCATTGCATCTGGGCCACGGGCTAGGTAGACTCCGTAGCTGAAAACAGAAGCCGCTGCAATGGACCGAGGAGGAGCCTATGCAAACCTGGATAGCCGATCCGTCAATCTCCCGAACGCCGATTCAGCTGAACGCCAAAGATCAGGCCACGGTGTGTGTGTTGTGTAGCCACAACTGTGCCCTGCGGGTCGATGTGGTCGACGGACAGATTGCAAATATCCGGGCGGATGAGACAGGCCCAATCTCACACGGCTATATTTGTAATAAAGGCTTCAGCATTCCCTCGTATGTGAACCATGCTCAGCGTGTTTCCCGCCCGCTCAAGCGTCGACCTGAGGGTGGTTTTGAACAGATCAGCTGGGAGCAGGCCATCGCTGAGATTAGTACCAAGCTGACACAGATCAGACAGCACCATTCGCCGCGTTCTATCGGGCTGGCCGGGATTGGTGGCCAGGGTAATCACCTGGACGCTCCCTTTGGGGTGACGTTTCTTTCGCTCCTGGGCTCGCGGCGCTTCTTCAACGCCCTGGCCCAGGAAAAATCCCAACACTGGATAGTGTTGAAGTGGATGCTGGATAGCTCGTCGGGCACGATGCTGCACCCCGACCACGACCGCTCCGATTTTCTGCTGGTTCTTGGGACCAACCCGCATATTAGCAACCGAGGCCACAATCCGACCGATGGGCTGAAAGCCTTCGCCCGTGATGCCGGGCGCAAGTTGGTGGTCGTAGATCCACGGGTGACCGAGACCACCAGACAGGCCGACCGCCACCTCCGCCTCAAGCCTGGGACGGACGCCTATCTGCTCCTGGCCCTGGCCGCGATCATTATTGGCCGGGACTTGGGCGATGCGGATTTCATTCGGGACAAGACACTGGACTACGAAGAGATCAAATCCCAGCTCGCCAAGGTTGACCTTCAAGACATGGCCCGCCGCTGTGGCCTGGAAGTGAGCGACATTGTGGCCACCGCCGAAGAGCTGACCGCGGCCCGGCGCGCCTCATTTTTGTGGGATCTGGGCGTTGAGATGACCCTGTTCTCAACTCTCAATTCGTATTTACTTCACCTATTGATCGCAGTGACCGGCAACCTGGGCAGAGAAGGTGGCAACGTGTTCACCACCAACCTCAATCCGCCGACGCCCGACCCGCGCCGCCACGAGGAGCCTGAACGCGCCCTGGCGTCCGGTATCCCGGCCGTCTCGGCCTTTACCCGGCTGGGAATTTTTTCGCCAGTGCTCATTCCTGAAGAGATCACCCTTGACCATCCCGAGCGCCTGAGGGCTCTGATTGTCGAGGGCGCAAACCCGCTGCTGTCCTATCCCGATACCAAAACCTGGCTCGCAGCACGGGAGAAACTGGAGTTGCTGGTTGTTATTGAACCAGCCATGACCGAGACGGCGCGCGTCGCCGACTATGTCTTGCCCACCCCGGTCGGCTATGAAAAATGGGAGATGGCCAGCTTTCCACGCGGCTTTCCCGGGGTGCCAGTTCAGGTCCGTCCTCCAATTGTTCCAGCCCCAGGAGAAGCCCTGCCCGAAGGCGAGATTTATATTCGTTTGGCCGAAGCCATGGGGCTGGTTCCCAGGGTGCCGACCGAGTTGCACGAGTTGGCCGCCGAGGCCGACCGGCCGGCCGGCGCGAAACGCTATCTCTCTGTCCTCCAGGCCGCGGCCAAACAGGCCGGGTTCGGTGCTCCCCTGTACTGGGCGTATCGGACCCTGGGTCGCTATTTGGACTCCCCCGTGCTGTCTTCGATTTGGTTTCAAGCGGTGATGAACGGACGAGTTCGGGGCGAGGCTGTGGCGCGCGCGTTTGGTCCGGAGTGGCAAAACGAAGACGGCTTCAGCTTGGGGCTCGAAGTGTATCGGCGTCTGATGGCGCATCCTGAAGGAGTGGAAATTGCCCGGCTTGATCCGGCGACGAATCTGGACGATCGGATCGGCTTTGACGACAAAAAAATACGCCTAGCTCCCCAAGAGATCCAGGCCGAGCTGAGCCGCGCCATTCATACCCCGCCCGCCCACGACCCGGACTACCCGGTGATTATGGCCTCCGGCCTGCGCACCCGCTGGACGGCGAACACCATTCAGCGCGACCCAAAGTGGCGCAAAGGACGGGGACCACACTGTGCGCTCAACCTGTCTCCCGGTGACGCCGAACGCCTGGGGGTGGCCAATGGGGATGCGATTCGGGTCGTTACCAAACGCGGTAGCGTGGAGTTGCCGGCCATAATCGATGCCAAACTCATGGATGGCCATGTGTGGATGCCAAACGGCTTCGGCATGCAATATCCGAGCGGTGAGGGGGGCTATGACGGACCGGTCGAAATCGTTGGGGTGAACATGAACGACTACACCGACATCGCCGACCGCGACCCCTTTAGCGGCTGTCCATATCACCGCTATGTGCCGTGTCGGCTTGAGGCGGTGGGAGCGGCGAAGTTAGGGTGAGGAAATCATTGGTTTTATCCGCGCTGATAAGGACATAGGGTGCCCCGCGAATAACCCCTCCTGTTTGTGAGTTCACCCCCCCCCTGGGTTGTCCTTTTGCCGCTTGGGATTTGAGTGAGCCTGGGTTCAGCCTCACCCCACACGAGGCCTTGAGCGGCGGGTTCAGCCTGAGCGGCGCCGATTCCCAGACAGCCGATTGCAGGTGGAACTCCGCCCTCAATCCACTTCTCCGACGATCATCTAGGCGCGGAGGCACAAGCTGCTCCCGGCCTCTATCTTCAGCAGGAGGCTTTTGCTGAGGGATCGACTTGTCATGTGTCAGTTTTTAGTCGTTCTCTCAGAGTCGCGGCCTCGTGCCATGTCAACTTCCCCAAGGTGGAGAATGATACGCAAGTTGTCTGAACGTCTGTCTACGAGTATTTTGAAGTCCTGAAGGAAATCTCGGTGCTGGACGAACTTCTCGCCTGGCGGGAGTCTCCGAAGAGGAAACCGCCGGGCTCCTCTCAGTGGTGCTTTTTCGAGATTGGGGTCGTGAGTGATCTCTGGAGGTGGGCGTTCCGTTTGGGAACGCCGGAATGTGGCTGGGCTTTTGAGATCTGCCTAATGCGCATGCGCTGGTCAACTATATACCGGAGGTGAAGACCAAGAGAGACGTCTCGGCTCAGGAGCTGAAATCTTTACAGGCTCCGGCACGGGAAAACGCCTCTGGTGAATTTCTGCACGCTTTATGGGGCGGCAAGTTTTCCTAGTGTTGTCAGCCGGGATTTCCACTCTTTTTCATCCTGATCGATCCTCAAACAGAGGGGCCTTGGCCTTCGCATAGGTCAGCTTGCGGACCAGGGTGTCACCCTGGAAGTGCAGCAGGTCGAGCCCCCGCCACGACGTTGGCCGGCCTTCTAGCTCAAGCGTACAGCGCCAGCTGACCATGACCTTGCCGGTGTCACTATCGATGAACAGATCGTCGTCAAGAAACCGCATCGTGCCATAGCGGCCGCTGAACTGCGGGATAAAGGCAGCCCGGATCGCGTCTTTGCCGTGATTGCGGGTGCCGTTAAACTCGTCGTAGACGGCATCACCGGCAAAAAAGGACATCACGCCCTCAAGATCGTTGTTGTTGAACGAAGTCATGAATCGCCGGGTCAACTCAGCCAGATGTTGGCGGGTTGTAGACATCGCGTCTCCTCTTCATTTTCACGGGCTAACAGTTGCGACACTGTTATTCTCCCATAGCCTCAGGGTAGGTATGTCTGATTATCTAACTAGAAACTCAGAAACTCTACGAACGAGGTCAGCAGAAGCACGGCCAAGAATAAGAAACTGGGCTGGTAGAGGACACCGGTTTGTTAGGATCGGCAGCAGCTTAAACAGTTGAGCTTGACGCCGGAATTCGTCAATGATGGTCGGCCCTTGCTGGTCTATTAACAAGCGAGGCCATGGCTGTTTGGAGGAGCGTCTGAGGGGACATCAAGGTCAAAATGTCCCCCTCCATCCTACCTGCCAATACGCTGAGCAGTCGTTGTTTTGCGGCACTGTCCGGACCCTATTGGCAGCGTGGCCGAATACTCGTTTAGTGCCGCACGGATCTGATACTCAAGCTGCGGTCTTAGAGGAGAGTCCATTATCCTTGGAAATTCCCGGTCTCCGTGTCATTCATCCTCGTCATTTTCCAAGGATAATGGACTCTCCCTCATAGGACTTCACGTCCCGATGTACTCACCCGCCACCCAGGCTCCGTGAAAGCCGTATGGCACGCGGGTGGGAATCAACACCCGGGCGACAGGGTCGGCCGTCATCTCCTGGGCATTGACCACCACCATTTCGGCAGCCTGTTCGACCTGATCATACACATAGGTCACAAGCCAGCCATCGTCTTCAGCATGTCCCCCGTCGCGCGGCACAAAGACGCCCTCGCCACCGTAGCGCTGGGGGCCGTGGGGGTGGGACTCGGTTGTTCCCGTCTGATGGTCATATTTCTGGAAGCCATCAAACAACGGCATGGTTATGCCTTCGGGGACGTGCGCTGCATAGCTGTAGCGGTTGTGGCGACCGATAAGAGATTCATTGATGCGGGGAAACTCGGACGGGACGTCATCCAGCTTCTCTTGGGCGACCGCGCCGGTCTTCAGATTGAAACGCCAACGGTACAGGCGGGGTGCTTGATCGTCTTGGTCTGCCTGGGACGGCTGGCCGGCGTCCATGAGGACGCTGGTGGAGTTGACTCGACAGGCGATCAAGACCACTTCGTCGCCGGCCTCATAGGCGTTGGCGGTATGAAAAATATAGCAGGGGGGAATCTCAAACCAGGTGATATCGTCGTTTGTACCGTGGCGGGGGATGATCCCGATCCGGGCCCCGTTGTCGGGGTTCCACCTCAGGATCGGCTCGCCTGTTGTCATGGCTTGAAGGTTGAAGGTAACCGGCAGGTCGAGCAGCAGGGTATGGTGTTCGGTTACTGCACAGTCGTGAATCATCACCCCGGCCGGGATATCAATCGGCACGGTCTGGACTAGCTCACCCGACGCGGCAACAACGCTGTACTGGAGGTATGGTGGCAGCGGCGCATAGCCAAAAAACATCATTTCGCCCGTCACTGCATCAACCTTTGGGTGGGCGGTAAACGCGCTCGTCAGTTTGTCCTGATAGTTGTAGGGACCGATCGTCTCAAGGCCAGGGACACGAATATGGTGCGGCTCGCCGCCTTCCCACAGCGCCAGGAGGCGACCGTCGTGCCAAACCAAGGCTGTATTGGCTGCGTTCTTAAACGGACCGTCTGGATTGTCGAACTGGGGTGGCTCCATTAAGCCCCCCCAAATAGCCCGACCCCGCTGACGTTCAATCTCAAAACCTTTCGTATGGACATAGCGGTTGCGGTACGAGGCTTTTCCGTCCTGGACCCGTACCCCGTGCAGCATACCGTCGCCGTCGAACCAGTGGTATGTACCAATCGGCTCAAACTGGGGGTTGGGGCCGATGCGCACGAACATCCCGTTCATCTCACGCGGTAGCTCGCCAATAACCCGCAGCTCCTCGACCTGGGTTTCTTCTCGTATCGGCGCAAAGTTGTCGGCCAAAAAAGGATTCGGTACTGACATAATCTCCTCCTGTCAAATAAGGTTGTGACTTCTCACTATTTAGGGAATTTCTCCGCGCCGGCGCATTTCGGCGACCAACTCCTCTTGGACTAGCACGCCGCTGTCGGTCAGGCGGGCGATCTTTTGCACGGAATAGCCCAGGTAGCGTTCCAGCACCTCGGCGTTGTGCTGTCCCAACAACGGTGCCGGACGGCGGATCTCGACGCGGGTGTCGGAATAGTGAATCGGGGTTTTGGGAATGGCGATGGGGCCCATGCCAGGGTGGGTAACGTCTTGCATAGCTCCGCGGGCTTTCATGTGCGGGTGGTTGATGATCTGGCCGATGTCAAGAACCGGTGCACTCAAGATACGAACTTCGTCCAAGATCGTCAACGGTTCGTCGCGGCTGGGGAAGGATTGCAGCCATTGCTCGATCAGCTCAATCAGGACAAAGCGGTTCTCGGCCCGGTGCTGGTTGGTGTCAAAGCGGGGATCGTTGAGCCACTCGGGTTTGTTGACGGCTCGCACGAAGGTCTTCCACTGGTGTTCTAACACGACGATGACCACATAACCGTCGTTGGCCTCGAAAATGCCGCACGGAGCGACCGCGTAGTGGTGTGAACCGAAACGGGTTGGGTTTTCTTTGCCATCGCTCAGCGTGTAGAACTGCACCGCGGTGTCGTGTAGATGGAACAAACACTCTAGCAAGGACAGGTCAATATACTGTCCGCGGCCGGTTTTCTGGCGGTAATACAGGGCCGCACACACCGAGGCCAGGCCGTGCACGCCGGCGTTTTCGTCGGCAATGAACAGACCGACGTAGGTGGGCGCTTTGTCTGGGTCGCCGGTCAGATGCAGCAGCCCGCTCATGGCCTGGGCTAGGGTGTCAACCCCCGGTTTGTAGGCCAGCGGACCGTCCTGACCAAAGCCTGATATGGAACACATGATTAGCTGGGAATTTAGTGCTGTGAGATCCTCATAGCCTAGACCGTAGCGGTTCAAGGTCCCAGGGCTGAAGTTTTCTATGACCACGTCAACTTTAGGCGCGAGTTCTTTGATGATCTGAATCCCCTCGGGCCGCTTGATATCAAGACACAGGCTTAGTTTGCCGCGGTTGTGCTGGATATAGCCCCCGCTCTGACCGGCTTTAAAATACGGATAAAAGCGCGAGTTATCTCCGCTTGGAGCGAGTTCGACCTTGATGATTTCAGCACCCATGTCGGACATCATGCGGGTCAAGACCGGGGCGGCGATATACTGACCGAAGTCTAACACGCGGACGCCTTCAAGCACTGACGGATTGTCTGACTGTGACATGTTTCCCCCCTCGCCTAAGCAGCTGAGTAGATCAGCTCAGCTCTCAAAATGCACAAAGTAGTTAAGAGAAAAAGCGGTTCTGAGGACGCGACAGGCCGAGGTTTTCGCGCAGCGTCTTCCCCTCGTACTCACGCCGGAACAGCTCACGTCGCTGGAGTTCGGGCACGATCCGATCAACAAAGTCGTCAAGTCCTCCGGGCAGATAGGGGAACATGATATTGAAGCCGTCGCAGCCTTTGTCGAGGAGCCATTCCTCCATCTGGTCCGCAATAGTGGTCGGAGTTCCGATGAGCTCCAGGGCGCTGAAGCTGCCACCTACGTATTGGGCCAACTGGCGGACCGTCATATTGTCCTGTCGGGCCATGTTGACTAGTTTCTGACGGCCGCTCTTGCTGGCGTTACTCTCTGGGATATCGGGCAACGGGGCGTCGAACTCAAAGTTCGACACGTCGTGGCCGAGCAGGACGGAAAGGGTCGCAATCCCGCTATCAGGATGGACCAGACTATCCAACCGAGCCTTTTTGGCCCGTGCCTCGGCCGCGCTGTCGCCCACTACTACAAATGCCCCGGGCAGGATCTTGAGGTCCTCAGGAGACCGACCACAGGTCTCCATCCGGCTCTTGACGTCTGCGTAGTAGCGCTGCCCGTCGTTGAGGGTGCTGGGGCTGCCAAACACCACCTCGGCTGTCTCGGCCGCTAGTTGGCGGCCGGCCTCTGAGGCACCGGCCTGAACGATAACCGGCCAGCCCTGGATCGGCCGGGCAACGTTGAGCGGTCCGCGCACGGACAGGTGGGGACCTTTGTGGTCCAGGATGTGCATTTTGTCCGGATCGAAATAGGTCCCCGTCTCAACATCACGGATAAAGGCATCGTCAGCCCAACTGTCCCACAGGCCGGTCACCACATCAAAGAACTCACGCGCTCGCCGGTAGCGCTGCCCGTGCTCCAGGTGTTGCTCACGGCCGAAGTTGCGCGCCTCCTGGGGATTGGCCGAGGTTACCATGTTCCAGGCGGCCCGGCCGCCGCTGATGTGGTCGAGCGAGGCGAATTTTCGGGCCACGTGATATGGCTCGTTATAGGTCGTGGACGCGGTGGCAATGAGCCCCAGGTGTTCGGTCACCACAGCTAGCGCCGGCAGCAGGGTCAGGGGATCGAAAGACGTGACCGTGGCGCTGCGTTTGAGCGCCGCCATCGGCATGTTCATCACCGCTAGGTGGTCGGCCATGAAAAAGGCATCAAAGCGACCCCGCTCCAGGCTGGCGACAAAGCGTCGGTAGTGGGCAAAATTGAAGTTGGCATCCGGGAAAGCGCCCGGATAGCGCCAGGCCGCCGTATGAATGCTGACCGGCCGCATGAAAGCACCGAGTCGCAGTTTTTGTGAGTGCGCCATACGTCCCTCTGTTGGTTCCAGACTTGAGTATTTGACGATAACAAACTTGCGGCGAATGAACAGCCTGCACTTGACATACCGCTGTTTCAAGGGTCCCAGTCGGTGGCCGCTCAGGAGAGCAGCGTGAGCGCGGGATGAAAGCATGCCGCCGGCAGTGAACGAGAGGCTGTCTGACGCCCCGGACCTTGTCTCCACACCGAGACAGATTGTTCTCTGTCAGTTGCTTGTCGACCTTGATTATCCTGCCTGAATCCGGAGCGCTGAATTTTTGGCATATGGCTTCTCATTGCTCTCGTCTTTACGCTGTTCATATCTGTCCCCTCTGCCTCATAGAGCGGGAGATGAGCGCATCAGCTTTCCGACAGCGGTTGTTGCCTCTTTATTTCTAAGGAAATGTGTAGTCAGACGCCAGCCCAGCTGGAGGTGCGTTACTTTTTCTTCCGGCGGACATTCGGGGTTTTTCTCTACAGAGGGTGCTCCGATGGTAGCCGTCTCGGCGATTGTCTTTCAGGCCGGCGTCACATTGCCGCTGTAGCGAGGCCGCTCAGCGGCTAAGGCTTGGGCCCGACCGGAGGTCAAGCACGCTCACCTGATCTTTACTGTTCTGCTTGGGCAATGGCGTCACAATAAGTTTCTCGGAAGGTGTTGTTTGTGCCTGTCTTGGTCAGGTCCCTGAAACGCCAACGATCTATAGCGTTCCCATTTTTTCCTTTCCCTCCAACTCTTTAAGCCTATGATTTGCGCCGCTCTCATAATCTCGTTCAGCGGGCCCGGAAAATTGATCAATGTGTTCGCCTGTCCCACTCACCATCACAGCCTCCACAGTCGCTATCTTGGGCGAGATAATAAGAATGTTGGCTTTATCTTTCCCAGCCGGAACATCTTGTTCAGAACATTCTGTCTGTCGGACGATAACGGGAATGATGAGGTTTGGGCTGGGCAGGTCAAGCGGCAGCCTACACTAGCCGCCGCGGCCTCTCTGTCGTACCGCTGAAAAACACACTCTCCCATCTGAGTAAAGATCTTCTGGGACGGAGCATTACAATAGTTGAGACTCACCGGTCTGCAGGTCACCGGTCGTGTGCGCGCTCATGGTATGGCTCTCCCGGTGTTGAACTCCTGTGCCGTCAAGCTGGACAGAATATAATCGATCGGGTAGTGAAGGCGATGTAGTCAGTTGTCTACAGTCTAAATCAGCGCTGTAAGGAGGGGCAGGCATGGCTGCTGTACAGATTTCCAAATCAAAACAGGTCCGGGCTCGTTTGAGCCATCCGGTTATTGACTCCGACGGTCACACTGTAGAGTTTGAACCCGCGGTGATGGACACTCTACGTGAGATTGGTGGGCCGGGCATCGTTGAGCGCTACAAGGCCAAACGCACCGAGGGGCCGGCCGCCTCGCTAGGTGGGATGTTGAACTGGCACAGGCTGACGTCTGAGGAACGGTGCGCCCAACGTTTGACCGTTCCGCCCTGGTGGGCGCTGCCGGCCAGAAACACACTCGACCGAGCGACCTCGATGCTGCCCAAACTGCTCCATGAACGCCTGGATGATATGGGGATTGACGTGTCCATTCTCTACCCGACCTTCGGGCTTTTAGCCCCGCATCTCGACGATCAGGAGATCCGTCTGGCCGCATGTCGGGCATTCAACACCTACCACGCCGATATTTTCAAGGAATATTCGGATCGGCTTATCCCGGTGGCGATTATTCCGATGCACACCCCGGACGAAGCGCTGGCCGAGTTAGACTACGCGGTCGGCACGCTGAATATGAAGGCAGTCATGTTGGCTGGTCACGTGCTCCGTCCAATCCCCGCTGCAGAAGCCTTATCCCCAGAAGCCGCCCGCTACAGCTATTGGCTCGATACCTTCTGTCTGGATAGCGACTACGACTATGATCCGGTGTGGGCCAAGTGTGTTGAACTGAAGGTCGCTCCAACCTTTCACTCTGCGGCTATGGGCTGGGGCAGCCGCACGTCGACGTCAACCTATATGTATAACCATGTCGGCCATTTTGCCGAGGCTGGCGAGGCGGTGTGTAAAGCCCTGTTTTTTGGTGGGGTAACCCAGCGTTTTCCCAACTTGAAGTTTGCCTTTCTGGAGGGTGGGGTGAGCACCGGAGCGCGGCTGTACGCCGACCTGATTGCCCGCTGGGACAAGCGCAACCCGGAGGCGATCGAGAACTACAATCCGGCCAATCTAAACCCTGAGCTGTTGCTTGATCTGTGTCAAAAGTATGGCGAGAGAGTGACTGAGGGGCGGCTGCAGCACCTCAGCAACCCTAGCGGGGCGACGATCAATACCCGGGCGGCACCAGACATCAAGAACGACTTTCACCGTACCGGGATCGAAAAAACTGAGGATATAAGAGATCTATTTATCCCTCACTTCTACTTCGGCTGTGAAGCCGACGATCCCATGAATGCCACCGGCTTTAATACCAGAGCCAATCCGTTTGGCGAGCAGGTGCGGGCGATCTACAGCTCTGATATCGGCCACTGGGACGTGCCCGACATGACAGAGGTGACGGAAGAGGCGTACGAGCAGGTTGAACACGGGATACTGAGCGAAGAGAACTTCCGCGACTTTGTATTCACCAACCCGACCACGCTGTGGACGGGCATGAATCCAGACTTCTTCAAAGGCACAGCGGTCGAAAAAGAGGTCGATCAGCTCCTGGCCAACGGCGTCCACTAGCCTCTCGCGTGCACCCTGGCGCCGCACAGTCTGGGTGAACAGGGTAGTGGTCGGCGGGCCTTAGTGAGGATGATGAGATCTCTATACCGGTCCTCACCACGACTACATCTTAAGGCTGAGAGCGGCCGTCGGACCTGTTGTTGTCCGTGACGGGCGCTTTATCGCTCCAACTGCCGACTTGTCCGCATACGGCGTAGCCCGTGTCAATGGAAAGGAAATCGCCCGCCGTCGAGTTGGAGCTAGTCGAACCTTGAACCCAGAGAGGCGCCCCGCACCCTGGGGCACTTCACGCGCCTCTCTCCGAGCAGGGTGAAGTGCCCAGAGGATCCGGTGGCCCACCTGCCGGTTTTTGAAGAGATGGCGTGCCTAGGTTGAAGAGGTTTATCTCCAGGAGGGTGTGACGAGTGACTGTGAACCGTCCCAACACGGTGCCGGGGCTGGTTCTTTGCCGTGCTGACCGACCCTCTCTTGAACGCCCAGTCCGTCATTTTCCTTCTAGCATGTTCAGGACAGGTAGGCGCTGGAGATTTTTAGTGGCCGGGCCTTAGAACCGTCCCGACTTGGACTTGGAAGACGAGGTCTCTGAACTGAAGGTGTTCCTAGTTCGCCACTTCACCCCTCGGCTGGTGTTAAAAGCTGGGTATGAGCAATGCCGGAGGGTTCAAGAGAGTCGCCTGCGCGTCAAGCGGCGGTTTGCGTATCCAGCTCGAATCCGGCTAGCGATGCTCCTCCATACAGCCTTTTTTAACTCGTCCTCTCATCTCTCCACTATGCTCTGGTGTGAACGAGGAGCAGGTTACCAGTTGAGTATCTGTTTAGCGAAAGTGTTCGTCCGCCAAATGTCCCGGTCATCGAGAGGCTGAGTTGGATTTACGATTCCCTGATGGCCGCTGCATACGGGGACTGCAGGCGGGACAAGCGGACAGCCTGATGTTTGACTTGATTCATGTCTTTACCGGTGTTTTGCTTGACCTTGGTCTGCTGACCAAGCGGCTGGTGTCGGCGCTGTTGGGTTTTCATCTCAGGGGCGAGAGCGATTGGGGAGCGGTGGCCCTGCTCTGGGTGAGCGGCTGGCTTGTTGTCCGACTTTTGCTGCCCTGGCCTGTCGCTTCGCGATCCCCTGTGCCTGTTGTGGAACGCTCTCTCAGCGGTGCTGGCGCGCTGCTATAAAGAATCGACGCTGGAGGAACATATGAGCGACTTGAATTTAGAACTGGCCAATACGATTGTGACCGCTGCCCTAAAAAAGGCTCGCGACATGAATGCGGCTCCTTTGGCCGTGGCCGTGTTAGACGAGAGCGGTCAGCTCAAGTCCTATCAGCGCGAGGATCAAACGAGCCTGTTGCGGACCGATATTGCGGTCGGTAAAGCCTGGGGGGCGCTGGGCTTAGGGCGTTCGTCGCGGGTGCTGGGCAGAGTGGCAGAGGATCGCCCGGAATTTATTCACGCGCTAAGCGTAATGGCTGGGGGGAAACTGGTGCCGGTTCCGGGCGGCGTTCTGATCCGGGCTGAGGATAACACTATTATCGGCGCGGTCGGCATCTCGGGCGATACCTCAGATATTGACGAGACGTGTGCCGTGGTCGGTATTGAGGCGGCCGGCTTGCAGGCCGATACCGGCGCGGTGGTCTAGGCTAGCACGAACGGTGAAGAGCAGCCCTGCTAGCAGGATCCCCTGTATGAGCGCGCTCCCCTCTTCTCTACACGCCCTCAACCACAATCATCTGGGCCTGGGAAGCGCTCTGACGCAGCGCCTTGGGTTCACGGTATTCGTCAGAGTTCCACCACGCTTTGGCCTGTGCGACACTCTCAAATTCCAGCACAACTACACGGTTGGGCTGCCAATCGCCCTCCAGATTTTCGGCTTTACCGCCGCGCACAATGAATTTGCCGCCATACGCCTCAACCGTTGCCGGGACGAGCTTGCTGTAGCTCTGGTAGGTATGAGGATCGGTCACTTTAACATCAACAATGATATAGGCTGACATAGCTCTCCTTCTTGGTGGTCCTCAGGCCGCTTACAATGAGCCACTTCGGTCTTCCCTATCTGGCTGATTCACCGAATGCAATCGGGGTCTGAGCTAGCGTTTTAGCGGAACCTCGGCTACAGGTGCGAAAATTGTGTGGGCCGAGTTGGGAGTTTGTGTGACAACTTGTTGAAAGGAGATCTTATGGCCCAACAGCCCGACTTGATATCTGAGCCGACGTCTACAACTGCGCTGGGCATTACTGCTGCCTATCGGCGCTATGCCTTGATCATCCTGCTGCTAGTGTTTGCCTCCAGCCATGTGGACCGCCAGATCCTGGCCATTCTGTTGGAGCCAATCAAGCACGATTTAGTGCTGTCGGATACTCAGCTGGGTTTCCTGTCCGGCATCGCATTTGCCCTCTTCTATGCCACGCTGGGTATTCCGATTGCGATGTGGGCCGACCGGAGCAACCGGCGTAATATTATCGCCCTGGCCCTCGCCACATGGAGCGGAATGACCGTCTTGTGCGGGATGGCAGCGAATTTTTCGCAGCTGGCCTTGGCCCGGATTGGAGTCGGGGTGGGTGAGGCTGGGTCGAGTCCGCCCTCCCATTCAATGATTGCCGATATGTATCAGCCCGCCGAGCGAGGGACGGCGATGGGGGTGTTCGCCTCTGGGGCCAACCTTGGCCTGCTGCTTGGTTTTCTGGTCGGGGGCTGGGTCAATCAGTGGTATGGTTGGCGTGTCGCGTTTTACGTGGTTGGGGTGCCGGGCTTAGTGCTGGCGGTGATCGTGCGTCTGACCCTGCGTGAACCGCCCCGAGGCTATGCCGAAGGCCTGAAGCCTTCCCAGCAGGCCGCTCCCCGGCTGGGTGAGGTAATCCGCTTCATGCTCTCGCCCCCCTCTCTGCGCCACCTGTTGGCGGGTGCAAGCCTCACCGCTTTTGTTGGCTATGGAGTGATTCTCTGGCTGCCTGCCTTTCTGGCCCGCTTGCACGGTATGACGAGCGGCGCGATTGGAACGCTGCTGGCCCTATTTCTGGGCCTAATCGGCGGACTTGGGACGTATGGTGGGGGGCTGCTGGCCGACCGATTGGCCAGGCGCGATGTGCGCTGGAATGTCTGGATGGTTGGGATTGCCACCCTGCTGATGGTACCGTTTGGCTTCGTTACGTACCTGGCGTCGGACATCCACTTAGCGTTGAGCACCTTCATTGTTCCGGCTTTTGTCGGCGGGGTGTTTATCGCTCCCAGTCTCGCCATGAATCAAGGGTTGGTCCAAGTTCGTATGCGGTCAGTGGCTTCAGCCCTGCTGCTGTTTATTCTGAACATCATCGGCCTAGGCTTTGGGCCACAAACGATAGGCGTAGTCAGCGATCTGCTCCAGCCTCGGTATGGCACCGAGTCGTTGCGCTATGCCCTGGTGGGGGTATCGCTGATCAACGTCTGGGCGGCGTTTCATTATGTTATGGCCGCGCGGACGCTACGGGCCGACTTGGCCCGGGCCAAGGGCGAGGAGACAGGTGACTGACGGAGCACCTCGCTTCCCTCCCCAGCGAGCCAACGACTCGGCCACCCATGGCAGGGCGAATCAGATACCGCTGCTAAACAAGATCCTACATCTGCCACCTACGTGCATCCAGAGCAGGGTGGTGGCTCCGGCCCCCCTGTCTCGGGATGCGACGCGCCCTCTTTTGACGTGCCAGAAGCTGTGTCTGCCAACCGCGACTTTATTGAGCGGTACATCCGCCGGCTCAGCCACAGCATGAGCGTAGGGGAGAGGCGGTTAAGCCACCACAGCAGCTTCCACCCCCCCGGAATGATAATGATAGCCTTATTGCTGGCCACCGCGTTCAGTGCGTGCCGGGCAAAATCGGCCGGCTCCATGGGTCTGGGCCGCTCGACTAGCTTGTCTTGTTGCTCGGGTGAAAGGCTCATGAGGTCTTTGCCATATTTGCCGCCCCCGCGCAGAATCTGGGTTCGGATGAGACCCGGACACAAGACGCTCACCCGTACACCCGCCTCGGCGGCTTCGATACGCAGCGAGGTCGACAGACCAACCACAGCGTGTTTGGTAGCGGCGTAGCTGACGGTCATCGGAGAGGGGCACAGACCGGCCATGGAGGCGGTATTCACGATATGACCGTAGCCCTGTTTCAGCATCACCGGGTAGGCGGCTTGGACGCCGTTGACGACACCGTGCAGATTGACCTCAAGTACCGGCTGCCAGTCCTTACGTTGGTACAGGCCTGCTTCACCGCCGACAGCCAGCCCGGCATTATTGAATAGGTAGTCTAAACGGCCGTGGGTGTGAGCCGTATCCTGGACTAGCCGTTCGACTGTTGAGAAGTCGGTGACATCGATCTCGACCGCGCGTGCTGTCCCTTGGCGGGCGCTGATGCCTGCGACAACTTCCTGGGCGAGCGCGATTTGACGGTCGGCTAGTACTACGTGCGCGCCACGCCGAGCCAGCTCTTCGGATAAGGCTCGACCAATGCCGGACGCGGCACCTGTGATAATGGCGATCGCTGCGTCAAACGTGCGTAAGCCGTCGGTGTTGTCCATCAGACCAGAAAGGTCAGGTTCGGCAAGGGTTCCGCCGCGTTGACCAACAGTACCTGCTTCCAGAACATCTTGAGTTCCCCGTCGCCCTGACGCAGTTTGTGGATCGTCCGCCCACCCCACTGGCGCAGCTCGTGTCTGGCCTGGATAGACAGCTCCAATAACAGAAAGTTTGAGCCGACTACGAACTCGCCGGTGTCGGTTTTTTCTATTTCAATATTCGAGATCAGCCGCCGCATGAACGAGGCTGGCTCTTGGCTGTAGCGCCGTCCACTCTGGAGGAGTTTGATGCGCGTCGCGATGCGGGATCGATTGTCATAGATGTGCGACATGTGGCGCGTGGGATCGCTGGTGCCGCTGGGATGGGCGGGAACCCAATAGACGGCGTCGTCTTCCCACAGGGCCTCCCACTCGGCGTAGCGCGCCTCATCGGCCAGGCGCGCTTCTTTGTATAAAAACGCTTCAACCGCGCGATATTCGGTGTCCGAGAGCATAGCATTTTAGACCCGGGTCATGACTGAGCGGTAGTGTTTCCAGAAGGCACGGTTGGTGACTTCATCGGTCACATGGGCGACGATGCACCCCTCCTCATCGATGTGTTCTCGATGGCGACCGCGGCTCAGTTCAAGCCACTCGGGCTGTCGGGCGTATAGGCCGGCCTGGTTGCGGCTGGCAATGGTGATGTCTTCCGGCAGCAGAAAGGACGCCGGGCCCATAGCTGCTTCGCTTTGGCGTAGCAGCCGGGTGTTCAGTTCGGGGGCGCCCTTGAGAAACATGGGCGTATGCCATTGGATCGATTCCTCGACACTGAGCGGATAAAATAGGGCGATATTCATCTCGGCCAAAAACAGGTTAGGAAAAATCAGGGCGTGGGGCGGTCCCTCAAACGTACGCCGCAGGGCTTCGACTTTGCCATAGCTACGCTCAAGCGCCGACAGGTAGGCGGCGTATTTGTCCGGGGCAGCGCCAAACCACTCAAACGGTTTTTGGTAACCCTGCGCCCATTCAATTTCGGTATGACCGTTGCCCCAATCACGCAGAATGCCCTTGTTGCTGCCCTCGTCACCGACAAACCGCTGATAGTGGGAGCCGGTCGCTTTGAGAATGGCGATATGCACAAAGCCCAGATGGTAGCCATCGGTGTCGTTCTCGGGAATCATCTTCCAGTTTGACATGTAGCGATGTTTGACCCAACCGGCACTTAGGTCAAGCTCTCCCTCTGGCGACAGATCGCATGCGCGGTCGATGAGCCGGGTGGCGTGACCTAGGTGCTCGTCGAGCGATGGGCCGTGGGGACTCAAGCTCGCGAACACAAAGCCCCGGTAGCTGTCGCAGCGCGCGACCCGCGAGAGGCCATAGTCGCTTTTGTTGAAGTCCGGGCCATACGCCCCGGGGTAGGGCACCCCGGTCAGTTGGCCACTCAGGTTATACGTCCAGCCGTGGTAGGGGCAGGTAAACGCGCGAGCGTTGCCAGAGTCTGCCGGGCAGACCATCGTGCCACGGTGCGCGCAGCGGTTGAGAAAGACCGACACGCCGCCGGATTTGTCGCGGACCATGAGCACGGGTTGGCGACCGATCTGCCGGGTCACATAGTCGCCCGGTTCGGGTATCTCACTCTCGTGACCGACAAACACCCAGACCCGGTAAAAAATTCTTTCGAGTTCTTGTTCAAAGATGTGGGGGTCGGTGTATAGCGAGGCGTGAATCTTCTCATCCTGAACCAGAGTTTCAAAGTTTATTTCGACCGGTGTCTCAAACTGGGTTCCATTGATCGTAGCCTGTTGCATACTGCATCTCCTCCTGTGCTCGACTCGGGTCAAAACCTGTTGATGCCGGGGTCTTTTGTGATGAGGAGCTTAGCATACTCAGTTGCAGAAGTACCTATTTGCTTGACAGAAATTAACAGTTTAATCCTACCTTATGGACCCTGCTCGATATGCACGCCTCTGTGTGGCGGCTCACGCTGCAATTGCCAATCACTAGAACATCATACTCGTTAGCACGGCGTCCACTCGGGACAAGCATCGTCTCCGCAAGCTTCCGGGATGCCTGCTTTGGCAGCAGCCATGGGGAACAGAACGCTCATGAAGGCAGGGAGTATGGCAGCAAAGCCTTGGCGGCCGCGCATGAAACCGCGCTTAGTCTTCGCGAGATCTGCGTGATAAACAAGCGGACGGCTGCAGATGTATGACGCCGGCTAGGTTCGGAGAGCCGGTTACCCGAGAAGGCCAACCAAGCGGTCACCCTACCTAGACGTGACCGCCGGCCTGATGAGCGCAGGTAGGAACGGGGCCAAAAGTACCGACGGGGTGTCTCATTGAAGCTGCTGATGTTCGTGCACCAGGAAAGGACTGCAGGCGCTCGTCCGAACCGCAGTGTGTAGTTTCCCCTCCTCTCGTCACTTATTAGTCCCTTCCGACGGTGGTGTTCTCGGCCCAGCCAACACTCGATAGAAGCAGAAGCTGACGAGGCCCACGACAAAGCTGACCGACACCAGCAGAGAAAGCCACCCTCCGGCCGTCATTGATATGTCTCCTCAGTCGTTGAGTGGCAAGCGCCCGTCAATATCCAAGCCGGCGGCCTGCCAGCGCTGCTCGCCGATACGGGTCAGGACAACCAGCAGTGCCAGGATGATGCCAATAAAACCCAGCGTCCAGCGGGCAACCGGGTCTTGGGCTAAGCCCTGCAGGTAGCCGGGGAGGCTCTGGAAGCAGAAGCCGATAATGACGACGAGCAGGTAGGCAGGCGAGAGGTATTTGATGACAAAGCGAAAGAAGCCAGGGATGCGAAGTTGAGCGCCGCGGTGGGCCTCGGCAATACCTCGGTCTACACCGAACACCCAGCCGAAGCAGATGATCAGCACGGTGGCCATGACGAAAAGACCGAGTGTCCCGACCCAGAAGTCCATGGTATCAAGGGCGACGAGCCCCTGGCTGAAGTACAGCACCCACAGCGAGCCGAAGGTGGACAGTAGGCCGAGGCCAGCTACTGCGGTGGTGCGGGACAGGTTGAGAGCTTCGGCGAGAAAGGCAAACATGGGCTGGAGCATGGATAGGGAGCTGGTGACGCCGGCTAGGAACAGCATGAAGAAGAAGATCGCGCCAATAATTCGCCCGAAGTCGCCCATGTGGGCGAAGACGATGGGCAGGGTGTGAAAGCCGAGGCCAAAGCTGCTGCTAACGGTGATGCTGGCCCCCAGAAAGATGAAGGCAGCGGGGATGGTGATCAGCCCGCCGAGAGCAACTTCAACGAACTCATTGGTCGACGAGGCGGTCAGCCCGGACAGCACAACGTCATCTTTCTTGGTCAGATAGGAAGCATAGTTTATAATTACCCCAAAGCCAACTGAAAGACTGAAAAAGACCTGGCTGGCCGCGGCCAGCCAGGTCTTGAAATCGCCGAGTTTGGACAGATCGGGGTTCCACATGAAGCCCAGGCCGTTGGTCACGTTCTGATCGGGAAGGCTGGGGTCAGGGGTGCCCAGGGTCAGAACGCGGATAAGCACAATTAGGGCGCAGACGATCAGGGTCGGCATGGCCAGCTTGCAGAAGGTTTCAATGCCTTTAGCCAGACCGCGCCAGATGAACCATAGGTTGAAGGCGACGGCAGCCAGCAGAAACAGTACGCTGGGGTGCAGGCTGCCGTCTAGGGTCAAGCCATTAGCGTTATCGCCCGTCACCGCGGTAAAGAAACGGCCCGACTGTTCGGTGTACTGGGCCGGGTCTGGGCCAAGGTCGATACTGCCGGTCAGATAGGCGAAAAAATACTGCAGACACCATGACTCGATCAGCACGTAGTACATATAGACCACCAGCGGGATGAGCAGGCCGAGCACGCCAGAGTAGCGAACGGGCCAGCCCCTGCCGATGATACCCAGAATGGCCGGGGCGGAATGCAAGCCCTTCCGACCACCGTAGCGGCCCAGGCTCCACTCCGCCCAGCAGATCGGAATGCCCAGAAAAAGAAGGGCACAGAAGTAGGGGATCATAAACGCCCCGCCGCCGTTCTGGGCAACCTGGCCGGGAAAGCGCAGAAAATTGCCCATCCCCACCGCCGAACCAGCCACGGCTAAAATGACCCCGACCCGACTCCCCCAACGCTCCTGCTGCTCGGTCACTGCTGCTCCTCAGACATCTACGACACAAAATGGGGCAGGATGTCTCTCCCATAGCGCTCGATCTGGGACTGGATCTCTTCCGGCGGACAAGCCGGCCGCAGGACAAACTTGACACATCCGGCGTTCACGAAATTTTGAATTTTTTCCACACACTCTTCCGGTGGGCCGACCACACAGCGGGCGGCGAGGTCCTCGGGTGGCATAGGTAAACCGCGGAGAAATGGGGCGACGGTTTCCCAGCCTTTTTCCCGATTCTCACATACATGGGTCAGCAGTAACACCCCAGCTTCTCGCGAATCCACCGGCCGTCCGTAGGACTCGCCGTAGGCTTGCAGTTTGTCCATATCGGCGCGAAACTCGCGTGGGGTAGTCAGGGCAGGAAACCAGCCATCGCCCAGACGCACAACCCGTCTCAGAATCGCGTCGCTCTTGCCCCCAATCCAAATATCCAGGGCTCCTTTGGCGGGTTTGGGGTCGATCGTCACGTCCTCGAACTGATAGAACTGCCCTTCGTAGGTGACATGTGACTCTGTCCACAGGCGGCGCAGGATATCGATACCCTCGTCCAGTCGTTTGACGCGTTCACGGGGGGAGATGCCTGAGGCCACCAAGTCCCGCGTATCACTGCCGCTGCCAACGGCCATGATCATGCGACCGCTCGACAGATAGTCGAGGGTGGCATAGGTCTTGGCCACCTGGACGGGATGACGGGCTGGGAGGGTCAGGACGCTCGGACCCATCCTGAGTCTTTTCGTCCGCGCCGCAATCATGGCGAACAGGCAGGTGATGTCCAGGCTTGGGTTGCGGGTAACAATATGGTCCGACAGCCAGACTGAATCAAGGCCCAGGTCTTCGGCAAGCTCGGCGCTGGTACACACCAATTCAGGATCGGGCAAGCCATATTTCCACAGCCCAAAGCCAATGCCGATTTTTATACCGCCCATGGGAATAGCCTCCTCGCGCGCTTACTGCATGGGAGAAAATGTGGCCGGGATCAGGATCTTGTTTTCCTGGCTGACCAAAAACTCGCGCGTTCCCGGCGGCCAGTTGGGCAGCTTGAGCGATTCGGCGCGGATCCGTGAGCGTGCCTCAAGATCGGCGTAGGGCCAGATGTGGACAAACTTGTTGAGGGTGCCAATATCGCTGTACCAACACGCCGCCAGCGACGAGAGCTCGGTCCGAGCCGGGATCGCCTCTGCCCAGCGTTCCAGGACGGTCGGCATCGCGCCCGGCTGGTACATATACGTCCGCATCTCGTACACTCTCCCTAGGCTTTTCTGGCCCAGGGGTTCCATGAACGGCGCCGGAATAAAGATCTCCGACTCCATGTGCTCGATCATCTGCCCGATCTTGGGCGGCCAGTTGGGGTCTTGCATGGCTTGGCCGCGTAGTTCGGTCCGTTGCTGCAAGCTGTCGTAGGGCCAGACGTGGATAATTTGGTTGAGCGGACCGATCTCGGTGTGCCAAAAAGCGCCCAGCGGAGAGTATTTTTCCCGGTGGGGTAGGGACTCGGCAAAGCGTTTTTCACACTCGGGAATGCTGCCTGGTTTGAGCCGGTAGGTCCGAACTTCGTAAATCATGGCTGCCCTCCTGTCTGCAGAGATAATGATGGATATACGCCTTGGGCGACACGCATCCGGTCTAACCACACGCGACCAGCGCTTTTTGGAGCACGTCAGGATCAAAGCCTTTGCCAATGAATACTATATGTTCCGGCGGCTCAGGCAACAGGTCGATCCATTCCATATCAAACTCACCCGCAACGTACTGAAACATCCACTGTTCTTCTGAGTCGGTGAAACGTACAAAACCTTTTGCCCGCCATACGGTGGACGGCAGAACCCGCATCAGTGCTTCAAACCGGGCTCGGACCAGCGGAGCCTGGCACAGATAAGTGAGGGTATGAAAGTGGTCGTGCACCACAGTCGGATAAGACGGGCTGGTCGAACGGGCAATTGTTCCCGTTGTAGCCAGAATACGGCTGTAGTCCATTTCCCCCTGTTCGGTCAGCACAATCTGGGCGCGGGGATTGAGCCGGCGAATCTGAGCCGTCAGGTCTGTCAGCGTGTTTTCATCAACTAGGTCACGTTTGTTGAGCACTACAAAATCGGCCAGCTCAGTCTGCTGCTGAATCCCGGCATGTAGCTCTTTGGCCAGCTGAGCAAAATTAATCGGATCCAGCACGGCAATCAGCGACGCCAGGCGGACCATGGTCAGGACTTCTTCCTTTGTGGCCTGATCGATCAGCTCGATTGGATCGGCCAGACCGGTGGCCTCCACGAAGATGACGTCTGGCTCGAGCGATGCGACTTCTTGTAAGGCTAGACCGAGCGTGCCGCCGATCGTGCAGCAGATACAGCCGTTGGTCATCTCACGGACGCTGAAGCCTTGGCCGCGCAGCAGTTCTCCATCAATATTGACCTCGCCATACTCGTTCATCATGACTGCCGGTTTGAGTCCGATTGTCAGGCAGTGGTCCAGCAAACGTTTCAGCAGGGTGGTTTTGCCGCTGCCTAAAAAGCCGGAAATTAGGTGGAGTGGAATCCGCTCGGTCTTGGCGAAGACCAGACGTTCTTTTTGGAGAGCAGGTGCTTCGGCCATCTCTGCCAGTATTGCAGGATTCCCCGCTGCCGGAAAGGGGAGGTGGAGTCCGCGCCAGTTTTGGCACGACCCTGTCAATAAGGACCGACCCAGCTTGCCCGGACAGAGCAATCTTGTCTGGCTATGCTCCTAGTCGCTTATCGGCAACAAACTAGGGGTGAGTCGTGACAACTCCGTTAGCCGTGAGGACGTCTGCGAAAGGACAGGGCGTCATTCCTAAAACAATACGGCAACCGTCCGGATTGTGATCCGGGAACTCAGTTTGTCGTTGTTGTCGATAAAAGCGTAATCGTCCTCAAAGAGGTCGAAGCGCTCTCGCCAGACGAGTTTGAAACATTGCTCAACGAAGCCCGAAGACACGCGCCTAAGATCGGCCTAAAGCATCCCGATATCGCCGACGCCATAGCCGAGACCGAATAGCGACAGTGAGATGCGTCATTGGTCCGGTTGTGATGCCACCGGAAATTGTTGACAAGTATATCAGATTGGTGGACGCTTGATACAACGCTCCCCTGGCGTCGAGGTCTCAGGCGTTCATAGAGATCATATTGAGAACACCGAGACCGTCCCGAGCCGTCTGCTGCCGGAGGCTATCCGTGAAGACCCGGAAGACAATAAGTTTCTTGCCTGCCCCCTAGAAGCAGCCTTATGAGTGGCGACAAGAAGCCTCTCGCCGGGTCCCTTTATCAACGTACCGCGATCGTGGCCTCCAGAGAGTTTGTGGAGCGGTGGCTTTGAGAAAAATGGACCCTTCCCAAACCGGCGAACGGCTCCGGAGCAGTTCGGCAGCATCGGTGGCCCACTTGGGTGAATGCGGAGAGTCATTCGATAATGAGGAACAAGAACGGATAATGATGTAATCCGGACCGCGAGACGAACGGGCGAGCAAATACTTGACCTGCCCATTGCTATGCGAGACGACAGTGGCTATGCCAGTGCCGCGTTGGGATTTAGGGTAGGTTAGGGAGCTCATTCGAAATCAGCGATGCTCAATGAGAGCAATTATAGAGGCAATAGATAGGCTATTCGGGCAGTTATCAGACAGACGCTTTCATGAGTTGGTCCAAATAGTACAGAAGTCACATTAGGCCGCAGAAGGCTTGATAAAGAAAATAAGCGCGAATAACGGGTAGTAAACGTAAGGAGTATAACTGTGACGCAGATGGAGCGTGATCCTCTTCAACTCGGTATTTTCATGCCGAACTGTAGCAATGCGTATTCGATCAGCAGCTACCGGGTCGGCCCCGATGAGTGGCCATACACGTCGAATAAACGGATCGCCCTGGCAGCCGAAGAGGCGGGTTTTGACTTTCTGTTTCCGGTCAGCCGTTGGCGAGGCTTTGGAGGAAAGACCAACTATCTGGGCCTGTCGCAGGAGACCATGACTTGGGCCGCGGCGCTACTGGCGGTGACGACTAAGCTCAAGATCTATTCAACCGTCCATGTGCCGGTCTTTCATCCGTTGGTGGTGGCGAAGATGGGCGCTACTCTGGATCATATCGGCCAGGGGCGGTGGGGGATTAATATTGTCAGCGGGTGGAGTAAAGAAGAGTTTGGTATGATGGGCATTGAACTGCTGCCCCACGACCAGCGTTATGACAAGACAACTGCGTTTATTGAGATTCTGAAAGGACTGTGGACGCAAGAGCCGGGAACGTTTAATTATGACTCGCCCTGGTACCGGATTAGGGGTGGCTATGTGAATCCACAGCCGATCTGCAACCCGCATCCACCCATTGTCAATGCCGGTGTATCAGAAGACGCTAAGGAACTGGTCGCCCGGCTGTGTGACTGGGCGTTTATCGGCCAGTCGTCTATTGAAGAGACCCGAGAGCTGACCCAGGGTTTCAAAGTCCGGGCCGGTAAGTACGGGCGTCGTGTCTGGTGCGCGGGCTATCCGTTTGTCTTGTGGCGCGAGACCGAACAAGAAGCCGAAGCCGAAAAGCGTCGCATTCTGGAGCAGATGGATACCGTAGCAACCGAGAACTGGGCACGGGGGCTGGGCATTGGCAGTGGTTCATTCGATCATTTCACCCTGGAGATGTTTGCCCTGGGAGCGGGGGGCCTGCCGATTATCGGGACGGCTGAGCAGGTCGCCCTCAAGCTCAAGCGGCTGTATGAGCTGGGTCTGGATGGCGTTCTGATGTGTTTTCTGTCCTACTATGAAGACACGGTCCGGTTTGGCCGCGAGATCGTGCCTTTGCTCAGGCAGCTCGGGGTGGTGAAAGAGCAAAGTTGATCGCAAAGCAAAACATTTACGCAGGAAAAGGAAGAGGCTTATGTTTATGTTAGAGAAATATGCATATATATAATGGATAGACACACATGTGCCTAGCTGCGCTGTGAATGACATAAATATCGTATTTTCATCAGGTTATGGATGTTTTCGCGCGGGAACGACCCGACATGGGATACGTTGTACTGCGCTCTGGTTTTTTCCTAAATGTGTTGATAATCGTGTTGCCAATATCGGTGCCAGGGCCTATACTCCGCGCCATAGGCACGAACCCCGGAAAACGCATCGGACAGGGTCAGGACCCACCTGAGCAAGCGCGCCGTCGAGGCCCTCGATCCCGGCGAGAAATCCTGGATCGCCTAGGACGACTGCCTCACCGGATTCGGTGTCCGCGTCCAGCCTTCGGGAACCAAGTCCTTCATCGTCAACTACCGTCCCGGCGACGGCGGTCGCAAGTCGCCGAACAAGCACGTCGTCATCGGCGCTACGGCCGCATGGCTCCCGACGAGGCGCGGAAGAAGGCCCAGGACCTGCTCGGGCGCGTCGCCTGGGGCGAGGACCTAGCCGGCGAGCGGACCGAAGCGCGCCGCGTGCCGACGCTGGCTGATGCCTTCGAGACTTACATGAGGGCCAATCCGAACCGGGCGGCCAACACGGTCAGGCTCTACTGGCAGAACCTTTGGGTCAATCTCGGGGACTGGCTGAAGCGCCCTCTGGGCTGCATCTTCCGGCAGGACGTGAAGGATCGCTTCAATCTCATCACCGGCAAGCATGGCTGGGCCGCCGCCAAGCAGACGATGTTAATGCTGCGCTCAATACTATCGCCGGCCCTGCGTCGCCCATGAGAACCTGCGCAATCCGGTGGAGTTGTGGCTCGCGACCGGTGGCCGTTTCGACTGCATGCGACGGCGGATCTCGTCTCCGGCCGAGGTGCTGCCGCGCTGCCGCGCGGGTATGGATGCGGTGGACCTTGACCCGGCGATCCGCGACATCTTCCTGCATCGGCCTCTACACCGGCATGCGCATGGGCGAGGTCCTGTCGCTGTTGGGAGCGGGTGGACCTGGAGCGGCGTGTTCTCAGAGTCGAGGAGACCAAGACCGGAGAGCCTCTTGAGCTTCCGATCACCCGGTAACTCGCCGTCATCTTCGAGCGCCGCCGCGCGGACGGCGGCGAGCCGGACGCGCAACCGGAGGGCTGGCTCTTTCCGGCCCCCAGGAAGGCCAGGTCGGGCCATGTCTCGCACTTTCGCAGTTCTATCCCCGCGTCACCAAGGCCAGCGGTACCCGCTTCTGGTTCCACGGACTGCGCAACGCCTTCATCACAGTGGCCGAGCGCGAACTGATGCTGCCGGCGCTCGCTGACCAAGCGACTGGTCAACCACGCCCGGCCACCCGACGTGACGGAGGGCTACGCTGCCGACTGGACGGTCGAACAGCTTCGTGAGCCCGCGTAGCGGGTTGCCGATCGGATTTGAGCTGATGAATACCACGGTGGATCCGAGTCGGACCATGTAGTAGCTTCTCCCGACCGACAGATTGGCGTAGTTCAGATCAACGGACGCTATGCGGCAGAGCTCGTCTAAATCCCCCTTCCTACGCCGTTTACAAACACTTCGTGCAGCATGGGCTGCTAATTCTGCAGAGGTCACCGAACAGATACTCCGCACTTCGCGCCTTGCTCCGGAGGCGATCAAACCATTGTTGTACGTCAATTGGAGGCACGGGGACATTGATGGCTTCGAGCTTCTTCAAACCAAGCGTACGATTTCTGCCAAATCCTCCTGGCGATGCCTGGCCTAATCGCTCCAATCCTTGGTGTGTCAGGAAGTAGAAATGGAGGAAGTGGACCGTTGCAGTGCCGGGTACTGGCCGCACGTGAGAAAGCGATGGGACCCGAACCTCCCTTCGTCCTCGGATTGCTCGATGGCGACTGCGCCCTCCCAGGCGAACACGATGTGAACACCAAGTCGCCGGGTACGATACGAAACACCTTTTTCGTTCCGCCGTCAATTCCGACCAGTGCGGGCTTGTGAAATGTGCCGCGTCCGAACGAGCGAACACCAAGTTCAGGATAGCTCCTATCCAAGCCGATCTCGGCTAACGGACAGCGAACAAGGGGTGCAACCTCAGCCATTGGGCCGTGATGAGCGCCCGCGATGGCGCGTTCGAAAGCCTTGGATTGCAAAACCTGCATGTCTGTTTCGGAGGCCGCTATGGCCTGCCGCCGCTTTTCGATAAGCTCCAAAACACGATCGAGGCGCGCCACGATCCGCCGTTGCTCATCAAGGTGTGGAATGGGTATTTGTACATTGAGAAATTCGTTTTCCCTTAGCCTAACGCGATTGGTCGAGCCTTCGCTCACAAGACGGCATAGGCCAACGAATGCCGACGTCCGGGAATAATATTCAAAGTAACGCGGGATGACGAGCCGCGCGTCGATATCGAAGCATGGAAAGTCATTCCTGACGAGTGCTCCATACAACTCGTCAAGAACTATTCCGAACGCACCGTGTCGAGCGTCAATCCGCGAAATGAGGAACTGCCCCGACCGTATACGTAGCTGCCGCGCTGCCGCAATCGCCGAGCCCGGAACCTTCGCGCGGAGCGTAAGGCCCTTCCCCATAACCGCGCCGTAACCTGCTTGTAGATTGTTTCGGGATCGGGTTCGATCCATCGGGATCTGATGCCAGGTCATCGGACGTGTCCTGCCAACTCGACCTTGATCTTGTCCATGAGGGACATGATCGCCCGTTCGCGTTCTATGATCGCGTCCACGATTTCCATCGGCTCGCGATCATCCTCCACCTCGCCCATATGGGGATTCTTGATATCCAGGTTGCAGGCCGTGACATTTCCATCGTAGTTTCGCTTGACGAGCGCTGCGGCGGAGACCTTCCAAGCGCATTCGTCTGCTTGTCGGTTGTGCCACCAGTCACGGCAGGCAGCGAGGTCTTCGTAAGCGAGCGGCGCGCTCTTGGAATATTTCCGTGCACACAGGCCGTCGCCGAACAGTGTTCCGTTGGGCACGACCACTGCGGCGCGGCCGTGCCCTCCGCGCTTGAGTCGCCGCATGATGAGCTAGAGGAACAGAAGCGCCGTCTCCGCCGTGCGCCGGTCCTTTGGAAAGTTGTTGAGAATGCCTGCTTCTTCCTCGCCGCCAAAAGGTGGATTGGTCAGGATCACGCTCACCCGCTGCCCTTCGCCGATCTCGGGGAAGCGGAAGCGCAGGGCGTTGCCGGGGTCGATGCGTGGCGCGTGGAGGCTGTGCAGCAGAAAATTGAGCTGGGCCAGCAAAAACGGCCATGACTTGGCCTCGCACCCAAAAAGTGTGTCGTCCTGCAGCACGCGCCGTTTTTCGACCGTGTCGGCCTGCGGTTCCAGATGCTGGAACGCCTCGCAGAGGAAATCGCCCGTACCGCACGCCGGATCAAGTAAGGTCTCGCCCAGCCGAGGGTCTAGCGCTTCGACCATGAACCGCACTACCGGACGTGGCGTGTAAAACTCGCCCGAATCGCCAGCGGCATCGCGCGTCTCGCGAAGAAGAGTCTCGTATAGGCGGCCCAAGACCTGGACTTCTTCGGAGGAATCGAAATGGATGCCGTCGATCAGGTTCACCACATCGCGGAGGAGATAATCGCTCTCCATGCGATTGGGGTGGGGTCGATGGCAGCTCCATGAGGCTCAATTCGGTACGCTGACAACGAAACGCGTACCCAAATGGACCGCTAAGGGCGCACCGCCCGCCAGGTCGACAAAAAACGAGCCCTGACCCGGCTTGATTGATGTGATACCGGGTGCTATATCTCCCGGCGTGACGGAATCGGAATACGAGCGGGACCGGGATTGCGCACGTTCATGACCAGGGCCTTCGCGCGTTTCGCCCGTCGCGAGGGGGTTGGGGACCGTGCGCTGTGCGATGCCGTGGGGCGCATCGCGAACGGACTGGTGGATGCCGATCTCGGCAGAGGCGTCATCAAGCAGCGCATCGCCCGAAAGGGTGGTGGTCGATCCGGCGGGTTCCGCACGATCGTGCTGTTTCGCCGGGGCGAACTGGCGTTCTTCGTGTACGGATTCGCCAAGAGTGGCCGGGAGAACCTGCGCCGGGACGAGTTGGTGACCTTCCGGCTGCTGGCCGACGAGTATCTGGCGCTGGACCCGCTGGGTCTCGCGGCGGTGTTGGCGGCTGGGGCGATTATCGAGGTGACATGCGATGACTAGACAGTACAAAAGTGAAGCGCTGGCGGCAGCCCATGAGGCGGCGCTCGGTCTGGCGGAAGCGGGGGTGATGTCCAAGCGGACGATGAAGGTCTTCGACGAGAGGTGCTTGACGCCGGTCGAGGAGATGACGCCGGAGGACATCCGCACGCTTCGACTTCGCGAGAATGCCAGCCAGGCGGTGTTCGCGTGCTACCTCAACGTGACGACCGGGCTGGTGAGCCAGTGGGAGCGCGGCGAGAAACGCCCGGGCGGCACCTCGCTGAAGCTGCTGACGCTGGTGGCGAAGCACGGTCTCGGGGCGGTTGCGTAAGATTTCGCCGTCGCCGGAGTCGCGGTGTTGCGATTAGGGTTGACACGCTGTATGTAAAGAACCAGCGCCTAAGAAATAATCCAACAAATACAGATAGTTACGTTCCAGGCGCGTTCCTTCCGACAAGATTGAGAAAAATCGAAAACCAGAAAGTGTTTAGAATGACAACCGCGTCCTAGCGTAGAGAGCCGAACTCTAAGGGGTATTGCGAGACGTCCCACACTGCTTTGCGCGATGACGTCGTGTTGGGGAACAATATCGTCGCCCCAGCATAGGATGCGCCCTAGAACATGACACAACAGCTCTGAGCTTTGGGGATTTCTTGCAGACGGCACTCGCCGCCCCCTTGTGAGACGTCCTCCAGCCGCTAGACGGGCCGGAGCAGGCCGTCCGGGAGCTGGCGGGCAAGCCTTCGGAACTTGGAATGAGAGGGCAACTCTATCCTTACCCTTTCGTTGTCTCTCAGATACACAAACCGGTTATCGGTGTCACGGCGGTCGAGGCTAGTGACTCTTTCCTAATTGCAATCTATGAAGGCCTCACGTTTAGGGAGAGAGATTGCCACGCCCCCCGTAGTGGGTATGGCTTATCGTATCATCTAGGGCTTAGCGCATTCGGCTCCACCAACAGGGTCGCCTCGATCAGGCGACCAGGCACCACGGACTTGAGCAGCAAGAAGGTGCGATCGACGTATGCAGAGGAACTGCTGGCCGAAGGCTGGGCGAAAAGCGAAGCCAAAGGGCGGACAGAATCTCAAGTCGAAGTGGTAGAAGGTCTGTTGCGGGTCGGGGTGACGTGGAACGTCATTGAGGCATCCACAGCGCAACTGCGCGGACCGCGCTGGTACTCGACCGCGACACCGAAGCCCAGCACTCTGGCCAAGCCCGTCCTGCGGACCGCAGACGCCCAGTAGTGGCCGCTTCGCCTGCTCGCCCGGATTGCCGAGTACTACACCGAGGCCTACGGCGCCCAGGTACATGGGTGTACTCACCCACAACCCCGTGCATCCCCGCTACATCACGAGCTGTTCCGCGACGAGCCCTGGCGCCTCGACGAGATCGCCGAGCCCATCCCCGGCACATCCCGCAACAACTGAGGCTACCAGCCACCACCTCCGGCGCGAGGGCAGTCTGGTCGATCAACTCGTGAGTGAACCGTGGCACCCACGGCAAGGCCCGTGCGGCCTCGGGAAAAAGGTGGCTGAACTCGGTCGAATGGTTCCAACCACGAGCTCCCTGATAAAATACTACCGGCACGATCGGGCACAGCTCGCGACGATCCGGATCGTCACGCCGGTCGGCTTCCCAGATTCTGCAACAGTACCGGAGGAGCCGAAGACGTATCCATGGGGCTGGTGACGACTGGTGCTCAAAGAGAAGGTGTTCTGGAGCGTCTCGGGCAGGGCGGCCGCCTGGGGCAAGGCGGCCGCCTCGGAGGCGTCGGAAAAGACGGATCGGAAAAGCCTGTCGTGGGCTGGTAAATATCCGCCATGAGCACAAGCCCTCATGTGCCGAGCTGGCTGTGTCGGGGGAGTTCCGTGGTAGCGTGCTACCCGCGACTTAGGTGCTCAAGCCTCGCGGTCGAGCTTCTCAACGATAGCTTCAAGGATCCGCGTGTGCCTCGGCATGCGCGTCATTTTTCTTCCAGCGCCCGGGTCAGGCGGTCCGCCAGCGGTCCTGGAATCCGCAGCGCCACCGCCCAGGTCGTCTGGGCGCAGCTGTTACGGCCTGGCCGCGTGCTGCCGCCCTTGTCGATGAGCGCGGCGATTTTGCTCTCCGAGGCTTGGGGCCTGCCTTTGGGTTTGCGGGCAATAGTCATGCAGCCTCCCGGTTAATATCCTCCTGATATTCCTCTGACATCATACAGATACCTGTACAACGTGCCGACTTCCTGGGCTGCCTTGAGGTCTGGCGGCCTGAGCTCGCTGACGGCCAGGGGCCCTGAGCCGCGGCGTTGCCGAAGGCCTTGCGGGTTCCGAGCGCCGTGGGGATGAACTCGAAGCCCTCGGTCTCCTGCAGGACGTCCGCAGCCTCGTCGTTCAGGAATATCAGACGCTCCCGCCGTTAAGAGAGTCGCGCAACGATGTGGATTGCATTCGATTTTGGCACCGTGCGCGGTCGCAAGAGACGACCGCACGCAGTCGCTCGACCGAGAACACCGGCCTTCAGCTCCGACCTAAACGTTTGAGCGCGGCCTCAATCTGATCCATGCCTTTCTCTAGGTTTGCCATTGACGTGGCATACGAGATACGGACGTTGTTGGGCGCGCCGAAACCCTCGCCGGCGACTAGAGCAACGCGGGCCTCTTCGAGCAGATATAGAGCAAGGTCGGTCGCCGATGCGATCCGTCTGTCCTGCCCTGTTGTTCCAAAGTAGCCGGACACATTGGGGAATACGTAGAAGGCGCCTTCTGGCAGGGTGCAGGTGATGTCGGGAATGGCGCGCAGGCGGTCGACGATGTAGTTGCGACGTTTGGCAAACTCGGCTGCCATAACGCCGACCGGCTCTTGGGTCCCGGTCAAAGCCGCCGCTGCCGCCGCTTGGCTAATAGAGCTGGGATTTGAGGTGCTCTGGCTCTGGATCGTTTCAAGCGCCTTGATCAGATCTGCCGGACCTGCCGCATACCCCAAGCGCCAGCCAGTCATGGCGTAGGTCTTAGAAACCGAGTTGACCAGCAGGACTCTATCACGCAGGTTGGGTTTGAGGGCCAAAATCTGGGCACAACGAGGCGAATCGTACAAAAATTTCTCGTAGACATCGTCCGAAATAACGATCAAGGCTGTCTGCTCAATCACTTCAATCAACCGGCCTAGCTCTTGTTCCGTATAGGCTGCACCGGTTGGGTTTGAGGGGCTGTTGAGCAACAGGGCCTTGCTGTTGGGACCAATGGCAGCTCTGAGCTGCTCGGCGGTCAGCTTAAAACCAGTCTCCTCGGTTGTTGGCAGCAGCTTTGGCCGTGCGCCGGTCAGGATCACCATGTCGGAATAACTGACCCAATAGGGGGTGGGAATCAGGACTTCATCGTCCGCTCCAAACAGGGCGTGGAAGGCGTTGAATAAGGTGTGTTTACCACCTGAGTTTGTGGTTACCTCTGACAATGTATAGCTGAGCCCATTATCCCGTTCCAGTTTAGTGATAATCGCCTCTTTGAGGGCGGCGGTTCCGCCGACTGGGGTGTATTTTGTCTGGCCCTGTTTGATAGCGGCCACAGCCGCCGCTTTGATATGGTCGGGCGTATCAAAGTCGGGTTCTCCGGCGCCGAAATCAATCACGCTGATACCCTGGCGGCCTAACGCGGCGACTTGGGCGGTGACGGCTAAAGTGGGAGAGGGCTTGATGAGTGACAAACGTGTGGCGAGCTTCGTCATGGTTTTCTATGTGGGGTTGCGGGCGCTTCGGAGTTTTCGGCCAGCTTTTCTCGCAGACGTTGTTCGACGTGGGGTGGGACAAGTCCCCGGACCGATCCCTCAAAGCTGGCAATTTCTTTGACCAGGCGCGAGGCGGTGTAAAAATGGGCGGCACCGGTCGCTAAAAAAATCGTTTCAATGTTCGGTTTCATGTGTCGATTCATGAGAGCCATTTGAAATTCGTACTCAAAGTCGGACGCCGCCCGCAGGCCGCGAATCACGATGGTAGCCCGCATTTCCTCAACATAGTCAACCAGCAGTCCATAAAAACTGTCGTAGATCACTCGGTCACCAGCCTCTTGGAACTCTTCACGGAACATGTTGAGGCGTTCCTCCGGCGTGAACAGATAGTTTGGCTTCTGTGGGTTATACACCACCGCCACAACGACCTCGTCAACAATCTCTAAGCTGCGACGGACAATGTCAATGTGACCGTAGGTCGGTGGATCAAAAGAGCCTGGGTAAATACCCCGACGTTTCACGCGGCCTCCTCGTCTCGATACTGATAGAAGGACACCCCGGTTTTGCCGTAACGACGGCGATCCGTCAATACCAAACGGAGGTAAGCCTCAGCCCCGCTCTCACGGGGATCGTGCTCGACTACGACCCAGGCGTCTGGGCTGAGGAGGGGGCCGCTGGCCAAGGTCCGGAGTATTTTGTCCACCCAGCCCTCGCCGTATGGCGGATCGACGAAGACCCCCTCGAAGCGTAACCCCTGCTGAGCGGCAATTTTCAGCCCGGTTGCGGCATAGGCGCGCAAAATACGGCCCCGCTGGCGCAAGCCGGTTGTGCGCAGATTCGTCCGAATCGTACGCTGGGCTTCCGGATGTTGATCAACGAAAACGGCCGACTTAGCTCCCCGACTCAGGGCTTCGAGGCCTAGCGCACCAGTGCCGGCAAAAAGGTCAAGGATGGCCGTCCCTTGGAGCGGAAAGCGGCTGACCAGGATATTAAAAATTGCTTCTCTGACCTGATCGGCGGTTGGCCGGACTGTGTAGCTCTTGGGCGCTTTGAGTTGGAGGCCACCGCGTGACCCGGCGATAATACGCACTACACACTCAGAATATGAACGGCCACCGCAGCGGCCTCACCGCGCAACATGCCACCGCCGTTCTCGGTCAGTCCGACTTTAGCCCGGGGAACCTGGCGTTTGCCCGCTTGGCCGCGTAGCTGCCAGAAGATTTCGGCGATCTGGGCTACTCCGGTGGCGCCAACCGGATGGCCCTTGGCCAGCAGACCCCCGCTGGGGTTGACGGGGAGATGGCCGTCGAGGGCGGTTACCCCCTCGTCGATGAGGCGTCCGCCGTCACCGACCGAACACAGACCCAGCTCTTCATACAGCATCAGCTCAGCCGGGGCCGAGGCGTCGTGGATTTCGGCGACGTCTAGATCTTGGGGCCCAATACTGGCCGCTTCATACGCGGTGTGGGCCGTGCGTTGGCTAATGCTGGGTTCGTGTGGCTGGTGGTCTTGGCCCGAACACAAGGCCGAGGCTCTGATGTAAACCGGTTGGCTCGTGTACCGCTTGGCTGTGTCGGTGCTCGTCAACACCACGGCGGCCGCGCCATCGCCAATCGGTGAGCACATCAGACGGGTCAACGGGTCGGCGATCAGTGGTGCGGCCAGGACTTCTTCGGGGCTGCGCGGCGTTTGGAACTGGGCGTGAGGGTTGAGGCTGCCATGCGTATGGTTTTTGGCTGCGATTTTGGCGTAGTGTTCTTTGGTCGTGCCGTAGGTGTCCATATGGTCACGAGCCAGCTGGGCATAAAAGTCCATGAACAGGCTATGTGGCTTGCCAGCTCCGGCCTTGACGCCATTGTCAGCGGTTGCCTCGTTCATCGTGGCAACCGTTTGCTCCATCAGCTCCACATCAATTGCACTGCCCAGGGCGGCAAGCGAGCGGCTTTTATCGCGGTGAAAGAGCTTCTCCATGCCGACGGCCAGGACGGTGTCGTACATGCCGGAGGCAACGTACAGCCAAGCCAGATGAAAAGCGGTCCCCGCGCTAGCGCAGGCGTTTTCGGTATTGATAACCGGAATGCCAGCTATGCGCACGTCGCGCAGTACGACCTGGCCGCGGATGCACTCTTGGCCGGTGAGCAAACCGGCCATGGCGTTGCCGACGGCTGCGGCTTCCAGGCTCTTTTTGTTGACGCCGGACGAGTTCAGGCAAGCTTCAATCGCCTCACGGGTCAAATCTTTCATGCTCCGGTCGATGTGTTTGGCAAAACGGGTCATACCCGCTCCAACGATAGCCACCTGTCTCATCCCTATTCTCCATCCCTTCCTTCAAAATCTGCAAAGACTCTAGTGTAAGCATACCCGCTCTTGTTCAGCAAGCAGAAATTCGTCACTATGGAACTGTTATGAACTTCGTACTGGTGCCGATTAAAGCCCTGGCCGGGGGGAAAACCCGTCTGTCGCCCATACTGTCCAAGACGGCCCGGCGGGCCCTGTCGCGCGCCATGCTGACCGATGTGGTGACGAGTGTTTTTCAGGTCTCGGCAGTCGATCGGGTCGCGGTGGTCAGCTCTGACCCGTCCCTGCTCGCTCTGGCCCGGGATCTGGGAGCTGCGACCGTCGATGAGGGGCATCCGCGTGGACTGAATGGGGCGACCGGGTTAGGGACGGACTTTTGTCTGCACCGCGGGGCAACGACGCTCTTGGTGTTGCTGTCTGATTTGCCGCTTATCCGACCCCAAGACATCGCCCGGCTGTTCGCCCAGCTGAGCGGTCAGCCCGAGATCCTGCTCGTGCGCTGTAAGTACGGGGACGGGACTAACGCCTTTATGCGTGTGCCCCCGTTGGTCATGCAGCCGTGTTTTGGCGGGCCAAGCTTGGCTGCCCATCAGAAGGCCGCCCGTCAACAGGGTATTGCGTGTCGTGTTGTTGAGGCGCCAAGCATCCGCTTCGATCTGGACTCGGTGGAAGATCTCAAACAGTGTGAGCACAAGCAGCTCGCACCGCATACCGCTCGAGTGCTGCACGAGTATGGCGTCTTTAGCGCCGACCGACCGAAAGTGTAAATCATTGGAACATGGGGAAGCCGCAGCTTGTTGTAATTGCCGGACCAACGGCCAGCGGAAAAACGTCCCTGGGGGTTGAGCTGGCCGGCCAATGTAACGCCGAAATCGTGAGCGCTGATTCCCGCCAGGTGTACCGCCATCTTGATATCGGGACGGCTAAACCCACACCCCACGAACGGCGCGCCGCTCGCCATCATTTGCTCGATGTGGTTGAGCCGGATGCGGGTTTTGATGTGGCGCGTTTTCGTAAGCTGGCTCAGTCCGCCATCGACGATATTGTGCGGCGCGGAAAACATGCCTTTGTGGTTGGCGGGGCCGGGCTCTACATCCGAGCCCTGACATGCGGACTGTTCGATGGCCCGCCGGCCGATAGCGCGCTGCGAGCCCGTCTGCAGCAGCAGGAAGACGAAGCGGGCGGCGGCTTTTTGCACCGCCAGCTTCAACAGTGCGATCCACCAACCGCCGCCCGCCTGCATCCGCGCGATGTCCTGCGCCTCATCCGGGCCTTAGAGGTGTTTCTACTCAGCGGTACCCCGCTCAGTCAGTGGCAGGCGCAGCACGGCTTTCGAGAGCGACCTTTTGACACCTTGATAATTGGACTCGATCTAGACCGTGCCCGCCTATACGAACGGATTAGTCTGCGCTGCCGGCAGATGGTCAAGAACGGGTTAGCGGAAGAGCTGCGCGGGCTGTGGCAGCGGGGCTACAGCCCCGACCTGCCCGTTCTACAGACGATTGGCTATGCCCAGATGCGACGTGTCCTTGAGCACGGGTGTAGGCTGGAAGAGGCGCTGGCCAACATGGCTCAACACACCCGGCGGCTGGCCAAACGGCAGATGACATGGTTTCGCGCTGATCCCGAGGTGTGTTGGTTTGGGCCAGACCAACTCGGCCAGATTCGGGCTATGGTCGTAAGATTTTTACAGACTTGATTAAGGGGAGAGCTGTGCAGACGACCTATCTGGATTTTGAGCAGGGGCTGAGCGAGATCGATGAGCGGATTGAGGTGCTGGGTCGCCGAGAAGATTGCTCGGCTGAGGAGCGGGCCGAGCTGGTCCGGCTGACCGAACGGCAGCAGGCTCAGGAGGCGGAGATTTACAAGGCCCTACTGCCCTGGCAGCGGGTCCAACTCTCGCGCCATACCGACCGGCCCTATACCCTGGATTATATTCGGTTTTTGGGCAGCGAGTTCGTCGAACTCCACGGCGACCGAGCGTTTGCCGATGACCCGGCCATTGTCGGTGGCCTGCTCCGCTTCCAGGGACGAGCCATCGTTATCGTCGGGCACCAGCGCGGCAGAACGGTCCAGGAAAAGGTCTACCGGAATTTTGGCATGCCCCGTCCAGAGGGGTACCGAAAAGCGCTGCGTTTGTTCCAGCTAGCGGAGCGCTTTGCGCGCCCGGTGGTGTCCTTTATTGATACCCAAGGCGCTTACCCTGGAGTGGGTGCCGAAGAGCGCGGCCAGGCTGAAGCTATTGCCCGTAATATCCGTGAGCTGGCCGGGTTACGGACGCCTGTGATTGTGGTGGTGATCGGCGAAGGAGGCAGTGGTGGAGCTTTAGCACTGGGGGTCGGTGATCGGGTCTTGATGCAAGAACACGCGTGTTATTCGGTCATTACCCCGGAAGGCTGCGCCGCTATTCTGTACGGCGAGCGCGCCCCCGAACGGGTGGCCAAGGCAGCTGAAGCGATGAAGATTACCGCCCCTGATCTCTTGCGCCTAGGGGTAACTGACGAGATCGTACCTGAGCCGCAGGGCGGAGCGCATCGCCATCCGCAGGCGGCCATGACCGCCGTTGGGCAGGCTCTCGCCCGTCATCTGCACGAGGTCGTTAGCCTGCCGCTGGATCAGCTGCTGGCCCGACGCTACGAAAAGTTTCGGCGTATGGGGACGGCGGCAGTGCTTGACCCCAGCCGCTGAGCTCGCCGTTGCAGCGACTTGAGAGAGGCAGACTGAAGACCGATAGACGTGGGGTGTGAATCATAGTACAAAATGATCCGTGCCGAAAAAACGTCCAGTTGCTTCACTCGCTCTCCTCCGTGAAAAAATTGACCAGATTGACGCCCAGATTATCCGTCTCATTAATCGCCGGGCGAGCGTGGCCCAACGCGTTGGCCGGGCCAAGGTCAGCGATCAGGCCGCGGCCTATGTGCCGAGCCGCGAACACCAGATCATGGCCCGCCTAGCCGAATTAAATGATGGCCCGCTCTCAACCCGCGCCGTGCAGGCCATCTATCGCGAGATCATCTCAGCCTCGCGAGCTCTCGAACAGCTGCCCAGGATTGCCTATCTAGGGCCGGCCGCGTCATACACCCATATGGCCGTCCGTGAACAGTTTGGCGCTCAGGCCGAGTGCGTCCCAGTCTCGACTATTCCCGAGGTATTTGCCGAGGTCGAGCACGGGCACACCGATTACGGGATGGTGCCGATCGAAAATTCGACCGGCGGAGCGGTCGATATTACGCTTGACCTGTTTGTCGAATCGCCGCTCAATATTATTGCCGAACGCTCCCTGGCCATCCGTCACTGTCTGCTCAGTCGTGAGGCACGGATGGAGCGGGTGGAGCGGGTCTTAGCCCATCCACAGGCCTTAGCCCAGTGCCGGCGCTGGTTGGCCACCCACCTGTCGAGCGCGGCTGTTGAAGAAGCCAGTAGTAACTCACGGGCGGCCGAACTGGCCGCCCGTGACACCCGAACAGCGGCCATTGCCAGCCGTCTAGCGGGTGAGGAGTATAAGCTCAGGGTGCTGGCCGCCGATATCCAGGATCAGACCGCCAACTTCACCCGCTTTGCCATATTAGGCCATGAACAGCCCTCAAAACCGACCGGCTACGATAAAACCGCCCTGTTCGTGTCGGTCAAGGACAAGGCGGGTGCCCTGTACCAAATGCTCAAACCTTTTGCCGACAACGCGATCAATATGCTACGTATTGAGTCGCGTCCGCTCAAGGGCAAACCCTGGGAGTATCTGTTTTTTATTGATGTGGAAGGCCATAGGGAGGATCCCCCCCTGGCTCGGGCGCTCCAAGAGATTGAGCCGCTGTGCGTTCAGGTCAGGATCCTGGGCTCGTATGCGACCGAAAAATTGGCCAGCCGACCCTAAGCGGGTCCGATATCACTGGGGATCGTGTCCGGTCACAACCGCTGGGGTGAGAACGTATGGATATTGAGAAATATGTTCCTGAATGGATTCTGTCTCTGAGGCCGTACCAGCCCGGCAAGCCGGTCGAAGAGGTCGAACGTGACTATGGCATCACCGACTCGATTAAAATCGCCTCAAACGAAAATCCTCTCGGTCCCTCGCCCAAGGCGGTCTCGGCGATTACGACCGCTCTGCCCGCCCTCAATCTCTATCCCGACGGCGACGCGTTTTATCTGAAAAAGCGCCTGTCCGAAAAGCTTGGGCTCGACCGCTCGCGCCTGATTATGGGGAACGGCTCAAACGAGCTGATTGAAATGATCGTGCGGACCTTTGTACGGGTCGGTGAGGCTATCGTGGTCGGTGCTCACGCCTTTGCCGTTTACCATTTGGTGAATAAAGCCGCAGGAGGACGGACGATTACGGTTCCACATAGAGGCTTTCGGTTTGACCTCGCGGCCATGGCCGAGGCCGTGACCGCGGATACCCGGATCGTCTTTCTGGATAATCCCAATAACCCCACCGGGACGATCTATACCCGCGACGAGTGGGAAGCGTTTTTGCTGCGCGTACCGCCTGAAGTGGTGATTGTGGTCGACGAGGCGTACCTTGAGTTTGTGAATGACCCGGACTATCCAAACTCGCTCGATTATCAGAGCGACGACCGGCTCATCGTCACCCTGCGCACCTTCTCTAAGATCTACGGTTTGGCCGGGCTGCGGATCGGCTACGGTATCTCTTCGCCCCAGCTGATTGATGCCCTCAACCGCATTCGTCAGCCGTTTAACGTCAATAGCTTAGCCCAGGTCGGGGCCTTGGCCGCCCTGGACGATGAGACGCATATTCGTCGCACTCAGGACAACAACGCGCAGGGTTTGGCCTATTTACGTGCCGAGCTAGACCGCTTGGGCTTGGAGTACACTCCGAGCTGGGCCAACTTTCTGCTGGTCAAAATTGGGGCCGGAGTTGCAGAACAGCTGTTGCCGGCCGGAATTATTGTCCGACCGATGGAGGGTTATGGCTATCCCGGCTACGCCCGGGTAAGCGTCGGCACTCGGCACGAGAACGAGCGCTTTATTCGAGTGATGGAGCAGATTGTCAAGAAAGCGTAAAAACGTATGGCCGTTCTCTTCCACCGTCTGCTCATTGTCGGGGTTGGTCTGATCGGCGGCTCGCTGGGGCTGGCCGCCCGTCAGCGCGGTCTGGTCGGCGAGGTGATCGGTTTTGGTCGGACCGAATCCAACCTCAAGATTGCGCTGGAGCGTGGTTGTATTGACGCCTATACTTTTGATCCAGCCGAGGCGGCTCAGGGGACAGACCTGTTGCTGTTGGCCGTGCCGGTTGCCGCCACCCGGCGGGTGATGGAGCAGTTCATCCCCTATTTGCCACCCGGCTGTATTATTACCGATGCGGGCAGCGTCAAAGAACGTGTGGTGACGGTATTGGAGGAGATCCTGCCACCATCTCTGCCCTGTGTGGGGGCGCATCCGATTGCCGGGACTGAGCAGGCCGGTGCGGCAGCGGCCTTTGCCTCACTGTTTGAAAATCGGCTGTGTGTGTTGACTCCGACCCCGACCACCGATCCGGTCGCTTTAGCCCGCGTCCGCGATCTGTGGCAGACGGTTGGCATGCGGGTCGAAGAGATGGACATGCGGGTCCACGATCAGGTGCTAGCGCGGGTCAGTCACCTGCCGCATGTGATTGCCTTTAGTGTGATGAACGCCGTGCTGGCCCACCCGCTGTCCGGCGTGGATGCCCTAGCCTACGCGGGCAGCGCCTTTCATGATCTGAGCCGGGTCGCGGCCAGTCCGGTTGAGATGTGGCGGGATATTTGCCTTGAGAATCGCCGGGCACTGTTGGCTGCGGTGACTGAGTTTGAGACTGCCTTAGCTGACTTCAAAGCGGCTATTGCTGAGGCTGACGGCCAGACTCTGGCCGAGGCGGTGGCTGCGGCCCGGACAGAACGGCAGCGTTTGACGCGCCTGCGAGACCAGTCATGACCGATGCCTTGCTCATCAACCCCGCCTTGGCTGGGATGCGTGGAGAACTCAGCTTGCCTGGCGACAAGTCGATCAGCCATCGGGCGGTCATGTTTGCCTCGGTCGCCCACGGCCAGAGCCGCATCCGCAACTGTTCTTTGGGCGGGGATAACCGCAGTACGATCGGCGTTTTCCGAGAACTCGGGGTCGACATTGCTCATGACGGCACCGAGGTGATCGTCACAGGTCGGGGTTGGGACGGGCTGCGGGCTCCGTCAGTACCCCTTGCCTGCGGTAATTCGGGGACGACCACCCGCCTGTTGTGCGGCGTTTTATCGGGCCGTGCTTTTGCCTCTTGGCTTGACGGCGACGCGTCGCTGCGCAGCCGGCCGATGGACCGGGTGATTGATCCGCTGAGCCGGATGGGGGCGAGGATCACAGGTGAGGGCGGAACAAACCGCGTGCCCCTACACATCCGGGGCCTCGACCCAGATCAGATGCTTCAGGCGATATGCTACCACAGCCCGGTGGCCAGCGCCCAGGTTAAGTCGGCCATTCTCCTAGCTGGGCTCCAGGCTCGGGGCACGACCCAGGTCTGGGAACCCGTCCGTTCCCGTGATCATACCGAGCGGATGCTGACGGCGTTCGGTGGCCGGGTCGAGGTGCGGGGCACAAGAGTCTCTGTCGTGGGTGAACAGCGGCTGCATGCTTGTGAGCTTGAGGTGCCCGGCGATCTATCGGCAGCCGCTTTTTTTATCGGGGCGGGACTGATTGTGCCGGGCTCCGACCTGCGCGTCCGTGGCGTGGGGCTGAATCCGACCCGGACCGGGGTACTCGATATCTTCCGAGCGATGGGTGGAGCGCTGCGCATTGATAACCAACGCCAGGTGGGTGGCGAGCCGGTGGGCGATGTGGTGGTCCACTCCAGCCGGCTGCGTGGCACGCGGATTGATGGAGAGTTGGTCGTCCGAGCTATTGATGAGTTTCCAATTATTGCAGTGGTTGCGGCGTGTGCCGAGGGCACAACTGTGATTCGTGGGGCTCAGGAGCTGCGGGTGAAGGAGAGCGATCGGCTGCAGACTATTGCCGCTGCGCTCCGGGGGCTCGGCGTCGGCGTGACCGAGCTGCCGGATGGGCTGGTCATCAAGGGCCGGTCCACCCAGGGTCGGCCGTTTCGGGCCGCGACCGTCTTCAGTGGGGGCGATCACCGCATCGCCATGGCGCTTAGCGTGGCCGGACTGCGGGCGGCCGGGCCGCTGGTTGTAGACCAGGCCAGCTGCGTTGATATTTCATTTCCAGGCTTCCACAGTATGTTGCAGGAGCTAGGCGGCGTCGCTATCCAGACTGTCCGATAAGCGCATGAAAACAAGTCTGACGATTGCCCTAGACGGTCCGGCTGGATCCGGAAAAAGCTCGACCAGCCGCTTGTTGGCCGAACGCCTCGGCTATCGCTATCTTGACACCGGGGCGTTGTACCGGGCAGTCGGCCTGTTGGCCTGGGAGCGACAGCTCGCTCCTGACGACGTTGAGGGTTTGGCACTGGTGTGCGAGGCGCTCAAGGTGCGCTTTGAGCCGGGGCCGAGCGGCCAGCGTCTTTTTCTGGGCCAGCGGGATGTGACCGAGCAGATTCGGCGTCCTGAGGTAAGCCGGATGGCATCCAAGGTCTCCACTCAGCCGCTCGTGCGTGAGCGTTTGCTAGCACTCCAGCGCGAGTTGGGCCGCGGCGGAGGGGTGGTCGTTGAGGGGAGGGATATTGGCACCGTAGTCTTTCCTGATGCCGACCTTAAGGTCTATCTTGACGCCTCGGCCGAAGAACGCAGCCGCCGTCGCTACCGAGAATTACGCCAAAAAGGCGTCTCAACTTCTCTGGCGCTGATACGTAGCGATATGGAGGAACGGGACGAACGGGATCGGGGACGCAACCATGCGCCGCTGCGCCCGGCCTCTGACGCCGTTATTCTTGACACCACCGACTTCAGCCTGACAGAAGTAGTGGACACGCTTGTCAATTACACGAAGAACTGCGCAAGTGGCGATGAAAAAAGGAAAAAGTACTAGGCCCAGCTCTTGCAACCTGATGGAGAGGGGAGTATGGGAAAAGCAAGGAGCAAGGAGCTTCCTAGGGGGTACACACAAACATGGAACATAACACCGAGCACGAAGAAGCCCAGGCCCAAGACGGCGGCGTTGCCACGGAGGAGAGCCTGGCTCAGCCGGAAAGCTCACCCGAAGAAGGACAGGACGTCGGGAGCGAAGATTTTAGCCAACTGTTTGAAGAGAGTTTACAGACAGTCAAACCGGGTGAGATCGTCCGAGGGCGGGTGGTGAACGTTGGGCCGGAGATGGTCACGATCGACATTGGCTATAAATCAGAGGGGCAAATCCCCGTGGCTGAGTTCCGCTCACGCGATGGAGAAGTCACTATAAGTGAGGGCGATGAGGTTGAGGTCTTTTTTGATTCAGCCGACGCCGAGCAGGAAGGGATAGTGCTGTCTCGGGCCAAGGCGGAACAGTTTCGGGTGTGGCACAAAATTGAAGAAGCCTATACCAAAGGGGTGCCCATCGAGGGCAGCATCGTTGGCAAAGTCAAAGGAGGTCTGAAAGTTGATATCGGGGTCCCGGCCTTTCTACCCGGCTCGCATGTCGACCTCCGGCCGGTGCGGGATCTAGATCGTTTTATCGGACGTCGGGAGAAATTCGCGGTCTTAAAGTATAACCGCTCGCGGGCCAACGTGGTCATCTCGCGACGGACGGTATTAGAGCAAGAACGGGCGGCCCTGCGCGAGGAGACGTTAAAGCTGATCGAAGAGGGGGTCATTCTGGAGGGGACGGTCAAGAACATCACCGACTACGGGGCGTTTGTTGATCTGGGCGGCATTGATGGCCTGCTGCATGTGACCGATATGTCGTGGGGCCGTGTCAGCCACCCATCGGAAATGGTCAAGGCCGGTGAAATCATCAAGGTCGTGGTCTTAAAGTACGATGCGAAGCGTGAACGGGTCTCGCTCGGTCTTAAGCAGTTAGTTCCCGACCCCTGGATCACGGTTGCCGAGCGCTATAGGGTAGATGGCAGGGTCCACGGAAAAGTCGTTAGCCTGGCCGATTACGGCGCCTTTGTTGAGCTAGAGAGCGGGGTCGAGGGGCTGCTGCACGTGTCAGAAATGTCGTGGACCAAGCGTATCGCCCATCCCTCCAGGCTGTTGTCGGTCGGGGATGAGATCAACGTTGTGGTCTTGGACATTAGCCCTGACCACCGGCGTATCTCCTTGGGACTCAAACAGATTTCGCCCAATCCGTGGGAGCTGGTACGGATGAATCATCCGGTCGGCAGCCATATCTCGGGCCAGGTCAAGAGCATCACCGATTTTGGTGTGTTTGTCGAGGTCGAAGACGGCATTGACGGCCTCGCTCATATTTCTGACCTCCATTGGACAAAAAAGGTCAAACACCCCTCAGAGCTGTTCAAAAAGGGCGACGAGGTTGAGGCGGTTATCCTTGGAGTTGACGTCGCAAATGAGCGGGTCTCTCTGGGGATTAAACAGGCGATGATTGATCCGTGGCAGACCCTGGCCGATCGCCATCCGATTGGTAGTCACGTCAAAGGCAAGATTACCAGCGTGACCGATTTTGGTGTGTTCGTTAAGGTTGAAGACGGGGTCGAGGGGCTGGTCCATATTTCCCAGCTGTCGACCGAACGGGTTGAGAAACCGTCGGCGCTGTTTGACGTTGGGACTGAAGTCGAGGCTGAGGTCATCCACATTGACGCTCGTGAACACAAGATGGGGCTGAGTATTAAAGCCCTGCGTCGAACCGAAGAGCGGGCCGAGATGGAGGCCTATTTACAGCGTGAGCGGGAAGAGGCGCGGTTTTCCTTTGAAGATATTCTGGGCGAGGAATTACGACTCGACCGGGAAGACGCCGAGGACAAGAATGACCGGCAGAAAGCCTAAGGGGCAGGGTGGTGACGAAACGGGAGCTTATCGAGGAAGTGGCGGAGCGATACCCCCGGTTCTCGCGGCGTGAGGCCGAAGTCATGGTCAACGCGGTGTTTGATAGCATGAGGCAGGCCTTGACGCAGGGCGAGCGGATCGAAATTCGGGGATTTGGGAGTTTTATCATCAAGTATCGCCCGGCTCGCGAGGGGCGCAATCCGCGCAACGGTACGGTTGTCTCGGTGGCGGCCAAGCGCGTGTTGTTGTTCAAAGTTGGTAAAGAGCTCCGATTGCGGGTGGATAATCAAACGGCTTCAGCCCAGGCGAACACGCCGCTGGACGGCGTACCAACCCGCCTAGATCAGGGCCCCCAGACTGAAAGTGCAGAGGAGAGGTAAAGATCGTCGTGCAACACCCTAGCGAAACCCTGCGTCAGGAAGCTCGGACGCTTGGAGATCTGAAAAAGGAGGGCTATCAGGTGCTCTCCGTGCGGGAAGAGATGCGGACCAATTTGCTGCGTATGCTTGCGACGGGTGAGCAGATCCTGCCCGGCATTATCGGCTATGAAGACAGTGTGATTCCGGATGTCGAGAATGCGGTCCTGGCTGGCCACCACATGGTCTTCCTGGGTGAACGCGGCCAGGCCAAGTCCCGGATTATTCGCAACCTCACCTCGCTATTAGACCCCTATGTTCCGGTCATTCGGGACGCAGAAATCCCAGAGAATCCTTTTGTCCCGATCACGGCCCAGGGGAGGAGACTGGCGGCCGAAAGGGGCGATGATTTGGAGATCGCCTGGCTGATACGGGATGAACGCTACGCCGAAAAACTGGCCACTCCAGACGTGGCGGTGGCCGATTTGATCGGTGAGGTTGATCCGATCAAGATCGCTGAAGGCCGCTATCTGTCAAACGAAGAGACCGTCCACTATGGCCTCATTCCCCGTACCAATCGCGGTATCTTTGCTATTAATGAGTTGCCTGATCTGACCGAAAAGGTCCAGGTCGGTCTGTTTAACCTAATGGAAGAAAAAGACGTCCAGATTAAGGGTTTTAAAATTCGCCTACCGGTCGATGTCATGATTGTCGCTAGCGCTAACCCGGAAGATTACACCAGTCGGGGCCGGATTATTACGCCTCTCAAGGACCGCTTCGATGTCCAGATTCGGACCCATTACCCGCGCTCGCTTGACCATGAGATTTCGATCATGGAACAAGAAGTGACGATCTTTCCACGCCGGGAACGGGCTTTTCGAGTGCCGCAGTTTATGAAAGAAATTCTGGCCCAGCTGACCATGGAGGCGCGCAATTCGGGCGAGATTAACCAAGCTTCAGGTGTCAGCGTTCGGGTGACGATCAATAATTTTGAGAGTTTGCTCAGCAACGCCGAGAAGCGCGCTGTGCGCCTTGGTGAGTCAGACGTTGTGCCCAGAATTAGCGACCTGCACGCCTTGTATCCCTCAACCGCTGGAAAGATCGAACTAGAGTACTCGGGTGAGGAGAAGAAAGACGGCGAGATCATAGAACGGCTGATCAGCCGAGCAGTGCAAAAGGTGTTTGATCAACACCTGAGTGTCGAAGGGCTGGCTCCGGTCGTGAACTACTTCAAGAATGGCTGGGGAATAGAGATTTCGGATGCTATGGCAGCCGAGGACTATCTGGAGAAACAACAGACGGTCACCGGGCTAGCCGATGCTCTCAAGGTCTTGGGAGTGGATTCGCAACCGAGCCTCGTTGCGGCGGCGACCGAATTCATTCTCGAAGGGCTCCATCTCCACCAGAAACTCAATAAAGAGAGCGAAGGCGGACGCTCTACCTACCGGGCATAGTCTGTCCTCAGGCCCGAGATTCTTCCGGCTTGACCGCTCTAGCTAGCCATAACACGGTCTCACCCCATGATCACCATACGTTATACCGCCTGGGACGGGAGTCAGCGGGTTCAGTTGTCCGCAGACAAGGTCTTTCAAGAGCTGGCCGACCATTTGTCGGGCACCGACGATATGCGTCAAGCTATGGACAAACTCATGCGCCAGGGCGTGGAGGGGGACAACGACGAGAAGCTCAAGGGTTTGGACGATCTGGTCCGCGATCTGCGCGAGGAGATGCGCGAACGCTACCGCCAGACCAATCTGCACTCGTCCTTGGACGAGATGGAGGACAAGCTGAGCCAGATTCTGAACCAAGAGCGCAACACGCTCCAGGAGCGTCGTCCACAGCAACCCGAGTTGGAGAAAAACGAGGAGTTTCTTGATCGTCTACCCAGGCGGCTGAGCGATAAAATGGAGAAGCTGGCACGCTATCCGTTCGAAGATGAGGCTGCCCAAGAGGCGTTTAACGATCTCATGCAAGAGTTCGGTAATATTCGTTCCTTGGAGGACTTCCAACGGCGCTATAACGATCTGTTCAATGGTCCGCAATCGCTCACCTATGACGAAGCCCTAGACCTGATGCAAGAGATGGCCCAGCTGCAAGAGATGGAGCAAAATCTGCTCTCCGGCCAACCCGAGAAAATCGACCCCAATATGCTCCAAGACATGCTCGGCCAGGGCGCGCTCCAAGACTTCCAGAACCTCCAACAGATCCAGGCGCTATTGCAGGATGCCGGCTTTGTCGTACCTCGGGAAGGGCGTCTGATGCTCTCGCCCAAGGGCATCCGTCGCATAGGCCAGTTGGCCCTCCAGGATATTTATGCCGCTCTGCTACGAGAGCGCTCTGGCACCCACGCCGCCGACCATCGGGGTATTGCCGAGATCAAGATCAACGAAACCAAACCCTACGCGTACGGAGATCCGTTTCATCTTGATTTGGTCGGCACCCTCAAAAAGTCGGTGACGCGCAACGGCAGTGGGGTACCGCTGCGCATCCATCCCGACGATTTTACGGTGTATGAAACCGACCATGCGACCACCACCTCGACCGTCCTGTTGCTCGATATGAGTTGGTCGATGAGTTGGGAGGGACGTTTTGCTGCCGCCAAAAAAGTGGCCTTAGCTCTGGAAAGCTTGATTCGAACGCGCTATCCGCGCGATTATTTTGCGATCGTAGGTTTCTTTACCCGCGCGGTTGAGCTGAAAGTCAAAGATCTGCCCGAAGCCAGCTGGAATATGGGTGATCCGTTCACTAACCTGCAGGACGGCATTCGCCTGGCCTCAGACCTGATTCACCGCCATCCGAGCCACAACCGACAGATTATTGTGGTCACCGACGGTCAACCCACGGCCTATTTTTCTCACGGTCGGCTGTACTGCGAGTGGCCCTTGTCGTTTGGCGGAATCAGTATGCGGGCTGCTCAAGAAACGCTTAGAGAGGTTGAGCGGGCAACCCAGCGTGGGGTGACCATTAATACGTTCATGCTCGACGATAGCCCAAGTCTGCGGGCGTTTGTAGAAAAAATGACTCAACTCAACCGAGGCCGGGCATTTTATACTCGGCCCGATAGCCTAGGAGAGTATCTACTGGTTGATTACGTCTCGAAGAAGAAAAAGAAGATCTAAGCGCCCGGCCCTTACTCTGCGCGTGAGTCTTTGCGCTCCGTAATCTTCTGTAGTGCTCGCCGCTCGTCCGCCAACATTTCTGTAAAAACCTCTTCTTCAAGTGCCCGATAGCGCTCTAGAACAGCCGTGACTTTGTCCTGGCCCTCGTGTTCCGCCATCTGGGCTAGTTTTTCAGACACCCAGCTGAGGTGACGTTTTTCATCGTCCTGGAGCTCATCAAGGACTTTGCGGGTGGCTGTGTCCACATCGGGCCGAGCGGCGTGCTCTTCGTACCGCTTGCGGGAGCGCTCTTCAACCACATAGGTCAGAGCGAGCAGGTCGAGCAGCTTTGATGGCAGACCGATTTTGCGGCGTAAATGGCGATGATAGCCGTTGTCGATGCGGACCGGAATGCCACCCAAAGCTCGGATGCGTTCGGTCCACAGCCAGGCGTGGTTGGTTTCGTCGGCCAGATGTCGGGAGAGTTTCTCTTGCAAGCCGGGGTCATCCATCCGGTTGATTAAGCGCAGAATAAGATCAGCCCCCCGCAACTCAGCCTCGCGGTAGTAATTGAACAGTAAAATATCGTAGGCGTTTTTATCCATAGCACTCTCTTAGACATCTTCATAGTCGAACCGCCCGCTCCGAAACAAGACCGAGCGTTTGTGGGCTTTAGCCAGAGGCGACTTCCATGAGCCTATCAATGCACGGCTGCAGCTCCGTCAGACGGGAAATCTCATACTCTGGTCGGGTACTCCCAAGCTGGTGTCGTATCCGGGCCGGCAGGGCGGTGAGGGCAAGGCGTTTGCGATTCAGCCAGACGTTGTGAATGCCGACGGCCTGGGCGCCGGTAATATCGTGCAGCAGCGAATCGCCGACATGCACGGCCTGCTCAGGTCGGCAGCCCGCCGCCTCAAGGGCCGCCTGAAAGATGGCTGGATGTGGTTTACCGCGTGTAAACTCGCCGCCAACAAAAATGGTGTGAAAAAACGCCTCCAATCCACTTGCTTTGACTTTGGCGCGCTGCATGGTCGGCGCGCCGTTGGTTAAGAGACCGAGGTGGAAGTGCAGGCCTAGGCGAGACAGCACCGGTACAACATCGGGAAAGGGGAGGCAGTGACGGAGGCGGTGTTGCCAGTACAGGGTGGCGGCCTTACGCTCCACCGCAGGGTCATGGTAGCCCCATTTACCCAAGACTTTTTGCCAGACCGCCATGAGCATGGTTTCGGGCGAGGAGAGGTGGCGGAGGTGGCGGTCATAGTCGCCCCAGGCCGTTTCTGAGGTATGGCGGTAGGTCTCGATGAGGTCTGGGGTAGGAATGTCGGGCCAATGCTGGCGGACGGCTGTACAGGCGTAATCAAGCGCTTCACCAATCGAGTCTCCGTCATCGGCCAGCGTTCCGTCAAAATCAAAGAAAATTGCGCTGAGCATAGTCTAAGGGCGAGCAAATCGGGTATTGTGCAGCTGTGGGGTAGATCTCTGTATTGTGCGCTTTATCTGCGGCTTATGCAATTGCAGCGACCGCGGCGGTAGACCCCCCTACGTGTTATCTTTGTCCAAGGAGGGTTGTATGTCTCTCGCCAAGGCGCTAAGTGCTTTCCTGCCTGCCCAGCGTATCTCGACACGGGTTGTCGATCTAGATGTCGCTGCTGGGGATGAATCAGCCTGTCAGCCGGTCAGACCCGATGTGGTCGCCTGGCCGCTGTCCACCGAGGAGGTCAGCCACGTGGTCGGCTATGCCTGGACCCACGAGGTCCCGATTACCGCTCGTGGGGCGGGTTCAAGTCTAGAGGGCAATCCGATTCCGGTGCAAGGCGGGATTGTGCTCGACCTATCGCGCATGGACGCGGTTATCGAGGTCCATCAGGAAGATTTACAGGTCAGTGTCCAGCCCGGCGTTGTCTATAACCAGCTGAATGAACAGCTCAAACCGTGGGGGCTTTTTTTCCCGCCGTCGCCTGGTGGCAGCTCGGATGTCGCGACAATTGGCGGTATGGTCGCCAACAATGCCAGCGGTATCTATTCGGTCAAATACGGAGGTACACGGGAGCATGTGAAGGCTGCCACAGTTGTCACCGGGACTGGACAAGTTCTGGAGCTTGGCACTCGGTGCCGCAAAACGTCCTCCGGCTATCACCTGCTAGGCCTGGTCGTTGGTTCAGAAGGAACACTGGCCATTGCCACCGAGCTGACGCTCTCCTTGGCCGGACTTCCGCAGGGCCGAAAACAGGGCGCCCTAACATTTCCGACCGAGAAAGACGCCGCGACTGCTATTGCGACGATGATGCGCTACGGCGTTGATCTCGCCGCGGTCGAATTTCTTGATCGACGCTCCATTGTCTCTCTCAACCGCTACCGAGGGTTTGGTTTGGAGGAGCAGCCGTCGCTGTTTCTTGAGGTCCACGGTTCACTAGACTCGGTTGATGTCGTTTTTGAGACCGCCCAAGCGCTGTGTGAAGAGCAGGGCGGACGCTTGATCGTCCTGCCTGACGGACGCAATCCATGGGAAGTGCGCCATTTCACCACCCGGGCGATTCAAGCCCTGAAACCTCAAGGCAAAACGATCCGAACCGATATGGGATTTCCTATCTCACGTTTACCCGAGGTGGTAGAGCAGAGCTATGCCATTGCCGAGCAACACGGAGTCGTGCTGCATACCTTTGGCCATGCCGGGCTCGGTATTTTGCACGCCTTACTGCGTGAGGACGCAGCTGATGCCAAAAGCTGGGCAGCCGCCCAGCGGGCAAAGGATGACATCGTGGCGTTCGTCCTGTCGGTCGGCGGGACAGCCTCGGGTGAGCACGGTATCGGTTTGGGGAGTCAGAAGTATGTCGCCCAAGAACATGGCCCGAGCGTTGAACTGATGAAGAGGATCAAGCAGGTGTTCGATCCAAAACAGATTCTGAATCCGGGCAAGATTTGGTCGGATGAAAGTGTAGGTGGCACTGAGGTCGAGGAGTCATGAGTTTATCCGTAATGGCAAGACGAGAAAGGAGAAGAGAGTGATGAGCCTGTTGACGCACGGCGTGGGCAATGACGTTCCCACCGCACGCGATCAGAAGGCTCGCCTCTATTCTATGTCCCTCGTTGGACATTGTTCGGGCCCTCGTCTCTGTCCCGGGTTTTTCTCTCCAAGTTCGCACCCAGGTGCACCGTGGGCGGGCCTAGGCATAGCGACATGAGGTCCGATATCACCATCGACGATACGGATAGAGCTACTTGAGTCTTCGTCAAGAACAAGTTCTGAGCTGGATTGACCAATCGGGTAGACTATCCTGAGACGTGACTCAGGGACTCTGCGCTTCTCTTCATCGTGCAGGATCGCCGTCTGGAGCGAGTTGAAGCAGCGGTGCTGCTGGATTCTGGCGGACGAAACCATCAATGGGTGCGGATTGGGTCCCGTGTCATGCTGGTTGCGATGTGGGGCCATATCCTCGACTTGCTGCGGGATGTTGCAGCCGTCGGCCGGGAACGACGTTTTCTGGATTCCGCACATTCTCTATCGGCTCCCGCTTATGAGCGCTTCTGAAGGGGTGAATCTCTCCATGTTGCCGAGTGAATACAATGTAACGTGGTTGCGACCTTTCAGTTCGAGCAGGCCATGGCTGATTTTATCTGTCAGCTGTTTGGAGCCGAGCGTATGATGAAATCGGTGGATTATCCGCACACCAGCCGACCCGATCTCGCCCCACTCGCGTGAGTTTCGATGGGGGCTTCAGGGATATGCCTGAGGAGGATATCCAGAAGGTGATGGGCAGAAACGCCGTTCGTCTCTACAACGTAAGGGTGTAAGGAGCCAGGCAGGCTTGCGTCCTTACTGCGTTGCTAGCGTAAAGCCCGAAAGAAGGTGCGGATATCCTCTGTGAGCTGCTGTGGTTCTTCGGCGTGGGCAAAGTGTCCACCGGCGGTCATCAGCGACCAGTGGGCGAGGTTGTAGTAGCGCTCGGCCCAGCGGCGCGGCATGAGCGCCAGTTCCTGGGGAAAAACGGCAATCCCGGTTGGTGACTCCACCACTGGAGTGCGGTCGTGTGACGGGGTCCACAGATGGTGCTTGGCCTCGTAATAGTAGCGCGCCGAGGTGACAAAAGTCTCGGTCACCCAGTAGATCATCATCGTGTTCAGCAGATCGTCCTTTGAAAACCGCCGCTCAACCTCGCCTCCGCAATCACTCCAGTTACGTCGTCGTTCTAGAATCCATGCGCACAGCGCAACCGGTGAGTCATGCATGCCATAGGCCAGGGTTTGCGGGTCGGTGGTTTGCACCACCACGTGGCTAGTCGCGCCCTGCATGCGGGTTTGCATGCGATCATACCAACCCTCCTCGTCCGGACCGTAGTCCTGGAGATCGACCTGTTCACCAGAAAAAAAGCCTAATGGAATCGCGAGATTGATATGCGTGCCGATCAGATGTTGGGCGTACTTATGACCCAGCTGCATGGTCACCAGTGCTCCCCAGTCCCCGCCCTGAGCTCCGAATTTTTGATACCCCAGCACCTCCTGCATCAGCCTGAGCCACAGGTCCGCAGTACGGACAAAGTTAATTCCCGGGGTTGTTAGGGGGGAGGAAAACCCAAAGCCGGGCAGCGACGGAACGATCACATCAAAGGCATCCTGAGGGTCACCGCCAAACGAAGCGGGATCAGACAACGGCCGGATGATGTGTTTGAGATCCCAAAACGTCCACGGCCAGCCGTGGGTCAGGATCAGCGGTAGAGGATTGGGACCTTTGCCCGGCTCATGAATGAAGTGGATGGGAACGTCTTCGATTGTGGTCTTGTAATTGGCAAAGGCGTTGATCTCGCGTTCGGTGGTGCGCCAATCGTATCTGTCTAGCCAGTACTCGACCAACTCCATCAGGTAGGCTTTGTTCGTGCCGTATGCCCAATCTGCATTATTAAAATCGTGCGGCCAGCGTACCCGGCTCAGGCGTTCACGCAGGTCGGTCAGGGTCTCTTCGGCAACAGCAATCGTAAACGGCTCTTTTTGCATCACACGCTCCGTTATGTGAAGGGTGTCCTCTCCGGCTAGAGGAGGGTTCAATAGGCTGACAAACCACCATCGCCGGGAATCGCAACGCCGTTGACCATGCGCGACTCGTCCGCGGCTAGGAACAGAGCAATATGGGCGATGTCTTCCGGCTCGCCGACCGAGAACGGATATTTTTCTATTTGGGCTTTGAGGTTAATAGCGGATGCCTGGGCGTTGGGGGGAGGGATATCTAGGCTCTCGCCAAACCGTTGCTTGACCCGATCGGTCATAATCACCCCGGGGCAAATTGCGTTGGCACGGATGTTGTTTCTGGCATAGGTCCCGGCCAGAACCCGGGTAAAAGCAATGATACCGCCCTTGGCCGAGGTATAGATGTGGATGGGAAATGAGCCGCGCAGGGCAACAACGGATGACATGTTGATGATCGAACCGCCACCGTTTTCAACGAGTTTGGGAATAGCGTGACGGCAGCACAGGAATGTACCGAGCAGATCGAGCGAGATAGTGTGGTTCCAGACCGACATATCGACCTCGGTGACTTTGCCGTCTTCAACAATCGAGCCGCCGGCGCTGTTATACAGCACGTCAAGCTTGCCGTACACCTCAATTGTTGTGTCGATCGCGTTCTTTACGCTGTCTTCCTTGGTGACGTCGGTTTCCACAAAGAGCGCTTCACCACCCCCCTCTCTGACGAGCTCTTCGGCCGCCCGGCCCAACTCGGGCTGGAGTTCAGCAATAACAACCTTCGCACCTTCCCGGGTAAAAATCTGTGAGGCCGCCCGCGCAATGCCGGAGCCTGCACCGGTAATGAACGCCACTTTTCCGTCGAGTCGTCCCATATCTCGCCTCCTTATACTGAGTTGTCACCCAGGGGGTCAAATGTGCTTCATCCTCATCATGTTGATCTCAACGGTAAGGATAACCCCATTTGTGCACTAATGGCGGACAGAGGCAACAGGCAGGGTCAAGAATGCGGGTCTTCATAGCTGACCACAAAATGGACAAACTCTCTACTCGCTTCCTACTCCTCCACCTTGATATCTGTGATAAGCGCACCCGGCAGCCTACCCCGAACACCAGCTGACCGTCGTCCAGGGGAATTTTCTCACTCTCTACCAGCGCTTGGACACTGCTGTCCGGGCAGCTACGGACCCAACTCAAGGGGTGGGTGCGGGGACTTGCCCGACAACCTGCTGTCCGGGCAGCTACGGACCCAACCTGCGAGACCTGTCGACGCGCGGTCTTGTGGGTTGTGGCGACTCGGAAATCTTCAATAGGAACCCGCTGCATAGCGAAGGGATGATCCGTTGAAGCTGGAAAAACGCTACTGGTCGGTATGACCAAAGCCGCCGCGCCGGTCGTTGGTGGCGAGCTCTTCAACTTCGTGCCAATCAACCCGTGCCACCGGAGCGACAACGAGTTGGGCGATGCGCTCGCCGCGCTTGATGTGGACCGGCTGCTGGCTCAGATTGATGACCAGGATTTTGACCTCGTTGCGATAGTCGGCGTCAATCGTGCCGGGAGTGTTCAGGACCGTCAGACCAGAACGCAGAGCCAAGCCGCTGCGCGGCCGGACCTGCGCTTCGTAGCCGCTGGGCAGAGCCAGGGCAAAACCGGTTGGGATCAAGGAGCGCTCCAGCGGGGCCAGGCTGATGTCGGTTGGAGGATCGGCGTAGAGGTCCATGCCTGCGGCACCCGCCGTCATATAGCGGGGTAGAGGTAGGGGATCGGGCTGGTGACGAAGGCGGGTAATAGAGACACGTACGGTCTTGCTCATCGCAGGCCTACCACATTAGAGGCTGATCAGCGTCTGATAATCGCTCACTGAAGGCGGTTTACCCAACAGGGTCAGGGTCAGATTGTTGGGCTGAAAACACTCGGCAGCCAAAGTCTGCACGTCTTCGAGGCTGACGCGTTCTATGTCTTCTAAGACCTCGGCAATCGGCATATCGCGCTGAAAACACATTTCGCACCGCGCCACCCGGTACATCCAGGCTTCGCTCGTTTCGAGGTCGAGCAACAGATTGCCTTTGGTCTGACTTTTGGCGCGTTGTAACTCTTCGGCGAAGATTCCAGACTGCGCAATATCGGTCAGGCTTTTGCAGGTCAAGCACAGAGCCTCGGGGACAGAGTGAGGGCTCGTAGACAGATAGATTCCCAGATAGCCCGCGTCTCGGCCTGAGAACAGAAACGAGTTGATGTCGTAGACTAGACCGCGCTTCTCTCGAATTTCTTGAAACAGGCGGGAGCTAATCCCGCCACCTAGGACGTTGTTGAGGAGGTGGGCTGCATACCACGCAGAGGCGGTCTGTGAGACACACGGTACGCCTAGGCTGAGATGCGTTTGTTCAAGCTCACGCGGGTGGATTGAGACCCCGGGACGGGTGACGGGCGGAGTGTCATGGCGGGCGTCGGCTGTCCCCGTCATGCTCGACAGGGCCGGTCCAACCGTTTCGAGCAGCGTCATATGGGAAGCTCCGCCGGCCATGCTGACAAAGACGCGCTGAGGGCAGTAGTGGCGTTGACGGTAGCTCAACAAATCATCCCGCCGCAGCCGCGAGACCGAATCCACCGTGCCGGTGATCGGCCAACTCAGGGGATGATCGGGCCAGAAGTCAAGATGAAACAGATCACCAATCAACTCGTCCGGTTGATCTTCGCTCTGCGCAATCTCTTGGCAGATAACCGAGCGTTCGTGTTCAATCTCTTCGTCCGGAAAGATCGAGTGGAGGAGGATATCGGTCAGCAGATCAAGAGCCCGCGGTAGGTGTTCGCTGAGGGTACGTGTGTAGTAGCAGGTATACTCTTTGCCGGTAAAGGCGTCGATCGTACCACCGACCGCATCGATTTCCTGGGCAATCTGGGAGGCGGTACGCCGTGCCGTGCCTTTAAAGAAGAGGTGCTCTAGGAAGTGGAATATCCCGTTATGGTGGTACGATTCATCGCGCGATCCGCTCTCAACCCACACGCCCACGGTCACAGTGGGCATGTCTTTGACTTCTTGGGACAGCAGGCGTAGCCCATTGTCGAGAACCGTACGATGGACCATCTAGCTGTTCCCGCCCGCCCTTTGCTGTTCGTCGAGTGCATCTTTGTGGCTGAGCCGGATTTTTCCCTGGCGATCAATTTCGAGGACTTTGACCGGGATTTCATCGCCTTCCTGGACCACGTCGGTGACCCGTCGCACCCGCTCGTCGCTGAGTTGAGAGATATGAACTAGGCCCTCTCGGCCGGGTAAGATCTCTACAAATGCTCCGAAATCAACGACTTTCTTGACGAGGCCATTATACACCTGCCCGATCTCAGCTTCTGCCGTGATCCGTTCAATCTTGGACAAAGCTTTTTCTAAAGACTCGGTATCGGGCGAGGCGATGTATACCGTGCCGCCGTCTTCCACATCAATCTTGGCTCCGGTTTCCTCAACAATTGAGCGAATCGTCTTGCCGCCTGGGCCGATAATGTCGCGGATTTTATCTGGGTTGATCTTGATAGTATGGATGCGTGGGGCAGAGGCGGCCACTGTTGTCCGGGGCGCTTGGAGGGCGCGGACCATTTCGGTCAGGATATGGAGGCGGCCTTCTCGAGCCTGATACAGGGCCTGGCGCATGATCTCACGCGTGACGCCTGAGATCTTGATATCCATCTGAAGGGCAGTAATCCCTTCGGTTGTCCCGGTGACCTTGAAGTCCATGTCACCTAGATGGTCTTCATCGCCTAGGATATCGCTCAGGATGCGCACCTCCTCGCCCTCCTTGATCAAGCCCATCGCAATGCCGGCAACTGGGGAGGTGATGGGTACACCGGCGTCCATCAGCGCCAAGGTACCACCGCACACGCTGGCCATAGAAGACGAACCGTTCGATTCAAGGATTTCTGACACAACACGGATGGTATAGGGAAATGTGGCTGCTGTCGGCTGGACCGCGGACAGGGCACGTTCGGCCAGCGTTCCGTGGCCAATCTCACGCCGACCCGGATTGCGCATGGGGCGGACCTCGCCCACGCTGAAGGGCGGAAAATTGTAGTGCAGCATGAAGCGTTTTGCATGTTCACCGGTTAGACTGTCGACCCGTTGTTCATCTGAGGCCGTCCCCAGAGTCGCAACAACCAGGGCTTGAGTTTCGCCACGGGTGAATACGGCCGAGCCATGCGTGCGCGGGAGTACGCCAACCTCGCACGTGATGGGACGGATATCGGCCGGGCTACGCCCGTCTACACGGCGGTTATCCCGGACGACCGCCGTACGCAGCAGTGAGCTGGTCAGGTCTTCAAACGCCTCGGCAACATCCTTTTCTCGGTCTGCATACTCATCTGCCAGGGCGGTCCAGACCTCGCTTCCGGCCGTGTGAATTGCATCACCGCGCTGATGTTTGGCCGGGATAAACAGCGCCTTTTCAAGCTTTGGGGTGGCCACTTCGGTAACCCGGTCGATCAGGCCGGTATCGGGCACGACCACCTCAAGGCTGCGTTTTGGCTTGCCGGCCACACGGGCCAGTTCGTCCTGGACATCAAGGACCGGAGCCACAGCACTTTGGGCTAAGAAGAGGGCTTCGAGCATGTCCTCTTCTGGGACGGCACGGGCGCCACCCTCGACCATGATGATCGCGTCGCGGCCAGCCGCGACAAACAGATTAATATCGCTCTCTTCGATCTGGCTGAGAGTCGGGTTGACCACCAGCCTCCCATGCAGACGCCCGATACGAACACCAGCAATAGGGCCCCGAAACGGGATGTCTGAGACATGTAACGCCGCTGAGGCACCAATTAGGGAGAGGGTATCGGCATCGTTTTCACGATCGACCGATAAGACGGATGCAACCAGCTGAGTTTCACACCTGAATTCTTTCGGAAATAAAGGACGGATGGCCCGGTCTGTTAACCGAGAGATCAGGATCTCTCGGTCGGCAGGGCGACCTTCGCGTTTGATAAAGCCGCCCGGAATCTTACCGGCCGCATAAGTTCGTTCTTGGTAATCGACGGTCAGGGGGAAGAAATCGGCTCCCTCCCGGACGGATGTAGAGGCGACGGCAGTGACCAGCATAACGGTTTCACCGTAGGATACCACTGCCGCACCACTGGCTTGTTTGGCCCAGCGACCGGTCTCAATAGACAGCGGTCGCCCATAAAATTCCATTTCTATTTTTTTATACATAGAACTCCTTACGATGACAGAATTGGGGGGCCTGCGCCCCGGCTGAGAAGCAGAACGCAGCTCACCTAGCGGCGGAGTCCGAGACGATTGACAATCGTCCGGTAACGCTGTGGATCAATATCGCGAAGATAGTCAAGCAAACGTCGACGACGGCCAACCAACAAGAGCAGGCCACGTCGTGAGTGGTGATCTTTGGCGTGGGTTTTAAAATGCTCGGTCAGATAGATGATCCGCTTGGTCAAAAGAGCGATCTGGACTTCCGGAGAACCGGTGTCCTGTTCATGTGTTCGGTACTCTTTGATCGTCTCAAGTTTCTGGGCGGCGGTCTGCACGCTCATTACCTCTCCTTTTCTCACTTTTCGGATATACAGGCCGAAAATCCTAACACGCTGTTTTCACACTGTAAAGCTTACAAGACCCGGGCCAGACGCCAGTGGGGAGGGTGGTATTGAGCTAGGGCGACCAAAGTTTCGTCCGGAGTGACGAGCCGGATAATTTCGTGTGGAGTTGAGGCGGGAGGCAGCTCGCGCAGGGGGTCTTGTTGGCCGTGACGCAACGAGCTTGCCACTGCCTGAGAAACTTCGAGCCTGCGGTAGTGACCTAAAGCCTGGGACAGGGACAGCAGAGCGGATTTCAGTCGCTCCGGCTCTCCCAAGACGACGGCTAGAGGCAGGCTATTCGCCAGTCTGAACAAGCCAAACGCGGTGCGTCTCAAGCTCAGCAGATGAGCACCACAGCCGAGGGCCGTACCAAGGTCGGCGGCCAGAGTCCGCACATAGGTGCCTTTGGAGCAGCTGACTGAGAAGCCGAGGGTGTCGCGGTCTCGCGCCTCAAGGCTGAGGCTATGAATCACCGCTGGTCGTGGCTGACGCTCAATCACAAGGCCCTGGCGGGCAAGCTTGTAGAGCGGAACGCCGTTTTTCTTGATGGCTGAATACATGGGCGGAATTTGTACAATGTCTCCGCAGAAACGTCGCTCAAGATCACGCAAGACGTCTCGGTCATAGTTGGGGACCGGAGCCGTACGGCTAATCGTCCCCGTCCCGTCCTGCGTATCGGTTTGAACGCCAAGACGAAGGGTGCCTGTATACACCTTATTTTCGGCCATCAGGAACCGAGCGATTTTGGTGCCAGTGCCAATACACGCCGGCAACACTCCGCTGGCAAACGGGTCGAGAGTCCCCAGATGACCGATTTTTGTCTTCTTGAGCAGGATTTTTTTCAGGCTGCGGATGACATCAGCGGACGTCATTCCAACTGGTTTATCAACCAGCAGAATACCATTTACTCCGGACACTGTGGTTTTTTCTCTTGGGATGCTGAGGCGGTTTGAGCGGTGCTCTTGGCCCGCGCCTGTTGAAACAGCGACTCCATATGGTTTGCCTGATCAATACTCGTGTCGTACACAAAACGTAGCTGAGGAATGCGGCGTAGCTGCAGACGACCGGCGATTTGGCGTCGGATATATGAGCTGGCGCTTTTCAGACCAGCTCCCACCTCGGTTCGGTCCGGGGAAGAGCCAAGCGTCCGGAAGAAAATCCTTGCCTCCCCGAGGTCCGAGCTGATAGAGGCGGCGGTCAGGATGACGCCGCTCACACGTGGGTCTTTGACCTCACGGAGCAGAATATCTGCGACCGTCTCCAACAGGAGGCCGCCGACACGTTCGGGTCTTCGAGAGGGCATACTAGTAATGCAAAAACTCTATGGCTTCCTCACCGACCTCGGCCAGGTGGAGTTTTTCGATAAAGCGGACAACAGCCCGTAGGCCACCGTCAATATAGACTTGGTCAGTCCCGACCTGGCAGATGCCGAGGACGGCTTTTTGCCATAAGTCCTGTCCGCCACACTCAGCAATGGAAACATTAAACTCGTTGCGAACTCGGTTCTTGATCCGGCGCAGGACCCCCCGCTTCTCTTTGAGCGAATGACTGGCCTCAATATACAGGGCCAGCTGTAAAACACCAACGACCACGCTCCACCTCGTCACTGAGACCCGGTCCGACTTGGCTGGATCAAATGCGCGGTTGTGTTTCTAGGCGCGGTTTGGGCTCAAGACGGCGTAGCACTTGCTCAAGCTCGTAAATCTCGAGAGCATCTCCGGACTGTATGTCTTTACAGTTCTCTAGCCCGACGCCACACTCGGTGCCGGCCAACACTTCTCGGACATCATCCTTGAAGCGCTTGAGAGTGGCGATGTTTCCCTCGTAGACGATTTTTTGATCGCGTAGGAGTCTGGCCTGGGCACCGCGCTGGACGCGTCCCTCATTGATAAAGCAGCCGGCGATCATCCCCAAACGGGAGATCGTGAAGACCTGTCGAACCTCAGCCTGCCCGAGAAGTTTCTCCTCATAGACCGGCTCAAGCAAGCCTTCGAGGGCGGCTCGGATATCTTCAATCAGTTCGTAGATGACATTGTAGAGCCGAATTTCGATTCCTTCTCGTTCGGCCATACGGGCGGCATTGCTCTCGGCTCGAACATTAAAACCGATGATTATGCCCTTGGAGGCGGTTGCCAACAGGACGTCTGACTCGGTAATGCCGCCGGGCGAGGCGTGCAAGATAGAGACCTTGACCTCATCTGTCGACAGGCGATTGAGGGCGTCGCTGACGGCTTCGATTGAACCCTGAACATCTCCCTTGATAATAATCCGGAGATCCTTCACCTCGCCGGTCTGGACCTGCTGGTGAAAGTCTTCGAGTGAGGCTCGCGTTGTGTTTTTTGCCAGCTCGGTCTCTCGTCGTTTGGAACGCCGATGTTCGGTGACCTGACGCGCTTTGGCCTCATCGTTGAGGACGACAAAAGAGTCCCCAGCCTCCGGCACTCCGGTCAGTCCCAGAATCTCAACCGGCATGGACGACGATGCTTTGTCAACTTTATGGCCCCAACTATCGAGCATGGCGCGAACGCGACCGTGCTCGATGCCGCACACAAATGGATCGCCAATTTTGAGCTCACCTTCTTGGACTAACACAGTGGCGACCGGACCACGGCCGCGGTCAAGTTTTGCTTCAACAATAATACCCCGAGCAAGCTTGTCGGGGTGAGAACGCAGCTCCATGATATCGGCCTGGAGCAGAATCATTTCCAACAGCTCGGGAATACCTTCTCCGGTCAGGGCCGATACTGGGGCAACGATCACATCGCCGCCAAGGTCCTCGGCCAGCAGACTATGATTCATCAGTTCGCGTTTGACGCGGTCCGGGTCAGCGCCGGGTTTATCAATTTTATTGATCGCCACAATGATCGGCACGTCTGCCGCGCGGGCGTGGTTGATCGCCTCGACAGTCTGCGGCATGATGCCGTCATCGGCGGCCACAATGAGGGTCACGATATCGGTGACTTCGGCTCCACGCGCCCGCATGGCGGTGAAGGCTTCATGGCCTGGCGTATCGAGAAAGGTCAGGCTGCGGCCGTCCACCTCAACACTATAGGCGCCAATATGTTGGGTAATGCCACCGTGCTCCTGGGCGGTTACATTGGTCTGACGGATCATGTCTAGGAGAGACGTTTTCCCATGATCGACATGGCCCATGATGGTTACAACTGGTGGGCGAACCTCAAGCTGGCCTTCGTCTTCAACCGGCTCATGGCTGTCTTCCAAGACCGAATCGACGTCAAAGGCGACGTTTTCAATCGTATACTCGAACTCACTGGCGACTAAGGCCGCGGTGTCCATGTCAAGAACTTGATTAATCGTTGCCATTAGACCAAGGCCCATGAGCTTCCTGATGACCTCCGCGGCCTTGACGCCCATCTGTCTGGCTAAATCGCCGACCGTAATGACCTCAGAGATACGAATCACGCGCTTACTGGCCTTGGGAACGGTGATTTCGGTCTGACGCTGTTCTTTCCCGGGCTGGACACGGCGTTTTTTGGCCCCACCACGGGTCATGCGAACATCAAGCTCAGGGGTTTCCTGGAGTTCGGATTTACGTATGATTTTGCGCTTTTTCCCCTTTTTGGGCAGGCTGGTGGGCGGTATATCTCTGCCGTTTCGCAGCGGTTCCCGAAAGGCGACCGGTTGAGACGCGGGCGAGGGGGCCGGAGCCTTGACTTCTGGACGGCTGGGTTTTGCCTCTTGCAGTTTGCCAAGATCGATACGGCCCAGGACCCGGGCCGAACGCAGGGCCGGAGCCTGGGCTGTTTTGGCAGGGGCGACCGCCATCTTCTCCTGGTCTGCCGACCCGGTCTGATCCGGCTGGTCTGGGGGTGAGGGTGAAATCTCGCGCTGGGTCAATTCCTGAGCTTCGGTCGCCAGACCTCCATCTGGTCTATCGCCCGAGAGGTCTTCGGTTGGGGGGACGGTCAGCGGTTTTGCGGCGGTCTGGCTTACCTCTGATCCGTCTGGAGCTGAGACGTCAACGGGCGGCTGCTGGACCGGGGTTGACAGCTCTTCTAATTCATCGACCGGTGGGAGTGCAGGAGCGGGCGGCTCGGAGGCGTCTTTGGGAGGTTCCGGAATCAGAGCTGTAGGGGTGGTTGGCTCTTGCGACACCGAGGAGAAGACCGTCGGCTGCTGTGGCAGACCGGTTGGAACCGGGTCTGGCAAATCAAAAGCGATCGGCGGCGGTGCAGAAAAAGGCTCATCAAGAGAGGGGGCTGTGAAAACCGGCTCTGCGGGTGGGGCCGCTTCCTCATGCATTTCAACCCGTTTTGTCCGACGCCGAATGATATTGGGTTTGATACGGCTCTCACGCACTTCCTCGCGAGAAGTCACGCGGTGCTCGTTTTGGTCGACCTCAGTCACCACGCGTTCTGCGACGAGTTTTTCCTCTCCCAAAACGAGGTTTGGAGTTGGCTGCGGAGTCTCTCTGGCGCGTAGCAGGGCGAGCTCATCATCGGTCAGCGTACTCTGGGGCTTTTTCCCTTTCACCCCTATAAGCTCAAGCTTCGCGATGAGCTGACGGGTCTCTAACCCCAATTCCTTGGCCAATTCATGGATGCGCTTTCGTGGCATATACCCGCATTCCCTCCGGTCACAGTATCAGGCTGTTCTCAATCAGGCCGGCGTAGCGTTCTCGGACTTCTCGTGAGACCGTTGTCTTGAGCGAGCGAACAAAGCTTGAGCGAGCATTCGTAAAAGCATTGAGACATGAACGACGCGGATGGAGGTAAGCTCCTCGGCCTGCGCTCGGTCCGGGCTGGAGGAGCCCGTCTCGGCCCTGGGCAAAGCGGAACAAGCGTTCCTGCCTCTCACGCTTTCCGCAGCCAACACAGCGACGTATAGGATTGGTCCGCCTCATACTTCTTCCGATGGGGTTTCTACACTTTCCACTCCTGTAGCTTGGGCCAGCAAGGCTTCTTGAGGGCCATCTGTCCGCCCAGCCGCCTGACCATCGACCGATCTGTCTCCCACCCCGTCCGGCGCGTCACTTGATTCCTGATTTTCGGCTTCCGTTGCGGCCTGCTCGGCAACGTAGTCGTGAACGGCCTGGAGGATGGCTTGCGCCTTATCCGCTTCGATTCCCTCTAGCTCAGCCAGCGCGGCCGTATCGGCTTCCGCCACATCTGCGGCTGATTTATAGCCCTGTTGATATAAGAGTTCTGCGGTCAGATCGCCAATACCCGCCACGCTGGTCAACGACTCTAAGGCCCGCGCGCGTTCTAGTTCAACCTCAGATTCCGAGCGGACATCAAGCCGCCACTCTGTTAAACGGGACGCGAGACGGATGTTCTGGCCTTTTTTGCCAATGGCTAAGGACAGCTGGTCGTCTGGAACGATGATTTCCATAGCGTGATCGTCTTCATCGAGGATAATCTTGGACACCTTGGCTGGCAAGATAGCCCGGCAGACATATTCGGCCGGGTCAGGGGTCCAAGGCACGATATCAACCCGCTCGCCACGAAGTTCTTGCACGACGGCTTGAACTCGCGTGCCCTTCATGCCCACGCAAGCTCCGACGGGGTCAACGTCCGGATCGGTGGAATGGACGGCAATCTTGGCCCGGCTGCCCGGCTCGCGGGCCGCCCCTTTAATTTCGATAATCCCTTCGTAGACCTCGGGCGCTTCTTGCTCAAAGAGTTTGATCAGAAAACCGGGATGGGTGCGGGACAGAACAATCTGGGGGCCTTTATGTGACATCTCGACATCCAGAACAAAGGCGCGAATGCGGTCTCCCTGCCTATACCGTTCCCAGGGGATTTGTTCTTTTTCTGGTAGTACTGCGTCAGTTCGGCCGAGGTTTACAATAATGTTCTTACGCTCGATGCGCTGCACGATGCCGGAGAATATTTCGCCTTTGCGATCAAGAAATTCGTTATAAATCAGCTCGCGTTCGGCTTCCCGTACTTTCTGGATCACACTTTGCTTGGCCACCTGAGCGGCAATTCGGCCAAACGAGGTGGCTGGCAACTTGCTGAGTAAGTCATCGCCCTCTTGGGCTTCGGGATCCATATTGGCCTGGGCATCAGCAAGGGTGATCTCGGTTTCCGGGTCGGTAATGGTCTGCACGACCGTCCTGATTTCGAACAGCTCCACCTCGCCAATTTCTGTATTAAATTTAGCCTCAATCTGCTTTTGGCCAAAGGTGCGTCTAGCCGCGGACAGCATGGCGCTCTCGATGGCTTCGATGATGACCTGACGATCCATGCCTTTTTCTTTGCTGACCTGTTCGATCACCCGATTGAGATCTGGCTGCATAGCTCGTGTTCTCCCTATGGGGCCGATTTCTGTCGCCCAACGTTTTTTTTCTTCTGTCCTCCAACCGGAAACTCATAATCAACGTACGCTTTAGCTATCGCCTGCCAGGAAATATGTACTACGCCAAGAGACTTGTCTTCAATACTGACCTGACGCTCATCCGTTTCTCTCAGCAGTCCGGTAAATGTCCGTCGACCATGTTGGACATTTTTTGTTTGGAGACGAATTCGCTGGCCGAGATAGCGGGTATAGTGGCTTGGACGGAGCAGCGGACGGTTAATACCAGGCGAAGACACTTCAAGCGTATACCATCGGGGGATGGTGTCGTGGGCGTCGAGCACATCGCTCAGTTCCCGGTGAATCTGCGTCAGTTCATCAAGCGGGACGCCATCTTCTCGGTCGAGGGTGATCCGCAATACCCATTGTCGGGCTTCTGATCGAAAGACAATCTCCCAGATTTCGCAGCCCGCAGCTGCTACTATACCAGCCGCGATACGCTCGACTTGCCGGATAATATCTTGGTCTCCAGACTGCATCTCCAAAAAAAAAGTGGGCACCGGCCCACTTTTCCTCCTACCTCCATCTGCACTTTAGACGATCTGCGGCTGGTGCGCAAGAGCCGAGGGATACAATTTTGTGACCCAACGCGCTCTTCACCGGTCAAGATCGTCGTTGAGCTCGTGCATAGTGATCAGCTCAATGATTTCGTATATGCGTTTGCCCTGAGGGGTCTGTACCTCTGCCTCGTCATCAACAGATTTATGCAGCAGTGCTTGGCCAATCGGCGAATGGAGGGAGATCTTGCCGCTGGCGGGATCGACTTCCTCGGGAAAGACGATGCGATATTCAACGATCTCTCCGCTGTCGATGTCTTCGAGTTTGACGCGACTGCCATATGCGACCACATCTTTTGGGACACTCGATAAATCGTACAGGGATAACTGGCTTATCCGCTCTTCATAGTGCGCAATGCGGGCCTGGACGAAGTCTTGCCGGGCACGGGCAGCCTCATACTCAGCATTTTCACTCAGATCACCATGAGCTGCTGCCTCTTGGAGATCTTTTGGAATCTTCACGTTCAGTTCATGATAGAGTTCTTCGAGTTCTTGCCTGAGCCGTTTGGTAATAGGCAGTTCCATGCGGTATGCTCCTGCATAGTAGGATGGTATGGCACAAGAGACAGCAGGGGTTGGGTTTTAACCAACCCCTGCTGGAAAGAGAGGGAACAGGAAGATCAGGCGGTGAGAATATGAACCGTGCACGCCGAACCCAGACCAATGACGTGGGCCAGACCGGCTTTGGCTCCATCGACCTGCCGTGCTCCGCCGTTGCCACGTAGCTGGTTGACGAGCTCATAGATATTGGCCACGCCGGTCGCGCCGAGCGGATGTCCTTTTGACAGCAGACCGCCGCTGACGTTGACCGGGATATTACCACCTAGAGCGGTCTCGCCTTGGTCGATCAGCTGACCGGCTTCGCCCTCACCACACAGTCCAAGATTTTCATAGTGCAGCAGCTCGGCCGTGGCAAAACAGTCGTGGAGTTCGACCAAATCAAGATCTTGGGGACCAAGGCCGGATTTTTCATAAGCCTGTTTGGCCGCATTTTGGGTCAGGGTGTTGACGTCGGGCATGGTCAGATCGCGCTCGGTATATGGATCAGACGTCAGAACAGAAGCCGCCACCTTGATAGGTTTCGTCGTGAACTGTTTCATCTTTTCTTCAGAGACGAGAATAGCCGCGGCTGCCCCGTCGCCCGTCGGACAGCACATGTACAAGGTGTTCGGGTAGGCAACCATCCGGGCTTTCATCACGTCGTCTAGAGAGACCTCAACCTGGTACTGGGACAGGGGGTTATGCACCGAATGTTTGTGGTTTTTGACCGAGATTTTGGCAAACTGTTCAGCGGTGGTGCCATATTGGCGCATATGTTCGACCCCAGCTTGTCCGAATACTGCTGGCATAAGGCCACTGCCTAAGACACCTTCAACACTCTCGCCGCCGCTGCGTGCACCGCCGCCCAGCAGACCCATTTTCCCCATCTGCTCAACGCCGACTGCCATGGTGACGTCGTACATGCCCGAAGCAACGCCAACGTAGGCTTCGCGGAAAGCGGTTGAGCCAGTTGCACAGGCGTTGGATACGTTAAAGACGGGGATCCCGGTTTGCCCGATCTGTTGAAGAATTTTCTGCCCATTCATCGCGTTGGCTTGAAACAGGTTGCCACACACGAACATCTCAATATCTTTAATGGACATACTGGCGTCTTTGAGGGCACCAAGGGCGGCTTCGCCGCCGAGCTGGGAAATGTCCTTATCTGGATAGCGGCCAAATTTGATCATTCCTACACCAAGTACATATACGTCTCGCATGATTTTGCCTCCCTTTCTGCGGCGTGGTGTCTCATCTGTGGCTCGGCGGAATCCGATCCGTCGCTCAGTTCTGACTGGGCTTAAAGAAGAAAGCGATGATATCAATGGTTTCTTCTTCGCCCTGGTCATTTTTCTCTTTGCGTTCGCGTACTTTCCGGGTTACCATCTCAACCGGCATGCCGAACTGCAGTTTGGCTGGGTCGGGCTCAACATCGACCAGATTGCAGCGCACACTGACTCCCTCAGGTAGGTCAACAATAGCCGAGACATAGGGAACCGGAACGCCAGGGACCGATTGATGGACGATGGAGTAGACATACAGAGTCCCGTGGTCGCTGAGTTTGACCTCGGTGAGCGGCTCTGTTGCGGTACATTTACTACAGCCCACCCGACCGGCACCGATAAAATGGGCGCCACACGAGGGGCAGCGATGGCCGACCAGATAGGGTTTTGTATCGGGGGAGATCGGCAAGCGCAACATCGGGACGATTGCACGTTGTTTATTGCCTGTTCCCTCTACCGCCATAACCAGAACTCCTTCCGTTATCCGTAGTATTCTGCTTCTCGTCTATGGTTTCCGCCGCTATCAATATCTGAGCACAGCCCCGAAAACAAGCCCTTAGCTAGGGGCTGACAGGGGCGTAGGAACGGCCCAAGAATTGCGCACCCCCGCACTACAGGCAGTATACAACACTGTGGATGAGGACACACATGCGACACGTCGGACCCGCGACCTTCCCTTTGTGATACTCCCAACGTTGTCTTGGGTGTACTGCGATTTATGAATCCGGACCGTTTTCCTGTCCCACGTGTCGCAGGGGGGTCAAGCCGAGTATCGTTCCGTTCCGTAACTGCTGCGTCTTAGCGTTTGTCGCCAGTCACCTGCTGGTATGTCGCCGCTGTTCTTGAGGTGAACCCGCCTTTCGCCGGGCTCGAGCGTGGCCCTATCTATGACAGTCCAGGAAAAAGCGTACAGCCCCTCAGCACAGCGATTCCGCGTTTTAAATATCAAAGGCAGCTGGTATACGAGGAATGGTATTAGCCGAGCATTGTGGGCTGCCCCCCTGGGACTAGGATCGTATTTTGCCCATTCCGCTATACCTCGACCGTTGGCGTCGGTGGAGATTTTACCAATTCCCAAGGAGCACCAGCGTTGGGCCCATGTGAGAGGCGCCGTTGCCGTGTCCGACTCGGAGCGTCTGCTTCGAAAAATATCTGTTGGTCGTTGACGATGTGTACACTTCATGGCGCCACAGTTGAAGAGTGTGTCTGGACGCTGTATCGAGGGGAGTACAATCTGTTGGTGGTGTCACGCTGACACGGATGGTTTTTCGTTGGGTGCGAGGAATATTGTATGCGTACTGAACAGACTCTCCTCCCACTGGGCGTGCTCATTTCGGGCAGGGGTACAAATCTGCAAGCGATCATCGACGCGATTGCGGGCGGCCAGCTCCCCGCCGAGATTCGGCTGGTGGTGAGCAATCGGAGCGACGCCTATGGCCTCACCCGGGCCAGGCGGCACGGTATCTCAACCGCGGTTCTTCCCCACCGCGCTTACCCGTCGCGGCGGGCGTTTGAGACCGCGCTGATAACAGTCCTGCGGAACCGGGGGGTTGAGCTGGTTGTGTTGGCCGGTTTTATGCGTTTGCTTTCGCCGGTGTTCATCCGCGCTTTTCCTCAGCGCATTATGAATATTCATCCTGGCCTGCTACCTGCGTTTCCCGGGCTGCACGCCCAACGCCAAGCTCTCGAATGGGGAGTCCGAATTGCCGGAACCACCGTACACTTTGTGGATGAAGAGATGGATCATGGCCCGATTATTCACCAAGCTGCGGTGCCCGTGTATCCGGATGATACGGAGGAGAGCCTGAGCGCTCGAATTTTAGCCGAAGAGCACCGGATCTATCCGTATGCGATTCGGCTGTTTGCCGAAGGCCGCCTAGAAGTCCGGGGCCGATCCGTCCTGGTCTATGATGAAGTGCGCGCATCAGACAGACCATTAGCGGTCCCTGAGGTGAGATGACGGCTGCAGTCGGATACATAGGTATCGACGAGTCGGGCAAGGGTGACTACTTCGGCCCGCTCGTCATCGCTGGCGTGTATGTCTCGCCCGAGCTAGAAGGATATCTACGGGAGGCCGGAGTACGGGACAGCAAAAGCCTCTCCGACACAAAAGTAAGCGCCTTATCAACACACATTCGACAGTCCTGCCCGCATGAAATCGTAGCGATTGGACCCGAGCGCTACAACAGTATGTATACATCGTTTAAAAATCTGAATAAGCTCCTGGCCTGGGGTCATGCCCGAACGATTGAGAATCTGCTTGAACGCGTGTCGTGCGATCGGGTGGTCGTCGACCAGTTTGGTGCCGCGCGTTTTCTTAACACTGCGCTGATGGAAAAGGGCCGCTGCGCTCAGATTACACAGCTCCCCCGTGCGGAGGTCGAGACCGCTGTGGCGGCGGCATCGATTGTGGCCAGGGCTGAGTTTCTGCGCCGTTTGCAGAGCCTAGGCCGTGAGTACGGTATGACCCTACCCAAAGGAGCCAGCACGGTCATTGCGACTGGCAAAAAGTTCGTGCGCCGGCACGGTCCAGACGCCCTTGGACAGGTAGCCAAGCTGCATTTCCGGACAACAGCCAAAATACTGCGTTGAATTGAAGGACAGATGGGCGCGCCCAAGCAAACTTGCTCCTCGGTATGTGAACCGCCGGGCTCTCCTTCCTTGCCTCCCTCAAGGCGGGAAATGTCTTCGAGACCTGCAGTCTTTTTGCCACATCGCCTTGGGTCAACCCGACGGTGAGGGAGGATTCCCTGGGGTACTGCCGGGCTATGTCAGACCTCTTCTCATTGCTACAGCTGGTCTGCGCGCGCCGTGCACAAGACTCTATAAACGTGCGCGCCGAACCGGTTCACGCTGCTCCTTGTTTGCTTCCCGCCGGTGCGGCCCGTCCGTTTCAGGCCACTGGTCTGCTCTCCTAACGGAACACGGTCTCTCCCCTTGCTCGATTCTCACTTTTCCTCTATCCCGACTGCTATGGCACACGAATCGCACGCTTCATTCGCCCGTCTGGTCGAAATTATGGCTCAGTTGCGGAGCCCCGGGGGCTGTCCCTGGGATCGGGAGCAGACGCCGGAGTCCTTAACACCCTACCTGCTTGAAGAAACCTACGAAGTCCTCGAAGCTTTGGAGGACAAGAACTGGCCGGAATTCAAGGAAGAACTCGGCGACCTGCTGCTCCAGATTGTGTTCCATTCGCAACTGATGGCCGAGACCGGTACGTTTAGTATTGATGATGTGGCTCAGGCGATTGGTGATAAATTGGTCCGCCGCCATCCCCACGTCTTTGGGGATACGCAGGTCAAAGACGCCCACGAGGTGGCTCAGAATTGGGTCAAGATCAAAGATCAGGAGAAAAAAGGGAAAGCAGACCAGTCGATTTTGGCCGGGGTGCCCAAGGTCGCTCCGGCCCTGATTCAGGCTCAGCGTTTGGGTGAGAAGGCTTCACGGGTAGGCTTTGACTGGACATCGATAGCAGCGACCTTTGAGAAAGTTCGGGAAGAGGTCGGCGAGTTAGCCGAGACGCTTCAGGATTCCGATCCGGACACCGCCCGCCAGGAACACGAGTTGGGTGATTTGCTGTTTGTCCTGACCAGCCTAGCCCGCCACCTTGATCTGAACGCCGAGTCCGCTTTGCGCCGGGCTAGTATCCGCTTCAGTCGGCGCTTTCGCTATATCGAAGCCCAGCTAGCCCAAAATGCCGAAGACATCCACACTGCTCCGCTGGAACGCTTAGAAGAGCTGTGGCAGGCGGCCAAGCAAACGCTTGGATAGCAGGCCGGTCAGGGCTTTCATGTCTGATTTTCTTCCCCACCATATCAGCACACTAAAGCTGGCCACACCGATCCCGATTGCCGCCAACAACATAGCCAGGCGTCCCAACACCGACAGATCTGGGTCGAGCCACTGAATCTGTCTTGCCAGCAGCCACACCGGTCCGATCATCACGGCTGAGGACAGGAGACTCCAGGCCAGTGAGGCCAGCCAAGATGACCATGGAAATTGGGGCAGACGACGGGGGACGACGAAGGCCAACAGCAGCATATTGAGGATCGTCCCCAATGAGGAAGCAAGCCCAAGGCCGACCAAGCCATAATCGCACAGGGCAACAGAAGCACTCAGACGGGCAAAGAGATAGGCCAGGCCAGAGGCGTCGTCAGGGACGCCAAGGCTGCCCACCAGCACTAGACTGAAGCAGACGTGGGCCACCAAAGCCAGCCCGGCGATCCGCACTGGCGTATGGGTATCGCCCAAGGCGTATAAACACGAAACCAACAGACGGCTGACGGCAATCGGCCACAGCCCGACAACAAAGGCTTGGAGTATACTAGCCGTGTGTATGACCTGGTCGGCCCCGAACGCTCCACGAAAGAAGAGGCTTGCGGTGATCGGAACGGCCAGCACGAACAGTCCCAGCGTTGTCGGCACGACGACGATATTCGTGACCCGTAGGGCGAAACCGAGACTCTCAGCTACCCCGACAAGATCGCGCTGCTGAGCCCGGGTGGCTAAGCTCGGCAGAGTGGCGCTCGCCAGCGCGGCCACAATGATACCCTGGGGGAATTCGAACAGCCGACTGGCGTACCACAGTGCCGAGACACTCCCAGTACCGAGCAAAGAGGCCAGCACCGTATTCACGACTAGGCCAAGCTGATAGACCGCTGCTCCAAACACAACTGGGACGAGTAGCGTGCCAACCTGCACGATAGCTGGGTGATGTGGTTGCCACCGCGGACGCAAGAGCAGTCCCAGACGGCCAAGGATTGGCATCTGCCAGGCGACCTGGAGCACGCCGCCGAGCACGACACCGTAAGCTAGGCTGAAGACCGGTTGAATCAGGAATCTCGACAGCCCTAAGGCACAACCGATGATCGCGATATTCAAAAGCACTGGAGCAAAGGCCGGAGCGCTAAAATGCCGCTGCGTGTGTAACACTCCGGTCGCTAGGGCGAGGAGACCAACGCAAAAGAGATACACGAAGGTAATCTCGGTAAGCGCAACCGTTAGAGCCAGCAGGTGCGGCCCAAAGCCCGGCGCAAAAATGCGAACGAGGGGGGCGGCACAAACGATCCCGATTCCGGTCAGCACCAGCAGAACCCCGCTCGTTACCCCTAACAGGGCGCGCAGCATGTCTTGGGTTTCTGTCCGGGAATGGTGGAGCATATACTCGGTCACGACCGGAATAAGAGCGGCGTTACTCGTCCCTTCTCCGACCAGGCGACGGAGCAGATTAGGAATCCGAAAGGCGACAAAAAAGGCATCGGTGACTGCGCCAGCGCCGAACAGACCGGCGATAAGCATATCTCGGATCAGCCCCGTTACCCGACTGAGCAGTGTCCAGACCCCAATCTGCCCCGCCGCCTGGACTATCTGGTGCTCTTCCCTCACCAAGACTTCTGCGCGAGTTGGGTGCGGCTTCTTTGGTTCTCCCTCCACTGCCGACATTGCTCGCTGGCGTGGTCCATGATAGGAAGTGTCCAGTCTATACGCAAAGGAGAGCCTCTTGTGCCTTTTGCCGAGAAGAAACGATTTATTCAGAGTGAAGCCCGTCGGATCCGGAATCACGCCAGTAAATCACGGGTCAAGACCTTAATGAAGAGAGTCTCCAACGCTCTTGAGGTAGGGGACGCGGCTGCGACTAAGAGTCAACTCCGCAACGCGATCAGCGTGATTCAGAAAGCGGGCAGAAAGAGAATTTTACACCCGAATACCGCCGCCCGGCGAATTTCCCAGCTGTCAAAAATGGTCCAGCGGAGGGCTGCCTCTACCCTGTCTCGCGAGTCATAGCCTGGGGGCTCGTCTGATCTAAAAATTTTCTCCCAAACGAAAATACGCTGTCTGGGCAGCCTCTCTGACTAAACGCTCCAAGGAAATCTGTCGTTGGGCTTCCGAAAACTGGATGTCGGTAAAGCCCGGCAGATCTTGGGGGTCAAGCGCGCCCTGCAGAAAATCTGGACTAGTGGTCACGGCCACCTGAGGCACCGAGCTACTATCTTCAACCACACGAATATTATCTGCCTGCCACAGGACCTCACCGCTATCCCGGTGGGTGAGCTGAATGTCAAAGACTAGGGCCGCCTCGTATTCCAAGACCTGGTCGCGGCGGTCAAACGTCCGCGCTCGAAAAGAAATGTCATTCAGGCTGACACGCAGTATGCCCTCGCCACGGTCGGACACTTCTAGCCCGCCATAGGTACGGAATTCTCGCTCAAATGCCCACTGTAGCTCTTTTTCAATCCCAGCTTCCGGGGTGTGATTTTCAAACTCGGCAAAACTGATAGTGGTGACCCCCTGGGGCAAGCTCGGGAGTCCCGCAACACGATAGCCGCAGCCGACCGCCAGCGCCTTTAGCCCTAACAGGCTCGCGATCAAAACCCAGGTCACAGGCTGAATCATGCTCCGAATGTGGATCGTGGACTTCACCTTCATGAGACTACGAAATTAACCATCCGTCCCGGAACAACGATCTCACGGCGGAGTGTCTTTCCCTCAAGATAAGCCTGAATCTTCTCATGCTCCCGTGCCGCAGCCAGCAGGGTAGCCTGATCAGCATCGGCCGCAATATCAATTTTTGCTCGGACCTTCCCGTTAATCTGGACAGGAATCGTCCGAGTGTCCTCACGGATGAGGGCCGGATCATAGCTCGGCCAGGAGGCATAGGCGAGGCTGTCAGCATGGTCGAGCCGCTGCCACAACTCTTCGGCAAGGTGGGGCGCAAAAGGGGCCAGCAGTAAGACGAGCTGCTCGGCCAGGGTCCGGGGCAGGTGCTCGGCTTTGTGGGCTTCATTGACCAGAACCATCAGCGCACTCAACGCCGTATGAAACCGCAAGCCCTCTATATCATCCGTTACCTTTTGGATCGTTTTGTGGAGCAGACGGGTCAGGCTCGCCTGCGGAGCGAGACGCCAGTCCACAATCTGGGGGCGCACAGCTCCGGTATCTGCGATCAGTAAAGACCAGACCCGACCCAGGAAACGTGAAACCCCGGCAACTGAACGCGTATTCCACGGTTTAACCTGTTCGAGAGGACCCATAAACATCTCGTAACAGCGCAGCGCATCCGCCCCATATGCGGCAATCACTTCGTCGGGATTAACGACGTTGCCCCGCGACTTTGACATCTTGTCGGTTTGGGGTTCGAGTTCGAGGCGCTCGTCTTGGGGATGATACGGGGTTTCCTCATGCCAGAGGACGTCCTTGACCGGCACATACTTGATTGAGAGGCTGATGTCTGGATTTGATTTCAAGCGGTAGGATAGGGGTTCATCTGCGTTCGGGGTGCTTTTTTGTACCTCCCGATAGCAGTAGCGCTTTCCATCACCGTCTTCGTAATAGCGATAGCTGTAGCCCAGGATCATGCCCTGGTTGACCAGGCGCTGGAATGGCTCCGGGGTGGAGACTATGTCACAGTCGTACAAGACATGGTGCCAGAATCGGGCGTAGAGGAGGTGTAAAACCGCGTGCTCAACACCCCCAACGTAGAGGTCGACGGGCATCCAATACTGCTCTTTTTCCGGGTCGCATAGACGCTCGGCGTTATACGGATCAATATAGCGCAGATAATACCAACAGCTGCCCGCCCACTGGGGCATGGTATTGGTCTCTCGCAGGGCAGGTTTGCCGGTCGCGGGGTCCTCGGTTTCGACCCACTGCCGGGCGGCCGTCAGCGGAGGCTCGCCTGTACCGGTGGGACGAAAACTTTCCACATCAGGCAGTAAGACCGGTAAGTCGTTGGGGTCGAGCGGTTTCGGCTCATTGTCGACGTGCAGGATCGGAAACGGCTCACCCCAGTAGCGTTGGCGGCTAAATAGCCAGTCCCGCAGTTTATATATCACCGTTCCCTCGCCGTGGCCGTACTGCTCTAGCCAGGCGATCATCTTGGCCTTGGCTTCGACAACGTTGAGGCCGTTGAGAAAGTCTGAGTTGACATGCGGACCGTCGCCGGTATGGGCTTTTTTCTCCACGTCTCCGCCCTGGACGACCTCAATAATCGGGAGGTTGAAGAGCCTGGCAAATTCCCAGTCACGTTGGTCACCACTCGGTACCGCCATGATTGCTCCGGTCCCGTAGCTCATCAGCACATAGTCGGCGATCCAGATTGGAATCGCTCGGCCGCTAACAGGATTGAGCGCATACGCGCCAGTGGCAACCCCAGTTTTTTCTTTGACAAGATCGGTCCGGACCAGGTCTGATTTGCGAGCCGCCTCGCGTTGATAGGCCTCAACCGTGGCGCGTCTGTCGGGTGTTGTGCTAGCTTCTACCAGCGGATGTTCCGGAGCTAGGACACAGTAGGTCGCGCCAAACAAGGTGTCTGGGCGGGTGGTAAAGACATCAAAAAACGCGTCGTGTCCGGCCGGCAGGTCCGTGTGTGGCGTCCCGTCCGGCTGACACAGCTGGAAGCGGATCCGGGCCCCTTCACTCCGGCCGATCCAGTTGCGTTGCATCTCTTTGACATTTTCCGGCCAGTCAAGCTGCTCCAGACCTGCTAATAGACGCTCGGCATAGGCGGTAATCCGCAACATCCACTGCCGCATCGGGCGTCGAATAACCTCATGTCCACCCCGTTCACTCTTGCCGTCAACGACTTCTTCATTGGCCAACACTGTCCCCAGCGCCGGGCACCAGTTGACGGGCACTTCGGCGATGTAGGCCAGGCCGCGTTCGTACAGCTTGAGAAAAATCCACTGGGTCCAACGATAGTAGTCTGGATCACAGGTCGCTATTTCGCGGTCCCAGTCATACGAGAAGCCGAGCGACTGAATTTGGCGTCGAAAGGTATTGATATTGCGCTGGGTGGTCTCTCGTGGATGGGTTCCGGTTTCGATAGCGTACTGTTCGGCGGGTAGGCCAAACGCGTCCCAGCCCATTGGATGCAGGACATTAAAGCCGCGCATCCGCTTGTAGCGAGCCAGAATATCGGTTGCCGTATAACCTTCCGGATGGCCGACATGCAGCCCTGAACCGCTCGGATAGGGAAACATGTCCATGATGTAATACTTGGGTTTGCTGGTGTCGATCTCGGCCCGAAACGTCTTGTTTTCGAGCCAGAAACGTTGCCACTTTGGCTCAATCTCTTCGGGCCGATAGCGGACCCGGCCGCCCTTACTTTGGGCGGTCTGAGGATGCGCTTGACTCATGACGGTCTACTTTCTTGCCCACCACAGCGGCAATCCGATCAAGCACGCCGTTGATGAACATCGGAGCCTCATCGCTACAGTAACGGCGCGCAATTTCAATCGCCTCGTTAATCGTTACCCCGGCCGATAGCTCGGGATAGTTCAGCAGTTCATATGCGCCAAGGCGTAGGAGATTACAATCAACCTTGGGCAAACGTCCCAGACGCCAGTGTTCGGCGGCGTCTGCAATCAATCTATCCAGGCGCTCACGTTCTCGCCAAGAGCCCTCTACCAGAGCGGTCGTAAACTCCCGTTTGTCAGCTTTGGGTTCGAAGTTTTGCCAAAACATGGCCAGGGCCTGGTGGGGCTCGGTCCCGGTCATATCGACCTGATAGAGGACTTGCAGGGCAAACTCTCGGCCCTGCCGTCGGGAGCCGTGGGGGTGGGAAGAGGGCATGTGTCTTGGAGGGCTTAGGTCAACTCTTTTAAGGTATTGACCATCTCGATCGCTGCTACCGCGGCCTCAGCGCCCTTATTGCCTAGTTTGGCTCCGGCCCGGTCAAGCGCCTGCTCGACAGAGTTAGTGGTCAGTACCCCGAAGGTGATGGGGAGTTCATGGGTGAGCATAATTTCCTTAATCCCCTGGGTCATAGCGGCAGCAATATAATCAAAATGTGGAGTTTCGCCCTTAATGACCGCGCCTAGACAGATGAGCGCATCGTAGCGACCGCTAGCGGCGAGCTTCTTGGCAAACAGAGGGATGTCGTAGGCGCCGGGGACGAGCACGACATCAATCGCCTCTTGGCTGACACCGTGCCGACACAGCGTATCAACCGCTCCGGCTTGGAGCCGCTCAGTCACTAGACTGTTAAACTGAGCCACAACCAAGCCGTAGCGCTGACCGCTCGCGTCCATATTGCCCTGAATAATGCGCACCATAGAAATCGCCTACTCTTTCGTCCTCGCCACCGTTACCGCAAGGGCTTGAGTTCACTGAGCAGATGCCCCATTTTCTCTTTCTTGGTCCGCAGGTAGCGGATGTTGTCCTTATGCGGCGGGATTTCAATCGCCCGGCGTTCCACTACCTTGATTCCATAGCCCTCTAGCCCGCTGATTTTTTGGGGGTTGTTGGTCAGCAGGCGTACCTGCGAAATATGCAGATCGTGCAGGATCTGGGCCCCAATCCCATAGTCGCGCAGATCTTCTTCAAAACCGAGGTGCAGGTTAGCCTCAACCGTATCAAAGCCCTGGTCTTGGAGCGCGTAGGCACGAATTTTATTGGCTAAACCAATACCGCGGCCCTCCTGATGCAGGTACAAGATGATGCCTTTGCCCTCTTTGGTAATATCAGCCATAGCTTGGTGGAGCTGCTCGCCACAGTCGCACCGCTCCGAGCCAAACACATCGCCAGTCAGACACTGCGAGTGGACTCGAACTGATACGATGTCGCGCGGATGAATTTTGCCTTTAACCAGAGCGATGTGTTCGTGAGCGTCAATATCGGTCCGGTAGGCAATGGCGAGGAACTTGCCGCCAAACGGGCTGGTGATATCCGCTTGGGCGACCTGGTGGACGAGCGACTCAGTCCGCAGCCGATAGGTCATAAGATCGGACAGGGTTACGATCTTGAGCTCGTATTGGTCGGCTAGGACTTTGAGATCTGCCTCGCTAGCCAGGTCGCCATTTTCGCCCAAGATCGTACATAGGGTTGCCGCCAGGGTGAGGCGTCCGAGACGGACTAGGTCAATTGCCCCTTCTGATAAGCCGGGCCAGGCCAGTACCCCGCCTCGATGTGCCAGCAGGGGATGGACGTGACCGGGCATGACAATATCGTCAGGACCAGCCTTGGGTTTGACCGCCGTCGTAATCGTGACCGCGCGATCATAGGCTGATATACCAGTGGTGACACCTTTGCGGGCTTCGATCGATGCGCCAAACAGACGCTGGTGGTTAAGAGCCGGGCCGGAGCCAAGCATCGGAATACCGAGTTTGCGGATTTTTTCTTCGGTCAGGGCCAGGCACACCAGGCCTCGACCGTGGGTCGCCATAAAATTGACCGCTTCCGGGGTAGTTTTGTCGGCAGCAATGCACAGATTCGCCTCCCCACGCACTTCGTCGTCGTCAACCAGAATGATCATCTTGCCCTGGCGCAGGTCAGTGATAACTTTCTCAACAGGTGCGGCCGGTAGTGGCATAGGCCCTCCCTATTATTTCTCCCGTCGGGACGCTGCTTGGTCAATATGGGCACTTACCACCACATCGTCCCCTCGTTGACTAATCTGTTCGATGTGCAGCTTGTGGCCGGCAGCAACTCGGGTAATGCCAAGGGCTCCGATCATGGCCCGTCCATCGCCACCGAGCAAGATGGGTCGGTAAAAAAACAGGATTTTATTAACGAGGTGCTCGCTCAGGGCGGAGGCTGCGACCTGGCCGCCACCCTCAATCAACACATGTTTGAGGCCACGGCGCGCCAACTCCTGGAGGAGGGCGGCGAGCGGGACTCGATCCTGGGCGTCCAGTGGCAAGACCTCGACATTTGGCCGCTCGAACAAGCTCCGCCGTTTTGCTCCGGCTTGGGTGGTGACGATAAGGGTGGAGGCTTTTGAAGATTGGGTGCAGACGCGAGCCTGGGGGCTGATGGACAGACGGCTGTCTAGCACGACGCGCACCGGGTCGCGGCCGCCCCGAATACGACACGTCAGCTGTGGGTCATCGCTACGCACGGTTTCGGCCCCAACCAGAACAGCGTCGGCCTGATTTCTGAGTTGATGCACCAGGCGACGTGAGGAGGGGCCGCTGATCCAGCGGGAGTCTCCCACCGCAGTTGCAATCCGGCCGTCTAGCGAAGCGGCCAGCTTGAGCGTGACCATCGGCCGTCCGGTCCGAATAAAAATACTGAAATCCTCGTTTAGCCGCTCACACGCCTGCCTCAAGACGCCGGTTTTGAGCTGAATCCCGGCTTGCCGTAAACGGCGTACCCCGCGTCCGGCGACCAGCGGGTTGGGATCGACGGTGCCGATTACCACGCGTTGGATCCCGGCCTGTATCACCGCGTCGACACACGGTGGGGTCCGGCCGTGGTGGGAGCATGGCTCGAGATTGACGTATAGGGTCGCGCCCTTGGCCGAGCCCTTTAGGCTACGCAGGGCTTCGATTTCGGCGTGCGGCCCGCCCGCCCGACGGTGAAATCCCTCGCCGATGATGCGGCTGCCGCGAACAATCACCGCGCCAACCGCCGGATTTGGACTCGTCCGCCCCAAACCGCGAGCTGCGAGCTCCAAGGCCCGCTGCATATAGGCGTCATCAGACATGTCAGAGGTGGCGGACTTCATTGTGCGCTTATTTTCGACGACTTCTTCTTGCGCAAGCGACGACCAGAGCGGGGCCTGTCAGGATTTGACTCACTGTGGCTGCGCTCTTGGAGCAAGTCTTTGAGCTCGTTCATGAACGCGTCCAGATCTTGGAATGAGCGGTACACCGAGGCAAAACGGACGTAGGCTACTTTATCCAGATCATACAGTTGGCGCATGACCTCCTCGCCTATCATTGTACTCTTGAGCTCTTTATCTCCAGAGCCCGGCAGGAAGCACTCAATGCGGTCGGCAATGTCTTCAATCGTCTCAATACTGATCGGCCGTTTCTCACACGCTTTGGTCAGGCCCGCGACCACTTTCTGACGGCTATACGCCTCCCGGCGGCCATCTTTCTTAATGACCAGAGGCAGGATTTCCTCCACCCGTTCATAGGTCGTAAAACGGTGCTCACACTGGTCGCACTCACGCCGACGTCTGATGACGGCTCCGTCTCTACTCAGCCGAGAGTCAATGACTCGATTATCTTGATTTGAGCAAAAGGGGCATTTCATACCACAGGCTTAGGGCAGGAGCTACGGGAGCATGGGCGCAGAAACCGGGAATTGGCGACACAGATCACGCACCTCTGCCCCGATAGTGCCGAGCGCCTTATCATCTCCGACTTTTTGTAAGGCACGCCAAATAAACTCGGCAATCACCTGCATTTCTGACTCTTTCATTCCCCGGCTCGTCACGGCCGGCGTCCCAATACGAACGCCGCTGGTGACAAGCGGAGAGCGGGTATCAAATGGAATAGCATTTTTGTTGACGGTAATACGAGCGCGATCCAGTGTTTCTTGGGCCAGCTTGCCGGTGAGCGCTGTGCCGCGCAGGTCGAGCAGCATGAGGTGGTTGTCGGTCCCACCAGACACCAGTCGAAAGCCATGGCTGAGCAGGCTGTTGGCCAGCGTTTTGGCGTTGGCCAGGATTTGTCGTTGGTAGGCTTTGAAGGTTGGGCTAGCGGCTTCTTTCAGGGCGACCGCCTTAGCGGCGATGACGTGCATCAGCGGGCCACCCTGATTGCCCGGAAAAACGGACGAGTTCACCCTCTTAGCCAAATCCTGTCGACAGAGAATCATGCCCCCGCGTGGCCCGCGCAGCGTTTTGTGGGTCGTGGTGGTCACTAGTTCAGCATACGGAACCGGGGAGGGGTGCAGGCCGGCTGCGACTAAACCGGCAAAATGGGCAATGTCAACCATGACGATGGCGCCGATCTCGTCGGCGATCTGACGGAAAGGTGCGGCGTCAAGCTGACGCGGGTAAGCGCTGTGACCGGCAACCAACATTTTGGGGCGATGCTTGTGAGCTAGGTCTGCGATTTCTTGGTAGTCGATCCGCTGGTCAGACTCACGTACGCCATAGGGGATCACCTTGAAAAATTTTCCCGAGAAGTTGACCGGACTGCCGTGGGTGAGATGGCCGCCGTGGGACAGATTCATGCTCAGGATAGTATCACCTGGCTGGAGCTGGGAGAAATACGCCGCCATATTAGCCTGAGCGCCGGAGTGGGGCTGAACATTGGCGTGGTCTGCGCCGAACAGCGTTTTGGCCCGGTCGATCGCAAGCTGCTCAGCGACATCGACGTATTCACAGCCGCCATAGTAGCGTTTGCCGGGATAGCCTTCCGCGTATTTATTCGTGAGAGCCGACCCCTGGGCTTCCAGAACGGCAGGACTGACTAGGTTCTCAGAGGCAATCAGCTCAAGATTATCCTCTTGGCGCTGCGTTTCCTGCTGAATAGCCGCGTAGATCTCAGGGTCTTGCTGGGCCAGGCTGCTTTTCATATACACTCCCTCGCATAGCGGCGGTGACGCCTGAGCCTGGACTGCTCTGCCTCTCAGATCTCGGAGGAGAACAAAAAATCGCAGAACTTCCAAGACCAAGCCGCTGCGATTTTTCCTCAATGCTGAGAATAGACCCGCCGTCAGACACTAGGACTGCTGCCTGTCGATGTAGTTAATGACGTCTTTGACTGTTCGCATGTTTTCGACGTCCTCGTCTGAGATCGCGGTGTTATACTCTGCTTCAAGCGCCATAACGAGCTCGACAACATCGAGCGAGTCGGCGCCTAAGTCATCAATAAACGACGACTCTAGGTTGACCTGTTCTTGACTCACACCGAGGTTTTCACAAACAATCTCTGTGACGCGTTCCAGTGTTGTACTCTCTGCCATAACGCTGTCCTCCTCTATCGCTTAGCCAGACGCGGAAGCGGCCGTTAGGTGGTAGTAGCCTATACGTCTCTTATACATACATACCACCGTTGATGTTGATGACCTGTCCGGTGATGTACGCCGCCAAGGGGCTGACTAGGAAAGCCACCAGTTCAGCAACCTCTGCCGGGGTGCCCCATCGACCCGCTGGAATAAGGCTCAAATATCCTGTTTTGACCTGCTCTGGCAAGGACCCGGTCATATCGGTTTCAATAAAGCCTGGGGCAACGGCGTTGACGGTAATCGTACGCGAGGCCAGCTCTTTGGCCAGGGTCTTTGTCAATCCGATAATACCCGCTTTCGCTGCACTATAGGCGGCCTGTCCGGCGTTGCCAGTCTGGGCCACAACCGAAGTCAGGTTAATGATCCGGCCGCTCCGCTGGCGGACCATGGCGCGGGCAACGGCTTTGCTGCACAGAAAAGTGCCTTTGAGGTTGACATCCATGACCCGTTGCCACTCGTCTTCTTTCAGTCGCAACAGCAGCGTATCGAGCGCCAGACCGGCGTTATTGACCAAAATGTCGATCCGGTCGTGTTGTGCCAGTACGCCTTGAACGCGCGTCGTCACCTCGGCCTGATCGGCAACGTTGAACCGACACAGCTCAGCCCGACCGCCAGCCGCACGAATGTGGGCGCACACGTCTTCTGCCGCCGCCTGATTATGCACATAGTTGATCAGGACTCGAGCTCCGTCCTCAGCCAGCCGCTCGGCAATGGCCCGACCGATACCGCGTGAGGCGCCGGTCACAATAGCAATCTGTCCCTCCAGCTTAGGGGTCATACGAGTAGCCCTTGTAGCGTCTGGAGATGGTTTGGCTCACCAAAAGAGCCGCACGGGAGATTGGGGTTGATCCGTTTGAGTAAGCCGCTCAGCACCCGCCCCGGTCCAATTTCGACCGCGGCTTGACAGCCCAGCACGCCGAGTTGTTGTATGCTCTCCTCCCAGCGGACTGGAGCCGTGACCTGCTGGAAGAGCAAGGGTTTGACCAGGCTAGAGTCTCGGTGTGGCTGGGCGGTGGCATTCGGAATCAGGTCAACTGACAGAGGTCGGACCACAAGCGTCTCTAAAACCTGGCGCAGCCCGTCAGCGGCCGGAGCCATCAACCCACAGTGGAAGGGTGCGCTCACCGCCAATTCGACAGCCCGCCTTGCGCCTCGTGCTTTGGCGACCTCAATTGCCCGCCGGACAGCCTCGGTATGACCGGCCACCACCACTTGGGCTCCACCGTTGATATTGGCCAGGGAAACGAGCTGGTCTTGGGCAGCCTCTTGACAGACTTCGACGACGTCCTGCGGTGAGAGTCCCATCAGGGCAGCCATACTGCCAACTCCGGCCGGTACGGCTTCTTGCATGAGCCGGCCACGTTGGCGAACGGTTCGCAGGGCATCGGCAAAAGACAGCGCCCCGGCCGCGACTAGGGCGGTGTACTCCCCCAAACTATGGCCCGCCACGCAGACTGGCCGAAGATCCGTCTCGTGCTCAAGAACCCGTAAGGCGGCAATGCTGGTCGCCAGTATGGCCGGCTGGGCATTAGCGGTCAGCCGCAGGTCGGCCTCCGGGCCCCTAAAGCACAGGGCCGACAGTTTGAACTGCAGGGTTTCGTCCGCTTCGCTAAAGACCTCAGCGGCGACGGCAAACTGCTGTATCAACGCTTCTCCCATCCCGACCATTTGTGAGCCTTGGCCGGGGAAGAGCAGCGCCAGCCTCTGACTCATCCGTGGTGTTCCTCTTCTTTCTGATCTGGCTTGTGTGCCGCGTTGTGCTGGTCCAAGCCGTGGGACTGGCCGGGCAGCTCTCGGCTGCTTTGCACCTTGGATAGGCGGCGGTCGGCGACAAAATCCGGTCCGGAGGATTGGCGGTTGTCTGGCTCCGGTTTGTCCGTCTGAGCCGACGGGCTGCCCTCTGGCGCCACATCGGCTTCCTGACTGTCGCGGGAACGGAAGCGCTCCCGAATGTTGGTCCACAGATTGCGCCCGCCCCGTTTGATCTCGGCGGTCAAAAGCGCGGTTTCCGATAGGGCGTTCAGGTTTTCCATAATCTGATCGTTCACCCTCCGACGAACCGACTCGTCGGCCAGACGGATCGCGTTTTTGATCGCTTTCGGAGTGGATGCGCCATGGGCGATAATAGGCAGCCCTTTTGTCCCCAACAGCGGTGCCCCGCCAATCTCATCTGCGTCCAAACTGGCCCGTAGAGAAGCAAAAGAATGGCGCAGCAAGAGGTAGGCGAGCTTGCCCTGCCAGTTGGCGCTAAAAAGAGAGCGGAGTTGGGCATGCAGAAAATCGTAGAAGCCCTCCATGGTCTTGAGGACTACATTGCCAGTAAAGCCATCGGTGACAATAACATCAACATTGCCGTTGTTCAGGTCGCGGCCCTCGATATAGCCGACATAGTTGAGCGACAGCCTTTTGAGAATTTCGTGCGCAACACGGGTCGCCTCGGTGCCCTTTGAGTCTTCCTCGCCGTTGCTCAAGACGCCGACCCGCGGATGACGAATGTTGTGTACGACGCGAGCATAGACCTCGCCCATGATAGCAAACTGGATTAGATGTTGAGGTTTACACTCAACATTTGCCCCGGAATCAATGAGGCAGGCTCGCTGGCCTGAGGTTGGCAGCATGGTAACAATTGCTGGACGTTCGACACCCTTGAGGCGGCCGAGGCTAGTGATAGCCAGGGCTAGCACCGCTCCGGAATTGCCTGCGCTGACAACCGCTCCAGCGTTGCCCGATTTGACATGTCCAAACGCAACGTGTAGCGACGAGTCGCGTTTATTGCGCATAGCCGCCACCGAGTCGCTCATGCTGATCGTCTCGGTGGCGTGCTGGACAGCCAACAGGGATGATTCTTTTGCCTGGACGTGCTTGAGTTCACGCGCAATACTGTCCCGATTACCGACGAGCAAAACCTCAATGCCATACTCTCGAGATGCGTCAACCGCACCCTCGACGATAGCGCGCGGGGCATAATCACCGCCCATGGCATCAACTGCAATATACATAGTGGTCTATGAGCAAACAGGCGCTTATTTACCGACTCCTTGGGAAGAGACCCGCGCGGAAGAGAGGAGGGCTAGCAGCGAATCTTTGCCGTGCGGCTGGCAGGCGCAGCTGTCTTGGTTCAGATTGATGCCACACTGGGAACACAGACCACGGCACCCTTCAGAACATACCGGGGCGCTCGGGAGGGCGAGTAGGACTTGCTCGTGGACCAACGCTGATACGTCAATGTGTTCTCCGTGATAAAAACTTGCCGACAACTCGTCTTGCCCCAATTCAATCTCCCGGCCGATCCGGAGCGCGGGCTGGAGAACTACCGAGAAGGAGCGGTCTAGGGAGAAGGAGTACGATTCAAGGCAGCGCACGCACTGACTCTTGAGTGTCCCTTGTACGCTGCCGTCAAAAAAAAGGTCTTGTCCCGAGCGGAAATGGCTCAGCCGAATATGCGGGGGCGCTTCAACCCGATATTCGGGTGTTGCCTGGGCTGACGAGAGAAACTGGCCGAGTTCCTGGGCCTCCTCAGTAAAAGCAAGAACAGTCGGAGACGTAAGGATATCTTCGATATGGATTTTCACCAGGCCGCCCCATTCTCAACAGCTTTTTTCATATAGTATGAACGCTGGATAAATGCAACGCGCTCATCCGTCTCCCCGCTTGACTGTTGGACGCCGATCGGCTAGCTGTGGGCCCACGTGCAGGTCATTGCGCTCACGCTCTTCATTGTGTGGATTTTGAGTCTGTGGTTGCTCCTCACCGGGCGCTGCCCCGGCCTGCCCTGGCTGTCCTTCCAGCCGGCTACCCTGTTGAGCGGAATACTCTTGGTTGTGGTGATGAGTCTGATCGGGCTGGTCTTGGTTGTTCTGGTCGTCGTCCCCTAGCGTCTACCATGTCCCCAGATGTGACGACACCAGCTGTCCATCTACTACACTGCGCACGCCTCCCGACCAAAGCGAAACCTTCCCGCGGATTTCTTGTTTGTGGAGCAGAGAGGGAGGTGTTATGGCAAAATCATCTAGCGCATCGTACCGGGCAAAAGACCGTCACCGTCCCGGCCTACCCGTCCTGTTGTACGATTTAGGCGCGGCCAGTCAGCTGCTACCAAGCGCGGCTATCCTGCCCGAGCAGTTTTATAGTTCGTCTGCTGAGGGGCAGACCCAGGGCGGAGAAATCATGCTCAGGCGAGCCGTCCTTGAGGACGCGGTTCGCTGTTTCCAAAAACAGTTTGTTGGCAGAGGTCGCCGTGTCCAGCGGCTGGCCCTGGAGGCAGAGGAGTGGTTTGCGGCCGACGACGTGGACTGGCCGTTCTCATTTGTGAATACCTGCGAAGTCCTGGGGCTCGATCCTGACTATATCCGGCTTGGGCTGAAGCGGTGGCGTGCGCGCTATTATGATGAGGCCGTGCGGGACAAACATCGTATTGTGTCATCCCGTCCTTTCCCCTTTGCTGCTTGAGCCCTTACCAACGGCTGGAGTGTCTGTCCCATCCCACCGGTAGGATTAATCCAGCGTATGTTGGGCAACGAGCTCTCTATTCCAGATCGCATCGCCAAAGGTAACTTCTGAGCCCTTGGCCCGCTTGAGATAGAGGTGCATGTCGTGCTCCCAGGTAAAACCAATGCCACCGTGGACCTGAATCCCGTCGGCACTGACCTTGCGGTACGCATCGCTGCAATACGCTTTGGCCATAGCGGACGCCAGCGCCGCATCAGGCGCAGCGTTCGAGACCGCCCAGGCCGCGTAATAGGTCGCTGACTTTGCGCTTTCGACCTGGACTAACATATCGGCACATTTATGCTGGATTGCCTGGAAGGAGCCAATCGGGCGGCCGAACTGCTCTCTGACCTTGGCGTATTCGACGCTCATATCAAGGACGCGCTGGGCGCCGCCCGTCATCTCGGCGCACAGCGCAACCTTACTGCGGTCAAGCACCCGGCTGAGCTTGTCCCAGCCGAGTCCCGGAGAGCTGAGTAGGGCGTCCGGACCGAGCTGAACCTTGTCAAGCCTCAGCTCGCACAGTTTACGGGTTTGGTCCATTGTTTTCAGCACGCTGGTGCTCACGCCGGCCTGCTGGCGATCAATCAGAAATAATCCAAACCCCTCGTCAGTCCGTGCCGCACACACGATCGTATCCGCCACATGGGCGTCCGGGACAAATAGCTTCACCCCGCTGAGCTGATACCCCCCATCGTTCTTTTCCGCCCTGAGGCGTACCCCTCGTTCATCCCAACGCGCGTTGTCTTCCAGGATGGCCAGGGTCGTTTTGAGCTGTCCCGAGGCGATATGGGGCAGCAGCGTGTTTTTCTGTTCTTCGCTGCCCGTTTCCAGGATGGCAAAGCCGCCGAGTATAACCGTCGAAAAAAATGGGCCAGGCAAAACAACCCGGCCCATTTCTTCAAGAACGACGGCCATATCGATCAGGTTGAGTCCTGATCCGCCGTACTGTTCGGGAAAGAGAAGACCCATCCAACCCAGCTCGGCCATCTTCCGCCATATCTCATCGCTATAGCCGCGCTCGTCTTCCATCATCTGGCGGACATAGCTCATCGGACATTCATTGTTTAGGAAATCTGCCGCAGACTGCCGCAGCAGATCCTGCTCTTCAGTGAAGCCAAAATCCATTAAGCACTCCGGAAAAGGGAAACGATGATGACCACTAGAAAGTAAGATAGAGATTATTCTTACGCTAACTGCTGGCCAAGATCGACACACAGCCGACCGAGCCAGGCCCCCCCAGATTATGCGCCAGGCCGACTTCTGCGTTTTTGACCTGGCGCTCCCCTGCTTTATGCCACAGGTGCTGACCGACCTCGTAGATCATCCGGATACCGGTCGCGCCAATGGGATGACCAAATGATTTGAGACCGCCCGACGGATTGACCGGAATATCCCCCTCAATTGAGGCCCGGCCTTCTTCAACATATTTCCAACCCTCGCCTTTTTTACACAGACCCAGGTCTTCGTAGTTCAGAATTTCGGTAATCGTGAAGCAGTCGTGGCACTCCACTAGGTCAATGTCCCTCGCCGTCATACCGGCTTGCTGATAGGCGGACTGCGCGGCTTGGGCCGTGGCCGGGAAGCCAGTATAGGCAAAACCTGGTTTCATATATGGCTCGCCCGAGGTGACTGACAGACCGATGCCTTTGACTTTCAGCGGATCAGGCCGAAAAGATTTGGCCAGCTTCGAGTTACAGATGATCACCGCTGCCGCACCATCCGTGGTCGGGCAGCAGTCAAACAGACCAAGTGGGCTACAGATCAGCGGCGCGTTGATAACCTGCTCTTCGGTGACCTCCATCCGAAAGTGCGCCTTGGGGCTCATGGTGCCGTTGTGATGATTTTTGATCGCCACTTTAGCCAGGGCGTGTTTGTCTATGCCATAGGTCTCGAAATAGCGGTTGGCGGCCATCGCAAACAGCGACGGCGCGGTCGTGCCGTAGCCGACAACGGGGTGGGAGCCAAAGGTGCCCAAGCCCCGTTGACCAGAGTCACGCAGCTTCTCAAAGCCGAGCGCCAGCACCACATCGTACATGCCCGAGGCCACCGCCATACATGCGTTACGAAAGGCGTCCATCCCCGAAGCGCAGTAGTTCTCGACCCGGGTAATCGGAATATTGTACAGCTTTAGCGGATCGGCCAGCGCGTTGCCGGCGCTCGCCGAACTCAGAGTCCCCACCCAGGCGGCCTGAATCTGGCTGGGATCAATAGTGGCGTCGGCATAGGCTTCCAGCGCTGCTGCCACGACCATATCTTCCGCGCTCATATCGTAGTTCTCACCGAACTTGCTGCATCCCGCCCCAATAACCGATACTTGGTCACGAATATCCATCTACTTCCTCCTTATCTGGAGTGTGTGGCTCAGGTGCTAACCGGTCTGGCCTTCCAGAAATAATTCTTGATACCAGACCCCTCGTGGTACTTTCTAAACGTCAACTCAATCGGCATGCCGATTGCGACCCGATCAGGTTCGCAGTCGGTCAGCTGTACAAAAACCCGACCACCGCCGTCGAGATCAACCACAGCATGCGTCGTCGGCGGATCGGGCGTTTCGGTCAGATGGTCATGGGTGAAGGTAAACAGTTTGCCGGTTCGGGCCAGCTTCACCTCTTCAAGACCGTCGCGATAGCCGCATTCAACACATATCCGATGGATGGGGAACTGGATTGTGCCACAGCTAGGGCACTTTCCGCCGTGGAGTGGAAAAATTTCGTTTTTATCCCGCAACAAAACAACCGGCGTCGATTCGTCTTGGGTCGAATAATCCTTTTTCATCAGCTTCCGGAAGCGGGCGTATTTGCCGTACGACGCCATGGTGCGTTTTACCTCAATCTGTGAGTAGACGCTGCGTACTAGCCGGTGGTCTGCTATGGCGTCGGTGACGCGAAAAATTGCCGCATCCCCACCGTCGCCATAGCCGGCAACCAGAATCAGATCGCCCGGCTTGGAGCGCTCTAGTACCGCGGCCAACAACACAAAAGGTTGAGCCGTGCCCGAATCGCCGATCGTGTTCCAGAATGTGTCCTGGACCTGAGACTTGACATCCAGACCCAGACCACGCAGGGCTGCCTGCATGGCGCGTTGGCTCGGACCAGCAATGGCCGCATTGGTGATATCCTGGGCGCTTAGCTTACACTTGTCCAACACCCCCTTAACCGCGGCAGCAACAAAACGATTGTAGCCAAACTTATTCTCAAACGCGCCAGGAAAGGAGCGCAGGTAATCTTGCTCTTCGGTGCGCCAGGTGCCGAGAAACTCTTGGCTCATGGTGTAGGTCCCGACCACTTCGGCCAGCGCCCCATCGGTCCCAATCACCAGTGCACCGCCCGCGTCGCCATAGTTCTGCTCTTGCTGGGTATCGGGCTCACCCATACGTGAGTCACCTGCACAAACTAGGAGCGGCCGACCAGTCTGGACCAGGTCGAGCGCAGCTAACAGGGCCGAGGTGCCGGCCCGGAGCGTATCGGTGAAATCCATAGTTCGGATTTCAGCCTTGGCATCTAGTACCGTGGCAACGGTCACGGCAGCCTGTTTCTCCCGGTACGGTGGGGTGGTTGAAGCAAAGAACACTCCGGCCAAGTGCTGGGGGTCTTGATCGCCCAGGGCGTCCACACTGGCGTTGACCGCTAGGGTCAGACTGTCTTCGTCATAATTGGCAATTGCCCGTTCCCCGCCCAAAGAAGGCGTGCCCCACTCCTGGGCAATCAGGTCACGCGGGAGACGATAGGTCGGGACATACGTCCCGTACGAAACAATACCTGCCATAGCGGTGCTCCAGACTAATTGAGGTGGCTCTCAGGTTCGCCGCTTTTCAGCATGCAGCCATCGACTTGCAAGTTAATCCCGTTAATAAAGCTTGAGGCCGAAGACGCCAGGAAGACGCACGGCCAGGCGACTTCCAGACCGCTGCCAAACCGTTTCAGGGCGTTGGAGTCACGGGCGCGCTGCTGCAACTCCGGCGTCGGCCAGAGCACTTCTTTGACACCGGGCGTTTCAATCGGGCCAGGTGAGATGCAATTGACCCGGATGCCGTAGGCCGCCCATTCGATGGCCAGCGAGCGGGTCAGATTGACCACCCCAGCCTTTGAGGCACCGTAATGGGCCATGGTGGCCGACCCGTAGACGCCCGAATCAGACGAAATATTGATGATGCTGCCACCGCTGTTTTTGTCCATCATGATTCGGGCCACGGTCCGGGAAAACAGAAAGGTGCCGTTCAGGTTGATATCGACAATCGCCCGAAAACCGTTGGGCGAAATATCGTGGGCGTGGGCCACAAAACTCGCCCCGGCGTTATTAATCAGCACGTCGACCTGGCCCCAGTTGGCCACGGCTCTGTTGACCACGGCCTCGACTTGGTCGTTCTGGCGCACGTCACACACGATTGCATCGACCGTGCCGCCCTCTTGGCGGAGGCTGTCTGCCACTGGACCGAGGTGATCCATCGTCCGGCTGGTAATCAGGACCTTCGCTCCGCGCCGGCAAAACTCGGCCGCAATATCGGCCCCAATACCTGTCCCGCCACCGGTGACAATCGTGACTTTACCCGCAATATCGAAGACCGAATCTGCCATGCCGCATATGCTCCGTGTCCACAGTGGGTCCGCCCTGATGCCCTAGCCGAGACTGGGCAACCAACTCTGGCCGCCATTCGAGGTACGCATGACCGTGCCAAAGCCGCCCACAATCCAGCCGTGCTGTTCGTCCGCAAAATCAATTGCCCGCAGCCAGGAGACCGTTGGCATGCCGAAGCTGAGGCGTTGCCAGGTGGCCCCGTTTTCTCCACCCTGAAGCTGGTAGATGCGTCCCGAGGCCCCGACGATCCAGCCCCGACCGTTGTTGAGTAAGACCGGCGTGTAGAGCGGCGCGGTTTCTGAAGCGGTATCTTTGAGAAATGCCCAGTGTTGGCCACCGTCGGTCGTCGCTGCGATTTTGCCTTCTAAACCGACGGCAATGCCTTCTAAGGCGGAGGTGAAATACGTCCCGAAAAAGGTAGGAAAGTTGAAGGCATCGTCAATGCCGGCCTGGCCTAAGAGGCTGTTCTGCTGTTCGGTCCAGCTCTGACCGCCGTCCGTTGAATGAAAGATCTTGCCAAATTCACCAACCATCCAGCCGGTCTGCGCATCAACAAAGTGGACGTCGTAGATATTAGGCTCTGTCAGGGCGAGTGTGGCATTGAGATCCACGCCTTCCAAAGACGGCTCAATATAGCCTGATTCCCACGACTGTCCACCGTCAGTCGTGCGCAGATAGGTAGCTTGACCGCCAACTGCCCAGCCATGATTGGTATCCAGAAACTGGAGAGCTAGCAGGGAAACCGTGACCCCGCTGTCCTGGGACTGCCAGGTTTCGCCGCCGTCTTCGCTTTTCAGCAGCAGACCGTTTTGGCCGCTGATCCAGCCCGTTTGGACGTCTGGAAAATCAATGCTATACAGAGCCAAATCACTGCCGCTGTCCTTCTGCTGCCAGGTTCTCCCGCCGTCAGTGGTCATCAAGATCTTCCCTCCGTAGCCGACCACCACCGCTTTTTCAACTGACACGGCTATGACATCGAAGAACTTGTCGGCCACGGTCATCAGCCGATTGCTGAGTGGGACATCTTCGACCTCACGGGAACAGCCGAGCAAGACGGTGAGCAGACACAGAAGGGGCCAGCAGCGGAGTATGGGATTCATAGTCAAGCGGCTTTCCAAAATGATTCCGATAAGATAACCTCGGCCGGATTGCAAAGGTTTCTACCTGTCTACTATCTTCGAGCATGCTTTGCAATCCGCACGTTGAGGAAAGGATAGAGTATGGCAATAGCAAAAATTACGTGGACAAAGATTGATGAAGCACCGGCCCTGGCCACCTACGCCTTGCTACCGATTGTTCAGGCCTACACCAAGGGGACCGGGATTGAGCTCGAAATCAGCGACATCTCTCTGGCTGGCAGAATCATTGCCAACTTTCCCGAGAAGCTGACCGAAGAGCAAAGAATTCCCGACTGTCTGAGCCAGCTCGGCAAACTGGCCCAAACGCCAGAGGCCGTTATCCTCAAGCTACCAAATATCAGTGCGACTGTCCCGCAGCTCAAAGCCACGATCAAGGAACTCCAATCCAAGGGCTATGATATCCCCGACTATCCGGAGGAGCCTCAAAACGACGCCGAGAGGGCTCTGCAAGCCCGCTTTGCGGTGGTACTCGGTTCGGCCGTCAATCCGGTCCTGCGGGAGGGTAATTCGGATCGCAGAGCTGCGACTTCGGTCAAGAAGTTTTTTCAAAAGAATCCGCACAAAATGATGCAGCAGTGGCCGGAGAGTGGGTCGAAAGCCCGGGTCGCTCATATGGAGGGGAAGGATTTCTTTGCGAGTGAGAAATCGACCACTGTGGAAAAAGCTACCGAGGTGCGGATTGAGTTCGTCGCCACCGACGGACCGGTCAGCGTCTTGAAAGACAAGCTGTCTCTTCTTGACGGCGAAGTCATTGACACCTCGGTCATGAACGTGAGAGCCCTGCGCAGATTCTACGCCGAGCAGATGGATGCGGCAAAGAAAGACGGCGTGCTGCTGTCTTTGCACCTCAAAGCGACCATGATGAAAGTCTCCGACCCCATCATGTTCGGACACTGTGTCTCGGTCTACTTCCAAGAGGCGCTTGCCAAGCACGCCGATGTCCTTAAAGAGATTGGGGCGAATGTCAACAATGGTCTGGCCGATGTGCTGGCCAAACTCGAACGTCTCCCGGCTGAAAAAAAAGCCGAGATTGAGGCCGACATTGCTGCGGTGTACGCCGACCGCCCGGCGCTAGCGATGGTCAACGCGAGACGCGGTATCACCAACCTGCACGTGCCCAATGATATCATTATTGATGCCTCAATGCCGAATGTCGTGCGTGACGGAGGGCGGATGTGGAATAGGGACGACGAGCTGCAAGACACAATCGCGATGGTGCCCGACCGATCTTACGCACCCATGTATAAGGAAATTCTTGAAAACGCAAAAAAATACGGACAGTTTGATCCGGCAACAATGGGCAGCGTCTCCAATGTCGGTCTGATGGCGCAGAAAGCCGAGGAGTACGGCTCGCATGACAAAACCTTCGAAGCTCCGGCCGACGGAAGGATTCGTGTTGTCGACGATGCAGGGACGACACTGCTTGAACAGACGGTCGAGGTCGGCGATATCTTCAGAATGTGTCAGACCAAGGACGCGCCGATCCGGGACTGGGTTCGGCTGGCCGTGTCGAGAGCAAGAGCGACTGGTACGCCGGTGGTTTTCTGGCTGGACGAGCGCAGAGGACACGATAGGGAAATCATCAAGAAGATGAACACCTATCTGCCCGAGCATGACACGACCGGTCTGGAGATTCGTGTCATGAGGCCCCAGGATGGGATGCGGTTTTCGCTGGAACGGATCCGTAGAGGGGAAGACACGATTGCCGCAACAGGTAACGTGCTACGTGACTATCTGACCGATCTATTCCCGATTCTTGAACTGGGGACCAGCGCCAGGATGCTGTCGATCGTGCCGCTGATGCATGGTGGCGGACTGTTCGAGACCGGCGCAGGTGGCTCCGCTCCTAAGCATGTCCAGCAGTTTCTCCAAGAGGGACATCTGAGATGGGATTCCCTGGGCGAGTACTGTGCCCTGGTGCCTGCGCTTGAGCTGATTGCCGAGAACACCTCAAATGCCACCGCCGCACTGTTTGCCCAGACGCTTGATCAGGCCATCACCAAATACCTCGAAAACTCACGATCTCCCTCCCGCAAGGTGAACGAGATCGACAACCGGGGCAGTACCTTCTACCTTGCCCTGTACTGGGCCCGGGCGCTGGCGGCCCAGGACACTGATACGACCCTACAGGCGCGGTTTAGCGAGGTGGCAAAAACATTGGAGGAGAATGAGGCCAAGATCACCCAAGAGCTGCTCACCGCCCAAGGCCAGCCAGTCGATATTGGCGGCTACTACTCGCCTGATCCAAGCAAAACTGCCCAGGCGATGCGTCCTAGCTCTACCTTTAACGCCATTATTGACACGCTGTAAAAAACGGCCGCACGGTTCGCCCTTGCTGAAAGCAAATATGCGTTCTTACTCCGAAGCATTGTCGGTCAGCAATGACTGTATCGCGAACTGGTGGGCTAAATGACACGGACGTGACAACTGGAGCCCTTTGCCGCCAGTGAGGGCAGCATTGACATTGCCAAACGCTACCGCGCTCCTGTCCACGCTGTCGGCACCTAGCGACCTACTCCTGTCGTGGCCATATGTCGCCAAAGCCGTCCTGGGGAGCCTTTTGGGAGGTGGCTTTCTCAAGAGCCGCCTTCGCACAGAAGCGCAGTTTGGCAACTCTGCCTTCATGATCTGCAACGTGTGTAAAGATGACTTTACACACCGGGCTTCATTTGCAGTCGCTTGTGAACGGGATTGATGGGCGTTTTGTCTCGTTCGTCTGGGACTTGGAGAAGCGGAGCGCTGCCGATATTGATGTCCTTGTCTTCATCTTTAGGGATTGACGCAGAATAGCATCATGGACCAGCCCCTTTCCTAGAGCATTTTCCGATACGATCAAGGTCTCCCTGGGCCGCAAGAGAGTCGTCTCCCCCAGTCTTAAGCGCTTGCCTGTTCCTTACGGCCCATAGATTCTACGGCACTCCCCTCATCACTCCGAGACATACCAGCTCGACGCTGCAGCCGGAAGGGCTGCTTCGCAGGTTGTGAGGATGAACTCGGTGCACGATCTCAATGCTGTGGCTGCGAATCTCGCCTGCCATCAAAAAATGCTCTGGCAGGCGGCGCCTCGGTTTATGTGGAGCAATCAGTCGAAACACTATATACCGACGTACTCGAATCACTTGTCATCCGCGGCCGCTTCAAGTAGACGTATGGACCACCTGCTTTAGAGGTTTATCCAACGCAGTCGGACCTCTAGCCTCTAGTCGGGGAGAGGAGACTGTCCCCGAAAGGCCGACTGATCCCGGACCGTTCGCCCCCCAAGAATATCGCGCTGAGGGCTGCCTCGCTTTTTGCTGATCCGGAAAAACCTCACATGAAACACGCTCCCCCGGCTTCAGGCTCATCCCCTTTATATACCCGATTGCCTTTTTTCTACGGCTGGATGGTTGTTGGGGTCGCCTTTGTCACCATAGCCATTGGCGTGAACACACGGACCGCCTTCTCCCTGCTGTTTCCGCCCATTCTGGCCGAGTTTGGCTGGGACCGGGGGGGGACTGCGGCGGCCTTCTCCTTTGGCTTTGTTATCGCCACACTCTACTCGCCGATGATTGGCTTCCTGATGGATCGCTTTGGGCCTCGGCTTATCCTGCCAGTCGGGGCCAGCATGGTCAGTACCGGGCTGATTCTGACCACCTATATCGCTCAGCCGTGGCACCTGTATTTGGCCTTTGGCCTTTTTGTTGGCGGAGGCAGCATGTTCATCGGTTACCTGGGCCATTCTTTGTTTGTCCCCTACTGGTTTACCCAGAAACGGGGCTTGGCTCTAGGTATTACCTTTGCCGGTGCCGGAGTTGGTTCGATCGTTCTCTTTCCCTGGCTCCAAGACACTATTAGTCGCGTTGGCTGGCGCGACGCGTGTTGGATTATGGCGTTGATACTCTTTGTGACGGTTGTCCCGCTGAATAGCCTCTTGCAGCGTCGCCGACCGGAAGATCTCGGCTTGGCACCCGATGGAGAGGCCGTTTCGACCTCGTCGCCGACCGAACTCAGCCGTGCCGACGGTATTGTTGATCACGCTTGGGCCTCAACGGAGTGGACCTTAGCCTTGGCCGTCCGGACTGCGCGGTTCTGGTGGTTAGCGCTCGCCCTGGCAACAAGTCTCTACGCGTGGTACGCGGTCCAAGTCCATCAGACCAAGTATTTGGAAGATCTTGGGTTTTCCCCTCAGCTGGCTGCCTATGCGCTCGGTCTGGTCGGCCTGGCTGGCAGCGCCGGTCAGATTGGCTTGGGACTTTTGTCCGACCGGATTGGCCGTGAATGGGTATGGACGATGAGCCTGTTGGGCTTTGGTCTGTGTTACGCCCTGCTGCTCGTCATGCAGGGAGAGCCGAGCCGTATGCTGTTATACAGCATGGTCATGGTCCAGGGTTTGTTGGGCTACGGAATCTCGGCCGTGTATGGAGCGGTTCCAGCCGAAATTTTTCAGAGCAGACGCTATGGCACAATCTACGGTACCCTGAGTGTCGCTGGCAGCCTTGGAGCCGCAGCCGGGCCGTGGGTGACTGGTCTGGTGTACGATCAGACCGGGACGTATATGCCTGCATTTTGGCTGGCGATCGGGCTGTGCGGCGTGTCTATCGGCAGTATGTGGATGGCCGCGCCAAGAAGAGTGCGCCTCGTGGCCGGGCAGGTCGGGCGCTAGCTTTGGTGCGAAACGCACGGGGACTCCCGAGAAGATCGCACCAACAGAGATAAAAGTTCACCGTACCGGTGTGAGGTATGGTAAGGAGAAGCTAGGTCTTCCCGCAAAGCTAGCCTGGACATGTTCTAGCCGTCTCAGTGACGCAGACGTTACTGTGGGCTGACGAGTACTGCCGAAGAATAAGGAGATCAAAATCTCGCCTTGGGCACTGGCAAACCGGGAATGTCCGAACGGGTTCGGAATACCGTTCCCTTCAAATCTCGCGTATCGTTGTTGGCAGTGACAACGTACAGGTCACACATATCAGGACCGCCGAAGGCCACGCTCGTGATTGTTTTGGCGGGGATGGTGATCCGTCGGTCAAGGGTCCCAGCCGGCTTAAACCGCACCACCTCACCCGAGCCGGCCACAACCGCCACCCACACACCGCCCTCGACATCGACCGTCATACCGTCAGGCATCCCCTCGGGGAGCTTGGCAAACAGCTGGCGGTCGCTGACCGTTCGGTCGGTGCGCACTTCATATACCCACACCGCGCGGGTAGTGGAATCGCAGTGGTAGAGCAGCTGACGATCTGCCGTAAAGCCAAGTCCGTTTGTGACCTCAACCCCTTCCCACAGATGTGTCACTTGTCCCGATGGATCGACTCGAAACAAGGACCCCGGCGGTGGGGCGCTCTTAAAATCAAACTTGTTGATGTCGCAGCCGAACGAACCGACCCAAATGCTCCCCTGATCGTCGATTGTCAGATCGTTCAGACCAAACAGCGGCTTCCCGTCCCATTGGCTGAAGATGTCTCTGATCTGGCCGGTCTGCTCATCCCACTGGGCTAGCGACGGGCCGGTGACAAGTAGACCGCCGCCCTCGTTCAGAGCAATGCCGCCCACCGACTTCCGATCTTGCGAGATCAGCGTTTCAATCCGCCCGTCTGGACTACGGCGGAAGACACCGCCCCCGCGGACATCGCTGAAGTACAGCCGGTTCTGCTCATCGGTGCGGGGTCCCTCAAGCAAGCCATAGCCGGTCGCTAGGGTTTCAAAGTCCATACGCTTCCTCCTTTTTTTCGACCGATATACTGTGCACCGATCAGTCTGACTCTTCAAGCATAAGAATGGTCCTTCACAAAATGAGACGCGGCAACTGGACAGAAGAGGTCGGCCAAGTAGGTCGCATTAGTAAAGTCGTGGCAGTATGTTCTGTTGGAAAAATTATTATTTTCTCTCAATAGTATAATCGATCACATCGACACCCAGCAGACACAATCCCCGACCGCCGTCATCTGCGAGAACGCCGCACTCTACGGCGCAACCTCCGAGCGCGGCGAGTTCGACCCCCGCGAGGTCTGGAAGAAGACGACGCCGTAACCGACGTCTTCCGCATCCTTGCAGAAGGCGTCGCCCCCGACGGCTTCCCAGCTCGCCGACGAGCGCAAACACATCCTCTGGGGTATCGTCAATGCCTTCGACGCCCAAGTCCGCCGGCTCGGCCGCGGCATCGACAGGCTCACCTCCGAGCTGCGCACCCAGGACGGCAGCGAGGTCAAGGCGCACAACCGCGAACTCGTCACCGACCGCGCCCGCAACCTCGGCGACCGCCGCGACGCCTTCGAGCAGATGCGCGACGCCGCGGCCTCCCGCGCCGAGACCGACGAGGTCTGGCGCCCGAGACGCGGCAGCCACATCAGCCAGACCGGCGCGCTTACCTCCGTCGCCATCGAAGCACGCGACTTCCAGCGCGCGAGGAAGGACCGCGAAATGAAGGCCCACCCGCCTCAGGGAACGCTGGTCGCCATCGCCACAGATATCAACAAAAACGGTGGCGGTAGGGACGCCGGCGCCGTCTTCGAAAGCCTCGACAAGGCGCGTGAAATACGCCGCTCGTCCTCGCGCACGGCGGCGGACCCGGCGTCGAGCGCATCGCCGCAAGTGGGCTGAGCAGCGCGGCGTCCATCAGGTGGTATGCAAGCCGGACTGGGACCGCCACGGACGGACCGCACCGTTCCGGCGCAACGACGAACTGCTCAACCTCCTGCCCAAGGGCGTCGTCGTCTTCCCCGGCAACGGCATCACCACGAACCTCGCGCGCTTTGCGCGGTGCTCGTCCTCTTTGTGGACGGCCTTTTGTTCAATCGCCACATCGAGGTCTCTAGTAAGCAGACTTAATTTCTAGACCGCTATGAGTCCGTCAATAAGGGGTCAATATGGCTCTGTATAGCTCAGATGGGAATGCTCAAACGCGCGGCCAAACTCTCCACTGCCATGTGAGATACGGCGCGTACCGGACAAGGCGCGCCCGCAACCTCCGGGTTGAATAAAGAGAATTTGGCTGTCTCAATGATTCAATGAGACGGCGATTTTTACGTTTCCGCCCTGGCCCTGGGCTACAGCCGAGCAGCCTATTGCCAAGAATCTGGGAGTATTTCCAAACCATTCTTCTTCTCACCCCACAGGCTTGGGCGATATTTGCATAATTCAGCAGCTGGCCGTAGGTCACCGCTTGAAGAAATTCAGCAAACGCAAGAACACTGCGCGTCGGCGCCTCAGCCCAGATCTCCTGCTCCAGATAATCGGCCCTCTAGGTCTGTAGGCTGCGCTCGGGCTTTTGGGAGGCGTCGTGCTGCAGCACAAGTCTAGAAGTCAGAATGGGCTCAAGTTCATCAATGTGGTGTATCCTCGCTTCCGCGTACCCCACACAAAGGCGGTTTGATGGTCTTTGAGGTCTATCTTGAGAGGGCGATGGTATGCTGAATCGGATCCTTCTCCTGTCTTTGAACGCTGTGGCAAGGACTCGTTGATCTCATACCACTCGTGCTATGAGAAGTGGGCTTCTTCAATCCGAACTGAGTGCGGCCGCGCGGCGCAGGCGATCCATAATCGCCCGGCCGATCCCTCGCTCGGGGACAGCCTCGACCACCAATCTGTCGAGGTTCAGACGGTCAAAATGGTGCAAGGTGGCAAACAGATGTGTGGCGGCTTCGACCAGATTGCCTCCGGCCGATAAAGCAGCCTGACACGTGTAGGCGTCTGCCGCTGGTCTGTGCATGAAGGTTAACAGGCCGACCCGTTCCTGAGGAGACGGCTGAGGGATGGCCTGGCCGAGGGCGAGCAGGGTAATCGGAACGCGCGGCGCGTAGTGATGCGGCAGAGTGCCTGGCGAGCGTGGGTCGGGATCGCCTGAAGAGGGGAGACAGACCGGCCCGATGACATCTTCAATATCCTCCACACTCACTCCGCCCGGACGCAACACGACCGCTTCTTTATCGGTTAGCGCACACACCGTGGACTCAAGCCCCACCGGGCACGGCCCGCCGTCCAGAATCAGCGCAAGTGTCTGTCCTAATGTCTCCTGCACATGTCGGGCTGTGGTTGGGCTGACATAGCCAAACGGGTTGGCACTCGGAGCGGCAATCGGCGTACCAGCCTCCCGCAATAGGCTGAGAGCGACAGGATGGGACGGCATGCGCAGCCCGACCGTCCCCAGCCCAGCCGTGACCAGGTCCGGAATAACAGGCCGTTTGGGCAACACGAGGGTGAGCGGACCGGGCCAGAAGCGTCCCATAAGATCCCTAGCCCGGTCGTCGATGCGGGAGGCGTATCGAGGGACGGCACTGCTGTCCTCAATATGCACAATCAGCGGATCAAACTCAGGGCGCTGTTTCACCGCAAAGACCTGAGCCACCGCACGCTCATTGAGCGCGTCGGCCCCAAGGCCGTAGACAGTTTCGGTTGGAAAGGCGACAAGGCCGCCAGTTCGTACCAGCGCGGCCGCCTGCAGAACCGCGGCCGGATCGGCCGCGTCGAGAATATGGGCCATGGCCGCTCTCAGTCCTCCAGTGTCAGATAGGGATAGCTTTCGAGAGCGGCTTCGAACTCCTGAATCAGCCGGTCACGCCATTCCGGTGCGATGGGCTCTGCACTTGCCCTAAGCTGGTGCCGAAATCCTTGGAGCAGCTCTTGGCGTTTATAACCAAACACTCTGAGCACACTCTCGATCTTCTGGCCGGGCATAATCGTGGTAATGTGAGACTGGCCATGCTCATCAATCACAACCGACGCGTCGTGGACGTGGCCAAACAGATTGTGGTAATCGCCCAGCACATCTTGATAGGCTCCGGTAAGAAAGACGCCCAGATAGTAGGGCTGGCCGTTAGTGGGATGGAGTTCAAGCGCGTCTTTGATAGCCCGCAGATCGACAAAATTATCGACCTTCCCGTCTGAATCACACGTCAAATCCGCCAAATAGCCCTTATGTTCAGGCATCTCGGCCAGCCGGTGCAGCGGCATAATGGGAAACAGCTGGCCGACGGCCCACGAGTCTGGAATAGACTGGAAGACGGAGAAATTACAGATGAATTTGTGGGCGAGGCGGCGCTCTAGGTCTTCAAACTCTTCGGGCATATGCTTGGCCAGTTTAGCAAACTTCAGCGCTCGCTCACATACTCCCCAGAACAGCTCCTGACCAAGTCCACGATCTTCTAAGGATAAATAGCCTAGATTGAACAGCGAGAACATTTCGTCCCGCTGTTCGATCACGTCGTGGTAATACTCCCGGTAGTTCTTTGCATTGATCTCGGTATAGATATCATACATTTCCTGAATGACCTGCGGGTGGCTATCGGGCTTAGGCACGTGAATTGGACCGTTCAACAGGGTCAACTCGTTGATAATATTAAAGACGAGCAAGGCGTGGGGGGCGGCGATCATCCGACCATTTTCGGTGAGGATAATCGGCTCATGCACCTCCTCACTGTCGCACACTTCTTTGACCGAATAGATGATATCGTTGGCGTACTCCTGGACAGAGTAGTTAACGCTTGACTCTGAAGCTGTACGCGAGCCATCGTAGTCAATGCCAAGGCCACCGCCAACATCGAGGTAGGCGAGCTGGGGGCACATTTTGCGCAGCTTGGCGTAGGTTCGCGCCGCCTCTTTGACCGCATACTTAATGCGCTTGATATCGGTCACTTGCGAACCGATATGAAAATGCAGCAATTGGAGACAGTCGCCGAGATTGGCTCTGTTGAGATATGTGAGACCTTTGAGCAGATCGGTGGTGGTGAAGCCAAACTTGGATAAGTCGCCGCTCGACTTCTCCCATTTGCCGCTGCCGCGCGCCGACAGTTTGAGCCGTAGGCCGATCCGGGGACGAATGCTCAGGCGCTGGCTCAGCTCAATCAGCAACCTCAGTTCAAAGAGCGTTTCTAAAACAATAAAGACCTTCCGTCCGATCTGTCTGCTGCGCAGAGCGAGACTGAGATAGGCCTCATCTTTGACCCCGTTGCAGATGATTGGCGCCTCTGGATTATCGCTCAGGGCCAAGGCTAGGGTCAGTTCGGCTTTGCTGCCCACCTCAATACCTAAATCGTAGCGCTGGCCATAGCGAACGATCTCCTGGACAACCTCTTTTTTTTGATTGGCCTTAAGCGGATAGGCTGGAATATAGCCGCCGTTGTAGTCAAACTCTTCGATTGCAGCACGAAAGGCGGCGACGAGTTTCTCAATCTGGCCGTCCAGGATCTGGGGGAAGCGCAGGATGAGTGGGGGTGACAGACCACGCTGACGCAGCTCGTCCACAATCTGGATGACGGCTACCGGGTGGCGTTGGTCAAAGGTCAGGGTGACGTATCCCTTACGGTTGACCGAGAAATATTCTCCACCCCAGTTATCTATTCCATACCGGGCAAGGTTTTCCTCGACCATCTCCTGGACGGCAGAGGGAATTGGAGGGAGGTCTGTCGTGCCTCGCAGACTTGCCATCTGGGAGGCTGAAAAATGTCCCAATTGAGTAGTATCACGGGCACCCTCTTTTAGCGCTCTCATGGCAACACTTCCTTACATGAACCTCTTATCTCTACACTATCGGGGAGACGATCAGGATGCGTAGTGCCCGATGGTCGTTTGGGCACGAGAGGATGGGGCGAGAAGGGTGGCAAGGAAAGTCCCGGGCAGTCCTTTCGCTCGGGGCCGGCCCGAAGATGCGGTCCGTCGTGTGTGTGTCTTCAAGGCAGGCGGTCCACCTCGTGCTGCTGTAAGGAGCTGCTACCCCTACCGTTTTTGTTGATAGCTGTCAAGAAAACCCCAGGCCTCAAGCCGCTGTCTTTCGGAGCGTCCCACATTGAGCCCGCTGGGCTGGTTCCGTATAATGCAAGCCATGGATATCCGCTCGGCCACCGTCCGTATCGGCTTGGTCCAGATGACGTGCGGGGACGAGCCCAGCGCAAACCTCAGCAAAGCCATACAACGCATCGAGGCGACCGCCCAGCGCGGGGCCCAGATTGTGTGTCTCCAAGAGCTCTTCTGTTCGGTCTATTTTTGTCAGCGAGAAGAGAACGGCTGGTTTCGGCTGGCCGAACCAATTCCTGGGCCGACAACCGAAACGCTCAGCCGTGTGGCGCGTGCCCGTCAGGTGGTGTTGATTGTGCCGATTTTCGAGAAGCGGGCAGCGGGCTTATTCCACAACTCGGTGGCCGTGATTGATGCCGACGGGAGTTTGCTCGGCACCTATCGCAAGATGCATATTCCGGACGATCCCCTGTACTATGAAAAATTCTATTTCACACCGGGCGATCTGGGGTTTCGGACGTTTGCAACCCGCTACGCCCGGATCGGTGTCTTAATCTGCTGGGATCAGTGGTTTCCCGAGGGTGCTCGCCTGACCACGCTGAGCGGGGCCCAGCTGCTGTTCTATCCGACGGCTATTGGTTGGCACCACGCCGAACGAGCCGAAGAACGCCAAGCTCAGCGTGACGCCTGGGAGACAATCCAGCGTGGCCACGCGGTTGCCAACGGCGTCTTTGTTGCGACGGTGAACCGAGTTGGGACAGAGGGCGGGCTTCAGTTTTGGGGCTCATCTTTTGTGAGCGATCCTTTTGGCCGCCTGCTGACCAGTGCCGGAACCGACCGCGAAGAGACCGTCCTGGTCTCGTGTGACCTCAGTCGCATTGATACGGTGCGCCAGGAATGGCCGTTTCTGCGCGATCGACGGATCGATGCCTACACCAATCTCACCAAGCGCTATCTTGACTAAACGCAGGGCCGCAGGCCCGACACTCAGACTGGCCCAGACGCCGGCCAGCCTCGGCCTACGGCTGCCTGCGGAGTGGGAGCCGCATGCAGCCACCTGGCTCTCCTGGCCGCATAATGTCGACACCTGGCCGGGCCGCTTTGCGGCAATTCCGTCGCTATTCTGTGCCATGGCCTACGCCCTCCACCTCCACGAGCGGGTGCATATCTGTGTGAACGACGCCGAGATGGGGCGGTTGGTCAGCTCCCGGCTGGCCCGAGCGGGCGTGAATTTGGATCAGCTGAGCGTGCACGAGGTCCCGACCAACGATGCCTGGGCGCGGGACTATGGCCCCATTTTTGTAACGCGGCCGAGCCGCGGCCAACCGAACCGAACCGAACTGGCCCTGACCGACTGGAGATTTAATAGCTGGGGCGGGAAATATCCGCCCTGGGATCTGGATGACGCGGTTGCGCGCCATATTGCGACTCGTCTGGCGATTCCTCGATTTGCCCCAGATCTGGTGCTTGAGGGCGGTTCGATCGATGTGAACGGCTGTGGTACGCTGTTGACCACTGAAGCCTGTGTGTTGAATCCAAACCGTAATCCGTCCCTGACCCGGCAGGATATTGAGATTGCCTTAAGAGTCTTCCTGGGGGTGGATAAAATCGTCTGGCTGGGAGGCGGCATTGCTGGGGATGATACCGACGGACACGTTGATGACATTGCCCGCTTTGTGAACCCCACGACGGTTGTGTGTGCGGTCGAAGACGATCCACTTGACATCAATTATCGCTCCTTGCAAGACAACCTAGCCCGACTGCGGCGGGCGACCGACCAAGACGGGCGTCAGTTGACGGTCGTCCCTCTGCCAATGCCGGGCCCGCTCCTGTCCAAGGATGCAGACGTCCCGAGACTGCCCGCTAGCTATGCCAATTTTTATATTGCCAACGGGCTGGTCTTAGTCCCAACCTATGACCATCCACACGACCAACGTGTCCTGGGTATTCTCCAAAGCCTGTTTCCCGACCGCCGGGTGCTCGGCCTGCCATGCATAGACTTAGTGCTGGGCTTGGGGGCGATTCACTGCGTGACCTTGCAACAGCCAGCGGCTGACGATGCTTTGCTGGGGAATGGAGTCGAATAAAGACGTGCCGGTTCCTCAAAAAATCCGGGCGGAAGTCGACCGTCTCCGCTCCGAACTGCGCCACCATAACCAGCGCTATTATGTGCTTGATGACCCGGTTGTGAGCGATGCGGAGTATGACCGGCTGTTCCGGCGTTTGAGCCAGCTGGAGGCCGAGTATTCCCAACTCCGCGACCCGCTATCACCGACCCAGAAGGTCGGCGCTCCCCCTGTCGCCGATTTTGTCCCGGTTCGGCACCGTGTTCCCATGCTGTCCCTGGCCAATGTCGTCAGCCACGATGAAATGCAGGAGTTTGAGGATCGTTTGCGGCGTTTTCTCAACACCGCCGAGCCGATTGTGTATGTGGCGGAGCCCAAAATTGACGGGGTCGCGGTCGAGCTCGTGTATGAAAACGGCCGCTTTGTCACCGGCTCAACTCGGGGCGACGGGACAACGGGTGAAGATATTAGCCGCAATATCAAAACCATTCGGTCTGTTCCGCTGAGCTTACTTGACCAGGGCTATCCCATTCCGGGCCGTCTGGAGGTGCGGGGTGAGGTTTTTCTGTCAAACGCCGCGTTTCGTCGCCTCAATACCGAGCGCGCCGAAGGGGGCGAATCGCTCTTTGCCAATCCCCGTAACGCGACCGCCGGGTCCCTCAAGCAGCTCGACTCGGCCGTGACAGCCAAACGCCCGCTGGACCTCTTCTGCCACGGCCTCGGCCAGATCGAGGGGCAGACGCTGACCTCGCACCAAGAGTTTATCTACGCCCTTCGCTCCTGGGGGTTGAAACCGGTGCCCTATAGCCGGGTATGTCAGAGTTTGTCCGAGGTGTTCTCGGCTTTTGACGCCTTAGAGGCGCAGCGTGTCACGCTGCCGTTTGAAATTGACGGTATCGTTGTCCGAGTTGATGATTTTGGGCTGCAGCAGCGTCTCGGGACGATTTCGCGTTCGCCACGCTGGGCGGTGGCCTATAAATTTGCCGCCCGCCAGGCAACGACCCGACTCCTCGGTATCGTGCTCCAGGTCGGACGAACGGGCGTGCTTACCCCGGTTGCTGAACTCGAACCGGTCGGCCTTGGCGGGGTGACGGTCAAGAGTGCCTCACTACACAATATCGATGAGATTGTTCGTAAAGATATCCGTGTCGGCGATACGCTCATTGTTGAGCGGGCCGGGGATGTCATTCCCTATGTCGTCAAAGCTCTGCCCAACAGCCGTACCGGAAAAGAGACCGTCTTTGTCATGCCCGATCGCTGCCCGGTGTGTGGGGCAGAGGTAGAACGGGCAGCGGGCGAGGTCGCCTATCGCTGTACAGGTCTGGCCTGTCGGGCCAAGCTCAAAGAGAGCCTGAAGTTCTTTGCCAGCCGGGGTGCAATGGATATTGAGGGCTTAGGCGAAAAGATTATCAATCAGTTGGTCGACACCGGACTCGTCAGTGATCCGGGCGATGTGTACAGCCTGTCCCAGGAGCAGTTTGAAGGTCTGGAACGCCTAGCCGACAAGTCAGCCCGCAATCTGCTTGCCGCCATTGAGAAGAGCAAAACAACAAACCTGTCGCGTTTTATTGCCTCCCTCGGTATTCGCCACGTTGGCGAGGCCACGGCCAAGCAACTCGCCGAACATTTTGGTGATTTAGGACCTCTCATGGAGGCTGCGCCAGAGACTTTAGAAGAGATTCGGGATATTGGGCCGGAAGTAGCGCGCAGTCTTACTCACTTTTTTAGCCAAGACCAAAATAGACGCGTTATCGAGAAGCTGCTCAGAGCCGGGGTACACTTCCCCAAAGTGGCCGCCCGACGGGAGGGCAGGCTGAGCGGCAAGACCTTTGTACTGACCGGAACCTTGGAAAGCATGTCCCGCTCCGAAGCCCAGCAGCGGATCGAAGTCTTGGGCGGCAAAGCTACCTCGGGGGTATCAAAAAAAACGAGCTATGTCGTGGCCGGGACAGAGCCGGGTTCAAAGCGCGACAAAGCCCAACGCTTGGGGGTAGAGATTTTAAGCGAGGCAGAGTTTTTGGAGTTGCTCGGCCAGGCGTTCGACATAAAATGAGCGTTGACACTTCGCCATTGTATGGTGTATGTTTGTGTGACGATACGCGGGTGTAGCTCAGCTGGCTAGAGCGCGACCTTGCCAAGGTCGAAGTCGCCGGTTCGAAGCCGGTCACCCGCTCTCTCCAAAGTCCCTGACCAGCCAGGGACTTTTTTTGGCTGATGACAAGCCGGCTCGCTTGACGCTGCGCGAGTGTCCTGCCACAAAAGGAGAACAATAATCTCTTCCTAATGGGGCGATTCTCATTGTTCTCCTTTCTGCCGAGGACAGATGAACCAATGCGGATTTTTCTGATCGACGGTCTGTCATACATCTACCGAGCGTTCTACGCCGTGCGTGAGCTGAGCAATTCGAGCGGCTTTCCCACCAATGCGATTTTTGGCTTTGTAAACATGCTCCAGCGGGTCCGAGACACCTATGACCCGAGCCATCTGGCGATTATCTTTGATGCGCCGGGCAAGAATTTTCGGCACGCGCGCTATAGCGACTATAAGGCCAACCGACAGGCCATTCCTGACGCGCTGCGGCAGCAAATCCCCCGTATCAAAGAGGTCGTCGAGGCCTACCGCATTCCGGCCATCGAGCTCGCTGGCTACGAGGCGGATGATATTCTGGCCACCCTGGCGGGCCGCTGGGACCAAGACGGAGCCGAGATTGTCCTGGTCTCTGGTGATAAGGATCTGATGCAGCTCGTGTCTGAGCGGGTGACAATGCTCGATACCATGAAGAACCAAACTATTGGAATCGAGGATGTCCGGGCCAAATTCGGCGTTGAGCCCAGTCGGGTGATTGATGTGCAGGCCCTGATGGGGGACGCTACTGATAACATTCCGGGTATTCCTGGAGTAGGTCACAAGACCGCGATGAAACTCATCGCCGAATGGCACACTCTCGAAAACGTTCTCAGCAATAGTGACGCCATCAAGGGGAAACTGGGCCACAAGATCCGCGACAATGTTGAGCTGGCCCGCCTGTCTAAAGAACTCGTGACCTTGTGTCGTGAGGTTCCGGTTGAGGTCGAGTTGGGGAGCTTGATCCGCAAAGAGCCAGATGTCGACCGTCTCCGGGAGCTGTTTAGCGAGTTTGAGTTTCGCCGCTTTCTCTCAGATCTGGACGTCAGCTGGGAATTTTCTGTGGATGAAGAACAGGCTAAAGCGGGTCGATATGAGATTGTCCGGACCGCAGAACAGCTCCAACACGTGCTGGGCCAGATCCGGGTGGCCAAGACCTACTGTCTGGACACCGAGACGACTGCCCTCGATCCGCTTGACGCCGACCTCGTCGGGGTCGCCCTGTCGGTACACGAAGAACAGGCCTGGTATGTGCCCGTTGCCCATACGGCAGAAGGGGCCGAGTGCCAGCTGCCGCGCGAGACCGTGCTTGAAGCGCTCCGTGGTCTGTTTGAAGACGAGTCGCTGTCGCTCATCGGTCAGAATCTCAAATATGACGTCATGGTCCTTGCCAAATATGGGTTGTGGCCCGGGCGCGTGGCCGGGGACACTATGCTGGCCTCGTATCTGCTCGATCCCGCCGCCCGTCATAATCTGAACGATCTGGCCTGGAATCAGCTGCGCTACAGTATGACCCGCTATGAGGAAGTGACCAACGGCGCCAAAAAAGGGTTTGCCGAGGTGGCGGTTGATACCGCGGCCAGCTATTCCGGCGAAGACGCCGATATCACTCTACGCTTGGCCCAGCGGATGTTTCCGCGCCTCCACGACGAGGGCATGGGGGAGCTATTCTCTGAGGTCGAAGTCCCCCTAGCCCTAGTCTTAGCGCGCATGGAGTTGAACGGTATTCTGGTTGACCATGACTTTTTGGCCGAACTGTCGACCGAGTTTAGCGAACATCGCCGACGGCTCGAACACGAAATATACGACATGGCCGGTGAGGAGTTTAATATCGCCTCTCCGCAGCAGCTCCAGCGCATTCTGTTTGAGAAGTTAGGTCTGCCACGCGGCAAAAAAACCAAGACTGGCTCGTCGACCGACTCTTCGGTCCTAGAGGGGCTGTCCGAGCATTATCCACTGCCAGCCAAAATCCTGTCCTATCGGGGCTTTGCCAAGCTGCAAAGTACCTACGTAGATGCCCTGCCGAAGTTGATTCGCCCCACAACCGGGCGGATTCATACCTCGTTCAACCAGACGGTCACAGCGACTGGGCGCCTGTCGTCGAGCAAGCCGAATCTGCAGAACATCCCGATTCGGAGTGAAGAGGGCCGCCGTATCCGGGCTGCCTTTGTTCCGGCACCGGGCCGCGTGTTCGTGTCGGCTGACTATTCTCAGATTGAGCTGCGGCTGCTAGCCCACTTGAGTCACGACCCGGTCCTGGTGGAATCTTTTCGGTGCAGACAAGACGTGCACGCCCGGACGGCGGCTGAACTCTTTGGGGTTGAAACAGTCACCGCGGACCAGCGGCGTCAGGCCAAGACGATCAATTTTGGTATTATCTACGGCATGGGCGCGCACCGTCTGGGCCGTTCGCTGAATATTCCGTTTAAAACCGCTCAAGGCTATATCGACCAGTATTTTGCTCGCTACCACGGGATTAAAGGTTATATGGACGGCGTACTGAATATCGCCCGAGAGCGCGGCTATGTGACGACCTTGCAGGGGCGGCGGCGTTACGTACCGAACCTGCGCAGCACCGACCGTCAAGTCCTCAGCGCTGCCGAACGGGCTGCTATCAATACCCCGATTCAGGGTACGGCCGCCGACCTGATCAAGATCGCCATGGTGACGATCGACCGGCGGCTCCGCCAACAAGGCTCAGGCACCCGCATGCTGCTGCAGGTGCACGACGAACTACTGTTCGAGGTCCCCGAGGAGGAACTCCAGACGGTACTCCCCCTTGTCCGTGAGGTCATGGAAGGGGTCGCCGCGCTTGAGGTGCCGCTTGAGGTAGAGATCGGGCAGGGACGCAGCTGGGCGGAGGCGCATTAGGCAACCCAGATAGGGGTGATCTCACAAGACGAGGACCGGTCTAGCGATATGATCGAAAGGAGGCAGGAGTATGGATTCCAGCAAATATGAGCATCTGGTGATTGAGATCAAGGACGGTATTGCCAAGCTGACCATCAACCGACCCGAGACGCTGAACTCGACAAATTTCCGTTTGCACTACGAGTTGAGCAAGGTGTGGCTTGATATTGCCGAGGATGACGACATCAGGGTTGCCGTGATTACCGGTGCCGGCCGCGCCTTCTCGGCCGGAGGAGATTTTGAGGTTGTTGAAAAATCAATGGGCAACCTCGACGTGGTGTCGCAGACGATGAAAGAGGCCCGCGACATTGTCCACAATATGATCAACTGCAATAAGCCGATCATTTCGGCCATTAACGGCGTGGCGGTTGGTGCCGGGCTGGCGGTAGCGCTGATGGCCGACATCAGCATCGCCTCCGAAAAGGCCAAGTTCACCGATGGCCACACCAGACTGGGCGTGGCTGCCGGCGATCATGCGGCTGCGATTTGGCCCCTGTTGATCGGTATGGCCAAGGCCAAGTACTACCTGCTGACCTGTGATATGTTGGATGCCACAGAGGCCGAACGGATCGGCTTGATCAGCATGGTCGTTCCCCACGACGAGCTGATGCCAAAGGCGATGGAGGTGGCCACAAAGCTGGCCAACGGCGCCCAGCAGGCGATCCGTTGGACCAAGCTGTCCTTGAACCAGTGGCTGCGCAATGCTGCCGCAACCTCCTTTGACTACTCACTGGCACTGGAAATGCTGGGGTTCTTTGGCAAAGATGTCGGCGAGGGACTGGCTGCCCTGCAGGAGCGCCGGCGTCCGGTTTTTCCTTCGATCACGGGCCGTCAGAATACCTGAGCCGGCGTCTATGAATATGAACACTGCGCAGAAAATCGAACAGCTCCTCCGCCTCCACCTTGAAACGCTGGAAGTCTCGGTTGAAGACGAGAGCGCCCTGCACGCCGGTCATGCAGGGGCGACCTCGGGCGGCGGGCACTACCGGGTGCGCATTGTGTCGCCGCTGTTTACCGGAAAAACCCGGGTGCAGCGGCACCGCATGGTCTATGCAGCGCTGGCTGACGAGATGGGTGGAATGATTCACGCCCTGGCGCTTGTCACCCTAGCACCGGACCAGGACGGGTCGGGAAGCCCGTCATAAGTCTCCACACTGTCGAGGGCTGCGATTTCTCCCTCGTGAGATGCTCTGAGGCGCCACGGGCGGTTACAGCGGGGCTGGGGTTTGATGGGAGGGAGGTGTTTCTTGTCGCCGGAGTAGACAAGTCGGCTCTTCTGGAGAGAGGACTAAGGGTGATCTCTGAGAGCGGTCCTGCCGTTATGAATGGACCGCTATGCGAGGATGATGTGGAATCGCAGCGACTGTTCGGAACACAGAGAAGATCGAGAACGCTGGGACGTTTTCCCGTGCGAGGGAAATCCCAGACTCCACCAGGATGAGTCCCTCTTACACCTGGTAGTATCCTCGGTACCATTCCACGAACCGGGCAATGCCCTCGCGCAGCGGCGTGGCCGGCCGAAAGCCGACGGCGCGGACTAAATCGTCCACGTCGGCGTAGGTTTCTGGCACATCGCCGGCCTGCAGAGGCTGAAACTTCTTTTTTGCTGGGCGGCCCAGGCACTCCTCTAGTACGGAGATAAAGTCCAGCAGTTCGACCGGCTGACCGTTGCCGATGTTATACAGACGGTAAGGCGCCGAACTGGTGCCCGGATCGGGCGCCTGAGCAGACCAGGCCGGGTTCGGTTGAGCAACGCTATCCAGCACGCGGATTACGCCCTCGACAATATCGTCGATGTAGGTAAAATCACGTCGCATCCGGCCATCGTTAAAGACCGCTATGGGATCGCCAGCCAGAATGGCGCGGGTAAACACAAACAGGGCCATATCCGGACGGCCCCACGGACCGTATACAGTAAAAAACCGCAGACCGGTCGTCGGCAGACCATATAGATGGCTATACGTATGGGCCATCAGTTCATTGGCTTTTTTGGACGCGGCGTACAGGGAAATCGGATGGTCGACATTGTGGTGGACCGAAAACGGCTTCGTTGTGTTCGCCCCGTATACTGAGCTGCTCGAGGCATACACCAGGTGGACAGTCTGAATCGTCCGGCAGCCTTCGACAACATTCAGAAAGCCGACCAGGTTACTCTCAACATAGGCGTGCGGATTCGTCAGCGAGTGGCGGACGCCGGCCTGGGCGGCCAGGTGGACGACCTGCTCCGGGCGGTAATGCTGAAACAGCTCGGCCATGCCTGCCCGGTCGGCTAGATCGAGTTTATGAAAGCTGAAGCGAGCCTGGTGGCTGAGCTGGGCCAGTCGGGCTTGTTTCAGGCGGACATCGTAGTAGGCGTTGATATTATCTAGGCCGATGACTGAGTCCCCACGGGCAAGCAGGCGGGCCGCAACATGAAATCCAATGAAACCGGCAGCTCCGGTGACTAAAACCCGCATGTCGCTCTCTCATCGCTTAGCTAGGCTGGGTCAGTGTGTCGGACGTGGCGTCCATCGACCTGACTGTTCGTATACGTGTTCCCAGGATTCTGCCGAGTCGGCTGGTCCTGTCGGTCTCGGGGCACCGAACGGCTGGCTGAAAGCTCTCGGATGACCTTGAGATGATACTCAAGTCCGGACCACAGGCTGAACAGGGCCGAGATCCACAGAAAATACATCCCCGTGAGATGAAAATCGATGTCCCAATAGGTGTAGTGCAGGATCAAACTGTGTACGGCAAAGATTTGGCATAGGGTTTTGTACTTGCCGAGCGCTTCGGCTTCAATAACTACCCCTGAACCGGCTGCAATGCCGCGCAGCCCGGTAACCGCAATCTCTCGTCCGATCAGCAGGACAACTAGCCAGGCTGGAACCCGTGGAAAACGGTCAAGGCTGAGCAGCATAATCAGGGCAGCCATCACCAAAAGTTTATCGGCCAGGGGGTCGAGCAACTTGCCCAGGGTACTGGTCCGACCCTGTAAACGGGCAATATAACCGTCAAAGTAGTCTGTCCAACTGGCCACAAAAAAAATACAAAACGCCCAGACTCCGGCACTCGGCCCAGGGTCGGTCAGATAGTACATCAGCAACGGGATCAGAGCGATACGGAAGAGACTCAGCAGATTGGGCACATGTGACACAATTTTTCTCGTTGACAAAGTGAGTGACGCACTCTTCCTGATGAGGCGGTCATCATCGTTCACCTGACCAGCACAACAGCATCCCACATAAGCAATTTTCTGTTCCAGGTCAATTTCCTGTCCCTTCCACTTCCTGCCTTGACTCTGTGGTATTGACATGACAGCAATGGGGCGGTCCATGGATATAAGCGACTATCTCATTATCGGCAGCGGCGTTGCCGGCTTAAGTCTAGCCCTCAAAGCGGCCGTCCACAGCTCGGTTACAATTGTCACCAAAGACCGCCTCCCGGAGAGTAATAGCGCCTACGCCCAGGGCGGTATTGCCTCTGTCTGGAGTGCAGATGATTCTTTTGACGCCCATACGCGTGATACCCTGAAGGCCGGAGCTGGAATCTGTCATACGAAGGTGGTCGAAACCGTTGTCCGTGAGGGGCCGGAGCGGATTCGGGAACTGATTGCGTTGGGCACCAACTTTTCGCGTCGAAGGGGCAACGGGAGCCGGGCTAAGGAGTATGATCTGGGCCTTGAGGGAGGCCATTCGTACCGTCGTATCCTCCATGCGGCTGATGCCACCGGTCAGGAAATTATCCGTGCCCTGGTCGACGCCGTTCGTCGCCGGACCAATATTCGTATTCTTGAGAAGCATATGGGGATTGATCTGCTGACGACCGGTGGGCCGACGGACAAAGAGTGCTGGGGAGCTTATGTGCTTGATCTTGAGACCAACCGGGTCTCGACGTTTACCGCCCGGGTCACTGTGTTATGCACCGGAGGAGCGGGCAAGGTCTACCTGTACACCAGCAATCCCGATGTGGCGACCGGCGACGGTGTGGCAATGGCCTATCGGGCCGGCGCACCGGTCGCCAATCTCGAATTTTTTCAGTTTCACCCGACCTGTCTGTTTCATCCCCAAGCGAAGTCATTTTTGATTTCTGAAGCCTTACGGGGAGAGGGAGCGATTTTACGCCGTCCGGATGGCACGGCGTTTATGGCCGACTACGATGAGCGGGCCGAGCTTGCCCCCCGCGACATTGTGGCGCGGGCGATTGACCGGGAAATGAAGACGCACGGCTTTGAGTCGGTCTTCCTTGATATCAGTCACCGCGACGCGGATTTCTTGCGCCAGCGCTTTCCGGTCATCTCCCAACGTTGTCTTGAGTACGGCCTTGATCTCACCACTGATCCGCTTCCGGTCGTCCCCGCGGCTCACTATATGTGTGGAGGTGTGGTCATTAACTTGAACGGCGCAACCGCGATCCGACGTTTATACGCGGCCGGTGAGGTCAGCATGTCCGGTCTGCACGGGGCCAACCGGCTCGCGTCCAACTCTCTGCTCGAAGCCGTCGTCTTTGCCCATCGAGTTTTTGTCCATGCCCGGGAATTGCTGGCCACCGATCGGCAGCCGAGCCCACCATTTGCTGACTGGAACCCGGGTCAGGCGGTCGATAGTGATGAAATGGTCGTGGTGACCCAGACCTGGGAGGAGATTCGCCGCCTGATGTGGAACTACGTCGGCATTGTGCGCAGCGACCGTCGTCTGGCCCGTGCGCAGCGTCGGATTGGGCTGATTCAGGACGAGATTCGGGACTATTATTGGAACTTTCTGGTGACCGGCGATGGGCTAGAGCTGCGGAACTTAGCCACTGTGGCCGAGCTGATTATTCGATGTGCCCTTCTGCGCCGGGAGAGTCGGGGTTTGCATTCAACTCTGGATTATCCGCAGCCTGACGACCGCCACTGGCATCGGGATACTGTCGTGCGGGTTAGCGACGGGTGACGGGGCCAAGCCCTCAGCGATCGAGTTCAAACAGCACCAGCTGGCTGCCCTTGGGCCGTTCCCCGATCGGGATCGGGTAGCGGTCGGTAAAGCAGGCGTCACAGAAACCGGTCTGCGACTCTTTGAGGGCGATATACAGACCGGCCTCGCTCAGATAGGAGAGGCTGTCGGCCGTGATATAGCGCCGAATATCCTCAACGTCTTGGTTGGCGGCTATCAACTCGCCTCGCTTGGGCGTATCAACACCATAGTAACACGGGCCGACCGTTGGTGGAGAGCTAATCCGCATATGGACTTCACGCGCTCCGGCATTGCGAATCATGGTGATAATCTTGAGGCTCGTCGTGCCCCTGACAATCGAGTCGTCAACAACAACAACCCGCTTTCCGCGCAAGACGTCATTTTGGGCGTTGAGCTTGATCTTGACACCAAAATGGCGGATGGCGTCGCGGGGCTCGATAAAGGTGCGGCCAACATAGTGATTCCGAATCAAACCCATCTCAAACGGTAGGCCTATCTCCTGGGCATAACCGAGCGCCGGCGGCACGCCAGAGTCCGGGACTGGGATGACGATATCGGCCTCGGCTGGAGCCTCGCGGGCGAGTTGACGCCCGAAAGCTTGTCGGACCTGGTAGACACTCTTACCGTACAGTGTACTATCGGGTCGGGAGAAATAAATATACTCGAACACACACCGGGAGAGCGGTTCACGCGGGAAGGGTTTGTACGACTGTAGGCCGCGCTGCGTAAACAACACGACCTCGCCCGGCTCGACTTCCCGTTCATAGCTGGCGCCAATCAGGTCGAAGGCGCAGGTTTCTGAGGCAACGACCGCGGTTTCTCTTTCCCCCTCCTTAATCTGGCCCAACACGAGCGGACGAAAACCGTAGGGATCACGGGCGGCAATCATGGCGTTTTCTGTCAGAAACACCAAGGAATACGCCCCACGCAGCTGAGCTAGGGCTTCGATAATCCGGTCAACCAGGGTCGGAGTTTGAGCACCGGCAATGAGGTGCAGGATTACCTCGGTGTCGACTGTTGACTGAAAGATTGAGCCTTGCCGTTCTAAACGTAACCGCAGCTCGCTGGCGTTGACCAGGTTGCCGTTATGACCAACCGCCAGCGAGCCGTAGGTGTAGCGGGCTACCAGCGGTTGGGTATTTCTGAGAATCGTCGAGCCAGCGGTAGAGTAGCGATTATGGCCGATGGCGCTCCTGCCCTCCAGGCGACGGATCTGTCGTTCGTCAAAAATATCGGCGACCAGGCCGAGCCCGCGATGGGCGAGTAGGGTTTGGCCGTTGGACGACACAAGACCGGCCGATTCTTGCCCCCGATGCTGCAAGGCGTACAGCGACAGATACGCAAGATTGGCCGCGTCGGGGTGGCCATAGATACCGACCACGCCGCACTCTTCATGAAAACGATCAGAGCGGTCACGCGGGGCCTGCTGCTGAGCACGTTGGCTCAGTGTGTGTGTGTCCGGCATGGAACCTCCTCTCGGCCCGCGTGCCCTCCGCCTCAGACCTCGTGCCTCACAGTTCCACGTGCCGGGCCAGAGCGGTCCGCCATTCGTGTTTGAGTTGGGCTACCGGCAGGCGTATACTCCCGGTCAGCTCCAACACGCTTCCGCCGACCTGGCCTAGAACGACGCACGGCAGGCCGGCTGCCTCGGTCAGAGCTTGGAGTCGAGCCAGCTTTGCAGTGGGTAATGAGACGAGTACTCGGGACTGGCTTTCGCCAAACAGTTGAGCGTCGAGACGCAGCGAATCCGAAAGACGTACCCGAGCACCGAGAGTGGCCGGGCCGCTAATGCACGCCTCGGCCAGCGCCACGGCTAGGCCGCCCTCGGCAACGTCGTGGGCCGAAGACAGCAGGTCTTCCGCATTGGCGTCGAGACACAGCTGGTGGAGGCGTTTTTCGCGATCGAGGTCAAGCTGAGGGGGTCGGCCTGCCACCCGGTGATGAATCAGGGCCAGATACTCACTGGCGCCTAGCTCCTCTAGGGTCTCGCCGAGCAAGACGATCACATCTCCCGGCCGCTTAAACCATTGGGTCAACCGTTGGTTGATATCCGCTAGGATGCCGACCATGGCAACAGTCGGCGTTGGCGGAATAGCCCGACCTTCAGTTTCGTTATAAAAGCTGACATTACCGCTGACAACGGCTAGGCCAAGCGCCTGACACGCGTCCCGTATACCGGCAATGGCCTGCTGGAATTGCCACATTACTTCGGGTTTTTCCGGGTTGCCGAAATTCAGACAGTCGGACAGGGCAAGCGGGCGAGCGCCGCTGACAGCCAGGTTGCGTGCGCTCTCGGCCACGGCGATCAGCGCGCCGCGATACGGGTCTTGGGCACAGTAACGACTGTTGCAGTCGACGCTCAGGCCGATACCAGTCGTGGTCCCTTTAATGCGCAGCACGGCCGCATCCGAGCCGGGCTGGACAACGGTATTGCCACTGACCAGCGTATCGTACTGTTGATACACCCATTCTTTGCTGGCTAGATTCGGCGAACCTAGGAGCCGTAACAGAACGGCGTTGTAATCGCTCGGCAGGGGGAGGCTTGCTAGCTTGAGCACCTGACGCTGGTCGAGATCGTCCGGTTTTTGGACCGGACGCTCGTAGTCCGGCGCCTCGGCGGTCAGCGCCGAGACCGGAATACGGACCACCTCTCGACCCCGCCACTCGGCTCGGAACAGGCCGTCATCGGTAACCTGGCCGACAACAACGGCGGGTAAATCCCAGCCAGAGAAAATAGCCCTGACTTCTTCTTCACAGCCTGCCTTGGCTACGAGCAGCATACGTTCTTGGGACTCTGACAGTAACAGTTCGTAGGGGCTGATCCCGTTCTCGCGGGTGGGAACGGCGTCTAGATTGAGCAAAAAGCCGGTCCCCCCCCGGCCAGCCATTTCGACCGATGAACTGGTCAAGCCGGCCGCTCCCATGTCCTGGATCGCTACGATCAAATCCCGCTGCATAAGCTCGAGACAGGCCTCGATTAATAGGTTTTCGGTAAACGGATCGCCGACCTGCACGGCCGGCCGCAGTTCTTCTGAACGCGCGTCAAATTCACGTGAGGCGAGCAGACTGGCCCCATGAATCCCATCTCGGCCAGTGCGTGAGCCGACGTAGATGACGGGGTTGCCTGCTCCGGCCGCCCGGGCGCGAAAAATTCGGTCGGTTTTGACCACACCCAAGGTAAAGGCGTTGACCAGAATATTGCCATTATAGCCAGGGTCAAAGTATACCTCACCGCCAACGGTCGGCACGCCGACACTGTTGCCATAGCCGCCGATACCGGCCACTACCCCTTTCACTAAATACGGCGTGCGCGGGTGTGTGGGAGCGCCAAAACGCAGCGAGTTGAGCGAGGCAATCGGCCGGGCCCCCATAGTAAACACATCGCGTAAAATCCCGCCTACGCCAGTTGCCGCACCATGGTAGGGCTCGATAAACGAGGGATGGTTGTGGCTCTCAATTTTAAACACCACGGCCAGCCCGTTACCAATATCGACAATTCCCGCGTTTTCGCCCGGACCCTGGAGAATAGCCGGTCCCGTGGTCGGCAGGTGGCGCAAAAATCGCCGGGAGCTTTTATAGCTGCAGTGCTCAGACCACATGACCGAAAAGACTCCCAACTCCTCAAAGCTCGGCGTACGACCCAGCAGTTGAACGATGCGCTCGTATTCGGCGTCGGTCAGGCCATGATCTTGGGCGAGTCGGAGCGTCACTGGTGGGGTGGTGTAGGACGGCATGGTTATACAGGCGTTCAACGCCTCTCCCATACACGGTCGAACAGCCAGCGACCGTCTTCTCCGCCTAGGAGCGATTCGACGGCGTGTTCAGGATGGGGCATCAGGCCAACGACATTGCCCCGCCGATTGGTAATCCCCGCGATATTGTTCAGTGATCCATTGGGGTTCGCGCTGGCCTCGACGGCACCTGTTGAGGTGGTATAACGAAAGACGATTTGGCCGTTGTCTTCAAGCGCCTGCAGGGTCTGTGCGTCGGCGACATAACATCCCTCGCCGTGCTTAATCGGCAGGTGTAGAATCTGGCTCGCCCGACACGTGGAGGTAAACGCCGTGCGGGCATTTTCGACCCGAATCCAGACCCAGTCGCTGATAAACAGCAGGGACTGATTGCGGACCAAGGCTCCTGGTAAGAGCCCCGACTCGCACAAAATCTGAAAGCCGTTACACATCCCCAGAACCGGTCCGCCGGCTTTGGCAAACGCGATAATACTTTGCATGACCGGGGAGAAGCGGGCCAGGGCACCGCAGCGCAGATAATCGCCGTACGAAAATCCACCCGGCAGGACCACCGCGTCCACGCCGTGCAGGTCGCGGTCCTTGTGCCATAACGAGACGACCTGTTGTTCCAGGACCGTCTCTAGGCAGTACACCGCGTCTCGGTCGTCGTTTGAACCGGGAAAGGTGACCACCCCCCACTTCATTATGTGCTACTCCTCGACCAACTCAAAGCGAAAGTCCTCAATGATTCGGTTGGCCAAAAGCCGCTGACACATTTCCTCAACCCGCTGCCGGGCTTGGCCCGGCGTCAGATCGTCGAGATGGACTTCCAAGTATTTGCCCATCCTCACATCACTGACTTCGGTATAGTTGAGGGCGTGCAGCGAGGCCGCAATCGCTTTGCCCTGGGGATCGAGAATCGCTTTTTTGGGGGTCACGTAGACTTTTGCCAACAGCATATAAAAGTTGCCCTAGGATTGGCGCAAGGCACGTTCAATGACAGTCTGGGCATGTCTGAGCGCGTGTTGGACATCAAACAGTTGATCAATCTCCGCAGGGCTGAGCAGGTCGCCAATGTCCGGGTCTTGGCGCACCGCAGCGGCAAAGGAGACACCCGTCTCCCACACCTGCATAGCGTTACGCTGTACCCAACGGTAGGCGTCATCGCGGGCGACCCCTTTTCGGACCAGAGCCAGCAGGAGATGCTCGGAGTAGATCATCTCGCCCAGGGTCATCATATTTTCACGCATCCGATCCGGGTGAATGACCAGCCGGTCAAGAATGCCAGTCAGTCGGGCGAGCATAAAGTCGAGCAAGATGGTCGCGTCCGGACCAATGACCCGTTCGACCGAAGAATGGCTAATATCACGTTCATGCCACAGAGAGATATTTTCAAAGGCCGACAGGGCATAGCCACGCAGCAGGCGAGCGGAACCGCACACGTTTTCCAACTGCCACGGGTTGCGCTTGTGCGGCATGGCTGAAGAGCCCTTTTGGCCGGGACTAAAAGGTTCTTCGACTTCTAAGACTTCGGTGCGCTGCAGGTGGCGCACCTCGGTCGCAATCCGTTCCAGCGAACTGCCGGTCAAGGCCAGGGTCGAGAAGAACGCCGCGTGACGGTCGCGGGGCACAATCTGGGTGGAAATCGGTTCTGGCCGCAGGGCGAGCCGACGACACACAAAGGCTTCAATCTCTGGGTCAATATTGGCAAACGTCCCAACCGCACCTGAGATTTTGCCATACGCGATGTCCTGGCGCGCCTGGCTCAGGCGCGTATAGCCGCGCCACATCTCAGCATACCAGTGGGCGGCTTTGAGGCCAAAGGTGATGGGTTCGGCGTGGACGCCATGGGTACGGCCGATTGTCAGAGTATGGGCGTGCTCTTGGGCGAGCCGTTTGAGGACTCTTAACAAGGCTTGAACATCGGCCAGCAAGATGTCGGTCGCCTCACACAGCTGGACGGCGAAACCGGTGTCGATGACGTCCGATGAGGTCAGGCCCAAGTGCAGATACCTGCCAGGCTCACCAAGCGGTTCGGCAACAGAAGACACAAAAGCAACGACATCGTGCTTGACCTCGGCCTCGATCTCCCGCATGCGGGGAAGATTCAGAGCTGCCCGCTGGCGGAGTTGGTCCGCCGCCGTGCGCGGAATCTGGCCATCCTCTGCTAAGGCTTCGCAGGCCAACAGCTCCACCTCTAGCCACTTGGCGAATTTGTTTTCTTCCGACCAAATCTGGCCCATAACCGGGCGGGTATAGCGTTCAATCATGCTGATACCAGGACGACAGGTGGGAACTGAAGCGCGAGCGAGCTACGTTGTTTGGCGGCTTCAGGGTCTGTGTCACTCTCCCGTGTACCTATGTCGCCGCTGAATCGAAGTCAAGGGACGCCTGTGATGGTGTTGCAATCCATGGCCAGGACAGATAGGGTGGCCGGCGATGCCTGCTTTCCTATGGCGGCGTACCCAAGTGGTTAAGGGAGCGGTCTGCAAAACCGCCATTCACCGGTTCAAATCCGGTCGCCGCCTTGTAGATTCAGCCCGGGGCGGATTCTCCCCGCTGCGCTTGGTGCGGACCAAAACAGACTCCCCGTTCAGACTGTTGGATAAAGTCGAGCAAGGCCAACACCTCTGGTGTACAGGGCTCCTGACGTAGGGCCTCAGCCGCACGTTTCGGATTGATTTTTTGCCGAAACAGACGGCCAAACGCGGTGTGTAAGGCTTGAATTCGCTCTTGGCTGAAACCGGCCCGACGTAGGCCCACCCGATTGAGAGCTCTGACCGTGTGGGTGCCATCCATGATGCAGAACGGTGGAACATCGCGACTGGTCCGCGATAACCCCCGTAACAAGGCCAAGCTCCCGATCCGGACAAATTGGTGCACCACACAGTTCCCGGACACAAAGGCGCGGTCTGCGACCTGCACATAGCCGGCGAGGAGGGCGCCGCCGGCAATAATCGTCCGATTTCCAATCTGACAGTTATGGGCGATGTGGGCGTTTTGCATCAGGTAATTATCGTCCCCAACAACGGTGGTACTGCCTTCGGCCGTTCCCCGATGGACCTGACTGTGCTCCCGAAAGACATTGCGGTGACCGATCTTGAGAAAAGTTTGTTGCTGGGCGTAGGACAGGTCTTGTGGCTCATGGCCAACGACCGCTCCCATATGAATAACATTGTCCTCACCAATTTCTGTCCAGCCGCTGAGAACGGCATGGGCCAGCACGCGGGTTCTGGATCCCACTCGGACAGGGCCGTCGATCACGACATACGGCCCGATGTGGGCCTCGGGAGCAATCTCTGCTCGAGGATCAACGACCGCGGTAGGGTGGATTGGCATGGGAGACTAATGACTAGTGCGGCTTGTCGGGCGGGTGGTGTTGGACAGACTTGCCTGATTCCGCTTGTGGCTCGGCCGGGTCGCCCGGAATGCGGTAAGATTCGTCGGCCCATGCCCCAAGATCAATAGTCCGGCAACGCTCTGAGCAAAAAGGGCGAAAGGGGTTGGCCTGCCAGGGAGCGGGTTTGCGGCAGGTTGGGCACGGCGTACTAGGTGCCATACGGATCCCGGGATGTAGAAGGTCGTGGCTGCGGTATCAAAAAGGCAGAGCGGGCGACCGGACTCGAACCGGCGACGTCCAGCTTGGGAAGCTGGCATTCTACCACTGAATTACGCCCGCCTGGCCTGGGTCAGGTCAAGAAAACCCCCTGGCCTCGTCCTACTCTCCCACCTCCACAGGAGGCAGTACCATCGGCGCTGGAGGGCTTAACGGCCGTGTTCGGTATGGGAACGGGTGTGGCCCCTCCGCCATTGAGACCAGGAGAATTTTTATGTTGGTCCAAACCTAACACACCTGCCCATCGTGTCAAGTCTGCTCCTTGACTCGATTTTTGTTACCCTCTAAGATTTTAAGACGCACATGCCACAATTTCACTATCAGGCGACAACCCCCCAAGGGAAAATTATCAAGGGAGTCATGGACGCCGGCGCAGAGCGAATGGTCGTTTCGCGTTTGCATGACCAAGGCTATCTGCCCCTAAAGATAGACCTGCCGAGCCAGACGGCGGGTAAGCTGACCGGTCTGTCTCCGACGCTCCCCACTCTGCCAGGGCGAGGTAGAGTACGCCAGCGGGATTTGTTACTAATGACCCAGGAGCTGGCAGCGTTGCTGTCTGCCGGCCTCCCGCTTGACCGAGCGCTGTCGGTTGTGACCGGATTGACCAAAAAGGCCGAATTTCACCAAGCGATTGAGCAGATCCTGCGCCACGTGCAGCGGGGGAAATCCTTAGCCGAAGCCCTAGCTGAGTATCCAAAAATTTTTCCTCCGCTGTATATCAATATGGTTAAGGCCGGTGAGTTAGGGGGCTTTCTCAATACGGCTTTGACGCGTTTGGCCGAGTATGTAGAGCGTGCCCAAGAAGTGCAGGATGAAGTGAAATCCGCGCTGGCCTATCCAACTATCCTGGTTTGTGCTGGTGGGGCGGCCATTGTCCTTATGTTTACCTTCGTGTTGCCGAAATTTGCGGTGTTATTCGAAGATATGGGTGAAGCACTACCGGCCTCAACCCGCTTCTTGCTGGTGGTGAGTCATTTCATTCGTGACTATTGGTGGCTCCTGGCCCTGAGTGTGGCAGCCTGTGGGGCCGGACTGTGGCGCTATCTTGCAAGCCCTCAGGGACGCTTGACGTGGGATGGTTGGAGTCTGAGGATAGTGCTCATTGGCCAATTACTGCAAAAACGCGAGGTTGGCCGCTTTGCCCGGACACTTGGCACTCTGCTCAAAAGCGGAGTGCCTCTCCTCCAGGCGATGGAACTGGTTGAGGAGGTGGTGGGCAATCGGGTTATCAGTCGTACCCTCACAGACGTGCGGGTTGGGGTTCAAGAAGGAGAGGGTATTGCCGGACCCTTGGCTGCAAGTGGTGTCTTTCCGTCGTTGGCCTTGCAGATGGTGAGTGTTGGTGAAGAAACCGGACAGCTTGACGAGATGTTAATACAGGTCGCCGAGTATTATGAAAAGGATACCCGGAACCAGCTGCGGCGTTTGACCTCATTGGTCGAGCCGGTGTTGATTTTGACGATGGGGCTTATTGTCGGCTTTGTGGTCATTGCTATGCTGTTAGGCCTGTTTAGCGTCAATAATGTCTCATTCTGATGTTTCTCTCTCTTGGGGATGTGAAGCCGCGCCAGATTCTTTTATTGTGAAGGGGGCTAATGAACGATGAGAAAAGGGCACTCCAGGGGGCGTATCTCCGCTGGCCGGGTTGGGCTGACCCGGGCCGGTTTCACTTTAGTTGAACTGTTGGTCGTAATGGTCATTCTCGGACTCTTAGTCGCCCTGGTTGCGCCCAACTATATTGGGCGAGTGGATTCGGCAAAAAGAGACGCCGCCCGAGCCCAGATTGAAAACTTGGGCGCCGCGCTCGATATGTTTCGTCTTGACGTTGGCCGCTATCCAAATTCTCAGGAAGGCCTCGATGCGCTACGCCGCCGTCCGGTCGGTCTTGACCGCTGGGACGGACCATATCTCAAAAAAAATGTGCCGAAAGATCCGTGGGGTAATCAGTATGTCTATCGCAATCCTGGCGAACAAGAAGCTTATGATCTTATTTCCTACGGTGCTGATGGCATAGCCGGGGGAAGCGACGAAGGCGGGGATATTCTCAGTTGGGAGAACAGCTAATGCCTTTTGTCCGCTCTGCCCCGAAGAGTGAAGATTGGAGAAGACAGTACGACGGACACTCTCTTCGCGTCAAGACGTGGTGGTGAGGGGTGGGGTGGATCTAACTGCTACATTTCAACAGCTGGCCAAGATTGATTATCTCGACGGGTTAGGAGTTGGGATCGGTCCGCGCGAGATGAGTTTGGTGTCCATAGCCAAGCGCTTCTTGCAGGTAAACGTACGGCAGGTGCGGACGGTCTCCCTGCCCGAATCAGGCCGAGAACGCTTGGATGCCTGTCGACAGGGGCTGAAGGAATTTCTGAATGATGCAGAGATCAACCCAGATCAGGTGGTCCTGTCTCTACCCAGACAAACGGCAAGTGTCAGCCGTTTGACACTCCCTGAGGCAGCTCGGGATTCTCTTGAGAACGTCATTGGTTACGAAGTCGAGCGGCTCTTTCCATTTCCAAAAGAAGAGATTTATTACGATTATCTCACCTACCCAGTTGGTGGTGAAGACAGACGTCTCGGAGTTGCCCTGTTCTGCGTGCCTCGAAGTGAGGTCGATGACCTTCTGACCCTGTTCTCAGAAGTCGAACTTCGCCCCCAAATGGTTACAATTAGTAGCTGTGCCCGAATCAGCGTCTTGCTGTCGTGCGTCCCGGCGGCTAGCAACTCGTGTGTGGTTATCGGACCAGAAGACGATAAACTGGAATTGAGTTTTATTCAGAGACAACAACTGGTGGCCAGTCATCTGTTTTCCACCCAACACGCCGCTGAGCCGGATGTTTTCAGCGATCTGGTGGCCCAAGGTGTCACGCGGAATTTGCCGGGTGCCTCCCCCGATGAAACTCCCCTTTTTGCTTGGGGGACAAACGGCCAGCTGCCTTATGCGGTTAATACCGAGCATGATCTCAGCGCTCTCGCCACCACTCGTTTTAGCGGAGTCCCGGAATCGGGTTTTTCCCCAGCTGTCCTGCCGGCTCTTGGGGCGGCAGTCCAAGCGGTGGGGGAGGAGACAAGCGGGGTCAATGTCTTACCCCTCACGAGTCGTGCGCAGCGAGAAAAACGTCTGTCAGCCCTGACCCTGGTTTTGGTGAGTCTCATCTTTATCCTTGGTCTTACCTGGGCGGTTGGCATTATTGTCCAAAACCGCCGCGTGCTAAACGTCCTGACCAAAGAGGTCGAAGCGCTCAATCCAGAGATTGATCAGGTGCTGGCGCAGCAATCTGAGGCCGACCTCCTCGCAGGACAAATCACTGTCCTCAATTTAGAGATGAATAAACGTCTCCTGCCCCTCCTACGGCGTCTGGCGGACACAATCCCAGCCGATATGTATCTCACCAGTTTTCAATATAGAGCTGGAAGCATCGAGTTGAGCGGGGTGGCAAGGACCAAGCCCGCGTCAGAGTTGGTGACGGTCCTCAACCAACTCGAGTGTCTGAAAAACGTTGCTCCCAAGGCCCCGTTTACGACAACGGCCCAAGGGGAAACCTTCACCCTAGGCGCGCAGGTGGTCCACCCGTGCGGCGACTAGTCCACCTCTGGCAGCATTTATCAAAGCGGGAACGTCTTCTGGCTGGGGCGGCTGGAGCGTTTCTGGTGTTGGTTGTCATTCGTTTTGGCGTGATTAATCCCTATCGAGCCCATGTCCAGCGTTTGCAGGAGCGCATTGAGCAAGCAGCCGATCGAGTCCGCCACATGCGTGAGCGACAAGACAGTGCCCCTCAAGTTGCGAACTATGTCGAAGCCTTACGTCAGCAGTTCACCACTCTTCAAACTCGTTTCATTCCGGAGACGACATCGTCCCTGGCAGCCGCCCGACTCCAGGAACGGATACAGACTCTTGCTGTCCAAAGCAATCTTGAACTTGCCACAACCCAGGTCATGAAAGAGCAGACAATCGGCGACTTTCGCAAAGCGCTGGTCCAGGTGACACTACGCGGCGAATTATCCGCAGTTGCCAAGTTTTTGGCCGGGATCGAATACGGCAACTGGCTCCTGTCCGTTTCCACGTTGGAGATACGGAACACCTCTAAGAGCCGCAGGCGACGTGCCCGTCGCCGCAGATCGCGTCGTGGAGAGCCCGCCCAACTCCGGAAACCACTGACCATCACCCTCACCGTTGGGGGAGTGATGCAACACGCTGACACTTTCTAAAGTGAGCAAACGATGCGGATACGACGCTTTATTCACATGATACTACTGCTCGGGGTCTGTGGGCTCGCCTGGCAAGCATTTTTAGCCTGGGCTTATACCCGTCCCCCCATTATGGCCGAACCATCTCCCGACCTTAACACCGCGCTTCCATCTTTTCCCCAGGCCGGCCCAGCGGCGGGAAAGAAGCTAGTCGGGGTGATTACCGCTAAAAATCTCTTTGCTCCCAGTCGCAGGACGGAGAATGCCCGCAGGCCGCCGGCAAAGCCTCCCCCCACTGTTCCGCCGCCCGACCATCTGAGCCTTGTTGGTGTCTTCATCGTCGGCGACCGCCATGAGGCGCTGTTTGCTGATTCCTCCAAAGGCGGGAAAGTCACACGGGTGAGGTCTGGCGACACGCTCGACTCCTATCATCTGGCCCACCTTACCCATGCGGAAGCAACGCTTGCCTTTGGGGCAGAGGGGCGGGAAGTCAGCCTGCGCCTGAATACCCAAAAGAGCACCGATGCAGCAAAGGCTCCGCGCATCGTACCCGCCCGCTCGCAGGAGCAAGCGAATTCTCAGACAGCGGAACAAGAACGATCACAGCCCGACACGCAGAATTCAACCCGTGGGACTGATTCAACACTCATTCTTGGAGCAGCAGCAGACTCAGGCGAGCAAGCGGGTACCCGTGTCAAAAAGGTCCCTACCGGCAGCGATCAAGACGAAGCCGTAACCATTCGACAAAATATTCGCCAGCTCCAACGTCGGCTGCGCGAAATCCGCCGCCAACGCGCCCGCGAGCGACGTGCAGCCCGGGCTAAGGAGCAGGATGAGCAAAACAAATGATATACCCCTCAACAGGCAGTCCGTTACCGCGCTCCGCGGGCTGAGCATCGCCGTCATGGTCGGCAGTATCTTTTGGAATACGGCCCTAGTCCCTCCTGCCGCCGCTCAGAGCAACTCACCCGACAGCGGAGCGGCCGTTCGGCTCAATTTTGAAGGCGCTGATATCCGCGAAGTGATTCACAGCATTGCCACAGCCCTAGGTATTCACTATACGATTGATCCACGTGTCCAGGGCCAGGTCACCATTCGAACGACCAGTGATATTCCGCGTCGCGACCTGTTTCCCCTTTTTCACCAGATTTTGCGAAGCAGCGGAGTGGCTGCAAACCGCGTTGGCGATATCTACCATATTGCCCCGGTCGGAGAGGCAAAAACCAAGGCAGTTATACCCAAAAACCGTGCGGCCTCCCAGAAGCTGAGAGATGAGGATGCGTTCGTCATCGAACTCGTCAAGGTGGAGTACGTTGCTGCTGAAGAGATGGCCACAATCCTCCAGCCGTTTGTCTCACCAGGTGGTGATATCCTGGCCTATCCACGCGCTAATCTGGTTGTCATTTCTGACCTAGCCTCAAATGTGCGCCGTCTCAGACAGATGGTGGGGGTTTTTGATACAGATACATTTCACGACCTCCACGCCGAGGTGTATCGGATTGAGCACGCCAATGTCGAAGATCTTGGCGAGGAGTTGTCCAGCGTGCTTGAACCGTATGGAGTCATTGTCACCGAGGAGGCAGCGAGACATGGGGTTTTTGTTATTCCTCTGGCTCGACTCAATTCGGTTGTGGTCATTGCCTTTAATCCAGAAATTTTTACCCACGTCGAAAAATGGATTCAGCTTCTTGATGTTCCTCCAGAAAAAGGGGGTGGGCGAATCGTGCAGGTGTATGCCGTTGAAAACGTCAAAGCAGCTGATCTGGCCAACATTTTAGGCGATCTCTACGGAAGCGGTGGCGGCGGAAATCGCCAGGGCCGCAATCAGGACTTTGGGTCATCCGGGAATCTTGGCTCGGGGAGCATAAGTGACTCAGAAAACGGGGGAAGTGATATTGGCAGCAGTGACCGGAACGATAGCCGTGATGGTATGGGATTTGGGAGCGGCCGCAGTGGGCGACGTAGGAATAGAACCAGGGATGGGGGCGGAACCCAGAGTGTTGTATTGGCTCCCCAGGAAGGGGAAAAGCCGGTTTTTAAAGAAGAAGTCCGGATTGTTGCCGATGAGATTACCAACTCCTTAATTATTTTGGCTACACCGCGCGATTATGCGATGATCCGGGATGTCTTACGCAAGCTTGATATTGTTCCCCGACAGGTACTCATTGAAGCTATTATTGCCGAAATTCAATTGATTGATGATCTCGTTTTTGGACTCGAATATGCATTATCGCAGGGAGGACTTGGTCGCTTGCTCGGTACGAGCGGCGGGGGGAATGGGAGTGGGGTTGCCACCGGAGAACCTCCCGGGACTACGAGCTTAAGTATTGGCAATAACGCCTTGCTCGGCGCATCAAAGCGAGCCGTTAATCTTGGCTCGCAGGGGATATTTGGTTTTCTGACTGATCGCGACAAATTTTTGGTCTTGCTCAATGCCTTGGCAACCAAGCAAAAGGTCAATGTTCTCGCCACCCCGCATGTGATTGCTGCGGACAATCGGGAAGCTAATATTTTGATTGGTGAAGAAATACCGATTTTGACCTCAACGTCCACTAGCTCCCTAACCGACACCGCACGGACCGTCAACAGCATCCAATATCGAGAGACAGGCAAGATTTTGACGATTCTACCTCAGATCAACTCTGCAGGTCTGGTCAATCTTGAGATTCGCCAAGAGGTGAGCACAGTCGGCAATGCGGAGTTTGGGCGCACCAACTCGCCCAGCTTTGTCTCACGAGAAGCCGAGACAACGGTGGTGGTACAGGATGGAGAATCGGTGGTTTTGGGAGGCATTATTGACGATACGATACGACGCAACCGCAGGGGAGTGCCGTATCTGATGAATCTGCCCGTTTTAGGCCGTCTGTTTCGGGTGGATACAGAAAAGGTCGACCGCACCGAATTGATCATTCTGATTACGCCGCATGTGATTCGGGACCGTCAGGAATTACGCACGGTCAGCGAGGAATTTACCGGGCGCATTCGGAGTCTTAAAGAGCTGCTAGACAGCCGTATTTTACACAAGCCAACCCCGTCCCCTCTGTCGCCACCCGTCAGGTCATCCGCTCCGCCTCCTCCGGGAACCACGCCATGATCAGCCTTACCCCCTAGAAGCATGTCAGAAGTCATCGGCAGGGACACCACCGTGATGACCGAGTATTGAAGGCGTCTCTCTATCACCCTAGCCTGGAAATTGAGATTACATACCACCTGTAGGCGCCTCCCCCTAGTTAAGAGGGGGAAAGCGGGGTGGTTGACTCTTTGCAGCTGTTATCGTTGGTGTCCACCGTGGCGGTGACACAGTGCAGCGGGTAACCCTGTCGGAGAACAGCAGCACGCTGCCATGTCGGACCCTATGGAAGCCCTCAAAGACAAGACCAATCTGTTCAGGTCCCCCCTACAATCTTGACGGCCTGTAGTAGGTCTATGTGCAGCTAGGGATTTGCCCATAAAAAAAGGGAGAGGAACTTCCTCTCCCTTTTTTTACTGACCAGGAGCCAAGCAGGAGTTAGGGGCAGCGAGACTTAGTCAGTAGTGTTAGCCGGCGTTTGGTCGCTAGACCACTGCATCGAGAAGGATTGGTCATAGGTGTTAGGGCTATCGACCTCAAAGGCCTGGAGGACAGTCCCTATAACGGCGAGCGCCTCAGCAGGCGCTTGACCTGCCTCACTAAAGTCCCCTGCGGATTCCGTGCCAAATTCTTGGGGGTCGGTGGATAGATCGTACTCAGTGTTGTTAAAGATCCGGAATGCCCCTTCCTCCATATCCTCCAGCTCCTCCATCGTCATCCCGTTATTACAGTTAAGCGTGCTGCTGCCCATCATCATCCCATCGTCCGTAAAAGTACACTTGTTAACCGCTTGATCCAGCATGATTTCCGTCAGAGGTTCTGGACGCGCCGCCGAGTCGTCTTTGAAGATAAGCATGCTCACCGGGTCTGTGTTGGCTTCCGGGTCGCCCTCTGTTGTTACGGTCTGAAAATTCAGATGATTCGTGCCAGGGAAGGTCAGTATGATTTCTGTCTCTGCGCCTATGATGTCGAGAGCGCTCCAACGACCTAACAGTAGCATCTTGTTCTGTGCTAGTAGGGCCGTATTGATCTCTGTAGCCGTACAGTACCCCGCAGAGCATCCCGTCACCCCAGTAGCAGTGTAGGCTGACGAAAATCCGTACATAGGAGAGACTATATAGACTGTTCCCGTAAGCGGGGCGGGATCACTCGGTTGCTCACGTCTCTGCAGCCGAGTACTCTCACTTGAACTTGTAGCAATAATTTCTTCAGGCACCTCTTTGAAAACCATTGCATCTGCTCTGGTGGAGGCCTCAAAAAAACCGGCAGTGCCAGCAAATGGGACACGCTCCCCCGGCTCCGGTGTTTGTCGGGGATTTGGCGCTTCACGTGTTGGGGAGACTTGGACTACATCTTCGTCACAAGCACCAGGGTCTACGACCACAAGCGCGGACGAGTCTTCTCCGTCAGAGGTGATAGCTGCCGTCCATGAATCGCCTGGGGTGAGACAGATATCAAAACTTGTTAGCGACTCGGCCTCCGAAACCTCGGCACCTTCGGTGTCGTCAACAAATCCCGGTGCACCGCCATCGCGAACAGTGATCTTAACGATATTCTTCCCTTCGTCGCCACGATTGCTCATAACCCCAAGCGGCGCGTGGACGGCAACAAGTGTGTCTCGATCTTCTGTCGTCCAGTAGCCGAAGAGCAGATGGTCAGCCACCCCGCTCATGCTGACCTCTTGTGCCTGCGCGGGCCAGGTGGTGAAAAATAACGCGAGGACTGCGTACGCAGTGACCAGGACATATTTTCCAAATACTTGCTTCATTCCGTCTGTCCTCCCTTCAAGACAGCCTGCCTCAAAGCTTGGAACAGGCTTTGAGAGCAAAGTGTAAGGTTGCGTCTTTGTAGTGCATTCCCGCCTAAAAGTCCAGTGCCCCATGTCCTACCCTGAAAACCACCCCCTTTCACTGTCCTCATCACAGGAATCTGTCAGCGTATAGCGAACTCGAATTTACGTGTCAAGCATAATCATGATTGTGCAAGCCTGATGCCTGCAAAATTGGATACTACGGGTCATTTTTTCCTCGGAGCCCTCCTGACTTTAAGAATATGGTACCATACTCCCTGCTCTTTCCGCCAGGAGTCGGTAACGAAGGTGGAAATGAGTGCTCGGTCGCCTCCGAAGGGTAATCTGTACTCATATTTGAGACTAAGGTCAATCTTCGCCTCTTGCGCATTTGGATCGGGCTGCAAAGCCTGAGGATCAACAGCAGTAACTTCTTTGATTGCGACGCCTGAGCGTAGGCGTGCGAGTAAGTCTTCCTCTCCGAACCGTTTTTGCTGCCCAGGATGTTCATACTGGAGGGCGAGCTGCAGGTTGTTCTGGATCCTGGCTTGCCAGTATTCTTCAAACCGAGTCTGCAAACTTTTTGGGGCGGCTTCCGGCGCCGGCTGTGCCGACCTTGGTGGTGAAGAAGCCTTAGAGCCTATACAGGCAGGCACGGCGGCAACAACCATGCTTAAAGCCAGAATCCTGGGAATAAGGAGCCTTATCGGCCTGTGGCGCATCTTCGTCAGCTTATCAATTTCTGAGGAGTAAAGTCAATCTTTTTGCCTGCGAAAGAGACCAAGGATACCCTAAATGATGCCCTGAAGAGTCTCACCTTGTGCTCATCCCTGTTTTCGGATAAATCAGACCATAGCTGATTGAAGAGGCAAGCACTATGAGTGAAGCACAGGTATCGGCCCAAGGAGCAAATCTAGCCCATCCCCCGCCCCGCCATGGGCGGACGCGCTGTGGCAAGAACAAGCGGCTGACGGTGTTGGAAACGCAGAGGGGCCACATGCCAACCACGCAGCAAGATCCGCAAGTTCTGACCCCTAGGGGCTGGGCTCCAGTCGCGGGGCCACGATGAAGGCGCCTGCCAGCAAATGCGGAAAGGCATCGCACGGTTCTGGTGAGCGTTATTTTGGCGACCGGTCTGACTGTCTCTCTGATCAAGCTGCTACCGCAATGACGAGTTCTTCGTCGTCCCGCCAATGAACTCACAGCCGCGGTTGTTGGTCGAAGCCCACGGGCTTGGTAAGTCTTATCGGCTATACCAGCGTCACCTTGACCATTTGAAGGAAGTGCTATGGCTGGGGCGAAGGCGCTTTTCTGAGGAGTTCTGGTCTGTCCGCAATGTATCCTTACAAGTCTACCAAGGCGATACTTGGGGTCTTGTTGGAGAGAATGGGGCAGGAAAAAGCACGCTGCTAAAACTCCTGTGCGGAGTCACCCGAGCTTCTGAGGGACACGTCCAGAGCTATGGCCGGATCAGCGCTCTGCTTGAACTCGGTATTGGCTTTCATCCCGAGTATAGCGGGCGTGAAAACTTGGCGCTGTCCGGGGCATTGATGGGTCTGAGCCGGGAAGAGATGGCGGAACGCCTGCCAGCGATTGTCGAGTTTGCCGATATTGGCGATTTTATTGATCGACCCCTCAAAACGTACTCCTCCGGCATGGCGGTACGGCTGGCCTTTGCCCTAGCGACCTGCGTTGAGCCGGATGTCCTTATTACCGATGAAGTGCTTGCCGTTGGGGATGAGGCGTTCCAAAAAAAGTGTATTCGCCGGATGGAGCACTTTCTGTCGAATGGCGGAACCTTGATTTTCTGCGCCCACAATACCTACCAGATCAAGAAACTCTGCGGCAAAGCCGTGTGGCTGCACCGCGGCCAGGTCCGCTTACTAGGGGCTGCGTCAAGCGTGGTCCAGGAGTATGCGGATTTCATCGAAGCCCAAGAGAACGGCGAGACGTCCGCTCGTTCAAGCCCGAGCGCCGCGGGCGAGAATCGGGTAGTCGATGTCCGGCTGCTGAACGGCCACGCCCAAGAAACCTCACAGTTCTATTTTGGACAGCCGTTCCGGGCACGGGTCAGGGTTGAGGCCGGGACGGGTGAGACCAAGCCACCGGTGATCCTCATTGGCATTGTCCGAGCCGATTTCGTCCCGGTCTATGGGGTAGCTTCTGATATGGACGGGGCGGTTCCTCGGCACCTTGAGGGACGCGTCCACCAGATTGACTATATCCTGCCCCAGCTCAGTCTCCTGCCCGGACGTTATGTCCTTCGAGCGCACGCGATGGATAGTGCCGGCTTGCGGGTGTTTGACACGGTCGAGCGCGAGTTCTCCGTGCGCGGAGAAAATCGAGAACTCGGTCTGTGTTTCTTGCCCCATGCCTGGGAGACCTAGCCGTTAGAGCATATAGTCGAGGCGTGAATAATAGAGAAGATGGGTTGAGATATGGGGTGTATCTCCCGCTAGCGGCGTCTTTCCCCCTCCCGACAGCCTACCGTCTAGCCCAAGCCTGGGGGCGGCTAGAAGCCTGGCACTATCCTGAGCTGTGTGCGCTGATCCGGGCCAATGCGGCCCAGGTGCTCCAACCCAGAGGAGCTGCTAGCGGCGGACATGGGAGAAAAATTCTTTGAGATAATGGCACGCGACCGGATTGATGCGTATGCCCCTCGGATTCATTCGTGGCAACGATGACAGCGATGGGTGCGGGTGGCGGGAGAAGAGCGACTCTGTGCTGCCGTAGCCGAGAAGCGGGGTGTGATCCTACTCACCTTCCATTTTGGTGGTGGTTCCCTCATCTTTCCATATTTGCAGAGTCACGGCTTGGCGGCCCATCTACTATCTATGCCGCTCTCGCGGGTGCGGGAGCTAGAAGGCTGGGTGCACTATACGTTTAGTCGACCGCGGTTTAAGCATATTGCGCGGCTCATGGAGCGAGAAATTATTTTTACTGGAGGAAGGAAACGGAAAACGGGTGCCCAACCTAGAGGGCATGGTGGGGGCGCTTCTTGATGTAGTGCCCGAGTTCTTGGGTATCAAAGAGTGGAAGGAAGTCGAGTTTTTTGGTCGGCTGGCTCGGTTTCCCACTGGCTTGTTGTCGACAGCAGCGCGAAGCGGGGCGACGATTGTGCCCTTTTTCGGCAGGGTTGGGACAGATCATCACTGGGAGTTGTCGTTTGAGGAGCCGTGTCGGGTCACGGAGTTAGGTGAAACCCTGTTTGTTCTGATCGGCTTGCTCAAGCAGTATATTCGAGATTACCCGTATGACTGGTATCACTGGCCTGCGTTGCAGGATTTTTATCACCACGCTGGCTGGGGCCAACCCATTTGGGCTGGGACGCACGGCCGTGCAGCACCGGGCGCTGTTGCACCAGATGATGGTACGTGATGTGACGGCGCGCTTTGTGGGGACGAGTTTAGGCGCGGTGTGGAGTCTCGTCCAGCCGTTTATCCTGCTGGGTTTGTATGCGTTTGTCTTTGGGGTGATTTACCGAGTGCGCTTTCAGGTCGAAGAGGTCGACTTTGTGCCGTTTTTGTTTTGTGGCCTGTGGCCTTGGCTGGCGTTTCAGGACGCCTGTCTACGTTCAGTGACGGTCATTGTCGAGAACGCACAGCTGATGAAGCGCGTCCAGTTTCCTTCTGAACTCTTAGTCCTCTCCGCGGTTGTCTCGAGCTTTCTCAGTCATGCGGTCGGCTTTTGTTTGATGCTTATTGGGGTGGGTATTTGGCAGGGTGGGATTTCTCCTGTGGCCGTCGGCCTGCTGGTGATTCCGTTTCTGCTCCAACTGCTGTTGGCCGTCTCACTCGGCCTGCTGTTGTCTCCAGCCAATGTCTTTCTGCGGGATGTGTCCCAGTTGACCGGGGCGCTATTTACCGTGTGGTTTTTCCTGTCTCCCGTCCTGTATTCCATCCGGATGGTGCCCGAAGCTCTACAGCCCCTCCTGGTCTGGAATCCCTTAACTCCCATCCTGTCCCTCTATCGGGCACTTATTCTGACTCCTGAGCAGGTGACCTGGAATTGGGTCCTGTACCCCCTTATCCTATCTCTGATCCTGCTCGGCCTGGCCCAACGGGTCTTTGCCGAGTGCAAAGGCTATTTCGCGGATCACCTCTAATGACATACTAGGGAAGGAAACACACAAACGATGCGCGGGAATATCAGAGAGTTTGTCCGGGTCGTATCCGAGACGCTGACGCTTCACCAACCCATTGTGGAGATTGGGGCCTTACGCGTTGAAGGGCAGTTGGCCTCGGCGGATCTGCGACCGCTATTTGTGGACGCTGATTATACCGGTTGTGATATGCGGCCTGGACCCGGGGTGGACCGGATCGAAGATGTGCATCGGCTGTCGTTTGCGTCGGACACACTTGGGATCGTTCTGATGTTGGAAACCTTGGAGCATGTGAGAAATCCGCTCCAGGCCATGGCCGAGGTGTTTCGAGTGCTCAAGCCCGGCGGTTTGGTGGTGATCAGTTCCGCGATGGACTATCCCGTGCACGAACACCCGGCCGATTATTGGCGCTTTGCGCCGCAGGGATTTGACATGCTGTTGGAGCGCTTTTCGCCGCGCCGGGTGTATATCCAAGGTTTGCCCGCGTTTCCCCACTCTTTGGTTGGGATTGGAATAAAGGCTGGGCTCAGGGGGGATGCTGAAGCGCAAGCCCAGCATCCCCACCTCGACCGGCTTGACCGGCGCGTGCGGACGCTTTCGGGCACTTTAACCCAGGAAATTTCTCCCCGGCTAGGTCATGACCCGTTTCGTCTCCTCGGCGAAGAGCTGAGTGAGGAAGAGCAGCCTCGTTATCCGGTCAACATGCTGCACGTCGCCTATGATCGGTTGTTGCAAAAAGACGAAAAAATAGCGCGGCTCCAACAGGAGCTGAAACGCGTACAACAAGCCCATGGGAAGGGAAGAGACAAAGAGTGAAGGATCGGGGAGAAATTGCATCTGTCACCCCTCCTCAATAGAGTGGCTGGGCTCGCATAGGTCTTGGTTGTCCACTATGGCAGAGCGCTTTAATTACTCCACCTATGAATTCGTGCTGCGTGACCGACCGCAACATGCAGGCCGGCTATGTCTCCTATTTCCAGGGCTGTCAGAAGGTACTTGACCTGGCGTGTGGCTCAGGCATTTTCCTTAGAACTGTTGGCCGAGCAGGGGATTCCTGCAATTGGCATTGAGCGTAACCCGGCGGTGGTGGCCTGGGTGAGACGGCACGGCTGGGAGGTGATGGCACAAGATGTCCTCACCTTCCTGGAGCAGCCGACCGAGACTTATGCCGGGGTCTTCTGCTCACATTTTCCTGAGCATCTGCCTGTTGCCCAAGTCCTGCGGTGTCTTGAGCTGATTGTCCCGCGTGTCGAGCTAGCCGGAACTGTGGTGATTGTCGTGCCTAATCCCGAATCGATCCGCATGCAGCTCTTTGGATTTCGGCGTGATCCTGAGCAGGTACGCTGCTATCATCCCGAGCTGCTTGAAGTCGTCTGCCGGCATGCCGGTCTCGAAGTAACGTACACAAACCGCACGGCCACTCCTTTTGCCGTTGCTCCGCTTTTATTTTCGCAGAAAGTGGAGACGGCTGTGGAGCAGTCCAATCCGTAAAGAGGATCGCCTTCGCCGGCACATGCATGCTCAGCGGGAGATTATTACTAGCCGGGCCGAAAAAAATACAGGAGGCCGTCAACCGAATGTGGGCATGGCCCGACACTACTGTTCCTGTTTGTCGGTAAGATGGACGCTGCACAGAGTGATGCCCCTCCAAGGAGAGAGTCGGGGAGACGGCGTCCCTCTGGGTAAAGGGCCGATTCATGACGGATTGTCCGAGCGTGTCTATTCTGTTCGTGACAAAAAACGGCGAACGCTACCTTGGCGCAATCTTGCGGCGCATCCAAGAGCAGCAGGGAAATTTTCGATTGGCTGAAATCATCGCCGTTGATTCTGGATCGCGAGATCAGACCCTGTCCATCCTTGAAGAGCACGCAGTCCGTATCATGCGGATTCCGGCCCAAACATTTGGTCATGGGCGTACCCGAAACTTGGCGGCTTCATACGCCCGGGGCGACTATCTGGTTTTTCTCACGCAAGACGCCACCCCAGCCAATACCAATTGGCTGGACAAGCTGCTTGCACCCCTCCTGGTTGATCCGCTCATTGCCGGTGCCTATAGTCGCCACGTGCCACGTCCGAGCTGTCATCCGATGGAATGGCGACGGATCGTCCAAGAGGAGTTGTCTGGAATGCGAGACTCCCGCACCAATAGCCTGGTCGATAATCCGGTCTATGCGCGGAATCCGGCTTTTTATTACTTTTTTACTAACGTCAGCTCTGTCATTCGTCACCACATCTGGAGCCAAATCCCGTTGCCTGAGGTTGAGTTTGGCGAAGATCAGCTGTGGGCCAAGAAGGTCCTTGAAGCCGGGTATAAGACTGCCTATTGTGCAGACTCAGTCGTCTATCATTCGCATGGTTATGGACCGTGGGCGAATTTCCGTCGCCACTTTGATCATACCGCAGCTCTGCGTCAGGAGGCGGGACCGCTGATGCAGAGCTGCCTGATCACGTGTTTGCAGACGGCTGTTCGTCACGCCCGAACAGACTTGGCCTTCTGGGCTCAGGAACAACGGCGGCCCAAGGCCCGCGTCGTGTGTCGCTGGGCGCTCCCCGCGCTTGGCTGGCATTGTGCCGCCCAGTTGGGGGTGTGGTTTGGTGAGCGGGCGCAGACATTACCAGAGTGGCTCCAAGCACGGTTCTCACACCAAGCCTACATCAAACGACAGTAGCCGGGTAGAGGAACTAGAGAGGATATCGTATGCGGATTGTCCAAGTTGTGCACGGACTTCCCCCACAGGAGAGGGCCGGGACTGAGATCCTGACCTTGGAGCTGTCCCGCGCTCTCCAGGCACGTGGACACCAGGTGACGATTGTGGCGCGGACCTTTGCGCCCGACCGTGCGGAATGCAGCCTCCAAGAAGAGCAGGATGAGCACGGGCTGCGGATTATCCGCATTGTGAATAACTATACCCGGACAATGTCCTTTCGTTTACGCTACGACAATCCCTTTTTCCATGACATCTTTCGCCAGCTTTTACACCGCTGTCGGGCCGATATCGTCCATTTTCAGCATATTGCCCATCTGTCAGCCAGCCTCGTTCCCTGTGTGTCCACCCTTGGCTACCCCACGGTATTGAGCCTGCACGATTTCTTTTTTGCCTGTCACTTGGTGCACCTGATTGACCGGGACGACCAACTCTGTCCCGGACCGCAACGCGGCGAGCGGTGCGTTGGGTGTCTCCACGATGTTGCCCCAGCCGAAGACGTCCGTCATCGTTTTGCGTGTATGACTCAAGTTCTACAGGGACCCCGTCAGGTTATTGTTCCGTCCGCCTTTCTGGCCCGGCGGATTGTGAATGACTTCCCTTTTTTACACGATCGGCTCCAAATAATTGCCCCTGGGCTGCCCCCCCTGTCCCGTTCTGTTCCAGACCGATCAGATGAGGGGGAGGCGGAGCCGACCCTACGGGTGCTGTGTATTGGAGCTCTGCTGCCGCACAAAGGTGCGCAGGTGTTGCTGCACGCGCTCAAAGGTCTGCCCGCCGAGCAGGCGCAGGTCTCGTTCTATGGGGTTGGACTGGCGTCCAAGCAGGCGTACATAGACCAGCTCCGCCAGGCCGCAGCCGACCTGTCTGTCCATTGGGGAGGCGTCTACGATCGTTCTGAACTCCCGGCCATTCTGGCCCGGCATAATGTGTGCATCATCCCCTCAATCTGTGAAGAAACGTTTTCCCTGGTCGCCCGTGAGGCTCTCCAGGTCGGTCTGCCGGTGATTGCCGCCCGCAGGGGGGCCCTGCCCGAACTCATCCACGATGGCCATAACGGATTGCTGTTTGAGCCGGGGAATGCCGACGCGCTGCGGCGGTGTCTGCGGCGTCTTCTGGACGAGCCGGCCCTGCTGGCTGGACTCAAGTCAGCCCGGTTTGTCTGGCGCGATGCCGACACCTACGCCCGGGATGTCGAGCAGACCTATGAAGCCGTGCTGGAACGGTCTGGCCCACGCTCCGTCCCGCCTTCAGGCGTTCCTACCGCGATGCCGGACGGGTCGGGGTCATCACGTCAAGCTCCGACCCTCTCCAGTCCGGCTGCACCTCGCCAACTCAGAGATACATCGCCTGACTTGGCCCGGCCACGCTTGAGCGTCTGTCTGCCGACCTACAATGGTGAGGCATATGTAGCTGAAGCGGTGCGGAGTGTGCTGCAGCAGAGCTATACCGATTTTGAAGTTGTGGCAGTCGATGACGGCTCAAGCGATCGAACGCTGAAGCTTCTCCAGGAGTTTGACGACCCCCGTCTTCGCGTCTATCAGAATTCCCAGCGGCGAGGTATTCCGGCGAATTGGAATACGGCTGTCGAGCTGGCGCGGGGCGAGTATGTGTGCGTGTTTCATCAGGACGATGTAATGTTGGCCGACAACCTGGCGCGCAAGATGGCCCTGTTTGAGAGTGAGCCCGATCTGAGCCTAGTGCATTCGAGGGCAGAACCCATTGTAGAAGCCAGAGCGCCTAGCCGTTTGAGTGACTGGATAGAAAAAGCGGAGGTGGATTTTGTGGAAGAGGGCGAGGCATATTTTCGCAAACTGTTGCTGCACGGGGAGTGTATCTGCGCGTCGACCGTGGTTGTCCGGCGGGAACAACTCGATATGGTTGGCGGCTTTAATGAAGCGCTCGGCTATGCCTGCGACTATGAGATGTGGATGAAGCTGTGTATTGAGGGACGGGTCGCTTTTATCCACGATACCTTGGTGCGCTACCGCTGGCACGCGGACAATGCTTCGCACGACTATCAATACGAACGGGGGGTGGAAGAGTGTGGTCGAGCCATGCGCGCGGCTGTCTCGTACTATGCCCAACGCAGAAGTGAGACGCGCCAGGCTCAACTCTTGGCCGAGGCCGTAGAAGCGATATTGGAACAACGGGAGTGGGCGGCTCAGCTCGATAGGGGACGGGGGTGGCTGGAAGATCAGTGGCGGCGCTGGCAGGCACTAGCCGAGGAGCAGGAGCGGGTGGTGGAGCAGCAACGTGTCTGGATTGGTGAGCTGGAAACGGGGAAGGCGTGGCTAGAAGGACAATGGGAGAGCTGGCAGGCGCAGGCCGAGCATTGGCAGGCGCAGGCCGAGTATTGGCAGGCACAGACCGAGCATTGGCAGGAGAGTTTTTGGGGACGCCTCGGTCGGTTTCTAAAAATTGTCAATCCCGCTCAGCCATTTCCAGCTTCAGAGACTGAGCCCAATGATTGATCCGAAAAATCCTGATTATGCAAATACGCCGGCGTCGGACCAGCGTCCTGTCTATGACTATGGGCCGGCTGACCCGACCGTCCCTCCGGCGGCGACCATTGTGACACCCTTTTACAACACTGGGGCGATTTTTCATGAGACTGCTCGCTCCATCATGCGTCAGTCATTCCAGCAGTGGGAATGGCTCATTATTAATGATGGTTCGACCCAAGCTGACGCCTTGGCCTTACTCGACGAATATCGCAATCGGGATACACGGATTCGTGTGATCGACCATGACCACAATCGTGGCCTGAGTGCCGCCCGCAATAGCGGTTTTCAGGCGGCCCGGACTCCATATGTGGTCCAACTCGACAGCGACGATCTGTTGGAACCAACCGCCATTGAGAAGTGTCTGTGGTTTCTAGAGTCGTATCCTGAGTATGCGTTTGTGAAGGGGTATACTGTCGGCTTTGAGGCGCAGACGTATTTGTGGCAGCAAGGTTTTCATAATGGGGAAGCCTTTTTGGAAGAAAATAGTGTCGCGGTTACCAGTGTGGTCCAGACAGCGGTCCATGGCGCGGTTGGCGGGTATGATGAAAATTTTCGGAGAGGATTTGAGGATTGGGATTTTTGGCTGCGATGTGCCAGCCGGGGCTATTGGGGAGGGACGCTGCCAGAGTATCTGGATTGGTATCGGCGACGCGAGTCACATCAGGATCGCTGGGCTCACTGGAACAAGCCACAGAAGGTCAAGGGCCAACTCCAACGGCGCTATCCCCAGCTGTGGGCTGGGAAATTTCCACACGTCCAGCCGGAAGGGCATCGGGCGTATACGCCAATAGCGGATGAATACCTGTGGGACAATCGTCTGCAGAAGGACAAACCGCGCCTCCTGATGCTGCTGCCGTGGCTTACGGTTGGTGGCGCTGATAAATTTAATCTCGATGTCTTGGAACTGTTGACCGGTCAGGGCTGGGAAGTGTCCATCGCCACCACCTTAACCGGAGAGTCATCTTGGTGGCCACAGTTTGCCCATTTCACCCCCGATGTTTTTATCTTACACCATTTTTTGCGCCTCACGGACTATCCGCGTTTCCTTTGCTACCTGATCCACTCTCGCCAGATCTCTGTGGTGATGGTCTCGAATAGTGAGCTTGCCTATCTTCTCTTGCCCTATCTCCGAGCCCGGTGTCCGGGGGTCGCCTTTGTCGATTACTGCCATATGGAGGAAGAAGACTGGAAGAGTGGCGGCTATCCGCGTTTTGCCGTTGAATATCAAGACGTGCTTGATCTTAACATTGTTTCGTCGCAGCATCTTCGCCATTGGATGGAACAGCGCGGAGCCGATTCTGAACGTATCCGGGTGTGTTATACCAACGTTGATGCGGAAAAATGGCGGCCGACAGCGACGGAGAACGGGACGTCTGTCCGGCACGAACTAGGCATTGCCGACAATACGCCTCTCCTGCTGTACGTGGCGCGTATTTGCGAGCAAAAGCAGCCCCGCGTCTTTGCCCAGAGCTTAGTCTGTCTTGACCGGACCACGACAAACTGGGCGGCCGTGGTAGCTGGCGATGGGCCTGACGCCGACTGGTTGGGCGGCTTTATCAAACGCCGTGGGCTTGGCAGGCATGTTCGGCTGCTGGGCGCCGTCCCAAACGACTCCGTTTGTCGGCTGATGGCGGAGGCAGACATTTTTTTTCTGCCTTCACAGTGGGAGGGGATTGCTTTGTCTCTCTATGAAGCGATGGCCTGTGGGCTGCCCATTGTTGGGGCTGACGTGGGTGGCCAGCGGGAACTTGTCACGCCAGAGTGCGGCATCTTGATTCCCCGCACGACACCGGAGGCCGAAGCTGAGACCTACGCTGCCGCCCTGGCTGAGCTCATCGCACAGCCTGAACGTCGCTACAGCATGGGCCAAGCTGGTCGCCGCCGGATACAGACCGCATTCCGGTTAGAGGAGTTGGCTAAGCGGCTGGAGCAGCTCTTTCGAGAAGCCCAACACCGGCATACAACACAGCCGCGTCCCATTCCCCATCTCGGTCTGGCCCGAATATGCGCCAGCCAAGCGGTCGAGTATACCCGCTTGGCGAGCGTGGCTGAGGAGTTGTGGCAGGAGCGTGGACAAGCAAAATCCACCACGCCTCGCCTTTCGCCTGTTGAGAGTGCTGGGCTGCCGTGGCAGACCCGCACCTATTTTGTCCTCCGGCGTCTCTTGATGCCGTCTTATCGGCTTGCCGTAAACTACAATATGCGGTGGTGCATCGCGCTAAAAGATACGCTGAAGCGTTTCTTGGTGGGACGGAGCCAGCCTAACTGAAGCCCATATTGCTCTATGCCTACTTCTGTCAGTATTGGACCGACGGCTTCCACGGATACCCCTCAATGTAGCGCAGTTCCGAAGCGATACTGCCGGAGACGGCAAAGACCCGCACTTCAGGCGTCCCACTGCCAACAAAAGGCTCGGCTGGAAAGGTATAGCGAAAGCCTGAGGTGGCAAAAGCGGGCTGTTCAAGCCATTCTGCAATCTCTGGACGAGAGACAGCTGTTGGACCCGCGTGGTAAAATGTTCCGTTCAGAAAAATAAGAATTTGCTCGGCCGATTGGGCATGTTTTTCATCAACCGCCCAACCCTTGAGCAAGACAGTGTGCTCAGAAACCTGGGGAGTCTCAATATAGCCTCGGAGGGCTTGGGGAACGATAGGTATGGAAGAGCCATCGGCCGACACCAACGCTTCGGTCTGGTCGGCCGAGTCCAGGCGGTAGTGTGTTTCGGGTGCACGAGCCAGGGTAATTTGTCCTGCGACATTGGAAACGACAAAGACCTCAACCGTATTCCGGCCGGTTTGAAAAGCGGTCTCCGGGACAGTGGCCGACCAGAACCCATGCCGGCCTCGGATTGGAACGCCCCAGGGCTGAGTCACCGCTTGAATCGTACCATTGACCACTACGGCAAGTGAGACGGGCTGGTCACTACGAGATTGGGGAGAGATTAAGCCGCTGATATAAGCGGGAACAAAGTCTGACCGGAGATCCACGGTGGTGAAACGATCGGGCCGATCAATTTCAATCCGCACATTGGTTGCTCCGATACTGCCGAACTCTTTGAGGTGTTTGCCTAACAAGGGGCTACTAGGTGCGGTTGGGAAGGGGAGCCCGGAGCCAAATAGGCGGTGTTGGCGTTGGACGGCTCGTTCTAGAGCCTGAGCTAAGCCCGGAAAGGTCAAGGGGTTGCCCGATGATGAGTAAATCCGGCGAATCCGTTCGGAGCACGGATCAAATGCCGAGCAGCCATCAATCTCCCAAGGCAGCTTCACCCTAAGGATATCTGCAAGTGTTGGAAGAATATCAATGGTTTCCAGCGGTTGATCGTTGACGTTGCCGTCTCGTTGAAAGGGGGCTTTGATGAAGAGGGGGACGGGCATGATGTCTTGAAACGTTGTCTGGGTAGGGAGGCGACGCAAATCGCCCGGCCGAAAACTGACTCCGTGGTCGGCGGTAATGACCAGCAGAGTCTGGTCATACAGACCTGTTTCTTGGAGATGGCTCAACAGTGCTCCCAGCCATGTGTCAACAAAGCCGACCTGGAGTAAATGGCGTTGGTAGACCTGCAACACTCCCTGGGTGTCGTCAACATACCGCTGACCTTTGGCAGGCAGGCCAGGAACTCCTCCTTCTTGTGTATAAACCTTTCCGGACGGGAGGTAGTTATAAGGAGCGTGCGGAAGAAGGAAATGAAAAAAATACAGATGCGGCTGGTCTGCTGCCCGAATGGCTTGGATGAAGTCCAGTCCCTGCTGGCGGCGGTCGCTGAGAAGGGTGTGGCGCATCATTTTGTCAAGAAGTTTTAACTGGGCAGCTCTACGGTCGTGCGGCTCTGGAGCATTGATAAAATGTCCCCAGTTTTGAGAAATAGTCGGAAGGCTGGCTCGGAGGTCCTGTGGCAGGAGCAGATGGAGATACACAACGGCTAGGTCGGACAGCAGGGAGGGGAGACGCTGCCACACCGCGCTCCGGTGCTGCGTGCACAGGGAAGCTGGACAGAGCTGGGTCAGCGCGCCAAACGTGTTGAGGTCATACAGCCCAGCTAGCAGTGAAAACAAATTATGTGGGTGGTCGGTCGCATGTGGTAGTTGCTGGGGGACGGGGTACTGGCCGGTCAGAATGGCTGGAACAGCCTGAGAAGTTGAGGCACTGACGGTGGTGGTATTGCGAAACCAAGTTGCGTGCTGTGCCAGAGCTGCAAAATGGGGATAGCGGGCCGCATCAATCTGGTGGTGTTCGTTAAGCAGCAAGGTCAGGGGGAGTTCATCCAGAATAATAAAAACAATAGGCGGTGGGTTTGCAATGTGTAGGCGCTCAACCGGAATGGAAGGGTCAGTCGGAAAGACAATTCGAAAGACCGGCGAGGTAAAGACAAAGAGGCTAGGAAAAATCAGCACAGCCGGGGACAACAGGCTGAAGAACAGCCGGACGGGCGGAAAAAAGGCATACCCCAGCGCCGTCATCCCTCCGAGCAGGAACGCTCCGGCAACGAGTAGAGAGCCCGGCAAAGCACTGATGGGATGGAGAGCAGGTAAAACCGTTGCCGCCACTCCTCCGGCAATAATTGCTCCATGGGCCCAACGTCTCAGCCGGGGGCTGCATAGACCGATAATCCCCTCCACGCCTATCAAGCCGAGCGGGAGGAGCACGCAAAGCATCACGACGAGAGCGGTAATGTCTCCCGAGGTGGCCTGCCGGAAGATAAAAAACTCCGCCTGGCGTGCCAGCAGGTCAAAGAGGGGCTGAGCAACGGCAAAGCCCACGAGGACAAAGACATGCAGGCTGGCCGTCCAGCCCGTCTCTCCCTTCTCCACGACTTTTTGCTGACGCGCTGGACGGCGTTCAGGTTTTCGGCTCACCATAGTATAAGATGCGTGTACCCGAGGCTAAGAGATGACGCTCCCTGATGGTAAAAGCGGCGGACAAGCAGCGCTCAAAATATGCTGTCTCATAGTCCGCATAGTGGTCGTCTTTGTGCCGGAGCAAGGTCTGGACCATGGGATCCTCGCGAGTGATGAACTCAATGACTACCGCAGCCTTGAAGCCCGCTAGCCAGACGAGGAATTCGTACAGAGGAATATTGGCCCCGATCACCAGATGATGAATGAGGGCCAGACTCAGAATAAGGTCTGGTCGGGTGCGCTGGTCGAGGGCTTGGCGCTCTGCTCCCCGCCAGCCGAGGTTTGGCGCCGGATCGGCCACATTGCTGACCAAGGGGAGAATCGAGGTTTCCCCGTCTGTCTTCAAGGCTTGGTAGAATCGTTCTATGACAAGGGCATCGGCGTCCATGGCGACGACCGTGGTGGCGTTTTGAGCCGCAAGACGTGAGAAGGTGCCCGTGTTGCAGCCAAGATCCCAGACCATCGACCAAGACCGCGAGTGGATCACACGGCGGACAAAATCTGCTTTTTGGGCCTGTTCGCCCTCCGTGTATGGAAGGTGATGGGTATACTCTACCCAGGTTGAGCGCGCCCGGTTCCAGCTCAGACGCTGGATAAGTTTCATCAAACGACTGACATTGGCTTGAATCAAAGCCGTATGAAAGCCCGCCTTGCGCAGAGCATGTTTGAGGTTCTGTTGACGGCCGGGTTTGCCCTGAAGAGGTTGCTGGCCAGAGTCGGCATACCGGACCTGGGCCTTGGCTTGCAAATACACGTGGCCGAACACGCCCGGCCGCAGCAGGTCACGGACCGACATGAACTGACGGCAGTCCTGGGGAGAAACGCCCTCAAGACTCCCCCGCAGCCAGGGTTGAAAGGGGATGTCTTTGTACGCTTGGAGAAGGAGCGGAAACAGAAATAATTGACAGAACTGCCGATAGCCAACCCACGGGGTTCCGGGCGTCAAACGGGTAAAGGAGGGGATGTCGATAAAAATCGGTCGGCTGCCGACCCATTGGACATTGAAAGACGAGGCGTCTTTGAGAATCATGCCCTCGGCTAATGCGACCTGAAGCAACTCCAGCTGTAATAGAGCGGCATCTTTGAGCATACCAAACGACCATTCGTACGGATAGGAAATAAATGGGATCTTTTGGTGTTTGAGGGTGGCGACCCAGGGGCTTGTGCCCGTGGGAGATGGGCGCTCTGATGAGGCAAATTCAGGGGTGGTACCGCAGAAATAAAGCGGATCAACCTGTTCGGTCCGGACAATCTTTCCAGCGCTGTGCAGGCGCTGAAAGAAGGTGGTTGAGGTGAGCTGATTCCAGTCGACCAAGGCTGGGGCGGTCAGCGCTCGCAATACAGTGTCCGCGTGATAAAAAACGCGGCTCGTGCGGTCGCGAAACGAGCCGCGTTCAGACCTGAGCGCATCAGGAGGAGACATGGGACACGTCTGAGCCGAACCGTAAGCCGGTAGGACTACTCCTGCTGAGCAGATTGCGCGTCTTCGCTTGCCGAGTCTTCCGCTTGGTTCATACCGAACAAGAGGAGGAAACGCTGCCAGTACAGCTTGAGCAAAACGGCCAGACCAGCCACACCCCCGAGCAAGAGCTGCAACAGCATGCTGCCGCTGCCTGGATCTAAATAGGCGTGGGCAGCCCGTGGACAGACGACACTCGTCCATAGCAAAATAAAAAGGAATAGCCCTCTTCTCTGCATAGCCCTCTTCCGATCGCGACTCAGTTGGAGCTGTCTCCGTCACTGATCTTTACAAAATCTTTCATCAGCCCCAAGCATGTATCAAAAGCCAACAGGAAAGGAAAGATGGTCGGGAGCCGAGGGAGAAGAGGGGTGATGCGGGGCTATCACGCTGTAGCCGGGTGTGGCATAACATGGATGGAATACCTTTCACCCTGCTCGGTACCTACAGCCAATGACAGATGACACTGTTCCCCCCCGCCTCTTATTGCTCGTGCCTTGGTTGGAAATGGGTGGGGCGGACAAGTTTAATCTGGACCTGCTCCGGCAGTTACGCCAGTGGGGATGGCAGGTTTTAATAGCAACGACTTTGCCCTCCGCCCACCCTTGGTTTGCCCGGTTTGCCCGCTATAGCCAAGACATTTTTCTGTTCGACCGCCAGCGACGGATGGCGGACTATCCGGCTTTTCTCCGGGAGTTGATTCAGACGCGGCGAGTCGATGTTGTGCTGATTGCCAATAGCGAACTTGGCTATCTGCTCCTGCCGTACCTGCGTGCCGAGTGTCCGGACGTGACGTTTGTCGGTTTTTGCCACATGGAAGAGCAGGCTTGGAAACGGGGTGGATACCCCCGGATGTCGATTGAACACCAAGACTTGCTCGACTTGCAACTTGTCTCTTCTGACTATCTGCGGAGATGGATGGTTGACCGTGGAGCCGACCCTGGGCGCATCCGGGTATGTTACACCAATATTGATCCGGTCGAATGGCAGCCCGACCTTGAGCGGCGGAAGCGGGTTCGTCGTGAGCTGCTGGCCGGTGCTGAACGGAGTCAAGGAGACGCCCTCCGGCTCCCGATCATCTTGTATGCAGGACGTATCTGCGCCCAGAAACAGCCGCACCTGTTTCTGGAGACCCTCCGGCACCTGAAGGCCGGCACCGAGCGCTTTGTGGCAGTGGTAGCGGGCGATGGGCCTGAATTTACTCGGCTGCAGCGCCGTGTCAGCTCCTCCGACTTAGTGGACCAAGTGCGTTTGCTGGGGGCGGTTTCAAATACACGGATTCGGGACCTGATGGTGGCGGCCGATATCTTTTTTTTGCCCTCTCGGTGGGAGGGGATTGCCGTGTCGATCTTTGAGGCCATGGCGTGTGGACTGCCGGTTGTTGGGGCGGATGTGGGTGGCCAGCGGGAACTCCTCACTCCGGAGTGCGGGGTGCTGGTGTCGCCGAACCCCGCCCGTCATGGAACAGATACAGAGACTGGAGCGCGTCAATACGCGAATATCCTAGCTCGTCTCCTCGGTGACCCCCAACGCCGGGCGGCCCTCGGCCAAGCCGCAATCCAACGGATCAGGCAGCATTTTCACCTTGATCAAATGGGTGAGCGTATGGTGACCTTGCTCCGGGAGGCGAGGGAATTGCATACACATCAGCCCCGTCCCGTGCCCGATGCGCGCCTCGGCCAGCTCCGAGTGGCGCGGACAGTACGCTATTTGCGCTTGCAGGCGCTGCTAAGAAGACTGGTGTCTCCAACAACACGGGCGGTGTTGGACAAGAAGATACAACGGCTCCTGCCGGTCAAGGAGAGTGTTGAGCGGGTCTTACTGCGATAGGTCTGGAAAGATGCACCCATCAGGCGTCGGCTGCTCCCCACGGAAAACACCATGAGCTGCCTGAATCCTAAAACTCATTCCAAGCCCGCGGCGGTCCACACGCAGCCGACAGAGGTCACCGTTTCGGTTGTGATCCTGACCTGGAATTCCGAGCAGCATATTGCAACCTGCTTGGCCTCTCTAACCCAAGGGCTGCGCACCTTTCCTGGTGAGGTCATTGTGGTCGATAACGGCTCACAGGATCAGACCTGTGCCCTTATCCAAAAGACCCTACCCACCGCGCGGCTGGTGCGTAACGCGAGAAACCGCGGTGTTGCCCCGGCTCGCAATCAAGGCCTCCGCTTGGCGCACGGGCACTATGTCATTATTCTGGACGACGACACGATTGTTCAGCCAGGGGCTTTGGACTCCCTCATCCGCTATATGGAAACACAGCCTGAGGTTGGGCTGTGTGGACCTAAACTGACCACTGCCGACGGTGGACTGCAGCTCTCCTGTCGGCTGTTCCCGACCTTGTCCGATAAACTGGCCCGGCGTTTACCCTCAGCGGCGGCGCAAAAAATCGTCCGCGCGTCTGAAATGGCCGACTGGGATCACAATACGATCCGTGATGTGGACTACGTGATCGGTGCCTGTCAGGTTATCCGTTGCAGTGCCCTCCGCACCGTAGGGATGCTTGACGAACATATTTTCTATGGCCCGGAGGACGTTGATCTGTGTCTGCGGCTGCAACAGCTTGGCTGGCGGGTGGTGTATAACCCTGAGGCAGTCGTTGTGCACAAGGAGCGGCGCCAGACCCGCTCGCTCTGGTCTAGCCTGATGTGGAAACACATGTGGGGCGTCGGCTATTTTTTCTGGAAGCACGGCTACCTGCTGTCTCGCAAAAAGCTCTACGCGCGGCTTGCCCAATCATGCAGCCGGGTCCGGAGGCATGGGTGAGGAGCCGCACGCTCCGGTCCCCAACGCCGCTGTTGGGACTGTTGGGACTGTTGGGACTGTTGGCCGCTGACCTGGTGTGTGTCGGCGGGGCGTACGGAATGGCGTTTGCCTTCCGGTTTGTGCTGCCGTTGCCCTTCACCGCTGAGCTGCTGCCGGCTGAGCGCCTGATCGAAGTGCACCATCCTCTCCTCTTTCTTCTCGTCACTCAAGGATTTGTTTTATACTTTCTGGGTCTCTACGATCTGCAGACCTTCCAGCTGCGAGCTCGGGTCCTCCCCCGGGCCATAGCCGCCGGTGGGTTGCAATTGCTGCTGACCACGGCATGGTATTTTTTTCGGGGCGATCTCTTTTTTCCCCGTTCAGTGCTGGTGCTCTTCTGGTTTTTCAACTCGGCGATGATCGGCGCCCTGCGCCTTGGCATCCTGCGCCGGGTAGGACGGCTCCGCCCGTTGCGGATTTTACTGGTTGGTACGCCAAAGGAGGCGCGAGCTTTTCTCAATGTTCTGCCGGCGGTGCGACCCCGACCTGAGATTGTGGGCCTGGTCAGCCTCTCCGGTCTGAATGGCCAGCCAGCCTGGAACAGTGCCTGGGAAGATCTGGAGGTTCCTTGGCTGGGAGACGCCACAGAGTTGGAGCGGATTGTCCATGACGTGCGCGTTGACGACATTATCCTGCTGGCCTCCACAACCTGGAAAGACGCCTTTGTTGAACGCCTGCTTGACCTGTCGACGCAGCCCGGTGAGCAGGTCGATTCGTCCCCGCATAACGCTGGCAGACGCCCCAGAGTGCTGGTTGTCCCCTCGATGTATGATATCCTGGTCGGACGGGTGGCCTCGGTCCGGCTCCATGACGTGCCCCTGGTCGACGCGCTGAAAAATCCACACGACGATCCGGCCTTTGTCGTGAAAGGCGTGCTTGACGGTATTTTTGCGGCAACCCTGTTGGCGCTGAGTCTCCCCCTCCTAGGCCTGGCCGCGGCCGTTCTGGTCACTACCTCTCCGGGACCGATCGTGTACCGCCAGCGGCGAGTCGGCAAAGACGGCAAGGAGTTTATCCTGTATAAATTACGGACCATGATCGATCGGGCTGAAGACAAGACCGGGCCGGTGCTGACCAGCCGGGCCGACCCGCGCGTGACGCGGGTCGGCCGTTTTCTGAGGGATAGTCGCCTCGATGAGCTCCCGCAGCTCTGGAACGTCCTAAACGGCACAATGAGCCTGGTTGGCCCCCGGCCCGAGCGGCCCGAGTTTGTCAAGGACTTCCTGCGCAGTGTACCGGGCTATGCCGAGCGATTCCAGGTCAAACCCGGTCTGACCGGATTGGCCCAGATCAACGGCGCATACCACACTACCCCGGAATACAAGCTGAAATACGACCTGGCTTATATGTACAACTATTCAGTGTGGCTCGATATCCGTATTCTGGCCGATACGATTAAGGTCGTGCTGACCCGACAGGGCAGCGCCTGAAGCATGCACCCCACAAATGGCAAAGAGCTGGAAGAAACCGTGGGATGGACATGGGTTGATTGCAGTGTCCGTATCGGCCTGGCGCTCTTTTTCATCAGTCTGTGCACCGCAATCGCCATTCAGCAGACCCTGCTCGGCATCATGCTGGGCGTGGGAGCCTACTACTGCTGGCGGACACATACCGTCCCGCGCACGCCTCTCGATCCGGTCCTAGTGCTGTTTCTAGGTGCCCTGCTGCTGTCGAGTCTGCTGGGCCCAGACCCGCTCCACTCTTTATCTGTCTATCGAAAACTGTGGCTGGTGGGAGCCTTTTTTGTCGCCTATGTCTTGATTGATAGCGGCCGATGCGCCGTCCAGCTCATCAGATTGGTCATAACAACCGCGGCCGTGCTAGCCGCCTACGCGATCGTTCAGCACTACACCGGCCTTGATCTGGCACGCCAGTTAGTCGGCAAGGAGTCAAACCTGGCCACCTTCTGGCTGGGTAGTCAAAAGGGCTTTCGGACCGCAGGGCTTTTTTCGTCTAGCATCACCTACGCCCACAATCTGCTGTTTCCCCTGTCTCTGGTCACGGCTTTTCTCTTGGCTCCAGCCCTCAACTGGCGCAAAAGAGCCGCGCTGGGGGTGGGCTGGGGACTGATGGTCCTGGCTCTGCTGTTCTCCCTGACCCGAGGCGTCTGGATCGCCTATGCCAGCGTGCTCGTGCTGGCCGGTCTGGTGAGGGGCAGGCGGGCGCTTGCTGGGGCGTTTGGGGTGCTCGGTCTCTGCGCGGTGTTGCTGCTCAGTGCTGGAGACGGGGTACGGGAGCGGGCCGGTGAGATTTTTGACCTGAACGCGCCGGTAAACCTTGCCCGCAGCCGCATCTGGCAGGCCAATCTCGTCATGATCCGGGACCGCCCGCTGTTCGGCTGGGGTTACGGCAACTATAAACAGTTCCGCGGCCCCTACTACGCCCAGTATCCAGAGGTCGCCCCAGCCGGGCGGGCCGGGAATTCCGACGCCCACGCCCACAATACCTTTCTGCAACTGTGGGTGGATGGTGGATGGCTGGGACTCGTCGCTTTTGCGGCCCTGATTGCGGTCATCCTGGGCAAAGGCTGGCGGCTCTATACCGGACTGTCGTCCGAGCCGCTCAAGAGCTGCGCCCTAGGCATTCTGCTCAGTATCGTCGGCTTTCTCATCGGCGGGCTGACCCAGCACAACTTTGGCGATGCTGAGGTGAGTATCGTGCTGTGGGCACTCGTTGGCGTGCTGATGCGCCTAGAGCAGTGGACAGAGGATTGAAGAAAGTCGCCGGCCACGACCCCCCGTCTTTGTCCTCTTGCCGCTCCTAGTGCACGTCGCTATGGTGAGGCAAGTCTGCCATGCATCGTCTTTGGACTTATATTTTTCGTTACCGCTACCGGTATCTGCGCGGTATCCTCTGCCTATTGGTCACCGCTAGCTTGGCGATGTCCATTCCGCTCTTGCTCAAACGCACGGTTGAAGGCATTGAGCAGGGGCTCCCCTTTTTTGACATTAGCCTGTCGGTTGCCGCTGTTATCAGCGTGGCTCTGATTCTGAGCGTAGTCCGCGCCTTTTCTCGTTTCCTGATCTTTAATGTCGGCCGCGACATTGAGTATGAGCTGCGTAACGATCTGTTCGCGCACGTACAGAAGCTGTCTTTACGTTACTACCAGCGCAACTTTACCGGTGATCTGATGTCACGTTTTGTGAACGACGTGAATGCGGTCCGTCTGCTGCTGGGGCTGGGGATTCTGAATGTGCTGAACACCCCCGTGTACTACGTGTACGGCATCTCGGCTATGGTTGCCATGGACCCTGGCCTGACCTTGGCGGCCCTGGCTCCTTACCCACTGATGATCATCTTTGTTCGGGTGATGAGCCGTCAGATCATGGTCCGGACCCTGCGTGTCCAAGAAGGCTTGGCTGATCTCTCGACCCGGGTCCAGGAAGGTGCCAGCGGTATTCACGTTGTGCGCGCCTATGTCCGTGAGGACTGGCAGAACGAGGAGTTTGCCAAATTGAACGCCCGCTTTAAGGCGGACAGTATCGCCCTGGCTCGGGTACGAGGACTGTTTCCGCCGCTGATGAAAAGCGTGTCCGGACTCGGCCTGTTGGTCATCCTGTGGTACGGCGGGGCCCAAGTCATCGCTGGCCGATTGAGCCTGGGCGATTTAGTCGCTTTCATGGGCTATTTACACCTGTTGGCCTGGCCGACCATGGCCTTGGGCTGGTTGGTGTCTATTTTGCAGCGGGGAAGGGCCGCTCTGCAGCGCCTCGATGGTATCTTTTGCGTGCAGCCCGCGATTGTTGACGGCTCTGATGAGAGAGTGAGTCAGGCGCTCAGAGGGGACATTGACTTTCATCATGTTGACTTTGCCTATCACACTCCTGACAACGGCCGTCAAGTGCTGCACGATATCACCTTCACCGTATCGGCCGGGTCCACAGTCGCTCTGGTCGGTCGGATGGGTTCGGGAAAAAGTACCCTGGTACATCTGCTGCCGCGTCTGTTCGACGTCAGCAACGGGTCGATTCGTATTGACGGCAGAGATATTCGGACGTTTTCTCTGGCGGCTTTGCGTCGCTGTATCGGCTTTGTTCCCCAAGATCCGTTTCTGTTTTCGACTCGCATTAAAGACAATATCGCCTTTGGCCTGCCAACGGTTGACCTTGATCAGGTCGAGTGGGCGGCCGAGGTGGCGAGCATCGGTCACGAGATTGAAGCCCTACCCAAGGGCTATGATACGATTGTTGGGGAGCGCGGGATCACGTTGTCCGGCGGCCAAAAACAACGCGCGACCCTAGCCCGGGCCCTGATGGCTGATCCTCCGATCCTAGTCCTCGACGATGCGCTGTCGAGTGTTGATACCCGGACTGAAGGGGCCATCCTGCGCGCGTTGCGTGACTCAACGCGGGACAAGACGGTCATTATGATTTCGCACCGTATCTCTGCGGTCCGTCATGCCGACCTAATTGTTGTGCTCGACGACGGACGTATTGTTGAGACGGGCTCGCACAAAGACTTAGTTGCCCGAGGCGGCCTCTACGCCGAACTCTTTCAGCAGCAGACACTCGAACAGGAACTGGCAGAACTCTGATGGATGTGCAGCGCGAAGAAGAACTGGGCAGAACATACGACCTGACCCTGCTCCGGCGTTTGTGGTACTACGTCCGTCCCTACCGGGCGCGGTTTATCCTGGCCTTAGTTTGCTTACCACTGACCTCCGCCTTTGTGTTAGCCCAACCCTACCTCCTGAAACTCGCCGTCGATCAATATATGACTCAGGGCAACTCCGAAGGCTTGGCTCTGGCCGGGCTGTTGTTTGCCGGCGCCCTGGTCGGTGAGTTCATTTTCTTCTATATCCAGTTTCACGCCACCATGCTCATGGCTCAAAGCAGTCTGGCCGATCTTCGCCGCGACCTATTCGCCCATCTGCAGGAGCTGCCCGCTCGCTTTTTTGAACGCACCCCGGTCGGCCGCCTCGTCACCCGCCTGACGACCGATGTGGACGCCATCAACGAAGCCTTCTCTGCTGGCACGCTGACCATCTTTATGGATGTGCTGACCATGGTCGGGATCGTCACCATTATGCTGATGCTTGATCTGCAGCTGGCTGTGATAGCGTTGCTTTTAGTGCCGCCGCTGCTGTTGGTCCTGAATTTCTTTCGGATCCGGACCCGGCAGAACTATCGGACGATTCGGGAACGGCTGGCTCGGATTAACTCTTTTTTACAAGAAACGATTTCCGGTATTATGGTGGCCCACCTCTTTGCCCAGGAAAAAAAGCTGTTTGTCGAATTTGAGCAGCGCAACCGTGACCACCGCGACGCCAACCATCTCTCAAACATCTACGATGCCACCCTCTTCTCGGTGGTAGAGGCGGCCAGCTCAATCTCGATTGCGCTGATGTTGTGGTACGGCGCGGGGCAGGTCGGCAGTGGGGTTGTCGCCCTGGGCACTCTGGTTGCCTTTGTCGACTATATACAAAAACTCTTTGTGCCGATGCGGGAGTTCAGTAGCAAGTATACGACCCTACAGTCTGCCCTGAGCGCTATTGAGCGGGTGTTCCAACTCTTAGATACATCGGTGACAATCACCTCTCCTGACACTCCCCACCGACCTCAGCGGGTCCGGGGCCAGATTGTGTTTGACCACGTCTGGTTTGCCTATAACAATGAAGACTGGGTCCTGCGGGATATCTCTTTTACGCTCGAACCCGGTGAAAGAATCGCCCTTGTCGGCGCGACCGGTGCGGGTAAAACAACGATGAGCAAGCTGCTCAGTCGCTTTTACGACGTCCAACGGGGACGGATTTTGATCGATGGAGTCGATGTCCGGGAGTGGGATCTTAAGGTCTTGCGGCGGCACATCGGCACGGTTCTCCAGGATGTGTTTCTCTTTGTTGGAGATATCGCTACCAACATCAGCCTGGGACGGGCCGATATTTCGCCGGCAGCCCTAGAGCGGGCTGCGCAAGCGGTGCATGCCGACAGCTTTATCCGCCAACTGCCCAAGGGCTATGCCGAACAATTGTACGAACGCGGCTCCAATCTGTCCGCTGGCCAGCGCCAGCTGTTGTCCTTTGCCCGAGCCCTAGCCTACGATCCGGCTATCTTGGTCATGGACGAAGCGACGTCGAGTGTTGATCCAGAGACCGAGCTCCTCATTAAAGACGCTCTGACCAGGCTGATGGAAGGCCGGACCACCCTGGTGGTTGCCCATCGCTTTTCTACCATTCAAAACGTTGACCGTATCCTAGTCATGCACAAGGGCCAGTTGCGCGAGATGGGCAGCCATCAGGAACTGATTCAGATCCGTGGGATCTATTGGCGTCTGTACCAGCTGCAGTACACAGGCAAAGAGCCCGACGGGCGGTTTCCTCAGCCGGTGCGTTCGGCTGAGAGCGACGGGCTGTCTGGTAGGGAGACAGAATGAAGCGTATGGGCCCGGAGTGGGGCTGGCTCGTATGCCTGACGCTGCTGTCTGCCTGCTCGCCGGTCTATGTCCTCAGGGTCGGCTATGAAGAGGCTAAAATTCTCTGGCATCGCCGTCCTATCAGCGACATCTTACGACGGTCCGATCTTGCTCCTGCCACGCGTCACAAGCTGCAACTCGTCTTGCGTGTCCGTGCCTTTGCCGAACGTGAATTAGGTTTCAACGTTGGCGGTAGCTACGCCAGCCTGACCGAAGTCAGCCGCCCGCCGATCGTCCATGTGCTGACTGCGGCCCCGCGGACTCGTCTTGAGCCGTATACGTGGTGGTTCCCGATTATCGGCCGTGTGGCCTACAAGGGCTATTTCAATCAAAGGTTGGCCCTGGCAGACGCGCGCAGCCTCGAAGCCCAAGGCTACGATACCGCTATCCGCAAAGCGTCGGCCTTTAGTACCCTGGGCTGGTTTGACGATCCGCTGTTGCCGCATCTGCTGGACTATGATGCGGCAACGCTGGTCAATGTGATTTTTCACGAATTGTTCCACAGTACGTTCTATCTAGCCGGACACACGGCGTTTAACGAATCCCTGGCCAATTTTGCCGGGCATCGGGCTGCAATTGTCTTTTTTGCCCAGGAACGCGGCCAACGTGCCGCGCTCACCCGCCAGGCCGAAGCGCGTTGGCGGTGGGAGCTGCGGCTGTCCGAGTTTTTGGCCCAGGCGACCGAGCGTTTGGTCGCGCTGTACACTTCGTCTCTTCCCGAGTCCGACAAGCTCAGCCAACGGGAAGCCTTGTTTGCCGAACTCCAAGCCGAGTATCGGGCGCTAGCCGGACCGACTCACCCCATGGCCGGGCTTGCCTCGGGCAAACTCAACAACGCTATACTGCTCAATCAGCTCGTCTATAGGCGAGAGCTGGGGCTTTTTGAGCAGGTCTACCAGCAGACCGGCCGGGCGGGGAAAGATCTGCCAAGTGCACTGACGGCAATGGCCCAGGCGGCCGAGAGAGCGGCGGATCCGTTCCGTGGTGTCAGTGCCCTGCTTGAGCTAGCGGTCCATCCGCCCGCTTCTTTCCGCCTCGTCCTGTCTCATGAAGACGTCATCCCTACCGCCGGGCGGTTGAAGAGCCCTGATCTTTTCTCCTCGCACTCTCGGCTCAGTCTGTCGTGGTCAGGCACGGGCTCCTGACTTTTCCTGCTGCCGTAAAAACTCTACCGCGGCCCGGGCAACCGCGCTTTCCTGTCCCCAGAAAAAATGGTCAACCTCAGCTAGCACTACCAGCTTTTTTGGGTCGGACATTTTTTCGACCAGTTCTTGCAGTCCGGAGATAGGGGAGAAATTATCATTATCCCCGCTGACCAGGAGTGTTGGCTTCTTGGCTGTCAGCAGAAACGACGGGTCACGAAAGCCGATCGGTAAGGCCACGCCGATAAGCGTATGCACCCGCTCATCCTCAGCTCCCGCCCGCAGCCCGACGACCGAGCCGAATGAATAACCGGCAACGACAACCGTAGACACCGGTTGACGTTTGAGCAGATCGGTGACGGCCGCCTTGACGTCTTCGATTTCAGCCTCTCCCTCACCGTGGCTGCCGCCGCTCTGTCCCACCCCGCGAAAATTAAAGCGTAGGGTGGCGATTCCGGCTTCCTGAAAGGCGAGGGTCAACGTAGAGACAACATTATTGCGCATCTCTCCGCCGTACTGTGGGTGTGGGTGACAGATCACCGCGCCGATAGACGGGGCGGTGGACGGTGATGAGAAGAGTCCTTCGAGGCTGATAGTCCCAACTGGAAACGTAATATGCTCTTCCATAAATTCTCCTTGGTGGGCCCGATGCTTTTCCCCCTACGTTTTGCGTTGCGTTTAGCACGATCAGCGCCCTCATAAAAAGGACGCTGACGCTTGTCAGCTCGTGGCTGTTCGCCTAGTCTGAAACCCGAACATCTGTCGGGCTGTTGGTCGGCCTTTCGGTCGGTATTATGTCGCATCTTCCACGTCACTCTCCTCAGTCTATACAATTTCTGGCTGATCGCACGGTCGGTAAACTCGCCCGCTGGCTCCGCATCTTAGGCTATGACACACTCTATTTGCCGCAACTGACACCGGCTGGCCTGCTCGACGCAGGCCGGCGCCAAGGACGCATGATCCTGACGCGCAATACCCGTCTTCTCCGTGCCAAAGGCGTTTCAGCCTGCGTCTTTATTGAGCCCGACCATTTTCGGCAGCAGCTCAAACAGGTTGTTGAGACGCTCCAGCTCGACGTCACGGGTGCCTTATTGAGCCGCTGTGTGGAATGTAATCAAGCCCTGCAGGCGGTCCCCAAGGCTGAAGTCCAGACTCTTGTCCCGAACTATGTGTGGTCTACCCAATCTGCCTTTCGTCGTTGTCCCAGGTGCAAGCGAATTTATTGGGCGGCGAGCCACCGGGCCAATATCTTGGCTGAGCTCAAGCGGATGGACCTGCTTGCGGAGACCGCTGACCGCTGATCGCTGTGCCGATTACTGGCTGCTGTGGGACGGGACATGAGGCTTCTGCCGCCGCCGTGCCGCTTGGGTCAAGCGACACGATAGGGCTGATGCCATCCGCGCGGTAGCCTACCCGGACGCCCCACGGCCGCCCATGACAGATGAGCTGGCGCAGCGCTGCAGACGGGCCTGTGATTACGCCAGCCGGCGAGACGCTGGCGGCCGGCCGGTCAGCCTGTGCGTGCTCGCCGGGCCTGGCTATCCTCGCCTGGCCGGCGGCCTTCTTATGGCCCGCAACCGGCGGTTTTTGAGCCGGTTCGTGGATGCCGGCCGAAAGGTTGCCTGTGGGGGGACATTGACGTGAGGTTATTAAATATAGATCAGAGTGCCGTGCGCTCGAAAAAGTATCTACGGATGGACAGATATTAGGGTTACACTTCCTCCAGGAAGAGGCTGGTCCGTCTGGCAATGCCCCCCGGAGAACAACTACACGGTGGGGAGTCCGAAAGGCGTTCACCAGCTTTGTCCGAATGGGGGTCCGTGAAAGGCTCATTCATGGCTACTCCTCCCGCTCATGCCGAACACCGTAGCCCCAAAGCCAGCAACCACAGCTAGGCAATCTGTCTAGAGAGTGCCTTATAGAACGTCGACAGACCGAATGCGATACCTAACGCTGTAGGACAGCCTATAGTGCTCGTTGGTCTTGGGGTCCTCGCCAGCCAGTTCAAGGGCTGTGGCGATATGGTCTTCGTTGACTAGGTCGAGGACGGAGCCGATTCCACCTGCGAAAAATCGCTCCATAGAGCGGTTGGGGATCAGGCCAAGGCGCCTCTGGAGCCGCCTTGGCCGAGCGTCAGAGCTGTCTGTGGGCTTATCGGCCAACGCTGCGCGTCCTTAGTGCAAAGGTGATCGGTAAAACCGCTCAGGTTACACACGACGCGGCGGTCGAGCAGGCGCGGAAGTATAGGACGGGCGGGGTCTCCGCTGCTCGTATCGGTGTTGTCCCACGTCCGGCATGTTGACGATTGGCTTCCACTCATGGGACTGCAGGCCGAGTGCCGAGCTGCCCTAAAGGTAGGAGCAAAACGTGTGTCGCCAACACTGAGGTGCTGTTATGCTCGACCGCCTACGCTTGCCTCCTCAGTGATAACAACGGCGAGCGGTTGGGAGTTGGAGTGATATAGGGTAGTGGACGGCAGCCAGAGCTGCGAGTGAGCAAGGGCGTAGGCGGTTTACGCACAGAATCCAACCGCCGAACTGTTCCCCACTGCCCACCATCGGTGGTGAGGCATGGAGCGGTCAACATCTCCTTAACCGGTTCATCTCCGATCGTCAGGCGTGTGTCACCGCAGGGGCTGTCCTCAAAACGCCGGATGATGGCGGCGGAGATGCTTCTGGAGAGTTCACCGGCGCAGGCGAAGCCCTGCGAGCGGTGTTTGAGGGAGATGAAGCGGGCCGTTTCGGGCGCAGCGTCTGACTTGGCTTGACGGTGTTTGTGGGCAATGAGCAGGTAGTCGGCCATACCCGTGTTTGAAGAAAATGACATCTCTATGCCCGAGGCGGCAATGCTCACTACAGTCACAGTCCATAGAATTCAGGCTGTCGGAAGCCTTGCCGGGACGGGCCGGCCACCGTGTATAAGGGGGATCTGGGCTGGCACGCCGTCAGTCTCAAGCTTGCCATAGGCCGGCCGGGCAAAGGCCGAGGCAATGCCGGCGTTGTTGTGGTAGCAGGGGGTCTTCCCGCGGGTGTTAATCCGAGTTGCCATCAAGGCTTGATCGGCCGGCGTGGCGTCAAACGCGATAAAAATCGGGTTTGTCACCTCGGCGGGCGCACCCTCATCTATGCTATGCCTGGCCGAACTGCCGGAGGGCCTCATACAGCACGATCGCCGCAGCGTTGGACAGATTCAGACTGCGGACGTGTTGGCCGGGCATTGGAATCGTATACAGAGACTGGGCGAGCTCAGTCCGAATAGATTCCGGCAGCCCGCGCGTCTCACTGCCAAAAACTAGCAGATCGTCGGGTCGATAGCTGACCCGGGTGTAGGGCTCGCTCGCCCGGGCCGAGAAAGCCAACAGCCGTCCGGCGGGCCGATGCTGGAGAAATTCGTTCCACTCCGTATACGTCTGCACCTCGACATACGGCCAGTAGTCTAAGCCCGCCCGCTTGAGATAGCGGTCTTCAAGAGAGAAGCCAAGGGGGCCGACCAGATGAAAGCCCGTGTTTGTCGCCGCACACAGACGTGCGGTGGTGCCGCTGTTGGGCGGAATCTCGGGCTCAACAAAGACAATGTGCATAGGCGTGTGGGGCGGCGGCCAATCGTGACTGCCCAGGGCTCAACACTATTGGCCGCCGTCGACGAAAGGGATGGGGTAGGCGGCATCATTGAGGCGCAGGACAAACGCTCTTGTCTCGGGCTCTTCCTGAATGTAAGCCGCCAACTGATAGTAAGCCCGACGGGTGAAACGGGCGAGGTGGGCGTGTCCTTTGACCCGGCAGTACACCACGTTGTCCGGTCCGATATACAGCGTGTCCGGACTAAGAGCTTCCTCGCTGGTATCGTTTAAGCGGACTCTGAGGCCATGATTGAGATCGCCGTCGAGCGCCGTCACAACATAGGGCGTATCGTCAATCTCAACCATGGCGGTGTCCCGACCCAGAACAATTTGATACCGGCCGTCTTCAGTCCGACACAGATGTTGGCTGAACAACAGGTTAATGCGACGGTTTTCGATCCGTTCGTCATTGGCGTACCACCAGCCGTCTTTCCCAAAGCTAATCTTGCGGGTGGCGTCAATTGCCCAAAATCCAGCCTTTGGCATAGTCCCCTCACAAATAAGCGTGTCAGCCGCCAGCCTTGGCCCGGCGCTCGTCGCTATCTAGGATGATCGTCACCGGGCCGTCGTTCACTAGCTGAACCGCCATATTCGCCTGGAAGCGGCCGGTGGCAACCCGGATGTTCCGACTGCGGGCTCGTTCAACAAAATACTCATAGAGGGGGCGAGCAATCTCAACGCCGGCGGCGGAAATAAACGACGGCCGGCGGCCCTTGCGACAATCTCCATACAAAGTGAACTGCGATACGATGAGCAACTCGCCCCCAACGTCGAGCAGCGAGCGGTTGAATTTTCCGGCCTGGTCAGAAAAAATACGCAGCCCGATGATTTTATCGCTTAAATAGTCCGCCTGCGCTTGGGTGTCATCGCCCCGAATGCCCAATAGGACGACTAAACCGTGCTCAATCCGGCCGATGCACTCCCCTTCTACCGAAACCTGGGCTTGACTCACCCGTTGAATGACCGCTCGCATACGATGCCTGGCCTGTCTTCTTCGCCCTAGTGTTAGCCGACTCCCAGCCAAGAGACAAGCACACCAGCCTGGTATCGCCCCGATCCATTGGTTATGATTTGGTTATGCATCCTATTCTCTTCAGCCTCGGACCCGTGACCATTTACAGCTATGGAGTGATGATGGCGCTCAGCTTTGTGGTAGCGGGCTGGGTGATCAGAAAGGAGTTAGAACGCCAGGGCCGAGATCCAGACCTAGCCTCGAGTTTGGTGCTGTGGGCGGCCGCGGGCGGTCTGGTCGGCGCTCGCCTGTTGTTTATTCTCGATACCTGGCCGGTATTTGTGGCCGATCCGTGGGCTCTTATCCTCACCGGTGCCGGATTTATCTGGTACGGTGGTCTGCTAGGCGGCATTGCCGGGGTGAGCCTGTGTATCCGGCGCTATCAGCTGCCCTGGCTGCGGACGATGGATATTACTGCTCCGGCCATCGCGTTGGGCCACGGTATTGGGCGTATGGGCTGCCATCTGGCCGGCGACGGCGACTGGGGCCCCCCGACCGATTTGCCCTGGGGCGTGGTGTATAGCGAGGCGGTTATCGGGTGGCCACATCCACCGGGGGTGGCCGTTCATCCCACACCCCTCTACGAATTGGTCGCCTATTGCCTCATCTTCATCTTTTTGTGGCAGCGCCGCAGCACCGTCCATCGGCCCGGCAGCTTATTTTGGGGGTATTTGGTTTTGGCCGGACTGGCCCGTTTTGGGCTGGAATTTGTCCGTATCAACCCCGGATTACTGTTTGGACTTTCTCTAGCCCAGGTGATAAGTATCCCCTTGGTTGCCTTTGGTGCCTGTATGCTGCTCAGATCTGCTGGCGCCGCCCGCTAGGAGAATGCTGGATGAGAAAATGGCTCGTCCTTGGCTTGGTCGTGCTGGGAGGTGGATTTGTCCTGCTCACCCTCATGCCCTCTGGGTCGAATTTACCGAAAGTTGCCGAAGATTTTGTGTTGCCTGACATCCACGGCCAAGTCGTGCGTTTGTCACAGCTGAAGGGCAAGGTCGTTTTTCTCAATGTGTGGGCAACCTGGTGTCCGCCGTGTCGGAAAGAAATGCCGACCATGCAAACGCTCTACCGCCAGCTCCAGGGTGAAGATTTTATGATGCTGGCTATCAGCCAAGACGTAGATGGTCAGAACACGGTGTTAGCGTATCTGACCGAAGGCGGCTATACCTTCCCGGTCTTGTTAGACGTACGTGGAGAAGTTGGTAAGAAATATGGGGTGACCGGCTATCCTGAAACCTTTCTGATTGATCGCCAAGGCATGATTGTGCACCACCACATCGGCTACAACAATTGGGCTAGTCCTGAGTCTATCGCCGCCGTCCTGGGACTCATTCAGCACGGAGTCTGGATACCGCCGACGGGTGCTGGCACGCCCGGCGAACAGATGCCGCTGCGGCCGTAGCGATCTCTGAACCTTGTCCGTGCAGCCATGGCGGGCCTGTCCTGCTCTCCCACAGCTCTATACCGGCGTCCGATGAGTATGCTATGCTCATGGAGACCTCAGTCTGTGAGGACAAGGATCTGGAAAGGGTGGACTGAGAAAGGGGCACGCATGATACACGACTGGCGAAAAAGGATCGTTGTCAGCCTGCTTATCACGACGCTCGGTGTTGGAACAGTGTTGCTCGGCAGCCACGGTCTCAACCGTGTTGCGGCTGTTGGGCGCGAGGATTATGAAGGCCTGGAGTCGTTCTCCAATGTGCTGGCCATCGTGCAGAAAAACTATGTCCAAGAGGTGAAAACCAACCAACTGGTCGAGGGGGCGATTGACGGCATGTTGAGTGCCCTCGACCCCCACAGTGCCTATCTCACTCCCGATTTATACCGTGAGTTACAGGTTGACACCGAGGGCAGTTTTGGCGGATTAGGCATTGAGATTACGCTGCGTGACGGTCTGCTGACCGTGGTCTCCCCGATTGAGGATACCCCGGCCCATCGTGCCGGGGTTAAAGCCGGGGACCAAATCATCAAGATCGACGGAGAACTGACCAAAGACATGACCCTGCTCGAGGCGGTCAAGCAGATGCGTGGCCCGCAGGGCAGTCAGGTGACGATTTCCGTGCGACGCGAAGGGGTCGACCGCTTTATTGATATTTCGCTGATCCGTGAGGTGATCAAAATCAAGAGTGTTAAATCAAAACTCTTAGAGCCGGGCTATGGCTATGTCCGCCTAACCCAGTTTCAGGACCGGACCACGGCCGATCTTGAAGACGCGATCGCTCGCTTCAGCCAGGACAGTCAGGGACTCAAAGGACTCGTGCTCGACTTGCGCAGCAATCCCGGAGGACTGCTGAGTCAGGCGGTCAAGGTGGCCGATGTCTTTCTCGACAGCGGTATGATCGTGTATACCAAAGGCCGGCTCGATAACCAGCAGCAGAGGTATATCGCTCGCTCTGGCGGACATACCGAACTGCCCCTGGTCGTGCTGGTCAATAACGGGAGTGCTAGCGCGTCCGAGATTGTGGCCGGCGCCGTCCAAGACCACGATCGGGCGGTAATCATAGGCACCCAGACCTTTGGCAAGGGGTCGGTCCAGACCATTTTGCCCCTAGAAAACGGTGCTGCCCTGCGTCTGACCACCGCTATGTATTATACGCCGAACGGCCGTTCGATTCAGGTTACCGGCGTCAAACCCGACTATATCGTTGAGAATGTCCTGCCCGATCAAGTCGCCGCCACCCGGCGGCTCCGGGATATTCGAGAGGAAAATCTGCGTGGTCACTTTGACAGTACTGCGCCCCAAGAAACAGTGCCAACCCCGATCCAAAATATTAAGGTACCGGATGAGGCCACCCCTCTGCCGTCTCCGACGACCGATGCTTCGGCGGCTCAGGAAGCAATCAAAGAGGGCGAGCTGGGCAAAGATCCGCAGCTTGATAAAGCCCTGGACCTGCTCAAATCTTGGCAGGGCATGCCCAAGACAACCGTTGCTGCCGTTGAGGCCCTAGGCGGGCAAGAGTAAGCGGTCGATGGCAATTTCTGCGACGCCCCGCGGTTGGGCTGACCGGCAGTCTCACGCCCCCATCCTGTCTGTGTCCGAGCTGACATCCCAGATCCAGAACGTGTTGGAAGCTGACTTTAATGAGGTGTGGGTGGCAGGAGAAATCTCGGGGCTGCGCAGCCCGTCCTCGGGCCATAAGTATTTCACCCTCAAGGATAAGACCAGCCAGCTGCGCTGCGTCATGTTCCGAGGCCAGGCCGGACTGCTACGTTTTCGGCCCGAAGACGGTTTAGAGGTCATTATTCGGGGGCGTATCGGGTTGTATCCGGCGCGTGGCGATATGCAGCTGTACGCCTCAATTATGGAGCCACGCGGAGTTGGAGCGCAACAGCTGGCGTTTGAACAGCTGAAGGCCGCTCTGGCGGCAGAAGGACTGTTTGCCGCGGCGCGGAAAAAACCCCTGCCGTTTTTTCCGCGCCACGTAGGGGTGGTCACCGCCCAGGCCGGAGCCGCTATTCACGATATTTTGACTATTGTCTACCAGCGCTGTCCGCACACCCACGTCCTACTCCGGCCAACAAAGGTTCAGGGAGCCGGAGCAGGGGCCGAGATTGCGGCCGGTATCCAAGATCTGAATGAGCACGCCCAGGCCGAGGTCATCATTGTCGGGCGGGGTGGCGGATCACGGGAGGATCTGAGCGCCTTTAATGACGAGGTGGTGGCCCGCGCCATTGCCGCCTCTGAGATCCCGGTAGTGGCGGCGGTGGGACACGAAATTGATCTCAGTATCGCTGATTTGGTTGCCGATAGGCGTGCCCCGACCCCGACCGCTGCGGCCGAGATAGTGATGCCACGCTGGGACGAGTTGCAAGCCCACATCAGCGTCCAGGCGCAGGCCTTAGTCATGGCTATGCAGCGCCACATTAGCTTGCGGCGTCAGGCGGTGTTAAGTTTGCGCCAACGTATCCGCGATCCACACCACGACCTCGGTGTCCGACACAATCAGCTCCAGGCCTTGGCCGTGCGCTTGCGGGGCGCGTTCCAACGCCGGAGCGAGCGAGCCCAGGCCCGGCTCCAAGAGCTGAGCACCGCCTTGAGCAGCCTGAGCCCCTTGGCGGTCTTAGGCCGAGGTTATAGTCTCACGCGGACGATTCCCTCGGGGAGAGTGGTTGTTGACGCTCGACAGGTCAGGCCCGGCGATCGTGTCCGCCTGATGTTTGCCACAGGAGAAGCGATTGCCCGCATAGAGCAGACGCAGAAGGGGGACTAGCGGGGTGAAAGAGCCGCCAAAAACGTTTGAGGCCGGGCTGCACGATTTGGAAGGGATTGTGGAGCGAATGGAAACCGGAGATCTGTCGCTTGAGGACGCCCTGGGGGCTTTTGAGGAAGGAGCCGGTCTGGTCCGCCATCTGGGCGAGAAGCTGGCCGAGGTTGAGAAGCGCCTTGAGGTGCTGAGCCGCAATCAGGACGGCGTGTTCCAGCTCCAATCCGTGCCCACCGAAGACCAAGAAGAGAACGAGGACTGATGAATCTGGCTCATTACATGAAAGAACGCCAGCGACTGGTTGACCGGACGCTTAGAGCCGTTCTTGCTCCGTCCGCTGGGAAACCGCCCCAGGCGTTGGACCGCGCCATGCGCTACAGCCTGTTCTCCGGCGGCAAGCGTATTCGTCCGATATTAGCCCTGGCCAGTGCCGAGGCGCTCGGTGCTCAACTCGAACCGGTCCTGCCGTTTGCGTGCGGCCTGGAGATGATCCACGCCTATTCTTTAATCCACGACGATCTGCCGGCCATGGATGACGATGACCTGCGGCGTGGCAAACCGACTAGTCACGTGGTGTTTGGCGAAGGCATGGCGATCTTGGCCGGTGACGGGCTCCTGACCGAGGCTTTTCGGGTGATGGCCGAAGGCGCGCTCGCCGTCCCTCGGAGGGGGCAGGCGGCGCTTCAGGCGCTGCGCGAGGTCGCTTCTGCGGCCGGTGCCGGCGGCATGGTGGGCGGACAGGTGCTAGACCTTGAGGCTGAAAGGAAAAAACCGACCCGTGCTGTCGTTGAGGCGATTCATACCAGAAAAACCGGAGCGATGATTCGTGCCGCGGTCCGAGTTGGAGGGCTGTTGGGCGGAGCCACCCCACGCCAATACGAAAGTTTGGACCACTATGGGACAGCGATCGGCCTAGTCTTTCAGGTGACGGACGATATTCTGGATATCGAAGGCGGCACAGAAAAAACAGGCAAACGCGAGGGCCGCGATGCCGAGCTGCACAAAGCCACCTATCCGGCCGCCATCGGTCTTGACCAGGCCAAACGCTTGGCGCGTCAGCTGCACGAGGACGCGCTCTCGGCCCTTGATCGCTTTGGGCCTATGGCTGAACCGCTGCGTCAGATCTGTCACCTGATCGTCGACCGAGCTGTACCTGTCCAGACGTGACGGATAGCGCTCTTTACCTCTTTGTCCACATTGTGTCTGCTCACAAATACGCATCCCGGCGCGAACGCCTCGACGTGCTCATCGCTCACCGCGGCCTGACCCCCAGCCGTGAGCAAGCCCGGCGGCTCATCATGGCCGGTGCCGTTGTGGTCAACGAGCAGCGTGTCGACAAGCCTGGTACCCTGGTCGATAGCGCGGCTCGCGTCCGCATCAAAGACCACGCCCTCCCGCGTTATGCCAGCCGTGGTGGCCTCAAGTTGGAAGCCGCGCTGCGAGCCTTTGCCCTGGATGTCTCGGGACGGACCGCTCTTGACGTCGGTGCCTCGACCGGCGGATTCACCGATTGCTTGCTGCAGAACGGCGCGGCGCGGGTTTTTGCCGTTGACGTCGGCTATGGGCAGCTAGCCTGGTCGCTGCGCCAAGATCCACGGGTCGTGACTATTGAGCGCCAAAATATCCGTACCCTTGACCCGGCTCTCCTGCGTGTCCAGCCCAGTCTGAGCGTCATTGATGTCTCGTTCATCTCGCTCACGACTGTTATCCCGGCAGTCATCACGCTGCTCGCGCCAGGCGGATGCGGCATCGCGCTGATTAAGCCCCAGTTCGAGGTCGGGAGGGGCAGGGTCGGGAAGGGCGGGATCGTTCGAGATCCAGCTCTACACACGGAGGTCGTGAACCGACTGCAGGCCCAAGCCGTAGATTGGGGACTGGCGCCCAGGGGGCTGATTGAATCGCCGGTCCTTGGCGCCAAGGGCAATAAAGAGTTTTTGTGGTACTGGCGGAAGCAGGAAGACTCGGGCGTGCAGCGAGGCCGAAAAAAGCCCACCTGAACCCGGGTGGGCCAACGGCTTCATTGTGAGAACTAGCCTTTGGGCACGGCTCGGACGACCTTGTTTTCGGTATCCCGTTTGACTTCAAACGCCCGGTGGGCGCTGACGCTGTGCAGGATCACTTTTGCTTCTTCTTCTTTATACTCTTGACCGGCCTCGGTGCAGTCGCCGCAGCTCCATTGCTCCGTATCCATGGTCGTGGCTTCTCCTCCGATAACTTGTGGCATACGCTCCTCCTTTGTAGTCGGGTCTTCAAAAGGTAATCGTGCTATTCTTTCGCTCTCTTCGATGTATGTGATGGATGATCACCTCTTGCCCTGTATATAGCCTAAGTCGGTCCGTTCGATCTAGAGGGACCCCCTAGCTGGATTCGATATTCCTTTATACCTTAAGCGGCATGACACTGACACACCAACTGTACCAAGCCGCGGCCCCGGTCTGGCAACAATTGCTCGCCCATCCTTTTGTGAGGTCTCTTGGTGACGGCTCTCTGCCCTTGGAAAAATTTCGTTTCTATATGCGCCAAGATTATATCTTTTTAATTGAATACAGCCGTCTTTTGGCACTGGCCACGGCCAAAGCGCCGAGTCTTGAGACCATGGCCCGCTTTGCCCATCTCTTAGACGCCACGCTCAACCGCGAGATGGCCCTGCACCGTGAATTTGCGGCCGAGTGCGGCATTACCGCTAAGGAGTTGGCTGCTACCCAGGCCGCGCCCACGACTTCGGCTTATACCAGCCATCTGTTGCGGGTGGCCTCGCTCGGCGACGTGGCCGAAACCATTACGGCTCTGCTCCCGTGCCAGTGGAGCTATGCCGAGATTGGCCAGACATTGGCTCGGCGCGGCAAACCGGCTGATGCACCGTTTTACGCAAAATGGATTGATATGTACGCGTCTGAAGAGTTTGCCTCCTTGGCCGCGTGGCTGCGTGAACTCCTCGATGGCTATGCCGGGAAAACCGAGCCCGAACAGTTGGTCGATGTCTTTTGTCGCAGTGCGCGCTATGAGTGCCTCTTCTGGGAGATGTCGTACCGAATGGAACAGTGGCCAGTATAACAAGGGGGTGGGGTCCTGTGGCCAGGGAGATGTTGCGGGCGGGCCGCTTGACACATCAGGTGGAGCCGGTTAAGACGAAATGGATTCTTGAGCCAGCCTTATAGAGGTGAGGACGGGTGAGCACCCTTGTTCTATTGTGATATTCAAAAAGGCCCCCTTGCACTGTCAAGGGGGCCTTTTTTTATCGCCATGTCTGTCTCTTGACCGCAGGATCGCACCGGAGCGTCCCTTGTGGAAGGAGAGCAGCCCGATGAGAGTTGTCGTTCGTAACGGAATCCTGATTGACCCGGCCAACAATATGAATGCGCCAGCTGACCTTGTGATTGAGGATGGGCGTATCCGAGGCGTGGAGTCGCCCGAGAGCGTCGCTCAGCTGTCCGGTGTGGACGCTCTGGATGTGGACGCCCGGGGGTGGGTTGTTGCGCCTGGTTTTATCGACCTCCACGTGCATTTTCGTGAGCCGGGCTATGAGTACAAAGAAACCGTCCGGACCGGTGCCCAGTCCGCAGTGGCGGGCGGGTTTACCACGGTCGCCTGCATGGCCAATACCAATCCGGTCAACGATAATAGTGCCGTCACTCGCTTTATTATCGACAGAGCTCAGACCGCAAACCTGGCTCGGGTGTTGCCTATCGGAGCCCTGTCGGTCGGGCTCAAAGGCGAAAGCTTAGCCCCGCTCGGTGAGATGCGCGAAGCCGGGATTGTGGCGGTCTCCGATGATGGCCGACCGGTGATGAACGCCGAGCTGATGCGCCGGGCCCTTGAGTGGTGCGCGGACTTACAGCTTCCCATCAGCGTCCACGAGGAAGATCTCACCCTGTCTGCCGGAGGCAGTATGAACGAGGGGCCAACTGCCGCCCGTCTGGGACGTAAGGGGGTCCCTAATGCGGCCGAAGAGGTGATGATTGCCCGAGATTTGACCCTTGCCCGCCTGACCGGCGGGCATATCCATGTGGCCCACGTCAGCGCCCGTGGCTCGATCGACCTCATTCGTCAGGCCAAAAAAGACGGTCTGCCGGTCACCGCCGAGGTTGCGCCACACCATTTCAGCCTGACCGAAGAGGCTGTAGAGGCATATCAGACCAACGCCAAGATGGCTCCGCCATTGCGGCAGGCCGCAGATGTCGAAGCCATGCGAGAAGGCCTGCGCGATGGGACGCTTGATGCCATTGCCACCGATCATGCGCCCCATCATCGGAATGACAAAGCTGGTGCGTTCGAACGCGCGGCCCACGGCGTCGTCGGTTTAGAGACAGCCCTGCCGCTAACCTTGGGCCTGGTCGAGGCTGGCGTTCTGTCTCTGAGTGAGGCGGTTCGGAAGCTGAGCTGGAATCCGGCCCGGATCTTCCACTTGCCCTACGGGAGCCTGTCGGTTGGCGCACCCGCCGATGTGGTAGTTTTTGATCCCAATCAGTCTTGGACCGTTGTCGCAGACAGGTTGCACTCAAAAAGTACAAACACGCCTTTTGTTGGCCAAGACATGAAGGGCAGAGCAATGCTGACATTGGTGAACGGACAGGTCGTGTATGATGGAAGACATGTCCAAAGTCATACGATCAAAGGTCAAAGAGGATAGAGTGTGGCGGCTTGCTGAGAAGTTGGGAGCGTCCCTCATCAACGCAGACTGACTCTTGTTGATTATGAAAGCCCTGCTTGCCCTTGCGGACGGAACGGTTTTCCACGGAACCGCCTTTGGCGCTGAGGGGGAAGCGGTCGGCGAGCTGGTGTTTAATACCTCGCTGACCGGTTACCAGGAGATTCTAACCGATCCTTCTTACAAGGGTCAAATTGTCACCATGACCTATCCCGAGATTGGCAACGTGGGTGTCAATCCTGAAGACGTTGAATCCCGTCGGCCGTTTGTCGAAGGCTTTATTGTTAAGGAATATTGGCACCGACCGAGCAGTTGGCGGGCCCAACAGAGCCTTGCCACGTATATGGCCGAGCACAATATTGTCGGCATTCAGGGTATTGACACCCGTGCGCTGGTTCGCCACATCCGCGATTATGGTGCCCAACAAGCCGTTATTTCAACCGTTGAACTCGATCCCCAGCAGCTCGTGGCCAAAGCTCGGGCAGCGCCAGGCTTAGAGGGTCGGGATCTGGTCAAAGAGGTGACCTGTGCCCAGCCCTACGACTGGTGGCAGGGGCTCTGGGAACTTGGCTCGGGCTACAGCAACACAGAAGGAACGGGGAGAGATCAGTCCTTTTCTGTCGTGGCTTACGATTACGGCGTGAAGTTCAACATTTTACGTCAGCTCGTGGCGGCTGGCTGCCGGGTGCGGGTCGTACCGGCCCATACGCCAGCCCAAGAGGTCTTGGCTCTCAAACCTGACGGCGTCTTTCTGTCGAACGGTCCTGGAGACCCTGACGCGGTGCCGTATGCCAAACGCAATGTGGCCGCTCTGATTGGGCGGGTCCCAATATTTGGGATTTGTCTGGGACATCAGATCCTGGGACTGGCGCTGGGAGGCACAACCTTCAAACTCAAGTTCGGTCACCACGGCGGCAATCACCCGGTCATGGACATGGCGACCCAAAAGGTTGAAATTACCTCCCAAAACCACGGCTTTTGTGTTGACATCGCCTCGTTAGACGGGCGGGCCGAGGTTACCCATGTCAACCTCAACGATCAGACGGCGGAAGGACTGAGGCACATCCAGCATCCGCTTTTTTCTGTCCAATACCATCCCGAGGCATCCCCGGGGCCACACGACGCGGGCTATGTCTTTGCCCGCTTCACCGCCTTAATGGACCACTACAAAAGAGGGTAGGTCGACGTCTAGTCGCAAGCGGCCAGGAAAAACTCATGCCTAAACGAACCGACATCGCCTCTGTTCTCCTGATTGGCTCCGGGCCGATTATTATCGGCCAGGCGTGCGAGTTCGATTACTCCGGCACCCAGGCTTGCAAGGCGCTCAAGTCCGAGGGGTATCGGGTCATTCTCGTTAACTCGAACCCGGCTACGATTATGACCGACCCGGAGTTTGCCGATCAGACCTACATTGAGCCGCTGCAGCTTGAAGTCCTGGAAAAGATTATCGCCCACGAGCGTCCCGACGCACTGTTGCCGACCATCGGCGGTCAAACTGGGCTCAATCTTGCCATAGGCCTAGCCGAGGCTGGGGTGCTCGACCACTATGGGGTTGAGCTGATTGGCGCCAAGCTGCCGGCGATTAAAAAAGCCGAAGACCGAGACCTCTTTAAGGCCGCTATGGAGCGTATCCAGCTCGACCTACCGCGGAGCGGCTATGCCCACTCCTACCAGGAGGCACAGCAGGTGTTGCACCAACTCGGTCTGCCGCTGATTGTCCGCCCGTCGCGGACCTTGGGTGGGGCCGGTGGTGGTATCGTCGAGTCTCTTGACGACTTTCGACGCTTGGTCGAGTGGGGGTTGGATAGCTCTCCCAGCACTGAGGTGTTGATCGAAGAGTCGATCGCGGGTTGGAAAGAATTTGAACTCGAGGTCATGCGCGACACCAACGACAATGTCGTCATTATCTGTTCGATTGAAAACCTCGATCCCATGGGCGTTCATACCGGCGATTCGATTACCGTTGCGCCGGCCCAAACCCTGACCGACAAAGAGTATCAGCTCATGCGGGATGCGGCCCTGCGGATTATCCGTGAAATTGGGGTCGATACTGGCGGCTCAAATATCCAGTTTGCCGTCGACCCTGATAGCGGCCGGATGGTTGTCATTGAGATGAACCCGCGCGTCTCACGCTCGTCTGCCCTGGCTAGCAAAGCGACCGGCTTTCCGATCGCCAAGATTGCGGCCAAGCTGGCGGTCGGCTATACGCTCGACGAGATTCCGAACGACATTACGCGCGAAACGCCGGCTAGTTTCGAACCGACGCTCGACTACGTCGTGGTCAAAATGCCGCGTTTTACCTTCGATAAGTTTCCCCAGGCTGACAGCGTGCTCGGACCGCAGATGAAATCGGTCGGCGAAGCCATGGCGATCGGTCGGACGTTTAAAGAGGCGTTGCAGAAAGCGCTCCGGTCCTTGGAAATCGGCAGCTATGGGCTGGACGAGCGGTTTGAAAAGTCAAGAGTCAAAAGCCCAGAGTCTAAGAGCCGCCAAGAACTTCTCCGGCACATCCGTGACTATCTTCGCACGCCCAGGGCCGACCGCCTGTGGTATGCGGCTGAGGCGCTGCGCTTGGGCATGGCGGTTGAGGAGCTGTATCAGATTACGAAGATTGATCCGTGGTTCTTGGACAATCTTGTCCAAATTCTCGACTTTGAGGCAGAACTGCAGGCCTCACCCTTCGCTCTTGAGCGGCCCCACCTGCTGCGAGCGGCCAAGGAGATGGGCTTCTCCGATTATCGCTTGGCCGAACTAGCCGGCCGCAGCGAAGCCGAGGTGCGCCGATTGCGCGAACAGCACGCTATTAGGCCGGTGTATAAAACGGTCGATACCTGTGCTGCCGAGTTTGTGGCCCACACTCCCTATCTCTATTCAAGCTATGAGGGCGAGGACGAGGCTGGACCGACCACGCGCCGCAAGGTGATGATTTTGGGCGGCGGACCCAACCGGATCGGTCAGGGCATAGAGTTTGATTACTGCTGTGTTCACGCTTCTTTTGCTCTTAAGGATGATGGGTTTGAGGCCATTATGGTCAACTGTAACCCGGAAACGGTGAGCACGGATTACGACACCTCGGATAAACTGTACTTTGAGCCGCTCACGCTTGAGGACGTGTTGAGTATTGTGCGGGTCGAGCGGCCGTTTGGGGTGATTGTGCAATTTGGCGGTCAGACGCCGCTCAAATTGGCTGTGCCGCTTGAGCGAGCCGGAGTACCTATCTTGGGGACGAGCCCTGACTCCATAGACCGAGCTGAAGATCGTGAACGTTTCAAAGCCGTGCTCGAAAAACTCGGCTTGCGTCAGCCACCAAACGGGAGTGCTCGCTCCGCCGAAGAGGCCTTACGTATTGCCGAGCAGATCAGCTATCCGACCTTGGTCCGGCCGTCCTACGTGTTGGGCGGGAGGGCCATGCAGATTGTGTATGACCAGGCCAGCCTGCAGCGCTATATGCGCGAGGCGGTCTCGGTCTCGCCTGAACATCCGGTCCTGATCGATAAGTTTCTTGACGATGCGACCGAGGTTGATGTGGATGCGATCAGCGATGGCCAGACCGTGGTTATCGGCGGCATTATGGAGCACATTGAATTGGCTGGAGTGCACTCCGGAGACAGCGCCTGCTCGCTGCCGCCCCGAAATTTATCCCCCACGGTCCAGAACGAGATCCGGCGCCAGACGGTTCTGTTGGCCACCGAGCTGCGCGTCGTGGGCCTCATCAATATCCAGTTTGCTGTCCAGAACCAGACCGTCTATGTCCTGGAGGTCAATCCGCGCGCCTCACGCACAGTGCCGTTTGTCAGCAAGGCGATCGGTCTGCCACTGGCCAAGACCGCCGTCCGGATCATGGCCGGCAAAACTTTGGCTGAACTCGGCTATACCCACGAGATCGTGCCCAAACATGTGAGTGTCAAAGAGGCGGTTTTTCCCTTTATTAAGTTTCCCGGCGTCGATACCGTACTGGGACCAGAGATGAAATCAACCGGCGAGGTGATGGGTATCGACGCCGCATTTGGTATGGCGTTTGCCAAAGCCCAAACCGCGGCCGGCACGGCGTTGCCGATGCACGGCCAAGCCTTGCTCAGTGTCAGAGATCAGGATAAGGCCGCCAGCCTGTCGATCGCCCGGCGTCTGCTCGGGAATGGCTTCCGGCTGATGGCGACCCGAGGAACCGCCGCTTATCTGCGCAAGGCCGGCCTCAGCGTTGACAGCGTCAATAAGGTCAAAGAAGGTTCGCCCCACATTGTGGATGCCATACAGGCCGGAAAGATTGCCCTGGTCATCAATACCACCGACGGCATGCGGTCGCTGGCCGACTCCTTTTCCATCCGCCGCAGCGCCCTAGAGTGTCGGGTACCGTATTTCACCACCATGGCCGGTGCCGACGCGGCGGCTGAGGGTATTAGCCGATTGCGCCATGGCCTACTCGACGTGAAGCCGGTGCAGGAATATCACGCCCAGGGGGTGATGCGGGGTAAACAGCGCACTGCACATGGGACGGGGTGGGGAGAGTGAGTCAAGTCAAAAGTCAAAGGTCACCACTGAGGACGTTCTCATGACCGAGCGTTTCGCCCCGCAAACCGTTCGGTCTTCTTCCTTCCGTGCCGCTCCAGCACTGAAAAAATCTGCCCAGTATGTGAAAGGGGTTGGACCAAAGCGTGCTCAACAGCTGGCGCGGCTTGGTATCCACACGGTTGAGGATCTACTCTACCACATTCCGTTTCGCTATCAGGACCGCCGCGAGCTGAAGACGATTCGCGACCTGGCCGCTGGTGAGGAGGAGGCAACGGTGGGTCGATTAGTCCGCATGGGTCGGCGCTTTATGGGTAAGCGCCGCCGCTGGGTGCTCGAAGGGGTGGTTCAGGACGAGACCGGATTTCTGTTTCTGATGTGGTATCACCAACACCGCTATTTCCAGCAGAAATATCAAGTTGGTCAGCGCGTCCTGCTGTTTGGTAAAGTCGATCTGGGCCTCAAGGGTGGTAAGTGGATGATTCACCCGGATATCGAGCTAGTCGACCAAGAGGATCAGACGGCGCGCATCCTCCCCATCTACAACAAAACAACCGAGATGACGACCGTGGCCATGCGTCGCCTCGTGCACGGCGTGGTCGAGGCGTACGCCAATCTGGTGCCCACAGGCATACCTCCCGAGTGCAGCGCACGTTTAGGCCTGATGGAATTGAGCGACGCTCTGCGCTACCTGCACCTGCCGCCGGCCGATGCCGACCTCAGGTCGCTCAACAAGGTGACGTCTGAGGCGCATCGAGCGGTTGTCTTTGACGAACTGTTCTACCTCCAGCTAGGCATGGCGCTGCGGCGCCGGAGTCTAGTCAAAGAGGACGGTTTGTCCATCGTGCCAGGTATCCTCTCGACCCGTCTGCGCGAGGCCTTACCCTTTCATCTGACCGCTGCTCAAGAGCGTGTGTTAGAGGCCATCCATCGCGATATGGCCGCTCCCCATCCGATGAACCGTTTGGTCCAGGGTGATGTCGGTTCGGGTAAAACCATAGTCGCCTTTAGCGCCGCGATGGCAGCCCTCGACAGTGGCTTCCAGGTCGCCTTTATGGCCCCGACTGAACTTCTGGCCGAACAGCATTTTCGTACCCTCAGCCCTTTGGCTCACATGCTCCAGGTATCTATCGCGCTGTTGACCGGCGATACCAAACGCAAACGTGAAGTGTACGATATGCTGGAGCGGGGCGAGATTGAGATCGTCGTCGGTACCCACGCGCTCATCCAAGAGGGGGTAAGCTTTCGTCAGCTCGGCTTAGCCATTGTGGATGAGCAGCACCGGTTTGGGGTGATGCAACGCGCCGCCTTAAAGCGACGCGGCGCCAATCCAGACATGCTGCTCATGACCGCAACCCCGATTCCACGCACGCTGGCGCTCACCATCTACGGGGATCTTGAGGTATCGATGATTGACGAGTTACCGCCCGGCCGGAAACCGGTCACTACCCGTGTCTTTCATGAGGGCGAACGCCAACAGGTGTATCGACTGCTCAAAGACCATCTCGACCGTGGCCATCAGGCCTATGTGGTCTACCCGTTGGTCGAAGAATCAGAGAAATTAGAGCTCAAAGCCGCGACGAGCATGGCCGAGGAATTAGCTACCGGTGTCTTTCGGGATTATGCCGTGGCTCTCCTCCACGGTCGCATGAAGAGTGACGCCAAAGACGAGATTATGAGCCGTTTTCAAAACGGAGACTATCAACTGCTCGTTTCGACGACCGTCATCGAGGTCGGCATTGATGTACCCAACGCTACGGTCATGCTGATTGAACATGCCGAGCGGTTTGGCCTCTCGCAGCTCCACCAGCTCCGCGGACGAGTTGGTCGCGGACAGGCCGAGTCCTTGTGTATTTTATTAGCCCAATATACACCGGCGGACGAATCCATCCGGCGTCTTCAGATCATGGCCGAGTCCAACAATGGTTTTCGGATTGCCGAGGCTGATTTAGCCTTTCGGGGACCTGGGGAATTTCTCGGCACGCGCCAATCTGGTCTGCCCGATTTTCGGGTTGCCAACATCGTCCGTGATAGCCGTATCCTCGAAACCGCCCGGCAGGAAGCCCAAGCGTGGTTAGAAAAAGATCCTGAGTTGACCTCACCAGCCTCACGTCGGATACGGGCGATTCTTGAGGATCGGTGGGCCGGACGCCTGGAGCTGGCCCGAGTGGGGTAGGGATCGCTTCGAGACAGTTTTGCCCTCTGAGCTTGTCTGACAAGGCTCTTTCTTTTGCGGTGGAATTCAGGTATTTCTCCTGGCGAGCGGGAGAACGTATGGTGCCTAGGATCTGTTTGCTATGGCTGTTGATATGGATGGGCCTGGTGAGCTGGACAGGGCTGCCAGCAGCCCAAGTCCTGGAGTCGTCCCTCAAGGCCCAGACCGAAGCAACGCAAGCTGGCATTCGCTCTCAGGAAAAGATTGATCGATTAGATGACGAAACCCAGCGTTTGCTCAACTCCTATCGAGGGATTGTCCAGCAGACCGAGAGCCTCCGGATATATGTTGAACAACTCGACCGCATGCTCGTTGCCCAGGAGCAGGAAGTCGTCTCCCTCGGGGTGCAGCTGCAGGAAATTGAAGTTACGCAACGCGAGATCGTGCCTCTGCTGGTCCGTATGCTGGACCGCCTTGAACAGTTTGTCGCCCTGGACATTCCCTTTCTATCCGAAGAGCGCCAGGCGCGTCTGGTCAGTCTGCGGGGCTGGCTTGACCAGCCTGACCTGGTGGTTGCCGAAAAATATCGCCGCATCATGGAAGCCTATCAGGTTGAGATGGAATACGGTCGGACGATTGAGGCATATCGAGGAGGGCTGACCCTGGACGGTCAGGAACGGACAGTCGATTTCTTACGGGTTGGCCGGCTGGCGCTGCTCTACCAGAGTCTGGACGGCCGACAGGTCGGGCAGTGGAATCAGAGTGTTGGACAGTGGGAGTCCCTACCTCAGACCTACCAGCCTGCCATTGCGCGTGGCCTGCTCGTTGCCCAGAAACAATCGACCCCACAGCTGCTCACACTGCCTGTCTCCGCTCCAGATGAGGGGACACGGTGAGGAGAATATACTGGCATACGGTGTGGCTTGTATTCCTGGCTCTGCCCGGGTGGTCAAGCCCTGCTGCTCAAGAGGCTCCGAGTTCGCTTGAGGAATTGATTGAGCGCGTTCAGGCCGAGCGGCAGGCCGATTCCAAGCTACACGCTGAACGTGAAGCCCGTTTTGTGGCAGAGCGTGACAAGCAGCAGCAGCGTCTCCAACAGGCCAGGGCGGACCTTGGCCAGATACAGCGCCAGAGCGAGCAAAAGCGGACGACTTTTGAGCAGAACGAAGACCGTTTGGAAGAGCTACGCACCCAGCTCGATGAGCGGGCAGCCTCACTCGGCGAACTGTTTGGCGTAGTCCGGCAGGTAGCCCGTGATACCGCCGGCTTGCTCGACAGCTCACTCGTGTCCGCCCAGCTTGGTGACCGTGCGGACTTCCTCTACGCCGTAGGCGAGAGCAAAGAGCTGCCCTCGCTGGAAAAGCTCGAACAGTTGTGGATCACACTGCTGGAAGAGATGGCGCAGTCTGGGCGGGTGGTGAAATTCCCGGCGACGATCGTTGACGCCAATGGCGAGCAGTCAGATCGTGAGGTTGTCCGGGTTGGTGCATTTAACACGATCTCGCAGGGGAAATATCTGCGCTATGTGCCAGAGACGCGTCAACTCGTAGAGTTGACGCGCCAGCCAGAGCAGCAGTACCAGAGCGCCGCCCAAGATCTTGAACAGATCACAGAAGGCTACAGCACGTTCGGCGTAGATCCGTCGCGGGGGGCTATTTTAGCCGCGCTCGTCCAGACTCCAGATGTATGGGAACGTCTGGAACAGGGCGGCGTCATTGGCTATATCATCCTCGCCATCGGCCTGTTCGCCCTGGTGTTGAGCCTGGAACGCATCGGCTACCTGTGGTTGGAAGGCCGGCGTATCAACGCCCAACGCCAGACTGACGCCCCACAGACTGACAACGCGCTAGGCCGGGTGATGCTCGTCTATCACAACGATACAGATCAAGATGTGACCACTCTGGAGGCCCGCCTCGATGAAGTCATCCTCAATCAGATCCCACGGCTCGAACGCGGCCTGTCCACGATTGGCATCCTGGCCGGGGTCGCCCCGTTGCTGGGGCTGCTCGGCACAGTCGTCGGGATGATTGATACCTTTCAGTCCATTACCCTGTTTGGGACAGGTGACCCGCGCACCATGTCAAGCGGAATTTCACAAGCCCTGGTCACGACCCAGATGGGGCTGAGCGTGGCGATTCCGATTGTCCTCCTGCATACGATCGTATCGGGGACGAGCAACCGACTTGTTCAGGTGCTCGATGAACAGGGGGCTGGCATGGTCGCCCGGCTCGCGGAGCAGCAGAATGAATCTTCTCGCACTTCTCCAGAATCTGCTTGATCAGTTGCGGCAATTTCTGGCGGTTGGTGGGCCGGTACTGTGGATTATTCTGGTCGTGACGGTCGTGCTGGCGACGCTCATTGTTGAGCGCTATGTCTTCCTGCATACCGGCTATCAGACCATGGTGCAGGACCTGGTCTCCCGCTGGCAGGCGCGCAGTGAGCGGCACTCCTGGTACGCCCGTCAACAGCGCCGCATGGAGATTGCTGAGGCTGACTATCAGCTACGCCGTTCCTTACCGTTCATTCGCTCCCTAACCGTGGTGCTCCCGATTCTAGGACTGCTAGGGACCGTCAACGGCATGATTTCTACCTTTACCGTAATGCAGCTGTTCGGGACGGGCAACGTCAACGGTATGGCCAACGGGATTTCTGAAGCGCTGGTAACAACCATGGCTGGGCTGGTGTGCGCCCTGCCCGGGCTGTACCTTGGGTCGAGCCTAACCAATCGGGCCCAAGTAGAAGTGCAGAAACTCACCGCTCTGCTGCAACTCGAGGACGAGTTCGGCAATCCGGGCCTGTTGTGGATCCATGCCCAAGTGGAGGCTCAGAAACGCGCCGGTGACCGTTGAGATGTTGAGGAGGCTGCCATGAAACGTCGCCGCGCCAGGGTCCCGGCTGACAGCCAAGTCAATCTGACCCCATTGATTGATATGGTGTTTATTCTACTCATCTTTTTTCTGGTGACCGCCTCGTTTGTCAAGGAAGCTGGGATTGATGTCAACCGGCCTGTTGCCCGGACGACCCAGACCAAAGAGCGCGGCACAATCCATATCGCCCTGTCAGCCAGAGGAGAAATATGGATGGAGCGGCGGCGCATTGATGTGCGAGCGGTCCGGGCAAATGTTGAACGTATGCTGGCCGACAATCCAGAGGCCGATGTAATTGTCCTGGCAGATGCTTCGGCCCAAACGGGCCTGTTGGTGCAGGTCATGGATCAGGCCCGTTTGGCTGGTGTGAGCACTATTGCCGTCGCCGCCCGACAGGAGAGCTAGACGGTGCTGAAGCGGATTGCGGTATCGGGAGTGGCCGGGCTGGTGGTCGGCATCCTGATTTTTTTCTTCATGCAAACACTGATATCAGGCCCACCTAGTACCGCCCTGCACCGGGATTCCTATCCGATTATTGATTTTGTCCGTCTGGCCCGCGAAGCTCCGCCACCGCCGACTAGACGCACGCCTCCCAAGGAGCCCCCCCCCCCTGAGACTCCGCCGGTAACCCCGAGCCTGACCTCATCGCCAACCTCTCAACCTAGGCTGGCAGCGCCAAAGATTGAGATGACAGCAACAACTGGCCAGGGCCCTTTGCTCAACATGGGTCCGCTGTCGCCACCGGCCGCTCCATCGCAAGGCCCGGCAATGATGGACCAGGAACTGATCGCCCTGGTACGTGTTCCCCCGCGCTATCCTTCACGCGCTTCGCGTATGCAAATTGAAGGATTTGTCACGGTTGAGTTTACGATTACCAAAGACGGAAGTGTCCGTGATCCAGTCGTGATTGAATCCTCTCCTTCCAAGGTCTTTGACCGGGCCGCTTTGCGGGCCATTGTCCAATGGAAATTCAAACCCCGCACCCAAGACGGCCGTGCGGTTGACTCCCGCGCTTCGCAACGGATCGACTTTGCTCTCAGGGGCAGTTGACATGGGCAGCACATGGCAGCTCTGGAATATCCGCGGCTTAGGACTAGCGTTCCTTCTTCTGGGCGCGACCGCGGTTGGTGCTGAAGAACAAGCTCTCTCACAAAAAGTCTACGATCAACTCATTCAGGCCCAAGAGATGGCCCTGCAGGAGCGTAACCGGGAAGCCCTCGGTCAGCTCCAAGCCCTGTCACAAGATCCCGAGCTCAGCCTCTATGAGACGGCCATCGTTCAGCAAACCTTGGGTCATGTCTACGCCGCACTGGGGCAGTTCGTGCAGTCTGCCGACGCCTTTCGGCAAAGCCTGACCAGTCAGGCCCTCCCTCTCAATCGGGTACAGACCGTGCGTTATAATCTGGCCCAGATCCTGATCGCCGCCCAGCACTATGAAGAAGGGGCCCGCCTGTTGGAAATCTGGCTGGCCGAAGAGGCTCAGCCCAAGCCCCAAGCCCGAGCCTCCCTGGCCCAGGTCTATGGCCAGCTCAAGCGCTATAGTGAAGCAGAGCAGAACATTCAGCAGGCGATCGGCCAGGCCGCCACATTCCGTGAAGAGTGGTATCAGTTTCTCCTGTTTGTGTATGTTGAACAGCAAAAATGGTCTCAGGCAGCCGGGGTGTTGCACCAACTGCTCAACCGATTGCCGCACAAAAAAACCTACTGGTTGCAGCTCTCACAGATGTATCTCGAAACCGAAAAGCAGAGCCGGGCGGCTTCGGCCCTGGCTCTGGCCCACAAACTCGGACTTCTTGAAGAGCAGGAAGTCCTCTATGTCGTCCAGTCCTATCTGCATCTCGGCCTGCCGTATAAAGCCGGCGATATCCTGCACGAGGGCCTGGCAGCCCAGGTCGTCGCCGACACTCCGCGCCATCGAGAATTACTGGTGACCTGTTGGCTGCATGCCAAAGAGTATCAACGTGCTTTGGACGCCCTGGCGCGTAGCGCTCAGAGCGCCGAGACCGGACGCCTTGATATCCGCCGAGCCGAACTGTTGGTCCAGTTAGAACGCTGGCCGGATGCCGCCGCCGCTGCTGACCTAGCGCTGAAAAAAGGGGGCCTTGAAGACACCGGACAGGCCTATATTCTGCTGGGCATTGCAGAGTATCGCTCTGGAAAACTGGCCGCCAGCAAAGATGCCTTCACGAGCGCCACAAGCCATAGCCGAGTTGCCAAGCAGGCTAGGCAATGGCTGCGCATTATCGACCAGGAAAAGAGCCAGCTCTTATAGCGAGTGGCAGATATAGAGCCTGGTCCATCTAGGCTTTGTCACACTGACAGATGACAAAGCAGCACTTTTCACACTTTTGCATTGGCGTCAGACCTGGGTGAGAGATACTCTGTCGGGGATCGACAAATGCGGTAGCTGTATTCAGGTCTATTTCCATCAGGGGTCTCTGGGCACACAGCACACAGCCTTCGGTGCGGGTGTTATTCTTAACGCAGCCACGCAGCAGGACGGGCGAACCACAGCCAATGGTGCGTTCCACGTCGAGCCCGAAAAAATGAAATCCGGTGCCGTGCCGATTGGTCACATAGTCCAGCCGGGTTCCCCTCAGGTGTATTGCGCTGGTCGGATCAAGATAGGTTTTTATGCCGTCCTGGACGACAATTTGATCGTCGTTACGAGCGGATTGCTCAAAGTTGAGCCTGTACTGGAAGCCTTTGCACCCTCCACCGGAGACGGTCATGCGTAATCCCCAGTTATCGACTCCTTTTCGGGCGAGAGTCCGCCTGATCATTTTGACCGCTTCGGCGGTCAAAGAGAGTAAGGGTTTTTGTGTTTCAGCCTGTCGCTCCTGATCCATTTCCCCTCCTCTAAACGCATCGCCGACGTCTTCTTGAGTAAACTTTTCCCCGCACCAAGCCATTATCTTGCCGGTGTGTAAGATGTCAAGCGAGCGCGAGTCGTGTCGTTGTCAGGCATAGTCATTGGTCCGATTCCGATTCTGGGGACAGCTCCCACAGCCGACCTTATCCTTACGGCGGGGCCACAGCCGACAGCCAACATACACTGTAGCAAGGGTAACGATGGGCAGGATGAGCAAAGTCTGTATATCCATACGGCTTCTCTTTGGAGCTAGCCTATCCGACTCCCGATCTGATATATCCCCAGGGCGCCAAGATAGGCCAAACTCGTCATATACACAAAGGTAAACACCGGATAGCCCCACGAGTTGGTTTCACGTTTAATCGTTGCCAGGGTGGCTCCACACTGGCAGCATAAGGCAAAAAAGACCATGACCGACAGCGCAACCAGCGGAGTATAGACCGGGCGGCCGTCCGGTCGGCGTTCGGCGCGCATGGCGTCACGTAGCTCAAGACTGGTCTCGTCCTGTTCGCTGCCCAGGTTGTAGATCGTGCCCAGGGCGGCAATGATCACCTCGCGGGCGGGAAAGCTGGCTAAGGTCGCTATCCCGATTTTCCAGTCCCAGCCGAGTGGCTCAACGAACGGCTCAATCGCCCGGCCGGCCCGGCCCAGATAACTCTGGCGTAAGCGCTCACCAGCCTCTACAACCGCTGAGCCATCCTGTTCAGCGGTCTGATCGGAGTACGGGTAGTACGACAAAGCCCAGACCAGGATGGTAGTGGCTAAGATGATCGTGCCCGCCCGCTTTAGAAAAGCCAGGCTGCGTTCATACATACGGAAGACAACGACACGCCAGGCCGGAACCTTAAACACCGGCAGTTCTATCAGAAATGGGACGGGCTCGCCCGCTAATATCGTTCGCTTGAGCATCAGGGCGACGGGGGGGGCGACAATCAGCCCGATTAGGTACATCGTAAAGAGAGTCAACCCCTGAAGACCAACAACCCCCCACATGGTCTGAGCCGGAATAAAGGCCGAGATCAACAACACATAGACCGGTAAACGAGCACTACAGCTCATCAGCGGCGCAATGAGAATGGTAGCGATCCGATCACGTTGATTCTCAATCGTACGGGCCGACATAATGCCCGGCACCGCGCATGCAAAGGAAGACAGGAGCGGAATAAAACTCCGCCCCGACAGGCCAAATCCGGCGAGCAGGCGGTCCATCAAAAACGCTGCCCGAGCCATATACCCAGAGTCTTCGAGCAGAGCAATGAGTCCGAATAAAATGGCGATTTGAGGGACAAAGACCACTACAGCTCCCACCCCGCCGATAATACCGTTAACTATCAGACTTTGGACCGGTCCCTCGGGTAGGAGGCTGCCGACCCAGGTGCCGAGACCTGAAAACAGCCCATCAATAGTGTCCATGATCGGCACGGCCCACGAAAAGATTGACTGAAACGTCACCGCCATGGTCAGCAGGAAGATCACCATCCCCCAGACTCTGTGCATGACCAGGGCGTCAATCCGGTCGGTCCAGCTGGCAGGCCGTGGACCGCTCGGCTCGGCAGGCGGCTCAAGGCTGGCGGCAACGGTTTGGGCAATCCACTCATAGCGTCGCTCAACCTCAACTTGTGGTACGCGCAACCCGACGGTGACTAGACGGGTGCGGGCGGCCTGAAGTTCAGTCAGGGCAGGACTGCCCAACGCGCCGATCAGGTCACGCTCTATCAACCCGTCGACGTCAAGCAGAGCGCGTTCGAGGAAGATGGGAGGGAGATGGTGTGGCGACAGGGTGGCGTCGAGCGTCTTGAGCTCGCGCTCGATAAGGGTGGGGAGGCGGACCGGCCGCGGTGGCCTGGACGGCGTACCGGCTGCGGTCCGAATCGCCTGGCGCAGCGCTGTCAGCCCGCTGCGCCGTGCCGCATGCACGGCAATAATTGGCACGCCTAGACGGTGTTCGAGTACAGGGAGGTTGAGGCGGAGCCCCTGTTTGTCGGCCAGGTCTGTCATGGTTAGAGCAATGACTAGCGGTCGGCCAATATCAATGACCTGGGTCGTCAGGTATAAGTTACGGTCGAGATTAGTAGCATCGACCACACACACAATCACATCTGGCTGGGCAACCCCTTTGCCATGACCTAGTAGCACCGACACAGCAACCATTTCGTCCGGAGCACGGGCGGCCAGCGAGTAGGTGCCGGGTAGGTCAACCACCAGAAAGCGATCCTGGCCTTCCCGGAACTCTCCCAAGGCGCTCTCTACTGTGACGCCGGGATAATTTCCAGTGTGTTGGCTCAGACCGGTGAGAGCGTTGAACAGGGTGGTCTTGCCCGTGTTGGGGTTGCCGACCACTGCCACTCTGTAGCGACGTTCGGTAGCGAGAGACGGGTCAACAGCATCTGGAACGGGAGGGGGAACCATAGCGTGGTGTTTTCTTATATGCCGGAGGAGACTAGCAGGACGCGGGCCGCTTCTTGACGACGGAGGGCGAGTTGATAGCCGCGGATACGGATCTGCATGGGATCACCCAAAGGGGCAAAACGGAGAACCTCGACCGTCTGGCCCGGGGTGAAGCCGAGTTCTGCCAGACGGCGTGATATGCCGTCCGTGCCATGAATGGTGTGGATCTCTCCATGCTCTGAGGGGCCGAGTTCTGCCAGGGTTTTCTGCATCCCCATATGGTAGTGAAATTGATTTTCAAATTCAACTACAGAGGACCGTTTCAGTTCAGAAATATATCGGTACTAGGATTGTGATCCTGATGACGACTCCCCTTTCTTGACAATGACTGCGTCGGGATAGACAGGGGTAGTGCTCGGCTTCTCTGTCCCGACAACACAGGACTTTAGCCAAGAAGTTCAATAAAACGGATGCCCCGGGGCAATCAGGAGGGAGACTACCCCGGGGCAAATGGCAGGAGCACCGATTTTCTCCTACCACACTGGTGTTCTGATTAACGACCGGTGGCCGTAATTTTTGCTTTCCGTGACTCCTGAAGCGGTAGCTGGGCGGTTTTGCTCAGGGTCGCTCGTACATTAAATTGAAATTGATAATCAATTTCAATTTAAGGAAACTAGTGGGGCTTCTTTGTTCTGTCAAGGGGGAAGCCGGATTTTCTGCAAAAACTTTCTGGTTCTGGCAATCCTAAACGAAAAACACCAGCATCAAGAATACCATCAGTCCGCCGAGGTCGGTCGCAAGTGTTGCCAGAGAGAACTCCAGCCCTCTGACCCGGTTCTTGCTCGCGTTGAGCGTGCTGAGGGGCTCCCGTTCTTCATGTTTTCCATCACGTCGTCCTTAAAGATCTCGGCTGTCAGTAGTAGTTTGTCGTTCAGTAGGCTCCATGTTGCCCCCAACTCCAGGTTATGGGTCTGCTCCGGCTTGTTGCCCCGGCAGATTATATCTTCCATCACCCGAGCACGTTGAACGGCGCTGAGTCCTTACCGGGCTGGATGGCTGTTGAGTTCTTGGTTGGGGGCAGCGTTCACCGTCTGGGATCGCCGTGGCCGACCAGATGACTTTCGGTTTGGTGACGAGTAGTTTCTCAAGACTGAGAGGGAGCAGTTCATAGCCAGGATCGTGCGGGTAGCCGGAGGCAATGTCGACGGGCAGATTTTTTCCTTCGACCAAGTACAACAAGTCGCCAGCATACGTCCACGGAGCAATGACCAGAAAGGTTTGGGTGGTCCCGAACAGCAAAATCGTCGGGCGGGGACTGCCGGGCAGGCCGCTTCTCACCTCGGCCCAGCTTTTGGGACGAAACTTGGCTGAGGGCCGCAGCCTGATCTTGGCGACCGGGCAGCGTGCCAATGTTATGACTGACCTGGACGACGTCGGTCACGCTGTACGCTTGCCACAGATATCGTGCGGTCTGCACCATCTGTAAGCGTTGCGCGACACCGCCGTAAGCCCGGGTTGGTGCAATAAGCAGATCTGGATAGCGTCCACAACTGCCTCAAGATTCGGCACCACCGCGTTGCTCACCGCTGGCAAAGACTGGAATTCCTCGGGCAGTGTCACACTCGCCTATGTTCGGATGCTCGACCAGCCGACCGCCCAGGGTTTGGACAATATCCAGGCTGCCTTGGCTCAGAGCGATAACGCGTTCGGCTGGTTGAGCTAGGCTGATATGACGGCCTATCCCATCCTGGACCGAAACCGAAAAATCGGGGGCAGCGGCCGACCGCAGGACACATCCTCACAAGAGGATGACGCCAAGTGTGGACCAGTATCTTCCCCGATCTGACATGTTTTGCTGTCCTTGTGTACAGCGGAAGAGAACAGGGAAAGCGGGACATCTGACGCTGGCAGCCCATCCACCAGCGCTGGCAACATCTCTTTGAGGACATCCCGACTTTCCCTTTCTCCCCCTTCTGACAGGGGAGAGCTGTGAGTAGGAGTCAGTGCCCGAGTTTAGACACCAGCCGTGGCTCTGCCAGGGATATCTCCCGGTTGGCAGTATTGGTTAGCTTGGCTAGGACCAGAAATTCTTCTCGCGTCATTTTGATGATTGCCCGTCCGACCACGAGATGAATACAGCCTTCCGGGCACTGTGAGATGCTGATCTGGTGTTCTCTCGTGTGCCAAAAACCTGTGCTGTTCATATGCTCCTCTTTATCTGTGTAATGAGCTGCTCTCAGGCACCAGTAGGGGGGAGTGGGCACAATCGAATGTCCGCTTCATAAAACTTCCTCTCAGTTCTGAGCGGACTGCCGTGACTCCTGGACGGGATGCCGGTCCCCCCTGTTTCTTCATTGCCGTTTTCTTGTCGTTGCCCGCACACAAAAAAAGCCCGCCAGGAACACTTCTTCATGGCGGGCTCTGAACTGTATCGCTGCGGGCCGCTCAGCTCAATTATCGATTGAAGCTATTCTATACACCACTTCTTCTTGTTTGGCAAGACCAGACCAAGAGCAGCTTACAGCGACTCCAAAAAAGCGATGAGCGCTTCTCGGTCTTCTCTAACCATCGCACGTACGGCCTCGCGGGCCTGAACCGCTTCCCCACCGTGCCACATGATCGCTTCTATGAGATTACGGGCTCGCCCATCGTGCAGGAACAAGGTATGGCCCTGGACACGCAGGGCGAGGCCAATGCCCCACAATGGTGGTGTCCGCCATTCCCGGCCTGTAGCCAGAAAGTCGGGCCGGTTGTCGGCTAATCCTTCACCCATGTCGTGGAGTAGCATGTCGGTATAGGGGTGAATCGTTTGATGTGATACCTCCGGCACCCCGACTAAAACTCCTGTTCTCAGCGTCGGGGTATGGCAGGCCGCGCAGCCGGCAGCGCTAAATAACTCCTCGCCTCTTCGCACTCGCGGGTCATGCATCCGGCGCCGGGCTGGAACGGCAAGCGTTTGAACGTAAAAGGTCGTTACCTCCAGGGTTTCCGTATCTATCTCAGGGTCGTCCGGCAGCCCGTCAGCCTGGAGCTGGTCGGCGGCGCTTTCAGTCGGCAAGACCGGATTGGTAATGCCGATGTCTTGCTGATAGGCGCTAAAGGTCTGCTGGAACAGGCTTGGATTATTGGCTTTCCAGCCAAAGCGGCCCAGCCGAGTTGCCCCGGCAATGGTGTCCCAGACCATATTAGGCCGACCAGAAATTCCGTCTCCATCGGCGTCAAACTCATCGGCTAAGGCTAGGATGGTCTCTTGGTTAATAGCTTCCAGCAGGCCGCGTCCAAACACGGGCAGGGCTGTGCGCGGCGAAGTCAGGACTTGGGCGGGGAGAGGTACAGCAGCATCCTCAATAGCAAAATGCAGGGTCCGCAGCCGAATGCTCTCGCCATCGGCAAAGGTCTCAAGATGCTCAGTTTGAGTCATGGTCACGTCTGCCTCTGGTGGAATGCCAAAGACGGCTCGATGTTGCAGCTGCGTTCCCATACCTGGGACGGGGAGGGGGCCGAGGGTCACGGCATCGACACCTGGGATGCTGACCCGCAGAAACATGGACTCCAGCTGCTCATCCTCTCGCGGCGGGCGACCCCGGCCGTTTTTCGGATGACAGCTGACGCAACCATTATTGTTGAAGATCGGACCTAAGCCGCTGAAGACTGGAGCAGGGGCTGTCACAAATGTGTTTCCAAAGGTGGCGTCGCCCTCAAGATGTTTCTCTAGACGCGTCCCGGTCAGGTTGGGTGCCGGCATTTCAAACGCCTGGCTGGTGGCGTCAAAAATAGTGGTCTCTCCTCCTGATAGGGCTGTGCTGTGAGTGCCGATTGGAAGGCTGTCGGGGGCGGCCAAGATAATGGGAGATTGAGTACTCAGGCTGTAGCCTACGCGCAGATCAACGCTGCTCGTGCCGCGACTGGAGCGCGTCCGTACCCTGGACACTAGGAGTTCATTACCTTCAATGGCGGCGCTTGCCTGGCTAAGATCAAGCTCCTCAATGAACTCAGCCCCGCCTGGCTTCACCACCCTTACTATATGTTCTGTGATGACCGGTTCGTCCACTGCTGCCTTGACCTCCACCCCAATTGTGTGAACGCCCGCTTCGAGCAGGCCATAATGGAACAGCAGCCCAAAGCCGGTCTTCAGCGGTGCGCCAGGAATGGTGTCCCTCACATCCTGGCGCGGACTACAGCATGGGACAGGACTGACGGACTCACCATTGATACGAAGCTCCACCGTAATGGGCGCGCCACTATCTGAGAAAGCCCAGCCGGAAATGACTGTCAGCCCTGACACACTGTTACTCTGGCCAGGGTTCTCTAGGACGGCAGTGATGGTGGCCGGACTGACCGCCGGCCACAGCAACAAAACACCTAAGATACATGCACGATACCATACTGACATGGCTCTTCTCACTTTCGACTGAAGAGGCTTAGCTGGAAGGAGAGCATGTTTTGTCCGTGATGAGTCACTCAGGGTAGTTTCTCCTCTATCCAGTCATAACAGGAGTGCCAGACCTGCTCAGGAGGTAAAACGAGCCGCCTCGACAACAGGGAGGATGGCTGCGAGGGTCTCGTGCAAGTTCTGTACTGCAGTCACAGCTGCCTGGACAGTCGTGCGGGCATCGTCATCCATAATGCTCTGGCCAAAGGGCTCAGGGATGGCGATGACCGCCGCCATGGCATCTCGCAGCGCGGCCCGGACCTGGCCGTCCAGTTCGGGGTCTTGGTTGGTGACAAAGTCCGTCACACCCATTGGGGTGCTGTCAGTCTGGTCAAAGCGGCCCTCATAGATGTTGTTGATACTGCGCAGATTGTCGATAAAGTCACGCCTGGAATTATTGCTGAAGCGAGATTCTTCTTCTGCGGTACTGCGGTCATTAAGCGGGACAGCTAATTTGGCGTTGGCCACCTCATCGGCAATACCGATCATACCGTTGACCAGTTCTTGTACTGCGGCTTTTTGGCTGGTGTAGGCTGTACTGCCTTTGCCAGCCATAGCCAGCTGGTACACAAAATTCCCCTCTTCAGGGTCCCAAGCGTCGCGGAGCGTTTCGGTGTTGCTAAGCAATGCGGTCAGCACCGCCAGTACATAGCTCTGTCTACGGGACGGAGTACGGCTGTCTGCGTTGAGTAGAGAGGTCACAATCGACGCTGGATCCGTGTTGCCGGCCTGGTCACGGAACAGAAGGTATTCCAGGGCGTGGAAACCTTTGACGTCATCTGCAAAAGTCAGACTGGCAATGTCTCGGTCGGAAGCGATGATGTTTTCCAGGTCGATCGTATTAAGCGGCCAGGAGTCCAGCGCGGGGTCGTGCTCGTCATCACTGACTGGCCCAAACAGAAAAGCTTCGCTCTGTTCCCAAGGGACACGGGCATTCCGCCAGGCGCTATGGACGTTGGACAGACCCTCAATAATCCTGGCTCGGTCTCCGGCCATCAAGGTGCTAATTACGGCTGACTGGACATCCTCTGCCCGCTCATGCAGTTCGTTATAGGTGTCAAAAATAGCCTCGGCTACATCAGTCAGCAGTGGCGACGCATCGTAGGGGGACTGCGCCTGACCACGATCATCCTGTGCGAGAATAATACTGAACGCCTGAGCGGCCGTGCTATAGGCCAGGGTCAGTGTTGTGCTTACTGACATGGCTTGGTCCACGTTGGGAGTGGCTTCGGCTCCGGTAATGACGATCGTGTCGTCGTCTATTGTGACGGTAGCATCTTCGATTGACAGCGCACTGAGAAACGCAGCATCCGCTGGCCGGACCACAGTGACACTGCTGTCCACCGTCATTGTCTTCTCACCCTCGGCTCTGACCTCGACGCCTATGGTGTGGACACCTGAGGGTAAGTCTCCATAGTTCCACAGGAGGCCGAAGCTGCTGTTGAGCGGGGCGGCTGAATAGGCGTTCTGCACATCAGAACGCGACCCACAGCAGGGAATTTGGGTAGTAGTGGTTTTGCCGTTGAGGCGTAACCACACGCTGACCGCGGTCCCTGGTGTATCGCTGAAGGCCCAGCCGGAAATAGCAGTGACTCCGTTTACGCTCGTCCCATTGCCGGGGTTTTCTAGGTTGACCCGAATTGTTGCCAACGTGGGAAGAGAGGTAAAGAAAAGTGAGATAAATAGTGCTCCAAAAACGATTGCCTTTTTCATACTAATCTCCTGGTTATGACTTTCCCCCCAGCCATATGTTCCCAAGCGTTTCTCCAACTCTGCCAGGTGTGGAGGGGGAATCCCTTGTGGCTGACTCAATGCTTTGTCTGATCGTGCTCAAAGCTCCGATGTTTGAGCAGATGTTGTTGAGTGGCGGTAATAACTTCTGCAAGATCGAGAAAATCCGTTTTGCGTAGGGAGACACACGTATGACCAATGCATAAGGCCACACTGCCGCGTGGACAGATCCGGGTAGAAAGCCCACGGTGGTTCACAAAAAGGACGGTATCGTTGTCCTGAATCTTTTCCATCTGTTTTTCCTCCTCCCTTAAGAAGATAAACGGCAAAAAAAGAGCCCGTGAAGACGGTATCTCCACGGGCTCTGGGTGTATGACCGCTGGCCTCGAATGCTCAGCTCTGGTTGCGGTAGCTACGGATTATGACACCATGTTTTTCTCCTTCCTGGTTCTAGATGAAAATGGTTTTCAATATCAGTTCAAAAATAGGTACTCTAATCGAAAATGATTTTCAAAATCGCTTTTCCTTCTAATCGAAAATGATTTTCAAAATCATTTTATTCAATAAAATTAGTAACTTAGAAAAGAAGTTGCCTTGACATTACGGCTCGAAACTCTTATTTTAAATTTATACAGCGTTTTGTATGTCTTCCACGGAAAGGAGTTCATAATGGATACCCAAAAGGTGATTGAGGCGCTTAACAGAGCCGTTGCTCTTGAACATACTGCGGTCATGCAATACAAACAACACGCTCTGTTGGTGAGAGGGTTGTGGCGGAAGGAATACGAGGGCTTCCTCAGCGACCAGAGTGAGAATGCTCTTGAGCATGCCCATAAATTTGGCCAAAAGATCGTCGTGCTGGGCGGTATCCCGACGGTTGAGTTGGGAGCGCCAATTCGCCAGTCGATTGATCTCGAAGAGATGCTGAACCAAGATCTGGACCTCGAACGGGCCGCTCTGCAAGCATACATGGAGGCCCATGAGCTGGCCGAGGATAATCTTCCACTGCGCGTCATGCTGGAGAACCAGATTGAGGCTGAACAGGAAGACATCGAAGGGCTGGAAATGTATCTCGGCATGGTACAAACAAGCGGACTTGAGCGCGAAATTAATCTGCAGCGGGTGAGCTAAGCGCTAGATATGCACGCCTCGGGCCGTGCCGTTTGAACGGATGGCTCAGAAAAATAGACCATCCGTTTTTGCGCCTGCGGACCCGGTTCTCGACCCAACCTCATACAAGCTGACGCTGTTGTCCTTCCTGCTTGTGTTGCCCAGTCGGAAAGGGGATGACCTTATTACCGCTAGGCGCTTGACGGACTTCGCGCCAGGTACGGCGGCTGGTGCGCAAGGTGTGCAGCAGCACCTCAGCTTCTGTTGGATCAAGACGGAGTGTATGCTGCCGATACCAGCCTACGCCTCTACCCCAAGACAGACGACGTAGTTCGAGCGCTGATTTCCCCTTATCATTCGGGCTGAGGACGACCTCTAGACGGCTATGCCCATCATCCGTCTCAACTGTGCCTAGCAATTGTCCGTCTGACATGCTTTTCTCCTTCGCGCGTATACTTCGCTTAAAACGGAACAAAGGCGACCGCTTGCCGCCAGCCCGTGGTTTCCCACCGTTGCCCGTTTGCTTCAAGTAACATTCCTTCTACGTCCGACAAACGCTCTAGAAGCGCTATCCCTTCTGATTCACCGAGAATTAAAAATGCCGTGCTCAAGGCTTCGGCCTGGGTTGCGCTGGTGGCGACAACGCAGGCTAGTAGATCGCGCTGAATGGGCTGTCCGGTACGGGGGTCAATCACATGTCCATAGTATTGACCCTCAACAGTAAAGCTGTGGCCCAGACTGCCTGAAACCGAAAGTGCCTGATTTTGTAAGGTGATAACCCCTGCGTTTGTGCCGTCCGGGAGGCGTACTAGCAGTCGCCAGCCTTCTGCGTTGGGCGGTGTTCCCAAGGCCCACTGGGTGCTTTGGCCAAAATCGAGCAGAGCGCGCGTCACCTGCTGCTCCTTGAGCAACTTGACCATACGATCAAGGGCGAAGCCCTTGCCGATGCCTCCGAGGTCGAGCGTCATGTCTTTGTGAGCCAGGCCAACCATGCCCTGTGGAGAGAAGACAATTTTATGGCTGCCTATCCGGGAGAGGGTCTGCTGCACCGTTTCGGGGGAGGGCAGATGAGGTGCATTTTCCCATAACGCTATCAGCGGACCAACAGTGATATCAAACGTACCTCCGGTCAGTTCCCAGTAACGAATAGACACCGACAGCGCGTCCATGACCTCGGCAGGAACCGGCATAGGGCCTTGGCCAGCCGTAGCGTTGAGACGGCTGACCGGACTGTTGGGCGCATAGGTTGTCAGCAGCCTATCCAGACGAACTGCGGTGTGAAACAGGCTCTCACTGGTGCGGCGATTATGGGCGGCATCGGTTCCACACAGCGTTAGCTCCAAGACGGTGCCCATGACATAGCGGCCATCGCTCAGACATGAGAGGGGCGCGGCCGGACTTGGCAGGTTCAGTAGGAGCAGACAGCCCATGACATAGATAACCAAGCGTAGCATCGTCCTAGCTTCGGGGGTCTTCTCCTTGGCCCTCTGCAAGCCTGGACGCCCCCGCCCCGGGCGTCGGGGGCCGGGGCGCCCCCGCCCGGCGGTACTGCCGCTGCGAGCCCCCGACCACCGTCCATAAGGTCAGCCCTATCAACGCCGCCAAACTCACCTCCAACAGCACAAACCCCCCAATCTTCAGATACGCAAACCCCGGATGCACAAACCGCACCAGCCACCCACTCCCCTCGTCCACCAGCGCCGCCCCAAACGGAATCACAATACACCCCGCCTTCAGCCGCGGCCCCAGCGGCACGAACAGCATCAGATGGGTCAGCGTCAGCAGTAACAACCCCATCGCAAACAGGTGAAAGTGCGTCACCTCCAGCATCCCCTGATACGTCCGCGGCAGCAGGAACCGCTCCTCCGCCCCCAGGTAGTACGCCGTCACCGAACTGTAGCTCAGACTCATCTTCTGGAAATACAGCAACGCGTTGGTCAGCCACAGCCCCGCCACATACACCACGAACAGCACGATGATCAGTTGCAGGAGCCGATTGTGGGACCACTCGCCCGTGATCACAAACCGCATGCGCGCTCCCCACCCTCCGGCCGGCCGAGCACCACCTCAAAGAGCGCCAACACTTTGCGCACCCCCCGCGTGACCCCCCGCGCCGTCAGTGTCGCCCCCGCAATCCCGTGAATCGCCCAGGGCCGCTGCAGCTCGGCCGGCAGCCCCCGCCCCCCAAACTGCGCCAGCCACCCCGGGGCCGGCCGGTACTCCAGCGGCTCATAGAAGGCCAGGGTCAGGATCCGCGCCACCTGCCCGGCCGGCGAGACCACAATCAGAAAGGTCGCCGGCAGGGTGCGCACGATCAGGGTCTCGATAAACCCATAGCCCAGCACCCGCTCTCCGGCGCGGCCGACGTAGAAGGTCACCACCTTGGCCGCCAGCGGGGCGTGGGCCAGGGTTTGGACGCGCGCGCGTTGGGCGTCCGTCAGAAAAAAACTCTGCGGCTCGACCACCTCCGCCTCGGGAAACGCCACGGCCAGGGCTTCCCGTTTGGCATACAAGACGGTGGCCGCTGCGGGGGCGGGGGCGGCGAGCACCAGCCCGCCCACGAGCAGCCCGACTACGCTAGAACACAAACCCCACACCAAAATTCACCTCTTGAGCCCGGCGACCCTGTCGCGGGTTGAAATTGCGATAGTCTACTTTCAGGATAACTTGTGGATGTGGCTTAAACGACAGACCTGGAGTCCAGATGCGGTAGGTACGATTGCCCATGGCACTGAAGCCTGCCGGCATCTTGTGTTGTAGATCCAGATAGGAGAAGCGCAGAAATGGTGCCAGCGCCATTTCCGTACCCGGCAAGATCCAGGGCAGCACGTTGTAGGCCAGCTCGAAATAACCTCCCAACATGTTCTGAGCTACATTCCTGTTTTTGGCCCGCGACAGCGCCGCGGCATCGCCCAGATACGACATGGCAAACAGCCCGCGCATTTCCAGTCCAGCCCGGTTGTACAGGCCGTGTATCTCCCAAATCGTGGTGCTGAGGTCCAGCTTGTCTTGGCGCTCCCCCCCCGGCGCTGTGGGGTCGGGAATGGTGAACTCCCGGCCCTGGCCGGAATTGCCGTGATAGACCGAGGCTCCCAAGGTCACACCTAGTCCTAGGCGGTAATCAAATCGCGCGGCTATGGCAATATCTTCGGCCCGAACCTCGCCTCCCTTTTGTCGTCCACTCCGAAAGCCGTTGTCCTTAAAGTCTTCCCCGTCCAGACCGTTGACCGCATAGAGGCGGTACTCCAACCCCGGAAGGAGCTCGCCCCAGATACCAATGCCGTTCTCCCGCCAGGTCGTAGGAATAATTCGGCGCTCCAGCTCTGGCCGCTCAACCCCGTTAAAGAAGACCGGCTCGTGTAACTCGTTCACAATCCCCAGAGGAACCAGCAGCATTCCCATGCGGACATTCAGCGGGACATTGAGCTTCTCCGAGAGCAGGAAGTCCAGATAGGCAAATTCGACGGAGACCGAGCCCCCTGTGCTGGTTGAGGCGTGTTCAAATTCCAACTCTGCGTTCAATAGAAGCCAATCGCTGAATTTGTAGCCAGTGTATAAGACAAAACGTAGAAAATCTGCCGTATCAATATCGCTTGATGTTTTATCGCCGACGTCTTTGCGGTAGAATGCTTCCCCATAGCCCCCGATTGAGACCCCGCGCTCAATTTGATAGATTTTTGAGGCGGCGGGCCCCAAACCATACATACTCTTGAGCTCAATCTCCTCGGGGATCGTCAGCTGAGTACGGAGGTTTTCAAACTCCTCGGCCAGCAAATTGGTGCGCCGATCTGCCTCTTCCTGTTCCTCTTTTTGCTCGGCTTTAAGAGCCGTCAATTCTTGTTGCATCGCTCTCATTTGCTGTTCAAGCTGTTGGATGCGAGCGCTATCGACCGCCTCGACCTTCTGAGGAGCCCCTATTATGCCGCCGAGTATTATTGCTAGGGCGACAGCCAACCTTCGTGCCATGTTAACTCTCCTTCTTCCGTATATGAGGTGAATCATAACAGGGCTCTGGGTGTGGGACCGCTGGCCTCTCGCATGCTGAATCGTTTCCATCAGTGTACTAGGTTCAGTTCTCTCCTTCCTGTTGTGTTTGCTGCCACTCAAATGCCCTGTCATGCCACAGGGAGGCCGCAGTCCATGGAATGAGCACAATTCGTTTACAGCGTCGACATTTGAGTTCTACGCCGTTTGGACGCAGTCGTGCTAACAGGTTCCCACAGCGGCAGCGGCTCTCTTGGACATGGACCGAGAGGGGAGATGTATCTTGGATACTCATGGGTGAAATTGAAAATCATTTTCAATTTCACTTGTCAAGGCCTGAGACGAAAAAAGTCGTTGCGCAGTTCCGGCAAAAACGGTAGGATTCCTGTAAGCCAAACCCGAACTCAACGCTGTGGAGAGGTGGCCGAGTGGTCTATGGCGCTCGCCTGCTAAGCGAGTGTACGTTAGCGCGTACCGCGGGTTCGAATCCCGCCCTCTCCGCTCCCGCAGAGCCGTGTGACCGCACGGCGTGGTGGCAAGATTGGATTGCAAGTCAGGGCGGTCGTTTCTCTCCGCGCTTGTTAATATTATATGTGTATGATACAGAGAGAGGGCTTAAAGCACGTCCCGAGCAAGCGTTTTTGCTCCGATTCGTGATATCTTTACTCCCACCCCGTATATGCGCCCTTAGCTCAGTCCGGATAGAGCGGCAGACTACGAATCTGTAGGTCGGAGGTTCGAATCCTCCAGGGCGCGTTTTTGAGCAGGAATCGTGTACGGTGAGACCTCAGTAGGCAAAAGAGGCAAATGCCTAGCAGCCAGCCAAACCAACAGCCGCAAGAAGATGGGGAAGCTCATCCAAAAAACGATAAAGTACTGCTGAAGCAGACCAACCCGCTTGGGCAACCTCGATGTTGCCTGAGTGAGACTCTACTCGCCGGCAGCGAGAATCACAGACCCTCGTGGGCGAGTCTCGGGCTATGTGGGCGCGAGAGATGGATGCTGCTGGAAATCAAGCAGTCTTCAGACCGGGCCGGGACTCGGAAGCACTAAACCCTCAGCGTTCTCCTATATGGAGAAATACATCGGCCTGAACTGTCCAGTACGCCGGTTGTCCCAATACACAAAGAAGGTAAAATCCGGTCCCTGAACACTGGAGATACTTGGTGGGGCTAGTGTGGGAGGGGAGAGAGAAGTTTCAACAGCATCAAACGCCTCGGCGGTATTCGACGTATGGGAATGCGCTGAACTCGCCCAGGCCCTCCGTCCAATCCCCCAGGCCCCCGCAGCGCCTTGATGGAGCCCTTCACGGCGTCCTCGGCCCCGTCCGCCTCGATGTGAACCAGTGGTGCCGGCCCAACCGCACGACTGGGCAACTGCACGAAATCCGGCAGCTTTGCCTGCATTCCTGCCCGTTCCCACTCCGCCCAGTATTCCTGCCGGATCCGCAGGGTCCCGTCACCCCTTCCGTCCTCTGGCTCGCCATGCCCGCAGTGTAGGGTGTTCGTCCCCCCGTGGGGCTTCCTTCACCATTCGTGTGGGGACTGTCGCCCCCGTCCTTTGCGCTCTGCGCGTCCGTCCTCCTTCCCCTGTGGCGCTGTCCGATCCTGCGGGTGGGGCACTGTCCGGCCCGAGGAGCCTCCGGCTTCTCGGCGACGGCCGACCGAGGGACGCGCTCTTCAGCACGGTGCCCTTTCCTCGGAGTTCAGCGCTTGGTCCGCCGCCATCCTGCCGCCTGTGCTTCGTCTTCGGAGCAGAACCACCGCTCGCCTGTGGCGCTATTGATGACCGTGCGCTCATAGTACCTGTCGCCGGGCATGTGGTAGATGCGCTTGCCGTTGCGACCGATGTTGCCCTTGATGCGGCACCCGCCGTTCGCCTTGACCGAAGCCCTCGCCGGCGCGGCCAGCCTCTTGCCGCGCCGCCACTCCCAGGGCGGGACGAGCTGCCCCCGCCAAACCCCCCGCTTGGCCGCCCGTTCCTCGTCCACGTAGGCCGTCGAGTACCGCCGGTAGGCCAGCGCCCAGCCTTGCGCCACCAGCCAGGCGTTGAGGCTCCCTCCAGCTGTTTCGCATACGGCGACGACCCGCCCGTAGCGGTCGCGATCACGCGGCGTGCAGGTGACGGCTTGGCCGCCGATGCGTCTCTGGAGTGCCTGCGTTGCGGCCTGCCCGCACTGCCACGGCCGCCCGTCCGCGTGGCAGGGCTGCTCTCGCTCCGGCGCGTCGATGCCGTGTAGTCGGACACGTTCGCCGGCGATCTCAAGCGTATCGCCGTCGGTGACGGAGGCTTGCCCGGACGGCTGCGGGTGAGCCGGGGAGGCGAGAGCCCATACCATGAGGATGACTGTGCCCGCGATCATACGACTCATGACTGCTCCCCCGTTGTTCGACAGAACCCGTAGAGTAGGGTGTTCTCCATCAGATGCCGACTGCCCAAGAGAATCACCAGAGCGGAGCCCCGACGACTTTATTGACGTTGGCGAACCTCACGGACTTTGACGACACCGCGGACCTTGTCCAGACTGTTGATGACCCGCTTAAAGTCTTCTGCGCTGCGGACCATGACTGCAAAGCGGTTGAGCGCGCGGTTGTCGGACAAAGTGCGGACATTGGCACTCGTGATATTCACCTCGACCGAACTGATGGCCTCGCTCATGGCGGCCAACAGGCCAGGGCGATCTTCCGATAGGACTTCGACTGTGACCGTGCGGGTGAAGTCGTCGGCATTGTCCCAGCTGACCTCGACATGCCGCTGCGGGTCGCTTTCCAGTAAGCACTGACACTCCACCTCGTGCACGGTCACGCCTTTGTCACGGGTGAGCACCCCCCGAATCCGCTCTCCAGGGAGAGGATTACAGCAGCGCCCAAAGCGAACCAGGTTATCTCCGATGCGCCCGACCTGGACCCCGCTCCGCCCGCCGTCTTCGCAGACCGGTCGATTGAGGAGCTTGGCGAGTTCGGCCTCATCCTGGGTTTGCCACTGTTTGGTGTCGTTGGGCGACAGCAAATGGGGCAGCAGATTTCGAACGGTCAGGCGACGGTAACCCAGAGCGGCCAGCAAGGCTTCTTCCCCCTTATAGCCTAGGGCCCTGATGGCAGCCTCAAGTTTTCCCTGTTTGCGCAGTACGGTCACATCAAGCTGGTGGCGGGCCAAGCCGAGTTCCAGCAGTCCGCGGCCCAGGGTAATGCTCCACTGACGCTCCTGGGCTTTGACCCACTGCCGAATCCGCGTCTTGGCTTTGGGCGTTTTGACAATTTTGAGCCAGTCTTTACTCGGCGTCTGATCCGGTTTGGTCAAAATCTCAACCGTATCGCCATCGCATAGCTGGTAACGGAGCGGTACTAGACGACCGTTTACCCGCCCTCCGGTACAGTGATTGCCGACCTCAGAGTGAACGCGATAGGCAAAGTCCACGACCGAAGCCCCCTGCGGAAAATTGTGTAAATCGCCCTTTGGAGTGAACACCGACACTTCATTGGTGAGCAGATCGTCCTTGACCGTGCGCAGAAATTCGTTTGGATCTTGGACCTGCTGCTGCCACTCTAAGAGCTGGTGGAGCCAGGAGAAGCGTTGATCTTCCTCCATCACTCGACAACTCTCTTTATATGTCAAGTGAGCGGCAATGCCCTCCTCGGCGGTACGGTGCATCTCGTGGGTCCGAATCTGAACCTCGATACGATCGCCGTATGGACCAATCACCGTGGTGTGCAGGGAGCGATACCTGTTCGCCTTGGGCAAGGCGATATAGTCTTTGAAGCGGCCGGGAACCGGCTTCCAGTGACTATGGACAATGCCGAGGACGCCATAACATTCGCTGATCGAATCGACGATGATGCGAAACGCGACCAGATCGTAGATCTGATCAAACAGTAGGTTATGGGACTCCATTTTTTGATAGATGGAGTAGAAGTGCTTAGGGCGACCGTGAATCTGAGCCGAAATCTGGGCCTGGTCGAGCTTGTTTTTCAGAATGCTGATGACTTTGTCGATGTAGGCCGCTCGTTCGGTTTTTTTCTGGGCGATATCGCGTTTAAGCTGTTCATAGACCTCGGGGTGGAGATAACGTAGAGCGTTGTCTTCCAACTCGCTTTTGAGCCAGTAAATCCCCAGGCGATGGGCTAAGGGAGCATAAATGTCCAGGGTTTCTCTGGCAATCTCACGCTGTTTGTCCGCAGACAGATACGACAAGGTCCGCATGTTGTGGGCCCGGTCAGCCAGCTTGACTAACACCACCCGGATATCGCGATCCATGGCCCGAATCATTTTGCGAAAATTTTCGGCTTGGCGCTCTTCGTGGCTAGTGAAATGGATCCGGCTGATCTTGGTGACCCCATCAACGAGGTAAGCCACTTCTGTCCCAAACTGCTGCTCAACCTCTTTCAGCGTGATCAAAGTATCCTCGACCGTGTCGTGCAACAGACCGGTGATGATCGTTGGCACGTCCAGCTTCATATCGGTCAGGATTTTGGCGACTTCAGCCGGATGGACAAAGTACGGCTCTCCAGAACGGCGCCTCTGCCCTCGATGGACGCGTTCTGAGAACTCGTAGGCCTGGGTCAGCAGGGCAGTGTTGGCATCTGGCTGGTAGGTCTGAATGGTGTGAATCAGCTGCTGGGGTGTCATGGCTATTCTTGTCCGGCAGGCCGAGCGGGGACTGTGGTAGCGAAGGAGCGGTCCGACTGCGGACTCAGCAGACTCTGCAGCGTCGGTGAGTGGGTGAAGCGGGAAATCCGAGCCCGCTCGGCCCGAATAATGGCGAGCAGATCGGCTTCGGCTTCTTCGAGTCGCTCGTTCACCACACAGTAGTCATAGCCCGCCAGCTGACGGGCCTCGTACCGTCCACGGCGGAGGCGTTCGGCAATGGTCTGGGCTGAATCGGTGCCGCGTCCGCGCAACCGTCTCTCAAGCTCCTGCCACGACGGCGGCAGAATAAAAATCGCCACGGCCTGCGGATAGCGGTTTTTGATCTGCCGCGCCCCCTCGACGTCTATCTCCAGGAGCAGGTCTCGACCGCGAGCCAGAGCGTCGTCTAGGACGGCATGGGCGGTGCCGTACAGCGCGCCGTGGACCTGGGCCCATTCAACAAAGGTGTCGACTTTACGTAAGCGCTCAAACTCGGCTTCGGTCACAAAGTGATAGGCCTGCCCATCGACCTCTCCAGAGCGAGGTTGGCGGGTGGTATACGAGACTGAGGCGGACAGCTGAGCAACGCCGGCCAGCAACCGCTGGGCCAAGGTGGTTTTGCCCGTTCCGGACGGAGCCGATAGGAGAAAGAGCACTCCCCGGCGGGGGAAGCAAAAACAGTGAGCCTGGTGCGACATACAGTTACTCTATATTCTGCACTTGTTCGCGCAATTTCTCTACCTCCTCTTTTGCCTCGACGACTAAATGGCGGATCGGGGCGTCATCGACCTTGGCCCCGATCGTATTGACTTCGCGATTGATCTCTTGAAGCAGAAAATCCAGCCGTTTGCCAACCGGTTCGTGAGTGGTGATGAGATCTGTCATGGTTTCCAAATGACTCTGTAAACGGACGAGTTCCTCCGTGATATCACTTTTCTGGGTGGCCGCCACCACCTCCTGAAGGAGGCGTGACTGGTCGAGTTGAGTGTCGGCCAGAAAGATTTGGACCCGTTCGGCCAGCCGCTGACGGGCGGCCGCTTGGACCCGGCCGGTGCGACGATTGGCCGCCCGTCTGATCTTGCTCAAGGTGGAAACCCGGCTCCGCAGTTCGCGCCGCAGATATCTGCCCTCCCGGCTGCGCTGGCTTTCCAGGCTCCGCAGCGCCTTACTGACCGCTTTTTTAGCCGTCTGAAGTTCGGTCTGGCTGAGTTGCGGCTGGGCGCTGACCTGGAACAGATCCGGCCATGAGGCGAACATCCGCAGATCGAGTGGGGTGTCGATGTCGAGTTCTTTTTGCAGATCACCAAATGCCTGGCGGTAGGCCTGGGCCAGATCACGGTTGAGGGAGACCGTATAGGTATGCGGCGCCCGCCCGCTCAGATTCAGCGACAGCTCAAGCCGGCCACGACCGACCTCGGCGCTCAGCTGCCGCCGGAACTCGTCCTCCCAGGGCAGGAAGAGGCGCGGGAGCGACATTTTTATCTCTAAAAAGCGGTGGTTGACCGTCCGTATTTCAGCACTCACCCGTCCGCCGCGAAAGCTCGCGCTGCCGCTTCCGTAGCCTGTCATACTTCGCATGGGTATGTCTCGTTGAGGACTGTTCGGAGCTCTGCCGAGTTGACGGTGGCAGTGCCGACTTTTCCTACCACGACCCCGGCCGCATGGTTGGCAAAGATGGTCGCCGTTTCAAGAGAGGTGCCAGCCCCAAGGGCCAGCGCACAGGTGGCGTGAACGGTGTCCCCAGCTCCGGTGACGTCAAAAACCTCACGGGCCATGGTCGGAAAATGGCGGACCGATCCACCCGCCTGAAACAGGCTCAGACCACCTTCGCCGCGCGAGATAAGAACGGCCGGGGTTTTCCAGCGCTCGAGCAGTCGGGCACCCGCCTCGACCAGACTGGCCTCGTTATGGATGGCTAGACCGGCGGCTTGGCTGGCTTCTGCTAGATTGGGTTTGACCAAACTCGCCTCTCGATAATGAGCAAAGTTGGGCGGTTTGGGATCAATCAGATACACAAAACGGTGCTGACGGCGTAACTCGGCCAACAGACCGAGCAGCTCGGCGTCAATCGTCCCTTTACCGTAGTCCGAAACCACCACAACATCACACCCGTTAATATGGTTATGCACGAAGGTGCGCAGCCGGGTCCGGACCCGGCTGTCGATGGCGTGGCGTGGCTCACGGTCAAGCCGAACGACCTGTTGGCTATGGGCAATAATCCGCGTCTTGCTGATCGTTTCCATGCTCTGACTGAGCAGGATACCGCTGACCTCGGCCCCACTGGTGGCCAGTTCTCGGACTAGGCGTTGTCCGGCTTGATCTTGGCCGATCAGGCCACCGGCGATGACCTGGCCGCCGAGGGCCCGGATATTGGTGATGACATTGCCGGCTCCGCCGGCGCGCAGGCTCTCGTCGGTGACTCGCACGATCGGAACTGGTGCTTCGGGAGAAATCCGCTCAACCTGACCCCAGATGTAGCGGTCCAGCATCATGTCTCCGACTACCAAAACGCGCACCCCGGAAAAGCGCTCCAGCACGGCTCGGATATCCGGGACGGGCTGGAGGTCAGGTCTTGCGGGCGAGTGTCGGGTCATGTCTTTCCTTGATGCAGAGGGGGGCGGTGATCTCATCTGGATCAGGGGATCAGCGTCGATCTCCTTTGTCGGGGGGCGAGCAACTCGTCATACAGCACGGCGTTCGCCCGTGCCATAGCCTGGACATCAAAATGTGTTTGTGCCCTGTGCTGTCCAGCCCGTCCGAGGCTGGCGGCCAAGGTCGGGTTGTGGACGAGTTGGGCCACGGCGGCGGCCAGCGCGTCCGGCGCTTGAGGTGGGATGAGCAGGCCGGTATGACGATCCTCAATCAGCTCAGGAAGCCCCCCGACCCGGCTGGCAATAATAGGTCGGCCGGCCGCAAGTGCCTCAATAACAGCCACTCCCAAGCCCTCCCACAGCGGAACGTGAACAAACACGTCGGCGGCTGCCAGATAGGCTGGGACATCGCTACAAAACCCCGGGAAATAAACTTGTTCGCCCAAACCGGCGGCCCGTGCCTGCGCCTCTAGCACCATCCGCTGGGGACCCTCGCCGCAGACCATATACGACAACCGAAGTCCCTGGCGGTGAAGCTGAGCCGCGGCTTCAATCAGGCTCGCCTGGGCCTTGCGTTCGACCAGCGCCCCGACTGACACGATAAGGATTTCCCTACTGTCCAGGCCATAGCGGTGACGAATCCGCTCTCTGGCCCGCGGGTCCGGCACAAAGCGGGCGGTATCAATCCCGCTCGGAATGAGACGGATCCGGGCTGACGAGACACCTCCCTCAATCAGAGCCGACTCCACACGATGAGAAATTGCTACCACCGCATCAACGCCGCTACGGTACAAAAAACGCTGCCAGCTTCCCCGCTTCAGCGGATAGTCCATTCTACGGGTGACGACCCGTTTGACCCCTAACCCGTGTAGCCACGGGCTGAGAGCGTGGGCGCGGGCGGTATGAAAATGGACGAGCTCATAGCCGCCGGTCTGAACCAGGTGGCGGAGACGCAGACCGGCCAGCGCGTCGAAATCGTTCCGCACCCACAGCCCGCAGGAGGGCAGGGCGGCCTGGTTGAGGTGGCGGCACAGAGCGCCGTGTGGCGCCACGGCAACAACGGACCGATGGCCGGCTCTGTGCAGATAGCGGGTCAAGCCCAAGACCTGGGTTTCACCGCCGCCCCAGCCCCGTTCTGGGTCAACATGCAAAACGGCCCGCCTGTCGAGTCTGTTCATGGTGTGGCTTGCCCAGCGTGCATTCCCACAGCTTGGCGTATTTGAGAAAGGTGTAAAAGGAGGCGGTGACCGACACAAAGAAACCTGCCCGTCCGTACCAGATACAGCCGCTCAGCACATAGAAACGCACAAAGCGCCATAGGGGACGAGACAGGAGGTCCCACACGTGGACCGGTATGCCGCGCTGGGCCAACTGTTGTGAGGCAACATCGGTCAAATCGTTCACCGTCCGCAGGTGGTCCGTAATGTCATCATACGTGTAGTGATAGATATTGCTCGATAACCGGTCGGCTTGACCGCGTAGTAAGACTTTTTCGTGCGGGTCAACCCCGCCCCATCGCACCTTCGGCTTGCGGAATAAACGCAGCCGATAGCTGGGATACCAGCCGCGCCACCACCAGCGGCCAAGGTAATGGACTAAACGGGGGATGTAAAAGCCGTCAACCGCTGGATCATTGCGGGCTAAGATCGCCACAATGTCTTGTTGTAGGGCCGGCGAAACTTCCTCATCAGCATCAATATTCAACACCCATTCGTAACTGGTTTGGCTCAGCGCAAAGCGCTTTTGCTCGACATAACCGGGCCAGGTGCGCTGGATAATATGGGGAGTGTACTCCCGACAGATCCGCACGGTTTGATCGGTTGAGAAGGAATCGACAACGATAATCTCATCGCACCATTTGACGCTTTCCAGACAGCGGCGTATGTTGGCGGCCTCATTAAAGCACACAATACAGCACGAGATCGGCGCCCGGCGGGGTATGGCCGATAGGCCCGCGTCCTGCAGCATGGAAAGGGGGGGCACGTTTGACCGCCTAGGCTGGCGCGCCCGGCGGCGGGTGTACTCTCTATCCTTTTTGTCACGTAGCCTGACGAGTTGGCGCAGCAGCTCCCGGCGATGCTGGGCTGGAGGCAGAGGGGTGTCCAAATAGCGATACAAAAAGGAGACACGCTGACTCAAGCGGACGCGTTGACCAAGCGTTCGCTCCAACTGGACCAGATTCTTGAGCCGTCGCTTGAGGCTGAGAGCCGGGAAGTGATGCACCCGGTCAAGATCAACCAGATAAAAACGCCACTCCGTGTCACTGATCGTCTCAACAAGGAGATTGGCGTCTTTCATGTCCCCAGCATATAAACCTGCGGTATGAAAGTGCCGCAAAAAATCGGCCAGGGCGGTCAAGAAACGACGCTGCTGGGCGGGCGACCAAGCGGTGTGGCGTTCCTGCCAATATTGATCCAAACCGACTTGGCTGACCAGTCCCTGACTGACATACACACTCTCCCGTATCAGCCCGCCCCGCCATCGCTCCAGCACGGCCAGGGGGCGCGGCGCACAGAATCCGTGTTCATGGAGCAGATTTGCTCCCTGCCAGGAACGTCGAGCCGGTGAGCCGTGCAGAAACGCGTCGCCGATCTGGCTCCAGCGCTGCAAACGGTAATGCTTGGTCACCACCGGACCGAGGGGCAAGCGAACTAAGCGCACGGTCGTGTTCTTGTCGTGTTTCAGAATCCGGCTCGGCCCCCACTCCTGCGGGGCGGTCGGCAAGCGCTCGATCAGGTCCGGTCTGTCCACAACACAAAAGACGGGTGAGAGAGGAGAAGGTGCCACAATAGACTGCTCCACGCAACAGGATTCGCATGCCGAGGCTATGACAGATAGCCCAAATCCGCCATACGCTTCTCAAGCGCACGCTGCTCTTCAACACTCATGTGCTGGCCGGGACTGGCGGCCAGCGGCCCGTTTTGGATGCCCTCAATCTGCTGGCGGAGTCTCGTCCTAACCTCGGGTTGGGTGTTGATGAGGTTGTGTCGTTCACGCGGATCGGACGCCAAATGATACAGTTCTTCGGGCAGCTCGGGATTTTCCGGTGCATAGATATATTTCCACTCCGCCGTCCGCCAGCCGACCCGTCGGTCGCGTGGATCGGAGTGGATACGCAAGAAGGCTTCGAGGTAGGCTTCGAGTTTGAGCGGCGTGTCTGCGTGCAGGGCTGGGACGAGGCTCTGGCCGTGGATATGGCTCGGCGGTGTCAACCCGGCCAGCTCGAGCAGGGTTGGCAGGACATCGATCTGCCGTACCGGTTGAGTGACGGTTTTTCCTACTGGGAGCTGGGGATGGGCGGTGGGACCGATGAACGAGAAAACGAGCGGCACCCGAATGAGGTCCTCATACACGTCCATCTCGTGTCCCTCGCGTTTGGATATTGACGAGCCGAAGATGTCGCGAAATAGACGATAAGTCCGATAGCCAATATCCGTCTTAACCAGTTTCTCGCCGTGGTCGCCGTGCACGACGACAATCGTATTTGGTGGGACCGTGTCGATCACCGTCGCCAGTTGGGTGTCCAGACACGACAGTGCCCGCTCATACCGGTTGCGACCGTAGGCCCGACTGCGGAACCGGGGCAGGATATGTCGATGGTGGTGCAGTTCCCACAGGTGTAACAACAGAAACCACGGCCGCTGATAGGCGGTCTGCAGACGGTGCCGAAAGTCTGTCCCCCACGGGGTGGAAAGATAGGCGGGACCATCGCGAAAATTGTAGGTGTCAAAACCTCGGTCAAGTCGAGTTTCGGGAAACAACGGACCGCTCACTTCGGCATAGGTGTGATAGCCGTGAGCCTTAAAGACCTCGACCAAAGAGGACGCCTGGGGGCTGAGTTTGAGTCCAAAAATAGAGCGGATACCGTGCACAAAGGAATACGTGCCAGTCAGCAGACTGGCCACGCACGGCGTGGTCGAAGAGGCGGATGAAATGGCCTGAGTACAGCTGACTCCCGAGCGAGTCAGACGGTCTAAGGTCGGGGTTTGGCAGCTTCGGCGCTGGCCAAAGAGCGCGTCGGCCCGTAAGCAGTCAATGAGTAGGACAAGAATGTTTGGCTGTGACCTCATGTACCGCTATCAGCTATCAGCTGCTGAGGGCCTGCTCAATAACCTCAAGAACCTGGGCCGGTTGAATGCGTTGCATACACCGGCGCCCGATACGGCATCGCCGCGCATAACACGGGCTACACGCCGCCGGCCCGGCGATCACGAGCTCCTCCGAACCCCACGGCACCGAGCGAATCGGGCTGGTTGCCCCCCACAGCGAGACAACCGGCGTGCCGGTTGCGGCCGCGATATGCATTGGTCCCGAGTCGGGCCCAATGGCGACTTGACAGCGCGAGAAGATCCCAATCAGATCGCGCAGACTAGTCTGTCCACTCAGATCGGTGATCCCCGGACCACCCGCCTGCCTGATTGCCCGTGCAAACGCTACCTCGCCTGGGCCCCCGAGCAGAACGACCCCTAGATTATGCTCGGTCCTTAGCATCCGTGCCACCTGAGCAGTCTGTTCAGCAAACCAAAACCGACTCGGCCAGCGCGAACCCAGAAAAAACGCCGCAAACGGCTGTGGCGTGTTCATCAGCAGGCGCCCCACCCGTTGCTCCTCCTGGGGGCGGAGACGCAGCCCGAACTCTACAGCCTGCGCCCCTTCTTGGCCTTCGAGCCCCAGGCGCTTGGTAAACTTGAGATACTGGCCCAGCTTGAGCGAAAAATTGGCCACCGGTTCGATGCTGTGGGTATTGAACAGCCAGTTGCCCTCTTTGGTATTCACCCGGTGGAAACCTAGACGGGTTGGTGCGGCCGACCACCAACTGACCAGACCGCTTTTGGCGTGCCGCTGCAGGTCGAGCACCAGATCAAAATTCTGGCGTCGAACCATGCGCAGAAAAGGGAGGAAGGCTCGCAGGCCGTGTGCCCGGTGGTAGATCAGGATGTCGTTGAGGGCCGGATGATAGTCAAGGAGCGGAGCCGCAGCTGGCTCGACCGCCCAGGCAATATGGCCGTGGGGATAGGCACGACGGACCCGCATCAATAGCGGCAGGGCTCTAGTGACATCGCCGATCGCTCCCAGCAGCACAATCAAAATGCGCTGTGGACTATCGACGCGAAGAGGCGGCAGGGTAGTCACGGTCGAGTGTTATGTATCCTATTTCCCGAGAGATTTCCACGTCGACCCCTTTAGAAAAATTCGCCGACCGGGAGCCATGCTTCGGGCCTCACTTGATGCGCCTTATTCCGATGCCCTATTGATGGGAGACGCGGTTTACGCTAGAGCCTACAGCCTAGGGGCAAGGTTTGTGACATATGGATCTTGCTCGGTGGAGCGAGACAGCCATGCAAGATGCACGACAGCAGTTATTAGCAGCCTTGGTTGAGCAATCCTACCGTTGGGATCCAGCCAAGAAATTCCGCTTGGCTTCAGGTCGGCTGAGCGACTATTATCTCGACTGCAAGCTCACGACCTTTCAGGCCCACAGCCTGCCGCTTGTCGGTCGGCTGCTGTATGAGAGGATCAAAGGTCGGGCGGTGGCCTGCGGGGGGTTGACCCAGGGCGCAGATCCCTTGGCCTTGGCGCTCGCTTACTATAGCGCCGGGCAGGGTGATCCGATCCAGGCCTTCAGTGTCCGCAAAGATCTCAAAACGCACGGCGCGCGGCGTTGGATTGAGGGCTGCGCCAGTCCAGGCGATCGGGTCTTTGTGCTTGACGACGTAGTCACAACCGGCGGCTCGACCATAAAAGCGATTCATGCCTGTCGGGAAGGTGGCTTAGACGTCCGGGGAGCCGCCGTACTCGTTGACCGCGAAGAGGATGACGGGCTGCACACCATCCAGACCGCCCTTGGCCCGGATCTGCCGGTCCTAGCCGTCTTCACCCGGACGGAGATCGAAGCCTTTCGGCGTGATCGCCGTCGCCCTACACCCCATCACCAAATTAAACAGCTCAGAAAGGAGGACATCCATTGGCAGAAACACAAGGATGGCAAGACGACACAGTACAGACCGCCGGTACCGAGTTAGTAGTGACTCGAGGGGGATCCGGCCCCACGTTGCTCGTGTTACATGAGGAGCTAGGACATCCAGGCATCACCAGTTGGCATGAAGAGTTGGCTCGAACCCACACGGTGGTGATTCCACACCACCCGGGCTTTGGCAAATCCCCCAGGGTTGAGTGGATCAACAGTGTGCGCGACTTAGCCGGTTTCTACTCCCAGGTGCTCCAGGACCAGAGTCTGGTTCCGGCGAACGTCATTGGCTTTTCGCTGGGAGGCTGGGTTGCGGCTGAAATGGCGGCCGCCAACGCTGCTCAGTTCCGGCGTCTAGTGCTGATCGGCGCAGCGGGTCTTCGGCCTCCCGAGGGCGAGATCAAAGATATGTTTGTGGTGACGGCACGTGCTTATCTCGACGCCAGCGTCACCGACATGGAAAACACCCCGGAATTCGCCAAACTGTACGGCGGCGAGCAAACTCCCGAGCAGTACGAAGCCTGGGAAGACGCGCGGGCTGAGACCGCCCGCATCGCCTGGGAGCCCTATATGTTCTACCCCAGCCTAGGTCCGCTGCTGGCCGGGGCAAAAGAGCTGCCCACTCTTATCATCTGGGGTAGAGACGATGAGGTGGTGCCCCTCAGCGCTGGTCAAGCCTATAATAAGGCGATTCCCGGCTCTGAACTAGTCGTGTTCGACAACTGCGGCCACCGGCCCGAGATTGAGCAGACCGACGCCTTTGTTGAGCGGATACGGCGCTTTTTGGCCTAGCACAGTCGTTGTGAGCCCGGCCGAGGGGGGTCCTTCCGTCCTCGGCTGGCCTGAGGCGCTAATCTCGGTACGCAGTATACTCTCGTCCAAACGCTTCGCGGGCAACAATGCCCTTCATAATCTCCGGCGTGCCGTCGCCGATTTCCAGGCCGAGCACATCCCGCCAGCGTTGCTCTAGCGGCGCGTCCATGCTGTAGCCGTAATGGCCGTGTAAAATGATGCAGGTATGAATCGCCTCAGCTGAGAACTTGGGGCCCATCCACTTGGCCATCGCCGCCTCTTTTGTATGTTTGCGTCCTTGATCTTTGAGCCACAAACACTTGTAGGACACCAGACGCGCCGCTTCGAGCAGGCTCAGATGTTCGGCAATCTGAAACGCCACGCCCTCAAATTTGGCCAAGGGTTTGTCGAACACGGTCCGTCCCTTGGTATACTCGATGGTCTCGTCAAGCGACTGTTGGGCAGCGCCGATACAGGCCAAGCCGATAATCGCCCGGTTAAAATCAAAAGCGACCATGGCCTGCTGAAAGCCTCGGCTCTCATCGCCGACCCGATTGCGAGCCGGCACCTGGACCCCGTCAAAAAACAGCGAGCCGCGCTGGGTTAAACGTTCGCCCGGGCTCTTGTAAACCTGGCGGCTGACACCTGGGCTGTCGAGAGGGACCAAAAACGCGGACAGGCCGCGGGCCCCCTGCTCACCGGTTCGGGCAAAGACAATGCACGCGTCAGCATAGCCGGCAAAGGTAATTGAGGCTTTTTCCCCGTTAATGATGTAGGCATCGCCTATCTTTTGGGCCCGGGTCGTGATGTGGGCAGCGTCTGAGCCGGCGCTCGGCTCGGTCAGACCAAAAGCGATAACCGCATCACCCATGACATGCCGGGGCAGCCACTCGGCCTGGACCTCAGGGTGGGCGTAGTCGGCCAGTAGCTCTGAAGCGATCAGGCCCAGCTGGATATACAGGCTATAGTTAAAGTCCCCCCGTGACAGCTCCTCAGTCATCAGGCCGCAGGTGACATAGTCGACCTCTTGGCCACCGAACTTTTCCGGGACCCGTAGCCCAAAGATGCCCAGTTTGGCCGCCTCCCGCAGTTCCTCGCGGCTAATCGTGTGACCCCTATCCCAGTGGGCATACTTGGGCAGCAGTTTTTCCTTAGCGTACTGGCGCAGGCTGCCTTGGAGCAGGCGTTGCTCTTCACTGAAGGCGAATTCCATGGCGCTCCTCTCATCAATGTGAACAAATCTGGCGGACAAGTGTGCGCATGGTACTGAGCAGGAGAGGGAGGCGCAAGATATACTTAGAGAGGGACACCTCCGGCTTGCGTGTTTCGCTTTTTTGGCAGGAGTGGGCTATAAGATACTGAGGAACTCGCGCTCATGGGGGAAGCGATGAGTCTTCTCTTGGAAGGAGTCAGGAGCCAAATATGGATTTTAGCTATTCATCGGAAGAAGAACAATTCCGTGGGGAAGTCCAGACCTGGATGGACGCCAATGTGCCGGACGACCTGCGGGGCGGCAAAGATGAAGACCTAGACCCCGAAGAACGCTGGCGGCGTGGGCTTGATTGGCACAAGAAACTCCACGAGGGTGGCTGGGTCGGCCTGTGGTGGCCCGAGGAGTACGGCGGGCGTGGGGCATCGCTGATTGAACAGGCGATCTTTACTGAAGAAATGAGTCGCCTCGGGGTGTCGCAGGGGGTGAATCTGAGCGGTATTTCGCTGCTGGGGCCGACCCTGATGCACTGGGGAACCGAGGCGCAAAAGGAACGCTTTCTGCCTAAGATCCTGCCGGCTGCACACATTTGGTGCCAAGGCTATTCCGAGCCGGGCTCGGGTTCTGACCTGGCCTCAATACAGACCCGGGCGGTTGAAGATGGCGACCATTTTGTGATCAACGGTCAGAAGGTATGGACGAGTTGGGCACAGTACTCGGATTGGTGTTTTGTGTTGGTGCGAACGGATCCCGAGGCTCCCAAACATAAGGGAATCAGCTATATTCTGGTCGATATGCACAGCCCTGGTGTGACGGTCCGGCCCCTGGTTCAGATCAATGGCGATTCGGAGTTTAACGAGGTCTTTTTTGAGGATGTGCGGGTACCCAAAGAGAATTTGGTCGGGGACCTCAATCAGGGCTGGATGGTGGCGATTACCACCCTCATGTTTGAGCGAGTATCGAGTGGCAGCTTTTACAGATTTGAGAAGATCCTGCCCCAACTGTACGAACTGGCCCGACAGCTTGAACTGAACGGTCGTCCAGCGATTGATGACGAGGCCGTACGTCAAAAACTCGCCCAGTTTTCGATTGAGGCTCAAGCCATCAAGTACAACGACCTGCGCCGGCTGACCCGTCAACTCCAGGGCCAGCCGCCGGGACCCGAGGGGTCGTTTTCCAAAATCATGTCAAGTGAGCTGAACATGCGGATCGTTGACTTTGCGATGGAGTTGCTGGGGCCGTATTCGATTCTGGCCAAGGGTTCGCCGTTTGCCATGGATCAGGCCCGCTGGTCGTATCGGATGCTGAGCGCGCGGGGCGGAACGATTGCTGCCGGGACGAACGAAATTTTGCGCGGGGTGATCGGCGAGCGTGTCCTGGGGCTGCCAAAGGCACGCTAGGGGTCGAACGCTTGACACTGGGGAGCGGCTTGGATTAGCATGCGGGCCGTTCCGGACGATTCCGGCCGACCACAAACCAGGAGGAAGCTATGGCGAATGGAACGGCAACCAAGATGTGGGCCTTGCCCAACGCCACTCTGACCGTGCCGCAGAGTCTTCTGGCCCACGGCGGGTCTGATGAGCTGGTGGAAATTCCGTGCCCAGCCTATTTGATCGAACATCCCAAGGGGCTAGTCCTGTTTGATACCGGTTGCCATCCGGCTGCGGCTGATGACCCGGTTGGCCACTGGGGTCCGTTTGCCGAAGCCCTGCAGATCAACTACCCGAAAGAGCTCTTGCTCGACCGACAGATTCAGGCTCTGGGCTACAAGATGGATGACATCAAATACGTGATCGTTTCCCACCTGCATCTTGACCACACCGGTTATCTGCACGCCTTTCCGAACGCCAAATTCCTGATCATGGAAAATGAGTTGCGCTACGCCTACTGGCCGGATACGCATCTGCGGGATGTGTTTGTGTTCAAAGATATCGTGCCGACTCGGAACTTCGACTGGCTGGAGCTGCAAGGCGATTTCGACGTGTTTGGCGACAGCAGCCTGCACTTGCTGAAAACGCCGGGCCACACGCCGGGCGAAAGCTCGCTGTACGTCCACTTGCCCAACCGTTCCATCCTGCTCGTTGGCGATACGCTCCACCTTCGGATGCAGTTCGATACCCTGGCCGGTATGCCGCTGGACACCGATCCGATTCAGTCTTCCCTATCGATCCAGCGTATCAAAGCTCTCCGCGATCTGCACGAGGCCAGCGTCTGGATTTCGCACGATCCCGAGGACTGGGCCGAGTTTCCGCACGCGCCCACGCCGATCGAATAGGCAACACTGGGAGAAGACCTATGCCGCTGTACGAATACCACTGTGTCGCCTGTCAGCTTACCTTCGAAGAATTAAGCTCAATACGTGAGTCCAACAACAAGAAGACCTGTCCGAGCTGTGGCAAACGGGCCCCGCGGATTGTGTCGGCCTTTGCCATTGGTTCTGGCGCGGTCGATGTCCACGCCGGACAACAGCCCCGACCCACTCCCCAGAATCAAAACCAGCGGCCCCTGTGCATGCGCTATCCGCAAGTGCCACTGTCGTGCCATATGGACGAGTACTCGGTCAAACGCTTTGCTGCCCACAGCGTTGGCCGGGGTAAAGAATTTGACGACAAGGTAGCCAGAGCGGCCGGGGTCCGCAAGCAGCACGGTCTGCCGGAACCCAAGTATGCGCCGCCCTCGCATGGTCACAGCCACGGTCCGGACCACAAGAAGACGAACACACCAAGCCATAATTTCCGCCGTCACGCCCACTCGCACGATCACAGCCACACCAAGGGCCCCTCCTCTGTTGCCGGGGCCCACTCCCACTAGCCACGCGGCCGGGAACTGCAGGCCCTGTGTCTCCCGCTTCCTGCGAGCAGCGGGCGGAGCATTGTCCGACCCGAGGAAAAACGCCATGCATGCTGCAGTCCTCGGCTCTGGTGTAGTTGGCTTGAGCACGGCTCTTGTCGCCCAGCAGTGTGGCTGGACCGTCACCCTGTATACCGATCGCCTGCCGCTGCGTACAACCTCGGTCAAAGCCGCGGCCAGTTTTAAGCCCCATGCGGTGGATTATAATGAGCAAACCCAGCGTCTGCTTGAAGACAGCTGGGCCGCCTTTGAGAAAGTGCTTGCCCAGGCCGGCGCGGCAGCGGGCGTGCGGAAACACATTCACTGGGAGGCCAGCAGCGCGTCCAGACCAAGGGCCGACTATTTGTCGGTGATGCAGCAGGTGTGTATCCTAGAACGGCCCAAGGTGCCGGGCGGATACGCCTTTGGCTGGAAATATGTGAGCTTTTTTATCGACATGCCGGTGTACCTGCCGTGGTTGATGGCCCAGTTTGAGAAAAACAACGGGCGCGTTGTGGTCATTGAGCAGAAATTCACCGACCTAGAGCAGCTGGCCAGCCTGCCAGCCGATATTGTTTTCAACTGTACCGGCTTGGGATCACAACAGCTGTGTCACGACCCGCAGCTCATACCGATCAAGGGCCAGGTCGTGGTCGTTGGCCCCCAGCCAGACATGGACTGGTCGATCAACGCCGACGGCTTTTACGTCTATCCGAGGAAAACCGAGACCTTACTGGGAGGAACGACTGAGAGAAATGTGGATACCGAAACGGTCGACAGTGGGGCGTTGCACCTCATCATTAGCGGCAACAAACGCATTCTGCCCAGTCTGGAGCTGACTTCCGCCCGCCGGACGTTTGCTGGGCTGCGTCCGTATCGGGAGGGCGGCATCCGGATTGCCGCCGAAGAGCGCAACGGGCGGCGTATCGTCCATAATTACGGCCACGGCGGAGCAGGGGTGACTCTGTCGTGGGGGAGTGCCCAGGCGGCGCTGGGTTGTGTATAGGATGACTATCCCCCTTGAGCAGCTGCGTAGCCGCTATCCGCAATTTAGGTATGAAGCCTGCTCCTACACCCGTTGTGGGCAGCGCTTGCAACTGCGTTTCCAATTTGTCGTTGAGCCGGATATTGTCTTCCGACCCAAACTCAGCCTCGAATCGGTCGATCCCCAACGGTTTGATAGCCTTGAGCCGCCGGTGCTGAACAACCTCGTCTTTCATCTTGGCCTGATTGAAATGCTGAGTTATTGGAAAGCCACCTGCTCACCCCACATCTTTGTCCAGGCTGGCTATTTGGACGCCCGACAGATTGACTGGTGGAAAGATTTGCTGCTGCACGGGATGCGGGAGTTCTTTTACCGCAATCGTATTAACTACAAGCAAAAAGATTTTGTGCGGCTGAGTTCCGACCACACGCCGCCCAGCAGAAAACCGGTCTACTCCCCAGTTCTACAGGATGAGCGGGATCTGGTGCTGTTGAGCGGCGGCAAAGACTCCGCGCTCAGCGTGCAGCTGTTGCGAGAGGGCCGGAGGCCGTTCAACGCCATTCTGTTGAATCCGGCTCCGGCTGCGCGTACCTTGGCTGCCAGAGCCGCCTGTTCAGCGCCAATTATTGTTAGCCGGGATATTGACCCTAAGCTGCTCCAGCTCAACGCCGCCGGCTATTTAAACGGGCACACTCCGTTTTCGGCCTATCTGGCCATGCTCGGGCTGCTAGCCGCGGTAGTGGGCAACTACCGCCGGATTGTGGCCGCCAACGAGCGTGGCAGTGAGGAAGCTTCGGCCCAGTTTCTGGGCAGTGGGGTGAACCACCAATACTCAAAGACGCTCCGTTTTGAACGCGCCTTTCAGTGGTATAGCCGTCGGTATTTGGCCAGCCAGGCGTACTATTTTAGTCTGTTACGTCCTCTGTATGAACTTCAGATTACCCGTCTGTTTGCCCGCTATCCCGAGTATTTTAGGGTGTTTAAAAGCTGTAATCGTAACCTCAAAGAAGATACCTGGTGCGGCACCTGCGCTAAGTGCGTCTTTGTTTTCATCGCCTTACACCCCTTTCTCGGAGCCGAAGAGCTGCGGAGTATTTTTGGTCGTGACCTGTTTGCCGACGAGCGCTTGATTGGCATTATCCGCCAGCTGCTCGGTTTTTATGAACACAGGCCATTTGAGTGCGTTGGGACGAGCCGCGAAGTCTTGGCTGCGCTGTATTTAAGTATCAGCAAGACTAAGCCGACATCGCTACCGGCGGTGTTACGCTATGTGGCCGCCGAGATCATGCCCCGGTCTCCCGACGTGGCCCAGACGACCAATGCGCTGCTGGGTGGCTGGGGCGAGCGCCATGGCCTGCCCGGTGCGTATGTGGAGCTACTGCGTCATCGTCTTGACCAGGAGTTCGGCCACGCCGTCGGTCCGGATGCCCAGGAAGCGTGAGCCGAACGATGAAGTTTGCGGCACTCGGACCGTTGTCAGTCCTCATTCTGGGGCTCGGCCAAGAGGGGCTGTCGACGCTCGGCTTTTTGTGCCGCCGCTTTCCCAACAAACGCTTCGGTCTGGCCGATCGGACTGAGTTTGATGGGCTAAGCGCCCAGGTCAAGGATCTGATACGCGCGCAGTCCGGGCGGTTGCGTCTTCACCTGGGGGCGAATTATCTGAACAGCCTGGACGACTATGACGTCATTATCAAATCCCCCGGTATTCCTCCTACCCAGCCTGCTATTCAGCGGGCCGGGGCGCTGGGCAAGCTGACTTCACACACCGCGCTGTTCTTCAGCAACTGCAGCGGGACAGTTATCGGCATTACTGGCACCAAGGGCAAGAGCACGACCGCTGCGCTCACCCACGCCATCCTACGCAGCGGCGGAATCGACGCCCGCCTAGTCGGCAACATTGGCCGACCGCCGCTGGACATCTTCTCCGACACCGATGCCCGGACCATTTTTGTGTATGAGCTGTCTTCGCACCAGTTGGAGGGCCTCCGGCAGGGGCCACATATTGCCGTGTTGCTGAATATCATGCCCGATCATCTGGATTACTACCCGAGCTTTGAGCACTATGTGCGGGCCAAGCTGAATATGGCCCGCTACCAGTCGGCTGGGGATTATCTGGTCTATAACGCCGAATCCGCCCGGTTGAGTCGAGCGGCGGCCGACTCCAGCGCTCAGACCGTCCCTTTTTCTGCCCAGCAGCGATTAGAGCAGGGCTATTTTGTGTCATCGGACAAGATTGTGTTCCGTTCAGCCATGGGTCGAGAAGAACCGCTACTGGCGGTCAAAGACATTCTCCTGCCGGGTCACTTTAATCTGCCCAACGTACTGGCGGCGGTGGCAACGGGTCGGTTATTAGGCGTCAAGACCGACCATGTAATCGGGGCCATACGCAACTTCCAACCCCTTGAGCATCGCTTTGAGTTGCTCGGACCCTACCGTGGCATCACCTTTTATAACGCCCCGCTGGCGACTGTCCCCGAGGCAACTCTGGCCCACCTCGACACTCTTGGTCCGGACGTGCAAACGGTCCTGTTGGGCGGCCATGACCGACATGTGGACTTCTCCGAGCTAGCCGGTAGATTGGTCAGCGGCCGGGTCAAGAACTTGATTCTGTTTCCAGCTAGCGGCCAGCGGATCTGGAGGACTATCTGCGTCCACCGGGACGAGATGTCGAGCCGAAGTCCTCGGGCCTTCTTTGTTGACAGTATGGAACAGGCCGTCCGCCTGGCCTATGCGTATACTGAGCCGGGTAAAATCTGTTTACACTCTCCGGCTTCTCCGAGTTTTGGGCTGTTCAAAGATTACGAAGAACGCGGCCGGCTGTTCAAAGACTGTGTCCGGCGCTTGGCCACGGATAGACATGACTAGAGACATCCCGACCGATGCGATAAAGGAGAGGTTCATCATTAAGGAGGACACACGCCATGGCAGACACTCCGAACTTTCCCCGTCCCATTCCTAGCTTTGACGCCCAGGAATACTGGGACGGCTGTAAACGCAGCGAGTTATGGATGCAGCGGCACAAGGAGTCCGGGCAGTGGTATCCGCCAAACCTGTTTGGGCCGTGTCAGGTCTTGGGACGCGAGTGGGTCAGGGTCAGCGGCAGGGGCAAGGTCTATTCGTACACGATTATCACTCATCCAATTCATCCGGCGGCCAGGGACAAGGTGCCGTATAACGTGGTCCAGGTCCAGCTTGACGAAGACCCCGAACTCATCATGGTCAGCAGTCTGGAGGACGTGCAGAACGACGCCATCACCATCGGCATGCCGGTCGAAGTGGTGTTCGAAGAGCACGAGCCCGACGTGTATATTCCCAAGTTCAGGCCCGTGTAGGAGGTCATATGCAACTCAATCTAGAGGGGAAAGTCGCTATTGTGACCGGCGGCAGTAAAGGCATTGGGCGGGCCACGGCACTCAGCTTTATTGCCGAAGGTGCGTCGGTCCTGGTGTGCGCGCGGGGGCAAGAAGCCTTGGATGAGACGGGCAGGCTAGTCGGTGCGCAGGGCGCGGGGAGGCTTCTCGCCATGCAGGCCGACCTGACGCAGGGCGATGTGATCAAGACGGTGGCGGCGCGCTGCATCCAGGAGTTCGGTCGGATTGATATTTTGGTCAATAATGCCGGCAGCGCCCGTCCGGGGGATTTTTTAAAGCTCTCCGATGAAGCCTGGCTGGACGATTGGACGCTCAAATTTTTTGGCTATATGCGTATGGCCCGGGCGGTCTTGCCGCATATGCAGCAACAGCAGAGCGGGGTGATTATCAATGTCATTGGCACCGGAGCGCTCAAGCCGATGGGAAGCTATATGATCGGCGGAGCGGCCAACGCTGCGCTCAACCATTTTACCAAGGCCTTGGCCGATGAAGGGTCCAGAAGCAAGGTCCGGGTAGTCGGGGTGAACCCAGGTCCCATCTTAACCGAGCGCTTACAGCGCTTCATTTCGACCTTTAGCCCCAAGAGTGGTAGCCCGGAAGAAGCCCTGCAAAAGATGACCCCCATCGGTCGGGTCGGCCAGCCCGAAGAAGTCGCTGACCTGATCCTGTTCCTGGCCTCAGACCGAGCGGCATTTATTCACGGGGCGAACATCACTATTGACGGCGGAGCAAATCAGGGCCTAATGGGCTAGGCCGGGTGAACCCTCAGCCCCCCAAGCCGGGCGCCCTGTATGTGGTGGCCACGCCTATCGGCAATCTGGAAGACATCACCCTGCGTGCGCTGCGCGTCCTCAAAGAAGTTGACCTGATTGCAGCTGAGGATACCCGTCATACCCGCAGGTTGCTGAGCCGCTATCACGTTGCCACGCCGCTGACTAGCTACTACGATCAGATTGAACACGCTAAAGCGCCGGCCCTGATCGCCAAGCTACTGGCCGGCCAGTCCCTCGCTCTGGTCAGCAACGCCGGTACGCCCGGTATTGCTGACCCCGGCTACCGCCTGGTGCGGGCCGCCTGGCAGGCCGGTGTTGCGGTAGTTCCGCTGCCCGGCCCGTCCATCCTGACCGCCCTGCTAAGCATAGGCGGCCTGCCGACCGACCGCTGCGTCTTTGAAGGTTTCCTGCCGGCTAGACCGGCCCAGCGGCGCAAAGCCTTGCAGCGTTTACAGTCCGAAACCCGCACTATTGTGGTCTTTGAATCCCCCCACCGTTTCGCCGAAAGCCTGACCGACCTGTGCGATATTTTCGGCGACCGCAGGGCCGTCATTGGTCGCGAGCTGACCAAGCGCTTTGAAGAAGTGCTACGCGGCCGACTGAGCGAGCTGCAAGCGCGGCTGCGCGACCGGCCCATCAAGGGTGAAGTGGCTCTGCTGATCGCTGGCTGTTCCGAGCCCCAGCCTCCGCCCGACGAGCAGACCCTCAGCCACGAGATCGACCGGCTGGCCGCTACTGGCCTGCCGCTCAAAGACATCGCCAAGCTGCTGAGCGAGCGCTACAGCCGGCCCAAGCGGGAGGTCTATGCATTGGGCCTGCGGATGAAGAAATAGCGAAGGCGGCCATCATGGGTCTTCTTGAGCTTGTCGAGGAATACAAGGCCACGTCGAGATGGTCGCCTGGGTGCGATGGAGTGGAGGCGACGCCAGCCACGCTCCATACCAGACTTTCCAGCCAGCCGGGGGCAGTCTGTTCGGCAGTGGATTCGGTGAAGACGGTCACATCGCCTCCTAAGCGCATGCGCCCTACTTTATCATTCCCGTCTCTCTATCTTCCTCAGATTGTCAGTTTTTTTGCTCACAAGAAAATGAGAGAGTTGCTTATAACTACGCTGAGCTGAGGATGACGGATTTCTGGTTGAACTAGAGATATCGTGCGCGCGACACTGTGACAGAACCTGACAATATAGATGTCCTAGGTAACGTGTGCTGTATTAACGGGCTGAGGATTTGGTCTCGAGATAGGGCCGACATCATAAAAAAGCCCTTCCGCCCAGCCGACAGAGCATACGAATCAGAAAGCCAGCAGCATGAGAGTATCTGCCCTTTCCCCGCACCTCCCCCAATACTAGCTTAGGCAGCAGTGTATCCGGCAGGGCAGCCAAGGTATGGCTCTCTTCCTACTAGGCTATGCCGACGCACAAAGAGGGGCGTCACCTATTTGTTCAGCTAGGCTCGGTTCCGGTTCAAGCCGGGCACCGCGGACTTCACAGTAGTAGAGGGTAGTCCTTGTCCTTAAGGCGTAGCCCAGAAAGGGCAGGCTGTACGGTCCTTGGGAACGACAGAGGGCGTGTCGATGGGAAAAAGCAAGCGCTGGCGGCCCAGATAACCGTTCCCGGATTCTCCTCATAGCCCATAATGATGCTCGATCCTCGGATGAACGGCTCATCATGCCAGCCGACATGGTCGTGCCGGGAACAGGGCCGCAATGCGGCTCGTCTATACGATCCAGATAGGCACGGCTACGCGTCTCCCACCGTCACCTCTCCAGCTCCATTCCCTTGAGCCCATGGCTTTGGTAGAGACCAGGTCAAACGTGACAAACTAGGAGGTGAACAGCACTCAAGCCACTTCTTCTAGGGTTTTGTTCATCTGCCGGTTCAATTTGTCGTCGAGGGTGCCCAAGAGATGGATGAGGGCGCGTTGTTTGGAGAGAGGTGGGGAGGGAAGGGGCCATATGACGCTGATCCTGAAGGCTGACCTATGCAGCCATAGTCTGTTTTCCCTCCGACTTCCTTGAATTGAAAGAGAAGTTCGCGACCAGACATCTAGAAGAACAGGAAGCGAGGATCAATCAGTCTGTGGTCCAGCGACCTCCGGAAACACAACCGCGGAGAATAAACCGACAGGGCATATCTTTTTGGACAAAGGCAAATCATCCCACAGTTCCTTATCAACAAGAAAACAAGGGTGCCTAGACTCGCTTATCTTGTCTCGTGGACGATTAACGTTCGTTTCTGGGAAACAATTAGTGCCGTCACATTGAAAACTCTTCTTGATGTTTCTCGCACGACCAAACGGTATCTCTGAACAGGCCGGCTCCGTATCCTTTTGGCGGGGTATCCCGCGTCTATTCCAAGCGTCCTAGTCCTCCTAATCGCCTTGACGTCATGCTCGGATCCCTTGCCTGTTCCACCCCGCTTCTTCTTCATTCCTCCACTCCATAGCGTCCGCTCTGTCTCGGAGGGCAAGCTCTGCAGCAGCCACGCTCCCCAGACGCACGTTTCGCTCAGCAAAGAACTCGGGGAATCCTGCAGGACGAAACGGTCAATGGGTCGGATGGCATTGCCGGGAGGGCCCGGGCCACCCGACCCCCGCAGTCCCCAGCTCTCGGCGGTGCCCCTCTGGTGGCCAGCGCCGGGGCTTCCCGCCGGATCGGTCGTCAGAAGTCGCAACGCCCCTGCGCCGGCGGCAACAGGTCTTGGCAGCCGAACGGAAGAGGGTCCTGCAGGGGGGCGGTTCCTAGCGCCCTCGGGGGGCCGGCTGCGCCACGGGCTTCGCTCTCTTCCGGCCCGCGTGCCCCCTCCTTGACGCTGACGACGCGCGAGCGGACGGCGTCCCCGCCTGCGAATCGCCGCCAGCCAGGGTGCGGAATGCCGCCCCCCGCCCGTCGGCCAGCGCCTCAGTATGGGCGGTGTTGATGGGCGTGACCGATTCGTGAACCTTAGGGCTTGCGATTTGTCTCGGTACCGGAGCGGGTCCACACTACCCCGCAGCGCGTCGACCACACGCCACATAGCCGACCGTGGCAGCCTACTCGTTTAGGTTGGTGGGCGTTGCTTTCCAGACGATCGTAGGGTGTCAGATCGGGTGGTTCAATTCTGAGCGTGTTTGACCCTGTGCCTGAAATCAACTATACCCATACAGACCGTCAACGCACGCCGCGGGGCGTACTTAAGATCGCTCAGACTCAAAGGTTTTACACAAAGGTGGGTTGAACCCGCATGGAATTTCCCCGCATCAAACGATTGCCGCCGTACCTGTTCGCCACCCTCGATAGGATGAAGATGGAGGCCCGCTGGGCAGGCGAGGATATTATTGATTTTGGCATGGGTAACCCCGACCAACCGTCTCCTCAACACGTGGTGGATAAATTGGTTGAGGCGGCCAACAAACCTCAGAACCACCGCTACTCCAGCTCGCGTGGCATCTATAAGCTGCGCTTGGCGATTTGTGACTGGTACAAGCGCCGCTTTCATATTGAGCTCGATCCGGACTCCGAAGCGGTGGTGACGATCGGCTCAAAAGAGGGACTGTCGCACCTAGCCCTAGCGATCCTGGGACCGGGCGAGGTCGCGATCTGTCCCAGCCCAACCTATCCCATCCACCAGTATTCGATTGTGATGGCCAACGCCGACCTGCGAGTCGTGCCGCTGATCCCCGGCGAAGACTTCTTTGCCTCGCTGCAGGAAACCGTGCGTCAGTGCTGGCCGAAACCAAAGATGCTGTTGATCAACTTTCCCCATAATCCAACCACCGCGGTAGTGGACTTGGAGTTCTTTGAGCGCGTGGTCGATTTTGCACGGGATAATAATCTGTTTGTGGTGCATGATTTTGCTTACGCCGACCTCTTTTTTGACGGCTACACCCCGCCGAGCTTTCTTCAGGTGCCGGGCGCAAAGGATATAGGAGTTGAATTTTTTACCCTGTCTAAATCGTACAATATGCCGGGCTGGCGGGTCGGATTTGCCTGTGGCAATTCCGAAGTCCTGACCGCGCTTAGCCGCCTGAAGAGTTATTTTGACTACGGTATTTTCCAACCCATCCAGATCGCATCTATTTGCGCCCTGAACGGACCCCAGGACTGCGTTGAAGAAATTCGCCGGCGCTATCTGCTGCGACGCGATACGCTGATTGAGGGGCTGGAACGGGTAGGCTGGCATATCCCAAAGCCCAAGGGCACGATGTTCGTCTGGGCCCCGGTGCCCGAGCCGTTCCGCGACATGGGATCTCTGGACTTTGCCAAATTTTTACTGACCGAGGCCAAGGTATCGGTCTCACCGGGTATCGGTTTTGGGCCGTATGGGGATGACTTTGTCCGTTTTGCCCTGATTGAGAATGAGCATCGTACCCGCCAAGCCATCCGGGGTATCCGAAAGGCCTTTGGCGGAGTGGGCAACCTTGACGTCCATGACGCGAGCGCGGGGGCGATGTGGCAGCGGACGAGCTGAAGCTGGGTCTCATCGGCCTAGGAACGGTGGGCAGCGGCGTTGTTCGCCTGCTGAAGCAGGACGCCGAGGCGCTGGCCCGCAAACGGCATTGCCGTCTGCGGCTTGTCCACGTGGCCAGCCGGAGCATTCATACCAAACCACACCCCGACCTGGGTGATGTCCGTCTGTCAACAGATCCCTGGGTGGTGGTTCACGACCCCGAGGTTGATCTGCTGATCGAACTGATCGGCGGTACTGAGCCGGCCCGCTCCTTGCTCCTGGCCGCCATTGAGGATGGCAAGGCGGTGGTGACCGCCAATAAAGCCCTGCTGGCGTTACACGGCGACGAGATTTTTTCGGCGGCCGAAGAGCGCGGCGTGTCGCTCGGCTTTGAGGGCAGCGTGGCCGGTGGGATCCCTATTCTGCGTACCCTGCGCGAGAGTTTGGCGGCCGATCGCAACCATGCCCTGTTCGGGATTGTGAACGGCACCTGCAACTATATTTTGACCATGATGCGGGAGCAGGATGCCGAGTTTGAGACGGCCCTACGCAGCGCCCAGGACAACGGTTTGGCCGAGGCCGATCCCAGTTTTGATATTGACGGCATTGATGCGGCTCAGAAGTTGACCCTGCTGGCCATGCTGGCTTTTGGCGTACGGGTCCCCTTTGATGCGGTCTACACCGAGGGTATCCGCCGGCTGAGCCAAACTGATATCCTGTTTGCCAGAGAATTCGGCTACGAGATCAAGCTGCTGGCGATTGCTAAGCAAGAGGACGGGGCGGTTGAGCTGCGAGTCCATCCAACTATGGTGCCCCAGCGCAGTCTGCTGGCCGGGGTGGGCGGCGCCTATAACGCGATTTTTGTTCAGGGTCGGGCACTTGGGTCATCGCTGTATTTTGGTAGCGGAGCGGGCAGCCTGCCGACTGCGGCGGCAGTGGTGTCGGATATTATGGAGGCAACCCGGACCTACGGCCTCGCCTCAGCCTACCAGCTCCCCGGTCTGGGCTATGCCTGGAAAGAGTTGCGCAGTGTGCCGATTCGCCCTATAGACGAGGTGGTGAGCGAGTATTACGTGCGCTTTCAGGTTGCCGACCGACCCGGGGTCTTGGCCGCAATTGCCGGTCTCTTAGCTGAGCAGTCGATTAGCATCGCTTCCGTCATTCAGCGCGGGCGCAGCAATGGGGACGCGTCTGTTCCCCTGGTCATCCGTACTCATGCCGCGGGTGAGCGCAATCTCAAAGCCGCTCTGCGGCAGGTGAATCAGCTCTCTGTTGTCCAGGGCCAGGCGGTGTGTGTCCGCATTGAAGAAAATTTAGGCTAGCGGCCTTGGAGATAAGGAGGGAGACGTCTTATGACTGCCGGCGCGTTTGCTGAACCTCTGGCTCCATCGCCGACACCTCCCCCATTTCGGGCCTGGTTTGGGTGTGCGTCCGGCTGCAGCGGACAGTGGCCGCTCAATCAGATTATTTATTATTGTCCCAAATGCGGGAGTCTGCTCGACGTCCGGCACAATCTGGAGGCGCTGAGAACCCGCTCGGCCGAGCGGTGGAAGCAGCTGTTTGACGATCGCTACCGACGCACCACCTATCCGTACGGCAGTGGGGTGTGGGGCAAGAAGGAAATGGTGTGTCCGGCAGTGGACAACAATAATGTCGTATCCACCTACGAGGGTGGCTCCAACCTGTTTTGGGCCGAACGGCTGGGCCATCAGATCGGGCTTGACGACCTGTGGGTTAAGCAGTGTGGGACCGCCCATACCGGATCGTTCAAAGACCTGGGCATGACCGTCCTGATCTCAATGGTCAAGCAGATGATTGCCGAGGGCACCCATATTCCGGCGGTGGCGTGCGCCTCGACCGGCGATACCTCGGCCGCTCTGGCCGCCTATTGTGCCGCGGCCGGCATTCCAGCGATCGTCATTTTGCCCCGGAACAAGGTCTCGACCGCACAGCTGATTCAACCCATGGCCAACGGCGCTCTGACCCTCTCCTTGGATACCGACTTTGACGGCTGTATGCGGGTCGTGCGCGAGCTGTGTACCAAGGAAAATATCTATCTGGCCAACTCCATGAATAGTCTACGTCTGGAGGGCCAGAAGACCATTTCGCTGGAGATCGTTCAGCAGTTTGACTGGGAAGTGCCCGACGTCGTGATCGTGCCGGGCGGTAACCTGGGTAATATCACGGCCGTCGGTCGCGGATTTCTGCTGATGCGAGATGTTGGTATGATTAATCGGTTGCCACGTTTGGTGTGCGCCCAGGCGGCTCGGGCCAACCCGCTGTACCGGAGTTACGTCCAAGGTTTTGAGTCGTATCGACCGGTACGGGCCAAAAAAACTCTGGCCTCGGCTATTCAGATTGGCGATCCGGTCAGCGTGCATAAGGCGATCAAGATTCTGAAAGCGTTTGACAGTATTGTTGAGCAGGCGACTGAGGAAGAGCTGGCCGATGCTGCGGCCCTGGCCGATCGGACCGGCCTGTTCAACTGCCCCCACACCGGGGTTGGGCTGGCCGTCTTATTCAAGCTGCTCGACCGAGGAGAGATCACTGCTCGCCAACGCGTCATTATTATCTCCACCGCCCACGGCCTGAAGTTTACTGATTTCAAACGTCGCTACCACGAGGGCAAGCTGCGGGGTATCGCCTCTCGGCATGCCAACCGGCCTGTTGAGCTGCCAGCCGACTATGGACGAGCTCGGGACGCGATTTTTCGTACCCTGGAAACAAGGAAGTCAATGATGACCACCTGACCAGATGAGATTATCGACTCCTTCTTGAACAACGGGTGTGAGGGGAACCAACCACCCCAGAGTGAGGAATCTGGTATGAAATACGTCGTGCTGCAAGGTGATGGAATGGCCGATTGGCCGGTACCCGAGTTGGACAATAAAACGCCGCTTGAGTATGCGCATACCCCCCATATGGATCGGATTGCCGCCTACGGCAGGCTGGGATTGACCCATACGATTCCCAAAGGCTATCCGCCCGGCAGCGATGTGGGTACGATGAGCCTACTCGGCTTTGATCCACGTCACTATCATACCGGCCGTTCGCCAATTGAGGCAGCTAGTATGGGGGTGGAGTTGGCACCGACCGATATTGCCTTTCGGTGTAATCTGGTGAGCTTTGCTACTCAGGATGACAGCAGCGAGGTGATGCTCGACTTTACGGCGGGCCATATTTCGAGCGAAGAAGCGGCCGAGCTGATCGGCGCGCTGAATGCCAAACTCGGCGGAACCGAGTTGCGCTTTTATCCCGGGGTGAGCTATCGGCACCTGCTGGTCTGGCATCAGGGCAAAGAAGGCATGCACACCACCCCACCTCACGATATCACCGACAAGCCGCTCGCCGGTCATTTTCCCCACGGGGAAGGAGCCGAGTGGCTGTGCGCCTTGATGGAACGCTCACGCGAGATTTTTGCCGAGCATCCGGTCAACCTGCGGCGGCGAGAACAGGGGAAAAATCCGGCCTCGAGCATTTGGCTGTGGGGACAGGGTCGGCGACCGGCGGTGCCCACTCTGCACGAACAGTTCGGACTCCACGGCGCGGTTATCTCGGCCGTCGATTTAGTCCGTGGCCTCGGCGTGCTGGCCGGTCTGGAGGTGATTCTAGTGCCTGGCGCGACCGGCTTTCTGGACACCAATTATCTGGGCAAAGCCGAGTATGGTTTGGAGGCACTCACCCACAAAGACTTTCTGTTTTTGCACGTCGAGGCCACCGACGAGGCCGGTCATATGGGGGCGGCCGACAAGAAGGTTCAGGCGCTTGAAGATTTTGACCACAAGGTTGTTGGAACCATCCTGAAGGGGCTCGATTGCTTTGGCGAATGGCGTTTGTTGCTAATGCCCGATCACGCGACACCGGTTGCAATAAAGACCCACTCTGACGACCCGGTACCGTTTGCCGTGCTGTCGTCACACGAATGGCAAAACGCCACCCCACGGGCTCTGGCCTATAATGAGTCTAGCGCCAAACAGACCGGACTGGTCGTGCCCGAAGCTTGGCGGATCATGCCCCAATTCATTCACGGCCAGGCCATTGGTTCGGATTCCTAAGGCCGGGAGCCACGCCGCTATGGAACGCAACCTCGCTCTCGAAATGGTCCGGGTCACCGAAGCCGCAGCTCTGGCGTCTGCAAGACTGATGGGCCGCGGGGATGAAGTTGAGGCCGATTACGCCGCAGCTGAAGCCATGCATAGCCTGTTTTCGGCCGTTGAGTGCGACGGCCAGATTGTCATTGGCGAAGGCGAGGAAGAGGCGATCCCAATGCTATACGTCGGCGAAAAGCTGGGAAACGGTGCCGGGCCACCGATTGAGCTGGCGCTCGACGCTCTGGAAGGTGCGACCTCGTGTGCAACCGGTTCGCCAGACGCCATTTCGGTCATTGCGGCCGCTGAGCCGGGCGGCTTTCTACGCTGCCCGCCTAACTGTCACATGGACAAGATTGCGGTTGGGCCGGAGGGCAAGGGCGAGATTGACCTGGACAAGTCGGTTGAAGAAAATTTGGTAGCAGTGGCCAAAGCCAAGAAGGTGCCCGTCTCTAACCTGACCGTAGTCGTGCTGGATCGGCCCCGCCACGAAGGGCTGAGTAGCGAGCTGCGCCGACTCGGTATCCGGGTTAAACTGATCAGCGACGGCGACCTGTCGGCCGCATTGGCCACCACCCATGAGCCGGCCGGAGTTGATTTGCTGATGGGGACCGGCGGAGCGGCCCAGGGCATTCTCACTGCAGCTGCGCTGCGCTGTATTGGCGGAGAAATCCAGGGACGTTTTCGGCCCCGTAATCAGGACGAGGCCAAGCAACTGCACGACTTAGACATCTACGACTTTGGCAAGAAGTATAGCACTGAAGAGATGGCTGGAGGGAATGTCATTTTTGCCGCTACCGGGGTGACGACCGGTAGCTATCTCAAAGGCGTGCGCTTCTACAGCGGCGGAGCGATGACCAACTCGGTCGTGCTGCGTTCTGAGACCCGGACCCTGCGCCTATTAGAGACCTTTCACCATTTCGATGAATACCCGGAATATTAAGATGGCTTACAAGAACATTGTCTTTGAAAAAGACGACGCAGTTGGTATTCTAACTGTCAATCGGCCCAAAAGCCTCAACGCGCTCAATCCAGCCACCGTGCGGGAAATTGCGACTTGCCTCGAAGAGGTGCGTGGGGACGCTTTGGTCCGGTGTCTGATTATTACGGGCGCGGGCGAGCGGGCGTTTGTGGCCGGGGCCGATATCTCAGCCATGGTCGATATGACGCCGCTGGAGGGCAAGGCGTTTGCTAATAGCGGTCTAAATGTAGGCCGAGTACTAGAAGAATTTCCTATTCCGGTGATTGCCGCGGTCAACGGCTTTGCCCTGGGCGGGGGAACCGAGCTGGCCCTGGCCTGTGACCTGATCATTGCCGCTGACAAAGCCAGGTTCGGTCAGCCCGAAATCAACCTGGGCGTGATTCCGGGCTTTGGCGGCACCCAGCGTTTGCCCCGCCGGATCGGTCTTCCTCTGGCCCGTGAGCTAATCTATACCGGGGACATGATCGATGCCGAGACCGCGCTGCGCCACGGTCTGGTCAATCGCGTTGTGCCCTTGGCCGATTTAATGACCGAGGCCAAAGCTCTGGCCCAAAAAATCGCGACTAAGCCGGCCATAGCCATCCGCCAGGCCAAGGCGGCGATTAATTCGGGAATTGACATGGACATCGCCAACGCTAGCCGTTTTGAGGCCGAGGCATTTGCCATGACCTTTGCGACCGAGGACAAAAAAGAGGGCATGACGGCGTTTCTGGAAAAACGCGAGGCCAAGTTTACGGGCAAGTAAGCGATTAGATCGTCCCTGGGGAGGAATGCCCACGATGTGCGCGCTCTTCTCGCTCTCTGCCTAGGAAGACGAGAGCCCCCTGTTTTACAAGCTGGTTTGAAAGAGGTGAGTATGGCGTTGCAGTATCGTTTCGCCGTGTACGAGAACGTTGGCTATTTGTGTGAGTGGGGGCGGACGTGTATGTCACAGAAGTTCCAATGAAGGCGATAATCGCGACGAGCAATAACCTCCAATCAAACAGCGCCATTTCTCATTCTCCTCAGTCAGAGCAGCGCTTACGCCCGTTTGTTCACTCGTAGAGAAACTTGGCCGCGTCTTCTCGCTAGCGTGGTGGCATGCTTGGGGGAAATCTCTCGGACCTACCGCGCACTGACCAGTAATTTTTGCTCAGTATATCTTTCTTTGTCGTGGAGGCGAGGACAGCTTTGAGCTGTCCTGTGGTGGCTGCTACTCTCCCTCTGACAGTTGATCTCTGAGCCCAAAAGTTTAAGATAGCTGCATCGGAGAGGCGTTTGTCACGATTGTGGTCCGGGCAAGCTGTATTTGCCATACCGACCAGATTAAGCCGACTTCCCGCCTTAAGGAGGATTGATGAACAAACACGAATGGCTGGCCCAGAAGTATCCCAAGCAGGGTGAACGTCTAGAGCGTTTTTCGACCATCTCCGATATGGAGATAGCTCCGCTATATACTCTTGAGGACAAGAACGGGGTGGATTATGAGCAGGCGATCGGCCTGCCAGGCGAATATCCGTATACCCGTGGAGTGTATCCGAATATGTACCGCGGTAAGTTCTGGACTATGCGCCAGTTTGCCGGTTTCGGGACGCCTGAGGATACGAATCAGCGCTTCAAGCTCCTTCTGGCGGAGGGCCAGAACGGCCTGTCAACCGCCTTTGATATGCCGGTTCTGATGGGCTACGACGCCGATAATTCCCGCTCACTGGGCGAGGTCGGTCGCGAGGGCGTGTCAGTCTCAACCCTGGACGATATGGAACGCCTGTTTGACGGTATTCCGCTTGACAAGGTCACCACCTCGATGACCGTCAACTGTACGGCCAGCATTATTCTGGCCATGTATATTGCGGTGGCCGATAAACAGGGCGTGCCGCGCGATCAGCTGGGGGGAACGATCCAAAACGATATGCTCAAAGAGTATATCGCCCAGAAAGAGTGGATCTGCCCTCCTGAGCCAGCGGTACGGATTGTAACCGATATGGTAGAATTCTGTGTCAAACAGGTCCCGCGTTGGCACGCGGTGTCGATCTCCGGCTACCATATTCGTGAGGCTGGGGCGACCGCGGTGCAGGAGCTGGCCTTTACCTTGGCCGACGGTATCGGCTATGTACAGTCGGCCATAGAACGTGGTTTGGATGTTGATGAGTTTGCGGCCCGGCTGTCTTTTTTCTTTGACCTGCACAACGACTTCTTTGAGGAGATTGCCAAACTCCGGGCGGCCCGGCGCATGTGGGCCAAGATTATGAAGGAGCGGTTTGGCGCCAAACAGCCCAAGTCGCTGTTGCTACGCACTCACTGCCAGACGGCCGGAGTGAGTCTGACCGCCCAGCAGCCGATGAATAATGTCGTCCGGGTAGCCATCCAGGCCTTGGCTGGGGTGCTGGGTGGAACCCAGTCGCTGCATACCAACTCAATGGATGAGACCCTGGCCCTGCCGACCGAGCAGGCGGTGATGGTGGCCCTGAGAACGCAGCAGATCCTTGCTGAAGAGAGTGGTGTGACCAACACGATTGACCCCCTGGGCGGTAGCTGGGCGATTGAGGCCCTGACCGACCGGATTGAGCAAGAAGCGTTTGCCTACATCAAGCGAATTGATGAATTGGGCGGGATTATCAACGCCATTAATATCGGCTATCCGCAGAAGGAGATTGCCGACTCCGCCTACCGCTACCAGCAGCAGCTCGATGCCGGTGAAAAGATTATTGTTGGCGTGAATAAGTATCAGGTTCCGCCCGAAGAGCGCCCACTTGAGATCCTGAAAATCGAACCCGAGGTAGAGCGTAGTCAGATTGAGCGTATCAAAAAGATCAAGGCTGAACGCGACCAGGCAACGGTCAGCGAACATCTTGGTCGAGTGCACGCTGCGGCCCGCAATGGCACCAATCTGATGCCACCGCTGATTGAGGCGGTCAAAGCCTCCTGCACGCTGGGCGAAATCTCGGATATCTACCGTGACGTGTTTGGCGTGTATCGGGACCCGGCCTGGTTGTAGCGTTGATGCTTGGCTATGACGGAGGATTTCTGTGTTCGACAAGAAAGTATTACGTATTCTAGTGGCGAAAGCCGGCTTGGACGGCCACGATAGGGGAGCCAAGATTATTGCCCGCGCCCTGCGTGACGCGGGTTTTGAGGTGGTCTATACCGGACTCCACCAGACGCCGGAGATGATTGCCGAGGCTGCTGTCCAAGAAGATGTCGATGCCATCGGGCTGAGCATTCTGTCTGGGGCGCACATGACGCTCTTTCCGGCCATTCTGAGTGCGCTGGATGAGCGGGGGGCTGACGATATTGCGGTTTTTGGCGGTGGGATCGTGCCCGATGATGATATCCCTCAGCTCAAAGAGGCTGGAGTCAAAGAAATTTTTACGCCTGGGGCGAGTACGCAGATGATTGTGGACTGGATTCACGAAAATGTGGAGCCACGGGCCGGGGTGGTCTGAGGCGTGGCCTATGATGTCGCGATTGTCGGGGCAGGGCCAGCCGGAACGGCCACAGCTCTGTCTCTGCTCAAGGCTGAGCCGAGGCTGAGCGGCAATATTCTGTTGATTGATAAGGCGCTCCACCCCCGCGAGAAGATCTGTGCCGGGGGACTCATCCCCCATACCATCAACTGTCTTGATGAGCTTGATGTCCCGCTCAGTATTCCCCACGTCACGGTTGACCGAGCTTTCGTTCGTGTCCCGCCCAATCGGCAGGTCGTGTGTGAGGATGGCGGCCTGTGTTCGGTTGTTCGGCGCAACGAATTTGACTTTTTATTGGTTCGCGCCGCTGAGGAGCGAGGAGCCGAAATTCGTCAGTCTGAGAAGCTTATTGACGTGGTGCGAGAGGCAGCTAGCGTACGCGTTGTCACCGATAAACAGACCTATCGGGCCCGAGTCGTTGTGGGGGCTGACGGTTCGGGCAGCCGGGTGCGACGGCGGCTGGTCGGGTCACCGACCTTGCCGTTTGGCAGGGCGGTGATGTGTGATGTGCCTGTGGCCGACACCAACTGGGAGGGGTTTGGTCGGCGCCGCTACGATTTTAACTTTCTCCCTGTTTGCCATGGCTTACAGGGCTATCTATGGGCCTTTCCATGCCTCATCGGTGGAATGCCACACGTGAATATCGGCATCTATGCCTTGGGTCGGACCCGCCTGAGCAACGCCGAGCTGCGACATCTGCTCGGTGCTGAGGTTGCCGCGCTGACCGGACAGGCCGACTGCCAGACGGCGTATCGCTTGCGAGCTTTTCCTATCTGTGGCTATCATCCTCGCCGAGCCCTGGCCGGCCAGCGTGTGGTGTTGGTAGGCGATGCGGCCGGGGCCGAGCCGTTGATGGGCGAGGGCATCTCTTTTGCGTTCGAATACGGGAAGTTTGCGGCTCAGGAAATTCTGTCGGCGCTCCTCAGCAGCCAGCGCGGCGATTTTAGCGGCTATACCGAACGCTTTGCCCGCTCCAGAGTCGGCAAAAAACTCTTCCGTTTGGCGGTGACAACCAGGCTGTTCTACGGACCAGCCTGGCGCTTTTGGTTCGGTCTAGCCGCCCGTAGCCAGCGTCTTCAGTCGGTTGGGCTCAAGTGGTACAATGGGGTTGAGGGATGGCATCAGCGCAGCGGCTGGGAGGCCGTCCGGGCGGTGTTACACGCCCCTTCAGACCTACCGTTAAGCCGGCGTTGAGGGGAAAGAGAATGGCTGACCGGAAAAAGACACCCACCCGCAAGACACCTGTCCGCAGAAAAAAAGCTGCGCCGAAAAAGCGACGCTGGTTGCTGCCCAAGTTTCTGCTCATCCTTGGCTGTGTGGTCTTACTCGGTTTCCTTGGGATCGTCATGTTTCTTGACAAAGAGGCGCGTCGGATGGGAATTTTTCAGCCCTGGGCGAGCCAAGATGCTGCCCCAGCCACCCCGCTTACCCCGCTCGAGGGAGACTATACGCCTGACGAGAAGCGGCAGTTAGAGGCTATTTTGGATCCCGAAAACCGTTAGGACAGCGGGGTGTGTATGGACTGTGTTGACGAACTCCAGCGCCTGGTTTCGCTTCCCGCCTATCCGCGGCGGATTGTGTCACTGGTGCCGAGTATCACCGAAACTCTGTTCGCCCTTGGCGCCGGTGCGTCTGTCATTGGAGTGACCCGCTTCTGCACTCATCCCCCCGAGCAGGTTGCTGGTCTTACCAAGGTCGGTGGGACCAAAAATCCGGAGCTGGAAGCCATACTGCGTCTGCAGCCCGATGTGGTTATCCTGAACGAAGAGGAAAACCGGCATGAAGATTTCGTCTGGCTGAAGGAGCACGGTTTGTGCGTGTATGTGACCGCGCCCAGAACGGTCAGGGAGGGGATCGATATGATCGAGCGGCTAGGGCAACTTGTCGGCCATTTGGAAGACGGCCAGATGTTGGCGCACGCCCTGCGCCAGCAGGCTGACCGGCTGACAGCAGACCTCGAATACCACCCCCGCTTACGCGTCTTCTGCCCAATCTGGCGCAAGCCCTGGATGTCGTTTAACGACCAGACCTATATTGACGATATGCTGCGGACGTGTGGCGGAGAAAATATTTTTCGGGCCAAGGCCGAGCGCTACCCAACTGTCAGCCTGGACGAGGTGGCGACGGCTGACCCGCAGGTCGTGGTGCTGCCGAGCGAACCCTATCCGTTTACCACCAAACATTTCGTCCATCTGAAACCGTTGGCCGAAACGGTCGCCGGGAAAATGGGTCATCTCTACTGCGTCGACGGAATGGCGTTGTGTTGGTATGGGCCACGGATTGCGGACGGCTTGACGCAGCTCGGCCGCCTGTTTGCCACTGTGCGCGCGGCCCTGGACGATTAAGCCAATGGCCCGCGCTGAGGACTCCCTGCGCTCCGTCCCTCCCCAGAACCTCGAAGCCGAGCAGTCCGTCTTGGGCGGTATCCTCACCGACGCTACCGGCCTCGACCGGGTCATTGAGATCATGGGCGAGGCCGATTTTTACCGCGAGTCACACCGTAAAATCTTCCGTGCCATGCTCAGTCTGAGCGACAAAGCCGAACCCATCGATCTTATTACTCTGACCGATACCCTCCGCAGCCGGGGGGAGTTGGCCGATATGGGTGGGGCGACTTACTTGGCCGAACTACTGGACCGTGTCCCGAGTGCTGCTCGTATCGCCTCCTATGCTCGGATCATCCGAGAAAAGGCCGTGCTCCGCCGTCTGCTCGACGTATCCCGCGAAATTGCCGCTCGCTGCCATACCGACCAAGACAATATAGAAGCCTTCCTCGACGAAGCCGAGCGCCTTATCTTTGACGTATCCGAGCAGCGTATCCGCCCGGCCTTCACCAGGGTCGGCGACATGATGATGGACACCCTCAAGACTGTGGACCAGCTCTACGAGCGCAAAGAGCTGGTCACCGGCGTGCCGACTGGGTTCTTGGATTTGGACCGCAAAACCGCTGGCTTCCAGCCCTCCGATCTGGTCATTATTGGTGCACGGCCCAGTATGGGCAAAACGAGTTTCGCGCTCAACATTGCCCAGTATGTCGCTATCCATCATCAAGTGGCAGTCGGCGTGTATTCGCTGGAGATGTCAAAAGAGCAGATCGTCCAGCGCATGTTGTGCTCTGAGGCTCGGGTTGATCTGACCAAAGTCCGTACCGGTCATCTGGACGAGCGCGACTTTCCGCGCCTGGTAATGGCCGCCAGCCGCTTGTCTGAGACACGGATTTTTATTGACGATACCGCGGCGCAAAACGTGCTGGAAGTGCGGGCTAAGGCGCGCCGGCTCAAACGCGAGGTCGACGTCGGGCTCATCATTATTGACTACCTCCAGCTGATGCGTGGCCTGACCGCTGAGGAAAACCGCAATCAGGAGCTGTCCGAGATCTCCCGGGGACTGAAAGGGCTGGCTAAAGAACTCAACCTGCCTGTTTTGGCCCTCTCGCAGCTCAACCGCGAGGTTGAAAGACGCGGCGATAAGCGACCGGTCATGTCCGACATCCGTGAGAGCGGTAGCATTGAGCAAGACGCCGACGTTATCATGTTCATCTACCGGGATGAGGTGTATACAGCAGACTCGCAAGACGAAGGGGTAGCTGAAGTGATCATCAGCAAGCAGCGTAACGGCCCGACCGGCACTGTCCGGCTGGCCTTCCGCCGTGAATATACACGCTTTGAGAATCTGGTCCAGGACGGGCAAGAAGGGGGGGAAGGCGACAGTGACTGACGAGAAGCTGACTGCAGAGCAGACTCCGTAAGGAGGCGGAAGCCAATCTGAGCTACACTCGACAAGGAGAGGGAGACGCGGATGACGCGGCTCAATGATGGGTGTGGCGGTCAGGCTAGTCGTCGCGTTGGTCAAATATGAGCGGACGCGGCCTGCCTCTCCCCCGTTGGGGGATTTACGCCGCCAAAAGTCCGTCTCGGGCGGATTTTGGTGTTCGGTGCATCTAGCCTCTCTCTGGAGGGCATTCAAACGCTGGCGAGATCCTGAAGTGCAGCGGTCTAGTGCTTCCAACCGTCAGCCTCTCAAAACCCTATGAAGACCTCCTCATGTCCATCCTCCTCTGCCAGGGTCGTCACGCGACTCCCGTTTTCTACAAGCCGAGAGCGATACCGCGGGAGAGAGAATGGTGCCGATGAATAAAAACCGGGCTTCGGGCAGGGAATAAGCAGCATCCATTCCATCCGAAAGCGCTCTGTCTTCCATTGAGCCGGAAGAATGTTCCAAGGGGGACCGTACTCCGGGGTGCAAACGACGCACAGGAGTAGCGGCTTGGCATTGGGCGCGGGTGCGGGAATGGCGGCTATTACCCCCTGGCCGGAGACAGATCGCGGAGGATGTGGCGGACTTTTGCCTCCACCTGTTGACTCAAGACAATATCGCTGATCATGGCTACGGCGTTGGCTCCCGCGGCCAGAACGGCGGGGGCCCGTTCGGCGCTGATGCCGCCAATGGCCACAATTGGCAGGCTGGTCCGGGCACGTATCTCGCGCAGTTGAGCGAGTCCCCGTGCACTATAGCCGGTCGCCTTGGTCTGGGTGCCGAACAACGGTCCAAAGCCGATATAATCTGCCCCCTCGCGCTCAGCCGCCACAGCTTGAGCCAGGTCATGGGTTGAGACGCCGATGATTTTGTCCCGCCCGAGCACGCGACGGGCCGCGGCGTAGGGCAGATCGTCTTGGCCGATATGGAGCCCGTCGGCGTCAACCGATCGGGCGATGTCGGCCCGGTCGTTGATGATCAGCAGGCAGCCGTGTTGCTGGCAGATGGTCCGTGCCTGCCGGGCAAGGTGCAGAAAGTTTCGGGCCGATTGCTCCTTGAAGCGCAGCTGTATCAGCTGGGCTCCGCCGGCACACATCTGGCGTGTCAGTTCAAGCCACGGCAGCTCCGCTCGGCCCAGCGTATCGGCGATGGCGTACAGCGGACTTGGAAAAGAGAAAGGGGGCATTTATTTCTTGAGATTGATCTTCAGGCTGGCCATCTTTTTGCGCAGCGTGTTGCGATTAATGCCCAGCAGCTCGGCCGCCTTGAGCTGATTGCCAGAGGTATGCTCCAGAGTCAGCTCAATCAGGGGCTTTTCGACCTGGGCAAGAATGACCTCATACAAATCACAGGTGTCGAGCGAGGCGTGGTGTTGAAAATAGGCGCTCAGCTTACGCCGGACAAGGTCTGCGAGCGAGAGGTCGGCAAAGTTTTCCGGGAGGATAGGAGAGGCAACTGGCAGCGACAAGTCGGTCCGGGTCAACAACCGCCCAGGGGCCAGGACGGCGGCTCGCAGCAGCGTATTTTCCAGTTCACGGACATTACCCGGCCACGAGTGGCGGACCAACATGGCCTCGGCCTCCGGTGTCACGCCGCTGACGTCGGTCCCCATGTTGCGGTTGATTTTCTCTAAAAAGTACGCGGTCAAGGCAGGAATATCCTCCCGCCGCTGACGTAGGGCGGGCAGGGTGATCGGCACTACCTGGAGGCGAAAAAAGAGGTCTTCTCGAAAGCGCTGCGCTTTAACCGCTAAGGCCAGATCCTGATTGGTAGCGGCGATGATCCGAGTGTTGACGTGAATCACGTCGCGTCCGCCAACTCGAGTGATCTCCCGCTCTTGCAGGACCCGCAACAGTTTGGCCTGCAGAGCCATCGGCATATCGGCCACTTCATCCAGAAACAGGGTGCCCTCACTAGCCTGTTCAAATTTGCCGATCCGTCGTTCAATCGCACCGGTGAACGCTCCGCGCTCATGGCCAAAGAATTCGCTTTCCAGCAGGTCGAACGGAATGGCCGAACAGTTAATACCGATAAACGAAGCTCGCCAGCGGGGCGAGTGGTGATGAATGACCCGTGCGACGAGTTCTTTGCCCGTCCCACTCTCTCCCTGCAACAGAACGGTTGCATCGCTCTGTACAATCCGGCCGATCGTCTTATACATCTGCTGCATGGCCGGGCTCTGGCCAATAATATAGTCATTGCGACCTTCAACCGTAGCAAAAGGCGCCGACGGCTGGCTATCAGTCAGACGACTGATCTCTAGGGCGCGCGTGACGAGGGCTTTGACTTCTTCGATGTTAAAAGGTTTGGTCAAGTAATCAAACGCGCCGCGCTTCATCGCCTCAATGGCGTTACCGAGGGTAGTCTGGCCGGTCATGATAATGATCGGTGTTGGTCGCTGCTGGTCTGCCTGGGGTTCTTGTTGAGTCTGCAGAAGAATGTCAAGACCGCTGCGTTCCGGCATACGGATGTCAAGCAGAGCTAGGTCAAAAGCCTTGGAGGCCAGCGCCTGCGAGGCCCGCGCCCCGTTGTCTACCGTTTCGACCGTGTGACCCGCATCGCGCAGAGTGTCGGCTAACACGCGTCGGATGAGCTCTTCGTCGTCAGCAATAAGAATGGTGCCCGGAGTGCTGTTAAAAGGGGTGTGCTGTTGCATAGTTGCTCACGACTGCGAGTGGGGACTGATGGGTAAATAGATCTGGAAGTGTGCGCCCCGGCCGAACTCGCTTTCGACCCGGATGATGCCGCCGTGCTGGGCGATAATCCGTTGGCTGACGGGCAGTCCTAAGCCTGTGCCTTGGCTTTTGGTGGTGAAGAAGGGGGTAAAAAGTTGGGACAGATGCTCAGCGGCAATACCCGGCCCGTTATCGGTGAAGTCGATTGACAGGAAGCGACCCTGCCGGGCCCGGTCGCTGTGTTTGCTACGCAACAGATGGAAGTCGGTCGCCATCCGGGTTGAGAGGGTTAGGCTGCCGTGACGGCAGTCGTTGAGGGCCTGTAGGCTATTCTTAATGAGATTACGAAACACCTGGGCTAGCAATGCTTCATCTCCCAACACGTCCGGGAGACTCGGGTCAAAGTGGGTCTGGATCTGAATCTCAGGTGAAACAGCTGCGCGCTCAAGCAGCAGCACCTCGGCCAGGACCTTATGAACATTGATCGGTTGCAGGTCAAAGCGCAGTGGGGCCGCTAACTGCAGCAGCTGCTCCAACAGCGCGTTCAAGCGGTCGATTTCTCGAATCATGGCTATGGTATACTCATCAGCGGTCTGGGCCGCTGATGAGCCGCCGAACTGACTGTGCAGTAACTGAGCCGCTCCCCGGATACCGGCCAAGGGGTTTTTGATCTCATGCGCTAGTCCGGCGGCGACCACCCCTAGTTGGGTCAGGTGATCGGCACGCTGAGCTTCTTCGGCAAGCTCTTTTTGGTAGCTCAAATCGTGCAGGACGAGGCTCAGACCCAGCAGCTGCGTCTTGTCGTTAAAGATCGGCGAACAGGTCGCCCGGGCCGGTGTCAAACGCTGCAGGCGACTGGTAATAATCCCTTCGCCGGCGGTTGGGCTGTAGGCTGAATTCAGCGTCCGCTCAATAATATCGACGATCCAGGCGTTGGCGGCAAAGACTTGGCTGTACGACTGATGGCCGACCTGGGCCAGCGACTGGCCGATGAGGGTTGCCGCGGTAGGATTGAGAAAGGCGATCCGCTGATCCTGACCAATGACAACAATTCCTTCTTCGAGGCTGGCCAGGACGTGCTCCCAAGCATCGGCCGGAAAGGTAGGCTGAGATTTGCAGAGCTTTTTCGGCCACGCTTCCATTGAATCATCCCATCGCAAACTGCAGTTTTATTGTCAAGGCGGGGTTGCCAAAGCGCTGTGTTGCCAGATATGGAATGGGCTATGCGCTGTTCTGAAGCTGAGTGCCGGACGGTGGCCGAAGCCTTGGTGAAGAGGCTGATCGACAAGGGCTTGGTTCAGCTCCAGACCGAGCAGCGCCATGGTGTTGAGAAGGTGGTGCAGACCTTACTCGACAATTTCCGCCAGGAAGAGGAGTTGCGGCGTGAAGCCGAACGACTAGCTGAGGCGCATATGCCGGCTGGTCAGGTGGTGGACCGCCACAAGGTTGTCCAGATGATCACCCAACGCCTGGCCGAAGAGCGTGACTTTGTCTTATGAGCCGTTTATCCGACAACCGTATTGCCGCGCTAGCCCGGCTGACACTCCAGAGCTTGGCCAGCCAGGGGAGGCTGACCAACGAGCGGACCGCCCTGGCGGAGAGTAAGCGTGTGCTGGCGGAATATTTTCAGATTGACGATAAAATCGACGCATTCGTGCGGCGTAAGATCGCCTCACTGTCGCGGCGGGTTGTACCGGATAGTGCCGAATGGCGCGTATTGTACCGACGCTACTTTGAGGAAGAGCGACGCAAGCGCAAATTCTGACGTTTTTTGCTTGACAAGCGCGACAGAGTGATTAAGTTGCCGGAGATTCTAACCCGGGGCTCGGGCCTCGTTTACACTTACGACAATAATTATCCTCAGAGAAGAAAGGAGAGGAGGCATGAAAATTCGACCCTTACAGGATCGGATCATCGTAAAACGGATGGAAGAGGAGGAGAAGACTGCGGGCGGTATCATTATCCCTGACACGGCCAAAGAGAAACCCCAGGAGGGGAAAGTCGTCGCCGTCGGGAAAGGAAAAGTCGGGGAAGATGGCAGGGTGCAGCCGTTGGACGTGAAACCTGGAGACAAGGTCCTCTTCGGCAAATATGCGGGAACCGAAATCAAAATCGAAGGCGAAGAACACCTGATCATGCGGGAAGACGATCTTCTCGGCGTGGTTGAATAGGGATGTAAGGAGGATCCATCAATGGCAGCCAAGCTTGTCAAGTTTAGTCAGGATGCGAGAGATCGCACACTCCGAGGCGTTAATATCCTGGCCGACGCCGTGACAGTGACCTTGGGCCCCAAGGGCCGCAACGTGGTTATTGAGAAATCATTTGGCGCACCTGTAGTGACAAAAGATGGTGTGACGGTGGCCAAAGAGATCGAGCTTGAGGACAAGTTCGAAAACATGGGTGCCCAGATGGTCAAAGAAGTCGCCAGCAAAACATCCGACGTGGCCGGCGACGGGACGACGACCGCAACTGTGTTGGCCCGGGCGGTGTACTCAGAGGGCGTTAAGATGGTCGCCGCTGGGCATGATCCGATGAGTATCAAACGCGGCGTCGATAAGGCCGTGGTCGCGGTGGTTGATGATCTCAGAAACATGTCAAAGTCGACCCGCGACCAGAAAGAGATTGCCCAGGTTGGCACGATTTCGGCCAATAACGATTCGACCATCGGGGAGATCATCGCCGAAGCCATGAACAAGGTTGGCCGCGAAGGCGTGATTACCGTTGAAGAAGCCAAGGGGTTGGAGACGACTTTAGACGTAGTGGAAGGTATGCAGTTTGACCGCGGCTATCTGTCCCCCTATTTTGTGACCGATCCCGAGCGTATGGAGTGTGTTTTCGAGGATGCGTATCTGTTGATTCATGAGAAAAAGATCTCGGCGATGAAAGACCTGCTGCCCATCCTGGAGCAGGTGGCCAAGAGCAGCAAACCCCTGATCCTGGTGGCTGAAGATATTGAGGGTGAGGCCCTAGCCACACTGGTGGTGAATAAAATCCGTGGCACGCTGCAGTGCGTGGCAGTAAAAGCGCCCGGGTTTGGTGATCGCCGCAAAGCGATGCTGGAAGATATCGCGATTCTGACCGGTGGCCGTGTGATCGCCGAAGAGCTGGGGGTCAAGCTGGAGAGCCTGAGTCTGAACGACCTGGGTCATGCCAAACGCATTGTGGTTGATAAAGACAACACCACAATCGTTGATGGGGCTGGCGAGAAAGGCGACATTGAGGGCAGGATCAACCAGATTCGATCTCAGATCGATGAGACCACGTCTGATTACGATCGCGAAAAGCTGCAAGAACGCTTGGCCAAGATGATTGGTGGCGTGGCGGTCATTAAAGTCGGCGCGGCCACCGAAGTGGAAATGAAAGAGAAGAAAGCCCGCGTTGAGGACGCCCTGCATGCGACCCGGGCCGCGGTTGAAGAAGGTATCGTGCCGGGCGGTGGAGTGGCCCTCATCCGTGCCTCACGGGCACTAGACGATGTCAAGGCTGACGACGCCGAGCAGTTCGGTATCAATATCATCCGCCGAGCAGTCCAAGAGCCTTTGCGCTGGATTTCTTCCAACGCCGGCGAAGAGGGATCGGTTGTTTTGGATAAGATCCGCAACGCTACGGGAGCCAACGGGTATAACGCGGCGAGCGGTCGGTATGAAGACCTGATCGAGGCCGGTATCATCGACCCGACCAAGGTTGTGCGGACCGCCCTCCAGAATGCCGCTTCGGTGGCCGGGTTGCTGCTGACCACAGAGGCCACGGTGGCTGAAAAGCCGGAGGAGAAGGGTGCTGGCGCCGGTGTGCCGCCGATGCCTCCGGGCGGCATGGGTGGTATGGGTGGTATGGGTGGTATGGGTGGTATGATGTAGTCCATCTCCTGGCATATCACCATCACACAGTGAATCATGGCCCTGTCCGGCAGATCCTCGGGCAGGGCCGTTGTGTATCTGGGCCCTGGCGTTTAGGCGCTGGGGAGACCAGTAATCCGAATACCTGTTGAGTGGACTTTGTTACGAATATTGAGGCGAATCAGCAAAGCGGTGATAGGCTCAATCAGACTCGCTGCTTCAAGGGGACCAACATCGATAGCGTGAATATTGAGCTTGTTGATCAGCTCAATCACGCGCGTCCGGGCTTCTTTGGGCGTCCCGCACACCAACACATCACAGTCGATCTCGGCGGTGACATCACGCAGTAGATGGGCCGAGATGTTCTGCAGGGCGCACACCACACTTACCTGTTCGCCCAGGATTTCCTGCGCCTCCTGAGAGGCCGAACCGGCTGGTGGCATAATGACCCGCCGGGCGTTATCCGGGTCGAGCGGAACAGACACGTCGACAAAGATTTTGCCCTCGAGCTGGTCTTTGACGCTTTCTAGGGTTGGAACGTGGGCAGAGTACGGAACGGTCATAACAACAATATCGGCGGCGGCCGCCGCACTCGGATTGTCCATGCCGACCAGAAGCGGTCGGCCTAGCTCTTGGTTGAGTTCGGCCGCGACCCGTTCCCCCTTCTCCTTTTGACGCGACCCGATAATGACCTCCTCACCGGCCCGTGCCCAGCGGAGCGCCAGCCCCGGTCCCTGTTCCCCGGTCCCGCCTAAAATAGCAATTTTCACCCCTTATCGCTCCTTCCAGATTCAGTCAAAAAACTCTTCCACATTCCCCGATACGACCGGAATGGTCTGCACCGCGTTATTGCGAAAAATGCGGAACAGAATGGTCTCACCCGCCGGTCGGCTCCACAGCTGTCGATAAAAGGCCGGGCGATTCGAGATTTCTTGCTCGTCTATAGCTAGCACCACATCGCCCGCCTTCAGACCGGCCGTCTCGCCCGGTCCGCCTGGCAAAATCCCAGCCACCACGAGATGGTTACGCAGGGTATACGAATACATGCCGATCCAGGCACGGGACGGGCGGGAGACGCGTCGACCGTAGCGGATGAGCTCATCCCGATGGTCCTGAAAGTTTTCGACCGGAATGGCCAGGGAGAACTTCCCGACTTCGTTGAGATTCAGCGATACAACCCCGATCATCCTGCCACGTATATCGAACATCGGGCCGCCGCCCAGGCCGGGATTCATGGCCGTGCTGATCAGCGCTCGGTCGAGCGAATATTCCCAGTAGGCGTCAAACGGCGAGACCGAGGTCAGACCTCCACCGCTGACCCGCCGCCCGTTTTCTTGATCAGAGGCGGCTGCGATGAACACGTCGTCACCAGGCTTTAACTCCTGCGAAGAACGGAGGGGTGCGGCCGGAAAGCCGCTGCTCGGAATCTTGATCACGCCGATACCGCTGGCAAAGTCTTGAGCGACCACCTCGGCATCCACCTGACTATTGTCGAGTAGGCTGACTTTTACCGTACTCGCCCCAATGATGATGTAGTTGACTGTGAGGATGTAGCCTGCTGGATCGACAATGGTCCCCGATCCCATACGTTCCGGGCCGAGAAGCGGGGCGGAGTGATGATGCTGGGGAACTGTGACGTGGACACTCACAGTCGAAGGAACAACCTGCTCAATGAGCTTTACGGAGGCGTTCACTCTTCCTCCCTCACACAAAAGATTCGTCAAACCTAATGCCTGATCAAGCGAAGCGCAACCCCTGAACGAACCCAGCGCCGATTTCTTCGTGTCGGGCAGTCCTGGCTTTCAGGGTGGGCGGGATAGGGCGGACCAAGTCCTCCCCCGTCCCTGTACGATCTTTATTGATCGGTTTCCCTTGGCAGCTTGAGCCGAATCTTATACCCTCTAGACCTCAATCGCTGAGGAGAAAGACTAGGGTATGAGCACACCGCATCCCGAGCGTACCGGGCGTACGCTTTCTGAGTATAGCTCTAAACAGCTCTTAGCCGGCTATGGCGTGTCCGTTCCTCACGAGATGCTGGTTGATAGTCCTCAGGCCGCAGTCGAAGCGGCCAAGCGTATCGGCTTTCCGGTTGTGGTCAAGCTGTGCGGCGATCAGATTGCTCACAAAACCGAGCGAGACTTGGTCCGCCTAGGGCTGTCCGATGCAGAGGCGGTCCGACGAGCGGCAACCCAGCTGTGGCAGCGGCGTCGGTCCGAAGACGGCGACGTGGGTCTGCTGATAGCTGAGATGGCTCACGGCCGGCGGGAACTCATTGCCGGAATGATACGTGATCCGCAGTTTGGAGCGTGTGTTTTGATCGGCCTGGGCGGTATTTTAGCCGAGGCGGTCGGAGATGTGGCCTTTGCCGTGGCACCGCTGGAGCCGGCCGAGGCGCGCCGCATGGTTGAGGCGCTCCAGACACAGCCCTTGCTGCAAGCCTTCCGAGGCGAGCCAACGCTCGATATAGAGACTCTGGCCGTCACCTTGGTTGGCCTAGGGCGACTGGCGGTTGAGCGTCCGGATATTCACAGCGTTGACGTGAATCCTCTCATTGTGGTGGGAGGCAAACCAGTCGCGGTCGATGCGCTGGTCGAGCTTGGTGAGCCGAGCCCTGCCCCGCCCGCCCCGCCCGTCCGCTCGCCCGAGGAAGTCCTCGAACGTTTTCGCCCCCTGTTTTATCCGCGTGGGATTGTGGTGACCGGGGCTTCGATCCATCCCGGCAAATTCGGCTTTGTCTCGCTGCACAATCTGCGTCGCTTCGGCTATACGGGTGATATTTTCCCCATTAATCGGGACGGAGCGGAGATTTTGGGCGCACCAACCTATCGGGATATTGCCGAGATTCCACCCGGTAGAGCCGATCTGGTGTTTGTGTGTACACCGGTCGGTGCCAATGTTGGCCTGCTGCGCGCCTGCGCAAAAATCGGCGTCCGGGCTGCTTTTGTGGCCAGCGGTGGCTACCGCGATGCTGGTCCACAGGGACGCCGCCTAGAGAATGAGCTGGTGGAAACCGCCAATGATCTGGGGATGGTACTGGCCGGACCCAACGGACAGGGGGTGATCTCAACCTCGGTGTCAATGTGCGCCCAGATTGTCGCTCCCTATCCCCCGGCGGGGCGTATTGCGGTTGTCAGTCAGAGCGGGAATCTGCTGTCGTCATTCCTCAACTACTCGGTCCAGACCGGGGTGGGGGTGAGTAAAGCGATTTCGGTTGGAAATTCGGCTCAGACGAATATTGCCGATTACCTCGAGTATTTTGCAGCCGACCCTGAGACGGACGTAGTCTTGGCCTATTTGGAAGGCATTCCTGACGGTCGTCGCTTTATTCAAGCCGTTCAAAAACTTACCCCCACCAAACCCTTGGTCGTGCTCAAAGGAGGTGTAGCGGCGGCTGGTCAGCGGGCGGCGCTGTCCCATAGCGGCTCGCTCGCCACCGACGACCGAGTGTTCCAAGGCGTGTGCCGTCAACTCGGCATTTTGCGCGCACCGAGCGTCGAGCATGCCTTTGAATGGGCAGCCAGCCTGGCCACCCAGCCGCTGCCGGCCGGCGAGCGAGTAGTCGTTTTTACCACAGTCGGAGGCTGGGGGGTGTTGACGGCCGATGCCTGCGTCCGAGCTGGGTTGGAGCTTATCGCCTTGCCGGAGGAGATTGAGGCCAAGATCAGTAGCATGGTACCGGACCGCTGGAGTCGGAATAACCCGATCGATTTAGCTGGCGGAGAAACCCGTGATACTGTTCCCGAGATTCTGGATCTCCTGTGCGGCCATCACGAGATTGATGCGGTTGTGCAGCTGGGCTTGGGGATTCAGGGCGCCACGGCAAATCTATTTCAGACCGGCCAATTCTATCCCGGCCACGGCTTGGACCGAATGGCCAATTTTCACCAACGCCAAGAACGACGCTATGCCCAGGCCGCGGCCGCGGCCTCGCAGCGCCACGCCACGCCGGTGCTGACCACCACCGAACTGGTCTATACTGACCGGGAGTACGGCAACGCCGGCCCATTGGCTGTCCGTGAGACAGGACGGGTGTGCTATCCCAGTGCCCATCGAGCCGTTGCCGCCCTTAGCGCGCTGGTGGAATACGCACGGTTTCGACAGCGTGTGGACTGAGAGCGGTATGGCAAACCACGGTTCAGGACGCAGCGAGTGGCGACGGGTGCTGATACAGCTCACCCCGGCCTGGGTGAGTCTGATCGCCGGTCTCGTTTTTTTGTGGCAAAGTGGCCTATGGTACGTCTTGGTTGGACAGGAAGGAGGGCCTATGGTAGGCCAGGAACGCGTCCGGGCTCCGGAGCTGGAAGGGGGGATTGAGTGGCTGAACACCGACGCGCCACTCAGTCTGGCCGACCTGCGAGGAAAAATCGTTTTGCTCGACTTCTGGACCTACTGCTGCATTAACTGCATGCATGTCATTCCCGAACTTCAACGGCTCGAGGCAGACTTTCCGAACGAACTTGTTGTGATTGGCGTGCACTCGGCCAAATTTTCCAACGAGGGCGAGTCGGAAAACATCCGTCAGGCTATTCTACGCTACGAGATTGAGCACCCGGTAGTCAACGATCGTGAGTTTCAGATCTGGCAGCGTTACGGTCCGCGGGCTTGGCCGACGCTGGTGATGATTGACCCCGAGGGCTATGTGGTGGGCGGTATCTCCGGCGAGGGACACTATGAGATGCTCAAACGGGTCATCGCCCGGCTGGCTGAGGAACATCGAGAACGGGGCACGCTGAACGAACAGCCGCTCACCCTCGCCCTTGAGAAAGCCACCTTTGACGCCCCAGTCCTGTCGTTTCCAGGGAAGGTCGTAGCCGACCCTGAGCGGGACCGGCTGTTCATTGCCGACTCCAGCCACAATCGCATTCTGCTCACCACTAGAACCGGGCGGATTCTGGATGTAGCCGGTTCTGGGACGGTCGGGGCAGCCGACGGCAGCTTTGAGGCGGCTACCTTCGATCATCCCCAGGGCATGGCTCTAGCGGGAGACAGCCTGTATGTGGCCGATACGGAAAACCATCTCATCCGCAGACTCAACCTGAAGGCCCGAACTGTGACCACGGTCGCTGGCACCGGCCAACCCTCGTTCAGAGGCTTCCGACGAGGCAAAGCTCGGGAGGTGCCACTCAGCTCGCCGTGGGATGTATTGGTCGAGAACGGCATCGTGTATATTGCCATGGCCGGGCCGCATCAGATTTGGGCCATGAATGTTCAGTACGAAGAAATCGGACCCTACGCCGGCTCCAGCAAAGAAGCCCGGATTGACGGGCCGCTTATGCAGGCCGCCCTCGCTCAGCCCAGCGGGTTGGCCTCGGATGGCAGCAGTTTGTTTGTGGCCGATGCCGAGGTCAGCGCTATTCGTTCGGTCAGCCTGAATCCGCGTGGCAACGTCTCAACGATCGTGGGGGTTGATTTGTTTGAATTTGGCGACACAGATGGCCAGGGTGACAATGTTCGGCTCCAGCATCCGCTGGGCGTAGCCTACCACAATAACATCGTGTACGTGGCCGATACGTATAACCACAAGATCAAGCGGATCAGCCCCGGCCTCCGAACCTCGGTGACCTTTCTGGGTACCGGCAAGGCTGGGTTTCGGGATGCCGACACGGGCCAAGATGCGCAATTCTACGAACCGAGCGGGCTGAGTATTGCGGGTGGGAAGCTGTATATTGCCGATACCAACAATCATGCCATTCGGGTGGCCGATCTTGAGACTAGCCGCGTTACCACGCTCCAGATTACCGGCTTGAGCGAGGGACCGGACAGACGCCCGGACTATGTCTGGCCGAATCTCGAAGAGCTGAGCTTCCCCCTCCGGACGATCCAAGCTGGTCCTACAAGCCTGACGGTCAATGTGGAGATTCCTCCTCCCTTTAAGCTCAATCCAGGTTCGCCGCTGGAGTACCAGGTCGAACTGGATGGCGCAACGTTGACCAGCGGGATACGAACTGCGGAACAGGACGGCCAGTTTCCGATCGAGATTCCGCTGGAGTTCTCTGACGGTGAGACCGAGCTGCGTGTTGCGATCGGGTTGGTCTACTGTAAGGAGGGACAGGAGGACGGGGTATGTTTGGTGAAGTCGCTACGCTGGACGCTGCCGGTTGAGACGGCCAGCGATGGCGAGGAAACCTTGCGGATTGAGCATCGCCTAGTGCCGGAATGGCGGCCTATTAGGCCGAGCGTACCTAGGCCACCACCTACCGACGCGGAGAGCCCATATGAAACTTGACTATCCAGTGATTGACGCCGACGGCCATGTTGATGAAAAAGCGGTCAACTGGGCAGAGCGGCTACCCGAGAAGTATCGCCGTGATGCCCCCTGCTGGGTGAGCTATCCGGACGGTAGACGGCATATGATTGTGGAGGGCAAGCTGTGGCCGAGTCGTCGCGATTTTTATGGCCAACTCGGCATGTGGCCCGAACCCAACAAGCCGACCCATCAGTGGGGCTGGGATCGGGAAGGGATGCAGGACCCGCATAAACGTATTCCTGACATGGACTATGAGGGCATCGATATTGCAGCCCTGTTCGGCACCTTTGTCGGTCTGGGAGCGGCTGCGTCGATTGAGGATGTGGGGCTGGCCGTGGCGGTTTCAAGCGCCTATAACAACTGGTTAGCGGAATATTGTCAGCCTTATCCCGAGCGGCTCAAAGGTATTGCCATGATCCCTATGCAGGATCCTCAGGCGGCTAGCAAAGAGATCCGGCGGGCAGTTGAACAGCTGGGCATGATTGGCGTTCAGGTCCTGACCAATTTTGGCGGCAAGCTGCTCCACGATGAGGCGTTTGATCCGATTTGGCGGGAAGCCCAAGGGCTGGACGTACCAATCTATGTCCACATCATCTCGACCAATTCGGCGGGAATTGACCGTTTTGACCGCTATGTCTTCAAACACGCTTTTTATCCGCTCGATTCCATGCTGGCAGCGGCCTCGTTTGTGGCGGGTGGGATTCTGGAGCGCTTTCCCAAACTCAAGGTCGCTTTTATGGAGGCTGGGGCCGGATGGGTGCCGTGGCTGATGGACCGGCTGCACGAGCACTATGAGCTGTTGTCGCACCAGACCCCGTGGCAGAGCCGTGATCCGATCGACTGGATGAAGAGTGAGAATTGTTTTTACGCGGTTGAACCCGAAGAAACGACAATCCCATACGTCGCCCAGATGGTCGGCGAAGAGCGGCTGATATACGCATCCGACTACTCACATTGGGACTGTATCTGTCCCGACTCGGTCAAGGTGTTACGCGAGCGGACCGATATCTCCGAGACGCTGAAGAAGAAAATCTTCAACCACAACGCGGCCCAGCTGTTTAAGCTGTGAGCGGCAGCGTGCTCTCACGGCCTCGGATGTGATGCAAGGACGGCAACATGAGCATCGTGCAGACCAATTTTATTACGCCGGCGAGCTGGCAGACCGGTCTCGAAGAGATCGCTCCCAAGGTCTACGCCTATATTCAGGCGTTCGGTGAGTTGGGGGTCAGTAACGCCGGGCTGCTGCTCGACCGCAACGGTAATATGGCAGTTGACGCGCTGATGGTGCCGTCGATGACCAAGCGTTTTTTGGCCTCGATTAAAAAGCTCAGCAAACGGCCGGTTTCACGGCTGGTGAATACCCATCATCATATTGACCACAGCGGCGGGAACTTCCTCTTCCGTGAGGCCGAGATCGTGGGTCACAGCAAGTGCCGGGACGAGATGGTCCGCAGTGGTATCGCGGTTGAAGCCTACCAGCAGCGTATTCCGCGTTTTGCCAAAGAGTTTCCTAGGCTCAAGCCCAAACTGCCCACAGTGACGTTCGAAGAGCGTCTGGTCTTTCATCAGTCCGGACGTGAGGTCGAGTTGCGCCACCTCGGACCGGCCCACACCTTCGGTGATGCCTTTGTGTACCTGCCTCAGGACAAGCTGCTGTTTGCCGGCGATCTGGCCTTTTACTATGTCACCCCGCTGGCTTTTCAGGGCCACGTCGGCAACTGGATCAAGGTGGCCGATCGGCTACTCAAGATGGATGTGGAGACCATCGTGCCCGGTCATGGACCGATCGGCGGCAAAAAAGAACTGCGCGAAATGCGGGCCTATCTGGCGCTGGTACGTCGAGAGGCCAAGAAACGCTTTGATCTGGGCATGACGGAAGAGCAGGCCGCGCGGGATGTGAAGCTCGGCATTTATGCCAGTTGGCGTGAGCCCGAGCGCATTTTACCCAACATTATGCGGCTGTATCAGGAATTTCGCAAAGACCTTGAGCAGCCTCTTGATGTCCAGAGCATGTTCGACGGTATGCGCCGACTCCGGGCCGAGCAGCACGGGCATACCGCCGATGAGCCAGACCTGTGTTGTGCGTAGGTGTTTTAGGGTAGAGCGCGGAATGGACAGGTCTGTCTTCTCTGAGGCTGATACGTTCCGTTCCTCCATTGGCTTGGCCGGGACGGTGAACGGCCGCGGTTCCAGCCCGCAGGCCTACGGCCGGTGGTGTTGCACGCTCTGCAGAGCGGTTCAATCTGATTAAAGACAAACACCAAGTGCGACATACTAGCCTGCCAAAGAAACAGTTGCTGCCCCGGAGCGCCGGGGGAGCAACCATACAGACTCGGCTTTCAACTGAGCGGGTTTTCAACGTTCGACCGAGGGGTCAGCAGCACTCTGACACAAAGCGAGGCACTACCTAGGCATCAGCGGCAACAAGACGTATGAAGCCCGGTCTTCTTGGTGGAACACGGTCTGCTGGGCGATCACGCCCTGGGTACCCTCGCCAAACGGCTGACCGGTATTCAGGTTGCGGTCGAACTCGGGGAAGTGGCTGGAGCTAATTTCCAGCCGGATGCGATGACCCGGCAGGAAGACATTGCTCGTTGCCCACAGATCGATTGTAAACTGATAGGATTTGCCCGCTTCCATTAGCTGGGGGGTAGCCATCGAATCCCGATAGCGGGTCCGGATAACGCCGTTGAGCAGATTCTGGGCATAGCCGTCGGGGTGGACGTCCACGAGCTTGGCGGTGAAGTCGGTATCGACAGCTGAAGATGCCGCCCACAGGCTGACCATCACCGGCCCGGTGATCTCTAGCGGCTGGCTGAGGGGGTCTGAAGTATAGACCAGGACGTCGCTGCGCTCTTCAACTAGGCGTTGATCTTGCACGCCCATGTCAATGGTGAGGTTATTGCCACCAAGTGAGGGGACCGGATCGTCGGGATCGTAGGTGTAGCTGTCGGATGGCTCCTGACTGGGCGGTGCGGTTGACAGCCTCCCGTCCCCGCTCAGGCTGTTAGCCGCACCAGCGCTGTGCAGGAAGTAACGTACCTGGCGCATATTGGGTGGCGGCCAGTCGGCCAGCTGCTGCCAGCGGTTCTCTCCCAGGGTGAAAACGCTGACCGGCGGCTCGTCCATGATGCCGTTGGCGACGTCCTTCAGCCAATAGTCAAACCAGCGCAGCAGGGTCTCATTCAGGTCGATCAGGGCGTTCGGGCCAAAGTCGACGTCTCCGGCTCCGCGCGAGGTCGGTGAGGTGTAGGGCAGCAGGTGGCCCCACGGCCCGATGATCAGACGCTGACCGGTTCGGGCCGCCTCGAATTGGCTCTTGGTGCTGATGCTCTGATAGGCGGCCGGTCCGCCCTCGGCAAAGGTATCGTACCACGAGGTAACGTGGAGCATGGGGGTTGTGATCGTTTCGGCGAAGTGGTTTACGTTGGCTCGGTACCAGTAGGGACCGTCGTCGGCCTGGGCGATGTGTTCGGCCATGTACGGGGCGGCCTCTTTGAGGATCTCGCCCCAGTCTTTGATCGGCAGATGACGGTACCATTTGTCGGTCAATGGAGTAAAAGCGTTCAAGCCCCAGCGGGTCATTCGGGGCCCGACCGGATCGCCCCCTTCGACATACTCTTTCATCTTTTCTATCAGATCTTTACGTCCCTGGCGCTTGAGCGTGTTCAGACCCTTGAACAGGGCATAGGGGACCATCCAGCCCCACTTGGATACTCCGCCGGTGTGATAGATCCAGCTGGCGTGATAATCGGCTGAGGCCGAGACCGGGGCCATGCACTGGAGAGACGGTGGCATGGGGGTGTTACAGGCGATCAGGTACTGGGTCAACCCCAGATACGACTGGCCGGTCGTGCCCACCCGACCATTTGACCAGGGGAGCCTAGCCGACCACTCCACCGCGTCATAGCCGTCGACCGCCTCTTGAAAGATAGTGTTGTATTCGCCCTCAGACTCAAAGCGGCCGCGACAGTCTTGGACGACCGACACGTAGCCATAGCGGGCGTACAAGGCGTTGGGTCCGTTGGGATCGGCTGTCGCCGTTTTGCCGTATGGCGTGCGGCTCAGTAGAATGGGAAAGCGTTCGGCTGAGTCGGGGCGGATGACGTCAGCGTACAGAGTTATCCCGTCGCGCGTTTTCATCGGAACATTTTGTTCAGTGACGACTTTATACTCTTTGCGTGCTGGGACAATCATGGCTGTCTCCTTTGCTCTCCTCATATCATCTCCATCCGATCGGTGATATACTTACTAGCAGTTCTAGTCCGAGGAGGAGCTGGTGAAATTCGGGATTTTCTCAACCATCACCAAGGCCGATGAGCGGAGCGTTCAGCAGTTGTTCAAAGAGAATCTGGAACAAGTTGTGTATGCTGAGCAACTCGGCTACGATAGCTTTTGGTTTGCCGAGCACCATTTTTCTACCTATAGCATGATTGCCTCTCCCAACTTGATGGTCGCCTCGGCCGCTCAGCGGACCAGTCGGATCAAGCTGGGACCGGCGGTCAATGTGTTGCCGTTTCACCACCCCCTGCGTTTAGCCGAAGAGGGTGCGATGCTGGATATGATGAGCGATGGGCGTTTGCTGTGGGGCATTGGTCGGGGCATTCAGCCGGGCGAATTTGTTCCATGGCAGGTCGATCATGAGCAGAGCCGTCAGATCTTTCACGAAACCCACCAAGCCGTGCTCCGGGCCTGGACGCAGGACACGTTTTCATATCAAGGCCAATTTGTGAATATCCCCCGGACCCGGCTCGAAATTCGGCCGGTCCAGAAGCCGCACCCTCCAGTTTGGACCGCTGGGCTGTCTGAGGCCTCGGTTCGCTGGGCGGCAACACACAACTATCCGTGTATGGAGGTCTACACCCTGCTTCCGGTTATGCAGCAGCACTGGGCCATCTACAAACAGGACAACGCCAAACACGGCCACACTATAGACCACGTTGGTTTGGTTCCGACTCGCCATGTCTATCTGGCGGCGAGTGACGATCAGGCCAAAGCCGAGGTGCTGCCGACCTTGGCCGCGCGTTGGCAACAGCTGCTCAAATTGGCCAAACCGGACGAAATGGCTCAGTCATCTTCGTACTCCTATTTGAAGGGGACGTTTGACGCCGCAGCACGGGGTGACTTAAACGAGCTGATGGACCTCGGCATGCTCTTGATCGGCAGCCCGGACACGTGTATCCGCCTCATCAGACGTCACCAAGAGTTTCTGGAAGACCTGCAATACATGATTCTGTTCTTCGCCTACGGCAGTCTGAGCCAGCAGCAGGTGCGTCGCTCAATGCGTCTATTTGCAGAAGAGGTCATGCCTGAGTTTTCCGAGACTGAGGGAGCCAACACCACGGGTAGCGGACGGGTGGTCCGGGAGGATCGGGCCTGAACTGACTCCTGACACGTCATTGTGTTTGTCTAAAACAGCACGAGGTAGTGTATGTCGTTTCCGAATCTCTACATTACAGAGCCTATCGAAAAGGTCATGGGCGATTGGGACTTTCTGAGCGAGCGGGTGATTGGCAAGTTTTCCGGCTTTAAGGAAGCCGGCCAACAGGTGATTGGTGTCCGCCATTACGCTCCGACCGAGTCCGGTGTTCTTGATGCTATCTCGGGCGGCCAGCTCAGCGAGATCTGGCTGATCGAGCCGTACATGGGGCTGACCAAGCTGACCGATCCGCCCAAACCGCTTGACATTAGTGTCGTTGTGGGCGGCATGCCACATCACGCGGTCAATTATTTTGGCTACTGGCATATCAACGACCGAGACGAGTTGTTTCTGCCCCTGCCGCCGGACGAAAATGGGCAGATCCCCTTTCTGCTGATTCAACAGAGGCCGGAAGAGACCGAATGCGATCGGTTTGCCTGGTACTGTCTGGAGTGCTTGACCCTGCTCTTCGAGCGGGTGTATCCGACCGGTGAAAAAGGGATGGGCGGTTTTTGGAAGGCCGAGCGGGCGGCAGTGACTGAATATAATAGCGATAGCCGAAACCGGACTTGTCCTGAGTGCGGAACCGTGAACCTGGAAGGGTATTGCTGGCAGTCGCGTAAAGATACGCCGGCCGAGCGCCAAGCGCGCGCCAAATGGTAGGACGGAGATACGGAAGTCACAGCTCATGCCCCATAAGATCCCGCTTCGGAACTATACCGCCTCTGTCACTAATCCTGAGGATTTGGCCGCGCTCGGCAGATGGCAGGAGGCGTTTGATTACCGCATCTGGAGTGCTCGGTTGCCCTTGGCTGGGCCCCAATTCCGGCTATTTGAAATGCTGCCCGAGGGTATTCTGGAGATCCCCCAGCAGGGTGAGCGGCTGATGCACCTGATTAAAGCCGGGGTGCCGCACCATGTGGCCTCGCTGCTGGGCTACTGGGCGGTCAGTGATACGGATCGCATCTGGATTCGGGCCGAGTGGCGGGACAGTGCCTATTACACCATCATCGTGGGTGGAACCCCTTCCGCCTATCAGCGCGATCGGCTGCGCTGGTATTGTTCCCAGTGTGGCACGGTGGTGCACGAAGTGGTGTATGAGACGGCCCAGGACGGCTGGCGTGGACTCTGGGATGAGGAGGGGCGGGCGGTAGAGCAATTTAATACCGATCCCTCCCTGCGGACCTGTCGGGCGTGTGGCGGCCTGCATCCTTTTGCCTACAGCTTTTTTACCGAGCGGGATACGCCCGAGGCGCAGGCGGCCCGCCAGAGTTGGTGAGGCTGGATATGGCGTGGGTAGTACTTGGAGCTATTGAGGCCTTCCCGCCGGGAAGGCTTGTGAGTGTGAAGGTCGCCGGCAGACAGCTCGCCGTCTGCAATGACGGCGGCGAATTTTTTGCAGCCGAAAATGCCTGCCCCCACAAGGGCGGCCCCTTAAGTCGGGGCTGGCTCAAAGGGACGGTGGTGACCTGTCCGTGGCACCGCTTCCGCTTCGACCTGCGACGGGCGTGCAGCGTCACTAATGCGGCCATGCGGCTGCGAATCCATCCGCTCCAAGTCGAAGACGGGGTGCTCAGGGTCGATATTGGCTGAACAGCAGTTGATGTCCTTGGTCCTGTCATCGCTTCCTTCTCGACCCCTGACTCTAGGGTTTAGTATTGTTCTCTCCGCCCTCGTGGTATGGGTGGCCTTTTCCAAGAAAGATTCGCGGGTTGGCTGAGATGGATGCCACTGCGTACAAGGACATTAAGAGGAGGCTCCAACAGCGTCATACGAAGGGTGACCGCCCCTGGATGCGCTCGTAAACGACGTTCTGGTATATACCTCGGAAGGAAGGTTCAAGAATGCGACTAAGAAGCGTATTGAGGCGTATGTTGTGGGTGGGGGCTGGATGATGGCAACCAATGGCCGCCAGAACCTTGCCCGTCGGTTCATGGCTGTCACTGTCACGCTGGTCTGGTTGATGCAATACCTTGGCCATTTGTAGCAAATATCAGTTTCCAGTTATCTCAGTAATTGTTGGTGCTCCTTCAATCCTCGGAACCGGTCATCGATGGTGGAGGTCCAAAACTGGACCGATAACTAGCCAGCTTATCCCTGTAGGATTTACCCCCCAAGATATACGTGACTGTGACGAGATTGATGGAGAGGGAAGAACCAGCTCTGTCCCAACGACCCTGCGGCCCTGTTTGTCACTGCGCGGCATATCCCCCGTCAACGGTGAATACCGAGCCCGTCACCCATGACGACTCGTCTGAGGCCAAAAATAAGCCCATTGAGGCGATATCCTGCGGCGCACCCACACGCCCGAGCGGATGACTCTTGGCTACCCGTTCCATCCGCTTGGGATTCGAGCCGTGCAGCACATGGGCCATCATCGGCGTATCAACCGCGCCGGGGCAGATGACGTTGCAGCGGATGTTCTTGGCCGCATAGGTTGTGGCAATCGCCCGAGTGAGCGAAATCACCCCGCCTTTGGCCGCAGTGTACGCATGCACATTGCCGACGCCCAACAACCCGGCCAAGGATGACACGTTGATGATTGAGCCGCCACCCGCCTTGGTTATTTCTGGAATGGCGTATTTGCAGCCTAGGTAGATGCTCTTGAGGTTGACCCCAATCACCAAGTCCCACAGGTCCTCTTCGAGTTCGGTCACCGTCGTGTCCTGCTTATGCAGCACGGCGGCGTTGTTATACAGGATGTGCAGACGGCCGTAGGTGTCGACTGTCCGGCCCACGGCGGCCTGGAGGTCCGCCGCCTGTGAGACATCGGTATTGTGAAAGATCGCCTGACCGCCAGCCGCTTTGACCTGCTCAACCGTCTCGTGTCCGCCTTCGCCCTTGATATCGGTCACAACCACCTTGGCGCCCTCTTGGGCGAACATCACTGCCGCGGCCCGGCCTTGGCCGCCGCCGGCTCCGGTAATCAGGGCGACCTTGTTAGCTAATCTTCCGCTCATACTGGTCCTCTTCTTGATTCATGATCAGACCACAGCTTCATCGCGCGAGTGAGGAAGCTGTAGTGGTTCAACATTACATGCCGCTCTCCCATTGAGCGCTGCCTCCAGCTCCATGTCATTGCCCGAGTTGCGAATTTAGTCAACCCGGACCTGTTCATCCTCCCAGTTGTTGAACTCCTCCCGGCGAGCTTACGTTCACGGCCCCTTCGACGGCAAACGGCCTTGACCGACTTCGTCTCAAACTGACTGGGGACGACCCGGCCTGTCCCTACATGATTTGATCCAAAAATGAATCATGCCATGACCGCTCAGGTCCACCCAAGCGCTTGATGTGAGTCCGACGTATCCGGTCACGCTTGACACTCCCGGGCTTAGCGGGGTGAAGGTCCGGGTCAAGGCCGCCACCGGCAGCGCACCCGACATCATGCCGCGGTCGAGGTGGCTGTTCTTGAAGGCATTGAACGATATCTCTGGGTTGGACGGCTCCTGGAACTCAACAGGGCCGAATGGAACCGCCCTGATTTAATATCCGCGTCCATTGCCCGCGCTGAAGACCCGGCTGGTAGGCTGCGCGAACAACCGGGAGCTTGGTCCCACCCCTCTTCCCAATATGAGCGGGCTGCTGAAAGAGAAAGGCATCAAAGTCCTTATCGAAGACTTCCCCCACAAGGTGTCGGGCTTCGCCTGCATGGTTCGGTGTAAAGGTGGGAGGCGGACGTTCCAGTGATTGATCGTTGGCAATCTTGAACATTGGCGTCTCACTTTGACCTACGAATTGGCGTACCACATTATCGCCGCAAGGCCTATCGAAGAGTCTGAACCGGGAAAGTGATGCAACTGCTCTGCCGCTGCCCTTCTCATTCTCCGCGCTGATCTTCAGCACAAAGTCGGCCCGTAGTGCAAGGCGCTTGGCTGCCGGGAATTGCTCGACCTTAAGGCATCTCTACCGCGTCGCTGCCAGAGTGCTCTACTCGTCCGTCTGGAACAGGGGGGCGGCGTCATCAATCGCAGCTCTGTTCCAGTACCTACTGTTAGGCGCGGGGAAGGTGGCGGCCCTGCCCCGCACCGCCCCCACGAAACCCTGGTTGCGTACTTTTGCGCGCGGGGAGGATTCTCGGGAGCCGAGCCCATGAGAGCAGAGGCCTCCAACGTCGTTTCAAGCGCTTTAGGGATACCGTACGCTTGCCGAGGAGGTGACCGCAGCAGTAAAGGCTGCCGAATTGCTGCGTCGATCGGTCGCTCAGGACGGGCAAAAGGGGTACAAGCCCCAAGCAATACGGATCATCATCGGTGACACGTCGAAGTCCTCACCTCCGTTCCTTTCGACCTATGACGGCTTTGCGTTTATCGCGGCCAAAGAACCCCGAGGCTCTCCCCTTCCCACCGGAGACCGTCGAATACGTACGTTGGGCCCAGGCCGGACAAATCGAGAGTCACGATGTGTTATGGGGCGTCGGAGAGCCTGCCGTCCACCGAGAAAGGCAAACCGCAGGATTACAGATTGCCAACCTTGAAGCCCCGCGCGATAATTCCGCCCAGTCGTCTCCCCAAATCTAGGCCTGGCCGTATGAACGCCGAGCCGACAAGAGGCGGGCAGCAAGGGGGATCAAGCCGTTTGATCAGGTGGTTTTGAAGAGCTGAGTCGTGGACTTCCCCGGCCTAGGCTGTTGTTGGAGGCATAGGTGGGTCGGGCAGGTCGGCCGACTCAATGGTGCCCGGCTCCAGCCACGCCCGGACCGCCAGTACAACAATGCTGGCCATGCCCCAGCTCAAGCCGACGACAACACCGCAGTCAAGAATGCCGCGCCACGGCTGGCTGATATACTGAAAGATGACGATCAGCACGACAATGGCACTAGTCAGGACGTAGATGGACAGGAGGCGGCGGCGGGAAGCGTGAAAGTACCCCATACAGAACAGCGGGGCGAGCAGCAGCCGTAGGAACGACGGACGGTCGCGCAGCACTTGGGCACGGGCGACGACGCGCGGGGCAAAGGATTTTTGGAATCCCATATAGCCCTCCGAATGGGCCATAAAGGCCGAGTTGAGGATGAGCAGGGTCCAATGACGCCAGTCCCAGGCGTGGCCAAATGCCTCAATTGACCGTCCTAGAAGATGAAAAACTGCATAGGCCAATATGGCCATAATTCCACCCAGCCCCCAAATACTTCCTAGACTAGCCAAGATGCATCCGCCACCCTTTCCGTCCATTTTCTCCGTCCTCTCCGTGCTACCGATATCGCTCCCCTATATCAACCTGTCAGACCTCAGCGCCCCTGGGCCGAGCGGTGAAAGCGATACGCCTGAGAGATTGGGCCGGCTTGACGAGGTGCTCTTGACCGATGGCCGCTTGGACGTTTACGGTCACGGCAAGGACTGTCCATCAGCAAAGGAAAGGGCTGTTATGCGGGTGATCGACGGGGCACGTTGTTTCCAGGCCATGGTACCGATGCGGGACGGTGTCTGCCTCAATACATTTGTGTTCCTACCGGAAAGTGGCGGACCGCGCTATCCGGTAATTGTACAGCGCACTCCCTATGGCATCACCTCACCCGAAGGCCGGCATGTGACCGACTGTACCAAGGGCTGGTTGCCGGACCCAAACGCGCCCCTACGCGGCTCGATCCTGCGCGGCTGGCGCGAGATTGTACGCCGCGGCTATAGTGCGGTCTATCAGGACACGCGGGGACGCTACGGCTCTGAAGGTGAAGACCACGTCTACGGCGACGATGCGGCAGACGGGTACGACACCTTGGAATGGATCGCGGCCGAGCCCTGGTCCAACCAGCGGGTTGGGCTGTCGGGCTCGTCGGCCGGGGCGACGACTGCGCTTGCCGCCGCTTCGCAGGGACATCCGAGTGTTGGGGCGTTTTTTGCCCAGGCCGGCGGCTCCAGTATCTATGACGACGTGGTGTATGAGGGCCAATCGATTCAGATGGAACGCTTATGGCTGTGGGTCGCCCGTAATATTCCAGGCCTGTCGGCATCCCACCGCCGCGCGTTGATGGAGCGGTACGACATGAGTGCTGAGGCTCTGGACGCCGCGGCCGGTGCGGCCGATGCCCGCTATGCGGCCCTCGACGCCGCCCGCCAGGCAGACCCGCCGTTCATTGATTCGGCCGAATGGATGCGGCTGCCGTTGACCGGCTATCCGGACTTCTCCGTCTGGCAGCCCTATTTGGACGAGATCATCAGTCACCCCACACCTGACGCGTTTCGTGCCCGTCACAACTTTCGGGCTACTATCACCGTGCCCGGCTTTCACGTCACCAGCTGGTTCGATATTTTTCTAACCAGTGTGTTAGCCGCCTTTGGCGACATCCAGTCCCGCGTTGGTAAACAGCGGCTGTGGATCGGACCAAACAGCCACTATTTTGTGTATGAGCGGAATTTCTGGCCGCGAGATCCCTACTTCGAATGGTTTGACCACTGGCTCAAGGATGAATCAACCCGGATCATGGATGAGCCAGCGATCTTTTATTCCCCTCGCGCGTGGGTTCCAGACCAGGCCGGCTATGTTGCCAATGATTGGCGCCACGCCGAGCAGTGGCCCCCACTTGGAGTTACCCGGCAGCGGCTGTATATGACGGGCGAGGGTCGACTCAGCGCGGACGGCCCAGGTGGTGGTCAGCGAAGCTATATCTATGACCCCCGTCGCCCTATTCCGACGCTGGGTGGACGCAATATGCTGATCGACAGCGGACCGCGCGATCAACGCGCGGCACAAGCCTTGCCCAACTATGGTCTGAGCTACCGGAGTGATATTCTTGACCAGGAACTCAGCATCGCCGGACCGGTGCAGGTCACGCTCCACATCCAATCCAACTGCCGCGACACCGATTTTGTGGCCAAGCTGATCGAGCTGCAAGCGGACGGCTGCGCTGTGCTGCTGATGGATGGAGTGGTACGGGCCATGTATCGTCAGGCTGAGCCCCAGCCCTTGGATCCCGGCCAGGTCTACCGGCTGAGGGTTGAGTTGGGCGACATCCATCACACCTTTCAGGCCGGCAGCCGTCTGCAGGTGGATATTACGAGCAGTAACTTTCCTCGTCGGGTCCGCAACACCAACAGCGGGAACGCGGTGCTGGCCAACGACACTGAGGCGGATATCCGTATCGCAACAAATGTGATCCACCATGTCGAGGAACGGCCGTCTTTCCTTGAACTGCCCCTGCTGGCTAGCTGATCGACCGCGGAGAGACCCTCCAGATGCAAAAGCTAGCTGAAAGTCGGCGGATGCGGGCGGTTCAGTCGCCGATCATCCCAGTGGTCGCCGAGTTGATTCGCGCCACCCCCGGGACGTTGTCGTTGGGCCAGGGCGTCGCCTACTACGGCCCACCGCCCGCAGCACTTGAAGCCGTCCGCCGCTTTGAGGCGAATCCGGAGAACCATAAGTACAAGCTTGTTCAGGGTATCGATCCGCTGTTGGAGGTAATTGACCACAAACTACGCCAGGAGAACGGTATGGCGCTGGACGATGGGCAGCGTATCGTGGTGACGGCTGGGGGCAATATGGCTTTTATGAACGCCCTGATGGCGATCACTGATCCGGGCGATGAGATCATTTTGCCACTGCCCTACTATTTTAATCATGAGATGGCGGTCGGTATGGTCAACTGCCGAGCTGTGTGCGTGCCGACCGATGAGAACTATCAACTCCGCCTCGACGCCATCAGCAATGCTATCACCAATCGGACCCGGGCTGTGGTGACGGTCTCCCCCAACAACCCGGCCGGCGTTGTCTACCCCGAATCCGCTCTGCGGGAGGTCAACCGTCTGTGTCGCCAGGCTGGCATCTACCACATCAGCGATGAGGCGTACGAGTATTTCACCTATGATGGGGCGCGGCATTTTTCGCCCGGCTCGCTAGCGGACAGCTGGCCGCACACTATCTCGCTCTACTCACTGTCCAAGGCTTACGGTTTTGCCAGCTGGCGTATCGGCTGGATGGTCGTGCCAGAACACCTGTATCCGGCGATTAAAAAGGCCCAGGATACGATTGTGATCTGCCCGCCAGTCGTGTCCCAACACGCGGCTGTGGCCGCTATGCGCGTCGGGTCGGCCTATTGTCGAGACAAACTCAGAGCTATGACCGCGACCCGCCAGGTTGTACTAGGGGAGTTGAACGTTTTCCCTGAGCTGATCAGCCTGCCACGGTCCGACGGCGCATTCTACTTTTTGCTGCGGGTGCGAACCGCTCTGGACCCGATGGTCTTGACTGAGCGGCTCATTCAGGAGCATCGGGTGGCGGTGATACCCAGCACCGCGTTTGGTCTGACCAATGGCTGTTACCTGCGGGTAGCCTATGGGGCCTTGAGCGAAGAGGTGGCGGGCGAGGCAATCCGACGGCTGTTACGGGGGCTAAAGAAAATTCTTGAGGAAACGCCTGTAGCGCCCACCTCTCCTTCTCTGAGCTGACGGTCCAGATTCAGCAACAGCAAATGACAGCTCCGGGGCAGCCGTCAGGTCGAACCCGTTGACCACATGTCTCCGCAGCAGATGATAGACAGCACTGCGCTGGCTGCCCCCAACATGACCGTATCGACCTCTAAAACCTGAGCGGCGCGGGTGATGGTTTCAGCTACGTTATACGCCATCGTCCCAACCCGGATGATCTCAAACCGTGACGTTACGCAATAGTGGCCGCAAAACGCAGGGTTTCACGACTCTCCTGACTCAGGTCGTGCACCTCGCTGGCTGCTCTTCCACGTACAGCACCTAGAGGGCATTCCCATCCAGTCCTTTTTCCCGAGTGAGGACTTCTTCGAGGAGACCTTGGTCGTGCCCCCGCATCGCAACCAGCGTCTAGGACGGGTACAGGCTAATGATGTCGCGCCTTACTCAGACTGATCAAATTTGGAATTTCTTCAGTCTCAAACTCTGCCTCTGGGACGCGTTGGGAGGTCGGACGATAAACGGAACCTGACACCACGGGTCAGAAAACCAGCCTTGTTAAGCTGTAACCGAAATTCTCCCATCTCCAGGCCACAAGGATAAGACTAGTGAAGGGGCCGAGCCAAAATCTGGCACCGCGCTCACGTCGGTGCCGGCGAATGACATCCAGCCCAGCGGAACTCATGACAAACGCTCCAAGCAGACCCATACATATCGGCGAGGAGACCTAGCTGTGCCTTGGTAGCAATGACCACACTGATTGGCACGAGCGTAGCCAATCATTAGATGTGGCGACCCAAACTGTCGATTCCGCTGCGGAATAGCTTGGGGAAGAAAGCCGCCGTTGGCTAAGGCTAAAAAGATATGGGAGGCGCTGATAATTCCGGTGTTTGCAGCAAACAAGCGCAAGACCGAGGCCGTGCTGATGCCTGTGAGCTTGACGGAAAGCCGCCCTACATCGCGCCTGGAGCCGGGATAAAACGCTCTGCTTTGTGCAACGTAAGGGTTTCTGGCAAGAGAGCAACCGAGAATAGCGAGCGCATAGGGAGAGGTGATTAGGATAGAGATAATTACTAGGAACATCGCACCAGCGAAATCGACGGGAAATTTCGCAGTGATATGCGCTCCGCTGGAGATGTTGGGTGAAGCTGTCTCGCTCTGGTGGGCCAAGAGCGATGAAGGTGGCGCCGAATCGACGGCGAATGCCGCGCTCTGGTCATGATTAGTGACAGAATAGCCCTTTCGCGAATACCGATAATATTGAGGGCTGCTAGGAACGCTAAGACAAATAACGATGTAGGGGATGACGGTGTCCTTGATCAACGGGAGCAGTGTCGCTCGGTAGTGCAAACCTGAAACGGTGGAAATTACAATAGGAAAGAAACAGGAGACCAGAATCAGAAACTCGCCCCACACCTCCTAGCGAGGAGTGGGGGCTTTGGCGGCGACAGAAACGACGCATCCTCCCTCTGGATTACGCCAATAAATCTCCTGGTATTTGAGGGCGAGTGGAATAAAACCGAAGACTGTAGCCGCAATCAAAATGGGGGTGAGGGCAGCGACCCCTTGGCATACAGAATGTCTGGAACGGAGTACACGGACGCGCCAATATCCCAAAAGACCCACAGCCCAAACGAGAAGCCGTGAGAACTGATCTGTGTAAGTTTGGACCAGTGTGTTTCCCGTTTGCCTTGTGTGCTTGACAGAGGGGTTGACTGTCCCGTGCTGGGAAGTGGAGCAGTGCCGTCCTCTAGGTGCGTCGTGACGTATGCCTCGGGACGAGCCACTGATTTCTGTAAAGGGGGCGTATTGAAAAACTGTGGCTACAACGGCGCACTAGTAGTGCTGAGAACCGCAAGCGGATCGCTGTGCTTGGTATGGGACCGAGAGTTAACGAAACGCCTCAATAAAGGCCTGACGTTGCTGGGTACTGCCCAACATAATGAGTTCACTGCCCTGCCTCAGGATTGTGGCCGGAAGCGGGTTGGTCATAATCTGCCCGTTCTGCTGAATACCGATAACGTTTAGTCCCGTCTGGGATCCGATTTTGCTTTCTACCAGGCTCAGATCCACCAAGGAAGGCGGCAGAGAAACTGTGAATAACTCCACCCCCTCTTCCAAGCCCCCCAACTCGTGGCCCTGGAGCAGCGAAAAGACCTGTTCAACCCCGAGCGAGGCGTGGCTCAGCACAAAGTCTGCTCCGGCCCGGTGGATCGCTTCAATATTGCGTTCGTGGGTAATACGGCTCACAATACGCAGCTCGGGATTGAGGCGGCGACAGTAGACCGCCAGGTAGATGTTCATCGCATCGTCATTTGTGGTCAGGAGCACTGCGGGCGCATCTTCCAGTTTGGCCTTCTTCAGGACATTCCGGTCGGCCGCATCGCCGATGATGAGCTTGTCCGGGAGAGAGGCGAGTCGCTCTTGTAAGGATTCGTCATGTTCAATCAAATGGACTTGTATCCCTCGGTCTTTCAGGGCCTTGATTGCGGCGAAGCCGACTTTCCCTCCGCCAATGACCAAGACTGGATTATCGTTGATATCGTAAATGACCAGCAAGGTGTTGAGCTCCAGCATCTGTTCGGCGCTGCCGACCACGACTACCACGCTGGTATTGGACAGATAGGTGTCTGGTGAGACCGGCACCAGGCGTCCACGTTCCCACATCCCGACGATATTGACGCCAAGCGCCTCGCGCAGGCCGGTGTCTCGGATTGTGCGGCCGGCGAGGGGTGTATTATGGACAGGAAACTCGGCCACATGCAGGTCTCTGAAATGGCCGATCTCGTGGACCTCGGCATTGCCGGTGTTAACCCGATTGGCCAAACGCTCCCCCAGGCGCTGCTTGAGGGGTAAGACCTGGCTACAGCCGCTGTATTCAAGAATATCGATCGAGTCCTCGTCCTCAACAGTGGCCAGAATGGGCACCTCGGCGGCAATCTCTCGGACGGTCAGGGTAATATTGGTGTTGGTCGTGTCGGCACTATCGGCCACAATCAGGCGGGCCTGCGCGGCACGGACTTTTTCGTAGGTCTCACGACTATCGAGTTCACCGGTGATGACCGAGACACCGGCCGCGTGTAGCCGGGTGGCAACGCTAAGGTCGGGTTCAATGATGTAGTAGGGAATGTCGTGCAGGCGCAGCCGCTCAATCAGTCCGGGCGCAAGCGTATGATACGGACAGATCACCACATGCCCGTGCGTTTGCGGCGGAGCTTCACGCGGCGCCTGCAACCGCACCTGGGCTTCGAGCCAGGGAGCGTAGAAGAAACGGATAAAGGTAAATGGCAGGACAATGAGCAAGAGGACAATGCCTGACAGCAAGACCACAATACTAAACAGGCGTCCGACATCCCCACTAAAGGTAATGTCGCCAAAGCCGAGCGTACTCATCACGGTTAGGGTCCAGTAGAGTCCGGTTAACCACGAGTGGTTCTGACCCTCGTCGTAGAGCATGATCAAGTGAAAGAGTACCGCGAACACAATAATCGTGCCAAACAAAAAGGCGGTAAATTTGAGCAGAGCCCCGATATTCCGGCGCATTTCCCGGTCGTCCAGAAAGTAAGCCAGTTGCGAGCCGAGCATCTTCATATGGAAAATCCTAGGAGTCAGCTGTACGGGAAGGGGAGGATGTTGAGACGTGGCGTGACATGTCTCCTCCCATCATTAGAACGTGGGGCCTGGACGCGCAATGCCTGTCTCCCACTCTTCGGCTCTGCTATAGCAGGGGCAAGTCTGAAGAGGAAAAAGGAGCAGACTGATGAGTGATATTCGTTTTGACGGGCGGGTGGCGGTAATTACCGGGGCAGGCAACGGACTGGGCCGCAGTCACGCCCGGTTTCTGGCCTCGCGAGGGGCTAAAGTGGTAGTCAACGATTTGGGCGGCAGCGTGGATGGGACGGGCGGCTCGCCCGCGGCGGCTGACAGCGTTGTTGATGAAATCAGGGCAGCCGGTGGTGAGGCGGTGGCCAATTATGATTCGGTGGCCAGCAAGGAGGGCGGTCGCCGGATTATTCAGACCGCTCTGGACGCTTTTGGCACGGTCGATGTGCTGATCAATAATGCCGGTAACGTCCGTGACAAAAGCTTTGCCAAGATGGATCTTGATGATTTTCGGGCCTTGATTGATGTACATCTGATGGGCGCGGTGTATTGCTCACACGCGGCCTGGCCGATTATGCGCGCGCAACGCTTTGGGCGACTTGTGATGACTTCGTCGGCGGCTGGTCTGTACGGCAATCACGGCCATACCAATTATGGCACGGCGAAGATGGCGCTGATTGGCTTTATGCACGCGCTCAAAGAAGAGGGCCGCCGCTACAACATCACGGTCAACGCCATCGCTCCGATAGCGGTCACCCGTATGTCACGAGCAGCGATGACGGACGAATTTGCCAAGGTCAGCCAACCAGAATTCGTGACTGCTGCGGTCGCCTGGCTATGTGCCCCGGAGAACGAGGCCTCGGGGCATATTCTTGAGGGTGGGGCAGGCTATTATGCCAAGGTCGAGGTCCGAGAGGCTGCCGGTGTCGTGTTTGGAACAGACCGGGTGCCGAGTCCGGAGCAGATTCGGGACCGTTATAGCGAGATCACAGACATGGGTCAGACGGGTGCCTTTGAAAATGCAACCGAGATAGCACGGAAGGTCTATCGGCTGGTGGTAAAGAAATGAGCCTGTGGAAAGACCCGCAGGGAGAGGATCACTCCTCTTCTACCAGCGCGGTGCTGAGATAGCGTTCCGACGAACTGGCCAGTATAGTCACAATCAGCTTGTTGGCATTTTCCGGACGAGCTGCGACCTGAAGGGCTGCCCACACCGCGGCTCCGCTGCTAATTCCGGCCGGGATGCCCTCTTCCTTGATCACTCGCCGCGCGGTAGCTAGCGCGTCTTCGTCTTTGACCCGGACAATTTCGTCAATCAGGTCGGTGTTGAGAATGGTCGGGATAAAGCCCGCGCCGATGCCCTGGATTTGATGCGCGGCAGGCGGCCCTCCGGACAGCACGGCTGAACGGTCGGGTTCGACGGCAACAGCCTGGAAGCTCGGCTTCTTGTCCCTGAGCACCTCGGTCACGCCGGTAATCGTCCCGCCGGTGCCCACTCCGCTGACTAGCATATCGACCCTGCCGTCTGTATCGTCCCAGATTTCAAAGGCGGTCGTGCGTCGATGGATCTCTGGATTATTCGGGTTTTCAAACTGTTGGGGAATGAAAGTGTTGGACAGTGTTGCAGCGATTTCTTCGGCCTTGCGGATGGAGCCCGGCATGCCCTGTTGGGCCGGGGTCAGCACTAGCTCTGCACCTAGCAGACGCAGCAGGCTGCGGCGCTCTACACTCATCGAGTCCGGCATGGTCAGGATCAGACGATAGCCGCGCGCGGCACACACAAAGGCTAGCGCAATACCGGTATTCCCGCTTGTTGGCTCGACGATCACGGTGTCTGGGCTGATCTTGCCGTCCCGCTCGGCCGCCGCGATCATATTGTAGCCGATTCGGTCCTTGACACTACCGAGCGGATTAAAAAACTCTAGCTTCGCATACACCTCAGCACGCAAACCGTGGGTCACCCGGTTGAGACGGACCAATGGGGTGTGACCAATAGTCTCGGTGATGTCTTTGAATAGGCGTGCCATCGCGCTCCTCACGCTTTTGGATGACACCCCAGTGTACTCGCAAGTGCAAACCTCTCGCAAGTGCAGGCTGTCCAACCAGAGGAGGAAGAAAAAAATAGGAGAGGCAGGCTCGGCCTAAATCCCTTCTCCATCCCGGTTCTGAACGGCGTTGTACTCGCGCTGAAAGCGCCCGCTCTCAATCGCACAGTGCATGCCACACTCTTTGAGTGCACCGTTTTCCCACCACCAGCGTCCGGCCCGCTGGTCTTCACCAGCTGAGATCGGCCTAGTACACGGACCGCAGCCGATACTCGTATAGCCCTGATCATAAAACGGATGGGTTGGAACACGGTGGGCCCGGATATAGTCCCAGACCTGTTCCTCGGTCCAGTCGGCCAGCGGATTGATCTTCACAATCCCGCCGTGGTCATGGTCGGCCTCGACTTTTTGAGTGTTGGCCCTACTACTAAGCTGATCGCGACGTAAACCGGTAACCCAGGCGTCGAGCGAGGACAGGACGCGGCGCAGCGGCAGGACTTTGCGCGTTTGGCAACACAGCAGGCGCAAATTCACGTCCTGGTAGAACAGATTCATGCCGTGGCGTCGGACCACGCTCTCGACCTGGGTAGCATCCGGAAAATAGACCTCGATTTCAATCTGATAGTGTTTCCGCACGGTGTCGATCAAGTCGTAGGTGTCCTGCGGCAACCGTCCGGTATCAATGGTGAACACCCGGACTGTGGGATCAATCCGCCAGGCCATGTCGAGAATAGCCATGCCATCCGCCTGAAAGCTGGTACAGAGCGCCAATTGTGAGCCAAAGCGCTCTGAAGCCCAACTCAGTACGTCTTGGGGCGCGCGGTGTTCATAGGTGTTGGCTAGGGCGTGAATGGCCTGTTCATCCAGACCGAGGTGCTCCATCATAGGGGTCTCCTCCGTCCATTCGGCTGCTGGTGAGAGTTTAGGCTGAACATTCACCTTCTCCCCGCTCCAGCTTGTACAGGGCCGAGCGGTTCCAGTCGATGAAATCGCCCTTGTGCTGTTTGTCAAATTTCACCGGCAGGGATAGGTCTCTAATCAGGTCCTCAAAGGCTTCCACCCCGGTTCGGTCCAGAAAGGCGTTGAAGGATTCGCCGTCCTGACGCTCGTCCTGGTAATAGCGAATAAAACGCTCGGTTGCCTCGGGCGCGCGTTTTGAGGGCACCCGGACCCGCAAACGCCGGGCAATGCGTGGGCGGCCGTCGTCGTATTGCCCGCCGAGCATGATGATGTAGCCTGGCACTTGACGTCCATCGAACTTCATGGCTGCGCCATAAAAGCCGATATTAGCAATATGGTGCCGTCCGCAGCCGTTAGGACAACCGCTCAGTTTGATATGGAGCTGTTGGGTCAGGGGATCGTCGATCTGGAGATCTTCTAGGCGTTGCTGTACCGCAGCTGCCAAGCCCATTGAGTTGGTGATGCCGAGCTTGCAGCTCTCGGTCCCTGGGCAGCTGACCACGTCGGTGATCTGCCGCGCCCCGGCCTGGCCCAAGTCAAGAGCCGTGAGTCGGGTCCAGACATCGTACAGACTCTCGTTGCGAACCCAGCGTAGGATGACATTTTGCTCGTCTGTGGTCCGGGCGTTACCACCGCTGAAATCGCGCATCATCTGGGCCAGCCCCCGAAACTGTTCGGGACTCAGATCGCCGCGCGACACTTTGACCTCGGCCGTGGAAAATCCGGTCTGACGCTGGGGCCGGACATTTGAAGTGAGCCAGGCGTTGAAAGCCTGTTGGTCACCGTTGGGGCTGCCGGGATTGGCCGGTTTTTCGGGTGCCCGGGCCTCTTCCTCGTCCATAAACTGGAGCGGCGTAGGATCAAAGTTGCGTTCCGCTACCCAGTCCCCCTGCATTTCTTTGTCGACCTGCTCACGGAACGCATCAATCCCGATACGGTCGATCAGGAACTTAATGCGGGCCCGGGCCCGGTTGACGCGCAGTTCATCGCTCCGGTTGAAAATACGCACTATGGCCTCGGCCACCTTGAGATAGGCATTGACCGACACAAAGGGGTACAGGCAGTAGGCGATCCTGGGCATAATAGAGGTGCCGCCCCCAGTCCGGATCTCAAAGCCTTTTTGGCCATCTTTAATCCGGGGGATAAGGCCTAGGTCATGAATACCTGAAACCCCTAGGTCTTGATCAGTGCTGGAAAACGCCACCTTGAATTTGCGGGGCAAATTTTGGGTGAGCGGGTTGCGGATAAAGTAGCGTACCAGGGCCCCGGCATACGGGGTAGGGTCAAACAATTCCCCCGGTGCCACCCCAGCAAACGGGTCGCACACCACATTGCGGACAGTGTTACCACACGCTTCGCGGGTGGACAGGTCGTGAGTGCCCAGCATGCGAAGGGCCTTGGCTGCCTCGAGCAGTGGGATATGGTGAAACTGTACGTTCTGGCGGGTGGTAATATGACCTTTTTTGAGCGGGGCGTACTGCTCGGCCAAATCGGCCAAGACGTCGAACTGGCCCGGACTCACCCCGCCAAAGGGGAGCTTGACCCGAAGCATTTGAGCGTTTGGTTGACGCTGGCCATACACGCCTTGGCGCAGGCGGAAGCCCATGAAAACCCCCGCCTCTGCCTCAGCCCTCAGAAATTTTTGGGTCTCAGTGTCAAAGTCGTCGAATTCTTGTTCAAGAATGGGAATGACGTGGCCGGGAACGTTCTGATAAATCTCTGGATTGTCTAGCGTCCCGACTTTCACCTCTGGAGATGCCGACGGGCTTTCTTGAGTTCCGTTTGCCATCCATAGCCTCCGTGAATATCTACTAATTCTATAGATATTAAGGGGATACTGTGATTATGACTATTGCGGTCCATGTGTCAAGCCGGTTTACGGATTCTCCGTAAGAGCGAGATTGAGTCAATTGGCAAAACGATCGAGGGCCACTTGCCTTCTATTAAGGAGATGACCGGTAGGCGTCGACTTGGTCGACCGTCACTGCTCCTCTACCGGGTCGACGTCTAGGTCCAGTATGAGGTTGGGCAGCAGTTTCCGTGCTAGCCCGGCCTAGTCTCTATCGCGCTTGCATGACTATGAGGTATTCCAGACAGCATTTGTACCTCAGTAGTTCAGACAGATGGCAAAATCGTTGTCGTGGTGAATGAGACGCGGCATGTCGAGCCGTTCTATACTGATACAGGCGCGGCTTCGAGGTTCGCGCTAAAGGTTTCCGCCGTATTAGGTGGGGATAAAATGGCGGATGAGACGCCAAGTCTCAACCGAAACGTGAGCGTTTGAAACAAGCCGTTCGTCCAGTGTCAGAAGCCGCTTCGCACGTCCATTTTGTTGGTCGTGCCCTCAGCAGTGGCATAGCGGGCTGAGCTGTCCACAAAGAGACTCAAGCCTGCCGTCGCGGAATGGCGGTGCTTCCCGGCACCAGCCGTTTCTCCGCTCATTCGAGCTTTCTTCGCTGCCGATAAGCAGTGCCTTCCGACGGACTGAGCTCGAACGGCCGACGCTTCGAGAGACTCGGCCAGAAGCCACGAGGTGACTGTGTATTCGGCGAGTGTAATGTTAAGAGCGGCTGCAGACACACGAGTTTACCCCCAAGAACTCCGCACTGAGGGAAATCTGAGTACGAACCGTCTGCATAGGCTTTGACATCTTATTGTCTACAATTTAAATAGACATTATGAAGCTGTCAAAAAAAGCGGAGTATGCGCTCCGCGCCCTGACATGTTTGGGCGCACCCGGGGCGCCGCCGGTGTTATCCATTCGGCAGATTGCCGGCCAGGAAAACATTCCCAAAAAATTCCTGGAACAAGTCCTGCTAGCTCTGAAAAAAGCCGGTCTTGTCCACAGCAGCCGGGGGAAAGCCGGGGGCTACACGCTGCAAACCGCACCGGCCCAGGTCACACTAGGCGACATTATCCAGGCGGTCGAGGGACCGTTTGCGCCGCTGCCGTGCGCGGATACTGAGGTGGCGGTCAAGTGTCCGGACTGTCCCAGTTTTGAGCACTGTTGGCTGCGTGAGGTGATGACAGAAGTCAGGCGGGCTGTGGTGGCGGGCTGTGGTCAATTTACGCTGGCCGATTTATGTCGGCGGGCCGAAGAAGACCGGCGGCGGTCAGGCCAAGCGCTGATGTATGAGATTTAATCCGCTCTGGACAAGCCTGAGCGGCCAGAACACTTGACTCTGAATGCGTGCTTTCCTAGTGTTCGCACACGGGCTGCTCGTATTCCACAGGATAAGTAAGGAGGCGTCTATGAACCGCAAGTTATTTGACTATCTAGCCTGACCGTTCGCCATGAGAACGAGGATCGTTCTCAAGGAAAAAGATCTCGATTTTGAGCGGATCCTTATCGACCTGCCCAGCAAGGAACAAAAACAAGCTTGGTTTTTGGCCCTCAATCCGTACGGCAAGGTTCCGGTGCTAGTTGAAGAAGATGCCTGGGTGGTTGAATCCGCCCTGTGCAACGAATACCTCGAAGAGCGATATCCCATGCCCCGGCTGGCTCCCATAGACGGTCGGGCCAAGGCCGAGATGCGTTTGTGGGTCGAGTTTTGTAACAGTCAGTTCGTTCCACCGGTGCTGAGCCTGATGTACGAAAAACGCAAACCGGCCGAAGAGCAGAATACGGAGAAGATTCGGCACAACCAGGAAAAGCTGGCAGCTCTGCTGCCGCGCCTTGAAGGGCAGCTGGACGGGCGGGACTACCTAATGGACGAACACGGTATTGTCGATCTGACTTTCACGCCTTTCCTCACCCTGGCTGAGCGGGCGGGCGTTGATTTTAGCCCGTTTCCGAACGTTGCCGCCTGGCATCAGCGGCTGAAGCAGCGGCCTAGCTATGAGGAGGTAAAGATCGGATTTGCGGCCTGATCGCACGAGGTGTGAGAGTCTTCGTTGTTCGCGTCGATGAAACGCTCCTTCGCTTACCACCGACCCTGTCCGCTTCTGAGCGCGGCCTCAAACAGATATCCCCGGTGGCGAGCGGGCTACGGCCTGGCGGCGCTCAGCTTAGTCTTTCTATCTGCTCCGCAGATAGGTGCCCAGACGGCCAAGATCTATCTGGACTCTGCGGTCGCAGCCATGGGTGGGTCTAAGGCCCTGCTGGCGATTGAGAGCCAGCAGATCCTGGCCTGTGGGGAAAATTTTGAACCCGCCCACGCCATTCGTCCGGGCGCCCCAGCGCCTAAAGTCTCGCGCTTCTGCTATATTCTCCTGCGCGACTTTGCTGGCGGCCGCTACCGCTATGAGTGGCAACGCGACACCTTTTTTCCTCTTCCAGACCGGTCGATCTACACCGAAATCAGCGACGGCTATAGCAGCATCATCCTTGGTGCCGATGGCCCACGCGGTCCCCACCAGCGGGCGGCGTCGGCCGCCCGAATTGCCATGCGCAAAAAAGAGCTGGGTCGTTCGCCCGTCTCGGTGCTGCTGATGGCCCTGTCCCGACAGACCTCGCTCTTACGGCTGCGCGATCAGGTCATTCGTGGCCGGCTGCACTATGTGATCGCCTACAATGACGGAGGGAAATCGGTGGTTGCAGCCCTGGACGCCCAGACCCGTCTGCTGACCAGGGTCCAGTTTCTCGAAGATGATCCCCTGTACGGTGATAGTCACAACGAACTCTTCTTCGCTGATTGGCGGCAGGTGGGGGACATTAAGATGCCGTTTTCCTCTCTGTGGCGGTTGAACGGCCAACTCATCATGACCGAACGGGTCGAGTCGATTGACAATAACGTCCCGTTTGCGGAGCAATCCTTTGCGCTGCCCTCGCACATTCTACAGGCCGATAACGGCAGTCCGGACCGAGGTGAGCTGAGCTCGCACTGGCTGCTGCGACGGATCGCTATGGCCAACCCGGTAGATGAAGAGCAAACTCGGATTCGGATACTTGATGTCGCCCCGGGAGTGGTGCACGTCACCGGCGGCAGCCATCACAGCTTAGGCATCGCCATGGCCGACCACGTCATCGTTGTTGAAGCGCCACTGTACGAGGCTCGATCGCTGCGGGTTATTGACAGTCTGGAGCGACGGTTTCCCGGTAAACCGCTGCGAACGGTCATCAACACCCATTTTCATGACGACCACGCCGGTGGACTGCGGACCTATGTCGCGGCCGGCATCAGTCTAGTCACCAGCCAGGCCAACGTGGTGTTTTTGCAACAAGTTTTCGACGCACCGCATACCGTCGTGCCCGATCGTCTCCATCGCTATCCTAGGCCGGCAGTCATTGAAACCGTCGGTCAGGACAAGAAGGTCCTGACCGACGGCCAACGGACCGTTGAGATCTATCCGGTTAACAACTCGCACGCCGAGGGCATGTTGATGGTTTTTCTACCCCAAGAAAAGCTGCTGTTTGTGTCGGATCTCTTCTCGCCCGGGGTCCCCCACCAGGTTCGAGTCTGGGGCCAAGAGCTGGTGGCGGCGATTGAAGCCTACGGTCTGGAGGTCGAACGACTGGTCGGGGGACAGGGCGGTGTGACTCCTATCGGCAACCTATACCGGGCGGTGTATGAGTAAGCACGCGTATTGGATGGCGCAGGCGCTCGACCAAGCCCGGCGTGCCGAGCAGGCGGGTGAGGTACCGGTCGGAGCGCTGGTCGTGCGAGAAGGCCGGTGTCTGGGGTGGGGGTACAACCGCCCGATTAGTCGCTCCGATCCGACCGCCCACGCCGAGATTCAGGCCGTGCGCGAAGCTGCGCGGACCGTTGGGAACTACCGGCTAGTTGGCGCGACCCTATACGTTACGGTTGAGCCATGTGTAATGTGCATGGGGGCACTCATTCAGGCCCGGGTCGAGCGGCTGGTCTTTGGCTGTCCCGACCCTAGGGCAGGGGCTGCAGGCTCAGTGTATGATCTCGCGCATGACGTGCGCCTGAATCACCGGATTGAGGTCGTGGCCGGAGTGCGCGCCCAAGAGGGGCGAGCCCTGTTACGATCCTTCTTCCAGGCCAAGCGAAAAGTCAACGCGTGCTAAGGCGGGGTGGAGGCGTACCCCTGCCGCGTCACCCTTTACGCGTGTATGGGAAATGCCGTATAGTAAAAGCTCAGCCGCGTGGAGAGATGGCAGAGTACGGTTGATCGCGCACGACTCGAAATCGTGTATGCCGAAAGGCATCGGGGGTTCGAATCCCTCTCTCTCCGCCACCACGGATCGCGTCCGGCCTGGACTGTTCCCCCTGGGGGGAGCGTGATCCCATATTACGAAGACGTGTCGCTATGGATATTGGACTCGGTATTGCTCTATTGGCCGGTTTTCTGTCGTTTGCCTCTCCATGTGTCTTACCTATTGTTCCCGGCTATCTGACGTTTATTACCGGCCTGAGCTTTGATGAGCTGAGCCAGGGGCGGTCGCGGAGCGCTCTATTGAAGAGCCTGCCGTTTGTGCTGGGTTTCTCACTGGTCTTTATTGCGCTTGGCGCGGGTGCCTCAGCGCTGAGCGTCCTGTTACGCTCACATCTCGGTTTGCTCAAGAGCATAGCCGGTGTTGGGATTATGCTGCTCGGGCTCCATCTGACCGGGCTTGTCCCCATCCCCGGTCTGTCACGAGAGCGCCGTCTTTCTGGTCAGAACACACCGCCGGGAATGGTCCGGGCCTTTGTTGCCGGACTGATGTTTGCCTTCGGCTGGACCCCGTGTGTGGGGCCGATCCTGGCCGCCATTCTGGCCCTAGCGGCAACGGCCGAGACTCTAAGCCAAGGGGTGTTGCTGCTGGCCGTCTATTCACTCGGCCTGGGTATTCCGTTTATCCTGGCTGCCGCTTTTTTGAACGGATTTTTGGCCACGTTTGGCGGGCTGAGAGCCCATCTGCGACGATTTGAGATTACTAGCGGCGTATTGCTGCTGGTGGTCGGAATTTTGATCTTCAGCGACAAAATATCGTGGATCTCCTCACGGCTGACGTTTCTCAATCCTGAACAGCTGTTGGTGACGACTGAGCTGACCAGTCCAGCGGCGCTCAACCCGGCTGATAGCCGCTATGGCAGTTACAATTTCACCCTGACCACGATTGATAGCGAGCAGGTCAGCCTAGGCGACTATTACGGTAAGGTCGTCCTGGTCAACTTCTGGGCGCCCTGGTGCGGTCCGTGTGTGGTCGAGACGCCTGCCCTGGTGCGGATGTATAATAAGTACAAGAGCCGGGGCTTTGCGGTCATTGGTGTGGCACTCCAGAGTGAAGAGGACGGAGTCAAGAAATTTGTCGACCAATACCGCATTCCGTACGCCATTGGTCGGGACACTGAGCAGGCTATCGGGGCGCGCTATCAGGTGTTTGCGCTGCCTAGCAGCTTTTTGTTCGCGCCCGATGGCAAAATCAAGCGAGCGTTTACCGGGTTTGTCGCCGAAGAGGTCCTTGAAACTGAGCTAGAAAATATACTGCCGGCCCTGCCACCACAGCGTCTTGTCCGTCAACCCTAGATAATTTGGGGAGAGAAGTATGATCCAGGGTATCTTTCACATTAATATCAACGTGACCAACTTTGAGCGCTCGCTTGAATTTTACCAAATGCTTGGCTTCAGAGTCGTGGCCGACCTCGGAGAAGGTGGGGGGAAATCCTTAAACACGGGTCTGCGAATTCCAGACGGGCGGGGGAGGGCGGCCCTGCTGATGCTGGGCGAGGACCCGCACGCTACGCGGATTGACCTGATTGAGTGGAAAAATCCCAGGACTGCGGGTCAGCCCTATCCTCACCTCTACCATGTAGGAATGGCCCGCTTGGCGCTGAAAACAAAAAATCTTCCCCAGGTCTACGAGGACCTCAAAGCCAGGGGGGTCGAGTTTTTCTCAGAACCTCAAGAACTCAACTTTCCCAACCAGGGGAGGGCCAGTTTTGCGTGTTTTACCGACCCGGACGGAACTATCCTTGAGCTGATTGATTTTTAGCGTATGTTTGCGGCCGCAAAAAAACGCCTCCACAGAGTCGTTGTCTTGAATCACGGCTGGGTCTACGAAGTCTACGCCAAGAGTATCAGCCAGGGCAGCCTGTTTGGCTTTGTCGATGTCAAAGGGGTGATCTTTGGTGAGAAGGTGAGCGTGATCGTCGCTCCCTCAGAGGAAACCTTGCCGCGTGAATTTTCGGGCGGTGAGTGGGCCCATATTTCCTGTACACATGGTTGTTCCTACAGATGAGGTTGATAAACATGGCTTCAGCAAGATTCAAACCGTGCCCGACTCCAGCGATAAGGGCACTCCCCTGCCGACGCTGATTTTTACGCCACCGGAGATCGACAGTTGGGCCCCTCCACACCCCTTCTCCAACAAACTCGATGGAAAGAGAGTCATGAGCTGGCAAAAGGAAGTTGACGGCATTGAACTGCGCCGCAGACTGGCCCTCGAACACGGCGGTCCGGAGGCGGTCAAGCAGCAGCACGCCAAAGGACGGCTGACCATTCGCGAGCGTTGCACTGGGCTGGTTGACGAGGGCTCGTTTCGTGAGCAGGGTCGTATCGCGGGCTCTTCGGAAAACGACGAAAACGGCAAGTTGCGAACCTTCTCTCCGGCTAACTATGTGTTGGGATTTGGCAAGATTGATGGTCGGCCGTGCGTGGTTGGGGGCGAAGACTTTACCCTGCGGGGCGGCTCACCCACGCCCGCTGGCCTGCGCAAGAGCGTGTTTATTGAAGAGCTGGCTGCCCAGTACCGTATGCCTCTGATCCGTTTTTTGGAGGGCGGGGGGGGGAGTGTGCCGCGTGGTAAAGGCCAGGCCGGTGGTGACGGTGGTAGTGCAGCCAATGCGCCGCACCGTTTTATGTCGGTCATGCACGTCATGAGCGTGGTCCCGGTCGTATCGGCCGCGGTCGGGGCTGTTGCCGGCCTGCCCGCAGCCAGACTCGTGGCCTCGCACTTTTCGGTCATGACCAAACAGACGGCCCAAGTCATGATTGCTGGCCCAGCGATTGTCGAACGAGCGTTTGGCCGGCTGTATACCAAAGAAGAGCTGGGGGGCGCGCAGGTGCACCTCAGCAGCGGGGTGGTCGATAATGTGGCCGACGACGAGCCCGGAGTGTTGGCTCTGATACGCCGCTTCCTCAGCTATCTCCCGAGTCATATCTGGGAGACACCGCCGCTGACGGTCTGCGATGATGACCCCAACCGCCAAGACGAAGAGCTGCTCTCAATTATTCCCCGCAATAGGCGCCGGGCCTATGCAATCCGTCGGATTATCGAGGCCGTTGTGGACCGTGGCTCTTTCTTTGAGTTATCGCCGCTGTACGGACAGTCGCAGGTCATTGGGCTAGCCCGGTTGAACGGTCATCCGGTTGGGGTCTTGGCCAACGATCCGATGTGGTTTGCCGGGGCAATGACCGCGGATGCGGCCCAGAAAGTGCGCCGTTTCGTTGATCTATGTGATACGTTTCATCTGCCGGTGGTGAGTCTGGTTGATGAGCCGGGCTTTATGATCGGTCCTGAGGCCGAGCGCGCGGCGACCATACGTCACGGCGCGGCGACCCTGTTTGCCATTATGCAGTCCAGCGTGCCCTGGATTTCGGTCGTTGTGCGCAAGATGTACGGCGTGGCAGGGGCCGCTCACTTTGCCTCGGGCAGTGCGGTCTTAGCCTGGCCCTCTGCCGAGTCAGGCGCCCTGCCGATCGAGGGTGGCGTAGCGGTGGCGTTCCGGCGGGAGATTGCCGCCGCGCCCGACCCGGATGCCAAACGCCGAGAGATTGAGGAGCGTGTAGCAGCCCAGCGCAATCCATATACGCGGGCCGAAAATTTCAGTGTCCATGATCTCATTGACCCGCGCCACACCCGCCCGTCCCTGTGTGAGTGGGTTGAGATGATCCAGCCCCAGTTGAAAGCTCATATTGGGCCGCGAGCCTATACGATCCGGCCCTAGACAGGCGTTCCTTTAGCTTTGGCCCCGTCCCCGTTGCTGGATGCCTATCCGTCGAGCGGCAATCGCCGCTGGGGTGACGTGGCGCAGATGCTCACGCCATTCCTTGGCCTCGGTGGCCAGTCCATCTGCCAGCGTCTGGGCAAACCCCGTGTTGATAGTCCGTTTCAGCTTCACCAGCATGTCCGGCATGCACGACAGTATATCTGCGGCCAGAGCCTGACAGGTCGGTAACAAGTCCTGGGGCTCCACAACTCTATTTACCAAGCCCCAGTCTGCAGCCTGCTCGGCGGACACAAAATTGCCGGTCAGCGCCAGCTCTTTGGTCCGGTAGATACCAATCAGTCGAGGCAGTTTCTGGCTTAGACCCCAGCCGGGCATCACCCCAACCCGGGCATGGGTATCGGCAAACCGGGCCGCGGTTGAGGCGATGAGGATGTCGCAGGCCAGCGCTAGCTCAAAACCGCCGGTGATGGCAACTCCGTTGATGGCGCCAATAATTGGCCGCTCAAACCGGTTGAGGGCCTCGACCACGTCAAGCTCGTTGCCGGGAGCGACGTCTCGGGTGAGGTTGGAATCAGCTTGACCCAACTCCTTTAAGTCTAGCCCGGCACAAAAGGCCCGTTCACCGGCTCCCGTCAGAATAACCACCCCTACCTGTGAATCGTTGCGCAGCCGATCAAACGCTTGCACTAGCTGAGTTCGTAGCTCACGCGACAACGCGTTCATCGCCTCGGGGCGGTTCAGGGTGAGGGTGGCGACGGCGCCTTGTCTGTCTATGAGAAGCGTGCGGTCTGACATGCCTGCGGCGTATAGCGCAGGCGGATGGGCATTGTCAACGCAAGGCGAAAGCGCGTAAAAAGCGGTGATAAGGGGGAAAACCATGAGTACAACTTTAGATTGGCTTGGCTGCGCCACGTTTCGGCTCAGTATTGATGGGCTGGTTATTTTTCTGGACGCCTATATCGACCGTGTTCCAAGCGCAGTCCCAACCGGTATGACCACCGAGGATGTGCAAAAGGCCGACTGGATTGTGGTTGGCCACTCACATTTTGATCACCTGTACGGCGCAGAACGAATTGCCAAAGCTACCGGAGCGACCATCATTGGTTCCTACGAATCCATCCGCGTTATGGCTGCTCAGGGGGTTCCGGAGGCTCAGTTGATGCCGGTGGCGGGCGGGGAAAAGATTCAGCTTGCGCCGCAGGTGACTGTCGATGTGTACCCTAGTCAGCACTCGTGTGTGTGGTCGAAAACCGCCATGCCGGACTCCGACGCGGTTTGCATCGGTGAACGAGGTGTAACCTATCAAGAGCAGATCGAGCGGCTCAAAGACTTATGGACGCAGCTCAGCGCTCTCGGTGGGGAGGTCGTCGAACATCTCAAAGTCTCGGCCCAGGGCGCGCGCGGGGACGGCGGTGCGCTAGTCTATATGTTCGAGACGCCCCAAGGCTCGCTACTGTACCAAGACACGTCTGGACACTGGAGTGGCATTCTACGCGACCGACGGCCCGATGTAGCGATTGTTGCCGCGGCCGGTCGGGGCAACATTGATGGTGAGCCGATTCAGGGCTCGTTGGCCCAGTTTGTGGCCCGCCAGGTCGAGATGCTCCGCTCCCGACGGGTTATTCTGGGCCATCATGATAACTGGCTCCCCGGCTTTTCCAAGACGATTGATACGGCTCCGATTCGAGAAGAACTGGCCCGTAGGGCACCGCGAGCGGAACTAGTTGAGATGGGCTATATGGAGGCTTATGCGATCTTTGAGGAGTGAGTGGACTCGGATACTGACATCACCGATTGACCGCGCCGTTCGTTAAGCAGCCGGCGGAGTTCTCCCTGCCGCTCTCGACCGAGGCGAATGCGGCTTAGCAAAAACAGCGGAATCAGAAAGCTAGCCGACAGCCCCGGCCCGACGATAAAGCCCAGATTCCACACGATATTAGGATCAAGCGTGCCCGGCGCAGCGCCCGAGTCCAGTCCAATCAAGTCAATCACAATCCCGCCGGCAAGTTGTCCAAAGCCAGTGGTGGCTTTGGTGGCAAAAGCCTGACCAGCATAGAATACGCCCTCTTTGCGCGTGCCAGTATTATACTCGTGTTCGTCAATAATGTCGGCAACAATAGACGGAACCATGATCTGGGTCAGGACAATAGCCGTAACCCCGACATAGCTCTGAACCAAGGCCATTGAAACAGCCATGGGTCGTCGTTGGCTGGCAGGACATCGATCAGCCTCAGCGTGAACCACCAGCCGCCGTTCAAAATAATCACGCCCAGTGACAGCAGTAAAATCTGGCTTTTTTCCAGGCGCCGGCCAAGCGGCCTAACCAGAGCAAAGGCGCTGCCTGTGGCCAGCAGAAACGGGATGGAAAACAGGGCTAGTTGCCGGGTCGAAAACTCCCAGAAATAGGTGTTCACATACAGCAGCAGACTGGCGTAGACGCCGCTGCTGGCCAGAGCGAACAGCAGAGCGACAAACAGCCAGCGGAAATTATGGTTGCCCAGGGCGTGGTACATGTCGATGAACGGCTGGCGGAGACGGAAGGCTTGGGGCACGGCCGGTGGGACCGGTAGATAGGGAATTTCCCGCCAGGTAAAGACGCAAGTGACAGCCCCAACGAGCAGGACAAAGACCGCTGACAGGCTGCCGTAAACCGCATAGTTCCCGGCGATCAGGCGTCCGTCCGTCCCGTCCTGGGACTGAAACACAAAGGCCAGCGACAGGGCCGGCAGGATCACGCCAGCGAGCCAGCCGAGCGAGGTCTTATAGCCCATGATGACCGACCGCTCTTCGTAATCCTGGGACAGCTCGGCCCCCAGAGCATCGTGTGGAATGGAGAAGATGGTCAGAAAGGTCCGCAGCAGGACCGACACCACGGCCAGCCACACAAAGGTGGCGAACTCGCCCAGACCCGAGGGAGGAGTAAAGAGGAAGACAAAGGACACGGCTAGAGGGACGAGGGCGATGGCCATCAGCGGATGCCGGCGGCCGTAGCGGGAGCGGTAATTATCGGAGAAGGAGCCGACGATGGGGTCGCTGAGGGCATCGCTGCACAGGCCGATCAAAGCCGCCAAGCCAGTCAGCGTGCCCGATATACCCAGGACCTGGGTATAGTAGAACATCACAAAATTGATGAACGCGGCGTCTTTGGCAGCGAACGCCATCCGACCCGCGCCGTAGGCGAGTTTTGTGCTGAGGCTGAGTGTGCGGTTCACAGATGAGCGTGCGCCCTCCGCTCGGCGGCAATGTGTTCCATACACGAACGCCGCCCGGCGTGCAAACCCCTGCTTGTTTTGCTTCGCATAGGCTTCCCCCAAGGTGTCAAGAACTTAGAAGCAGAGAGAAACTTGGAGGCGATTAGTGAACAGCGCAAAAATCTCGGCGAGAATTCCCCCCGGACTGTCAAAGTCCGCGAGACGGTATCGGGGTGAGGTTGAAATAAAGAAGCTGGGGCTTCTTGGAAAAGGGCCCCTCCGAAAAGAGGCGATACCCGGAGTGAGGAAGGAGTGGTGAGAAGGTCAATCCCCTCTCTCCCTCAAAAAAGCGCTCCGATTTCCTTGCCAATGAGCGGCGGCAGGCTCAAGGGAAATGCCTTCAGGTGTGCCCGAGGCGGGGAGGAAAGTTCTGGGGTCGAATCCTTCGGCGTTCCCCCCATGGACGAGGCTGGCCGCCTTGAATGATCTGCTGGAGGTGAATCTACGGGGGAAAGAGAGAGTCCTTTGTGGCAAATCGTCCATAAACAGTCTATCAAAAAGTGGCCTGTGCTTCTGGCCACCTACCAAGCCTCTTGCCTTCGGGCATGAAGGTTTTCAGGAAAAGTCGTCCACACTTGGCAGGCGGGCGGGAGTGCCAGGCCCTTTCGACAACTCCCTAAGTCTTTCGTTCATTCTGACCACCTCTTTTATCTGGTCGAGGGGCGGTTTAGAGTTACATTTTGCCGTTGGCGACAGAGTCCCTGGATCCTGTCGTTTTGCGAGTCTTTTCGACAGTGCCGATCCATCTGTTTGGGCTGTAATAGTACATTCTAGAGGCGGAGGCCCCGATTTTTTTAAACGTGAGGAGGTAATGGTTTTCGGAGTGAATGTAAGGAGTTGCAGAAGTCTTCTCTCTCAATCCGGACAGTCGTCTCCCTGGGCTGCGCCACCGGGCAGGACGAGGAGGACGAAGGTCGGTCAGGGCGCACGGGGCGGGGGTAGCAGTGTCTGAGCACGGTATCTTCTCCCGACAGGTCTTCCATGTCTCCTTCATGAAGCACTGATAGTAGAGTCGGCAGGTTGGGACTTTAATTGAGATGGGTCTTTCTGCAGGGCGTTCCGCTCCGGTATAATAGATCGTGTGAGGCAAGGAGGACGACATGGATGAAGAACCGCGCAGTCCCTATGTCCGAGGCTGGCACAAGCCGCCTGAGCAGACGCATAAGGTGGCTGGCGGCTTTCGTCATGCCTGTGCCGCTCTGCAGCACGACAGCCTGACCATTGACGTGCAGGCCGGACCGTTTGCCTGGACGCTGGACGAACCGCGGGCGATGGGCGGGCGGGGGGCTGCACCGGACCCGGTGACCTCTTTTCTGGGGGCGCTGTGCGGCTGTCTGCTGCTGTCGGTGCAGATCACAGCCCGGGCCCGGAGGGTTCCGCTGGACGGGGCGACCATTTCGGTCCGGACGAATGAAAAAGGCTTTGTGAAAACGATTGAAGTCAGGCTGACTGTCCGCAGCAGCGCGTCTCAGGATCAGGTCCGCGCGATCGTCGAGCGGGCGGAAAAGGGCTGCTACATCAAGGGACTGCTCAAAGAGACGATTGACTACCGGCTGAGTCTGGAGGTCGAGACGGTCGTCGCGGTCTGAGTAGGAAAGCTCTCGCCAGCAGAAAAGCTCTCCCAATTACTCATCACGAGCCCATGGCGGGGCGGTGTTGCTGAGGCAGCAGTCTGCTGCCTCAGTAAAGGTCAGGTCAGTGGCTGTTTTTCGCATTCTTCCCAAAAAGTTATGTTTATTGCGGCGTTTTCACACGGCCGATTTCGGCATCATTCTTGCTTGTATACCTCATCTTAGGGCAAGCAACGTCCAACTCAGATTTCATCGATTTGTCACGAAGGAGACACGAAATACAGTTAGGTAGGAAAAACGCCGACTGTAGTCACCTGGGTGACAGGCGTTCTGTTGAGTACCGGCAGACGCTGTCCTATCGTGCATGAACTGCAAAGTCCTGACAGGGAGAAGGAGATGAGTATGGCAGATACAGCAATGAAGAAAGGGATGAACGAGTTCCTGACCGCCTATACGGCACTGTGGGTGGATCTGCCGTTCGCCGGGTTACGGATTGGACTGGGGATGGGCGATGAAAAGGAGGCGGCTAGGGCGGCCTGGAAGGGCTATGACGCTGCAGCCAAACTCACCTCAATGGCGATTGACGATCTGTACCGCAACCCGCTTGTTGGTGAGACGGCGGCAGCGGCCCTGGACGGAATCCTGCGTTGGCAGAAGGTCGGCGATGCGCTGACCGGCGCTTTTTTCACCGGTCTGTGGCGAGCCGTGGGTCTGCCCACCGCTGCAGAGGTCCAAGCCCTGCGTGCAGAGGTCCAAGCCCTGGCCGAGAAGGTCCAACCGGTCGAGTTGCAGATCAAACCGAAAGTCAACCCCGCGGCCAAGCCCAGCGAGGTGGTCCAGCTCCACAGCAAGGTGGCCTAATCCCTACGAGGACCCGAACCATGTCTTTACTCACTGAACTTCCGAAATATTTGCTTGAAGGCACGGTGCGCAGCCTGCACGGTTTTCGACGCGGGGTGGGCGAGGCGTATCCGGCCGAGGAAGACCCACCTCCGACCACCTCGTATGAGCTGGTCTACGAGGGCGGCAAAATCCGTCTGCGCTACTACCCGGCTATTGGTGAGCCTTTGGCTACTCCAATCCTGATTTGCTACTCGTTGGTCAAGCGGCCGTTCATTCTGGATCTGCTGCCTGGCCGTAGCGTGGTTGAAACCCTGACCAAGAACGGGCTGGAGGTCTATTTTATCGACTGGGTTCCGCCGACCCAGGTCGACAGTTGGCGTGGCTTTGACGCCTATGTCAACGGCGACCTCGCTAATGCGGTGCGGGCCATCCAGATTCGTGAGGGTGTCGATCAGGTATCGCTGCTCGGCTACTGCTTTGGCGGCCTGCTGACCACGATGTACACCGCCTTGTATCCGGACCAAGTCAAGAATCTCATTAACTTTACCCTGCCGCTCGACATGAACGTCCGTGAGCTGCCGATCCAGACGCTCATGGAAAAGATTTCGCCCGAAACCCTGAAGCTGGTAACCGATGTGTACGGCAACTGTCCGTCCTGGTTTATGAAAGCCTCTTTTGACGCAATGGCCCCAGTCCATCATGCGTTGGATAAATATATCGGCTTGTATCGGGGCAAAGAGAACAAAGATTACGTCCAGATGTTCGACCTGTTCGAGAAGTGGATGAACAGCGACGTGCCGATGGCAGGTCGGATCTTCCGCGAGATGATCGAAGAGCTGAATGAGAAAAATGCCCTGATCAAGAGTGAGTTCCAGATTCGGGGTCAAACCGTTGATCTTCAGAATATTACCTGTCCAGTGCTGAATGTGATCGGCCAGCACGATGATGTGGTTCACCCGCAGTCCAGCCTGCCCCTAGTCGATCTAGTCGGCAGTGAAGACGCAACCAACCTGATCTTTCCGACCGGGCATATCGGGGCTGCGGTCAGTACCGGAGCGCAGAGAAAACTCTGGCCACAGGTCGGGACGTGGCTGCGTGAGCGAGACAGCGCGGTGGGTCACTAAGGAGCGCGGTGGGTCACTAAGGAGCGCGGTGGGTCTACTCTTGACACGCCGCTTCAGCCAAGACTAAGAGCAGGGCAGCCCAAAGGGGCTGCCCTTTTTATTATGAGCGCAAGAATAGGGGGATGGTGCAGGAGAGAGACACCATCCCCCACTATAGCAGAGAGAAGCCAAGAGGGCTGAGGCGTCTTCTCCACTATCTGCTCCGGTCGCACAGCTTTTCCCTTGCAGATATCGTGCCAGCATGGTTCGGCTCTGAGACTGGGAAATATGCCCGTTTGACGGTGGGCCGCTGTCAAACCTGCTCGTTTTTTCATCAGCAGGCTGCTGTTGGAGGAACAGTCGCCTGATCTTGAGTCAGCAGTATGCCGATGATTAAATAGTCCACACTCGGCGGGCAGAGTGGAGAGAACATACAATGCTTGACGCGGACCTCGCCGTTCCGGCCCCGGCACCCATCAGTCTTCTTGCGGCTTATCAGGCCCCGACGGGGAGCTACGACGAACTATGCGCGGCCCCCCAACAGCCGCGTTCCCACTGGAAATATGTTATTCACGCCTTGGACGCCCTTGGATCTCGGGCCCTGCTGGGACGCGAACGGGAAGTCCGCCGCCTGCTGCACGAAAACGGGGTTACCTATAATGCGCACTCGGATACTCGAGGCGGGGAGCGGCCGTGGGCGCTTGATCTGATCCCGGTCCTGCTGACTAGCCAGGAGTGGAGCGGTATTGAACGCGGTCTGATTCAGCGCGCTGAGCTGTATAATCTTATTCTGGCCGACCTGTATGGCCCACAGAAACTTGTCAGACAGGGCTTCTTGCCGCTTGATTTGATCTATAGCCATCCCGGATTTTTACGCGCCTGTGTCACTATCAGTCCGCCGTCCGGGCGTTTTCTGTTTTCCTATGCGGCTGATTTTGTCCGCTCCCGTGACGGCAGTATACGGATCATTGACGACCGGACCCAAGCGCCCTCAGGTGCCGGCTATGCCCTGGAGAACCGACTGACCCTATCGCGGGTCTTTCCGAGTTTGTACCGTGATGCCCATGTCCATCGCTTGGCCCTGTATTTTCGGGCCTTGCGCAGCTCCCTGGCCACCCTAGTCCCCCACCGAGAGGAGCCGGGCCGGACTGTGTTGTTGACGCCGGGGCCGGGGAACGCGGCCTATTTTGAACACGCTTATGTCGCCCAATACCTCGACTACACCTTGGCCCAGGGGAGCGATTTGACCGTCCGAGACGGGTGTCTGTGGCTCAAAACCCTGGACGGCCTCCAGCGGGTTGACGCCGTATTGCGGCGGGTTGACGATACGTTTTGTGATCCGCTGGAGCTGTGCAAAGACTCGCTGCTGGGCATCCCTGGGCTGGTCCAAGTGACGCGCACGCATCAGACCGTAGTTGCCAATCCGCTGGGCGTCGGCATCCTCGAAAATCCTGGTCTGCTGGCCTTTTTGCCGGTCCTCTGCAGAGAACTCCTGGGACAGGATTTGCACCTGCCGTCTGTTGCCACTTGGTGGTGTGGTGGGGAGGAGGAGCGGCGCTATGTGCTAGCCCATCTGGAGCGTCTGGTGATTAAACCGACCGTTCCGCATGCCGGCTCTGAAGCTGTCTTTGGTGCTCAGCTGTCCGCGGCCGAGCGAGAAGCCCTCATGGCCCGCATCAAAGCTCAGCCGCACCGTTACGTTGCTCAAGAGCCGATTACGGTGTCCACCGCCCCGACTTTTGTGGATGGGAGACTGGCACCGCGTCCCCTGATGTTGCGCAGTTTTTTGGTGGCGCGGAACGATGGTTATGTGGTGATGCCAGGTGGGCTGGCGCGGGTGGCGCCCGACCCGGATGTCTGGCAGGTGTCGAGTCACGATAGCGGGGTGAGTAAGGATATCTGGGTCTTGGCCTCAGAGCCCGAACAGACAGTGAGTCTGTTGCCCTCGACCGAGCGGCCGGTTGCCCTGACACGGAGTGGCGGAGAGATTCCGAGCCGAGTGGCCGATAATCTGTTTTGGCTCGGACGCTATACCGAGCGCATGGAGAGCAGCGCCCGAGTGTATCGGGAGATGTTGTCGCGTCTGCTGGACACCGAGGTCGTCCATCATGATACCTATTTGCCGGGATTGTTGTCCGCGGTGACCCATCAAGCAGTGACTTATCTGCACCTGGTGAGCCATGGCGTCAACCGGCGGTTGGTGGCTGACGAGCCCGAGCTGCTGGCGGTCATCCTTGAGCCGACGCGCCCGGGCAGTTTGCGTTTTACGCTTGACGCCCTGTTGCAGGCCGAGCGGACAGTCCGTGATCGTCTATCCGACGATACGGTCCGGATGCTGCACACGCTTGACCGGGATCTCTCCTCGGGGCTGAGCCTGGAGCAGACCTTGCAAAGCCTGTCTCGGGTGATCGCCGGGCTGGCCGCCTTTACCGGGCTGATGGCTGAAAACATGATCCGGGGCCAAGGTTTTCGATTTCTGGAGATGGGCCGGCGGCTGGAACGTGCCCTGCACTCCATCAGTCTGCTGCATATCGCCTGCGAGATGACAACTGGCGGTCAGAGTGGCCTGTGGGAGGTGGTGCTGACCATGACCGACAGCCGACGGACCTATCGGCGGCGCTATTACAGCCAGATAGACGCCCAGGCTGTGCTCGACCTGTTATTGCACGATGAGAGCAACCCCCGCTCGCTCGGCTATCAGCTCGTCCGCCTCCAGGAGCATGCCGAGCGCTTGCCTCGCAAGGCCAGCTTGCCGCACCGCAGCCCGGTCCAGCGCCTCGCGCTGCAAGCCCTGACCAAGCTGCGCACAACGGATATTGAGGGGCTGTCGCAGACGGTGTGGGAAGAGCCGGTGTATGAAAAGCTAGACGAACTGTTTGCCCAGCTCGGAGCCTTTCTGCTAGCCCTTTCCGACGCCCTGAGTCAGACCTACTTCAGCCATATCGAAGCCCAACAACAATTGATGGGACATCGGATATGATTCCCTACACCGTCCTCCATACGACCCGCTATCGCTATAGTCTGCCGGTCTCGCACTGTCAGAATGAAGCCTATCTGTTGCCGCGCTCTTTTGAGCGCCAACAGTGTCAGACCAGCCAACTCCGGATCAATCCGGTCCCGACGGTGTATCAGGAACGTGAGGATTTTTTTGGCAACCGGGTGGTCTACTTTGCGATCCAGGAATCTCATACCGTGCTTGAGGTAAGCGCGTCGAGCACGGTGCTGCTCAGTCCTGTTGCGTCTCCCCCGTTGGAGGCTTCGCTGGCCTGGGAGGAAGTCGGCCGGGATCTGCTCCACAATCTCGCCCCGGAGCAGCTGACCGCCCGTCAATTTGTTTTGGACTCTCCAATGATCGCTGCCGCCTCGGCTTTTGCCGAATATGCCGCCCCGTCGTTCTCGTCTGGACGCTGCCTGCTCAAAGCGGTCCGCGAGCTGATGGAGCGCATATATCACGACCTGACCTATGACCCTGACTTCACCAACGCGGCGACTTCGGTCTACGAGGTCTTGTCCCATCGCCGGGGGGTGTGTCAGGATTATGCTCAGCTGGCTATTGCGTGTCTTCGATCCTTAGGCCTGGCCGCCCGCTATGTCAGCGGCTATCTCGAAACCGTGCCAGCGTCTGGCCAGGCTAACTCGGCGTCCTTGATTGGAGCCGCGGCTTCCCACGCCTGGGTGTCGGTCTACAGCCCTGGTCAGGGCTGGGTGGATTTTGATCCGACCAATAACCTGATTCCAACCGACCAACATGTCGTCCTGGCCTGGGGTCGAGATTACAGCGATGTGACGCCCTTAAAAGGGGTGGCCTTCGGTGGTGGGACGCATAGTCTGGAGGTGGCGGTCGAGGCAAAACGGGCCTAATCGGCCAATCCCCCGGCTGCTGGGATAGATCCGCCAATTGGCCTAGACAGCAAACTATGCCCTCTTCGATCCTGCTCAAAATGCTCCAAGGCGCAGTGGCGATTTAGAGGCTTCCCGACACAGACAGATTGTACATAGCCGCAGATGACCTTCTCGTCGGTAATGTCCGTGCCGGAGGCGTCGACCGATGGGGCCAGCTTTGTAGACATCCATGATGCCCAGGATGCCGGACATTGAGTCAGCCCCGCCCTTTGGATCAAGAAAATCATCATCAATCCGGCAAGACAACACGCTCGCTCCCTAGGGGCGTTCGCGTTTGGACAAATCCGTTGGCTGTCCCCCCCCCCCTCTCGCCCGACTCAACACCCGTTTGCTAAGCTGGAAACGAAGACTCAAAAGAGGCTGAGTTGGAGCACCGCTGCGACCGTTTGCGTGTTCAGGCGAGCCTGGGGCTAAGGACAGCGGGGCGGTCCGGGTAAGTCCCAACCGGGCGGCTCTGAGAGGCTTCAAAGACCAAGGGAAGGTCCGCTTCATGGGCTGTCAGTGAAGTCCCTAGGAGGCCTCGGATGGGCAGCGAAGGTTATCTTCCAAGATGGAGATTTGGCTGTCGCGGTCTCGGATTCGGTGACAGTAATATGGCACCCCAGGTCTCACGAGGGATCAAGGCTGACACACGAGGGGCGAACCCTGGTGGCCGAACAGTCTCTTCGAGGATAACGCTGTCCTTGAAGATTTTTGAGTCGTGGTAAATAGCGTCGATGAAAAGTTTTAGGGTCTGTCGGCGCTGCTTGAGGCCACGCTCAACCCATGTCCGCCCGCTCCGGTGCGTCAATGATCCGTGGCAGTGGATCAAACGGCCCGATTTTTTCCATCCCAGTCCCGTCGCTATAGCTGCTATGAGGTGAATCCCATATTCAGCAGAGTGCCTTCGGCCGCTTCCTGCAGACGGAGAATTTCTCCATCGGGCAGACCTTGAATCTTTTCCGGCAGTAATTCTGCAGCTGGCCGCGGTGTCCCCTCAGGAGGGAACATTGCGTCACCCCCCGGGCATAGCCAGCCCTCCCATGCGTCATACATGGTCTCTCCCTGTCCTGCCGGGTGAGTGTGGAGGCATCGTACAGTAGAGAAAAGGCATGTATCGTGCCACACTGGAGTACCTGCACTGGGGAGGGCCCTGAAGCGGCCATCTGGCCCTGATTTTTTAGGCAAAAGTATCCTTGCTGAGCCACCTAGTGGATAACTCTAAGGCCGAACAAGAGGTTCTCACCCTCCCCCGAAAAGCAACATGGCTGCCCATTTTTTGGCACGAAAGGAATACACGATGCCGTCTTCTCCCAAACTCTACCTCGTCCGCCACGGCCAGCCTCAAGCCGGATTTGGGGAAGATCCAGACCCTGGACTCAATGAGCTTGGACACCGCCAGGCAGCAGCCCTGGCAAAACGGCTCGAACCGCTCGGCCGCCTGTCTCTGATTAGCAGTCCGCTGCAGCGCGCCCGCGATACCGCCGTTCCGTTTGAGAGGAGGTGGAAGTGTGAGGCGCGGATTGAGCCTGTGGTGGCCGAAATTCCTTCGCCTGGCCAAGATCTTGCCGAACGCGCGGCCTGGATTCGCCGCGCCTTGCGCGGCCGCTGGAGTGACCTGCCGCAGTTCTATCAGGACTGGAAGGAGCACCTGGTCGCTTTTCTGTGCAGCCTACAAACGTCGAGCTTGATCACGACCCATTTTGTGGCCATCAATGCTGCGGTGGGGGTGGCGAGGAAAGATGAGCGGATGGTGTGTTTTGAACCGGATCACTGCTCCTGTACGGTGCTCGAACAGGTTGACGGGACGTTGCGGATCGTGACCCTTGGTCGTGAGCGACAAACTCGCGTTGGCTGAACGCTCGCCTTGACGATACCTATTGTTGGGTGATTGAACTAGGGGAACAATTCGTGGACGAGGCCACTTGAGCATCTTGTCAGCGCCAAAAAGGAGAGACGTGCGATGGCGACAATCCAGGCAGTAGAGACCAGCCCGCTCACTTCGCTCACGGCTGAGACTGCTCCAGTGCTTGACCAGCATCGTTTTGATGAGGCCGCGCTGGCGCGCTACATGGCCGAACATATCGAGGCCTTCAGTCCGCCGCTATCGGTTGGACAGGTGCGGGGCGGGATGTCGAACCCGACCTTCATCTTGACGGATGGGGCTGGACGGCGTTACGTGCTGCGCAAAAAACCGCCTGGCAAGCTACTGCCCTCGGCCCACGCGGTTGACCGAGAATTTCGAATCATCTCGGCTCTGTGGGATACTGATGTGCCGGTCGCCAAACCGCATGTCCTGTGTCAGGACCCGTTAGTGCTGGGTGTGGATTTTTATATTATGGATTTTGTTGAGGGTCGCGTGTTTCGTGGGTATGAGCTGCCCGACCTCGCTCCGAGCGAGCGGCGGGCGGTGTATGAAACCATGATTGATACTATGGCCAAGATCCATCAGGTTGATTTCCGGGCGGTTGGGCTTGAGGACTACGGTCGGATCGGCGGCTATATGGGCCGCCAGGTCAGGCGCTGGTCCAAGCAGTACGAGGCGAGCAAAACGGATGAGCTGCCGGCCATGGAACGGCTCATAGCCTGGCTGCCCGAGCATCTGCCGGATGACGATGAGACCACGATTGTGCATGGCGATTTTCGCTTAGAGAACCTGCTGTTTCATCCCACCCAGCCCCAGGTGTTAGCCGTTGTTGACTGGGAGCTGAGTACGCTCGGTGCGCCCCTGTCCGATTTGGCCTATAACTGTCTACCCTATCAGGTGCCGGACGATATCCGGGGGGACATCACCCACCTCAATGTTACCACCTACGGCATTCCATCTGAGCAGGAGTGCGTGGCTCGCTACTGCCAACAGATGGACCGCTCGGCTATTGAAAACTGGAACTTCTACGTGGTGTTTTCGCTCTTCCGACTGGCGGCAATTGTCCAGGGGGTGTACAAACGGGCGCTTGATGGCAATGCCAGCTCGCCCGAAGCCATCACCCGTGGTGAAAAGTGCAAGCAGTTGGCGACCGCCGCCTGGGACTTGGTTGAGCGGGGCGTATGAGCGACGGACAAGGAGAGATACCGATGGCGACCAACGCTCAGGCCGAGGCATTACCGCTGGTTTCGCTGACCACCGATACCGCCCCGGTGCTTGAGCAACACCACTTCGACCAGGCTCACCTTGAGCGTTATATGTGCCGACACCTAGCCGACTTCACCCCACCCATGCATGTTGGACAGATTCGGGGCGGTATGTCGAACCCGACCTTTGTGTTGACGGATACGGCCGGCCGGCGCTACGTGCTGCGTAAAAAGCCGCCTGGCAAGCTGCTGCCCTCGGCCCATGCGGTTGACCGGGAGTTTCGGATCATTTCAGCGCTGTGCAACACCGACGTGCCGGTCGCCAAGCCCTACGTGCTGTGTCAAGACCCGTCTGTGATCGGCACAGATTTCTATCTGATGGATTTTATTGATGGACGGGTGTTACGCGGCTATGAGCTGCGTGATATGACGCCGAACGAGCGGGGACGGGTGTATGCGGCAATGGTCGAGGCGATCGCCGCCCTGCACCAGGTTGATTTTCGGGCGGTTGGCCTAGAGGGCTATGGACGGATTGGCGGCTATATGGCGCGTCAGGTTGACCGTTGGACAAAACAGTATGCGGCCAGCAGAACCGAAGATATTCCAGAGATGGAACGGCTCATAGCGTGGCTGCCCGAGCATCTGCCAGTCGATGACGAAACCACAATCTCCCACGGTGACTTTCGTTTAGAGAATATAATCTTTCATCCGACCGAACCGCGTGTGTTGGCGGTCGTCGATTGGGAGTTGAGTACGCTCGGTGCTCCATTTGCCGACTTGGCCCACAACTGTCTCCCCTACCATGTGCCGGATGATATTCGGGGCGATATCACTGGGCTTAATTACGCCAGCTATGGGATTCCGTCTGAGCACGACTATGTGGCGCGCTACTGCCAGCTGACCGGACGAAAGCAGATTCCGAACTGGACCTTCTACATTGTATTTGCCCTGTTCCGTATTGGCGCCATTATCCAGGGGGTGTACAAGCGCGGACTTGACGGCAACGCCAGCTCGCCTCAGGCGTTGGGCTATAGGGAACAGTGTCGTCAGATGGCGGTTGCCGCCTGGTCTCTAGTCCAGCTGGGCATTGAGTAGCTGCGCGGCCACTTGGGGGGGGGAGAGAAAGATATCGGCGGCCCGCTGAACCGTGTCCGGGGCGGTCGTGTCGAGCAGCAGGCCGAAAACCGATAGGCGATGCGAGCCGCTCTCCAGACGACCAATTTCCGAAAACTGAAAGCCGAAATGGGGCTGAGCGCCACCGTAATAGACGCGCTGCTCAAGCCTGCTCAAGCCGTCCTCAAGCCGGGGAATAAGAACAAGTGTCCGGCCGCTCGGTAGGCACAGTGCCGCCCAGCGGCTCAGGCGGCCATTCAGCAGCGGACGCGCCCCGCGCAGGTCCAGAAAGTCAAAATAGGTCGTGAATTCGCCCTCCGCCAGCACGAGGCGGGGCGGGATTTTCAGCTTGATCCGTGCGCTGCCCTCAACAAAGTCCCGGTAGAAAATGAGATTGACCTTGCCCGAGGTGCGCAGGCCAAACGGCAGCGGCACCCAGTAGCGCGCCTGGCGGATTACCCGAACCGGGCCGGACTGGTAGCCACGCAAGCTGCTGCGTAGATCGACCTCGGTACGCTGGAAGCGTAGCAAACCGCCTAGCAAGCGGACCTCGGCGCCGGCTTTGACTCCGGTTATAGTATTGGTCCCAAAGTGGCCGAGCCGCTCAACCGGAGCAAAATGGGTTGGCAGTGGCGCGTCAAAGGCCAGGGCGTAGCGCTCGGCATAGATCCGGTCGGTGGCCGGGTCGTAGCGGGCGTAAGGCTGGGTGATGCGTGGTGGGGTGTGTGTTGGGGGAAAGACCCCGACATAGACAAAACCCAGCCGGTTCGTCTCTTCTCCGACCCGGATCTCGGCCCAGCGCTTGGCCTGGTCCGGAAGAACGGACGGGTCGCCACGCTGCCCCAGGTCGCGGTTCATCACCACAATGGCGTCGTTGGCGTCAAACACCGCGGCAGGGCTGTCCTGCTTGGCTTTTGAACCGTGCCTCACAATCCAGCGCTCTCGTTGGTCCCGTTCGTCGATCTGAAACGGAATCGGGTGCGGAGTGTGGCCGTGGAATGCGTAGACCCGAAAGGCCGAAAGGGGCCGATTGTGAAAAAAAGGGGTCAGACTGCCCTCGATGAGGCTGACACCGGGGGGTGGAGACGAGAAGCCCGGAACGGTCGACAGGACTAGGCAGACGGCAAGCAACAGGCTTTGGAGAGTGAGAGAGCTTCTATCTTGTCTCGTCGTCATGGCCTGGCCGGGATGCAACTTGCTCAGGTTCAGAGAACGCTTTGGGATAGCGAGATCCTCTCAGCAGGAGTGAACGGTGAGCGCCTAGAGTACGACAATAAATATGGGTCGTCCCTATGTTGAACGCCGTCCGCATGTTCAGGGGGAAGACCGGTCATCATAGGAAGCCGCTTTCCGGTGAGTTTCCTTGTCCTAGACTACCGTCGTGGGCTGTCGGTTGAAGATATCCTGCGTGAGTTTCCCTCTTGGCAGAAATGCATGACGCCTACTACTAGAGCCTCAGGCTAAGATCGACCGGGGATTTCCCATGCTGAACATTCTGAGTAATCTCTCTGCCGGAGTTCTGAAAGACCAACTTGTTCACTTAAACAATTGGATTTGAGGCAGGAGGCTCAAAGAAGTTGGGCGCTGCTAGTCCACATCAGTTGAGGGCCTGAAGCGAAGCTTAGCGAAACAAATCCGCCTCGGCCGGCCGGATCAAGACCTGTCCGCTGCCCTCGGCCGGAGTGTACTTGTAACCACGAACAATCACGGCCGGTACGGCCGCGTTCTTTTCCATCAGCAGGCCGGCGGCGCAGGCGAGTTCGTCAGCAACCGAGACGATGGTATGGTGCAGTTCTCGGCCCTGGAGGTCTTCACTGCCGCGCATGTCAAGCAGGCCCTCAAATCCCGAGACGCCCAGCGCAAACTCGACCAGACCGTCACGCCACGGACGGCCAAAGGTATCGGTGATAACGATCCCGATCGAAATATTGCGGCGTTCTTGAATAGCGACCCGCATGCTTTTGGCCGACCGGTCAGGATCTTTAGGCAAGACGATGACGATATCGTCGGCTAGGGTATTTGACGCATCGACTCCCGAGTTAGCACACACCCAGCCCTGTTTTGTTTCGGTTATCACTACTCCATTTTTCATCATCACGATCCGCTTGCTCTCCTGTAGCACAACCTCGACGATACGGGGGTCTTTTTCCCACTGGTCTGCAATCTGGTGGGCAAAAGACGAAGGTTCGACGGTCTTCAAATCAACCACTGCACCCTCGGCTTTGGAGACGATTTTTTGGCACATAACCAGAATATCGCCGTTTTTGAGGCCGACCTTGGACCGATCAATCGCGTCGAGAAGGAGCGAGACCAGATCGTCACCGGGTTGAATTTGGGGAATATCGGGGATAGGGATGAGTGCGATCGTACTCATATTAGAATCCTTCGGGGATACAGCGGCCTAGGAGATATCCCTCCTATGTTTCACGTTTCATATGTTCAACAGCCGTCCGGGCCAGGGCAATTGATTTCTCCATATCACTCATAATTGTATCGGTTACCCGAACCATCAGCCCCTGGGCTTCAAGTCTGGCCCGTTGAGCCGCATCTTGCGTATCGATCACGAAAGCGTCCAGAAAGTCGGCGTACAGGCCGGCCACTCCAGTCGCCGAGGCTTCAATGCCGAGGCCACTGAGCATACGGTCGGCCGGCCCTTTAATCGGCTTACCGGCTACCAATGGACTGATGCCGACAACCAACGCTGGGGTTTGGCGCAGGGCGTCGCGGACGCCAGGTAGGCCGAGAATAGGCCCGATGCTCACCAACGGGTTGCTGGGCGGGAGAATCACCAAATGTGCAGACTGGATCGCCTCACACACGCCCGGCGCCGGGCGGGCGTCCGGCAGCCCTCGTAACTCGATGCGTTCGACCCGACCTTCACCCCGACCTTTGACAAAATATTCCTGAAACGGCAGAGCACCCGCTTCGGTGTGGACCACCGTCCGGACCGGATCGTTGCTCATCGGTAAGACCGTGGCGCGCACGTCCCAGGCTTGGACAATAGCGGCGGTGACTTGGCTCAGGGTGTGCCCTTGTCTCAGCTGCTGAGTCCGAAACAGGTGGGTCGCTAGGTCGGCGTCACCCAGACTAAACCAGGTCTCGGGATAATAGCGTCTCAACCCGCTAAGACAGTGGAAGCTCTCGTCCGGCAGACCCCAGCCTTTGTCATGGTCGACAGCATCGGCGAGCGTATAGGTGATGGTATCGAGGTCTGGAGACACGTATAGGCCAAAAAATTCGTCATCATCGCCAGTGTTCACCACCACACTCAGATTGGCCGGATTGATGACACGTACTAGGCCACGTAAGAAACGGGCGGCACCCACCCCTCCAGCAAGAGCGGTAATGCTGAGATCGTCACAGCGTGGCATGCTGATCTGGGGGAAAGGGCATGCCGCCCGGTGATGTTAGTGAGAAGCCGCTTGCTTCTCGCGTTCAAAGGGATGTACGTAGCGGAACTGATCCGAGGCGGTCAGCTTCCGATAGGAACCGAACTGCTCGTCCGGATTTTCGACCATGTCGAGCGGGCTTAACTCTTCGTCCTGGCCGTTGAAGATTGTTCGGAGCGTGTATGTAGTGCCACGTTCAGCCGGAGTCCGGCCAATATCACGGATCAGACGACGGAGTTCTTTAGGCGGGACGAGCTGCCCATACTGGGCGCCTGCAGAGGTGGAAATACTCTCGTTGATCAAGGTCCCGCCCAGGTCGTTGGCCCCTATATTCAGCAGATACTGAGCCAGCTTTGGGCCCTCTTTGACCCACGATGACTGGATATTCCGAAACGTCGGGCCGAGCATGAGGCGGGCGACTGCGTGCATTTTAATGACTTCTGTGCCAGTTGCGCCTTGACGCATGTTTTTGATCAGTTTGCGCTGGTACATGGGTGCTTCTTGGTGAATCAGGGACAGGGGAACGAACTCGGTAAAGCCTCCGGTTTCCTTCTGGATATCACGTAGCAGATTCATATGCTTGACCCAATGTATCGGGGTCTCGATGTGGCCGTACATGATCGTTGAGGTCGTTGGAATGCCGAGGCCATGGGCGGACGTGATGACCTCAATCCACTGTTTTGTGGTGATGCGCCCCGGGGCAATACGATCACGAATGTCCTGGTCAAGAATTTCGGCCGACGTGCCGGGCAGGGTATCCAAGCCCGCGTCCTTGAGGGCGGCTAGATAGTTGGGAATCGAGACCGCCGCCCGCGTTGCGCCGTACAAGACCTCTTCAGGGGAGAAGGCATGAATATGCAGGTCCGGGAGGGCCTTTTTCACTGCTCGGGTCAGATCGATATACAGCTCGCCCTTCATCTTGGGCGGCAGGCCGGCCTGCATACACACCTCGGTGGCACCCATATCAACAGCTTGTTGAGCCCGCCGGATAATTTCCTCTTCGGGGAGAAAATAGCCTTGTTCTTCACGATATTCACGGCTAAAAGCGCAGAAGGTGCAGTGTTTAATGCAGACGTTGGTGAAGTTAATATTCCGGTTGATCACATACGTCACCACCTCGCCGACTTGACGCCGGCGCATCTCATCCGCGACTAGACACACGGCCTGGAGATCGAGCCCATTTGTCTCGCACAAAAGCAGTGCCTCCTGCCAGGACACTTCTTGTCCCTCCAAGGCCCGGTGCAGAATCGTGCTGACCTGAGGATCGATATGTTCAAGAATACTCGCAAGACCGTCGGTTGCCACAGTAGGTCTCCTTATTGTGGAGCGAAAAACGTCAATACTTCAGACCAAAAAGGGACGAGAGGACAGCCTTCTTAGGCGCTGATCTGGGCCTGTAATGCCTCAGTCCGTGGACGCAGGGCCGGCAGGAGAAATCCGGGCCGATCAATATACTCTTGATAAATGGCCAGTCGCTCACGCAGCCAGAAACCCTCCTCTCGACAGGTCTGGGCCAGGGTGTCTAGATGTGGCCAGACCGCTTCGGGATTGACGTAGTCTTTGGTGACCGGCGAGATCCCTCCCCAGTCGTTAATGCCAGCACGCAACAGGAGGCGATGATCGACCGGGTTGAGATTGGGCGGAGCTTGGACGTTCATCTGCCCACCGAGCAACAGCCTGGCGACGGCCACCGTTTTGGCCACTTCCAGGCCCTCCGGCTCGGGAGCGTCGGCCATGCGGGTATCAGGTTTGGCCCGAAAATTCTGGATGATGACCTCTTGAATGTGGCCGTACTCCTGGTGGATGTCACGGATGGCGAGCAGACTGTCGACCACTTCCTCGCGCGTCTCTCCAATGCCAATCAGAATTCCGGTCGTAAAGGGAATTTCCAGCTCACCAGCTTCGCGGATCATCTTGACCCGAACGGCGGGTTCTTTGTCCGGAGCTGAAAAATGGGCCATACCGCGTTGGCGTAACCGAGGGCTGATATTTTCCAGCATCAGGCCTAAGCTCACATTCACATCTTTGAGCCATTGCATCTCGTCGTAGCTCAGGATGCCCGCGTTAGTGTGGGGCAGAATGCCGTATGACAGCGCAATCTGGCACGCTTCGTAGATGTATTCGGTTGTCGTCCGGTGGCCTAAATCGGCCAACGTGGTGCGGTACGCCCGAGAGACCAGTTCGGGCTTGTCGCCCAGGCACATCAGGGCTTCTTTACAACCCTGGGCTTGACCTCGGGAGAGCCACTGGTGGAGGTCGTTGCGCGTCATAGTCCAGGCGGCGGGATCGCGTGGGTCCTTACGAAAGGTGCAGTACGAGCAACGATCTCGGCACAGATTGGTGACCGGTAGAAAGAGCTTGCGTGAGTAGGTGACTGTCTGCCCTTTGTGACAATCACGCAGGTCGCCCGCAGCCGCCAACAAGGCCGGGAACTCCTCGTCCGTACAGTGGATTAGGCGATAACCCTGGGCGGCAGACAGCTGTGCGCCCTCACCCGCACGAGCGAGGAGTTGATCAAAGCTCAGAGAAATCTGTTCGAGAACGGGCTCGGGCACCATGTGACTCCCATCGACTAAAGCAAGAAGAAGGTAGTAAAGACGGGTTGGAATGTCAACCGTTGTATGGCGATTTTCTCACTTTTATGTGATATTCCCTGTCGGCCAGCTTTGGGGGCGCCTTAGCCCGTCTATAAGAGCCGTTTTGCTGCCGACCCGGACAGCCGGCGGCGAAAACGAATAAGGCCCACCACCGTGCACACCACGCCCAGGCCGAGCATCAGCCAGCCGCTACTCAGTACGACATGATAGAAGTCCAGCTTGGCCTGAGCGATGTCCCAGCGCTCACGGGCTTCGCTGGGGATATGGCGCTGAGCGCCACGAAAGAGCTGCGCGGTCGCCGCTTCGACCTGAGGAGTCGTGGCTGCCAGAACCGCCAGGTACTCGTTCACTTTTGTCAGGGCGACAACCGCGTTGCCTAAACCCAGCACGAGCAGGATTAGACCGGCGATGAAGAGGTGGTCTCGGGCCAGCAATTGCGTTATGGTCATACCAAGGACCCCCGCCTAGCCCTAGCAGTACAAAAGCGGGGGCGTCAAGGCGTGTCGGTAGACTCCAGCTATGTTGTGCGCTGTATGAGAGGAAGACGAGTCGCCTTTTTGGAGAGAGGAAAACCGTCTAACCAAGAGGAAATGATGATCGCTTGATTCAACAGAAACTGCGGAGTGCTGATGCGTTTGAGATCTTTGAACAGGCCAGCCGTGTATACATCGGCTCTCCGCTGCTGCGGCAAGAGCACAACCCCTGCGTGCTCCAAACGCGGCTCGTTAACCCGACTTGTCCCGATGACGAATGGCAGCGTTACCGGGGAAGATGTTCTCTCAAGAGCTGTAGTTTCATTCCCCAGCGTGATGATGAGATCAATTGTCGTTATCTCCTGCCCTGTGGAAGGCACTGTTTATGTCCGCATCATAGGCCCGTTCGAGATCGTCGACGCACCGGATTGGGCCGGGGACTATTTATTGATGCAGAGAGAGCTTTACTGTGACGCTCCCTTGAACCCGAGTGTTTCGCCAACCAGGACTAGTAATCCAACGCTACCCGGCGGTTCTTATCTCGGAAGAACCGCTAGAGCCGACCAACGGAGCGAAACTTCTGAACCTGGAGTGGGTCGCGTATTTTAAGGTATAGCGTTACTGAGTAGGCTTTGCCTCAGGCTCATGTCAGGCGTATTGGGTAGAGAATGAAATCGCTGTTCAGCAAGAACTGTCGCTCCGGCCGCGGCCGGTCGGAATCTGAGAAAAGAACCATGGCGCGTTTCTTTATCGTAGGAGACATTCATGCCTGTCCGGCTGAGCTTGAGGCCCTGCTGGACGCCTTAACCCTCCGGGTCGAGGATCACCTCGTCTTTTTGGGCGACTATATTGATCGTGGACCCGGAGCCCGTGAGGTGGTCGACCTGCTATTAGACCTGCGGGCCGATCAGGTCTGCAGATTGACATTTCTCAGAGGAAACCATGAGGATATGTTCCTTGACTTTCTCGATCATGGGGGACTCTATCGCGACGCATTTCTGATGAATGGCGGGGTCCAGACCCTGGACAGCTACGGCTGTTGGCCTGACGCGAGCTCAGCGGCCGCGCGTATTCCCGAGGCGCACGTCGAGTTTCTGCGCGGCTTAGCTCTCTCCTTTCCAGGCCAAGGTCCCAGCCTAGCTCCGAGCCGAGATCCGGGCCAAGAAGTTTTGTGCGTCCACGCCGGTATCGATCCCTCGCGCTCGCTCGCAGACCAACAGGCTGAACATCTGCTGTGGATCCGTCAGGAGTTTATCAGTAACCGTCACTCCCTTCCTTACACGGTGGTGTACGGCCACACGCCCCAACCTGAGGTCCGCTTTCATCTTCCTTACAAGGTCGGGATTGATACGGGTCTTGTCTACGGTGGGTACTTGACCTGTCTTGAGTGGACCAGCAAGACCCTGTACCAGGTAGCAAAGGGGAGCCGGCAGGTGAGGGAACGCGACGTCGGCAAACACTGGTCGGCAGTCGGATGATGATCACCTAGCAGGCCAGCGGGCTTGCCGAGCTGGGCCATTGTCGGCTAGTATGCCTAGCTGTTATCCTGCTAAGGACGTTGTGGCGACGTAGCTCAGTAGGCTAGAGCGAGGGTCTCATAATCCCTAGGTCGGCAGTTCGATTCTGCCCGTCGCTATGCCTCACTTTTGTGTAGATACAACATTTCGAATTTCAGAACCCTTCTCAAGGAGAACAGCTATGGACCCCCTTGCTATTTTTATGCAAATTGTTGCCGGGGCGGCCGTGCTTTCTGCGGCCATAGCAACTGTAGCCGTGCTGGTAAGCGGCAATAAAGAGTAAACCACCAAGCCTCAGCCAAATCTTGGCTAGGTCTCGCTGTTGGACGGTGGTGGGAGCTGAAGCGCAACCGGCCTGCCGTTGGCCAGGATGGTTGTTCGGGTCAGCAGCTCTTGCGCCGAGAGTTCCTCACTCAGAAAGGCTTGTAAGGATTGTTCCGAGAAATAGAATCTCGCTTCGCCCGCTTCACCAGCCTGACTAGGGTCGTCGAGATCCTGGTTCAGATCCTCAAGGCTGCCGTAGGGCCTGGAGTGGTAATGGAGGGCCAGCAAGATTCCATCGGCAGGAAACTCTAAGGTTCGAAAAGCCATGAATGATTGCGCTACAATCTTGGTCCACAGGTCAATGAGTCGCTCGGTTTGACTCAGCACAAGAGAGTTATAGATCAGGCCGGTTTTCACCTGAAAAGTTAGGAACGTCTGTTCTTGCTGGGTCTCAATACCGCTCACTTCCACAGACGCGGTGAGCAGACCACCGCTGCGTCGAGAGGTGTCGAGCAACCGGCCTAGGAGGGCGATCGTATCGGGACCATATTTTTGATGTAATTCCTGCAGCAATTCTGCTAAGCCTGGCGGGAGCGATTTACTCCAGGGGGCTGGGTCGGCAGAAAAAGCCACGCCTGGGACACACAGGCTCCAAACAAGAAGAAGAGCGAACACGTGGGGTAGGGCGTATCTTTGCACAACCCGACACCATGCCAAGGTTCCCGCAACGTCACAAGGGGCCGTACGGTAGACGTATGGAAGGTCAAAGCCCCCGTTCAGGGGGAAAAAAGGGAGGGGTTTTGCCGCTCGAACGTAAAGTCGAGACTGCTCTGAGGCGGTTTTTTTCTTCCCCAGGACAGGCTGGGCCGGGCAACCAGGTCGTTCGTCTCGGAGTCGGGGTTTCGGGTGGACCAGACTCTGTCGCCTTGTTGAGCGCCCTGCTAGCCCAGCCGAGCAGTGTCCCCTCACACCTCAGCGTACTCCACGTCAACCATGGGCTGCGGCCGGAAGCCGACCACGAACAGCGATATGTTGAACGGCTGTGTCGGCTGTGGCAGCTGCCCTGCTTTATAAAGAAACTGGACTTCTCCCCCCCCCCTCACGGCGTTGAAGCCTGGGCGCGCAACGCGCGCTATCAATTTTTTGAAGCGGTGATGGAGCAAGAAGGGCTGGACTATCTAGCTCTGGCCCACACCCGGGACGATCAGGCCGAAACCGTGCTGTTTCGGCTCCTGCGGGGCAGTGCCCGGCGCGGCCTAAGCGGTATTCCGCCAAGTCGCACGATCGGAACGCAGGGAGACAAGCGGCTCATTCGTCCGCTGCTGGACTGCAGCCGGCAGGAAGTCTTGGAGTATCTGACCGACCGCCGGTTGTCTTATGTGACCGATCCCAGTAACGCCGATCTCGGTTATGCTCGCAACCGCATTCGACACCGCCTGTTGCCCCTGCTGGCGACCGAGTTCTCGCCTCGCATCTCTCGTCATTTGGCCCATCTGGCCGATACCTTACGCGAAGAAGAGGCTTGGCTCGAAACCGCGACAACGGCGGCCCGACTGCGCGTTCAGTATAAGCGGGACGGCATGCCCGGCCTGCGCGTCCGCGCCTGGGCGACTGAGCCTGTCGCCCTGCGCGTCCGGATTTTACGCCAGTGGCTCGAACTCATTGGCCACCACCTTGGCTTTATTCACCTTGAACAGGTTCGGGCCTTGGCCGAAGGGCGGGTTCGGGGCACTGTTGAACTGCCCGGCAGTCTCCAGGTCCGGGTTGAACAGGACTGTCTTATTGCTGAACCAAAGCGTTTTACCTCTGAATCCTACACCTACCTCCTCTCATGCGGGCAAAGGCTGGGACTGCCCGCTATCCCCCACATACCCGGCAGCGGCTGGCAGTGTTGGCTGAGCGAGCCGATCGCGTGGCAGGCTACACCCGCCCAGGCGCGAACGGCCGATCCGTGGCGGACGTTCTTTGACGCCGCGCTGGTGTCGTCAGGCCTTCGGGTGCGCAGTGTGCGGCCCGGAGATCGTATTTTTCCTCTAGGCATGGCTGGCCGAAAGAAAGTTTACAATGTATTTAGTGATGCTAAGCTGCCGCGCCGTCTGCGTCTGATTTTTCCCTTGGTCGTTTTGGGAGATGATGATTCTGAAGTGGCATGGGTGCCCGGTTATGTCCGGGGGAAAACCGCCCTGGTCACGCCGACAACGCGTTCGGTGTGTCAGTGTGTGGTCAGCCCATTGCCGGAGAAAGCAGAACTGTGTTAGGTTGGCCGTGTATGATGGAAAGGGGCAAGGAGTGAACAAAGTTTCACACAATCTCGCTTTATGGCTGGTGTTGGGACTCATGATTCTCCTGCTGTTTAATTTATTCAGCCGCCAGCAGCCTCAAAGACCTGAGGTGGTGTTTAGCGATTTCTTCTCCGCCCTCAAACGCGGTGAGGTCTCCGAAGTCACCATACAGGGGCAGACGATTTATGGCCGCTTTAGTGACGACAGCCGCTTTAAAACCTTTGCGCCCTCGCCCGATGATCCTGAATTGCTGCGGACCCTGCGCGAGCAGGGCGTGCGGGTTGCCGCCAAGCCCGAACAGGGCGATCCGTGGTATGTGGCGGTCTTAGTCCAATGGTTCCCGATGTTGCTCCTCATCGGTGTCTGGGTGTTCTTTATGCGCCAGATGCAGATGGGTGGGGGCAAGGCTATGTCGTTTGGTAAGAGCCGGGCCAAGGTGTTGACCGAAAATCAGCAAAAAGTCACTTTTAGCGACGTTGCGGGTATTGAGGAGGCCAAACAAGAGCTCGAAGAGATCATTGCCTTTCTGAAAGATCCCAAAAAGTTTACCCGCCTAGGCGGTCGTATTCCCAAGGGCGTATTGCTGGTGGGCGCACCGGGAACCGGGAAAACGCTGCTAGCCCGTGCCATTGCCGGCGAGGCCGGGGTGCCGTTCTTCTCAATAAGCGGCTCAGACTTTGTCGAGATGTTTGTCGGGGTCGGGGCATCCCGCGTCCGCGATCTGTTTATCCAGGGCAAAAAACAGGCTCCATGTCTGATCTTCATCGACGAAATTGATGCGGTTGGACGCCACCGTGGGGCGGGGCTGGGGGGCGGCCACGACGAGCGCGAACAGACGCTTAACCAGCTCTTGGTCGAAATGGACGGTTTCGAGGCCAATGAGGGGGTCATTCTTATTGCAGCCACCAACCGGCCTGATGTTCTCGATCCCGCCCTGCTGCGGCCGGGGCGATTTGATCGGCGGGTGGTGGTGCCCCGTCCGGATGTCCGCGGCCGCGAAGAGATTCTGCGTGTTCACAGTCGCCATGTGCCAATCGACGAGAGCGTTGATGTCGAAACCCTGGCCCGCACAACGCCGGGGTTCTCCGGGGCCGACCTCGAGAACCTCGTGAACGAGGCCGCCCTGCTGGCCGCCCGCCAAAACAAAGAAAAAGTCAGTATGGAAGACTTTGAGCTGTCCAAAGATAAGGTTTTAATGGGAGCCGAGCGGCGCAGTCTGATTCTGACGTCTGAAGAGAAACGTAACACTGCCTATCACGAGGCAGGCCACGCGCTTGTCGCTGGACTCACTCCGGGCACTGATCCGGTCCACAAAGTCTCGATTATCCCGCGTGGGATGGCACTCGGCGTGACCCAGCAGGTCCCGGTCGACGACCGTCATACCTTCTCCAAAGAGTACGTGCTCAAGCGTTTGGCGATTATGTTTGGCGGTCGGGTGGCGGAAGAGATCGTGCTCGGCCATACCACGACCGGCGCGGGCGACGATATCGAGAAAGCGACCGAACTGGCCCGTCGTATGGTGTGTGAGTGGGGTATGAGCGAAAAGCTCGGCCCAATGACGTTTGGTAAGAAAGATGAACAGATTTTTCTGGGCCGTGATTTCACCCAAATGAAAGAATACTCTGAGCAGACGGCGATTGAGATTGATAGCGAGGTTCGTCGGATCATCATGAACGCCTACGAGCGAGCCAAGGTGCTGTTGCAGACCAATATCGAGGTCTTGCACAAGATGGCTGAGCATCTCCTGGAGAAAGAAGTCCTGGATGGGGCCGAGATTGCCGAGATGATTAAACTCTTTGGCAAAGATCCAAACGCGGCGAGCGATTCACCGGCACCAGCCGAGGCCTAGTCCAAAAGTTGAGGCTACCCATGCCGCACGCCGCCCGTCTTGGCAACCGGGGCTCGACCGTTGTCCTCAGCGGACGCCCCTGGACCAGCCTACAGACGCCGTCTGTGTCTGAGCGGAGGGTGGTTCGTGTGGGGGCAGCAGCCTGAGCCCCATGTCCGATCTCTTTATTCAGCTGCGCTGGCAAGACCTCCTTGATGTCGTCCTCATTGCCTGTGGGGTGTACTGGATCATCCATCTGATCCGGGGGACTCGAGCGGTGCAAATGTTGGTCGGCTTGGTCCTTCTGTTTCTGACCTATCTCGGCTCTCAGGTTTTGGAGCTCTACACCCTGAACTGGATGCTGGATAATTTCCTTGGCTCTATCCTGCTCGTTATTGTCGTGCTGTTTCAAAACGACATCCGTCGGGCCTTGACCGAGATGGGACGTGGGTCCTTGCTCGGGGTACGCACCCGGAGTACGTATACCTCGGTTGCTGAGGAGGTGAGCCGAGCTGCGGTTTCGTTGGCCTCAAAACGGATTGGGGCGCTGATCGTTCTGGAACGAACCGTCGGGCTCAACGAGTACATCGGGGGTGGCACCCCGCTTGATGCCCGGGTGAGTAAAGAATTACTGGGGAGTATTTTTCTGACTGCCTCGCCGATTCATGACGGAGCAGTTGTCATTCAGGCTGGGCGCATTACCGCAGCGGGGTGTTTCTTGCCGCTGACCGTTAATCCTAACGTGAATAAAAATCTGGGCGCTCGTCATCGGGCGGCAATCGGACTGACCGAGGAAACCGACGCGCTTGTTGTGATAGTATCGGAAGAAGAAGGGACTGTGTCCTTGGTACGGGAAGGGCGGATTGAGCATGACTTAGATGTCGCCACGCTCCGCGTCTCGCTCCAACAGTTTTTTGTCCATGCTTAAGGACGGATTGCACCTCCTGTGGCGGATCATCTTTCGGAACATTTTTGTGAAAGTGTTTTCTCTGGTCTTTGCAGCCGGGCTGTGGCTGATGGTGAATGCTGGAGAGCGGGATACTGAAAAGTCGCTGACCGTTCCGCTCGAATGGCGAAACCTGCCGCCCCACTTGGTCGTGACCGGAGTCCAGGTTGCTTCGGTCGATGTCCAAGTCCTCGGACCGCGCACCCTCTTAGGCTTACTCAACCAACCAAAGATCGTGTTGGACCTGACCGGAATGCGTCCTGGGCAGTCGTCTTTCCGGATTGGAGCTGAACGGCTCAGTCTGCCGCGTGGGGTACAGCTGGTGCGGATCAGTCCGTCTCAAATCAACCTTGACATTACCCGGATTGAGACGCGCACCTTGCCGATCCATCTCGACGTCCAAGGCGAGCCACCCTCGGGCTATCAAGCCGGCGAGATGGAGCTGGTGCCTGATACGGTCGAAGTCACCGGTCCGGCTCCTGCTGTGGCTCGTCTCCGGTCGGTGCTGACCGAGCCCCTGCAGCTGAGTCGCTTGACTCAATCGACGACGCTTGATCTCGATTTAATACGGCCGCAGGATGACCTGCTGGCCTACAACCTGCCACAAGTTCGCGTTCGAGTTGAGATTCAGGATGTGATGATCTCGCGCGCCTTTCCACAGATCACGTTGACCGTGCGCAATACGGACCTAGTCGCCGCGCTTTCTCCGACCACGGTTGATGTTGTCGTGCACGGCCCGCAACGGGTGCTGGAACAGTTACAGTTGAGTGAGGAAGAGGTATTTATTGATGCGGCCGGACACAAGTCGGGCACCGCCCCGGCCACCATAACGGTTCTGGTGCCGCCGGGGGTTGAGATTGTCTCCCAGGAGCCGATGGAGGTGTCTTTAACTCTGACGAACGGGCAGGTTGCTCGGCCGGGTGAAGACAATCAAGACGCCGAAGAGGAACCCACCGGGGTGGGTGGGCAATAACAGCGCTGCCACCTGTACAAGTGAGAGGGACAGGTTTATGACGGACAGTGGAAATGGACAGGGCGATGGGCACACGGGGGGACGCTTGTTTGGTACTGACGGGATCCGGGGGGTTGCCAATATCGAGCCGATAACGGCAGAAACGGCGCTACGGCTCGGACGAGCGCTGGCCTATGTCTTTCGTGATGTCCCAGGTCGGCATAAAATTCTGATTGGCAAGGATACCCGTTTGTCGGGGTATATGCTTGAGACCGCTCTGGCGTCCGGCATCTGTTCGATGGGTGCGGACGTGCTCTTGGTCGGGCCCCTACCAACTCCTGGAGTTGCCTTTCTGACCCGCAGCCAGCGGGCGAATGCCGGGGTCATGATCTCCGCCTCGCATAATCCGTTCCAGGATAATGGAGTCAAGATTTTTTCGCGGGATGGGTTCAAGTTGCCTGACGGCGTCGAAGATAACATCGAAGCGCTGGTTATGGATGGGAAGATTGACCATTTGCGGCCTACCGCGACCGCCATCGGCAAGGCCGCCCGGATCGATGATGCCCTGGGACGCTATAACGTCTTTGCCAAGACTACTTTTCCGCGCGAGCTGACCCTGGAAGGGGTCAAAATCGTTATCGACTGTGCCAACGGCGCTGGCTATAGAGTAGCCCCCGAAGTCTTGGCCGAACTGGGCGCACAGGTGACCGCGATTGGGGTTGAGCCAGACGGGGAGAATATTAACGCCGACTGTGGAGCGCTCCACCCCTACCACGTCCAACGGCTGGTCCGAGAGACCGGGGCGGACATCGGGCTGGCTCTTGATGGCGACGCAGATCGGGCCATCCTGGTTGACGAGACCGCCGAGATTGTCGATGGTGACGCCATTTTGGCCATTGCTGCTGAGGAAAAGTTGCGCACCGGCAAACTTCCACATAAGACCTTGGTGGCAACCGTGATGAGCAATCTCGGCCTTGAGGTGGCGCTGCGCCGTATGGGCGGGCGGTTGGTTCGGACTCCGGTCGGTGACCGCTATGTGGTCGAAGCGATGCGGCGGGGTGGATATGTGCTGGGCGGAGAACAGTCTGGGCATGTTGTCTTCTTAGACACCAACACGACTGGGGACGGTCTGATCACCTTTCTGTCGCTTTTAGCCATCATGCTCCAGCGCCAACGGCCACTGTCCGAACTCAAGCACATCATGGCGCGCTATCCGCAACACCTGATTAACATCAGGGTCCGTGAGCGGTGTGATCTAACCAGCGTCGAACCTATTGCCCTGACCATGCAACGGGTGACCAAAGCGCTGGGCAATTCCGGCCGTCTACTGGTGCGCTACTCCGGTACCGAACCTTTGGTGAGGGTCATGGTCGAAGGAACCGACGAGAGCCGGGTGCACGGCTACGGTGAGGAGGTGGCCGACGCGGTGCGTACACACCTGGGCGTACCGGAGTAGAGGATACCGTGATGTATCTGGTGACTGGCCAACAGATGCGTGAGATTGATCGGCTCACCATTGAACGCTACGGAACGCCGGGGCGGGTACTCATGGAACGGGCTGGAGCCGGGGCAACGGCCCACCTGCTTGCAGCGTTTCCGCAGCTCCTGAGCGATAAGAAGAACGCTACCGTTTTGGTGCTGGCCGGCAAGGGCAACAACGGTGGCGACGGCTTTGTGATGGCCCGCTTACTCAAAAAACACGGCCTCGCCTGTGAGGTCGTCTTGGCCGCAAAACGGGCGGCGGTGAGAGGCGATGCGCGCCACAATATGCTGGCCTTTGCCCGCGGCCGCGGGCGGATTACCGAAGTAACGCAGCTGGAGCAGCTGACGCTGGTTCAGGACAAACTCAGTAGCTGTTGTGTCGTTGTCGATGCCCTGCTGGGAACCGGGCTCAACGCGCCGGTCCGGGGGATGGCTGCCGAACTGATCAAGCTGGTCAATGCCAGTGGCCGGCCGGTGGTCGCAGTTGATATTCCGTCCGGCTTAGACGCCGACAACGGACAGCCTCTGGAGGCCGCAGTTCGAGCTCAGCTGACCGTCACGTTCGGCTATCCTAAGCTCGGCCTCAGCCTGTATCCTGGGCTGAAGTATGTCGGTCGTCTGGTCGTCGTCGATATCGGGGTTGCGCCTGAGGCGTTGGCCGCGGTCGAGCCGACGTTGGGTTTGCTGAGTCCTGAAACAGTGGGCCTCTTTGTCCAGCCGCGTCAGCCCGAATCACACAAGGGCCGCTTCGGACACCTGGTGGTCTTGGCTGGTGCCCGCGGCAAGAGCGGCGCCGCGCTGTTGGCCGCCTCTGCTAGCCTGCGGATCGGAACCGGTTTGGTGACGCTGGCTGGACCGGAGTCTCTTATTCCGGTCTTTTCTTCGGTCCTGCTCGAAGCCATGACGCTCGGCCTTCCCGAACGCGCCGACGGCAGTCTGCGGATGGCGTCAAGAGCGCCCTATACGGCGGCGCTCCAGGACCGGACCGCCATCGCGTTTGGACCCGGTATTGGCGTCTCTGCCGACACGCTGAAGCTGACCCGCTGGTTGCTCAAGAATACCGAGATGCCGCTCCTAATCGACGCCGACGGCCTGAACTGTGTAGCAGCCCAGCCCGACATGCTGGGCGAGGCGTCGCAGCCGGTCGTGCTGACCCCACATCCGGGTGAGATGGCGCGGCTGACCGGCACCAGCACGGCCGAGGTCCAGGTCGATCGCCTTGACGTCGCTCGCAGCTTCGCTAGCCACTCCGGATGTTATGTTGTCCTCAAAGGCGCTCGGACGGTGATCGCTGCTCCCGACGGCTGGGCCTGGATCAATCCGACTGGTAACCCTGGTATGGCCAGCGGAGGGATGGGCGACGTCCTGGCCGGTATCATCGGCGGTCTGCTGGCCCAAGGCTATCGGCCTGCTGAGGCGTGTCAGTTAGGCGTTTTCGTCCACGGCAGCGCGGGTGACCTGGCAGCCCAAGAGCTCGGACCAGTCGGAATACTGGCCCGAGACGTTATCGACCGGCTGCCGCGCTCACTGCAGTCCTTGTCAACTCAGGCCCATCAGCCGACTGGCTAGACGGCGCTTCAGCCATGAATTCTAGCTTGACCGTACGAACTGGTAGTCCCCAACAGACTCGGGCACTCGGCCGAGAGATCGGGCGGAGATTATCGCCCGGAGCCGTCGTCGGCCTTGAGGGTGATCTGGGGGCTGGCAAGACCTGCTTTGTGAAGGGCTTAGCCACCGGCCTAGGGCTTGATGGTGATGCGGTTGCCAGCCCCACCTTTACTCTCATCGCCGAGCATTATAGGGAGAAGGCTGCTCTATTCCATATCGACTTGTACCGTTTGGAAGGCCTTGAGACCGAGGATATGGAAGAGCTCGGGTTTGAGGAGTATCTGTTTGGCCGGGGGGTGAGCGCCGTCGAATGGTTTCGGTTTCTCCCGGTCAACCTGCTTGAGGAGTATCTGCTAGTGTCCTTGCGCATCGCTCATGCCGATGTCCGAATGATTACGTTGACGGCGTATGGTGAGCCCTACCGACGCTTGATACGCCGGCTTGGTGAGCCCTCTCGTTTTTTCTGCTGAAGACGGATTCCATGCTTATTGTTCAGAAATACGGCGGAACATCGGTCGGATCGCCTGACCGAATCAAGGCGGTCGCCCAGCGGATTGCCAAAACTCGCAACGCTGGCCATCGGGTCGCGGTTGTGGTGTCGGCCATGAGCGGTGAGACGGACCGGCTGTTAGGACTAGCCGGGCAGGTGACCGATCGCCCCGACGCCCAGGCCAGCGATCTCTTGGTTTCAACTGGAGAACAAGTGACTGTGGCCCTACTGTCTATGGCTCTGAAAGACATGGGCTATCCGACCCAACCGCTGCTCGGCCACCAGGTCGAAATCACTACCGATAGTACCTTTGGCCGGGCGCGGATTCAGCGTATCGCAACCGACCGCTTGACCGGCGCGCTCAACAACGGCGCCATCGTGGTGGTGGCCGGCTTTCAGGGAGTTGACGCCGACGACAATATTACCACTCTGGGCCGGGGCGGATCGGACACCTCGGCGGTAGCTATTGCGGCCGTGACCCAAGCCGAGGTGTGTGAGATCTACACCGATGTGGACGGCGTGTATACTGCCGATCCGCGCATCTGCCCCAACGCCCGAAAAATGCAGCGTGTCTCCTATGACGAGATGCTTGAGTTGGCCAGCCTGGGGGCAAAAGTTTTGCAGATTCGATCGGTTGAGTTCGCCAAACGCCACCACGTAGCGGTCCATGTCCGGTCGAGCTTTGTGCCGGACACCGGAACGTTTCTGGTCGAAGAGGAACCGAGTATGGAAGACGTGATCGTCTCAGGCGTGACGTCCGACCTGAACCAAGTCAAAATTACCCTGCAGCGGGTTCCCGACCGACCCGGTTTGGCGGCCAAGCTGTTTACCCCTATCGCGGATGACAATATTGTGGTCGATATGATCATCCAAAACGCGAGTGCTGAGGGCTCTACCGATCTGACCTTCACCGTGCCCCAAGACGACGTACAGAGAGCACTGAGCCGGGTTGAACGTATTGCCGAGGAGATTCAGGCCGGCGGAGTGACGTTTGATACACAGGTCGCCAAAGTGTCCATCGTTGGACTCGGCATGCGTAGCCATGCCGGGGTGGCGTCTCGCATGTTTCAGGTCTTAGCCCGTGAGGGGATTAATATTCAGATGATTTCGACCTCAGAGATTAAAATTTCTATTGTCATTGAGGCCAAATACCGTGAACTTGCCGTCCGCGTCTTGCACGACGAGTTTATCGCCCCTGCTCAGTAGCAGCGCCCCCGTCCCGATACGGAGATCCTATTTCTCAGAGGTCCACCATGCAACGCATAGTCTTGTACGATACCACCCTGCGTGACGGCTGTCAGTCCGAAGACGTGGCTTTTACCCTGGAAGATAAGCTGTTGATTGTCCAGCAATTGGACAATTTTGGCACGAGCTACATTGAGGGCGGTTGGCCGGGCTCTAACCCGAGGGATGAGGAATTTTTCAGCGCGGTCAAAAAACTCTCTCTCAAACAGGCCAAAATCGCCGCTTTTGGTTCCACTCGCCGTGCCAATATCACGGCCGGCGATGACCTGAATATCAGGTTGTTGCTCCAAGCCGAGACCCCGGTTGTCACCATCGTCGGTAAGGCCTGGGATTTGCATGTCCGAGACGATCTGCGGATCTCAAAACAGGCGAACCTCGAAATCATCGGTGACTCGATTGCCTATCTGAAGGCCCGCGTGGATGAGGTCTTTTTTGATGCCGAGCACTTTTTTGACGGCTACAAGGCCAACTCCGACTACGCTCTAGAATGTCTGAAGGTGGCCGCCCAGGCCGGGGCCGATGTGTTGGTCTTATGTGATACGCGCGGGGGAAGCATGCCGCACGAGATTCGGGATCTGACCCAGGCGGCCGCTCGCCTGGGCAGCCGCCTGGGCATTCACTGTCACAACGACTGTGAGCTGGCCGTTGCCAACTCGCTGGCCGGTGTGGAGGGCGGAGCCGGCCAGGTGCAGGGCACGATTAACGGTTTTGGCGAGCGATGTGGAAACGCCAACCTGTGCTCAGTCGTACCGAATCTGCAACTCAAACTAGGCTACCAGTGTGTCAGCCCAGCCCAGCTCAAGACATTGCCGACGGTTTCCCGCACGGTGTACGAACTAGCCAATATCGAACCCCAGAAGCGCCAAGCTTACGTTGGTGCCAGCGCGTTTGCCCATAAAGGCGGGTTGCACGTGGCCGCGGTCCAAAAAAATCGCGAGACCTACGAACATATTGATCCTGAACTGATCGGCAACCACCAACGTGTCTTGGTCTCTGACTTGTCGGGTCGTAGCAATGTGATCTATAAAGCCAAGCAGTTTGGGCTTGACGTGGACAATACCGATCCGGCGGTAAAAACGATTCTGCACGAGGTCAAACAGCTTGAGAGCGCCGGCTTTCAGTATGAGGGAGCCGACGCGTCGTTTGAGCTGTTGATGCAAAAAGCTCTTAACGGCAAGGTGCGCCACTTCCGCTTGATCGGCTTTCGGGTGATTGATGAGAAGCACGAAGAGGACGGGCCGTCCCTGTCTGAGGCGACCATCATGGTCGAAGGCCCAGACGGAGCAGTTGAGCATACCGCGGCCCAGGGCAACGGCCCGATCAACGCCCTCGACCGGGCGCTGCGCAAAGCTCTGACCCAGTTCTATCCCCAACTCGAGACCGTGGAACTGCTCGACTATAAAGTCCGGGTGCTGGGCGAAGATGCCGGAACCGGGGCGACGGTGCGGGTGTTGATTGAATCCGGGGACGAACATAGCAAATGGGGGACGGTTGGAGTCTCACCAAATGTGATTGAGGCCAGCTGGCAGGCTCTTGTCGATAGCATCGAGTACAAACTGTACAAAGATAAAAAACGTACCGGTCAACCCGCGTCAGTCGAGGCGCCCGCTCCGTTGCGGGTCTGAACGGAATGATTCTTTCCGCTTTCAATGATTCGACAGGCATACGACTGGGTCCTCGGCTGGGCTGACCATCGCTATGGCGGTCTAGCCCTTTTGCTGATCGCTTTTGTCGAGTCGTCCTTTTTTCCTATTCCCCCCGACGTGCTGCTGATGGCCCTGGCCTTGGGCAAACCGGGGGCGGCTTTTCGGTTTGCTCTGATCTGTTCGGTCGGATCTGTTGCAGGTGGTCTGGGCGGCTATCTGATAGGCTGGCTGCTGATGGATGGGGTCGGACGGCCAATCATTGAGCTGTACAACGCTCAGGACGCGTTTGCCGAGGTCCAGCAGCGGTTTGTGGAGTACGGGGGCTGGGCCGTTGCCATTGCTGGCTTTACGCCTATTCCGTATAAGGTTTTTACCATTGCGGCGGGAGCGACCCAGCTCTCGCTGGCGACATTTGTGATTGCTTCGATCCTGAGCCGTTCGGCCCGCTTTTTGCTCATCAGCGGCCTGATTTATTATTACGGTCCGACCATCAAGACCTTTATTGACAAATACTTCAACATCCTGACAATAGTCTTTACCATTCTGCTGCTGCTCGGGTTTGTTGTTCTGGGGTGGTGGTATGGGTAGTGTGAGGGAGTGGCGGTGCGGAGGCGGATATACCTTGGCTTGGGGCTCATCCTGCTCTGGTGCGTGGGCATGTCGGGGTGTTCACGGGGGGCAAGACAGCTGGTTCATACTGTACGACCGGGCGACACCCTGTCTGCTATCGGGGTGCGCTACGGCATCCCTTTCCGAGAGATTTCCCAGCTGAACAATCTTGTTGATCCAGATAAAATCCAGGTTGGCCAGCGCTTGCGTATTCCGCACGGCGGGACCGACTCATTGAAGACCGCCCAGCCCCGGGCTGGGCCGACGCGCCAACGTATCGCGGCTAGGCGGACGGCTGTTAAGGAGCAGAAACATGAGTTGGATCGTCCAGCTCGGGGTCGTTTTATCTGGCCGGCTACTGGTACCGTAACCTCGAAATATGGGCCGCGCAATAACAGTTTTCACGATGGGATTGATATTGCCGCTCCGGCCGGCACCCCGGTCGTGGCTGTCGCTCCAGGTGAAGTCATCTACAGCGGGGTGTTGCGAGGCTATGGGAAGGTTATTATTGTTCGGCACGGTAATGGCTATGCCTCGGTGTATGCCCATAACAGCGCGCATTACGTCAAACAGGGCCAGACTGTCAAACAGGGCCAGCGGATTGCTGCCGTTGGCAAGACCGGACGGACTACCGGCCCCAATTTGCATTTTGAGATTCGGCGTCATAATAAAGCCCAGAATCCGCTCAAACTCTTACCCTCGGACCGTCAGCTAGTCAGTAAATAACGCGTCGGAGACCGTCATGCTTGACCTCAAAGCCTACATCCGAAGCATCCCAGATTTTCCCAAACCGGGTATTATGTTCCGTGACATCACCCCCCTGCTGGCCAACGGTCCGGCCTGGCGCGTGTGCATTGACCGCCTAACCGAGCGCTATCGGGACCGGGTTGATACGATCGTGGGAATAGAGGCGCGTGGCTTCCTGGTCGGCACAGCGCTTGCCTATAGCTTAGGCTGCGGCCTGGCGATCGTGCGCAAGCCCGAAAAGTTGCCGGCGGCAACTTTCGCGGCCAACTATGAACTAGAGTACGGCACCGACCGTTTAGAAATCCATCAAGATGCGTTTGCACCCGGCAGTCGAGTCTTGTTAGTTGATGACCTATTAGCCACCGGTGGTACAGCCCGGGCTGCCCTGCAGCTCATTCAGCAGCTACGAGGCGAGGTGGTTGAAGTCGCCTTTCTGATTGAACTGACCACTTTGGATGGCCGTCGGCATCTCGCCCCGCATGACGTGTTTGCGCTGCTGGAGTTTGATTAGCCCGTTCGCCCTCGACACCAGCCGTGACGCTACGGATAGGGTTGCTGTCCGGTCTTATACCAAGCGGGCGCGGAGGGCTGCAATATGGCTTGGCGTGGTCCGACAACAGCCGCCGATCAGCACCGCTCCGGCTTGCTGCCAGGTCTGAGCAGCGGCCGCAAAGTCGCAGGCCAGGAGGGACGCCCCCCACCGCCGTGTCTGTCTGTCATAGCCCTGAGCACAATTGGGGTAGACGATAAGCGGCTTGGCAGTGACGCTGTGAAGCGTCTCAAGCAGGGGCAAAACATAGCGGAGGGCCGTACAGTTAGTGCCCAGCGCGACCACCTGAGGGAGGTCAACAAACGGGGCCAGGGCTTCTGCCAGCGGCGTGCCGTCGCTGATGTGCTGTCCGTCCCGACAGCTGAAGCTGACCCAGGCCCGGCTGTCCGGCGTTTCGTTCAGCAGGTGGGCCAAGGCCCGAGCCTCCAGCGCGCAGGGAATCGTTTCGCAGGCCAGCAGATCGGCCTGGCTGGCGACGAAGAGCTGCCAGCGCTGCCGATGAAAAGTGACCAACTCGTCCTCGCTCAGGCCGTACTGGCCAGTGTACTCAGAACCGTCGGCACGATAGGCGCCGTAGGGACCTATACTGGCCGCAACTAGCGGCCGCAGACGGCTGGGCCGATTGCCGGCCTTGGACCAAAACGACTCGCGCGCGTTCAGGGCTAGCTCGACCGAAGTGCGAAGCAGCTCAACGGCTCGGCTTTGGCTGTAGCCGTGGTCTACAAAGCCGGGCAGGCTGGCCTGATAGCTGGCGGTGATTATGCAATCGGCGCCGGCCGCCAGATAGTCGGCATGGACTTGTTGAATAGCCTGAGGCGCTGTGTCTAACAGGCGGGCTGACCACAGTCCATCGGGAAGCTGATAGCCGAGCGCTTCGAGTTCGGTTGCCAGCCCCCCGTCGACAATCAAGACGCCATTGCGAGCTAAAAAGGGCGTCAGCGGTGAATCTGGAGGGGAAGGCACGGATGACCTAAACGCCTCTTGGTAGAGTTCTTGGCCTCACGCCCGAGGCCCTATATCCCTTGTCGAGTTTTGACTATCATAGCCCGGTGACGCCCCTGACAAAAGACGCCTCAGACTGAGGCCCGTCCGCCACCCAAGCTATGCCTATGTCGACCGCCACGTCCGCTCCAAGCCCGCTGTCCCGTCGGCAGTTCTTAGCCTCGGTCGCGGCCCTAGGGCTGGCCTCGGCCGCCCCCGAACTGTTGGCTCAGGCGCGTGCCATCACTCCGCAGAAAGGCGGTCAATTACGGATGGGGATTTCGGGTGGCTTCACTAGCGACTCGCTCGACCCGGCCCGTATATCAGACGCCTTTATGACCCTGCTGTCTTTTGGCCAGTTACGTAATACTCTAGTCGAGATAGACGAACAGGGTGAGCCCAGACCCGAGTTGGCCGAGAGCTGGGACGCCTCTTCGGATGCCAGAGTATGGTACTTTCGACTGCGACGGGGTGTTGAGTTTCACAACGGCAAAACCCTTGAGGCCGTCGATGTGGTCACCTCGATCAACCATCATCGGGGCGAGAGTTCGATCTCGCCGGTAAAAAGTTTGCTGGACAACATTCGCCGCATCCGTCCGGATGGGAAGGCTGGGGTGATCTTTGATCTCAAGGACAGTCAGGCCGATTTTCCGTTTGTGCTGGCCGACGTGCACCTGACGATTCAGCCTCACCGCAGCGATGTCACGACCGGCCTGGGGACCGGTGGCTATCAATTGGTTCAGTTTGAGCCCGGCGTCCGCTCGCTGACCCGGCGGAATTCCAACTACTGGAAGACCGGCCGTGCTCACTTTGAGACAATAGAAATGCTGGCCATTTCCGATGTGAACGCTCGAACCGCCGCCCTGCAAACCGGTCAGGTTAACGTCATCAACCGCTGCGAGCTGAAAACCCTGCATCTCTTGAAACGCCTGCCCGGCATTCAGGTGCTGCAAACCCGTGGGACGAAACACTACTCTCTGGCCATGCATACCGATGTCGCGCCGTTTGATAATGTCGATGCGCGCCTGGCGCTCAAATATGCCATAGATCGAGAGGCCCTGTTACGCACCATTTTGCGCGGCTATGGCAGCCTTGGTAATGATCATCCGATCAGGAACGGGCAGCGCTATTTTGCCGCCCACCTGGCACAGCGGCGCTACGATCCGGACCGCGCCCGGTTTCATATGCGGCGCGCCGGGCTGGGCTCTTCAGCTCTGCGGCTGAGCACCTCGGAGGCCGCTTTTCCCGGCGCGGTCGATACAGCTGTGCTGTATCAGGAACACGCCGCAAAGGCGGGTATTCCTATCGAGATCGTCCGCGAGCCGGCCGATGGATATTGGAAAAACGTGTGGCTCAAAAAGCCCTTTTGCGTGTGTTCATGGAACGGCCAGCCGACCGTAGGTCTGATGTTTGCAACCGCTTATGCCCAAGGTGCGGCCTGGAACGACACACATTTTAGCCATCCACGGTTTAATCGGCTGCTGAGATCCGCCCAGGCGGAATTGGACGAGCGAAAACGCGCTGAGCAGTACGCCGAGATGCAGGCTATTGTGCGGGATGAGGGTGGGGCTATTATTCCGCTGTTTGCCGCCGATGTGTGTGCCGTCGACCGGCGGCTGCGCTTCGGACAGTTAGCCAGCCATCGGGAGCTTGACGGCGGCAAGTGTGCCGAGCGCTGGTGGTGGGCACGGGAGAACGGCGGGCCATGAATCTGCGGGCCTTGATCGCCCAACGGCTGGCCCTTGGCCTGCTGACCCTGTTTGTCATCTCGCTTATCCTATCGCTTGGGCTGGAGGTCCTGCCGGGTGATGTAGCCGAAGCGGTGCTGGGCCAGTCGGCAACGCCCGACACGGTCGCCGCCCTGCGTCGCCAGCTAGGTGTAGACCAACCGCCGCATGTCCGCTACCTCGACTGGCTGACAGCTCTTGTCCGTGGCGACCTCGGCACCTCGCTGGCTAATCAGCGAGCGGTGACCGAACTGATTGGTGGGCGTTTGGCCAACACCCTGTTGCTGGCGGCGGTGACCGCGTTGATTGCGGTTCCGTTGGCCCTGAGCCTGGGCGTTGTGGCCGCGGTGTACCGCGAGAGGTGGATTGATAAAGTCCTGTCGATTATTAGCCTGGGCACGATTTCGCTGCCGGATTTTTTTATCGCCTATCTTGTCACGGCCGTCTTTGCGGTCCAGCTGCACGTCTTTCCGGCGGTGTCGATTATCTCTCCCGGTATGTCGCTGGCCGACAAACTGTACGCCCTCAGTCTACCGGTCCTGACCCTCAGCCTGGTCGTCAGCGCCCATATGGTACGGCTGACCCGAGCGGCGATTCTGAACTTGCTGCGGAGTTCGTATATTGAAATGGCTCAGCTCAAAGGGCTGTCTCCGAGCCGGATTATTGTCTACCACGCCCTGCCCAACGCGGTGTCGCCGATTATGAACGTCATTGTCCTAAACCTGGCCTTCTTGATCGTCGGGGTGGTGGTGGTCGAGGTGGTGTTCGTTTATCCCGGACTCGGTCAGCTGTTGGTCGACGCGGTGTCCAAACGTGACCTACCGGTGGTGCGGGCGTGCGGCCTAATTTTTGCCTCGGTGTACGTGGTGCTTAACCTCACAGCCGATGTGTTGGTCATGCTGAGTAATCCTCGGCTGCGTCAGAGCAGCTAGCCATGTCTGTTTTGCGTAGTCTCGTAGCCGTGCCGCTGAGCGCTAGACTTGGCTTGAGCTTGATTGTCGTCTACCTCGGGACGGCGGTGCTGGCCCCGGTGCTGGCTCCGTATGGCGAAACCGAGGTCATCGGTGATGTGTGGGAGGCGTCAAGCCGCTCGGCGTTGTTTGGAACGGATCAGCTTGGCAGAGACCTGTTGTCGCGTTTATTGTACGGCGCTCGCAATACTGTTTCAGTAGCCCTGCTCACGACTCTGTTGGCGTTCGTCCTCGGCGTTGTCGCCGGCTCCTCGGCCGCCCTTATTGGCGGCTGGCTCGATACGTTGTTCAGCTGGGTGGTTGAGGTATTGATGGCTATTCCCAGCTTCATTCTCGCCTTGGTGCTGCTGTCGATTTTGAACCCTTCGACGGCGACCGTCGTCCTGGTGAGCGTCCTGGTGAGCGCTACCCGTGTCTTCCGGTTATCGCGAGCCCTGGCCCTGGACGTGGCGGTGATGGAGTTTGTCGAGTTGGCCAGGTTGCGGGGTGAGGGATGGTGGTGGATCGTCCGCTACGAGATGTTGCCCAATACGTTTGGACCGCTACTGGCAGAATTTGGTCTGCGCTTTTGCTTTGTATTCCTGTTTATCAGTTCGCTCAGTTTTCTTGGCCTAGGCATTCAGCCACCGACGGCCGATTGGGGCACTATGGTCCGCGAAAACGCGGGGGCGATTCCGTTTGGACTAGCGGCCCCGTTTTTTCCGGCCGCCGCGATTGCGCTACTCACGGTCGGCGTCAATCTGGTTGTTGACTGGTTATCGCCCTCAACGGGCGGTTCGACTCATAACTGAGAGAGGCGGGCCGCCTATTGCACGCCTGTGTGGAGCCTCTTTTCCCAGGTGTAGGGGTCGCCTTCTGTACGCCGAGGGTGAAAGAAAGCCAATTTTCTCTGTTCATAGCTTCCCACATCGCGCCTTGGTACTCCGAAAAAGTATCAGGTTTGCGGACCTGCTTACAGGCGAATTTGAGCGCAAAACCAGACAAGCTGACCTGTGACTCCTCACCGGCGTCGCTATCAGCTTTGCGGTATACGTTTGCCAAAAATACGAACGCATGGGGCTTGAGGCGTTCGCCGCTTTTTTCCAAGAGATCAAGATCTTGTGTGACGATCTCCTTGCTCATCTCAAGCGAGCTGGCCAATTCATTGAGCAAGCCTGGGTTTTCTATCTGGAGGAGCTTGAGCGATCTTCGACTTTTATCTGGATTGCGAATGTCTGTCAGCTTTAGCACCTCGCAGGACAGATGCTCTGTGCTGAGTTTCCGGAGGTATTTGGCCTTGCATTTACTGCTGGTCAGACGAAACACCTCGGGGGATGGCTCCACACCAGTCACTCCTCGAACTGGTCGTTCAGCTCAAATCGCTTGCGCAGCTGACCGAACGATCCCGGTCTGGGCAATTGGAAACAGCTAATAGGTCTATTTTCCGGAGGTCAGCAGTTTCAGATATCCCGGCTGCGAGCTCAAACGAGGATGAACCGGTGACAATGCTGTGGGTAGGTGTTGATCAATCAAAATTTTCAGTGTGATACTCAATGACGATGTCGGAACGCCTCCTCACTATCCGCAACTTACAGGTCGAAGGGGTTGCCAGCCAACGACAGACCATCCTACACGGGATTGATCTGCACATTGATCGTGGAGAAGTGCTCGGTATCATCGGAGAGTCTGGAGCTGGCAAGTCGACACTTGGTCTGGCCGCTATGTATTATAGTCGCACCGGCTGCCGTATTGCAGGGGGCTCCATCGTCTTTGATGGACGAGATCTCCATACGCTGGTCGAGGCTGAGTTGCGCGAGCTCCGTGGGAGCCGGATTGCCTATGTTGCACAAAGCGCGGCGGCGTCTTTTAATCCCGCCCATCGCTTGCTGACCCAGTGTATTGAGCCGTCCCTCGAACACGGTCTGTTCTCCCCCCGTGAGGCACGCAAATGCGTCACCCGGCTGTACGCCCAGCTGGCCCTGCCACCGACAATCGGCACGCGCTATCCGCATCAAGTGTCTGGTGGCCAGCTCCAACGTGCCATGCTAGCGATGGCTATGGCGGGCCGCCCTGAGCTCATCATTTTTGATGAGCCGACTGCGGCCCTGGATGCGACGACTCAAATCGCGGTCCTGGTGACGATCAAGAAGATCATCAGGTCTCGCAGTGCCGCCGCGCTGTACATTAGTCACGATCTGGCGCTAGTCGCCCAGCTGGCAGACCGGATCGCCGTGTTACGTCACGGCCGTGTTGTTGAAGAAGGGTCCACTCCAGATATTCTTAACCGAGCGCAACGCGCTTATACTCGTCGCTTGCTTGCCACCTGGCGTCGACGGACGGTCAGCCAGTCTCGACGCCCAAGCTCGGTCGTGCTTGAGTGCCAGAACTTGCGGGCGAGCTATCGCCCCGGAACCCCTGTTCTTGACAACCTCAGTTTTTGTCTCCAACGTGGAAAGACCGTCGCTATGGTCGGGGAGTCCGGCAGCGGCAAGAGTACGCTGGCCCGGGTAGTGAGCGGCCTGCTGCCAACTCAGTCAGGGCTTGTGATCTTTGACGGCCAGCCGCTCCCTACGTCCTACACCCAACGCAGCCGTGACACCCTGCGCCGGGTGCAGCTGATCTCCCAAATGCCCGATGTGGCACTGAATCCCCGCCACACGATCGCCCGCGTCCTTGGCCGGCCGGTGGAATTCTATTTTGGACTAAGAGGTCGGGTCCGGCAAAAGCGGGTTGCCGAACTGCTAGACATGATTGAGCTGCCCGCCGCTTTTGCCGGGCGCCGGACCACCGAACTCTCGGGCGGCCAAAAGCAGCGCTTGTGCATCGCCCGTGCCCTGGCGGCCCGACCCGATGTCGTCGTGTGTGATGAGGTAACCTCGGCGCTTGATCCTGTTGTTGCCGAGGGGATTGTGCGGCTCCTCCAGGGGTTACAAAAAGCGCTTGGCCTGGCCTATCTATTCATCAGCCACGATGTAAGCGTGGTAAAATCTCTGGCCGACGAGGTGCTCGTCCTGCACCAAGGCCGTATTGTAGAGCGCGGTCCAGTCCGCGAGGTACTGACCCGTCCCCAGCACGCTTATACCGAGCGGCTCGTGGCCTCTGTTCCCGAACTTGATCCGCGCTGGCTGACCGAGATTGTGGCCGACCTCGAAGACGGCTGAAGCGGATCGGTGCGTGGTGCGCCCCTTGGCTTGTCTCTGTGCCAGCCAGCATATACCTTTTCCCCCACACCGCCGCCAGAAAGGACATCGGCTCGCCTGTGGCTTACCTCCTGCTCATCGGTGTCATCAGTCTGTGGGCTGGGAATTTCCCGGCCGGAAAATTCGCTCTGACCCTGGTCGGAACTTTCACTCTGATGGCCGTCCGGACAATATTTGGAGCCCTGGTCCTCAACCTCCTAGGCTGGCAGTCAGACCCGGACTGGTGGCGTGAAATCCGCAAAGACCCCAAGAGTAGTCTGATCATGGCCTTTAGCGGGGTCTTGGCTTCGGGCGGGCTTTTCTATGTTGGGCTGAAGATGACGACGTCGTCCAACGCCGGCATCTTGGCCGCCGCAACGCCAATCTGGGTGACCTTGCTGTCCTGGCTGTTTTTGAGGGAGAAACTCAGTCTGCTCAACGTCGCCGGAGTCGTCTTGTCCTCCATCGGCCTGGTGGCCATCATCTGTCAGGGGTCGGTGGAAAATCTGCTCCAGCGCTCGTTCAACTGGGGTGACGTACTGATCCTGATCGGCCAGATCAGTTGGGCGGTGTATACTGTCTATAGCCGGATTGCCTTACGCCAGCGCTCGCCCACTGCGGCGACGGCCAGCGCCTACCTGGTGAGCTCAGTAGTTTTGCTCCCGGTCTTTTTCTTTGAGGAGCCGTTCCAGCCCGCCTTTGAGTACAGTCCGATTTTGATTGCGGCTGTGTCCTATTTGTGTGTCCTCTCGCCACTGACCAATCTGTTGTACTATCAAGCCCTGACGCATATCAGCCCACATCGGGCGGCCGTGTTCATGAATCTCATTCCGGTCATCGTGCTCGTGTTTTCAGTAGTGTTTCTTGGTGAGCAGATCACCGCCGTCCATGTGTTTGGAACACTCTTAGTGATTGGTGGGGTCGTGCTGACGACACAATGCTGACCCGCGAGCACGTGTCTCTGTTTTCCCGATTGATTTCTTTCTCCTGCTGGGATATCTGGCTAATAGTCGTGTAATAACTGACCGTCTTGTCTGAGGAAGCTATGCAGGAACCGTCCCGCGCTGTTGAACTCAGCCACAAGGCACGGCCGGGAAAGACTACCCGGACGCGTCTGATCAAAGGCACCGCGCTCTTCTTGCTTTTTGTCTTTGCCACCTCCGCCCTCCAGGGCAACTGGATAAGTGCCCTGGTGTGGATGGGCGGTGGGCTCGGTATCTGGATTGTGTGGAAGAGCTATACGCGACAACGTGAGCGGAGTGAGCGGCTGCACGAGCTGGACAGCATGTCGGATACCGAGTTTTCTCGCTATGCGGCCGACCTGTTGCGGGCCCAGGGCTATGAGGTTACTCCGCTGGTCCGGTCTAACTCGCCCGGGGCCGATGTTTTGTTGACCCGAGGCGCCGACCGGCTGCTAGGCCGTGTGTTCCGACACACTAGACCGCTGACGGAAAACGTGGTCATTGAGGCACTGACCGCTAGTCAGGACCAGGGGTGTGACGGCGCGCTGGTGCTGGCTAACCAACCGTTTAGTCTCCGTGCCCGGACGCTAGCTCGACGTGAGGATTGTATTCTGATCGATCGTGAGACCCTAGCCACGCTGGTCACCCAGTATCGACATGGGCATCGGGTGTTGGCCTTTCAACGTCCCCACCAGGGCCGTAGCCAGCGTCGGAGGCGTCCCTGAGCGATGCTGTAACATGGCTATTCTAAAAGTCTGCCGTCTAGGACATCCGGTGTTACGGAAAACCGCGCAGCTCGTCCTGCCCGAGCACATTCCACATGCCGAGTTTCAGCGCCTGATTGACGATATGATCGAAACCATGCACGAGTATATCGGGGTCGGCTTGGCGGCACCCCAAGTGCATGTGTCGCGGCAGCTTGCTGTCCTACAAGTAGACAAACACCCCCGTTATCCCGACGTGTCGCCGGTTCCGCTGACGGTTTTAATCAACCCTCGGCTGAGCGTGTTGTCTGAGCAGCGAGGCGAACTGTGGGAGGGCTGTCTGAGTATCCCGGGTCTACGGGGGATGGTCAGACGTCACACCGCGGTGCGCGTCCAAGCGCTGGACCGCCACGGGCGGCCGCTTGATTTTGTGGCCAAAGATTTTCATGCCCGCGTCATCGAGCACGAGTATGATCACCTGCAGGGTAAGGTGTATGTCGACCGCATGGACTCGCTGCACACCTTGTCTCACCTCGATGAGTGGCAACGCTACTGGCTGCCGACCGACACCGCGGACTGATGTTCACCTTTGTTACCGCCAACGCTGCGAAAGCCGCCGAGGTGGAGCGCCTGCTCGGCCGTGCTGTGGCACACCAGCCGCTCCACCTCGACGAAATACAGGCCGTCGAGCTAGAGCCGGTCGTACGGCATAAAGCCACCCACGCTTACAGCGCTCTCCAACGTCCGGTCTTGGTTGAGGACACCGGCCTGGCCTTTGATGCCTGGAACGGCCTGCCTGGCGCCCTAATCACCTGGTTTTTGCAAAGCCTGGGCAACGAGGGTCTGTGCCGTCTGCTGGACACTGACCGTGTGGCAACTGCGACAACTGTGTTCGGCTATCACGATGGAGTCGACTGCTGGGTGTTTGCCGGTAGCGTTTCTGGCAGCATTGTTGCGTCCCCGCGCGGCAGCCATGGCTTTGGCTGGGACGCTATCTTTCAGCCTACCGGTAGCTCCCGCACGTTTGCCGAGATGAGCGCCGAGGAAAAAGACCGCTTTTCGATGCGGCGACTGGCGCTGGAGCAGGCGTGCCGCTCAGGGCTGATGTTGGAGTGAGGGGCTCCACGGGGGTGCCTCCCCGTGCATCCGCACCGTGTTGACCTGGACGGTGCAGGCGCGTATGTCTTGAGCCGCATGGTGCACGACCAAACAGCTTCCCGGCTCCTCTTTGATATTCTGCCTCGGGTTAGTCGCTCCTTTTATCTGAGCCTGCGCGTCCTGCCGTCTAGCGTGCGCCTATCGTTGGGCTTAGCCTACCTGTTCTGTCGTGCTGCAGATACAATCGCCGATACTGCGCTGCTGTCCCCAAGCCAACGGCTGATCCAGCTTGAGCGCTATCGTCTGGCTTTTTCTCAGGGGGATCTCAGCCCGTTGCCCGATCTCCAGCGGCAGCTGGGCGAGCAACTGCACGGCCCTGCGGAACGCGAACTGCTGTTGCAGCTTGGCGCCTGTTTTGAGCTGTTATCCAGGCTTGGACCAGACGATCAACAGCGGATTCGTGAGCTGGTTCTGACCCTCACCCAAGGGATGCAGATGGATCTCACGGTCTTTCCGCCTGAAGACGAAGGGGCGGCCAGCAGGGCGGTCGCGCTACGCTCCCGCCACGATCTCGATCAGTACACCTATTACGTGGCCGGCTGTGTCGGAGAGTTCTGGACCAAGACAGCGGTCGCCCACCGTCCGGCTCTTCGTGACTGGGATCTTGCAGTCATGGCCGAATACGGCGTTCGGTTTGGCAAAGGCTTGCAACTGACCAATATCTTGCGCGACCTAGCCTGCGACCTGCGTCTGGGGCGATGTTATCTGCCCCACGAAGACCTCAACAGACTGGGGGTGAAACCCGAGGAATTATTCGAGCCAGCCAATCTCAGCCGTATACGACCCTTGCTCAATGAGTTGCTTGAGCTTACCCTATCTCACTATCAGGCCGGGTGGCGCTACACCCTAGCGGTTCCGCGCCGGGAGTGGAGACTGCGTCTGGCCTGCGCCTGGCCCCTGCTCATCGGCGTCTCGACCCTGACCCGCATCCGAGGTTCGTGTCAGCTGCTCAACCCCGACGTCCAGATCAAGATTACGCGCTCCCAGGTGTATGGAATCGTGCTGCCTTCCCTCCTTGGCGTATGGTCCAACCGTGCCCTGCGATACCAGTACGCTCGCCTCCGTGATAGGCAAAGCTGAGGCTCACCATGGCGCGCCCTTCACGTCCCTACAAACCGCATCCGGAAACGCTCCGCAACCTGCCCGATTATCTGCGCAATAACCTGGATATTGTGTTGGTCGGCATAAATCCGGGCTACTATTCGGCCCAGATCGGACGCTATTTTGCCCGGAAGCAGAATCGGTTTTGGACCGCACTGTCAGCCTCCGGTCTGGTTCCCGAGCCGGTCGCTCCCGGGGACGAGGAGCGATTGTTGGACTGGGGGATTGGGCTGACCGATGTGGTCAAACGACCGACCCGCGGCATCCATGAACTGCAGGCTGAGGAGTTCCGTCACGGAGCGCGGCAGCTGCACGAGAAGATTGTGCGCTATCGCCCGCGCATCGTGTGCTTCAACGGCTTAACCGGCTACCGGGCCTGCTGCGGAACAAAGCAGATCCGCATCGGTCGCCAGACCGAAAGCTTTGGTGGGGCACGGGTGTTTACTCTGCCTTCGACCAGCCCGCGTAACGCCCACTATTCCTTGGCCGATATCATTGCCATGATGCAAGAGTTGGGCCGGCTTCGAGACGAGTTGAAGGATGGGCGTTAGCAATACCCGTCATCGCCTAGGTCAGAAGTATTTGATACACTAGATGCTAGAACAACGCGAGTTCTTGGGAGGAGTTGTGTTATATCACCAAGTGCTGTTTTTCTCGGTATGTGCAGCCGGGCTAGTGTTGACAAGCTGTACCCCAACTATGCCGCCCCGGACTCGGACGGTGTCTGTTCCAAAGCTGGGCTGTGAACAGGCCAACCGTTTAGCCTACCGGGCAGTCCAGATACTGGGCCATCCGGTGAAGTCGGTCCAGGTCGCCACCCCTGGCTCGCCCGGCTACATCATTGCTGGCACTAATACGGAGGCGCGCCAAGGCGAGGGTGGCCGAGTCACCATCACCTGTGGCGCTGACGGGGTCACCGTAGTCCCCGAGCGGGGCGGGGTGGCAGTCCCATCGCTGATCGGCGCGGCTGAGCGACCCGGCGGTTTTCATAATAATTTTGCCCGGACCTTTGGTATCTTAGCTGCTAACCAGGAAGCGTATGACAAACAAGAAGCCAAGGGCGGGCTGAATATGACCCTGACCCCCTTCGACGGCTTTGAGTCTCAGATCGAACTGGGGTCCGATTTGCCGGCCAGCGGCATCCTGCCGATCAAAGTTGAGATCCACAACAATACTTCACGACCGTATGGGATTGAGCTCGACAAGGTTTATCTGCGCGTTGCCGGGGGAGGACGGGTCACACCAATTACGGCACCGGCGGGCAGCCAGAGTAAGGCTCTGCAGGTGGAAACCCTGCAACCGGGGCAACGAGTGAGCGGCTTTCTGTTCTATCCGATGGGTACTTACAGTTCGGCCAGCACGATCTTGATTGATAAGGAGAACAACGAGCGCGAAGGCTTTTCGATTCAGTTCGAGCAGTAGTCTACAACCGGGCCGGGAAGGGGCCCTGCCCCTACCGCTCTGCAACAGCTTTGCCAGAGCCGTGATAAGACGAACCGCCACGACCGGCCCCTTCCCCAAGCGGAGCGTGAGACACGATTCCAGCTCTTTCAGGCTCTAGTCGAGGTTTGCTTGTAGGACAAATCGGTCTGCGACCAATTCGACGCTGACTTGGGCTTGGCCCTCCACTTGCCCTTCGGGCATGCCAACAGTCGCAGCTTCCTGACAGGGGGCGGATCAAAAGTCGCTGCACTTATCGAATGGGCATGGTGGCTTGTTCACAAGGTCTTGCCAGGGACGGACTGAGCCGGTTGACGCAAGAACGCGTCCCAGGTCGACGCCGCGGCGCCAAACAGACCAATCCCGGCTGCGCATAGAAAGGTAACGGGAAAGCTTGTGGCTCCCAGGACCAGGCCTAGACCGACCGAGCTCAGACCGACACCTACATCGAATGCCCCCATCAGCGTGGCCAGCGCCGGACCACGATCGTGGTCGGTTGAGCGATCGACCACCTGGGCCATCAGTGATGGCTGGACACCACCAAAGCCGAAGCCTTGAAAGACAGCCGCGCTGAGCATTCCGAACTGGCTACTTGAGAACGCCAAGATAGTCATCGCCATAGTCAGCAGCAGCATACCGGGGATGATCACCACCGGCCGGCCAAAGCGGTCTGACAGCCGGCCAGCAAAGGGACGCGAGACAACTACAGCAATGGAGTATACGGTAAAGAACAGACCTGGGTTGCCGAGTTGGTGAGCCTGCACAAACAGCGGCAGAAAGGACACGACCGTGCCAAAGGTCATGGTCATGCAGACCGCAATCAGCCCCGGAAACAGGGCGGACCGGTGGAATAAGGGCGGACGCTTGGCCGGGGTCTGAGGCGGTGGTGGAGAACGGTGGGGTTCGTGCAGGAGCAGGGTGAGCAAGAAGCTAGCTAGCGCCAGCGCTGCGGACAGCCAAAACAGATTGATAAAGCCGATCTTGCCGACCAGATAGGCGCCTAGGGCTGGGCCGATTGTCATCGACAGGTTCAGCGCCATGCCGTAATACCCCATGGCTTCTCCACGCCGGGAGGGAGGAGACAGGTCGGCGACAAATACGCTCGACGCGGTGGTATAGATGGCAATGCCGATGCCGTGAAAAAAACGTAGGCCTAGCATGAGCGACACTGATCCGGCCAAGGTGTACAGGGCAGGAGCCAGGAAATAGATGAAGGTTCCGATGCTTAGCCCGCTTTTTCGGCTCCAGATCGAAACCAGCAGTCCAGAGAAAGGTCGAGTCAACACCGCCGAGATGGCAAACGCACCCATAATGAGGCCGACCTGGGATTCTGCTCCATGCAGTTCCTGAACAACGAACAGCGGTAGAACCGCAAACAGTATGAACATGCTACCCGAAAACAGAAAAGCGCTGACACATAGCAGCACGTAATTGGAGGTGAACAGGGTTGGTTGGGGAGTCGGATCCTGGGACAGCTGGGATGACACCGTGGAGGCGGAGGGCGGTTGAGGCATGGCGGCCGAGTGTATCTGGGTGGACCAGGTGTGACAAGGCAGGAGGCAGAGGGCGGAGAAAAGGGAAGAGAAGGGTCGGCCGAATGTCTTAGAGCATGACGTCTCCGCCGTTGGGGCTGAGGCACTGGCCAACAAAGTGCCGCGATTCGTCTGAAGCCAAAAAGACATAGGTTGGAGCAATTTCATCCACCGTCGCCAGTCGGCCCTTGGGAATAGCCGCCCGAATCGCCTCAACCGCTTCTTTGTTGAGACCGTCCACAAGAGGGGTATGGGTTGCACCTGGCGCCACACAGTTAGCGTTAATATTCCGGGTGCCGATCTCGTGTGACAGGGAGCGAGTAAAGCCAATGATGGCGGCTTTGGCCGCACAGTAATGGCTGAGTCCCGGCGCGCCTTTATAGGCAAGCTGTGAGGCGGTGTTAATGATCTTGCCGGAGTTTTGTTGATACATGAGCGGTAAAACTAGACGGGTGCATAGGAAGACGCTGCGTAAGTTGACAGCTAGCATTTCATCCCACATCGTGATCGACATGTTCTCGACCAGGCTGGCCGTGCCGATCCCGGCATTATTGACCAGAATATCAATCCGTCCGTAGGTTTGAACGGTCGTGTCAATTAAGCTCTGCACCTGGTCTTCCTGGGAGACATCGGCTCGGACGGCGATCACCCGGCGTCCGAAGGCGGCAATGTCTTCCTTGACGCGAGTGACGTTTTGCAGCTGGGAATCATTCGGATAGTTGAGGACGAGATCGGCGCCTTGGTCGGCAAAGGCTAGAGCAACAGTCTTTCCGATGCCGCTGCTGGAGCCGGTGACGAGGGCGATCTTATTGTCGAGTTTCCCCATCGTGTCTTCCCCAAAGAGTTTTGGACCCTTGGCCTTCGATTTTTCTCCTTCTCAGGCCGCCCGTTTCTTGGCTCCATTGACGGCCCAGTTGTCCGGCAGGCTCGGCGGAGTCGGCGGCTCCAAACCGGTTTCTTGTTTGCAACGAGCAAGCAACTCGGGCAATGGGGGACCGAAGTCAAAGGTGGGCTGCTCGTCCCGCTTTTGGGCCAGCTGTTCACGCAGCTGACCGGTGGCGTCTTGATCGACCTGAGCGGTGTCTGGATCAAGCACAACACCGTACTCGCGCCGCGCCTTGTCAACAGACACCAGATCCCGCACCACATCGCTGCGCACTTTCTCTGCCGCTCGCTTCAGCGGGTCTCCCCAACCTCCGGCGCCAGCTGTCTGGTAGATCAGTTGGTCACCTGACTCAACTTTGATTTGATCGCACTTCGAGGGCAAGACTTCTTGGCTGCCATCTGTACGAATCAGGATTTTTTTGGACCGCATGCCCGGCTTGCCGCCCAAGATCCCCCACGGCGGGGTCAACCAACGATCGTCATGAATGGCGATCTCACCGGGTTCTAGAAAAGTATACCATTTATCTATGCCATTGCCTCCGCGGTGCAGGCCGGCTCCGCCGGAATCCATCACCGAGGCGTAACGATCAATCCGCAGTGGGCAGTAGCTCTCCAAATACTCAGTCGGAATATTGGTGAACAGCGGCCACCACGAATGGCCGTCTATGCCGTCGCCGACCGGTCGGCCCGGGATGCCGCCGTAGCTGATCTCCATAATAAAGAAAAACTCCCCCTTTTTGTCGGTTCCGCTATACAGCAGGTGGGGGCTGGTGCCGTAGCCAGCCGCGGTGGTCAGCTCGGGGCTCTTCTGGCCGAGGCAACCGCTCATCACGTCAAACAGCCGAGCTAGGGCGTGGGTGCGGCAGCCGAGGGCCGCTGGAAACTTGGGGTGGAGCAGGGAGCCGTCGGGCAAGCGCGCCTCAATCAGATCATAAAAGCCGTCGTTGAACAGAATCTGCGGGTCATAGACCATGATCAGGTAGACGCCGATGAACATTTTGAACATACCTTCGTTCAGGTAGAAGTTAATCGGCCCGGCCGCCTGCGGGTCTGTGCCGGTCCAGTCGAAGACGACTTTCTCCTCTTCACGCCAAATAGTGAGTTTCATTTTGAACGGTCCGTTGCCTAGCCCGTCGTCGTCAACATAGTCCTCAAAAGACTGCGGTTCGGTCGAAATATTGCGCTTGATGAGCGTCTGCATGGCTCGCCGGGTGCGGTCGAGCAGGGCCTGACAAGCAGCCAAATACGTGTCGCGGCCAAACCGCTCACACAGCTCTGTGACTCTCTGCTCGGCGGTTTTGCAGCCGGCCACAATGCCCATCAGATCGGAGCGGTTCATGATCGGGATGCGCACATTGTTGAGAATCAAATGCAAGATATCCTCGTTCAGGGCGCCCTTCTCAAACAGCTTGACCGGTGGGATACGCAGCCCCTCGCCAAAAATGGAGGTGGCGTTGGTCGGAAAAGAGCCGGGCAGAGGGCCACCGACATCCATTTGGTGGCCAAACATCGACGTCCAGCCGATTAGCTCATCGCCGTCAAAGATCGGGACTAAAACCAAAAAATCGTTGATATGCGAGATCGCTCCGCCGCACAGATAGGGGTCGTTGAGCAGGATAACATCGCCGGGGTAGATTGGACGGTCGAAGCCGTCCATCATCTCCCGGATATACGAGCCGAACTGGCCGACGACCATCCGACCGTTGGGGTCGCAAATCATCGGAAACTCGTCGTGCTGTTCCCGAATAACGGGCGACATGGCGGTACGGTACAGCACCGCGTCCATTTCGTAGCGATAGTTCTTGAGCGCACTCTCAATGATGTCGAGCGTTACCGGGTCAACCTCAAGGTCTGGAATAGTAGCGATGTTCACGTCGCGCATAGTTGTGCTCCTCTCTGCCAACTCTCCCCTTCAGCTACCAGATAGGGCGCTTAGAGAAAAGCCGACGGCCAGGGACTCATTCACTCGGCCTCAAGCAGGGTGAGCTTGTCCGAAGCCGGCGCTTGGGTCGTCCATAGCCGCCCGGAATCGAGATCAAACCACCAGCCGTGTAGGCTCAATGTCTCGCTGGCGATTCTGGTGCTGATCCAGGGATAAGTGCGGAGGTTGTGAAGAGAGTGCAGGACGGCTTGGCGCTCGACCAGCGGAGCGTAGGTTGGCAGCTGCTCTGTGGTCACATGTTTTGAGGAATCCGCGGCCAGCTGCTTCAACACTCGGTCGCAGACATCGCCGGCCAGGCTGAGCCATGGGCCGATACATTCAAATGCAGGCGCTCTGCCTCGGGCTGTATCAATCAGGACCCGGATGCCGCCGCAGTGGGAGTGGCCGAGCACGACGATGTGTGAAACCTTCAGCGCTTTCACGCCATATTCGAGAGCTGCGCGCACCCCCTGGCCCAGGCTGTCGCGCTGGTCATAGGCCGGCACTAGGTTAGCGACATTGCGAACAACGAATAGATCGCCAGGCCTTGTACCGCAGAGTAGGGCCGGATCAACGCGCGAGTCGCTGCATCCAATCATCAGGACGTGGGGCTGCTGGCCAGCGGCCAAACGGGGCATGAGGCTGCTGCCAGCTCCGTATTCGTCCTGGCGGAAGGCTAAGGCGCCAGCGACCAGCTTGGCTATTGGGTCGGGGAGAAGGGGGGAGGCTACTGTCATAGATGTGTCAGGTGCAATTGATGCCGAAGAGGAGCAGGGGCTGCACTAGGTTGTCGTCAAGGTTCTGGAACTCGCTGTCTGTCAACTCGACCACGTGCAGGTCATACCGGGTGGATAGAGTGCCTACTTTTCTTTCTTGCGTTGCGCGAACGTCTAGTCATTCTCCACTCTCTAGTATGCACCTTACAGAAGCCCCAGACAATGAGCAAACCGTGGGACATGCCGACTCTCAGGGCTACTCAGTCACCGGGAGACATCTCAGGCTTTTCAGGCTTTGGCACCGTTGCCAAGGCGATGACTGCTCGTTGAGCAAGGTCGAGGGACTGTTCATCCATGCTCTAGCTTGCTTTCCTCCCGCCACGTCTACGGTCGAACCAAAATATTGGCGTAGCGATCGACCTCAGCCGTACAGTGCGGCAGGACGACGGTGGTCGAGTCCATTTCAGTAACGATGGCTGGGCCGGTGAGCCGGTTACCGGGTCTGAGCTTGAACCGATCATAGATTGGTGTGGGCAGAAAATTGCCGTCAAAATAAGTCCGGTGCTCGTCGGTTTGGGCATGGGCCGCGTCCGGGCCGTCGAGGTCCGCTGCGTTCAGGCTGAAGCGCGCCCCTTTACCCAGAGCCACGGCCCGCAGGTTGACGATTTCGCACTCCGCGTCGAGCCGAAAGCGGTACAACTGTTCGTGCAAAGCGTGGAAGCGGTCGGCTAGGATGCCGATCCCCTGTGCCTGTAAGTCTTCGAGCGTAATGACGATCGGCAGCTCGTAGCCTTGGCGGAAATAGCGCATGTCGGCGTTATAGAATATGTCCTGCTGGGAGCGGGGAATGCCCTCGCGCTCAAGCCAGCCGGCGGCCTCGCTGCCGAGTTCCTGGAGCAACTGTTTAACCTCAGCCGCCGGCAGCTGGTCCAGGGTCCGCAGTACGGTCCGAGCGAACTCTTCACGGTAGTCGGAACACACATCGCCGGTGGCACATAGTATCCCGGGTGCGGGGGGGATGATGAGAGGGAATGAGCCAATTAGGCTGGCCACCGCGTTGGCGTGGAGGGGACCTGCACCACCAAAAGCCACGAGTGCAAAATTGCGCGGGTCATAGCCGCGTTGCACTGAGACCAGGCGTAACGCGCCATGTATGTTCTCATTGACAATATCCACAATGCCCTGCGCGGCCCGATAGACGTCTAAACCAAGTTTGCGGCCTACGCTCTCAACCGCAGCGTGCGCGGCCTCTTCGTCCAGACGCATCTCACCGCCTAGCAGTCGAGGGGGCAGATGGCCGAGCACAAGATTAGCGTCTGTCACCGTTGGTTGGGTTCCGCCCCGACCGTAACACGCCGGCCCCGGCTCTGCCCCTGCGCTCTGCGGACCAACCCGCAGAGCATTCGTAATCTCCGGCACATGGGCAATCGAGCCACCCCCAGCCCCAATGCTGCGTACATCAACCGAGGGAACTTTGATTGGAAAATAGCCCAGTGTTGTCTCGCGGGCGATAGTCTGCGTGCCGTTCTGACACAGCGCGACGTCGGTTGAGGTCCCGCCCATATCCAGGGTGAGAATATTACCAAAGCCGGCTGTGGTGGCGGTAAACAGCGCTCCTGCAACCCCACCGGCCGGACCCGACATGACGGCGTACACCGGCCGTTCTTGGGCCATGCGTAAGGTCATCAGACCCGCGTCGGAGCGCAGGATATTCACCTCTGCGCGTAGCCCGTGATCAATCAACTGATCGGCGAAATTCCGTAAATAGACCGAAACGGTAGGGCGGACATAGGAGTTCATCACCGCGGTCAGGGTGCGCTCATACTCACGGAACTCGGGTAGAACCTCAGAGGAAGCAGTGACCGGCAGATCGGGATAGAGTTCCTGGGCAATGGCTTTAATCCGCTTTTCGTGAATCTGATTGGTATACGAGTTAATCAGGGAGATGGTGAGGGCTTCAATAGCTTGACCGACCAAGTCGTCTAGCGCGTCTCGCAGCGCATCCTCGTCGAGCGGGGTGACAATATTGCCGTGGGTGTCGATCCGCTCCTTAGCCTCTCGGGTGTACTCAATTGCGGCAGGCGGATCGGGCTTCTCCATAGTAATCCAGCCTGCCAGCGGACCCGGCGTCCACGAGCGGGCCAGGTGCAGGATCTGCTTGAACCCCTCGGTTGTAATCAGGCCGACCCGGGCACCCTTGCCTTCCAGGACTGCGTTGGTTGCTACGGTCGTGCCATGCATAATGTGGGTGATCTGGGCCGCAGGGATCTGGGCCGCCCGACAGATCTTATCAATCCCTGCCAGCACGCCGACCGACGGATCGTCTGGAGTCGAGGGGGTCTTGGCCCTGACCTGGTGGCCGGTTTGTTGGTCAAAAAGTAGCAGGTCTGTAAAGGTGCCGCCTACGTCAACTCCGATGCGGTAATCGGATCCTGTGAAGCTCATAACAGATTGTTTTCATTATTCTTTTAAAAGAACAAAAATTCTAGTAACATTTGCAAACTTCCGTTAGCGTAAGCATTCCGCAAGCGGATTCGATCAACATCGTAACTGTGCATGTCTGCGTTCTCCACATACAGGTCACCGAACAGTTACGATTCTGGTGACTGTTCGGTCGGGCCGTACGGGTGACCGTGTCGGTGTCATCATACACAATCGAATTGAGGTCCCGCAAGAGGCTGGTAACGCTCGCCGCCATGCGTTGTCGTCGAGCGCACGGCGGTTCTCGATGACGATTCTTTCACCGGCTTGACGCCGGTTGAGGGCGGCGTCAGGTCCTTTTGCCCCCTCCCATCGATCATCCGGAACGGTTGCAGACCCGCCCCGACCGACGCCAGCCTAGCGAATACGCCGGACACCGGAAACACGCCGCCAACCATTCCTGCGCCTCTTCCCGCTTGTGACGGCCCACGGCCATCAACGGGGACCGACCGTGAACCTAAGGCGCAATCTCAATATAATTCTCCATGGCTTTCACCAACCATTCATTCCGCCCCGAGGTTATTCCCAAACGTCCTCCGGGCGAAATCGGACCTGGGCGTGACATGAAATCAATACTCGCTGTAGGGCACGGACCTCGGCGATGGGGCGGGTTGAGCTCCACGGGTGAGCCTGCACCCACCGAAGGTCGGGACCGTGCTGCGGCGACTGAACGTTTAGATCCAGCACCGTCAGATCGACAATCCGCCGGTCCTCGGACGCAATGCCCTCCGCCAGCATTCGCTGCATCTCCCCGCTTGATGAAGGTTTCGTCATCAAGCAGTAGCGTCGGTGATCCCCGTCGCGAAGGTGAACGTTACGAAGAGTTTCCTACTTCAGGACCGGAACCCTTTTCGCCATCAGCGCCAGCCTCCTGCAGAGCTTCAACAGCGGGTATGCGAACCATGCGACCGCGCGCGAACCGAGCACGAGACGGTTCAGGATGCCGAATGCGCCATTCTTCCGCGACAGGAGCGCCAAGGTGTGCAGGGCCTCGTCGCCAAACCGGTATCGTCCGTTCAGTTTCAGTACCATGCCCCTGTTGAGATCCCAAGGCAGGGCCTTGATCTCGTCCACGATCGGCCCCCCATCGCGGGCGTTCACGAGTATGAGTTCGCCGATGGCATCTCTCACATCGACCATGCGTGAGTAACGCGAACAGAACGGGCACTCGCCATCATACACCAGCCACGCCTTCTCCGCCCCTTTCTCCGGGCGCCTCCAGCGCGCCCACGCGCGGAAGGGGAGGCCGAGGAGCGGCAGCGAGCGCGCCGTGGCGACCGGGGAGAACCGGGCCGCGGCGAACGGCGAAGCCACCAGGAAGAGGAACCAGAGCACGAGGTAGGGAGCGGCGGCAAAGCCGAGCAGCCACCGCGTCCCGAGATGGAACCCGATGACGACCAGGCCGAACCCTCGCTGCAAGTGGGGGCGGAACAGACTGACGAGCAGCAGCCCTTCCACATAGCAAAACGCCAGATACAAGCCCTGGCCGACCGAGGGGTACTGGGCGAGCCACGGGACCAGCGGCGGGAGGGGCCCGCCGGCCTGTTCGAGCAGGCCGGCGAGGACCAGCCGGACGAAGGAGTCGAGGGACACCAACTGGAGGTTGCTGCGCCAGAGTGTCCAGAAGCCGCTGAGGCTGTAGGGCAGCAGCAGCAGTGCCTGTGTCAGCCAGAAGGCCGCGTTGCACGCCATCGCCTCCCGGCGCGCCATGCGCTCCGGGCGGCCGATGGCCGCCGGCAGCCACAACAACCCGAAGGAGACATAGAGGAAGAGATGGCGCCCATGGCTGATGGCGCCATAGGAGTTGGCCAGCGCGATGCCGATGAAGAGATAGACGAAGACCCCAAGCCGGAAGAGCAGCACGCCCGGACACAGCGCCGCCAGCAGCGCCACCCCCACGCCCGCCGCCGTGAGGAGCTCGCCCCACGCGAGCCACGCGGAGCCCGCGACTGTCGCCATCAGGTCCAGGGGCCACAACGGCGCGGGCGGGGGAATGCCGTGGAGCAAATTCGCAACCTTGAACCGGCCGAAGAGGAGGTACGCGACGAAGATGTAATAGAACCGGACCAGCACGGCGATGTGGCGCGCGGCCCGCGAGAAGTCGGCCGCGCGCCGCCGCTCCCCCGTCTCCACGTGGAGGAGGGTCTTGCGGAGCCGGCCCTGCAGCCGCGCAGCGTTCACGGGGTGCCCCCATCAACCCGGTGCAGGCCGCCGGCCGCGGCCGCGCGCCACCGCGAGAGCACCGTAGCGACCCGGGCATAGTCCATGCGCTGCGTGCGGCCGGCGGCGAGCGCCCAGATGTCCTCCCGGAGGGCGCGCAGATCGACGGCCGCCCAGACGAGACTGAACTCCACGGCGCCGCTCCCCACGCCGTCAACGACGAGGGGGAGCAGCAGGCGGGCCACGGCGGACCGGCACGCGGGGGCCGCGCGGCGCTCACACGCGTGCAGGACCTCGCGCAGCACCTTCAAATGCCGGGGGTCGGGGGACGGAATGACCCAGCGTCCCCCCCCCCCCCCTAAATTTCGGGAGTCGTCCATCGGATGCGCCACCACGGCGGGCGTCTGGATGACCCACCCCGCCGGCACCCCCGCGAACAAGTCCCAGGCAAAGAAGGGGTAGATTTCTCCCCGCCCCGTGAGGGATGCCGTCGCCAGCACGAGCACATACAGAAACGGCCCAACGAAGACGAGGCGTTTCGTTATGGAGTAGTGGCGTATTCGCATGGGTGTGCCGCCCTCGCTCGACGATATTCTTGCCGCCACAGAAACTTGGCTGCCCGAAGAATGGCGGGTTGGTAACGTAGGTTCGCTGGGTCGCCGGCTACTATAGTCGATAAGGTTGCAGAAGGCAATACTGTGTTCGGAACCGAGGCTTCCGGGATCCCCAGCAGGGTCCACCGCATGTCCTTGAGTTCGGGTTGAGGCGCTGCCCGATGCGCTGTGTTTTGTCGAGCGCCCCGATGCGTGGGCGACGACAGGAAACTTGTCGAAGGTTACCCCGACGTTGGGCAGGTGCTCCGCGACGTACTTGATGCGGGCGATGGCGAGCGCCGCCTGACGCCGTGCCTGGTCAACTGTAAATGTTCCTGTTTCAGGTGGGGATGGAACCGTAGCATACCGCAAGCGACCGGACTGAAACTCAGGCGCGTTGAAGCGCATCGGAGACGACAATGCACGCCTCGTCGCTATTCGAAAATCAAGGAAAAATAGCGCATTACCTCGATTCTGGATGCTGATGTCGGTCGATGACATCCTTCTGTCAGGATGGGCGAGATGCCGAAAAATGGCCTTTGTGTATGTGCCGACGTGCCGACAAGGTCAACACCGAGAATCAAAGACATTGGGAAAATCCTGAAAGTTAAAGGCCAAAACTGCGCTCTTGGCTCTTACAAAGTTCCGGTGCGAACCGCCCGTTCGTGGGATGGGAGCGTTTTGCTGTCTGCTATCGTCTCCCGCTCTTGGTGGAGAACCCGCAGAATCCGCTCCAGATATTCTCCCCGCCAGCGTTCTCGTTCCACAGCCGCGGCGGCGTCCGCTCGGTAGGTTTCAATATTGCGACGAGATACGAGGCCTTCGGCCTCGAGCAGTCTTTCGACCGTATCGAGCCGCTCCCGCAGTACGCTCACTTCTCCGGCCAGAGCCATGATTATCGCTAACAGCTTGTCAATCTGCGGGTCGTCAAAAAAGGCTGGACGCTGGCCCTTGGCTGTCCGTGTCATCGTTCTTTTCCCCGCAGCCTGGTACTATTTGGTAGCAGCAAAGATGAACCATTGTCCGCTGCCGCCAAAGTCGCCGGCCTGGAGACGTCGGGCGCGCCCTTTGACCTGGAAGGCGCTCGGAATCATCGTCTCAACGACCTGCTCTTTGGCAAAGCCGGCTTCAACAGCAATCGCGGTCAGATCTGTGTCACGCAGAGTCCCCCAGAACGGTCGTTATTGTTGTACGTGTCCCAATCAAGGATGAAGGCTTGGTAGGGGTCTAAGCCGTGATACTGGGAGACCTCCTGGTGGATCATCAGACCGCCCGGAGTGAGCAGCCTATAGCTTTCTCGAACGATGTTACGGAGCGCCTTGCTCGACGTTTCGTGTAGCAAAATATGCGACACAATGAGGTCAAACGATGCTTCGGCAAACGTGGTCCGTTCAGCGTTTTGCTGCGAAAAATGAACACATTTGCCCAGCGCTTCAGCCCGGGCATGAGCGTAGCGGAGCACCGGCGCGCCCACGTCAATGGCAAAAACCTGGGCCGCTGGATAGGCATCGACATAGGGGAGCGTGCTGTGGCCAACCGTGCAGCCCATGTCAAGGATTCGGGTGGGTCGGCAATCCGGATAGCGGTGCTGCAAATACACCACGACCGACTGTCCCATCTCGTCATTCAATGTCCCCAGACGGCTCATGGCGTAGATATGGACGGCGCGATCGTAGAGCGCTCCAGCCGCCACATCATCCTGCGGACCGCACTCAGTATGATAGCCGCCGGGTTGGCAGTGAATATCGACTGCCGTGTGATAGGTTGGGATGGCAAGATCCGGATCGAGACGTAAGGAGCCCAGGGGCTTGGCGTTGTGACTGGCACGCACAACAAGCTCAGGCAGCTGGCGCGCAACGCTTGAGTCGACCGCCTCCCACATCATCTCCTGACTGGTCCGTTGCAGTGAGCCCCAGGCCTGATAATACGGCTCGTCTCGCATGCTCCGGCGAACTTCGTGGCGGTCTTTGGGCGGACGTCCTGTCTGTTGTTGAAAGCGGGGTTTGGCCCGCTTTTCATAAACAAGCTCATTGCCCGGGGCGATTTTTGTTGCCAGGTGTAATTTCAGACTTTGCACAAAGTTTTGTCGTGCGAGCTCATCGTGGCTCGCCCGTGGCAGCAAATCATGTTGTAGCTGATCCGCCATTATATTCCCTCCGTTTGTGACGCGCCCCCCGACTTATAGCCTGTCCGGACGGGAAGAACAATGCGGGAGAGGGGCGCGACGGATTGGACGCTACCGCCCCTAATGACGGAACGGCGTGCATATGCTAGCCAAAGAGGGTGGCCTAACCATTTGGCTCACAGGAGGATCGCGTATGAAATTTAATCTATTCTTGCTGCCGACTATCCCAGCCACATTTGAAGAGCGTGAAAAGCTGCGGCCGATCGGCCGGGATAATGAGAAGTATCAGGACCTCCTAAAAGAGGTGCGGGATATCGCCCACATGGCTGAAGACCTGGGCTTTGATGCGTTGTCGACCACCGAGCATCATTTTCACTCAGAAGGCTATGAAGCCTCCATTGCGCCGCTATTACTGTATACCGATCTGGCCGCCCGTACCGAGCGGATTAAGTTTGCCTCGCTGGGACTGGTCCTGCCGACCTGGGACCCGATTCGGGTGGCGGAAGAGATCGCGGTGCTGGATCACCTGACCAAGGGCCGTTTTGTGGCTGGATTTGCCCGGGGCTATCAAGATCGCTGGACGAACGTGCTTGGCCAGCATTATCATGTGACCGGTGCACCAATGGACGGCTCAGAGGTGGACATCCACAACCGGGCGGTTTTTGAAGAGGTCTTCAAGATCATGAAGATGGCCTGGACCCAAGAGTCAATTCGTTTCAAAACAAAGTACTATGAGGTTCCAACTCCCTACGAACATGGGATTCAGCGCTGGCCGGTAGCCAAAAATTGGACCGCCAAATACGGGGCCAAGGGCGAGGTAGACGAGAACGGGGTAGTCCAGCGCATCTGTGTCGTGCCCAAACCCTATACCCAGCCCCATCCGCCGATCTGGCAACCGTTCTCGGTCAGTGAAAAAACGATCCGTTGGTGTGCGGCCGAGAATATCGTGCCCTGGATTCTGACTGCCCATCCACCGTCGTTCCGTGAGCTGTGCGAAGCCTACCGTGACGAAGCAGCCAAGGTTGGCCGTCACCTCACGCTTGGCCAGAGTGTGGGCGCCTTTCGGTCAGTTCACCTCGGCGATTCCTACCCCCAGGCCTACTCTTTAGGCGCAACGTGTCAGGGCGCCGGCTTTATCGAGTATTTCTCCGGATTTGGCTTTTTTGAGGCGTATCGCTTTCCAGGTGAAACCACCCCGGTTCCAAATACCTTCGAGCGCATGGTCGAGTCCAAGTACGCCCTGGTCGGCACAGTGGACGATGTCAAACGTGAACTCGAAGCCTTGCACAAGAACAGCAGTATAGAATGGTTCGGCTGGTTTTTCGACCAGGGCCTGATGCCCTGGGACGAGGCCAAGCGCCAGCTCGAACTTTTCGGCAGCGAGATTTTACCTGAGTTCAAGGATTAGGGCTGTTTGCCCATCTCGTCCAAGACGCAGTTAAGCCCGGTCTTGATGGACAGCGGGTTCGAAATCTGCGTCCAGCGCGCGACTGATACGGCCCGTCGCCTCATTAGGACGCCGGCTGTGACCAATCCACCATGAGGCTGAGTCCGAAACGCGTCTCAACGCCGGACGTTTGCAGAGCTCCCGTGTTCGTCACGCATGTCGACCCCTCTTCTCGGCACACGACTAGGCAGAGACCGCTATCGAATGAGCCCCTCAGCTTGATCTTCGCGGCCTGGGGCATCTGGGGCCGTCGCGACCTCAATGACTTCAACGTCAAGGCGCGTGCGCATACCAGCCCTCCACTCTGCAGACCGCGCTCCTGCAGGTTCAAGGACTGCCAAATCGGACTCGCCAGAGTGGTAAAACGTCTGCGTCAGCACGAGGCACAGGCGGTATCGCCGCGGTTGTTGTCGAGCTTGGTGACACGTGTCCCGTAGTGGGCCCGCCGAGCGGCACTGGACGCTGCAGACATGGAAGGGGGCGTTAGAGAAGCTCTGCGTCTGGCCCTCGTTGGCAAATACGGCGGCGCGAACGCAGATATCATTCCAAGACAGGCAAGCGCGCTGGATGTTTATCCTGTCTCCGGCAGACAGGCGTGGGCATGTCGCCGACGTGTCATACGCGGGTACAGCGAGCCTCCTCCCCCTTGGAGATTTGCTCAATCATCGCCACTGCCTCTGCCACGGCACCGTTGGCAAGCAAGGCCAAGGCTAGTAAGCGCAGGCCGCGTGTCGTTGCCTGGAGCTGACAGGCAACCTCGGCCCAGGCCAGGGCTTCGGCAGCGCGGTCCTCTGCACCTAGGGCTTGACGGGACCGCTCACGTAGCTGCCAGGCTTTTGTTGCCAGACGCATGAGCGGGTCTAGGTCGGTCCCACATCGGGCGCAGACAGCCGCCCCACGCCAAGCTGCCCGGCAGGTTGGACAATGTGCCTCTTGCAGTGATGAACGAGGAGTGCCGGAGGAAGAAGGAGTGCTGTCAGACACGCTGGAGAGTCTCCGTGGCTAGGCTTCTTCGACATAAAACAGCAGATCGGTCAGCTCGGTAATTGCCGTGTGGAGATAGTCCCAATTCTGTATCCGCAGCGCCTCCTCGATTTGTTGGTGCAGCTCGAGCGCCTCTTGTTGGTCTTCAGGCGTCATTTTTTTCAGCAGGCGACGGCTTCGCTCTAACAGGCGGCCGGCGGCAAACACGTGTTGGCGCAGCTCTTGGCTTTCGCGGTCCTGGGTGGTTTCCACAAACGTCAACGCTGGTTTCATCCGGCTCTGGTGGCCATCAGCGTTCTCGTATGTCGTCAGTTCGGTCCGGCCGGAATGTATCTCCTCCTGCTCAAACGCTTCGGCCGTGTCTGTGCAGTCCTGGGCCAATAAGTCGTGCGTACGCTGACGGGCTTGGGCCAGATCCTCGGCTGACATGGCAGTAGTAGCTCCCTCAATCGTAATGTGCCGGGCCAAACCGGTGCGCTTCTCAATAGCCGTGACTTTGAGAATTCCATCCAGATCGAGTTCCATACGGCACAGCATCTCATTGCCGGCCGGCACGTGGGAGAGTCCTTCCACGCAGAAGCGTCCAACCAAAATGTTGTTTAAGGCGTCTGGATCGTCGCCCTGATAGACGGATACCTGCCAGTCGGCTTGCCCGTCAACCAGCGTATGGTAGGAGTCGGTGCGGCTGACTGGCAGGGGCGTGTTGCGCCGAATAATCGGGTGGTAACAGTGTTCATACGGTCTACCGTTCAGAAAACCAAGGTGCGACGGACCAAAAGAGTAGGGCGAGATATCGACCAAAACCCGATCAATATTGTGGCCCGCCTGGCGGGCGGCTAACACCCCGGCCCCAAAGGCGACACACAGCTCGGGCTGGAGGTCTTGGTGGGGGACTAAGCCGGTCTTGTCTTCAAGAAGCTGGGATACCAGCGGCGTACGACTCGCGCCACCGACCAGCAGCACCTCGTCAATCTGGTCCGGCCGCTTCCCTGCGTCGTTCAGTGCTTGATGCACGCTGTCCAGGGTGGTTTCCACCAGATGCTGGATCAACAGTTCATAGTCCGCCCGAGATATTTCCAGATCAAGGTGGACTGGGACCCCATTTTGTTCGGCCAAATGCTCTTCCCGAATACGGGTGTAGGGCTCAAAGCTCAGGCGCTTTTTGGCCTCCTCAACCGCACATAATAGACGGCTCATAGCTATGGGATCGGTTCGAATGTCTGGGCCGCCCGACTGGACAAACTGGTCATGGACCCAGTCCAACAACCGCTGGTCGAAATCATCACCGCCCAGGTGGTTGTTGCCGTGACTGGCGATGACCTCGGTAATCTCGTCCCGGACCTGGACCAGGGACACATCGAACGTCCCTCCGCCCAGGTCATAAATCAGGACTGTGCGCTCTCCCCGCCGGTCGGCGCCATAGGCCAGGGCTGCGGCGGTCGGTTCATTGAGAATACGGACGACCTCCAGGCCGGCGATGTGGCCGGCGTCTCGGGTGGCTTGGCGTTGGGCGTCGGAGAAATAGGCCGGCACGGTGATAACCGCTCGGGGGAGTGAGCGGCCCAGGACAGTCTCAGCGCGTGTTTTCAGTCTGCGTAGGATCAGGGCTGAGATTTCTGGTGGGGAATAGCTGTGCCGGCCCAGCACGACCTGTTGAGAGGAGCCCATCAGGCGTTTGATCGACTTCACCGTGCGGGTTGGATACAAGGGGTATTGATTCCGAGCCGGGGTGCCAACCAGGATACGGTTGTCTGGAGTGAGGCCGACGACCGAAGGCATCGTCCGCTCGCCGTCAACGGCCAACACCTGGACTTCGCCACCGACGATGGCCGCAACCTCGGAGGTGGTGGTGCCCAGGTCAATGCCAAGGATAGTGTCATGTGTCATGGTCGTTGGTCAGCGTCTTTCTCCGCCGTTTCTCATTCCTTGTTCTTGGCCACCTTTACTTCGGCAAAACGTATGACCTGGCCGTTACAGGTGTAGCCGGGACGGATAACTGCGATTACCGTGCCTGGAACTGCAGTGGTGGTGTGACTGACTGCGGTTGCTCGCATCAGATTTGGATCGAATGCCGCGTTAAGACATGCAATCTCGTACACATCCAGCCGCCGCAGCAGATCGTCGAGCCGCTCCTGGGCCAGATGCGTGCCTTTGACGAGGGCTTCGAGCACCGGACGTTGGCCAAGACGGGCACGTAGGCCGCTCAAGTTGGTGAGCCGCCGCTCGGCCTCGATCAGATTACGGCTCAGGTGGTCGCGGACCTCAAGCAGCTCGGATACGAGTTCGGTGCGCGTCTCGCGCCGTGCCTGGCTCAGTTGGCGGACTAAGGCTTGGCCAGAGGTGGATGTCTCGCTTTGGGCAACTTGCTCGGCCAGCCCGTCTAGGGTCTGACCAAGTTCGGTGTGCAGACGGTTGGTGGCCCGGCCTTGCAGCTGGGTCTCACGAGTCAGCGCGCTCAGCTGCCCAAGTACAGAAAACAGATCGGGAACTGGCTCAGGTGAAGCCATGATGTCAGGGGAAAGACCCGACGGGGCCGGCTCTGCCTGATCGAGTTCGTCAAGCCAGGATTGGACAGTCTCTAGCAGACGTTGACGTTGGTCCGCAGTGAACCTGCTCACCGTTGTGCCCCCCGCAGGATATTTAACCACGGCTCTGGACCGAGATGCCGCCGTTCGTCTGGTATGAGATCAAATAGGTCCTCAACTCGGGCGAGCGGCAACGGACCGAACAGGCGATAGGCGAGACGTTTTTCGGCATCCCGAATCGCTTCATACGCATCCCGAATCCGGCCAAATCCTTCCGGATCGCGGTCTGGTGGGGAATGCCTGAGGGCTCGCACATAGGCCGCCCGAATGGTCTCATCATCGGCGGTGTCTTTAACATTGAGAACGACAAAAGGGTTGAGCATGGCGGTGTTTTTCATTGTTAAGCACCACATCCTATCGCAAGGCTTCTTGTGATAAAGTGGGCCTGTGAGCGGCCGCGTGGCCGGCCAGACGTGGCGGCGTAGTATGACGGCGTTCGACCTCAAGAGCCAGGTCTATTTGTGCCTGACTAGGCGGGTGGTGGGGAGCAGCAAGCAGCACGGCCTCTATCTCTCCCCAGGTCGGCAGTGTGTCGAGTGCTGCCGCTGCCTGGTCCGTTGCCTCTTTATCCCGTGTCCGGTTGGCCAACTCACGGGCCGCCCGTAGACAGTTGCGGGCTCGGGTTTGGTGAGCATGGGTGAGTATTCCCCCTAGGCTTTTGCCGCGAGCCAACAGAAAACGGTGCAGGTGGGGTTCTGGGTAGCGCAGCCCGTGACCGGCAGCGATATAGGTCAGGGTTGGCTGCCCGATGGCTAAGCCGCCGTGACACAGGGCGTGCAACTGAGCCACAGTGGCCTTGTCCAGGTTTTTTTCAACCTGGCTCACGAAACTGTCCGGTACAGCTACCCGATGGTTCAGCGCCCCAAACAGGGCACATGCCCGCGCCAGCCCCTCAATCGCCTGGAGGGACGGAATTTTCGCTGACCATTGAGGGCGAGAGACTTTGGTAATCTCACTCACAGTGGCGAGGATCAGGGCGTGCAGAGCCTGATTGTTGACCGTTCTGGCTAAGGTCTGCGCCAGATTTTGGGCGCTGGCGGCATCGCCCATTTTGTGGGCGAGCGCCCAGTTGAGAGACAACAGATAAGCTTTGGTATCGCCCTCGTTGGCTCGTGGTTCTTGGGCTAGGCGTTCCAGATCGGCCAAGGCCAGCGTGGATTTGGCCTCTTGAATCCGCCGCTCGGCTCTTGATAACAGGAGCCGAAACCGGCTGTGCCGTAGCTGGGGATGGAGGCGGTTCAGGGCTTCTGCTTTGGCTACAAAATCGAGCGCTTTTCGGACTGCGCCACGCTTTTCTGCGGTTTCAAGCAGGTAGAGCAGGGGCTCAAGATCGTGCGGATAGGCGCTGTGCCAGGCTTCGGCCTCAGCCTCGGCCCGTTTGACATCGCGCCGCTCATGGTAGGCGAGTGAGGCCCGAAAGACCCGTGCTCCGAGTTGAGGCGAGAGAGCCCCGACGGCTTGACGTGCCCGGTCAAGCAGGGCGGCCCGATCAAAGACGGCCGGAAACTGGCCGGTGCGGATCAGGTGCCGGAGTGCTTGTTCAGAAGCCAGGCCTAAATCGTCTAGTATCTGCTGCGGAGCGGACGGAAACAGATCGCTCATATGCAGCAGAATATGAACGGTTTCCGGGCTGCTCGGAGACAGCCGCCCTGCGGCCTGAGCCGCGCTGAGGTAGGCGTCCCACAGCAGCAGTGCCCCGTCCCAGTGGCGGTGTTCAAGGCTGAGGGCAGCAAGACGCTGCATATCGGGGTCAATGCTTTGATGGCTGAGGAGGTCTATGAGGCCGGGTGACAGCCCCCCATTCCGTTGCCAGTGGTGTAACATCGTCCTTATAAACGTGTGTCTATGGCTAGCCGGAAGAGTGGCCAGCCACGGGAGGAAGGGTTGTAGGGTGGCGCGGGGAGGGTTTTCGTTATGAGAGAGCAGTGCCTGGCTGAGCTGGCTGCGTCGGGCGTGATTGCCGGCGCTGACCTGCTCCAACAGGGCCGCTACATGAGCGCTGGGGTCGGGAAATTCCGACTCAGCCAGTGTATCGGTTTTACTCAGCAGGGCTCGCAGGACTGGGACCAAACGGCCCGGACCGGAATCGGCCGGGATCCGGGCCAGATTGGCTTCAGCCAGTTCATCTGCGCGGCGATAAAACGCATCAAGTGCGCGGATGAGTAATTTCCAGGGTGCCAGCGGAGATTGGCGCGGGATGGTGTCTAAGCCGGCCAGGGCGCCCGTCGACAGCGGAGCAGTAGTGACGGCGCTGAACAGCTGCTGAACAATCCTTGCCTGGCGTCTCAGCGGGTGGTCAGCCGGCAGGACCGAACTGTCTGCCAACTGGCCTGGATCGGTCAGCCGGCGTTGGAGAAGGGCTTGCAGCTCACGGCGCCGGTCTCCTTGGGCGCTTGTCAACTGGCCGACTAGCGTGCCGAGGTCGTCCCTGGCGCGCCGGGTGAGCAGGGTCATCTGCTCACCACAGCCAGTGTGTCTTTCTCGTTTGGTCATGGTACAATCCTTTATCTGGTCGCCCGGTCTGTGTGCAAGATGAACACTGGGCGAGGAGGACGATGGGAAATCGATCGAAGAAACGTGCGCACCGCGGCTCTGTGGTCATCGGGGTTGTCGCTATCGTGCTGTGGCTACAGGGTGTGGCTGGGGCACAACCGGACCTGGTGACCTATTTCCCGCTGGCGGTGGGGAATCGCTGGCTATATGAGGGCAGCGCGGGCAGCAGTACCGAAGAGTGGGAAGTTGTTCGTGAGGAAGAGGACGTGTTTGTGGTCAAAATTACGACCGATTCGTTGGCGACCGCCAGTTTTGAGGAGGAGTTTCGGCCAACGGCCGACGGTATTGAGCGCCTGACCAATAACGATATAAATGTTGACCTCCAACCCCAGCCGATGATCCACAGGAAATTTCGAGCCCAGCTACAAGACAAGCCGAGCACAGATGCCGGACCTACATTTTTCCTCAAAAGACCCCTACGGACTGGGACAGTGTGGGAGAACAACGACGGCCGGTATGAGATTACCGCCCTAGACCAAGCCGTGACCCTCCCAGCCGGGACTTTCGAAGACTGTGTCGAGGTTATGCACTGGAGTAAAGGTGGCAAGGTGACGGTGATCAGCCTGTACGCTCCGGGCGTTGGGATGGTGCAGCGCGACGAAACGTTCCCGCTGCTTGAGGGCAGCGGCAATCTGAGCCTCAACGAGCGGCAACGCCTGGTGTTGCAATTGAAGAAATGGACCGTGCGTTCAGACTGATTTAATACGCCGTCTGCCCACCATCGACCGGAATGATCGAACCGGTCATAAAGCTTGATTCATCAGCGGCCAGGAACAGCGCCAGATGAACGACCTCGATCGGCCTGCCAAAGCGCTTTAACAGATGGGCATCCGCAATCTGCTGCCAGGCCGCCTCTTTGTTTTCCATGTTCTTGATATACGCACGTGGCATGGGGGTATCGATTGCGCCCGGACAGATTGCGTTGACCCGGATATTGTAGCTGGCTAGATCGACCGCCATACAGCGGGTCAGATTGACTAGGCCGCCTTTGGCTGCCCCGTAGGCGGCCATAGAGGGATAGCCAACAATACCACCGGCCGAAGAGATATTGATGATGGAGCCGCTCTTTTGAGTCATCATGTGAGGAATGACCGCCTTGCTCATTAAAAACGGGCCGGTCAGGTCAATCCGCAGAATCTGATTCCACTCGTCAAGACTGGTGTCCTGAATGGGTTTGCCGAGAATGACTCCGGCATTGTTGTATAAGACGTCGATCCGCCCGAAGGCCGAGGCGCAGCGCTCTGCCAAACGCGGTGGGTCGGCTTCCTGCGAGACATCGCCGACTTCGAATACGGCCTGCCCCCCGTCCGCATTAATTTTGGCTGCCACCCGCTCGCCCTTCTCGCTTAACACGTCGCTCAGCAGGAGCCGTGCTCCTTCCTTGGCAAACGTCTCCGCGGCAACCGCTCCCTGTCCGCGCGCGGCCCCCGTCAGAATAATCGCTTTTCCATCCAAGCGACCCATAGGCACTCCTCCCGTAAAGCTCACCCTAGGGATATATCAGAAAGGGCTGCCATTACAAATATGTGGGGAGATTTTTTGCTCTTTGCCTTTTCTTTCTCCCCTAGGCCCGAGACGCCAGAATGTAGCGCATCTGCTCTTCATTTGGCGCGTGCTCGTATTTGTCCAGCTCCGGTTGCAGGTACGCCCAGGTTGGAGCGCTGGCCGTCCACACCTCGACCTGGGGAGTGAAGCGGTTGGGATCGTCTAAGCTGGCGGCCCACAGACCCATCAGGTCTGGCACGAGTTTGGCATCGATAAAGACCGGACAGCCACATTCGGCACAGAAGCCCCGGCGGACGGCGTTGCCACTATCTGCCGTGACCTCATAATATTTCGCCTGGCCTGAGATCGTGAGCACCGTTTTGGGCACGTACATCACTGGGCACAGCATGCCGCCACTCGCCCGTTGACAGTCCCGGCAATAACACGTCCAGGAAAAAATAGGTTCGGCGCTGCACTCGTAGCGAATCGCCGTGCAGGCACAGCCACCTGAGAATAGGCGAGACATAACATATCCTCCTCGTGTGCCGCTTTATCATTAAGCCGAAGCGAAGGCTATGTGTCATGGGGGGACGGTTTGATCAAACGGCACCAAGAAGAGGGCTAAGCCGCAGAGCTAACGGAGGGATTGCTTTGGAGATGTGAACGCTCTCTTTGCACAAACAGGACGGGGATTATCACCTGCCGTACTCGCGACGGGCGGCTTTAAGCGTTGCCACGACGTATTGCTGTTGAGCCTCGGTCAGCTCCGGATAGATGGGGAGAGCCAGAGATTCCCGAGCGGCCGCCTCAGCATGGGGAAAATCTCCTTCTCGATAGCCGAGCGGGGCAAAACACTCCTGGAGATGGAGCGGGCGCGGGTAATAAATGGCGGCTGCCACCCCATGTTGCTGCAAGAATTTGGCCACTCCATCGCGTTTGGGGAGCCGAATCGTAAATTGATGATAGGTATGACCGGGTACGTCTTGGGGCAGGCTGAGCCAGTCCAAGAGCCCTGCGGCGTGACACAGACGCCGATACCGCTCGGCATTGTCACGCCGCAGAGCCGTCCACATTGCCACATAGGGAAGCTTCACCCGTAGAACCGCCGCCTGTAGGGCATCAAGTCGAAAATTTCCACCAACCATGGCGTAGTCGTCTTTGTGGGGACTGCCATGGACGCGCAGGTTGCGCAATCTCTCCACTAGCCCTTCATCATTGGTGACAACCATGCCGCCGTCACCAAAGGCCCCCAGATTTTTGCTCGGAAAAAACGAAAAACAGCCCATTGCGCCGCCTGTTCCTGCGGGCTGGCCGTGTGGGTCGATAGCCCCAATGGCCTGAGCAGCGTCCTCAATAATTGGAATCTTGCGCGCGGCAGCCAGCCGAGCAATATCTTTTAGATCGACACATCGACCATATAAGTGGACTGGGATGATGGCTTTTGTCTTGGCGTTGAATTTGGCCGGGACCGCGCTGAGGTCGATAGTGAAGGTTTGGGGGTCGATATCGACAAAAACCGGGCGGGCATTGAGTCGAGCGATGACACCCGAGGTGGCAAAAAACGAATAGGGTGTTGTCACCACCTCATCGTCCGCTCCGACACCAAGCGCCATCAGGGCAACAAGTAAGGCGTCAGTACCGGAAGACACGCCGACCCCAAAACGGGCTCCGCACAGGGCAGCGACGTCCGCTTCAAGGGCCTCCACCTCAGGGCCGAGGATAAAGTGTTGGGACTCGCACACCCGGTCAATCGCGGCCCGGATTTCAGACTTGATGCTCGTGTACTGGGCTTTGAGATCTATGAATGGCACTTTCACGCGCTCCTCCTCTCTCTCCTCCAGCGTCTCCTTGTTTTTCCCGTGTGGAATGCAGTAGCGCAGAGTCTGCCTCGTGCGTGTTCTGACTGCGTTTCTAGCCCAGAGACAAGAGGGCTATGCCAAACCCGCAAGCTTCTGCTTACAGCATTGCAACGGGGGCGGACCTCCCCGACAACTGGGAGGAGTGTTGCCCATCCGAATGCGGTTCCGTCTCTCCTTGTGGCTTCGTTCCAAGGCCTAATACCGCTTGCGCCAGATAATATCGGCGCTGCTAGCGCCTTGCGAGCTGGCGGTCGTGCGCATGTCTATGTTGGGGCTCAGTTCGTAATCAACCGCTACCGCTTGGCCATGTCCGGTGCCGATGTTCTGGGTGGCAGAAATCCGCGTTTTACGGTTGAGTCGGCCCTCAAAACTGATGTGAGCACCCGAGAAATTTAGTCCGCTCAGATCGATGCCCAACTCTTCAAGCCCGAGGGCCTCCGAAACCGATTGTCCAATCCGGGCGGCGGCATAGCCGCTGGTTAGGGCCACCGCCTGTTGTCGCAGGTCGATCTGCTCACTTCTGCCCAGCGCCCTGGCAGGTTTGCCAAACAGCAGGACGGAGAGAATATCGGCCTGCTCCAGAGGCGGATCGCTGCGCAGGACGAGGGTCGGGCGGTTGACCGTACCACCAACCACGGCGTCGATCGCATAGTCGTCTTGTGTATAGTGGCCGAGAATATCCAACTCGGGATCCATGTGGGCCGCTTCGGTAAAGGTAATGTTTCCCCGCTTGAGGATAAAGCGGCGGCCTTGGAATCCTGCCCAGCCGCGTGCTATTCTAACAGGACCGACGATATGGAGCGCCTCGTCGTGTTTTTTGCTCAGGGCCACGTCCCCGGTCAGAGCAATCTGAGCGTTCGGGTGCTTGACGCGGGTGTTGTCACCCAGATTCACGACCAGCTGCAGGATGAGACTGGTGAAGAGGTCGTGCTCCCTGCCGACTTCGGCCTGGTCCAGCTGCTGTGCCGCTGGCAAGTCGCTCGGCGGTGGCACGGCCAGGCTCGGCTGCACAACAATCGTTTCGTCCCGCTCCAGAGACTGAACTGATAAGAATGACAAATCCGGTCGCAGAGTGGCCCGCTGCACCTCAATCTGACCGTTAACCTGGGGAGCGCCAAGTGGGCCGCGGGCGTGGAGGTCAGCGTCAATTTCAAGTCGATATTGATGGGTCCAGATGGTCGGCCAGTCAGTGGCCTCGACCGTCAGGTCCAGGGCCAGGGGCCGGTAATCCAGCAGCTCAACCAGCCCCACGCCGCGCAAACTTCCGTTGCCGGCCGCGGCTCTGAGCCGGTCAATTTTGATGTGGTGAGGAGTCAGACTGCCAGTGAGACTGATCGGCCTCAGGGCAAGCCCCAACGGCTTAACGCGGACCTGACCGTCTTGCAGGGTAAACGTGCCGTTGAGTAGAGGTTTGGTGGGCGGCCCGCCGGCCTGAAGATCGAGCTGGAGGGTGCCGGCGATATCATCCAGGGCTTTGCCGCTGAAGGCGTTCAGAAAGACTAAGCTGAGGCCGTCCGAGCGAATACTGCAGTTTAGATCGCCAAGGACGCCGATCTGAAATCCTCCGGCCCAGCTGAGTGACACGGGCAGGCTAGCGTTGGCGTGCAGCGTGTGGTGCTCGTCTTGCCGGAAGATAACCCCAAGGGCTGTTTTCTGGTCCTGATACCGGACGGTTGCGCTGAGGCCGGCGTGGGTCTGGCCTGCAAGGTGCAGATCATTCACGCTAACACTACCAGCTACAACCGGGACCTCGGCGGTCCCAGCAATCTGGATATCAGCCGAAACAGTGCCGCGTATGGGCGGTTGGGAAGGCAGCAGGTCTACGAGTTCTTCGAGCGAGACGTCTCGAAGTTGGAACCGCATCTTCTGAGGACCGGTCGTGGCCAGCCGACCCTGGAGGACGAACTGTTGGGCCGGCTCATCGTGTTTGGCCAGGACAAAACGGTCGAATGTGATGCCAGCCGCGTGATGTCGAAGCCGTGCCGGCTGGGCCAGGTGCCAGGTACCAAGTGGCAGAGCCAGGGACAAATTCTGAAGTTGGGCTACAATCTGTTCCGGTTGGACCAAGAAGTGCGCCCGGAGATGGTGCTGGTGCTCGGGCGTCTGCGTGGCGGTGAGGTCGAGTTGCAGTTGGTGGGCCCGTCGGTCAGAGTTGGAGGAGCTGAGTTGCACGGCGGCGCTGAGTGTTTGCACATCAAGCCCGACGTGGAGGCCGCGCAGCCCAACCGTGAGGCTGGCCCGAGGCTGATCCTGGCCAAGCCGGTCGGCGGCAAAGTCGATGGTGGCCGTGGCCAACGACAGTTGAGACAGACGGATTGCCTCGGCCCTGAGGGTCCCCTGGGTTCGCATGCTGGCCAGACTACCGGTCACCGCTCCCTCCAGCGTCAGCCGACCCGCTCCCTCCTGACCGACCCGAGCCAGCCAGGGGGACAGTCGGTCGACCCGCAGCGAGTAGGATAACTGGCCGTTGTGATCAAGAGCGGACCCCAACTCGCCCTCTAGATGCAGCTGAGCGTCTGGGGTGGCTAACGTTGCCTCTGAGACGCGGATCCGTCCCCGGCTGATGCGGGCAAGCAGGCGGCCGCGTGTGAGGCTGAGCCGACCGAGGCGGGACGGCTGAAGCGTTATGTCCGCCCGGGTGTCCATATCTGACAATCTCAGCCCCGTGCCGTGCACTGTGCCACTTAGATTGAGCGTGTCCTGTCCTACAACGGCTAGTGTCAGGGGTTTGGCGGTAAAGGTGAGCGCGTATTTGGGTGGATTGGTCAGGGCTACACTGCCTTGCCAAGAGACCTGGCCGGCGGCGCCGGCCAGGTCTCCGTTGACTATGACTGTCTGATCGGCCAGCCGTGCCTGAACCGAGACTGCTCCCAGCTCGACATCGGCCAGCCGCAGCCTCTCGAGCCGAAGGTCTGCTTGGGTCTCAAGAGCGGACACGGACGCGCCGACTCCGCGACCACGCAGAGTGCCGTGTATACGGGCGCGTACACGGCTGACCCTCTCGTCATCGAATACCTGGGCAAGATCGAGATGTGCCAGTGTGACCGTCCCCTGATAGCTCGGCTGGCGGCGGCTGAGGTCGGTCCTAGCCTGGACGTCAACAGTCGCTTCGGCTGTCTTGAGCTGGAGACTCGCGTGCAAATCGTCCGGCCGGCCGGTGAACCGCGCCCGGCCCGTGATCTCGTGTTTGAGGGGCAGCCCAGGGGCAAGCCACAACATATCGGTCGCTCCGATTTTTTCGAGGAGCAGTTTAATATCAAGGCCAAAACTAGTCCCGGGTATGGACGGGCCGCTGAGTTGGCCGCTGAGTTGGACGCGTGAGTGATCTGTGGTGAGCCTAAGCTGTTGGAGCTGGACGATGGCCTGGGAGAGAGTATTCTGGTAGGCGACTACGGCGTCAACGCTGAGTCGCGGAAAGCCTTGGACGGCAGTTTGCAGGGTCAAACGCCGGACACGGGCTTCAAAGCCGGTCGGAACCGAGGCGAGGTCGGCGTCAAGACTGATGTTGTTCAACTGGTAGGCTCGGCCAGACAGGTCAAAGGAGAGATGGCCCCCCTGTACGGTCAGGTTCTCCAGACCGATGCTGAGGCTTGATTGACCGGGCTGGGATTCCGCGGCGGTCCCCGAGACGGCTTCGAGCAGATTGAGTCGACCCTGGTCGTCCTGAGCGATCTGGACGACCGGCTGAATAAGCGTCAGGTGCGAAACCCGCCCCTTGAGTAGGGCTGGTAGCCGATAGCGGGCTACCAGGCGTGGGATGTGGACAAGGGTCTGGCCCTGGTACTCCAGACGCACCTGGTGCAGGATTAGCGAACCCCACAACGTGCCCTCAATCCGTTCCAGGCTGATGTGTCCTTTGAGATGCTGGTTGAGGGCTGTGATGAGCTGCTTGCGGGCGAGGCTCCGAAACTGTTCGGTTTGGAGGAAGGCGAGGCCGCCGATCATCACCAGCCCCAGCAGTGCTGTCCCCCAAACGAGACTCTTCCAGACTGTTGTCATCGGCGAAACGCCTCCTTCAGAAGAACTGCCCCACGCTGAAGTGTAGCTGCCAAGGGGCATCGCCGGACGGAGGATCGAAAGGGAAGCCTATAGACAGCTGGAGCGGTCCGAGACGAGTGTTGTAGCCGAGACCAAAGCCTGTGCTAAACTTCACACTCTCGAGCGGAATATCGTAGCTCCGGGTCTCCAACTGGCCAAAATCGACAAACACGCTTGCGCTCAGCGCTTTCCAGACCGGGCGTCGGAGTTCCAGTGAGCCTTCTACTAGGCTCAGGCCGCCAAGCGGATCGTCCGATTGGCTCAGCGGTCCCAGGCGCCGCCGGCCATAGCCGCGCACACTCTTTTCGCCGCCAGCATACAGGTGTTCGGAGATGGGCAGGTTTGTCATCGGACCAAAGGCATCGGCCAGGCCGAATTTAAGGCGACCAGCGACAACCGTCCGCCAGCCGAGCAAATAATATTTTTTCGCCTCGGCCATGAGCTTATAGAATTGATAGTCCGGGCTGCTAGTCTGGGTAAAGTTGAGCACCACGACATTGCCCTGTTTGGGATCAAGTCGATCGGAGGTCGTATCCCATACCAGCTCTAGGGCTGGGCCGGACAGCAACCCCTCACGCGTGAGCCCGCCGAGCTCACGAATTGTTGACGGTGAGATGTGGTTCAGTTTGGCAAATTCAAGCCGCCAGCCCAAGAAACCGGACAGGACGGAGGAGAAGCGGTGCTCAATCTGGAGCTGAAAGCGGGTGTAGTTCAGCAGAAAAGTTTCTTCATCTTCCTGGCCTTGGCTGAGGTTGAAAACCAGCCGAGAGCGCTTGGTCAGGAAATGCGGCTGCATCAACCGGACGCCGATAGAGCGACTAATGGCCGAGAACTTCAGCAGCATCGACAGGCGTCGCCCGCCACCAAGCCAGTTCTGATGATGCCATTCAGCCTGGCCTCGAAATTCATCCTCAGTGCCGTAGCCCAGACCGAGTCGCAGGTCTCGAGGCGGACGTTCGACAACCCGAATCCGCATTGGCACGATCTCGGATCGGCCGTTGATTTTTGCCGGGGCGATCTGCACCGTCTCAAACAGGTCTAGGGCCAGGAGGTTTTTGTGGGTGGCCTGGACCGCCTGGTCGGAGAACTGCTGGCCGGGCTGATAGCTGAGTTCTCGCCTGAGCAGGTAGGGGGCCACATTGCTCAGCCCCTCAATGCGGGTCTGACCAAAAACGGTTGGCAGGCCGGGGGCAAGATGGTAGAGTAGGTGAGCGGCGCGCTGGTCAAGGAACACTTCAGTCGTGCGTGTCACCTTGGCCAAGCCGTATCCGCGGTCGAGAAAAAACGCCTTGAGCTGGGCTTGGGCCTCCCTGTAGCTGTCTTCGGTAAAAACGTCGCCCGGTTTGACCGGCAGCTCAGGCAGATCAGCAGGCGGTCCGTGCCCGCCGCCGTGCTGGCTGTCGAATTGGATATCCACCTGTCGGATCTGGATCGGTTCACCCTCCTCAATGTGTAGCCGAACACTGAGCAGAGTGTACTCTCCCCTGGTCCACAGACGTTTTTCCTGAGCTGTTAACTCGTGGCTCAGCTTTGTGTGGTAATAGCCGCGCGAGCGGTACAAGCGGAGCAGTCGTTTCAGGTCAAGGCCAAAGGCAACAGGATCAAACTGGGGATGTTTGCGCCACAGGGCATACCATGGTCTGGCCTGTGTGGTCAGGACCGTCCGCAGCTCGGCTTCGGCGAGGCGGGCATTGGCGGAAAATCTCAGTTCGCCTAGCCGCCATTCCTGGGCCGGGTCAAGATCGTCAAGCGTCAGGGCAAAAACCGGCGAAAACAGACCACAGGCCACAGTGCCGAGCAAACAGACGAGGAGCTGTCTGCCCTTTGGCTCTAGGTATCCTATTCGATGACACGTTTGCATGGTTGGCGGTCTTCATAATACCTGAGGCAAGGTCCGTGGCAACTAAGTCCGCCGGCTGCTCTAAGCCCAGCATTGAAAAGAGCATAGCAGTCTGATTGCTTTTTCCAGTGCAAAATGCAATAGCTCAAAGCTCGCATTGCGTGTGCTCTGAGCGCGTTTCCAGCCAAAAGACAAGAGTGTCATGGCAAACCTGCAAGCTTCTGCTGACAGCATTGAAATAGTGGCGGACCTGCTCGCTCGCCTGGGGGGAGCGTCGCCGATCTGGATACGGTGTTGGCCTCTGCAGGGACGGCCACCGAAGCGGACGTTCTCGCCCCATACCCAGCACCAGGGCTTATTCTGTGAGCTACTTGAGGATGTTGAGAAACTCATAGGGTTTCGGAATCATGTCTGACTACTGCGTTGAGTGCTGTTTTATGGGAATTTGTGAAGACGCGACATCTGGCGACTGGTGCTGAGAGCATGGGAGGCCTTGCGCTTGGTTTGGTCCGCATTCTGGACCTGGCCTGTATGTCGTGGGATCGCCTGCCTGAACGACGGGGGTCAACTAGCCCTGTCCTGGACTTCGTGCCGGACTCCTTCATTGCAGGGCTGAGCGACGAGAATATCGTGGCAGAGACGGATCGTAAACGTCGTGAGTATTTTTCTGCGGGCGTACAGCTCGCCTGGGTTCGTCGATCCTGTTGCCCGAATCGTCAACGTGTATACGGCCACACCGCTGGAGGCCGAACAGACGCTCGATGGCGGGGCGGTCTTAGCCAGATTTCCTCAGCCCCCGCCAGAGCTGTTTGCAGAGCTTGAGCGCCGAGGTTTCGCCTAGGACTCCTCACAGGAAAAGCCTTATGAATAAACGCATCTACTTCAACGCCTTTCATATGAATTGTGTCGTCCATCAGTCTCCCGGGCTGTGGGGGCGCGCCAACGACAAGATGGACCGTTACACCGATCTTGATACCTGGGTTGAGCTGGCCAAGCTACTGGAGCGGGGCAAATTCGACGCCCTGTTTTTGGCCGATGTGATTGGAGTCTACGACGTCTACCGCAATAGTCGTCAGGCAGCACTGACCCAGGCAACCCAGATTCCGGTCAACGATCCGATGGTACTGATTCCAGCCATGGCGTATGCGACTCAGCATCTCGGGTTTGCCTTTACCAGCTCGGTCTTACAGTGTCACCCGTTTGCCTTTGCCCGGACCATTTCGACGCTCGACCATCTGACTAAGGGCCGAATTGCCTGGAATATCGTGACCTCCTACCTAGAGAGTGCCGGGCGGAGTTTTGGACAGCAGGGTTTGCCGGAACACGATGAGCGCTATGATATTGCCGATGAATATCTGACGGTGTGTTACAAGCTGTGGGAAGCCAGCTGGCAGGACGACGCGGTAGTCAAAGACCGCCAGCAGGGGATCTACGCCGACCCGCTCAAGGTACACGACGTCGATCACACCGGAAAATACTTTCGGGTCCACGGCTGCCATCTAGCCGAGCCGTCTCCACAGCGTACGCCTGTACTGTACCAGGCGGGAGCCTCACCGCGCGGCCAGCAGTTTGCCGCCCAACACGCCGAAGCTGTGTTCATCACTGCCCCCACTCCCCAAGCCGTTGGAGCCTCCATTCAGGCTACGCGTGCCGCCGCAGCCAAGCAGGGCAGAAAACCTGAGAGTATCCTCTTCTCGACCTACATTAAGGCCATTACCGGCGGCACCGAGGCTGAGGCGCGCCGCAAATATGACGATTTCTTCGAGCAGGTCAGCTACGAGGGCGCGCTGGCTCTGCTCAGCGGCTGGTCGGGGATTGATTTTGGTGGCTATGATCTCGATCAGGAACTGGAGTACGTTGAGACCAATGCAGTCCGAACGTTGATGCAAATGTTCGCCAAAACGGATGGGCAGCGCAGATGGACACTGCGCGACCTGGCTAAATACGTCGGCATTGGCGGTGGTGGACCGGTCTTGGTTGGTACGCCCGAGCAGCTGGCAGATGCCTTTCAAGACTGGATCAACGTTGGTGTAGACGGGTTCAACCTGGCCTATGCGAGTACGCCGGGCACGTTTGAAGACTTTGTTGACGGCGTCGTGCCGGTTTTGCAGCAACGCGGTATGATGCAGCACGAGTATCAAGACGGCACGTTTCGGGAGAAGCTGTTTGGTCGGGGCCGGGCGCGTTTGACCGACCCGCACCCGGCCGCGAAAGCACGGCGGGCCTGGTCCGTGGCTGATGAGATCCGTACCCAGGATGCGCCAGAGGAGGCTGGAGCAGTCACCACACTTGCAGCAAAATGATTTGACGTGATGTAAGGAGGGAGACTATGGCGGCAGGACAATCGCACATCGACTATGACGCTTTGGTCAAAGAAGACCGTATTCACGGAAGGGTGTATACCGACCCCGACATCTTTGAAGAAGAGATGGCCAAAATTTTTCATCGTGGCTGGGTCTATGTCGGCCATGTCGGCGAGATCCCACAGCCGGGCGATTTTCGGCTGACCAAGCTTGGCCGTCAATCGGTCATCATGGTCCGAGATGATGAGGGAGAGGTACAGCTGTTGATGAACCGCTGCCCACATCGGGCCAACGCTGTGTGTCAGACCGAGCGGGGGAACAAGACCGCCTTCCGCTGCGCCTATCATGGCTGGACGTTTCGCCGGAACGGCAAGCTGGCTAGCGTGCCCTACCAGGACGGCTACGATGCGTCGTTTCACAAGGCGGACTTTGGTCTGCGTAAGGTGCCCCGCGTGGACACCTATCGCGGCTTTGTGTTTGGCAGTTTGAGCCCAGCGGGGATGACGCTGGACGAGCATCTGGGCCGGGCCAAGGAGCAGATCGATCTGTTTGTCGATCAGTCTCCTCAGGGCGAGATCGAGGTCCGTTCCGGTATCCATAAGTATGGGTATGCGGGCAACTGGAAGTTTCAGCTTGAGAATGCCATGGACGGCTATCATCCGAACTTTGTCCATCAGACGTTTTTGCGCTCGATTCAGAAGCGGACCGGCATCAAGGTCGATACTTTTTCGGGCAATTCGATCGGGCTGAGCCGCGACTTTGGCAATGGTAATGTCATGCTTGACTACCGCCCGAATAACCGAGCGAATCGCGAAAAAATGATGTCCCTCCTGCCGACCACGGCAGGAGGGAACGCCTACGAGGAGACGCTGATCGCGGCCTACGGCAAGGCGCGTGCCAAGGAGATTCTGATTGCCGGAGGGACGCATCTGCTGGTGTTTCCCAATCTCATCCTGATCGGGGTACAGATCCGGGTGGTTCAGCCGCTGTCGATTGACCAGACCGAGGTGTTTCTGTATCCGACTTTGCTCAAAGACGTGCCCCAAGAGCTGAATATCAAACGCCTGCGCGGCCATGAGGCGTTTTACGGCCCGGCCGGGTCTGGTGCGCCCGACGATCTGGAGATGTTTGAGCGGAACCAGATCGGACTGAGCGCCGAGCTTGATCCGTGGTTGCTGATAGCCCGCGGATTGCACCGCCAGCGCCGTGAGGAGGACGGCACGATTGTCGGACACATGACCGACGAAGTTACCCAACGTGGCATCTGGCGGCACTGGAAAAAGGTCATGACCCAGAGTGCAGGGCTATCCATCGTTCAGCCGCGCCGGGCGAGCGGGGGCGTATGATGGCCGTAGACCGCCACCAGATTGAAGATTTCCTGTATCGCGAGGCGCGGCTAATGGACGAGCACGCCTACGATGAGTGGCTAGGGCTGTGGACCGAAGATGCTCTGTACTGGGTGCCGAGCAATGACGACGACATGGACCCCGGCCAGCAGGTGGCGATTATCTATGACGATCTGGCCCAGTTACGGGATCGGATTGATCGACTCAAAAACGGAGCGGCCTACTCGCAGGACCCCAGGTCTCGCTTACGCCGCGTGGTCTCCAATATCGAGATTGAGGCGGCTGACGACGGCGAGATCGTCGTCTATTCAAACTTCAATCTGACCGAGCTCCGCCGCAGCAAACAAGATACGTTTGCCGGGCGGACGGTTCATCATCTGCGTCGGGACGCAGACGGCCTGAAGATAGTGTCAAAAAAGGTCTTATTAGTGAACAACGATGAGGTTATCGACAATTTGACGTTTCTCGTCTAGGCCGTCCCATACCGCGTAGCGAGACGGGTGAAATTCAGATAAGGAGGGCAGCATATGGATACGCAGGTATTTTGGAATACAGTTGAGGGGATTGCCGATGAGTTTAATATCGGCCGCCACCCGCTGGTCAAACTAGTCAAGGACGGCAAAGCCACCCGGCAACAGATCAAGCAGTTTGCCATAGAGCATTATGAGATGACGGTCAGAGACTCCGGCCACTACATCGCCCAGGGCTATATCAGCATGACCGATATAGATAAACAGGGCGCGGAGATGATGGCCGAGAACTTTGCCGAAGAGGCGATGGGCCTGTACACCAATACTGCCGGCCATACCGAGTTGCTGTTCGAGTTCTGGGAAAAAGGTTTGGGCCTCCTCCGGCAGGATCTTGAACGGTCGAGCGCCTCGCCTGCGGCACGCGCCATGAACGCTTATTTCTGGCTCCTGGTCTCGCGGAAGGCCCAATACTCGGGTGCCTTAGGCGTCTTGGAGGGCGGCTTTTCCCACGCCTGTCAGGACATGTTCGAGGGCCTGCAAACCCACTATCATATGAACCCCGACGCCCTACGCTTCTTTTCCGGCCATATAGAGGCAGACCGAGAGCACGCCCAGACGGGACGTAAGCTGATTGAGCATCTGTTGACAACAGACCGGGAGCGCCAAGAATTCATCAAAGAGGTACGCTGCGCAGCCGAACTTTACTGGAAAGGCTGGGACGCTATGCTGCAATAGCGGAGGCGGCCCCCTGTAGGTTGCCCGTGCCTGTGAGCTGAGCGGGTGCGTGGGCCCTCCTCAATAGGGCAGAGGGGCTTTCGAGAAAGAGGCGGCCCAGATAGGATCTGGGCAAAGTTCGGCGAAGGAGAGTTTTGTGCAGAATATCCAGGCGATACGGATACAACTGCGTGAAGAGCTAGCCTCGGTGACCTCGGAGCGTGAGCTCGAAGCCGTCCGGGTGCGCTACCTGGGTCGTAAAGGAATCGTGACCCTACTGCGAAAAAACGCGGATTTTACGTGCATGTCGGCAGACGAAAAGAAGCGCTTTGGCCAGCAGTTTAACCAGCTCAAACGCTTTGTTGGAGACCAGCTTGGCCAAGCTCGGGCCGAACAGCAGGCCAGCTCCCAGCCTCAGATCAGTATCGATATGACGTTGCCGGGTCTGAATAATCGCAGCGGCCATCTCCATCCGATCTCGCTGGTCCAAATGGAGCTGGAAGAGATCGCCCGGGCGATGGGGTTTCTGATTGAGACCGGTTATCACATCGAGACCGACTTTTACAATTTTGAGAGTCTCAATATTCCCAGCGATCATCCGGCTCGAGATATGCAGGACACGTACTGGCTGACCAACGGCATGTTACTCCGAACGCATACCTCGGCCAACCAGGTCCGCGCCTTAGAGACCCATGGCGTGCCGTTGCGAGCGATTTTTCCTGGCCGCTGTTTTCGCAACGAGGCCATTGACGCCAGCCACGAAAATACCTTCTACCAGCTCGAAGGGCTGATGGTCGATACTGATATCTCGATCGCCAACCTGATTGCGATGATGAAGACCTTACTAACGGCTGTCTTTCAGCGTAAGGTTACGGTCCGGCTACGGCCCGGCTATTTCCCCTTTGTCGAGCCCGGCTTTGAGCTGGATATCCAGTGTCTGATCTGTGACGGCAGCGGGTGTGCTACTTGCAAACGCTCGGGTTGGGTCGAACTGCTGCCGTGCGGCTTGGTCCATCCCCGGGTGCTAGAATTTGGCGGTGTTAACCCCGACCAGTATAGTGGCTTTGCGTTTGGCCTAGGCCTGACCCGGCTGGCGATGATGAAGTACAACATCCCCGATATTCGGCTGCTCAACGCGAGTGATCTACGTTTTTGTGAGCAGTTTCCGGCCTCGGTCTAAGTCCATGAAGATCTCGCTCGAGTGGATTTCCCAATACGTCGATGTGTCCGGTCTCGCTCCGGCTACGATCGCCGAGCGGCTGACTATGGCGACGGCCGAGGTCGAGACGGTGGAGACGCTGACGCGTAGCCTAGACGGGGTACGGGTCGGCCGGGTGGTGTTGGTCGAAGCCTTGTCTGATACGAACTCCTTTGTCCAGGTGGAGTGCGGGACCGACACGTTTAGCACGGTGTGCGGCGCGCCCAATGTGCGGCTGGGCATGACCTCGGCCTTTGCGCCGGCCGGGACACGGCTGGCCAACGGGCAGCGCCTAGAGGAAAGATACGTTGCCGGCCGTCCCAGTCAGGGAGTGTTGTGTTCGTCCGAGGAACTCGGCCTAGGCGGCGGGCATGCTGGAATTATGGACCTGTCCGCGTCCATTGCCAGCGGCCGTTTGCTGTCGGATCTGATTCCGCCTACCGACACGATTCTTGAGATTGATAATAAGAGCTTGACCCACAGGCCGGACCTGTGGGGACACTACGGCCTGGCCCGAGAGGTAGCCGCGGTCTTGGAGCGGCCGTTGCGGCCGCTGGATCGCGCAGACCTGTCGGTCTATGACACCCTGCCGGCATATTCGCTCAGGCTTGAAGACGTGGAAGGCTGCCCGTGTTACTGCTGCATTGAACTGGCTGGGGTAGCGACGGTGCCGGCTCCGTTGACGATTCAGTATCGGCTGCATGCCTTGGGCCAGCGGACGTTTAATATCCTGGTCGATCTGACCAACTATATCATGCTCGAACTCGCCCAGCCCATGCACGCGTTTGACAGCGCTTGTCTGCAAGCCGTGCGTATCGCTCCGTTTGGCCACACCGCCACGTTTACGACACTGGACGGCCAGGTCCGAGCCATACAGCCGGACGACCTGATGATCTGGAATGAAAAAGAACCGGTGGCCTTGGCTGGGATCATGGGTGGGCTGGACAGCGAGATCAGCCAAAATACGACCAGCCTTTTGTTGGAGAGTGCCAATTTCAAGGCGGCTCGTATCCGACACACCGCCACCCGCCTCGGCCTGCACACCGACGCCAGCCAACGCTTTGAAAAACAGCAGCCGCCTGTCATAACCAAGATAGGCGTTGAACGGTTTGTCCACTTACTGCACGAGGCCGGGCTCAGGCCCGAGGTCCGCTCACGCTTTACCTACGCCGGTGAGCTGAAACAAGAGACGCGGTGGCTGAGTATTCCTAAAGACTTTTTTGATCGGCGGATCGGCAGCCCCATCTCCGGTGACACAATTATCTCTATCCTGAGTTCTCTCGGTTTTGAGAGCGAAATGGACGTAGGCGAGTTGCGGGTCGGTATTCCGCCGTTTCGGAGCGAGAAGGATATCTCGCTGCCTGTTGATATTCTGGAGGAAGTCACCCGCATTCATGGGTATGATAACCTTGAGTCCCGGCTGCCGGATTTTTCGGCCGATACCGTGGCCTTTGACGACAGCTTGCGGACCGAGCACAAAGCCCGGCGACTGTTGGCCCAAGCGTACAATTTTTCAGAAATCCATAACTACAGTTGGTTCGATGAAACCTGGCTGAAAACCATTGGCTATGAACCTCACGCCGCTCTACGGGTGGCCAACCCGAGTGCCGAGCAGAACGTGCGGCTGCGCACCACTCTGATTCCCAATATCCTGGCCGTGGTCAAGAGAAATACTCTGTACAGCGACCAGTTCCGTATCTTTGAGTTAGGACCAGGCTATTGGGCGGTGGGAGAATCCGATCGTCAAGAGGTCCTGTTTCTGTCTGGAGCCAGCTTTCAGCAGGACAGGGTTGCGCCTCTGGAAGACCATTTTCGGATGGTTAAAGGCGCTCTGGAGGCTCTAGCCGACCAGTTGAATGTGGGGGAGCTAGATTTCACACCGGGGACTGAGAACGCCGAACCGTGGCAGACCGCGGGTAGCTATGTCAAGATGAGCCGGGGGACGACCCCTGTTGGCAATCTGGGCTTTGTGACTGGCCCTTTGCTGACCGAGCTGGCCGCCAAAGCCCAAATCGTCTGGTTTGAGCTGGATTTCAGGGCTTTGGACGGGCCGCTGTTTCCCGAAGTCACATACCTGCCCGCCTCTCGATATCCGGGGTCGTGGTTTGATTTTTCTATTATCGCGCCTCTCAAGGCCGGCTTTGCAAAGCTGGTCCGAACCCTAGACGGTTTTTCGCACCCCTTGCTCAAAAAACGCGAGTTTGTGATGCGCTATACCGGCAAGGGAATCGACCCGGGCATGGGCAGTTATACGTTTCGGTATTGGATCGAATCTCCCGGCCGGACCTTAAGCGGTGAGCAGATTGAGGTCTTCCAGCAGGAGTATATCGCTTTCCTGAGTGCTAAGGGATTGAAACTGCGCTAGCATGGTCACGGGAAGGGGAAGGATAGGGGTTATGGAGACGGTTTTTAGCGGGATTCAGCCTTCCGGTGAAATGCACTTGGGTAACTATCTAGGGGCGGTACGAAACTGGGTGACCTTACAGGATCAGTACCAATGTTTTTTCTGCGTGGTTGATTACCACGCCGTCACCCAGGACTATGAACGCGACGCGCTCTCACGTCAGACCCTGGAGATGGCGACCGACCTGATCGCCTGTGGCATCGATCCTGAGCGGTCGGTCGTGTTTGTGCAGTCGAGCGTGGCCGAGCATACCGAGCTGTGCTGGATTCTCGACACGGTCACGCCGTTTGGCGAACTAGGACGCATGACCCAGTTTAAGGACAAGGCTGCCAAGCAGGCGGATAATATCAACACTGGGTTGTTCAGCTATCCAGTACTTCAGACGGCCGACATTATTCTGTACAAAGCCACTCTGGTGCCGGTCGGTGTTGATCAGATCCAGCACCTCGAATTAGCGCGGGAGATTGTGCGCCGATTCAACAAACGCTGGGGTAACTATTTCCCCGAGCCGCAGGCTCTGCTGTCGAGTACGCCAAAAATTCTGGGATTAGACGGTCAGGCAAAAATGTCAAAATCCCTCGGCAATACCATTGCGCTCGGTGAAGCCGACGAACAGATTCGCAAACAGCTAGCCACCGCGGCGACCGACCCGCAGCGAGTGCGTCGCAAAGATCCCGGCAACCCGGACGTATGCAATCTCCATACCTTACATACCTTTTTCTCGGATACAGAATGCCTGGGGTGGGTGCGTTCGGGTTGTACCACGGCCGACATCGGCTGTTTTGAGTGCAAGGCTGCCTTGGCCGATAATCTGATTGCCCATTTGCAGACTATCCGCGAACGCCGAGCCGAGTTACGGACGCAGCCCAGCCGAATTGAAGAGATCCTGCATGAGGGCGCCCTCAAAGCCCGAGCAGTTGCCCAGCAGACGATGGCCGAGGTCCGCGAGCATATTGGTTTGTGGGTAGAGAAGACGATGTAACGAGCTTTGACAGAGTGAGGGAAAGGACGCTTGCTATAGCAAAGCGGTGCCCGCCGTTCTCAGTATTGGGGCTCGATGGCGTGTCAACTGACGAGTTTACGCAACGTCGCATAGCCAGTGCTACTGTGGACTATATTCCGGGTAAGCCCAACGGTGAGCTTGAGAGGCATCAACGCCTATACGGGGTCGCCCCCGAGCTGCCGTTGCTGCTGATTGAGCAAGGGCTGGATCTTGAGGCCTCCCGGAGTATTTTCCTCATGCGCCACCTGCTGACCCACCTGTTCCTTCTCCTGGGGAGCTTGGTCTGCGGGCTGCTCATCCCTGGACCTATTGCGGGGACTCCAGCGGGCCGATTCGCGGGTCCGTGTCCTGGCCCTGTCCCAGAATTTCGGCCAGCAGCTAGCCGCCACCGCCGGCTTAGAACACCTAGTGGCGATGCGGTCGTCCTCATCGACGCCGACCTCCAAGACCCGCCTGAGGTCATTGGCGACAGGGCGGCGCCGTCGCCTCTGGCGGGCGGGTGAGCCGCGAGGGGAGACGGCCTTCAAGCGTTGGACCTCCAAGGCGTTCTACCGGCTCCTGGCCCGCCTCACCGATGCATCCCCCTTGACAGGGGGGACTTTCGCCTGACGGACCGTAGGGTGGTGGAGGCTTTTCTCACCATGTGGGAGCGCTATTGCCTGGTGCGTGGCATGGCGGTCTGGGCTGGCTTTCGCCCAGGAGACTTTCCACAGTGTTATGCTAGGGGCTAGACAGGGGGCGGGCGAGCTGGAAAGGTGGGGGAGATGCGAGGAGCGAGTGCCCTGGAGCCCCCTGATGGGGGTAGGCAACTTCTGTGTCTGCTGCCGAGCCTGCACGACACCCTGATTGCGCGGCGGATCGCGATGCTCACCCGCAGCGGCTTCGCGGTGGAAGCGGCCGCGTTCGCCCGCCCGGTGGGCTTTGGCCGGGCCCCGGGGTGTCCGGTCGTGCGGTTGGGGGCGCTGCCGCCTCGGCAGTATCTCCGCCGCCTGCCCACGCTGCTGCGAGCGGCGGGCCAAGTGCGGGCGCTGATCCGCCGGCACGCGCTCGTGTACGCGTTCGGCCCGGACCTGGCGTGGCTGGCGACGCTGGCGGGGGCGGGGCTCGCGCGGCCGCTGGTGGTGGAGGTGGCGGACATCAAGGCGATCCAAGTCGAGCGGAGCTGGCGCGGGCGCGTGGTGCGGGCCCTCGACAAACGGGTGCTCAGCCGCAGCGGGTTGCTCGTCCTGACCGCGGCGGGCTACGAGACCTACTACCGGGAGGAGGTGGGCGTGGCGACGCCCACGCTCATCATCGAGAACAAGCTGGACCCGGCGTTCACCGCGTCGCTGCCGCCGCCCGCCCCGCCGGGGCGCGGGCAGGCGCAGGCCCGGCCCTGGCGGATCGGCTGGTTTGGCCGCCTGCGCGACGCGTGGACGTTGCGCGTCCTGGATGAGGTAACCCGGCAGGCCCCCGGGCAGTTCACCGCCGTCCTCGCGGGGACGGTCTCGCCGTTCCTGCGCGAGTTCTCGGCGCGGGTGGCGGCCAATCCGCACCTGGCGTACCGGGGGGGCTACCGGTATCCGGACGACCTGCCGGCGCTCTACGGGGGGATCGACCTCACGATGGCGTGCCATACGCCCCGGCGGCCCGACCACTGGTCGCGGGGCAACCGGTATTATGAAGCCTGCCTGTTTCGCAAGCCGGTGCTGATCCGGGCGGGCCAGGCGCCTGCCCACGAGATCCGTCGCCATGGCATCGGCCTGATTATTGAGGCCGGGGGGGTCCGCGAGGCGGTGGCCACGCTGAGAGGGATTCGGGCGGCGGATATGGCGCACTGGCAGGAGAATCTGGCCGCCCTGCCGCCTTCCGTCTACACCACCACGACGGAAGGCGCCGCGCTGCGGGCGGCGCTCGTCCGGCTGGTTGAGGCTTGGAGCCCCCCCCCCCCCCCCCCCCCCCCCCCCCCCCCCCCCCCCCCCCGCGGCGACTTGCCCGCCTGGCTGACTGAGCAGGCGCTTGCGTTTGTGCCGGCGCCCGCCGCCGCCCCCTTCTTCCTGTCCTGAGCTGACAGCGCCCGCCTCCGTCCTCTTCAGGCACCCGACAAGAGGGACAAGCCGGACAGCGCGCCCGGGAAGGGTCGATAGAAAGGCCGACGAGCGGCGTCGCTACCTAGCGATGGTGGAGTCCCTAGACCAGAGTATTGGGCGGCTGATAGCGGTGTTGCAAGCGGCTGGTCAGTGGCGGAGTACGGTGACCTTCTGCGTAGGTGACAATGGTGGCCACCCGGAGGTGGCGGACAATCGGCGGAGCAATATCGGTGGGCTATGAATGAGGCCACGAACGAGCTTCACGCCTCTCTGCGTGAGAGAGCAGTGACAGATCCAGTGTTCCAGATAGAAGTTCGTGACCTGGTGCCCGGAGAGCAAGGAACCAACCGTACTCCGACGCGACTGCCGTTCCTGTTCCGTCTTTGGTGACTTTGCCGTGGAATCGACTTTCAACCGTCACTGTTCCTGCTCAAGCGCACAGGCTACTTGCTCTCCTGCTTTGCCGTGTTCGCCAGCGTCGGACAAGTCTGTAGATTTGATCCCAGGTGGGTCTCTTTTTTCCAGATCGGCCAAAAAACGGTCCCGCCAGGTTTGGGCTGTACGCTCGCGTACCCGTTTATTCAGGGCTTGCCAGCGCTCACGCCGTTCGGCTAAATCCATGTTCAAGGCCCGGTTGAGGGCCGAGGTCGTGCCGTCAATATCGTACGGATTGACAATAAGAGCTTCGGTGAGGTCTTCAGCCGTGCCGCAGAATTGAGACAGAAGGAGTACACCTGGGCTGTCGGTCTGGGCCGCAATATACTCCTTGGCGACAAGGTTCATACCGTCCCGCAGGGGCGTGACCAGACATACATCGGCTTCGCGGTAAAAGGCGGCCAGCTCTTCTTGGGTGTAGGACCGATACAAATGCCTCACCGGAATCCAGTCGTCCTCGGAGTAGCGTCCGTTGATTTCTCCGACTAGGCGATCAACCTCGCGTTTCTGGGCGGCATATTCCGGCACCCGGGTGCGTGACGGAGCTGAGATCTGAGTCATGGACACTTGGTCGCGCCACGACGGGTGGCGTTCGAGCAGTCGGTCAAAGGCCAGCAGCCGCTCACAGATACCCTTGGTATAGTCAAGTCGGTCGACACCGAGCAAGATACGTCGGCCACGAACCATCTGACGCAGTTTGCTGGCCTGGCGGCTGGCCTCGGGGCTCTTGGCCCAGGTGGCAAAAGTGTCGGGATCAGTGCCAATCGCGTATACTCCGAGCTGAACTCTGGCTCTGTCGTGGTGATAGAGCCGTCCGTCAAATCTGCCACCAAGTTCTGACTCGAGGGCATCGGCGCAGTTTTTCCGGTAGCGCTTGGTATGAAAGCCAACCAAGTCATATGCTTCTAGGTCTTCCAGCAAGGAGCGAGAATGGGGTGAGATGGTCAACATATCAACCGGCGGAAACGGAATGTGCAGAAAAAATCCGAGGCGTCCTTCCCAACCCAGGCGTCGTAACTCCATGCCCAGAGGGATGAGGTGATAGTCGTGCACCCAGACCAAATCGTTTGGTTTGAGCAGGGGGGCGAGATGAGCGGCAAAATAGCGGTTGATACGACGATAGGTGCGATATGCGCTGCTGACGATCCGCACCTGGGCCGGAAAACTGTGAAACAGCGGCCACAAAGTCCGGTTGCAAAAACTGACGTAAAAATCGTGGACTTCTTCCTCTGACAGATTCACGGTTATGAGTTGGACGGGACCAATTTGGCGTTTCTGGGAGACATGGTGTTCTCGGTGGCGGGTGGTTTTGCCGCTCCAGCCAAACCACATCCCGCCGGTTTCCAGCAGGGCAGGCCGCAGGGCACTGACTAAACCACCGGCCGCCTGTTTGCGGGTCTCGGCTGGAGTCTTTGGCTTTGTCAAATCTGGCGTGCGGTTTGAGACGACGACCAAACGCCCGGTGATTTTTGTTTGCATGCTACTTATTCCTCCATAGCTGGGAACGACGCATTCAGATGGAAGTAGCGAAAACCGCCGCCACCGTGCCAGCGGACCGCTTTTGACACACCGGTCTGATCGGTTCCGTCAATAACCCGCCGCAGGCGGGGAAGAATGTGCGAGTGACACTGCGGGCCGTTTTCAATCAGCAGCCAGCGCCGGCCCATTTTATGCGCCACCGCCCCGGTCGTGCCCGAACCGGCAAAGGCGTCGAGCACCCATTCGTTCGGGCTAGTCGCCATACCGATGATGCGCTTGAGGAGGGCTTCAGGTTTTTTGCTGTTAATAAAGTCGACGTTGCCCTCATCACCCAAACCGGTCGTTTTAATATCGGACCAGAAGTCTCCTGGATGGACGGTCAGGTAGTCATCAGCAAACAGGAGACGCATACGGGGTTGGGCATGGGTCGGATTGTAGTTGGCTTTGATCATGTACAGTTTGCGCTGCGGCGTCTCAACTGTGAAGGCGCCGCAGCGCAAACTATGGCGGCGTTCATCGGCCAAGCGCTTGGCCGTCGCACTTGTAGCGCAGGTCCGCACGATCCGCCAGGCATTCTGGTAGCGCCAGTCTTGTTGGCTAGTCCGGGTTGGCGCTTCCCGCCGATAGACATTTTCCGCCGGCTCAAAGCGAAACTGGGCACAAATAGCGTCGGCCCGCTGGACGTCGGCCGGGCTGCGATCCGGGTTAGCGATAATGGCTTTGAGGCGCTGCACGTCGGTATAGCTCGTCTGACTGAGCACTAGGCAATATTCTTGATCCCAACCGCTCTTGCGGACCCGTTCGAGATGTAAGTCACGGATCCCCGACTTGCCGGCTAGGATAATATACTCCTTGAGTTTTGGCAGGCCGCCGTACTTGAGGACGTTGGCCATTTTTACGCCGGTTGGTTCAGCCATTTTTACGCACACGACCTTGAGGTTGCGTTCCTCAAACAGTTCGGCCATCAGTAGGTATAGGCGGGCAAATTCGTTATCATCAATCTGTACCGCTAGCAGACCGTCGCTGCGCAACAGCACATGGAGCAGGCTGAGACGCGGCCTCATAAAGTCCAGCCACCGCGTATGCCCTATGTGGGCGTTGGAGACGCTGCTGGCAGGAGTATAGGGAGGGTCAATGTAGACGCATTTGACGGTCTCGGTAAACTCGGGCAGCAGCGCCTGTAGGACCGGTAGATTATCGCCGAAAATCAGTCGGTTCTGGTCCGATTCGTGCCGGAGACCCTGTTGGGGAGAGGAGTATGAGTAGCGGGGATCTTCCTGGAGGGTCGGAAGAGAGGAGGAGGGCGGCGATGTCATGCGTGCCTCACCTGTGTAAATTCACTGATTAAGATGACTATAGCCGACCTGACCACAAACCCCAAGGCGGTTCCAGCCGGGCGTTCCGTTTCAGCGGTCCGCCATACATTGACAGGTAGGGATCCGAACGGTACGCGTGTGTTAGCAAGGCGCCTCCAAAGGAGCAGGCTTCATGGACAAGCTGCATGTTATCTCGGCTGACTCACATATGACCGAACCACCCGACCTCTGGACCGGTCGGCTAGATAAGCGGTTTCAGGATCGGGCCCCACGGGTTGTTCACCATCCAGACAAACCCGGTCATTTTTTCATCGCACCCGGGATCACCCCGTTTCCGGTAGCTGGCGGATTTTCAGCCGGCCGGAGCGGCGAAGCACTCAAAGCGCATCTAAAGCGTGGGTACGAAGCGGCTCGTCCAAGCGGCTGGGACCCGGTCGAGCGGCTCAAGGATCAGGATATCGACGGAGTCGAGGCCGAGGTGATCTACACCACCCTGGGTTTAGCCTTGTTTCAGCTCACCGATGTTGCGCTCCAGCAAGCGTGCTTTCGAGTCTACAATGACTGGGTGGCCGAGTTTCGTTCCCATAATCCCAAACGCCTCCATCCGGTTGCCCTGATCTCCCTTGAAGAAATTCCGGCTGCCGTCACAGAACTCCAACGCGCCGCCAAGTTGGACCTTAAGGGTGGGATGATCTGGGGCGCTCCGCCAGCTGACCGGCCGTATTATAGTCCGCTGTACGATCCGTTTTGGGCCGTGGCACAGGAGCTCGGGCTACCGATTTCACTCCATGTAGTGACGAGCCGTAATACCCATGACCGCGTGGTGATGAACGCCGGTTCGAGCGGGTCCGTTAATCACACCGCGCTACGCTTCGTGCATCTCTTCAACGAGGTCCAAAAGTCACTCAGTGCCTTTATCCTAGGTGGGGTGTTGGAGCGTTTCCCGGGCCTCAAGATTGTCTCGGCCGAAAGCGATGTGGGTTGGTTTGCCCATTACGTTCACCGTCTGGACCATGCCCATGAGAAATTTGGCGCGATGGTCCAACGGCCCTTGTCGATGAAGCCCAGCGACTATGCCCGCCGCCAGATTTGGGCTACCTTTCAGGACGACCCGATCGGTCCGACTAACTATCGCTTCTTTGGTGCGGATAACTTTATGTGGGCCTCAGATTTTCCGCACACCGATACTACTTGGCCCAACTCACGCCGTGTCATTGCCCGAGACTTTGTTGGCGTACCGGAACACATCACCCGCAAGATCGTGGCTGAGAACGCCGCTCGCTTGTACCGGATTGAGCTGGATTGATAGTAATCTTCATAAGGCGGTAATATCGGCGACTTTCCCCGGCTTGGGATCACGGATTTCTGCTGGTACGGACTTGACATCCCACACCAGGCCGACCCACGACAGCATCACAATGATGTAGTAGGTGAGATCAATTTCCCACCAATAGAATCCCTGCCGGGCAGTGTTGGGATAGTAGTGGTGGTTGTTATGCCAGCCTTCGCCAAAGGTGAGCAGCGCCAGAAGGAAATTGTTGCGACTGGCATCAGGGGTCTGGTAACGACGGGTGCCGACAACATGGGCGACTGAGTTAATCGTGTAGGTAATGTGGTACAGGGCGACGGTCGAAATAAAGAACCAGATCAGCATTTGCATGCCGCTGGTATTCAGTTCGGCAGGGAGGAAGACACCCAGGAAAAAGACCGCCGCGCCTATCAGAAAAGACACGACTAGGTCGAAACGATCCAGAAAGCGCAGCTCGGGGAACTTGGCAAAATCGGGAATGAGTTTGAATTTAGTGGGAAAGTTGACCGGCGCGGTAAACCAGCCCATATGACTCCACAAAAAGCCGTGTTGAACGGGCGAGTGGGCATCGTCCGGTTGGTCGGAATGGGCGTGATGGTGGCGGTGATGGGCGGCCCACCACAGGGGACCACGCTGAATGGCGGCCGTCCCGATCACTCCGAACAGAAACTGAAACCAGCGCGAGGTTTTAAATGCCCGATGTGAAAAATAACGATGATAAAAGCCGGTAATCGCAAACGTCCGCAAGACGTACAAGAAGCCGGCCACCCCTAGAGCTGTCCAACTCCAGCCTACCCAGATCACACCTAAGCACATCAGGTGGATGGCAATATAGGGGGAAATACGAAACCAGTCGGGGCGCCGCTGATCACCCTCGGACGAGAAGGTTTCCGACCGGGCCTCAGCATCAATATAGTTCAGAAAAGTTGTCACAAACGGAATGCGCTTCACAGTGCTCTTCTCCCTCTTCCTCACCCGATTCTTGCCTCTTACGTAGCAGACCTATATGAGCCATGTAAGCACCTTGGTCTCGGGTCGGTCTCTATGTAACAGGCAGATAAAGGAAGTCAATCGTGCCCGGCAAAAAATATCCAATCTATTCCTATTTGAAGGAAGACCTGTCTGAATCTGTGTCACAGGAGGGCATCGCCCTCCTCCAGATACGGAAAGGGACGCTTGAGAACCGCACGGCCCGGAAATGTGCACAGCGACCCCCCAGCCCGGCTTGCACTCAGAAGACCAGCAGATGCTCTTGGAACACACGGTGTTGCACGGGAGCGTTATGCTCATTGGATCAGGCGAACTTTGTCCTGCGGGCTGCGTAGCTGTTAACAAGACGGAGGAGCAGGTCGAGCGTAGGAATGAAATAGCGCAGCGGACGCAGACACGCTGTCGTCTGGTCAGAGGCATCCCCTTCCGACACGAGCGCTCGGGATCGACGCACGGTCAGGGCAACTTTGACCTCGGGAAACGCGCGTAGTCAGGTCTCATAGTAGAAACAGGCCGGTGCATTGCCTCGTATCTGTGAACAGCGTGTACCAGTCCGGCCGGCTTGAGCACCCCAGGCTCGGAGATGGCTCGGCCCGCGCGGGAGTTCTTGCCTATGATATAGAGGCATGCGTGAGCGCGGCCTATGCTGACATTGTTCAGGCACCCATTGATTAAGAGGGGCAGGGAAGGATTCAGACATACGCTCTCCACACCGTCCTCATGTTTGTTAGTGTGGGGCAATCATAACGACGAAAAAATATGAGAAAGTCAAGTGTCTGGTTTCCCGTATCAATGCTACAAACGTAGGAGTGTAACTCGAAGGGGAACGGCTATGTTTCGGGGTCTTATAAGTGTCAGCCTAGCGCTGCTGGGCGTGCTGCTAGGCGGCGTGTATATCCTCAGTCCGCAACGCCAGCCGGAGACGATCCAGGCCATCCTGTCGGTGGGCCAAGTGCTGGGGGGTGACACGACCGGTTTTGCCCGGGCCGTCACGCCGCCCATTTTGTCGTTTCCGCGTGATCACGGACCGCATCCTGAGTATCGAAGCGAGTGGTGGTATTACACCGGCAATGTGCAGACCGCGGCCGGCCGTCATTTTGGTTTCCAGCTGACCTTTTTTCGGTCTGCTCTAGCCGCTCAGGTCGCGGCGCGTGAGTCTGCCTGGGCAACGGCTCAGGTCTATATGGCCCACCTAGCGCTGACCGACGTGGAAACGGAGCGTTTTACGCCTTCGAGCGTTTTAGCCGTGCCTCACTGGGACTGGCCGGTGCTCGGGCCCAGCCGTTTCAGGTATGGGTCGAAGACTGGTCGGCCCGGACCCAAAATTCGGATGGTCTGCCGATACGCTTGCGGGCCGGGCAGGGTGAGATTGGCCTTGAGCTGCAACTTCGCAGCGCAAAACCGATTGTCCTGCACGGAGACCGGGGGTTGAGCCAGAAGGGCCCTGAGGTAGGCAACGCGTCGTACTACTACTCGCTGACCCGGATGCCGACCCAGGGAACGATTCATATCGCCGACGAGATATTTCAGGTCAGCGGTACAAGCTGGATGGACCGCGAGTGGAGCACCAGCGTGTTGGGAAAAGAGTACCGTGGCTGGGATTGGTTCGGGCTCCAGCTGTCCGACGGTAGCGATCTCATGTTTTTTCGGCTCCGACGGACCGATGGCCAGCCCGACGGATTCAGCAGTGGAACCCTGGTCCGTCCCAATGGTGAGACCCTGAGACTGGGACAGGCCGACGTTCGTATTGATGTGGACGCGTACTGGCGCAGTCCACACAGTGGAGGCCGCTATCCGGCCGGCTGGCAGTTCCAGATTCCGGCCGAGCGTCTCGTGTTCGAGCTGCGGCCATACGTGGCAGACCAAGAATTGCCGCTGTCCATCCGCTATTGGGAGGGGGCCGTGGCGGTTCGCGGACAGGCGAAAGGCCGACCGTTGCGTGGCCACGGCTACGTCGAACTGACCGGCTATCACTCCCCTCCCGATCACGACGGGTCAAGCCGGGTGCGATCCCCATAGCCCCTCTCCCCCAGCCATGCCGATCTTTACCCGTCGTTCCCGTATTCCAGCTCCGGCCGAGATGGTCTTCGACTGGCACTCGCGTTCGGGGGCTTTTGAACGCCTGATCCCCCCCTGGCAGCCGGTCAGGATTGTAGAGCGGAATGGGGGTATTGAAAGCGGAGCTCGAGTTGTCCTGCGCTTGCGTGTTGGTCCTGTTTCGCGGACGTGGATTGCCGAACATCGGGATTATGAACCCGGTCGACAGTTCCGCGATTGCCAGGTGAGTGGTCCGTTTGCACGCTGGGATCATGTGCATCGGGTCGAACCGGACGGAGACGCCGCCTGCTATCTTGAGGATCGGATTGACTACGCCCTGCCCCTAGGGCTGCTCGGCGCAATATGTGGCGGAGCGTTCACCCGTCGTACTCTTGACCGCCTGTTCACCTATCGGCATACCATGACCCGGCAGGATGTGGTTGCCCACGCCGCCGTACAAGGAGGATCACCGATGCATATTGCTGTGACCGGGACCAGTGGACTGCTCGGCTCGGCGCTGCTGTCCTTTCTGGCCGGTGGAGGACACCGTCTGACCCGTATAGTTCGCTCGACTGCCACTGTTGGGGCCGATGAAATCGAGTGGCACCCTCAGGCAGGACGTTTGGAAGCGGACGGTCTGGAAGGGCTCGACGGGGTAGTTCACCTGGCCGGGGAGAACATTGCTGCCAAGCGGTGGAGTGCCGGGCAAAAGGCCCGTATTCGGGACAGTCGAGTCGACTCAACACGACTGCTGAGTGAAACCCTGGCCCAACTCTCTCGACCACCCAAGGTCTTGGTGTGTGCCTCGGCCATTGGATTTTATGGTAACCGGGGGGACGAGCTGATGTCGGAGGACAGTCCGGTCGGGAGCGGGTTTTTAGCCGAGGTATGTGAGGCTTGGGAAGCGGCAAGCCAGCCGGCCCGGGACGCCGGCATCCGCACTGTGCTGTTGCGTATCGGGGTCGTGCTGAGCCCGGCCGGTGGCGCGCTGGCCAGGATGTTGCTGCCGTTTAGGCTGGGGGCGGGTGGCGTGGTCGGCGGCGGCGAGCAGTACTGGAGCTGGATCGGTCTGGATGACGCGGTCGGTGCGATTCATCATGCGTTGATAAGCGATATGCTTGAGGGAGCGGTCAATGCGGTGGCTCCACAGCCCGTCACCAACCGAGAATTTACCAAAATCTTAGGGAGAGTCCTGAACCGTCCGACGTTTGTTCCACTGCCGGGATTTGCGGCCCGCCTGGTCCTCGGCGAGATGGCCGACACGTTGCTGTTGGCCAGTACACGGGTAGAACCTGCCCGGCTGCTGGCCAGCGGCTATACCTTTCGTCATCCTCAGCTAGAAGGCGCGCTTCGCCACTGTTTGGGGAAGTAAGCTAGGGGTAGATCCCGCGCTGGGCCATGGCTGCGGCGACTCGCTCGATGGCCAGGATCTGCGACGCGGTCCGGCTATCAACCTGTTTTTCGTGCGCCAGGTGTGAGATCCGCTGAAAGCCGCGGACCATGATCTGGCGCAGGCGTTCATTGATTTCGTCTTCGGTCCAGAAAAAGGATTGCAGTCCTTGGACCCACTCAAAGTAGGATACACTCACCCCACCGGCGTTGCACAGCACATCGGGGATAATAAACACGCCTTTGTTGATCAGAATCTCGTCGGCCTCCGGGGTGAGTGGGCCGTTGGCGCCTTCGGCGATAATCTGGGCCCGAATAGATGGGGCATTGTCGGCCGTAATCTGGTTTTCCAGAGCACACGGCATCAGCACCTCACACTCCAGCTGGAGAAGATCGGCATTGCTGATCGGCTCGGCCTGGGGGTAGCCGCTGACAGTCCCGTGCTGATGCGCATAGTGCACAAGATCCCTACATGCCAGCCCATCCGGATTATATACGCCGGCGTTGGCATCGCTGACGGCAATGATCCTGGCCCCGCGCTCTTCGGTCAGATACGCTGCCGGGCCCCCGACCTTGCCAAACCCTTGGACCACGACCCGCGCGTTCTGGACCGGAATTTTTCTGCGTTTAAGGGCTTCCAAGGTGGTGAGCATGACCCCTCGCCCGGTGGCTTCGCGCCGGCCTAGTGAGCCGCCGATGACCAGGGGCTTGCCGGTCACGACTGCCGGTACCGAATAGCCGTGGTGCATGGAGTAGGTGTCCATGATCCAGGCCATCTCCCGCTCGCCGGTCCCAACGTCCGGGGCTGGGATGTCGCCCTGGGGGTTCATCAACACGCTGATTTCAGTCGCATAGCGGCGAGTGAGGTTTTCGAGCTCCCGGACCGATAGCTCTCGCGGATTACACACTACTCCGCCTTTGGCCCCGCCGTAGGGGATGCCCAGCATCGCGCATTTCCAGGTCATCCACATGGCCAGGGCTCGGATCTCGTCCAGGCTGACCTCTGGATGGTAGCGCAGTCCGCCTTTGGTCGGCCCCAGGGCGACGTTGTGGTGTACCCGGTAGCCGGTAAGCACTCGGACCGAACCGTCGTCCATCTCAATTGGAAAATTTACTATGAGTTCCCGTTTCGGGAGGCGAAGATAGGCGGCAATACCGGGGCTGATGTCCACATACTGCAGGGCTTTATCAAACTGTTGCAGTGCGGTCGCGTACAGATTCTTGGTCATGCTTCCTCCAGGTCCACCGCCGCCGGGAGCGTAAGGGGCATGGCTTTTAGCCCGTGCTCGGCAGCGTAAAGGCTCACCTCAAACCGTAGCAATCCAGGACATTTTTCCCCAGCAGTCCGGGGCGGGCCGATTCGGGCAGCAGAGAGACGAGTTCGATCAGATTGGGAATATACTCGGGTAGGTGGTCGGAGTGGGGGAAATCGCTGGCCCAGAAAAAACGGTCTTCACCCACAAAGGGAATTACTCCGGCGACCGACCTCTCGTCAGGGTCGCCTGAAATCCAGCACTGGCGACGAAAATACTCGCTGGGCTTGTTTTCGAGCGGTACGCTCTTGCCCAGCGGTGACTCATAGGCTGCGTCCATGCGCTCAATCCAGTACCCGGCCCAGCCTGCGCCAACCTCCAAGACAATCACTTTGAGTTCGGGAAACAGGTCAAATATGCCGTATTGAAAGAGGGTGGTGAAACCTTCACGGATGACGTTGCCCAGAGCGACGTTCTGAAAGAAGGCGGTGTCTTTGCCTGTCATCTTGCCGAAGCGGGTCGGGGCGGCCCAATGCGGCTCAAACGACGGGTGAATACCAAACGGCAGGCCGAGTTCTTGGGCCGCGGCAAAGATGCGGTGATGGTCGGGATGGCCATGGGGCTTGCGGCTCCAGATAAACGGCGGGGCGAAGAAGCCCTTGACCCCGTCTTTGGCCGCCCGGCGTAGTTCAGCTTCGGCCAGGTCAGGCAGCCCGAATGGAATATGGGCAATCGGAATGAGCCGTCCACCTGAATCAGAACAAAAATCAACGATCCAGCGGTTGTACGCCCGCGCGTAGGCCATGGATAGGGCGAGATCGTCGCACTCGGGCTCCCACAACAGTCCCAGGGTTGGATAAAGAAAGGCGCGTTCGATGTTCTCGATATCAAGACGCTGGAGACGTTCGGTGGGGTCCATCGAGCCAAACGAGGCATTGTCGACATAGCCGCTGCCTGTTGGTTCGCGCTCATATCTGAATCCGCCCAACTGGTCCATGACGCCTAGGCTTGAGGGAGCTCCACGGCGCATCATTTTGCACGGCTTGCCATTGACTTCAAGATATTCGAGGTTGTCCTTATCTTTACGGATGCGGACCGCCCGGTCGCGGTACTGGGGTTCCAGATATTTTTCCCACAGATCTGGGGCCTCAAGAATATGGCCATCGGCGTCAATTGCCCCGGACATGGGTAAACTCGGTAATTGTGGAAGCGTCATTGTCCCCCTCCTTTCGGTACAAGCTGTACTCGTGCAATGAAAAGCATATCTCGGGCGACTTTTGAAGAGCCCGGATCGGCCAAGCGGTCTGCCTAGTTCCCCTCAGTCTGAGCCTTCGCTAGGATAGGCGCAAAAGGAGAATCGCTTATGTCTGGACCGCTTGCTGGCTACCGTGTAATTGATGTGACGCAGATGCTATCTGGCCCAATGTCGACCATGATCCTCGGTGATCAGGGGGCCGACGTGATTAAGGTCGAGCCGCCCCAGGCTGGAGATCTGACCCGGGCCTTTGGACGCAAAGGTATCTCCCCGACCTTTGCCATGATTAACCGTAACAAACGGTCGGTAGCCATAGATTTGAAGCACGAGCAGGGGGTTGGCTTGCTCAAACAGCTGGTGGCCGAGGCGGACGTTTTTGTCCAGAATTTCCGGCCCGGAACGGTTGAGCGTATGGGTATCGGTGAAGCCACCCTGCGTGAGGTCAAGCCCGAGCTGATCTATGTCTCAATTAGCGGCTTTGGCGAGGTCGGTCCGTACACCCAGAAACGGGTGTATGATCCGGTGATTCAGGCGTTGTCCGGCCTGACCGATATCCAACGCGACCCCGTGACCGGACGGCCGAAGATGATGCGCTTGGTCATTCCGGACAAGGTGACAGCCTTGACCGCGGCTCAGGCGATCACCGCCGCCCTTTTAGCGCGAGAGCGGACGGGTAAGGGGCAGCACGTTCGGTTGGCGATGTTGGATGCGGTGGTGTCCTTTTTGTGGCCGGAAGGTATGGCCGCTCACACCTTTGTAGGCAACGGTAAAACTGCCTCACGACCGCCAGACACACGCGATCTAATTTTTAAGACGGCCGACGGCTATATCACCGCTGGGGCAATGTCGGATAAGGAATGGGCCGGTATGCTCCGGGCGCTGGACCGACTGGAGTGGCTTGAGGACGAACGTTTTCGCACCCCGGCCAGTCGGATGAGACATGCTGATACCAGACTCGACATGACGGCTGAGGTTATGAAAACGCGGACGACTGCCGAGTGGCTCGCCCGTCTTGATGCTGAGCAGGTTCCCTGCGCGCCAGCCCTCAGTCGTCAAGAAATGCTGACCAACGAACAGGTCCTGGCCAACCGGCTGATCGTCGAGTCCGAGCATCCGTATGTCGGCCGTACACGGATGACCCGCCCGGCGGCCCGTTTTGAAGAAACGCCGGCTGAGCTGCGCTTGCCCGCGCCGATGCTCGGTCAGCACACCGAGCAGGTGTTGACCGAGCTTGGGCTGTCGTCAACTCAGATCACGGATCTTCGAGCCAGGGGCGTATTCGGGTGATATTTGCCCCACAGCAGAATCGAAAAGCCTTCTCGGGCAAAGTGGTCATCGTAGGTAAAGATACTCCATAGTATATAGGGGGTCTTCTGGAGGAAAGGGTACGCAAGCAGCGGTGTTGTGTAGAAATGCTACTGTTTGCTGTGACAGATCTAATCAATCTGTTGGAACGGACGCATACCGTTCTCGGAGAATGGCTCTGGGTAGGGGGCTATCCAGAACCGGCGCTGTATCCGGGGGGACGCGACCTGTAGATGAGCTCGGATATCCAGACTCCTGTTGAACGCGATATCCGAACCACTGCAAAATATCCTAGGAGTCTGTGGATCTTCGAGACATGCCGGCGCCTTAGGCGCGAGTACGTATGGATAGGTATTCAATACCGTCTGCCTCCGACCCGGGGCCGCCTCCTCAAGGCTGTCTTGTGTCGTCTTTTTCCTCATCCTGTACCATAAAAATTATGGCAAACAGCTGACCAAAACTCCCCCATTATATTGTCTGGATTCAGGTCTGGTCTCCACGCTGGCTCGCCAACCGAACGGCCGGGCCGCGTCGACCGGAGCGATGAGAGGAGTGCTGTTTGAGGGCATAGTCAGCAGCGAGGCGATCGAAATCTCTGCGTTGGTAGGCAAACGGCTCCATCTTGTTTCTGGCGTTCCCATGACGGCTTGGAGATCAATCTCATCATGCCACTCGGGACGCGTCTCATTCCGGTCGAGATCACATTGACTGCTCTACTCCACGGCTCAGGCATCTGGAGCTCCCCAATCGCTCTTGGCAACTGATTGGCGCGGACGCGGCCGATACGGGTCTGCGGTCTGTGGGGCAGCACAGCCACGGCGACTGTGGGGAATAACAATCTGGTGGTGGCAGGATTTCCCCTCTTGGCTCCGAGCCTGACTCTGACAGATAGGACAGGCGTCGTCTTTTCGTCGGAAGAAAGCCGAAGTGGTCGACCGGCTGTGCCATGCGTGGGAGACCTTCGACTGCTATTCCTTGCCGGTCTTCCGAGCTTGGCGGCTGCTCCTCTTTTCCCTTTTTGATACGATCAAAGGCGTTACGGTCGGCCCGTTGACGGCAGTGTTCAAAAAGAGCGCTGTTTTCGGTACAGCGAATTTCTCCGCGATGACGGCCGCGACAAATTCCTTGATGCTGGTTCTCTTTTCCTTAGCGACCTTTGCTTCCTGAGGCCGGCGAGTCAGGTAAAAGGGGGATGTTGCTGCATTATCATTGAGAGAGACTTCGCGCGGCCTCCAGCATTATTTCCTCAATGAGTCGCGCGGCCGGGGCTCCTCATGGACTTCATATCCTAGGCACTCCAACGTCGCATCAGCAACTAGGTGCCGCGCCGTACGATATTGTCTCTACTATCGTTCTTGGATATACCGTTGCTGTTTGATCAACCTCACAGCTAATTTTAGATTTCTCGGTTGAGAAAAGCGCCTCTGGTGCATGACGACTTGTGTGGGAGGCGGTTTTCTGGCCACGACTTGACCCCGGCGGAGTTTCTGAAACACTCTCCAGGCATGGCTACCTCACTGATCGAACTGCGCGGTTTGACCAAGGTGTATCAGGAGAGCGAATGGTCCCATGCGGTCCTGCGTGGTGTCAATCTCACGATTCAGGCTGGCGAGTTTGTCGTCCTGTTAGGTCGAAGTGGTTCGGGGAAATCGACCCTGCTGAATCTGATCAGCGGGATTGATATGCCGACCTCGGGTGAGGTTGTGATGTATCCTGATCCGGTCGAGCCTAGTCCACTGTGTCTCTCCCGGCTCAGCGAGCAACAACGCACCCTGTTCCGTCGGCAGTATATCGGCTTTGTCTTTCAGTTTTTTAATCTGCTGCCAACGCTCAGTATTAAAGAGAATGTGCTGCTACCTTTAGAACTGAACGGCTGGGACGCGACGCGGGCAGAACAGGCCAGCCTGGCCATGTTAGACCGGGTCGGTCTGGCCGACCGAGCGGACGATTTTTCTGATCGCCTGTCCGGTGGAGAGCAGCAGCGGGTGGCAATTGCCCGCGCCCTGGTGCATGAGCCGCTCTTAATTCTGGCTGACGAGCCGACCGGCAATCTGGATATTGAGACCGGCCGTGTGGTGCTTGATTTGCTCGACTGTCTGACCCGCCAAGCTGGCAAGACCCTGCTGATGGTGACCCATAGTCAAGAGGTTATCGGCATGGCCGATCGCATTTTCAGTATCCAAGACGGCCATCTCTTCGAACGATTGGCCGAGGCATCCCGATGAGCCGGGTGCTGTGGCGCGCTAGTCTACGCTATCTGATCCGCCATCCGTGGCAAATGGGTCTATCCTTTGTGGGGGTGGCCTTGGGGGTGGCGGTTGTGGTGGCCATTGATCTGGCCAACAGCAGCGCCCAGCGCGCCTTTTTCCTGTCAACCGCAAGTGTAGTGGGACGGGCGACGCATCAGATCGTCGGCGGCTCGCGCGGGATTCCCGAGGAGATATTTCGGGCTGTACGGGTTGAGGCCGGTATCCGGTTAGCGGCTCCAGTTGTTGAGGGCGATGTGGCCGCGCCCGAGTATCCGGGACGGACTTTTCGGGTGTTTGGCGTTGATCCGTTTGCCGAAGCTCCGTTTCGGCCCTATCTGGCACAGCTCAACAGCCGTATGCAGACCATATTGGTGTCCTTTTTGACTCGGCCGGCGACCGCCATTATCTCGCATGAGACAGGCCGTCAGCTTGGTCTCAGCCTGGCCGCCGGCGACGACGTTGAGGCTGAACGGGACGATCACCTCACCGTTCGGGCTGGCGGCGTCCGCCATCGGCTCACCATTATCGCTCTGCTGGAGCCGTCCGATGAGCTGAGCCGCCGTGCGCTAGACAGCCTGCTGGTCACTGATATTGCGACGGCCCAGGAGTTGCTGGGCATGACCGGGCGTTTGAGCCGGGTTGATCTGATTATTCCGGATGGGCAGGCGGGCCGGGCCGAGCTGGACAAGATTAGGCGGGTCTTACCGCCCGGTACTGAGATCAGCAGTGCGGCTGCCCGTTCGCAGTCTGTGACTCAAATGACCCGCGCCTTTAGCCTGAATCTGAGCGCGCTGAGTCTATTAGCCCTCATTGTCGGCATGTTTTTGATCTATAACACGATGACCTTTTCGGTTGTCCAGCGTCGCAATCTTATTGGAACCCTGCGCGTTGTCGGCGTCACTCGCCCGGAAATTTTTAGCCTGATCGTGACCGAAGCTGTGTTGCTTGGTCTGCTTGGCACTGCCGCTGGACTCATGTTGGGGATTATCTTGGCCCAGACTCTGATCCAGCTGGTGACCCAGACGATTACCGATCTGTATTTTGTCTTAAGCGTGCGCGAGCTGACGATTAGCGGGCTGGGACTGCTCAAAGGGCTGAGTTTAGGCCTTGGGGCCAGCCTGGTGGCTGCGCTGGCACCGGCGGTGGAGGCCATGACCACCCAGCCACGCGCGGTGCTGAACCGTTCGACACTCGAAGCGCAGTCGCAACGGGCCGTGCCGTGGGCGGCTATAGGCGGCGTGTGCCTGATGCTGATCGGGGCAGGCATGCTGATACTGCCCAGCCGTGATCTTGTCCTGAGCTTTGTCGGCCTGTTTACCATCTTCCTGGGATGTGTCCTGGTCACGCCGGTGGCCGTGGTTGGCGTGTTGCGGGCAGTCCAGCTGCTGATCGGGACGCGGACGAATATTGTCGGACGTCTCTGTATTCGCAGCGTTCTGGCCTCGCTGAGCCGGACCGCGGTGGCAATTGCAGCCCTGATGGTCGCCGTGTCGGTGACTGTTGGAGTGGGCATTATGATTGAGAGTTTTCGGCAGACTGTGGCCTCTTGGCTGGAGAGCGCCCTGCAGGCCGATATCTATATTTCTCCCCCAAGCCTGGTGTCGCGCTGGAATGAGGGCACGTTGGCCCCGGCTGTTGTCGCCCGTTTGTCATCCGCCCCGGGGATTAAGGCAGTGAGTACCTATCAGCGCGTGTCGGTGGAATCACCGACCGGCCGGGTCCAGCTGGTTGCCCTGCAGCTCGATGTCAGTAGGGAGCGCGGTTCCTCCTCTCCTTCTCATTCAAAGGTCGAGATGAATCACATTTATACCACATACCGTTTCATTGAGGGCCAGCCAGAGGTGGTTTGGCCCGCCTTTGAGGCCGAACACACGGTCATTGTGTCAGAGCCGTACGCCTACCATCACCAGCTGCAGGTGGATGGGCGTGTCCGTTTACGGACTGACCGGGGACTGCAAGATTTTCGGATTGTCGGGATTTTTGCCGATTATGGTTCAGACCGGGGACTGGTGATGATGAGCCGCCGGACGTATGAGCGGTTTTGGGACGACCGTGGCGTGTCGTCGCTGGGACTGTGGGTGAGTCCTGAACAGGACGTGGCGGCAATGGTGACGTCGCTGCGGCGGCTGGTCGGCTCAGAGCAGCAGGTCGTGATCCGTTCGAATCGGGATTTGCGGCAAGCCTCGCTCAGGATTTTTGACCGCACCTTTACCATTACCTCGGTGCTCCATCTGCTGACAACCGCGGTGGCCTTTATCGGTGTGCTCAGCGCCCTGATGGCGCTACAGTTGGAGCGCGAACACGAACTTGGCGTGTTACGGGCAACCGGCTTTACGCCGCGGCAGGTCTGGGGCTTGGTCACGATCCAGACTGGTGTGATGGGCCTGTTGGCCGGCCTGTTGGCCCTCCCAGTCGGCCTGATGCTCGCCTCGGTCCTAGTATTTGTGATTAATCGGCGATCGTTTGGCTGGACGCTGGAGTTGGACATTGTCCCTGGCTTACTTGTTCAAGCGGTGGTACTGGCTGTGGCGGCTGCGCTTCTGGCCGGGGTCTATCCGGCTTTCAAGATGTCCCGGACCTCACCGGCGCTAGCCTTACGAGAGGAATAGGACATGGGGGATAAGGTATGGGCAAACGCGCTGCATATACGGTGTTTTTCTTTATTGAAAATCTTGGAGCTGCGGTCTGGGTTGGGGCCTTGGTGACGTTCGGTTTTGCAGTGGCCGGAAGCGTTTTCCAAGAGGCACCGAGCATCAACGTAGCAGGAAATATCAACGCTGTCATTCTCGCCAAACTCAACCGCTTGGAAGGTATAGCCGCCGCCTGCATGGGACTTGGTACGCTGTACTTTTTGTTGTCCGCGGCGGAGCGGACCCGGCTGCGGATGTGCAAGACCGGAATATGGCTGCTGATGCTGGTCGGGCTGCTGATATACGCCCTCCTGATTGCCGACCGTCTGGAACACCTGCGGGTGGTTGAGATCCAAGATTTTGAGAATTTTGACCCAACAAAACAAGCTTTTCGGGATGAATTTACCCGCTTACACAACTGGTATACCCGACTGGTCCAAGCTAACCTGCTGCTCGGGCTGGGCTTTGTCTTCTTGTCGGAGTGTGAGAGACAGGCGGCCAGAGACTGAGGCTGTCGGCTCAGAAGTCAACGTGCTGAAAGCGCAGAAAACGTTCGGCAGTTTCCTGTGGCCGCTCTATCATGGGGATATGGCCGGTGTGAGCCATAACCACTGCTTCGGCGTTCGGCATCAGGGCTGTTAGTATTGCTGCTCCTGAAACGTGCAAGAGACGATCTTGATCTCCCCATACGATCAGCGCTGGGGCTGGATGATCTTTTAAGAGGAGCTCTAAGGAGAGCGGAGTTTCTGCCATATCACGGACAATCTTGGCGTTAAAATCGCGTTGGGTAATGGCCAGATCTGCCAGATAGCGCTTGATAGGGCCGGGGAGTTCGGGTCGTTGCACAGCGACAAAGTCGAGCAATTCGTCGAAGTCGTCAGGGGTACTGATGAGCAGAGGGTTTTCGCCCTGAGCCAGGCGTTGGGCCAGTTCGCTGGTTTGAGCCGAGGCGACGCCAGCCGGAGCCAACAACCACAGGCTTTGCACCTGGTGTGGATAGCGCGCGGCATAGGTACCAGCAATCATACCGCCCATCGAATTGCCACCAAGATGAAACTGGTCCAGATTCAGAGCGCGGGCGAAAGCGTGCAGCCGTTCAACCTGATCGCTTATCCCATAGCGAGCTTGGGCGTCTCGACTACTTTCGCCAAAGCCTGGTAGGTCTGGTGCCACGACACGAAAATGGGGAGTCAGATAGGCGGCAACGCGCGTCCAATTGTCTTTGTTGGCGGCAAAGCCGTGCAGCAGCAATAGCGTTTCTCCGGTTCCTCCGGACAGATACTGAATTCGGTGCTCGGCGACCCGTATCGTTTGCTCTTCCAGGCTAGCCGCTGTCCGAGCCGCCCGAAGGGCTAGAGTCAGGACTAATCCAGGGAACAGGTAGGAGACCGCCAAGCCCAGCACCAAAAGACCGAATATCCCCCCCAAAAAGCTTGTGAACCAGCGCTTTTTCATTGTCTCAGTTCGGCTCCATTTGTTTCCGACACGGGTGCTAGCCTACCCCCCGACCAGTGGGCTGGCAAGCCGTGGTGTAGTCTAGTAGGCCCGGTCCATCATAGCGAGAGCGGCTTAGATCTGGTACAGCTATGGCCATGCAGGTGATCGGACATCGGGGGGCAGCGGCTTTGGCACCCGAAAATACCTGGGCCAGTTTTGACTTGGCAGTCTCTTTGGGGGTTGACGCGATTGAAACTGATGTGCGGGCGACTAGCGACGGAATATTGATCCTTCTCCACGATGAACGGCTGGCCCGGACCACCAATGGTCAGGGTTATGTGCGGGAGACGCCATGGTCGGTGATCAAAAATCTGGATGCTGGGGCGTGGTTTAGCACTGAGTTTAGTGGTGTCCGGGTGCCGCTGTTTGGCGAGACCTTAGTCCGCTACGGCAAACGGATTCCGCTGATCATTGAGATAAAACAGCTTGACCTTGAGGTCCGTGTTCTGGAGCTGGTCCGGGAACATGGTTTGCTAGACTCGGTCGCTTTTACCTCGTTCTATTTTCCGGTCGTGCAGAATCTCAAAATTCTGGATCCAGAGGCCAAGGTTGGATTTCTGGCCTCTGACGTGCAGGAACAGACTGTCGGGCGGGTGGTTGCGGCCGGACTTGACCAGTTTTGTCCTCCGGCCAAGGCCATCTCGTCGGATCAGGTCCGTGCCTGGCAAGACTTGGGGTTGGACATCCGGGCTTGGGGGGTGCGTGACCCTGAGCTGATGCAAGCCGCGATTGCGGCCGGGGTGGACGGTATGACCGTCGATTTTCCCCATCTGCTGTTGGAAGCCTTGGGCCGACGCCCGTGTCAAATCGACTGAGGACGATGCGTGCAGCCGAAGACACTGGGGCTGAGAAAAGAGGGGAGGAGGCTATGAGGACGACGCGGCGAGTTGTTTCAGCTTGGTACGGATTCTCTGGACTAGGTTTTCGTATGAGGATTTATTGATAATCCGGTTAAATTGGGTCCGATAGTTACGAACCATGCTGACATTTTCGATCATCACATCATAGATTAACCACTGCCCTTCGACCAAGTGCAAACGGTAGTTTAAAGAGAAGGTTCTGTTGAGCGAGGGAACCGTAATCCGAGAATCAACCTCAGCATACGTACCGTCAATGTGCTCGCGATCGAAAAAAAATTCGGTATCTTCGTGATAATCATCCAAAGTACTGCTGTAGGTTTTTTCAACGAGGTTTATAAAAAGCTCGATAAATTCTTCTCGCTGTTCCTCTGTCCGGTCACGCCAGTGAATCCCCAAGGTTCGTTTGGCAATTTCCCGAGAATCAAACTGTGGTAGGGCAATCTCACGGACTTTTCTGATGCGTTCCTCGCTCTGCCCTGGATCCTGATAGACTGGATCTTGGAGAATGATAACAATCTTCTGCATCGTTGTCTGTATGACGTTCAGGGGTGAGGCTGTGGCTGAGGCTAGGTTAGGAGCCAGAGATAGGAATCCAATACCGATAAGCGTGCCAAGTGTTCTCCCCAACGCGTTCACACAACCCCTCTCGCTCTCCATCTCTCTTATTCCTTGATCGCGTTGGCCCGCCGCTGCAGGTAGCCATCCTGAACCGCCCCGTACAGATCAACCGAGACCAGCTCGGCCTGTTCAAAGAGATCCAGGTTGAGTGAACGAAAATTGACTGTGTTGCCGACGGTCCGGCCACTCTGGATGGCGAAAACCTCCAGGAATGACAGCAGATAGTTCATCGGGTTCATTGCGCTATCAACGGCAAAACCAAAGGCGTCGCGAACCGTCGAAGGACCGTAGAAGGGCAACACCAGATACGGTCCGGACGAAACACCATAGTGGCCCAGCGTCTGGCCGAAGTCTTCCTCACTCGCCCGCCAGCCAAACACAGTGTCGGCAACATCAAACACGCCTATCCCACCGAGAGTTGTATTGACCGCGAAACGACCGACTTCGCGGCTAGCCCCGCCGATTTTTCCCTGGAGTAAACTGTTGATAAAACGGGGCAGAACACCCAGATTTTTGAAGAAACGATCAATACCGCGTTGGCCCGGCTCTGGAACTACTTCGTGATAGCCGGTCGCTACCGGTCGCAAGACATATTCGTCGAGCTTCAGGTTGAAGGTGAACAGGGGTTGGTTAAACGACTCCCATGGGTCGTAGGGTGTCTGGGCTTCATAGGGATTTTGGGCTTGGGCAAAGGCCACAGAAGGGCCAAAGCTCAACACCCCGATAAGGAACGTAACGGTGATGAAGGCGACGGACACTCTACCTCTCCTCAATATAGCGTTACTGTTGGCGTAAGGCATAACGGTACGGTGCATTTTTTCCTTAATCAAGACTCAAATCAAACATGTCGTCCGCCGCCGCGCTGTCGGCCTGATCGGTCGCGTCGAGGTTGCCAAACAGGACCTGGCCGACGGTATCAAGGATATCGACCGGAGACTCGGTGTGCTCAATCCGGCCACCTGGATGGAGCATTTCGGCTGCCGGTCCAATTTCAATGTCAATAAAACGCTCGCCGATCAGGCCAGCCGTTTTAATCGCGGCTCGGCTGTCCTGGGGCAGCCGAATATCTGGCTGGATGCGCAGCGTTGCTCGGGCTTTTGTCAGCGTGTCTGTTAAATTTACAGACTCAACCCGCCCGATTTTTACTCCGGCCACCTCGACCCGCGCACCGCTCTGCAAGCCGCCCGCGTCGGAGAACTCGGCCGTGACACGGTAGTGCTGCGTCCCGGTAAAACTGACCTGGCCAAACTGCAAAGACAGATAGACTAGACCGCCTATTACCAGCACGACTAGCCACCCGACCAGGAGTTCGGCGTCAAGATTCATTGCTACTCTGCCTCAATCGGTCCCTGTACGCGACCGTTGATAAACTGTTGGACGACCGGGTTGGTCGAGGCTTGTAGCTCTTCAGGAGTGCCCGCCGCCACGACATAGCCCTGATTCAACATAGCGATATGTGTGGCCAGTGAAAAGACCTCCGGGATCTCGTGGCTGACCACAACCGCAGTAAAGTTGAGCAAGCTGTGTAAGTCAAGAATGAGTTGGTGGATGGTGTTCACGCGAATGGGATCAAGGCCAGTGGTCGGCTCGTCAAACAGGACGATTTCGGGATCGGTCACCAGTGCCCGGGCCAGTGCGGCCCGCTTGAGCATACCACCCGAGAGCTCGGACGGAAATTTTGCATCCACGCCTGACAGGCCAACCTGGGCTAGCCGCTGATGCACCTTGTCGCCAATCATTGCTTCTGTCAGGCGCGTTTTTTCGCGCAACGGAAAAGCCACATTGTCGTACACCGATAGCGAGTCAAACAGGGCACCGCCCTGAAACAACATGCTAAAACGGTCCCGCACTCGGTTCAGAGCCCAGCCGCGCAGGGTGCTGACCTCGACATCGTCGACCCACACTTGTCCGCTGTCCGGTCGCAGCAAGCCGATAATGTGCTTGAGTAAACAGCTCTTGCCCGTCCCACTGCTCCCCACGACGACAAAAATCGTCCCGGTCGGAATCTCAAGATTGACCCCCCGTAAGACGTGCTGCGAGCCGAATGACTTATGCAGGTTGTGAATCCGAATCATAGCGGAGGCGTGTCTCAGCTCAAAACAGCAGGGAGCCGAGAAGATAGTCCCAGACCAGGATGAGCACAGAACACATCACCACGGCCTGGGTCGTGGCTAGACTCACTCCCTCAGCCCCGCGTGCGGCATAAAATCCCTTGAAGCAGCACACCCAGGCCACAATAGCCCCAAATGAGAACGATTTATATATCCCGGTCCATACGTCGTGCGAGGTTACCGCGCTGGCCATCTGCGAGAAATAGCTACCGACGCTGACCCCCAGCAGCTGTACGCCGACCACATAGCCGCCATAGATCCCCACCACGGTAAAGATGCTGCTCAGCACGGGAAAGGCGATCAGAGAGGCCAAAAGAATAGGAACGACCAGATACTTAATGGGGTGAATGGCCATTACCTCAAGCGCGTCAATTTGTTCGGTAATACGCATAATGCCCAGTTCAGCGGTGAGGGCTGAGCCGGCTCGTGCGGTAATCATCAAAGACGACAGGACCGGACCAAGTTCAAGAATCAGTGCGAGGCCGACCATCGGGCCGAGCGCGGCCTCGCCACCAAACCGACGGAGCGCGATGTAGCCCTGTAGGGCAATCACCATGCCGGTGAATGCGCCGGTGAAAATAATCAGCAACAGAGAGCGGGCACCAATAAAATAGAGCCGGCGGAGCAGCTGCTTGATCCGCAACGGAGGGAGAAAAAGAAGGCCTAGAGCGGTACTCAGAAAGAGACCCATGCGGCCCATTTCACGCAGTGTTTCCAGTGAGAGACGTCCACAGGCACGCACCATAGGGGTGAACATCCAGGCTCCTTATCTGTCGCTGTTATCCATCGATCAGCCAGAGAGCGGGGCAGACCGTATGCAGCGGCGAAACCCCTAGCACACGCCCTGCTTTTCCTCAAGGGAGCGACTCGCGGGCCGGCCCAGACGCCACTTGTCGAGAGCGGTGGCCAAGGAGTAGCTTGAATATCTTATCAAAGCGCGCTAACAGGACAGCTGATTTTGTCCGGTTGGTCTAGACTACCGAGGAGGAGTGTTATGGCCAATATAGCCAAAACGGTGAGACCCCCCCTAGAAGAGCCCCCGTTGCGAATCATAGATCCGCGAGAGACGGGCAGTACAAAATGGGCCCAGTTCCGTACCATCTTAAGTCGCCACCAGGGCGGTAAGCTGCTTTTGATCCTGACCGGTTACCCCGACCCTGACAGTATCGCCTCGGGTGTAGCCCATCAGTTTCTGGCCAACGAGTTTGAGATTGAGACCACCCTGCTGTGTTTTCACGAGGTCAGCCACCAAGAAAACCGGGCGCTGGTCAAACGCTTAGCAATCAATCTCGTCTTGTACGATGAGACGTTTGATCTGGAACCCTACGATTTGTACGCTTTCGTCGATACTCAAAAGACGGACACGCCGATTTCAGAGCGCCTGACTGGCAAAACCTTCGTGTCCTTTGTTGACCATCATAAGCGACTCGGCGACGTCTCGGCCGATTTTGTCGACGTCCGTGAGGATGTGGGCTCGACCTGCGCCATTTATGTTGAATACCTGCGCACTCAGTATCCGAACGGCCTCAATCCGAATGAGATGGATCAAACCCGTTTGGCCACGGCCCTGATGCACGGGATCCGAACCGATACCATGGCCCTGCTTGAGGCGACGCGTCTGGAGTTTGAAGCCGCGGCCTATCTGTGGCCGTGTGTCGATCAGGCTCTGCTCAAAAAGATTTCTGACCGGTCCTTAGCCCCGGTGGTGATGGATATGATCCAAAAGGCGCTGGAGAATAAGCAGGTTTTTGACAGTCTGATCCTAACGGATGTGGGCTTCGTACGTCCTGAGCACCGTGACGGGATTCCGCAGGCAGCAGAATTTTTGCTGCAACGCGATGGCACCGACACAGTCTTGGTCTTTGGTATTGTTGATGGCAAAACGGTCGACGGATCGCTGCGTACCCGTAGCGATACGATCACCCCAGATACGTTCTTAAAGAAAGCCTTTGGCGTGGACGAGCATAAGAAGAGCTACTATGGTGGAGGGAATATCAGAGATAAAGGCGGGTTCCAAATTCCCCTCGGCTTTCTGGCCCAAACGGCCGACCGCGACGGCTTGTACAACATGGCCTGTGGGGTTGTCCAAGAGCGTTTTATGGAGGCGATCGGCCGTAAAGAGTAGGCTCAGCAGCCTTGTTGAGTTTCCTAAATACATCCGAACACTAAGGAGGGGGATATGGCAGAATACGAGAGCGGCGAACGGATCTATGATATTCCTGCCGCGGTTAAGGGACAGGCTGCCATCGACCCGGACACCTACGAGCAGATGTATCAACGCTCGATACAAGACCCGGAGGGGTTCTGGGCTGAACAGGCGGAAACCTTTGTTAGCTGGTTCAAAAAGTGGGACACTGTTCTGGAATGGGATTTTTATACGGCCCAGACCAAGTGGTTTCTGGGCGGAAAACTGAATGTCTCCTACAACTGCCTCGACCGGCACGTCAAAGCCGGAGCCGGTGGCCAGACGGCGCTGATCTGGCAAGGCAATGACGCTTCGGAATCGCGCCAGCTAAGCTATACCGAACTGCTAAACCAGGTATGTCAGTTGGCCAATGCCCTGAAAACCCTGGGAGTCGACAAAGGCGACCGTGTTTGTATTTATATGCAGATGATCCCCGAGCTGACTGTCGCCATGTTGGCCTGTACCCGTATCGGCGCGGTACACTCGGTCGTTTTTGGCGCCTTTTCACCGGACGCTTTGCGGGATCGTATCCAAGACTCGAGCTGTAAGATCTTGATTACCCAAGATACCGGCTTACGCGGGGCCAAGAACGATATTCCGATGAAGGCCAACGCTGACGAAGCGGTCGCCAACTGCCCCTCGATTGAAAAAGTTGTGGTCGTGCAACGGACCGGCCATCCGGTGGCCATGCAGACCGAACGCGACATGTGGTGGCACGAGTTGGTGGCCGAGCAGTCCACGGATTGTCTGCCCGAACACATGGACGCTGAAGATCCGCTGTTTATCCTTTATACCTCCGGCTCGACCGGCAAACCCAAAGGGGTATTACACACCACTGGGGGATATTTGGTCTACGCCTCGATTACACATAAATATGTGTTTGATTACCGTCCCGGCGACACCTACTGGTGTACCGCGGATATCGGCTGGGTCACCGGCCATAGTTATATTGTCTATGGGCCGCTCAGCAATCGGGCCACGACGATCATGTTTGAGGGGGTGCCCAACTATCCGGATTTTGGACGCTTTTGGCAAATCGTAGAGCAGCATAAGGTCAATATTTTTTATACTGCCCCAACCGCCCTGCGGGCACTGATGAAAGAGGGCGATAGCTGGCCGGAAACATACGATCTGTCCAGCTTACGTATCCTGGGCACGGTTGGTGAACCGATTAAAAGTCCTGAGTGGCACTGGTATTATCGGACCATCGGCAAGGAGCGCTGCCCGATTGTCGATACCTGGTGGCAGACGGAAACCGGCGGCATTCTGATCACGCCCCTGCCCGGAGCGACGAAGACCAAACCCGGCTCGGCCACCCGGCCGTTTTTTGGCGCTCAACCCTGCCTGGTCGATGATCAGGGCAACGAGCTTGAGGGCAACGGCGTGTCTGGCAATCTCTGCCTCAAGTTTCCCTGGCCGGGCATTATGCGGACGGTATACGGTGATCATGAGCGGTTTCGCCAAACGTATTTCTCCATGTATCCAGGCAAATACTTTACCGGCGATGGCTGCCGCCGGGACGAGGACGGCGATTATTGGATTACCGGCCGGGTTGACGATGTAATCAATGTATCAGGCCACCGTTTAGGGACCGCTGAGGTCGAAGGTGCGCTGGGCAAACATCCGGCTGTGGCTGAGGCTGCGGTGGTTGGCATGCCCCATGAACTGAAAGGCCAGGGCATCTATGCCTTTGTGACTCTCAAAACCGGCCAGCAGTCCTCCCCGGACATGACAAAAGAGCTGATTGCTACCGTCCGTCGAGAGATCGGTCCTCACGCCAGTCCAGACAAGCTCCAGTTTGCCGAGAGCTTGCCCAAAACGCGCAGCGGCAAGATTATGCGCCGTATTCTGCGCAAGATCGGGGAAGGGGCTATTGATCAACTGGGGGATACCTCCACTCTGGCTGATCCGTCGGTGGTCGATCAGTTAGTGGTGGGCAGACAGTAGGAACACCTAGACAGAGCGGATTTCCCCGCTCGCCGAGCTATATCAGCATGGCACTTCGTTTGCATAACACCCTCACCGGCAGAGACGAGGAGTTCATTCCCCTGACCCCCGGCAAAGTCGGGATGTATGTGTGCGGAGTGACGGTCTACGACCGCTCACACATTGGACATGCTCGTGCGCTGGTGGCCTTTGATGTCATCTACCGCTATCTGCGCTTTCTCGACTACAACGTCAGCTTTGTGCGCAACTTTACCGATGTTGACGACAAAATCATCAACCGGGCCAACGAGCGTGGGATCTCGGCTCAGGAGCTCTCCGAAGCCTATATTCGTGAGTTTGGGGAGGATATGCGGGCTCTGGGCTGTTTGTCTCCGACCGTGGAGCCCCGGGCCACGCGGCATATTGCCGACATGATCGGTTTGATTCAAGACTTAGAAAACAAGGGTCTGGCCTATGCGGTTGGGGGCGATGTGTATTATGCGGTTGCTCGCTTTGCCGCCTATGGCAAGCTCTCGCATCGCCGGCTCGGCGATATGCTGGCCGGTGCCCGAATTGAGGTCGATGAGCGCAAACGGCACGCCCTGGATTTTGCCCTGTGGAAGGCGAGCAAGCCTGGCGAACCAGAATGGGACAGCCCCTGGGGTAAAGGGCGGCCCGGCTGGCATCTTGAATGTTCGGCCATGAGTAGTCGCTATCTGGGCCAGCCGTTTGATATTCATGGCGGTGGGGCGGATCTCATCTTTCCGCACCACGAGAACGAGATTGCTCAATCCGAGGGCGCAAAAGACCGTCCCTTTGCGCGCTATTGGCTGCACAACGGTATGGTTACCGTTGAGCACGAAAAGATGTCGAAATCGCTGGGAAATTTTCTGACCATTCGCCAGGTACTGGAATCGCAGGCGGCCGAGGTGTTGCGGGTGGTGCTGTTATCGACCCAGTACCGTATGCCGCTTGACTTCTCAGACCAAAAAATGGAGGAGGCCGCAAAGAGTCTCCGCCGCGTGTACCAAACCTTAGCTCGTATCGACGGGGCACTCGGGCCGAATGCTGAACGGGAACAGGCGGTCCGCAAGCGAACCGTGGACCGGTCCACAGACTCTCCGGTCCTGAGCCGCTTTCAGGACGCCATGGATGACGACTGTAATACCCCTCGGGCACTTGGTGTGGTGTTTGAGACGATTCGGGAGGCCAACCGCCGGCTTGACGCTGGCCAGCTCAACACGCTGCCCCAAGTCCGCCAAGACCTCACCACAATCGGCGGGGTGCTGGGGATGTTGCAGGAGACCCCCGAAAAATTTCTGCAGCGGGTGCAACATCAAGGATTCGTCACTACCAGTCTCACCCCGCAGGCGATTGAGCAGCTGATCGCCGACCGAACGGCGGCCCGCAAAGTGAAAGACTTCCAAAAAGCCGATGCTATTCGCGCTCAGCTCCAGACCCAAGGAATCGTACTCAAAGATTCTCCGACCGGAACGACTTGGACCCTTGACCCTAGTTCTCGCGTCCGCTCCTGATCAGATCGTTACGGGAAAAGATTGATTGGCTCAGCATATCCTCGTTGCAATATCGTTTGCTTGCCACTCAACAGGCGGGGCATGGACGGCTGGGGCTGCAAAAGTTGGTGAGGTGGGAGGCTTGCATATCGACGAGCAGTGCCCAGGGTATGAAGGCCCATTCGTTGCTATAGCTGTACTCGGCGCCCTTGAGGGGATTGATGGGATATCGGCGTGGGGTTTGTTGAATGGAGGCCATGCCACGCAGGAAGCCCTTCCACAGATCACATGGTATTGATGTCTCCCGCAGAAACCCCGGCCCCTACGATCCGATTCAGTCGCAGGCCGACCAGTTTAATTCTTGTCGTTCACAAGCTCTTTCGCATCTCAATCCCTTATGTCGTTCCGCAAGGCTGTGATGCCAACAACGAGGGCGGGCTTGCTGACTATCGCGTCGAGGGAGAGGCTACGTACAAAAAGACCCGGGCTGGAGACCTGGCGCCTCGGTGCTGGCCGAGCCTGGCTAAAAAATGATAGACTGCCTACCGTGCGCGCCCGTAGCTCAATTGGATAGAGCGCCGGGCTTCGAACCCGTAGGTTGGGTGTTCGAGTCACCCCGGGCGCGTTCTTCTTGACCTCTACCCGGCGGAAGACACAATGAAAAAACTCTTTGAACGCCTGAGAAAAAGCCCCGCCCCGCTCGCGTCTGCTCCAGTCGCATCCTCGCTCCAGGAAGAAGAGCCGCGTCTCTCTCCTCCTGCGGCCCGCAACAACTATATCGTTGTTATCCTTGACAGCTGTCGCTACGACGTGCTCATGACCGCAGCGCCCAAAGTGCTGCGTCGTCTCGGGCCGGTGGAACGCCGCTGGAGCTACGCGTCGTGGACCGCGCCGTCGCACTATAACTTGCTGATGGGGTTATTGCCCCATTCGAGTCCGCCGCAGGTGTACGCTTCGGAGTACTATAAACAGGATTTTCTGAAATATAATGATCGCTTAGGCACGCGTGAGATCGCCTTTAAAAGTCTGATCCCAGACCTCTTTCTGCCCAGCTTTCTCAAACACAAACTCGGCTATCAGACCCACGCCCTGGTCTCACTGCCGGTTCTGAATCCGGCCACGCCGATTAATCGCGATTTTGATTCTTTTACCCTCATGCCCAAACACAACGATATGGTTGCTATGCTTGAGCGGATGAAATTTTCTACTGAGCGCCCGTCGTTTTACCTGTTAAATGTCGGCGAAACCCATTATCCGTACGCCTTACCGGACGAACCCGAGGACCGCTGGCCGAGGATTCATGGGGTACATGGGGTTTTTAAGCATCTTGATCAAATGTTGGTCGGCGGCAAGTTACGCGAAGAGGAAGGCGGAGCGCAATTTTTTAATCAGGATAAGCTCGATCAGCTGCGGGGGCGGCAGATTGAGGCCGTACGATACCTTGACGGAGTCTTCACACAGCTGTTTGACATGGTCCCGCCCAACACTTACATCACCATTACTGCTGACCACGGGGAGCTGTTTGGCGAGGCTGGCTACTTCGGGCACGGCCCTATTCAACACGACAAGGTCTACGAAGTGCCGTTTGTTGAGGGCAGGCTGCGTTGAGCCTGTTCGGCGTCTAGGATTCCGGTGAAAGCTCCCAAGATTTTTGTCGGTCTCGTCCTCAGCCTCATGTGTGGCTATGCTGCCGTTCGGGGGGTAGAGTGGTCCACCGTCCTAGTAGTGATGGGGCGTGTCAATCCGCTCGCCCTGCTGGTGCCGACCGTCTGGTACAGCCTATTTTTTGTGTTACGGGCCTATCGCTGGCAGCGCTTCGTCGATCCGTTGGAGCCCTTGCCGATCCGCCCTTTCTTGTCGGCCACGCTGATTGGCTTTATGGCCAACAATGTGTTGCCCTTACGTCTCGGCGAGATTATCCGCGGCTATGCCCTGTCTCGCCTCACCCCGGTACGGCTCAGCACTGCTTTGGCCACTGCTGTCCTGGAGCGTGTCTGGGATCTTTTTGTGATCACGTTCCTGTTGGTATGGGTCATACCCCGTTTTCCGCTACCGGGAGGGCTGGTTTGGGCCAATACGCTCATGCTGGCCCTAGGCGTCGGCTGTCTGGTCGCAGGCTGGTGGGGAGTCCGGCACGCTGGCAGCCTCCCGCTGGCCTGGCTGCCCGAGCGGGTGGCCGACCTGGTGCGGCACTGTGTCGATGGGCTGCGCGCTTTACAGAATCTTTCGCTGATTGTTCATATTGTCGCCCTGTCCCTGGCGATGTGGCTGAGCGTTGCTGGCTACTACTGGCTGTTGTTGCGAGCGTGTGGGATGGACCTGCCCCTTGAGGCCGGCTTGGTCATGATGCTGGTGGTCGCGGTTGGGGTAATGTTACCGGCTGCACCGGGCTTTATCGGCACCTTTCAGTATGCGGTCATACTTGCCCTATCATTGTTTTCTGTTCCACGAGAAGAGGCGCTGAGCTTCTCCATTATTGCCCACCTAGCCCAACTCCTGCCCGTTATTCTCGCTGGGTTCATTGCTCTGCTGGGATCGGGTCTACCCCTGTGGCCGACCCGTTTGCTCCCGGCGAAAAACGGCTGAGCCGTCTCATCTCCACGACAAGACCGTCTGGATGCGGGAGCTCGGCGGCAACCAATGTGATCGGCAACTGGGGGGGACTCTCTGGCCACGTCACACCACGCCAGGAAAACCATAGCCGGAGGATTCCGGTCAGGGAAGGAAGAGGGCGGCCCAGACTCATCATACCGCGCTGGCGGCGCAAGCGTATCCTCTGTTCAGCACGGACCACATGGACGCTGCGCGTCCGAGCCAGATTCCCCTGTGTCAGCCGGAGGCGCATCAGATCTAGTTCTCGGACCTGTGGCGTCACAAAGGAGGTCTGCACCCGATAAGTTGCCAGTGGTGAACGGGCGAGGGCCATGCCTCCCGCAAGAGAAAGCGTAATCGGTATGCCGCGCCGGTGCATAGCCCGTCAGGAAAACAGCGAGGAAAGGACGAACCAGCTCGCAAACCGCGGTTTCATCTGGTCGAGAGTGATAGCATAGTGTCCATGTCAAGAATATCGCAGTCCTGTATCTCCCTCTCGTTACTGGGAGCCGGGTCATTCGTCCTGTATGGTGTACTCACTCTACTGAGTGACGCTTTCGTCTATGGGCAGGGACATCTCCAGCGCCCTATTGTCTCCTTTGTGGCTGTCTACGCTGGCCTCTTTCTGTGCTATTGCCTCGCTGTCTATCAGCTGCTAGGCGTTCCCAGCCGCCAGGTAAGGGGCAGAACGGTATGGCTGATCGTAGGCTTTGGGCTGCTCTTTCGAGGGACGCTGTTTTTCTCTCAGCCGATCCAGGAGGACGACTTCTACCGTTATATGTGGGACGGTGCGGTTGTTGCCGGTGGGCTGAATCCCTACCAGTTCGCCCCGCTGAGCGTTCAGCAGCAGTTGGAAAAAAAGGCGACTGGAGAACACCTCCAAGCCTTTGTTCAACTCGCTGAGCAAGATGCCCGGCTGTCGTTTGTTCTGACGCGGGTTAATCATCCCCATATTCCGACCATCTATCCCCCCTTTGCTCAGGCCATCTTTGGCCTTACAGCTTGGGTAGCGCCCGGCAGTTTAAGTGCCTTGCGGCTGGTCTTTCTGGCCTTTGATCTTGGGCTATGTGGCTTGCTAGTGGTGTTGCTAAGGCAGTTGGCGCTCAGCCCACTGCTCCTGATCGTGTACGCCTGGTCACCGTTGGTCATTAAAGAAACTATGAATTCAACCCACTACGATGTGGTGCCGACCTTCTATCTGGTCTTAGCTGTGGTGCTAATGATCACGGGCCGGGGCGTGCTGGCCCAGATGAGCCTGGCCGTTGCGGTGCTGGCCAAGCTGTACCCTGTTCTGCTCATGCCCATCTTCTTCGCCCGTATGTGGAGAGTCCACGGACGCGGTCGAGCCCTGCTGGGGCTGTCGATGGCCAGTGTCGTGCTCATTGTTGGCTACGCCCCGTTTTGGCAGGTCGGCGGGGCGCTGTGGACAGGAACCCGAACCTTTGTCGAGCAGTGGCAGACCAACAGTCTAATCTTTCCCGGCATTGTTGCGATGGTGAGTGAACGCTGGCTGGCAACTGGTCTCGTTGGAGTTGGGCTGGGCGGAGTCATGCTCTTTGTCAGTTATTGGTCAGAACTGGAGGATGATCGTCAATTGGTATGGACTAGCGGGCTGCTGCTGAGCCTGATGTTTCTGCTCAGTCCGGTCGGTAATCCGTGGTACTTTGTCTGTCTGCTCCCCTTTCTGACCATTTTTCCCCTTCGCTCCTGGCTCCTCCTGTCCGGTTCGCTGTGCCTGTATTATATGTCGTTCTACTACTCCTACCGGGGACGGCTGGAAACTTGGCATATCTGGCTGGAGTATGGGCCATTCTACGGGCTGCTGATCTGGGAGTGGTGGCGTGGGGAGTATGGCAGCAACCCGCCGGCGGTAGTCGGAGACCAGCCACCGGGCTATGATAGGCGTGTGATGGAGACCAAAGCGTAGGTTTCACATGAGATGGACTATGCACATCCTACGGCTAACCGGAGTGGTGGCCTGTCTGGTGCTATGTGGACTTGCCGGCTGGAGTCGGGCGGCTGACCAGCCAAATCGGGCGGCTCCGCTGCGTATTGCTGAGGGAAAAAGACAAGTGGAGATCTTTGGCCAAATTTTTCCCCGGCGTTTTAACGCCGCCCAAGGACAAGAGACGCGCTATCACTTCTTAGTGTGGCAGGACGGTACTTCTCCTCACGCCCTACTCTATACCCCGGTCGATGATCTCGATTTCCACGACGCGCTCCTGCGGCTAGGCGCTCAGCCGGGTAAGAGGCTGCCAATGGCCGCATGGACCGAGCGGCATGAGCATCCCGCCTCGCACCAGACCGTTACCGGCAGTCGGCTTGCTATCCGGGTCTCCTGGCAGGGCAACCCCTCCGGTCTTGCCCTTGAGCAGATCTTCACCGACACGGCTCTCAGTCTCCGCTTCGGTGGCAATCGAGACCGCTGGTTTAACCGACTCCCCTTCGCTCCCCGCCCAGGCTGCCTGGTCTGCCTGTACAGTTGCCCGAGCGGTAAGGTGAGTAACGGGGCGCTGAGTATCGCCGACTATGTTAACAACCCGGCACGATTTACGGCCGATACTGAGCAGCTCCCGCCCGACGGGACACCGGTTGTGATCAGCTTCACACTCGGATCATAAGCTATGCCGGATACTCCCCCTCGTCTTGCTGTCATCATCCCGGCCCTCAATGAAGAGCGTTCGTTGCCACATGTTCTGGCCGATCTGCCGCGGGCTATGCTCGAAGAGGTAGTGGTCATTGATAACGGCTCATCAGATAATACGGCTGAGGTCGCTCGCGCTGGCGGAGCAAGTGTGTTGCACGAGGCACGCCGCGGATATGGCTGGGCGTGCCTCGCCGGCATTGACCACCTCAAGGCCGGCTCGCCGGACATTGTGGTCTTTGTGGATGCCGATTATAGCGACCATCCGGATGAACTGCCCGCCCTTATCGCTCCGATTGTCTCGGGTGAGTACGATATGGTGATTGGCTCACGCACCACGGGCCAGGCCGAGCCCGGCGCTCTGCTATCGCATGCCCGTTTTGGCAATAGCTTGGCTACCTTTTTGATACGGCTGTTGTACGGCTTTCGATATACCGACTTGGGACCCTTTCGGGCGCTACGTTTTCGCTCCCTGCTTGAACTGGGGATGACGGACCGCACCTATGGTTGGACGGTTGAGATGCAGATCAGAGCCATTCAAAAAGGATTGCGCATTACCGAGGTCCCGGTTCAATACCGTCGGCGCATGGGTGTCTCAAAAGTGAGCGGTACGCTAAAAGGCACGATCATGGCAGGCTATAAGATTTTGTGGACGGTGTTTCGCTATGCCTGGAGGCAATGATGGCCGAGACAACGATGGAATGGAATCTGGGCTTCGCATATACCGAGGTGGTGACTCGACTGGAAAAAATGCTGGTGTCCAGACAGGTCGCGTATTGTCAAGAAGAAACCGCCGCCGAGGCCCGCTTCCACGCCACGCTGCCACATAACCAGGGCCGGATTGAGTTGATTGTCCGACCAATTGAGTCCTCTGACAGGCCGGCTTTGCTCAAGGCTGTCCGCCAGCGAACCTCACTGCGCGTCCGTCTTCAGGCGCTCGGCCCGCAGCAAGAAAAAGCCTTTATGCACGGCTTAAACGTCGCCTTTTTACGAGTGGGAGGCTGATGAACATCTCGGTCATTATCCCTACTCTGAATGAAGCTGCAACGATCGTCGAAATTCTGTGTCGTCTGCGCCGCAGCGGCAGCTGTGAAGTGATCGTGGTTGATGGCGGAAGCGATGATGGCACCCTGGAGCTAGCCCGGCCTCGGGCCGACCTTCTACTGTCGGCCGGGCGGGGACGGGCGAAACAGATGAATGTTGGGGCCCGGGCGGCAAGTGGCCAGGTGTTGCTGTTCCTGCACGCCGATACAATTTTACCACCCGGCTTTCCAACTCTGCTCGAACGCGCTCTGCATGACCCTCGGGTTGTGGGTGGCCGCTTTGATGTCCGGCTTGACGCCGCCGGTTGGCCGTTTCGGATGATTGAGACGCTGATAAATATCCGCTCACGGCTATCACGGATTGCGACTGGCGATCAGGCTATTTTTGTGCGCCGTCAGACCTTCCTGGAACTAGGCGGCTATCGTGAGACCGAGCTGATGGAAGATCTTGAGCTGAGCTATCGGCTCAAGCGGTGGGGTAAGCTGGTGTGTCTACGCGAGCGGATAGTGACTTCGGCCCGACGGTGGCAACGGGACGGCATTGTCCGGACCATCGTGCTGATGTGGGTGCTGCGCTTCCTGTATTTCGTCGGCGTATCGCCGAATTATCTGAAGACGTTTTATACCGATACGCGCTGAAGGGGAGGCTCTAGGCAAGCAGGAGGCAAACCCTGGAGCCTCGAGCGCTCTACTCTAGGGAGCCTTCGTAAATACTCATCACCGTGTTGAGAAACCTGAGTCCGTCCTCTTTGGAGCGTTGGAAGGAGTTGCGCCCAATAATCGAACCAAACCCGCTGCCATCACGAATGGCCCGGACTTCGCTAAAGAATTCCTCGTCTCCTTTGGCCGGTCCGCCCGAGAAGATCACAATTCGTTTGCTATTAAACGCGCTCTGGACAACATGGCGGATGCGGTCGGCCAAGGTGTCAATCGGCACGTGGTATCTCTGGTAGGCTTTTTGCGCCGCCGCGAGTTCGATGTGGGCCGACGGCGGTTTGACCTTGATGATATGCGCTCCGAGCTGGGCCGCAATCTGGGCGGCGTAGGCAACGACGTCAACGGCGGTTTCGCCCGCTTTGCTCAGATCGCTGCCACGTGGATAAGACCATACCACCACGGCCAGCCCTTTGGATTTGGCCTCCTTAGTGATCTCGCGCAGCTGTTCGTACATGGTTTGGGCCGCAGACGAGCCGGGGTAGATGGTAAAACCAACCGCAGCACAACCTAGCCGCAAAGCGTCATCGACACTGCTTGTCACGGCCGACAAGGGATCTTTTTCGTCGTGTAGCACGTCATGGTTGTTGAGCTTGAGAATGGTTGGAATCCGGTCCAGAAATCTATCAGCTCCGGCTTCGATAAATCCCAACGGTGCGGCGTAGGCGTTACAGCCGGCGTCGAGCGCTAACTGAAAATGGTAGTCGGGATCATAGCCGGATGGATTTGGGGCAAAGCTGCGTGCCGGACCATGTTCAAAGCCCTGGTCGACTGGCAGGATGACCAGGCGACCGGTCCCCGCCAAGCGGCCACTGTTGAGCAGGCGGGCAATATTGGTGCGGGTGCCTGGATTGTCGCCCTCATACCAACTGAGAATCTCACGAACACGTTCGGTCATACAACTACCTCCCTTATCTCCCCTCGCTGAGCGTCCTGCTTCTGTGGGGAGCTGCGCGCAGTGTTTGTCCCATACTCTAAGTGCTTCCATGAAAAAATCGAGTGCCCGTCTTTTGGGGCGCGACTTTTGCTCTCTGACTCACTTGTAAAACGACTCCGCTGTCTGAACGTCCTGGCTACTGCCGATGAGCAGCGGAGTCCGTTGATGGAGGCTCTCGGGGACGATGTCGCGGATGTCTCGGGTACCATCACTGGCCCGACCACCCGCCTGTTCGGCGACAAACCCGAGCGGAGCGGCCTCATACATAAGCCGGAGTTTGCCCTTGGTGTTCTTGGGGTCGGCCGGGTACAGGAAGATTCCGCCTTTGAGCAGAGTACGATGAAAGTCGGCGACCAGGGATCCGATATAGCGGCCCGAGTAAGGCCGCTTGGTGTCGCTATCGCTCTCTTGCAGGTAGTCGATATAGGCACGGGTCTGAGGGAACCAGGTGTTGCGACGTCCCTCGTTAATGCTGTAGGTCGTACCGCGTTCCGGAATACGAACATTTTCGTGAGACAGCAGAAAGTCGCCAATGCCTCGGTCCAGCGTGAAGCCGTGCACTCCCTGGCCGGTGGTGTAGACGAGCGTTGTGCTGGGGCCGTACAAGGCATAGCCAGCCGCCACCTGGCTCCGACCGCGTAAATGAAGCGCTTCAATAAGATCAGCGCCTTTTTTTCCCTGTGGGCGACGATGGACCGAAAAGATAGAGCCGACAGTCACGTTGACATCTAGATTCGACGAGCCGTCGAGGGGGTCGACGAAAATAACGTATTGGCCCTTTTCTTCGTTGCCCTGAATAGGGGCCGGCTGTTCCATTTCCTCGGACACGACTTCGGAAACGAGCTGGCCGTTGGCAAAGGCGGCCAGAAAGGCATCGTTGCTGATCTGGTCAAGCTTTTGTTGGACCTCACCTTGGATGTTGATCTTCCCAGAGGCCCCCAAAACATCTGCTAGGCTGGCCCGGCCGAGCTCTCGGGCGATGGTTTTTGCCGCAAAGGCAATTTGCGACAGCAGCATTGAGAATTCTCCGGTTGCGCCCGGGTGCTCGCGCTGCTGCATTAACAGATAACGGGTGAGCGTAATACCGGTACTTTCCATTTTTCTCTCTCCTGGTTAGGAATTCTCTACTCACGCTTTCTATCACAACCGGGCGCGTTGGTCCAAAAGGGGGGAGACGAAGCTCAAGCAGTTGGGCGAGAAGGGTGTGTCCCCATGGGTCGTCGGTCTGTAGGTCAAGAGGGACGCGCGGGTCTGCGGCTCAGGTACACCCGTGCTTGGGCCTGTGTCGGAGAGTTGCCTAACAAGAACTCCCACAGCGCCAGAGCGCGCCGCGTTTAGAAGGGGAGGCTGCGTGTCTGCCCGGTGTATTCTAGCGCGCCAACTGAGCTTGGGCGGGGCCGACTGCTCCACAGGCTCAAGCTGAGCCAGAATGCGATGGGCGAGGGAGGCAGACCAGTAGCGGTGACTGTTCTCGGCCTGAGCTGCTACGGTGGTGGTAACTTGGAGCTCGTAGCTCAGCTCCCACAGCGCCTCAGCATACCGAGTAATGCACGTTTTTCTGTTGCCAGGTTTTGGCCAGACGAGTGATGGGCGGAGCCGAGGCCGGCCATGTTTCGCGTAGTCGTAGCGTTGGAGCTATGAGCAGTGAGGTGAGAGCGCGGATTCCTGCATCTGGGTCAGGCCTGCCTTGGCTTTATGTCGAGCCAGACTTGTCTCACTCCGCACGGCGTGTAACGGGGCTAGATTCCAGTGGGAAAGGACTTGGGGAAAATACCGAAGGTGTTAGCTGGCCACTGCAAACAAGGCCATATTGCCGTCGCCAAGGATATGGTTCATCGTTCCTCACAAAGCGGTGGATGGTCTGCATCATGAGCTGCAAACGCGGGGCGGGCAGCCATTTTGCCTCTCCGGGGGCGAGCCGCTCTGTAACGTCCATCGACCCTCTGCTGAGACAGCACAGGGTCACACACTCTCGCGCTCGCTCTCAAGCGTTGGGCGGCTCGACAGAATCCGATCGGCTAGATGGGCCCGGGGGATAGTCAATCGGTGGCGGGCCGCTCCCGAGAGAGAGGCAGGTGTAGGAGGGCGGGCTGGGCCGGAGAAATGCGGCTGAGGAACATCCCACAGGTACTCCCCCCCTTTTTCCCGCCCGACACTCGGCTACCGCAGCTCGGACCATACCAAGCCAAGTCGCGTGTCCCCCTCTTCACAGCTCGGTGGTTCCGCACTTGCTACTCTGTATGGCCTAGCCTCCGGACCTCGGGCGGTCTGGAACCCTACGCTTAGGGGGTCAAAAATTGGCTTACGATGTCGGCCACTCGGTATGGCTGTTCGAGCAGCAGGCCGTGCCCCGAACCCGGAATTGTGACTAGCTGAGCCCCGACAATCGCGCTCTGAAAAAGCTCGCCAAGGGCGGGTGGGGCGAGCTGGTCTTGCTCAGCCCAAATAATCTGGGTTGGTGCGACGATCCGAAATAGTCGCTGTTTGAGACGTGGGTTGTACAGAAAAGGTGGTTTCCAGCCAAGTCTGGCGGCGACTATTTGGGCTTTGTAAAATAAGAGGTTCGCCACCGGAGACATTTCGTCGGGGACGGCTCCCAGCGCTAATTCGGAATCTGGCTCCTGAAAGATCAATGCGCGCACCTCGTGCTGACCGCCCTCAGCTTTTGGTGTGACAGCGTAAAAGAAATTGCCGATCCGAGCCTCGGGCGTAGACACCCCGAGCGGATTGATTAGCACCAGCTTGCGCAGGCGGTGCGAATAGCGGGTGGCAAATTCGGCGGCGACCCAGCCGCCCAAGGACGCTCCGACCAGATTGACCGTGTCGAGCTCTAGTGCATCGAGCACGTCGAGACAGAAAAAGACCGCGTCCTCTATGCTATCAAGCTCGTCAAACCCTTCGCTGTCCGCATAGCCGGGCAGGGCTGGTGCGTATACGGTGAACGAGGAGGCCAAGGCTTCGTGGAAGGCGGTGAAGCCGGCAGGTTCGGGCAGGCTATGAATATCGGCAACTACACCGTGGAGATACATCAGCGGCACCCCGCTGCCGCCTCGTAAGAGCTGAATCGTAGTACCACGCACCCTAAGTGTTTCGGTTGTCAGAGCCATAATTACGTCTTTCCTGTTGTGGGTAAGGGCGAAGAACGGGATAGGCTGTAGAGTCCACCTGCCCCGATTAGGCGTGGGATTCGGCCCCTTGATCGTCGCCTCCGGGCAGTGCGGCAAAGGTGGCATCGGCGTGTTTGCGGACGTAGGGAAAGACGTCGTTGGCTAGGAATTCCATATTTTTACGGGTGAGATGATCGGGCAGGCTGCCGAACTGTGGTAGGGCAAGAATATTGCCGACCTTGAACTCGAGTACATAGCGCAGCAGTTTGTCGCGCACTGTTTCCGGGCTACCGATAAGGACCGAGCCGCCGGCCTCGATATCGTCCCAGGTGTTGGCGTGGCCGAGTTGCCAGCGGGCATAACCGCTACCGGGGTCGTTCAGCTTTTGCAGCCGCTCCAGAGATTTGAGCGAGGTATAGCCCGGCGGCATCCACGTCCGGCCCTTGCCGGCAAAACCCTTGAGCAGTTTGTCAATAAAATACCAGAGATGCTCCTCGGCCTCCTCGCGCGCCTTCCGTTCTGTCTCAGCCACATACAGCGGCACCAGCCAGCCCAGCATTTCCGGATGGTAAGGATTGCTGCCGACCCGCTCAACCGTCTGCTGGAAGAAGGCGGCGTTCTGGCGGAACGACTCAACGTGGGAATAGGTCAGGGCGGCGTAGGTGAAACCGCGCTCAGCGACCAGCTCCATAGTTTCCACACTGCCCACGCCGGGAATCCAGATGGGTGGATGGGGTTGTTGGACCGGACGGGGCCAGACGTTACAGTACTGAAACTGAAAATGTTTGCCGTCCCAGTTGAACGGTCCTGGATCGGTCCAGGCTTTGACAATCAGATCGGTAGCTTCCCGAAAACGCTCTCGCGCATAGGTTGGGTTAATATTGTAAGAGTAGTACTCTGGACCGCCACCAACCACGAAACCGGCGTCAAACCGACCCCGAAACATATTATCCAGCATGGCAAATTCTTCGGCGACTTTGAGCGGCACATCATACAGCGGCAGACCGTTGCCCAGGACCATCACCCGAGCGTTCTGAATCCGCTGGGACAAGGCTGCGGCAATCAGATTGGGCGAGGGCATAATGCCGTAGGCATTCTGATGATGTTCGTTGATCACGACCCCATCAAAGCCGAGTTCGTCTGCATAGACCAGCTGGTCTATATACTGATGGTACACCTGTGGGCCGCGCTCGGGGTCAAACAGACCGTTTGAGCAGGTTACCCAGGCCGTGTCGTAGGTGTCTGCAAAGTTGTCCGGGAGATGGGGCCAGGGCATTAAATGGAACATCCAGAATTTCATTGCGCCTCCTCAGGAACGAGTGTTCAGCTGTGATCTACCATAGCCGCCCAACCTTGCAAAGGGCTGACACATGGCTAACGGCTGCTTGCCGGACCGACCGCCCTCCGGCTACAATCTGCTCCCACATCGTACACTTAAGGAGGAAAACGATGACTCAGATCCCAGACGATCTGCTCACCTTCATGGAAACACTCAAGCCGCCTAAAGGGGTCAATCCGGCCGAGCTGTTAATTACATATAATGACTTGATGAATGGGAATCCTCCCCCAGTCGGGGCCGTGCATGACGATGTACGACTCAGAGAGGTGGCCGGCTGGCGTTTGAGCGCAGATATCAGTGTGCCCAACGGCCCGGGACCGCATCCGGTCTTGGTCTACTTTCATGGTGGGGGTTGGACCATGGGCAGTCCTAAGACGCACCTCCGCCTCGGCCGAGAGTTTGCCGCAGCTGGCTATCTCACCGTCAACGTCGACTATCGCCGCGCTCCCAAGCACCGTTTTCCAGCCGCGTTTGAGGACTGTTGGTTTGCCACTCAGTGGGCGGTCGAGAACGCGGCCGCGTACGGAGGAGACGCCCAACGTCTGGCCGTAGGTGGAGACTCAGCTGGGGGCAATCTGGCCGGCGCTGTCCTGGCAGAGCGCGGTCGGAACCGCGGACCAGCCATCAAAGCCGGTCTGTTACTGTACGGGGTGTTTGATTATCATGCGACGCTAGCCACCCTGGGCACGCCGCAGCCCAAGCAGCAGTTTTATCTGGAGGTTGAAGAGTACGAGGCGCTCCGCGAAGATCATCGGGTCAGTCCGCTGTATGCGTGCGACACGTTTCCACCATGTTATATTGCGGTTGGGACAAAGGATCCGCTGTTGGCGGAGTCACAAGCCTTGGCCAAAAAACTGGCGGCGGCCGGAGTGGAACACGACCTCCATATTCTTGATGGGGCGCCGCACGCGTTTTTTCAGCTTCCGCCGTTGGCCGCCTATGCCGAGGGTTATCGCCGGGCCAGCGCGTTTTTAGACAAGTACGTAAAGTAAGACAGCCAGGGACCGCTAGCGCCAACGGGTGTGTTGGCGCTAGCGGTATGAGGGGTGGCGAGGAGACTTGGCATGGCCACTACTTCCCACTGGCCAGCTTCCAGTGGTCGCCGAGTTCCTCAGAAACGCTCACCAGGGTCTCCCGCAGGGTCGTGACCATCTCATCGATTTGCTCTTTGCTTATAATCAGAGGGGGACAGAGGGCGATAATGTTGGTCCCGCCCATTCGGGTAAGCAAACCGCTCTGGAGTGCTCGTTCCCAAACCCGAGTCACAACCTTGGTCTTGGCGGAAAACATCTCTTTGGTCCGTTTGTCTTTGACTAGCTCAATGGCCGCCACTAGCCCCTTGCCGCGGACATCACCGACAATTGGTAAATCCTTGAGCGTGGCCAGCGCCTTTTGCAGATAGCGGCCCTGCTCGCGGGCTTTCTGCACCAGTTTCTCGCGTTCGATGATCTCAAGATTGGCCAGTCCGGCCGCACAGACTGTGGGGTGGCCGGTATAGGTGTAGCCGTGCCAGAAGGCCTGGTCGCCGGCCTTCAGAAAGGTCTGGAACATCTCTTCCTTGAACAGCACTACTCCGAGCGGTAAATAGCCGCTAGTAATACCTTTGGCCGAGACCAGGATATCGGGGCCGACGCTGGCCGAGGCAAACATGGTTCCGGTCCGCCCAAATCCGGTGATGACCTCGTCACAGACCAGCAGAATATTATGCTGCGTGCAGAGCTCGCGAATTTTGGGCAGCCACTCCTTGGGCGGAACAATCACCCCGCCCACACCCTGGATCGGTTCGGCCACAAACGCGCCGATCGTTCCGGCTCCTTCGCGTTTGATGATCCGTTCCAGTTCATCGGCGCAGTCCACCTGACAGGCAGGGTAGGTCTTCCCCAACTCACAGCGGTAGCAGTAGGGCCGGGCCATGTGGATGACTCCGGGCAGACCTGGATCCACCTGGTCATTGAACAGCGAAATGCCGGTTAGGCTAGCCGCTCCGCTGGAGGTGCCGTGGTAGCCCTGGTTGAGCGTAATGAATTTGGTCTTCTGCGGCTTGCCCTTGGCCTTCCAATAGGCCCGAACGAGCCGGATCATAGTCTCGTTCGATTCGGAGCCGCCCGAGGTAAAAATGACCCGCTGCAGGCCTTTTGGCCCGATTTTGGTCAGCTTGGTAGCGAGTTCAACGGTCGGGGCTGAGGTTGGGCCGATGAGGGTTGGGGCAAAGGCAAGTTGATCCATCTGAGTGGCAACAGCGCGGGTGATTTCCTTGCGACCATGGCCGACATGCACGTTCCAGAGCGAGGCCAGCCCGTCAAGATATCGTTTCCCGTCCGTATCCCAGAGATAGACGCCCTCACCTCTGACAAAGATGGGCATGCCATGGTCTTGATGCATGCGTAGCGGCACAAAGCCGTGCACCAGATGGGCCTTGTCCTGCTGCTGCAAGGCTTTGGCTTGTTTGCTATCGATGGGTGTTGTCGCTGTAATAGAGCGGGGTCGGAGCGGAATAACCTTGGTCGATTCTTTTACTTTGTGTGGCATGCCCTTCCTCCCTGTGGGTTACGTTGCGCCTACGCATTGACACCGCCCTCTTTTGAGGCAGTATACCCTCTCGTGCTATCTTCCTAACATAGCACCTTTTTGCAACGGAGGAAGAGCTATGAAAACGTCTCGCCTGGGCCGAACCGGACTCAAAGTGTCGGAGATCTGTCTCGGGACAATGACCTTCGGAGGCCAGTGCGATGAAGCGCTGAGCTTTGCCATCATGGATACCGCGCTTGAGGCCGGGGTCGATTTTCTTGACACCGCGGACGTTTATCCTGTCGGCGGAGATATCTCAACGGTCGGCCGGACAGAAGAAATTGTTGGGAAATGGCTCAAGGGCAGACGCCAGCAGATTGTCCTCGCCACCAAGTGCTGGGGTGCAATGGGGCCGTATCCGAACGATCGCGGATTGTCCCGTAAACATATCTTGGCTGCCATAGACGAGAGTTTACGGCGGCTCCAAACCGACTACATTGATCTCTACCAGGTGCACGCGCCGGATTTTGACACTCCGCTCGACGAGACTTTAGCCGCGCTCGACGATGTAGTTCGACAGGGCAAGGTCCGCTACATAGGCTGTTCGAATTTCCAGGCCTGGGTACTGGCAAAGGCCTTGTGGACCAGCGACAAATACGGTCTGGCCCGTTTTGACTGCGTTCAGCCGCGCTATAACATTCTATTTCGAGAAATCGAGCATGAACTCCTGCCGTTGTGTCGTGATCAGGGCGTTGGCGTTATCCCGTATAACCCGTTGGCCGGTGGATTTCTGACCGGTAAGCACCTGGGCAGCCAGGCCGACCACCCTCCCCCGGCCAATACGCGTTTCGCGCTGGAGGGACGGGCCGGCAGGGTCTACAAGAAGCGCTACTGGCGGGAAACGCAGTTTGCCGCGGTAGCCTACCTCCACGAATTCTTCTCGGCCCGCAACAAGCCCCTGGCCCAGGTCGCTATTGCCTGGGTCTTGGCTCAGACTGGGATTACGGCACCGATTGTCGGGGCAACCTCGCCCGAACAACTACAGCAATCGCTGCCTGCAGTTGATCTGAATCTGGACGAAGAGGAGACAGCGGTGTGCAGCGCGGTATGGTTTGAGCTGCCCCGTCTTGAAGATCCCGCAGTGGCACTGCGCTAGACCTCTCACAGCATTTCGTAAAAACTCCCCTCACCGGGCACAAACAGACGGCTGTAGAAGCGTGCTGCATACGAATCGGTCATGCCGGATAGGAAGTCACAGATCACCCGCTTGCGGGCCGGCTCATCGCCCTCATGCAAGGCGCGCTGGTAGTGCTCGCCCCACTCTTCGGGCAACAGGCCGACCGATTCAGGACCCTGATCGAGGACGCGGAACAGGCGTGCTAGGATCTCCTTGCCCTTATAGCTGAGCGTGTTCACACGTGGGTTGTGAATGACTTTCTGCGACTCAAAGGCTTTCAGAACTTCGATCTGCCCCCGTTCGGAGAAGGCCGCGTCAATGCGCCCGTCCTGCTGCCGGCTGACTGTGCTGGCAAACGTGGAGATGAGATCACGGGTCAGCATCTTATGCGCCGCCCGCCCGGCCGTCTGCTCCAGGGATTCGAGCTGAGCCGCGATCTGAGCGAGTACCGTCCGGACCGTTTCGGCGTCGATCGTCTGCCGCCAGACGGAGAGTTTGACGTTGACCTCGGGTACTAAACGCTGAGCAGGAAAGCGGTGAAAGTCGGCAACCGTTATGAGTCCGGCCTGTAGGCTATCTTCAAGATCGTGTACCGAATAGGCAATATCATCGGCCACGTCCATAATCTGGCACTCTAGACTGCGCTGCTGACCGCTGCCGGTCAAACAGGTAATCGCCTCAACCAAGTCACGATCTGTGGCGTAATAGCCCTTCAGCGGTGCACGCCGGGCCGACTTTAGAGCCTGGGTGTTAATGCAGGTCTTGTACTTCAGCAGTCCGTCGAGACTGGGGTAGGTGAGATTCAAACCCGTATAGGCGATGTGTTTGTGTTCGAGCCGGGTTACGATCCGGAAGGTCTGGGCGTTACTCTCAAAGCCGCCGTAGTCACGCATGTGGTCGTGTAGGAGGCGTTCTCCGGCGTGTCCGAACGGCGGGTGACCGAGATCGTGGGCCAGGCAGATCGCCTCAACCAAATCGATATCCGCGCCCAGTGACAGTGCGATCCCCTTGGCAATCTGAGCGACTTCGAGCGAATGGGTGAGACGAGTCCGAAAAAAATCGCCCTCATAGACCCCAAATACCTGGGTTTTGCCCTGTAAGCGACGAAACGCGGCCGAGTGAATAATACGGGCCCGGTCGCGTTCAAATTCAGACCGGCAGTCGTTGGCCGGCCGAGGTGGTTCCGGGGTATGCCGAGGGGCGTGTGAGGAACGGGCAAATTGCACGGACGCTGGCTCCTTAATCGCTGGCCTATACGGTCAGGATAAACGACGGTGCTGAGGATTCGCAAGCGATCGAGCAGCAAACCACCGCCGCAGCCCTGATCAAGAAGCTTGAGGAGCGGGCTTTTGGGTGCCGATATCCAAAAAAATGACTCAGTCGATACCTAAACAGCCGCTCCTGCAGACCTCCATTGGGGGAAGACCGGCCTGGCTACCCATCAGCACTCCGCCTGCCCTATCCTCAAGTCAAAACTCTGAGCGAAGGGCGTCATGCTCAGGCCGCGTCGTTCGGGTGTCAGACGGTTGATCATCAATGACCCGAGATGGGCTAAACCGATACCGCCAGCCTTACGCCTCTGTAGTAGGTTTGAACATCCCAGGTAAAAGCAAAAACGAGCTAGGGAATGGGGGCGAGAACCAAACCGGGGGTGGACGACTGCCGAGCAGCCGCAGGGTCACCTAGGCGAGCCCTGAGTATGCGGGTTGCCATCAGCTCCGAGCGTGTAGTTTGAATACAAATAGCCGGCGTTGTCCAGATCCAATGTCTGGGCATACTAGGGACAAAAAGGTCGTGGAGAACGTAAAGGTCAGGGCTCTAACAGCTGAACGACTCCTGGGAGCAAGGCTTCCGAGGCAAAAAATTGAGGCGTTGCAGGCTGCTCGGCCGAGGGAGGGCGTTCCTGGAGACGGCTGCTCAAGCCGCTGGCCGGAAAGGCGGTCCTAGTAGCGATGAAAAACAGGAGGGGAAAATTATCCGGCCAGCCGACTTTCTGACCGAGTCCAGGCAGCAGTCCGGCCAGACCCTCCTCCCACACGGATAGAGCGTGGGGCCGTGCATGATCTCAAGGGTAAGGCCTTATCCCCGTTGCCTGAATGAAGGAGATATTGACCAAGCCGAACCGCAAGCAAACAGTTCGACCGAGGCGGTCGCCATAGCCACTTGACCGGGTCGGTCGGGCCAGCGAGACGAAGCTTGAAGTGCCGATCAACAGGTCAGCGTCGCCCTTCCAGCCGCTTAGCTGTTTGAATCAATTAAGGAGGCATCGGGAAAAAGAAAAAAGCCGGAGAAAAATCCCGGAGGAACCAGGCACAGCGGGATAAAGAAGGCACCGGCTGGAAAGACGAGAGACCGACACCGCTTATGAACGCCCAGCCGAATCGGCCAAGGAGGTCTTGGGACTAATGGAGCGATAGCTTGGTCGGGCGCGTAAACGGTCGAGATAGGCTGCTACACGTGGGAAAGCATCGAGCGACATGCCGTCCACCTCTAAGACCATTGCCATTGGCATATACGGCGCGTCGGCCAGGCTGAACGCGCCGCATATATAGTCGCGTCCCTCCAGTTCTTTCTCAAGATAGGGCAGGGCGCGTTTGCGCAGCCCCTCACGGCCCCTTTCCATCCGGGCTGTATCGCGCTGGTCGGGTTTTGCCCACCACGGCATCCAAATTGCGGGGAGATCACCGACCAAAATTGCCTCGTCGCCAAAATTCTCCAACATCCGGACCCGGACCCGGTCAAGCGGATCGTAGGGCAACAGCCGGGGCTCAGGATAGCGCTCTTCCAGATACTCGTTAATCACCGACGAATCGTATACCACCAGCCCATCGTCCTCAATGTAGGGCACTTTGCCCAACGGATGCTTGGCCACCATTTGGGGCGGCTTTTTCCACAGGTCGCCCGGCCGTAAACGTTCGACCCGGTAGGCCAGACTTTTTTCTTCAAGGATGACTTTGACTTTGCTGGCGTTGGTTGAGCGCAAGATGCCGTATGGGTACTCGCGTTCGGTCGTATAGAGGATAATCATCGTTTTTCTCCTTAGCTAGGTGGTGTGTTTTGGCGGCATGCAGTCTAACACGTCTGCCCGGCGCCGAGAATCAGTGCCACAGCCAGCAGTAGCCAATCAGCATGAGCTATGCTCTAATCGCTTGCCGAACAGGAGGGCTGCCATGTCGATTGAAACCCTGACAGACAAAGCCGCAATTGTCGGTGTTGGACACACCGAGTACTCCAAGGACTCGGGCCGCAGCGAGATCAGTCTAGCCATCGAATGCATCCGGCGAGCGATCGACGACGCGGGCTTGACAACGAGCGATATTGACGGAATTGCCAAGTATACGATGGATAATAACGACCCGGTCGAGTTAGCCGCCCACCTCGGAGTGCCCGAACTGCGCTTCTTTGGCGAAGTGGCCTACGGCGGTGGTGGTGGTCCGGTCGGCTCGATCTTATTAGCGGCCATGGCAGTGGCGACCGGCATGGCCAAGACAGTCATTGCCTTTCGCGCCATGAATGAACGCTCCGGCCGGGGGACCCCCCGCTTTGGACAGGCCGCGGTTCGCCGCGGCGTATCGGGAGTCGGTGCCTACCTCGAACCCTATGGTCTGTTCAGTCCGGCCCAGATGGTGGCCCTGGCGGCCCGACGGCATATGCATTTGTACGGCACCAAGAGCGAGCATTTTGGCTCCATTGCGGTCGCCTGCCGGACCCATGCTCAGACCAATCCCAACGCGGTTATGCGCGGCCGAGCGATCACGCTTGAAGACCACCAGAACTCGCGCATGATCGCCGACCCGCTACGCCTGCTCGACTGTTGTTTAGAAACCGACGGTGGGGCCGCGGTGGTGATTACTAGCGCCGAGCGGGCCAAGGCTCTGAAACAGAAGCCGGTGTACATTATGAGCGGCGGATTTGGGGCTGGTGAGTGGAATACCCAGCGGGTGGTCAAGGATATTGAAAGCCGGGAGACCGAATCAACGGTTGTTGCCAAAGCCATGTTTGGCCGTGCGGGCATCAGCCATGCCGACCTTGATCTGTGCTATCTGTACGATCACTTCACCCCGCTGGTGTTGATGGCGTTTGAAGAACTCGGCTTCTGTAAACGCGGTGAAGGCGGTCCGTTTGTGTCGGACGGCAAACTGCTCTATCCGGACGGCAGCTTGCCGTTTAATACCAGCGGTGGGAATCTGTCGGAGGGCTATATTCACGGCATGGAAAATATTGTGGAAGCCGTTCGCCAGTTGCGTGGGCAGGCCATTAACCAGGTCCAAGACGCCGAGATTGCTCTGGTGACCTCGGGGAACGGGGTGCCCAATACGGGCATGATTATTCATAACTAGACCCCGTACCGGAGTCCCCTTAGGGATGCTCCTAGGAACCGTCCGAACGAAGCGTATAGCCTGGACACTCCAGGACCGGCAGACGGGGGTATCTGGCATACCTCCTGTCGGTTTCGGCCTGCTCTGCTCGCAAGCAGTACAAAAATCGTGAACCTTTTGCACTAGTAATCTCACGAGCGTAGGCACAGGTTTGGCATAAGCCGAGCTGTGGCGGGGCTGACTGGTCTTTGTCCATGCCTTCTCCTCTATCCGGTTCGGAGTCGCATTGCTCCCCCGACAACAATCGTAGTAGATAAACACAGCCGCAGAAAGGAGCTCCTGCTATGACAGCACGAATGGTTGAGTACCAGGATGTTCAGTCCCTCGTTGGGCAAGAACTAGGCGTTTCAGACTGGCACTTGGTCACCCAGGAAGAGATTAAGGCGTTTGCCCAGGCCACGCATGACCATCAGTGGATCCATTTGGACGTGGAGCGGGCAAAGAAAGAGTCGCCGTTTGGCGGGCCAGTGGCACACGGCTATTATACCCTCTCCTTGGCTCCGTATTTGATGAGTCAAATCTGGGCCGTCCAGAAGGTTAAGATGGGGGTCAACTACGGGCTCAACAAACTCCGCTTTCCGTCACCCGTACCGGTTGGCAGCCGCGTTCGTGCTCGGGCCACCCTGGCCAATGTTGAGGATGTCCAGGGGGGTGTCCAGGTCACGGTGGGCATCACCTTTGAGGTCGAGGGTCAGGCCAAACCGGCGTGTGTGGCAGAGGGGGTGTATCGCTATTACGTGTGAGGACGGACTATGAGGGTGCGCAGGGCTCCCTCGAAACGGCTTCTCGGTTCGCTGGTGTCTCCCGACGATCGTGTCCTCGTTAATTGCTGGGCTGAAAAGCCCACATGTCCCCTCACCTGTTAGCCTCGGCCTTTGCCGCTGGAGCAGTCGACACAACTCCACTGCCCGTTGCTGACCTGTCCGTGATTCGCACGCTCCAGCTGAAACTGCCGCACCCCCAGCTCTGCTGTTGATCGTGGCTGGGGGTGAAGACCTTTTTTGAACTGGGAAGCACGGCCGGGGTGGGTTTACTCTCGTGCCAAGGCGCACGGAAGATGCTTAGCTCTCTTTCCGGTCTCGGCCCGGCGTATACGTCGGGGCCGGCCAGCTCTGCCCTGGGGGGCGCTGCTCTATACTAGCACGCTGTTTTTGACGACCCTGTGTCGCGTCCCGAGCGGCTCAGGGCGTTTTATCAACAGCTCTTGACCGAGCGCCTCTACTTGGCCTCGACCACCGGCGCGAGGTCGGCCACCAACTGGTGCAGCACAACGCCAAGATTGTGACTCATGGCTTTGGCGACCGCGGCCGGATTACGCTTGGTGGCTTGGCGGCTGACCGAATATGACTCAAACCAAACCGGCGGGCGTTGCGGCGGGCGGGTAAGCCAAAATTCGAGTCCTAGGGCGGCTTCCCAGGTCTGATCACGGTCAATCTCTTCGAGGTGCCGTAGGGTCCCATCCAGGATGTAGTCGGCATCTCCTTGCGAAGTGGGAAAGACTTTGGCAAACAGCCCGCTGTTCCGCAGATAACGACGCGTCCAGTCCGTTATCTGCTCCGCCGGCGAACTGGCCCAACGATGATAGGTATAAAAGTTGAGGTGGTACGGCGAAGAGCGATAGACCAGACGCCGTTGGTCGTAGGGGTCGCGGGCCCTGAGCGTGCGAACCACCAGGGTTGGATTGGCGGGGAGACTCGCCTCGGGCAGGCTCGGCAGAGTCAGGACATAGTACTGAACGACGGGAGCCGGCTTGATCAGGCCGCAGCCTCCTAAAAGCAGGCTGCAGCTCAGCAGGCTGTACAAGAGCGGCGGGTTCAACAAAACGCGGGTCACACGCTCGTATTTCCAGAACGCTCTCATGGATCGGGCAGCTTTCGCGGCGGCCTGTTTTTGCTCCAGATGAGACCCGACGGATCGGTCCGGATTGTATCGCTTGCCTCTTTGAGGTCGTACGAGGCGTCTGCCAAGTTGGTCAACAGCTGGTGTAACTGGGGCCGGTTTTCGACCACAAGTTCATCGAGATGCTTGGTCAGCTGGGCGACCTCATCCGCTAGTCGGGCGGTCATTTCTGCGGTGTGGCGAATCTGGACCAACATCGTCTGGCCGTCCCGGAAGAGTTCGTCCCGGACCTCGTTGATGGCGAGGGTGGTATGTTTAATCCCCGCCGCTGCCTCGGCCAGATTATTGACCATCGCCTTGAGGGCGAGGTGGGTCTCCGGCGTGACAATCGCGTCAATAGAGGTACGCAGATTCTCGGCCAAGACCGACATGCTGTGTAAAAACGTGGTGACCGCCTCTCGGTTTTGTCGGCTTAACAGGTCTTGTTCGATGCGGCTGAGGGTCGTGATCAAACGTTGGGAGATTTCGCTGGCCTGATCCCGAAACTCTTCAAGGCCGCCCTCGCGGACTACAATAGTCCCGCCGGGCTCCAGCAGCGGAGCGTCGGTCGAGCCCCCCTCAAGCTGCACGAATCGAATTCCGGTCACAAACGACCCGACTAGATGGGCGATGGTATCGCGCCGGACCGGAATCCCGGGCTGGAGAGCGACGACGACTTGGGCGCGTGGCGGGGTCTCAGCGGTTAAGTGGAGGGCCTCCACTTTGCCGACCGGGACGCCTTGATACTCAACCGCCGCGCCGGGCAACAGCCCGCTGACCGACCTAGTGAAGTAGATGGTGTAGGTATCGACCGGCTGGAGAAAACGAGAGCCGGCCAACCACAGAATGGCCGCGGCAAACAGGAAAAAGCTGAGGGTAACAAACAGGCCAACTTTGAGGCGGGTTCTACCCATGTTATGCTCCATCAGCGGTATCCTCTTCAGTCAGGCGGTCAAGCAGCCCGCGTCGCACCACGGCCTGCCGTGGTCGGCGGTCAAAAAACGCCTGTACCTGCGGCATCTCCATGGCCTGAACCTCCGCCAGGGGGCCGGCCGCCACCACCTGCCCATCGTGCAGCATAATGGCCTGATCTGCAATCATCTGAATGCTGTTCAACTCGTGGGTCACAACCAGAATGGTCATGTCGAATTGGGCTTTCAAACGCAGGACAAGTTCGTCGAGCTCCCGCGCCGTCACTGGGTCTAAGCCCGCCGACAGTTCATCGAACAGGAGTAGGGTGGGGTCGAGGGCCAGCGCGCGGGCAACCGCGGCCCGTTTTTTCATGCCACCGCTTATTTCGGCCGGCAGCAGAAGGGCGGCGTGTTCAAGGCCGACGAGCGAGAGTTTCATCCGTGCCAGCATCCGGGCCGTTTCCGTTGAGGCCTGGGTGTGCTCCATAATCGGCAGCATCACATTTTCTTCTACGCTCATTGAGTTGAATAGCGCCCCGCTCTGGAAGGACATGCCAACGTTGCGCAAGATCGCTTCTTGATCCTCTTCGCTTACCCGGTGCACGTCCTGGTCGTCGATCAAGACCCGACCCGAGGTGGGTGTCAGCAGGCCGACAATATGGCGCAGCAGGGTTGTTTTGCCACAGCCGCTGCCCCCTAAAATAACGGTAATCTCTCCCCGTCGAGCCTGTACGTTGATCCCCTTGAGAACCGTGCGTTCGCCATAGCCGGCAACCAGATTTTCAACAACGACGTAGGGAGGGTCGGGGCTGAAGTTGGTCGACATCGCTCTTTCCTCTCCTCCTGTCCACCCGCGGCGCTAAGACAGATAAAAGAAGATGGTAGTGAAGATGGCATCGGCTAAGATGCACAGCACAATCGACGTTACCACCGAAGCGGTAGTGCTTGTTCCCACGCCCTCTGCTCCGCCCTCGACATACACGCCGCGATAGCAGGCCACGAGCCCGATTAAGCCGGCAAAGACCACACTCTTGACCGCCCCGGCCACCAGGTCACCTATCAACAGGGCCTGAGCGGTTTGCTGTATATAGTTGCGGCTGCCCAGGCCGAGGATGAGAACGCCGACCCAATACCCGCCAAAAATGCCGGCTAGGTTCGAGAGAATGGTCAGACACGGCACAGCGCACAGCAGGGCCATGATGCGGGGCAGGAGGAGGAACCGGCCCGGGCTCAGGGCCATGGTTCGCATGGCGTCGATCTCCTCCGACACGACCATGGTGCCCAATTCAGCGCTGATGGCCGAGCCGCTGCGACCCGCGACAATGACGGCAGTAATCAGCGGCGCCATTTCACGGGCCATCGACACGCCGACTAAGTTGGCAATATAGATGGCAGCCCCGAACTGACGTAGCTGACTGGCCGCGTTGAGTGCCAGCACCGCTCCGATCAGAAAGGAGAGAAAAGTCACAATCGGTATGCCCTCGATACCGATCTTGACGATCTGTTCTCCTGTCCGGTCCCATTTGACGCCCTTGCCACGCCACGGTGCAATACAGAACCAATAGGCCAGATCACCGATCATATCCAGCAGACGGCGCCCGGTAGTCATCAGGGCAAGGGTCTGGGCGCCTAGGTGTTCGAACCAAGACAGCTGCCCCCGCGCGCCTTGGGACGGGCTGAGAAGGTCCGCCTCAAGACCGCTAAAAGCTTGACGTACCCCAATGGACAGGTTCACGAAGCGGACCTCCATCCCCTGGGCTTGACACTCCACAACTAACTGCAACAGGCTGGCCGTCTCAAGACTGTTAAGCCGCCGGACGTCGCCAAAATCAAGGAGCAGGCGGGAGCCGGACGGGGCGTGTCCCAAGGCGTGCCGAATCTCTTTGAGCTGCCGCCGGAAACGCTCGGCGTCAGGACGGCTGTCTGGGCCAGAGGCCCCCGGTTGAGGGTCTGTTGGCACAAGACGGAACTCCAAAGTACTCACAGGGCTGGCCGCAGCCTTTCTGATGGGCGCTGAGTCAACCATCCTGCCCATCCTAGCACGCGAAAGGTAATCGTGATGCTCTTTTGCGCTGACAATCACCTCTGCGGAAGAGCCGGCGTGAGCGCGAGCGATGCTCTCGCCGGGGCTTTGCGTTGACACGCTACCTCGCCTTGCCTAGACTCCGGGGCGGTGGAGTTCTGGGGGTCGTCGCCTGTCTGGCTGGTGGCGGACCATTATCATAGCATAGTGACACAATTGGAGGATGGAGCAGGCTTATGTTATGGTGCGATAAGCTCGCTGAGCGGGTGTCCGGTCCGCAGTTGATTAACGATTCCAAGACGCCGTCAGGACGGGTTCACGTCGGCGCATTACGGGGAGTGCTCATCCACGACACCGTGTTCCGTTCCCTCAAAGACCGGGGCATTCCCGTCCGCTATACCTTTGGTGTTGACGACTATGATCCGCTCGACGAACTGCCGGCCGGCCACGCCGAGTTTTTCCGCCCGTATCTGGGGGCGCCGCTGTGTCAGGTCCCACCGCCGCCAGGCTCTTCGGCGCCCGATGTGGCCGAGCATTATATTGGAGAATTTTTTGACATCTTTCGGGAGTTAGGAGTTGAGGCGGAAACCTACCGCATGCGGGATATCTACCGCTCGGGGCAGTTTAACGAGGCAATTGAGGCCGTCCTGAACAACGCGGACAAGGTCCGCCGGGTGTACAAAGAGGTTAGCAACTCCGAGCGCTCCGACACCTGGTATCCCTTCCAGGTCGTGTGTGAGGGGTGTGGACGGATCGGAACGACCGAAGTCAGCGGCTATGACGGCAGAGAAGTCACCTATACCTGTCAGCCCAATCTCGTTAGCTGGGCGATGGGCTGTGGACACATCGGTAAGGTCTCGCCTTTTGACGGCCAAGGCAAGCTGCCCTGGAAGCTGGAATGGACGGCCAAGTGGAAGACCTTCGGCATTACGATCGAAGGCGCGGGCAAAGACCACAATACCAAGGGCGGCTCACGCGACGTTTCAGCTGGGTGTCTCGGAGCCATTTTTGGCCAGCAGCCCCCGCTGAATATTCCGTACGAATTTTTCCTGGTTGGCGGGGCCAAGATGAGCTCGTCCAAGGGGATCGGCGTGTCGGCGCGAGATATGGCCGATTTCTTGCCGCCTGAGATCTTGCGCTTTGTCATGATCCGTACTCAGCCCAAACAGCCGGTGAATTTTTCTCCAGATGAGAAGTCGATTATCAAAATCTTTAACGACTTTGATCGGTTTCATACCCGCACCTATCATGACCCCAAAGTGTCACCGGACGACAGACGGGTGTATGAGTTGTCGCAGATCGCGCCCCAAGGCGATTTCTACGTCGCTGACTTTCAGCTGGTGGCAACGGTTGTCCAACTGCCCCATCTCAATCTTGTGGGCGAGGTTGAAAAGCGCAAAGGTGCTCCGCTGACCCAGAATGAACGTGATCAGCTCCTACGCCGCGCCCGGGCCGCGCGCTACTGGTTGGAGCATTATGCCAACCCTGAGGAGCGGATCATACTGCAAGACACGCTGCCGGAGCAGGCAGGGAAACTGACGGCTAGCCAACGGGCCTTTTTGCATCAACTGGCGGCCTCCCTCCTCCGTGTGGCGTGGGAAGATAGGGCTTTGCAGACTGCCGTGTTTGATGCGGCGCGGCTCACACCGATTGCGCCGGCCCAGGCATTTAAGGCCCTCTATCGCGTCCTGCTCGACCGTGATTCAGGACCCAAGGCGGGAAACCTGTTGGCCTTTCTGGATAGGGCCTTTGTGGTGAAGCGTCTGCAAGAGCTGCCGTACGACCAACAGGCGTTCTGGCAAGAGACGGCCGTCAGTCGAGAAGATTTCGATGCCTGGATGGCAGAGCACCAGCCGCACATCACCCAATTCACCGCTGCCGCTCAGCTCCCCCCCTTTGTTCCCATGGGAGAGGGGGGGGGTGAGGGAGAAGATCGAGCCCGGGTTGAAGTGCCGGCGCGGCTGGGAGTCGTCGAGTTCGTGGTTGAGTTTGATGATAACAAAACGCATCGGCAGCGCGTCGTGCTAGGAGAGTTTACCGCGCAGGCGGCCTTTGACGCAGCGGTACAGGAATACGTTGGCCGGAAGTAAAGCGCCGTCTTCCTGAGCTGAACAGCATGAGCGCCAAACGTGTCCGGTCGATGCAGGACGGCGCAGGAAAGTTGGTCGTCTCTCAGGTTGCATTTTTTCCCTAAAAGGGAGTGCCTGCCATAGAAATCCGCCACCTCCCTTTGTCAAGGGGATTCGATACGATGCTATCCGACAGCCTTCCCGTTTAATGCGTTGGAAAAACGCAAATCCGCCACCGGGCCGACCAAGGTGCCAGGCTTCTAAAACGGCTGACTCTATGGCGCGATTTTACCGGATCTCAGTTTGGTCTTGAACTGTCAGATCTCCAAAAGTGGAGTATGGCTCTGTTGGCCGGCATCGAAAGTAAGCCGTTTTTTCGGGGGAACGCCGCCTGCTAATTCGGAAGACAACTGCTGTAAGTGTGGCCTAGAGTGCGCAAGGTCCCTCCCCACGGCCCGTCGCCATTGTCTGGAGGTCTTGAATCTCGCCAAGAATCGCGAACTCAACCTCAGGTCAACCATGAGGCCTGCTCACCATCTTCCCGTCAACAAATCCTCCTAGGGGGTCCATTCAAAATAGTCGCGCAGGTTGTCTGACTCACGCTGCTGGCAGGCGACGGCAATGTGTAGCTTCTCAAGGTGCTGCTGGACCATTTTTTCACCCTGTTTGACCCGATGCTCGGCAAAAAATGCCGTTACCTCGGCTTCGAGTTCGGGCGTGACCAGACCGGTAATCCCCTCACACATACGTGGGATGGTGCTGTCCGGGTAGTGGCGCAGCATGTCGTTCCAGTTGTCTTTCAAGAACCGCCAAGCGCGCTCGCGCTGGTGGGTGTTGAGCAGGAGCTGACGCATTAAAAAGGGCGCGTTCTGGGTGCGGACTTCGCCGTTGGTGGTCAGAGCGAGCGCGCGCTCAAACAGCTCGGGCGGACGAAAGGCGGCCAGGGCAAACAGATAGCGCATTTCCTCTTGGGGAGTCTTGGCCGTCTTAAAAGCGGAGTAAAACTCATCATAGTCTGCCTCATTGCCGCTATGAGCCACAATTGAGATCAGCGCCGGGACGAGGTTGGGATCGGCCGAGGCGATGTCGGACTTATAAGCAGCGTAGCGTGCATGTGCCTCGGCTTGGATGGCGCGGTCATCGCCTAGGGCGCCCAGGGCGCCCAACAGTTGCCCGCGCAGCTGACCAGTCAGGACATCTTCTCCATCGGCCGGCTGCCAACCCAGACGCTGGATGCTGGGACCAACCAGACTGTGGAGCCGGGCGTGCAGAGCCGGGCGCTGAGCAGGACGGAGCAGGCGGTCGAGGTAGTAGAACGAGCCGAGCATGGCGCTCCAGACATTATGCTCGGTTTCGTCTTCGAACAGCAGCAACAGGTCCATGTAGTCGGCCAAGGGGGTGAGACCGGCTAGACTGGCGGCCCAGGTGTCATTGATGAGATTAAAGCGTTCGACTGCGGACAGATTGTCTTGCACATTGCCGGTCAGCTGCTTGAGCAGGTCTGAGCTGTAGCGCGCTCGATAGAAGCCGTGGCCGTCAGCATTGATCACCACCCAATCCGGCCTCGCCGTTAGGCTGAGGCGGGCCTCGTCTTCGTCCAACAGGATGGTCCGGGTCCATTCCTGACCATCGCTCTTGGCCCGGATGAACACGGGCACATGCCAGCGCCGGCTCGCGTCGTCCTTGGCCGGAATATACTGGAAAATCTGCTGAGACAAGACCAGCGTATTGTCTTCAACAGCGACCGAAATCATGGGGTGGCCGGGCTGAAAAACCCACGAGTCCATCATGGTGCGCACCGGCTGTTGGGCCGATTCCTCAATCGCGTCCCACAGGTCGGTCGTCTCGGCGTTGTCGTAGGCGTGCTTGTGGACGTAGTTGCTGATACCGGCCCGGAAGGTGTTTGGACCGAGGTATTGTTCCAGCATGCGCAGGACCGCAGCACCCTTTTCATAGGTCAGAATGTCGAACATGCCGGCCGCCTCGTCCGGATGGCGAACCGGAAACTCGATCGACCGGGTGCTTTGCAAGCCGTCGATCTGGAGCGCTGCTGCGCGCGACACGGCAAAGCTCGTCCAGCGCTGCCACGCGGGCTTCCAGTCATCAACCGCCATCATCTCCATGAAGGTGGCAAACGCCTCGTTGAGCCACAGCCCATTCCACCATTTCATCGTGACCAAGTCGCCAAACCACATGTGCGCGTTTTCGTGCGACACGACGTCGGCCACACGTTCCAACTCACTCCGCGCCGCCCGGTTTTCGTCGACTAGCAGAGCGGTTTCACGAAACGTGATGGCCCCCAGATTTTCCATGGCGCCAAAGGCAAAATCAGGAATGGCGACCAAGTCAAGCTTATCGCCCGGGTACTTATGGCCGTAGTAGCGGCTAAAAAACGACAGCGAGGCGGCAGCGATGGCTTGTCCGAACGCGGCCAGGTGGCGTTTGCCCGGTACCGCCCAGACCCGCAGCAGCGTGCCGTCGACGTCGGTCGGCTCAGTGGCTTCGAACTCTCCGACGATGAAGGCGACTAGGTAGCTCGACATTTTGATCGTGTCGGCAAAGACCACCTCTTTTTGCCCCGTAGCGGGTAGGGGGGTCTCGCGTACAATTGCCGCGTTGGAGATGGCGGTTAGGGCCGCGTCAATTACCAGGGTCACTTGAAAGACCGCTTTGAGAGCCGGCTCGTCCCAGCACGGAAACGCCCGGCGCGCGTCGGTTGATTCAAACTGGGTTGAGGCCAGGATCTTCTCCTGGCCATCGGCCGTGGTGTAGGTGCTGCGGTAAAAGCCGTGGAGTTTATCGTTGAGGAGGCCACTAAAGCTAAGCCGGAGCATCCAGGCGCCGGGAACAAGGGTCTGGGGAAAGCGGAATGTTGCCCGTTCCTCAGCGCTGTCTAGGCTGACTGTGCCCACTATCGTCTGACCGTCCGGGCCGTTGACAGATACGCTGTGAATCGTCAGCTCAATAGCGTTCAGCACAATCTCGGTGACCGGTTCGTGGATGGTGATGGCCACCGTCTCTTCCCCGGCAAAGGTAAAAGCGCTCAGGTCTGGGGTTAGACGGATGGCGTAACGCTGGGGACTGACACTTGCGGGGAGCTTATAGGCAGGCGTCTCTGTCATATGACACTCCATAGACGGATGGTTTGCGGGCACCAATTCTGGCCAACGTAAGGTACCAGAAACTGAGTCCTCTTGGCAAACCGCTGTCTTGACGATATGGACAGGTACAAAGCGTTAGCAGACCGGTGTTCTCTAAACGATGGAGGGGCATATGGCCAACGATTACGAGAACGAGACAGATCTTGACCGCGGGGTAATAACCGAGACAGAGAAAAAGACCAAAAAGCCGCCATTGTATAAAGTGCTGCTGCACAACGACGACTACACCACGATGGAGTTTGTCATCTATATTCTGCAGTCAGTCTTTAACCACGACGCCACCAAAGCCACCCAACTCATGCTGCATGTCCACCGAAGAGGTATGGGGATAGCTGGGGTCTATACCTACGAGGTCGCCGAGACTAAGGTGGACAAAGTCCATGCTCTGGCCAAGCAGTATGAGTTTCCTCTGAAGTGTAGTATGGAAGAAGCCTGATCCTGCGGCCGCCCACACGACGGTCGAATAGAACGAAGCTTCCCGGGCCCGGACCTGTGGAAGAAGCGGAGCAGAGAATGCAAATTAGTCGGGAATTTGAAAGCGCCCTGACCTTAGCGATTAAAGAAGCCAGACGTCACCGCCATGAGTTTCTGTGTCTTGAGCACGTATTGTACGCTCTATCGTTTGACGAGGATGTGGCAGAAATTCTGCGCGGTTGCGGCGGGGATGTGGATCAGTTGCAAAAGGACTTGGTGAAATTCTTTGAGGAGAATATCGAGTCCTTGCCCGAAGAGAGCGACGTCGATCCGCAGCAGACTTCGGGCTTTCAGCGGGTTTTACAGCGGGCGGCCCTGCATGTCCAGTCCAACGGCAAACAGATCGTCGAGGGGCGTAATTTCTTGGTCGCGCTGTTCCGAGAGAAAAAAAGCCACGCGCTGTACTTTCTGCAAAAGCAGGGGATTCGTCGCCTGGACGTGCTGAATTACATCTCACACGGTATCTCCAAGGTCCAGCCCGATGAAGAGGCTGACGGTCTTGATGAAGAAGACGAAACCCGCCCGGCCAAAGATCCGCTCAAAGCCTTTACCGCCGATCTGGTCCAACGCGCCAAAGACGGCGAGATTGATCCCCTGATCGGCCGCGAGGTTGAGGTCGAACGCACCGTCCACGTGCTGTGCCGTCGGCGTAAAAACAATCCGGTCTATGTGGGTGATTCCGGGGTAGGAAAAACCGCCATCGCCGACGGGCTAGCGCTTCAGATTGCCAATGGCGAGGTGCCGGAGGTGCTCAAGGAAGCGCGAATCTACTCGCTGGATATGGGCACGGTTTTGGCTGGCACAAAGTTCCGCGGTCAGTTCGAGGAACGACTGAAAGCCGTGCTGAACGCGCTTCGAAAAGATCCAAACGCCATTTTGTTTATTGACGAGATTCATACCATCGTTGGCGCTGGGGCGACGAGCGGGGGCTCGATGGACGCCTCGAATATTCTCAAACCCGCCTTGGCGTCCGGAAAACTGCGCTGCATTGGCGCGACGACCTACCATGAATACCGCAGTTATTTTGAGCGCGACCGTGCTCTGGCGCGGCGCTTTCAGAAGATTGAGATCCACGAACCTAGTATCGAAGACGCGGTCAAGATTCTGGAGGGCTTAAAATCGTACTACGAAGACCACCACGGCGTGTCCTACACCCCGGACGCGCTCAAGGCCGCGGCTGAACTGTCGGCAAAATACATCAACGATCGTTTCCTACCCGACAAAGCGATTGACGTCATCGATGAGGTCGGAGCCGCCTTCAAGATCAAACCAAACACCGATGAGGCCAAGATTATTAGCGAAACCGATATCGAGGCAGTGGTGGCAAAGATTGCTCGGATTCCGCCCCGCAGCGTATCGATTTCCGACAAGGATCGTCTCCACAGACTCGACGACGACCTCAAAAAGGTGGTCTTTGGCCAGGATCCCGCCATTGAAGTGATTGTCCGCGCCATTCGTCTGGCCCGGGCGGGCTTAGGTCAGCCGGAAAAGCCAGTCGGTTCGTTTTTGTTCTCCGGACCGACCGGGGTGGGGAAAACCGAGGTAGCCAAGCAGCTGGCCCAAACCCTGGGCTTGCAGTTTCTGCGCTTCGACATGAGTGAATACATGGAGAAACATACGGTCTCGCGGCTGATCGGTGCCCCGCCGGGCTATGTCGGCTTTGACCAAGGCGGGCTGCTGACCGAAGCAATTACGCGAAACCCCCATTCGGTCCTGCTGCTGGACGAGATTGAGAAAGCCCATCCTGATCTGTTCAACATCCTGCTCCAGGTCATGGACCACGCCACGCTGACCGACAACAACGGCAAAAAAGCCGATTTTCGACACGTCATCCTCATTATGACCAGCAATGCCGGGGCCCGTGAAATGGCTGCTACGGCGATTGGTTTTGGCGAGCAGTCCAACGAAGGTAAGGACCAACAGGCGATTGAAAAGCTGTTTAGCCCCGAGTTCCGCAACCGTTTAGACAGTACTGTCCACTTCCGGCCTCTGCCGCCCGAGGCGGTCGAGCGGGTGGTTGACAAGTTCATCAAAGAGCTGGCCGATCAGCTGGCCGAGAAGACCGTGACCATCTTTTTGACCAACGACTCCCGTCGTTATCTGGCCGAAAAAGGCTATGACAAAACCTATGGCGCACGTCCCATGGCCCGCCTGATTCAGAGTGAGGTCAAACAGGTCTTAGCCGATGAGATTCTGTTCGGCCAGCTCCAGAACGGCGGCACGGTCGAGATCGATCTTGGCGAAGATGGTTTGGTGTTCCGGTATAAGCCTCGGACGGCTGACAAGACGGATAAAGGCGCGCCAGCCGAGTCAGTGCCGGAGGTGCTCAGCGACTCACAGCATTGAAGAAACTATCGGACTGCATATCTATAGAGCAGGAAGCCGTGTTGGACGTCGTCCAGCCCAAGCAGGGAGGTGTGTCGTGTTGGGCTGGCTGGTGGTGTGCCTCAGCCTGATGCCGAGCAGCCCGACTCTTGCCGCTGGACTGTCTGTGGCCATACCCTCTGCTGCTCCGGCTGAGTTGGGCAAGGGAAAGTTGCTGGTGGCCGCCCGCGAGCTCGCCGACCCCCATTTTGCTCAATCGGTCGTCCTGTTGCTCGGCTATGGGCGGCTGGGAGCACTTGGTGTGATTATTAACCATCCTACCACGGTCCGGCTGTCCGAGATTTTGCCGGACTCTTTCCGCACCACACCGCTAGCTGGGGTGGTGTACAGGGGTGGACCGGTCGCCCCCACCGTTATGCTGCTGCTGTTCCGTGCTGAACGGCAGCTTGCCGAGACCGAGCATGTTTTTGCCGATGTTTACCTGAGCGACAGTCAGACCCTGACGGAGGATAAGATCGCCCAGGGCAGCACGTTTCGGATATATGCCGGCCATGCTGGCTGGGCTCCAGGTCAGCTAGACAACGAGGTTGCCAGGGGCGACTGGTACATCGTCCCGGCCGATACTGACACGGTGTTCCGCAAACCCGCGGAACACATATGGTCTGAGCTGATTCAACGCAGCACGGGCCGTTGGGTGAACCTTCTGCCGCCGCTCTCAGCGGATCATGGCCCCAGGCCGAAAAACTCGACGCCTGACATAGACTGACAGGGAAGACGTAGCATGAATGTCTTGGAAGAGGGGACTGAAATCAAGCTTGATTTCAAGAAGTTAGCCAGCATCGCAGACAAAGGACTGGACGTGGTTCCGGTCGTCTTGCAACATGCTCAGACGGGCGACGTGTTGTTTATCGGCTATGCCAACGAGTTGGCTCTGCGGGAGACGCTAGACCGCCGTCAGGCAGTGTTGTGGTCAACCTCACGCAACGAGCTGTGGCACAAGGGAGCGACCTCGGGCGACGTCCTTGATCTGGTCGAGGTGCGTCTCAACTGCGAGCAGAATTCTCTCCTGTATCGCGTGATTCCCCGCCGGGGTGGGGTGTGTCATACCAAAGATCAGGATGGACAGGCCAGGCCGCGCTGCTATTACCGTCGGATCACGCACAGCGGGGCCGCGCTTGAGTTTGTGTAAATCGGACAGGAGACATGTGTATGGATCTTGGCGTTTTCAGCTTCAACACCGAATACACGCTGCCGGCCGATGAACTGGCCAGGGAGTGTGAGGCGCGGGGGTTTGAGTCGCTGTGGCTGCCCGAGCACACCCATATTCCGGCCAGCCGTGAATCCCCTTTCCCAGGTGGCGGCGAACTGCCTCAGGAATACGCCCACATGTCCGACCCCTTTATCGGTCTGGCCGCAGCCGCGGCAGTGACTACCAAGCTCAAACTCGGCACCGGTATCTCGCTAGTGACCGAGCACGACCCGATTGTCCAGGCCAAGCAGGTCGCCTCGCTTGATCGGATTTCAAATGGACGGTTTATTTTCGGCATTGGCGCGGGCTGGAATAAAGAGGAGATGGCCAACCACGGCACACCGCCCAACAAACGCTGGAAGGTCTTGACCGAGCGCGTTCAGGCCATGAAAGTGCTGTGGACCCAAGACGAATCAAGCTATCACGGCGAGTTTGTGAATTTTGATCGGATCTGGTCCTACCCCAAGCCGCTGACCACACCCCACCCACCTATTTTGATGGGCAGTCTGAGTTCTCGGCTAGGCCGCCAGCGGGTGGTCGACCTGTGTGACGGTTGGATTCCGGTTGAGACGGCGATTGCCGATATGCCGGCCGCGATTGCCGACCTGCACGACAGAGCCAGGGCCGCTGGCCGCGCTCCCGAGTCCATTCCAATTTCGTTCTTCCTGGTTCATGCCCCGGGCATGGGCCGACTCGAACGCTACAGAGCGCTTGGGGCGATCCGCACTGTTGTCCGAGCGCCAAGCGCCGGCCGTGAGGAGGTGCTGCCGTTTCTCGATAAATATGCTGAGATCGCCCACCGCCTGAGATGAGACGTGGCTCCATTCGCGCACATGATCAGGCCCTTTGCCGATAAGCGAACCGGGAATATTATTTGAGGGTGTGAGAGCTTGATCTTGCCCAGCCTCGCTCGTGAAACGGACCTGCAGCATTGAAGAAGAGAGCAAGACAATGGTCCAAGTGGCCACCAATCGGATTCCCCTACACACCCTTGATCGAATTGGAGCTGACTATCAGCGGCCTTCCCGCCCCCGCCCCATCACCTGGCCGCGCAAGATCGTCCGCGGCGTGAGCGCGGAGACAGCGTGGGCGTGTCTCTCGGCTAGGCTCCTGAATTGGGGTTGAATACGCAGGCGGTCTGTCAAAAGACATGGCCGAGCACGACCGCTAGGACATCCGCCCCCGGTTTATGCCCAGGACCATTCGGTGTTCTCGGGCGGGGAGGAAGCTGAGCTGCGGGCCGAAGCGTTTTCAGCAGACCTCTCGGCGCAGCGCCTCTGAGATTAGCAATCCCCGACAAGCCCGAAAATCCATGTGTTGGTGCAGACCTTGATGGTCAGCGCCGATTATCGAAAGACCAGCGAATATGGTCCATACGTTAGACCACCCTTTAGTAGGGAGCATGCTACACTCCGCCAGACCCGGCGGACCATTGTCGAGGCCGAGGTTCGCCCTTTCGAGATACCGTGACTCGCTAAACAAGAGGAGCTGCGGCATCTCGGCACGAGAAAATCGTTCCTCGTGCCGCCCAAGCTCCGGCGGACCGAGGCGCCGCCGCCGGTCAGGCTTCCAGGTCAATTCATGCGGGGTAAACCTGCGAGGTTTCCAGCCGGCATGAACCCGGGATTTCGTCCGGCGACGACGATGTTAAGTGCATGGGCTTCTTTTGGTGTTCCCCAGAGCATCTGCCTCTGCCGACGCGTCGCATACGGCGAAGAGTAGGCTAGCGCCCAGATTCCAGACTATATTTAGGATATGAGAACCTCTCACCGTGAGAGGCCATTTGTACGGCGAAAATGCCGGTCATTGTCGGGCGGTTGCCGAGTGAAGTCAGCGGACCGAGGAGGGTTCTCCCGGCTCTTCCTGCGCGGCTGTAAGGCCGGCAGAGAGGGGGAGAAGGGCTGCGGCTTATTTGTTGAGGCGTATGAACTTTTGCAGGACATGGCCGTCGAGCGGGATCAACCCCTGCCGCCCGCCCGCGCTATAGTTCACCTCACTGACGTATAAATCGCCCCGCGAGTCGGCCCAGATGCCGTGCGGAGCATAGAAATTTCCCGGCTCTAAGCCGTGCTCGCCAAAGCGATGTTGGACTTCGCCGTCCAGGGTCAACACGCTGACGCACGACGGCGGCTCGTGGGGGGGCACTTCCGCGCCCAAGCCGTTCGGCATACTGGCGACCTTGAAGCCGAGCTCGGCAACAAACAAGTTTTCATCAGCATCAATATACAGGTCGTCGGGCCGGTTCACATGGGTCCATTCGGTGCGGTATTCACCGTCGCCGCTGAACACCTGAATGCGGGAGTTCTCCCGGTCGGCAACGTACACCGTGCCGCGGCGGTCAACCGCAATTGAGTGCGGGATTTTAAACTGCCCCGGGCCGCTGCCGGGTTCCCCCCAGGAGAACAGCAGCTCACCGGCGGCCGAGAACTTATGCACCCGGGCGTTACCGTAGCCGTCGGCAATATACATCGCACCGTCTGGATCCAGGGCGACATTGGTCACCATATTGAACGGGCCGGCCGACTTTTGAACCGGAGTTGACCAGGCTTTGAAGCCGGTGTCGGTGGGTTTGTCTTTCTCGCCCAGGGTTTTGAGCAGCGTCCCGTCGGGCTTGAACAAACGGACCGTGTGATCGAAATTGTCGGCGCAGTAGATGGTATCGTCCGGGCCGATAAAGATGCCGTGAGCATTGGTAAACACGTCTTCTCCCCAGGCGTCGAGAAATTTACCGTCACGGTCAAAGACGATCATCGGGTGTTCGCCTCGGTTAAAAGCATACACCCGGTCTTGGGAGTCGGTGGCCACGCCCGCCACCTCAACAAACGACCATCCTTCAGGCAGGTGCTCCCAGCCTTCGATCACTTCGTATTCCACGTTATTCGCGCCAAATGCCATGCGACTTCCTCCCTCATTAAGAGACCCGCTGATCGAGCTGGATGACGATCCCATCGGGGTCTTTGAACAGGGTGGTCATGACTTTGCCACCCGGCGCTTCCCCGTAGGCGACGCTGTCGAAGACCTTTGGGGCCAGGACGATTGGGACGCCTGCGGCCTTGACCTGCTCAAAGGTCTCCTCCAGATCGTCCACCCAGAAGGCGAAGTGATGGATACCGATCTGGTTCAGATTAATTGCCTCTCCCGAGGTGGGACGGTTCTGGGACAGGACGATGAAAGTGGCGTCTGGGCCGTCCTCCCAGCGCAGATAGACCCCGTGACGGCCGGGCTGTTCCGCGCCGGTGACCGTCCGCAGCATGCCTCCCGGGTTTTCATTGGGATCGTCCAGGGTGACGCGCAGGCCCAGCAGATCTCGATAGAATTGTAGCGACTCAGCCATGTTGCTAACGCCAATGGCGATGTGCGACGTAGCTCTAATTTTCATGCCTCCCTCCTTATGTCTCGGTGCTCCCGACTGCCAGCTATGACACGCTTTGTGGCTGGCGTCCAGACATGGCCAAGACTGACGCCCGGCTTATTCCAGGTTGGCTTCGATCAGCATCGGTCCCGAGGTTTGAAACCCATAGAGCAGAGCCTCATTTAACTCCTCAGCCGTCCACACCGCCCGTGCCTCGACCCCAAAGCCTTCGGCCAGTTTGACAAAGTCAAACACGGGGGAGTCTAAACCGGTTAAGGAGAGACTCGCTTCACCTGGAGTTATCTTGGCCCGTTCCAGCTCCCAGCGCAAAATGGAGTAGGCCCGATTTTTACAAATAACGGCGGTCACATGCTGTTTCTCGCGGGCCATCGTCCACAGAGCCTGGATGGTATACAGAGATGAGCCGTCGCCTTCCAGACACACCACTGGCCGGTCCGGGGCGGCGGTCGCAGCACCCGTCGCACACGGCAGGCCCTGGCCGATCGAACCACCAGTCAAGGCCATATAAGTAAATGGTGGAGCTCCGGCCGCCAGCGGATAGTAGCCAAAGCCGGCGGTCGCCCCTTCGTCCATCACAATGGCATTCTCGGGCTGAAGGGCCGCCACCGCCTGACACATATGCCGCGGTGTCAATGGGCCGGTCGGTGGCGCTGGCCGGTCGGAGGTGGGGACCTGGCGGTCGGGCGGAGCGTCAAGCGCCTCGGCCAGCGCGATCACGGCAGTCGCCGGATCGCCCTCGGTGCCACACACCTCGACCAACTCGGCGTCTTCGGCGTACAAACCGCTGCGGTTGTTGGGATAACCAAAAAAGGCCACCGGTTTCGCGGCCCCGGCCAGCACCAGGGTTTGATAGGGCTCCAGGACCTGGCGAGCAGCCTCTGGGGCGTAGGGAATCTTGTCTGGACATATCAGGCCGCGCCCCCGGTCTTGGACCGGTGGGAAGGTCGGGGCCAAGACCTTACAGCCGGTGGCTCGGGCGATCCGGTCGGCCGCCCGTAAGCCCGCCGCGCGTAGTGCGCTGCCACCTAGTACCAACGCCGCTTGGGACCGACTCAGGGCCCGCGCCGCGCGTTCCACCGCCTCAGAGTGGGGCGGGGTCGCTTGCGAGAGTATGGGGTGGGGGAGGGGAGAGGTGACCTTGGCCCACTGCATATCAGCGGGCAGGATCAGGGTGCCCGGACCGCTCGGCCGCTTGGTGGCTCCGGCAATGACCTCCGCCATGTCAGTGGCGACATCCTCCACCCTGGCCGGCGTTTTGACAAAGTGGGCCATAGGGTGGGCCAGGGTAGCGATGTCGGACGTCAACGGCGCGTCGGCCGCGATATGCCACGTGGCGTGTTCTCCAACGACCGACACGACGGGCGAGTTGGCTTTGCGGGCGTTGTGAAGATTGGCCAGACCGTTGGCCAAGCCTGGGCCGAGGTGGAGGAGGGCCAGGGCGGGTCGCCCGCTAATCCGGGTATAGCCGTCCGCCGCACCAGTACAGACCCCTTCGAAGACGGACAGGACAGACCGGATTTGAGGACAGCGATCGAGTGCCGCCACCAGGTAGAGTTCGGTTGTCCCCGGATTGGCAAAGCAGACGTCGATGCCGGCCGCGGCTGCGGTCCGAATGACCGCCTCTGCCCCGGTCATTTCGATGCTCGTTTGAGTGCCAGTATGTTCGGTCGCCATAGCAACTCCTCCTCTCCCGAGAACATGCTGGACAGCGGCTAGGGAGTCAACCGCTGAGGGAAACAGATCCTAGACAGGTAGGCTGAATTTTGGCATCCTGCTCTGCATCTGTTGTTGTCCATATGCACCTGGAAATCTTCAAGGTCTTTTGTGACGTGGTTGAGACGGGCAGTTTTTCCCGCGCTGCGGCCAAGAACCTGCTGACTCAGTCTGCCGTCAGCCAGCAGATCCGTAGTCTCGAAGCCCACTACGAACGACAGTTAGTCGAGCGTTCTCGGGGCCGCATTCGGCTCACTCAGGCGGGGGAAGCCCTATACCAAGTCGGCAAGCAGATCTCCCAGAAATACCGCCAGATTGAAGAAGGGCTCCAGGCACTGTCGCATTCGGTAGCCGGCAGCGTGCGGGTGACTACGGTCTACAGTGTCGGGTTGTACGAGTTGTCGTCCCCGCTCAAGCGTTATCTTCAGACCTTCCCCGAGGTCGAGGTCCACCTGGAGTACACCCGCGTCAATAAGATCTATGAAGACGTGAGCCGTGGGGATATTGATCTGGGCATCGTGGCCTACCCCAGCAAACGGCCCCAGATTGTGGTTACGCCGTTTCGCGAAGACCAGCTAGTCCTAGTCTGCGCTCCCCAGCACCCGTTTGCCAAGTTCCGCAGCCTATCGATGCAACAGCTTGACCGGGAAAAGTTTGTCGGGTTCGAGCGCGACATTCCAACCCGCCGGGCGCTCGACCGGATTTTCCGCCAGCACCATGTCCGGGTCCAGTACACAACAGAAGTGGACAATATCGAAACGGTCAAGCGGATCGTTGAACTCGGCTCACACCTGGCCATCGTGCCTGAGCCGAGTATTGCTCAGGAGGTGCAGAACGTAACCCTGAAGGTGATTCCTTTGGCCGATGAGGTGGTGGTGCGCCCCTTGGGGATTATCTCTAAGCGAGGGCGCCGTTTTACCCCTGCGGTCCAGGAATTTGTGAACTTCTTAAGGGAGGAGTCCCGACCTGTGTCAAGCCCAGACTAGGCGCTTCGGACCATGCCCTAAACTCGGCTTGAGCTTAGGCTATCTGCCGCGTTTTCCTCCCTCTGTTCGGGAGCTGTCGGGCTAGACAGCATTGGCAAATTTTGGCATCTTACCCCCTATTCTAATCTTGGATGAGCGGGAAGGCTTTGGAGTAGAAGGCTATGGCACGGAAAAAAATTGCGCTGATCGGTGCTGGGAATATTGGGGGAACGCTGGCCCACTTGTGCGCCCTCAAGGGGCTTGGCGATGTGGTTCTGTACGATGTGATTGACGGCTTGCCCCAGGGCAAGGCTCTTGATCTGCTCGAAGCCGGACCGATCGAGGGCTACGACGTTAATCTGATTGGGACCACCAGTTATACCGACATTCAGGATGCCGATGTGTGCATCGTGACCGCCGGCGTGGCCCGTAAGCCGGGTATGAGCCGGGATGATCTGCTGGGCATCAACTGCAAGATCATGCGTGAAGTCTCGGAGAACATCGCCAGATATGCGCCGCAGAGCTTTCTGATTGTCATCACCAACCCGCTCGACGCTATGGTGACCCTGGCCAAACGGGTCACCGGCTTCCCCAAAAATCGGGTCGTTGGCCAGGCCGGGGTGCTTGACTCGTCGCGCTACCGGACTTTTATTGCCCAGGAGTTGAACGTGTCGGTCAAAAATGTGACCGCCATGGTCTTAGGCGGTCACGGCGATGATATGGTGCCGGTACGGAGCTACTGCCAGGTAGGCGGTATCCCAATTGAGCGGCTGATCTCGGCTGAGCGGCTCGAAGAGATCGAGAAGCGGGTACGTCAGGCTGGCGGCGAAATTGTGGCCTTGCTCAAGACCGGCTCGGCTTTCTATTCTCCGGCTTCGGCGGCGGTTCAGATGACCGAAGCGTACCTGTACGACAAGAAGCACATCCTGCCCTGCGCCGCTTACCTTGAAGGCGAGTATGGGATTGAGGGGGTGTATTTTGGTGTGCCGGTGAGCATTGGCGCTGGAGGGGTTGAACGGGTTGTGGATATTGCGTTGAGCGATAAGGAGAAGCAGGAGATGCAGGTGTCGGTCAGCCATGTGCAAGAATTGGTCGCCGCCATGGACACGGTGCTGGCGCAGAACGCTTAGACACAAAGGGAATGTATGGCACCTGTGCATGACATACTTATTGTTGGGGGTGGCGGGGCGGGGCTCCGCGCTGCTATCGCCGTGGCCGAAATCAATCCCCAGCTTGATATCGCCCTCGTCTCTAAAGTCTACCCGATGCGCAGTCATACGGTTGCGGCCGAGGGCGGAACGGCTGCGGTCATCAAAGAAAACGACAGTCTGGAAGATCATATTCACGATACGATCACCGGTTCCGACTGGATGGCCGACCAGGATGCGGTTGAGCTCTTTGTCAAGGAAGCGCCGGCCGAGCTTATCCAGTTGGAGCACTGGGGCTGTCCCTGGAGTCGGGAGCCCGACGGTCGGGTCGCGGTACGGCCATTTGGTGGGATGCGGATTGAGCGGACCTGGTTTGCCGCGGATAAGACCGGTTTCCACCTGCTGCACGCGCTGTTTCAGACTTCGCTGCAGTACACCTCGATCACGCGTTATGATGAGTCTTTTGCCACTAAGCTGTTGGTCGAGAACGGCCGCTGTCAGGGCGTGACCGCGCTTGAGTTGCGCACTGGCATGGTCCAGCCGGTGCTGGCCAAGGCGGTTATTATGTGTACGGGTGGGGCTGGCCGGATCTTCCCGTTTACAACCAACGGAGCTATCAAGACTGGCGACGGCATGGCGTTGGCCTACCGGGCCGGAGTACCGCTCAAAGACATGGAGTTCGTCCAGTATCATCCGACTGGCCTGCCAGGCACAGGCATCCTAATTACCGAGGCCGCCCGTGGTGAGGGCGGGGTTCTGGTCAATAAAAACGGCTACCGTTATCTCCAGGACTACGAGCTCGGGAAACCGCTTGATGTGAATGACCCGGCACACCCCCAAAAACGGACGATGGAACTCGGGCCGCGCGACAAGCTCTCGCAGTGCTTTGTCAAAGAGCACGACAAGGGCAACACTCTGCCGGGCCCCTACGGTGACGTGGTCCACCTCGACGTTCGCCACCTCGGCGAGGAAAAGATTGACAGAAAGATCCCCTTTGTGCGCGAGTTGGCAAAGAACTATGCGGGTATTGATCCGGTCTACGAGCCGATTCCGGTCCGGCCGGTGGTGCACTACATGATGGGTGGGATCGATACTGATATTGAGGCGGCGACCCCGTTGCCGGGCCTATTCGCGGCTGGCGAGTGTGCGTGTGTGAGCATCAACGGAGCCAACCGACTCGGCTCAAACTCGCTCACCGAGCTGTTGGTCTTTGGCGCCCGGGCGGGCCGTGCGGCTGCGACCTTTGCCCAAGAACAGCCGGCCTGTGATGCGCAGGCCCTTGAAGCCCAAGCCAAAGACGAGCAAACGCGCATCCAGCAGCGGTTCATCGCCAAGACCGACGGCACCGAACGGCTTGCCAGCCTACGCACCGAGATGACGGCGACGATGGAGACCGGGGCCGGCATTTATCGAACCCAGGACTCGCTGCAAGCCACCTGTGATAAGGTATCCGAGCTCAAGGAGCGGTTTGCCAACATCACCTTGGACGACCGCAGCCTGACCTTCAATACCGAGCTTACCGCAGCCCTGGAGTTGGAATGTATGCTGGATGTGGCCGAAGCCGTCGCCTATTCAGCGGTTGCTCGGCAAGAGTCGCGTGGCTCTCACCAGCGCACCGATTATCCCCAACGCGACGATGACAACTTCCTGGCCCACTCCATGGCATACCAAACCGACGGCGCGCCACGTATAGAGTATCGGGATGTGGTCATTACTCGTTGGCCGCCCGCTGAACGGAAATATGGAGATTAACGATGGCTGACATCACGCTGGAGGTCTTCCGCTACCGACCGGAGGTCTCCCAAGAACCGACTTTCCAGACGTACTCTGTGCCGTACCGCGACGACTGGGTTATCCTAGACGCGCTCAACTATCTCAAGGATGAGGTAGACGGTAGTCTGTCCTACCGTTGGTCGTGTCATATGGGCGTGTGCGGCAGTTGCGGCATGATGATCAATAACGAGCCCAAGCTCAGCTGCGCGGCCTTTCTCAGAGACTACTATCCGGAACCGATCCGAGTCGAACCGCTGGCCAATTTTCCGGTCGAACGCGACCTGGTCGTTAACATGGACGACTTCATGGCCAAGCTCAAGGATGTCCAGCCATGGCTTATCCGTGAGCAGGAGAAGCCGGTTGCTGAGGGGGAATATTTGCAGACTCCGGCCGAGTTGGCCAGCTATAAACAGTTCAGCATGTGCATCAACTGCATGCTATGTTACGCCGCCTGCCCGGTATACGGCCTCGACTCGTCTTTTGTTGGTCCGGCAGCCATCGCCCTGGCCCAGCGCTACAACCTCGACTCCCGCGATCAGGGTCAGGACGCTCGGCGAGAGGTCATCTCCAGCCACGAAGGCGTGTGGGAGTGTACCTTTGTGAGCGAGTGTTCTGTGGTCTGCCCTAAGCATGTCGACCCCGCCGGGGCGATCCAGCAGGCTAAGGCGTCCGGAGCGATTGATTGGTTCAAGTCCATGTTGCTGCCGAGGGGATCGCAATGAGTGAGCCCTACTACCGCCCGATATCGGCGAGCACCTGGTGGCTGAGCAAGCGCAACTACGTGCTCTTTATGCTGCGTGAGTTGACCAGCGTGTTAATCGTCGCCTTCCTGGTTGTCTCCCTCATTCAACTGGCCGACCTTGCTCGAGGAGCCGAGGCATATGCGAGAACGGTCGAGCAACTCGCCTCACCGGGCTGGATTGTTTTTCACCTCCTGGTGTTGATTGCCGCCCTCTACCACAGCATCACCTGGTTCAACCTAACCCCCCAAGTCATTATCGTGCGCCGGGGAGAAGACCGCGTCCCCCCGGTTGTTATCGCCGGCTCTCACTACCTCGCGTGGCTGGTGGTGTCGGTCGTGATCATGTGGATTGTCCTGAGGAGTTGAAGATATGGCCAAGTCGGGCGAAGCGTTTTGGTGGTCTCTGTTTTCGGCCGGGGGGATGGTTGCGGCCCTCCTGGTGCCGATTCACGTCGTGCTGGGCGGCATCATGGCTCCCCTGGGTTGGGTATCGGCTGATGCTCTGAGCGACTTGGCCTCCCATCCGCTGACCAAACTCTACCTGTTGGTCCTCTTCTCCCTGACTTTTTTCCACTGCGTGCACCGCATCCGCCATACCTTGTACGATACGGGTCTGCGAGGCTATCAGATGCCTATTGCGGTCATCTGCTATGGCGGGGCCATCCTTGGTACGGTGGTGACCGTTTTTGTTCTGCTGTCGATTTGAGCGAAGGATTGTATATGAAGACGAGAACCGAGACGGATAGCATGGGAGCGGTCGAGGTTGCTGCTGACCGATACTGGGGTGCCCAGACCGAGCGTTCGCGCACCAACTTCCCCATTGGCGTTGAGCGTTTCCGTTTTACCCGGCCTATCATCCGGGCGATGGGTGTCCTTAAGAAGGGCGCGGCCTTAGCCAACGGCGAGCTGGGGCAGCTGTCTCAGGAGAAGGTGGACCTGATCGTTCGGGCGGCCGACGAGGTGATCTCCGGTGCCCTTGACGATCACTTCCCGTTGGTTGTCTTCCAGACCGGCTCGGGCACGCAGACCAACATGAACACCAACGAGGTGATCTCAAACCGGGCCATTGAATTGGCCGGTGGTGAGATGGGCTCAAAGAAACCGATCCACCCCAATGACGATGTGAATCGCGGCCAGAGCTCCAACGATACCTTTCCGACCGCGATGCACATTGCCGCTGTCGAGCAACTCGAAGACGTACTGATTCCAGCCGTTAGTCAGCTCGCCACCACGCTGCACGCCAAGTCCAAGCAGTTTGCCGACGTGGTGAAGGTCGGCCGTACGCATCTGCAGGATGCAACACCGATCACCTTGGGACAGGAGATTGGTGGCTGGGCGGCCCAGCTCAACGCCGCTCTTAACGACATCCGCCGGACTATTCCTGGACTCTGTGAGCTGGCGATTGGCGGGACCGCGGTCGGCACCGGTCTCAACGCCCATCCCCAGTTTGGTGATCTGGCAGCGGCCAAGATGGCAACCGAGACCGGACGCCCGTTTGTCTCGGCGCCAAATAAGTTTGCCTCCCTGTCGGCCCATGATGCCATGGTCACCGCCAGTGCTTCACTGCGGACCCTGGCCGGGGCGTTGATGAAGATCGCCAACGATGTACGCTGGCTGGCCTGCGGCCCGCGAGCCGGTATTGGCGAGATCTTCATTCCCGAGAACGAGCCGGGTTCTTCCATTATGCCCGGTAAGGTCAACCCGACTCAGTCAGAGGCTCTGACGATGGTCGCTGTTCAGGTGTTCGGCAACGATGCGGCTGTGGCTTTTGGCGGCTCGCAGGGCAATTTCCAACTCAACGTGTTCAAACCGGTGATGGTACACAACCTGCTTGAGTCGATCCGGCTCATTGCCGACGCCTGTCAGGCCTTCAATGACCACTGCGCGGTCGGTATTGAGCCGAACAGAGAACGGATTGACAAGCATTTGCAGGAGTCGCTGATGGTGGTAACCGCCCTCAATCCCCATATCGGCTATGAGAAAGCGGCAGAGATCGCCAAGAAGGCGCACCGGGATGGATCAAGCCTCAGAGAGGCGGCGTTGGCGCTAGCCCATGTGACGGCCGAGGAGTATGACCGGTGGGTCCGACCGGAAGATATGATCGGACCCAAGGGCTAAAAAATCTTTGTCTGGATGACGGACGGCTTAGACCGGTAGTTTGGTCATCACCTGTAGGGTTTCATCTTCGATACATTCTTCAATCCCCGGCGCCCATTTCTGAAACTCGGGGTCTTGTGACGCCTTTTCCAAGGTCGTTTGGACAGCGTTAGCATCGGGCAACTCCCAGACGTCAACAACAGTGTGCAAACGCCCGATAACGTTAAAGTAACTCCCGTGCAGCTTCCAGCCGCCGTGCTTCTCCAGGAGCGGCGCCAGCTGTCCGAGCACCTCGGTAAACTTTTGGACCTTGCCCGGCCGCAGCTTGATATGAGCGAATAGATACGCCATAGTGCTTTCCCCCTTACATGCAGTGATAAGGTTGACACTAGCCAAGCAGGAAGAGAGCGTCAAGCTGTGTGAGGCGATGTCGGGAGACTGAGGGGGTGATCGCAGACCGCCCGCCAGACGCTTTTCCACTTCTGTCCAGGACATGAGAAAGCCGAGAGCGGCAATGTCCAGCCAAAAAACACTCTCGCCAGAGGATTCATGTTGAGCCCTGATCTTTTCGGCCTATTCCGTCGAAAAGATATCTGTTTTTCAGGACGCAGAAGGTGCATTCGTCAGCCCTTTTCGCCCTCTCTCGCTGAGTTCTCCGGTAAATCAAACCGGCCCTTGGTGTATCGTGGCCACCGGCGGTATGATCTGTCGCTATGCAGCGGACCCTGAAACTTTTTCTTGTCGGACTCCTCACGCTTGTCATTGGGCCGGCTAATACTGGTGCCGGCCCGAGCATGACGGCGCCGGAAATCCAGGCGGCCGACCTCCAGCGTCACATTGAGATTTTAGCCTCTGAACAGATGGCTGGGCGGCTGACCGGCACGGTCGGTGAGCATGCAGCAACGGCGTATGCGGCCGCCCTGTTTGAAGAGTTTGGCTTGGTGCCGGCGGGTGATGGGGAAAGCTATTTTCAGCCTTTTCCTTTTACGGCCGGGGTTTCGCTGGGACCGGACAATACCTTGATGGCAGAGCGTCTAGCCCGAGACGGTCAGACGCCGGCGCGGTCTGGGCAGTCCTATGAGCTTGACCGGGACTGGCGTCCTGTAGCCTTTTCCAAAATTGGTGAATTCACCCCCGCAGGAGTGGTCTTTGCGGGCTATGGCATTGTCGCTCCGGCGGCTGACGGTCAGCCGGTCTATGACTCGTACAGCCATCTCAATGTCAACAACAAGTGGGTCCTGGTCTTTCGCTATATGCCGGAGGGAGTCGCTCAACAGTGGCGAGACCATCTCGGCCGCTATGCTAGCTTGCGCCGCAAAGCGATGCTGGCTCGTGACCGTGGGGCACGGGGCCTGATCATTGTCAGCGGGCCGAACGCCATGGTCAACAATCAGCTCGTCGGCCTGTCTTTTGACGCCTCGCTGGCCGGGACGAGCATTGGCACCTTGTCTGTTACCGATGCGGTCGCGGCCGCCTGGTTGCGGGCCGAGGGAAAAGACCTCAAGACGCTCCAGGACGCTGCGGATACGGGCCAGCTGATGGGGGGTTTTGAGCTGGAGGGCTTGCGGCTGGTCGCCGGTATTGATATTCGCCACGAGAAAAAGACCGGCCGCAATGTTCTGGCCCGGCTGTCGGCGGGTAGACCGGACGGGCGTCGCGCGCTGATAATTGGGGCGCATATTGATCATCTCGGCACCGGACACGGGTCTGACTCGCTGGCACGCGACGACGAAAGGGGAGCCATTCATTATGGGGCCGACGATAACGCCTCTGGTGTTGCCGGCCTGCTTGAAATCGCCCAGTATCTGGCCAACCAAAAAGCTCGAGGTCAGCTCGCGCTGCACCGGGATGTGGTGTTTGCCGCTTGGTCCGGAGAAGAGATGGGTCTGCTGGGGTCGAGCTATTTTACTCGGACGTTTGACAGCCAAGCTGATCAGTCGGCTTCGCTGAGACCGATGGCCTATCTGAATATGGACATGATTGGACGCCTGCAAAACAGCCTGATTCTCCAGGGGGTTGGTTCTAGTTCGAGCTGGACCGGCCTGATTGAGCAGGCTAATGCCTCGATCGGGCTGCCGCTAACCCTGCAAGACGACAGCTATCTAGCGACCGATGCCACATCATTCTATCTTAAGCGGATTCCGGTGCTGAGCGCTTTTACCGGCGCCCATGAGGACTATCACACACCGCGCGACACCGCGGATAAGATTCAGTTTTCGGGAGCGGAAGAAATTACCCGGCTGATGGCTGCCCTGTCCGTCAATTTAGCCACCCGCCAGGACGTGCCCGATTACCGGGAAATGGATGCCCCGGCCCCTCAGCTGAGACGCGTAGGGCTGCGCGCCTATCTGGGCACGATTCCAGATTACACCCGGTCGGAGGTGGTAGGCGTTAAGCTATCCGGGGTGGTCAAAGATGGGCCGGCGGCCCGTGCTGGCCTCCAAGGCGGGGATATCATTGTGCAGCTGGCTGGGAAGAGCATTGAGAATATCTATGATTATACCTATGCGCTGGGCGACCTGCGGGCCAATACTGCGGCCGAGATTATTGTTCAACGGCGCGGCCGCCGCTTGGTCCTCAGCATCATCCCTGGCTCACGTGAATAAGGCCGTGAGGCCCTTGACCCCCGACAGTTTCCGTGTGGCCGTGCGAACTTGATCGTGACGCCCTGGACGCTGGCTTCAGAGGGGGAGCAGTAGACGGCTGAGGGGATCGCATGAACCCGTCCCGTTCGATTACGCCGGAATGGTTTGACGCTGTCCTGTTTGACCTTGATGGGGTCGTCACGGCGACCGCAAAAGTTCACACCGCGTGTTGGAAGCGAACTTTTGACGAATTTCTCCGCCATCAGGCAGCCGCCTTTGTGCCTTTTGATCCGATCGCCGACTACCTCCGCTATGTTGACGGTAAGGCACGCTATGAGGGTGCCCAGAGTTTCCTTACCGCTCGCGGTCTGTCTCTGCCCTATGGCGCGCCAGACGACCCCCCCGACCGCCAGACAGTGTGCGGACTTGGTAACCGTAAAAATGCCCTGATCCAGATGGTCATTGCCTCGGAGGGGGTCGAGACCTATCCGGACGCGTTGAGCTTGCTGCGGGCCGTGCGTGCCCGCGGTCTGAAGACCTCGGTGGTGTCGTCAAGTCGCAACTGCCCGATGATCCTAGAGGCGGCCGGCATCGCCGACCTATTTGAGGTGCGGTTCGACGGCCAGCTCGCCGCCGAACTGAAGCTGAAGGGCAAACCCGCGCCCGACACTTTTCTGGCTGCAGCGTGCCAACTCGCCGTTCAGCCGCCCCGGGCGGTAGTGATTGAAGACGCGCTTGTCGGCGTTGAGGCTGGCCGCGCTGGTGGCTTTGGTCTGGTTGTTGGCGTAATGCGTGGCCGTCAGACCGGCCACGCTGATGCCCTACGAGAGCGTGGAGCCGATATTGTTGTCAGCGACCTGAAGGACCTGATCGCCCATGGCTAGTTATCAGACCCCAAGTCTGCCTCACAGCGTCTATCCGGTGGACGAATGGAAAATTATTGAGAACCGCTACTATCCGCAGTTCCTAGACAGAACCGAAACGCTGTTTGCTCTAAGTAACGGCTATCTAGGCATGCGTGGTTGCTTTGAGGAAGACGTCCAAGACGGCACGTTTGTCAACGCCTTTTACGAGTCGTGGCCGATTGTCTACGGCGAAGAAGCCTACGGTTTTGCCCGGACCGGTCAGACGATTATCAACGTTCCGAACAGCAAGATCATCAAGCTGTACGTTGATGACGAACCGCTCTCTCTGCGCTACGCCAGCCTGTTGAATTACAACCGCACGCTCGACATGCGGGCCGGCACGCTTGACCGTGAGGTGCTGTGGGAGACGCCGACCGGCAAGCGCGTGCTGATTAAATCACGTCGTCTGGTGTCCTTCGGCCACCGCCATCTGGCGGCGGTCCGCTACAGAGTGACGGTCCTGAACGCCCCGGCCCCGGTTGTCATTTCCTCCGAGGTAGTCTATCAGCACCCTGTTCCGGATACAACCAGCAATGATCCGCGCAAAGCGCGTGATTTTCCAGAGCGTCCGCTCCTCCCCGGACGCCATTACGCCCCGGCCGGGAAAAATATGCGGGCGATCTTGAGTCATGCCACCCGTCGCAGCCGGATGAGGATTGCATGCGGTATTGATCACCGCCTCAAGACCGCCTGCGCCTGCTCCCCCATCAGCGAGGTCGGGCCAGATTCCGGCAAAATTGTCTTCAGCATTGAAGCCCTGCCGGGCGAGCCAATCACTCTGACCAAGTATATGACCTATCATACCTCGGGCTCGGCTCCGGACGATGAGCTGTGTACGCGGGCCGAGCGTACCCTTGACCGAGCCGTCGAGCACGGTTTCTCCGAGCTGTTGGAGAGCCAGCAGCTGCACCTGTACGACTTCTGGCAGCGCAGCGATGTGGAGGTCGGGGGCCAGCCGACGATCCAGCAGGCCGTGCGGTTCAATCTGTTTCAGCTGTGTCAGGCAACCGCCAGAGCCGAGGGGACCGGCGTGCCGGCCAAGGGGCTGACCGGCCAGGGATATGAAGGCCACTATTTCTGGGACGGAGAAATCTACGTTGTCCCGTTTCTGATCTACACCACGCCCCGTATTGCCCGTAACCTGCTCAAGTTTCGTCACGATAAGCTGCCCCAGGCCCGGCAGCGAGCCTGGGAACTTAATCTGCGTGGAGCCCTCTTTCCGTGGCGGACGATTAACGGTGAGGAAGCCTCAGCCTATTATGCGGCAGGCACGGCTCAGTACCATATTGACGCCGATATTATCTACACCCTGCGCAAGTATATTGACGCCACTGGCGACGCCGAGTTCTTGCAGAACGCCGGCGCAGAGATGTTGGTCGAGACCTCCCGGATGTGGTGTGAGCTAGGTTTTTACTCTGAACGGGCGGGTGGGCACTTCTGCATCCACAGCGTAACCGGGCCGGACGAATATACCGCGGTGGTGAATAATAACGCCTTTACCAATCTCATGGCCCGTGAAAACCTCCAGTACGCGGCCCAGACAGTAGCCGCCCTACGGGCAGAGAAACCCGGCTTGTATGCGGCCCTGGTCAACAAGACCGGCCTGGCTTTTGAAGAGATCGAAGAGTGGAGGGCGGTAGCCGACCGAATGTACGTGCCCTACGATAAGGAGCTTGGCATCCACCCTCAGGACGATCACTTTCTTGAACAGGAGCCGTGGGACTTCTCCAACACCCCGACCGAGCAATACCCTCTCTTGCTGCACTACCATCCGTTGATGGTCTACCGTCGCCAGATCATTAAGCAGGCCGATGTGGTGCTGGCCATGTTTCTGCTTGGCGACAAATTTAGCCTGGAACAGAAAAAGCGGAACTTTGACTATTACGACCCCTTGACGACCGGCGACTCCTCGCTGTCGGCCTCCATCCAGAGCATTGCTGCCTCAGAAGTCGGCTATGCCGAGAAAGCCTACGAATACTTCCGTTATGCGGCGTTCATGGACTTGGCCAACGTCAGGGGCAATGTCCAGGACGGCATGCACCTGGCTTCGATGGGCGGCACCTGGATGGCTCTGGTGTACGGCTTTGGCGGCATGCGCGACTATGGCGGCCACCTGTCGTTTGACCCGAAGCTGCCCGTTCCCTGGGAGCGGCTGAAATTTCCGCTGATGATACGGGACATGAGCCTAGTCGTCGATATTCAGCCCAAGACCGTGACCTATCTCCTGCGTCAGGGGAGTGAGCTGACGATTTCTCATCAGGGTCAGGACGTGCAACTGACCGCCGGCGTGCCCCGCTCCTGCCAGCTGCGTTCAACCCTGAGCAGCAGTAGTCGGTCCGAGTTCAGCGGCGACCAAGGTGACAATAGAAACTGGCGGCCCACTGCCGCCAAGAGAAAGGAGCTCCTATGAGCAAAGATGTTGTGACTCCCGCAGGTATGGAACGCTTCTATACGGACTTCCATTTTGCCCCAGCGATTAAAGACGGCGATCGCTTATTCTGCTCTGGCCAGCTCGGTAACGCCGCCGATAACGCCATTGCGGATGATCCTGAAACGCAGTTCGCCCAGGCGTTTGAGAACGTCAAAACCGTGCTGGAAACGGCCGGTGCCTCGTTTGACAGTGTGGTCGAAATGACGACATTTCATGTCGGCTTACAGAAGCACCTCGGGACGTTCATGAAGGTCAAAGATCGCTATATGAAAGAGCCCTACCCAGCCTGGACGGCGATCGGCATTACGGAGTTGGGTTTTCCAGGAGCCTTGGTCGAGATCAAAGTGATTGCCCGACTCGCGGCCTAAGCCGGATATGAAACAGGCGGTCTATCTGGCCGGCTTATTGGGGCTGATCTTTGTGCTGTGGAATCATGCCGTCCTGTATCCGCTCAAGCTGCTGGTGGTCTTTTTTCACGAGGCGTCCCATGCCCTTGTCACCGTGTTGACCGGTGGGACGGTCCAGGCCATGGAAATTGACCCCCAACAGGGCGGGCAGGTCATTGCTCTTGGCGGCAACCGTTTTCTCAGTCTGAATGCAGGCTACCTCGGCTCCTTGGCGTGGGGATTGGCCATCTACCTGCTGACAGCAAGGACCCGGTGGCAGAAGACGATCATGATTTTGCTCGGCCTCGCTGTGGCCGGTATCGCTGGGATGTATATCCGTAGCCTGTTTGGGTTGGTCTTCTGTGGCCTTGTCGGGCTCGGTATGATGGGAATGGGGTGGTTGCTCAACCGAGAGATCAACGATTTTTTGCTCCGCGTGATCGGGCTTACCAGCATGCTGTACGCGCCGTTGGATATCTATAGCGATACCATCGTGCGCGCCGGGCTGCGTTCAGATGCACGCTTGCTGGCCGAAGAGTTTGGCGGTGCAACTGTGGTGTGGGGAGGGGTGTGGATGGCACTAAGTCTGCTGGCTGTGGTGTCGACGCTGTGCTGGAGCCTGCGGATGAAGCCTCGGGCTGACCTATAGACAAGAGGTCTTGCCCAGGGCCGACTTAGCGGCCGTCATCAAGCGGTGCGACATTGTCTTCGAACAGACAGAGGGTTTGGTTTGCAGTGGATGACCCTTGAGCTGATTGTTCGGCGCGTCGTAGGTAATAGAGACGTTGCGGGCCGCTTGGGGTAGCCTGCAGTACCTGTGAGACGACCTCGAAACGCTGCGGCTGGTCACCTGGCGGCACGTGGATCACGCGCTGCCCAACACGATATTTGAAGCTTGAATCGGGTTTGGCCATAAACTCCCTCCACGCTCTTGCCGCTGATACGGCCTCGGGGAAGGAAGTCCGAGTCGGCCTTATCTCAGAGGCGGGTGAGAACGATCGGTTTGGGAACGAACACGCTCGACCCGAGCAAGGCCCGGCTAACAGTCATCCATTGGAGCCTGAAGACGGTGCGTGACGTCAACGGGGGCGTCTCGGCCGGGTCGTCCGGTTCTTCCTGTCTAGAGTGCGGTTGGTCGGATTCGGGCATCGCAACTCCCCTCTTAGGGAAAGACTCTATTGTAAGAATTTTGTTGCAAAGTGCAAGCGCAGGTCTGTATACTTTCTGTGTGGTGTGGTTATGCTGCTTGGCCAATATACGACCCTGTTGATTACCCTCCTCGCCCTGTATGTGCTGAGCCCATTTGCCCCGTTCTTCTTTATCGGACGTGTCTCCCTGATTCTGCTTGACGTGCTGGTGTCGGCCATGCTCCTAGCCGCCGTCTATGCGCTGCACCACCGAAAGCGTTTACTGCTGCTCGGCGCCGTGCTTGTCCTGCCGGCGGTGATGGGCAGATGGGCCTCCTATGCGGTGCAGAACCCAGCGCTGTTTGGTGTCGGCCATGTGTGCGGGTTTCTCTTCCTGGCTTTTACTACTGCGACGGTTCTCGATCGGGTGTTGCGTGATCAAAGGGTCACTGCTGATACCCTCAACGGCGCACTCTGCGTGTACTTGATGCTCGGGGTGACCTGGACCTGGCTCTTTTCCTTGTTGGAATTTTTCCTGCCTGGTTCTTTTCGCCTTCCGGAAATTGTTGCTGGCCAAGAGAGCACGGCTCAGCTTGACGCGCAGCGTCTGTCGCAGTTTCTGTATTTTAGTCTGGTGACTCTGACAACGCTGGGATACGGTGATATCATCCCCATCTCGCGTCCAGCTAGCAATTTAGCCGCTCTGGAGGCAGTAGTTGGTCAGCTGTATATTGCTGGCCTGGTCGCCCGACTCGTTGGCCTGCACGTTGCCCACTCGATGGGTGTCCGCAAAGAATGAGACAACAAGGGTGAGGCGGAAGCTGGACATGGCGAATTTGGGGGCTGATTTCGCATCTGCATTGAGCCGCCTGGACGGGCGACCGTATGGCTTTTACAGGGATTTGCGGGGACGGACGTATAGGCTGGGATCGCAGCAGCTGAGGTTCGAGCACGTGCAGGGCGACCCATTTGCTGCGCCGAGCCGTATTCGTATCGATATCCCGGCCCCTGCTCTCCCCGAATGGGCCTACCGCGACGTCGAGACTCGACGGGCGGCGGCCGATTTTGTGCATCGGGCCATCATGCGGGGACTCGCAGGCGCGCGCCGCAAAACGGGGAGTGGAAAAAGCGGTTTGCTTGAAATTCTGCCCGTTGGCCAACACGTCCTGGAGCGAACGGCGGTGAAACTAGGCCAAGACGGTGGCCTACGGCTACGCCTCAATGTTGGGCTGCCAGCGGCCGGGCGCCGGATTCTCGGACGTGAGGCTGCGACCCTGCTGACCGGCCGGCTGCCGCAGACGCTTGATCGTGTCCTGGCACGTCTGGATCACCTCGAGCTCGCTCACCACGTACGGACGGTTGAAGATCAGCTGGCCTTACGGCAACAGCTCAGGGCGCCCGGCTTGGTCGCCTTTGTCGCCGAGGGCAGCATCCTGCCACGGCACAGCGGAGCGGACGATCGACCGCTCGACAGAGCACTGCCGCTTGAGGTTCCGCCCGGCTTGGCCTGTGAGCTCCAAGCCCCCCACGCTGGCCTCCTGCGCGGACTAGGTATTCGGGCCGGGGTGACGCTGATTGCCGGCGGCGGGTATCACGGCAAATCTACTCTGCTGGCGGCCTTAGCCCATGGGGTATATGACCACATTCCGGGTGACGGCCGAGAGCGGTGTGTGACGACCGCGGGGGCGGTCCATATTCGGGCTGAGGACGGCCGCTCTGTCCGGGGGGTCGATCTGCGGCCGTTTATCACCGTGCTGCCACTCGGTCGCCGAACAGACCGCTTTGACACCGATGATGCCTCGGGCAGTACCTCGCAGGCGGCGGCCATTGTCGAAGCCCTTGAGGCTGGAGCGAGTGCGCTATTGATCGATGAAGATACGGCCGCAACCAATTTTATGATTCGAGACGCTCGGATGCGGCGCTTGGTGCCGGGCAACAAAGAGCCGATTACGCCTTATCTCGACCGCGTTCGGCAACTGTGGACCGAACGTGGGGTGTCTTCAATTCTGGTCGTAGGCGGAGCGGGTGACTATCTCGACGTGGCGGATTGGGTGATTCATATGGACGAGTACCGGCCCCGTGACGTCACGGCCCGGGCCAAGGAGATTGCCCTGGCGCTGCCCCAAGCCGGGCCTCGGCCGCCCGGAGAGTGGCCGCCCGCCGCCGCCCGCCTACCCGACCCGCGTAGTCTGGACGCCAGTCGGGGGAGGACCACAGAGCGGGTGCGCAGCATAAAGACCCGAACGATTGAGTTCGGCAGTCAGGAGGTTGAGGTTTCGCTGCTGTTTCAGCTTGTTGATCCGGCCCAGTGTAGGATGATTGCAGATGTTTTGTTGGAATGCGCCCGAGGGTTGTGTGACGGGCGGCGCAGCCTAGCCGAAATCCTTGACCTGATTGATACGCGTATTGACCACGAGGGCTTGGAAGCCCTGACCCAACCCGGCTTCGGCGACCGAGCTCGAGCGCGACGTTTTGAGATTGCCGCCGCCCTCAACCGCTTACGCACTTTGCGTCTGATGCCCTCCTCCCAAGGGAAGTCCTCTCCGCTGCAAGGTTGAGCCGCCCTGCATCTGACCCTTGTATTAGATATCTTGTAGAGCGGCTACCCCAGGCAGCTGTTTGCCCTCCAAGAATTCCAGCGATGCTCCGCCGCCGGTTGAGATATGCGTCATCTGGTCGGCAAGACCGGCCTGCTCGACTGCGGCCGCGGAATCGCCGCCGCCAATAATCGTGGTCGCCTGCGACAGTTTGGCTAGGGCTCGGGCAATGGCAAACGTGCCAACCGCAAAAGGCGGCATTTCAAATACGCCCATGGGCCCGTTCCAGATCACAGTCCGGGCGTTTTGCAGGCTCGCCGTGAAGCGCATGAGAGTGCGGGGACCAATATCCAGAATCCGCCACTCATCAGGAACAGCGTCAACACTGACGGTCTGTTTTTGCGCCTCAGCGTCAAACCGATCGGCAATACAAACGTCCTCGGGCAGTATCAGTTTGTTGCCACCTTGCCGCAGCAGATTCCGGGCAAGCTCGACCCTATCGGCTTCAAGCAGTGATTGACCAACTGCTTTGCCCTGGGCTTTGAGGAAGGTGTTCGCCATCCCACCGCCGATGATGAGACAGTCAACCATGTCGAGCAGCCGCTTGATCACTCGGATCTTGTCCGACACCTTTGCACCACCGAGAATTGCGACAAAGGGGCGGTTGGGATCGGTGAGCGCTTTGCCGAGGAAATTCAGCTCACGTTCCATGAGCAATCCGGCGACCGCCGGCAATAAGGCCGTCACCCCAACGGTTGACGCGTGGGTCCGGTGGGCCGAGCCAAAGGCGTCATTGACGTACACGTCTGCTAGGGTGGCGAGTTCTTGGCAAAAGGTGACCTCGTTGGCCTCTTCCTCTGGATGGAAACGTAGGTTTTCGAGCAGGAGCAGTTGGCCTGGCTGCACGGCCGCAGCCTGAGCTTTCACCGCCGGACCGACGCAGTCGGGTGCCATCCGGACCGGCTGCTTGAGCAATTGGCTCAGCCGCTCAGCCGTGGGTTTCAGGCTATAGGCGGGGGTGGGCCGACCTTTTGGTCGGCCCAAATGGGAACACAGGATCAACTTAGCGCGTCGTTCGATGAGATACTCCAGGGTCGGCATGGCCGCCCGGATACGGCTGTCGTCGCTGACAGTGTCCTGCTCTAAGGGGACATTAAAATCGACCCGAACTAGGACGCGTTTGCCATCAAGATCAAGGTCACGGATGGACTTTTTCGGCATACGGTTTCTCCTCTTGCCTCTCCGTTCGGTGAGTAATGCCGTGTCAAGTGTGGTGAGACACATTCAGAACCGAATCCTTCTTGAGTCCGGTCTGTTCTTTGGGGAGCACGACATTGCCGGGAGCCTGGTCAGGCATCAAATATGAGGTCGGCACGGCGGCGAGTACCGTCCGAATGCAACCGGCGGTGAAAACGTCGAATCGGATAAACACAACGGATCGGTGGGAGCCGGGTAGAGGGCTGCTTGGCTTGGGAAGAGAGGCCAACCAAATCTCGCCTCGTCGCACTACTAGTCTTCCCGTGACAAAGAGAGCTCGTGAGCCGAGATCAGACGGCTCTTCTGCCCGTGCATAGACCGCGTTGAAGCGCTCGGGAGCGCCCTGGTTGTGGTGATCTTTACGAGACACGGCAATATAGCTGTTGGCGGTAGCTCCCTACGAGAGAAGGCCTGCACGGCGGTCACCACCCTGGTCGAAGCGGCGGCAGTTCCCTACGAGAAGGGCTAAGGCGTTTGGCCCGCTGTTCACCCGCCAAAAAATGTCGTCGGAAATCGAAATCGCCGTGTTCATACCCCTTGGTATAACTATGGTTAGACCAAGGGGTCAACAAGACACGGGCAATTGATTTGGAACGAGGGAGACAGATAGGCTAGGACCGTCCATGGGCCAGTGCCCCGCCGGTCAGCCCAACGCTATGCCACGTCTCACGCCCATCACTTATCCTGTTGCCCTCGTGTTGCTAAGCATCGGCCTCTTTATCGTGCCGCTGTGTTTTTTTGACATCGTCGGATTCAACGAGGCCCAGGACGGTCTGCGGCTGTCCGCTTTTGTTTCGGCAGACGACCGGGGAGTGGGGCACTGGCTTTTTCCCAGCGTTCGCAAACCTCCGCTCTTCTACTGGCTTGGATCAACCGTGGTCTGGCTGCGGGATGGGGGAGTGGACGCGCTATCCGTGCGCCTGCCATCGGCTCTGTTGGCTGGCTGCGGAGTGTTCACGCTTGTCTGGGTGGGGCGGCTGATGGCCAGCCCTACGACAGGGTGGCTGGCAGCGTTCATGCTGCTCACCGCTCCTCTGTACGTTGAATACGCGCGTATGGCTCGGCCTGACATGGCCTTCTGTTTTTTTGTCAGCCTGAGTCTCGGCCTGTTTTTTCTGGCCCATACCTACACCGCGCCGCGCCAAGATCGGTCGGCCGTCTGGCTCCCGCTTGTCCCGTACGGCTTTGCCCTTAGCCTCCTTGGAGCCGTGTTCAGCAAAGGACCCCTCGGGGCGATCCTGGTCGGAATGCCGCTCCTCGCCTTTGCCGTATGGCGGCGTGAACTCACCCCTTTTCGGTTGCTGTGCACAGCCGGACCAGTCCTGCTCGTGCTGGTTTTAGGCCTTGGTTGGTACGCCGGGGCGGTCTGGTGGCAGCCCCACCACTTTTGGTCTACCCAGATTACAGAAGAGAATCTGGGGCGCTTTTTTGGCAGCATTGATGTCATGTCCCCGTTCTACTACCTGGATGTGATCTTTTTGCGTTTCGCACCGTGGAGTGTGTTCTTACCTATTGCGCTATGGCAGGCGTTTCGATCCCGGCAAGACGGACCAGTTTTTGTGGCACTGTGGTGGACAACGCTTGCCGTTTTTTTTCATCTCGCCGCCTATAAACGGGCCCGCTACCTCCTTCCGATGTTTCCGCCGGCAGCCCTGTTAGTCGCCTGGTGGTTCTCGACCTCCACGGCCAAGCTTGCGGCCCGGTGCCGAGACTGGTCGTGGTGGCGTCCTCTGATACAGCTGGTCGGTGTGGCACAGCTGATAGTCATGGGCCTCGGCCTGTCTATTCTGTTCTCCAGCCAGTCTGATGACCAAACCGCCTGCCGTCTAGCTTTGGCCGTGTTTTCCCACCGGACCGCTGTCCAGCCGCTCCAGTACTGTCAGTGGCTGAACGGCCAGCTCGGGCTCGGGCTAAGCGTCTGGACGGCGTTTGGGTTGGCAGTCGGCGGAGTCTTGTTGACGCTCCAGCGGGCGTGGCTAGCCCAGGCTTTCGGCTTTGCCGTCGCTGGCCTAGTCATCTTTCATGGATTCATACAGCCCTCCTGGCTGATGGTTGAGAGCCGAGCACGATTTCCCCAGGCCGTGGTCGACCAGGTCGTACGGCACGTCCACGGGCACGGTCTCGTGTATGTGATCCAGCCGCTGACGACCGCCCAAGACCCGGATGTGGCAGCGCTTTTTCATATCCAGCAAGCCGTTCGGGTCCGTGACCTCTGGTGGCCACCCTATCGGCCGCCTGCAACTGTGGCTGCGGGCTGTTATCTCGTCCCAATCCAGCGGAAGACCGAAATCCTGGGCTATCGGCACGGCCACTGGCAGGAAGAGCCTATCGAGAAATTAGGTCGGCCGTGGGCTTTTGTCTTGCTCCGCTACCGTCCAGATGCGGAGCGTCCCCCGGCCTCACGCTAGAAAAAGTATGCGAATGTCCTTACAACTAGGCTCATGCCTATGCGGATTGTGCGTGGTGATATCGACGGCTTCTTTGGATTGTTTATTGATAACCTGATCCAGCTCATGCTGATCGTCGTGCTGGGAGTCGCAGTGTGTGGCTTTCCGTCTGGACTGGTCACCGGCCAGATCTTGCCCGGGGCGGCTTTGTCGGTCTTGTTTGGCAATGCCTTTTACGCTTGGCAAGCCCGACAGGTGATGCAACGCACCGGGCGGGACGATGTCACGGCGCTGCCCTACGGGATTAATACCCCGAGTGTGTTTGCCTATTTTTTTCTGATTATGGGACCAATCTACCAGCACACCAAGAATCCCGTCTTGGCCTGGCAGGCCGGACTCTTTGCGTGTTTTCTGAGCGGGATTCTGGAAATAGGGGGCGCTTTTGTCGGCGATTGGCTGCGCCGCCATACCCCCCGGGCGGCTTTGCTGGCCGCGCTGGCCGGTATTGCCATCACCTTTATTGCGATGGGATTTGTTTTTCAGATCTTCGCCTCCCCAGCCATCGCACTGCTGCCGATGTTGATCATTTTGGTCAGCTATGCCTCTCGCAAGACCCTGCCCCTCGGCCTGCCGGGCGGACTCGTGGCTGTCCTGACCGGTGTCGGATTGGCCTGGATATTGCGCGCCTTTGGCTGGTCTGTGTTCGAACCACCGCCAGACACCTATACCTTCGGCGTGCATCTCCCGCAGCCCGTTCCGGCCGATCTGTTTGCTCTCCTGAGCAGTGGGGAAGGCTGGCAGTACCTGTCGGTCATCGTCCCCATGGGCTTGTTCAACGTGATTGGCTCGCTGCAAAATTTAGAGAGCGCTGAGGCGGCAGGGGACCGCTATGAGACGCGACCGTGTCTGCTGGCCAACGGAATTGGAACCCTGATCGCAGCCCTGTTCGGGAGCGCCTTTCCGACCACCATTTATATCGGTCATCCGGCCTGGAAAGCGATGGGCGCTCGGTCGGCCTACTCAATGATCAACGGGATCGTGGTGGCCGTGCTGTGTCTGACCGGTGGAATGACGCTCGTCCTGCGGATCGTGCCTGTGGAGGTGACGCTGGGGATCCTGGTGTGGATTGGGATTATGATAACCGCCCAGGCTTTTCAAACCGTTCCGCCCCGCCACGCTTTGGCGGTGACTTTGGGACTCATACCGGCCCTGGCCGCCTGGGCTCTGCAAGTCGTTGAGACCAGCGTCCGCAAGGCCGGCTCAAGTCTCTATGAGGTCGCGCCGACATTTGGGGCCGATCTGTATATCCACGGTGTCATCGCCCTTAGCCAGGGCTTTTTGTTGAGTTCGATGGTCTTGGCGGCGATTCTGGTGTTCGTCATCGAACGCGAGTTTTTACGCGCGGCGATCTGGACCGCCGTCGCGGCGGTGTTATCGCTGAGCGGCGTGATTCATGCCTACACCCTCACGCCGGCCGGGGTCCAGAACGTGTTTGGCCTCGCGGCTGCCTCGAGCTTTGGCGTGATGTACGGCTTGACTGCCGTGTTCTTAGTCGGCCTCCATCTGATGGGGCAGTCAGAGGAAGGTGGCTAGGGCCCGACGCCGTCTTTTCTGGGGACGAGTTCAAAGTCAATGGTGATCTTTACTTCATTGCCTATAGTGACGCCACCGGCCTCGAGCACCGAGTTATAGCTCAATCCGAAGTCCGTCCGGTCGATGGTTGTCGTTGCCACGCCACCTAGCCGTTGATTCCCCCACGGGTCGGTGATCGGTGTGGCTGATCCTTCGACCGCAAACACCACCTGTTTTGTTATCCCCTTCATGGTCAGATCACCAGTCAGGGTATAGCGGGTGTCGTCAAGCTGCTCTATTTTGCTGGACACAAAGCGCATCGTGGGGTGCTTCTCAACGTCAAAGAAATCCGCTCCTCTCAGATGCTCATCCCGTTTCGCCTCATGGGTATCGATTGAGGCGACATCAATCTCGGCCCTGACCGAGGACTGCGTGATCTCCTGTTCGTTCAGGGAGACAGAACCGTTCAGCGCCCCAAACGTCCCACGAACGGTTGAGACCATGAAGTGGCGGACCGCAAACTGGGCGCTGGAATGGGAACCGTCAATCGCCCATTCTGAGCCGTGGGCAAGCGAGGGTGAGAGAAAAACGGCCAGCGCATAAACGGACGACACCAACAGACGGGACATGGACCCCTCCTTATCTTATCCGTGGATTTTACCGACCGGAACGTACGCCGGGAATGACCTTTTTGGCAAACAACTCCAAATGGGGCTGGATCCAACTAGCCGGTAAGCCCGGCGGTAGCGTCCAGGAGTAGTAGTGCGTCAGGGGCGTTTCAGACGCATAGTCACAGATCATTTTGATACAGGTGTCGACTTCAACGACTTGCAGCAAACCGAGCTCGCGTAGGTGGTCCCGATCTCGAATGGTTTCAAACAGGGGCATGCCGGCCTTGGCCGACCACTCGGCATAGGCGTTGACCTGATAGATCACATGATCGGCGGCTTCATGCCAGGTCTTGTCCGGGTCTTCGGACGCGATCAACCAGAAGAAGCCGCCGGCCAGGCGCAGATTGCTGCTTGGTTTGCCCTGCTCTTCCAGGGCCGCCACATAGCGCTCGTAGTGCTCGGTGAGCGATCCTACGCCGATATAGCCGTCGCCATATTTTGCCGCCCGGCGTAGAGCGGGTGGAGTAAAACCGCCGACCCACAGCGGCGGGCGCGGTTTTTGAATCGGTTCGGGTGTCAGCCTGACGTTGTTCACTTCGTAGTACTTGCCTGTGAAGGTGAGGGTTTCGCCCTGCCACAGGCGAGCCAAGATCTCTAGACACTCGTTGGTCCGCCTCCCGCGTTCCTTGCTTGATACGGCAAAGCCCTCGAATTCTTCGACCTTGTAGCCTACCCCCGCCCCGAGTTCCAAGCGTCCACCGGAGATCACGTCAACCGTGGCCGCGTCCTCGGCCAAACGGACCGGGTTATGAAAGGGCAGCAGCATGACGCTGGTGCCGATCCGAATCTTTGTGGTTCGAGCCGCAATCGCGGCGGCGATCGGCATCAGGGCCGGGGAGTAGCCGTCTTCAATAAAATGGTGCTCAGACAGCCAGACGTCGTCAAAGCCATTCTCCTCACCCCACATGATCTGGTCCAGAATTTCGTTATAGACCTGATCATACGGCCGTTTCCAGGACGGCGGATTACGGAAGTCGTACCAGAGACCGAAGCGGAGTTGGGGATTCACTGGATTGCTCATAGGGTCCTCCTCAAGTAGTGTTGGCCGTGTTGTATCCTATGCGCCGGCCTAAGATAAGATGTCTTCAGACCTGAGCCCGTCCGTGGGCGAGACTGTAGGCACAGACCTTGGAGCGCAGGATCTTGTAAAAGATGAGCCATTCAGCGTGCCGCCCGGTCATAGACATCAAGAGCCGGAGGCTTGATAATTGGAACACCTTTCTCCCTGAGAGGAAAACCGTATGAACGAAGAGCCCAAATGGCCGATTCAGCACCCCGACCGCATCCAACTGTACTCGTTGGCGACTCCGAATGGCCAGAAGGTCAGCATCGCCCTGGAAGAGCTCGGCCTCGCCTATGAGCCGCATAAGGTGAATATCCTGGAGGGCGAGCAGTTCAGCGACGAGTTCAAGGAGGTATGCCCCAACTCGAAGATTCCGGCCATTGTTGACCCCGACGGCCCGGACGGTGAACCGCTGGCCATCTTTGAGTCTGGGGCGATCCTGCTCCACTTGGCCGAGAAAACGGGCCGGCTGCTGCCGAGCGATCCACGCCGACGCAGCGCCTGCCTGCAATGGCTGTTTTTTCAGATGGCCGGGGTGGGACCAATGTTCGGCCAGTTTGGCCACTTCTACAAGTTTGCCAAAGAGCGTATCCCATACCCGACCGAACGCTATACCGCTGAGGTCCGGCGATTGCTTGGCGTGTTGGAAACCCGGCTTGCCGGCCGGTCTTATGTGGTTGGCGAAGAATACACCATCGCCGATATCTGCACCTTCCCTTGGGTCGGCTGTCTGGATTGGGGCTATGGCGCACGCGAAGCCTTACAACTTGACGCCGATTTTCCCCAAGTAACGGCCTGGCACAAGCGTTGCGCCGAGAGGCCAGCCTCTGTCCGTGGGGCTAAGGTGTGTGGCTTTGATTGAGCCTGGCTTGTCCTATAAGCGAATGGCACCGGACAGGCCCCCGCATCCTCGGGAGAGCATACGCGGGAGTATGAAAGCTGTGGACCGGACGGCAGCGGCGTGGGCGAAGCGTCTGAATAGTCGTGCGAGACGCCCTCATGAGCGGTTGTAGTGGCATTGCGCCACCGAAATGCGCCGGCCTCAGCACGTCTCGACTGGAGCAATGCCGATGACTAGGTTTGCAAGCTGCCTGTGATTTGGCCTGGGAGTGACAGCGGTAAGCGGCCCGAGCTCAACAACTCTACTGGCGTTGGCGGGCGCATAGGGCTGCGGACAACTCTCAGTCCGACAGATCATACCCGGCGGGTTGGGCGGCGGCCGGGGTGGCAACCGGCAGGGCAAACCAGCCCTGGGTACGCTGGCAGATGCGAACGAGCAACAGCATGACCGGCACTTCAATGAGGACGCCAACGACGGTGGCCAGGGCCGCGGCAGAGGACAGTCCGAACAGCATGGTCGCCGTGGCGATGGCCACCTCAAAGTGGTTTGAGGCTCCAATCAGGGCCGCCGGAGCGGCGTCCTGGTAAGAAAGTCTCAAAAACTTGGCCAAGCCGTAGGTGAGGCTGAAAATCAGTACGGTCTGAACGAACAGCGGGATGGCAATCCACACAATGGTCAGCGGATTGGCTCCAATCATGTCACCCTTGAGGGAGAACAACACCACCAGTGTCAAGAGCAGAGCCAGAATAGTAACAGGCGTGAGCAGGGGCAGAAACCGCTCGCTGAACCAGGCTTCTCCCTTGGTCTGTAGAATCCAGCGCCGCGACCAATACCCGGCCAGCAGCGGCAGGACGACATACACGCCGATGGACAGCATCAGAGCCTGCCAGGGCACCGGCAGCTGGCCGACCCCCAGCAGAAACCCGCCCAGCACGCCGTACAACACCAGCATGGTGAGCGAGTTCAGGGCTACCATGACCAGGGTCAGGCCATTATTGCCCTGTGCCAGGTAGCCCCAGACCAGGACCATCGCTGTACACGGCGCAACGCCTAACAGAATACAGCCGGCCAAATAGCTCCGCCACAGCGGCACAGCCAGCATCTTGACACCATCGACGAGCACCACTTCGCCGGCCCCGTAGAGACTGCCGACCGGCAGGGACAAGCCGAGTGGCAGCTTCACATAGTCAATCGCTTCCGGACCGATGAAGCCCCGAAACAGCCCCCCCAGACACACGGCTGCAATGGCGTACATGCTGAAGGGTTTGATCGCCCAGTTGACAAAGAGCGTCAGACCGACCGGCTTGGCATTGCGACTGGCTGTGGCGACTTTGGCAAAGTCAATTTTGACCATGATCGGATACATCATGAAAAACAGACACACGGCGATGGGAATCGAAACAACCGGAGCATCGCCGACGTATAGCGCCATGCCATCCAGGGCGGTCGCCAGCCCGGGCACAGTCCGGCCCAGGACAATGCCGCCGAGAATGCACAGGCCGACCCACAGGCTGAGGTAGCGTTCAAAGATGGACATGTCACGGGTTGCAGGGCCGACAGGGGTCGAAGGTGCCATGGCGCTTGTGTCTCTAGCGGCAGCATTGAGCCGGTGGTTGTGGTTTGGGCGTTGGCGTGTCTTGGGAAGTCCTGAAGATCTCACTATCGCCCTGAAACTTGTAGAACTCCCACAGCAAGCCCTCGGGGTCTGTAGAGTACACCGTACTCTTTCTGGCATAACAGCAGGTCTCATCCCGAATGACCTGATCAGCCAGTCCCTGGGGTTCAAGGCGCTCTAGTGTCTCTTCGACTTCGTCTAGCTCCATCTCAAAACCGACGTGATTCAGCCGCTCGGCCGCGTCTGGGGATTCAAGCAGGACGAGTTTGATCGGAGGCGAGTCGACCGCAAAATTGGCGTAGCCGGGTTTCCGTTTGTTGACCGGTACGCCTAGCAGCTTGGAGTAATACGGAATGGCCTCATCAAGATTGCGTACGTTGAGGGCGAGTTGGAATCGCATAGTCTACTCCTTTCTCTCTGTAGCCTTAGCAGCACGGATGATGAGAGAGGTCTTGGGCCTCAACACCCTGGCAGCAGTTTTCGGTTAAAAACTCGAGCAAGGCCTCCATCGTCTCAAAGTTGGCGCTGTAAATGAGAGAGCGACCCTCGCGCCGACACGAGACTATGCCCGCATGCTTGAGCTCCTTAAGATGGAATGACAGGGTCGCTGCCGGAATGTCGAGGGCCTGTCCGATCGCGCCTGCCGCCGAACCCTTGTTTCCAGCCCGAACCAGCAACCGGAAAATATCGAGACGTGTTTCCTGGGCCAAAGCCGACAGGATACTGATGGTGTCTTTATTTTCCATATTTCCAAAATAATAAAAATATAAGATATGTCAAGTCCCCTCCATAAATACGAGAATTTCGGCCGGTGAGATGAATTTTCTACGTCTAGGAGACTGCAAGAGCAATATCGCGTGCCTTGCCCATCGCTCTCAGGCCTTAGCACTCGGTCGCTGTTTCATCTTGGCGTGCCAACGCGCCAAGTGCGTCCAGGCCGGGTTGAGTTGAAAGTGTGACTGGGCAATAAAGTCAAGGCCGACCATTAAGGTGACGTCTGCCAGGGAAAAGGCCGCCGTCAACCATTCGGCGTCTTTGAGATGCTCGTCGATCAGGCTGAGGCGAGCCATGAGCACCCCGCCTGCCTCCTCCACGACCTTAGGGTTCTGCTCAACTCCGCGCGCAGCAAAATATGGGCTGGAGTGCAGAAAACGTCGGGTACCTTGGAGAATCACCCCCAGTTCGGCCCGTCGTTCCCAGGCCCGAACCAGGGCTCGGCTGAGGGGATCGCGGCCCAGCAGTGGGGGGGAAGGGTGGAGTTCTTCCAGATATTCAATAATCGCTAAGGATTCTGGAATGACCGTGCCGTCGTCAAGTTCGAGAATAGGAATAGCGCCAAACGGATTGCGCTGCAGAAACTCCGGGCCACGTTGTTCACCGCCTAACAGGTCGACCGGACGCAGGGCTAGCGAGAGGCCTTTTTCTGCACAATAGACACGAACCTTACGGCAATTCGGCGAGAGGGGATGATCGTACAGCTGCATGTGAGCCTCCCTGTGCGACGCGTGGGCGTCTCTTCATGTGTCCCAAAACAGGCGGAAATGCAAGCGAGGCCAGCCTGTTCTTGTGTTGCAGTCAGGGGCATGGTATGGGCAATTCCAGACTGAGGAGGGACACATGACACGCTGCCCCGTTATTTCGAGTGATTCGCATATTGTTGAACCGCCGGATCTGTATACCCAGCGCATGCCCTCCAAGCTGCTCGGCCGAGCGCCGCTCATCAAACGGTATACAACCCAGGAGGGCAAAGAGGCCGATGCGTGGTTCCTCGGCGATGTGCAGGTCGCCACGCTCGGAGCTGTCACCCAGGCCGGACGGCGGTTTGAAGACGCCAGGGGCCTGGATTTTGTCAGCATTTGGGAAGACGTCAGAGAAGGCGCCTATCAGCCCGAAGCCATGCTGGCCGAGCTTGAGCTGGATGGGATTTGGGGGGCGGTGGTGCAGCCGAGTCAGGGCTTGTTTTGGTATCATCTGGAAGACAGCGAGCTGCTGTCCGGGATTTGTTCCGCTTACAACAGCTGGATTGCCGAGTTCTGTCGGGCCAATCCCCAGCGGCTGCGGGGCATCGGGATGATCAATGTCGATGATCCCCAGGCGGCCGGTGTCGAACTCGAACGGTGTGCCAAGCTAGGACTGGCCGGGGCCTTTGTCCCCGTGACGCCGCTGCCGGGCCGGCCGTATCGAGACCTGATGTATGAGCCGCTCTGGGCGGCCGCCCAAGAGTACCAGATGCCGCTGCTCCTCCACTTGGCCACCCAGCGGGCCAACGTCCCGGGGTGTGAGATCTCGTTTAGCTTTTCGACCTTCACCCCGGCCGGGCTCCGGCCGACCCAAGACTACTGGGTCCGCTACGCCTTGACCGACATCATTTTTGCCGGGGTGTGTGAGCGCTACCCCCGGATTAAGATCGGCTCTGTTGAGCACGAGATTTCGTGGGCGCCGCACTGGCTGAAACAGATGGACTTTACCTCTGTCAACCGGCCGGTCTACGCCAACTACAAGTCCAAAGAGGGGTTGCTGCCGAGCGACTACTGGTTCCGTAATATGTTTGCCGTCTTTCAGGAAGACGAGGTGGGCGTTGAGCTCCGCCACCGCATCGGTCTTGACAACATGCTGTGGGGGAATGATTTTCCGCATTCAGAGTCAACCTGGCCCAAGTCGATGGAGTTTTTGGACACGATGTTTGTCGGGGTGCCTGACAACGAGCGGCGGCAGTTGACCTATGACAACGCGGTCAGCTTGTTTTGCTTTGACGTACCGGCATCATGAGCCGCCCCCGCGAGGCGCGGGCCTCTCTCCCCCGCGAGCGCCCCGCGCCTGTTGATGCTGGAGGGACGCCCCAAGCCAGCACTTCATGTTCGATCTCTCTCAAGAGCGCCCGCGAGCGCCCCGCGCCTGTTGAACCGCCATAGGAAGGACTATGCCAACGTGGAAAGACACCCCGCTGGTCAGCAAGCCCGACCCGCACCTGGCTGACGATTCACCATGGAGGAAGAAAAGGACGGGCCGCGTCCTTCGGCGTGCGACATATCGTGACCGCCCAAGGGGGAAGCTCGGGTTCATCCTGAGGGCGATAGTCCTCACTGCCCTGTCTGCGGTGTTCGCGTTTGTCCTCCTGGCCTACGGGCAGCCGTATATGGACACCTATGTGAAACCGTACATGGAGAAAATACGGGCGGAGTTGGGCGACTGAATCCCTTTGCGAGGGACAGGTTGGCCGGACCCGGCCCCCTCAGTCCTCCTGCAACACACTCACAGTCAGTCTTTGGCGTCCCCATTTGAGTGCCTTTTTGCGGGTCGAAAAATACACGTCAATGCGGTTCGGACCTTTTATCGCGCTGCCGATATCTTCGACCACGCCTTTTCCATAACCGGGGACCTTCATCACCGTGCCGTAGGGATAGTAGCGGGTATCGGCGGCAATTGTCCCTTTGCGAGCTTTGGTGCCGCTTGAGGTGACGCCCACGTATTTGCGCTTGCCCTTATTGGGACCGCTAGCGACATAGGCGCGCCAGAACAAGATCCGCCCACGTCGCCAATTGGTGCTGATCTTATCGGACGAATAGGCTGTGACGACCATCTGGCGCTCGACATAATGGGCGCAGCCGGTTGAGCACAACACCGCCAGCAGAACGACGAGGCTGAAGCGGCCGAGCGGCTGTAAGCGCCGGGCCATCCGTCCTTCCGCGATCCGGCCCGGACGAGTCAAGACTTTCCTTCCCATCCCCCACCTCTCTCTTCCACCCCTCGCCGTGACGGCGAGGGCAAAGTCTCTCCGGCCCGACCCTGGAGCCGGACCGGCAGTATAGCCAATCGGCAGCCAATGTTCCAGTCAGGCTGCCGGTGAGAAGGGGAGGCGAGTAAGATCGACATTGCCGCCTGACACTATGATCGCTACCCGCTTCCCCTTCACGTCAACCGACCGACCCAGCAGCGCACCGAGGGGGACGGCGGCCGACGGCTCGACAATAATTTTCATCCGTTCCCAGATCAGCCGCATGGCCTCGATGATGTCCGCTTCCCCGACTGTCACAATGTCATCTACGGAGTCTCGAATGATGGCGAAGGTCTTGTCGCCCAGCGAGGTCAACAACCCGTCGGCAATCGTTTGGGGATTGACCGACGGAATGATGTAGCCGGCCCGGAAGGACCGATAGGCGTCATCCGCGCCCTTGGGCTCAGCGGCTATCACGCGGGTGCGTGGGCATAGGGCACGGACGACCAGCGCTGTTCCGCTGGTCAAGCCGCCCCCTCCGATCGGGGTCATGATCAGGTCTAGGTCGGAGATATCTTCGATCAGTTCCAGGGCAACAGTGGCCTGTCCGGCGATGATGTGCTCATCGTTATACGGCGGAATAAAAGCCGCTCCGGTTGCGGCCACGATTTGGTCCAGCCGGGCTTGCCGGGCTTCAAGGGTTGGCGCACAAAGCGTGATCTGCGCCCCATAGGCGGCCACCGCGTCCTTTTTGACCTGTGGGGCAGTGGCCGGCATCACCACATAGGCTTTCACCCTCCGCAGTTGAGCGGCTAGGGCTAGGGCAGCCGCGTGGTTGCCGGAGGAGTGCGTGGCGACTCCGGCAGCGGCGTCTTGGGCGCCGAGGGACAAAACCGCGTTGGTCGCCCCGCGAATCTTAAACGCCCCTATTTTCTGGAAATTCTCGCATTTAAAGAACAGCTGGGCACCAACAATACGATTGATGCCGGCGCAGCTCAGAATCGGTGTCCGGTGGATATGGGGGCGGATGCGGTGGGCGGCAGCGCGAATGTCGGTCAGTGTGGGAATCGAAGCCATTCGATGGCTTAATCATTCAGGGGCACGACCGCGGTGACTACTGGCTCATCACTCACCGCGCGTGTTGTGTGGCCTTGCCCGGTCGTATCCTCAACTAGGCGCGCATCGCCCGGACCGAAGCGACGCGTGGTGCCGTCGCCCAGCCCTATCTCTAACTCGCCGGACAGAATAATCACATACTGGCGGCGTGGAGCCGGGTGCCAGTCGATAAACCTGCCTGGGGCCATCTCGGCAAAAAAGATGCGAGAGGCGCTCTGCGCGTTCGTCAGCTCCGGGTGCGAAGCTAGGCTCTGATCTTCAAAATGCGACTGGCCGTCAGCGCCAGTGTAGAGTCGGAACAAGCCCATTGTGATACTCCTTCCTCAAATCACTCCTTGGTCTTTCAGCGCCCGGAGCCGATCGTCGGCCAGACCTAAAACTTGACTGTACACTTCTGCATTATGCGCGCCTAGCTCCGGTGCCGGCTGATCGAACTGAACTGGATTTTGGACAAACTTGATTGGCATGCCAAAACCTTTCACGTCCGGCATCGGGCCGTGGGTCGGATGAGACAGGGGCACGACCATGTTTCGGGCCACCAGATGTTCGTCTTCTAACAGCTGCTGGGGATTCAGGACCGGGCTGGAGGGCACCTCATGTGCCTGTAAGATCTCAACCGCCTCGGCAACCGTGCGTCGGGCCATCCAGTCCTGCATGAGTTGGTCAACGTCTTTGCGGTTTTTGACCCGGTTCGACAGGTAGGCATACCGCGGGTCGTCCTTGAGATCTTCCCGGCCAATCGCCCGCAGACAATTTTCCCAGCCACGGGAGGTGACGGCGCATACCGAGACGTGGCCATCCAAGGCGTCGTAGACATTAAACGGTGCTCCGCCGATATGCGCGTTCCCGCGCCGAACCGGAATTTCTCCAGCGTTTAAGTATTCGACGAGCTCGGGCAGAAAAAAGAAGGTCCCGTCTTGCATTGAGATATCGACCCAGTCGCCTTTGCCGGTTTTGTCACGCAGCTGGAGGGCGGACAGAATGCCGATGACCCCGAACAGCGGGGCCGTGGTGTCGCTGATGGCTGCCCCGCAGCGGACCGGTTGGCGGTCGGGGAAGCCGGTGACGCTGTTAATCCCACCCATGGCCTGAATAATCGGATCGTAGGCCCGCCATTCACTGTACGGCCCGGTCTGGCCAAAGCCCGAGATGGAGCACAGAATGAGGCGCGGGTTGATCTCCTGCAGGACGGGAAAGCCCAGCCCCATCTTATCCAGGGTGCCAGGCGAATAATTCTCGACCACGATATCAGCTTTGGTGCACAGCTGTTTGAACAACTCAATACCTTGGGGCAAGCGCAGGTTGAGCGTCACGCTTTTCTTATTGCGGGCCCGATGCAGAACCATCAGGCCGATGTCGTCGTCGGTCTGCTTGGTGAGACTGGCGCCTTGGGGGCCAGCGTAGGGGGGGCGGTCGCGGTGGCCTTCGCCTTTACCTGGGGGTTCGATTTTGATGACCTCGGCACCTAAGCCGCCCAGCAGCAAGGTGCAGTACGGACCGGCTAAGAAACGGGTCAGATCAAGGACAAGCAGATCTTGCAACGGCTTCATATTTCCTCCTGCCAGCGTATGGGCTGGATATATCAATTGGAGTCAGAAGAGCAAGCGACAACGGTCTACCACGAGCCGTCAAAGTGGGTGGCAAGAGAACGATAAGGAGAGCGCGTCTGGTCTCAACGGCCACTGTCTATCTTGCGCCTGGCCGAACCAACCGCCCGCCAATCACCCCCCACCGGCCGTAACCGCTAGGAATTCCCACTGGTGGCGTCTGCCGTTGAAATCGGCCAAGGCGGCCGGTCTGGGAACCCGGGACGCGTTTGGCGACTAGCCGCAGGCCGACTTCCAGGCTGGAGATGTGGGGAAGAGCAATCTGGATCTAGTCCATCCGCTGACCGGACCGGTCTCTATGAGCGGGGCCTGGTGATTTTCTTGAGGTGGCACTCCAAGAAGATTGAGCCGCGGCCGTTCGGCTTCACCCTTGGACTGTGAGATCACCTGAACAGCTGTGAAATCGAATTGGCCGCGGGCGGCGTAGCGGAATGGTGCTGCTGACCGGCTGACGCGATTTCGGTTGCCGCGGGCGGCAGCCAGATCCGCGCTCTGGCTGACGTCCCGAACGTTGTGGCGTTGGCCTTTTTCTCGTTCGACATTGTTGACTAAGCGGTGGTCCCGAGTGGGTACAGCCGCAGAGCGTTATCCCACATAATCTTGCGTTTACTGTCTGGGGAAACACCTGGCAGGCCGAGCAGCTCTTGGGCCGCACCGGCATATTTTCGCCCTTCGGGATGGCCGAAGTCGGTTGCGGTCACAATGTTGTCATCGCCCATTACCGCAATGACCTGTTTGATCCCGGGGTCATCCTGATCGGCCGCGATGTAGCACTGGCGCTGGAAGTAATCGATAGGGTGCAGCTTGAGGCCCGGATTCTCAAGGTCGCGGAAACCGCCCTGGACGCCAGCATCCATGCGGTCGATCCAAAACGCCGCCCAGCCCGCCCCAGATTCCAGGTGGACCACGCGCAGTTTTGGATGGCGTTCGAGCACCCCGCCCATAATGAGCGCCGCACTGGCAATCATATTGCCCATAGTGAAGGCCATGGTGCCCTGGATGGAGCGCAGGCGAGGCAGGTAGTAGTAGAGCATCTCGTCGGCCGCATTGCCCGCTCCGACATGGATGGCCAGCGGGACGTCAAGATCTTCCAGCGTGCTCCACAGCGGATCGTACACGGCATCGTACATCCGGTGTTCGCCAACCGGGGTCGGATTGATGTGCACCGCTTTGAAACCGAAGTCTTTGACACACCGACGAACCTCTCGAATCGCTTCGTCGGGATCGCGCAGATCAATAGATGCCGCACCAACGACCCGGTCGCCGGCATCGGTACAAAAATCGTGCAGCCAGTTATTGTAGGCCCGACGATAGGCGGCGGCGGTTTCCGCTTTGAGCCGGGGGACCGCGGTCACGTACAGGCCGACGGTGGGATAGACGACCATATAGTCGATGCCAGTGCGCTCCAGGACCAGCTTATACAGGTCGGGTGGAAAGCCTTTGCGGGCAAAGCCGGCGTAGGCATCATTGTGTTCGGGCATGGCAATACGGGTGCCCGCGTCGCCCAGGGTCGGCTCGCCGTCGGGCATCGGGTCTCGGCCGAACGGCATAACATAGTCGTGGTCACTGTGGGCCGCGGGGATGGTCACCGAAATGCCGAAGCCGAGCGGTTCGCCCCGATAATCAACCCACGCCCGTGGCATTTCGGCACGAAACGGGACTTCAAGATACTTCTCAAACAGGTCGGCCGGTTCAAGGATGTGTGCATCGCTGTCAATAAATTTATAATCTTGGTACACGCCTCTCCTCCTGTAGAAGAACACGGACAATATGCCTGTCTCTGACTTATTCGGTCAAGGTCCGCATGACTGGCATCTGCTCGGTTAGTCAGATAAGATAGGTCCAATAAGGAGAGACGTGTTTGACGACATTTCCCGAACTCGGACTCAGATCTGAATTACTTCGCGCTCTTGATGACGCCCGCTACACAGTCCCAACGCCGGTCCAGAGTCAGGCCATCCCGGTTGTTATGGACGGCAAAGATTTGTTGGCGTGTGCCCAAACCGGGACTGGAAAAACCGCCGGGTTTTTGCTGCCCATTCTACACGAACTCGCCCACACCAAAGGCCCTCGGCTGCGAGCACTGGTCCTCAGCCCGACCCGTGAGCTGGCCGCTCAGCTCGGGAAGAGTGCCCTGACATATGGAAAATATCTCCAGACTCGTTCGGCGGTGGTGTTCGGTGGAGTGGGGCTCGGACCACAGATCGAACAGCTAGAACGGGGCGTCGATCTCTTGATTGCTACCCCAGGTCGGCTGCTCGACCATATGCAGCGGGGGAACCTGACCCTTCATGCCCTCACCTCGGTGGTGCTCGACGAGGCCGACCGTATGCTCGATATGGGGTTTTTGCCCGATGTGCGCCGCATCCTCAACGCCCTACCGACCGATCGCCAGACGCTGCTGTTCTCAGCCACCATGCCCGTCGAGATCGAACGCCTGGCCTACGAAGTCATGCAGTCTCCGGTCGTGATTGATGTCGGTCCCAGAGCTATGCCGGTTCCGACTGTACGCCAAGTGTTGTATTTGGTCGAAGCCGAACAGAAGATCGCCCTGCTCCACTATTTGCTCCGGCGAGGACGGATGCGGCAGGTGCTCGTCTTTACTCGGACGAAAAGCCGGGCCGACTGGCTGGCTCGCCGGCTGAGCCAGACCGGACGCCGGGTAGAAGCCCTGCACGGTGACAAAAGCCAGCGACTCCGGACGCGTGCGCTCACCAGCTTTCGGACCGGGCAGATTGACGTGTTGGTGGCCACCGATGTGGCAGCTCGTGGTTTGGACGTGCGGGGTATCTCGCACGTCGTCAACTTCGATGTGCCACAGGTCGCCGATGATTACATCCATCGGATCGGTCGTACCGCCCGTGCCACCGCCAGCGGTGACGCGATTTCGCTGGCCTGTTTGGACGAGCTGAACTTTGTGCGAGCCATAGAGCGCGGCCTCGGCGCCGAGATTCCGCGTAAAATGGTGCGTGGCTTTGAGCCGGGCGCTCTGACCGTGCGCCAGTTTACCCAACCTCAGGCTTCCCGCGCGGCGCGGATTGCCAACGGGGCGATTCGACACTTTGCGCCGCGCGGCCAGAAAAGGTGGTAGACGGCCTGCCGACACAGCGCCCGAGCTAGGCTAGAAAGGTTCGGGCGTTGTCTTCGAGCCTGGTCAGCGTCTTCTCTGTATCAGCATCGGTCATAAACAAGACCACTTCCTGCACGCCGATCTCTTCCAGCCGGGCCAACTTGTCCGGATTATCCTTCAAGTCTTGGCCGTCGCCCAGCATGGAGAAGGAGAGCTGAGAAAAATCTCTGCCGCGCTCGGCCATGAGGGCTTTGAGCCGGTCGGTCCGCTCTCGTAGCATGTCCACCGGAATTGGACCGGGCTGCCAGCCCTCGCCAAGGTCGGCCACGCGCTTGAGTGCTGGCAGGCTTTCACCACCAAAGATCATGGGCGGGTGGGGTTTTTGAACGGGCAGCGGTAGGGCGTACAGGTCGGGAAAGGAGAAATACTTGCCCTCGAAACTCGTTGCTCCGTCTTTCCAGACCGCTTTCATCAGCGCGAGATATTCGCGGGTCCGGCTGCCGCGATCGAAGAACGGCTCCCCCAGGGCCGCAAACTCTTCGGCCAGCCAGCCTACTCCGACGCCGAATTGAAAGCGTCCGTTGGCGACCATATCGAGGGTAGCCACAGCCTTGGCGACGTGTAGCGGGTTGCGGTAGGGGACGACAATAACGCTGGTGCCGATCTGGATGGTCCGGGTGCTGGCGGCAATGCCGGCTAAGAGCACAAACGGATCGGGAAACGGCAAGCGACGGGGAAAGCTAGTCGAGCCGTCCGGGGTGTAGGGGTAGGCCGATTCGATTTTCTCCGGAATAACGATGTGATCTCCAAGCCAGGCCGAGTGATAGCCTAGTGCTTCCGCCTTCTGGGCAATGCGGATATAATCGGCGGCGTTTGGCCGCATACCGACGCCTAGCGAGTAATGGATGCCAAACCTCATAGATGTGTCCTTTCCTGTGTGTGGGCCCTTGATGTGATCGTTGCCATAGCACATCCTGCGGTCCGGTCTCAACAAAGCCAAGCCGGCCCCCGAGTCCGGCCTGCGGGCTTCTTGCATGGCCGAGATGTTCTTTTCCTTGACAATAGGGTCTGTTCTTCTCTATTGCATATGAAACGCTGACAAGACACGGAGGCAGCCATGACATACGATCTAGTGATTCAAAACGGCACGGTGATTGATGGCACTGGCGCGCCACAGTTTCGGGCCGACGTCGCCGTCTCAGACGGCCGGATTGTTGAGCTTGGAGAACATCTCGACGGGGCAGACCAGACCATTGATGCCGACGGTCTGATGGTTGCTCCCGGCTTTATTGACCCCCACACCCACTACGACGCCCAGATCTGTTGGGACCCCCGGATTAGCTGTTCGGCCTGGCACGGCGTGACTAGTGTCGTGATGGGCAACTGCGGCGTTGGCCTTGCCCCCTGTCGCCCACAGCAGCATGAGGTTCTGGCCTGGGATTTAGTCAATGTTGAGGGTATGTCGTACGATGTCCTGGCCAAAGGCGTTGGCTGGGGCTGGGAGAGTTTTGCCGAATACATGCGGGTGCCAACCCAAAGCGGGATTGGGATTAATATGGGCTTTCTGATGGCCCTGACCCCGCTGCGATCCTACGTGATCGGGGAACACGCCCAGGGGCGTGCGGCGACCCTTGATGAAACGGTCCAAATCAGCGCGCTCCTCCGGGAGGGGATGCGGGCTGGCGCGCTCGGGTTCTCTACCACCCTGGCCACTCAGCACGTGGGCTATCGAGGCCGCCCTCTGGCCTGCCGCCTGGCCAGTCGTGAGGAGCTGGCCAGCTACGCCCACGTCCTGCGGGACCTCGGCTACGGGGCTATTGAGGTCAATCTAGGCGGAGCGGGTTCATCCCTCATTCCCCAAGAGCAGTTGGATATGGTCGACTTTCTGCTGACCGAAAGCCAGCGTCCGGTCACCTGGTTGTCGGTCCAGACCCGCAACGATCAGCCTACCGCCCATCGCGAGCTGCTGGACAAGACCTCCGCCCTCATCCGGCGTGGGGCGATTCCCCAGGCCAGCTGCCAGCCGACCGAGATTCAGTTCAATCTCCGCAATCCATTTATCTTAGGGCCGTACGAAATCTGTCACCAGCTGTTCAACCGCCCGGCTGAAGAGCAGGCCCGGATTTATGCCGATCCGACCTTTCGGGCGGCTTTTCGTCAGGCCTACACCAGCAGCCCCAAAGCATTTAGCGGCCAGTGGCAGCGGATTGAGGTGTGTATAGTCAAAAATCCCGAGCACCGAGATTGGCTGGGCAAGACGATCGCCGAGTTGAGCCGGCCCGGCGGCAAAGATCCGCTGGATACCTTCTTTGACTGCGCCTTAGCCGACAACCTCGGCACCGGCTTTTCCATGGCCGCCCTGAATTGTGATCCACCGCTCCTGCAAGAGGTGGTGACCGACTCGCGGGTCATGATCGGCCTGTCTGACGCCGGGGCCCACGTCGATATGCTGTGTAACACCGGCTATCCGACCTATTTGTTGGGAACCTGGGTGCGCGAGCGACAGACCATGAGTTGGGAGCGTGCGGTGCAGCGTCTCACGTCCGAGCCGGCGAAGTTCTTTGGCCTGCACGAGCGGGGAACGATTGCCCGTGGGAAAGCGGCCGACCTGGTGATGTTTAATCCGCTCACGGTTGGCGCGGGTGAGAAAGAGCTTCTTGAAGATCTGCCGGGCGGGGAAGGCCGCTTTGTCCAACACGCCAAAGGCATCCACGCGGTCCTGGTGAATGGCGTGCCGATCCTGGCCAATGGCCAAGAGCGTGGCCAGCTGCCGGGCCAGGTGTTACGGGCGAACGGTGGGGAAGGGTAGAGGTCATAAGGGTGAAGCCAAAGATCACAACTGGCCGTCTTCTCCTTCTTGCCATTTGACCTTTGACGTGCCTGCATTTCAGCCCCGTTGTGACATGGTTTCTGCATAGCGTTTGATTTCGGCAAACAGCTGAGGGGTTTCTTCATCGGTTGCCGAAACCAGACCGTACAGGACGTCGGTACCCAGCGTGTCAAAGATATCGGCCACGGCCTCGGTTGCGTCTGTGCCGACCAGGCAGGTGATTTCGAGTTGGCTAAAATCACGACCTGCTTCTGCCATCAAAGACCGTAGCTGGTCGAGTTTTTGGCCGACAACGTCCGGCATCAGGCCGGCCGGTTGCCAGCCATCGGCACAGCGGACGACACGCCGCAGGGCGGCCATGCTATTGCCGCCTACCCAAATCGGCGGGTGGGGTTTATGAACGGGGGAGGGGCCAAAGTTGACGTCCCGGTCAATGGTGACGAACCTGCCCTCAATCCGCGGATGGGCGTCTGTCCACAGGGCTTTCATGGTCTCAATATATTCGTCGGTCATACGTCCCCGCTCGGCAAACGGGACGTTCAAAAAATTGAACTCCTCTTCGATCCAGCCGGTACCAATCCCGGCAATAACGCGTCCGTTTGAGAGCTTATCGAGGGTGGCGACCATTTTTGCCGTTACCGCCGGATGTCGATAGGGGACGATAAAGACGCTGGTCCCGAGCCGGACGGTGGAGGTGATTGAAGCCATAAAGCCGAGCATGGCAAAGCAGTCCGGCCAGTGCTGGTCCTGATACCTGTGGATTTGGGGATCTTCGACCGGCAGCGGAAACTTGGAGTTGATTTTGCGTGGCGGCAAGACATGGTCTCCGATCAAGATCGACTCATACCCCAGTTCTTCTGCCAACTGACAGACATCTTTGAGGACGGCTGGATCGGTGACGGAAACGCCGTTGGCGAGATGTAAACCGTATTGCATAGAGGTCTCCTTTTTGCGTGTGGATTGTTGTCAATCGGCGGCCGCCGGCCCGCGGCCGCAGGTGCTCAATACTGCCCTCCCCGTGTCGGACGCGGAGACCCGTCGCTGCCAGATACCACGGGTCTGTACGTAGCCGAGTCGCTCTAAGCGACTGACGGCCGCCCCTAGGGTTGTGCCCCGGATGCCTAGCGTTCGGCCTAGCTCGGAGAGCGTTTTGGCCTGACCCAGGGTGTGTTCCAGGACGTCAAGCCCGAGCGGATCTTCGTCGGCCGCCTCCGGCCCGTGCCGCCCCTCAGGGGTGAGGTCCAGGCTAAAAAAATCCGGCCCTCGCAGCGCCCGACGTCGGACCAGTCCGTGCGCCATCAGATCCTCGACCAGGTCATTGACCCGGCTACTGTCCATGGTCAAGAAGTCGCTGATCTCGGCCATTTGGGTGTAGCCATGCCCCAAGAGCTCAAGTATCCGCCGGTGCGAATCGTTCAACCCGGTCGCTGCGGACCGTTGCGCGGTCTGAGGTTGCGCGAGGGAAATGCCTACGATGAGCGGCAGCATCAGCGCGGTGCCGATAATCACCGTGTGTGCCGACCACGGGATGAGGCCGAGCAGGCGGAGACCCTCGTAGACGAGCATGCTGATCATGCCCAGCAGAGCCGTCCAAAATGCGCTGGCCGCAGTCATGCCGGACCAGCTCCGGCCAAAAAAGAAGATCAGAGCCGCCGGTCCCAACAACGCGCAGCTGATTCCTAGGAGGAGGTACGGGCCGCCAGGATAAAAGCTGAGGGCCCAAATAGCCACTCCGGTCAATACGGTTAAGATACGGCCCATACGCAAAACGTCAGCGATTGACGCCTCGGGCCGTAGGAAGCGCTGATAGATGTCACGCACCAGCGTCGCGGTGATCCCCATGTGGGCATTGCTGGTCGTCGAGATAGTGGCAGCAAAGGCGGTCACCAGGCCCACGACGGTCACGCCGGGCGGAAAATCCCGGAGCAACATGCCGTAAGCGCTCATCGGATTCGCCTGGGCCAGGAATGCCTCACGATACAGACTGCCGGCGTAGAGACCGAGGATGCCTAGGGCGGCGTGCACGACCACGGCCACTAAGACACCGCCAACCAGATATTGGTAACAGGCCACCGCTTCGGTTCGGGCCGAAGCCGCCCGCAGCCAGTAGTAATTGCCGCCCCACTGGATAAACATGCCGAGGACGAAAAAGACCGTCAGCATGCTCGGATAGCTGAGCTGGAACACCGGAAATGCCCCGTGTATCCCCTGGCTCAGCGGTGTATCGGTCACAAACGTGGTCTGAATGCTGTTCCAGCCGCCAAAGGTCCAGGCACAATATCCGACCAGCGCTGGAACCAAGATAAAGCCCAGTAATACCTGGATCACATCGGTCAGCGTTAAGGCCCACAGACCGCCTAAGATGATAAAGATCAAATGACCGATCAACACCAGGCTGATCATCAGCCACAGGGGGGCGTCCAGAAAGCCGACCAGAATGAGGGCCATAGCCACAATGTTCATGGCCACGACCCCGGTCAAGCCGATCAGTGAGGCAATGCTGACGGCCAGCCGGGTGCGGGCGTCAAAGCGGACTTCCAGCCACTCGGGTAAGGTATAGGCCCCGCTGCGGCGGATATAGGGGCTGGCCAACAGCCCGTATAAGCTGTAGCCAATCAGCATTGGCAGGGTGACGCCCCAAATCCAGCCCACAAAACCGTACTGAATCGTCAGACCAGGAATGATGCTGGTTACACTGCCGGCAAAGGCCACCCCACAGATGCCCGCCACCCCGGGAATGATACTCACCTGGCGGCCGGCCAACAGATAGTCGGAGTCGGTCGTAACCCAGCGCTTGGCGTACCAGCCCAAGAACCACAGGAGGGCGATAAAGATCAGGACCGAGATGCCAGAGAGAAGCATAGCGATGAGCGGAGACCCCCTTCCTGGTTGGCATGGCCGGCGGCTCTTAGTGCATCCCGCTTGCCGATACCGTCTCGCTCACACTCGTCGCCCGCGTCCGCGCCTCCTCTAGCCTGGTCGCCAACAGGGGCGTGAGACGGTCCATCATCGGCTCTAGACGCGCCGCCTTTTCTTGCTGATGCTGGGCGTCGCGGTCGGCAAATTCAGGCATGACTTCTTTGGCAAACAGCTCTAGCGATTCACAGATATCCTCGTGACGATTTTTCCCGGCCTGGGCGATCAGGATCATCTGATCAACGCCAGCCGCTTCATACGTGCGCAGCTTTGTGCGGAGTTCATCGGGCGAGCCGATCGCTGCGGTCAGACTAGCCAAGCCTCCCGGATCAACGACATTGCTGCCCGGCGTAAAGCCGGCTCGGTCGACCGACTCAGGGGCTCGGCCCATCAGATGTTTCTCTTTCTCAAACAACGCGTACACATTTGTCCGACCGGGGTGGTGCTGGTGGTGGCTCAAATAGTAGTAATGGGCCAGCGAGTAAGCGAAGAACAGGGCGCCCTCCGTGCCTTTTTGGCGGGCACGGTCGCCGTTGCGGTCACACATAAAGCCGGCCACAGTGGCGATATGGGGGTTCACGCTGAAGCCGACCGGAACGCATTCCTCGGCCAGCGTCCGATAATAATCATCGACCCACCGCTGCGCCTCTTGGGGGCTAACAAAGGCAAAGGTCAAGGCCCCGATGCCTTTACGCGCCGCAGTCAAGATAGTGTCGCGCCGTGAACACGCCACCCACAGCGGCGGGTGGGGTTTCTGAGCCGGTTTGGGCACGACATTCCGGGCCGGCATGTTCAGATACTGGCCAACATGTCCGGCGAACGGAACCTCCACAAACATGCGGGTAATCGCTTCGAGCGACTCTTCCCACATGGCGCGTTTTTCTGCCCGCGGAATATGGAAGCCGTCCAACTCCATGGCCGAGCTAGTTTCCCCGGTGCCGAACTCCAGCCGTCCGTCGCTAACCAAATCGAGCGTGGCGATGCGTTCGGCCACCCGGGCGGGCGGATTATAGGCGTGGAGCAGGGCAACAATACCGTGACCAATACGCATGCGCTTGGTACGTTGGCTCACCGCGGCCAGGAAGACCTCAGGCGCACTGGAGTGCGAGTATTCTTCAAGAAAGTGATGTTCGACCTCCCAGAAATACTCGATCCCCAGCCGGTCGGCCACCTCGGCCTGTTCAAGGGCTTCACGGAATATCCGCTGTTCCGCCCCTTCGCGCCACGGTTCTGGAGTTTGCAGTTCGTAAAAAATCCCGAATTTCACGTGTGCCTCCCTCTGACGCGGTCGTCGCCTCAGCTGTCTGGCGTAGTCTACGGCCCTTGATCAGACGTGTCTAGTCAAAGCGCTTTGAGCGCTTCGTTGAACCTCACTTGATCGTTCTAACCGTTTAAAATATGAACGCTCCAGAATGACAGACACCAATCTTAAGGAGTGCAGACATGTTTCGTACTTCGTCTCTGCCCTACGACGGGGCTATTGATGCCGACGGCCATATCAACGAGCCGGCCGATCTGTGGGAGAATTATCTTGAGTCTCAGTTCCTAGATCGCGCCATTCGGGTTCGGCCCGGCCCGGATGGACTCGACCATCTGGAGCTGAACGGCCAGCGGTCGCGCTACTTTGACGCCGAAATTCTGGCCCGTGGGCGCTCCATGGGCCATGACGCACAGGAGCGCGACCAGGTCAAACACACGCCCTACGCTGACAGTGTGCCGTTTGGCGGCAACAAGCCCCAAGAACGGCTTGAGTTGCTCAACCGCGAAAATCTAGCGAAGGCCCTGATCTACCCGACGCTCTCGCTTGAGTGGGAAACCGAAATCACCGATCCCGAGCTAGCCCTGGCCTATTGCCGGGCCTACAACCGCTGGGTGGTGGATTTTTGTGCGGACTCGGACGGCCGCCTGATTCCGATCGCCCATATTACGCTCCCCGATGGCCGGGCCGCAGCCCAGGAGTTGGAGCGGGCCGTCAAGGCCGGGGCCAAGGGCGCTTTTGTGGCGCCGTACACGATAAGCGATAAAGCCCACGCTCACCCTGATCACGATCTGTTTTGGGCAGTCGCTCAAGACTTGGGCGTGCCGGTCGGCCTTCATCCCGTTGCCGAGCCACCCAACCGGCGGGTCTATCAACGTTTCCGAGAGATGTACAAATGGGGCGAATGGTGGGTCGATCTGCTGGGTGCCCAGGGCCCTCAGCAGGCGTTCTTAGGTTTGTTCCAGTACGGGCTGTTTGACCGCTTTCCTCGGCTTAACATTGTCGTCCTTGAGTCCGGGGCCAGCTGGATCGGCCATTTGCTCGACCGGATGGACGCCGCGTATAAGACCGCCCTGGGCAAGAGTGTCCCGCTCAAAGAACTGCCAAGCTTTTATTTCCAGCGCCAGTGCTGGATTTCGGCCGATCCGGATGAAAAATCGGTCCGCTATATGATGGAGTACATCGGCTCGGAGAAGTTTTTCTGGGCCAGCGACTTTCCACATGATGATCACACCTGTGACTATATTAAAGCCTTGGCCGAACTGGTGGCTCCGATGTCTGAGGAGAGCCGCACCAATTTCTTGGGGGCCAACGTCGCCCGCGTGTACGGACTGTCCTAAGCCGGCCGAGATTGGTGTTTGCAGAGCCAGAGCAGCGCAAGACCGGACATGGCGACGGGTTCGGGCGCCGGAAGGTTTTCGGGTTCTTAAGCTGTCTCTGAGCCGGTCCCTTGGGTGGCAAGTCTCGGACGATCTCGGGACCGAGGTCATCAAGGCCGAAGGATCCTAGGCGGATGGAGTTGCGTGAGCCCCACTGAGGGTTAATGCGACACTTGGGTACGGGATTTATCGATATAGCGCTGAATCATCATGCGCATTGTCTCAGCCGGCTGAATGCCAATGAGAGGAAACTCGCCAAGCATAAAAGTTGGATAGCCGACGACGCCGAAGGTGCTTGCCTCGGCTTCGGTCTCTTTCACGCGTTGGGCAAAGGTTCCGACCTGCAGCGCGTATTCAAATTCGGCGACGGGCAGTTCGAGATCTTCGACCAACTTGAGCAGGGTTGCCCGATCGCCAATGTCCCGGCCCGCCTCGTATATCGCGCTGAACAGGCTGTGGTGGTAGGCGGCGAACTTCCCCTGAGCCCTGGCAAACTCCGCTCCTTCGAGGGCGGCGGCCGAATTGATCCACCGGTCCGGGACCCGCAGTGTGACCCCTGTCTCACGGGCAACCCGAACAATCTTGCCCCTGGCTTCAGCGCCGAGCATTTCGCCATTCTTCCAGCCGTCGTGGTGGCGTGCGATCTGTACACCTTTCCACATCAGTTCAATGTCGAGCTGGCCGTCGAGCTGCTCCATCACCTTTTTGGCCACATAACACAGGGACGACGCAAAGTCGTAATAGATGGGGATAATGACCGTGGGCATTGGGAGACTCCTCATGCTGACCGCCCGCACACTAACGCTTGAAGCGTTGCACCGGCAAGAGGTGTGTTCTACACTGACCGTCAGCAATCAGCTGACAAGGAGGCCGATATGGGACAGCTGGAAGTACTCAATCCCACAGCCGAGGCGCGGACGACGGACCTTCCGCTGGCACGTCGGACAGCGGATCTCAGAGAGAAAACCATCGGATTTCTGAACAATCGTAAGGCCAATGCCGGTTTGCTGCTCGAAAAAATCGAGGCGCTCTTACGCACCCGATTAGGACCGTTCTCCCGTGTCAGCGGCGAGAAAAACGCGTCTCTACCAGCACCGGACGAGGTCTTGACCCGGCTCGCCCACTGTGATGCGGTGATTGTCGCTATTGGGGATTGAGGCTCGTGCACGTCGTGGGGTCTCCACGACACTATTGAGTTAGAAAAACGCGGGGTGCCAACAGCGGTCATTTGCAGCGACGAATTTGCGCCCTTAGGCCGTGCGGAATCGCAGACCTTGGGGATGGCCGATATTCCGATTGCGGTGATTCCGCACCCACTGGCCGGCAATAAACCCGACGAAGTCGAACGCAAGGCGGCGGCTGTGGCCGAGGAGGTGATTGCAATTCTGACCCAACCGGCCGGTAAACTGGTCGAGCAGTATCGGGGCCGCTTCCTCAGGCCAATCGGAAAGCAGCTCGGACGACGCTCGGCGTAAAACATGGCGCTCCATTCTGAGAAAATCTCCCTTGACAATTCTCTCGAAGCCGTCAACGACTGGTTTTACGATCAGGGGTGGACTGACGGTCTGCCGATTATTCCGCCGACGGCTGAGCGGGTTGAGAAATTGCTGGCCTGGACCGATCGCGATCCACAATACGAACTCGGGCCCGTACCGCCCAAATACGGTATTGCGACAGTTGAGAAAGTGGCTATTAATGCGGTCTTGGCCGGCTGTCTCCCGGAGTATTTTCCAGTCGTCCTGACCGGGCTTGAAGCCCTACTTGAGAGTCCGTTCAACCTCTACGGAGTGCAGAGCACGACCCATCCGTGCGCGCCTCTGGTGATCCTGAACGGTCCGATCGCTCAAGAACTCGGCGTCAACGGCGGCTATAACGCCTTTGGCCAGGGCTGGCGTCCAAACGCCACGATTGGCCGGGCTATCCGGCTCGTCTTGCTGAATATCGGCGGTGGGGTACCGGGCTTGCTAGACCGTTCGACCCAGGGGCAGCCGTCTAAATACTCGTACTGCATTGCCGAGAACGAAGCCGAAAATCCATGGACCCCGCTGCACCGCGAACGCGGCTTTGGGACGGACTGCAGTACGGTCACGGTGTGCGGGGCTGAGGGCCCGCATAATATCAACGACCACATTAGTAGTGCGGCGCCGGGCATCCTGACGACGATCGCCAGTACCATGGCCGGCATGGGCTCGAACAACGCCTACGCCTTAGGCGAGCCGATTCTAGCCCTGGGACCAGAGCACGCCCAGATTTTGGCCCGGGACGGCATTGATAAAGACGATATTCGAGTCTATGTCTTTGAGCACGCCCGGGTGCCGCGCGAGCTGTGGGAAGCCGGGGGGATGTACGGTATGGGATTTGTGCCGGAAGATCTGTTCCCTGGCGAGGCGGCGTTGCCCCTTATCCGCAGGCCGGAACACCTGATGATTCTCGTTGTTGGTGGTCCGGGCCGCCATTCGTGCTGGATACCGACCTTTGGCAGCATGACGCGTTCGGTGACGCGAGCGATTACCCGCCAGGATGGTACGCCCGCCCAGTCAATTCAGGATTTTAGACAATAAGACCTCCCGCACCATGAAAGTCGGACTTGTTGGATTTGCCCGGTGTGGAAAAACGACCATTTTTAACGCCCTCACCGGGCTGAGTGCCGATGTTGGCGGTTTTGATACAAAACCCGAGGCTGCTATCGCTGTTGTCAAAGTCCCCGATCCGCGGATTGATGCTCTGGCCGACATCGTGAAACCAGATCAAAAAAAATACGCCGAGGTTGGCTTTCTCGATTTTCCGCCCTCGGCAGAAAGAAAAGCGGCGCTTGATACGCGCTCGCTGACCCAGATGCGTGAGCTTGACGCCTTGGCCCAGGTTGTGCGGGCCTTTACCGATCCTCTGGCGACCACGCCGGCTGACCCACTGCGCGATTTGCGCGGTTTTCACGCTGAGCTGATTTTGGCCGATATGGGCGTCATTGAGAAACGGCTCGAACGCCTGCGCAAAGAGAGGGGCAGGGAGCGCGAGCAGGCGCTGTTAGAGAAGTGCTACCGCGTTCTGGAAGAGGAAAAACCGCTGCGCGGGGAGGCGTTCCTGCCCGAAGAGCGGATTGTCTTGGCCGGCTTTGCCTTGCTGAGCCAAAAGCCGCTGTTAGTAGTCTATAATGTCGAGGAGAACGAGGTGCACGACCCCCTCCCTGCGGATATTGCCGCCTATGCCGAAGACAACGGCCTGTGCGTCGTTTCTATCTGCGGGAAGCTTGAGATGGAGATTGCGCAGCTTGACGCAGACGAGCGCGATCTGTTTCTGGCCGACCTCGGGCTTGAGCAGTCGGCCCGCGACCGCTTTATCCGGTCTGCCTATGACGCGCTCAATCTGATGAGCTTTTTCACCGTCGGACCACCCGAAGCCCACGCTTGGACCGTCACGCAGGGGACGACTGCGGTCAGGGCGGCGGGGAAGATTCATTCAGACATTGAACGCGGCTTCATTCGGGCCGAGGTCATCACCTATGACGACTATATTGCCCACCAGGGCGAGATGGGCTGTCGGGAGGCTGGCAAGATGCGCCTTGAAGGCAAGGACTATGTGGTGCGCGACGGGGACGTCGTGCACTTTCGGTTTAAGGTCTAGCCGGCTGCTGGGCGTACTCTTGTCTGTAGATTTTGACAAACGCCATAATCGTTCCAAGGACGACCGGCCCGAGGAAAACCCCCAAAAATCCATACGCCTGGAGCCCGCCCAGAATCCCAAAGAATAAAAACACGGTCGGCAGCTTGGCCCGCCCACCGATGATGAGGGGCTTTAGGAAATTATCAACCATGCTGATCACGAAAGTGCCATACAGCAGCAGGCCGACCGCCTGGCCCCACAGGCCGGAGATAGCCAGATAGGCCACACAGGGCAACCACACCGCGGCGGCCCCGCCTATTGGCAGCATGGCAAAAAAGGCCGATAAACAGGCCAGAAAAAAGCTAAACGACAGACCTACCGCCCAAAACCCAATCCCGGCCAGCACGCCCTGGGCCGCGGCGGTGGCGACCATGCCTTGGACTACCGCTGATACGGTGTCGTAGAGTCGGGTGAAAATCACCTCCTTATGGCCTGGCTCCATCGGCAGCAGGTCGCTGATGGTGTAGTACAACTCCTCGCCGTCCCGGAACAAAAAAAACAGACTAAAACTCATCACCACAAAGCCGAAAATAAAGCGGAACACGTTTTGGGCAGCGTTTCTCAGCTGTTCCAAAATATACTGACTCAAGGCATTGGCGCCCGCCAGTGCCAGTCCCGGCAGGTCTATATCAAAGGCGTCGACCTGTGGGCCCCAGCTTTGCCACAGGCGTCCCATATATGTGTCTTGCCAGCTCGACAGCATGTGTTGCAACTCGCCCGACTGGACGACGTGGCGGACCTGGCGGTAAAACTCGGCGACCTCTTGGGCCAGCACGCCGGAAAACAACACAACCGGAGCCGCAACCAGCATGACCACAAGGAGTGTCATGCTTAACGCCGCCATCGTTTGTTGGCCCGGACACAAACGTAAAACCAGGCTGTACAGGGGATAAAAGGTCAGGACCAGAATAACCGTCCAAACGAGCGGGACCAAGAAAATTGCAAACAGGGCGTACAGCTGAAACAGGAGAAAGACAAAGGCGGCAAAGAAAAACGTGGCAAACAGCTGTTGTCGATTCACGTGAAAATTGTCGTCTAGTTATGAAGCGGTTGCAAGGGTGGGGCCGGGGACTCCCTGTGTCTCTCCAAGCAAAGCGGAAGGAAGAACTCATAGTTGGGCTGAAGAGCGCTCGAACTTGTCGGCGTAACCGCCTCGTGAGAAGCGACAATCCGGACAATGGCCGGTGGCCCGTTTGTCGTTGCGGTGACGCTGCGCTCTTCCCCACTCTCGGAACCGGTACCGATGAAGTCGTGACAGCCAATGCCTCAAGCGAGGACATCTGGCGGCTCGTGTGCGCGCCGTTCCGGAGCTGACGACAGAGAGCAATGCGATTCTGGGCCGCCTCGGGCCGCTGGTGTTGCGGGCGCGGAAGATGGGGACGCGGCGGACAAGCGGGCGCTTATCAACCCCGTCTGGTCTGAGTCAATAGCTCTTGCCAGGCCCCCCCGGCCAGGGCGGTGATAAAATCCCGATCGCCGGCCAGAAAGTCGTAGCGAGGGAGCTGGTGCGGTGCGACCCAGGCTATGGCTTCGAAGACCCTGTTACGGGCGACCCCGGTGTATGAGGGCACATGAAAAAAGGTCAGGGCGACGCGGCGTCCATGAGGATAGGTGTGCTGTTTGCGCAGCATCAGGGCGCCTATTGTGGCGGTAATGCCGAGTTCTTCTTGCAGCTCGCGTCGCAGACAGGCCGCGGCATTTTCGTCGGCCTTGGCTTTGCCACCGGGAAATTCCCATTTGAGCCCATGTTGAGCGTCGGCTCTCCGTTGGCAGATCAATATTTGTGAGCCACGGGTTAGGACCCCGACAGAGACACGAGTCGCGGCGCCGACCATGGCCTAATTGAGCTGCGCCATGGTTCGGACCATGATGGCCCGCACCGCCTTGGCATCGTCGGCTTTTGGCGCCAGCTGTAGGTAGCGCTGAAAGTCGCGCACCGCTAATTGCTGGCGACCCATGCGGTGGTGGATGGCGCCCCGGTCACGGACCTCGACCGGATGGTCGGGAGCCAACAACAGGATGCGTTCCATGACGCTTAGGGCCCGCTCGAAGTCTTCTTTCTGGGTGTAGATCTGTTTCAGGTTGCGCAACATGCGCAGCAGAATGTCTTTTTTACCGACCGGGGCGAGGAGCCTGGGCAGCTGGCCAATGAACGGGTTTTGGGGACCGTACATGCTCCGCAGTTTGTCTTCCATTTGTTCCTGGCTGACCGTGCTGCCGCCCTGGAAGGGATCGAGGATGGTTTCGCCCTCCGGTCCCTCGTATTTGACCACAAAGTGACCGGGAAAGCCGACCCCAACGAGCGGCACGCCAAGACGGGTGCCAACCTCGATGTACACCAGTGAGAGGGTGATCGGAATGCCGAGCTTGCGGTCGAGGACTTCGTTGAGAAAACTGTTGCGGGGATCGTGATAGTCGGTCTGATTGCCGGCGAGACCCTCTTCCTGAAACAGAATCGTGTTTAGGGCTTGGATGATGTCGGCAAAGCTCGGGGCTTCGGACAAACGGGAGCGGACGCTGGCGGCCAGCGCGTCCAAACGGCCGAGATAGGCCGCGACATCAAGCTCGGGCTGCTCCTCTTGGGCAATCAGCAAAGCCGCTTCGGCCAGGTTCAGGTCTTCTTCCGAACCGGAAACAAGTTCGGTGAAACGTTCTCGAGCGCGTGAGGGCATGGGAGGTCTCTCTCTTCTGCTGTGCGATGAGTCTTTCTCCTGTATACTGCGTTGGGTGTACCCTGTGCAAGAGAGGAGGGGAGCAGTTCTTGCCCGCCGCTCCAGATACACAGCAGTACGAACACAGGAGGACGCTATGTCACAGGCACGGATTCCACGCTACGCGGCAATGGGGATGAGTCTCATTTCATTTGACGCACTGCCTTCAGGGGTAAATGCCGAAGTAGTGCCGCTCAAAGCCGCTGACCGAGGTGAATCAAAAGGGGTGTTGTACACGCGGGGCGGGGAAAAAACGGTGGTGTGTCTGATGCACCCGCGGGCCGATATGAGCCGCCACTATGCGATTCCATATTTGCTTGAGGCGGGCTATGCCGCGTTTGGTCAAGAGGGACGCTGGCCCAATAACGATATTGCCTGCTTGCATGAGATGCTGCTGCCGGATATTGCGGCCGGGATCAGGCATCTCAAAAACGAACGGGGCTTTCAGCATGTCGTGTTCGTCGGCAATAGCGGTGGTGGTTCGCTGTACACCTTCTATCAGGCTCAGGCGGTGACCCAGCCGCCCGGCCGACTGACGGTGACCCCAGCCGGCGATCCCTACGATCTGAATCGCTTTGAACTGCCAGCGGGTGATGGCATGATTATTCTTGCTGCCCACTTAGGCGAGGGAAAATTCATGCAGACGGCTATTGATCCGTCGGTGACCGATGAAGACGACCCGTTGTCGTGCGATCCCGAGCTAGATATGTACAACCCGGCTAACGGCTTTCGTGAGCCGCCCCAACCGAGTTCCTATAGCCCGGAATTTCTCCACCGCTACCGTGCCGCTCAGACGGCCCGAGTGGCGCGGATTGACGCCATTGCCAGAGGCTTTATCGAAGAACAGCGCTATTTTCGGGGACTCGTGGGCCGGGACGATTTTGACAGCCTGACGCTGGACACACGCACCTTTATCAGCCGCCACGCGCTAGTTGGCCGCTATCTGACAATCCACCGGACCGAAGCCAATCTGACGTATACCGATCCGTCTATTCAGCCCTCGTCACGCGACTATGGCTCACTGTGGTCACCCCGGCCGGATCTGTTTAACTATACTGAGGCGGGTTTTGCTAAATATCAAACCCCCCGGGCATGGCTCAGCAATTGGTCGGGTCTGTCGGCCAACGCCGCGGTGCTGGACAATATCCGTAAGGTGAGCATTCCCACCTTGGTCATTAACCATAGCGGTGACCATGCCATTTACCCGGCCGATTCCGACGCCATGTATCAGGCCTCGGCTGCGAGCGACAAGCAGCTGCATCACGTTGAGGCCGATCATTTTGGCTATCCCCTGCCGTCGAAACCCAACGAGGGTGGTCGGGACGCGTCACTCAAGATCATTACAGACTGGCTCAAAGAGCGATTTCCGGAGCGCTAGGCGGCGGCTTGACATTGTCTGACCAGACAGCTTAGAGTCGCATCAGTCTGGTGCTCACACAAAATCCATACAGGAGGAAGACATTATGGGCACGGTAGAGAACAAAAAACTCATCCAGGACATGTTTGCCGAGCTGTCGAAGGGCAATCCCGAGGCCTTTCTGGGGAATATGGCTGATGATGTCGAGTTTACCATTATTGGCTCAACCAAATGGTCAGGGACATTCAGTGGAAAACAAGAGTTGGTCGAAAAGCTTCTCGGCCCCCTTGGTGCCCAGCTTGAGAGCGGGATTGCCATCACCCCGAGCAACTTTATTGCCGACGGCGACTTTGTGGCCATGCAGGCCAAGGGCAAATCGACCACGAAGTCTGGGAAGCCGTACGACAACACCTACTGCCAGGTCTTTCAGGTCGTCAATGGCAAAGTGCAGCGGGTGACCGAGTATTTGGACACCGAGCTGGTGACCGAGGCATTTGGCAAGTAGACAGGTTTTCTCCCTCTCTCACACGGTGGGAGAGGACAGACGCTAGCTGCAGATCAGACCGAGCTGGGTGGGCACTCATAAGGATGGCGAGGCTCGACAACATACCTCTTGTGTCACGTCTTCTCTCGTCATCATCTCCACGAACAATACCGCCTCGACCGTTGACTCAGTGGTCGCAGAGGGGCTGCGTGGAAAGTTTCCAAAAGAACGAGGCCGACGGCCGGGTCTGATCAGGACTCAGGCAAGCCGGGCATGGTCGAGGCTAGGACTGCGCCAAAAGGCCGGCCTGTGAATCGAAGACTGCGGGCGTTCATTGGGGTGTGGTGCCAGGGGGAGGGATCCGCTCCAAGGACGAACGCTGATGGAACGCCGCATTGGGGTCGAAGGGAGGACTACGCCTATGGCGCCTGACCGGAAAACGCTGATCGGAAAGGTCTTTGCGCCGGTACGCTACACGATCCGTGAAGAAGATATTCGGGACTATCTGCCAGTTGCCGGTGAAGACGACCGGGCCTTCCAAAGCGAGGCGGACTCGCGGGCGGTCGGCTATGAGGGCTGGGTGATTCCGCCGTCTTTTGGACCATATGTGGCCGTTATTAGTATGCTGCGCTCGTTCGACTGGCAAAGAGATTTTTTCATGGACTATAAAAAGGATACCGCCATGTTTGGCGAGCAGGAACTGAAGTACCAGCGGCCGCTGTACGTGGGTGAGACCTTTACCGTCCAGGGCCGGGTCTCTGACGTGTACGAGAAAAAGGGCAAACGCGCGTTTGACGTGATTTGGGTGTCGTTTACCGCTACGGATGAATCCGGAGCAACGGCATTCAGCGGTGCACAGTCGTATCTTGTCTTTAAATAGGGAGCTCTGGACATGGACGATCGGCCAAAAGTGTATTTTGAAGACGTAACTGAAGGTATGGACATCCCGAGTGTGACCTATGGGCCGATGGACCGTCATGCCTATATTCCGATTGCGTTTATTCTACGCGATGCCAACCCGCTCCACCTTGACCGAGTGTATGCCCATGAGCGCGACTTGCCCGATGTGGTTCAGCAAGGGCCGCTGAACGAGACCTTTTTGTACCGCTTTGTGACCGACTGGTTGCATGCCCCGTGGGATCTCCGGCGGACCAAGGTCCGCTTTGCCGGGAACGCTTTTCCCGATGATATGCTGACCTGCAGAGGCAGCATAACGCGGACCTACCGGAGTGAGAAGGGTGAGCCGCGGGTCGATTGTCAAATTTGGCAGGACAATCAAAACGGTGAGCGGATTTTAAGTGGCGAGGCCACGTTCACCCTGCCGGAGAAGGGCGAGGACGCTGTCCGGCGCTAAACACAGCGCTCTGGCCGACACCAAGAAACGGCTCCGCCGCCTGCTCCGTCAGCGCAGGCGTGCGCTGACGTCGAGGGACGTGGCTGAAAAAAGCCGGCTTATTTGCGAGCGGCTTCGGACTTTTGCGTCGTTTGACACTGCTACGACAATCGTCCTCTACGCTGCGGACGACAATGAGGTCCAAACCGAGGCGCTCTGGTCGTGGGCCGTGGCTCAACGCAAAGCCGTGTATTATCCGCGTATTAGCCCCGACCGGATCTCTCTTGAGTTTGTTCGGCGCTATCCAAGCGATCAGCTTATTGAGGGTCTGTTTGGGATTCCCATCCCTCCCGGCAATGAGCGTTTCGCCCCCGGGCGGGACGGGGATACCGTCGTCCTCACCCCCGGCCTAGGCTTCGACGTCGAGGGCCGTCGCTTGGGTCGCGGCAAAGGCTACTATGACCGGGCGTTTGGTCACGTGTTGACCGGTGCCCTCCGGATCGCGGCGGCCTATGACTTTCAAGTCTTGGCACGCATTCCCAGTGGGCCGCACGACGAATGGATCGATTGGATTATGACCGACAGTCAGCTGATTGACTGTCGGACTAAACGCCTGCCGCCGCACCCGGCTTGAGGAGATGTCTCTCCGCCCTTGTCTTTCCCACCACCGCCCGATACGAATGTTCCTATGGCGGCCCATCGTTTCCCCCGTCCTGAAGACATCTTCTCACGCCTGACCAAGGAGCCGGTTGCCGCGCTCTATCTGTTTCATGGTGAGGAGTCGTATCTGATTGATCGGGCGGTTGATCACGTCCGCCGCCGTCTGCCTAAGGACACGGTAGTCCAGACCTTTTACGCAGGCCAAGACCCGGTCGAGGCCGTCTTGGACGCCTGGGGCGCGCCGTCCTTATTTGCTCCCCAGACTCTGGTGGTCCTGCGCAGCGCCGAGCAACTCGGAGACAAAGAACGCGGGCGACTTGCCCAGGAAGCCGAACTCCGGGATGCGAGCCACCCCCTCGTGGTGTGTGCCCACGGTCGGCTAGAGTTGACCCGGAAATTTTTTTCGCGGTGTGCAAAAACGGGCCTCACCGCCGAATTTCGACGGCCTTTTGCCAACCAGCTGTCGGGCTGGGCGCAGCGTTTGGCCCGTGAACGGCGGCTGCGGCTGAGTGACGAGGCCGCACAATTGCTGGCCGATTTGGTCGGTCCGGATCTGCTCGCGTTGTCCACCGAGCTGGATAAGGTGGCCACCTTTGTTTTTCCCAACACCGACATCGATGTCCAGGCAGTGGCGACGTGTACCGGCGAGGTGCACCAACACAGCGCGTTTGAGTTAGCAAATGCGCTAGGCCTGCGCGATCGAAAAAAAGCCTTGGGGCTGATACGCCAGGTCTTGACTGATGAGCGGCGCGCCGTGCCGGTCCTGCACGCCTTGGTGGGGCATTTTCGTCGCCTCTGGCAGCTGCGCGACGCGCAGCACCAGGGGCTGCCAGAGGCTCACATTGAGCGAACGCTGGGCCTGCGTGGGCCGCGTCTGCGGAATCTGCGGAATCAGAGCCGCCTCTACTCGACCCCGGACCTGCGCCGGGTCCTGCACCGGGCAGCCGCGCTTGATCGGCGGCTCAAGTCGACCCGGACTCCGGCCGGTGTCCTGTTTGACGCCCTTATTTTAGACATCTGTGCACGGCCAAGGTGAAAGCGAACCATCCTCAACACCACTCGAAAAAGGCCCCGCCCGGACCTGAGTCAGGAGCGAACGAGCAACTCCACTTTGCCTTCTTCACCCAGACCGAGACCGGGCCGGCTCCCGATCTCGCGGCTCAGCCACAGCGGGAGCCCGGGACGGAGTCAGAGCTGGAACACATTCTAGGGGTGGCGCGCAACGCTCTGCTCGAAGCCTCGCTCAAGGACCTGAATGTTGCCCTACCCCTGCTGCTCGAGTTGTGTGAGGTAGGTCTGGCCCGGGCGCTTGACGGTGTCCGCAGGCGGGCGGGCGTGACCTTCTCGGATGAGGAGTATCGTAGTCTGCGCGGTATTGGACAGGCTCACTGGTTGTTGGTCGAGCGTCAGCGAGGACGGGACTAAGTCTTCAGTGTGTTGCAACGAGGAGCCGGGCAATTGTTTGTTGCAGCGGCACTTCGGCGGTGAGCGCCTGGCGGCTCAGCACGATCGCGTCCACGCTATGGCGGAGGATCGCCTCGTTGTCCAAACATTCGAGGGCTTCTGAGACCCGAATGGCGCCTAACTTGATCAGGGCCCTGTACTCGTCGGCGGCTCCCTGGCCCTCGAGTCCAAACAGCCCGTACTGCACCGCCCGGACATTATACAGGTGGACGAAGTCGGCCTGTGTTTCGGCCTGTTCGGCCGAGTCTTGTTCGGCGCAGACGAGTTGGATGAAGGCCGGAAGGGCGGCCCCGACTACGGCCGAGATAAACGTCGTACGTACGGTCTGGACGTGGGCGGCCGGGAGTGCTTTGTGAAATGTGGCCGCCGCCACCCGATCGCTGAGGTGGAGCAGCAGCAGCAATAATTCAGCCGTGGCGGTGTGTTCTTTGGCCTGTTGGCTAAACGGATCCTTGAGCAATTCCCGGCTGACCTCGTCGTGGTCCTTCAGCTGTTGCCAGGTCTCGGTTGCCAAGTCAAAAATTCGGTGGCTGAGAGCGGTCACGGCTTGGGTAATTGACGTGTTTCCCGCGCCAGAATCTGCCATTTGCCTCCTCGCCCCGTGTGTGAGGCCAAAAAAACCCCGACAGTGTTATAATCCGATGTAGGATTGTCCCGCGGGTGATGAGGCGCGGGCTGTCGGGATTCCGGTAGTGCCTGGGTCCCCCCAAGCGACTACTCCACATCAAAAGATTTTGGGTCGTCGGCCTAGGAGGCCACCACCTCACAGATCACCGTAGAACTACACATCTTTGGACCACCTCCTTTCTTGGCGCACCCGCTGCGGGACCAGAAACCGCTCTACCAGGAACCGATCGCCAATACCGGCCCGAGGCTCGGTCCACTCCATCCTGCCGTATTGCAAGAAGCGAAGTGTTAAGGCCTGTGTCTACCTGACCGAATAGCTTTTGGTGCCACTATACGCCGAAACACGCCCTGCGTCTAGCTGTGCCCGACCCGTACGTCGGATTTCTTACTCTTGCGTAAAATCGGTCGACGTTATATTGTGTGCCTTGATCTATGCCATACTTTCATGCTGTTGCGCTTTTCGAAGGTCGTGGGTCCTCCCTGGAAGAAACGGACCGGACTGCGGCTTCCCTACTGACGTCCGTCTCCCACAGACGGCTCCGCTATTTCGAACATGAGACAGTTCCGGCCGCGGCTGACCTGACCGGAAGCCTGTCCCATTTTACCGTCTTTGCCGACTTTGATGTCGAGGCCTATACCGAGGAAAAAGCGGCCGATCTCGTCGATGAGGTGCTCGACGCCGCCTCGACCGATGACCTCCAGTATTTTTCCCATGGCCTTATGCCGGGTGAGCAGCGGGCGCGTCGCTCAAAGCGGGCGGCTGAGAACGATGAACAGGAGGCGAACGACGCGCCACGTGGCGGGCGGGGCGGACGACGACGCGGAACCCGTGGGCGGGGCCGAGCCTCGACAGCCGAGGAACCGGCCGTCAGCCCGACGCCGTCGCCGGATCTCCCGGCGGACAGGAGCGATGAGCAGGACAGCCCACCGGTGGCGGCGACAGACGATAGGGTGATAGAAGAAATCCCGGTTGATGAGCCGCTGGAAGAGATCCCGGTCGAGCCCGAGGTGCCGCCGAGTCCTCCGTCTCGTAGCTCAACCTCTATGCAGGTCAAAACGGCTGTTACCCTGCGGGCCTCTGAGTTGGAGTTACCGGCCAACGGTGATGCGACGCCAAGTGCCGACGAGTTAATCGCTCTGGCCACGACGGAAGCGCGTCGCCGCCATCCGGACTTGCCCGGCGACACCGCCCCGGAATCGGACGTGGCCTTGCTGCCCTGGGGCGAGACGGTTCTGACCCTGATCTGGAGCTACGACGTGCCGGTGCCGTCGGCCCATGACAGCGACTGAACACGTCTGCGGCCGGGGCGGTATGCCGGTCGTCTCTCTTTCCTCACGTGTGATACGGGTCTGAAGTGCCGAGCGGCGCTCCCGCGCCCAGACGGTCCCGACCTCTCTGGATGTGCGCCCTGCGTGTCTCTACGCGGGCAAGATCTCCCGGACGGCTGATCTCTTGTGCGGTCCGCCGGCGGCCTGAAATTTTCGAGGCGAGCGGCCTGGTTCTCGCTTTTTTCTCGACCGAGTGCTACACCACGGAACGAGAGGGGAGGGCTCGAATGGAAAATGGAAATCCGTTGCCGCGCATGCTGGACGATGTCACCGTACTCGACCTGACCCAATACTTGGCCGGACCAACGGTGACCCGCCTGATGGCCGAAATGGGCGCCCATATTATCAAGGTCGAACAAGCGCCGACCGGTGATCCGGCCCGTGCCCTCCCGTTTATCAAAGATGGCCGCAGCGGGTATTTTGTTCAGCAGAATCGGGGCAAACGCAGCCTGTGTCTCGACTTTGCCAAACCTCAAGCCTTAGATCTGTTGCGCTCCCTTGTTCCAACCGTTGACGTTGTGGTTGAAAACTACGGGCCCGGAGTGCTTGAGAAGCGTGGTTTGGATTATGCCGCCCTCAAAAAGATCCATCCCAAAATCATCATGGCCTCAATCTCGGCCTTTGGCCGCCACAGCCCGCTGTCGCATCGGGTTGGCTACGATCTGATTGCCCAGGCGTTTTCCGGCATTATGCACATGACCGGAGAGCCTGATGGGCCGCCGCAGTTTGTCGGGCTCGGTATGGCGGATGTCAGCAGTGGCGTGCACGCCTTTGCCGCCCTGGGGTATGCCTTGTACTACCGCGACAAGACCGGGGTCGGACAGCACATCGATCTCGCCATGATTGACGCGCTCTACCATATGCATGAGGTCAATCTCCAGGTGCATAGCCTGAGCGGCGGAGCCTATATACCGGAACGAACCGGTGCCCATCATCCACTGGTGTGTCCGGTCGGGACGTTCAAGGGCCCCCAGGGCTGGATCGTGATTTTGGTGCTGGACCGACAGTGGGAGAATCTGTGTCGGGCCATGGGCCGGCCTGAGCTCATTAACGATCCGCGCTTTGCCACCGGACCCGACCGGGCGACACACCAGAGAGAGCTGATCGCCATCATGGAGACCTGGATGCAGAGCATAGCCGACGATGAGGCTGTTCTGCGGGTTCTGGAAGAGCACCGCGTCCCGTCCGCGCCGGTGATGTCGATTGTGGATACGCTCGAGCACGAGTATTTTCAGGCCCGTAACATGGTTCGGACCGTGTCTGACCCCATCCTGGGTGAGCTCACAATTCCCGGCTTTCCGCTCAAGTATTCGGAGTTTCCGGATTTACCCGAACTGCACGCGCCGCTTCTTGGCCAGCACAACGCGGCGGTGTTGCAAGACCAGCTGGGGTATTCCCCCACCCGGATAGCCGCATTAGAAAACGCAGGGGTGCTCCACAAAGGGGGCACCTAGTCCGGGTGCGACAATCTCCCGGAGCACGCAAAATAAGGAGGCTGGACAATGGCAACGATTCCCACCGAATCGATCGAAATTTTTGGCTCAGGCGTGTTACGCGCCGAAGGCGTGGTGGTTGATAAAGAGGGAAATGTCTGGGGCGGCGGGCGGCGCGGCCAGGTGTATAAGGTCAGCCCCGACGGGGTGGTCCACGAGGTGGCCCAGTTACCCGACCGGGCTATTCCGAACGGGGTGACGCTCGATCGCGAGGGGAATTTTGTGTATTGCGACCTGCGCCATAAGGCGGTCATGCGTCTCTCGCCCGAAGAGGGCAAGGTTTCCATGATTGCCAACCAGGCGGGCGACTTGCCGATCTCCATCCCCAACTTTGCCAGTTACGACGCCGAGGGTAATCTGTACGTCTCCAATTCCAGCTCGCAGGAGGGCAGCAAAGTCTTTGGGGAATTTTCCAACCCTCAGCCCAATGGAGCGGTGGTGCGGATTCGACCCGACGGACAGGGCGAGGTTGTTGCCACCGGGATTTATTTTGCCAACGGCACGGCCATCGATCCCAACGAAGACGCCGTGTACGTCTTGGAGAGTTCGCGTAACGACTGTGTTCGTATTCAGATTAAAAAAGACGGGACGTTTGGCAAACCCGAGATCTACGCCGACGGGTTCCCCGCTCTGCCCGACGGCATGGCCTTTGACGTGGACCGCAATCTGTACATCACCCTGCCGGGCGTACCGACCGCGGACAAGCTAGAGCCCCGCAACAAAGTCATCAAGGTTGATACGAACGGGAGATGGACCGAGCTGATTGACGACCCGGACAGCACCAGACTCAATTTTCCGACAAACTGTGCGTTTGGTGGGCCTGATATGCAGACCTTGTATCTGGCCAATCTCGAGGGCGAGCATATGAACAGAGTTCATACTCCGTTCCGGGGCCATCCGCTGTACCACCAGAGATAAAGAAGCCTCGGAGGTGTTCGATGCGTGCCAGCGACTCTCGTATGCTCACCACCCACGTCGGTAGCCTTCCGCGCAGCGCCGCCCTGGCCGATCTGCTGATCGACCAGGAGCAGGGCAAACCGGTGGAGTTGGCCGAACTCGATCGCCAGGCTGAGCTGGCCGTCCAACACGTCATTCAAAAGCAGGCCGGAGCAGGGGTTGATATCGCCAATGACGGTGAGCAGCCGCGGGTCGGCTTTCAGACCTATGTGCCGCAACGGATGACGGGCTTTGGTGGCGAGAGCAAACGGCCGATCCCCCAGGATATGAAAGACTTCCCCGATTTCGCCGCCTTGCTGCAGAAACGGAATGTGATGCGGGCCAAGATGTTCAACGCGCCGCAGGCGGTTGCCGAAGTCGAGTATCATGATCTGAGCGCGGTCCGTGCAGAATGCGCGCTGTTTCGCCGCTGTCTTGATCAACAGCCCCAAACATTCACCGAATGTTTTATGACCGCAGCCTCTCCCGGCATTGTGGCCACGACCATGCTCAACGCCTACTACGACTCCCATGAGCAATACGTCTTCGCCGTCGCCCGTCAGCTCAAGAAAGAGTATGAATACATCCACTCTCAGGGGCTAGTGCTCCAGATTGACGCACCAGACCTGGCTATGGAGCGGACTTTTTTGTTTCAGGATAGGTCGCTGCAGGAATTTCAGCAGATTGTTGAGATCCATATTGCGGCGGTGAATCTCGCGATCGAGAATATTCCGGCCGACCGGATTCGCCTGCACGTGTGTTGGGGCAATTACGACGGTCCGCATACCTACGACGTGCCGCTCGAAGATATCCTGCCCATCGTCTATCAGGCCAAAGTCGGCGCGCTGGCCCTAGAACTGGCCAACCCGCGCCACCAGCACGAACACAAAGTCCTCAAAAAATATCCCCTCCCGGATTCCATGCTGCTGATTCCCGGAGTGATCGATTCCACGACCAACTATGTCGAGCACCCGGAAGGGGTCGCCGACCGCATCTGTCAGGTTGTTGAAGCGGTCGGCGACCGCAGCCGGGTCATTGCCGGCACGGATTGCGGGTTTAGTACCTTTGCCGGCTTGGAGATCGTGCCCGACAGTGTCGTGTGGGCAAAAATGAAAGCCTGCAGCGAAGGGGCACGAATTGCGACCCAACGCTTGTGGGGAGACTAGGCTCCGGTTACGTTTGCCGTCCAGCCTTTTTCTCGATCCACCGTTGTGGCTGAGATCTTTTGTGACGCGTAGTACGCCACGAGTCCCAGGGCGTCTTTTATCTGCAGACGACCAATTGGACCCGAGGTATAGGTCACATTCAGGAGATTGCGGTCGGGGTCGATAATAAACGCCGCCGGCTGGATGATATTGCGCTTCTCTTCATACCAGCAGGCCAAGGCAGCGGCCGTGGCCGGACCGTCGACGCCATACACAACCGGAAACGTCAGCCCCGACTTATCGACTGTCTGTTGGGCTTTGTCGAGCGGATCGGTCGAGATGGCGTAGACCGAGATTCCTGCGGCCCGGGCTTGATCAAGATTGGCCTGGTAATCAGCCAACTGCTGATCACAGAACGGTCACCAGTGAGCCCGATAGGTCAAGACGATAGCGTACGGGGTAGAGATATCGACCGGGAGATTGACCCTCCCTTCGCCTACGCTGGCACCAGAGATGGTGGGAAAAGGATCTCCGGGGTGGAGACGTTTCATCGCTGTGCTCCTTTCTCAGACGCCCGCCGTGTCAGGGCTGGGCGTCACATAGTGGGCCAGCTATAGCCAGAGCCCGGTGGCGAGTCAAGGCAAAATCGCAGTGTAACCGAACGGTCTTCTGTCGCTGGGTGGCCTTGTGCTAAACTGCGGCCCATGACTACCCCATCGGCCCCGTCGCCCGAGCCGAGTGTCCTGGCCTCGTTCCTGAAGCTGATCCGCTCCGCTTCCTCAATCTTTTTCACGGCCGTGCGCAAGGCGCCGGTTCTAGTGGTCTGTGGGCTGGTCCTGGCGGTCCTGTACTACCGTAATCCGCAGCAGTTCCAGGACACCGAGCCGCCCGAGCCGGCCAAAGCCAGCGTCGCGACCGAGCCACAACCGCCTCCCGAGCTGTCGGCCGGGCAACAGGCCCTGTGGCTATGCGTGCAGCGGGTGGATTCGCAAATGACCGGGGGCCTGTGGGCGGATATCTACTACGGGATAGAGGCCAAACTTGACGGAACGGCGCTGACGGTCAAGGTCACCGAGAAATGGACAATGCTGTCTGAGAGCAGACAAAAAGCCCTGGCCCAGCTGTTCGTCGATACCTGGCTGAAGACCGGTCAAGCGCTCAACGTCCTCAACACCTCTCAAGAAACCTCCAATGTCCGCATTCAAGCCTCGGGCGAGCCGTTCCGCGAGATTGTGATTCAGCGCCTGCCGGATGAGCAAACGGTGGCGGCTTGGAAGCCGGCTACCGGGGTTCAGCTTTTTGATCCCCAGACCGATGTGTAGTATGAAGGTCTCTTTTTTCACCATCGCATGGCAGCCGCCGCGGGCCGGAAAACCCGCGGCGGTGATGATGCTTGATCAGCGTTTTTTGCCGACCCGCGAGATCTATCGGACCTATACCCACTATCGGGGGGTTGCTCGGGCCATTCGAACCATGGTTATCCGCGGTGCTCCGGCTATTGGGGTGGCTGCGGCCATGGGGCTGGCGCTTGGCGTACGCCAGCTCAAGACCAGCGACCGACCCGCCACGTTTGATCGCCTGTGCCGGATTTTTGCCGCAACCCGCCCCACCGCGGTCAATCTGTTTTGGGCGATTGAGCGGATGCGCGACGTCTACGCTCAGACCCATGAGGCTGGCCGGACTCATTTATGCGACCGGCTCGAACACGAAGCCTTGACCATGTATGCTGAAGATGTTGAGGCCAACCGTCGCCTGGGCCGCTACGGGGCGGACCTGATTCCGCCCCAGGCAGCCGTCCTCACCCACTGCAATGCCGGCGCTTTGGCCACGGCCGGCTATGGGACGGCGCTGGGGGTGATTCGAGCTGCTTGGGAGCAGGGCAAAAACATCTCGGTCTTTGTCCCCGAGACACGTCCGTTTTTACAAGGTGCTCGGCTCACGGCCTGGGAGCTGAGTAAGGAGGGTATTCCAGCGCTCCTGATTACCGACAACATGGTCGGCCATTTTATGCAAAAAGGCGCCATCGACTGCGTGATTGTTGGAACCGATCGGACGGCGGCAAACGGAGACGTGGCAAATAAAATCGGGACCTACACCAACGCGGTGCTAGCCGCTCGCCATGCGCTGCCCTTCTATGTTGCGGCGCCGACCACCTCGGTCGACCTCGCCTGTCCATCCGGCGAGCATATTCCAATTGAAGAGCGCTCGGCGCGTGAGGTGACCCACATCTTTCGCCAACAGATTGCTCCGACCGATATACCGGCCGCCAATCCGGCTTTTGATGTCACTCCCCATCCCCTGGTCAGCGCGATTATTACTGAGCGTGGAATCGTGCGTGCCCCGTATGCCAAATCCCTGCCGCGGGTGGTGAAAGATGGTCAGTCAAAAAAATGATCGCTGAGCGGCTCGCTGCTGTCTGCGCCGGCTAGGTCTTCTGCCAGCCGCCGATGGGCGGCACAGCCGATGACTTCGCGTGAAGCCAGCCGCTCTTGTCGTGGTTTCTGCTTAAGAGTCGCAATCCGACCGGACGCGTCTGCCAGTCGCTGCCGGGAAAGAAGCCCGGTGTGTAGCGCGCGCAGGCAGGCGTTGCGGGCCTGCACGGCGAGTTCCGTGCTCTGACACACCAGGAGGAGGTCAGCCCCCGCGGCCAGCGCCTCAACCGCGGCTTGCTCAACGCTGCCGTGGCGGACAATCGCCCCCATTTCTAAATCGTCGCTGACCACAATTCCGGTAAAGCCGAGCCGGTGGCGCAGCAGGTCGGTGAGAATCGGCCTTGACAGGCTCGCCGGCCGCTCTGGATCAAGAGCCGGGTACACGACGTGGGCCGTCATGAGCATCTCAATCTGTTCCGTACAGGCTTGGCGGAACGGGATGAGATCGGTCTGCTCAAGCACGCCTGCCGCCCGCTCATCGGTGGGCAAGTCTTGGTGTGAATCAAGGTGCGTCGCTCCATGACCGGGAAAATGCTTGCCGCACGGAATAACGCCCGCTTCGCGCAGGCCGCGGGCCAGAGCGCTTCCTAGGACTGCCACCTGCTGCGGCTGGGTCGCAAACGCCCGATCCCCAATAACGGTATTATCGGGGTTGGTCACCACGTCGAGCACCGGGGCAAAATTGAGGTCAATCCCCACCGCCCGCAATTCTCGTCCCATGGCCTGTCCGACTCGGTAGACCACCTCGGCCGGTCGAGGTGGGCCGTTTTGGATCAACTGCCGGGCCGGTGGGAAGTGGGTAAACGGCGCCTCTAGCCTGTGCACCCGGCCGCCCTCATGGTCGATGGCAATAAGCGGCGGATTGGCCGGGTTCAGATCGCGCAGCTGCCGGCACAGGACGGACAGCGTCTCAGGGTCGCTGTAATTCCGGCGAAACAAAATGACGCCGCCGGGGCGCAAATTGAGCAGGAGCTGACGGGTGTGAGAATCAAGGTCGAGCTGAGGAATGCCGACCATAAAAAGCTGGCCTAGCTGCTCAGACGTATCCATAGCATGAGGCTAGCAGGCCCGGGCGGGCAAGCCTAGCGCCTCAGCCCTCTAGACAACAGCTCAAAGAATATGCTATATGCACGCGCGTTGAGTCTCTTGTTGTCCTTCTCATAGTCTGACCGAGGGGCGGACGAGAAACGGGCGGTGAAGTCATCGACCCGGCGAGAACTGAGAGGGCGGCAAGGATATGCCATAAGGCCGCTTGGATCCAATCGGACCAAGACGGATGGCCGTCGGAATATACTGGGGACGGAGGAGGAGGCGTACGGACCGTCGTGCCCTAGTCCTGTTGGTGGCGCACCCGTATCCTCGGCTTCTTCTTCGTTTTCTTTCCAGCCCTCCGGCTTTGGTTCGACCATTAAGGAGGGTTTCTGTATGCAACACGCCACATCGAAGGTCACTGTACCCGAACTCCACCGTCTTAAAACGGCCGCCAAAAAGATCACGGCTCTCACCGCCTACGATTATCCGTTCGCCCGCATTGTTGATGAGAGTGGGATCGACCTCATTCTAGTTGGTGATTCGCTGGGGACTGCCGTGCAGGGGGCTGATACGACCCTTCCGGTGACTCTGGACGAGATGGTCTACCACACCAAGCTCGTCAGCCGGGCCCGGCCACGGGCTTTGGTTGTGGTCGACATGCCGTTTCTCACCTACCAGGCCGGAATCTGCGCGGCCATTGCCAACGCCGGCCGTTTACTCAAAGAGGGGGGAGCTGAGGCGGTCAAGCTCGAAGGCGGGATCAACGTACAGCGTGTGATCCGGGCGATCAGCAATGTTGATATCCCGGTGATGGGACACATCGGTCTGACACCGCAGTCGGTGCACCGGATGGGGGGATTTAAGGTCCAGGGGAAAAGGGCGGGGCGTCGGCCCGGAGCCCGAGAGCGTTTGCTAGAAGACGCCCAAGCCGTGGAGGATGCCGGGGCCTTTGCGATTGTGCTCGAAGGCGTACCGCTCGATTTGGCCCAGGAGGTAACCGAGCGGCTCTCCATCCCGACTATTGGCATTGGGGCCGGTCCCTACTGTGACGGACAGATTTTAGTCCTCCATGATCTGCTCGGCTTCGGCGGAAAATTCTCCCCAAAATTTGTGAAACAATACGCCGACCTTCAGGGAATAATTGCCCAAGCCGTCAGAGCCTACATTGAAGAGGTGCAGAGCGGAGCATTTCCGCTCGACGAGCACTCCTTCCATTAGGCCAGGAGAGCAGGCGCAAAATTAGGAACAGCTTATGCAGATCATTCACCGCGTATCCGAGATGCAGCGCTGGTCAGACGCCCAGCGCCAGGCGGGTAAAAAAGTTGCCTTTGTCCCGACCATGGGCTTTTTGCACGAAGGACACCTCAGCCTGGTGCGGGAAGCCAAAAAAATGGGCGACGCCACCGTAGTCTCAATCTTTGTCAACCCTATGCAGTTTAACCAGCAGTCCGATTTTGCGTCCTATCCGCGCGATGATGAGCAGGATCGGCGTTTGCTCAGCGAGCTTGGCACCGAGGTGCTCTTTACCCCCGACGCGTCCGAGATGTACCCCGAGGGGTATCAAACCGCGGTTGAGGTTGAAAAGGTCAGTCAGCCGCTGTGTGGTGTCCACCGACCGGGACATTTTCGCGGAGTCACGACCGTAGTGGCCAAGCTGTTCAACATGGTCAAGCCACACATGGCCCTGTTCGGCGAGAAAGACTTCCAGCAGTGTGTGGTAATCAAACGCATGGTCAAGGACCTGAATTTTGACCTGGAAATCGTGGCCCTGCCAACTGTTCGTGAGTCGGACGGATTGGCGATGAGTTCTCGCAATGCACGGCTCAGTCCTGCCCAGCGACAAATCAGCCTGCGTATTGCGAGTGCACTGAACAAAGCCCACGAGTTGGTCGGCCAGGGCGAACGGCAGGCTGCGGCTATTCTACGGGTCGTGTGCGATACGATCACGGCTACAGACGACACGCGCCTGGAATACGCCTCGCTGTGTGATCCGGAGACGCTTGAAGAGGTCGATGAAGTAATCCGGCCGACTCTGTTGGCCATCGCCGCCTGGGTCGGCGACGTGCGGCTGATCGACAATCGCGTGATCGGCTGAGGGGCGGAAAAAATCCGGGCACTGATCGCTCTACCATGGCCAAACACGCAAAAACTCCCCCGGGTGAAAAACTTATCTGTGCCAACCGTCGGGCACGGTTTGAGTACCATATCGAAGAGACGTATGAGGCCGGTCTCGTCCTCACCGGTGCAGAGGTCAAATCACTCCGTCAGGGGCGGGCCAATTTGAACGACAGCTTTGCCCGGGTGAACCGTGGCGAAGCCTTTCTCCTCAACGCCCACATCAGTCACTACGAACCCGCTCACCATTTCAAGACCGACCCTACCCGAGCCCGTAAACTGCTGCTGCATAAGAAAGAAATTATGCGCCTGATGGGCAAGGTCCAGGAGCAGGGCTTGACCCTCGTCCCGCTGCGTTTATACTTTAGAGATGGTAAAGCCAAGGTTGAACTGGCGCTTGCCAAAGGTAAGAAGCTCTACGATAAACGAGCCACTGCCCGTGAACGTGAGGTCAAACGCGACCTAGCCCGAGCCATGCGCAGAGATGCTAGCTAGGACGCCGCACTGACCACATCCCAGACGGGGGCGACTTGGTTTCGACGGGGGCTGGAAAGCCAAAGCTGCGTGCCGGGGTTCTGTCTTTCCCGTAAAACAGGCAGGCTGCAATTTAACTGCAGACGATTCTGAATACGCCCTGGCTGCCTAGTGTGGCCAGCGTCTTACCGGTCCGTGCCCGTAGGGCCGGCTAAGGCGTCGCAAATCGGGATACGGTCGGCATCGTACCAGGAGATGTCAGCCCGACAATTTTTCTGGCTGGTCTTAGCGCATCCTGCTCGTGGGAGACACTGAGGCGAGATCAAAATACGAGCTACGCATGTAGATGCTTTAGGGGGACTACTCTCGGACGCGGGTTCGATTCCCGCCGCCTCCACCACTTTAATTTTATAAACCATTTATAAAAATGGACTTAATGCAGAACACACACCAGATATTGCCTGTGTTATTACCTATTTTCTGTTGCGATGTCTCCCAAGCGTGGCCCGGACGGCCGGCTGCACGAGCCGCTAGCGACGGGGGGTTGAGGTGCAGGAGTGGGTTGGGGCTGGAGCGAATTGGCCGGAATAAGCTGAAATAGGCCAGCACCGCTACAATCGCGTCCATCGTGTGCCACGGCCGGCCGGCGCGATCAGACCCTTGGCCTTCAACTCGGTCCGCTCCTCCCGCAGGCGACGTTCACCGACCTGTTCCGCAAGACCGGCTCGGATCTCGCGTAGGCCAACGGATGGCCCTCTCGATAGTCGCGCCAGTACAGCGTCCGGATCTCGCCTTGGCGGCAACCGGTAACCAGAAGCAGGCGGACGGCCGCTGCAGGCACCGGCATTGAGGCTTCCCGTGAAGCGAGCGCCGCCCCCAAGCGGCGGACCTCTTGCGCGGTCAGGAACCGTTCGCGTCCTAATTGCCGGTAGCGCCGCAGACCGGCGCACGAATTGCTGCCCTCCGGTTGGTGACCGTAGATCTCCGCTTGGCGGAGGATGACCGAGAGGATCGGCAGAGAGCGATTCGCGGCGGCTGGGGTTGCATGGAGGGCGGTGAACCAACGGCGCACTTCCTGGCGCGGAATGTCCGTGATCGGACGCCCGTGGAACCACGGCAGAATCTGGTTGCGGAGGTAGGCTCGATTGACCTTGGCGGTCCGCGGTTTCTAGGACCGGCCGTAGTGCAGGAAGACCTCGTCGGCGACCGCTTCGAAGTGGACATTCGCGGCGGCCGGTGCGGGCGATTTGATGTGGTTCTTCATGTGAAGCCGACACTTGACATCGATGTTCGGTCATGACGCGAGTGTGGTTCCGGATGGCGCGGTGCGACGCGGATAAACGCAGCGATCTCGATCCGGTGGTGGCGCTACCGGCCGGCAAGAGAGGCTTGGCGCCCGGCGCGCTGATGCACGTTCAAGAGCTGCCCGGCCGGCGAGCGGATGCCATGACGGACTGTTCCCTGCATCCCGCCTTCCGGAATCGTGTGCTGAGAGAAGCCCAGGTTCTGAAGCTCAATCCGCAGACCGACCTGTTGCTAGCTGGAGCAGGCTTCCCCCAAACCTGCCAGGTCGACGGCCTGCCAGGCTGATGGCGAAAGCAATGTCGACTGCGTCCTACCTCTCCCGTTGCTTTCGGACGGAACCGTGATATGGTTTTCCATATGAAGACGACGCTCAACATCGACGACTCGGTGATGCAGCGGTTGCGGGAGGCGGCGCGGCGCGGCACGACGATGTCCGCGCTCGTGGAAGCCGGCCTCAGACGTGTGCTCGCCGAGCCCGAGCGGTTTGATACGCCGTCGGGCACATTGCCGCCGTTGCCCACGTGGCGCAGCGGAGGATTCCAGATCGATATCGCCGACCGCGACGCGCTCTATCGGGCCATGGAGGAGGAAGAATGAGTGCTTGTCTTCGATACAAATGTAGCATATAGACTCCTATCACTATAACTATCTGTTATTGCATAATTTCTATCTTAGCTCTGGAGTCCCGTAAGCATTTCGGAAGCGGATTGCGTTGCCTCTAAGTGACGTTTCATCGCGGACTCGGCATATGACAGGGAAGACATAGACATTGGCACCCTACAACTGGCTCGACCTCAGCGACGGCGATGGTTACGACTAGCTGCTCAATCTGCTGGACCCGGCTTTCGGTCCGAAGACCATTGCGGAGAGTCTCAAGTCACGGATGCGGCCAAAGGCGTACTTGTGGAACACGGGTATGTCGACAAGGACTACCGAAGCACGTTCTATAACTTCTATGCAAAGAAAGGTCGCCAGTACCGTTCCGACTGCGTGCGTCTACACTTCTTCAACGGAGGAGTGCGCTACAACGAGGCACGAACCGACATCGTGTGCGACGACGGCCGCCCGCAAGACCACTACTTCGGCTACATCGTACTGAGGCCCACCATCGTCGCGACGTTGGGGCGCTCGGTGCTTTCACCCAACATCCGTCTAGGTGCAAGAGGACGGGCAATTCAGTCGGTTCACCACCTCAACCTACTCGGCTATAGACTGCCGGTATGGGGCTTCCCGTCCATGGCCCAGCACGTTGACATCGCCGTCTGCGCACACGTGTCCTGCTGGGTAATTCTCCGCTACTATAGCGAGACCTTCGCCCACCATCGAGAGTATCTGGTCCACGACATTACGAAGCTGGCCGCGCCGTTCGACCCTGGCGGGCTTGTACCGTCGTTGGGCTTCAACGTCGTGGGGGCCGAACGGGTGTTTCAGGCGGCCGGCTGCTTTCCCGTCCTCGTGGGTAAACGCAATTCTGCCTCCGAAGAGGCGTTCTTCTCGCAACTGCTCGCTTATCTCGAGTCGGGCTTCCCGCTGTTCGTTGCGATCCCCAGCAAGAAACATGCTGTCGTGATCGTCGGATACAGTTGGCGTCAATCGGCCGCGCGGCTAGGACCGTCGTCATCGCACGTGTGGACGCAGGTGGAGACGCTCCTGGCTGTCGACGACAACCTGCTTCCCTATAGCACGATTCCACTGGATTCGACCGCCACCGTTACGGGGCTGCCGTCCTATACGGCGAAGTCCTTCGAAGCCTTCATCGTCGCCCTGCCAGACAAGATCTACTACCCGGCCGATGCCATCGGAGCGTTCAGCCGACTGGTCGAAAGATGGTTGGTCGGCTCCAGGGGACCCGATGCCGAGCCCCTTCAGTTCCAGCGCTACTTCATCACGACCGTCTCCAGACTTCGTGAATACGCCAGAACAAACTACACGCACTTGGGCGACATCCTCGTCGGCCTGATGATGCGCCTGCAGACGGCTCAGTTTGTATGGGTTGTCGAGTATTGCAGCGTCGCGCAATGGAACACTGGACGCGTTGCCGCGCGGGCCATCGTCGACGCAACAGCGAGCCCGGGGGATCCGGTGCCGATATGGTTGTTGCATGACGAGGAAGTGGCGCACGTTTTTGACCGGACTTCGGCCGCGAGGAACATCGACTCCATTCGTCTCGATCGCGGGGGCCTCGGCCCCCTGCCGCGGATCGAGCTCAATCTGCGCCCCGTTGTGGAAACACCGGCATCCGCCAATCCGGGCGCAGTCACCTCACAACCGGGAGGAGAAGCATGAACCACAGTCTCAAAGACTATTTGCAAAAGTGCACGCCGGCCCAGGTCGATGAAACCGCGCTCGATGAACTGCGCCAAGAGATGGAGAAGGCTGTCCCGGAAATCGCTGAGATCATTCAGGACCGCGAAGAACTCGCCGCCGAGCTGCGCATTGCCGCAGCAAAGCGGCCCCAATCGGCAAGGGACCGGGAGGGCTAGGAATTCGACGACGGGCGTTTGAGCCTGTCATAAGCAGTCTTGATTATTGCCTCAATCGCATCGGCACCATCCTCGTCCAGGTTGGGATCTGCGCGAAGCAACCTGGACATCATGGCCACTGGTTCGGGGTCGTGTTTCGGCGCCAAGCTGAATTCCACAGGGTTGATCCCCGACCATGCTGGCAGCGCCGTGAGACTGGCTGCGTCCGGCTGCCGACCCTTTGACATTCTCGACAGCGTGGATTGTGATACCCCGGTTTGTTCGCTGACCGCCTTCCAGCTCACATTGCGCGCTGCCACCGTCGCACTCAGGGTCTTGTAGAACGCGTCGAAGTCGAAGTTCAGGCGCTGAGTCATTTGGCGTTAATCGCGCAATAATCGGCGCCGGCCTCTCGGACACGCTCGCCGAACAGTTTTGCCAGGTTGCGCAGCCCTCGGGTGCGAAACGCCTTCGGGTCCTGATCGCTCAATTCGTCCACCCGGTGGGTCTGTACCCGCCAGCCGTCCGCGGCGAAGTAGGCGTCGAGCACGGCGGCGATGTGTTCGCCGTCCGTCGTAGCGGAATACAGCAGGTGCAGGCGGCCCTTGGCGACGTAGTCCTGTTTCAGAAGATCGGCCACCGAGTTGATCTCCGCCCCGCACAGCCGCTCGGTGGGGGGGAGGTGGTGCAGTTGCGCCGCGACTTCCGGCCAATCCTGTTCGGCATAGGCCTGGGCCAAGGCAGCGCGGATGGAATTCGGCCGCGGCTCACGGGTGAGGCGGGACAGGTTGGAATGGAACAGACAGGTGCCGACGGTACAGAGAAGCGTGTGGGGGATGGGCATGGGGAACCTCGCGGTGTTCAAGGACATGCGCATGCTTCCCGCCGCTCATGGCGAGGAGTCCTGTCGAACTACGGGAAACAGTGCCTCCAGAGAAACTTTGACCCCTTTGTTGTCCAGGATCGTTGAGGCGTCAAAGATTTCAATTTCCAAAGGCCGCCCTTTCTCGGAAAGGTGCATGATGACCCCCTCAGCGATGTTAGTGGAGTCGGAGGGCTGTCCCTCGCCCAACTGAATGGTGAGCACGTCCGCATTACGGGAGTATATGATCTTCATGGTTTCCACCTCCCCGGAAATAACGCTTTACGAATGGACTGTACATGGTCATTGCAACAGGCCGCCTCTCCTCATACTCATCAATCATCCGAACGAGGTATTCTCCTCTACGAAGATGGACGATAAAACGGCCATGATGACTGATGAGCACTTCGAAGAGCATCGTCTGTACAACCAGATCGTCAGTAAGACACCACTGTTCGAGCCTTTTCAGCATGTGACAGGTGAGCCGGCAGGCCAATCAATCCGTATCGTAGGTCCTTCCCTTCGGTGGCGACCGAGCAGAGGTTCGGCACGAACAGATCAGGCACGTTGCGCTCGTAGTCGTCGCGAATCTGCGTCGCGCCGTCGAACCCAGCTCTGGCTCGACCGTACCGGCGTCTTCGCCTCGATGACGACAAGCGGAAGGCCGTTCACCAGCAGCACAAGATCCGCGCGGCGCTCGTTCGCACCCGATCGGACCGTGTACTGGATGCTGACGACATACTGGTTTCGCTCGACATCCTCAAGGTCGACGAGCCGCACGGTGACGTGCTCGCCGTCCGCGCCGAACGGCATTGACCGCTCTCTGGCGAGCCAGGCTGCGATCTCCTCGTTCGCCTTGACCAGCCCGTCCGTCCGCACGCCCATCAGGATGGCCCGTAGCCGGTACAGCACGTCGTCGGCCCGGTCCGGCTGAGCTGCGATCTCCGGGTTGAGCCGGAGCAGCGCCTCGCGCACGTGGTCTTCGACAAGGACCTCTGCGTCTACCGCGGCAGGTGTTGCGGGCCGAGGTAGTGCCAACCGAAGCCGGAGAGCGCGCCGTGCCTCCGCGCGAGGCCGGGTCCGACCGCCGTATGGTGGGTTACGCCGCCGCAGAGGATGTCACGGACGAGCGCCTCGACCGTGTTCGACTCGGTGAAGGTCATGTTGGCAACCTTAGATCGCGATGCCGCTATGACACGCCGACACCCTGGCCGGGTTCGATCACAAGCAGCGTCGTATCCGGTTCGGTGGCGAACGTTTCGATCTCATCGCGGTGGCTACGGAGACGCCGTTCAATCTCGCTGGTTGAGCAGTTGCCGAGCGCCAGCCAGATGATCTTCGGCGGTGCGCCGTACAGGGAGGATCGACCGCTGAAGTCGCCGTCCTTGGACACGATGGTGAAACCGTGTTGTCTCGCGTACGCCCAGACGGCTGAGTCGTCCGCGGCCGCCAGATTGACCGCTCGAACGTGAACGACCTCAGTCCAGACGTCGCGAAGGCGGTGGCACAGCCGCGGCGAGAGATTCTGGTCGAGGAGCAGCTTCACCTTCCGCCGATCGCAACCAGTCGCCGCTCGCGATCAGCGGCGAACGCGAGGCAGGCGCGGATGTCTTCGCGCGTCAGGTCCGGGAAGTCTCGGAGGAGGTCGTCCTCGGACATGCCGGACGCCAGGTAGTCAAGCACATCGGAGACCGTCATGCGCAGGCCACGGATGCAGGGCTTGCCGCTGCGTTTTCCGGGCTCGATCGTGATCCGGTCCAAGTGCGCCATTGGTTCAGCATACGCAACGGCCCGTCATCGGTCAAGCGGCGGCCGGCCTCCCGTCACGACCCCATTGCGGATCTACCGTGGCGCTGGAAGGGCCGGTCAGGAGGCCCCTTCTATTCGCCGGACGTGCCCCATGAATTCAGGAGCGCGTTCCTGATCCGAGCGAGGCCATCCAGCCTCCGCTTGAGTTGCAAATCGCGCAAGTCCCGCATTCGAGTGATGGCACGGAGCGACCTGCGCTGCTTCGAGAGACTCGGAACGACCAGCTGGTGAGCTCGAATGTCCTGCCCGTTGACCTTCCAGATGCCGTTGGTGGACTTGGCTCTCGCGCTGAGATCCCGATGCACGGCAGGTAGGGTTTCATTGAGCCACGGCGAACGCTGGAAGGATCCGTTTCGGCTCAAACCGAAGCCGGATGAGCCGAAACGGATAGACCAGATCGTCGTAGGAGACATCCGCCAATCCAGCTTGGCTGCAGCGCCTCCGATTACCGTTTCCGCGAACGATAGAGGCGTCGCCTGTTCGGACAAGGAATGGCCGCGCGATAGCGAGATCGATCCCGACGCACTTTGTCGCACTCTTTGGGTTGAAGCAGCCGCGATCAACGGCAGAGACGCTCACGGTCTTCAGGCCGACCTGACCGGCATCCTCAACGGGAATTGGGGGGGCGGAGATGCCGTTCCGTGGTGGTTCGCAGAGAAGGTCGCCTGGCACCACCGACCGCGCTCCATTGCCGTCCAGCTTGGTCTGTAGTGCACTGGATTCGGCTTGCATGATGGCGTGTTCGAGGCGCGAGCACGCCTGGCTAGCTTCTGCGACGGCGGATAGGACGTTCGCAATCCGGCACAGGCGCAGCCGGGAGCCGTTCCACGACTCCTCGACCGCCGCCGCGCTGTACCGCCGGACGAAGCGGCGGGCCCGCTCCGGATGCAGACACCCGACGAAGGCGAGGTACTGCGCGCGGAGGAAGACACCGCTGTGCAGGCAGACGAGGGCGAGCCACTCGGCGTCGAGGCCCTTCCAGCCCAGCGCCACAAGCACCTGCAGCCAGCCCGCCTCGTCGGTCAGACCCGGAATCCGTTGTGAGAACGCGCCGCTGCCGTCCCCGCTCGTGCCCGACGACAGGCCGATCCCGTGCCGGCCGATCAGCTCGTCGGCGAACGGACTGACGGATCGTAAGATTCGGGAGCGGATGGGTATTCCACCGCACCAACAGGTGAACCAGATCTGCAACAGGATGCGCGCCTGCCCTCGTCGTATCCTCCAATCACGCCCAACCATTCATTACGATGCAGAGAAGCGTGTGGGGAGTAGTCATGGAAAGCCCCGCTGGTGTGAAAAATCCCCGATGATTCAGAGCAATTTGATCAAGGTAATCGTCAGGCCGGCGTTGGCAATCACAATACCGACGGCACCCCCGATAGCCACCTTGAGCATATCGGCTTTCAACTCGGCAACGGCAGCGGCAAGGTCAGCCTTGGTGACAATCTCGGAATCTGCACGGCTGATGGCGGCAACAATGACTTCTGCCTGCTTGTCAGGGATACCGATGGCCACAAATTGCCGCACGGTTTCATGGGTGTCGATGGTGCACGTCACCATCTCTGGTTCTCCTCTCCCCTAATCGGCTTTCCACAAATGGACGCCGGTGAAGCACCGCTGGCCTCCCCCGTGTGGTACAACGCGAGCACGTTGTCTAACCAAGGGGCCAGCACGCGCGAAAACGTTGGGTCGTGGCGCCTCCGCCGCGCAATTCCCCGCTCAATCTCACCGAATCGCCGATTAAGACAGCCCCCCACCTTGGGTGCTGACGTTCAGTTCGGCGAAGAGCTCACTCCAGATGGGCAAAGTCGGATTCCCTCAAACTTGTCACCGGGCGTTGGCATGGTCCGTCGTCGTTGTAATCCACGGTTGTTTTGTTGCCGCACGGTATGAATCGAGCCCGTTGTCGGTTCGCTGCCAGTTCCGATAGACTTCCATAGCTTCACGCACCCCGGGCCGCCGCAACGCCTCCTTCAGCATTGCTGCATGGACAGCTGCGCGGTTCGACTGCGTCTTGTCCGCATGTCCGGTCCACTCCTGTTGTTCTTCCTTCATCAATCTGCTCGTCCCTCTGGCCGTGCTCAGCGAAATACACGACGGTACATGCCTCTTCCGGCATCGTACGTTGAGTCTTCAGGGGTTTCAAGGTTCAGCGACCCCTCCCAGACGCTCTTGAAAGGGAGGAGGAGAAATGAATTTGGTAACGGAAAAAAAGGCCCTTGATTGCGAAGCCCGCATGACGCTTAGTAGAGAGTTGAGAGGAAACAGGCCACAGCGGTGTACCTGGACGGGTGAGAGCTAAAGTGCATTCACTTTGATACCAAGAATTCCTGTAAAGGCCTGGCCAGTTATAGCCAAAACGCCTGCCAACCAGCAGCACATACTTCGGAATCTTGACAGGCATTCAGGACGTGTGCCGCTGGTCACTGTACACGACAAAAATCATTAAGTGATGTTACGCACTGGGCAACTTGCTAACCCATCTTGAGGTGTCTCTTCCAGCAGTTGCCGCCAGAATGCCATCGTCCACAGGCATAGGTCCCGCCTGCACGTCATGCCGGGCTTGACCCGGCATCCATCGGCAGCCAGTGGATTCCCGCTTTCGCAGGAATGACCCCTTTGGGGCCGGTCGCAACGCCAATTCCTCAAGGCCGTGTATAGTTAAGTAACGTATGACCGCTTACGCAGCGGCCTTCTTCATTTCTCTCGTCTCTTCAATATGGTTTCCCGCTTCGGAATCTCATTTCGGACGGAGACCAGCTTTCAATCGTGGCGTCACTTTCCCCCCAAGTACGCTTTTAGCTGCGGCAGCTAGCGTCGCGTCTTCAAACGTAATCATTGGTCAGCAATTGCGCGGACAGAATATACCGAGCATGGCAAGCAACAGCTGACTCATGGTAAGGGATATCGATAATGGTCTGTTTTAGGATCAATAGAGTTAACACTATTATGGGAACGAAATATGTATAGCTATGGGGATCATCGTACGTTTTGTCGGCACCCACGTCGAGTATGACGCCATAGACGTCGGGGAGGTGTGAGATGGCTAATAGCAAGATCAAGCCGATCCGGACCAAGAAAGATTACGAGGCCGCGCTTACGCGGATCGACGCGCTGATGAGCGCGGAGCCGAGCACCGTCGAGTTCGACGAACTCAACGTTCCTGCCGACCTTGTCGAGCTCTACGAGAGCAAGCACGGGCCGATGGACTATCCCAGCCCGGTGGCTGCGATTAAGTTCCGCATGGAACAGGAGAACCTGAGCCCGCGCGATCTGATCCCCTGCATCGGGAGTCGCGCCAAGGTCTCGGAGGTCCTATCCGGCAAGCGCGCGATTACCATGCCAATGGCCCGTACGCTCCACAAGCATCTTGGGATTCCCGCGGACGTGCTCCTGCGCGAGGCGGGGGTCGAGCTCAGCGATCCGCTGGCGGACATGGAGTAGAGCCGGTTTCCCGTCAAGGCGATGGCGAAGCTGAACTGGATTCCAGGCGGCCCCGATCTCGTGGAGCGCGCGGATGAGATCATCCGTGATCTGATCACTCGTGCGGGAGGAGCGAAGGTTGCCGGCGCCGTACTCCACCGGAAGAACGATCACGTGCGCGCAACCGCCAAGATGGATCCCTATGCGCTGAAAGCTTGGTGCTGGCAGGTTCTGGCGAAGACGAACGAGGAGCGGCCGCAGGTGAACTACAAGCGCGGCACCGTCACTGTGGACTTTCTCAAGAAGGTGGCACAACTGAGCTGCTCCGGGGAGGGGCCGCGTCTGGCCAAGGAACTTCTGGCCAGACGCGGGATTCCGCTCGTGATCGTACACCATCTGCCACAAACATATCTCGACGGAGCGGCATTGCGGCTCGGCGATGGACGACCGGTCATCGGGCTGACCCTGCGCCACGACTGCATCGACAATTTTTGGTTCTGCCTACTGCACGAGTTGGCCCATGTCGGCCGGCACCTGGACAACGACAAGGGCAATGCCTTCGTCGATGACTTGACGCTCCGCAAAGTGGAAGGCGGACGGGAAGATCTGCGAGAGAGGCAGGCGGATGACTGGGCGGAAGAGGCTCTCATACCAAAGGCGGTCTGGGAGGCGAACGCCGTGAAGGCACATCCGACGCCCATGGCCGTCATGAATTTGGCAGAAGCACTCGGGATTCATCCGGCGATTGTCGCGGGCAGGGTCCGGCACCAAAAGCAGAACTACCGGCTACTGTCGCAGTTTGTTGGCACCGGCGAGGTCCGGCGGCACTTCGGCATAGCGACATGAAAGAGCGGTTTGGTGAACGAATCGAAGATAAACAGGGGTGCAGCCTGCCCCTGACGAACACTCAGATTCGCTCCTTTGATAGTAACGTGCTCCGCCTTCCGGCCGACAAGTGGAAGGAGTACCACGGTCAGGCCGATCGTCTCATCGTGGAGCTCAGCCGAAGCGTTCGGGACAAGACGGGGATCAGGAGTACAAGGGCGGGGAAAGCGGGCCCGTTCGCGAAATTCATCATTTTACATCTCGGGTGACCTCACGGTGGTGCCGACGGTTGAGGTCGAGCAATCGCGCGCTGGTGATGGAATTGGTTGAGGAGTTGGCCCGACGCGGTGCGACCTTCGTGGTGCCCGTGAACGCGGGGAAGCTCCGGCTGGCCGACAGTGTGTTCGTGACCCCGGTCCAACGCTGAACCAACATCCAAGCGCAGCAGCCCGATCGAGTTCACGCGGAGCTCCCGAGAACCAGTAGAGAACTGGGACTCCTGCCACTGGGGGTGCTTCCAATGCCTCGAGCACAGGCGTGCTTGCACGTCGACTGTGAATCGACATGATTCCGCCTCCGACTCGCTCGCATGCCTCCAGCACATGTCGCAAGACATCAATCTGGTCTTGCCAATGGCGCTTGAATTCCGGGGCTTCATCTAAACCGACCTCACCTACATAAGCGCAGTTGGGCAGGATCTGATCGAACAAGGACAATTCAGACTTCCGCTCATGCGCAAGCTGAGGATGAAGACCAAGAGCAGTTAACACCGTGCCCCACCTAGCGCCGATGTCCCTGACCACGCACTCGGCGTCGCAGTCACCGACAAAACGTGAATCTGCCGTTCACTGCCGTCACCGATCTGAAAGTGTACTGATTCCACCGGTCTGAACTTCCCGTTTTTTCGACGGCGTCTTCTTCAAAAGGCTTGATGTAAACCCTTCTTCATCTTCTTCGGCACGTCTTCTTCCGAGGTCCCCCTCCGGCGTGGACGTGCGCATCATCGGCGGCTGGAGGATACCTGCCGATGACGAAGCGAAGACGATGCAAGTGCCTGAACTGCGGGCAACTGTTCCGCCTGGACCCCGCCGGAACCTGCGGCATCAGGGGTACTGTTCGGCGGCCACCTGCCGCCAGGCGCGCCGGCTGGCCAAACCCCAGAAGGAGAACTACTTCCGCGGCCCCGAGCATGTGGCCCGGGTGCGGGCCTGGCGGGCGGCCACCCCCGGTTATGCACGACGGGGCCGGGCTGCATTACAAGATGACTCATTGACGCAAATCGTTGACCAGACTGGAAAAATAGGCTTCTTAACGACAACGGCGTTACAAGAGGACTCCTACGCCCAAGCCCTTATTCTGACAGGCCTTATCGCCTCTTTACCGGGCACCGCGTTACAAGAAGACATAGCCCGCTCGGTACGACGTTTTCAAAAATTGGCGCTCGACATCCTTAACGGAGAACTCCGCCATGGTGACCAAACGCCTGCTCCGGTTTCCGGGTAATGTGCTCGGCCTTGCCGTCCTTCACGTTGCGGCTCGTCGTTGACCACTGGAAGTTGGAGTTGAACTTGATGCAGTAGGGCGGGTCAAGGTAGATGCACTGCACCTGCCCGCGCAGACCTTCACGCTCGGCCAGGGCCGCCATTACCTGCAGGGAGTCACCGAGGATCATGCGGTTGGACCAGTTCTGGTCATGCTGGTAGAACTCGGTCCTGGCGTTGTCGTCCGGCAGGCCGTTGAAGTCCGCAAAAAGATCGACCTGCTTCTCGTTTTCCGGTTCATCCGCCTGGGAGCGACTCACCAGATCGTCGATTAACGCCTTGGGATGAACCTTCTCCTGAATGTAGAGCGGCGGCGCCTGAACCACCAAGCCGGACCAGTCCTGCAGATCCTTGCTGCGCCAGACGAGCTGCGGGTCCAGATCGCGGTTGCGGCGCTCGTAGGCGACCTGAACGGGCGACAGCTCCTCCTTCTGCATCACCGACTGGTATCCGCCGTTGGGATATTGCGACGTTTCGCATCGTCATGCGTAATCATCCCAACTTTCTTCTTAGTCTGGCTTCCTTTTCGCGCCATCGGTTAGGAACCCGGCTTGTCTGCGATGCACGCAGTCAGCACTTCCGCTCAGCCTCCCTCAGCGTTGATTTATGAGGTCAATGAGGGCAATATTCTCACGGTTCTTCACTTCAAAACTGGCATCGAAACCAGAAATAGCTGTTCTTTTCCAGTCATTCTTGCCCGAATGCACAGTCGTGCCCTTTCGTGGCGCCCGCTCTCTTGGACGCCATATCAGCAGGCTGATATAGCAAACGCCAATCGAGCTGCACAAGTAGCCATGCTGTTTGCAAAGATCCATCAACCAGTGCCAGAAAAGGCGACCATTGAGGAGCTGTTTACTAGAACTATCCCTGTGCCCTGATTTAACTTCAATAGCAAACAGGTACAGTTTTTGTTTATACAGCACGGCAATCATACCATCGCAGATTTTGGCCAAGCCTTCAGGAGCGTTAGAACTGAAAAATGCCAGCGCCGGAGAGCTATCGTTATCCAGTGAAAAACCAAAGCTCCATTTGTTAGGTGACCGTATGCTAACGGGTTTCGAGCTCTCCTGAACCAACCATTGTCTTCCATTTCGCTTAAGATGATAACGCGGATCGATTGCTTTTGCGATTGTATCAATCATCACCGCGCTCCAGCCGTTGCTCCTGGAGAGCATAGTAGATGCCGTCGTTGACTTCGTTCAAACGTGTTATCACGTCATCAAACGTAGTAGCGTCGACACCATCTTCTGCCGTCATCTCAAACGGTGCTACGGTCTGATGGTCAAAAAGATAGGCCCCAATCTGATCAGGGCGCAGCGTTTCTTCATCCTCATACTTGTACTTCTTTTTCAGACACCCACTGCTATCTTCGCTCAACATCAGCAGGTTGTTGAATTCCCTGACCATGTAGTCGCTATGGGTGCTGATCACAACGTTCAGGCCCGCGTTGACCAACCGGGTCAACAAGCGCGCCATCTTCAGTTGATTCTCCGGATGAATGTTCAGCTCCGGCTCATCAATCATCAATAAGTCACCGTACCTGGCTTGATTTTCCAGGTAGAACCAAAGCCCGAACAGGCTTTTGACGGTGCTGGAGGCCATGTGTAGCCCCATCAGCTTGGTTGGCTTGCCGTCGCGTTTTCTCTGATAGGGTTTGAACCGGATATCCCCGGTCCTTTTCTCGACCTGATAGCCCCCACCAACCAGATGCTTCTTGATCCACTCCGCAATCTTGTGGAATTGGCCGGATGCGGTGCGCTGAATATCCGCCAGTTGATTCAGCCAGTCGATATAGTGGGCAATAGGCACCGCGTAGCGCGAACGAATGACATCCCACAAAAGATCGCGGAGGTCAATATTTTCCTTGGACGCGTGATGCAACAGCGCGGTTCGCTTGGTGCTCAACTCTCGGTAGAACAGGTGCAACCCGGTACGCTCCGCAGGCATAAGGAAGCTGGTCTTGTCTCTTTTCTCCCTTACTAGGATCGGGAACTCTTCCTTATGCCGGTCTGCAATCTTGAATACGGCTTTTTCCATCATGCTAGCGGTGGTATTGAACAAGTCAGGCAACTCACGCTTAAGGTAGCTGTTAAAGTTGGAGAGATCCTTCTTCTCTGCTGACGGGAAACGCATCATCAGGTAGTGGCTGTAGTATAGGGAATACATGGCCCATGTTTTGCCGCTGTTGTTTGGACCGCAGAATAGGGTGAGCGGCTTTTGCGTAAAGCGCCCTTCTTTGATGACACCCAGGTTCTCTATTTCGAAAGACAGGTTTTTCATGGGTTTCATAGGCTCGGTATATCTGTCGAACCGGGGTCGGAACCGCCGTCGGCGAGGCGCCCGGCGCCGGGCGTCTCGCCGACGGCCAACCTGGCCCGGATCATCTCGTTGAAATGCTCTTCCACCTTGAGTTCGAAGTCGGACTTCATATCCCATACGTCAGCGAACTCGGCGAAAGCCCAGCGTCCGTAGTTGCCGTGATTGTTGACGCCGGGCACCCAGTAGGCATCCATGGTGTTCTTCTTCTCTTTGGCGTCCTCCCGCCGATGGCCCTTTATCTCGACGACCAAATGCAAGGGGTTCTCTCCTGTCAACAATAGAACGTGCTCAGCTCCGCATGGGGCCAACCTCCGGCTGGTTTCCGCGGCCAACCAATCGGCGCCGCGGCGCGTCTCCAAGGAGATAGCTATGAACCGCATAGCTCTGTTTGGTTTTCTGACCCAAGACGTTGATCTGCGGTACACACCCAGTGGTCATGCCGTAGCGAATTTTGGCATGGCGATCAACCGTCGCTACCGCCAAGACGATGAAGTAAAGCAGGAGGCGACGTTTGTTGACCTCACCGCCTTCGGTCGCCCTGCGGAAGTGGCCGACGAGTATTTCACCAAGGGCTGTCCGGCGTTGATCGAAGGGCGCCTGGGCTACCGCTCCTGGGAAACTGAGGACGAGGCGGACAAAACAATCGCTGCACTTATTGGCTTCTGATCTCGAGGCGACTACTCGATCCCGAGAAATTCATTCAGCCGTCGGCTCACCAGCTTTCGCCGTTCTCCCAGGAACTTCTTGTATGCCTCCGCACCCAGCAAGGTTTCATCGGTCGGGATACATTAGGTCGTACAACAGCTGCTTGAGAACTGTACGTCGGTGAAGACCAAGCGGCTGTTCATGCACGCCGCCAAGCGCTCGAATCATCCGTGGTTGAGCCGGCTCGGCCTATCGAAGGTCGATTTCGGGCCAGGCCGCCGGGTCATCCACGCGGGAGGGCGCCTCGACAGCAAATATGACTTGGTCGTTGCCGACCCGGTGCAAGACTAGATACAGAAATGGCGCCGCGCGATGCCTACAGAGCTCAGCTCGAACTTCTGATTCGCTGTCTGCCGGCCGTCGCTAGCGCGCCGGACTTCGCGCTCAAGGGTGGCACGGCCGTTAATCTGTTTCTTCGGGACATGCCCAGGCTGTTCGTCGACATCGACCTCACCTACCTCTAAGGCCGCCAAGCTGCCTGATATTCCAGAGGGCACCTCAGTTCACAGGCCTTCCGCAAGGACCCAGCTCGGCACACGTTTCCGCTAACCACTTTCTCGTGTAGTTCCTTCTGAGAGAAGTTCTGGGACGATAGCCGATGTCATTGAGGAGTTGTTCCAACGCCACAAGCCGCTCGCGAAAGCCGAGTCGTACACCCAAGCGGAGGCTGGCTTTATCCGGCCCACATAGCATCCAGTGATCGTTGCGGTTCAGGGCGTGAGCCCAAAGGGATTTCTCGCCTCTGTCCAACGCGATATCGGGCGCCAGGACTGCCAACTCGGCACGCTCCCAGTCTTCGACGGAATGAATCGCCGCGAGGGAGCCGCGCAGTTCGGAATGGGTCAATCTGATGCTCAGGGCGACGGCGCTGGTATCCGGACTGTGTCTCGGCGACACAGTCCGCAACCGTTTCCAGACGATAACCGCCTGCGAGTGCACGCCACGCCTCCACTCGATGACATTCCAGAATGACATTGGTGTCGAGGAAAACGGGACCGCGATGCTTCGCCATGATGTCTCAAAGGTCGACCGGATACTCGACGCTGTGCCTTGCGAACAGTTCCGCGAGGTCTTCAAGGGTCAGATCAAGCAGGCCGGCCAGGCGCCGAACCGAGACATGGCCCTTGTCGATGGCAAGGCCCATGACTTCCATAAACGGTTTGGAGAACAGGGTAGGCGGATCAACCCGCGGCGTGTCGTGTCCATTGTTGCGCAGCGCCGCTTCGGGGATCGCGCCGGCTTGCGCAGACTTCAGTTTATCGAGTGCGACCAGACGCCATCTCAACGCCGAAGACGTTACGGATAAGTCATCGGCCAGGGTGTTCAGACACGATACCAGCTCTTCACGGCTCAGACGTTGCCAATCATCGACTTGATCCACGCTGCTTTCCGGCATCAGCACCGCGGCGGCAAAGTTGTTGGCAAGTTGCTCCACACGACTGCCGCCCGTTTCCCGCCTCTCTTCCGCATACGCCGGCGGCAGCGCGTCCCACGTCAGCAAGTGGAACAGTTCATGGGCGAGATCAAAATGACGCCGACCTTCAACCTCCTGACGTGCAATCAGCACCGCGTCCAGGTCGGGCAGCCGGCATGAGGCCCCCGACACCCCCTCGCAGGCATCTACCATGAGCACCAGGACACCGAGTTCCCGCTGCATGATGTCGCCCAGGCGCGCCGCAGGCGCCTTGCCGAGGTCAAACTCGGCGACGAACCGCTCGCCCGCCTGCATCGCGTCCTCGTAGCTCGACCGGCGGGTCAGGCCAAGCGTCCGGCGCAGGAATGGCATTTCATGGCCCACTTGCGGCGCCAGGACACAGAAGGCGGCCAACCAACTGCCGGCGTGACGTTCATATGCCTTGAGCTGCTCGGCATCGATGCCGGTTTGCCGCCATGAGAAGCGCCCTTCACCAACGAGACGAAAGGGATCCGTGAAATAGTCCAGCGGCACGTCCAGCTTTTGCACCGCGAGCACAAGTTCCTCTGCCTTGACGCGTCGTGCGCCGGTTTCGATGGCCGAGACGGTTTGCCGGTTCTTGAATCCGAACAGGCGCGCAAGTTCGCCCTGTGACAGGCGGCGTTCCTCACGCAATGCCTTGATTCGCCTCCCAATGCGTTGCGTTTCCATAAAAACCCTCCAGGAAATCACGTTATCTTGCAATTATATTATTGCAAGACTATATTGCTAATATCGGTTTGTAGATTCCTTTGAGCATGGCGAGTGCTGCCTCTGGGCTCCCTACACGTCGCCGTCCGCAGACCATGGGAGATTGTGACGACTCCGCCTGCTTGAGCAGGCGGCTTTTGGAGCAGCGTATCCCCTTGCGTCAGGCTACGTTGGCGCTCACAAGGCTCCGTCCGAGCAACTGTGCAGACACCACGTCGCGCGGCGCTACAAGGCCGCACTCAGGACAACGATGCACACGAACAGACAGCGTCTTGCGAACCTAGACGGTATTGGCTTGTCCCGGCCGGGTTCACCTCCGCCACTCGCCGCCCAGCTTCCGCCGCTTTGATTGCGAGTTGTTGCAGGAAGGAACGCGAGCCCGCATCGTATATCGACTTGGCAAGCCTGCCCTTGGACATGCCGTCGACGTTCAGTTTCTCGACGGCAAGGAGTTGGTAGGTGTCAACAATTTGGCGAGACGCCTTATGCACGAAATCAGCCCGCTGATTGGCGACGTGCTGTGGACACGCTGGAGTGCCTGAACCGCCTTACGCCGTCCGTTCGATCCCTTGACGCGGCGTGCCCCCTTGCGTTGTGCCCGGCGCAAGCGTTTCTGCGCCTTCCCGTGCCAACGCGGGTTGGGTATGAGGGCGCCCGTGCTGAGCGCGGCGACGTGCTCCAGGCCCATGTCGATGCCGACTTCGGCATTTCACGGCAGGCAACGGATCGGGTTCGTGTTCGACGCTGAAACAGACGTGCCAGCGTCTGCTTTTGCGGCGCACGGTGTTTGTGGTGCAACCCACCGTCGAGGCGATCTTGCCCAAGACCATGGGACGGGCGATCCGGGCCTGCGCCCTCGGTCTGATCGGCGGCCAGCAGCCGGACATGGCTGCGGTTCCGTGTTCGCATCCAGACGGACGGTCGCGTTGTCGCCAAGGCGGACACCCTGGGTAAACGCGGCATACGTCCCCAACCAGCAGCCTTACATGGGGCTGGTCGTGTTTCCCAAAGCGAACGGCTGAACCCAGACGCACCCCGCCCCATTGATCAGTTCCGCCTTCTTCACGTCCGGCATGGCCTCGTAGCGTCGCTCAAACTCCGCCCGCGTCAGCCGGTCGCCGTTTTCCAAGGACGGCCTTACGGGAATTTTCACGGTCACCGGCAACCGCGCGCGCCTGTCATTGCCACACTCCGATTATGCTTCTGCCAACCATTCGTTGAGGTCGGCCATGACAACACCTAGGTCGTCCTGCTCACCGGCTGTCGTGAGCACCCTGAACTTGACGCACCAGGATCCGTTCGAGTAGATGCCCTGGACTTCCCCACCCGCCCGCCGGAACCGGTTCACTTCAGACAGGTCCGGGTTCCAGTACGTCGAGTGGCACAGGCGGACGTACGGCCGTTCGTCGGTGAGTTTTTCCAGAAACCGCAGAATGGGGTCGCGCGCCTGCCCGTAGCCGTGATCACCCAGAGTGGGCCGCTGTTTCTCAGCCGCTGTGGCCGGGCGCGGCAGGCTGGTGGTCTTGCGCCGCTGAAAACGGGATCGAAAGGTCTCGTGGAAAATCTGGCCGGTCGCCGAGAGTTCCAGATAATCGCTGTCGCCGATCCTCACCCGGTTGATCAGCGGCTCAAAGCGTTCGTCCCAATCCTCGCGGAACTGCTCCCACAGCTCACAGGCGTCAGGCTTGCTGAGCGCCATGAACATGCCGCTGGCGCGCAGCCAGAGCGCAAAATCGAGCGCCACCGGCATGGGCGGAAACGGGATGATGGCGTCGAAGCGCTCGTGCTTGTAATACACCGGAATGCCGAGCGCCTGACCCATGAGCACGGCAATGGCGATCTGGGCCTTATAGCCGCCGGTGGCGTTGATCGCGCAATAATCGGCGCCGGCCTCTCGGACACGCTCGCCGAACAGTTTTGCCAGGTTGCGCAGCCCTCGGGTGCGAAACGCCTTCGGGTCCTGATCGCTCAATTCGTCCACCCGGTGGGTCTGTACCCGCCAGCCGTCCGCGGCGAAGTAGGCGTCGAGCACGGCGGCGATGTGTTCGCCGTCCGTCGTAGCGGAATACAGCAGGTGCAGGCGGCCCTTGGCGACGTAGTCCTGTTTCAGAAGATCGGCCACCGAGTTGATCTCCGCCCCGCACAGCCGCTCGGTGGGGGGGAGGTGGTGCAGTTGCGCCGCGACTTCCGGCCAATCCTGTTCGGCATAGGCCTGGGCCAAGGCAGCGCGGATGGAATTCGGCCGCGGCTCACGGGTGAGGCGGGACAGGTTGGAATGGAACAGACAGGTGCCGACGGTACAGAGAAGCGTGTGGGGAGTAGTCATGGAAAGCCCCGCTGGTGTGAAAAATCCCCGATGATTCAGAGCAATTTGATCAAGGTAATCGTCAGGCTGGCGTTGACAATCACAATCACAATACCGACGGCAACCCCGATGGCCACCTTGAGCATATCGGCTTTCAACTCGGCAACGGCAAGGTCGGCCCTGGTGACAATCTCGGAAGCCGCGCGGCTGATGGCGGCAACAATGACTTCTGCCTGCTTGTCAGGGATACCGGTGGCCACGAATTGCCGCATGGTTTCATGGGTGTCGATGGTGCACGTCGCTATCTCTGGTGCTCCTCTCCCTCAATCGGCTTTCCACAAATGGAGGCCGGTGAGGCATCGCTGGCCTCCCCCTCTCGCCTGACCATTGCGCAAGCAGGCAGTCTACTTGCAGCGATCACGTTATAGCAGCATGGTTTTTATCTTTCTACAAGTTTCTCCCCACTTCCCCGTCGTTTTGCCGGACAGGCTATCCGATACTGGCTGCACCAGTCATTCCGGGCGAAAGGACGCCACCCCGGACCGGCTTCGGATTCAGCAACCTGCTCAGCCCCTCCTTGGTGCGGGGAGCGGGATGATTTCTCGGTCTGGGCAACATTGCTAATGTTTCCCATCGGTGTGTTTGCGTGTAGGCTGCGGGGTGGGGTCTGGGGAGAAAGGGAAATCCCTTGGGTGTTCCGTCAGACGAAGGGGGTAGTCGGATGGCAACAGGTAAGATCAAGAAATGGTTCGGTGATCAAGGCTTCGGATTTATTGTGGACGATGCCGGCGGGCCGGACATCTTCTTTCACATCAGTGCAATAGAATTCGACAAGGACGCTCTGGTCGAGGGAGCGGCGGTTGTCTTTGATAAAGAGTCTTCAACAAAGAAGAAAGACGGATTCGAAGCGCATAATGTTCACTTGCAAGCGGCTCCACCCACCTCCAAGACACACGACTACTTTCACAATCCATATACTTTTATCCCCTCCCCACCGCGTCCTCTCCTCTCACACCGCCCGGATTTTGCCGGTGATTTCGATCCGCTGGAGCACAATCTCGATCATGCGTCTCTCCAGCCGGACTTGTGGACAGGTCATCTGCCCATCAAGCTGACCACGGTCACGCCCTTGCTGTTGCCCGATGTTGGTGACAAAGAACGACCCTTAAGCGCGCATCAAATTTACGACATGCTCGATCACCTGCCGGAATCGTCCTTGCGCGGCATGTTGCGCAATGCCTACGAGGTGGTGACAAACTCGCGCTATGCGTGTTTTCGCAACAACGACCGGTTGGGTTATCGTATGGAGACGAGGGAAGCTCTGAAACTCATTCCCGCGATTATTGAAGATGGAAGCAGGCAGGGGGAATTAGTGGCCCGTCTATATACGGGAACCAGCACCGCTACGAATCGAGGGCCAACTCAACAGCGACATGCGAACCCGGAGCAAAAGGCAATGTACGCCGCGATGTTGACGCGCTATCACAGGAGTCTAAATTCAACATGTGAAGGAGGATACAGCCCAAAAACCGGTCACGAGGTGTGGGCGGAAATCGTTCTCTGTCAACATCAGGTGTCACGAAGGGGAGATAAAAATTGGTTCAAGGACTATGTGTTCTGGAAAGTGATCCATATCTGGCCAAAAGATGATCAGTTTCCCAATGCTCCTCCTTGTACCGGGAAAGACCTATGGGGTCCGAACCCACCGCCGACTCGTTCCAGCAGTAGGCAATCGTATTATGCTCCTCTTAATCCTAACAACCCGCTGCGTAAAGTCGTCAAGGGTCGCATTTTGATCACCAATGAAAACATGGGTAACAAACATGATGAGCGGATTTTCTTCAACCCGATGGGATGTACGTATCCCGTGACTGATAGTCTCAAAGAGGCTTGGCGCATGCGTATTCAGAGCTATCGGGATGCACACTCCGAGAGCGATATTCTTGAGCGTAAAGATCCTGAAGGTCGTTCTGTAAGAGCGTGGAAGAAATTTGGCAAGGATCCCGGCAAAACGGCGTGGTCGCCGCATCTCTATCAGGATGGTAAACGTCAGGATCGTTGGGGCAGAGACGCACCTGACGCAATCGAACTGCGCTCGGGTGATATGGTGTATGCCCGCTGCCGATTCAAGAAAGAAAAGATCACAGGCATTGAGGACCTCTTTCCAATCATGATCTCCCGCGAGTTGTATGAGGAGAGTCCAGAAGCCCTACTTCACCCCTCGCTTCGTCCGGCCAAGAACCTGAGTGAGTTGTCCCCCGCGGACCGGTTGTTCGGGTGGACACTACAAGGCCAAGGAAGTGACGGAGGCTACAAGGGCCGTATACGTGTCGTCTGTGAGGATGGCCCACGCCCAAGCATCATCGAACGCTTTGAGGATGGCCAAACCATGCCATTGACGATCCTGGGACAACCGAAACCGGCACAGGGCCGTTTCTACGTTGCTGAGGATGAGCGGGGTAATCCGCAAAACGACGGAATTAGCAAGCAGGACGCCGGCTATAGCAAAGACAAGGGCTTGCGGGGGCGCAAGCAATACTGGCACCACAAAGGATTGGAAGTCATCCAGGCCCTGGACTATTGGAAGCCGTCGGTTGAGGATCGAACACAACGCAAGACAAACGGTCGATACCAGGAATACCGCCGCCCCAATGGGGCAAATGGTCAGCCGCAAACCGATTCTCAGAACCGATCCATCACAGGCTGGATCAAACCTGCTACCGTTTTCAAGGCGACTTTGTACATGCAAAATCTGCAACCCGAAGAGGTCGGCGCATTGCTGTGGCTGCTGTCGCTTCCCGAAGATCATTACTTCAGGCTGGGGTATGGCAAGCCCTTGGGTTTTGGCAGCGTGAGGATGGAAGTTGATGAGGAACGATGCGTAAACGGGTGTCTGCCGCTTGGCACCGGTAAAGACTGGAAAGAAGAGTACTATGCCGCCTTTAATGCGTCTTTGCCCGCAAAGCTGGATGACGATCGACGAAACACCCATATTCAGGCCTTCAAAGCCGGCATGGTAGCTGCATACACCTCCCCTGGGTCCAGCGTCGAGAACACTTATGACGCCTTGTCTTTCATCAAGGGGTTAAAGCAAGTTCTAAGAGGTCCGAAGGAAGACGGGCCCATTCACTATCCTCGTCTGCGACCCAACCCGAACCCGGAAGGCGAGAACTTTAAATGGTTTACGCATAATGAGAGAGGTGCACAAAATAAGAAGGGTAAGAAGGTCGCGCTCCCGGAAGTGACGGCCAAAAAAGGATTGCCTTACAACCCATAAGTCAGGTTGGGCATCCCGCCAAAATAAATTGGTTATTTGCAGGTCTCCTCTTGGTGCAGGGCTGTAATTCCAGTCGCCGTGGAACGTATCCCGCTTGAGCGAAATACTCTCCATTTGTTGCGCCGTCACTGGTTGACCCGTTGGGTAGTTGCCGTCGTCCAAGAGCCTTTACTTCTCGTTCACTCACACGGAGAAAATCGTCATGGGAACGCAACTTATTCTTACGGTCGGGACCAATCCGCTGCCCGTCTGGGTGGCTTGGCATCATTTGAAAGACAAATTGCCACAGCCTGTTCAGGTGCGATTTGTGCGTACGACGGGCACGGAGGCTGAAGAAGAGCGGCTGAAGCGTCATTGCGAAGGTGCCACTTTTCTTAGCTCCATCCTAACGTCGGCGGGAGATCCCAAGGTGATACGGAGGGACATTAAAGAAGCTATGTCGAATGACCCAACTAATCCCGTCAACACCCTCACTAATTTGCACATCCACTACACCGGTGGTACCCAAGCAATGGGCGTGGAAACCGTTGCCGCCCTTGAGGCCACGCTGCGAAACAATCGGGCGGTCCAAATAGATGCGTCCTACCTGGATCCGGGGCGCACTTCAGCACCAACAATCAGGAGTCGGAACGGGGTACTTGTAGGAGATACCCGCAAAAAAGTTGATGCACGTCTTAAGACCATTGCTCTTCTCAACGGTTTTACGATCGGACCATTTGAGCACACATATTGGCAGAGAAGTGCTTCCCATAAGAAAGAGTGCCCAGGCCCCGCAACGCCGGATCAAGCACAATTAACAGCGGGCCGTCAAGCGCTTTTCCAGGATCGCTGTAAAAATCCCCTTTGGCTTGAGTACGGTGCATACGCTGCCTTTGAGGAAGCCCTACAGCGAATTTCAGAAGAAAATGAATCTCGACGTAATTGTGAGCTTTTCCACACAGTGTACGTCCGGCGGGCTGGAGAGGGAAATCAAGAGGTTAAGCCTTTTGAACTCGATGTAGTTGCAGTACTGGGGTATCAAATTGTTGTTGTTTCATGCACCACTGATTTTTGTCAAAACACGATCAAAGAAAAAGGCATGGAGGCTATTCTACGGGCGCGACAACTCGGCGGTGATGAAGCGCGTGCCATAGTGCTGTGTGCAAACTATGATCCTAAGGCAATAGAGCGGGTCGAAGCAGAATTGCAGGATGAAACGGGCAGTGAAAAGCTGCCCTTGCAAGTCTGGGGAAAGAAGAAATGGAAACAACTATCTCGACATTTTGGACGTTACCTGCGCCGAGACTTATATTGGAAATGAAATTAAGGATGCTTCTATGTCAATTTCTATCGGTAAAGGTCAATGTGTCGTGGTCTTTGGCACGGCGGGTATTCAGCGGTATATCTTTCAGAGCAACCGCCTGAAAGAGAACATCGGTGCATCCTATCTGGCAAAACACTGGCTTGACAAAGGCTTGACCGGGGCTGTGCGCCGAACGGGATGCACCATTGACACGACTGCATGGGATGCGTACCAAAAAAATTCCTCAATATCTCAACCTGAAAAGCCGGCGGACACGACTAAAGATGTCAATCTCCTCTACGTAGGTGGGGGCAATGCTGCTCTGCTGTTCAAAGACCGTGAAACCGCCAACAAGACCGTCTCGGCATGGAGCCGCGAATTACTCGTAAATGCCCCAGGACTGCGCGTGGCCGTTGGCTATGGGGAGGTCAACGGATCATTGTCCAAGGCGTATCGTGCCGCATTGAAGGGTTTGGCCCGTTGCGAAGAAGCATTGCCGTTTGGGGCCGCATTACACGGCTTACCCGTCGTTCGCACTTGCACCACTACGGGCCTCCCGGCGAGCGAGCCCAGTCAAGAACAATACGAGGAGAACCAGTGGATATCTCGATCCGCGGCCTGCAAGCAAAAGGAAGTTGGCTCTGAACGTCAGCCGGGTGCTGCGCAAAACGCCATTACAGGGGAATTTAGATCGATTCTGAAGCAAGGACAACGCTTTGCTATTGAACTTGATAAATTAGGTGGCAGTGAGGGACAGTCGCATATTGCCGTGGTGCATGCCGACGGTAACGGGATGGGAGAACTGCTCAATCGGGTGATAGGCAACGACCAGGGTGATGCTGATTTTCTTCATCACGTCCGGGCGTTTTCGGCCTCTGTGTCGCATCTGTCCCACTTGGCCTTAGAGAAAACCTTGAAGTATCTACAAGATGCCCTGCCGTACCTGAAAGATGTCCTGTCGCTGAAGGACGAACAAATCTTTCCTCTGCGTCCCATTGTGTACGGCGGTGACGATCTGACGTTTGTCTGCGACGGTCGCTTGGGGCTTGATCTAGCGGCTTTCTATCTGGAGGAATTTGCCAAGGGCAGGATCAGAGTTTTGGACGAGGACAAATCCGTTGACGCCTGTGCAGGAGTGGCCATTGTGCCCACGAAATTTCCCTTTGCCCGTGCTTACGGCTTTGCCGATGAACTCTGCGGATTGGCCAAGAAACGCCGCCGGGAGGAAAAACAGACGGGGAACGAGGGAGCCGGCAGTTGGCTGGATTTTCAGATCATCCAAGAAGGTGCCACCCGATCAATTTCCGTCCTTAGAGAGACACAATATCGCAGTCTCGAAGGACAAACATTACATCAGCGACCCTACCAAGTACCAGAAAAATGGGGTGAGTTCGTCGCGATTTTGAAAGCGTTCCAGTCGCCGCAATGGCCCCGCAGCCGTGCCAAAGAGCTTCTCCAGGTTCTAACCCAGGGATCGGTTGCAACCAAACGTTTCGTCGAGGGCGCACAATGGCGTGGGATAAAGCTGCCGCCGTCAGACGTGCGCGGCACAGGCTTTACAGGTGGAGATCCTCCAGATTGCACGACACCGTATTTCGATCCGCTTGAGGCAATTGATTTCTATATAGAGACGAAGCCGACATCCTCGCCGGCAACCGGTGATGGAGGCAAAGAGGGATGAGGAATGACGGATTATGTTTTGCAGATCACACTGCAATCGTCGCTCACGTCCGCTGCCGGTGAAGGACGTGTGGGCTTGGTTGACCGAGACGTGGCCTTTGATGAAGTGGGGCTGCCCATTCTCCCGGGGAGGCGTCTCAAAGGGTTGTGGCGAGAAGCCTATCGCGATGTTGCTGAGGCGTGGGCTTTGAATAGACAGTCGTCAATACCGGTAGATCAAATTTTCGGTGAGCCGGGGCAAAAACCCGGTGATGGGGACGCCAGCCTATATATCGCCAATGCAGAGTTGCAGGAGGCACCATCCTTAAAGCCCTGGTTGGCCTACCTGCAACATCACAAAATTCAAAAACTGCACCCTGACGACATCGTGCAACACTTTGCCGACATACGTACCCAAACCGCCATTGACCGCCAGACCGGTGCGGCGCGTGAAAATACTCTGCGCCTTACCCGCACCCTACAAGCGGGCCTGGTATTTCGTGCTCCTTTGCGCTTTGTTGAGCCTCCTGACGAAGCACTGCTCAAGGCATTGAGTCTGGGTGCCGCCGCTCTGCAACACATAGGAACGGCACGCACACGCGGTCTCGGAAAGGTCTGTTGCCGCCTGCTTGCCCGCGACGCGGGCGGTCAAGAATGCGACTTGACCGGACAGGCCCTGAGCAACGACGCGCTTCCATCAATAACCGCGAACAGCCCTGCTCAGCCATCCCAAACGCCAAAGAAGCAGACGGTTTCCTCTCCCCGTTCAAACAGCCCAACTCCCACCCATTTGCTGCGCTATCGGCTGACCTTAACAGCACCGGCGGTTATCCCGGTGGCAGATGGTGACCCGAATACCGTTATGACCCGGCAGGACGTGCCCGGAGGTCACATACTGGGGGTTGCCGCTTGGCACTACCTACGTCAATCGGGCCATACACCAACGGATAAGGAATTTCATCACGCCTTTCTTGATGGGGGCTTGCGGTTCCTGACGGCCTACCCGGAAGCGGATGACCCCGAGGTATTTGATGAGACACAGCGCATGATCCCCATTCCCCACTCCATACGCAAACTCAAGAACGATGACCATTTGGTAGATTTCGTGGAACAATCGACCGAGGAACAGACACAGCGTCTTGATCGCCGCTACGCCAAGATCGAGCAATGGAGTTTGAAAACACAGGCGGTTAAGACGGAGCGCAACTATCACCATGCCCGTGCTGGTGATCGCCGCAAAGGACGTGCTCTAGGCGCAGAAGTCGCAGATGGAGGTGCGTTCTTTATGTATGAAGCCATCTGCGCTGGCCAGTCGTTTCAAGGTGCCGTACTCGGCTCAGATATTGATCTCAAGGCTCTGCAAACGTGGTTACAGGGGGTAAACTCAATAGGGATCGGACGCTCGCGCAGCGCACAGTACGGCGAGGCAAAATTTGAATGGATTGATGAGACACCGCTTGCCCTGAACAAGATGCCCAGCGAGTGGGACGGATTCGTTGATCAGTGTCCCTCCAAGATCATGCCGCCGGTTCTTGACAATCGTTTGATCATTACCACTCTCTCCCCCTTGTTGACTGTCAATGACCAAGGGCACTCCGAAGCGCGTTTTCCGGAGCGTGAGTTGGCCGAAGCCCTTGGTCTGGATACCGCCTCTGCAACGAAACTAAAACTTTCGCACAGTTATACCCGCACGGAACTGGTTGGCGGATATCACACCCACCTGCGGCTGCCACGGCAGCAGTGGCCTGCTATTGCTGCCGGCAGTGTTTTTGTATTCGACATGCAACGGGCCCCCCGACAAGGAGTACTCTTCCTACTGGAGCACGATGGCCTGGGGCTGCGTAAGGGAGAGGGTATGGGACGCATTGCCGTCAATCGTCAGGGCAGCCTCGAATTGACGGGGAAAAAAGAAACACCGCTTGACGATCCCGAAAGACTAGATATCCCCGAGGCGCCTGACTCGAAGATACCCCGGGATATTCTGCGGGGCGTTGTGCGAACGCGTTGCTTGGCAGAGATGCAGCAGCGTGCCATGCTTATCTCCAAGCAGATACCGAGCAAGAATTTTCCGAGCAATTCGCTCCTTGGACGGTTGCGTTTGTTTTTTCAACAGGACTCGCCCGTGGAGAGTTTAAAAAAACTGCGTGATCCGGCAAAGGAACAACTTTCGGATTATCGGATTGATACACGTGATCTCTCGGGGTTGCCGAATCAAATAACACTGCATCAATTGTTCGAGAAGGCTTGGACTGCCCCCGAGTCCTTAACTCAGGAATTGATTACAGAGCGTGTCCAAGAGCTTGTCAAGGATCACGACTCTGATATGTGCCAAGCCATGGTCGCCGAGTTAGTGCGAGACGATAGCACGACCATGTGCACAGTGTTCCTTGATCATCTACTGACGGCATTACACCGGCGACAGCGGATTTAGGACGAAGGTGATTCTGTCGGAAAATACAGCAACAAGATGAGGACGGCATCATGGTGAATACGCTGACCGCAATGACAGTAGCCGCCGATGCCGTTGTGCGCCGTCTGTATGCCCGTGGCACCTGGAAACTGCACAGTGCAGCCCACTTTGGGGGTGACGAAACCGGAGTAGCGGATATGTGCCTCTTGCAGGATGCGGATAGACGCCCCTTTATTCCGGCCGCGTCGATCGTTGGTGTCGCACGGAGTTTTCTGGCCCGGCAGAGTTTAGCTTGGGAGGACTACATCAAGGAGGAGAATGAACCGCAGGAGATCAAACAATTCTTCGGTGGAGCGGGCAAAGATGACACCATGAGCGCCTTGACCGTGGCTGATGCTGCCTGTAGGCAGAAAACGGTGAAGACGATAATTCGCGACGGGGTGCGTGTGAATGCCCGGTCTGGTTCCGCTGCTGTAGGAGCAAAATTCGATGTGGAAGTTGTCGAACGCGGTGCCGAGTTTGAGTTGTGTCTGGAGTGTATTATTCGTCAGGGAGAAAACGACGCTGAACTGGAGAAGTTGTTTTTGGCTCTCTTGTACGGGTTCCAGCAAGGCGACATCCGCTTGGGCGCACGTACCCGCCGCGGCTATGGACGCGGCAAGGTGGCAGCTTGGGACATACGCAAATTGTGCATGAACAACCCAGAGGATGTCATGGCGTGGTTACGTGACGATGCCTGGTCCCGCCCTGAGAGCTGCCTGAAGCCACACCCATTGCCCGACCGCCGGCGATATTTTCACATTGAAGTGGAATTTGAGCTGCGCACCTCCCTGTTAATCCGCAATTCATCCGGTAAACCGAAGGACCCGGAGATGGTTCATCTGCAATCCAATGGACAGCCCGTTGTTCCCGGTACTTCCTTCGCCGGTGCGTTCCGACATCGTGCTGCCCTGATTGCGAATACCATCGGTTGGCGCAAAAAACACGAGGACAAGGACGCGGTTTGCGAAATGTTCGGGCCCATCCATGAGCAACAATCCACAAGTCGGCAAAAGGATGTGTGGGCAAGCCGGGTACGGATTGAGGAACGTCTGGTGGAGCATGTGGAATCACGTCGGCAGCATCGTGTTGCCATTGATCGGTTTACCGGTGGCAGCCTGCCGAGCGCCTTGTTTGACGAGGAACCGATTTTTCCGAAAAAGCCTGAACGTCACATCCGGCTGACGCTGACGTTGGAGGAGCCTGACGACGCAGAAATCGGCTTGTTGCTCTTGACCCTGCGCGACTTCTGGCACGGCCACGCCGCGCTTGGCGGAGAAACGAGCAATGGCCGCGGCACCCTGAAGGGCATCAAAGCGTACTTGCGGCTAATAGATCCTGAGCGCGGTTTGCCAAAGCCTGAGTGGGAATTGCGGAATAGCGGGAACGGCGGAATTGACGTCAAAGATAAGGATAATGCCTTATTCCTTGAATGTTGTGTCAAGAAGGCCAGGGACTATTCCAATCGGCCTGTCGGCTCACGCCGACCCGTCTAAGAAGGGATCACCAATGCCTGACACGCTTACAGAACTCAACGAAACCTTGATCTGTTCGCGCCTGTCCGATGTGACCTCTCGTAAAACGGCTTGGATCTTGTTACAGGAACCCGGCTTTATCGGCTTTGGCGTGGTACAGTCGAACGGAATCTGCTGGCCTCCGAATGTACAACCCGATTGGACCCGGGTCAGCGATCTCCGTCTGTTTGGCGAGGCTGGCGAATGGCATATCTGGCCCCATTGGGATGAAACCTGGCAAAGCCGTCTTCTGAAATCGGAGTGTATGACCGCCGCCCATGCCCTGACGGAATACCACGTCCTGTGGGGGAACCAGCTGAAGCACGGTACGCCGCCCTGGGTGGCATTGGCGGAAGAGCGCGGGGCGGAAATTTGGCTGCCATTGGCATCAGAATTAAACTGCCGCAATCCGCCCTTGTGTCTGAAACTCAAACAGGTGATCGACTATGATCCCGAAAGTGCCTTGGCAGGCATCGTAGATGCCGCCCTGGTGGCACTGGTTGGCAAGTCACCCCAGGATAAGGTGTGGACGCCCCTCTCCCCACCCCACGTCAACCCTGCCCCCTAGAGCCTGCCCCCCTCAGCGGCCGCAACCGCATCGTCCAGGCGTCGCTCGACCCGCAGCACGGTCACTTCACGGCGTTTTGCCATGAACGGCATCGACTCGTGTACCGCGATGAGAACACAGGCCGCTTGAAACGTAAGGGTACCGTTTCCAAGAACGAACACCTGCGCCGTCTGCCTGCACAATCAGGTGACGTATCGCTGCGTGCTGGCTGACAGTTGGTTTTCAGCCAAAGAAACCCGACCTTCATCCGCCATGGCCTGAACAAGCATTTTGTGGTTGCCCTCAAAGCCAACCGTACGGCGGCCCTGCGTGATGAAGCTAGAGGAATGGACTTTCCCGTTTTTCTCGTCCGTCAGGCCTTTAGAAACAAAGATGGTAGCACCGGGGTTGTGTATCTGGCTTGCAGCGACCTCAATGGTAACGGAGAAGGCATCATCGCAATCTACCAGAGGCGGTGGAAAGTGGAGACGTATCACAAGACGCTCAAGAGTCACGCGTCGCTTGCCAAGTCGCCTACGAAGACGGTACGGACGCAGAGCAATCACTGCTTTCCGGTGAGCTACGCCGCGCGCCGCTTGAGTTGGCTCAGTGTGACAGACCGGCTCAATTACGTGGCCCTACGAACCCGGCTCTATCTCAGGGGTGCGTTATACCTTCAATGAACTCCAATCCCTTAAGGCTGCGCAACATCACTTAGGATGATGGCTGCAGCTATTCAGAGATACGTCTGAGGACGATTGAAAAACCTGATGGAGGGGTCGTTATACGTCTGGAGGGCGGTTCGCGGGACGCCTGCTGCCTCGGTAACTGCTGTTCCGGCACACATAGCATCGACGGACCCCGGTTTAACAGAGGCCACGTTAGACGGTCGCCGACCGTCGCCCCGAATCGACCTCTTCGACAGCCTTCTGCGGAGCCGATTCAAAGTTGGAGAGCCATGAACAAAGTAGATCGCGCAATTGAAGTGGCTGCCAAGGCGCATCGCGATCAAGTCCGCAAGGGAACCGACGTTCCGTACATCGCCCACCCTGGCGCCATTGGTTTGATCTTGGCGCGCACGGGTTGCGCCGAGGACGTTCTGGTCGCAGGCATCCTCCATGATACGGTCAAGGATACGGAACTGACGCTGGACGACATTGAAAAGGACTTCGGCAGCGCGGTTGCCAATATCGCCAAGACGTGCTGGGAATCAGACAAGTCGCCGCCCTGGAAAGACCGGAACGCCACCCCATTGAGTCGCTGCGAGGCGCATCGCCGGAGGTGTGCATGGTGACCTGCGCCGATAAGCTACACAACGTGCGGTCGATTCTGGCCGAGCGTCGGGTGATTGGCGACAGGGTGTGGGAGGGCTTCCGGGAGGGGAAGGCATTACAGGCGTGGTACTATCGCGGATTGGTTGAGAGTCTGAACGATCGGAATGGTCCGCTCTTTCAAGAGTTTCGTAACGCGGTCGACGAGTTGTTCGGTGACGGTCAACCGTAGGTCCTGCATATGGGCGCGGGACACTTGGCGCATGTCCGTATTGAGCTGTAGGTTGGATTAGCGAAGCGTAATCCGACATTCCACTGCGCTCCATAGGCTTCTGCTTCGGGATACGCCTACGGCTAACCCGACCTACTTGAAGCCGTCAGTCCACACATCATTCAATCAGACCCGAAAATGCTCTATTACGGCGCGAGCAGCTCGCGAAGCGTTCGCCGTACCCGCTCGTTCCGTAAGAAACTCCCGAAAATCGGTCCGTGCACGGCGCCGCCGGACAACCCGGCGGCGTGGGCATTACGGGCGCTGTAAAGCGTCCTTGTCGGCGTGCAGCCGACAACGGTTTCAGGGCCGCGGCCTAGCGGCCTCGGCAAGACGGCGGCGTGCTGCCACGCCTTGCACCTACGGCACTCAGCGTCGTCAGTACGAGCGAAGCGGGTACTGACGACACCGGGATTACCACGTCCTGCAAGGCCGCAGCGGTTCTTTCGATGAACAACGGGGCTATCCGGCGCCGCTCCGAGGAGTTGCAACCTTGCCCCCCGCAGGATGTTCCAACAAGAGGTTGAGCCAACTCACACCGGTCGGCCTTGGAAGCTCGCAAGTACGTCCCCGCAGGATGTTCCAACAAGAGGTTGAGCCAACCCCGGAAATACTGCCCAACAGGGACGCCGGGTGTCTTCCCAGACGGGAAAACGGGTTTCCAGATTCCGGCCTATTCAAACACCTGTAGACGTTTCCGGGCGGTTACAGGTTCAGGCCATCAACATTTACCGAATGGAGTGATTTGGACCATGCGTGACTTGAACTGTCGACTGCAACAACTCTGCCAGCGCAACCGGGACGGCAGTTTCGCCACCTGCGCGCGCCGCGCCAGGGAGTTCGATCTGTGCGCCCGGCAACTCCACGAACTGGGCTACACGCGCCTCGAGGACCCCGATCAGCTCAAGGGCCGCCACGTCGCAGCGCTGGTGGCGCACTGGCAGGCCGAGGGTCCTCCGCCGGCACCATTAAGGCGCGCATGGCATCGTTGCGCTAGTGGGCGGAAAAGGGCGGGCGCCAGTCGGTCATCGACCCCCGCAATGCGGCCTACGGCATCGCCGAGCGTCGCTACGTCACCAATGCGTCGAAGGCGGTGAGTCTGGGCCTAGGCGACCTGGGCAAGGTACAAGACGTGCACCCGCGTGCTGGCCTGGAATTGCAGCGGGCCTTCGGCCTGCGGCGGGAGGAATGCCTGAACTTTCGACCCTGCGTGGCCGACAAGGGCGACAGGCTGGTGCTCAAGGCGTCCTGGTGTGAGGGTGGACGGGGGCGGGAAATACCGTCCTCACGGCACGGCAGCGGCAAGTGCTGGACTAGGCACCCCACCTGGTCGGATGCGGCTCGATGATTCCAGATGGGCGCAGCTATGTTGAGCAGCTCAAGCTGTATGAGCGCCGGACCGTGGCAGCGGGCCTGCACAAGCTGCACGGCTTGCGGCATGTTGATGCACAGGCGCGCTACGAGAAACTGATGGGATGGGCGGCATCGGCGGCCGGCGGGAAGGTGAACGGGCCGGTTGTCAGCCGAGGAGAAGGCGCTGGACTACGAGATCAGAATGACAATGAACTGGGGGCACGGACGTGAGCAGATTACGGCCGTGTATTGGGGCAGGTGGGAAGCTGTGGAGTTATTCGCCGGGCTACGCTGTGCCGAACCACTTTCAATCGGGTCCGGCTGCTCTGGGTCGATTGTCGGTCACAGTGGGGGCAATACCAGCGCCGACTTGCTCTTTGACGCCTCCGTCTGGTGAAGAATGGTTTGTAGGAGATAATGGAGAACAGCCCCAGCTTCTCCGATCTGGTCAACCAAGCGGCGCAGGCGGTAGGGGTTGGCCGCCCATATCGACCGGTAATCCGGGAGGAGCGTGGACGATCTGTTGCTTGATGAACGCCCGACCGGTGTGGTTTTCCACGATCTTCACGGCCGGCGTTCCAGTAAACGTGTGGGTTGTTGCGTGAAACACGGATAGGTTCAGGTCCTGCAACTTCCCATCTGTCTCCAAGGGTGTTACGACAAGCCTGTGATCGATCAGTTCAGCGCGTGGCAAATGTCGGCCGTGGCTCTTGAACTGCTGGTGACTTGCAAGCCAGGTGGAAACATCCTCCGCTCGTTCCTGGCGTTCGGGAAGATTCTTGAACATATACTGCTGCAGCCATTGCTGTACGAGCTCTTTCGACATGGCAAGCGCCGACTCGCAGCGCACGAGCAGATCCGGGCCGAACTGACTCAACATGGGCAGCCAAGCCGATAGCTTTGCAGGGTCCGAGCATTCGCGCTGTGCCCTGTCGAACTGGTCAAGAATGGCCTGAGCCGGGACGGAGCGAATGCCCAAGGAAGTCGACAACGTCAGTTGAGGATCGGTGGGACCGAGGAAGGAATGCTTGCCCATGATGATCTCATCGGCAGCACAAGAAATCATAGTTGCGGCCGACATGGCGAGTTGCGGCACAATCACACGAATGTGCCGAAATCGAGACCGCAGATATGAGACGATTGCCTCGGCTGCTTCCACAGAGCCACCTGGGCTATGTAGAATGAGGTCGAGTTGAGAGCCTTGCAGACCCTGACTAACCTCCATGAGTGCCTGGATATCCTCATCGCCGATTGAGACAGCCCTAGGCAGTCCCTCTTCTTTCTGCAGCCAGCCCGATGCATACAGGATGACATTGCGCTCCGTATAAGTATGAAGCTCCAACAGGTACTTGCGTCGAACACCGTCAAAATCCGGCGTTCCACCTTGGGTGCCGGCGTGCAGTTCGGCGAGGATCTCGCTCCAGATAGGCAAAGTCGGATTCCCTCAAACTTGTCACTGGGCGTTGGCGTGGTCCGTCGTCGTTGTAATCGACGGTTGTTTTGTTGCCGCCCGGTATGAAGCGAGTCCGTTGTCGGTTCGCTGCCAGTCCCGATAGACTTCCATAGCTTCACGCACCCCGGGCCGCCGCAACGCCTCCTTCAGCATTGCTGCATGGACAGCTGCGCGGTTCGACTGCGTCTTGTCCGCATGTCCGGTCCACTCCTGTTGTTCTTCCCTCATTATGTGCTCCTCCCTGTGGTCGTGCTCGGCGAAATACGCGGCGAGTCGTACCTCTTTCGGTATCATACATTGAGTCTTCAAGAGTTTCAAGGTTCAGCGACCCCTCCCAGACGCTCATGAAAGGGAGGGTGAGAAATGAGTTTGGTAGCGGGAAGAAAAGACCCTTGATTGCGAAGCCCGCATGACGATCAGCAGGGAGTTGGGCCGCAACAGGCCACGGCGGTGTACCTGGACAGGTGAGAGCTAAAGTGCGGTCACTTTGATACCAAGAATTCCCGCAAAGGCTTGGCCGGTTGTAGTCAAAACGCCTGCACAGGGATCTCAACTCCGAAAAATTCTACATCTCAAACGAAACGCACATTAATGACTTCCGGTCCGCCAAGCGGACGGACATGTACAGGAAGATACTGAAGGAGTTTCTCATCCATGAGCAGGCGTCCGTTTTCATAGGTGACTTGCCGGAGTCCGAGGTTGTCCGGCTGGTAGCGAGAATCTCGGAGAAGATTAGCCCTGAAGACCGCGTGCTGAAGCTCGTGTGCGAGAATCGTCACAACGTGGAGGTACAGAGGCTGAGCAAGGATGCGCTCGGTGGGCCGATGCGTTAGGATGAGGACACGTGGCATGGTAAAAACTGGTCTACTCTCTGACGAGTTCCTTGTGCGCTTGAGCACGGAACCCTCTTTAGGTCTGGGACTCAGGCGCAAATTTCCAGGGCCTGTAATAGTATGCAGGCTCACTCTAAAAGCTATTCTTGGGAGGGAAAGGGATAAAAACAAGGTTACTGATCCCCATGAGGGGTAATGAGACGGCGCCCGCGGTGTTCCGCAATGCGGAGGGGAAAGTTACTGATCCCCATGAGGGGTAATGATGGAATCTAATTTCGGACGGAGACCAGATCGTGGCGCCACTCTCCTCTCAAGTGCGCTTTCAGCTGCGGCTGCCAGCGTCGCGTCTTCAAACGTAATGATTGGTCAGCAATTGCGCGGACAGAATATACCGGGCATGGCAAGCAACAGCTGATTCATGGTAAGGGATATCGATAATGGTCTGTTTTAGGATCAATAGAGTTAACAATATTATGGGAACGAAGTATGTATAGCTATGCGGATCATCGCCAAGAGGATGCTCCGGGAGTTCTGGGAGCGGAATCCGAATGCCAGGGATCCGCTACTCGCCTGGTATCGCGAGGTCCTGAAGGAGGACTGGGATAGACCAGCAAAAGTGAAGGAGAAGTACCGTAGTGCCAGCATCGTTGGCGGCAACCGGGTGGTCTTCAACATCAAGGGCAACGACTACCGGCTCGTGGTGATGATTCACTATCCGGCACGTATCGTCTACGTACGTTTTGTGGGCACCCACGTCGAGTATGACGCCATAGACGTCGGGGAGGTGTGAGATGGCTAATAGCAAGATCAAGCCGATCCGGACCAAGAAAGATTACGAGGCCGCGCTTGCGCGGATCGACGCGCTGATGAGCGCAGAGCCGAGCACCGTCGAGTTCGACGAACTCGACGTTCTTGCCGACCTTGTCGAGCTCTACGAGAGCAAGCACGAGCCGATGGGCTATCCCAGCCCGGTGGCTGCGATCAAGTTCCGCATGGAACAGGAGAACCTGAGCCCGCGCGATCTGATCCCCTGCATCGGGAGTCGCGCCAAGGTCTCGGAGGTCCTATCCGGCAAGCGCGCGATTACCATGCCAATGGCCCGTACGCTCCACAAGCATCTTGGGATTCCCGCGGACGTGCTCCTGCGCGAGGCGGGGGTCGAGCTCAGCGATCCGCTGGCGGACATGGAGTAGAGCCGGTTTCCCGTCAAGGCGATGGCGAAGCTGAACTGGATTCCAGGCGGCCCCAATCTCGTGGAGCGCGCGGATGAGATCATCCGTGATCTGATCACTCGTGCGGGAGGAGCGAAGGTTGCCGGCGCCGTACTCCACCGGAAGAACGATCACGTGCGCGCAAACGCCAAGATGGATCCCCATGAAAGCTTGGTGCTGGCAGGTTCTGGCGAAGACGAACGAGGAGCGGCCGCAGGTGAACTACAAGCGCGGCGCCGTCACTGTGGACTTTCTCAAGAAGGTGGCACAACTGAGCTGCTCCGGGGAGAGGCCGCGTCTGGCCAAGGAACTTCTGGCCAGACGCGGGATTCCGCTCGTGATCGTACACCATCTGCCACAAACATATCTCGACGGAGCGGCATTGCGGCTCGGTGATGAACGGCCGGTCGTCAGGCTGACCCTGCGCCACGACTGCATCGACAATTTTTGGTTCTGCCTACTGCACGAGTTGGCCCATGTCGGCCGGCACCTGGACAACGACAAGGGCAATGCCTTCGTCGATGACTTGACGCTCCGCAAAGTGGAAGGCGGACGGGAAGATCTGCGAGAGAGGCAGGCGGATGACTGGGCGGAAGAGGCTCTCATACCAAAGGCGGTCTGGGAGGCGAACGCCGTGAAGGCACATCCGACGCCCATGGCCGTCATGAATTTGGCAGAAGCACTCGGGATTCATCCGGCGATTGTCGCGGGCAGGGTCCGGCACCAAAAGCAGAACTACCGGCTACTGTCGCAGTTTGTTGGCACCGGCGAGGTCCGGCGGCACTTCGGCATAGCGACATGAAAGAGCGGTTTGGTGAACGAATCGAAGATAAACAGGGGTGCAGCCTGCCCCTGACGAACACTCAGATTCGCTCCTTTGATAGTAACGTGCTCCGCCTTCCGGCCGACAAGTGGAAGGAGTACCACGGTCAGGCCGATCGTCTCATCGTGGAGCTCAGCCGAAGCGTTCGGGACAAGACGGGGATCAGGAGTACAAGGGCGGGGAAAGCGGGCCCGTTCGCGAAATTCATCATTTTACATCTCGGGTGACCTCACGGTGGTGCCGACGGTTGAGGTCGAGCAATCGCGCGCTGGTGATGGAATTGGTTGAGGAGTTGGCCCGACGCGGTGCGACCTTCGTGGTGCCCGTGAACGCGGGGAAGCTCCGGCTGGCCGACAGTGTGTTCGTGACCTCGGCTGGCGGCAAGCTCTGGCGCGGCAAGGCCCCCGCGTCATGGGAGAAGCCCCTCAGCCAAAGTCGCCCTGGCCGAGGCCTGCGAGAAATGGTAGAATGCCCGTAAGCTCGACGACCCCTCCGCCGCCAAGCAGGCAGAGAAACAGGCGGTCGACTCATCGATCCCGACCTTCTTCTCCGTCGCCAAGGAGTGGTACCCGCGACAAACGCCCGGCTCGCCCCGCAAGCACGCTTCCTAGGTATGGCGATCCTTCGAGACTGACATCCTGCCGACCCTGGGCCCGCGCCCCATCGACGAGATCCAACCGCGCGAGATCATGGCCCTGATCGAGGGCATGGAGGACCGCGGCGCTGGCGAGATCGCGACGCGCGTGCTGCAGCGCATGTGGGCCGTGTTCTCCCGCGCCGTCGCGTTCGGCTACCGCAAGGTCAATCTGCCGGCGAGCTCCACGATAACCTGAAGCCACGCAAGGAGAGCGAGCAGACCGCGCCCTCGCCGCCGACGAACTACCGAGGTTCCTGCATGGACTTGAGACCTACAACGGCGATGCGGCAACCCGGCTGGGACTGCGGCTGCTGATCCTCACCCTGGCGCGCATCAGCGAGGTCCGCGAAGCGAGGTGGGCGGAGTTCGATTGTGAGGAAGGCGTGTGGACGGTCCCGGGGGAACGGATGCAGAACCGCCGCGAACACCGCATCTTTCTGTCACAGCAGGCGCTCGCCACGCTTGAGGAGCTTCGCAAGGTATCGGGCCATTCGCGGTGGCTGATGCCCGGCCGCCTTGAGGACAAACCGGCGAGCTAGAACACGATGATCTTCGCCGTGTACCGGATTCACCACCGTCCACGGTTTCCGCGCCCTCGCTTCGACGCTCCTCAATGAGGCTGTCGCCGAGGTCGACGGTAAAAGCACCGCATATGGTCCGTTGATGCCGTGGAACGGGCGCTAGCTCACACGGAGCAGAACAAGGTTAAGGGCACCTACGACCGGAGTGATCGGTTCGAAGAACGAACCCGGATGATGCAGTGGTGGGCGGACCACCTCAATTCTGTGGCGAAGGCATCGGCGGAGGCGCGGTGATCAACGGGCTTAGCGTCTGATCTGTTTTCCTCTGGAAGCTCAGCGACTTGAAAACCACGACGCCGATTGCATTGGTTTCCTGCGGCGATTTCCAGCGCCATCAGTAGCATCACCAAGCGTTAAGACCTGATATGGCAGGAGAGACGGTGGATGCTCCGAGTGATCACCGCCAAGCAGCTCCGTCAGAAACTCGGAGGCTGCTCCGAAATGACGATTTGGCGGCTAAGGAGGGACGGCAAGCTGCCTAAGCCGAAAAAGCTCGGGAACCGAAACGCGACGCCCGGGGACGAGGCGGACAAAGCAATCGCTGCACTTATTGGCCTCTGATCTCGAGTCGCCTACTCGATCCCGAGAAATTCATTCAGCCGTCGGCTCACCAGCTTTCGCCGTTCTCTCAGGAACTTCTTGTAGGCATCCGCACCCAGCAAGGTTTTATCAGTCGGGATACATTGCGCTTCAAACGGAGCGATACCGGATTCCTGAATGAGTCCGGGAAAATATTTCTCCGGCGCCTTGTCGCTGATCTGGCGGTTGGTCCTCCCGCCTATGAATGCCAGGTTCGCGATATCATCCGCTTCTCGCGCGGTGTAGCTGCTCTTCAAGATCGCTTTTGGGAAGATATGGTGGAACTGCAGGCGATGCCCTGATCCCCTGTGATCAAGTGCGATCTGGAGGTTCGAACGCCAGTCTCTCGCCCCTCCGGAACGGAAAGCGAGAAACATTGTCTTGAAAACGGCGCTACTCCGATTCCGACCCTCTAACTCCCCGGGGGCAATATCCAGTCGTCCGACCTGCAAGCGTAGGCGTTCCAACATCTCTTCCGCCCCGCCGCCTTGTCGAACCGTTGCCAGGTCTTGGTCCAGGAAGGTATCGGTTGAGCCCCGAGAGTAGCGTCCTTTGGCATTGGCCACTAGAGCCCAGTGCCGCAACCGATCCGCTTCTTCGGGGACCAGTTCGTAGTTTCTTGTATGCCCATAGTAGCCCAGCATCACAATCAGGAACGGAGAGGACAGCAACGCTGGGCTATCAATCGATGCGTTGCTTTTCAAGAAATTCAGGGCAAATTGCATGCCCTCTACGCACTCGGTCCACGCTGTCCGCAGTCGTTCGAGAGAGAGACTGCCGACAGTAAGGAAGCCCGACTGCCCGGTTGCGAACGCAACGAGGTTCCTCAAATAAGTTCCGAGCTCAAGATCGAAACCAGACTTCGCGCACTCCTCCTGAAAGTCTTGGAATATCCTCAGAGCACCCCGCCATTTGGCTGTGATCTGAGCTAGCGCGAGGTCCGAACCGCGCAGTTTCGTCCCCAGGGAATTCACTCGGACAAAGATTTCTGTGACCTCGTCGTAGGGCAATGACCGTTCGAGAATGTCCATCCGGTACACGTACCTGCGAATGCCGCGGAGTCGCGCGAGTCGTTGACTATATTTTTCCGCGCGCGGATCGTCGAGGTCACTAATGCCTGCACGCTTCAAAAAGGGTCTATCGCTTTCACTCTTGAATACGTCCGAGACTTTCACCCAGTGTGGCAGCTGCTCGAGCTTCCGCGTACCCACTACGAAAGTCATCCGGTTGAAACGCGCCTGCAGCTCATTCTCTGTCGAATCGACCTCATCTTCGCTCCGCCCCTCTTCTTCATCCGAGTCCTCATTCACTTCGGTGACTACTGCAAGATCCTCGGGGTGCTCCAGGTTGAACAAGATCTCGATAGGTCTACGGCGACCACGAACCGTCACCGGTTCGCCTCGAATCACGGCCGAAAGCGAAGTCAGACGCTGTTGACCATCAAGCAACAGCCGCGTTGTCTGATAAGAGGTTCCCTGCTGTGTGATCGCGAAATCCTGAAGCGGCACATCTTCGTCAGTTTCCCATAGCAGGATCGCACCCGATGGATAACCTCGATACAGGGAATCAAGCAAATCTCTGACCCGGGGTGAACGCCAAACGTATCGGCGCTGCATCTCGGGAAGCCGCAACTCCCCCCGCTCAATCATGCCAACGAGCTCTTCAACCGTCGCCTCAGCTTTCGCCACTCAAGACTCCTCTCCAGATTCCGTCCTGACTTCCCAAGCACAAGACATCAGACCCTGCATCTACGCCATCCCGGACGCAAAACGGAGTCCCATTTGTTGTCGCTTGCCTCCCCGCCAGAGTGGTCGGAGCCAGCCCTCGGCCGGAAGTTGTGGTGCCGCTCGGTTTTACCCTCTCCGTTCTTGAGCCCAGCCTGCCCCTGAGCCAACAGCGGTCTTTGTGCTGCCGCCATGCTGGGTGACCCGCGTGATCTTCACCGCTCCCCGAGTAAACGCCTCATCCGAGGCCTTGCTCGACCACACGTAGGCTTCCCCCCTGGTTCCGAGGTGGCTCATCTTGTCGGAGGTCAGCTCACCAAGCGCAGCATTCGCCTTATGGATGTGTTTCAACCAGGCTGGCGAGTTGAACTTGTGCATGATGATCTGCGATGACAGCTCAATGAGGGAGACGGGTACTGATGGTGGGTCCTGAGAAGCCACCATGGTACTGGTCCTCTTGTAGCGCATCTCGCGCACAACCTCAACAAGACCGGACCACGAGATCATCGTTCCCGACGTACTTGTGAGCTTCATTGAAAACCACTAACTCATTGAAAGCACGCCCTTGGTAGGCTGCTTCCGAAAAGATCTGCAGCATTACCACGAACAGCCCAAGCGCCTCGTCCTTCTCAATGTACTCATAGTACTCATAACGCAGATCCACGCTGATCAAGCGGCCGGGGCGAATCAGGTCCTGAACCGCTGCTGGTCGTCTATGTATTCGCCAGCAAACAATAGCCGCGTCTGGGCCAGCTCTTTGAGGTGGTCGGACAGACCAGAGTTAGCACAATGCCTGCTCGCAGCGCATCCAACGTCAGGTTGCCCCGAAGCCCCCTCATGATGAGATTGATTTGGCGCATATACATGTGCTTGTGCTGACCGCCAATCGCTCCCATCAGAAACTTCCGGTGCGCGGTCTTGAGCTCGGAGGCAGAGAAGGCAGTCGGCTTAACCTCGATATCCGAGTACTCGGCTCGGCGATCGTCCACCTTCTTTGCCGGGGCAAGGATCAACACATCCTTCTGACACCTCTGGATTTGCCTTGTCACGCTCACGGAGACTGCGGACCTCCTCTTCAACCGAGTTGGCATTGATCATCGAGGTACATTCCGGCGCATAATCCTGCGTCGGGCTGTAGTGGAATATCACGGTCGCCAGCGGGCCTGGAAGCACTATTGATGTGCTGAAGCGGCATGGATGCCATCTCAATCACCGTTCCTGGCGTGTAGCTCTTGCCGCCGCCTTGGACTCCAAAGAGACTGATCGTGTGAGCATGATTAAGGTCCCAGGGCGACCTTCTGGCCCGAAACCTCCTTCGGCATGAGGTGCAGGCTCGGATACTAGGCGCTCTCGTGCTTCAATCTTTGGATCAACAGGCGCTTCCGAGCCGGAAGATGCGGTGGTGCCCTGTTCGTCCTCGTTGTCACCTTCAGCAGCATTGGACGGCGGAGATGTTTGCTCGACAGATATCCTTTTTTCACTTGGTTGTTCTTGTGCCGGCGCAGGTTCTGCCGCCTCAGCCGAGGCTGCCGTCGGGGTGACCGGTGACTCCGGTTCATCATCCCAGATCTCATCTACTGACCAGGACGTTGATCTGGGCTCTCTCAGGAGCGATAAAGGCCACTGTATCGAGCTTTGGCACATTCGGTATAAACTGCTCGCTAAGAATCTGCGTGAGTCAGTCCGTTGCAGATTAATAGTATCGTTAACCTCGTCGGACTCGGCGCTTGACGGATAAAGGTCGGCGTGCGCATCTAAAGGAACAACGACTTGGTTGTCCAGCGCGCCTTGATACTCTAGATAAAGCCTCGCTAACGCCAAGCCGAGCGCTTCTGTCTGTTGCGTCCTTGCGGAAATCAACTTCAACGCTAGCTGACCGGACGGCGAGCGAAGGTTTGCCAGGACCTGTATCGACTGCTCACCATTGGCGGACAATCCGTGTTCCAGCATCACGGGCTTCAACATCGCCTCTGGTTCATCGTTCGAGCGTAAGGAGATAGTCAGATTGTGCGTCGCCTGAGAGCTAGCTCCCGGCACGTAAGCGATTCCGAAACCCCCAATCGCTGATCTGATGGACTTCGTATATCAGTGGGGTACATAGAGGCCGAGAGTCACAACAGGGATAGCTTTGAAATTCGCGCCAGAGGCGGCGACCGCCGAGGTCGCGAAGCACAGGTGACGGCTTAGGGATGACAGCAGGTCAAAACATGGATGACTACCCGCACCGAAGGGGCGTCCAATAATCGGCCGCTTGTTCCAGAAGGTGCCCGAATCGTCATCAACAAATTCTGTATGGAAGTAAGGTATTTGAGTTTTCCGTTGTCAATCCCAGCGATAGCTCGGCCTTACTTCGCGGCGCCTCAAGCACCGTCGGCGGAAACTGCAAGGTAAAACTACGACACGACGGGAAACCTGCATCAAGGCATTAGCGCGACAAAATGTGCGTAGGCTGTGCGCAATTTGTCAACAAATTGGTCCCTCTCTCGCTTCTTGAGGTGACGCGATCGAGCTGCGGTCTTCTTCTCGTAGGGGTGCGAGACCGGTAGATGATTGCGACGCGTGTTCATGTCGCGGAAGCAGTCACCGATCGTCGGACAGCTCTTCGAGAAAGGTCCGTTGGCGACCAGCGTCACACCGAAATCGACCACCCGCCCTTTCTTATCGACCGTCTCGCAAGCCGCTGGGTGCCTCGTCGCGGACAGGTGACGCTGCAAAGCCAAGAATACGGTCTGATTGAACGAATTCTGACATGCCAACCAGAACGAACGCCCGCTGTCGAAGACCGCCTCAGCCTGCTTCAGAAGGCCGAGTGCATGGACATACTCGGCCGCCAACAGCGTGCGCCACGACTTGCCTTGTGGCACCCTGTATCGGGCGCTTAGAATCTCAGAAATGGGATCAACTTTCGGGCCCGGCGGCGACGAGATCACCCTCAGCTCTCGGAGCGTATGGGCCACTTGGGAGGGAAGTTCCGCGACTTTCAATCCGAACGAAGATGGCATCAGGCCGCGCTCATACAGGGCAGAGCAAACCGAGAGTCCAGGCTCCGGGCTGCTATGCGAAAGAAACGTCCTGACGACCCCGCCCTTTCCAAAAGCACTATCCGGAAGAACAGGCGCCAATAGCGATTGCAACAACGCTGCTTGTTTCCTCAGCCGTCCACTGTGACGTCGTGCGGTCAGTTCTTCCGAGACGCACAAGAAGTGACAGCCTCCCCACTTCTCCATGAAGCTCTCCTGGGATTTATTTTTGGCGATGTTCACCGCGCGGTCTGTAAGGGCTCGGAGATTGCTCGCGGCCTCTGACCTTGATTTGCGGATGTACTTCGCCAGCACATGCCACGCTTCTCCGCGAACGTATGGATACGGATTGCTCCGAACGAGATCAAGGCAGAGTCGCTCGATCGGCTTCCGGTAACCGAATTGGCCGAGGTAGGCGAAGAAAGCATCTGCATGCTCGGGGTGACGCGGGAGCAGACGTAGAACCAGCTCAAGCAAATCCGTATCCGGCTCCGCACGGTAGAGAACGAACCGAAGTCTAGTCTTGTCGATCACTCGGTACGGTTTCCCCCCAATTGCAGAGCGAAAGGCGTCGAGTGCTTGCTTCTTATTGATTTTTTCCTTCCCAGCTTCTTCATGTTGTGGGTCAGAGATGCTAGGCAGCATCCCCAGCGCGTCCTGCACCTTGTGAGCACGCCTGACCGCGAACTTGCCGGTCTGCGGGATGAGACCCCGCTCTCTACAATGATTTTCGAGCTCTATCAGATCGGCGCGAACCTCATCCTCTGTTGTGCCAAAGAGCCGTACGTCGTCGACGTACCTCGTATAGCCCCGGCGTTTCTGCAATGCGAAGTCTATGGGAAGGAGAAAGCACTCAGCAAGGAAGTCGGATGCGAGCGGGCCCTGAGGCAACCCATGCCCGTGTCCGGAGGCTGCCTGGTCGGAGCTCCACGTCTTCAAACACTTCGCGATCCAAGGCAGGGCGTCGTGCTTCGTGCGTGGATAGATAGTCCTGAGAAGAAGCTCGTGAGAAATGGTGTCGTAGAATGCGGCAAGGTCAAAGTCGCCGACCCATCGCATTCCGTCCGCATAATGTTTCTTGATCTGTCGCTGAAACGCCCCGTACGTGTACTGCCAGCGCTGGAAGAAGAAGATGCTATCCGGTTTCTGAAGGATATTGCTGAACACAACCTCGAACTGAAGTGGAGCGCGCTTCTTGTGCATTCGCTTTGCTGCGAGGTTCGCGAACGCCTGAAGGACGATCTGATCCTCGATGTTGAGCAGTGCAAGCGGCCGATGAAGGCCCGATGCCTTCGGCATGTAGATGCGCTCCGGGTGGCGCGGTTCGAAAGCACCACCGATCAGGCGTTGCCGAAGGTCAGATAGATTCGCATCAAGCGCGACCTCGTACGCGTAATAGATCAATCGATAGAAAGATTTGTATGGGCGGTTGCTGCCGGTCGTGATTCGCCGCCAAGCCAACTTAAGGTTCTCCTTCGTTGCGAGCTGGTTGATCCTCATCGAACAAGGTCCCTCCCTGTGCCAATTTCGTTGGGCCAACCCCAACGCCTTGAATGCAGCCTGACGAAGGTCGCCATAAAAATGGGGTCGGCGTGTTCGAAGACGTCGGGGGGCACTTCGAAGAACCGGCGTTTATTCTTAATGGGGATAAGGGCGTGCTTGGCGCCGTTGTCCATGACGACCTGCAGCGGCTCGGTGAGCGACTGGACGGTCTTCACGTTGCCCTGGACGCTCATGTCGCCGAGGACTAGAAGCCTGGGCTGCGGGGAGACCGAGTATGCGGCGAGGAAGAAGGCGACACCGAGCTCGGCCTCTACCTTGTTGCTAAAGAGGTCGAGGACCTCTGCATGGAAGTCGAACGTGTCGACCTCGCGGGCGACACCAAAGGCCTCCTTGTTGGCGAGCAGATAGCTGAAGGTGCGGTTGATTGATTCCTTCATTGCACCAGAGACGCCGCCGGCCAGCTTAAGCTTGCCGCTACCAGACGAGGTAGCGATCTCTAGACGGTACATGCCGGCTGTGCCATCGCCGCTCACCAAGGCGCTGTAGATGGTTCCGGGCGCCAATGGGTCGGGCGAGATCAAGTCCTTGCCGCCCTGCTCGGGTACCCCGACGAAATTTTCTTCGTCGGTCTCGCTGATCTGGTAGCTGAACGAGGTCTGATAGTATTCAAAAGAGCCCATTTTTTATCTGCTCCTTGACCCGGCGCCGCCCCTCGGGAGCAAACTTAAGAATCTTCCCGCGGTGCTGGCGCAGCCGGTCATTGCCTCTGGCTGCGCTGGGACTGGCCCGACTCGCAGCAGGTCTTCATTATGGTGATGATTTCTTTCGACATCTCCTGAAAGCTCAATCAACTCAGCGGCGCGCCCCCATCCCCGTATAGTCCTTGAGAACGTTTCTGGTGAGCGAGCGGACCGTGTCATCATCAGGGCGATCAACGGGGCTCCCAGCCTTTGGCACCAACTCCTCGTCGTACAGGAAAGACAGATATTCCCATTGATGTTCCAGAGGGACCTCGGATGCGAGTAGTTCCTCCATCCCTGGGAAGGGGATTTCACACAAAAGTCTGAATCCCGCATCAGCCAAAGCTGGTGCCTCTTTGGCGGGCCGTTTCTTATTGTCGAGGAAGGCAAAGGTCGGTAGCCCGAGAGCGACGAAAAACCCTCCCGGCTCAGAGGTATTCCCGTCGCCATCCGCAGAGATTAGGGTCACGGAGAGAGGTCAAGCGGATAGCACTCATCGTCAGCAGAGCACGTCTTGTCGGCCACCGCTGCGAGGCTGAGCTGTTCGGTCAAGCCTTCGGCGATCACCACTCCTTGGCCCAGATCGCCTCGGCGAGCCCTCGCTGCGATACGTCTTCGCCTTCATGTTGCCGAGGCTCACCGCGTTGCTGGCGACTTCTGTCTCATCACTACGTCTCAGCAACGTGATACGAGCGGATTCGAAGGGGCCGTGTTTTCGATCAGGTAGTTCGTAATTCGTCTTTGCGGGTACGGCGGAAGAGCAATCTCTGGCTCTTCCGCCGCAAATATCATATTCTCGTCTTTCAGCTGAAACGCACGCGGAGCACGTGGTCCTGTCTGGCGAATGCCTCCTGCACCATTCATCATAAGCACGCTTGATTTTCCCGGCCCCCAACGCCGTGCACACCCCACTGTTAACGGTTCGTCAGATTTCTCGTTGATCAGGCGTATTATCGTGGGCGCGATAGCCTCGTAATAGAGAAGATCAAGGGAGGTTTCGTTGTCTGCAACGATCGTTCTTCGTTCTCAGGGCTCTCAGGTTAACCACTAGGCTCACTGCCCCGCTTTAACTCTGCTGCCGACATCGCATGCGGCATAATGAACTCGGAAACCGTCGCAATCACATTGGCGAGGCTGCCGGGATCGAGGACCACGTTTTCCAGAAAGGCGTTCGACTGACGCTGCTTCTGCTCATCTTCAGCGAATCCTGGGATGAGCGCATCTGGAATCTCCGTCCCACGTCGTTCAAAGGTTGCGGCGATTGCGCGCGCCAGCCGATCGTCGTCGAAAAGGAACGATCGGCTGAGGAGCCAAATGTCGTAGAAATCCTTCATTCGGCTGTTTGCGTGTCCCAGTGCAATCATAGCCTGGAACTTCTCTGCAATCACCGTTTCTCGGACATAGGCCCGCAGGCGCGGTTTCGGAAGGTCGAGCACAGACGGATAGTCGATGACCTCTGATCGACGCTGTCGTACGCAACCGTAGTCCGCTGTACTTGAGTTCCCCCCGGATCTGGGTTGACGCGAAGTGCGTCCAAATCGAACTCGACGCCGTCGGCGACGTCCGCCGCCGAGGGTTTCCTTGAACACGGCGACCATCGCGTCGGGGCTTGGATCGCAGAAGCCTGCGAGGTCAAGATCGCGCGTGGCACGGTGTGGAGCCTCGGACCAACTCGTGAGCGGTATTGCGTCCTTGAGCACGGATCGCTCGGCATAGGCAGACGTGCTGAGGCGATGGAGGAGCCTTTCGAGTGCGTAGCGAGTCAGTATCAGTTCGAAGCTCTGACCCGTTTCTCTGGAGAGATTTTGCCGGCGGGCGCGTATGGAGGCGCCGATATTCCTGATCTCTCTAGGCATTGGCGGTCAGCGCCTCAAGATACGGCCTGAGCACCGTCGAAACCCCGCCCTTTTCGGCTTGGCGAGCGATTTCCGCGGGGGTTGTCTTGCGCTGTCTCAGAGCCTCCCGAAGTCCTTCGATTGCGACGGACAGACCGACCTTGCCGCGATGCCGGAAGCAGTCCGCCACTGTTCTAGCGGCTCCGAAGATTTTGACCGCAACGCCTTCGATCACATGCGTCTCAAAGCTCTCTCTCAGCAGACTATCGGTGAAGCGGACGAGGCGAATGGGCGTGCCGTCGCGCTGCGGTGCCCAGGCCCTCGGTCCGATCGCCATCCAGACTTTGGGCGACAGTTGGTCCGTTAGGCCGTGAAACGCTAGGGCCGAAACGAGGCAGACGACCCCCTTCGGTACCCGCTTTGCGGCTTCCGCCAAGCTGTGGTTCGGGTCCAGCTCAACGTCGGACAGCTGATAGACTCCCCGCGACAGACGGACGACCTCACCGGCCCGCTCCATACGACTCGTCGTCGCAGCGGTCACGCCGGCCTCGCGCAACTCGGCTAACCGTAGGATTCCCCGTTCTCTTAGAAGGGCCTGTGCCAGCTCGCGCTGCGAGCGCCGTTTCTCCATTGATACAAATACTTGATGTGTAGATCCTATACTCCGAGGATTTGTATCATTGATCGGCGTAACATCCCACCCTCGCGACCTCTGGCAGACCGGACCCGCGGCGTTTCGAACCAGAGAGCAGTCTGGCTGGAGCAATCCGTCAGGCGACCCCTCGGGGAGGAATCTTGAGATTGGGGTTGATTGAGCATCGTGACAGAGGAACGGGACACCACGGAGATCCCCACACCACTGGTTAATCACGGCGAGAGGCCTGTCGGCCGAGAAGCGCTGTACGAACTAGTCTGCTCCGAGCCCATGCTCAAGGTCGCGGCCCGATTCGGCGTTTCGTTGAACTACATGGCCCGGGTCTGCATGCTGCTCAACGTGCCGCGGCCGGAGTATGGCTGGTGGGCGAAGCCGGCAGCCGGTCGCGTCTCCTGGCACGGCGGATACCTCAAGTCGGCCAAGAAACTGCTCGGTAACCTGGCCGTGACCAAGACAGGGTTGGACGAGGCTCTCGCCTTTGCCAACGCAATTCTTCCTGGCCTTGGAAAAACGCGGCCATCGTGTGGTCAGCACGCCCAACTCCGAGCAATTCCACCGCGCGAAGGGCGACGAAAGCGAGAATCCGGGAAAGCGTCACCACCATACCGACCTGTGGTCGCCAATGCGCTGCACGGTGACCCACATCGGGACAGCAGCGATCGGCCTCGCCGTCATCGAGATGTCCGGGGAAGCGGAGGCGCGGTACGTCAACGGAGAATACATTTGCCTGACCGACTACGACGTTTCCACAGGAATGGCTGGACTAGCACGCGCGATTTCCCGTCTGGGTGCCTCTGCTTTCACAGCAGGCGCTCGCCACCCTCAAGAAGCTGCAAAAGGTGTCGGGCCCTTCGCAGTGGCTGACGTCCGACCGCCTCAAAGCAACTTCCTGACACTGGTGTCATCCCGCCCGCGCTAGGTGACTTCGCCGCCTAGCGCTGCCCGTGGAAGTTGCGCGGCTCGTCGCTGGATCGACCTGGCGTCCCGACATACGGGTGTCGATCTTGAGGGGCTGCCGAGGCCAGCTCGGCTCCACGCCAGATTGTCGTCGTTTAGGCATAATCTGGCGTTTATTTGAACTCCGTACTGAAATCTTCACACTTAGTTCATTTTGAGGCTTGATAGTCGCCGATTGGTTGTCGCATGAGCTCGAAAATAAACCAATTGCTACAGCAGTGGCCGCCACGAACAGCCGGCACGCTGCGCTAGCTGAGCAGCAGAGGCGTCGGCCGTCGGCTTGCGGATAAGTACATCCAGTCCGGCTGGGCTGGAACGGTTGGGTCAGAGTGCCTACAAGCGAACCGACGCGACGGTGGACCGGGCCGGAGCCGTCCACGTGCTGCAGATTCAGCTGGGTCTTGACCTTCACCCAGGCGGAATCACCGCCATCGAGCTGCGCGGTTACCCACACTACCTGGCGTTCGGACAGCGCGAGGCTGTCCTGTTCGGCAGACACGGTCCCAAGTTGCCGGCCTGGTTCGAGTGTCACCACTGGTCCAGGCCGGTGACGCTCAAGAAATGGGTGAGCGCCGACACAAAGCAGCGAGACGCTTGCGGGAGGTCCTTCAGATTTAGGAACTCACTCACCGGAGCCGCGATTTTATTGCTTGTACCGCCTAAAGCTGATACTGGGAGCTGTGACCAAACACATCGAAAGTCTGTACCACCCAGAAGAAGACCCGTTGGCCAGCTCCACGTATTCGCGTCTCTTTAAAGCGCATCGAAAGCTGGCGCGCTCATTAAGGAAGTACAAGCTATCGTCGCTCACCTCTTTTATCGCTGGCCTGTTCACTATGCCTGAGTTTCAGGCAAGTGCGGTTCGCCTCGAGCTTCTTCAACATCTCGCCGTCGCGAACGCGCGCGGCGAGCTAACGCCGCTCACATGCTCGCTGACGTCTTGGCTCGAAACACTTGGAGAAGGTTGGGCTGGCCAAATGGAAGACCCCGCAGAGGATGTCTTCGTGTCGCGCGTGTCCACCAGCAATCGGGACTTCCTGATATTCCAGGGGCTGTACGAAAGCTCGGCGTTCTATCTACAATGCTTCATCAATGTGCTAGACAATATGCCGTCCCAGGAGCCGTTTGCTGGCCTTAGGCGTGCGGCGTACGCTCTTCTCACACTGTCTGATGAAACCATCAAACGTTCCGGAATCCCAGCGTTCGCTGTGGGCGACACGAAACCTATTCGCAGCGTGGCCAAGAGTCTCGTCCGTCGGGGAGGGATAGCAAAAGAACGCGTTGTTTTTCGCGAGAACGATTTAGCCCGCCTGGGCATCGCACGCGAAGACATTGAGACGTTTATCCTGGACAGACAGGATCGTGATCGATTGCGTCGTGAGAGCTACGGCCATTCCTCGCTCGAGCGGCGTCCGCTTCTCGCGATTGGCGGTGATCTCTACCTTACGCTTCCAGCGGCCGTCTCAATGGCGGTTCGCCGGATGGTCATTGAATTCTGCCTATCTAATGGATACGAAGAGCAACTCTATCGGGTTTACGTGAACGAATTCGCAGAGACCTTCAGAAATGTTCCTCTCCTCGGCGGTGACCTCGCGCCACCGCTGCCATTCCAGAAGCTGGGCGGCGTGTTCTTCGCCAATGCAGCCGATTGGGTCGACGAAGGCCGATTGCTACATATTTGTTTTGTCGTCGACAGTTTCGTTCACTACGATCTGACTGGAGTGGTTGGCCTAAATCCTGACCCTAGTCGCTTCAGTAGAGCGATAAAGACTAGCATCGCTCAAATACAGCAGGCTTACTCTTCCAAGCCACGCTTTCGCGCGGGATTGTCGTTGATCGTCCTATGTCCCTGGGGTCGGCCGATGATGTGTGAGTTCGAAAGCGTTGAGGACCGACGCTGGCGGGTCGAGTCAGTTTCGGCGCCGGACCTAATTTCAATGAGTTGGGCATCGAGCTTTTCTCCGTTGAACCTCTGGAGCTTGCTTGATATGCAGGCCCGCCTTGCCCAGATCGGCGTTCGTCTCATGAATGTCAACGGCCTACTGAACCTCTATGCCTGGTCCGAATCACTCGAAGGTCATCTCATCCCTCACGGCCAGCTGCCGGACGACTTAGCTGGCAAGCCGTCCATGATCGTTGTTAAACCGAACAGTCTGCTCGAAGTCCGCAAGAAAGGCGCTAAGAGCAGCGATATCCACCGCGCACGGACGTGGGACAAGCGAACCGTCAGAGTTCGACGATTGGATGAGAGCTCATTTTTCGAAGAAGATGAGAACGCTCCGCTCTACGTCAGTCTCGACGACCTCGACCAGCAACGGCTCGTGGCAGTGTGCGAAACCAACTCACGCGGTTGGTGGATCACAGTGGAAATACCAAACTCGACGGATCGCGATCTTCATTTCCCACTGTGGCACGCCCTCGCTACCTGGCTCGAACGCTCAGCAAGGGTTATCGAGGAGAAGATTCGGTCATTGCCAGAAGGTCCTATTGCATGGATATGTCGGTTCGAAGATAGGGATCCTACAGACCAAGCAATACCAATTCCCTTGCGCGCTCAGGCCAAAGCACTACTTGAAATCAACGTCGACGATCACGTTGTACGTGTCACAGCTCACGACGGTTTCCTAGCCTCGTTTCGCGTACCCGAGAACATGGCCGAAAGCTTGCTCGTCGAAGCATTCGTGTCAGGCACCTGCCGATTGTCCAGCGAAGACCATTCGCCCGAGATATTTAATTCCCTCGTCCAGCAGATCGTCCCGGACCAGTGGGCCCGCGACATGCATCTATTCTCCGCCCGAGAATTTCGGAATTTCGTTGCCCGCAAAGCGCGGGGCAAACCGATTGTGATCTCCAAGATTGATGACGCGCTATCGCGGATTGGGCTTGGATGGCGGTCAAGAAAGCTGGACGAAGGACCCCGTATAGAGGGAATCGAACCTTGCTGTCAGTACCTCAACAGCCTCGTTGACAGCATTTGGACCGAGCTCCAGTCGAAGCTGAAAGAGTATAACCGCGAGCATTTATTGTTCGCCCTACTACGGAATCACGAAGCCGTCGAAATCGAGGCCGGCCGCTGGCTCAGGACCGCGCGTGCTGCCCTTTCCTTACATCATGACAAGGAGGCCGCCGAGAGGGAGGCTTCGAAAGAGATCGCCCGGCTTAACGCAGCGTCGCTTAGCACGCGAATTCTTGTCGAGATGGCTTTGTGCGAATGCCCGAAAGATGCCGGGATACACCCGGGCCGGCTTGACATCTCCCGACTCCTCGCAGAGGTCATGCAGATGCACAGCTTTGGCGGATGGTCTGAGGCAATCCGATACCAGAGCAAGGCACCAGAGATCAGAATCACTCCTTTCGGCGATGTGCACACGGACGTTGACTTCGATGAGACCATTGTCACTCCTTACGGACAGACTCTCGGTGTCATCCGATATCGGCATGGCGCGAACACCTACGAGCAACACTTTCGCGATGTAGAGCTAGTCGGCGCTGCGCGCGGAGAACCGGACCCTGAGTTCTGTGAGGCTTGGACAGAAGCTTTCTGCTTTACCATTGATGACGTGCATATCTTCATGGACAATCTGGAAGATGAGGGGATCAAACGTCAGGAGTTGGTCTTCTCGACAACCGAAACGGAAATATTTGCTCTCGATGGCTCTAAGCCGCTCGATGAAGTGGTAGTTAGAAAGATACTTAAAGCCTTTTCTCTTTCACCGCGCTCCACGTGGGCTTCCACGCCGAATGGATTCCGGCCCAAAGACTGGTATCCATGGCGCTTTCGGCGTCGTCTGGCCCTCATTAGCAGACCTATCGTGCGGCTCGACGATCCATCCCCGCGCTATCTAGTTGCGCCCGGGTTGGTCCGCGCAGGCATACGAAAGGTCTTGGACTATTGCTACACGGGAGGTTACGAGGCGAAGGACTTTCCTCCGGGACGGATGCGCTCCTGGATCGGCGCGGCCGAAAACAGGCGCGGACAGGAATTTAATAAGGAAGTTGCTGCCCACCTCGAAAAGCTCGGTTGGAAGACCCGACTGGAGATCAAGCTAACCGAGATTCTCAACCGCAAGCTTGATCAGGACTACGGAGATGTCGATGTCCTTGCCTGGAAGGCGGGTCGCGTGCTCGCGATAGAGTGCAAGGACTTGGAGCTGGCAATGACAATGGCCGAGATTGCTCGCCAGCTGCACGATTTTCGCGGAGAACTCAACGTTCACGGAAAGCCCGATCGAATGAAAAAGCACCTTGTGCGGCTCAAATTGTTGAACGAGCACCGCGCGGCGGTCGCGTGTTTCGTTGGTGAGCAAGCGTCGCCATCACTAGAGGGGCTGTTCGTGTTTAGCGAAGTCGTTCCAATGTACTTCGCTGGCGTCGCAGCCAATTGTGGCGTGCGTGTTCTTACGAAAGAAGAGCTCTCGAGTCTCTGCAACTAGAGCTCTGGTAGGCCGCGGTTTTGTGGAGCCAAGGACCGGGCCACAATCAACCCGAGAGGCGTTCTCATTGGTAGAATCCCTGGGATTGGGACTGATTGACCGGCGTGGCAGAGGGACAAAGCAACCCGGAGATCCCGGCGCAACCGGCCGACAGCGGCGACGGTCCTGCAAGCTGAGAAGGACGATACAACCTCGTCTAGTCAGAACCCATGCTCAAAGTAGCAGTCCGGTTCGGCGTTTCGGCGAGCGACATGGCCAGGGTCTGCACGCAGCTCAGCGTGCCGCCGCGGCTGGAGTGCGGCGGCTGGGCGAAACTGGCGGTCGGCAAAGCGCCGAAGCAACCTGTATCCCCTGAGCCGTGTCTCGGCGTCGTCCCGGCGACCAGCTCGAGTGGATGCGCGACGGTGCCCAGCCGAAACGGGCTTGCTCGCTACCAACGCCTCTGGACCGAAAGTCCGGGAGGAAGCGCACCGCGCGGCGGACGCTACAGGATCGATATCTGCTGGTGACCGGAGCTAAGCCACTCTTCGAAGCCGGCGTCTCTCCTAACTACGGCGGGTACCTCAAGCCAGCCAAGAACCTGTTCGTCAACCTGGCCCTGACCAAGACGGGCTTGGAGAAAACCCTCGCCTTTGCAAATACCTTCTTCCTGGCCTTGGAAGAACATGGCCATCGTGTGGTCATCGCGCCCAACTCCGAGCAATTCCATCGCGCAAAGGGCGACAAACGCGAGAATCCCGGAAAGGGGCCCTATCATAACGCCCTGTGGTCTCTGATGCGCTGTACGGTGTCCACATCGGGACGGTGGCGATCGGCCTCACCGTCATCAAGATGTCCGGGGAAGCGGAGGCCCGGTACGTCAACGGAGAATACATTATTGATCTGTCGATACGCACAGGACGATGGCTGGACCGGCACGCGCGATTTCCCGACCGGGGGGCACCTCTGCCTGCAGGTCTACTCGCCATACCTTCAGGCCGAGTGGTCCTACCAGTGGTGTGAGACGCTGGACCAGCACCTCTCCAGCCCGCATCCCAGCCGTTGTCCAGAAACTGGAGAAGGCTCAGTGGAGAACGCGCGGCTCGTTGAAGAGGGGGGAGCGTTGGGCGGAGATTGAACGTCAGCGCGAGAAGCTCAATATGAGCGGTGGCAGCGCGAAGAGGAGGGGGACGCGGGTCGCGAAGGCACTGCAGGACAGTAGAGAGGAGCTGCTTGAGATCATCGACGTCTTCTAGGTGGCAGCAGAGCGGCTCAAAGCGTTCTTGGCCGATACCGAACGCCAGGCGCAGAATTTACCTGACGAGCAACGAGAGTGCATAGTAGAACGCCTCCGCTAGGTGCGCGGATTGCCCGGCGGCACCACCGACACGCTGGAGCGATTCGACGCACGGCGGGCGCCAGAGGAGCGATAAAATCGGTCTGAATCCAGCGAGAGAATCCCCAAAGCCATGGGGGTATCTATGGGGGCATTTTTGGCGTTCAACATCCTAAGGATAGCGATTTATAAGGCGATGTGATTGTCGTCACCTCCACCAGTATTTTCCAAGAAATATCGCTCCAAACCCGGAGAAAAGGCTCCGCGTTCAGGGCAATACGAGATCGCCGGCTCTTGCGGCGACGGAACGGGTGTCGAGCGTACCGTGACGAGAGGGAAACCCCTGCCGTTGCCGCTGGAACGCGGTCAGAAGTACAAGCTCGTTGATCCGACGAAGGACAGCGGCCGTCGCCAGTAGGAGGTCTCAGCGATGATCGACATTCAAGATGGACGACCGCGAGGTTCGTACCATCGGGCTGGGAAGGAGTTTGAAAGGGCCGTTCTCAATTCCACGAAAAACGAGTTTCTAGCGCACGCCAAGAGAAGGACAAGCGGTCTCCGGGATCCAAAGACGGGGGCGCTGCCTGGCTTTCGGATCAAGGGTAACAGGCTTGATCAACTTTCCGTCGGGATCATCGGCTCAGAGGAGCTTGTCAGGTTGATCGAAGGACGTAGAGTGCCTGCTTCTCCCCGGATGGGGGTCTTTTTGCGGCGAAGCGTCCCAGCTACCGTGAACAGCGGGTGCGTCCCAGAGTAGTTGAGCGAGCCGAAAGCCGGAGTTCCCACAAGACGTTGCGCGGTCTGACCGAAGGGAAGCACAAACCCCTAACTGCCTGCTTCCTAGCGAGCATTTCCGACCGTACGGGTCCTTATTCCTTTTCGAACCCCTGGCTCGCAAATCTCAGCGTCCGACCATTCTCGGTGACGGTCCGGACAACATGGTCCGATGCACCCGAAGGGAACTCGGCTTCGATCTCGAGGGTGACCGTGACTTTTGCTCCTACTAAGCCCGCCAGGTGCGAGATGACCTCCTCGGCAACGCGGCTCGCGTCACGCCCGACGCGCGTGACATCCAGCTGCACCGTGCCGTGAAAGCGCTTGTGCTGCGCTGCTTTCGGTGGAGACGGCGTTTCCCCGCCCGCGCCTGTTTCTCCTCCGCCGCTATCAACATCGGCCCCTTGTTTTGTCGTATCCCCCCCTGGAATGCCTTCCTCGCCTGCCGTCGGCTTCTTGGTTTCTGCATCAATCTGCCGACGCGCGACGTCTGGCTTCACCAGCACTCCAGACGCGTCAGCATCGGGAAGCCTGACAGCCTGTCCACCACGCAACCCGCGGTAGCGGCCTGCCTCTTCGTCATAGCTGTCCGCGAACGCGAACGTCTCCCGTTCCCAGGTCAGCAAAGCGACGCCGTCTTCTATCGCGTTCAGCAGCACCTGTGGCTCGCTGCTGCGGGGCAGATAGAGATACTTGGCAAAATCCTCGACAACCTGTTTGGTGGATACGTAATCTCCGCGCCATAAAGGTACGCCGTCAAGTTCCATCCGCAGACGGGTCGGGGCAAACCCTGTCACTAACAGTTCGTCGCTTCGAAGCTTCTTGCTGGCCCGTACCGCCAAGGCGTCTTGACCCGATAGGCGCAGGGCCTGCCACTCTATGGAGGCCTGCGGGTTTTCCTGAATAGGGGCGAGCAGCCACTGGTACGTCTCAGGGACTCGCGTGGTCACCATGCTCAATGCCGTGTCCTTCTGCATCGCAGCCTGCTTCACCTGGTGCGGAGACAAGTCGAGCTGCTCACGCTCGGCGAGGATCGACTCCCACGCCAGGTAGCGGCGCGCCGCTTCGTCCAGGTCCTGAAGCCGTGTCTTGTCGGCGGCCAGAAACACAAGCGTGTTGCGGAAAAGTCGAGGTGTATTCCCACAGTTCTCCAGGATCTTCTTCGCAGCAACTTCGGCGGGGTTGCCTTTCTCCCTGCTATAGGGATGGTCGATGCCGAGCACGATCAGGCGTGCATCGAGGTGGTCCGGCACGTCCTGTCCGGATTGAGGCAAGGGGTGAACGCGGCTGAAGTCGCCCCGCTCGCCCAGGTCGGCCCGGAGCCTCGCCTGAAGTTCCTGCACCACCTTGTCGGGGTGGCGCTTCAGCTGCTCAGCGCGATCCTCAGCGAGCTTCGTCACGGTTGGCTGCGTGGAGTACCAGTACCGCGACTCATCCTGGTAGAGGTACGTCGCAGCGCCGGCCAGGCGACGGAGCGCATCGTCGAAGACCGCAGAAGATTCGCCCGGCATCACGCACCCCAGTTTCACCCGCCGATCTTCGAGTCCCCGGTGCGCCGCATCCGCTGTGGGGGCCGACCCAAGGTAAATGCTGCGCGCAACGCGTCGGCACGCGGCGGACTTTCCGAGATTCGGAACTTCACCGTCGATGCGCAGCGGAAGAGAACTCGGGCCGTCAACATCCTTCGCGATCACGGGCACCCAGGTATCCGGAAGGTATCTGGTCAGCTCGAACTGCACGCGGGGAGCGTCGATCGCGATGTTCGCCGGTAAGATCAGCGGATTCCGATCTTCCTTCTCCCAAAGGCTATGGATGACGGCTGCCATCAGGCGCAGCACCCCGCGCGTTCGCTGGAACTTCACCAATGTTGACCAGTCGGTGTAGAGCCGATCGAAGATTTCCGGATGGATCGGGTACGCAGCCTTGATGCGCTTCTCGTAGTCACTGTCCCGGCATTCAGGCGGGAACTCCCGATGCTCCGTGCGGTAGAGCTCTACGAACGCCCGCGCGACCACGTCTCGGTCCCTGAACTGCGCTGGATCCGAGAGCGGCTCAAACAGGCGACGACGTACGATTTCGAAGCCTTCCTCGGCACTCGCCGGGCGCCAGGAGGACTCAATGCGACCTACGACGTTCCGTAAACGGTCGAGTGCTTCCCGCCCGCGTTGTCCTCCGACTTCCACATCATCGGCCTGGGTATGCGGCGACCCAGCGGTGTCGGAAGCCGGCAAACTGACCACCAGCAGGCAGTTGCCGGCGAGCTTGGCAGACTCGGTCAGTGCCTGGGCGAAGCTAAACTGTGTTTCGAATCCGCCAGCGGGCAGATCGCTCCGGTCGTGAAGCTGGCGCGCATAGGCAACCCACTCGTCGACGAGGATGAGGCAAGGGCCGTATTCCTTGAACAGCTCCCGCAGTGTGTCGCCGGGACTTGTGGCCTTCTCATCGTCCGCGGCAATGGATGCGTAGGCCTTCTTCCCGCCCAGTTGCCAGGCCAGTTCACCCCAGAGCGTACGGACCACTGTGCCGTCGTCCTTGGTCGCCGGATTGCCCGGAGAGATCTTGTTACCGACCAGCACGACGCGACGCACTGTGGGCAGTTGCGTGGCTTCCGCCTCCCGCATGACGGTCTCAATACCGGAAAGCTCGGTAGGATTTGTACCGGAGAACAGATGGTAGAGCGCCAACATTGAGTGCGTTTTGCCGCCCCCAAAGTTGGTTTGCAGCTGGACGACCGGATCGCCGCCCTTGCCGGTGAGACGATGAAGAGCGCCGACCAGAAGCCCCTTCAAGCTTTCAGTCAGGTAGGTGCGTCGGAAAAACTCAACCGGCTCGCGATACTCGTCCGGCCCTTCGCCAAGATGCACCTGCCACAGGTCAGCAGCGAATTCGGCCTGCTGGTATCGCCCGCTTGCCACATCCCTGTGCGGTGTGACGATCTCCCGCCAGGGCTTCAGATTTGTGGCGGCGGCGCTCTCGATCGCGGTTCCCGCCCGCTTGCGGCGTTCGCCGCGCGCCTGCTCGTCGAACCGGACCCGGAGCAGTTCCATTTTGAGACGCTCGAGGTCCCCCGACTGCGGGGCTGACACCGCGGCCAACAACCGTTCGACGGAATCAAGCGCCCGGTAGGCATCGTCGCTCGTAAAGCTTTCCTGGTGTGCCCATCTGTTTCGATATCCACGAAGCTCACCGACAAAGCCTCTTTCCCCAGGTCCAAGAATCTCGCGAAAGACGTCGTTCCACGTTTCCCCCATGAGCTTCAACAAGCCAGCGGCATCCCATTCCAATAGCGGCTTGTTCGCTAGAACCCGATCTTCGGCGTAGTCCCGCAGTCTGTGAGCGGCGAGGCGCCGAGACTTCAGCGCGCTCTTGACCTCGCGCTCAACAAAAGGTCCTAGTCCGGCTTTCAGGAGGTCGAGCGCTTTCCCTACGCGTTCGTGATTTGATGTTGCCATACGTTGCTCCTACGGGCTCGTGAGCACCGCTCGGTTCATTCCGGCCCTCGGTCTCGGCAAGGGGCGGCGACGTCGAGGGCCCAGACACCCACTGCCAGGCGATCTTGTATTCTTGCGATCCTGTCCAAACGGCCCAAAACGCCGGGTCTCGAGAGTAAGGTCTTTCTGGAGCGGGAAGTTCGTGTACTTCAACAAGAAGCGGAGCCGGCGCGCCCCAGCTGAGCAGAGGCCCTGCATGCCTTTTCGCTTTGGATATGGCAACCTTTCTACCCGTACGGACGTGATGGAACCGACCGTCGCCCCTGATTCATTCGACACGAGCAAGTAATATAGCCATTGTTTCTTGGAAAGCCAGTCGGGGTGCCAGTATGCAGTGTGGTAGCTTGTGGCGTTGCCGGACTGTCCACGCTAATGGAGCTCGTACTGACGCTCTCGACAACCACCCACGGCGCGATCACCAAGACGCTCGACTAGCCAGGCCATGCGAATGGCTCCTCACAAGGTCACCGTCGTGACTCTCGGAGTCCGTTTGTTGAGGAATTTGACCATTCGCCAAGTCGTATGATCTATCGAAGGCTTCGGTAGATCATGGTTTACCAGGGTTGGTAAGTAGCCAAAGTGTGGACCGACGGATAGCGTTATCTGCTCGTCACGACCAGCGCCGCTGCAGAACCTCGGGATTCTTCCGTGCCTCATTGAAGGAGATGATTGCCGGGTGCGTCGAAGGAAGGGTCAACATATTCCGCAGTATCCGATTGATGTGATCGTCACCGAATCCATACAAAACTGTGGGATCCTACATCAACTCCCCGGTCGCCCGAATCATGTCCTCTACGTTCGTCTTCCCGCGCCCACTGATTTCCGCGCGGCACTCGGCGGCGGAAAGCACGAGTTCTTCGTACTCGTGGCCGGGCCCTACCGGAGCCATATCCACTACTGGGGCGCCTAGGGGCTCCGCAATTGCGGCTGTCAGTCCGCTGCCTACCGGCAGGTTCAGATGCTCCGCCTGCAGCAGCGCAGAGAGCCATGGCTCAATGTGCTCTCTGCGCTGAGTGAGCTCCGTCTCCGCCGGAGCCATTGCGTCTTCAACGACATATGGACCAACCCGTACCCGGTGTGCCCATCTCTCGGCGCCAATGGTGTCCACATGGTCCGGTATCTTCAGCGCTCCCCGGTCTCAAACAGGGACGATTGCTCAGCCTCCGCCTGGCTTTCTTCGCGAGAGAGCCGCATGATTTCGGGCCAGCTCTGCACCAAACCGTTATAGGATAAAGCCTCGGTCGCGCGGTGCTTGCGTTCGCACAAGGTGTAGAGCCGGTAGCAGAGTTCCCGCGCCGCCTCGGCTTTGGCGCCGAGCTTGCGGGCGAGCTCGGCAGCAGCACTCTCACCGCCTGCTTCAAGGACACGGATGAAATGATGGACCATCTCCCAGACGGTCAGGCGCGGATCGGTCGCCGGGTCCCAGCTCTCGGGCAGCTCGGCGGGCCTGAGCAAACGTACCTTCCCGCCTTGCGAGGCGAGGAGGCCGGCCTCCACCAGGCCTCCGACACTGGTGTTCTTGGCTTTGGAGAGGGTTTCCGCGAGCCCGTATGCGCCCTCCTTGAAGCCCTCCTGCTCGAACCAGGCCAGCGCCCAGCGGCTGTCCGCCTCAAAATCCCCCTCCTGCGCAGCGAGTGTCTCGTCCAGTGTCTGGTTGATGAGCGCCAGGGCCTCGCGGACCGAAAGCTGTTGCCCCTCAATATTGAGCACCTTCGCATAGCGCGTGTAGACCGCCATGCCGGGGCCGATGGCCGCTTGGGCGAGGTCCACCGGCGCGATGTTGCCGCGCTGCAGGTGGATAAGGGCCCTGGGCAGTTCCCGCTTCAGAGCGGTCACGAACTCCCGACGGCTGGCGTTCGCAGCGTTCGGGTCGCGCTTACGGCAGACGAGGACGATGCTGGACGCAAGGGCATTCGTGCCCAAGCCGACTGGCCGGTTCCCCAGCTCGGTGCGCATCGACCAGGTGCCGCTGATGCCAAAGCCGGCGTGGAGCACGGCCTCCAGGAAAGTTTCCCAGCCGGTTGACGCCGTGCCTTCCTCGCCTTTTTTCTCCGACTGCTTGAAGGCGTAATAGATGGTGACCGGGAAATCCGGATGTGCCTGCTCGGCCACACGGTACATGGCCTGGGTCATCCCCTCCAGAAAAAAAGCCTCCGCCTTCTCCTTGGTCTCGTGGCGGTACGGGGTGGCGACAAGCTCTTCCGCCTTGGGGGTCGCAAGCGTAGCAAAGAGCTCAGGTAAGACGGTGCGTAGTGAACGACGCAGCCAGACGTAGAAGAAGTCCGAGAGGTCCGCGTAGCCAATGTTGTCGTAATAGGGAGGGTCGGTGGAGATGCATTTGTCCGCGCTCATGGTCTGGGTACAAGCGTCCAGCTGTGCACTGAACCCTGCTGGAAGTGCCGGAGCAGTCCCCAAGGACTTTGCTACCCATTCGAGCTGACCGCTGAAACTGCCGGTAGATTCAGAAAACGGATTCGTTTCCGCGTAGTCCCACGTCATTGGAAGGGCCTGACGACCAAATGTGTTCCGTATTGTCGTGCGTCCGTTATCCCAACTGCAGATAGTTGAAGAGCGATCGCTGAAGCGATCGACCGCTAGCGCCAAATACAGGGCGACCGCCTCGGCATACGCGGTCGCCCCCGTTCCCCCGTCGCGCAGCGGCACCTCGTCATCAGGCACGCCTGCTGCGACGGCGTGCTGGCGGACCCGCGTTATCGCTTCGCCTACCAGGTCTGAGAGGGTCGTGAGCGTAACGAGTTGACGGGCGGTGAAGAGGGCGCCGTAGGTGGCGAGGCCGTAATGCGGCGTATTGAAATTGCGCGGATTCTCGGGCAGCGGCGTCTCCGGCCTCCATTCGGGCCTCGCTTTGCGTGTTGCCGCCTCGTGTTCCGGCGTCGGTGAGAGGTAAACTCGGCCACGGTCGCCCTCGGCCACCATCGCCATCAGGCGGGTGCGCATGCGCCCGGCCTGACCCTCGCTTCGGATGTGAGCATATGTGACCGGAACATCTGACAGCAGGCACTTAAAAGCATGGCGCTTGCCGGCTGTCGTTCCTAACTTCGCCGCGGCGGCATCAGGTGGCTTCCCCACCTTTACGATGAACCGGTACCCGCCAGCCTCGATCACCGGCTCGACATAGGCTTCCTTACCCTTCTTGGTCGACAGCATGAAGGTTGAGGCTAGCGGGACTTCCACGGCCGCAAAAGCCGGGTTCGGGCTCCTGACCGTGCGCACCCAGAGCCAGGCGATCACGGTGAGGTTGCCTCCCACATACGCTTGCAAATCAGGCCGTTCATGCGCCATCTCGGCGGTGACGGCGGCCTTCGGATAGAGAGGCCCGATACGCCGCTCCGCCTCTTCGCGTATCCACTCGCCGTAGGCGCGCACATCCTCGGCCAGCCCCTGCGCGCCCCGCCACTGCCGGGACAACAGCTCCTCGTCCCTGCGCGCCGCCGGGCTGACCGGCGGCCTACCGGCGAACTTCGGCGGGAACTCGATCAGCGCCTTGGTGATCAGCACCGCCACCGGGTTCAGGTCACTGGCGTGGGCCTCAAGGCCAAGCCGCTGGGCTTCGAGCGGCAGCGCCCCGCCACCGGCAAAGGGGTCGTGAAAGGCGGGCAACCTGGTACGATCAAATAACTCTTTGGCCCTGGGATGGTCGGCATTGCGCGCGCAGGCGCGCCGCCAGCTGTGCTGGATCTCGCCGCGCGCCTTCTCCAGGACCGAGGTATTGGTCGTATTCTCCCACAGGACCAACTCTTCCAGGAAGCCGAACAGACGAGCACGCTCGCTCTCTGCGATGACCTCCTTAAGCGTCGGCGCCGGCTCGGGAATTGCGTCCGTATCGGCGAGGGCCTGCTTCGCCGTATGCTCGTCCAGCCGTTTCTGCAATTCCTGTTCTGCCGCCTGTTTCTTCTTTGGCTCTGAGAGCAGCTCCTCCACATAGGCAGAGGGGTCATCAACCAGCTGCGCGAAGAGTACCGCCCGGGCCGCCGCCAAAGGCCGGCGCGCCCACCACAGGTGCAGCGTACTGGGATGGCCATGCCTGATCGACTTCTCTCGGGCCGCCGCCTTGTTGATCGCATCAAGCGGCAGGGTGACTTCGATCAGCTTCTTGTTCGATTGCATTGCTCGGGGATCCAAATCACCCTGTCACGAAGGCTGCCGGGCTCGCGCGAGCAGCTCTGCAAAATCGTAGTTCACGCTCGTCACCCCGAAGTCCGGCTCCCGTTGGAACGGCTCCCGGACATAGTGAACCCGATGCTCGCCCCCATCAAGAAACTCCACGATGCCGAGGATGTAGTCCTCGGGTTTGTTGAGGGAGTAGAGAATCTCGTTACGGGTAACCGTAATCGTGGGTGCGCCGCTGACGCGTCCCTTGACTTCGATGAACCGGAGTCGACCGGTGCCGGGGACGCGGCTCTCGATGTCGTAGCCCAGCTTCTCGAACTCCCGGTCGGTCGGCTCGAAGCCAAGCTCTCGCTCCACCGCCATGACGATCTCGCGTGCACGGGCCGCCGACGCCTGCGTGTCTACCGATACAGTGGTGGGGACCGACTCGCTCCCTTTCAATTCGTGCAGCAGGCCTTGGGGCACCACGAGCACGCCTCCCAACACCACTGGCGGTAAGGGCGAAATCTGCGCTTCAAGCTTCAACTCTCCCAAGCGCTTCTGAAGTCTCGCCTCGAGGTTGTCTGCGCGCTTGCGCGCTTCGCCGGAGTTGAGCCGAGCGCCGGTCTTGCCGGCCTGCTCTTGGAGCTTCAACTGCTCGGCCCGATGATCCCAGTACGTGATTTCCTTGGTGAGCCGGTCTTTGACGGCGGCCTCCGTCTTCGCGATAAGCGCCAGTTTGGCATCCCGGGCCTCTTTGAGATGCTCCGGCACGACATTGGCAACCGCGTAGGCTTGCGCCCGCAACTCCATGTCGCGCTCAAGCCAGGCACATTGAGGGCAATCAAGAAGCGAATCGAGGTCTGGATCCCCATCGGCGAGAGCACGGTAATCCAGATAGGGCGCATAGTGGACGTGGCGGGTCACCCCGTCCTCATCGAGCTCGACGTAAAGCATGCGCTTGGAGATAATGCGCCGATCGCCCGAGCGGGTGACGCTGGCATCCTGGAGGACATGCTCAAGGGAGAAGAGCACCCGGGGCTTTGTGCCCAGGTCTCTTTCATCTACCAGAACGGCGCCACGCTTTAGCAGGTCCCGATGGCGTTCGAGTGTCAGGTCGATAACGGCGTCCAACAACGGATGGCCTGGGCAGACGAAAGCCGCGAGTGGCTGCCCTTGCGGCGCCACGAGAGACTTCTCGAAGGCGATACGTTCGTAGCGCGGCAGTACCGGCTCCCCGATACCAATGAGCCGGTCCCGGTTTCTGACGGGCGCCGGCACGTGGGTGATCTCGTAGCGCCGGGACTCACGCTGTCTGGCCGAACCACCGAGCCGCTGGAACGCCTCGCGGAAGAATGATTCGATGTAGTGAGGCTGGAGGCGACGCGCCTCCGCTCGCTCCATGTCCTCCCGGATGCGATGCACGCGGCTTGCGTCCATCACATCATGAGCCAGGGCACGCTCCTCAAGGAGGTCCTGGAGGTGTACTCGGTCCAGGGCGTGATCAACAGCCGTGGTCAGACGCGCTCGCACTGCGGGCTGCTCCCCGTAGCGGATCGCTTCTACCAGCAGGTCGCGCAGTGGCCGGCCCTCGAAGTGGAGCTTGCCGAGCACGTCGAACACTCGACCGCCCAGCGACCGACGGGCCTGCTCAAGCTTCTCCAACAGTTTGCGGTAGACATCGCCTTCCCGTGTTTCGTCCGCTACCAGGTTCCAGAGATGGCAGACCTCAGTCTGGCCGATGCGATGAATACGACCGAAGCGTTGCTCCAGCCGGTTCGGGTTCCAAGGCAGGTCATAGTTCGCCATCAGATGGGCGCGCTGGAGGTTGATGCCTTCGCCGGCGGCGTCGGTAGCGAGCAGCACCTGCACCTTGGGATCGTGCCGGAATGCCTCCTGGGCCTTGAGCCGGTCTTCCCGTCCCAGGCCGCCGTGGATCACGACGACGGACTCCGGGCACCCGAGGACTGTCGTGATGCGGTCCTGAAGATAGCTAAGCGTGTCGCGATACTCGGTGAAGATGACGAGCTTCTGCCTGGGCGACGATTTGGGCTTGGGTATCTCTCCCGCGCCGTAAGGCGTGTCGGGTTCGGCAATCCGGCCGGCTAGCCCGCCCGCGGTGAAGATCTCTCCGAGTAGGCTCGCGAGCTCACGCCACTTCGTGTCGGCCCCGCTGTGTCTGACGCCGACCGCTAGGCCTTCCAGGGATTTCAGTGTTCCAATTTCCGCCTTGAGCTCCGCGATTGAGCGCGCGGCGGTGGCCTGGTCAAGAATTTCCTCCTCAGCGGCCTCGACCTCGGTGTCCGGTGCTTCGTCGAGATCCTCAACGTCCTCCGGGTCCAGCTCCGGGCCCGTGGTCGCGGCGAGCGTCGCCTGACCACCCCGCTGCAGCACTTGGAGCTCGCGCAGCCGGCTTTCCAGGCGTTCCCGCCGTCGCCGCAACGATTGGGAGATGGCTTCCGGAGAAGACGCCAGGCGGCGTTGCAGGATGGTCAATGCGAATCCGACGGTGCCGGCCCGTTTGTCGTTCTCAAGCGCCTCGGCACGATTGAACTCCTCGCGCACGTAGTCGGTAACCGATTTATAGAGACGGGCCTCTGCTTCCGAGAGTTTGTAGGGAACTGTGTGCGCGATCCGCTCCGGAAACAGCGGCGTGCCGTCGAATCTGAGCAGGGTCTCCTTGACCATGCGGCGCATCAGGTCCGAGACATCGGCCACATGCACGCCGTCCCGGAAGCGCCCCTCGAAGCGGTCGCCGTCCAGCAGCGCCATGAAAAGTTGGAAGTCGGCCTCTTTGCCGTTATGCGGGGTCGCGGTCATAAGGAGGAAGTGCCGGGTCAGCGAAGACAGCAGCTGCCCGAGCCGGTAGCGCTTGGTATACCTGACCTCGCCGCCGAAGAAGGTGGCCGACATCTTGTGCGCCTCGTCGCACACGACGAGGTCCCACCGACAATCCGGAGCCTGGAGCTTTTGCTGGACGTCGTCGTTGCGGGCGAGCTTGTCGAGGCGGGCAATCACCAGAGGCGTTTCGAGGAACCAGTTGCCGGTGCGGGCCGCCTCAAGCTTGTCGGTGGTCAAGATCTCGAACGGCAGCTGGAAACGGCGATAGAGCTCGTCCTGCCACTGCTCGGCAAGGCTGCCGGGACACACCACCAGGCAGCCTTGCAGGTCGCCGCGGGCAATCAGTTCCTTGATGAGCAGCCCGGCCATGATGGTCTTGCCGGCGCCGGGGTCGTCCGCGAGCAGGAAGCGCAGCGGCTGGCGTGGCAGCATCGATTCGTAGACGGCGGTGATCTGGTGTGGGAGCGGTTCGACAACGGAGGTATGGACCGCGAGCACCGGGTCGAAAAGGTGGGCGAGACGAATGCGCTGGGCTTCGGAGACGAGACGGAACAGCGCCCCGTCTCCGTCAAAACTCCAGGGCCGACCGACCTCAACGATTTCGAGCCGGGGCTCGTCGTGCCGATAGAGCAGCTCATTGGCGACTTTTCCAGTCGGCGTTTTGTAGGTCAGCTCCAGAGCCTCGGCTCCAAACCACTGCACGCCGACCACCGTGACGAGTTCGTCCGAGAGAATGCCGCGCACGGCGGCATTGACCTGGAGGTCTGCCAGCTTCATTGCGACCTCTTATCCTCCAGGTATCCTCATGAGCGGCGACACCGCATCGGCGGTCATTTGTCCCGTCCCCATCCCATTCGAAGCCATTGATCGATCTCTTCTTTTCTGGATTTCCACAGCTCCCGACCAGCTGCTTGCGGTTGATCCATTTGTATACGGAAGCTCGCTTGACCCTGCACTACAGGACGCAATCTCGCCGCCCGAGAGCCGTCGGTCTTTAGCCCTCTTGTGTTTCCCCTGACGTGAAACCCGGCAGGGCATCGTGCCTGATCCTGGAGCCGCTTTGCAACCCCTCGCAGCACAAGCTGTCCAATTGGTACGGCTCAATCGGACCTCATATCGTATAGACTCTTGCAGAGGAAGACCCAGACCGCACGCTTTCGGATCCAGAAGACGAGGTCGGTGAATCAAATGCTGTGATGAGAGGCCAGGCGGTAACCGCGGTCGGTGCGTCGCCATTCGGTTCCCGGCCGGCAGTGCTCAGACAGATCCCGCAGACGATAAACTCTACAGCTTGCTATATGGGTGGACCAGAACCTGATCCTTATCTATAGGACCCGGACATCAATGTCTTCCTACTCCTCGCCAACCCAGGCAAGCTCATCGGCCGCATCGAGGCCGGGCATACCCATGTCGAAGGGCTGCGCTTCCTGAAGCAAATCGACCGGGAGACGCCGCTGGATATTCATCTGATCGTCGACAACTACTGCACCCACAAACATGCGACGGTGAAGACTTGGCTGGAGACGCCTCCGCGCTTCCATGTGCCTTTCACGCCGACCTCCTTCGGTGCAGCGGTTTCCGGCACCCGCCGCGCCATGAACAACCCGACGATGTATGCGCCCAGAAAGCGCGTCGACAAGACCGACGCCACCGCCTGGAAATGCGTGCCGGTCGTCAGGAGGTCGTCGACGATGGCAAGAGCGCCGGGCGCCGGCGCCGTCAACGTCTCGTCGATGCGATAAACGCCGCGATCTCGCCGGGCCGCGGCCGCACCACCCTGCAATGCGCGGCCTCCGTGCTTTGCGTCTGGATGATCAGTTCGCGAATATCCAGGGGTGGATGCGGTCGGATGGCTCGCAGCATACGCGTCAGACGATTATCGTAAAGCGCGTCCCCCGGCGCTTTCGAAGGCGGCACCGGCACGAACGTCAAGAGATCAAGGGCGCTCACGTGCAGAGCCCTGCGGAATGCCGCCGCGGCCGTTGCGATCGCTTCTTCCTTGTAGCCCCATTCCGGTAGCCCGCGCCGGTTCACCGACTTCTTGAAATTCAGGATCAGGTTGTTCGTCGCGCTGTAGGAAAAGTCCCGGCGCGCCGTGTACTCGCCAATGAAGTAACACCTGTCGGCCTCGGTCAGGTACGCATGATCCGCCCGGCTCAGATCGTCGATTTCAGCGAGGCGCTGCGGAAAGGTGCTTGCGGATGTCATCCCAGGTCTTGACCCGAAGGGCGCCTCGCTTGGCAAACCGGGCCGGCCAAGTCAAGTGCGGATTGCGGAAGCAGTTGTCCAGCAGCAGCTTGCGGCCCTGAGCCAGAGCTGCACGAGCCTGAATCAGCGTTCCCGAGGCCTCGCCCGACTCCACAATGAGGGTCGCCTCGGTCAATGCCGACATGGTGGCGTTACGCTCGGGGAAGAACAGCCGATTCCGGCGGTAATCCTGCGACTCATAGCGTTTCAAAGGCACTTGGCTGATGACCAGGAAACGCTCCGCGATAAGCCGCTGCAGCTCACGATTCGCCTTCGGATAGGCATGCGAAAGCGGCGTACCGATGACCGCGATCGTCCGCCCGTTTTCCGCCATGGCGGTCTCATGAGCCATGCGGTCGATCCCCGCCGCCAGTCCCGACACAATGGTGAAGTCGTCCGCCACTAACGCCCGCACCAAACGCCGCGTGCGCGCCAACCCCTCGGCTGACGGCTTCCGGCTACCCACGACGGCGACCGAGCGCGACGCCGCCAAGTCCCACCAACCCTGGTAATAGAGCAGTTCCACCGGATGCACGGCATCCCGCAACTGGTCGGGGTATTCACCCGCGCCGTGTACCCGCACCCCGAACCGCTTCACCCCGGCTTCAGCAAACCGCCGTTTCACGAAAGCCGCGCAGGCATACGCCTGCTCGCGGGGGACGAAATCTGACGACACGCTGCCGAGACACCGCGCAAATCGCTCCGACAACGACTTGAAGGTGGTGTCAGGATGGGACCACAAGGCCTCGTAGGCCCCCATTTCCAGGAACGGCGACACGGCTCGGACTTCAAATTCCCGGCTTTCGAGTTTAACCTGCATGGCCATGTTTTCCCCCCGGTCTTGGTATCAACCACGACTATGGCGTCAGGCTCCGAAGCGGTCAAGCAGCCGGTCATTTCCAGGTGCGCACAGCGTTCAGATGCGTTCTCTTTCCGCCTGTGACGCCAGCAGACCGGGAGCGGGGAAGAGCCGATGGTGGGACCATCGAAGCGCCGAGAGCATCTCTGCCGGCCTGCCCACCGAACCCAGCCCCCGCAGCCACAACCCGCGCCGTGCTCCCTGACGGTCGCACCACGCGGGCGCTACTCCCTCAACACCCACGCTCGTCAAACAACAAGCCTTCAGCAGGTTGCGGCTTGGGGATGTAACAAGACAGACATCGTCGGGCACAGGGCAGGCTTTGGCGTGGGTGCAATAGCTGTCAAAGGTGAAATCGTCGGACATGTCCCGTGCCGGGAGGGCATCGTCAATCAAGTCAAGGCACAGCGTGGTGTGGTCCTTGAAGTCCTCGGCTTGGCAGGCGTCTTTTTTCCTACAACCGTTGCCACTCGATCGGATAATGGCTGCCCGAAGGACGGACGTAGTTGGAAATGATGGTCCGTATGCAGCAGCACACCGTCCCGCACCCGCACGGGTACGAAGTTGGGCGAAAGCAGCTACCCGTGGCACGGCCTCACATGCAGGAATACCCTGACGAGTACAACTCGTCAGGGCATGACTTTTCCAGCGATCACCAGAACAGGATACGGGCCGGCATGGACATTGTTTCGAGCGACCCGCGAAACAAACCGCGGCCCCGTCTCAGTCACTCACGCTCAATCGACGAGTTGCCCTGTCATTGCATAACGCGACGTAAGGGCCGCCTTCTCCCGGTGCTGCTCCTAACAAGTACCATCAGAAAACCGGCCGGCTGATAGGTGGATTTCCGATACATATCTTGAAAGCCTTGAATGTCGGTTTGCGACGGGTTTGGGTGGGGTTCGAGATGCGTATGCCCACATAGTGCAATTCATTCTTAAGTTTCTTCTGATCTCGCTCTGCTCCGCTTTTCGATTGGGGATGAAAATCGATCGCAATTAGTAGATTCAGGCTTATCAGAAAACGGAATTAGTAGCTGGGGGCTTAGCCGTCACAATTCCTTTTCAGTTTCACTCGTCTTCAAATGAGATTTTCCTATGAAGGCGATTGGGACTCATGAGAAGACTCCCCCGGATGAAAGTTCCACAGGGGTGCTGTCTTTACGGGCGTTGTCTTTCCCACAGGTTTCCATCACGTACAGCGGCAGGTACAGTTTGCTGTAGTGGCGGTGCTGGCCGTACCAGGAACATTTCAGCAGGGCCCAGAAGCCTTCAATGGTATTGGTGTGGGCCAACAACCCCTCGGCATAGGCCTCTTCATGATTAATGAGGGCGTGAGATATCTGCTCCCGGAGAGTATTGTAGCCTTTGTACTCATCTGTAATCAGGACGGAGCCACCTACATCAATCACGTCCCTGAGAAACGTGGCGATGGTTGGCCCGGTCAGCCGTTCAACTACCTTGACAACAGCCCCACCGCCACGTTCTATGACACCCAGCACTGCCGTTTTCTTAGTCCCTCGACCCGGCTTATTCGGCTTATGATTTGCCTTCTTGGTCGTGCGCCGAGGCTTCCCGCCCACATAAGGTTTCCTCCGCTTCTGCGATACCCTGAATTCGGCTATGCCTGGGTGAGCGCCGACGAGCAGGGGATTTCCAGGTCGACGTTCTGCCGCTACATATCACTGCGTTAGTCCAACGTACCAGGACGGGCACAGAAGAATGAGAAGGGTTGCACCATGTTGCTAATTGACCAAGTGAGCCTGCTGCGGGATAACCTCAAACACCTACGCCGTCAAAGAATTTCATTGCCTTTGATGGGTGGGGAAAGCTCCACACGAGATGCCTACCATTTCATTCACCTGATCCATCCCGCACGAGACATCATGACAACGGTCAAGAAGGCTGATCCAGGAGCGGATAAACTCCCCGTCCGCCTACGTCGATGGAAGCTGGAGGTAGAATCCGAGCGTAGACAGAAGGAGTCGGTGCATCTGGTGTGTATTCTCGGCATGATTATCCATGCCTATTATTTGAGAGTAGATGACCTAGTATTAGATGTATCAAATGATGCAGGACGACGTCTAATCGTTCCACGCGGACCATTTTTTTGCGCCTTAAAGCGCTTATTACTGTCAAGCGACGAAATTCAGTTGGTCATTTGTCATTTGGCTAAATCGCACCTGGAAGAACATATCAAGCCAACAAATTCAAACTCAAGAGACTATCCAATAGATCGCATTCCTGGAGTGGGCGATTTTGAAAGATTATTGTGGCACATTGCCAGTTGGCCTAGCTTACTTGAGACGATTTGGGAGCGGTTCTTCGAACCGCATTCCGTTGAGGTAGACCCAGAAACAAATACGATCGACGATAATCGCCCCCACGCCAATCAAAAATGGATAAGGAATGGAAAGGTCGAATGGCACCTAGTGTGGCGAAGAAACGGCGTCATAGCACGGGTATACGTTGACATTATTGAAGTGATCGATATGGTCCTAGACCACAGGCAGCGGTCGCTCTCCCGTCAACAGTCTCGGTCTTAACAGCGAGGCGAGAGGGCAGAGTCTTGGAGCGGAAATGAACCGCCGGTTGGACACATACAGGTTGAAAGCCAGAGTCAACACGACGCCACATACTAGTTGAAGGAAGTGGACAACTCGCCTTCCTTTCGCTGCCATCTGACGCAGGGCGCGTCTGCCGGCTGCTTGCAGACCAGTCCGTAGGACTACAAGAAGTCGACGCTGTATCCGCTCCGTGGCGAGGTACGGCCCTGCACAGGATTCCAAGAACTCTGCCAAATAATCCATCGATCCGAGATAGAAGGTGATCCAGTTCAGGCTCCCGCCATTGCTGAGGCCGGTCCCACAGACACGGAGCATTCGTGTCGTAAGGCAACACCTTTGCTCTTGGACATTTCTGGGAAGACTGCCCACGGCCTCTCCGGAGCTGATTTAGGCGGTGTGGGAACAGGGCGGAGGCGAAACCGAGTATCTCCCCCTACCAAGCGCCATAGCGGTTCGGCTCCTGGCTCCAGCGTTCGTAGCCAGACGCTGTCCCGACAGATATAATTCTGAAAAGTTTGAAACCAATCGGTCTTTGATATAGTTGCGGTCAGCAGGCCACACTCCTCTGTTGAGATCTTCTGCTGAACGGCATGACGTTCCAAGGCCGGCAGCACCATCGGGAGCAAGACGTCCTGCGCCAGCCGTTGATTCCAGATCCTGCGCAGCTGACTCTCATCGCTTGCATCGGCGACCTCTACGGGCTCGAGATGGAGGGATTCCAAATCGTGAATCTTCTTTCGTCCTGCATCTAAGAAGAACTGGCCATGGAGGACAACACCGTGCCCAACCGTGCAGCGGGGAGCTTCGAGAGATTGGCCACCATCTTCCATCGGCAAGAACACCGCCCAATGCAGGCGAGAGCTGGGAGCAGAAATGAGATCCACATAAAACAATACGGCGGCCTCCGGTGAAATCTTGTCCATTGCTAAATATTCACGCCCTAACTCGTCGCGATACCAAGTGCGAGGCCACTCGCCGCGTGCCTTCATAGAAGCGAATCTTTCGTCCGAATCACTGCTCTCAAGCCTGAGCCCGGAGAAACCAAGCAGAGGGCGTCCGCCGTTCAGTACGACCTGACCGTCGTCTTGTGCACAAGGCGGGTCCCCCGTTAGTCGGGGTCCGTCGGACAGCTCCAGAACGAAGCGATTGACATCCCCTCTGTGTTCGACGCGCTTCAGATGTCGAAGCAAGGGCAACATCTCGGCCACGTCCCGAGCCAGTTTCGGATCGCTAAGGAATGCAAGCTCACTGGGACGGATCGTCACCGGGAAATCGACTGATAATGACTCCCGTCTCCTCGCCCGAACGCGTTTGCAAGTGTCGCTTCATTCGCAGCGGGAGCCATAACAAAAACCAGTGATCGACCGTCGTTTCGGTTAGTCCTGAGCCGAGGCCTATCAATGTGTCCCAATCAGCCGAACTCGTCTCGTCCTACTCTGGATGGGGAGTGGGACGGCCGTGTTTCCATGGAGTGAGTCCTTCACGGTAGAAGTCCATCCCATTCCGAGCGACGTGGAAGAGAGCCTCACACAGTATGGAAGACGCTCTTCATCCCGAGTCCAAACTTGCCTATGACACCAGCGTCGCCAGCTTTGCCGTTGATGCCGAAAGACCGAAGAGCATTCGCATCGCTTTTCTTGAACTCGTCATCGTTGAAGAACCAGAGACCGGGGCCGTGCAGCAATGGATGGGACGTGTTGGGAAACCCAGGATGGCTTCCGAAGATTAACGTGCAAGCCTTTGCGTCGTCAGCGTTCTGAATTAATTCCTTCAGAATAGGGAAACCGCTCTCGTAGCGATCCTGGAGGTTGTCTGCGATCAGGTTGACATAATTGGTCTGGTATCCCTTCATAATTGGTTTGATATCCCTAGTCGCCTCAACCGATCATCCGAAGCGAATGGAACGCCCCATCAGCAATCTGGACCTGATAATGGTCGGACTGCGTTTCCCGAATGCGGTTATCTGCCTTGCATCAGCCTGGCATATCACGAAATCATCACACAGGTGCCACATAGAGTTTCCGTAGCCGTGCCAAGAGAATCACGCCGGCCGGCTCCGGATTATCCACCCTTCAGCGTTCACGGATTCTCTGACCCGGCATATTGTGACAGGCATTGAGGAGTATCAAATCGGCGGAGTGTCCGTCAAAATCTACAGTCTGGAAAAGATGTTCACCGATCAGCTCTTTCGGTACGGCGAGCGCGGGAAAATCCCGATGATATTCCTGATCTGATGGCCGAAATCCCGACGCGCCTGGACTGGACGTCGTCTGAGACGAAATCTGAGTTTCGGATACCAGCCAAGAGAAGCTGTCCTTGGCCGAGTTCGGGGACGTATAAACTTGCTGTATATGGAGAGGAATTTCTCGTTGACACATCACGCAACCACTACGTTTGAGGGGCATTGGAAGAAACTGCTAAAGTCATTCGACTCTCGATCTTGCGGACCGCTGTCCTACTCTTACTGCACGCTTGAGGCGAATGGGCGGCATTGTGGAAAGAACCTCAAGCGAACCGACGCGTCCGCCAACCGGTTTGGCCGTCATGATATTGACGACCGGCAAAGGGCGGCCGCAGCCTGCTTTCGATTCAGCGTTGCCCACCGAAGAGGCAGACCCGGGGCTTCCTTAGCGGGACGGAGAAATCATTCGGGCAAGGCATGCGTAGGAGAGAGCGGGTGCAGGGTTTTATGATGCCGTGCCGTCCGATTCCGGATGGCGTGTGTCTGCGGGAAAGAGAATTGATTGACACCTACAGCGCGAGATCTCTGGGATTGGCAGAATCCTCCCGTCCATGCAGACCGATATCATTTGGGACCGCTCCAGGGTGGGGGATCGTCTTGTTCTCGACACAAAATTTGCCTCTATCCTTATGCCGGGATTGAGCAGCGAAAAGACTTGGCACGGCAGTCACCTGTATCAGAGATGTCTGCCTACCCCAAATCCCGGGAGGGGAGCCCGCCCGGCAGACAATGCCGCCGGCCTTCTTTTGTATCCAGCCATTGATGAGAGGGGAAATGATGCGGTGATGATACAAGGCCGTGCAATGCGCCTCGCAACCGCTGACCTCGGAGCTGAGGCCGGCCGGGGGAGGCCACTGCTGCGGGTGGGGGGAGGGAGCACCGTGGAATAAGGCTGATCAGCGCGCAACCGTGGGCGACCAGTTATAGATACGGGCAAGGCTGCCGCCCATGAGCGCGGCTCGCTCGGAGTCAGACAACTGGTCGGTGATCCGGAACGCCTCAACCCCCTGCTCATAGGTCAGCAACCCGACGGCCCGGGTCCAGTCCGTACCCCACAGGCACCGATCGAAGCCGAAGGCTTCGAAGATCCGTCCTAGAGGCTCCCAAATATCGCTGTAGGGGAAGGGCTGACGCGACAGGGTACACGCCCCGGAGAGCTTGATGGCCACGTTGTCGTTCTCGGCAAGGGCGATGACGTTGGCGAGATCGGAAAAGGGCTGTGGTGGAACAGGGGGGTGGAAGGGTTGCCGCAGGCCCACGTGATCCACTACGATCTGAGTTTCCGGGTTCCTGCGGGCCAACTCACCCAATAGCGGCAGTTTCCCCCAACACAGAACGTTCACAGGGAGACCATGTCGCGCACCGGCAGTCAGTATCCGATTCAGACCCGGATCGTCGGCCGGCCTCTCATCCATCATCATGATTCGCGCCCCAACCACCCCCGGCGTTGCAGCCCATTGCGCCATCTCGTCTGGGACGGATTCTGCCCGCGGATCGAAGGGTTTGATGAGACCGAAGCGGCCCGGATGACTCGCACCCACTTCAAGCGCGTAACTCGCGTCGAAGCGATACATGCTCCACGGCGAGACCAAAAGGGCCCCGTCAACGCCAACAGCATCCATCGCTGCAACCATATCGTCGCCCGTGACCTCGGATGGGCCGGGTAGTGTCCCAATCCACGGCCGCTCTGGACGATCCCGCTCATAGGCGTGTACCTGCGAGTCTATCGTCGGAGTCGGGTTCGTTTGGAAGGCCATGCCCCTATGGTGCCTGCTGGTGGCTCCTCTCGCAAGCCAATGCGTATGCCGGGACAATCATGACGGTGGGCTTTGATCGTGATACCCGCGGTTTGGGCAGTGATATCGGCTAAGTGATCGGCAAGACCAGAGGCAGGAGCACGCTGTCAGTATTGGCGGGCGAGACAGGAATGCTGTTCTTGTCGTCATCTACACCCTCTCGGCCGCTCTCCATATTTTTGTGAAGGCCTAGCCGGCTCTTGCCGCTTCATATTCCTTGCGGAGCCGCGCGACCAAATTCCGAACACCCGGCACATCGTGAATAGAACCGGCAGTGTGTCCGGCGCTCCAGATATCGCGGTAGCGCTTCTTATCCTGGTTACCGGGATCGAGGTCTTTTGACACATCGATCATCCCTCGCTCGGGTAAGTTGTCCGGGTCGAGTCCGGCGGCTTCGATTGACTGTCGAATCATGTTGGTTTCCAAGCCGCTAAAGGCTTTGGTCAGTGTGATGCCGTCCATGGTCGTACCGACAATCAGCTGTTTGTAGGCTTCAGGAGCCATACTTTCCTGGGTGGCGATAAAGCGCGTTCCCATGTAGGCCAGGTTGCAGCCCAGCACTTCGGCTGCATAGAGCGCCGTGCCGTCGGCCACTCCGCCGGCCAGGACCACCGGGCCGTCAAAGACTTCCCGGACCTGTCGGACAAAGGCGAGGGGGTTGGCCCAACCGGTCTGGCCTCCAGCACCAGCTGTGAGTAGAACCAGGCCGTCCGAGCCAGCGGCCAACGCTTTTTCGACGTGGCGCATGCTGGCCACGTCTGCATAGACCACACCGCCATAGTCATGAATGGGTTCGATGATATTGTGCGGGCTACCGACACTGGCAATAATAAGCTCAATCCGGTGCTTTCTGACCAGCTCCAGGTCGTCCCCGAGACGCGGGTTTGAGCGATGCACAATCAGGTTGGCGCACGGCGGCGCAACAGGCTGGTCTGGGTGGGCGGAACGGAAATCGCTGAGCCGCCGGGTAATCTGGGTAAACCAGTCGTCTAGCTGCTCGACGCTGCGACAGTTGGCGGTTGGGAAGGCGCCAATAACGCCGGCCTGGCAGGTTTCAATGACCAGCTCCGGGCCGGAAACCAAGAACATCGGGGCGGCAATCAGGGGCAGACATACACGGTCATCGAATTGGGGTGGAATAGGCACGCGGGCTTCTCCTTCGGGCGTTGTCGTTCCAGGGTCAGACCGAACGGAACCGGTCTTTCAGGACTGTCAGCGCCGCAGAACGGCCAAACTGCCGTCTCCAAAGTCACCCCAGCCGGTCACCAGCCCGACTTGGGCGTTTGGCACCTGCCGCTGGCCGCACTCGTGGCGTAGCTGACGGGTGGCCTCGACCACGTGATTGAGGCCGGCCACGTGCGCTTCTGAGTGCAGTCCGCCATGGGTGTTCATCGGCAGCTCACCGCCAAGTTCCAGACGGCCGTCTTTCACAAAGTCGGCGCCTTCGCCCCGCTGACACAAACCTAGGGCTTCAAGTTGGAGCAGCACGACATAGGTAAAGCAGTCGTAGACCTCGATGAAGTCAAGATCGCCGCGGTCGATTTCGGCCATCTGCAGAGCCTTAGGGGTGGCAAAGCTGAGTCCAATCTTGAACGGGTCAGGCCGGGCCGGAATATCGTCGGCCGGGTAGGGGTGACCTTCGGCCAGACCTGAAATATAGACCGGAGTGTGTTGACAATCGGCGGCTTGTTCGGCGGCCGAGATCACCACCGCGCAGGCGCCGTCCGTCTCGAGGCAACAGTCAAACAGACGAAACGGTTTGGCCACCCAACGCGAGTTCAAATAATCCTCCATCGTCAGTGGACGGCCACACATATAGGCTTTGTCGTTGAGCTGGGCGTGCTTGCGTGAAGCAATGGCAATAGCCCCGGTCGTCTCGTCCGGAACGTTGTACAGCGCCTTGTGACGGGTGGCCATCCAGGCGTACCATTGGACCGGAACCGAGGCACCAAAGGGCAGATAGTATTCGGTGATGGTGGTCATCAGCGCGCCGAGGGCACCGCTCATACTGCTGCCCTTGTCGCTGCCTAGGCTCCGGACCCGAGCCCCCGAATAACCTTTCCAGCCAAATGGAATCAGCACGTGTTTGGCCACACCGCAGGCCACGGCTAAGGCCGCATTTTGGAGGGCCGTAACCGAGCTGGCACCGCCCATATGCACTGTGGCGGCGTAGCGCATATCTTCAATGCCGAGATTGGCCGCAAAATGCTCGGCCGTGGCAAACGGGGTCGGGGGCGGAATGATGCCGTCGATGTCATGGGGACTGAGGCCGGCGTCGGCAATGGCGTTCATTGAGGCCTCCAACATGAGGGGGAACTCTTTTTTATCGGTGCCACGGGTATAGGCGGTCTCTCCGACACCCGTAATACACGCCTGATCTTTGAGTGAGTGCATGACGTCCTCCCTGATACAACAGAATCTTGGAATCCTGAGCGCTCTCTACATAACGAGACGCCCGGCAGAACTCAACGCTTGGACGGACCGGGACATCGCCCGCCGTGTTTGCTATGCTCAAACGACCAACGAGATGAGAGGACCCCAGTTATGGCAGACCACATGTTTGGCATGCAAAAATCGTTTATTTCCGAGGTCACTCCTCCACCGGGGATATCAGGGGCGGCGTGGTGGTTTGCCTTCCACCGCAACCGCCTGCTCGTCCACGTGACAGACCGCGGCCTCGCCGTCCCGTATGCCGAGCGTCTGGAAGAACTCGGAGTGACCGCTAAACAGCAGCACTATCTTGGTCGCTATGAGGAGCGGCCGTGTTACGGGGTGGACGTGGTGGAAGAGATCGCTCCCAGCGGCATGGACTTCAGGGATTTGCGCCAGGTGTACAGTTCGCTGGACGAAGACCTGTTTGTCTTGGCCGGACGGGCGGTTCAGATTGTGGAGTGGGACCGCACCCACCAATACTGCGGTCAGTGTGGCGGCAAAACCTACACCAAGGGCAATGAGCGGGCGAAAGCCTGCCCCGAGTGCAAGTTGACGAATTTCCCGCGTTTGTCGCCGGCGGTTATTATGGCGGTCGAGAAGGGGAGCGAACTGCTGCTGGCCCGCTCATCGCGTTTTCCCACCGGCCTGTACAGCGTCCTAGCCGGGTTTGTTGAGCCGGGTGAGACCATTGAGGAGTGCGTCGTGCGGGAAGTCCGCGAAGAAGTCGGGATCACCGTCGGCAAGGTGCGCTATGTGGCCAGCCAGCCGTGGCCGTTTCCAAACTCCTTGATGCTGGGATTTAGCGCCGAGTACCTCGCCGGCGAGATCACGCCCGACCCGGTCGAGATTGCCGAGGCGGGCTGGTTTACCGTGGATACCCTGCCGTCCATCCCAGGGCGGATCAGCATTGCCCGGCGGCTGATTGATAGGTTTGTGGAAAAGCAGGGGCGGAAAAAACAGCCCTCTTCCGCCCGCCCGTGAAGCGGCGACTGTCGGGCCGCAGCGCGCCAACGGGGCCGCTTGGGGATGACGCGGCCTAAACTGCATCTTCATCTAGCGAGACAACAGGCGTCTTGGTGACTCGCGGGACGCTGCTAGGTAGGATAACGTGTGACGGCCCGATCGCTGGAGAGGGCGTTTGGCGCGCGGGGTCCATTTCACCCGAAAGACACCGGGATTGCGGGGGGAAGCAGCGGATGGACCCGACCGGCAACCGGCAAAGGCGTGGATGGGCCGAGGAAAACGGCGTGGTTGTCGCCTTGGATAGAGCCGTCTCAGGGGATGGGCTTGGGCCGACACGCGTCTCTGCGGAACCGAGCTTATCTCCCGGCGACCCCGGGGTATGCCTCCCCAATGGGACGGCTGTAGAGATAAGGTGGGGAGGATCGGAAGAAGCCGATTGACCGCTGCGAAATCCGGACGGAAGAGAAGCCGCTTGCCGAAGCCGCCTGTGAGGAGGGCTCCCCCGTGACTCGTTCTTCTGAGGGGACATCGAACTCGTAATGGAGTCTATAGTTATGTCGCCGGCCCAGGCCGGAATGACCAAACCCTACAACGGAATCTACAGGCTGACTCGGAATCATCTCTGCCCGGGCAATAGCTGCCGCCTCTACACCCCTACTGTTTGCGACACGTTGCCGAGGCCTGTTCTTGTCGCTCAGGCCGGAATGAGCGACAAGAGTTTTCTAGGAGAAAGCTGCTACAGTGCCGATTGCCGTAAGGAGGAAAACCCGGAGCGCGCCGTAGCCAAGCTCCTTACCCAACGCCATTTGTTGGGAATATCAGCCGAAAGCATCCGACACTGCCGAGAAAACGTCAAATACGGACGCTCCCCCAAACGGCCGACTCTTATGGAAGGTTGGAGTGAGCACGATGAAGACGGGATTGGACAGTATGGGACCCCGCGCCCCAGCCGGAGGGCGCGGATAAAATAGGGCCGGACTAGCGATCTGCGACGACACCTCTGGGAGAAGACCGACGGCGAGTAAGCCGCCGGTCATAAGTGTTCGCCCATGATACACGCTCCGACCGGGGCCCATAAGCGTACTGCCGTATTACGGCTCTGTTCAGCAACGCTAGGGGCCAGCTGAGCGAGGCGGCCCAAACGCCGAAAGCCGCAGAAGAACGAGTCCTGGGACACGCTCCGGGCGCAGCCGAACGCTGTTATGAGCATGACCGGGAGCCGTCTTCATGAGTGCATAGCCCGCCGGACCTGGCATCCTAGACTCGGATATAACACAATGGGAATAAGTTTCGAGCTTACCGGCCCCTGCCGGAGACGGCTTGAAACAACATCTCCTTTGCTGGGCGGCGTGCTCCAGGTATGGTGAAACCCTGTGGCTGAATCCTTACCGCTTTGGCTTGGCGTTGATTTCAATGGGACAGTAGCGGCGAATGCGGCAATGCCGCCCGCAGTGCTCCGCGCGGACGTCTGAGAGCGGGTCGGAATCAGCACGGGAGGAGAGGCGTATGAAAGTAGCAACCGGACGTGGCTTTTATGAACGCTATGGGACTGCGGCCCAACGCATTGTGTCGGATATTGGCTGGGCCTTGCTTGAGCCGGACGGAGTGTGGTCGGCCCCACCCGATGAGTGTGAGCTGATTGTCCTGGCCGGGGATGCCTATAGCCGAGCCTTTGTCGAGACGGTGTCGGCCTTGCCCGGACTGCGCTGGGCGCACACCGAAGACGCTGGCGTTGATGGGCCGTTCTACGACGCCATGCGGGCCAAGGGCGTGATGCTCACCCACAGCCCGGCTGCCAACGCGCCTGAGGTGGCCGAATTTGCGCTGGGTTTCATCCTGTGGACCGCCAAGCGGCTCGGCGACTTACAGGCCCAGCAGCGGGCTCACGAATGGCGGCTGCTCGACCTGCAAAGCCTCAGCGACAAGACCCTCTTGGTCATTGGCCTTGGCGCGATCGGCAGCCGAATTGCGCGCTATGCCAAGGGCTTTGGCATGCAGGTGTTGGGGCTGAGACGATCTGCGGCCGGGGTCGAGCAGGTCGACCGGCAGGGAACCCTGGCCGATTTGGAAGCGTTTTTACCGGAGGCGGATTTTGTGGTGGTGGCACTGCCGCTTACGCCGCATACTCAGGGGCTGATCGGTAAAACACAGCTGGCCCTCATGAAATCGGGCAGCACCTTGGTCAACATTGCCCGCGGCGCCATTGTGGATATTGACGCGGTGCGGGAGGCCTTGGGCTCGGGCCGGCTTGGCCAGGCCTGTTTGGACGTACTGCCCAGCGAGCCGTGGCCAAAAGACGATCCCCTGTGGGACACGCCGAACCTGTTTTTGACCCCGCATAACGCCTGGTCCTCCCCCCTGTATCTGCCCCGCGTGGCAAACATCTGGCTGGAGAATTTGGGACGCTACGCGCGGGGTGAACCCCTCCTGCACCAGGCCTTCTAAGTGCCGCGACCATTATAGCTTGTGCATCACCTGACGGGCAAAATCCTCAATCACCTGGTACTGAGTTTCAAACGACGGCAGCAGCATGAGTTGCTTGAGGCCGGCCTGCTCAAGCTGGCGGACCTGTTCAATGATGGCTTCCGGACTGCCGACTAGACACGTCGATTTGATAAGCTCGGGGGTCACAAACTTGGCCTCTTCGGGCAGCAGATAGGTGCAGTGCCCGGCATGAATACGCATATGCCGGTGCGTCTCGGGGGTGGCTTCGACCTGGGCGCTGTACTCCTCCCACAGCTGGCGCAGATGGCCCGGCGGGTCACCGCCGAACTGGCGAATCTTGTCGTAGATATAGTGGATGGAGGCGATCACAAATGCGCCGCACTCACGCAGCACGCGTTCAGAGCTGAGAGATTCACCCGGCTGCAAAATCACCGCCGTCGTCAGCGAGGCCGTATAAAAGTCGTCCGCCAAGCGTCGTCCGGCGCGCCGGGCCCCAGCCTCGGCATTGCGGAGGGCGCGATGCATAAAGCCGGGGTTGGGCGGAACCGACATGACTAGCCCCTCACCGTATTCGCCGGCCAGGGCCTGGGCTTTGGGACCGAAACCGGACACGTACAGCGGAATCGGTTCCTCGACGTTGATGAATTGATGGTCCTGCATCAGGAACCGGACCGGATGGGTCTGGCCCTGCCAGGTGAAATCAACTTCTTGGCCACGTAACAGGGCGCGCAGGACCCGTAGGTAATCGGCGAACTCTTTAAGCCTCATCGGCTTGTGACCCATCAGCCGGGTGGCCGTATTGCCGGTGCCAATACCCAGGAAGGTTCGGCCCGGGGCGAGTTGGTTGATGGTGGCGATACTGTTTGCCGTGACCGGAGCCAGCCGGATGCCGGCAACCGACACCCCGGTCCCGATTTTCATCCGGCGGGTCTGCTGGGCGGCCAGGGCCAAGACCGCATAGCAGTCCGACCAGATCATCTGGCTGTCAGCGATCCAGGCGTGCGAATAGCCAAGGTTCTCGGCGTGGGTAATATAGCCGATCTCGTCGATTTTCGAGGCGGTACAAATCCCAAAATCCATCCTAGCGCTCCTCGTCACACAGCGCGTCACGGACAAGTTCGGTGTCGAGGTATTCGGTCAGGGAGTGAATTTTCCCGTCCACGATACGCCAGACTCGGCAGTAGGTGTTGTTGTAGTCCTTGCCGGTGTGGGTGTGGGACACGCCGGTGGCCTGCTCGGCCACGTATTCGCCGTCGGCAATCAGGTTTTGGATCGTCATCGCGATCGCGCCGCCTTCAAGGCGTTGGCCCAGAATGTTGGTCAGACCCTGCTCAATAGTACGCTTGCCCTGAATTGTTCCCGACAGCGGGGTGGAGCCGATCAGGGTAAAGGACACCTCGTCGGCGGCATCGGCCATAAAGCCGGCCATGTCTCCACGGCTGAGAGCGTCAATGGCTTTTCGGACAATAGCTTTGTTGTGTTCGCTTGACATACGGCCTCCCGTCCTTTCTGTTATGCTCGCATAGTGCGAGGAGGGGGCGGTTTTGTCAAGAAAAATCCCCGGCCCTCAGCTCTCCGTCTTTGTGGGCTGTGGCGTGGTAACTCTTGTGCTAGGTCTGCTCGGGGCCGAGGAATGGCTCAGTATGCAGGAGTACGGGCTGTTTCAAAACGTCCAGGCCGTGCTGCTAGGCTGGGCTTTCGCCTTAAGCCTGCTGAGCTTGTGGCGGGCCGAGGGACAGACACGCACGTTTTGGGTTTTTGTTCTGGGCTTTGCGTTCTTCTTTTTTTGGCGAGAGTTGGATCTGGATCAGGAGTTTTTTGAGGATCGGATGTTTTCGTGGGCCTATTTGTTTCGGGACAGTGTGCCGCTGACAAACAAGGTGATCCTTGGTCTGCCCTCGCTTGGGCTGAGCCTGGCCTGGGGCGGCTATATGGTGTGGCGAGGACCGACGCTCGTGGCCATGCTGCGGCGGTACAACCAGACTCCAAGCGTGGTGTGGGGTGGGCTGACCCTGGTGTGTTTTGGACTGGCTCAAATCTGGGATAAGGCGACCGCTTTTCAGCGTGATTGGGGGATTCAGATCTATGACCGGGCCACCAAAGATCCATATATTGAAGAGGCGTTTGAGCTGCTGGGCGCCGTGGCCTTTGTCTTGCTCATCCTGGTGTTGCGGCGTGCTGAGCCTGATAGTTGGCCAGACTGATCCCGGCCAGAATGAGGACGCCGCCACATCCCTGGAGCCACGACACCGACTCGCCGAGCCACACCCAGGCCAGGACAGAGGCGCCCAGCGGCTCAGCCAACAGGGTGACGGCGACAATGGTCGGCGAGAGGTAGGCCAGTGCCCAGTTCACAATCGTGTGGCCGATGAGCTGGGGACCGAGGCCCAGCAGCAGCAAGACCAGATAGGCCGACCCGGGATAGCCGAGGATGGACACCGGGCTGAGCAGGCACCCCGTCCACAACAAGAGTGCCGCACAGGTGTACACCAGGCCGACGTACAGCGGCAGGGGGACGGTCGGCCGGGCCAGCCGCCCGCATACCAGATAGGCCGACATCATGACCGCCCCTCCTGCGGCCAGCAGGTCGCCGAACAGAGCTTGTGGCGGGCTGAGCTGAAAATCGTTCCAGGCAATGCACCCGATACCAATGGTGGCCAGGCCGATGCCGATGATGAGCAGACGGGTCAACCGTTCGCCCCAGATCAGGTAGGCGGCCGGGGGGAGGAGCAGGGGGGTGAGCGTGACCAGGACGACGGAACTGGCAACCGAGGTGTAGCGCAGTGAGGCAATCCAGCTGACAAAGTGAAGCGCGAGGCACAGACCGGCTCCGAGCATCAGGGCGCTCTGTTTGCGGCTGACGGTCACCGTTTGGCGCCGCCTCCAGCCGATCGGCAGCAGGAGCAGGCTGGCAAAGCCGAGCCGATAGGCTGCCACCAGCATACTCGGCACCTCGGGGATGAGTTTGATCAGCGGCGCCGCGGTCGAGATCGCCACTACACCGATACTCGTCAGAACGAGTCGGCCGAGCGGCGTGTTGAAAAAATGCATGGCTGAGGCAGTATCGGAAGAAACAGGGTTGGACAATGGAGGTCGGGCAGCGAACAGTCAGGAAGTCTAAACAGGGGAGGAGGCGCGTGAGCCAAGCTGAGATTTTGTTTGAGCGACAGGGGGCGGTTGCGCTGGTAACCTTTAACCGGCCGGAGTTTCGGAATGCTATGACCTGGGCCATGTATGACGGCCTGCTCGAGGCGTGTGAGCAGACCGATGCCGAGTCCGATATCCGGGTGCTGATTGTTCGTGGGGCCGGGGGGAAGGCGTTTGTGGCGGGAACGGATATTGGCCAGTTTCAAGCCTTTCAGACGCCGGACGACGCGATTGACTACGAAGGCCGGCTGGAGCGTGTCCTGCGTCGGGTCGAGGCGGTCAACAAGCCGACTATTGCCGCCATTGAGGGGGTGGCGGTTGGCGGTGGTGCGGCACTGGCTCTGGCCTGCGATTTACGCTACTGCACGCCCGACAGCCGTATCGGAGTGCCAATCGCCCGGACCCTGGGCAACTGTTTGTCGGTGGCCGCGTACGCCCGTCTGTTAGACATGCTGGGGCCGGCCCGCACAAAGGACTTGGTGTTTCGCGCCCGGCTCGTTGGTGCGGATGAGGCGCACCAGATCGGGCTCGTGAATGATATCGTGCCGGCTGAACGCCTGCATACCCATGTTCGGGAGGTTGCTGAGGAGATTGCCGGCCACGCCCCGATTACCCTTGAGGTGACAAAGGAAGCGGTCCGACGTTTACAGCACTATCGACGCAGCATACCAGAGGGCGAACTGGGCGAAGACCTGATTGTCCGCGCCTATATGAGCCAGGACTTCCAAGAAGGGGTTCGCGCGTTTTTGGAGAAGCGCAAACCCGTGTGGCGGGGGAAGTAGTTTAGGACTCGACGCGCGCCAATAGACGGGCGGAAAGGGGGATACAGGGTGAGAACGCTGCACGGCGATTTAGCCAAGATGCGTACGGCTGCGACGACTCCAATTGGCTATGATTTACCGGTCGGTGAAGAACAGCTCGAGCTAAACGCCCTGCTAGGCGCAACGCTGCGGATACGGTTCTCGGGCGATATTTTCTGTGTTGCGTGCGGCCGCAAGACAAAAAAGAGCTTTCATCAAGGCCACTGTTATCCGTGTTTCCGGAGCTTGGCCAGCTGTGACGTCTGTATGGTGAAACCCGAGTTGTGTCACTATACGGCAGGAACCTGTCGGCAGCCGGACTGGGGCGTGGCCCACTGTATGCAGCCCCACTACGTCTATCTCGCCAACTCCTCAGGGCTCAAGGTCGGGATCACCCGGGCTACCCAGATTCCCACCCGCTGGCTGGATCAGGGGGCGGTCCAGGGCCTGCCTATTTTTCTGGCCGCGAGCCGTTATCTGGCGGGCTTGGTCGAGGTGGCGATGAAAAACTATGTTGCCGACCGAACCAACTGGCGTAAGATGCTCAAAGGCGACCCTCCGCGGTGCGATATGCCGGCGCAGCGCGACGCTCTGGTCGAGCAGTGTCGGGACGATATTGACCACATTACCAAGACCGCGGGCGAGGGGCGGATCGTTCTGCTGCCGACCGAGCCGACCCGCCGCTTCAAGTTTCCCGTGCAGCGTTATCCCCAGAGGCTGATCGCCCACAATTTCGACAAGCAACCCGAGGTCAAGGGGACGCTCATCGGCATCAAAGGGCAGTATCTGATGTTTGATACGGGGGTGCTGAATGTCCGAAAATTTGCTGGCTATCGGGTGACGCTGGAGGGCTAGAGCGAGAGGCGGGCGTTTGCCTTGAGCAGCGGACGGCACGCCCACTGCTCAGCAAAGATGACGGGTAGATGGAAACCGTCGGAAAACCGAGGATGCCGAGCCCTCAGATGGTATAAGCGTTCTCGCCGTGCTGGGACAGGTCAAGACCGAGGTTCTCCTCCTCTTCATCCACCCGCAGACCGACTGTCGCATCCACTATTTTCAGCAGAATAAAGGCGACCACAAAGCAGTACACCATTGTGGCGACAACAGACACAAACTGGGTCCACAGCTGGCCCGGGTTGCCGTACAACAGTCCCACACCGGCCTGGTTGATAGCTGGTGAGGCAAACACCCCGGTGAGCAGCGCTCCGACCGTTCCGCCCACGCCATGGATCCCAACAACATCAAGCGAGTCGTCGTAGCCCAGACGGCCCTTGATGTTACAGGCCAGGAAACACAACACCCCGGTAATAGCGCCAATGACCAGCGCGGCTAAAGGACTCACAAAGCCCGCTCCTGGAGTAATCCCGACCAGACCGGCTACCGCTCCGCTGGCCGCACCGAGCACGGTTGGCTTGCCGCGGATCGCCCATTCGGTGAACATCCAGCCCAAGGTTGCGGCGGCGGCGGCGGTGTTGGTCGCCACAAAAGCACTGGTGGCAATGGCGTCGGCAGCCAGGGCGCTGCCGGCATTAAAGCCAAACCAGCCCACCCAGAGCAGGGCGGCGCCAATGACGGTGAACGGCAGATTATGCGGCGGCATTGGCTCCTGAGGATAGCCACGCCGCTTGCCCAGGACGATTGCCGCGGCCAGAGCCGAAATGCCCGAGCTAATGTGAACAACCGTCCCCCCGGCAAAGTCCAGGGCGCCCATAGCCCCAATCCAGCCGCCTCCCCATACCCAGTGAGCCACCGGATCGTAGACAAAGGTTGCCCACAGCACCATAAAGACCAGGAAGCCGCTGAACTTCATGCGGTCGGCAACCGCCCCGGTAATGAGGGCTGGGGTAATAATGGCAAACATGCCCTGAAAGATCATGAATGCCTGGTGGGGAATGGTCGCGGCGTAATCGCTCGGCTCACCGCCGACCCCGACCAGCCCTAGCCAGTCAAGACTACCGATGAGACCGCCGATGTCTGGACCAAAAGCCAGCGTATAGCCCCACAACACCCACTGGATACTCATCACGGCGATTAGGATAAAACTCTGCATAATGGTTGACAGGCTGTTCTTGCGACGGACTAAGCCCCCGTAGAACAAGGCTAGACCCGGGGCGGTCATCATCAGGACGATGGCCGAAGAGGTCAACATCCAGGTGGTATCCCCGCTATCAATCGTTGACGCCTGCTGGGCCAGCGCCCCGCGTGTGCCGAACACCAAAAGACCCAGACAACTCGCCAATCCCAAAGCAAAACGTTTTCCCCTATGCGTCATGTCCTCTCTCCTTAATTGAGCGAAAATGCAGTCGTGTGAGGCCACTACGGTGACCGGGTCCATTCGTACTCAGCAAAGAGAGTGCCAGGCGGAGACTGGGAAACTGGTGAATTTTTGTCCCCAAGATGGGTTTAGTCTGGGTAAATGATAGGCATTGCTGATTTTTTAGGCAAAAAACGGAGACAAAGTGCCTATCTTCAGCGCGGCGACCAAAAGGCACTCTCGCCGTTGGCCACGACTTGAGGGCTGGTCCCTTGTTTTGCCTCCACCACGTATACCTGAGGGGAGCGGACCGCGAGCAGGGGGTGGGCGTCTGATCCGGCGTTTCCCGAAAAAACAAAACGTTCGCTATCGGGTGACCACAGACGATGCGACAAGGCATACTGGTCGAAGTATTGGAACACTTGGAGCTGGGCCCGGGACGGGGCAAAGTCGATAACGGCGTTTGCCTGTCCACTGGCTACGTCGACAACGATCCAGGTGCCGAGCCGGGTGCCGGGGCGATGCCGGGCGTATAGAATCCGTTTCCCGTTGGGCGACCAGAAATAGGCCGTAAAATGATCTTTGACCAAGCGGCGGACCTGGCCACTGGCAATGTCGATAAGCCGCAGTTCTTCGAATCCCGGCCAGCCCGCCACTGAGGTTGTGGCAACCGCAACCAGGGCTTGGGTTGGAGACCAGCCAATCGCAATGCGTTCCGAGACACTCGCAAACGGCTTGGGGCTGCTGCCGTCGGCCGGGGCAATCATGAGCGAGACCGGCAGCTGTCGGTCATCGCCGTAGGCCATCCACCGGCTATCAAAAGACCATGACGGAGCACCAAACGATGCTGGACTGTGTGACACGGTTTTGCGTTGGCCGTCCCTGATGTTGAGCAGACCGACAGAATAGCCGGGGGTCTGGCCACGCCGCTCGCTCGGACCGTGGTGAACGAGGAGGACCTCGGCGTCGGCTCGCCAGTCAAAATAGAAGGGCGCGCCTTGGGCGATCATGGCGGGCGCTTGCCAGCCTGCAGAGGGCCAGAGGTCCAAGGATAAGGTGTGGGTCCGGTTGCGTAACACCGCGAGGTATCGTCCGTTCGGGGACCAGTAGGCGTAGATGGGCTGCAGACCGCGCTCGGTGTAGACGTTGAGGACCTGTGAACTCGTCACGTCAAAAATATACAGCTCTCCGGTCTGGCCGTGCTCGTCGAGAACAATTCGAAAACAGGCCAGACGTTCTCCCTGGGGTGACCAGATCGGCCAACTATAAGCCGCCGCGCGCTTTTCCTGCCGCGCCTGGATCTGGTGAAAGGAAAAGGAAGACGGGGCGGATATTGAAACGGACTGTAACAATTCGCCAGAGGCAAGTTGGCGTCGGTCGGTGCCGTCCGGTTTGACCGTATACAAGTCTCCGGCTTGGTCAATGTAGGCAATCCGCCCTGGCGACCCAGCCGCGGGCGCGGCATACGGGGCTTCCCCATTGAGGGGGACGGACAGAAGGGCGATGAGGAGTGCGAGAAGAAGACTGCGGCGCGCTCTAGAACGATCCGACATGCTAACCTTCCCTATCAGGCCGAGCTCTGTAGGCAGGATATCAAGATTGTGACTGGGGAGAAACCGTGGGATCAAGCACGCAGCGGCGATTGACACTCTGAGTCCAAGGCTTTAAAATTATCCGCTACAGCGAGGGCGGAGAGCGGTTGCGCTCTCTTTTTTTGTCATTTCCTGACCGATCGGTTAGTAGAAGAAGTATCTAAGGGAGATGGTGAGCAGCTGCCCTCTGCACTTGTTCCGAAAGAAACAGGCGACTCAGACAAAGACCCACAAGAGCTGCCTCAACACGCCGGAGGATGGGCTTGGGGTGAGCTAGGCTGATAGCGTAAGGGGAGGTGTTGCATGATTATTCAGTCCAGGACAATCCAACTCGACACAAGAACCCAAGTCCAACTGTTTGACCTGACCCAGCAGGTCAAACAGTTTGTGGCTGAGAGTGGTGTGAGGAATGGGATGGGGGTGGTTTCAACCCTCCATACCACGACCGGTGTCTTTTATACCGAGACCCAGGATGCGTTATGGGATGACGTGGATGCCTTCCTGCGCCGGGTTGTGGCTGATAAGACGGGCTATAAGCATAACGATCCGGCCCTGTCCGATTGTGAGCGCAAGAATGCGGCCGCGCATCTGCGGGCTATCATGTTGGGCGGTTCACTCGCCTTGCAGGTGGAAAACGGGGAGCTTGTGTTAGGCCAATTTCAACGGATTATTTTTGCCGAACTCGACGGTCCCCGTCCCCGTTCGGTACGCATGCAGTTTATGGGGGTTGGTGAATCACCCCAGGTCTCTCTTCGTCGTGGACAGCAGTTTGATCAGCAGGACGAGTTGCGGAAGAGTAGAGCGGTGCCGCTCTGAGCAGGTGGGGGAAGGTGATGAGAAAGCTGGCCGTTCTGGGCTCAACCGGTTCGATTGGAGTAACAACGCTTTCCATTGTTGAACGATTTCCTGAGCAATTTCAGGTCGTGGCTTTGGCTGCGGGCCGTAATGTGGCCAAATTGGTGGAACAGATTCAGTATTTTCAGCCCGATTTGGTGTCCTTGGCCAATGAAGACGACGCACGGGCGCTCAAAGAGCAATTGCCCCATTTTGGCGGTACAATCCTGTGTGGGACCGAAGGACTGTTGGCTACAGCCACCCATCCCGAGGCCGACATGCTGATAGCCGCCCTTGTCGGAGCGCTCGGACTCCCGCCGACCCTGGCAGGGGTGCGGGCCGGGAAAACCATTGCGCTGGCCAACAAAGAAGCCCTGGTCATTGCCGGCGAGTTGATGACGCGGGAGGCCCGGCAGGCCGGTGTGAGCCTGTTGCCGGTAGACAGCGAGCACAACGCCATCTTTCAGGCCCTCCAGGGTCACCCCCGCGAGCGGCTCAAACGTATTCTGCTGACCGCCTCGGGCGGTCCGTTCCGACAACGTCCGATTGCTGAGCTGGCTAACGTGAGCGTTGAAGAGGCGCTGCGGCATCCGACCTGGAAGATGGGGAACAAGATTACGATCGACTCGGCGACCCTGATGAATAAGGGACTTGAGGTGATTGAGGCACGCTGGTTGTTTGATCTGGCGCCCGAACAGGTATCGGTGATCGTCCATCCTCAGAGCATTGTCCATTCGATGGTCGAATATGTTGACGGCTCAGTGCTGGCTCAGCTCGGGATTCCCGATATGGCCGTCCCCATCTCGTACATTTTGGCCTATCCCGACCGTCTAGCACTTGAGCACTTACCCGGTCTGGATCTGACCGCGGTGGCGCAGCTCGAGTTTTTTGCCCCCGATTTTGACAAATTCCCGTGCCTCCGCTTGGCCTATACGGCCCTGCGACAGGGGGGGACGTGTCCGGCTGTGCTCAATGCGGCTAATGAGGTAACGGTTGAGCATTTTCTGAACGGGCAGCTGCGTTTCTCCGATATTGCGGCGCTCAACGAGCGGGTATTAGACGCCCATGAGCCATCTGCGGTGACCGACCTTGACAGTTTGCTCGAAGTCGACAGCTGGGCCCGTGCCCAAGCCCGGCAACTGATCGCGCGCGTACAACCTGGGGCGGCGGCCTAAGAAGACTCGTCTGCAGAAGCGCGCGTGTTGAAACGATCCCACGGTGAGCCAGACTCCGCCACGATCCGAGGAACACGGCCCTCTTATCCTATCTCGGCCCACCACTTCGCTTGCCGAGGCGTACGCCTACTGCCGCCGGGTAACCCGCCAGAGCTCCTCAAACTTCTCTTACGCCTTCTATCTGTTATCCAAAGAGCGCCACAACGCCCTCTGCGCTACCTATGCCTTCTGTCGGTTCATGGACGATATCACCGATGACGATATCGCAGGTCATGAGGCACAGATGGACGCGGCGCGTCACACCAACTGCGCGCCCGATACGACTGACAGCCGTACCCAGGCCCTCACCCGGCTGCTCGACCTGTGGCGGGAAGAACTCGACTACTGCTATAATCAAAAGCCACGCCACCCCATCTCCCAAGCCCTGGCCGATGCAAGCCAGCGTTTCCCTATTGAGCGCCGCCACCTGGCCGGGATTATCGATGGCGTGGAGATGGACCTCCACCGCACGCGCTATCAGACCTTCGATGAACTGCGTGACTACTGCTACCATGTGGCCTGTCTCGTGGGGCTGATCTGCATTGAGATCTTTGGTTACCGCGATCCCCAAACCCCGGACTATGCCGTAAACCTGGGTCTGGCGCTGCAGTTAACAAATATTCTGCGTGACGTGGGCGAGGACGCCGGACGGGATCGGATTTACCTGCCGGCTGAAGATTTGGCCGCCTACGGCTATAGCGAACAGGAGTTGTGTGCCGGAGTGTACAATGAGGCGTTTGTCCGGCTGATGAATTTTGAACAAGAGCGAGCCCGAGAATACTATCGGCAGGCTACGGCCAAGCTGGCCGAAGAAGACCGCCGTAGCCTCGCCGCTGCCGAGGCCATGCACTTCATCTATCGGCGTCTACTCGACGAGATCGCCGCCCAGAAGTTTCAGGTCTTTGGCCGACGCATAAGCCTCAGCAGCTGGTGTAAAATCAGGCTTGCCCTATACGCTTGGCGGCGGGGACGGTTCGGCTGGTGAAACACTGGCGGGCCTTTAGGCCACCGCCCGGAGTTTCTTGCCGCGCGATCCGCTCGGGCGTTCGTAATCGGGGATGAAATCGACAATATTGGTTTTGCCGTAACGCGAGCCTGGAAACAGCGATTTGATGGCAAACGCCACCTGGCCCATTAATCGCTTCACACCCGTCGTTTTCTCCGCACCGCTGATGGGATCAAGCCGTACTAGGGCCCCGTTGGCCTTCTTGCTGACTTGGAAAAAGAACTGTTGTTTTTTCCCCGGTTCAATCACGAGGGCTTCGAGGAGCAGTTTGCTGCAATCGGTGTTGGTGTAATACTCACTGACCCGTTTAATACCATCGGGGTCCCGGAGAAACATCTCTGGTCGGCGAATAATGATTTGACGTAGGTCGACCGATCCTAGGATGGTGACGTGTGGCATCAACCCTCTCCTTACGCTGGCAGGCTGGCCGCAGAGTGCTCAGTGCCTCTATCCCCTTCGGCGTGTGACGTCTTCACAGGCCTTGTTAATGAAGACTATGTGCGTGTCTGCCCCTCCACAGACTCCCTCTAGTTGACACCTCCACTCTAGCCGTCTTGCATGAGAGGGTCAAGTTGGGGTTGCGTGATTCGCTCGGCCGATTTGCCGGTCACCACTTTACAGGCCCCAAGGCAAGAGGGTATAACCCCACTGATGATACGCTCGCTCAGCGAGGTCGCCGAACATTCTAGATTATGAAGGAGCGCTAGTATGTTTTCTGTTCCCCCTCCAAGTCCACCAGATCACACCAGCCCACACATTACGTCAATAGAGGACGCTATCGAAGAAATCCGGGCCGGTCAGATGATTATTCTGATGGACGACGAAGACCGGGAAAATGAGGGCGACCTGTGCATGGCAGCTGAGGCAGTCACCCCTGAGGCGATTAACTTTATGGCCAAATATGGCCGGGGCCTGATTTGCATGCCAATGGCCGAGGAACACACCGAGGCCCTGGGCCTGTCCATGATGGTGGACGAGAATACGGCTCCGCTAGGGACCGCCTTTACCGTCTCCTTTGACGCCAAAAAAGGCGTTGGGCGTGGGATCTCGGCCGAGGACCGGGCGACGACCATTTTAGCCGCAACGCAGGAGAATGCGCGTTCTGAGGACTTTGTTATGCCCGGCCACGTTTTCCCCCTGCGCGCCCGCCGGGGAGGGGTGTTAGTCCGGACCGGCCAGACTGAGGGGGCGGTTGATTTGGCTCGTTTAGCCGGCTTCAAGCCTCTGGGGGTGATTTGTGAGATCATGCGTGAGGACGGCACCATGGCCCGCCTACCAGACTTGGAAGAATTCGCGGGGACGTACAATCTGAAGATTGCCACGATTGCCGATCTCATTCAGTATCGGCTACGCCACGACTCCTTAGTCCATCACGTTGATGAGGCTCATCTGCCAACGCGTTCGGGAGGGGATTTTGCCGCCCACGTGTACACGAGTGATGTTGACGACCAGGAGCACCTCGTGCTGGTAAAGGGCGAGATTACGCCCAGCGAACCGGTCTTGGTCCGGGCCCATACCGAGTATGTTTTTGGCGATGTCTTTGGCTATAGCTCGGCCGACACCAGCGTCCTGATCAGACGCTCAATGGAATTGATAGAAGCCGAGGGTAAAGGGGTCATTCTGTATCTCAGACAGGAGGGGCAGGCGGCGCATCTGCTGCGTGAGAAAACGTCGCCAAGAGAACGCGGCCGCAAGGCTGCTGTCCCCGGACCGGGTTCGCAGCCGAGCGACTTCCGCGATTATGGGATTGGGGCGCAAATCCTGCGCAGCCTCGGCGTACGGAAGATGCGCTTGCTGACCAACTCACCACGGCGTTTGGTAAGCCTGCCCGGCTATGGTCTGGAGATTGTGGAGTGTGTCCCTCTGAACGAGACCCCCCCCCCGACCAAGGCAAAAAAGAAGTCGGCGGATGCGGCGCGTCAGGCCCAGTCCTCCGCGTAGACTGTGCCACTGAGTGGACGTTGGTAAAGAACGCCATGCACATCGCCGACGGCTTAGTAAGGACAGCGGCGGCCGGGCAGTCGATCCGGGCTGTGGCGGCCGTCACCACCCAGCTTGTGGATGAGGCCCGTCGTCGTCACTGCACGGCCCCGACCGCTAGCGCGGCGCTGGGTCGGACGATGACGGCCGGACTCCTGTTGGGCAGTCTGTTGCGGGAGGACGAGACGATCTCTCTTCAGTTTGTCGGCAAAGGTCCGTTGCGCGGGATTTTCGTTGACGCCAACGCCCAGGGCGAGGTGCGTGGCTTTGTCTATCATCCGCGGACTCATCTCCCCTCCCGGAACGGTAAGCTCGATGTCGGTGGTGCGGTTGGCAGCGGGACTTTCGTGGTCATACGCTCTCAGCCGTGGCTCACCGCTCCTCACCGCAGCATTCTCCCCATTGTGTCGGGAGAAATCGGCCAAGACGTGGCTCACTACCTGTTGAATTCCGAACAGATTCCCTCGGCGGTTAGTCTAGGCGTATTTGTCCAGCCCGACGAGAGTGTGAGTGCGGCGGGCGGCTTTGTGATTCAGGCTATGCCTGGGGCGACCGACGAACTCATTGGGCGGCTCGAAAACACGGTCGCTGGGGCTCAGCCGGTCAGCGACATGGTCCGCTGCGGTGCCACGCCCCGCGATATCCTGTATGAGGTCGTGGGCGCGTTTACCCCATCTGTGGTCGAGGAACAAGAGGTGCGGTTTGTGTGTCGGTGTAGTCGGGACCGTGTCCTGGGCGCTCTGATCGCTTTAGGTCCCGACGAAGTCCAAGACTTATTGGACAAACAGGGCCTGGCCCAGGTCACGTGTGAGTTTTGTAACACACAGTTTATCGTTGAGCGGACCGAACTGGAAGCGTTGCTGAGAGACTGAGACAGACCCCGCCCAGGCAACTTGCCCTCGACCATCTCGCCCCTCTCGACCATCATAGCTGCAGTGCAAACCGAAAAGACATGGGAGCGGCCAGACAACCGCTGGCGACGCTTACTCCCCTCAGGGGGCTGGTCAGTGTTTTGCCCCGACAACGAGCGTCGTGTGAGGAGAGGGCGGCTCGTTCAATAGCGCTATTGCCCGCCCCACGAAGAGCCTTGGGCAGCGGGACTCCCGAGGACGGCAGCCTCGCCGGGGCACGGGCGGGGCGGGCGAATAATCGAGGGCCAAGGGAGAGAGTTTTAGCCTCCCGCCGTGAATAAAGCGCGCCGGCTCTCAGTGCGGTACAGAGACCGCGTGGGGCGAAGATGAGCGCCTCTTTAGGCCCCTTGCCTTCCCCCGAGTGCTCTCAAGGGGTATCAAGGCTCCTACCGACCGTAGAGAGCATACGGCGGGATACAAGTCGCTAATGGGAGGCTTGACCATTGAGGTGGGAGCGGTGGTGTGTCGTTTGCGACGTCTTGGGGGAGAGCTCTCGGGAAAGTGTTGTCTATCTGCCGGGCAACGTTGTCGAGCCCGTGTACAATTCCGGCGTCCATCATGACGGCAAACTGCCGGGGAAGACCGCTGCGGCCTGTTCCTGTCCGAGGAATGGTGAGCCCTGTATGAAGTCGCGGGCGTGTGTGGGGCGTATCTTTGTGTGGAGGGGGCCGGATGGGCCGCTTCCACAGGGGCCTGGCGCTTGCATCTCACCCGTCAGTCTCTTGGGGGATTAACCCCCTAACGAAAAACCAGTAGAGCGGCTCATCGGTTTAGGCGGGCTGTCGCAGGGAGCGTTGCAGGGCCTGATCCATGATCTCTAGGGGAGCGGGGTGGCCTGTCCACAGAGAAAAAGCGAGCGCACCCTGGTGCAGCAACATCCGTCGGCCATCCATCACCGGACGACGGGCCGCCTGGGCATGTCTGAGGAAAGGTGTCTGATCGGGCCGGTAGAGGAGGTCGTAGAACAGGCAGCCGGCCTGGGTTGCGGTGTAGGCGAGAGGAGGAAAGTCGTCGCTCTGGAGTCCCGCTGAGGTCGTGTTGATGACGAGTCTCACCCCGGAGAATAGGGCTGGATCACGGAGGGCGTCGAGGGGGAGGGCCTCAAGCTGCGTTTTTCCTGCTTGCCGGTAGGTGCGGACGAGTTTGCTGGCGCTGGCCTGGGTGCGGTTCACAATCCTGACTGCGGCACACTGCGCCCGGATGAGAGCGCTGAGCACGGCCCGGGCCGAACCGCCCGCGCCGATCAGCACCACTTCAGCCTCACGAGGCGAGAGATCGCCCTCTTGGAGCGAATTCAAAAAGCCACGGCCGTCCGTATTATCGCCAAACAAGCGCCCGTCGTTATTCACGACACTATTGACCGCGCCACACAGCTCGGCTTCGGGACTGAGGGCATCAAGGTGGCGGACGATACGCTCTTTATGCGGAACGGTAACGTTGATGCCGACAAGACCGAGAGCCCGAATACCGTGCACGGCTCTGGCCAGCTCGGCCGAGCGAACATGAAACGGAACATAGACGTAGGGCAGTTCCAGGGCCCGAAATGCCGCGTTGTGCATGGCGGGTGAACGGGTGTGGGCAATTGGGTCGCCGAAGATCCCAACAATCCGGGTTTGCCCGTCTATCGTTTGGTGTACCATACCCCGGCGGTCCAGATAGCTCTACCGAGCCACGGAGGGCAGCTCAGCCGCTTCCCTCGGAGGTCGGCGTGAGCCCGGACGTGTCGCGGTGGGCGGGTTATGGAGGACGGCGTGGGCCGCCGCCAGGCGCGCAATCGGCACCCGGTAGGGCGAGCACGAGACGTAATCGAGGCCGATCTGATGACAGAATTCAACCGAAGCCGGATCGCCTCCGTGCTCCCCACACACTCCGATTTTGATATCGGTTTTGGCCATCCGGCCTCTCTGTACGGCTAACTCGATCAGCGAGCCCACCCCCTCTTTATCCAGAGACACGAACGGGTCCTGGGCAAAAATTCCCTGGCTGACATAGTCCGGCAGAAATTTGCCCGCGTCATCGCGGCTTAAACCGAGCGTCATTTGGGTCAGGTCATTTGTTCCAAGGGAAAAGAAATCGGCCTCAACTGCAATACGGTCGGCTCTCAGCGCGGCCCGAGGAACCTCGATCATTGTGCCGATGGCGTACGGGATCTCGAGGCCGTGGTCGGCCATCACGCTGACGCAAACCTGCTCAATCCGGGCGCGCAGGATCTCCAACTCTTTTTTAAAGCCGACCAAGGGAACCATAATTTCTGGAAAAACCTCAATCTTGTCTCGAGCCAGTTCGCACGCGGCTTCCATGATCGCTTGGGTTTGGGTTTCATAGATCTCTGGATAGGTCACGCCCAGACGACAACCCCGGTGTCCAAGCATTGGGTTGAGCTCGTGCAAGACGTTACGCTTGACCCGCAGGCGCTCGGCAGACGCGTTCATCTTTTTCGCCAGGGCGACAATCTCGTCATCAGTGCTCGGCAAAAATTCATGCAGAGGCGGATCGAATAGGCGGATCGTCACCGGTAGGCCGGCCATAGCTCGTAAAATGCCGATGAAATCGGCCTTCTGCATAGGCATGATCTTACTCAGGGCGCGGATGCGTCCGGCGGTGTCTTCGGATAGAATCATCTCTCGCACGGCATCGATCCGATTCCCTTCAAAGAACATATGTTCGGTCCGGCACAGGCCAATGCCCTCGGCCCCAAAGGCGCGGGCCGTTTGAGCGTCGGCCGGCGTATCAGCGTTGGCCCTGACCTGTAAGCGCCGCCTCCGGTCGGCCCAGGCCATCAGCGCCTGGTACGCCGGGCTTTCAATTTTAGGCGCGCTAGTTGGAACTTGGCCCCGAAACACCTCGCCGGTTGCCCCGTCAAGGGTAATAAACTCACCCGCGTGCACAACGATATGCTTGGTCGGTACGCGGAATTCTTGTCGCTCGTAGTCGATTTCGAGTGCCTCGCAGCCGACAACCGCGCATTTTCCCATGCCGCGGCTGACCAAGGCTGCGTGTGAGCTGGCACCACCGCGGGCGGTCAGGATACCCTGCGCCGCGTGCATCCCGTTGATGTCTTCGGGCGAGGTTTCCAAACGGACTAAGATTGTTTTGCGGCCGGCTCGGGCCGCCGCTTCGGCGTCTTCGGCCGAAAATACCACCTCACCACTCACCGCGCCTGGGGAGGCTGGGAGCCCTTGGGCGAGGAGGTCTTTGGGCGTATCTGTGGCCAGAGTGGGATGCAGCAGTTGATCAAGCTGGGTGGGGGCGACCCGAAGAATTGCGGTGGCCTCGTCTATCCGCCCTTCATAGACCATGTCGGCCGCAATTTGCACTGCTGCCGCCGCCGTTCGTTTCCCGGCCCGCGTTTGTAACAGCCAGAGCGCGCCGCGCTCTGCGGTGAATTCGATATCTTGGGCGTCTGCGTAGTGGGTCTCAAGAACCTCGGCGACCTCCTGGAGCTGGGAGAAACACTCCGGCATCTGCTCCTCGAGAGATGGATACTCGGCCTTGCGTTCCTCCTCAGAACGCCCCTCGCGCTGGGCGCGCTGTCGTGAGGCGGCCAGGGTAAGCTGTTGCGGGGTACGGATACCGGCGACGACATCTTCGCCCTGGGCATTGAGCAGGAAATCACCGTTCAACTCGCCTTTGCCGGTCGATAAATCTCGGGTAAAGGCAACCCCGGTGGCGCAGTTTTGGCCTAGGTTGCCAAAGACCATGGCTTGGACTGTGACCGCCGTACCCCACTCGCTCGGAATGTTCTCGATCCGACGATAGGCCACCGCGCGGGGATTATTCCACGAACCAAACACCGCCCCAATCGCTCCCCACAGCTGATCGTGCGGATCTTCAGGAAAAGTGACGTCCAGACGGTTGTGGATCAATCTCTTAAACGCGCTGACAAGTTCCTGGAGATCTTGGGCCTCTAAATCCGTGTCGTTTTCCACCCCTTTTTGGGCTTTTTTTTGCTCAAGCAGCTGCTCGAAAGGGTCAAGGGCGGTCTTGGATTCGGGTTTGAGACCGAGCACCACATCACCATACATCTGCACAAAGCGTCGATAACAATCGTAGGCGAAACGCGTATTGCCGGACTGTTGGATCAAACCCCGTATCGTGGTGTCGTTGAGGCCAAGATTCAGGACCGTATCCATCATGCCCGGCATAGACACACGGGCGCCAGACCGGACAGACAACAACAGGGGCCGCTTTGCATCGCCAAAACGGCGCTTGATAACCCGCTCAATACGCCTCAGCCCAGTACGAACCTGATTGGCTAGCTCTTCCGGATACGTTCGCCCATGCTCGTAATAATAGGAGCAGACCTCGGTTGTAATCGTCAGACCGGGCGGTACGGGCAAGCCTAATCCGGCGATCTCGGCCAGATTGGCCCCTTTGCCGCCCAATAGCCAGTTGAGGCTGGAGTTGCCGTCGGCTTTGCCACCACCAAACGAATAGACATACCGCTTCTCGCGGGGGGGGGGTACCCTGCCGCTCGCCTTAGATCTCTCCATGACGGTCTCCTGCCTTGGACACACAAGCAATGGGAAGTCGAGGCCCCACCGTTCCCATGTCTTTTTTCACTAGACTGACATTAAGTGAGGAAACCCTAGCATTCCCTCAGGAGAGGGTCAATTTCCCCCGGCTATAAGGAGATTGCCCTGCGTGATGTAGCTGGTCTCCCACACGCGCCTGAGAAATTTTAGGCAGATTATAGATGCTTATGCAGCCAAAACACTTCTGCTGCGGCTTCCGAACTGTCTCGCTCAGGGGAAAGCCTCACCATCTCGTACGCCCCGACCGTGCGCCTAGGGGGGCCCTGTGGGTAGTACTTGCGAACACGCTATTCAGCGCATGATAAGCCGTCGCTAGCGTCTCAAGAGGACACAGCGGTTGCGGCTCTCATCAACGCCGTCCATGAGGGATGTCGGTTGTGACCCGAGTCGTGGTTGGAAATTCCGTCGTTATGTCTGGCAGGTGATCCGGGTACCGACTGGACAATGCCGCTCGCGGTCACGCATGGAGCCATGGGAGCATTTGGAAGTTATGAGTTGCGCAACGCTCTCCTTGTCAAGGAGCGGCGTGGCCGACTCGCCGCTGCAGATATCCGGATGACACTTGTCGAGAAGAGTAGGAGCGCTGCCGAGTGAGGCTGACTCCAACCACGACGAGTCAACCTCCCGCGTGCTTATCGTGTGTCGGTGCATGACGCAGCGGCCTGTCTGGAAGGTGTCGTGCGTTGCGAGCTTCCGCTGATTTCTCTGGGCCAACGGCCCACACCGTCTGGCCACGCCCGCTTGAAGCAGAAGCGCGTCCTTACTCCTGGGGGAGCCTTTGGACCGTCTTGTGGTCCCTGGCACTGATGCACCTCATTAGCGGGTGTGGCCAAGCAGCCGAGAGGATGTTGTGCACTTTGGGGATGGGGTGGGGCTGAGCGGACAGCGTATCCGGAGGATGTCCGTGCTGAGGAGAGGGCCTGGGTTGTGCCCTCTGTGCTGTTGAGGCCGGTCTCCTAGCGGTGGGCTGCATTGCGGACCGTTTTGTTGCAGACGGTGCGGGTGGGAGCGTCGTGGTGGGGGTTCCCGATTGATCTGTGGTGCTGCGGGAGGGCAGGGGCGTCGAGCAACAGGCACTTGGTTGAAAGTGGCCGGGTGTAAAGCGCTAGGGCATGCTTGACGAGGAAGGGCGGCAGCGGGGGTAGCTCTTCTCCAAAGAGCCGTGCGTCGCAAGCAAGTCCCAACAGGGGGCAAGGTGTTAGCGGCCCAAGGGCAAGTGGCCGCGGCAAAGACCTTCGCCTAGGACGATCAGGGCTCTACCGGCCCGCTCTGGATGTTGCTTCGGGGGGCCTCGCGCTCCAGGGTCGTCAAGCTGCGCAGCAGGGCTGCATCCGCCCGCTGCAACGCAAGATGCTTTCGGGTGAACGGTTCGCTCTCGGCACCTGGCACACGGCTAGGAACGCCCGTCTGCAATTTTGGTGGGGGTACGCGATTCACGTCCGCCGCCCTGGTGTTCCAGCGGTTGGTTGCTCTGGTCCTCCCAAGTCCTGAACACGCGCTAGACTCTTAGACGCCACGGACCAAACATGAAGCGAGCGACATGGAGTACCTCCCCTGGAGCAGAAGAGAACCCGAGTGTCTGATAATGGTAAACATGCCTGCGAAGAGACAGAAGGGTGGTTCCGCGCTACTGGCACGGTGTCTCCTATTGCTGCGCGACGTCTCGCCCGGCCTAGACTACTCTCCCTGCCCCCCTCCCACCTGTTCCAGAAACGCTAGTGATTTCAGCGGTCTGGTGAGATGTGGAGACAGGAGGCGGGTGGCCAAAGCAGGCACTTCATTCCTGGTCTGAAGCGATATCTCGGCTGGCAGGGCAGCCTGCGGGTCGTGATAGGCCTGTAAGACCGCGACGGTTTCTGGTGACAACCGCAGTATGGGTCCGCCCCGTCCATGACAGCGCGGGCACAGCAGCCCGCCTAGCTGGGACGCCAGCGCTAGGCCCACGCCCTCCCAAGCCTGGTCGGTCAGGCTTGTCCCACACTGCTGGCAGGTGGTGAAGTCGGGCGCGTAGCCGACGTGGTGTAAGATTTGCAGGGCAAACAGCGGGGCAAACAACGGCGACAGCCTGGGCTGCGCTTCGAGGGTGTTGAGACCGCTCAGCACGAGGTGGTATATGTCCTGTCCGGCTTCACGTCCGGCAGTCATCACATCGGCTAGCTCAACGATATAGCTGGCTAGAGCAAACCGCTCGAGGTCACGACTCGGGCGGTGAAAAGCCTGTATCAGTTCAGCACCAAGGAGAAACATCAGCTCCTCGCTCCGACTCGGCCGAAAGCGTAGCTGGATATGGCTGAACGGCTCAAGCACATTGACGAAGCGGCGCCGTGAGCGTTTTGCGCCTTTGGCAATGGCGCTGATCTTCCCCCAATCTCGTGAGAGACAGGTCACAATCTTATCCGACTCAGCATGCGGGCGTGTCCGCAGGACGATGGCGGGGCTACGTTCTTCTTTCATCGTGTCTTATCTTGTTGATAATCCGCTTGACAGTCCGCAGACGGGTTCTTACGTTTTGTGTACGAGGAGTTCACACGCTCCTTCCGAAGCATATTTACCACCATATATATGAGGCAGGGCATGCAGAAAACCGATCACAATGAGAGCGAGGTGCGGGTGGAAGAGAACGACAAGCGACAGCACGATGAGGAAGCCGAGGAAGCGGCTGAGCAGGCAGCGCCACCCGATGGGGAAGAAACAGGGGCTCAGCAGGACGGCCCGGTCGCGGACGACGAATTGAGCGTGCTGCGGGCCGAACTAGATCGGAAAGAGGCCGAAGCCAAGGCAAACTATGAGCTTTTTCTGCGTGAGCGGGCCGAACTGGAGAATTTCAAACGACGTATGCAGCGGGAGAAGGCTGAGGCGCTCCGGTTTGCCCATGAGCCACTGGTACGGGACTTACTGCCGGTGGTGGATAATCTGGAACGGGCCACCTTGCACGCCCAGAGGGGCGGAAACGGCCAATCCTTAGTTGAAGGCGTGCAACTCGTCTTGCGCTCTTTTGTGGACGTCTTGGGAAAGTACGGCGTGGCGCGGGTGCAGGCGACAGGTGAGTTCTTTGATCCAGCCAAGCACGAGGCAATGGTCCAGGTCGAGAGCAAGGAGTTTCCCCCTAATACTGTGGTTGAGGAGCATACGCCGGGCTACAGTTTGCACGACCGTCTGCTGCGGGCGGCGATGGTCAGCGTATCAAAAGCTCCAGCCGCTGCGGCTGAGAGAGAAGATGGCCCTACCACTCCAGACAAAAAATCTGAAGACTGACGGTTGCCAAGCAGCTAGGGGGTGATTAACTAAGCGGAAGAGGTGGAGGGTAGGAGCGGTTTTTCTAAGGAGACGAGGCATGGCAAAGATAATTGGAATCGATTTAGGAACGACAAATTCAGTAGTCGCGGTCATGGAAGGCGGCGAACCAACGGTGATTACGAACGCTGAGGGCAGCCGCATTACGCCTTCGGTGGCTGCTTTCACCGAGAGCGGAGAACGCTTAGTTGGGCAGATCGCCAGACGTCAGGCCATTACCAATCCAGAGAATACCATCTTCTCAATTAAACGGCTCATGGGCAATCGCTACCAGGACCCCATGGTTGTCAAAGCCAGAGAGGTGCTGCCCTATAAGGTGACCGAATCGGACGGAGATGCGTGGGTTGAAATCCGTGATAAGAGCTATAGCCCACCGGAAGTCTCGGCTTTTATTCTGCAAAAGATGAAGCAAACGGCCGAAGACTATCTGGGCGAGAGCGTGACTGAGGCCGTCATTACTGTTCCGGCCTATTTTAACGACTCCCAGCGCCAGGCGACAAAAGACGCAGGACGAATTGCCGGGCTAGACGTCAAGCGTATTATCAACGAGCCGACCGCCGCATCGCTAGCCTACGGTTTAGATAAGAAGACCGATGAAAGAATTGCGGTGTTCGACTTGGGCGGGGGAACGTTTGACATCTCGATCCTGGAGGTTGGCGACGGCGTGTTCGAGGTGAAATCGACCAACGGTGACACCTTTCTGGGCGGCGATGATTTTGACCAGCGGATCATCGACTATCTGGCCGACGAATTTAAAAAAGATCAAGGCGTGGATCTGCGCAGCGACCGCATGGCACTCCAACGACTCAAAGAGGCGGCCGAAAAGGCCAAGTGCGAACTCTCGTCGTCCATGGAGACGGAGGTTAACCTGCCGTTCATCACGGCCGACCAGAGCGGCCCCAAGCATCTGACGATGAAGCTGTCTCGGGCCAAGCTTGAAGCCTTATGCGCCGACCTGCTCGGCCGCCTTGAGTCGCCCTGTTTGACCGCCCTCAAGGACTCTGGCCTGTCAGCCGACCAGATCAAAGAGGTTGTCCTGGTCGGCGGGATGACCCGCATGCCAGCCGTCCAGGAGCGGGTCAAAAAAATCTTTGGCAAGGACCCTCACAAGGGGGTCAATCCTGACGAAGTCGTGGCTATCGGCGCCGCGATTCAGGGCGCGGTCCTGACCGGCGATGTCCAAGACGTGCTGCTGCTGGACGTGACCCCGCTGTCGCTGGGCATTGAGACGCTGGGCGGTGTCTTTACCCGACTCATCGAAAAAAATACTACTATTCCGACCAAAAAGAGCCAGGTGTTTTCAACCGCGGCCGATAGCCAGACGGCGGTGACCATCCGCGTCCATCAAGGGGAACGGGAGATGGCCAATGACAACAAACTGCTGGGCCAGTTTGATCTGGTCGGGATTCCGCCTGCCCCGCGCGGCGTGCCCCAGGTTGAGGTGATGTTCGATATTGACGCCAATGGCATCGTCCACGTGAACGCAAAAGATCTCGGGACCGGGAAGGAGCAGTCGATCCGTATCACGGCTTCAAGCGGCTTGTCCGAAGGAGAGATTCAGCAGATGGTCAAAGACGCTGAAACACACGCCGATGAGGATCAAAAGCGACGTGAGCGGATTGAAACCCGCAACCAGCTCGACTCGTTTATCTACTCGACCGAAAAGTCGCTTGCCGACCATCGGGATGACGTTGACGCCGAAACGGCAAGCAGGATTGAAGCGGCTCTAGAAAAAGCCAAACAGGTCTTGGACAGTGATGATACTGAGGCGCTCAAAGCCGCGACCGAGGAGCTGACCCAAGCCTCCCATAAACTGGCCGAGGCCATGTATGCGCGGGCGGCCAAGGAACAACAGCAGGCCAAGCCGCAAGACGGATCGGCTGGACCGCAGACGGGTGCCGGCGGCGGAGAACAAGGAAAGGGTGGCGAAAATATCGTGGACGCAGACTTCGAAGAGGTCAAATAAACGGCAACGAACAGACCCGTGCCTTGATGGGCCCCTAGTCCTCCCCTGGGCGGGAAGACTGGGGGCTTTTTATTAAACGGGTAGAGGACAGGGTATGGCAGCAAAAGCGGACTATTATGAATTGCTCGGGGTAAGCCGGAGTGCAGGTGAGGAAGACATCAAAAAGGCATACCGCAAAGCCGCCCTCAAATACCACCCGGACCGCAACCCTGGTGATAAAGCCGCCGAAGAGAAATTTAAAGAACTCTCGGAAGCCTACCAGGTCTTGAGCGATAGTGAGAAGCGAGCCCAGTATGATCGCTATGGACACGCCGCGTTTGAGCAGGCTGGGATGGGTGGCGGCGGATTCGAGTTTAGCGGCAATTTCGAAGATGTTTTTGGCGATATTTTTGGCGACTTCTTCGGCGCTGGCGGACGCGGCGGGCGCAGCCGTACCCGCCGGGGAGAAGACCTGAGTTATAGTCTTGAGATTTCTTTTGAGGAAGCCGCTTTTGGGGCAGAAAAAACGCTCTCCATCCCTCGTACGAGCGTCTGTGAGCCGTGTCAGGGCAGTGGAGCCAAACCAGGAACCCGTCCGGCGGCCTGCTCGAACTGTCACGGGACTGGGCAGGTGCGGTTTCAACAAGGGTTCTTCACCATTGCCCGAACGTGTAATCAGTGTGGTGGGCAGGGCTCGGTTGTGTCCGATCCCTGCCCAACGTGTCGCGGAGCCGGCTCGGTACGCAAAACCTCGACTCTGCAGGTGAAAATTCCGGCTGGGGTTGATACCGGATCCCGTCTCAAACTGCGCGGAGAGGGCGAATATAGTCCGACGGCGAGCGTTCCCGGCGACCTGTATGTCTTAATTCGGGTGCGCGACCACCCCTTGTTCGAGCGGTCAGACACCGAGGTGGTCTGTGAGGTGCCGATCAGTTTTCCACAAGCCGCGCTCGGGGCGGACATCGAGGTACCGACGCTTGAGGGCAAGCTCAAGATGAAAATTCCCGCCGGGACCCAGTCGGGCAATGTGTTCCGGTTGCGCGGCAAAGGTATTGTGAATTTGCACGGCGGCGGACGCGGCGATCAGCTCGTGCGAGTGACGGTCGAAACGCCGCGGAAGTTGACCAGCCGACAGCGGAAATTGCTCGAAGAGTTTGCCGATCTTGATGGCGCGGATATCCATCCGATGAGCCGGGGCTTTTTTGACAAGGTCAAGGAACTCTTTGGCTAATCTGACCGAGGCTGTAAGTCGGCGAGAGAAGCGCAGATGCAAATTCGTGACCTTGGGGAGTTCCCATTTCTCCGCCGTCTGCGCGGGCGCTTGTCTGTCGATCCCCGCGTCACCCTCGGTGTGGGCGATGACTGCGCGGCGCTAAGCCTGTCCGGGACGCTCCTCCTGACCACCGACGCCTTGGTTGAAAACGTCCACTTCCGGCGCGAATGGACCTCTTTTGCCAGCTTGGGGGCAAAGGCCTTTGCGGTCAATGCGAGCGATATTATTGCTATGGGGGGTGAACCAACCTTTGCGCTGCTCAGTATCAGTGTTCCTCAAGAGGAGCAGGTCGAGGATCTAGACGCCTTCTTTGACGGCTTTCTGGCCGCAGCCGAGGAGCGTCAGGTCGCTCTGGTTGGCGGTAATATGAGCGCGGGACCGTGTCTGACGGTGTCGGTCACCCTGCTCGGCCACGCATCGCACGGGATTGTGACTCGGTCCGGGGCACGGGTCGGCGATGATGTGTATGTGACGGGCACCTTGGGAGACGCGGCTCTGGGCCTGCGGCTTTTCCAAGAGGGCCGGGATGACGCCCTTTCCCAACCCCCCAAAGCCCGCTTTGTGTGTCCCCGCCCGCGTTTTGAGGTGGCCCAAGAAATTACCGCCCGAGGGCTCGTCACCGCAATGCTTGATGTGAGTGATGGACTGCTCCAGGACCTGGACCATTTGTGTGAAGAGAGTCATGTTGGGATGCGTATCGAGGTCTCCCAACTGCCTGTGTCTGAGGCCTACCGCGGCCTCCTCGGTCCTCAGGCCTGGGAGCTTGCGCTGACCGGTGGCGAAGACTATGAGTTGTTATTCTGTGCTCCGGCCGCTCAGCGAACCGTGATGCGGGCTGTGGCCGAAACCTGTCAGTGCGCCGTGACCCGAATCGGAAAGATTGTCCCGGAGCGGGACGGACGTCAAGTGATTGATGCGGCGGGCAAGCCATATACGCCAACGCGGGGCGGACATGACCATTTTCGTCGGGCTTGATAGATTGGATGACTATGGATAGCGCTCGCCTGCAGACCTTACTATCCCGGGTCAAGAGTGGACAGGTCGCGGTCGAGCAGGCCGTCGAAGCGCTGAAAACTCTGCCATTTGAAGACCTCGGCTTTGCCCGTGTCGACCAGCATCGCGCGCTCCGCACCGGGTTTCCCGAGGTTATTTTCGGCCAGGGCAAAAGCGCGACCCAAATTGCGGCGATTGCCCAACGCCTCATCACCAACGGCCATCACGTGCTCGTAACCCGTCTTGATGCTGAAAAGGTGGAGGCGGTCCGCCGGCTCTTACCGGCTCTCCGCTATTACGCCGAGGGACGTATCGCCGCCTTCGGACAGCCGCCAAGCCCACCGCCTGAGCAGGGAATCCTGCTTGTGGTTGCGGCTGGAACGGCCGATTTGCCCGTTTCTGAAGAGGCTGCGGTGTCAGCTGAACTGCTAGGCAACCGGGTGGAGCGTCTGTACGATGTGGGGGTCGCCGGCCTGCATCGGCTGCTTGATGGTCTCGAGCAGCTCCGGGCGGCCAGCGTGCTGATTGTTGTGGCTGGCATGGAAGGAGCCTTGCCGAGCGTTGTTGGCGGATTGGTCGATCGGCCGGTGATCGCCGTGCCAAGCAGCGTGGGCTACGGTGCGAGCTTTCATGGAGTTGCGGCCCTGTTGGCCATGCTCAACTCGTGCGCGGCTGGCATCACCGTTGTGAATATTGATAATGGCTTTGGCGCTGCGGCGGCCGCAACCCTGATGAATCGCCTGACGTGTCACACAAACGCAAAGCCTCCAACCCAGGATCCAGCTTAACCCAAGGGCGGGCGAAACGTGCCCTCCAGGTCGGCTCGCTGACCTCGGCGGTAGGCGGGAGCTATGTTTGGCACGCTCTGACACATCTCTTCCAATCCGCTGACAAAAAAGAGCAGGCGCGGCTAGACGTACACCTCAAGAACGCCCTGCGTATTGTTGAGTGTTCGCGCGAGTTGCGCGGGGCGTTTATGAAGCTCATCCAGATGCTCAGTATGCGCGGTGATCTGCTGCCGTCTGAGGTCGTAGACGTCTTGTCGGTCGTTCAGTCCTCTGTCCCACCGATGGACTATGAACTCATCCGGGACCAGGTCAAGGCGGAACTCGGCGCCTGGCCAGACCGCTTGTTTAAACACTTCGAGCCTGAGGCCTTTGCTGCCGCGTCGCTCGGTCAGGTCCATCGGGCGAGACTCAAGAACGGGAGGGATGTGGTTGTCAAGATCCAGTATCCCGGCGTGGATAAGACCGTTGAGCAAGATCTCAAAAATATACAGGCTCTACTCCAGGTGTTAACACTGTGCACCCGCGATATCTTGCGCCAACGGTTTGAGGTGGCTGAAATCTATCACGAAATGGCAGAGCGGCTGCACGAAGAGCTTGATTACCTGCACGAGGCCAAGAATATCAACCGCTTTCGGCGTTTGTTTGCCGATGACGAAGAGCTGCTCATCCCCCGCGTGTTCCCCAAGTTTTCATCCCAACGCGTGCTGACCATGGAGTATATTGACGGCTACACCCTCCACGATATTCTTGTCCCAGGCGTTGACAAGGAGTTGAAAGACTGGGTGGCAATCAAATACTTTCAGCTCACCTGGCGACAGATTTTTGACTTTGGGGTGCTGCAGACCGATCCTCAGCCGGGGAATTATCTGGTGACCTATCACCCCAAGATTGCCATGCTCGATTTTGGCAGCGTGCGGATCTTTCCCCCAGCGATCCGACGCTCATATCTGGCTCTGGCGCGGGCGATTGTCGAGCGCGATGAACAGACCATGGCGGGTTGTTTCGTCTCGCTCGGCTTTTTGGATGCCGATGTTGATCCTGCACCGCTGATCCAGATTATGTATTTACTCTTTGAGCCGGTATTGGAAGATCGGGTTTATGACCCGCACGATTTTCATTCGGCCGAGAAGAGTGTCAAGGTCACGACCATTAGCCTTGAGAAGCGGATCTTCAACGCGCCCGGACACCGCCTGTTTCTAGTGCGTGCCCTGCTCGGTTTGGAAGCCTACGTGCAGCAGTTCCGAACGGTGACGAATTGGCATCGGCTGTTTTGGGAGTGTATTGAGCGGAGCGAAGCGGCGGCGGACTGACCCTCGCGAGCCGAGGCGATCATGTCAGTTATCCGTTCTCCATCTCTCCGGTTGCGGAGAAGCGCTGCTGGAATGCCTCTAGCGCTTCCCGGTGACCGGTCAGAATCAGGGTATCGGTGGTTTGCAGCGGTTGGTCGGGCTGGGGCAGATAATCGCGTGTCCCCGAGTTCATACTCGTTCGAACAGCCACCACAGTCACGTGGTACTGGGCGCGCAGATCGAGCTCTTTGAGTGTTTTGCCGCGAAACGCTGTGGGGAGACGCAACGGGACAACGGTGTATTGGGGCGGCAGGGTGATCGCATTGTTGGGCTGGGGTGAGGTGGAGGGTAAGGTTCCCAAGAACTCTTTGCGCAATACCTCACGGTTATACAAGTCGATGACGTCCTGCTGGGCGACAACCCCGATCACTTTGGGAACTGCGTATGAATCAACAACCGGCAGGCGTTCGGTGGCGTTGCCGCTAAACTTCTCTAGGCACTCGGCTAGCGTTTCGCCGGGGTAGGTCATGACCGATATGGAATGGGCCACATCGCGGGCAATGATCAGCCCGCCGAGTTCTCCATCGTTCAGAAAGCCCTTGACATCATGGAGATGAATCACTCCGGTCAGATGCTCATCACGATCGACCAAATAGTAATGCGGTTCCTGGGAGTCCAGAAATTTATCGACAATCTCCTGGAATGAAGTGTGTTCCTCCAGCGTCGGGGCTGGGCTATGCATGACATCGGCAACGTGGAAGGATTGCATGACCGTCTCCTCCCTGCCCCGGATCAACGAGACGCCTTTGCGGGAGAGCTTCAACGTATAGATGGAGTGCGTATAGAGATAGCGGGCTGTGACGGTGCTCAAGGTACACGCAATCATCACCGGCAGAATGATATGATAGTCCCCGGTCAGCTCAAACAGCATTAAAATCGAGGTGACCGGAGCGTGGGTTGTCCCTGCCACAACCGCACCCATACCAACCATGGCATACGCTTCGGGCTCAGCAGTCAGGCCGGGGAGGACGGCGTGTACGACATGACCGAATAAGCCCCCGGCCACAACGCCGAGAAACAAGGATGGTGAGAAGATTCCACCCGATGCACCCGAGCCGAGGGTTGTACATGTGGCGATGAGTTTGATGCCGAACAGGAGAGCCAAAAACTGCCATTCGGTTGCCTCGTGCAGCAGGTAATACATAGCCTCAAAGCCTGTCCCATACACTTCGGGCCAGTACAGGAGCAGACCACCGACTAGCAGGCCACCGACAGTCGTCCGTAAGACCGGTGGAAGAGGACTGCGGTCAAACAGATCCTCACTCTTATAGAGGACACGAATGAAGATGACGGCTACTAGTCCCATCAGGATGCCGAGCAGGGCGTACAGGGGGACCTCGCCATAGTGCAGTAGGGAGTACTGGGGAATCTGAAAGGCCGGAACGTTGCCCAGATAGGCACGGGAGACCGCGGTCGCCAGTACGGACGAGAGCACAATTGGCGCAAACGCCGGGACGGCAAAATTCCCCAAAATTACCTCAAGAGCGAAGAATGCTCCGGCAATCGGGGCGTTGAATGTTGCCGCAATCCCGCCTGCCGCTCCACAGCCGACCAGCGTTCGCACCTGATCCGGGGACAGGCGCAGCAGCTGGCCGCAGCTCGAACCCAGAGCAGAGCCAATCTGGATGACAGGCCCCTCACGACCGGTCGATCCCCCCGTTCCGATCGTCACTGCTGAAGCTATGGCTTTGGCCAGGGCTACCCGGGCTCGAATGATGCCCCCTCGCAGGGCAACGGCTTCCATGACCTCTGGCACGCCGTGCCCCTTGGCCTCAACCGCCCAGCGGGTGACAATCGGGGCGACTAGCAGGCCGCCGATAGCCGGCAGACCCACCTTCCAATACCACGGCAGGGTTGGGAGGATGGCCAGCGGAGAAGTCGAGCCAAGAGCGATTTTCTGGACAAGATGGAGCAGTTCGTGAAAGCCAATCGCCGCCACGCCGACGAGCAGCCCGACAACACAGGCCAGCAGAATGTTGACGATCTGCTGGCGGGTTTGCAGGAAGGCGAAGAGTTTCTGGGGAGGAGGGGACTTGAGAGGAGCTGTCTCGGCCATGACTTATTGTGTGCTATCCGTGGTGGCTTGTCCACTTTGCGGACAAACGCTTGACTTTCTTGGAGGAACGTCTATCCTAGTGGATTGTTAGGCCTCGCCTGGGAGGAGGTGGTTGACCCATGGCAGGTGTCCGAGTTAAAGAGAACGAACCCATAGAAAGTGCCATCCGCCGTTTTAAAAAGCAGTGCGAGAAGGCCGGTATTCTCCAGGAACTCAAAAAGCGTGAGCACTATGAAAAACCGAGTGTGCGTCGTAAACGAAAAGCCGTCGCCGCCAGAAAACGTGCCTTACGTCGAGCGAGCCGTTCGTTCTACTAAATTTTCCTGATCCGCCCCGTCCTGCACTGCGTATCTCCACACACCCACCCGAGTTCGGGTGGGTGTTTTGCTTTACGCGGGATATGACAGCTGTCATACTGTATCCGAACTCTTCTGATTGAGAGGCCGCTCACATGGCAGACCGGATTCCCGAGGCTACTCTAGCCGAGATCCGCGCTCGTCTCAGTATTGTTGACGTCGTATCGGGCTATGTCGCCCTGAGCAAATCAGGCCGGAACTATACGGGTCTGTGTCCCTTTCATGCCGAGAAGACCCCGTCCTTTAGCGTCCACGAGGAGCGCGGCTTCTTTCACTGTTTTGGCTGCCAGGTCAGTGGGAGTGTGTTCACCTTTGTCTCTAAAATTGAGGGGCTCACGTTTCCGGAAGCCGTGCGCCGGCTGGCCAAACAGGCTGGCGTAGTCCTGCCAGCGAGTCATGACCCTCAGGCCCAGGAACGCGTCCGTCTGTACCGCCTCAACGAACTGGCCAGTAGCTATTTTCAGCGCTGCCTCGCCAGCCCTATCGGGGGCGAGGCCCGTCGATACTTGGCCCAACGCGGACTCCGACCCGATGTGGTCGCACAGTTCCGGCTGGGCTTTGCCCCGCCCGGCTGGGATGGTCTGGTCCGCTTTTTGACCAAGCAACAGGCCGACCTGAGCCATGCCGTGCGGTTGGGGCTCATTGGGAAGCAGCAGAGGGGAGGCTATTATGACAGATTTCGCCACCGTCTGATATTTCCCATTACCGATGTGGTCGGCCAGCCGGTCGGCTTTGGCGGACGGCTGTTACCCCAGGCTGAGCAGGCGAGGCAGGGCTCGGCGCCGCATCGTCGGTCCCGCCCCTTGCCCAAATACATCAATTCGTCGGAGTCTGCGGTGTATAAAAAGGGGACGCTGGTATACGGCTTGGCCCAAGCTAAGACTGCCATCAAAAGCTGCGAACGCGCCCTGATTGTTGAGGGCTATATCGACCTTTTAGCTCTGGCCCAGCACGGCCATAGTGAGACGGTTGCCGTTTTAGGAACGGCCCTGACCGTTAATCAGCTCAGGCAGGTGCGTCGCTTTACCCGTGAGGTCTCCCTCTTTTTTGACGGCGATGAGGCTGGTCGACGGGCGGCAACCCGGGCCTATCCTCTGTGTCTGGAAGCCGAAGTGAACGGCCGCGGTATTTTTCTGCCCGAGGGCGAGGATCCCGATTCCTTCGTCCGCAAACACGGACGGGCTGCGCTAGATGACCTGATTGATCGGGCCGAGTCTCTTCAGGATTTCTATTTGCTTCGTCACTCCCTCCCTCCCGGGGCGTCGGCTTTTCAACGGGCTCAGGCCGCACAGGCTGCGCTCTCCGAGTTGAAACCGAACGATGCGATGCTCCGAGGGGCGCTGCTGACGCAGATCGCGCAACATTTTGGAGTGAACGAAGAGGAACTTCGGCGCTCGGCAGTGGGCCCGAATCCGTCCCAAACCGCATCGCGTCGCCCCCCACTGCCTCAAGAAACCCAGCGCCGGTCTCGTCGTCCGTCCGTTCTCTCTCCCCAGGCTGCGGTGGAGACGGAGTTGCTGTATTTGATGCTCATCGATCGTCAGCTCGCCCTGCGGGCCGCCGGTGAGGGTGTTGTTGGTACTTTTCAACACTGGCAGGCCCTGGCCGCAGACATTGTCGCAGTATGGCAAGAACACGACCAGATTGATATCGGGACGATGCTGGACAAACTCCCCCAAGAGCTGGAGGGACTGGCCGCTCGGGTGAGCCGGGCCGATGTCCAGCCCGACGAGGAAACCGATCAGCGGGAACAGTTGTTCGCCGATTGTGTTCGGCGTCTGCAAACCACCCGGCGCAAATCTGCCCGCGGACGGCTCCAGCAACAGCTCCGGGAAGCCGAACTGAGGGGCGATGAAGAGACTGTCCGCCGTAGCCTCCAGCAGTTACAACAGCTGGGATAAGAAAGATCTGGAGAAACACGACGTGAACGAGGGCGAGTAGTAGGCATAGTCCTAGGCGTATGATATGGAGGAGCGCAGACAGAGTTCAGTGTGCAGTCCGTGTCAGGGGGCTTCAGAGAGTGCCGGATCACGGCGGCGGCGGTCGGAGGTGTGCAGTCCGCGTCAGGGCCCCCATAGTGTCTCTCCTCGGAAATTTCGGGAGTGAGAATGTGCAGTCCGTGTCAGGGGGGCCCATAGCTCAGTTGGTCAGAGCGGCCGGCTCATAACCGGCTGGTCCCAGGTTCGAGTCCTGGTGGGCCCATACGTTGGACTCTTCGCTCTCGACCCGTTCGACACCGCAAGACAAAAGCGAAAGGAGGTATCTGTTGGCCACACAGATCGATGTGCTGGCTGCGCTTCAGAAGCTTGACCAAGAGCTTTATCGAAAAGAACAGCTTCTGCAAGAGTTACGTCAGCATGTGACCGCTATTAGCTCGGAGATGGAGCAAACGGAGCAGGAGGCGGAAGCCCAACACCAAAAGCTACAGGAGCTTGAGGCTCAGCATCAGGACATCGAAGGGCGGCTCAAACTAGAAGAAGACAAAATCAAGGAAAAGCGGGTACGCCTGAACCGTATCCGCAATGAGCGGGAAATGCTTGCCGCCCAGCGAGAGATTGAACTGATGCGGGAAGAAAAGGGCAAGCTAGAAGAGAGCACGCTGCGGTTGCTTGAACAGATAGAGCAGGAGAACGAGGGTCTGACCCGGAGCCAGGTCCGTTTGGGAACCCTGAAGGTCCAGCACCAGCAAGAAGCGGAGCGGACGGATGACCAAATAACGGTCCTAGAAGATGAATCGCAGCAGCAACGCGAGAAGCGCAGCGTCCTGATCGGCTCTCTTGACTCAGCACTCCAGAGTCGGTATGAGCGCGTCTTTACCAAATGCGGTGGGCTTGCCGTGGTGCAGATTCAACAGGGAACATGCCAGGGCTGCCATATGCGGCTTCCCCCCCAGCTGTGCAATCAGATCCAGAGTAGTCAACTTCAGCAGTCCGAAAAAATTTATTACTGTCCGCATTGTACGCGAATCATCTATTGGCCGCAGGCGAGCGAGGGGGAACAGGAAGCCTGACTGAGGCCGTCAGTGTGAGAGGAGATTACATGGTCGCGGACCTGCCCGCCAGGTTCGAGGAAAGTCCGGACTCCTTGGGGTAGGGTGGCCGCTAACAGCGGCCGGCCGTGAGGCAGGGAAAGTGCCACAGAAAAGAGACCGCTAGAGAGGGGCCAGGACGGACGTCGGAAGCCGCTCTCAGCAAGGGTGAAAAGGTGAGGTAAGAGCTCACCAAGTCCCTGAGAGATCGGGGGCGTTGGGTAAACCCCACCCGGAGCAAGACCAAAGTAGGAAGGGTCCGTTTGCGGACAAGAGCCGCCCCACTCTGCCTTCCGGGTTCGGTCGCTAGAGCAGCACGGTAACGTGCTGCCAAGAGGAATGACCATGGCCTCAGTGCATTACACAGGGGAACAGAATCCGGCTTATCGATCTCCTCTCCGCCCTTCTCTCCCCCTCCGTTAGCTTAGGGAGAGGACCTGTCGTCATGCCAGACCAGAGTGCGCGTCCGATGCATGCTTTGTCCCGTCTCCTCTTGCTGGTAGTCTGTTCGCTTTCTGTGGGCGGACAATCGGGGCTTCGGGCCGCCGAGAGAGCGATCGTTCAGACTGTGTCGGCCACGTCCGGACAGGTCTCTATTGCGCTGTCTGCCCCGGTGGCATTCCGGTACGCGACTCTGAAGGCCGACCCGAGCCATAAGCGGCCGCACCGCTGTTATGTGGATATTGCTCCAGCCAAGCTCGGCAACCAGATTGTGTCCAGTCTCGACGTCCGGCATGGGCCGGTCCAACGCGTCCGGACCGCCCAGTTCCGTCCAGACACGGCACGGGTCGTGCTAGACCTGACCGACGAGCGCGTCTGCCAGGTCCAGCTCCTCTCCAACCCGCATCGGGTCATCGTGCGGACTCAAAGAACCGAAGCCGCTCCACAGCTCACCCAGCTGGCGGCTATTGCCGAGGTTTCGATCATTGATGCCGATCCACCCCTGGGGGTGCCAACTCAACCGCGTCAAACGGTCCAGCCATTCCACCTCGTCAGTTCATCTGAGCCGCGACCCGGCGTGACAATATCGTCCGGACCGCCCGCTGATCCGCTGACCGTGACGCCTTCCCCTCAGGCCCCCCCGTCGCCCCCCGTCACAGACCCAGCTCCCGACCTTGGCCAAGGCCCGAGTATTCCCCTGGCCGAAGCGTATCGTTTAGCCATAAAGAATGAGGAGCGGATCAAGATTGCCAGTCACGAACTGGGCAAAGCTCGCCTGTTGCCGTGGCGGGCCATCACCAAGCTCACCCCGCGAAGTGATATTCAGGGGACCTATACCCGCAATAAAGACGAGATATCGTTTGTCAGTGACAGCGGGCTTCCGCCCGGATCCGAAAGTCTCTTTTCGACCGGTTCTGTTATTCGTCCGCTTGATCGCTGGACGGGGATTTTTCGGATCACGCAGCCCATACTGGAGCCTGCTTTTTTTGCCACGCGTCAGTTGGGAAAAACAGCCATCCGAGAGAGTGTCGAACGCTATGAGTTCACCATCCGGGAGGTGTTGTTCGGCGTTGCCCGCGCTTATTACGGCGTGCTGCGTTCACAGGCCCAGGTGCTTATCGCCAGAGATACCTTAGGCCTGAGCCAAGACGAACTTCGTCAAGCCCAGGTCCGGTTCCGGGTTGGTGAGGTCACCAAGACCGATGTGTTGCGTGCCGAGGTTGCAGTCGAGCAAGCGCGGCGGCAGTTGGTGACGGACCAAAACCGTTTGCGGCTAGCCTTCACGACTCTGGCCAGAACGATCGGCGTGCCTGAACCGCTCGGTGTGCTGCAGCCTGAGCCCGTTGCCTATAGTCCGGTGCCGTACGACCAGCTGTTAGAACAGGCGTATAGTCAGCGCCAGGATTTGCGTGCCCAGGAACTCATGGTGGAGGTTGCCCAGCAGCGAAAAAATTTGGTTATTGCCCGCTATGCTCCACGGGTGAACGCACGCTGGGAGTTCCCCCGGCTCGACGCCGAAACCTTTGCTGAGCGGGACAAATTCTGGACTCTGTTTCTGAACTTTGAGATCCCTCTGTTTGATGGTGGGGTGCGGGAGTTGGATTTGATAGAAGAAAATGAAAACCTCTCCCAGGTCCGGTTGCGCGTCGAGCAGTTTCGCAAGGAAATTCAGGTCGAGGTCAGAGACGCCCTGCTGACCGTTGAAACGCTCGGCTCGACGCTCAACACGCTGGAAAAAGAGGTCAATCTGGCTCAGGAAAACTACACCATTACGTCAAAACAATACCGCGTTGGCCTGGCAACTAGCCTTGACCTCAATACCGCCCTCAACGCCCTGAATCAGGTGCGAACCCAGCTCACTGACCAGACCTATGCCTATCAGATCGCCCTGCTACGCCTACAGCAAACGACCGGGGTGTTTGCCGCAGACTATTTACCTCAGCGTTGACCATTAACCAGAGTGATGAACTCTTCGCGGGTCGCCTGCTGACTGCGGAAGGATCCCAGCATGGCGCTGGTGGTGACAATGGAGTTTTGTTTCTCGACTCCGCGCATCCGCATACAGAGATGTTCGGCGCGGATAATCACGCCTACCCCTAAGGGGTCGAGCTCTTCCATAATCGTGTTGGCGATCTGGGTCGTCAAGCGCTCCTGAACCTGCAAGCGACGGGAGAAGACCTCAACCAGACGCGGGATTTTACTGAGCCCGACTATATGGTGTTTCGGAATATAGGCCACGTTAGCGCGACCGAAAAAGGGCAGGATATGGTGCTCGCAAAGCGAGTAGAAATCAATGTCCCTGACTAGGACCATTTCTTGGTAATCTTCTTCGGTGAAGATCGCCTGACCAATGACCGCTCTGGGGTCTTGGGCGTAGCCCTTGGCCAGGTATTCAAAAGAGCGGGCAACCCGGTAGGGTGTTTTGGCCAGCCCTTCCCGATCAGGATCTTCGCCCATATATTCGAGAATGTGTCGAACGATATCTTCGAGACGGGCGGAGGAGCGGTGAAGCTTGTGCTCGACCGCGGCTTTTGGCGGGGGGGGATCTTTGAGTGAGGTCACACGCGGATTACTCATCGAGCCATTCTACTCCTTCTCGTATAATTTCTTAGGGTCTTACATCCGAAACACGCCAACCTGATGGTCGGGAATGGGGGCGTTCAGCGACATGGCAATACTCAGTCCGAGCACAGTACGGGTGTCTTGCGGATCCAGAATGCCATCGTCCCATAAGCGGGCGGTCGAATAGTAGGGACTGCCCTCTTGGTCGTATTTGGCCAGGGTCGGAGCACTAAAGGCCTGCTGTTCTTGTGAGGTCATCGTCTCGCCTTTTGCCGCCAGCTGTTGCAGCTTGACCGTCAGCAGCACGCCTGCCGCTTGCTCGCCGCCCATCACCGAGATACGCGAGTTGGGCCACATAAAGAGCAGACGAGGTGAATAGGCGCGGCCACACATGCCGTAGTTCCCCGCTCCGTTTGATGCGCCGATGATCACGGTAAACTTTGGGACCTGGGCGTTGGCAACCGCGTGCACCATCTTGGCCCCGTCTTTGGCAATCCCGCCCTGTTCATATTTTTTACCGACCATGAAGCCGGTAATGTTTTGCAGGAAGAGCAGCGGCACCTTGCGCTGGCTGCACATCTCGATGAAATGGGTGGCCTTGAGCGCGGACTCTGAGAACAGCACCCCATTATTCGCTACAATGCCAACCAGATAGCCATGAATACGGGCGAAGCCGGTCACGATGGTTTGGCTGTAGCGGGGCTTAAATTCGTGCAGGCGGCTGCCGTCAACCAGACGGGCAATAACCTCGTGCACATCGTACGGAACTCGAGTGTCGTGGGGAATGACTCCGTACAGTTCGGCCGGATCATAGGCCGGGTCTTCGGGGGCTTCGCGGTCGAGCGAAAACTTTTGGGGGCGAGGGAAATTCTCAAAAATTGAGCGGGTTATGGCCAAAGCATCCTCATCGTCCTCGGCGAGATGATCAGACACCCCCGAGATACGGGTATGGACGTCGCCGCCACCCAGTTCCTCGGCCGACACTTCTTCGCCGGTCGCCGCCTTGACCAACGGTGGCCCGCCCAGAAAGATGGTTCCCCGGTTTTTGACAATGATATTTTCATCGGCCATGGCTGGCACATACGCCCCGCCGGCCGTGCACGAACCCATCACAACGGCAATTTGTGGGATGCCTTGGGCCGACATACGGGCTTCATTGTAAAAGATGCGCCCAAAGTGATCACGGTCGGGGAAAATATCGGCCTGAAAGGGCAGATTCGCTCCGCCAGAGTCGACTAGGTAGACGCACGGCAGACGGTTTTCTTGCGCAATTTCTTGCGCCCGCAGATGTTTTTTCACGCTTATCGGATAATACGTGCCGCCTTTCACCGTGGCGTCGTTTGAGACAATCATGGCTTCTCGGCCCTGGATCAGACCAATTGCGGTGGCAATCCCGGCCGACGGCGGATCGTCGTACATCCCGTATGCGGCCAGCGGTGAGAGTTCGAGCAGGGGGCTGTCCGGATCAACCAGCGCCTCAATACGCTCGCGAGCCAAGAGTTTCCCGCGTGCTTTGTGGCGCTGGCGGGACGCTTCTGAGCCGCCATGCCTGGCTTGACCGAGCCGCTCTTTGAGTTCCGCCGCCAAGCTGGCCATATGTTCCAGATTGGCCTGAAACTCAGGACTGCTTGTTCGAATTTTACTTTCAATGCGGTCCATGATGGGGATGTCTTTCTGAATAAGGACAGATCAGAAGCAAACCAAAGCCGCAGCCTGCCCGACACGTCCGAACACCGTCTAGGGTATCCGTACACGCTACTCAAAGTGTGGAATAACCGCTCTCCCGTATAGCTCGATCTGGGGAATGAGTTCGTCTGGCGGCACGATCGGCCACAGGACAAACTTAGAGCAGCCGACATCGACGTAAGACTGTACCTTGTCAATACATTCTTCCGGCGTACCAATCGCGCACCGGGCGACCAGAGCTTCCTGGGGCAGGGGGAAGCCCTGGAGAAACCGACCGGCAATATCCTGGGCACGTTTGCGGTTTGTATCGGTGCAGGTCAGAATCAGCACCCCCGCCTCACGAGGGTCAATCTCACGTCCGTACCGGTCGCCGTAAGCTTGCAGCTTATCCATACTGGTACGGAATTCGTCCGGGCTGATGAATGAGGGAAACCAGCCGTCACCGTAGCGGGCGGTGCGTTTCAAGGCCTGATCGGTCTTGCCGCCAATCCACACATCGAGCGCGCCTTTTTGGGGGCGGGGTTCGATGGTGACATCTTCGAACTGATAATACTGTCCCTCAAAACTGACGTGCGGCTCTGCCCACAGCTTGCGCATGATCTGCACGCCTTCTTCCATACGTCTTGCGCGTTCGGACGGATCAATACCGCTGGCCAGACAATCCTTGGGGTTAGCGCCGATCCCAACCGCCATGATGACCCGGTTCTTGCCGCCCGAGAGATAGTCCAGGGTGGCATAGGTTTTGGCCACCTGGACAGGATCACGGGCGGGGAGGGTGAGGACGCTCGGGCCCATTTTTATCTTCTTGGTTCTGGCCGACCAGGCCGCCATCACACAGCTGGTATCAAGCGAGGGGTTTCGCGATACCACATGATCGGATAGCCAGATCGAATCAATGCCAACCTCTTCGGCGCTGACCGCGTAGTTGAAGACTGTATCCGGGTCTGGCATGCCGAGTTCCCAGAGCCCAAAGCCAATGCCAATTTTTGTACCGCCCATGTTGACGCCTCCCGTTGCAGATCTGGCCCGTAGCTTACCAGAAAGATGCGGGGGGAGGGAAGGCGCTTATGGTCCGGGCTGCCAACTTATGCTTGGTCAGAAGAACGATCCCCCCGCCATTTTAGCGAGATGACACGTTCGGCCCGATGAACTGTCCGAGCGCGATTGGCATGCCGGCGACCGGGATCATCGTCTCTCGCACGCGGTGGGTTTTGACCTCAATGACAGCGATTGCATTGCGGGCCTGGGTGACATAGACCTGCGAGCCGTCTGGATGGACGCTGATGCCAGCCGGAGCTTCAACGATTGGGATCGGAGGACCGGATTCCGCATGTTTGGTACTGTCAATAACCGAAACAGACCGGCTGGTATTGTTAGTGACGTAAACATAGACGCCGCTCGGATGGACACTCACCCCAAACGGCCGATTCTGGACCGGAATAGGGTTGCCGACAAGGCTGTGGGTTGCGGTGGCAATGACCGACACGGTGTTGTCGATCCGGTTGGCTACATACAGCCGGGAGCCGTCCGGGTGGATAGCGATACCAAAAGGACCGCGTCCGACCGCAATGATCTCGGGCCGCACGGTACGGCTGATGGTATCGATGACCGACAGCGTGTCATCGCCACTATTGGTCACATAGACGCAGTTGCCGCTGGGATGGGTGACCAGACCGATTGGAGCTCTGCCGACCCGTAGCTGGGTACTGACCGGGGGCTGGGCGGCCGTATCGACGATCGACACGCTGGCTGAGGCAGTATTGGCGACATAGACAAAGCGGCCGCTCGGATGGACGCTCACCCCAAACGGCTGGTCACCGACCCGGACCGCCGCGCCGAGCGTCGTGCGGGTAGCGGCATCAATGATTGACAGCGTGCCGTCGAACTGATTGGTCACGTATATCCGACTGCCGTCCGGGCTGACCGCCACCCCGGTCGGACCTTTCCCGACCGGGACCGGGCTTGCCGCGACGCTATTGGTGGCAAGGTCAACGATCGACACCGTCCCTGTCGTCCGGTTTGGAATATAAGCGAAGGGGGCGGCCTGAAGCGCAGTCGCCCATCCCAATGAGAGGAGCGAGACAATAGCCACAGCTGTTATCGTTTGTAGCCGCATGCTAGACGAGGAGGAGCGCCTCCCCACACTGTGCCTCAGGATTGAGGAACCTCTCAGAACGCCGCCGAACCCGGGGCTCGGGGAAAAGGAATCACATCGCGGATGTTTTTCATGCCCGTCAGGTACATCATCATACGCTCTAAGCCGAGGCCAAAACCTGCGTGCGGGGCGGTTCCGTATTTGCGTAGTTCCAGATACCACCAGTAACGGTCTTCCTGGAGTCCGCTCTCACGGATGGTGTCGAGCAGCACCTCGTGGCGCTCCTCCCGCTGACTGCCGCCAATGATTTCTCCGATCCGTGGGACGAGGACGTCCATGGCTCGAACGGTGTGACCGTCGTCATTCCTCCGCATGTAAAAGGCTTTGATTTGCCGTGGATAATCGATCACGATAATCGGCCTGCCAAACACCTGTTCGGTCAGATAGCGCTCGTGCTCAGCCTGCAGAGCCACCCCCCACGATACGGGAAACTCCCAGCGCTGCCCCTGCTCGGCCGCGCGTTCCAGCAGACGGATTGCTTCACCGTAGGCTACCCGCTCGAATGGACTGCTGACGACATGCTCGAGGGTCTCTAGCACGGTGGAGTCAATCCGTTGGTTGAAGAAGTCCAGGTCAGAGGGACAGCTGTCGAGCACGGCGCTGATGACATATTTCAGAAAGTCTTCAGCGATCCGGCAGCTGTCGTCAAGATCACAAAACGCAATTTCCGGCTCGACCATCCAGAACTCGGCCAGGTGGCGGGGAGTGTTTGAATGCTCGGCCCGAAACGTGGGCCCGAAGGTGTAAACATTTGAGAAGGCCAGGGCAAAGATCTCTGCCTCAAGCTGGCCGCTGACCGTCAGAAATACTGGCTGGCCAAAAAAGTCTTGGCTGTAATCGATCTCTCCGGATGGGGTGCGGGGCAGATTGAGCAGATCAAGTGTGGTCACCCCAAACATTTCGCCCGCCCCCTCGGCGTCTGAGCCGGTGATGACCGGAGTGTGAATATATAAAAAGCCCCGCTCCTGAAAAAAGCGATGAATGGCAAACGAGAGTGCGTTACGGACCCGAAAGACGGCGCCGAAGGTATTGCTGCGCGGTCGCAGATGGGCGATCTCACGCAAAAACTCCATGCTGTGGCCCTTTTTCTGGAGCGGATAGCTAGTCGCGTCGGCAGAGCCATAGACCTGGATGTCATGGGCTTGCAGCTCAAGGGTCTGGCCTGTGCCGGGAGAGATCACGAGGTCACCGGTCACCCGGACACAGGAGCCGGTTGTTGCGCGGCTAAGCGTGTCCTCAGCAATCCGGTCCGCCTCGGCCACAACCTGGAGCGTCTCAAAACACGAGCCGTCGTTCAGTTGGAGAAAGTGGACACGCTTGCTGCTGCGGTGGGTTCTCACCCACCCGCGTGCCTCAACTACTGTTCCGGCCGGCTTAGCCAAGAGGTCACGTATTGCCCCGCCTCTCTTGATCATCCCGTCACTCCTTATGCCTGAGTAGAGGAGCGCGTCGGCTCCGGACGAGTCTAGCGACTCAGCGTAAACCCTGCGTAGCCCTTGGCCGCAACGTCCGCACACTTTTCCCGGTACGCCGGCGATCCGCCGGCGTACATCAGAAAGGTCCGCTTCTTGCCGGGAATATTAGCGCCCACAAACCAGGAATCAGTATGGACCAGAAGGGTGTCAGCCGCCACCTCGTTGACGTGGGCTGTCCACTCGTCTTCCGCCTCAGATGTGGCTGCGATACGGGTATAGTTGTTTTTGCCCATGTAACGGAGGCAATCGGTCACCCACTCGACATTCTGCTCAATACAGCGTGGAATATTGCAAAAGGTGGCGCCATTGTGGGGCCCAACGAGGGTGAACAGATTGGGAAAACCAGCGCTCTGGAGGCCCAGATAGGTCCGCGGCCCTTTGACCCACTTGTCCTTGAGCGTTTGTCCGTTGAGACCGCAAATATCAATTCTGTTGAACGCCCCGGTGACGGCATCGAAGCCTGTCGCATAAATAATCGTGTCGAAGACATGCTCGGTATCGCGAGTCTTGATCCCCTTGGGCGTAATCCGCTCAATTGGAGTCTCGTTCAGATCAACTAGCAAGACCGTGTCCTGGTTATAGACCTCGTAGTAGCCGCTCTCCAAGGGGACGCGTTTGGTGCCAAACGGGTGGTCATTTGGCACGAGCTTTTCGGCAACCGCTGGGTCTCTGACGCGCTCCCGGATCTTGGTGCGGACAAACTCGGTAAACGTGGCGTTCGCCTCGAGGTTGGTCATGATATCGGCGAAGTTCCCCAACCATTTCCCAAAACCGGGTTGTGCCCAGAGCTCCTCATACCTCGCCAGCCGCTCTTCTTCCGAGAGATCAAGGGCGGACCGCGGGTCAAAGTCGTGGATAAAACCACCAAAGGATTCTCGACATTTTTGGAAAATTTCAGGATAATTTTTTCTGATTTGTTGCTGCGTCCCGGAGTCTATCGGCCCGTTTCTCAATGGCGCGCAGTAATTCGCCGTTCGCTGGAAGACGGTCAGCTGGCCGGCCTGTTTAGCTACCTCGGTGATGAGTTGGACCGCAGTCGCACCCGTGCCGATGACACCGACCCGCTTGCCGCTAAAGTCCCGGCCTTCTTTTGGCCACTGAGCCGTGTGGAAGCTCTCGCCCTGAAAGCTGTCCCGCCCCGCGAAATCAGGGATGTACGGTGCAGATAAGACCCCGATTGCGGTGATGAGAAATCGCGCCTGCGCCCAGCGTCCATCGTTGGTCTGGATCTGCCAGCAGTGCTTGGCCTCATCATATCTTGCCGCGGTGACACGGGTGCTGAACTGGATGTTGCGGCGCAGCTCGAATTTATCTGTGACGTAGTTGAGGTACCGCTCGGTCTCCGGCTGAGCGGCAAAGTGCTCGCTCCAGTCCCACTCTTGCAAGAGTTCTTTGGAGAACGAGTACCCATAACTGTAACTCTCGGAATCGAAGCGGGCACCGGGATAGCGGTTCCAATACCAGGTTCCGCCCACTCCGGTGCCGCTCTCATAGACCCGGACTGACAGTCCTAGCTCCCGCGTCCGATACAACTGATAGAGCCCGGCAATACCGGCACCAATGATGATAACGTCAAACTGTTCGGCCGGCCCTGTGCTGGCTGCCCGTGTCTTGTGTGAAGAAGTCGCCATAGCCGCCTCTTTCCTGCTCGTCAACGTGTTTCCTCATCGCTTCGGCTGCACTACCCCACATACTACGTGCTCCTACGGTGCAGGACAATCGCCCTGCTAGAAGTACCGGGAGAGGCACAATCTCTCTACAGCATTGCTTGAGGCCGGGCGCAAAGCCGTGCGGGTTGGTCGGAGCCTGAGGAAGTTCTCGGCGGCTAGGCAAAGAGACGCTCTCCGCGGCGTTCAAAGCGGCATCACCGGCGGCCAGCGGTCAGGAGCAGGTTTCTCGCTGCCATCTTCACGAAACTCTTCATCCAAGGGGTCACGGTCGGACGCGTCCATCAAGTCAGCCGGCTTGGCCGAGGCCATGACAGCTCACCTAGGGCTCCCTCGGGGTGGAGGCGCGGCTGACGTCCGGACCGATACCGGCCACTCAGACATTCGGAGACAGTTCCCCTGAGCGATTGGTGCTGGGCGGGGCATCGGGTCTTCAGGAGCGGGACAAGCTTGTAGAGTGGAGGAGGCGGGACAAATGGTGGGGCAGTTCTGAGGCGGGCCGGACTTTTAACGCAGCCGATCTTCCAAATGATGCCGATCGTTCAACGATACCAAGCGCCACAGAGAAAACAAACCAAACTGGCTGAACACAATGGTACTCCGCGACGCCAGATCGATTCTCAGATGGTGGATATGGCCCAGATCAAGACCGAGTGCCGCGCACAGAATCGTGGCGATAGTCATGGTATGACTTACCACCACCACCGAGCCCTCAGACGTGTGCTCTCGTAATTTATCGACGACCGGCCAGGCCCGGCTCTGCAAGGCTAGGAGCGTTTCGCCGCCCGGCGGTGGAGTGTGGGCCGGATCTTGTTGCCAGCGGTGAAAAAACTCGGTGTGATCGCTCAGCAGTTGCGTACCGGTCAGCCCTTCGAGTTCGCCCTGGTCCCATTCCCGCAGGACCGTGACGGTCTCGCAACTCAGACCGTGAACGTTGGCGATTCGGCGTGCGGTTTCAAGAGCGCGCTGGAGAGGGCTTGAGAGAATCAGGCCGGGTCGCTTGCTGGCGAAGGCCCGAGCGACTGCCTCGGTCTGGCGCCGCCCTTTTGCCGTGAGCGGAATATCGGTGACGCCCTGACAACGCCCGTCCCGGTTCCACTCGGTTTCGCCGTGACGGACAAGATGAACGGTCAGCGGACCTTGGCGTGACATTTAGTAAATGACCTTTTCTTCGGTCAGTTGGGCTATCTCCGACTCGCTCAGGCCTAGAATTTCTCCAAACACGTAGGCGTTGTGCTGTCCCATGACCGGGGCCGGCCAGCGCAACTCGCCTGGAGTTTTGGACAGGTGGAACTGATGGCCCTCGTACGGAGAAGGCCCCATCTCCTTGTGGTCGAGATACTGGAACATCTTCCATGCGGCCAGCCGCGGGTCTTGGTGTAAGTCCAAGCAGTTTTGAACCACCCCGGCCGGAACGTCGGCCTGCTGTAAGCGGTCGGCTGCGACTTCCGCTTCCTGCTCGGCCGCCCAGCCTCCGACCAGATCGTCAAGCGCCCCGGCGTGGGCCAGGCGTTCGGTCTGGGTGGCAAAGCGCGCCTCACTGCCCCAGCCGGGGTTGCCCAGCACGTCGAGAAACCCCCGCCACTGAGCGTCCGTGCTGACTGAGACGACCAGCCAGCGGTCTTCTCCCTGACACCGGTACGCCCCGTGCGGGGCGGCACGAAACGAGCGGTTGCCCTCGCGGTTCAGGATTCGGCCGTTGACCTGGTAGTCGAGTAGTCCGGGCGATAAAAAGTGGAGGGCAGCCTCGTACTGGGCCATGTCGATGTACTGCCCCTTGCCGGTCCGACGCCGATAATCAAGCGCCGCCATAAGCACGGTCGCGCCAAAACGGGGGGCTATAAAGTCGGTGTAGGCGCCGTAGGGCGGGGCTGGGTCACGGTCGGGCCAGCCCGAGATATGGTAGAAGCCGGTCAGCGAAGCCATCAGATTGCCAAAGCCCGGGTAGAGTGCGTGAGGGCCGGTCTGACCTTGCTGGCAGGTGGACAGCATGATCAGTTCGGGGTTGATCTTGCGCAGATTCTCATAATCCAGCCCCCAGTTGCGCATGGCCTTGGGGGTGAAACTCTCAAGGACGACGTCGGCCCAGGCGGTCAGTTTCTTGGCCAATTCCTGGGCTTTGACCTTGCCGAGGTCGAGAGTGATGCCGTGCTTGCTGGTATTGAAACTGGCAAAGAATTGGCTGCGGTCGAGTCCGGGTTTCCCGTCCGTCCAGGGCGGGGCCTGGCGCAGAATGTCGGGCCGGACGTGGGACTCGACCCTGACGACTGTCGCCCCATGGTCGGCCAGGTATTTGGCGGTAATAGGGCCAACGCCGACCCAGGCGAAGTCGGCGACTTTAATGCCTTCGAATGCGTAGCGGCGATCCATCCTGTATCTCCTGAATGGCAGAGAGGCGGCGGCTTAGATGGCTCTAACCATCAGCAGGGCGGCCTGCTTTTCCCGGCTATAGCCAAGCAGGCCGCCATAGACTTCGCTATTGTGCTCTCCGATATGGGGGGCGCGGCCGGCGACCGACAATGGCGTTTGGCTCAATTTCGCAAACGGACCCGGGTAGGGAATCGTCTCGCCTAGATCTTCGTGCTCGATTGGAACAAAAAATTCGCGGGCGGCCAACTGCTCACTAGAGGCGATGTCCGCTGCGGTGGCGACCGGGGCGAGCAGGATCCGCCGCTGTAAGGCTCCGGCGTAGATTTCGGCCTTGGTCAGGGTCTTCAGAAACGCGGTAATTGCCGCCTCAATCTCGTCAATCTCTTTTTGGACCTCATCGCCTCTGGCGTTCATGAAGGTGGCCGGCCCCCACTGAGTCCAGTCTTTGTCGAGCATCCACTGCGGGGCCATTCCTTTTTCGTCCATCCAGTTGAGAAATGCCTTGAGGGACGGGGTGAGGGGACCGCCAGCGACGAGGAGGGTGATGTATCCGTCTTTACACGGAAAGACGAGGCGCTGACGCATGCCCTCGGAACCGGCAAATACGCCGTTGCGCTCAACCGAGTTGCCGTGCAGGATCGGAAAAGCCTGCTCGTTCATAAGCGTCCAGACCACACACGCCTGCATGTTGACCACCACGTGTTGGCCCTCTCCGCTGATCTCGCGCGGATAGTGGGCGGTCATGGAGCCGACCGCGGCTTCGGCGCTGGCGTGAAAATAGCTCTGCAACAGGTTGATACGGGCCGGCCCTCGGTCGTGCTCGCCCATGATGGCCATGGCCCCGCCGGTTGCCCAGGCAATCAGATCGTCTGCCTGCTGGCCGCGTCCCACTTCGGTGTCGCCAAACGGGGTGATCGAGGTCAGGATGATGCGTGGGTTGAGCTGCGACAGGGCCTGATAGCCAAGGTTGAGCTCATCCAGATAGCCAACCGGAAAGGTTTCAATCACAAAGTCCGAGACCGCGACGAGATCGCGGAACACGGCCTGCCCGTCGGCCGTTGTCAGGTCGAGGGTCACCCCTTTTTTGCCAGCATTATAGGCAAACCAGTACAGGCTTTTCTCCGGGTCCACCTCATCGTGATAGAACGGCGGCAGGGTTCGAGCCGGGTCGCCACCCAGCGGCTCTATCTTGATCACCTCAGCGCCCATATCGGCAAACATTTTCCCGCACAGCATGCCCTTTTCGTCGCTCAGGTCGAGGACCCGGTAGCCGGCCATCAGCGCGCTGCGCGTTGGGGCGGATGTCGTCATTGCGTGGCTCCTTTTGCTCTGTGGAATCGGCGCGTCTCACCTGTTGGTCCGGGCGTTGGGCGAACTCTACGGCTGAACAGCCGTCTGAGTCAAGCGATCAAGGGATACTCGTCCTTAGGGCAGGACAGCGATGATGCGCACCGGCGCTCCCGAGCCCTTGGCGATCTTCATCGGCAGGGCGATCAGCAGCGCCCCGCTTGGCGGTAGCTGGTCGAGATTGGCCACATTCTCCAGGCCAGGGAGGTTGGCGCCGTGAACGATCCGATGGACCATGAAGTCCCGCGACTGGCCGGAGTCAATGCTCGGCGTATCAACGCCGAGCGCGTCAACCTCGCGCTGTGAGACGAGAAACCGGGCGGCCTCTTCGGAGAAGCTCGGAAAGTGCAGATTGGTCACATCGCCGGGCTGGTCGGTGCCGAGGTAGCGTTGTTTATCCGGCCAGCGTTTGCCCCAGCCACTGTGCATCAGGACGATGGCGCCTGTCGGTATGTGGCCGTGGGTCTGCTCCCAGGCCGTAATATCGGCCACGCTCAGGCGATAATCCGCGTCTGCGGACGCCTGGGCCTCGACATCAATCACGACCGCCGGCCCGATCAGCTGTTGAACCGGCACGTCCGCCGCGGCGCGCTTGCCCTGGGCAAAATGAATCGGGGCGTCCATATGAGTGCCGCCGTGCTCTGCCAGACAGATATTATTGGCCGCATACCAGTAGCCGGCTTCGGTTTGGCCTGCAGCAACAAGCTCGCGTTGAAACGGTTTGGCCGTCGGCCAGTAGATCGTGTCTTCGTCAAAGGCGTAGGTGAGGTCAATCACTTTGCTGTCGTCTATGTTCCAGTCGGCCAGGGCCGCGGGGGCGGCCCAGCCGGCCAGGATGACGAGTAGGGCAAAATATCTTCCATGGTTGAGAGATTTGAGAGAGCTGTAGCCTGACATACGCCTACCTCCTGACGAGTTGTTCATCCGCTCTTCCTGCTGCAAAGGCTGGGATGAACCACTGGACCGGGACGGACACGGCCTGCAATAGCGCATCGGTAGCGGCCTGACAAGCGACTCCACGATTGACAAACCCGAGGAAGCGGCAGAATAATCGGGGGCCGAAAGAGTCCGGCAAGACCCCTGCGCTCCTCGCCCTAAGCGCAGAAGGAGGAAGGCATGGTTCGCGAGTATAAATTCCCCCAGTTGGAAAACGTCATTTTTGGAGCTGGCGCGCTAGAGCGGGTGCCCGGCGAACTCGAGCGTTTTGGCAAGCAGCGCGCCTTGGTGCTGACCGGCCGGAGCCTGTCGACGAAAACCGATCTGATCCAGAAATTTGAGACCCTGCTCGCAGAGCGCTGGGCCGGTACGTACACCGGCTGCAAACAGCACGTGCCAAGCCATACGGTTGACCAAGCCGTGGCCATGGCGCGCGACCGTGGGGCGGATGCCATCATCAGCTTTGGTGGGGGCAGCCCGATCGACGCGGCCAAGATTGTGGCTCTGGAACTGCTCCAAGATGGTCAAACCCAGGCCGACATGCCCCAGATTGCGATTTCGACCACACTGTCAGCCGGGGAGTTCACCCCCTTTGCCGGGATCACCGATGAGGCCACCCGGGTCAAAGGGCTGCGGGTTGATCCACGCATCGTGCCCAAAACGGTCGTCCTTGATCCCCAGGTAACTCTGCCGACCCCCCAGCAGCTATGGGTGGCGACCGGCATCAAGGCGCTTGATCATGCGATTGAAGCTCTGTGGTCGGTCAACCCCCAGCCGGTGTCTGACGCCCTGGCTATGGAGGCAATTCGCAAGCTGTACGTCTCGCTCCCTCTGTCTGTCAAAGAGCCCGATAATGTGGAGGCTCGTGGCGAGTGTCAGGTCGCGGCTTGGCTGTCGATTTTCGGCCTGGGCAACGTGGGCGTCCGCCTCAGCCACATCTTTGGCCATCAGATTGGCGCGCGTTGGGACGTGCCGCACGGGGTAACGTCGTGTATCACAATTCCGCACTGCATGCGTTTTTTGGCTCCGCAGACCCTGGCCCAGCAGGCCAAGATCGCTGAGGCCTTTGGCATTCAGACCAACGGGCGGGCGCCCGAGTCGGTCGCGGCTGAAGCAGCCGAGGTGGTGGAGGCGTTCATTGACGGCTTTGACGTGCCCCGCCGTCTACGTGATGTTGGAGCCAAAGAGGACGAACTGCCAATTGTGGCCCAGGCCGTAATTGAGGAAAGCTCTCTGTGGCATAAACAGCAGGGAGCCGAAGAGGCCATGTTGGGGTTGCTCAAGACCATGTGGTAGGGGAGATATATGCTGTGGAGCGATTTCCTGAAGCCGCATGGAGTCAGTTGTGTCGAAAGGCTAGCTGGGTCGTGCACTAGTTGTTGAAAGGAGACGCTGATGCTGGCGGTGGGAAGAGTGCAACAGCAAATCAGAGACCTCGGAGGGTTCAGTGCCGTCTCCTTATTTCATTGATGAGCCGCCACGCTCGACACCGGTCAAGGCCGAGACCGAGGTCTTGGTGGTTGGCGGCGGTTCGGCCGGCGTGGCCGCGGCGGTGGCCGCGGCTCGTAACGGGGCCGATGTGATCCTGGTTGAGCGGCTGGGCTATCTGGGTGGGCTGGCCACCGGCGGCCTGATTATTTTGCTGCTGACCCTTGATGACGGTCGGGGCCGGCAGGTCGTGGGCGGTCTCTGCCAAGAGGTGACGGAGCGGCTCGCCCGGCGCGAAGCCGCCTATTTCCCGCCCCAAGCCGAATGGGGGAGCACCGACCAAGATCTCGTCAGCCGCGCTCGGGGCTGGGGTCTGGTGTGGGGCCACGGACCGCATCGGGTACGCTACTCGGTCGCCTATGATCCGGAAGAGTTCAAGTTTGCGCTGAACCAAATGACTCAAGAGGCCGGCGTGCGGCTGTTGCTGCACGCGTATGCTTGCGAGGCCGTGGTGCAGGACGGCCGGGTCAGCGGGGTGACCTTTCAGGGCAAGTCTGGCCGTTTTGCCATTGTGGCCGATGTCGTTATTGATGCCAGCGGGGACGGCGACATCTTCACCTCGGCCGGGGCCGCCTATGAAAAAGAAAAAGTCTTGCCGTGGCTGTGGTTTTGCATGGGCGGAGTCGAAGACCCCGAGGCCGCTATCCGAGCCGGGGGATGGTTTTTTCACACTCCGGGCGAGGGCAAAGTCCTGATGCCGTGGGGAGCGACCGAGCGTATTAGCCGTAAAATCGACGCCACCGACCCCGAAGACCTGACCTATGCCGAGCTGGAATGCCGCAAGCGGGTCATGGAAGAGGTTGACCGCCTGCGGCGCGAGGTGCCGGGCTTTGCCACAGCCCACTTCTGTCACATTGCTGATCAAATCGGGATCACCGAGAGCCGCCGTTTGGTCGGCGAGACTGTGCTGGGACGGGATGATATCGACACACCGTGTGAGGATGTCATTGCTCTGACCGGGCATTGGACCAAATACGAGGCCGTCTACTATATTCCCTACCGATCGCTGCTGACCAAGGAATTTCCGAACCTGTTGGTTGCTGGTCGCTGTATCTCGGTCGATCACCGGGTTCATCATGCCACCAAAGAGATTCCGCCGTGTATTGCGACAGGCGAGGCGGCCGGCACTGCAGCAGCCCTGGCGGTCCGGTCGGGAACGGATCCCCAACAGATTCAGATTTCCGTCCTCCAGCAGCGTCTTGAAGAGCACGGGGCGATCCTGCGGCTGTGAATCACCACTTTTCTTTCGCTCCGAGAAAGTGCTAAGGGAGAAGGCCTAAGGAGGGATGCACTATGGCAAGCCTTGCTGAGCTGTGTACCAAGACGATGACCGAAGTTGCTGCGCTGATCCAAAGCAAAGCTGTCTCGCCCGTGGAACTCACCCAGGCCATGCTCGATCGCATCGAAGCCACTGATGGCAAGCTGCACAGCTATATCACGGTGACTGCGGATTTTGCCCTGGAGCAGGCTCGGGTCGCAGAGCAGGAGATCGCGGCCGGAACCTACCGAGGGCCCTTGCACGGCATTCCGATTGCCGTCAAAGACCTGTGTTTCACGAAAGGCATTCGCACCACGTGTGCCTCGAAGATTCTGGCCGACTTGGTGCCCGACCACAACGCCACGGTCATTGACAAACTGTACGCTGCGGGCGCGGTATTGCTGGGCAAACTAGGGATGACGGAATTCGCCCTGTCCGGCTATCATCCCTCGGTACAACCACCGCGCAACCCCTGGAATCCCGACCGCTGGCCGGGTGCCTCATCAAGCGGCTCAGGGGTCGCCACAGCTGCCTCGCTGTGTTTTGGCTCGCTCGGCTCGGATACCGGCGGCTCGATTCGTTTTCCGTCCGCCGCGTGCGGCATCGTCGGTATTAAGCAGACCTACGGCAGGGTCAGTCGCTACGGTGTGTTTCCGCTCGGCGAGACCCTCGACCATGTAGGACCGATGACGCGGAGCGTTGCCGATGCGGCGATTATGCTCCGTGCCATTGCGGGTTTTGATCCAAAAGATCCGACGACCCGGCGGGAATCGGTACGCGACTATCTGGACCTGATTGATAATGGGGTCAAAGCGCTGCGGATCGGCGTTGATGAAGCCTATTGTACCGAGGGTGTGGAATCCGAGGTCAGTCAGGCCGTCCTGGGCACGGTCAAAGTCTTGCAGGATTTAGGCGCGGAAATCCGCGAGGTGAAAGTCAGCGGAATCAACACCGAAGTGCTGGACGCGTGGTTTTCAATCTGCGCGGCCGAGGCCGCGCACGCGCACGCCGAAACCTACCCAGCGCGGGCCGACGATTACGGGCTGACCTTTCGTTCCTTCCTAGAGGAAGGGGTCAAGGTCAGCGGGGCAGACTATGTCAAGGCGCATATCATCCGCCAGGGGGTATGCCGTATGATTGACGACCTGTGGCAAGAGGTTGATCTGTTGCTCTGTCCGTCAGCGCCTAGCGCGCCCGTTCCCCTATCGGAGTTTTCTCCCTACGCCCCGCTGTCCCGATCGGCTGCCGGCGGTCTGCTGCGCCATACTGCACCGTTCGATTTTTCTGGGAGTCCAACCATCTCGGTTCCGTGCGGCTTCAACGCGGACGGCCTGCCACTGAGTCTCCAACTCATCGGACGCCACGGTGAGGAGGGCACCGTCATACAGGCCGGCCACGCGTATGAGCAGGCCACCGAGTGGCACACCCGTCGGCCGTCGGTGTAGGCCACTTAGGTCGTCCCCCGGTATAACGCGCCTTGTTTATACAGGGCGTTGAGACTATCCGGGGAGCGGCCCAGATAGCGACCGAACACCGCATCGTTGTGTTCACCGAGAAAGGGCGCCTCAAGATCAAGGCTGTCTGGAAAGGCCGAGAACTTGAACGGGAAGCCCGGGATGGTCACCTCGCCCAAGACCCGATCCGGGACTTGGCGGACCATCTTTCTGGCCGCAAAATACGGGTGAGAAACTGTCTCTTCAATCGACAGCACCGGGCCGGCCGGCACCCGGTGGTCGGCCAGGGCCTTGAGGGCGGCCTCATCGCTTGGGAAGCTTTGCAGCCATGCCTCAATCATGGCAATCAGCTCCTCCTTGTGTTTGGCGCGTCTGCCAGCCGAGGAGAAGCGCGGATCGTCGATCAATTCCGGTCTGCCCAGCGCCCGTGCCACGTTTGGCCACTGGCGGTTGAGAGCAAGAATCACCATATAGCCCTCAGGCCCTTTAAAGACACCCTGAGGGCACGATAGTCTGTGGTGGATGCCAAACCGGAGCGGTTTATAGGCGCCTTTGCTGGCCGCGTACAGCTGCACCTCAACCGATTGCATATGGTAGAGGGCATCGACCATGGACATGTCGATGTACTGTCCCTGGCCGGTCCGGTCACGGTGCAGTAGGGCATAGCCAAGGGCCGCGAAAGCGTGCACCCCGGCAACCCCATCGGCAATCGCCACGCCGACGAAGCGGGGCGGGCCATCCGGGTCGCCGGTCATGTGCATAATGCCGGAAAACGCCTGAGCGATGTAATCGTAGCCGGTCAGGTGGGACAGTGGGCCCTGGCGACCGAAAGCTGAGATTGAGCACATGATGATACCCGGGTTGAGCTGTTTGAGTGTTTCGTAGTCAAGGCCGCGTCTTTCTAGAACGCCTGGTCCATAATTCTCAATGACTACATCCACGTGGGGAATCAGTGCCCGGATGAGCTCAATCGCTTCGGGCTTTTTGAAATCCACACAGACGCTCTTCTTGCCCCGATTTTGTTGAATGAAGTAGATGCTGCGGCCGTCTTTGAGAAAAGGGATGGTGCGGGCCGGATCGCCCTGCTGGGCCTGTTCGACTTTGATAACCTCGGCACCGAGTTCTGCCATCAGACGGGTCGCCGTTGGACCGGCGAGATATTGGGTAAAATCTAGGACGGTGATGCCGTCTAGCATGAGCGGCGGCTGTGTTGTCTTGCTCATAGGCTCTCCCTTTCATCAAAAATCGGAGAAACGGATGGTCGGATTTTGCTCCTTGCGTTTGTGAATACGGACATTGCCCTTAACATATGATTCTCGTTTCTTGAGGCTAAAGAGAGCCCGGTTTTGGCCAAGGAATTTCCCTTGCAGTCGATTACCTCCAGGTTCGGTCTCAGTGACAGGGTGAGTGTAGTAAGGTGGTTACCCTCGGGAGGCAGGTGTCACCTAGGTTAGCGAGCCATGACGGGTCGAGTCTAGTGGGTTAGCTGTCCTTCGCACCAGCAGAGTTCTTTTAAATGTCGCACCTGTGACGGGTCACGTATCAATGAGTTGGCGGTGACCGCAATTGAATGGGGACTTATGAGAGGGCCAATCCGAGGCACCGTCGGAGACGGCGAAGGAAGGAGGTCCCTTACCGCTGCTCACCCAAGTCCTCTGGCGTTATTCCTCCGGAATCTGCCGGTAGTCGAACTCCAAGATCCCCCCTGAGCCGTTGCCGCTATGCCGGCCGGCGTTGCAGACCCGCGTCGCACTCCACTTCCCAGAACAGCGGCCCTTAGATGTCCCGAAGACGATGCAGAGCGGATACCATTTCTGGGCGGGAAAGTGAGACACCCGCTGCCGCGAATCCTGCAGCCGGACGGATCACCTCCCTACTCTGGACCACCGTTTCCACATGGTATGCGTTGCGCTACGGCAGACGATGATACCGACTAGTAGGGTTTGCCGCTTACGGTTGCTGGCCGGGACAAATCCGGCAGGCATTGTGGTAGACACAGAGCACGAAAGCCGTGGCTTCCAATCCGTCCTGAGGCGTTGCGGCACGACTCAGTAAGGTCGTCCTGGAAGTTGTGGACAACTAGCGAACGCCATGGACACCACCTCTCCCGTTGCGCTCAAGAAGTTCCTCTTCGGTATAGCCGTGGATGCGGGCGGCGTCTGTGAGGATTATCCCGATTCTAATCGAGCAGGTGGCAGAGCAGGGGCACCTCCGGCGTCAAGCCCCGCGTGCGTTGCGCGCCGATTTCAACAACGGAGAGGGGGTGCTCTGATGCCGATGACTCAGTATCGACCAGTATTCAGGAGGTGTCTTTCATCACCGGGCCGCAGTTGAACAGAGGCTAAGGAGGCACTCCTGTATCCCCGGGAGCGCTATCTTACAAGAGCAGTCTTAGGCCGAACATATGGATGGAGAGCGTACCGCCTCTGCTCGTTTTGCCTTGACTCCGAGTGTCGTATTTGCTTACGATCCAGAGTGGAGACAAGAAACCCGGCAAGAGAGGAGCTGTGCGAGCACTAGTCTGGGACGGGCAACACTTGCGGCTGTGCCAGAAGTACGCCACGCCATCAGTGAGCGCGGGATTTGCCCTCGTTCGGGTGCGTCTAGCTGGTATTTGCTCAACCGACCTCCAGATATTCAAAGGCTATATGGCGTTTGCTGGAGTGCCCGGCCATGAATTTGTCGGCGAGGTGGTGGAAGGGCCGGTTGAACTCATAGGGAAGCGGGTCGTGGGCGAGATTAATTTTGCCTGTCAGACGTGTGACATGTGTCGCAGCGGCTTGCCGCGCCACTGTCCAACGCGCCAGGTGATGGGCATTCTGAGTGCCGATGGCAGCTTTGCCGAATACGTGGCTGTCCCGGTGGCAAACCTGCACCTCGTGCCCGACACTGTTGCTGATGAAGAGGCGGTTTTCACAGAGCCCTTGGCCGCGGCGTTCGAGATAGTGGAACAAGTCTCAGTGTCGTCAAACGCTGACGTGGTGGTGTTTGGCGATGGGAAACTCGGGCTGCTATGCGCTCAGGTACTTCATCAGACCGGAGCGCGGGTGACGCTCGTTGGCAAACACCCCGATAAGCTCGGGTCTCTCAGGGGGGTCGGTGTACGAACCTGTATGGTGGCCAACTGGAAACCGTCTGGAGCTGATATCGTTGTTGAGGCCACCGGATCGGAGGGCGGGCTAGCCCTAGCCATGCAGACGGTTCGGCCACGCGGGACGCTGGTGCTCAAAAGCACCCTGGCCACTCAACACCGTCTGTCTCTGGCGCCGCTGGTGATCAATGAGGTCAGCGTGGTCGGCTCCCGCTGCGGGGGGTTTGCTCCGGCCCTCCAAGCCTTGACTGACGGGCGGGTGCGTGTCTCGCCGTTGATCAATATTATCTATCCTTTGGACGAGGGGTTGGCAGCGGTGCATCACGCGGCGCAGCCGGGCGTGCTAAAAGTCCTATTGCAAAATTCCTAAGGGTTGCTCCTCTTGTTGCCTTCCGCGACGTGGGCTAAGCCTGGTGGCATCCGGGGAGGGGGGAAGATAATCCAAGGACAAAGAGAGGTTGAAGATGAATATCTCCCGATGGATCTTGTTGGCCGGCGCTGGGGTGCTGGTGCTGGTGTGGCTTGAATTGACTAAGCCGGATAGCGATCCGACGCCACCATCACAGGAGGCTGCTTTCTTTAATGCAGCCGGCTCGGGGGATGTGGCAGCCCTTGAGAGCATGATCAATAGTGGAGTGGACGTGAACGCCAAAGACGCCAGCTTTGGCCATACAGCGCTGATTATTGCCTCACGCAGGGGACATCTCCCGGTTGTTGACCTGTTGCTAACGAAAGGGGCGGATGTCAATGCCACGGATAATTATGGCAATACGGCTCTGCGCTGGGCGCTGAGAGCCAACAAAGGCGATGCTCAGGCGGTTATTCAACGACTCAAGCAGGCCGGAGCGGTCGTGCCGGATCAGGCTGGACGCTTTCCCGCTGTTGCGTAGAATCTTGTTTCCCTGGTAGGTTCGATAAGCGATATGCCCGCGCCTGGATGCGGGACAGTGTGAGACAGACAGGAGGACTATGATGAGCGCACCGGTGTACTTGTTGGGCGGATATCAGACCGATTTTGCCCGCAACTGGATGAAAGAAGGCCAGACTATTGTCGATATGATTCAGGAGTCGGTCTCGGAAGGTTTCAAAGCGGCCGGCCTTGAGCCCCGGGACGTTGATGTGGCGCACGTCGGGAATTTTGCGGCCGAACTGTACTGCAAACAGGGCCACTTAGGGGCCTTTATGGCCGAGATAGATCCGGCTCTGTCTGGTATTCCGACCTCACGCCACGAAGCCGCCTGCGCCTCCGGGAGTGTGTCGATGTTAATGGCCTCGGCCGAGATTGAGGCCGGCCGCTACGACCTCGCTCTGGTTGTCGGGGTGGAACAGATGAAGACGGTCAGTCCTGCCACGGGCGGCGATTTTCTCGGGACCGCAGCTTGGTACGAGCAGGAGGCCAAAGGCGTGGAGTTTGCCTTTCCCAAGCTGTTCGGTCAGCTAGGCGACGTCTATGAAGGACGCTATGGTCTGAAGGAAGAACACTTGACCCGCATTGCCGAGATCAACTATGCCAACGCGCGTCGCAACCCGCAGGCCCAAACCCGTGGCTGGTTTCCGGATGAAAACCAGGATCTATCTTCGGGCAAATACGTTAATCCAGTGGCCGGACGGTTGCGCGTACGCGACTGCTCCCAGGTGACGGACGGGGCGAGTGCAATTTTCCTGGCTTCAGAAGTGTTCGCCGCAAAATATGCTGACCGCCACGGCCTGTCTCTAGACCGTATCCCACGGGTGCTTGGCTGGGGACACCGCACCGCGCCGATTAAGTTTGCTACCAAGATCTCGGAGAGTCAGGACAATCCATACATTTTGCCGCACACCCGTCGGGCGATTGTCGATGCCTTCCAGCGGGCTGGGCTGCCGGACGTCTGGAGCGTCCAGGGCATTGAGACCCATGACTGTTTCACTACCTCTGAGTATATGGCGATTGACCACTTTGGCTTAACCCAGCCCGGAGAGTCGTGGAAAGCGGTCGAAGAGGGCGTGATTGAGTTCGGCAGCAAGCTGCCCATCAATGCCAGCGGGGGCCTAATTGGCTGTGGGCATCCGGTTGGCGCGACCGGCGTCCGTCAGGCGCTAGACGCCTATAAGCAGGTCTCGGAAAAGGCCGACGACTACCAGATTGACGGTGCCCAGAAGATTGCGACGCTCAATATCGGTGGCTCAGGCACAACTAGTGTGGCCATGGTCATAGGCCGCTAAGACAGTCCTAGCGCTGGCCGGGATAGACGACTAAGCGCCGAAACGGCTCTTCGCCCTCGCTTTTTGAGCGCAAGCCATAGCTTTTCACCAGCTCATGCTGTAGGCGCCGGAGACGGGGGATTTGGGGTGAGAGTTCGCGCGCTTGGTTGTGTTCCAGAACTTGCTCAACCACAGCTTCGGCTTCATTGAGGGCTGCCTGGTCTTCGGGAAAGGCTGCGGCCAACTGATTCCGCAGAAACTTTCCCATCTGGAGCGGCGTATCATTGCGCAGGGTATACAGTGGTAGGCCGTGGGTCACGAGCAGACGCAGTTCTTTGGGTTGGCGTTTGAGCTGGCCTCTGACGGTGAGGATGACGTCGGCCTGATTGGCCTGGGAGACGATCCGGGCTGGGGCGTTCAGGTCGCGAATGGCCTGCTCTAAGCGGTGACGGTTCACGCCGTAGGGAAAGATGCGCAGTGGCTTGCCGGGCGTAGCGTGGCTTGGTGGGCCGTCCAAGGCCGGCTCGCTGGGCGGGTCGGCAGGGCAGATCTCAATCTGGCCGTCGTCAAGCCGGGTGCGTCGCTCGACTGCGGGCGGACGGCCCCGCAAAAAGCTATCGACGGCAGCCGTCACATCGGAATGAATCGCAAAATGGGAACGGTCGTGAATTTCGATTACCACGTCGAATGTTGGCGGGGCTCTCCGTTCCAGGACCGTTTTCTGTGTCCCGCGTCTCCGGGCTTCCATATCGCCTAGGGTAACGGATTGGATACCCCCGATCAGATCGGCCAGGGTTGGGTTTTGGATCAGATTTTCTAACTCGCTGCCGTGCGCCGTAGCGATCAATCGCACTCCCCGCTCGGCAATCGTTCGGGCGGCGTCGGCTTCGGCTTCAGTCCCGATCTCATCGACCACAATGACTTCGGGCATATGATTTTCAACCGCCTCGATCATGACCTGGTGCTGCAGATTGGGCGAGGGGACTTGCATCCGACGAGCCCGACCGATCCCGGAGTGGGGAATATCTCCATCACCGGCAATCTCGTTTGAGGTATCAACCACAATGACCCGCTCGTCTGCTTCATCGGCCAGAACCCGAGCTACCTCGCGCAGCAGGGTCGTTTTGCCAACCCCGGGTGGGCCGAGTAACAGAATGCTTTTTTTGTCTTCGGTGATCAGATTCTTGACAATACGAACTGTGCCGAAGACCGCCCGACCAACCCGACAGGTGAGACCGATCACCTCTCCCGTCCGGTTACGGATGGCCGAAATACGATGCAGGGTGCGTGGAATGCCAGCCCGATTATCATGGGTGAACATGCCGACCCGGCTGACAGTAAACTCGATATCATCGTGACTGACCGGGGTGTTGAGCAAGAAGCGGGTCTTGTCCACGTAACGGGCTTCGGGCTGGCGCCCGAGGTCGAGGATGACCTCGAGCAAGCTCTCGAGGTCATCCTCGCTGGCCAGGGTTTCCCGGACCTCGGACGGCAGGACATCAAGCAACAGGTCGAGGTTCTCGACTACCTCTGCCCCGGCGATCTCAGGTGCGGCACTGGGGCTTGTCATGTTCTGTGTCTGGCTCCTAGCAAGAGATGGTGGATGGGGAAGGACTGGGGTACATCGCTTCAATCTGTTTCTGACGGGTCTCAAGGACTTGGCGGCGTTTGATCTTGAGAGTTGGAGTCAGTTCTCCTCGGTCCAGAGAAAAGGGTTGGCTGAGAACGCTAAATTGGCGTATCCGGGCCGGTATCGGCAGGGTTGCATTGAGGGCGTTCACCCGGCTGCGAAACAGACTCTGGACGGTCTGGTGGATAAGGATGGCTTGCCAATCGCCTGACACGCCGTTCTTGCGCGCCAGGGTCTCGACCAAGGCTTGATTGGGAACGAGGAGGGCGGTGATAAACGGTCGGTGATCGCCGATTAAACAGGCCTCTTCGATCAGTGGATCTTGTTTGAGTGCGCTCTCAATCGGCTGAGGCGCAATGTTCTCGCCCGAAGCGGTGATAATCAGATCCTTTTTGCGATCGGTGATGGTGATGAAGCCGTCGGGGTCGATGTGCCCCACATCACCCGTATGCAACCAGCCGTCGGCGTCAATAGCGGACGCCGTATCCTCGGGTCGCCGATAATAGCCGGCCATGATGTTCGGCCCACGGGCGCAGATTTCTCCATCGGCGTCAATTTTCACTTCCACCTGCGGCAGAGCGATCCCGACTGTGCCGAGACGGGTCTTGCCCGGCATATTGCACGAGATGACCGGCCCGGCTTCGGTCAAACCGTAGCCCTCATACAGGGTGATGCCGATCCCATAAAAGAAGCGGGCGATCTCGGCGTTGAGTGGGGCGCCACCCGAGACCAGAAAACGAATTCGTCCGCCCAGCACCTGGCGTAATTTCCGAAACACGAGGCGGTCGATGAGCTGGAGCTGGAGCTGCTGGAGGGGGGGAATAGTCTGTTCGTTCACCCGTCTGGTTCCAATGGCTTTGCTTAGGGCTAGAGCCCAATCCAGGAGATGCCGCTTGAGGAAGCCTGCGCTTTCTCGCTCGCCGACGACGCGTCGATAGATCAGTTCCAGGATACGTGGCACGCAACACAAAAGCGTCGGTTTGACCTCGGCCAAGTCCCTGAGCAGACTAGCCGTTCCTCCGCCGTAGGCGATACTGCCACCGATATACAGCGGTGCATAGAGCCCGGTCGTTCTCTCAAACCCGTGCGACAGGGGCAAGAAAGACAGCAATATATCGTCCGCGTTGAGCGGTAGTACCTGGGGAGCGTCGCGCACATTGCTCAACATGTTGCTATGGCTCAGCATGACACCTTTGGGGAAACCGGTCGTACCCGAGGTATAAATAATAGTCGCGAGCCCGGGATCTGCGATCGGTTGACGTCTGTCAGACTGCTGCTCTCCGAGGGCTAATAGGTCGGCAAAACGGCACACCTTGAGCTGCCCGGAATCGATCTGCTGCTCCTCAGGGTCCAGCAGCACGATGTGCGACAGTTCGGGTAAGTCTGGGGCGATTTGCAGGACTTTTTCCAGCTGCCCACGCCCGGACACGGCAATAAAGCTGGCCCCGGAATCCTTGAGAATGTAGGCTAGGTCCTGGCCGGGACTAGACAGATACAGCGGAACATCGACGCCGCCCAGATACAAACAGGCCAGATCCATGATGGGCCATTCGGGTTGGTTCTCGGCCAGCAGGGCCAAACGGTCTCCGGCCTTAAAGCCCAGGGCCGTTAGGCCGTGAGCGGTGTGGATGATCTGTTCGGCTAGCTGTCGCCACGAGATATCTTCCCACTGCTTGCGACGTTTGCGTATAAAGACACGGTGGGGAGCGCGGCGGTCGGCTTGTTCCAAGACCATGGTGGCAAGAGAGGTCGGGGTCATGTTGCTACCTCAAAATTCAGAAGTCGGACGGAAGATTAAGGAGTGGAGGGGCGACCCTGCAGAGGGTCACCCCGGCTGGACGGATTCTGTTAGGCCGCAACCTGCTTGAGAAAGCGGCGCAGGTCGGTATTGAAATCGGCCGGTCTTTCGAGCTGGTAGAAGTGCCCCACATCGTCCAAGACCTTGATCTGGGCATTGGGGATATGGTCGGCTAGGAACTGATTGACCTCGACTGTGGTGGCCTGGTCTTCCCGGCCAGCGTAGATCTGGGTTGGTTTGCTAATGGTTTTGAGCTGCTCGGAGATGTTCCAGTTGAAGACCCCGTTAGGGTCGCCGGCCGAGGCAAAGAAGACGTGTTTGGGGAAATTGTCGTCCACTATGAATTTGGCCTTGATCAAGTCCAGAATCTCGGGCCGTTCGCGTTTGGTCCTGGCTGCAACCGCGCCTTCCATGAGACCGCTAAAGGCGCCGTTAAGGTCGTCCTGAAACGCTTGGCCGGCTTCGGGCGGCATGTTGGCAGACAAATTGGTCCCGCTACTGACAATCACGTTGCCCAAGACCCGATCGGGAAAATCCAGGTTAAACTGCATAGCGATCATGCCACCGATCGAGTTGCCAACCAGAACGACTTTGTCGACTGTGAGGTGGTCGAGAACTGCCGCCACATCGGCGGCCATTTCGCTGATGGCATAGCCCTGCTCAGGCTTATCCGACCGGCCGTGGCCACGGTGGTCAATGGTGATGCACTGATAATCCTGGGCAAAGGTATAGGTCTGGAAGTACCAAATATTGCTGTTAGTCGAGAAAGGGTGTAGGAAAACGAGCGGGGTCCCCTGACCGTGGCTCTCATAATACACACTCACGCCGTTACGCTGTACATAGGGCATACGGGAATCCTCCTTCTGCAAACATCCTCCTCCTTTATCACACCGTCCGTGTCAAGGCCAAGCGGCCGCCGGACCTTGACACAGCCACGGCAGAGTGTGACAAAAGGGCCTGCCATCTTGTCGGGCTTGTCCGAATTTTTCTTCTCAGGGAGGACACCATGGAGATCATCACTGAACGAGCAAACGTTACCGTCGATACCCAGACCATGGGGGCCTATCTGGCCCGGCCCAGCGAGCCGGGAACCTATCCTGGAGTGCTGGTGTTTATGGAAATCTTTGGAGTGAACACGCATATTCGTGAGGTCACTGAGCGTGTCGCTGCCGAGGGCTATGTGGCCATGGCACCGGATTTTTTCCATCGCACCGGACCCGGCGTGGAGTACGGCTATGACGAGGTCGGCATGACCGAGGGCATTAAGCTGCTCAACCAGCTCAAGGCTGACGAAATGATCGCCGATGCCTGGGCGAGCGTTTCTTTTCTCAAGCGCAAGAACTATGTGCGCGGCGACCGGATCGGGGCGGTCGGCTTTTGTGTTGGTGGACATATGACCTATCTGACAGCGTGTGAGACGGATGTGAAAGCTGCGGCTAGTTTTTATGGAGGCGGGATTGCCGGGCCGCAGGGCTTTGGCGGTGCGCCGTCTACTATAAGTCGGACGAGCAAAATCGACGGGAAGATCGTGTGTTTGTTTGGCGAAAAGGATACGGCCATTCCGCTGGAGCAGGTCGAGGCTATCCGGGCCGAGTTGACCACCCATAATATCCCCCATGAGGTTGTGGTCTATCCGGGGGCCGAACATGGTTTTTTCTGTGATCAGCGTGGGTCGTACAACAAAGCGGCGGCCGACGATGCGTGGGCGAAGGTCAAGGCCTTGTTTGCGGCCGAGTTAGCCGGCTAGAATGTCTCGTCCCCCAACCGAGCGAGGAGCTTATGGGCGTACTGGATGGAAAAGTCGCAATTGTCACCGGCGCGGGCCGCCTGCGTGGTATTGGCCGGGCGACCGCTGTGGCCCTGGCTGAGCTGGGAGCCGATCTGGTTGTGACCGGCACCGGTCGCGACCCCTCTCACTATCCGGACGACGAAAAAGCGGTTGGCTGGCGCGATATTGAAAGCGTAGCCGATCAGGTCCGTGAGCGGGGACGACGCTGCCTGGCCCTGGTTGCCAATATCGCCGACAGCGCCGCCGTCCAACGCACGGTTGAAGCGACGCTTCAGGCGTTTGGCCGGATTGATATCCTGGTTAACAATGCTGCTACCGCCCGTGGTCCGGATCGGGTGCCGCTGACAGAGCTCTCCGAACAGCTGTGGCGCCAAGTGCTTGAGGTTAAGCTGACGGGGAGCTTTTTGATGAGTCAGGCCGTAATCCCCCACTTGGTCAAGCAGGGCCAGGGGGGGAGTATTGTCAATATTTCTTCTATTGCCGGCAAGCGCGGCATGCCGAATATGGCTGCCTATTGTACCTCAAATGCCGGCATCCAAGGTTTGAGCCAAGCCCTAGCGATGGAGCTAGCTCCGCATCAGATCCGCGTCAACGCGGTATGTCCGGGCGTGATTGACACCTCACGGATGGATGATCTGGGTCGGGCTGAACGGTGGGAGGCGACGATTCAACAGCTGATTCCGCTCAAGCGGGCGGGCACCGATGAGGAGATCGGGAAATTTATCGCCTATCTCTGTACCCCCGACGCCTCCTACATCACCGGCCAGTCGCTCAACATCGATGGCGGTGTGGTCATGTGGTAGGGTGCACGCTCAGAATATCCAGCCGGGCATCTACATGGCCGATGGTGACCCGCAACCTGGTACCCAGCCCAGGGCGCGGTGACAGGTTCAGCGGGACAACCAGCAACGTGTCTTCAAGCTCGACAAAGGAGCGACCGTGCAATTCCCGTACGACCTGGCCGTCGACCTGTTGACCGGTCCGGGTTTCCAGGTAGCGCAGCAACCAATAGCGAGTGCTCTCCCGCTCACAGCGCTTTGAGGCCACGCTCGACTCCTGAGCCCCGGCGGCAATAAGCTGGAGGCGTTCCTCGTCGAACAGGGCGATGCCGTGTTCAAGGTGGTGCTTGACCTGGCGGTGCATCTGCAGGTCGTGATAACGCCGTAGCGGAGACGTGACCTGGGTGTAGATATCAAGCCCCAGGGCGCTGTGCGAGGCGGGGACGGTGCCTCGCTGCGAAGGTTTCATCAAACGCCGAGCGGCGTGAATATACACCTGTTGGGTCGGGCACTGGTCGAGGCTGGGAACCGTTTCGTCCGGAAAGGGCTGACTGATATACAGTGCTGGCAGGCCGTGCCGCTGACAGTAGCGGGCGGCAATCTCGTTGGCCAAAATCATGCATTCGCCGACCAGGTTGCGGGCCGGAGAGTTGTTGGCTAAGACCGAGACCGTAATTTCGGGTGGAGCGTCCGTCGGGCTGTCGCTGACCCGGACCTTCACCTCGCTGCCCTCGATAATCACCGCTCCGTTTGCCACCCGTCTGGCGCGGCGTAGCCGCGCCAAGGTGCTGAGCCCCTGGAGGGCGGTGGTGTACGGATCGTCCCCCTCGGCCCCTAGCAGGGCATCGGCCTCTGCATAGGTCAGCCGCCGAGCCACGCGGATCACGCTCCGGCAGATACGCTCGACACACAACTGGCCACGCTCATCCAAGCTGGCGAAAAAGCTCAGCACCGGCCGGTCTTGTCCGGCAATCAAGCTGGCGGTCTGTTGGCTGAGGGTGGGCGGGAGCATAGGCAGAGTGGTGCGGGGAAGATAGACGGTAGTGCCGCGCTGGAGGGCGGCGTGGTCGATTTCGCCCTCGGGCTGGACAAAAAAGCCGACATCGGTGATATGCACCCCAATCAGGCGTTTGCCGTCTTCCTCGCTCAGGCTTAAGGCGTCGTCAATATCGCTGGTCTCGGCGTCGTCAATCGTAAACGTCAACAGGGAGCGCAGATCTTGATAGCCCGACTGATTGGGCTGAAAGGCCGGGACGGCCTCAGCCGCGCGGATGACCTCATCTGAAAAACGGGTCGGAATGTTGTAGCGCAGCAGGCTCAGCTCCTCCTCTGCGTCCCAGATGCCAAGGGCGACTAAGAGTCGGAAGGCCACATCCCAAGGATGGCCTTTGGCCCGAAAGCCGCTCTCGGCAAGGAGGTTGAGGGCTTGGGACTTTTTATCGTAATGCTCGCCGTGGAGGGCAAAGCCTTTGAGGAGGTCGAGAAACCGCTCACTCCCGTCCGGCGGGGGAAGCGTCCCTGGTGTGGCCTGGGCGGCCTGCACCCAGGCCACAAACTTTGCCTGGGCTTGCAGGCGTTGGCGTTCCATCGCCTTTTGGTGAAGCAGTTCCTGCACGCTCTTGGCATCCCGCAGGACAAACTCCCCGAGTTGCTTTTCCTTGAAGTACACGCCCTCATTCCACAGCGCATCCAACACCCCGGCCATGGCCAGCGGTTCATCGCTAGGAACAACGAAGCTGGCCAGCTCTTGCCACGAAAACGCGTCATTGTCCTCGTCCTGGAGTAGCTCCCATAGCTCTTTGAGGTCGAGGTTTTGGGCGTAGCTCAAGACCTGTTGGCGTAGCTCCTGGAAGCGTCTTTTGAGCTCTGCCGGCGGCTGGCTGGGCGACACAGTCTGCTCACAGTCCAGAAAAATGCGGTTGGGGAGGAGGATGGATTTTTTGCCATCCTCGCCCACAATTTCAACCTGGGCTTTTCCCTTACTGGTTGTCGACAGGGGCGTTTTGATCGCCCCTAACGCCAGACGGCCACGCTCACGGTAGACAATGACGGTTCCAATCTGCATAGTGCATACAAATGACTGCTCTGAAGGATTTTGTACACTATGCCCGCCGCTGTGCTGCAAGTCAAAGTGATTGAGAGTCTCCAGGAGGTCGATCCAGTCAAGTGGGATGCGCTTGTTGGCAATGAGTCGCCCTTTCTCGAATGGGGCTGGCTGTCAAGCATGGAAGAGGGGCGCTGTGTCGTACCCAAGACCGGCTGGCAACCCCAGCATTTGGTCGTGTATGAGGACGCTCGGCTGATCGCCGCCTGTCCCCTGTATCTCAAGGGCCACAGCATGGGCGAATTTGTCTTTGACCACGGCTGGGCCGATGCCGCCCACCGGGCGGGCATTGAGTACTATCCCAAGATGTTGGTTGCAGCGCCGTTTACCCCGGCCACGGGGATCCGTTTTCTGACCGCCCCCGGCCGCGACCGACGAGCCTTAATTCAGCTGTTGGGCAAAACCTTGCAGCAGATCTGTCAGCAGAACAAATTCTCTTCGGTTCACGTCAATTTCTGTCTGCCGGATGAGGCCGAGGCGTTGGGCGAGATCGGTTACCTCAAGCGGATGGGTTTGCAGTATCAGTGGCTGAATTACGCATATAAGACCTTTGACGATTATCTGGCCCATTTCCGCAATAAGCGCCGCAACCAGATCAAACGCGAAATGCGTGAAATGGACCAGCTCGGGGTGACGATCCAGGTGCACAGTGGCGAGGAAATTACAGACGAACTCTTCCCCTATATGTATCAGTTGTACAAAGCCCATATTGATAAGTTGTACTGGGGGCGGCAGTATCTGCGCTCCAAATTTTTCGATTTATTGGCCGAGCGGTTTCGGAAAAACTTGTGTTTTGTGACGGCTCGCTACCAAGGCGAGATTATCGCCGGCACGATCAATGTCCAGAAAAATAGGGTGATGTACGGACGCTATTGGGGGTGTTTTCGCGAGCTACGTCACCTGCACTTCAACGTCTGCTACTACGCGGCTATTGCCCACTGTATCCGAAACCGCATGGTGCGCTTTGAACCCGGCGCAGGCGGGGACTTTAAGCGTCTGCGTGGCTTTGATCCTCAGCCGACGATCAGCATGCACTTTATGGCCGAGCCGCGCTTTGCCGAGGCGGTGAGTCACTTTCTTGAGCGGGAGCGCGATCAGGTCGATCATACGATCGACTGGCTGCGCCAGGACAGCGAACTCAAGCTGGGGACGGGAGAAAAAAGGCTAGGGCCTCTTCAGCAGCTGAAGAAATGGCAGGGCGGCGAATGAGTAGGCTGCCACACGGGCAGGCTTTGATCACCAGCGCGTTTTGAGAACTCGGGACGGCTACTGTTAAGCGATTCTTGCAGATCAGGTGTCCGGTTGTGACCTGTAACCGACGCGGCATAGCCGTTGACACCGGAGCAGCGAGAGCAGGTTGATTTTTACCCGCTGAGCGCAGGGTTCGCAAAGTCCCGCTCGGCCCGGCGGACAAACCCGAAGAGATTGCGGCAACGGGTGTCCTGCCGTGTTTGGAGGAGTCGCGTATATCACCGACCAGACTCTGTACGTCAACGGTGGGTGCTAGGTGCCGATAAACCACCGATCCGCTTGCTCGGGTATAGGCCTCCGTTGACAGCCGTTACCGTGCGGCATAGTATCTACCGCACTAGCGGCCACACGGTCGTTGGGGGAGCTGAGTAATTGGCTGAGAGGATGAGTCTTGGGACTCATCGACCCCTGGAACCTGCACTGGGTAATGCCAGCGAAGGGAATACGATGCCACGTCTCTCCGCATCTTTTCTTCCGTCACATTTGTTTCCATCCGCCCGATGTCTTCCGCTCCCGGCCAGACCAGGGGCGCCCACGGAGATCGGAGCAGCTTGTCTTGGTTTGAGGAATAAGGAGGTAGCACACGATGAGTAGCAGGTTGACACGCGCCCCCCGGGCAAACAGCACGCCACAGAGCGCGCTGAGTACCCGTCCTCTACCCGGCTCGCGTAAGGTATATGTCGAGGGGCGCCAAGTGGGAGTGCGGGTGCCGTTTCGTGAGATTGAGGCTGAGGGGGACGGGAGGCTGATTGTGTATGATACCTCCGGGCCGTACACTGACCCGAGCCTCAGTATTGATGTGCGCCGTGGCATTGCACCCCAGCGCGCGGCTTGGGTTCGGGGTCGGGCCGACAGCCAAGAACTGGAGCGGACTTCTTCCAACTATGGCCGACGGCGAGAGCGGAATCCACAACTCGCCCCTCTGCGCTTTCCCCACCGCCGTCGTCCCCAACGGGCCCGGTCCGGCCATAACGTCAGCCAGATGCACTACGCCCGGCGGAATATTGTTACGCCCGAGATGGAGTATATCGCCATCCGCGAGAACCAGAGCCGTGAGCTGGCTAGGGACGGCGTCCATAACGGCGCTTCGGACCACGCGCAACATCCCGGTCAGGCCTGGGGAGCGAGTATTCCGGCAATCATTACGCCCGAATATGTGCGCGATGAGGTGGCTAGAGGACGAGCCATTATTCCGGCCAATATCAATCACCCTGAGCTGGAGCCAATGATCATCGGTCGGAATTTCCTGGTGAAAATCAACGCTAATATCGGCAATTCGGCCGTGACCTCGTCTATTGAAGAAGAAGTCGAAAAAATGATCTGGGCCATACGTTGGGGGGCCGATACGGTCATGGATCTGTCAACCGGGACCAATATTCATGAAACGCGCGAGTGGATTCTGCGCAACGCGCCCGTCCCGGTCGGTACCGTGCCGATCTACCAAGCCCTGGAAAAGGTTGACGGGAAAGCCGAAGAGTTGAGCTGGAAGATATACCGCGACACGTTGATTGAACAGGCCGAACAGGGTGTGGACTATTTCACCATTCACGCCGGGGTGTTGCTGCGTTATGTACCGCTGACCGCCAAACGCCTGACAGGCATTGTCTCGCGGGGCGGCTCAATTATGGCCAAGTGGTGTCTGGCTCACCATCGGGAGAACTTTCTGTATACCCATTTTGAGGATATCTGTGAGATTATGAAAGCCTATGATGTGTCTTTCAGCCTTGGCGATGGGCTGCGGCCCGGCTCAATCGCTGACGCCAACGATGAGGCCCAGTTTGGCGAATTGCAGACCCTCGGCGAGCTGACTCAGCTGGCTTGGAAACATGAGGTCCAGACCATGGTCGAAGGGCCGGGCCATGTCCCGTTGCATTTAATCCAGGCCAATATGCAGAAACAGCTCGAAGTGTGTCACGAGGCGCCGTTCTACACCTTGGGACCGCTGACGACCGACATAGCGCCCGGTTATGACCATATTACATCCGGTATTGGAGCGGCCATGATTGGCTGGTTTGGCTGCGCTATGTTGTGCTATGTCACGCCCAAGGAACACCTTGGTCTGCCGGATAAGGACGATGTCAGACAGGGGGTCATTGCCTATAAAATCGCGGCTCACGCGGCTGACCTCGCCAAGGGCCATCCTGGGGCCCAAGCCCGGGATGATGCGCTATCCCGGGCGCGATTTGAGTTCCGCTGGAAAGATCAGTTCAATCTGTCGCTTGACCCGGAAACCGCCCAGGAGTTTCACGACGAAACGCTGCCGGCAGAGGGCGCCAAAGTCGCCCATTTCTGCTCAATGTGCGGTCCTCACTTCTGTTCGATGAAGATCAGCCAGGAGGTGCACGATTATGCGGCCGCCAAGGGCCTTGACGAACGAACCGCTGTGGAAGCCGGGATGCAGGAGAAAGCTCAAGAATTTAGGCGCGGTGGGGCTAAGATTTACCGCTAAGGGCCCGCCCTGGAATTGACAGCGCCTATGCCTGCTCTGTATGCTCCGCTATAGCTGCGAAGGGAGGACGATGGGCATGGCAAAGCTACACGCAGTCCCAGGTGGAAAGGGCAAGGACAAAAGGTTCTGTCTGATCTATGGCGTTGGTCTCTTCCCGGCCCAGCAGGTCAAACAGCTGACGGCCGGTCAGGTCGGGTTCAGCGCGGGCGAGAGCGGTCGCGTCCCGCTCCATCTGATTGAGGGTACCCGTGCCCACGTCCGCGCCCAGCTGTTAGCTAGCCTGGACGCTTTCTTTGACATCTCTGCCGATGAGGAGGCTGGGGAAACGTCCTCCTCTGCCCCTCGTCGGATCGAAGAGGCTCCAGACGCCGGTTGCTGAGTGAGTTGTGGAGGATGCATGCCACGCCCTCAAGCCCTTCAAGCCCTCATTCAAAACTACCCGCTGCTGACCGTGGTGGGCAACACTCCGCTCGTTCCGGTCGGTCTGTTTCAGACCGAGCTGCCCGAAGTCGAGATCTGGACCAAGTGTGAGTTCTTAAATCCCGGCGGCTCGGTCAAAGATCGGCCGGTGTTACGCATGCTGGCTCAGGCTATCGTGGATGGACGTTTACCGCCCGAGCGAGTGATTCTTGACTCATCGTCCGGTAACGCCGGCATCGCGTATGCCATGATTGGCACGGTCCTAGGTCGTCGGGTCGAGCTCGTCGTGCCAGAGAACGCCAGCCAAGAGCGAAAGCAACGCATCCGCGCCCACGGGGCAGATCTGGTGTTGACCGATGCTGTTGCTGGCTACGACGAGGCGCTGCGTGAGGTACGCCGCCGCTATGAAGCCCGGCCTGAGCACTATTTCTTTGCAGATCAATACAGCAACGACAGCAACTGGCGTGCCCACTATGAAACGACCGCCGAAGAGATCCTGTCTCAAACGGACGGCCGCTTAGAGTGGTTTGTGGCCGGGGTCGGCACCGGCGGCACAATTACCGGGGTGGCTCAACGCCTCAAAGAGCACAACCCGGCCATCAAGATTGCATGTGTGGCGCCCGAGGAATTTCCCGGGGTGGAAGGGCTGAAACCCTTAGGGCCAGAATATATTATGCCCGAGATTTTTGACCCGGATCTTGTCGATGAGTGGATCCCGGTGCAGATTGAGCACGCCTACGAGATGTGTAACCGGGCAGCCAGCCTGGGGTTCTTTATCGGCCAGTCTTCGGGGGCCTATCTGTATGGGGCCTGGAGAATCGCCCAGCAGCTGGGACGGGGACGTATTGTGACCTTATTCCCAGATATCGGCGAGCGCTACAGCAGCACCAGTCTGTGGGAGGACTAACGGGTTTTCTTGGCGAACCCTTTGCGCAGGGCTCCGACAGCTCTCATCGTCCCTGTCAACGAGGTCGCTCGCTCGACAGCAACGAGCTGGGCGAGTGCCTGTTGTTCGGCCTTGCTCAGACCCTGCTTCTGCTGTTGGGCAGTATCGCGGATGAACTGCTGCCATATCGACATGGTGGGGATGACCGGTTTGGCTCTCCTCAGCAGACTGCGGACCTTGGGGTTGGCCAAGAGGTACAGCTCCTGGGTGTTGAGCTTGAGGGCAGTCGAGAGTTTTTCAACGACTTTTTGACTAGGGTGACGCATGCCGCGTTCCAGATAGCCGATATAATTTGCCTTAACACCAACTTTTTTGGCGACCATTTCCTGGGTGAACAATAGCTCGCGACGTCGGTCTTTAATCACGTACCCGAAGCTTTTGCCTGTCATAACCGAAGCCTCTCCTCAATCTCCAGCCTAAGCCAGCTCGACTCTTTCACCTCTAACATACTTACTCTCACCGCGTAAAGCGTCTTTTGGGCCGTTGGCTCGTACAAGAAAGGTCGGCCGAGCGCCTCCCCCCGATGTGGGTGGACGCGAAAAAAGCCCGCCGAGTGGCGGGCTTGGACATGGTCGCACGGTGACTCGAACACCGGACCTCTTGCATGTGAGGCAAGCGCTCTAACCAGCTGAGCTATGCGACCCCATCAAAAACCTTACCTATCACGCCCCACCAAAAACTGTAACCCAGGGGCGCTCCTGGGGGAGAGCCCTAGGCCGAGGCGGATTTGCTTGAGCTGCTTGACGAGGAGGCTGAGCTTGAGGTGTCTTTTTTCTCGCTGGTGGTCTTGGTTTCTTTGGTGTCGCCCGAATCCGACTTGTCCGACTTGCCTGAGCCGTTCTTGTCGTAGTCGGTCGCATACCAACCGCTGCCTTTGAGGTGAAAAGCCGAGTGGGAGATTAACTTTGTGACTTTTCGGCCGCAGCTCGGACACTTCTCGAGGGGGTCTTCAGTAATGCGCTGGGTGACTTCAAATTCGCCGCATTTTTTGCAGGCGTATTCATAAATCGGCATAGCGTATCATCCTCCACTCAAAGCTCAGGCGCCTGCCCGCAACGCTAATCATCCCGCTTTTTGTTGTCAAGTCTGGCCCAGCAGGGCGTAGCGTCGGCGGCCGATGCGGGTTGGCACTGAGGTCTGAATGAGCGGCTGTTTGGTGCGCCTCTTGGCGCCGAATCGGAGGCTGACCGCGCTTTGCGGCCGTTGTCGAGCAACTCGGCCGGAAAGGGGACCCAGCATGGCGTTGGCCGCGCCGTCAACCGGCGGAGCAGTGAGGGCGGTTTTTCGGCGCTGGCCATGTCGGCCGAGCAGGCGGTTTTTCGACGCGCGGCCCTGAACCTCGACGCCCACCCCGGCCGGGATGAACTGCCGGGGCAAAGACACGGCACACCTCAGCCCATGTTCCGGGACAGATCAAAAAGGGTCTGGACCAGGAATGACTGGAGAAAAATAATGATGACAAACACCAATATAGGCGTCAGATCAATACCACCATACACGGTGGGGAAGGGCACCAACTGTCGAACTTTATCCAAGACCGGATCGGTCGCGGCGTGCAGAAACCGAACAATCGGGTTATACGGGTCCGGGCTGACCCACGACAGGATAGCCCGGATGATGATAATCCACATATACAGCGACAGCACCATGTTGAGCACGGACGCAATTGATGACAGCAGGTTGCTAATAACAAACATAGTTTTGGCTTCTCCTCTCCAGCGCGTCTGCTGTGCTCGTTTTACGATTTGCCCAATTCTCGCGAGCGACGGGTGGCGGCCTCAATACCGGCAACCACGGTGCGAGTAAATTTGCCCTTGTCCAGCTGGGCCAGCCCGGCCAGGGTGGTGCCACCCGGAGAGGACACCATCTCGCGGAGCTGTTGTGGACTGTGACCCGATTCCTGGAGCATCGCGGCTGCCCCGGTGAGGGTTTGTAGCGCGAGCTGGGTGGCGAGCTTGGACGTCAGACCGACCGTAGTGCCCCCGGCAATGAGGGCTTCGGCAAACAAATACACATAGGCTGGACCGCTGCCGCTCAGACCGGTCACGGCGTCCATCAGAGCCTCATCTTTGACGCTCGTGACCTCGCCCACCCCACGAAACAGGCTCAGGGCCAGCTTCTCATCTTCAGCCGTGGCTTTTTTCCCGCGTGTCACCACCGCCATACCTTTTGCCAATAGGGCCGGGGTGTTGGGCATAACCCGAATGACCCGGGCGGCGTCTCCCAGACCGCTTTCCAGACGGGCCAGGGGGACCCCGGCGGCAATCGAGATAAACAGCTGCTGTGTTGTGACGCAGGGGTGGATCTCGGCTAAGATCTGATCCAGGATCTGGGGTTTGACGGCGAGGATAACGGTGTGGGTGGTTTGCACCAGCTGCCTATTGTCCTGCACGCCCTCCACCCCATAGGCGTGTTTGACCTTGCGGAGTTGGGCCGGCAGAGTATCGCTGACCAGCATGTCCTGAGCGCGGTAGAGTTTTGCCTCCAGGAGTCCTTTGATCAGTGCCCCAGCCATATTCCCCGCACCGATAAATCCAATCTTGCTCATCGTTCCTGCCCTCTTTTCTTTATGACCGCCGCTCGCCAAATATCGCCCGGCCTATCCGCACGAGGGTCGCGCCCTCTTCAATGGCCAGTGTGTAGTCGTCGGTCATCCCCATTGAGAGTTCGCGCAGACTGATATTGGACGCCTTCATTGCGCCGTATTCTTGCCGCAAACGGGCCAGCTGGCGAAAATATTGACGCGCGGGTTGATCCGGCGGCGGAATCGTCATCAAGCCTTCAACACGGAGGGACGAGAGAGTTTGGACTGTTTCTAACAAGGGTCCTAGGTCGTCTTCGACCAGGCCCGTTTTAGTGGGCTCGTCACCTAGCTTGACCTCGATAAGGGTCCGCACGGTCCGGTTCTGTTTTTTGGCCTGACGGTCCAGCTCACGGGCCAAGGCAATGCCGTCAAGCGAGTGGATGAGGGTGAATAGCGACACGCTGGTCTTGGCTTTATTGCGTTGCAGATGACCGATCAGGTGCCACTGGCCGTAAGCCGAGACCTCCGCCTTTTTGCGCTGCGCCTCCTGGACATAATTCTCGCCTATCGTCGTTGCGCCGGCGGCCAGAACCGCCTGGACGGCCTGCGGTCCTGTGGTCTTGGCGGCGCACACAATCGTAATCTCTTCCGGGCGGCGGCCGCAGCGTAGTGCGGCCTGGGCAACCTGCTCGCTCACCCGAGCATAGTTTGCCGCGATATCGATGTCAGCCCTGTCCGTCATGACTAGTCATTCTCTAGGTCGGGCCGAAGTGACCCGGGATTATAGATCCCCAGGTCCTGTAAACAGGCTAGGACCTCATCCATAGGCAGTCCAACTACATTTGTGTATGAACCGTCCAGTTCTGCGACAAGTGCCCGACCCTGGCCCTGAACCGCGTACGCGCCAGCTTTGTCTTTTGATTCGCCGGTTGCCAGGTAGGCACTAATCTGCGATTCAGACAAGGTTTTGAAGCTCACCGTGCTGGTTATTAGCCGCCCGACCTGTTGCTCGGTATGCAGGACGACAAAAGCGGTCATTACCCGATGGCGGCGTCCCGAAAGCAGCCGTAACATCCGCCTGCCGGCGGCTTCATCGCAGGGTTTGCCCAAGATGTGGCCGTCGATCTCGACGATTGTATCAGCGGCCAGAATCCAGGCCGTCGGGTAGCGACGGGCAACGGCTTGCGCTTTTTCTTGAGCCGTCCGCAGGACATACTCCCGGGGAGTTTCCCCCGGCCGAACCTCTTCTGTGGCATGGCTGGGAACAACGCGAAACCGGAGCCCGACCTGCTGCAGCAACTCGCGGCGGCGCGGTGAGGCAGAGGCCAGGATAAGGGGGCTGAGCGGTGTGTCTGTAGGCATGGCATCTCTCTCTGCAGCGGTCCTAAGGCTTGAAATGCGGCATAACCTCCGCCCCGAGTCGTCGTATGCACTCTAGCGCCCGCTCCGGGTTAGGTCCCAAGGGCAAACAAAAGCGTGCGCTCAAGTACTTACCCCCCTCCGTCCAGCACATCTCGATCTGCTCAATACACTCCTGGGACGAACCCGTCACTCCTCAGCTTGTCAATCGTGAAAGCCGCCTCTGATTGGAACTCTTCGTTTGGAGACAGCAGATTCCAGCGAGAATATGGAAAATATCTCTTGGACCCACAGGGGTCCAAAAACATCTTCGGCTTCCCGACGGCTCGGCGCAACCCAGCCATCCTGCATGAACACTCCCTTGGGCTGGCGCTGGTAGGCAGCGGTGCTCTCCCGGTCCAGCCGAGCCCGTTCTCGGAGCTTAGTCACCGGACCCCAGAACAGTAAAGTGTCCCACCCGTCACCTGGCTCGCCCGCCTGCTCAATAGCCCCCGTATAAGCCGCCCCACCCCACCGCGGAGGTCCGCCCGGCCGGTAGGGTTTGGGGGTCGGTATGGTGTTGTCGAACTGAAAGCGCTTGCCGTGATACGAGAACGGCTGGGGGCTTGTCCGGGCTTGACGCAGGAGCTCCTGGCTCTCCTCAAAGCGTGAAAAGTGCCGCGTACAGGGAACGTTGGACAGATGGAAAGAGCTCGGGTGATGGCCCAGACCGACGCTGAGTCGCCCTTTGGACATGAGAGCGCTCATGGCCACGTCCTCGGCTAGGGGCAGCCGATTATAGTATGGCGGCCGGAGGACAAAGGTCCCCAGGTCGACCCGCTTGGTGCGCGTGGCATAGCCCGCCAGCATGGTCAGCGGGGGCGCAAATATGGTTCCTGTCCGGTGGTGGCGCTCGGGGAGGAAGACGCTGTCGCAGCCTGCCTTTTCTACCTCAATGCCCTCATTCAGTAGCTGACCACAGAAGGCTACGGTGGCCTGGGGGGATGGCTCCTCCGGTTGTTCATACGGGCCACCGTGGGGGCTTGGCATATGGCCGATTTTCATAACGCCTGCGCTCGGCCGAAGCTAATACGACTTGGGTAAGCCCAAGACATGCTCGCCAACATAATTGAGGACCATCTCCTGGGAGATCGGCGCTATGCGGAACAGACGCGCCTCGCGCCAATAGCGCTCGACGTCGTACTCTTTGATGTAGCCATAGCCGCCATGAGCTTGCATGGACCGGTCGGCCGCCTCACACGCCGCCTCGGCCGCCATATATTTGGCGATATTGGCCTCTTTGCCGCACGGCTGGTCGTGGTCGTACAGCCAGGCCGCTTTTTGGACCATCAGGTCGGCGGTCTCCAGCTTGGCGAACGACTCGGCTAGGGGGAACTGAATTCCCTGATTCATACCGATCGGACGTCCAAACACGATCCGCTCTTTGGCGTACTGTACGCTCTTTTGGATCGCCCGCTTGCCCATGCCGATACACTCGGCGGCAACAAGAATCCGCTCAGGATTAATGCCGTCTAGGATGTAGTAAAAGCCTCGGCCCTCTTCGCCGATCAGGTCTTCCTTGGCGACGTACAGATTGTCGATGAACAGCGTGTTGGTATCAACAGCTTTGCGCCCGCATTTATGCAGCTCATTGACCTCAACCGCCTGGGGGTCGATATCGGCAAAAAAGAGGCTCATCCCCAGGGTTTTTTTGGGAGCTTCTTCATAGGCGGTCGTGCGCGTTAGCAGCAACATTTTTTTGGATTCGCGGGCCTTGGTGATAAAGACTTTTTGGCCGTTGACCACATAGCCGTCGCCCTTGCGCTTGGCAAAGGTACTAATCTGGGTCGTATTGGTTCCCGCGTCCGGTTCGGTGACGGCAAAAGACACATGCAGCTCACCGCTTAAGATGGGGGACAGGTATTTCTTTTTGGCTTCCTCAGTCCCGTACTTAATGAGCGGTTCCAGACCGAAGATACCTAGGTGAATCGCCGAGCAGGCCTGTGTACCACCCCCACACTCGGCAACCGTCTGCATGACAAGTGCGGCTTCGGTGATGCCCAAACCGCTCCCCCCATATTCGGGCGGAATCGTCACTCCGAGCCAGCCCCCGTCGGCAATCGCCTGATAAAAGTCCCAAGGAAACTCGCCTGTTTCATCCCGCTCGCGCCAATATTCATCTGGAAAGCGAGAGCACAGGGCACGCACCTGTTGACGAATTTCTTCATGTTCTTCGTTGCGTTGGAAATCCATGCTGCCTCCTCCGTATACGCTTCCTTACCACCTGCCCTAGTATCGGCGCAATTCCTTGCGTGTCTAGACCGCCTGGGATACTGATACGAAAAAACACAGGAGGCGACTATGGCAGGACGTCTGGACGGAAAAGTGGCCCTGATCTCGGGCGGAGCGAGCGGTATTGGAGCGGCCCATGTCCGGGTCTTCGCCGCTGAAGGGGCCAAGATCGTTGCCGGTGATCTCCAGGAGGACAAGGGGCGGGCCGTGGTTGAGGCGGTGAACAACAGCGGTGGGGAGGCGGTCTTTGTCGGCTTAGATGTGGCCCGACACGCAGACTGGGCGCGCGCTGTTCACGAAGCGGTTTCCCGTTTTGGCAAGCTCACCACGCTGATTAACAACGCCGGTATCTACTGGCCACGGGGGACCGAAGAGGAAACGCTTGAGGGCTGGAATAATATGATTGCGGTCAATCAGACCGGCGTGTGGCTAGGGATGAAGGCCGCGGTTCCAGCTATGCGTGAAGCGGGTGGTGGGGCGATTGTCAACATCTCTTCGCTCTACGGTCTGATTGGCAGCCCAGGCTCAATCACCTACCACGCGACAAAAGGGGCCGTGCGCCTGATGACCAAGTCGGCCGCCCTGGAGTATGTCAAACAGGGCATTCGGGTCAATTCGATTCACCCAGGCCAGATCGATACGCCAATTCTGGGCGATCTCACCCCAGAGCAGGATGCCCAGATCAAAGCCGCGACCCCCATGGGTCGTCTTGGCAGGCCCGAGGAGATCGCTTACGGTTCGCTCTATCTGTGTTCGGAGGAGGCAGCCTTTACCACTGGTGCGGAACTCGTTATTGACGGTGGCTGGTTTGCCCAGTAGGGAGGGGAGCAATGAATAGACAGAGCCAAATCCAGCTCACCCCGGAAGAACAGCAGGCCTATCTAGTCGAAGCGAGAACGATGACGCTGTGTACTATTGACAAAAACGGTTATCCCCACGCCGTTGCCATGTCCTATATGGTCAAAGACGGCTGTATCTATATGACCACCTTTCGGAAGGCCCAAAAGGTGGTCAACGCCCGTCGCAATCCCAAGGTGACAGTCATGATTGAGTCTGGCGAAGCCTATGACCACCTCAAAGGGCTCATGATACGCGGTAACTGTGAGGTTATTGATGAACCCGAAGAGGTCTGGAACGTGATGCGCGAGATTCGTCGTTTTCGGGGCGAAGAGCCCGCCGCTCCGGATAACGCGGTCATCAAAGCACGGGCCAAAAAACGGGCGGTTCTCAAAATCACCCCGGTCAAAACCTCGAGTTGGGATCACAGCAAACTGCCCAAAGGGACGTATTGAGTGTGACCTGTGCCCGAGGGGATGGAAGGAGGAGAGCTTGGGGTCATCACGGCGCGCACGCCCGAATCGCCTCAATAACCTTTTCTTTCCCGTCCGGTCTACCGCCAACCGGAAAGATAACCGGCAGCTGGATACCCGACTCTCGATACGCCTCAAGCCGCCGTCGGCTGTCCGCCGCCGAACCGACAATGCTCAGGGTCTGGACCATGTCATCCGGGACAAGCCGAGCTGCGCCCTCACGGTCGCCCTTGAGCCAGGCCTGGCGAATGGTTTGAGCCGCTTCGGGGAAGCCGCTTTCGGCCATCAGCCGGTTGTAACGCGGGAAAAACCCGGTATAAAAGGCGACCGCTGGCCGCACCCGGTCAATCGCTTCTCGACGGTCCTCAGAGACACTACACGACAACAGCGACCCAATATCAACCTCGGCCGGGTCACGGCCGGCCCGGCGTGCCCCAGCGGCAACGTGTTCGGCAGCCTGCTGGCCGGACCCCAGAGTACTCCAGACCAGGAGCGTACCCTGGGCCATTTCGCCGCAGGTCTCCAACATTCGCGGAAAGACAGCCGACAGATAGATTGGGATCTCGCGCCGAAGCGGCTCAAACCACAGATCAAAGCTGTCGATCTTGATCTCTTGGCCTTGATAGGCGACCTGTCCGTCGCGCAGCAAGCTACGGATCACCTCTACTGTCTCGCGTACGCGCTGGACCGGTTTGCCATACGGGATGCCGTGCTCCGGCTCAACCTGGACCTTATGGCTGGAACCGAGCCCCAGGAGCAGACGTCCCTGGGAGAAATGATCGACGCTAGCCGCCGCCATGGCAATCGTCGGTGCACTACGAACAAAAACACTGCTGATGCTGGTGCCTAGCAGAATCCGCTCTGTTTGCACCGCACACGCCGACAAGATCGAAAACTGGTCCCCACCGTGCCCTTCAGCGATCCAGGCCGATTCATAGCCCAGCTCTTCGGCGAGTTTGACACACGCAACAATGTCTGGTGGCGACATGCCTCCAGCAAAAGCAACTCCGATGCGACTCATAGACGTTCCCCTTTATTCTGCGGCGTTCGTCATTGCCTATATCAGACCACCGCCGCTGATATTCAGAATCTGGCCAGTTGTATAGGCGGCGGCGTCCGAGGTGAGATAGACGGTTGCGGCGGCAATCTCCTCGACCGTGCCAATCCGGCCAGCTGGAATTTCTTGGGTGAAGACCGCCATTTGGGCCTCGCTAATGCCGGCAAGGATCGGCGTGTCGATCAGACCCGGCGTAATCGCGTTGACCGTAATCCCTGAGGCGATGACCTCTCGCGCCAAAGCTCTGACAAAGCCGTGCACGCCCGCTTTGGCCGCGGCCACGTGGCTGGTGTTGGCATAGCCCGTATTGCCCACCAGACCCGTAATACAGATGATGCGCCCCCAACTGTTGGCGCGCATATCGTCAATAACGGCTCGCGTACAGTTGAAGACACTTTTGAGATCAACGGCCAGCATCTCGTCCCACTCCGTCTCCGTCATGTGATGCAGCGGACGAGTGGCAAAGACGCCGGCGTTATTGACCAGGATGTCGATCGGGCCAAGCGCGGCCCGGGCCTGCTCAACCATGGACTGAATCTCGTCAAAGATGGCGACGTCGGCGCTGAGGCCCACGGCTCTCCTGCCGCTAGACTCAACCTCGCACACGACCTGGGCGATGCGTTCTTGGTTGCGACCAGTGATGATGACGTTGGCTCCTTTTTGGGCAAAGGCCAGAGCAATACCCCGTCCTATACCCGAGCTTGAACCCGTTACCAGCGCCGTTTTTCCGGTCAGATCCATGATCTCCCTCCTTACTTCCCCGCTGAGAGTGAACCGCACACTGTCCCCTGGCTTGGCTATGCCCCACAAGCGGAATGAGGTCAAGCGTGAGCTGGCTGCCTCTGTTGTCCTATAGACCCGCCTGACCGCGTATTCGGTGCAGCTCTTTACCAGTATCCCCCATGTTGGAGCTGCGTAGGGTGAAGAGAAGGGGCGGCTGCGGGTGCGGCTTATGATCGTACCAACGATTGGTGTACGCCGGCAGACACAGGAGGTGTTCTCTGAGTGCTGAGGAGAGCAAGAAAATCGTACTGGGTTTTATCGACGATGTATCGCACGGCATGAGCGCTGCCTTTGCCGATGATGTGACGCGGTGGCTCCCTGGGTCACTCCCTGTTGCGGGTCCCTATACTGGCAAGAAAGAGGTGCTTGAAGACTGCTTTGGCCGGGCGCAGTCCTATTTCAAGCCAAACAGCGTGTCGGTCCAGGTGCAGATCGCTGAAGACAACGCTGTTGCGGTGGAATGGATTGCGCGGGGCAAAACTGCCAAAGGAGAGACTGATGAGAATTACTGCCGCGTGCGCTTTGATGTAGAGGGTCGGAAGATTCAGGCGGTCCGAGAGTACGTAGATACCCTCTACGCAAAAGACGTGTTGTTCAGCGAAACACCGCCTTGGGCCGAACGGAATCTGACCGGGTTTCGCCTCTCCGTCCGTCATTTCCTACTATCTATGCCAGGGATATGACGCGATGCCCAGCAGTGCCTTATCGTGCTCCATCGTACGCTAGGCTGAGCCAAACCTCTTGTTTTTCTCCAACCAACACCCTGCGACTCAGCTCCCCCAAACGTTCGTGCCACAGGCGGAGCGTGTAGGTCCCGGCCGGGACCTGATCCAGGCTGAAACGCCCTTCGGCATCACTGATCGTGGCGTACGGGTGCGTTGTCACAATGAGATAGGCCCGCATCCAGGTATGCAGGACGTTGCAGTCAATGCTGATACGCCCGATGTCTTGCAGCGTGTGTCGTATCCGACGCCAGTGAGGAAGCCCTAGGTTGAACAGAGTCCCATAAGACGGCAGGTGGGCGTGGGCATTATGCAGAATGGGGTCGCTGTTGCGCAGCTCTAGCGTCTGGCCGACCACGAGCGCTTGCACCCGAGGGACAAAGGCACAGCCTTTGTTATCCAAGACGGCTAGGCGGCGTGGGAGCGCTTTGCCAGCCGTAATACTCTCAACAATGACCGCCACATTTTTGACTCCACGGTTGAGGCTGACGACTAGGCTCTCGTCCGGAACCTGTTCGCCGCACACCGCGCGATTCTTTAGCACCGGCAGGACGCCGGGTACGGGGATTGGTCCCGTGAAGATGACCTGACCCTGGATTATCCCAGCGTCGGTGACCTGCACTTCCTGGTAGGCAAAGACGACCGAAGCCAGACTCAGACTGATCAGCACTGGCAGCAACACCCGTGACATGGCGCTTCTCCTTAACTTTCCGTGGGCCCCTCTCCCCCAGGGAGAAGGGGGTGAGCGCGGCCTGTCGCCAGCATGGAAAAACCGCTATGTAAAAGCCCGACCCCGGGAGTTAAGGAGAGACACACCATGAAATTTGGCTTTATGCAAGATTTCCGTAACCCCGAGCCGTGGCGCCGGCCGTTTCCCGAGTTGTACGCCGCGGTGCTAGAGCAGACGGTCCGGGCTGAACAACTGGGCTATAACCATGTCTGGCTGACCGAGCATCACTTTACGGACGACGGCTACAATCCTTCGCTGCTGCCGACCGCGGCGGCAATTGCCACACGCACGAGTACGATTCGCATCGGTACGTTTATCTTGCTGCTGCCGTTTCAGCACCCGATTCGGGTGGCCGAAGACGCGACCTGTGTAGACATCTGGTCAAACGGCCGTTTTGACCTAGGTGTCGGGCAGGGCTACTCCTACCTGGAGTTTGACGCGCTCTGTATGCCGCGGAAAGAACGCTCTGCGCGTTTGCGCGAGGGCGTCGAATTGATCCAGAAGGTTTGGACCGAGGACACGGTCACGTTTGACGGTCGCTTCACTCAGGTCAAAGACCTCCGCCTGAGCCCGCGGCCGGTCCAGCGGCCGATGCCGCTGTGGATCGGCGCGCGTGCCGAAAAGGCGACCCGCAGCGCTGCCCGACTTGGCTGTCATCTCATGGCTACCATCGGCCCGGACCCCGCGCCGTGGTATGTGGATGAGCTCAGGCAGTGCGGGCGTAACCCGGACGATTTTCACATTGCCCAGCTTCGTCTGGTGTACTTGGCCGACACCGAGGAGCAGGCCTGGGAAGACTGTCAAGACCATCTTTTCAGCATGATGGAGTTTTACGGCCATATCCTGGCCGAGGCCAATGACGCGCCCGGTGACAAAGACGTCTGGATGTTCACCAAACCCAGCGAACTCCGTGACTCGGCGTTTGGCCGAGCGGTGATGATCGGTACGCCCGATCAAGTGGCCAGGAAAATGGAGCGCTTCGCTAGCGAATTCCAATGCACCCACTTCATTATGAGCACCCAGCTTGCAGGTATGGACCCCAGGAAATCGACGAGGTCGCTGGAGCTGTTCGCCAGGGAGGTCATGCCGGCGTTTCAGACCTAAGCGTCCTCATCCCGGCTCTCTCCCGGAGGGAGAGGGAGGGGAATGCCGAAAGGCCTCATGTAAGGAAGCGATCAGCAGATTATGCATTGATCGTCTTGATCTATTCTGGGTTGGCGGACGCTCAAGACCTGCCGTCCGCTCCTGCCAGGGACGACCAAGGCGCTGCAGAGGACGCTATGCAGAGGGCGATTCGAAATCAAGGTCCTGACGGCTGAACCGCTATGCTCTGACGGGGCGCTAGCGCCCTGAGTGTTCCATCCCCCAGCTGCGCATTTGGTCGGGGTCCGCAGGTGAGACGATTCAGAACCATAGCATGCCCCTGGCCTCCCGTTGACCAACTGCCCGGTCGCTCTTGGGCATGCCACCGGTAGATCGGTCGGGTTAGATGTACTGGCTTGAAACGCCAACTCTCGCGCTATGGGTTGGCCTCGCAGTGTTGGTGAACGACCTTCGCCTATCGTGGGATTGCGTCCGGTCGTGTCTTTAGCTGCTGACGAAACTGTCGTGTTGTCCGGGACACAACAGAGCCTGTGCTAGGAAGTGCTTCGGTCGGCCTTTTGCGGTCTTCCCCCGCGACCTGCACCGGCGAGTCGTCCGGAGCGTGTAGGTGAGCTTGCAAACGCCGCGTTCCGGCGCCTTTCGTCTTGTCCGTCTTTGAGAATAAACGCGGCGAGGGCGTTGTGTTGATCGACGGAGAGGCGCTGGGCCTGTTCCCCACTGCCTGGCCACGCATGTCGCTTAGGGCTAGCAGCTTCCTTAACTGTCCGGGCTCAAAAAGCAAGCGCACCCCGGATAGGGTCAGCCAAAGAGCGTTCTGCCCGGCTCGTTCAGGCATTGCGGCAACTAGCTAGCCACTAGAGCAAGTATCGTCTCGTGGCTAGGCGATGGAGGAGGTGTGAGGTATGAGTGCCTGTCAGCGGCTTAGTGCCCACGGTGAAGGAGAGACTGATACGGGTAGGTGTGAGGTATGAGTGCCTGTCAGTATAGTTAAGGAGGCGTTCATGCGGTTTGAGAACACACGTGTCCTGGTCACAGGGGCTGGTAGCGGTATCGGCCGGGCGGCGTGTCTAGCCTTTAGCAAAGAAGGTGCGGACCTGACCGCGGCCGATGTCAATTTGGATTCAGCCCATGACAGCGGTGAAACTATCGTCAGTGCGGGCGGAAAGGCCCGTGTGATCCAGCTTGATGTTGCGCGGCCTAATGCGGTCAAAACTGCGGTGCGGGAACTCGGCGGGGTCGATATCTTGGTCAACAGTGCGGGCGTGCACGAAATTGCGGCGTTTCTGGAGCTGGATTTTACAGAATGCCAACGGGTATCTGAGCGGGACCTTTTTGTACAGCCAGGCGGCAGCCCTCCAGATGACCGCCCAGGGGCAGGGCGGGAAAGGTGTCAACCTGGCCTCAGTGGCTAGCGTGGTCGGGGTGCCGAACCGGGCCCCGCCTATGTGGCGTCCAAGCACGCGGTCGTTGGGCTGACCAAAGAAATGGCCACGGACGATATCCAGGTCAATGCGATTGCGCCCGGCGTGGTTGAGACAGGTATGACGGCCAGCTATTTTAACGATCCCAATGTGGTGGCGTCGCTTCGCAGCATGCACCCGGCCAGACGCAGAGTACAGCCCGAAGGAGTTGCTTCCTTCATGCTCTTTGTTGCATCAGCCGAGGCGCATTGTATCACCGGGGCAACCTATCCGATTGACGGCGGTTTTATGGCCGGGAAGAGCTTCTGACAGGTGGGGGAATAGCTATGGCAATCCAAAAGCAAATTTTCGAAGGTATCCGGGTGCTTGATTTTACCCAGTGGCTTGCGGGCCCACAGGCCACGCGGCTGATGGTTGATCTCGGCGCTGAGATCATCAAGGTTGAACTGCCGCCTCGGGGTGAGCACAGCCGCCATATTCGGATTGTGCCCAAGGACGGCAAAGATGGTGCAACCCCGAGTTACTTTATTCTGCACAACCGGGGCAAAAAGAGCCTAGGGGTTGATATTAAGACTCCTCAGGGGCAGACGCTGATCAAGCGCTTGGTCGAAAGCGTCGATGTGGTGTTTGAGAACTTCACGCCCGGCATTATGGCTAGCTACGGCCTGAGCTATGATGAGCTGTCCGAGATTAATCCTTCCATCATCATGTGTTCGGTCTCGACCTATGGCCAAACCGGTCCGTACGCGCGACGGATCGGCAATGATTTGGTGGCCTTAGGGGTCGGCGGGTTTCTGCACATGATCGGTGAGCCGGATGACTACCCGGCCTATCCGGGTTCGGCGGTCGGCGACCATATGGCCGCCCTCAACGCCTTTGGCTCGATGAGTGCCGCGCTGTTCCATCGCCAACGGACGGGCGAAGGGCAGTATATTGATTTAGCGTTGGTCGATTGTACCTACAACGCCCACGACTGGGCGCTGGCTGCCTACAGCGTAAGCAGCGGCAAGGTGGACCCACAGCGGGGCGGCAACCAGCGCAGCGGCGCCTTTCCGTACGGGTCGTTTAAGTCGAAGGACGGCTATATTGCGATTGGCCTGATTACTGAGGACCACTGGGTGACGCTAGTCAAACGCATGGGTCGGGAAGAACTGCTGGCCTCGCCCGAGTTTAAGACCAACCGCTGGCGCATCCAGAACGCCGACGCCCTCAGAGTCATGATCGAAGAGTGGTTGCAGTCGCTGTCAAGCGATGAAGAGGCCATCCGGATTATGGCAGACGAACTGCGGCTGCCGGTCGCGCCAATTTTATCGATTGGCCAGTTTGCCGAGAACCCGCACCTGAGTGCACGCATGATCGAAAAAACGCCAAATGCCGACTATGGAGAACTGCTACTGCTCAAGTCGCCGCATAAGTTTTCCAAGACTCCGCCGCGTATTCCGGGGCCGGCGTCCCGTCTGGGACAGCATAACGTCGAGCTCCTGCGCGATCTGTGCGGCTATTCGGACGAGCAGATTCGAGGCCTACACGAGCAGGGCGTGTTGGTGGCGGATCAAAACAAGGACAGGCTATGAGGGTTGCCGACCAGATCAGCCGTATCAAACATAAGAGAAGAGGAGGTCGCTGATGCAGCTCCAAAACCAGACCGCCCTCGTTACCGGAGCAGGTCAGGGGATCGGTCGAGCGATTGCCCTGCGTTTTGCAGCTGAAGGGGCGGATATTGCAATCGCAGACCTGAATATGGAGACCTCCCAAGCCACGGCCGATGAAATCCGTCAGCTCGGTCGCCGTGCATTCGTGCACCGCACCGACGTCAGTGATTATGATCAGGTGCAGGCTCTCGTCTCGACCACGCTCGACGCCTTGGGGAAGATTGACGTCCTAGTCAATAACGCCGGAATCGGCAAAGGTCAGCGCTTCTTGGAAGTTAGTAAAGACAACTGGCAGCAGCACATCAATATTCATCTGTCCGGTTCGTTCTACTGTGCCCAAGCTGCGGCCCGGGAAATGGCCAAGCAGGAGTACGGCCGGATTGTGAATATCGCGTCTGTGGCCGGACTGATGGGACCGATTAATCTGGCTCCCTACGGCGCGGCCAAAGCTGGGATTATTGGTCTCACCCGCTCGGCCGCGCTTGATTTGGCCGACTATGGTATTACCGTCAACGCAATCGCTCCCGGCCCGATTGAAACCGAGCTGTTGAGAACCTGGCCGCCAGAGGCTCTGCGCGAGCGCGCTCAGCATATGCCGATCGCCCGTTTCGGCCAGGTTGAAGAAATTGCCCATGCAGCTCTGTTTCTGGCCTCTCCCGACTCAAGCTTTATTACCGGAACTGTCCTAGTCGTCGACGGTGGTGGGGTGGCCGCCGGCTCTTATATGGTCGAAAAATACCGCCAGCGCAAAAAGGATAAGCCTCCGCAATGATCAACGCTCCCTTTAAGGCCGTCTGCTACATGCTCGCTACCATCTCTTTGCTGTCGGTTAGCGATGCTACGGCAAAGTGGTTGGTGCCACACTATCCGGCTGTCCAAATTGTCTTTCTGCGGGCGCTGCTCGGCGTGGGGCCCGCGCTAGCGGTGGTGGTGTGGGAGCAGGGCCGCCGGGGGGTGGCGACCTCGTATCTGTTGGCACACGCGGTCCGCTCGGTGTTGATGCTGGTGTCGTGGCTGCTGTTCATCATCGCCCTGCGCTCCATCTCGCTCGCCAACGCCTATACCCTCGTGTTCGGCGCTCCGCTGTTCATGGCCCTGTTTGGTCGGATCTTTCTTGGCGAGCGAGTTTCCCACTCGCGCTGGGTAGCCGTGATTGGCGGGTTTGTCGGCGTGTTGATCGTGTTGTCGCCAGCCAGTTTGGGTTTCAGTTTTGCCGCTTTCCTCGCCCTGTTGGCCGCGGTCGTCTGGGCCGTGACCAGCCTAGTCGCCCGCCGCCTCAGTCAGCACGAGCCGAGCACCCGGATTTTATTCTATTACATGGCCATCAGCGCTGTTGCGACCCTGCCTTTTGCCGCCAGCAGCTGGACGCCGATTACCCCGGCCCATGTGCCGCTCTTTCTCATCACCGGTCTCATTGGGGTTGTCGCCCACTGGCTGCTAGCCCAGGCTTTTCGCTATGGAGAAGTCTCGTTCATCGCGCCGTTTGAATACACCGGGCTAGTGTGGGCCATGGTGTTGGGCTATTGGCTGTGGGGCGACATCCCGACCGCCGGCGTGTTGGGCGGCGGCGCGCTGATCATCGCCAGCGGCATATACATGGTCCGTCATGAAGGCGGACCAGAACGGAGCAAAGTCCGGCAGACCGAAGAGTCTGAACACGCTCCATCCTCGGTATCCTCCGCCTCAGTCTCCTCGTCGTAATAAGGAGTCCGTATGCCTGTCCCGACGCCGCCAGTGGCAACGCCGATTCATCACAAACTGACCGTCCACGGCCATACCCGGATTGATCCCTATTACTGGCTTCGGGAAAAAAGCAATCCTGCCGTCATCAGTCATCTAGAAGCCGAAAACGCCTACGCCGAGGCGGTCATGGCGCATACGGTCGAGCTGCAACACACCCTCTACACCGAAATGCTGAACCGCATCCAGGAGACCGACCTGTCCCTTCCAGTGAAGCGCGGCCCGTTCCTGTACTACTCGCGAACCGAAAAGGGCAAGCAGTATCCCATATACTGCCGCAAGCCCGACCGCCCGAAGGCTGAAGAGACAGTCCTGCTCGACCTGAACGCCGAGGCCGACGGCTCCGAGTACCTGCGGCTGGGGGTGTACGAAATGAGCCCCGACCATAGCCTGCTGGCCTATTCGCTCGATACCACCGGTTCAGAAGACTATACGGTGTATATCAAAGACCTCGTCAGCGGCGAACTGTTGCCGGACAGGATTCCTCGCACGAGCTATTCGCTGGAGTGGGCCAGCGATAACCGCACCCTGTTTTACACCACCCAGGACACGGCTAAGCGACCCCATAAACTGTACCGCCATCGGCTGATGACCGACCCCAGCGAGGATAGCGAGCTGTACCACGAGGCGGACGAGCTGCACGGGGTCCACCTCTACAAAACCAAGGACCAGGCATATCTCGTTCTGTCTGTTGACAGTATCGAAACCGGAGAGGTGTCCATTCTGCCGGCGGACACGCCGCAGGGCCGCTTCCGACTCGTCCTACCACGCCAGACCGGCCGGCGCTACTCCGTCGAGCATCGGTACGGGCTGCTCTACATTCTGACTAACGACGCGGCCAAGAACTTCCGGCTGGTGACCGCCCCGGTTGCTGACTTGACTCGGGAAAACTGGCGGGAGTTTGTGCCCCACCGTGAATCGGTCAAGCTTGACGATATTGATGTGTTTGCCGACTACCTAGTCTTGTATGAACGTGAACAGGGGCTGCGAACCCTGCGCGTCCATCATTTTACCAGCGGTCAGGAATATTGCGTCTCTTTTCCAGAGCCGGTGTATACCTATGCGCAGTCTGAAAACCCGGAGTTTGATGCCGACACGCTCCGCTTTACCTATATGTCGCTGACCACGCCTGACTCGACGTTCGATTACGATATGGCCCGGCACACCCGGACCCTGCGCAAACAAAAGCCGGTGTTGGGCAATTTTGAGGCAGATGCCTACCGCTCCGAACGGGTGTTTGCGACCGCTCGGGACGGCACCCGTATCCCAATCTCTCTGGTCTACAAAAAAGGGCTGCGTCGCGACGGCTCCAACCCCTGTCTGCTGTACGGCTACGGCTCCTACGGCTCTAGCCTAGACCCCTGGTTTTCCAGCAACCGCCTGAGCCTGCTCGACCGTGGCTTTGTGTATGCGCTTGCCCACATTCGGGGCGGCGAGGAAATGGGCCGGGATTGGTATGAGCAGGGTAAAATGCTGAGCAAGAAACAGACCTTTACCGACTTCATCGCCTGTGGCCAGACCCTAGTCGCCAAAAACTATACCCGCAGTGATAGGCTGGTGATCATGGGCGGCAGTGCCGGCGGTCTGCTGATCGGAGCGGTCATGAATATGGCCCCGTGTTTAGCCGCGGTCGCGGTTGCTCAGGTGCCGTTTGTCGATGTCGTTACCACCATGCTGGACGAGTCCCTTCCGCTCACGGTTGCCGAGTATGAGGAATGGGGCAACCCTCAGCTCAAAGCCTACTATGACTATATGCTGTCGTATTCGCCATACGACAATGTCAAAGCCCAAGCCTATCCGCACCTGTTGATCACCGCCGGACTGAACGACCCCCGTGTCCAATACTGGGAGCCGGCCAAGTGGACGGCCAAGCTGCGGACGACCAAAACTGATACGAGGCGTCTGGTGCTAAAAACCAATACTGGGAGCCGGCCATGGCGGAGCCTCGGGCCGCTACGATCTGCTCAAAGAGACCGCCTTTGCGTATGCCTTTATCCTGGACACGCTCACACAGGCCTAAGCGATGCCTAGCGGTGCCACTGCGGACCACCATGGCCACTTGTCGGGGTGGGCGGTCCGGGCAGAATCTGTCGCACATAGTGGCCTAGGCCCCTGTCTTGTCTCCAGTGGCGGGGATAGCCAAGCGAGACCTCCTCAAACCGAACCCCGTCGCGCCAGTCGGTCGCCCGCATATGCAGGTGGCCGGACACCACCGCCAGGACCCGGAACCGTTGATGCCAGTCTTCGGTTTGCGCGGTCCCGCACCAAATCGCAAAACGTGGAATCTTAGACAGGCGGATTAGGTCTTGGCGAAACGGAAAGTGGTTCACCAGCACCAGCGGGTACTCGGCCGATACATGGGAGAGGCGTTCTGCGGTCAGCCTGCAGCGCGCCCGACACCAGGCCGGGATAGAAGGGTAGGGGGCGGGGGACAGCCGCTTTTCATCGGCACATAGAACGCCCGATTCCCGTGCCCAAGCCACCGCCTGATGGGTCGGAATATGGGTCGGGCGGAAGCTGTAATCGTACAGCAAAAACAGCGGGGCCAGAACACACGGCCCGCCTTCTCCTGTCCAGACCGGGTACGGATCTTCGGGAGTCAAGACCTCATACGAGCGACACACGGCGATGAGCTGTTGATATTTTTCCCGGCCGCGTACGGAGCGGCCGTCGGTCGACGTGGTCCACAGTTCGTGGTTGCCGGGAACCCAAACGAGCTGCCGAAAGCGGGGGCTCAGCACGCGAAAGGCGAACTCCAAATGCTCGGCGGTCTCACCCACATCACCGCCAAGGATAAGCCAATCTTCCGGGTGTGCCGGGAGCTGCTCCAAGGCTTGGCGGTTGGCTTGATAGCCGAGATGGAGATCGCTGATGGCGTACAGTTTCATGCGCTCATCCCGAGACCAAACAATCAATATACCTCCCAACTTGTGGGCCGTTGGCACAAATGAGGCGGCTCTGAAGGGGCGTATATTAACCGATTCTCAAACCTGGAGCTACACGATGGACAAGCTGTCGGCTTTTTGCTTTCCTAGGTGCGTCTAGCGCCAACACACAAGGAGAACGAGCATGCTTCCCGTCGGCTACCTACCGTGCACCCAAAATCCCCCGTCCGGACAGAATATGGCCCGTGTGATTGATGAGCTGGTAGCTGAAGCCCAGGCCGCTGAGGCTAGCGGCTGGGACGGGTGTTTCATTACCGAACATCACCAGCAAGAGGACGGTTATCTTCCCAATCCGTTACTGCTAGCCGGCTTGATCGGGATGAAAACCCGGCGCATCAAGGTCGGTACCTGCGTCCTGCTTATACCGCTTCACCATCCCGTCCACGTAGCCGAAGACTGCGCGGTGATCGATTTAGCGACGCGGGGGCGGCTCATCCTCAGCCTCGGCGTTGGCTATCAACCGCACGATTTTGAGGCCTTTGGCATCCCTATCAGCGAACGTGCCTCTCGGACCGAAGAGGCAATGGATATCATTCGTCGCGCGTGGACGGGAGAGCGCTTTTCGTATGAGGGCCAACACTTTCGGTACACGGATACGCTGATTACGCCGACCCCCTCCCAGCCGGCCGGCCCGCCGATCTGGATGGCCTCGTGGACGCCGGTCGGTCTGCGCCGGGCGGGGAGAATGGCCGACGGCTGGATCGCCGATCCGGTGCAGTCTCTGCCAGTGATTAAAGACTATGCCGCCCGTTACCGGGCTGCGGCACAAAAGGCGGGCCGCACGCCGTATATCTGTCTGATGCGGGACGCCATTATCGCCGACAGTATGGACGCGGCCGAGGCCGCTAGTGGGCCGACTATGTATACCCACCGTTTTTACTTTCAGTACGGCGCCTACGTCCCCGACGTGTATCTGAAAGACGTCAAAAAACCGGAAGACCTGACGTTTAGCCAGACCGCTAAAGACCGGCTGATTGTCGGCGGACCGAACGACTGCCTAGAGCAACTACTCCACTGGAAAGAGGAAATCCAGCCCGATTATTTGATCCTCCGCTTTCGGCAGCCCGGCGGCCCGTCGCATGAGGCGACGATCGGTGCCCTCCAGACCTTTGGGGAACGGGTGATTCCGAAGCTGTGAGGGGCGAACCAAAGCAAAGAGCGACAGTCCCATGGTAAAAACGTTCTCATAAGGTGGGACTGACAGACGAAGAGGCTGTGCATGGACACTCCACTGACTCGGCAGCTAACGGCTTTCTGCCACGGCTTGGACTTTCACCAACTGCCTACAGACGTGGTTGACCGGGCCAAATATTTTTTCCTTGATTATCTGGGGGTTGCGGTGCGCGGTTCGCTGTCGGAGTCGAGCCAGCCCGTGTATCGACTCGCCGCTGGACCGGAAACTCCTGGCAGCGGGACGATACTGGGGCGCCCTGAAAAAACCGCTACGCCGTACGCGGCCCTGGCCAACGGCACCGCCGCCCATAGTCTGGAGCTGGACGATACCCACCAAGGCGGATCGATCCATCTCGGGGTGAGCGTGTTTTCCGCGGCTCTAGCGGTCGCCGAGCAGCTTGGGGCGAGCGGACCGGCCTTTCTCACCGCCGCGGTGGCCGGTTTTGAAGCGGCGGCGCGTCTAGCTCTGGCGGTCACCCCCAAAGCACATTATGCCCGTGGCTTTCATCCAACCGCGACGTGCGGCACGTTTGGGGCGGCGGTCAGTGCTGGCCGCCTGCTGAGGCTGAGCCATGATCAGCTGCTGTCCGCCATGGGCATTGCCGGTAGCCAAGCCGCGGGCTCAATGGAATTTTTGGCTCAGGGCGCCTGGACGAAACGGCTGCACCCAGGTTGGGCGGCGTTTAGCGGTATTCACGCCGCGTTGCTGGCCAAGGCGGGTTTTGTCGGACCGGCCACGATCATTGAAGGACGGGACGGTTTTCTCAAAGCCTATTCTGACGCTCCCGATCCCTCCCGGCTGACCGCTGGCCTGGGCACCGATTTCCAGATTCTGCATACCGCCGTCAAACCGCACGCGTGTTGCCGCTACACCCAGGCTCCGATCGATGCTGTGCTGGACCTCGTTCAGCGCCATCAACTTCGACCCGACGATGTTCGCACCGTCACCATCGGTATGCTAGAGACAGGTATTCCCGTTATTTGCGAGCCGACCGACCGCACCTACCACCCGGCCAACGTTGTCGAGGCACAGTTCAGTCTCCCTTTTGGCGTAGCGGTTGCGATCAGCAGGCGCAGGGCCGGTCTGGAAGAGTTCTCTGCGCCCGTGCTGCACGATGCCGAAGTGCTGGCCTTGATGCCCAAGGTTGCCTATACTCCCGACCCGACTTTAGAAGAACGCTTTCCTCGGGAATGGCCGGCCTGGGCACGGATGCAGTGCAGCGATGGCCGTGAGGTCAGCGCTCGGGTGCGCTTTCCCAAGGGTGACCCGGATAATCCCCTATCTTGGCAAGAACTCGTCGACAAGTACCAAGCCCTGGTCGACGGCGTCTGGCAGGCGTCACACGGCGAACGGGTGAAAGATGCGGTCCAACAGCTTGAGCACGAGACCTCCATGCAGGCATTGACCGGCCTGCTGTCAGCGGAGTGAGGAGGGGGCGGAGTATGGATTTTGGCTATGTCGGTTTTGGCTCGGTCGACGCCTACAAGGACGTGATGCGGGCCGAGAGGCGCGGGTTTTCGCACGCCTGGTTGTACGACTCCCAGATGTTGACCAGCGATGTGTATGCGGCGTTGGCCCTGTGTGCGGACAAGACCAGGACGATTAAACTCGGACCGGGCGTGACAAATCCGGTCTCACGGATCGCTCCGCTGACGGCGTGTTCGATCGCCTCAATCAACGCCCTTGCGCCGGGACGCGTCATTTTAGGCATCGGGACTGGTAATACGGCTAGACGGACTCTGGGTATGCCGGCCGCTCGGGTAAGCGATATGCGCCAATATATTGAGGTGTGTAAGGGCTTGCTGGCGGGGAAGACCGTGCCCTACCAAGAGGCCGGCCGTCGGCGAATGATCACCTTCCTGAATCCCGGGGCCGGTGCGATCAACATTCGTAAAAAAGTGCCGATCTATGTGGCTGGGAGTGGGCCCAAGAGTCTAGAAATGGCGGGTGAAGTGGCCGATGGCGTGATTCTGTTTGGCGCGGTCAGCCCCAGCCTGATTCGCTTTGTCCTCGGCCACGTCGAACGCGGAGCCGAACGGGCAGGGCGTAATCCCAAGCGGATCTACGCGGTGTGCATGACCACGTTTCACCTGACCAAACCCGGTGAAAACCTGGAAACGGCCGCCGTCCGAAAAGCGGTTGGCCCGTTTGTGGCGTCGTCAAGCAATCTGTACGCCTTTTCCTGTCCAGACCCCGCTGTGCTCCCCGACGATTTGCGCGATGACGTGATGGCATTTAAGTATGCCTACCGCGAGCCCATGGGATCGATCGAGACCCGCCACCTCAAACTCTACCGCGATTATCTGCGTGGCCTCAAAAAAGAGCACGTGCCGCTGATCACCAAAAAGATGATTCGCGCGACAACCCTGACCGGCACCCGTGACGAAGTCATTGCGTCAATCCGGGCGATGAAACAGGCCGGGATCAACCAAGTCGCGATTCAGCCAGTAACCGATCCAAAGGGAACGATTAAGTCGTTTTCTCAAGCGATTATAAAGAAGATGTAGCTGAAGGGGGGGCCATGGGTCTGCCATATGTCCGGCTCATCGGGTGAACCGGCCGACGGAAAGAGGACAAGCGGGTGACGTTCGCCGCTTTACAGGACGTCTTCGCTGAAGATGTCTGGCGTGCTCTTAAAATGAAGCTTCAAAGAAGGAACTCACCCCTAGCGAACTATTCCCATGTCTGAGGACCGTTTTGCCCTAGCAGACCGCACCACCCCCTCTCCGATGGGAGTGGGTGCATCCGTCGCCCTTAAGACAGTAGGGCTGATGATCAATCTCCTGAGTCAGGAACTCTTGCCGCTGCGTATGACGCTGGCCTGGCTGGGCTCAGCCGGAACAGAGCTGAAAAGAGCGGCGGCTCTGCCGCCACCTCTTCTCCCGGCTTACTGAAAGGCGGGCATCACCTCGCCCGCAAACAGTTCGAGCGTGTCCAAAAAATCGCTCTGGATCGTATCGCTGAAAATCATTGTGAACAGGCTGACCCCTTTTGCGTTTTTCTCCTTGATGCCTTCAATGACCTGGGCCGGCGTGCCGCGCAGGGCCGTCTTGTCGAGGTCGGCTAGCCGGCCCAGAGTCTTTTTGGCGATCGGCCATTTGGCCTCAAAGGCCGCCTCGTCTTTACCCAATACCACGACCACCTGTTCAGAGATTTCGATCTCTGCCGGGTCGCGTCCGACCGTTCTGCAGTGCTCGGTAATGACCCCCCATTTCTTTTCAATCCGATGCGCAACCGCGGCCGGACAGTTCCAGCGGTCGGCGTGCTGGGCTACGGTTTTGAGCATTCTGCGTTCGGCCGCCGCCCCAATGGTAATGGGGGGATAGGGTTTCTGGAGCGGTTTCGGATTATTGTACGCCCCGCTGATCGTATAGTGCTCGCCCCGGTAGGAGGCTTTTTCCTCCGTGAACATCTTTTTGATAATCTCGACCCCTTCTCTGAGTTGCTCTGCCCGCGTTCCGCCGGATGGGAAGTCGTAGCCGTATCCTAGATACTCGGCTTTCATCCAGCCCGCGCCAAGCCCGAGCTCGAGCCGACCCTGGCTGATGTTATCGAGCGAGGCGGCCATTTTGGCTAAGAAGGCCGGATTACGAAACGAATTACACATCACCAGACTGCCGATTCGGATCGTGTTGGTGCTGGCTGCCAGCGCCGACATGAGTGTCCAGCCTTCTAAGAAATCAACCTGTGGAATCCCGCCGACCCACATGTGATCGGTCACCCAAATCGAGTGAAAGCCGGCAGCCTCACATGCCAGCGCGCGCTCAGTGATGGCCGGGAAGGGAAGCCCGACCTGGGGCTGGAACAGACCAAATTGAATAGGGCGTACCATACTGTCCTCCTTCGTGTCAGCGGTCAGCAGTCAGCTATCAGCCCCAACTTGAAGATACAAGAACACCGCTCCTAGTCGATGCGCGTTAACGCGTGGCATTTCTGCTTGACTTTAGGCAGGGCCGGAGGAAAGATGCCGGATGGACACAATCTCAAGAGGGGTGAGGATGTATGGACTTTGAACTGACGGCTGAACAGCAGATGCTGAAGGATATGATCCGCGATTTCGCCCACAAAGAGATCGCGCCCTACGCCGATGAATGGTTTGATGCCGAGTATTTTCCGGCCGAGATCTTTCACAAGCTGGCAGACCTCCAACTGATGGGCCTACTCATCCCCAAGGAGTACGGTGGCACTGGTGCCGGCACCATGGCCATGGTGGCGGCCCTCGAAGAGCTCGGCAAGGTGGATCAATCGATTGCCACCACGCTGCAAGCCCATCTAACGATCGGTTCTTTGCCCTTTTTGCACTTTGGCACTGAGGAACAGAAGCACAAGTGGCTCACTCCACTGGCGCGCGGGGAACGTTTAGGGGCGTTTGGCCTGACCGAACCGCAGGCCGGCTCCGACGCGGCCAATATCCATACCACCTCATATCTGGATGGCGACTCGTGGGTCGTCAACGGCACCAAGTGTTTTATCTCAAACGCCGGAACACCGCTCAGCTATGGACTCGTAGCGCTGACCGCCGACCATGCAGGCGAGAACGGAAAACGAGCCTATCGAGCCATTATTATTCCCAAAGACACGCCTGGCTATACGATCGGTAAGCCGTACAAAAAGATCGGATGGCATACGGTTGATACCCGCGAGCAGGTGTTTGAGGATGTGCGGGTTCCCCGCGACAATCTGTTGGGCGAGGACGGCTCAGGCTTTCGAGCCTTTCTCAAGACCTTGGAGTGTGGTCGGATCTCGGTTGCCACGCTTGGCCTGTCTCTGGCCGAGGCGTGCCTGAATATGTCACTCCAGTACGCCCAAGAGCGCAAAACGTTTGGGAAGCCGCTGGCCTCGCACCAGGCGATTCAGTTTAAGCTGGCGGATATGGCGACCCAGGTCGATATGGCCAGACTCATGGTCTACCGCGCCGCGGGGTTGCGCGACCAGGGCCGTCCGTATGCTAAAGAGGCCGCTATGGCCAAGCTGGCCTCATCGGAGATTGCGGTCAAGGCAGCTGAAGAAGCGGTCCAAATTCACGGGGGTTACGGCTATACGCGCGACTTTCCGGTTTCGCGTTTCTATCTTGATTCGAAGATCCTGACCATTGGCGAGGGCACCAGCGAGGTGCAGCGGATGGTGATTGCCCGGCAGCTGGGGTGCTGAAGACGGACAGACTGCTGACTGAGGAAAGTTGTATGACACTTCCCTATTTTGACCTAACGGGCAAAGTTGCTCTCATTACCGGCGGGAGCAAAGGTTTAGGCGAGCAGATGGCGTATGGCCTAGCCGAGGCTGGGGCGGATCTCGCGCTGATTAGCCGTACCCAGGCCGACCTCGACAGGGTCTCGGCAGAGATGCGCCGGGCGAGCGGTCGCCGGGTCATTGGCGTGGCGGCCGACGTGACCAAGGAAGCCGATATTGAGCGTATGGTCGGGCAGGTCATGGCTGAGTACGGCCGGATCGATATTTTGATCAATAACGCAGGTATGGGGGGCACGACGCCGATTCGGGATCTGGTCGAGGAGGAGTGGGACAGCTATATGAACCTGAATCTGAAAGGGCCGGTGTTCTGTGCCAAACACGTCGGGGCGGAAATGGCCAAGCGCAAAAAAGGCACAATCATCAACGTCTCCTCGCTGTTCTCACGGATCGTCGCCCGCTATATGGCGGCCTACGGGGCGACCAAGGCTGCTCTGGTCCATTTTACCCGGACGCTGGCACTCGAATGGGCCCGGGACAACATCCGGGTGAATGCCCTGTGTCCGGGCTATTTTGAGACACCGATGAACGCTGGTTTCTGGGAGACTAAAGGGGGGAAGGGCATTATCGCTAAGATTCCGATGCAACGAGTCGGCAATCCTTCAGAGATCAAACCCTCGGTGATCTTTCTGGCTTCGGATGCCAATACGTTTATGACGGGTACCACCTTGTTTGTCGATGGCGGACATAGTCTGGTGGGGTAGTGTCCCGGACGAATTTGGAGAAGAGACACATGGAACCCTGGCAACACACCTATAGAGATAAACTCATTTCTGCTGAGCAGGCGGCACGCCTGACTCAATCCGGCCAACTCGTCCGGCTCCATATCGGTAAACCACCTATTCCCATTCTCGATGCCCTAGCCAAACGCAACGGCCAGCTCGAGAGCGTGACGTTGATTCAGTGCTATCCGCTGTACAGCCACCCGATCTGGAACGAACCGGGCTATGACCAGTCCTTTCACCTGATTGTGGACTATGTAGGGGCGGGCTGCCGCCAAGGCATGCAGAAACACTATGTCGACTTTCTGCCCCTGGATTATCCCCAGTATGCCAAGCAGGCCGAAGACGGCCGCACCAACACCTGGCAGGCCGATATCTTCTACGGTGTGGTTTCTCCGCCCGATGAGCGGGGCTACTGCAGCTTTGGCAACGCTTTATGGTACAACAAAGACGCCGCCAGAGCGGCCAGATGCTTTGTTGCCGAGGTCGATCCGACCTTCATCCGTACCCATGGTGATAATTGGATTCATGTCTCAGAGATTGACTATCTCGTTGAGGAAACCGCCCCCTTTCCGGTCGGTACGGCCCCGCCGCCGGCGGAAGAGCAGGGTACGCTTGAAGTGATCGGCGAATTTGCCGCCGGCTTGATTCATGACGGCGATACGGTCCAGATGGGCATCGGGGCCATTTCCGAGGCGATCGGACTGTTTCTGATGGACCGTAACGATCTCGGCGTCCATAGCGAGATCATGACCGCCAGTCATGTTGAGCTGGTGAAACGCGGTGTCGCAACCGGCAAGTACAAAGCCGTGCACCAGGGCAAAGCCGTCGCCGCTATGGTCGTGGGGGGAGCCGACCTGGAGTTTGTGGATAATAATCCGGTCTTTGAGCTGTATAGCGTGCTGTACACGAACTCGCTGCTGAATATCGCCGCCCAAAACCATCAGGTCGCGGTGAACAGCACCTTAGCCATTGACCTGACAGGGCAGGCCGCGGCTGAATCGCTCGGTCCCCAGATGTACTCGGGCATTGGCGGGCAGATGACTTTTATGATGGGAGCGATGTACTCGCCGGGCGGACGCTCAATTATGGTTCTGCCCTCGACGGCCAAAAGGGGTCGGCTGTCCCGGATTGTGCCTATGCTTGAGCCGGGCAGCACGCTGACGACACCCCGCCAGTATGCCGATTATGTGGTCACCGAGTTTGGAATAGTGAATCTCCAGGGCAGGACTCAGCGTCAACGCGCCGAGGCACTCATTGAGATTGCCCATCCGGATTTTCAGCCGGAACTCAAAGCTCAGGCCAAAAAGATGTTCTGGCCGGTCTGATATGATAGAGCATAAAACGGGCACGGTCTCCCGTGCCCCATAGTGTCGGGGCCATGGGCTCAGAGCCGCCTGAGCCGTCGTCTAGCCCACCAGCACGTCCTGTGCGTGCATGGTATCAAGGTATTCGCGGACGGCTGTGATCTTGCCGTCTCCGCATTCAACCAGGAAGTGGTACAGGTTGTTGTAGATTTTGCCATTGGCGTGCTCTCCATAGGATTCGGCTTCGACCGCGACCCGGTTACCTTCCGCGGTTACACCCTTGGGCGTGATTTTTAAGCCCTTGGGCATAGCGGCTCCCATACCTTGGAGCAGTTGGGTAAATTCGGCTTTTGTCTTTGTACCGGCCAGGGGAAAGTTCTTGGGATCCCCGGCGACCCACCACGTCGCGTTGTCCGCCATCGCTCCTAGGAACGCCTCGGCATTGCCGGCCGACATATCTTCGAAGAAGCCCAGTACCAGTTTTTTGTTCTCTTCTGCGCTCATCGGAACTACCTCCTTTGTACGCTACGGCGTACGGTTTTGGTTAATCTCTTCCCTTCTATAGTCTACTTACCCCTGGTTTGGCAACCGGAAGTCCGCGCGCTATAAGCTGAGCAGGGAAGGGCGCAGCGGCCCTTTCCAGACTGTCATACAGGGAGGAACACATGCTGGAAACACTTGCCTCAGGCTATGGACTGATTGAGGGACCACGGGTCGACGCGGCTGGAAATCTGTTTTTTAGTGATGTCACAAATGGCGGGGTGTATCGTCGTTCGCCAAATGGGGAGATTGTAACAGTCGTGCCAAAACGGCGGGGCGTCGGGGGGATTGCGCTGCACGCCGACGGCGGGGTGGTCGTCTCCGGTAAGAACATCTGTCACGTCAAGAACGGAACGAGCCGTATTTTGTTTCAGCGCGATGATATTCCCGGCTTTAACGATATTTTCACCGATAGCGCTGGCCGGATCTACGCCGGGGCGTTGCGGTCAGACCCATTCAAGCTTGCAAGCCAGGTACCGGGGGAGTTGTGGCGGATTGAAGCCGAGGGGCAGGCGACCGAGATGTATGGGAATATCGGTATTACGAACGGCATTGGCACGTCTGGGGACGGAAAACTGCTCTACCACGCCGACAGCGCGGTGAAACAAGTCATCGCACATGAGATCACCGCGGACGGAACAGCGACCAATCGGCGCGTCTTTGCCACGCTCGACGAGGTCCCCGACGGCTTAGCAGTTGACGAGTCCGGCCGTGTGTGGGTGGCGGTGTATGGAGGAGGCTGTGCGACCTGCTTTGCGCCTGACGGAACGGCCGATCACGTTGTTGAGGTGCCGGCCAAGGCCGTCACGAGTTTGTGTTTTGGCGGTCAAGACCGGCGTGACCTGTACATTGTGACCGCCGACAATACCGAAGATCCGGACCGTAAGGGGACAATTTTCCACACCCGAGTGGACATACCCGGAGTGGCCGTTCCGTTGGCGACGATCTAAGGGAGAGACCCGGGGTCGAGCAAGTCTGAGAGAGACGAGAAGTTCCGGGAGCAGAAGGATTACACATCAATGGAGGATAAAATCACTTTTGACTTTTATGATCTCCTACCAAAAATTGAACCGTTCGCCTTGCTCAGCGGCTTGCTCAGCGGCGATGTGACCTCGGAAGGGATAAGTTCTCTTTTTATCTACGTCTTATGGTTGCTCTTTGGCTGCTTTCTGCTCTGGGTGTTCTGGGCTTGGGGTCGCTCTTGGAGGTCGACAGCGTTCTTCCGCAAACTTCTCCGAGGGCTTAAACCGGATAGTCTGATGGACAAACGTCAGGATCTGAAGCAGCAGGCCCGGCAGCAGCGCAACAAGCGACTGGGTGAGCTCTGGGAGGAGTTTGACGAGACCTTCGTTGTGTCCAAAGGTGAAGAGCGAATCCAGAATACCTATGATGCCGCCCATTTCTTTAATGCGCACACTTTGGGGCGAGGTATCACGGAAAATCGCCTTCTCGCTGCTGTTCCCGCATTCCTGACCGCTATTGGTGTTGTCGGGACTTTCACCGGTCTGTTCCTGGGTTTGTCCAACGTCAATCCTGAGGATGTGGCCAGTATCACCCGTTTGATAGATGGGGCCTCTATCGCTTTTAAGACCTCGGTCTGGGGAGTAGCCCTGAGCTTTGTTTTCAACCTGATCGAAAAAGCCGTCGAACAGCGCGTCAGATACAAGATTACGACCTTACAGAATAAGATAGACGCACTCTTTCCGCGTCTCAGTCCGGAACAAACGCTGGTCCATGTTCATGAGGAAACTCGTCAAGCCGCCATTGCTCTGGACGGCCTTTCCGAACGCATCGGCAATAAAATGCAGGAAACAATCAACCAGGTGACACAGAACGTCCAATCCGCTGTTTTCGAAGGTATTCAGCAGGGCATGCAGCCCGCTCTGGAATCCCTTGCTCAGGCTGCGGGCGATCTCGCGTCGCGTCAGGCACGTGGCGGCGCCGAGGCTCTTGAGAATCTCGTCCATCAATTCAGCGACGGCCTGAGAGGTCAAGGCGAACAGCAGCGGGAGATGATGGAGGCGACAACGGCGGAGGTGAAGACGGCCATTAGTCAGTGGGGCGGTTCAATGACGCACTTTATGGACGCTCTAGAGGCGCTGAACCAGCGTATGGACACCAGAGAGAACGCTCGGGCCGCCTCGTTTGACAGCCATATTCAGGCCTCGCAGGACACCCTCACGCGCCATGTTGAGCAGTTGCAACAACAGGCCGCTCAGCTTGTGGCGGATTACGTGGATCAGGCGCAGACCCAGACCCAAGCCCATCTGCGTGAGTGGACTAAGCAGGCCGAACAGTATTCAAGTACGATGGAAACAGCAGTCGGACAATTCGGCGACGGCCTGAGAGGTCAAGGCGAACAACAGCGGAAGATGATGGAGGCGACAACGGCGGAGGTGAAGACGGCCATTAGTCAGTGGGGCGGCTCAATGACGCACTTTATGGATGCTCTAGAGGCGCTGAACCAGCGTATGGACGCCAGAGAGACTGCCTGGGCCGCCTCGTTTGACAGCCATATTCAGGCCTCGCAGGACACCCTCACGCGCCATGTTGAGCAGTCGCAACAGCAGGCCGCTCAGCTTGTGGCGGATTACGTGGATCAGGCGCAGACCCAGACCCAAACCCATCTGCGTGAGTGGACTAAGCAGGCCGAACAGTATTCAAGTACGATGGAAACAGCGGTCGGACAATTCGGCGATGGCCTGAGAGGTCAAGGCGAACAGCAGCGGAAGATGATGGAGGCGACAACGGCGGAGGTGAAGACGGCCATTAGTCAGTGGGGCGGCTCAATGACGCACTTTATGGATGCTCTAGAGGCGCTGAACCAGCGTATGGACACCAGAGAGACTGCCCGGGCCGCCTCGTTTGATGGCCATATTCAGGCCTCGCAGGACACCCTCACGCGCCATGTTGAGCAGTCGCAACAGCAGGCCGCTCAGCTTGTGGCGGATTACGTGGATCAGGCGCAGACCCAGACCCAAACCCATCTGCGTGAGTGGACTAAGCAGGCCGAACAGTATTCAAGTACGATGGAAACAGCGGTCGGACAATTCGGCGATGGCCTGAGAGGTCAAGGCGAACAGCAGCGGAAGATGATGGAGGCGACAACGGCGGAGGTGAAGACGGCCATTAGTCAGTGGGGCGGCTCAATGACGCACTTTATGGATGCTCTAGAGGCGCTGAACCAGCGTATGGACACCAGAGAGACTGCCCGGGCCGCCTCGTTTGACAGCCATATTCAGGCCTCGCAGGACGCCTTCTCGCGCTATGTTGAGCAGTCGCAACAGCAGGCCGCTCAGCTTGTGGCGGATTACGTGGATCAGGCGCAGACCCAGACCCAAACCCATCTGCGTGAATGGACTAAGCAGGCCGAACAGTATTCAAGTACGATGGAAACAGCAGTCGGACAATTCGGCGACGGCCTGAGAGGTCAAGGCGAACAACAGCGGAAGATGATGGAGGCGACAACGGCGGAGGTGAAGACGGCCATTAGTCAGTGGGGCGGCTCAATGACGCACTTTATGGATGCTCTAGAGGCGCTGAACCAGCGTATGGACGCCAGAGAGACTGCCTGGGCCGCCTCGTTTGATGGCCATATTCAGGCCTCGCAAACGGTTCTTGAACAGAGTCAGAGATTGTATGAGCAGATCGCAGCGGTTACAGAAGGACTTCAAACATCTGCCTCGGCAATACGGACGGGCGGCGAGTTGCTGAACAACGCTTCCGGCGGACTACGAACTCTGTCTGAACGGCTTCAGTCGGGGGTTGATCAGCTCGGCCGGGCCCTAGGTCAAGTGTTGGAGCAAACCCGGCGGCTTGCCAGGGAGAATGAGACGACGGGTCGCAATATCAATCAGGTGATTGGCGTCATTACCGGTCTTAAGGACATGCTCTCCAGCGCGGCTGATAGAATCGCGGAAGCGGCAGACGCCTCGCGCCGGCAGACGACTCAGCTCACTCAGCATCAGCAGCAGTTGTTTGCGGCTCTCGAGGAGCATGTTGACCAGTTGCAAAAGCAGGTCGCTCAGCTTCTGAGGGACTACGCGAGCCAAGTGCAGACACAGACCCAAGACCGTCTGAACGAGTGGACCAAGCAAACCCAGAATTATACAAACGCTATGCAGGCGGCAGTTGTCTCTCTTGCCAGCACTGTCGAAGAGATGGACGGCAAGATTGAGAGAAGGAGATAAGGTCTATGTTTCAGCGCGTCTCCAGCGATGTCAGGCGGCACGTTGACGAAGAGAATCCTTATTGGATTTCGTTTTCCGATATCATGGCCGGTCTGTTGGTGATTTTCATTTTGGCGTCGGTGGTGTTTATTATTCAGCTTCAGAAAAGACGGCTTGACGTTGAGCAGGCGATTCAAGAATTGAGTGAGGCGAATAAGAACCGCGCCGACCTCCTTGACGAGATCAAGAAGCAGCTGGAGGAGCATGGCATACTGGTTGAGGTGAGCGATAACAAGACCGTACTGCGGATTCCTGATGAATACCTCTTTTTTGAGACTCGCAGCTATCAGATTCCCCCGGATAGACAGGACGCGGTGTATACGATTGGCAACACGCTTAACAGCGCTCTACGGCGGAGACTCAAGGATGGCCGCCACAAATTTCTTGATACGATTTTTGTGGAGGGCCATACCGACAGCAGACCTGCTCGGACCCTTGAACTCGGGAACTGGGGATTATCCGCAAACCGGGCGATACAGGTGTGGCGTTTCTGGACCGAGGAACGCGCAGCTTCCAACGGTCTTGCCACTCTCCTGAATTTCCAAGGGAAGCCTCTTTTCTCGGTCAGCGGCTATGCTGCGACGCGCCGCCTGCAAGAACCTGACGACACGGATGAAAAGCGGCGCAAAAATCGGCGTATCGACCTGCGCTTTACGGTGAGACAACCCGTCATTGAAGAATACCAAGGGATATTGGATGTCTTTGACAATTAAGCTCCCCCGATTGAGCCTCGCCAGACTGGACTTTACTCTGCCCAAGCAGACCGGTAGGGCGGACGTGGTACACTATCAAGCCCTGTCCGGCAAACTTGAACGGCTTGCCCACACGGCCGGGACCAACTCCGAGGCCTTTAGGAAGCGTAAGAAACATATTCACGGCTTGTTGCACCGGAGGCGGCGCATCCAAAACGTCGTGCGGACACCCAAAGATGTCCGTCCGCTGGTGGAATTATGGCAGGAGTGTGAAGAGTGCGTTAAGCGCAACCCGATCGACCCTGCCACACTTAAGCATTTGAGGGCGTTACGTCAAAGATACTCGCCGCTTGTGCTGTTTGCCTGCACCCAGCTCTTTTTTGCCCGTTTTGATGAGCTTGGGGATACTTGGTCATTTGCCGAATTTCTCCGAGAACAGTTTCGGCTGAACGCCGACAGAAAGTTCTCACAAACGCTCGCTCTCTTTGCCCAACACGCCGAGACTCTCTTTTCCATCGATGGCCCGGCATGGGTTGTTGAGCAGGCCCGGAAGGACGCCCTTCCCTTGGAAACAATTGCGTCTCGTCTTGGACTTCCTATGGAAAGCGGCGGCCGCTTCTTCACCAAGTGTAAGAACATCTACTATTTGGCTCCTCTGAAAGAACTCCAGGTTGGCCAAGACCACGAGGTTCTACGTGAACTGGTGCGGAAAGACATCTATGAAAGCGCCTATGAAAGCGACTGGTTGCTGGGGCACAAGGTGGTTCAAGTCATGGTTGATCGGGCTGCCCGCCGCCAGGATATGCCGGAGAACTGGCTCCGGGTGATCTTATCCATTGCCGGCGATCCGCGGGTGAGTAAGGGGGCGGTCAATTACAGACACTGGTGGGCCATACTAGGCGATAAATATGTCAAGCAGGTCCGTCAGTGGCTCTCGGGAATGGATATCGAGCTGTTTCTCAAAGTCCTTGAAGACCATGTGGAGCAGAGTTCCGATCCTGATCTGAAACGGATGTTTCCATCGCGTAAGCGCTTTCTCAAAGGAGTTTTTGAGAAGCGGCTAGTCAAAGACGCGCGGCTGTTTCTCGGCAGGCGGGCTCAAGATTACGTCCGGCGTCATTATCGGAACAAGGATATCCCTGCTTATTCTCGAGTGCGGCACTCCTCTCTCTCGGTCATCTATCTCAACATCGACGGAAAGTATGTTGTTGAGGGAACGCACAGTTTCTCCTTGCGGATATACGGACGACTTCCTCGGGGTAATCCTATTGAGAATTATGAACGCGATAATATTCCCCACCGCGACTTAGGAAAAGGACTGTATGAAGATTATGTGTCTCAATTTGGACACACCGGGGTTGTCGAGATCACGCATCAGCCTGCTAGGTGGCAGTATAAGGCTATAAAGACATTGCAGGAATTAGGAACGTCTATTGATCCCTCGGACGTGTTGAGCTCTAAGGACTACCGGGAATACAGACGCCGACACGGTGTCGTCTAAGCTGAGCTCTGCACAGAGGGCCTGCGCGGATAATGCCGGAGCAAGCCGAACATGTCCGTCAGAGAACGAATAGCGGCACTGTGGCAGAGAAACTCCCAGGATGAGGGTTTCTCGTACAGGGCAGAAAAAGAAGATGTCAGCTTTTATCTGCCACAGAAGGCCTTTGCCGATTGCGAGTCCGGAAAGGGTGGTGAGCTATCACTGACGCAATATGCCCATTTTAAAGTGCTCGAAGAGCAGGGACTTGCCGAGCGGTTTGCGAATGGCTTTGCGTTGGAACCCGAAACCGTGGTCAACCTGGAATCGGACCTACGTTTGCTGTTTGGACTCCCCGACAGCTGGCCTGGCAGCTTGGAACTCAGGACGCAGGGGAGCAGCTTCCAGCCCTCTTTTAGGCTCCGCCTGCGCCTGCGGACGGCGAGCGGGGATACGGCGGCTTCATACCGCCTCGAAGGTCCTTTTCTGCGCCTCAGCGAAACCGAGCACTATCTTCCATCCCCAGACCAATGGTTGGCTTTGAAGGCAGTTGCCGACCATCAGGCGCTGGTGGATGGGGCGCGGTCTGAATACCGCAATCTGCTCGCCGTCCAGCATGTCCAGAAAGCCGCTGAAGCCGGCTGTGACATCGACTTGCGTCAGTTTACCGACCTCAAGACGGTAGAACCGCAGCGAGTGTCGGTTTCGCTTGAGCGGCTTGCAAACGGTGATCTTGAACTCACTCCGAATTTTGAGGGGCTCGTTTCAGCCGAGCAGGTTGCCAATCGTCTAGGTCAGATAGCCCCGGATAACGATACGGTCCAGAGCCTGCGGGTTGGCGATACAATTATCCTGCTCGACGAGAAACGCCTGAAGGCGACTCAGGAAATTATTAAAAACCGCTCCATACCAGCGAAATATATCAAACAATTCCTCGCCTCCCCAACGGCGTTCCTTGATGTCACCCTCGTTGATCTGGATGTCGGCTATTCCGCGCGAGTGCGCGGCGCCGCAGAGTTCAGACACGCCTACTTCGGTGAGACGGAAGCATCGGGGATTGATTGGTTGGATCGAGGAAGCGCTGAGACGTCTGGATCTCCTCTGGGGGTGGAGAGTCTTGGCAGCGCGATCCAGGATTTGACGGATCTTGCCGAATTTCGGGAACGACTGCAAGATGCCGTTCAGGCCGGGGGCAACGAGATTTCGTTCAAGGAACAGACGATCTCGATTGCCAATCGGGACGTAGTTGAGCGTACTCTCGACGGACTCGAACGAGAACTTCGGGCTCAGGGCGCCATCGAGGTTTCTCCGAAAAAACCGAGCCAGGCCGAGGCTGAAGAAGATGAGAGCAGTCGGGCAAAGATCGTTGTCGACGTTCACCCCAATGACGAGCGTCTTGATATAAAATCCCGCTACATAGACTCAACGATTGACAAACATCTTTATCAGGGCGAACTCGCGTGGGAGGATTACAAGCGGTCGCCATTTCCCTATCAACAGAGAGGGATCCGATGGTTGGTCGGCCTCTCACAGCAGGCGCTTGAACATTCTGATGAAGAATCCCTGTTCGGGAGTCTATTGGCCGACGACATGGGACTGGGCAAGACCTTTACGGCTTTGGTCGCCCTTGGGGAGTACTACCGCCTGTGCGCCGTACGCGGGGTCGTGCAAAAGCCTGTTTTAGTGGTCGCCCCGTTGTCTCTTCTCGATAACTGGAAAGCAGAGGTCGAGCAGACCTTTGCCGCCTCGCCCTTTGTCAATATGGTTACGCTGCACGGTGGTGCCGACCTTAAGCGTTATCGCCTCCCAGGTCGCGGCGTCGAAGCCCGAGAGCGGGAGGATGACGCTGTTCTTGAGAACGGTGAGACGAATCAACGGGCACTGCTCTCTCTAAAAGTGGGTGAAGAGTTCGGACTCGACCGCCTAGATAGCCCGAGGCGATTGGTCATCACCAATTACAGCACCCTGACCAACTACCAGTTCTCACTGTGCCAGGTGGATTGGTCATTTGTCATTTTTGATGAAGCTCAAAACATCAAAAATCCCAACGCCATGCAGACGCGAGCAGCCAAGGGCATAAAGGCACAGTTCAAACTCATGGTAACGGGGACGCCGGTTGAGAACCAACTCAGAGATTTCTGGTGTATTTTCGACACGGCTGTTCCCGGCTTGCTCGATAGTTATCAGGATTTTCGGAAGACATACGTACGCCCGTTGTTGAGAGCCGGTAAAGCTCTGCCGCAGATCCGACAAGAGGTTGGTCAACAGCTCCGGACACGCGTTGGGGCGCTCATGCTCAGACGGACTAAAGAAGGCTACTTGGAAGGATTACCTAAAAAAAGGGTGTACGTTGGTGTCGGAGACACTACCAAAAATCAGGAATATTCCCCTCATCTGGCCCGGACCATGTCCGGTCTACAGCTCACTACCTACAATACGGTCGTCGAGGCCACCCGTCAGGGAATAGCTGAGGGGACGGGACTAGAGCACCTCTTGAGGGGATTGCAGCGCCTGCGCGATGTGTCTCTACATCCAGATCTCCTGGGGGGAGGAGAGCTGCCATCGCCGGCCACGATTCAAGAGTGTCGGACCGAAGCTGGGAAGTCCGGGAAGTTGTCGGTTGTATTAAACGTGTTGGACAAAATTAGAGAGCGCCGAGAGAAAGTCCTGATTTTTGTCATCAACAGGCGGCTTCAGGTCTTCCTGAGGCATGTGCTCGGGAAAATTTACGCCATACCCGTGGAGGTGCTCAACGGCGATACGAAGGCGGTTGGTAAACGACAGTCCGTGTTGACGCGCCGGGGCTTGATTGAGCAATTTGAGTCGTGTGACGGCTTTGGAATACTGATCATCTCGCCGGTGGCAGCCGGGGTAGGTCTCACAATTACGGGAGCCAATAACGTTATTCATCTCGAGCGCCACTGGAATCCCGCCAAAGAGGAGCAGGCCACCGACCGGGTTTATCGCATCGGTCAGGACAGAGATGTGAGTGTTTTTATTCCGGTTTTGCACCATCCCGAGCACGATTCCTTTGACCTGCATCTTCATCGGCTTCTGACAAAGAAGGTCGACCTCAAAGACGCGATAGTGGCGCCGGAAATTGTGACCCATGAATCGTTTCAGCAGACCGACGTCTTTGGACAGTCAACAGTCCAGCCGGCTCCTCCTCTCTCAGAAAAGGAGCTGGACCTGCTTGGGTGGGAGCAGTTTGAAGCGCTCGTGGCGGAACTTCTTTACCGAGAGTTTGACGGAGAGGTGCATCTTACTCCTACGGGCAATGATAAGGGGTGCGATATCGTGCTGATCTCTCCCCATGGAAATCAGCTTGCCCAGTGCAAATACACAAAGCATGAGGTTTTACAGGACGACTCCTCTGTCCGCGAGATTTACGCGTCTCGGAAATTCTACGCCAATCATCTCGCCAAGGATTTTGCCACACTTGCCGTCTTTACCAATGCGAGGAAGATTGGCAAACCGGGAGCAGGGGCCGCAAAAGTCCACGGAGTTCAGCTCTATGAGCACGCCTGGATTTTGAAACGCCTTCGACAACACCCCATTACCAAACTCGATGTACTGCAGCGTCTCGACAAGCCACGCCTTACATGGTGAGGTCTCAAGGAGAAACAGAAGATAATGGGGGCTTGGCGGGCATTAGAGGTGTTCGCTGAACCCAGACTCTGAGATTAGACCGCCGCCGCTCTTAGTGCCGGTACTCATCCCCACAGTCTCCGATCAGGTGGTATAGATCACGTGACTTTGCCAGGACGGCTTGAATCCGGCTGGTATCCGCCTCATCCAGACTGAGATCAAACACCCGGGCGTTATCCTGACGATGGTCTGATACCCCCAGCCGGATCCCTACAATGACGCCGGCAACGGCTGGGCGGTCGAGAATATAGCGCGTAGCGACATTGGCAATGCTCGCCCCGTGTTTCTCAGCAATCGGTTTGAGTACTGCGAGGAGTTCCTGAAACAGGCGCCAGCCACCCCAGGCGTCAATTATGTTCTTATACTTCTGTAAACTCGCCGTGTTGAGAAGTCTGCGGCTTGGCTCGGGGTGATCAAGGTATTTCTCGGACAATAAGCCGCCGCAGACCGTACCATAGGTAAGGAGGCTGATGTTGTTTTCTTGGCAGAACGGCGTCATCTTAATTTCTGGACGTTGATCGATCAGCGAGAACTGAACCTGGTTAGAGACCACCCGGATACCGGCGTCGGTAATTGTTTTGAGATGGGCCGTATCAAAATTGGTCAGAGCCAGATGGCGAATTTTTCCCTCGTCACGCAGGTCGACCAGCTGCTCGAGCGCGTCCAGATAACGCTCATCGGCATACTCCCACCAGTGAAACTGCAGGAGATCCAGCCTGTCGACGTCCATGCGACGGAGCGAGCGAGCGATATTGTTTTCGACAATCTGGCGTGTCATGCGGCCGGGCCGAGGCACCCATTTGGTAAAGGCCTGGACGTGTGACCACGCTGCCTCACCCTGCTTGGCAATAAGCTGACGCCGAAACTCGCCCATAAAATCTTCGGCTGGTCCGTAATGGTCGGCCAGATCCCAGGTGTGAAAGCCCGTCGCATGATGGTCAAGCATACTCTCAAGAGCAGCCTTGGGGTCGATACTGCCGTGCGCCCCAGATACCTGCCACATCCCGTTGAGGATACGACAGATGGACATGTCTGGGGTCAGTTGGAAGCTGCTGCTGGCAGGCAGGGGCATGGCAACTCCTTTGTGTACGGGCTGGTTGGTCCTTGCTAGGCGTCGTTATGTACCATTCTATGGGCCGAACATGGCAGCCCCCCGACACTGTGTCAAGCGATTCAATCTCGATACTGCCGCCCCGGCCGAATACCGTGCTTTTGTCCTAATTTGAACAAAGAATATATCGGCTGGGCGTAGAGAGCTCTGGGGCTGCAGGAACTCTCCATGCTGACTCCCGCAGAGACCAAGTCCGACGGTCGTTTGCCGGGATGGGCCGGTTTGCCGCGTGAGGCGGCGCTTGCCACCTCGGGGCAAGCACCTCCCTCCGGGGGCGGGCTCCCTACTGGCTATTGTCTCCAAAGGTCGGTATTCTGGCAAGGTATAAGCGGACAGCCGGAGGGGTTGAGGATGAGCGCAGGGCACAACGAGAGTCGTCCGTTACAAGATCCACCACACTGTCATGCAGCGAGAGCCACTAGAGTGCTCTTTGGCCTTGTCCTTGTTCTTGGATTTTCGGCTCTTGGCGGACACGGTCTGGCTGAACTGGCAGACGATCTTTCGAATCAGGCCGCGCTTGGAGCGGCCGAGATAGCCGAGCCCGCACTGCGTGACGATCTCGATTCACCTCTCGGGGACTACCTCCACGAGTGGGGCGGGCCAATAATGCAGCTCGGTTTCAGCTTCGTGGCCGGGTTTAGTATCGGCTACGCCTTGGCTTCCTTTCTGAAGATTGTCGCACTGTTTGCCGGTGGTCTGTTGCTGATCCTGTTTGGTCTGCAGTATGTCGATCTTATTGATGTGAATTGGCTCGGCATAGAGGGATATTACAATGCGTTGATGGCCTGGATGCAGCCACACGCCGGCAGTTTCCGTGAGTTTATCGTTGAGAATATCCCGACCGCTGGTGTGGCCGCTCTTGGCCTGCTGGTAGGATTGAGAAAAAAGTAAAAATGGCGAATTTTCGGACCCACGTGACGGTGGCTGCTGTTGGTAGTGGGCTGTTGGCCACGGTTTGCCTAGGGGCTGAAGTGGCCAGTCCGGGCGAGGTAATTACTCTGTCGGTGGTCGGAACCCTGGGCGGGATTCTGCCCGATATTGACTCAGATCATTCCAGTCCGATTAAAATTCTCTTCACTGTCTTGGGTTTTGTGGCTGCCTTCCTCGTTGTCTTCGCCCATGTTGAGCAGTACTCCACTCTTGAACTGTGGTTGTTGTGGCTGCTTGTCTATGCCTTTATCCGTTACCCGGTTTGGCTCGTCTTTACCAGCTTCACCGTCCATCGTGGGATTTTTCATTCGCTGGCGGCCGGACTGTTTTTTGGGTTGTTGATGACCAACCTGAGCTATGTAGTCTTTGCCTGTAGCCCGCTTTTTGCGTGGATCCTTGGCACCTTCGTGTGCTGCGGCTATACGATCCATCTGCTCCTAGACGAGATCTTTAGCGTGGATTTTATGAGCACGCGGCTCAAGCGTTCGTTTGGCACGGCGCTCAAAGTCATTGAGTACAACAATCTCGGTGTCTCGGCCGCGATGGTCGGGGCAGTGTGTTTGCTGTATCTCATGGCCCCCGACGCCAGCCCCTTTACCGACATCTTTTTAAATGGAGAGATATACGAAAATATCTATGGTCGGTTTTGGCCCAAGGCCGGACTGTTTCGCTGACGACCGGGCGCCCTCCGCCTAGATTCTTTTGCTCAACAAGCGCTGCCGAACTTTGCTCTCCGTAGCCAGATCGACCGCGGTCCATGCCATAGCAAGCGAGCCGTCAATTAGCGCTTTCTCGGCGGCCGGGCTAATGCAGTGGGCGGCAAATTCGGGCTGATGGTTGACAGCCGGTAACGAGTCAATGCCAATGGCCGGGTGAATAGACGGTAGAGCCAGCGAAACATTGCCCATGTCGGTTGAGCCGGCTGATTTTTCCAGGTTGGGTCCCAAATCCGGGAAGCTGCGGCCAAGGGCTTCGGCATTGCGCTGGTAGGCGGCGGCGATATCTGGGTCGTGGTGCATTTCGGCGTACGGTTTCTCACCGCCAACGATCTCTAGGCCGGAGCCGGTTGCCAGAGCACCGGCTTCAAAACAGCGCCGGACTTTCTCCTTGATCTCGGCGAGGTCTTCAATCGTCTTGGCCCGCACGATATAACGGGCTGTGGTACGGGCCGGAATGACGTTCGGCGCGTCCCCACCTTTGGTAATAATGCCGTGAATACGGTCGCTGGAACGAATGTGCTGGCGCAGCAGACCGATTGCTGTTTGGGCAACGGTCAGCGCGTCGGCGGCGTTGATGCCGCGTTCGGGAAAAGCCGAGGCGTGGGCTTCTTTGCCGGTGTAACACACGTCAAACATGGAGGCAGCAATAATCGGAAACTCCACAATGTCCATGGGAGCCGGATGCACCATCATGGCCGCGTGTAGCCCGCTAAAGCCGCCACGCTCTAAGAGCAGGATCTTCCCACCGCCGTCGCACACCTCTTCGGCCGGCGTCCCGATCACACTCACCGTGAGTCCGACCTCATCGGCAATCTTGGCTGCGGCAATCCCCGCCCCAACGCCCATGGCGGCAATGATATTATGTCCGCAGGCATGGCCGATCTCGGGCAGACAGTCGTACTCGGCACAGATCCCAATATGCAGCGGTCCGCTGCCCGCCCGAGCGACAAATGCGGTCGGCATATCACAAATGCCCCTCTCAACCTGAAAACCCGCGTCGGCCAGGGTCTCCGATAGCCAAGCCGCGGCTTTTTCTTCCTCGTACCCCAACTCCGGGTTGGCGTGAATCCGGCGGCTGAGCTCAATGAGATCAGCACGCACACTCTCAAAGCGTTCTCGGGCTCCGGCTTTCGCATCCATAGCGTCCCCCCGCTCGGTGTCAAGACTGAGGAGCGACGCTACCATGCTGGGATGAGAACGGCAACAATTTTTTTGTTGCCCCGAGCCCGTGTTGCAGTTCCGTTGGGCTTATGATTTGAAATCAGCAGCAAAGGAGGAGCCTATGCAGACCCCCGGACTTTTGCTCATGAGCAATATGGCGCCTGGTAATATCGACAAGCTGACCGACTACGCCAAACAAGCCGAAACGATCGGTTTGCGCAATTTCCTAGTCACCGAGTCGATGACCGATTCGCTAGCCCTAGCCCAGCATTTTGTCAGCCAGACTACAAAGATTCAGGTTGGCACCGGCATTACCAATCTCTACCTCCGTCATCCCTTACTGACGGCTTTGCACGTGATGACCATCGATCAGCTGGCCCCCGGCCGCATGCTGCTCGGTTTGGGCACCAGCCATGTACCGGTCAACGCGGCTTTTGGCATTAGCATGGACAAACCTCTGACTGCGCTGCGTGAGTATATCTCAAGCCTGTCCAAGATTTTTCGGGGTGAGGACGAAGCCTTGGCAGCCATGGCCGCGCGGGGGATTGCCGCCCCACGCCCCGCCGGTAAGATTCCGATTTATGTGGCCGGTATTTCGCCCCGCAGCATCGGAGTGACAGGAGAGTTGGCCGATGGCAGCCTGCCTCTCAATTATGCGCCGCACGGCTTGCGCGAGGTTGTTGACGGTATCGCTCAGGGTGCCAAGAAGGCCGGCCGGTCTGCCGCGGAGGTGCGGATCGCGCTGATTATGCACTGCTGTGTGTGCGACGACCAAGCGGTTGCCCTGCGCTCGGTCAAACAGACCTTGTCGTTCTATGGCCGGATGCCGTACTATAATCGTCTGTTCGCTCGTCAGGGCTACGAGACCGAAGCCGCCGCTATCGCCGCTGCATGGGAAAAGAACGATCCGCTCGCGGCCGCGGCCGCCGTTTCTGACGCCATGGCAACCCAGGTTGCCGCGCTTGGCTCGCCCCAGGCCTGTCGGGACAAGGTCGAAGAATTTGAGAAAAGCGGAGCGTCCTATGTGGTGCTCTATCCGACGGCGATAGACGGCGATTATGACGCCGGCATCAAGGCCGTGCTCAACGCCTTTGGGAGCTGAGCCAATGGCCAACCGTTCGGCCGCTCCGGTCCAGGCGACCCAAGCCGTCCCCGCCGTTCGCATCGATCGCTGGCTGTGGGCCACCCGCTTATACAAAAGTCGCTCGCTGGCCGCCGAAGCCTGCGGTGGGGGTAAGGTCAAGGTCAACGGACATAACGCCAAACCGCACAAGCTAGTCCGGGTTACCGACGCGGTAAGCGTCACCCATCCGGCGGGTCGCAAAGAGTTCACGGTCATCGCCCTAGCCGAGCGTCGTGGCCCGGCTTCTGAGGCACGTCTGTTGTACGAAGATCACTCCCCGCCTCCCCCGCCTCGGGAGGAGCGGAGCGTCTTCGTACCGCCCCAGTTCCGGCCCCACCGCACGGGCCGACCGACCAAGCGCGAGCGACGCCAGATCGAGAAAGTGCGTGGACGGAGGTAGGGGTATGATCGATCTGCGCAGCGACACTGTCACCCTGCCCAGCCCGGCCATGCGTCAGGCCATCGCTCAGGCCGAATTGGGCGACGACGTCATGTCTGAAGACCCCAGCGTCAACCGCCTTGAAGCCTTCGCAGCCGAATTGCTGGGCAAAGAGGCCGCGCTGCTGGTGGCCAGCGGGACGATGGGTAATCTCGTCTCTGTACTGAGCCACTGTCGGCGCGGCGCAGAGGTGATTGTGGGCGATCAGGCGCACATCTACCACTATGAGGCGGGTGGGGTATCGGCTTTGGGCGGATGCGTGCTGCACCCGGTGCCAACCGGACGGTTTGGCGAGCTGGCCGTTGGTGATCTGGAGCGGGCGATTCGTCCGGCCGCCAGCGATATTCATGCTGCTCCGGCCGGGGTGGTGTGTCTGGAAAATACCCACAATCGATGTGGTGGCACGGTCTTGTCAGTGCCCTATCTGGAGTCGGTCCGAGCGTTGGCCGATCGCCTCAGCCTGCCGATTCATCTAGATGGCTCACGGATTTTTAATGCGGCGGTGGCCCATGGCTGTGCGGTCAAAGAACTGGTCCGTCAGCCTGACTCTGTGCAGTTCTGTTTGTCCAAGGGCTTAGCCGCCCCGGTTGGGTCGCTGGTGTGTGGCAGCGCCGAATTTATCGCCCAGGCTCGGCGCTACCGTAAAATGCTCGGCGGCGGAATGCGCCAGGCCGGCATTATTGCCGCGGCCGGCATTGTGGCCCTGACCGAAATGGTTGACCGACTCGAAGAAGATCACACCAACGCCCGGATTTTAGCCCAAGGGCTGGCCGAATTACCCGACCTACAGGTTGATCTGGAAACCGTCCAGACCAATCTGGTAATTTTTTGGATCGCGGACAACACCCTTGACGAGGGCGTGTTCGTTGCCCGGTTGGCCGACGCCGGAGTCAGGATCGGAGACCTGGGCCAGGGACGTTTGCGGGCGGTGACTCACTATGGTCTGACCGCGCAACAGATCCACGACGCCGTACGGATTATCGGCACGGTGTGGAAAGAGCTGAGGGAGCAAACAAACTCCATGTCCTTGCAGTAACTCCATAAGGAGGAAAGCGTATGCTCAAAGGCATTGATAACGTTGGAGTGGCAGTGACTGATCTGGCGCGTTCGGTCGCCTTTTACGAAAAGTTGGGTTTTCACAAAGGCGATGAGTACGAGGCCGGGGTGAAGGGCTGTACAATGACCTCGGAGGCGGCTGTCTTATTTCTGTTTCAGACCAAACAGACCGCTCCCCAAGCCGTCCAGCGACAAGTCAGTCTGGCCCATAATCCGCCCGGCCTGGATCATATCAGCTTCCTAGTTGAAGACGTGAACCGGTCGTACACCGAGTGCCAGGCCAAGGGGATCACCTTCCTGGGCAGACCCGAAGATCAGGACTGGGGAGCCCGGATTGTGGGGTTCAAAGACCCTGACGGCAATAATCTGTATTTCTTGCAGTATCTCTAATTGAGGAAGGGAGCCATGTATGCCGACCATTCACACCGTAACCGGTACATGTACGCCCGAGGACTTGGGCTTCACTCTGATCCACGAACATCTCACGGCCGGATTTCCCGGCTGGGAGTTTGACAATGCCAGCTTTGACCGCCCAGGCGAAATGGCCAGCATCGTCGATAAGCTCAAGGAGATCAAAGATCTGGGGGTGACCTCAATTGTTGATCCCTGTCCCATGGAGCTTGGGCGGGACCCGGAGTTCGCCCTTGAGGCTGCGGAAAAGTCGGGCGTGCAAATCATCATGGCAACCGGCCTGTACAACGAAGCCCTGGGTATTCCACCCCATTTTCGTAGCCTGGATGCCGACGCTATCGCCGAGGTCTATGAACGTGAGCTGGCCGAAGGCATGAATGAAACCGGGATCAAGCCGGGTATCATTAAGACGGCAACCGGAGGGATTCCGGGTATGACTGAGACCGCGACCGACATCGCCCCATGCGAGGAAACCTGTTTGCGGGCCGCCGCCCGGGCGCACAAAGCAACCGGCGTTCCGATCCTGTGCCACAACGACGAACTCGGGCCGCTGGGGCGTCAGACGCTCGACGTGTTTGAAGAGGAGGGGGTAGATTTTAACAGCGTGCTGATCGGCCATGCCTGTGGTGTCGGTGACATGCGCTACTACTTCGATATCCTTGAGCGGGGTGCCTGGATCGGTTTTGATCGCTTTGGCATCGAAACGATCGCCTCGGATAAGATGCGCCTGGCCTCGCTGATCGGTCTGCTGGCGGTCGGCTTTGATCGCATTATGCTCTCCCACGACCACGTCGGCTGCTGGCTGGGTCGAGTGAGTGAGGACTGGGGAAAGTTCATGGAAGCCTGTCCCAACTGGAGCTACTCCCATATCATGAAAAATATTCTGCCCCAGCTCAGCAAAGCCGGTGTGGGCGAGGGCATGATTCGGACCATGACCGTGGAGAATCCCAAGAGTTATTTTGGTGGTTAGGGGCCGAGTATTTATGGCGATAGGTTTTGGTAAGCCACTTCTCGTCGGGCTCATGGTGGTGCGAGCCCCTGGATGACCGCGCTTACGGGAAGAGATCCCCGATCCTCCGCCTTTTCAGGACACCGCCTCTGAGCGTGCGGCAGCTCTTTGCCCGTTCCGACTGCTCAACCGCCGGCGGTCAGCCGTGCCGAAACTCATTTAATACGACCACGGGCAGACTGCTGCCTCCTCAGCCGGACTCAGAGAAAGTCTTTGGCCGAGGCCCTGCGTCAACACTTTACCTCTGTGCTCTAGACACCGGGTATTTTCCCGAGGGGACAATGTCCGGTGGGGTTGGGACAGAACCTTGAACTTCTCTGCGGTCCCTACTCAACGAGCAGAGGCTACCAGCGATGCATTGGGCGTCTGGTTTGGAACAGGCTGTGACGGTGCTTAAGACACGGGTACAGCGTACCACCGTGGGCGGAGGAGCAATGTCTTGGCCGCGGGACTCCCGCCCTGTTAGTGTTGGACTGTGCTGGCCAAGCCTACTGGCTGCGCTCACCCTGGGCCTGTGGGTGACGTGACGATTCGGCTCAACCAGGTGCCCTTTCGGCCTCTGCCATGCAGTCCGGCGACAGCGGTGCTCGGAGCGGCCAAAGCAAAGCCAGGGCGGTCGTAACTCGGAATACGGTACTCGGCGGCGGGACGAATATCATGGACGCGGCGAACGGCCAGGAGTCATAGTCCGGCTGCGGGTCTCTCTCACTCACACGGTGATGTTCTGCTGTCCATTTTACCGCGGACAGACGTACGGGCCGCCCCCAGACTCTCGTGGATTGTCCTCGCAGGGATATCCCCAGGACCTCCTCTATTTGCGTCCGCCCCCAGGCTCGTGCCCCCCATATTGCTCCGGGTGCGTCGTCCACTTTGCTCATGGCCCCCTTTTTAAGGGCCGGCCTTGACGCAGCCGTGATGGTGGTCTGGCGCCTTTTCTGTTCAAAGACTTGGCGTCTGGCTGAGGGAACCGCCACGAACCCCGCAGCCGAGTGAGCTAGGAAGCGTAAAAGCGGCGCTCCCAGTCACTCTCCCGAGTCGTGACCTGGTGTTCGAGGCGTTGGATACGGTGGTCGAGTTTGTCAAAGCAGCGCTTCAGGCGTTGCAGCGCCAGGCCCTGTGAGCTGGCATAGGAGTGGTAGAACTCCTGCTCTTCGCTGGTTTCCAGCGGAATGACCGGCGCGGGCTTCATCAGCAGGGCGGCAAGCAGGTAGATTCCACCTAGTGGCCAAAAGCCGGAAAACAGAAACATGACAAGCGTCACACACCGAACCCAGAACACGCTGAAGTCAAAATAGTGGGCGATGCCTTTACATACGCCCAAGATCATCCCGTCCCGGGAGCGATACAGATGGGTCTGAGACTGATAGCGGGTAGACGTCATAGCCGGACTCCTTTCTAGTCTGTCTTGATCAAGCACCAGCGTTTCTAGAGGGTGAAGGAATGTTGCTTGCGGGTGTCCGGTCTGTCCTGATCAAGCACCAACGTCTCCAGAGCCTCCACGCGTTCTTCCAGGCGTGAGAGACCCTGATAGAGCTCTTGCATAAGTTTGGTTTCGTCACTATCGAGCTGGCGGGAGCGGTTGGGACGGCCTTTGAGGATCTTGAGAGCCGCAAGGGCAAGCCCCCCGGCGACCGCCACAAACCCGGTGCCAAAGATGAGGAGAATCACTAAGGTCCCCGTGTTCATGTCGTCCCCCCCGCCTTGAGCAGCTGTGGTTTGGTCGTCAGTATCTCACCCACACTCCTTGTTCTGACAGCAAAAGCGATGAGCACCACTACGCCATCCCTCCAGAACGTGTAAGAGCTAACAGCCACACACATCGGATACGCCAGCAGCCAAGGCCGGTTGGCGGAGATCGTCCAATACCCGATGGGGATGGCAAGAAGCGTGACGAGGGCTGGCCAGTGCAGAAAAAAGAAGGGCTCCAACTGATATATCAGCAGCGTGCTTAGATTCATGAGAAGAATAGCATACAAATATCCGTTGTCCCACTTTCTCTGCCTAGCCGTCCCCTTCGCCGCGCACAAAACAAGAGCACCTATTAACAGAGAGCTTCCAATAAAATAGCTCCAGCCGGTTGGTGAAAAGGCGTATAGTGCGTCCATCCAACCTCCTCCTAGTTGGGTGCTGCGGCCTTGAGGGCAGCCAGCTCTTTCTCAATCTCCTCATCGCCTTCGAGCCGGTCAAACTCTTCTTCGAGGCTGGGTTGACGACGGGTGTTGACTAGCTCGGCTTCGGCTTCCAGTCGCTCAACACGGTTCTCAAACTGCTCGAAGCGGAGCATCGCCGCGTTGTTCTCAAAGCGTTGGAGGTCGGTATGAGCGCGCTTTTGCTTTTGAGCTCGGATGTGGCGTTGGACGAGAATCCGCTGCTTCTCTCGGGCAGTGCTGAGCTTATCGTCGAGCTGCGCAATGTCAGACTGATACTGCTTGATAAGGGTTTCGCTGTGGCGCAGCTCTTCTTCAAGTGCTTTGGCCCGCTCGCGATAGCGCCGCTTTTCCATCAGGGCCTCGCGGGCCAGATCCTCTCGGTCCTTGCTGACAGCGAGCTGCGCCTTGTCCTCCCAGCCGGTGATCCGGTTGTGAACGTGTTGTAAATCGCGCTGGATGCGCTTTTGAGCGGCCATCGCTCCCGCGCACGAGGCCTTGATTTCGACCAGGGTATCCTCCATCTCTTGAATCATCAGCCGGACCATTTTTTCCGGATCTTCGGCCCGGTCTAGCATGGCGTTGATGTTGGAACTAATGATATCGCCAAGTCGGCTAAAAACTCCCATGTCCTCCCCTCCTTTTGCTTATGGTGTTGGAGTTGCCATGTATAAGCATGGAGGGTGCCAAACTGTCCGAAATTGAAAAAATGATGAATATCAATGACTTAGATAAATTTTGAAAAATATGAACTTGGTTTTTTTACTATTTTTTCGTCAAAACTACTCTATAATAGCTTTGAACACCATGAAAAGACGCACCCTTATTCAAGACAAGCGAGGTCCTCAACATACCGATGAAGTGCCGCACGTCGGCCGGACCGAGGCCCTTGGTCAGTCGGAAATTTTCCTGGAATTTCAGGAACGGCTGTCACGGGCCGCTCGGGTCAATCGGCCGGTGCTGTTAATCGGCGAACGGGGCTCAGGAAAGGAGTTGGCCGTTTCGCGTCTCCACTACCTGTCGCCGCGTTGGCAGGCGCCGCTGCTGGCCCTTAACTGTGCGGCTTTGTCTCCGACCTTGATCGAATCCGAACTCTTCGGTCATGAGCACGGCGCGTTTACCGGAGCCGTTGAGCGGCGGGCCGGGCGTTTCGAAGTCGCGGACGGCGGGACCCTGTTTTTGGATGAAATCGGACAAATCCCGCTTGAGGTGCAGGAGAAGATTTTACGCGTGGTTGAATACGGCAGCTTTGAACGGGTGGGGGGCTCACAGCCGATTCAGGCCGACGTGCGGATTATCGGAGCAACCAACGCTGAGTTGGCTGGGCTGGCCAAAGACGGTCGCTTTAAACCCGATTTACTTGATCGTCTGTCCTTCGAGGTCCTGTTTGTGCCCCCCCTGCGCGAGCGCCAGCCGGATATTATGCTGCTGGCCCAGCACTTTGCCGGCCGTATGGCCCTAGAACTCGGCCGACACGAGGTCCCCGATTTCAGCCCCGCAGCGATTGCCGCGCTCGAAGCCTACCACTGGCCGGGTAATATTCGTGAGCTCAAAAATGTGGTTGAACGGGCGGTGTACCGGTCCGATGACAGCCGGGTGACTGAGAGCGATATTATTGTTGATCCCTTTCGGTCGCCTTTTCGGGCCGAACCACATGACGGGCCATCCGTGGCCAAGGGGGCGCAGCGTGTGCCGCCCAGTGTCGAGACCAAGCCCTTTACTGAGGCCGTTCGAGAGCTGGAGCTCAGTCTGCTCCGAAAGGCGCTCAGGCAGGCCAAATACAATCAGCGTAAGGCGGCTGAGAGGCTGGGGCTCACCTATCACCAGTTTCGCGGTTTGTGCCGCAAGTACGGGGGGGCGGTCAGAGAGGAGGGAGAGTGCCGCCTTGACCCCTCAAAGTTTTGAGCCTATGTTCCGGCAAAGGCTCACTCGCCTTTGTTGCTGTCTATAAAAACCGATGAGTGCTGATTCGACCCCGAGTTTCGGCCCCCTCAGTGGTATCCGCGTCATTGAGTGTGGAGTCCTTTTGGCTGCCCCGTTTTGTGCCAGGCTGCTGGCCGATTTTGGCGCAGAGGTGATCAAGGTTGAGCCGCCGAATCAGGGCGATCCCATGCGTGCGACTGGGCAGGTGCTCGTCGATGGTCATAGTTTATGGTGGCCAAACATCGCCCGGAATAAGAAGTGTATTACTCTCAACCTGCGCCTGCCTGAAGGACAAGAAATTCTGCGCAAGCTTGCTGTTCAGGCCGATGTGTTGCTGGAGAACTTTCGTCCCGGCACGTTTGAGGGCTGGGGGCTCGGCTATGAGGTGCTGCGGGAGCGGAATCCTGGTTTAGTGTTTGCCCGGGTGTCGGGCTACGGTCAAACCGGACCGAATCGAAACAAGCCCGGCTTTGCCGCGGTGGCAGAAGCGTTTGGTGGGCTGCGCTACAGCGTGGGCTTCCCGGATCGGCCGCCCAGTCGAGTTGGGGTGAGTATTGGTGATTCCTTGGCCGGTATGTTCTCGGCCTTGGGCATTATGCTGGCGCTGTATCACCGGGATGTGAATGGTGGACGTGGACAGGTCATTGATACGGCCCTGTACGAGGCGGTGTTCGCGGTGATGGAAGGGGCGCTGACTGAGTATGATAAAACCGGTCATATTCGGACGCGGACCGGCACGAGCCTGCCCGGTTTTGCTCCGTCAAATCTGTATCCGTGTCGGGACGGTAAATGGATTATTATTGCCGCCCACTCCGATAAATTATTCGACCGCCTGTGTCGAGTTATGGGGCGTGAAGAGCTGCTGGATGATCCGCGTTTTGCAGCGGCTGTGGTGCGCGGCGAGAACCGGGACGCTATTGACGCGATTGTAGCCGGATGGACGGCCGAACACGAGCTGTCCGACCTGTTACCACGCCTTGAAGCCGCTATTATCCCAACCGGGCCGGTCAATAGTATTGCCGATATTGCGATTGATCCGCATTTCCAAGAGCGGGATATGGTGCTCAGTCTGCACGACCGGCTCCTCGGTGCGATCCGCATGCAGGGCGTTGTGCCCAAGCTGAGCGGAACGCCAGGGGCGGCGCGTTCTGTCGGGCCGGCTTTAGGGGAGCACAATCAAGAGGTGTATCAGAATCTACTCGGACTGAAGGCCGAGGAGCTAGTCCGCTTGAGCGAGCGAGGCGTCATTTAGGGAGATTAATGGAGACAAGCCATGGCAGAACAACTCCTGACGGGTCTCAAAGTCGTTGAATGTGGCAATCTTGTCTCGGCTCCCTATCTCGGCAAGTTGTTGGCCGATTTGGGAGCCGAGGTGGTCAAAATCGAAGAGCCCGGGGGCGATAGCGCCCGCCAGTGCGGACCCTTCCCCGGCGATACCCCGCACCCGGAAAAGAGCGGGTTGTTTCTATATTTGAACACCAACAAGCTTGGGGTCACGCTAGATCTTCGCTTGGCAAAGGGCCGGGCGGTGTTGCAGGGTCTGTGCAGCCAGGCCGACCTGCTCATCCACAACTATCAGCCGTCTGAGATGGTTGGCTTAGGCCTCGACTTTGACAAGCTAGGGCGGACCAATCCCGGCCTCATCATGACAACAATTTCATATTTTGGCTGTACCGGGCCCCACCGCGACTATCGCGCTTACGACCTCACGGCGAGCAACGCCGGTGGCTGGGCGTTTATCAGTCCCGGCGCCTCTGACCACGATGACCTGCCACCGCTCAAAGCCTTCGGCCACCAAGCCGATTTCCAGGGCGGGGTGCACGCGGCAGTAGCGACCTTGGGCGCATATTATCACCGGCTGCTGAGCGGTCAGGGCCAGCATGTTGATGTGTCGATTCAAGAGTGTATCGCCGCTATTCTGGAAATGAATTTTATGCATTACACCTATGCCGGAAATGAGACCTCGCGCCTGGGACGGCGAGCGATTTTTCCGTGGTGTATGCTTGACTGCCAAGACGGCAAGCTGTTTGTGATTAACGTGGAGGAAGATCAGTGGCAGCGCTTTGTTGAGCTGATGGGCGATCCCGAGTGGGCCTCGCTGGAAATTTTCGAGGACCGGGTCCAACGCGGCTTGAACTACGACGCGCTCTTTCCCCTGCTCCAAGAGTGGGCGGCCAATTGGAAGGTGGCCGACCTCTACAAGGCCGGCCAAGATCGCCGTATCTGTATGGCTCCGGTGAATACCATGGCCGACCTGTTTGCTTCCGAGCACCTGAAAGCCCGCGAGTTCTTCACCATGGTCAGCCACCAGGTCGCTGGCACGCTTGACTACCCCGGTGCCCCATTTAAGGTCTCCGAAGGTGGGGGCGAGACGCCTCGACCGGCCCCGCTGCTGGGCGAGCATAATGAACAGGTCTACTGCGGTAAGCTGGGACTGTCACAGGCGGAAGTGGCAGAGCTGAAGCAGCAAGGCGTCATTTAAGAGGTATCCTATGGCATCCCCACGACCCTTGGATGGTATTCGCGTTCTGGACTTTACCTGGGCCTGGGCCGGCCCGTATTGTACGCTGCAAATGGCCCATATGGGGGCGGAGGTTATTCGTATTGAGAGTGAGAAACGGCCATGTGTGACGCGTCTGATTCCGCCGTTTGTCGATGCCGAGCCGGGTCCCAACCGGGCGGGCTATTTTAACCAGTACAATCAGGGCAAGAAGAGCATACAGCTTGATCTGACGCGACCCGAGGCGGCCGAGATTGTGAAAAAGCTGGCGACGCAATCCGATATCGTTGTCCAGAACTTTTCGGCCGGAGCCATCGAGCGCATGGGCTTTGGCTATGAAACGCTCAGCCAGGTGAAGCCCGATATCATTATGATTTCCATCTGTGGCTATGGACAGACGGGACCTGAGCGTACGTATATGGGCTACGGACCAGCCTCGGTGCCCCTGGCCGGGATTTCGTCGCTGTCCGGCTATCGGGACAAGGGGCCGGCTGAAGTCGGGATTTCCTATGGTGATCCCAACGCGGGTATCTTTGGATCGTTTGCGGCTCTGGCCGCCTTAGCCTATAGGCAGCGGACCGGTAGAGGCGTGCACGTCGATCTGGCACTGTGGGAAGCGCTGCTGGTCTTGATGCCTGAAGGGCTGATGGACTACGCCATGAATAACACCCAAGCCGAGCGGGACGGTAATCACGATCCCTGGATGGCGCCCCACGGCTGTTTTAAATGCCAGGGCGACGCCGACAAATGGGTAACGATCGTGTGTGGCTCGGACGCTGAATGGCGGGCCTTGTGTCAAGCCATCGCTCGGCCTGAGTTGGCGACCGATAAGCGTTTTGCCAATGTCACCGCCCGTAAAGCCAACGAAGACGCGCTGGAGGAGATCCTCACAGCCTGGACTGTTCAGCGCGACCGGTGGGAGGTGACCGAGGTCTTACAAAGAGCCGGAGTGGCGGCTTTTCCATCGATGAGCAACAAAGATCTCGCCACCGACCGGCATCTCGAAGCGCGTGGCTACCTGGTGCAGAAAAAACATCCCGAGTTTGACGGGCGTATCCATGCCGGTATTCCGTGGCAGATGTCAGGGACGCCGTGTGAGGTCCGAGCTGCGGCTCCACAGCGTGGTCAGCATACGGACGAGGTATTGCGCGAGTTGCTGAGCATGCCGGAAGCGGAGATTCGGCGGCTCCGCGACGGACAGGTGTTGATCTAGACAATGCTGAATGCTGCTCTCATCGTTGCCTGCCTGCTGCTTGTCAGCGCGTGCAGTCAGACGGAGAAGAAGCCGTTCTCCAACCCCAAGCTGTATGCCGATCCGCCGCCCGCTCCGATCCCTGCGCAGCGGGCGGCGTCTGCCCTCGCTCCGGATGGAGCAGGGTCGGACTGGAATCAGAGTGTCTCTGAGCGGACGATTAGCGGTCATCCTGCGCTCCGCGAGACTGTGTGGACGCGTAGCCGTCCTCCGCACGGCCAGCACGACTATATCGCCGTTCACCGCATTCGGCGCGGAGACACGCCGTCGCACGCTGTCCGGCCGGTGTTTTTCTTTCTGCCCGGCTCGCATCACCACGGCGATATTGTTGTGGCCGATGAACGCTATGATCTGCGGCTGTATCTGGCCCAGCGCGGGATCGAAACCTGGACCCTCGACTACCGAACACATTTTATCACCCGTGAGCAGATCTTCGATTCCAGCTTTATGCAGGGCTGGACCGCTCAGGTCTTTATTGAGGACGCCGCGGTGGCTGCGGATTTTGTCCGTCAGATGAGCGGGGTGCAAAAAATTTTCGTTGGCGGCTACAGTCGAGGGGCGACGTTTGCAGTCTTTATGGCGGCTCGCTATAGCCGCCAGGATGTGCTTGGCCTGGCCTTACTGGATGGCTACGCCCTTGAGCCGCCCAACACACGAGCGATTTATCGGCAACGACAAAAGACTCCCACCTGGTTTGCCGACGATCTGGAGCGACGCTATGTCCCGTATCGTCGCTGGATCAAGATGCTCCAGGATACGCTGGCCGAGCCCGACGGTCCCGATTTCATGCCGGTGCACCTGTTTGAGAATCGGGCCGAGATGCTAAAACACTTTCTCTTCGTTTCTCCCACCTATGGCCAGCAGGGAGGACTGTCAAACGCCAAGGGCGGCTACGCCGATATTCTGATTTTGGCCCGGATATTCTTACACCAGGACCGCTACTGGCCGCGGGTACAGAATCACGGCGGTTTCGAGCTCCAGCGTCATTTGGCCGATGCCAAGTTCGACTATGCCAGCGCGCTGACCACACTGAACGTTCCGATCATCGCCTTTGCCAGCAGCAATATGGACAAAGCCGGCATTGGCTGGGCCAGGCGGGTTGAGTATACCGCCCGAGCAACGGCGAGCCGTGACGTCCAGTACCGTCTCCTCCAGGATTGGGGCCACCTCGACGTGTTGCTGGGCACGGCCGCGGCCCAACAGGTGTTCTCGCCCCTAGCGCAGTGGATACGCCAGCATACGCCAACTCCCTAGCATAGAGAAAAAGAGGTTAGGGCTTCTCGTCCGATAGCGCCGGATACAGGGTGGGTGTACCCGCCCGAGCGTGGCTGTCTGTCTGCTTGCATGTTTCAGTGTTCCAAAGTATGATCCCGCTCGGTCCCCAACGCCTGAACAGGCCCTCAGTCGAAAAGAGGCTGCTGTTCCAGATTCTTGTGTCAGGAGGAAAGCATATGGCCGCAGAAAACACGCGCGGAATGCTGTCAGGCTATAAGGTGCTGGATTTTACCCAGATTGTCGCCGGACCAACGACGACGCGACTGATGGCCGAGATGGGCGCCGAGGTCATTAAGGTCGAACAAGCCCCAGCCGGAGACCCGGCCCGCCAGAACCCGGTCTGGAAAAAAGGCCGCAGCGGCTATTTTATGCAGCATAATCTGGGCAAACAGAGCCTATGTGTGAATCTCAAAGTCGAAACTGGGCGTGAGCTGGTCCGCTCCCTGGTCCCGTATGTTGACGTGGTGGTCGAGAATTACAGCCCAGGGGTAATCAAGCGTTTGGGGCTGGGCTACGAGGTCTTGAAGGACCTCAACCCCGCACTAGTGATGTGTTCGATTTCAGCCTTAGGTCAAACCGGTCCATTGTCTCATGTCCCAGGCTTTGACTATATTGCCCAAGCGTATGCCGGCGTGACTGAGGTGATGGGCGAACCTGATCAGCCGCCGGTCATTCCTATGGTGGCAATGGGCGATGTCAGTACCGGGGTTCACGCCTTAGCCGCGATTGCGTGCTGTCTGCTGAACCGTGAACGCACCGGCGAGGGCCAGTACATCGACGTATCGCTCCTCGACTCGTATATGCACACCCACGATTTCAGCCTCGAAACTTATACCGGAACCCAGGGCAGGTTTATTCCGACCCGGGGTGGATCGCATCACAATGGGCTGACTCCGTGCGGTGTGTTTAAAGCTCCGCAGGGCTATATTATGATCATCGCTGCCCTGGAGCATCAGTGGCAGGGACTGACCAAGGCCATGGAACGGCCCGATTTGTCGGACGACCCACGCTTTCGGAATGTCCGCGCGCGGCGTAAAAACCGTGAGGTTCTGATTCCCGAGATTGAGCGTTGGTTGCTGTCCCTGCCCGACCGCCAAGCGGCGCTGGACGCCTTGGACCGCGAACGTGTACCAGCCGCCCCTGTGCTGACGGTGCCTGAGCTGGTCGAGCATCCACACTTGGTCGATCGCCAGGCCGTGCGCTCTGTGTCTGACCCGCTGCTGGGCGAGTTTATGATTCCCGGCTTTCCGTTTCGGTTTTCCGGTCATCCGCTCCCGCAGGTCGTGCCTGCCCCCGATCTGGGACAGCATAATGCCGCCGTTCTGGAGCGCTACTTGGGGTACAGGGCAGACCGGATCGCCGAACTGTCAGACACTGGTATTCTGGTACAGCAAAGCGCGGGAGAATAAGTTGGGCAGCAATACCGTCAGCGAAGAGAAAGGATAATGAAAGGAATGCGACAACCGCAACGTTTTAGACGAGTCTACTTGTTCGGATGCCTTGTCCTCACGCTGTGGACCTCGCCGAGCTATGCACTCTGGGATGGACCGCTCAACAAGCCGATTGGCTGGATGAGTAATACGTGGTCGCGCTTTGACCGCTTTTTGGCGACCTTTGACCCGGCTGGCCGTTACGTCCGTCAGCCGGTTGAACGCCGCATTCCGGCTCTCACCTTTAAAGGCTTTTATCGGCAGTGGTCAGATGTCTTGTTGACCAGCAACCAGATGATCCATAACCGCAGCAGAGATTTCCGCTTCCTCCAGCTCCAGAACCTGCTGGAATTAGAGACCCACTATCAGTTCTCGCCTAATATTGAAGTCACCAATATCAGCCATTTTCTGTATGATGGAGTGTACAACTGGCAAGACTCGTCAGGCCTGTACGGCGACCGAGTGAGTGAGACCTTACGGGCCTACCATAATCTTGATCGGGTTGTGCGCGAGCTGTACGTCAGCTATCGCACCCATAATCTAGACCTCGTGATCGGCAAGCAACAGATTGCTTGGGGAAAAATGGACGGGCGCTACATTGATACGATCAACGCCATCGATAACCGTGAGGGTGCCCAGGTCGAGGCGGCCGAGTATGAGTTTCGGCGTCTGCCGGTCTTTATGCTGAATACGACGTATTTCTTTAGCGCCAATTCGCTCAACTTTCTCTGGATTCCGCATTTTGAGCACGACCGCAACGCGCCCTATGGCTCGCCCTGGGCAGCCCCGTTTTTGCCCGACGATGCCGAGAGCATGCTGACCAGCGATGAGGATCTCCTGCTCGGTCGCAAGGACTTTGCCGGCAATTACATCCTCAAACGGCGGCGTCCGTCGTCCGGGGACTGGGGCGACCATGAGTTCGGCGTCCGTTTAGACGTTTCCATGGAGCCTCTCACCTGGGGACTGGTCTACTACTACGCGTGGAACAAGTCAGCCCAGAATTTCATTATTGACCGGGCGATTGACCAGAACGGCGATGTGCATCTGATTCTGCAGCCGCGTCATACCCGCCTGCACCATCTTGGACTGACGGCCGACTATGCCACATCTTTCGCCAACGTGCCTCTGGTAGGGGAGCTGCCCATGGTGCTCCGTGTCGAGGGTTTGTGGACCAAGGCCGTCGAGTTTCAGGACTTCGGCCGCTTTGCGGCTGTGGACGATCTGCCGTCGCCCGATTTTGTCATTGACACCAGACAACACGATGCCGAAGACGTGCGGCGCATGGTGTCTGCCCGTCGCCAGGCTGGCGCAGGCGAGCGCTTTAAGTCTGGCGGACATGTGTCTCGGGATACGCTACGGGCCGCCGTTGCGCTAGAATTTGCCCTCCCCGGCAATACCTCGTTTATCTTCCAGCCCTCGCTCCTGTACACCTTCGATTGGCGTGAAACCCTAGGCGGTGGATTTGGAGGTGGGGTTGGGGATGAGTGGAACGTCTTGCCGGTGGTGTTTGTCGGGCGGCCCTTTCGGTTTACGCGCGACCGCTTAAACATCAGTTTTACGGCAATCCCATGGCTCAGCGGGCCCAATCGCAAGTGGCAGGGTATCAAAACCAGGCTAGTGGCCAGCTACAATTTTTCCCAATTTATCACCGGTCGGATGACCTATACGGCCTTTAGCAGCGGCGCTGGTACTGACCTCTACGCCCTGTACGGTAAGTATGACAATATTGGCTGGGAGTTGAGCTACGAGTTTTAGTCGATGAACAGTATTGTCGCCCACGCCTGCCTGCTCGCCGTTTTGCTCTTACCAGCCGGGCTCTGTGCCCAGGATAACGGTGCCGAGCCAAAATCCTGGAAGACTGTCGCCGAGCTGTCTGCCGAAGAAAAAATAGGGCTGGATTTTCGGACCGACACCCCACGTAGTTCGGCCGTCCCTTATATTCCGGCCGAGCCCTATCCGTTTGCAGCGCCGTATACGGCCGAAGAGCTAGGCTATCGTTCCATGGAGTTCACCCACGTATCGCGTTGGTCACACGTCATGGCCGACGCGTTTGGGTCGATGACCAGCGGCGGATATCTCAACCAAGGCGTCACGGTCGGACTCAATTTTTACATGCCGGATGAGGCCGGTCTTATCGGTCATCTCCAAACGCCGCCGGGCCAAGATTTTTTTCGGATGGTGTTTTATTACACCGCTCCAGCCGAACTGCTGGGCGGCCAAGATCTGTGGATTATGCATCGGACCGATAAAGAAAATTCGACCAAGATGGACTATTTTGCCTATGCACCGGCACTTCGTCGGGTGCGGCGTATCCCCCAGCCCCGCCGGGGTGAGCGGTTTCCCAACAATGTGCAGTCGTTTGACGATATCATTGGGCGCGATGCATGGGAGTTTCGCTGGCGTGTACTAGGGAGGGATGTCTTGTATGAGACGGTCCGTTTTCCCGTCACCCGTCCGACCCTCACCCTGGCCAATCCGGACGGGACGTTTTTTGAGATCGCGACTGATCAGCTCAAAATGATGTGGGACACCTATCCCTTCTACCGGCCCGACGGTGGTGTAGAGTGTTATGTGGTCGAATCCACGACCCGGGAGGAGTGGCTGCCCAATTATCCGACTAGCAAGCTCATTTACTGGCTTGACCGCCACTATTTCTATCCGCTGCGCATTGAGCAGTACAATGCCGATGGACAGCTTCAGGTTGTTGAGGTCCGGATCGCCAGGCAGGATAATCCGGAGCTGGAGGACAAAGGCTACGCCGCGCTGATGACACTGTACTACGATGTGTCACTTGATCTAATGAGCTATAGCATCCACGATGCCCACCTGGTGAAAGAATGGTCGGCCAAGGATAAAGAGGTCGCGTTTAGTCCAGATTTCATGAGACGGGGCTGGCTCATGCATCCCTTGAAAACCCAGACCCTGGTGAATACACCGGTCGAGTTTTATCTACGCCCCCGGCTCTACCTGGAAAAATTCCCGCAAGACCGGACAATCATGCTGGCGCCCGAGGTAGCCGCCCGCATCCGGGCCCAGGAGGCGGCCGGACATCTCGTCTTTGAGACTCCGCTTGGTGTGACGGGGATTAAGGTGCCGTGATCTGGGTAGACCGTGTCTGGGGGTTAACCCTCCTCAGCCTTGCAGTGTGTCCAGCCTGGGTGCTGGCCCAAGATACGCCACCTCGGACCTGGCGGACTGTGGAGGAGCTGTCGGCTCAAGAAAAGGCCAGGATCGACCTGCGCACCACGACCCCTCGCGACGCCCAGGTACCCTATCTGCCAGCTGAAAAATTTCCGTTTGAAGCGCCTTATAGCGCAGAGGAGATGGGCATCCGGTCCATGGAGTACCCGCACTCTCCGTACTGGAACAGCACGCTGATTGATATCGCCACAACACTTACCGGCTCTGGCTTTATGGACCAGCGAGTGTCGATTATTCCTATTTTATACTTGCCCGCGGGCGGTTTTGTCGAGCATCTGTATAACACCGAACCGGGCGAAGAAATCTTCCGCTGGCTGTCACAAGCCGTTTCTCCGGCCGAGCGCTACGGCACCCAGACGTTGTTTATCGGCTACCGGACCGACCAGACCTTTCCCACCAAGGTCGAGCTGTTTGCCTACTCGCCTTCGATGCGTCGCATTCGACGTCAACCTGCGCCCCGGCGTGAAGACCGCTTGCCCAACGGGGCTGCGACCTTTGACGACCTGATTGGTCGGGATGCCTGGGAATTTGAGTGGCAGATTTTAGGCGTCGATACGCTGTATGAAACCGTGCGGTTTCCGGTGACCAGACAAACCGCGGTGCTGACCGATACCGAAGGCAACTACATTGATGTCCACGCTGCGGATGTTAAACTCATGGGGCCAGATTATCCGCTGTACACCGAAGATGGCGGGGTCCCTTGTTATGTTCTGGAGTCTATTCCCAAAAAAGACTGGCACGCCAATTACTATATGAGCAAGCTGATCTATTGGGTTGATCAGCAGTCTTTTTTTCCATTGCGTATCGAAGAGTACGATCGGGAGGGGACGCTGGCTTTTATCAATGCCCGGACCGGCGTACAGGCCAATCCTCAGCTCGGCGATCACGGCTATGCTGTGCTGTTCGACCTGTGGTGGGACATTCCGATTGATCTGCTCCAAGCCTCTATCCATGGTATTCTCAACCGTCAATGGTCAGACGAGGACAGGCAGGTTTTCTTCAGTCCCGGCTTTATGCGCCGCGAGTGGTTCTTGGAGCCGCCCAAGGGCATGATGGCGCTCAATTCACCGGACGAGTTTTATCTCCGCCCGCCGCTAGAACGGGACAAGTTTCCACAGCAGCGGAAGATCCAGCTCGGGGCGGATCTGGAGGCCCGTATTGCGGCTCAGGAGCGAGAAGGGCGGATTGTGTTTGAAACAAGCCTTGTGGCTGGTAATGAGCCGAGGGTCAGCGAGGAGTGAGTCCTGGAGTTCTACGCATTTCATCCCATGCCGTAACCCTCTCCTCCCCAAGACTTTGTCGCCCTGCCAGACAGAGGTATCCGTTGGCCTGAGTCACGCTATCCAACGACCGTTATAACCCGGCGGAGGGCCAGTATTTGTCCAACCGGTATCTGGACGAGCTGGAGTGCGCCGAAACGCTGGGCTTTCACGGCCCGTGCGTCAACGAGCACCACCAGAACGCCTATGGTACGATGTCGGCTCCCAACATTATAGAAGCATGCTGGCGCGACGCACCTCGCGGCTCAGCATTGCGATTGTCGGCGATGGCCTCCCCTCGCGCCTCCGCTGCGGGTAGCTGAGGAAGCAGCTATGCTAGACGTAGTCACCGGCGGACGAGTCATTTGCGGTTTCGGGCGCGGTATCGGCCACGAGTACTTCTCAATGGGCATTAACCCCGGCTGTTTGATGAACCGTTTTCGTGAGGCCCATGACCTGATTCTCAGGACCTGGACCGACCCCGGACCCTTCTCCTGGTAGGGCAAGCGCTTTAAAGTCCATTATGCTCCCGTCTGACCCTGACCGCTGCAACAGCTATTAAAGATCTGGATTCCGAATTGTGGCTGTTCTGGGACGATTGAGTGATGTACACCCCCAACCCGGACCGGAAGCATACCTATCTAGCCGTGTATCTGCCGGAAAAGCTGATCAAGAGGTATTTCGACATGTTCTCGCGAGCGTCCCGAAAAGTTCGGTGACACGTCCTCGCTCTACCGGCTTGGCCATGTCTATCCGGTGTATGTGGCCGACACGAACGCCAAGGCCAAGGAAGGGCCGAGCATCTCCCGCGGCCGTATCACTTGGGGCTTCTACATTGCGGGTAGGTGGACACCATGTGTCAGCGCTTGGAGCATGCGACGGAAACGCTCGGCTTTGGAGTGAGACCGGTTCTGTTGTACTTTGGCAACATGCCGCACGACAAGACGCTGAAGAACATAGAAATGTTCGCCACCAAGATCATACCGCACCTAGGGAGGATATATGCCCAACTCGAGATCCAGCAGCCTGCGCTTGCCGCCACGGATTAGGAGGGGCTGCGCTGCGAACAGCCGTACGCCGCCCGGAGAAGGGGAAAGTTTTGCGCCGGCAGAGGCGTGCTTTAGAAGCACTCCTTGATCGCATGCCAGCGCTCGTCCGGGCACGACCTTGACGCCGCTTCCAGACCAGAAGTGGGAACTGCGGGAATCACCCGTCTGCCGTCATAGATGAGAAGCGAACTTTTGATCTGACTCGGATGAGAACAGGTTTATTTGTCTGGAGCGAGAATATGTCGGAGCGCTACGCTATGTGAGAGACATGAGAGAAGGGGACGCGAACATATGACTCTTTTTGAAGATGTTAAACAAATAGGCGGAAAGAGCGAACATGGGAAAACCATCTTTGACCGCCTGCAATGGTCGAACCGTCCAGCTGACTTGATAAGGCGGCAATGGATCGAGTAGTGGTTCAGAGAATTGCCGTGTAGCAAACAGCATGGAATTAAAAGTCGGCTGAAAAAAGATGACAACTTTCAGGGAGCTCTCTTCGAGCTGCAGGTTTACATCATTCTGCGAAGAATTGGGTGCTTGGTCGAAATCGAGCCAGACTTCGTATGCAGAGACAACAAGATTGACTTTCTCGCTAAAGATGCCGATGAGGCATTCTACATCGAGGCTACTGTGAGTGGACTGGGAAAAAGTTACCTCGACCCCAATTCGAACGAGGAGGACGTTGTAGAGAAGGTGAAAAGAGAGTTCCTGGATCCACCAGTCAATATCTATCTCTCCCGCAAAAGAGGGACACTGCAAAAACTGCAAAAGACGTTGGCCGCTAACCGAGTCGTCAAACCCATACAAAAGCTGCTGAAAGACCATTCTGTTGCCGACATTGAGAAAGCATACTATCTATATGGCTTTGCAGGATGTCCTTCTATTGAAATCAACGAGGGTGACTGGACGTTAGAGATCCAACTTGGTCCTCCGACGTCATCAAGAGGCCGTGTATGGGGACTAGAACGCGGTGGTGCGATGGACGGGAAGCGCCATCTTGCTGCTTCCCTTTGCAGGAAAGCAAAGCATTGGGGAGGTGCCAACTTTCGAGGAAGGCCGTTCCTGGTAGCGGTGAATGCGGCCAGTAGCGAGCTTTCATGGGGCGATGTACCCCAAATGTTGTTCGGCCTAGACCAGGAAGGGAACATAAAAAATACCGGAACGTTTTGTGATGCCCTAACTCGTCTCAATGGCGTAATCGTCTTTAACAACGCGGTGTTGGGGAACGAGATTGGAGCTCGCGTTCAGCTCTTCCAAAACGGAGATGCCCCCGTTCCCGTATGTCTCCAGTTTCTTCTGGACGAGCAAAGAATGGGGGATCTGTTGGGTATAAGGCAGTCTCTGACCGAGTAGAAGAGCAAGGACGAATAGCCGAAAGAGGGTCATATTACGAAGTTCCAGCCCTCTATTGGTACCGATCTGGGCAGTGTAGTGGTATTCTTTGGATTAATCCTTGCCTATCATCTCAGCATTCCGGATTCGGCGACGTGCGCAGATATGGGATAAGTTCAAATAGTGGGCCGGTGAAAACTTGAATGGGGATTTACCAGCGTCGGCAAGAACGGTTCATTAAAGGCTGCTTGGATTCAAGGAGGGCAGACATGAACTCAGACCGACAGAAGTGGGCAAATGCTTCTGTGTCGCATGATATAGGATGATGACAAAGACGTATTTCCGAGTCACATCTTCAAATAGGAATGTCTCCGCTGAAAAGTGCTGGGTGAAAACGACAAGTGCTTTGGGCATTGGGGAACTGGTCGAGAAACGGAGTCTCAGCCAAGAGGAAGGCCGGACGATTCTTGAGTTGGCTACAATTAAGGGCCTCGAAAATGAGTGGCCCCCAAGCCGACATCCCTGGCTTATGCCCAAGCGTTCACAGGGCGACACAGCGTGTGGGGTCTGCCTATGGAGAATGGATGTCTCAGTCGGCTACCTGCGCCGGCATATCCGTGGCGGAAACCTGGTGTGGTACTGCCGGTCGCCGGGTGAACTCCAGCACATCGTCTTCAAGCGAACCGTAGGCCACTGACCAGATATCGAGTATGTAGTTCTGATATGCTCTCCAGGGCCTTGCTTGGGCCTGCTTGGGAAAGGCGTCAATCGAGCGCTGGATATAGCTCGAAGTGAAATCCAGCAGAGGCTCCAGCTCAATATCCGGGTCGTAGGGACGCGGACAGCACTGGTCGTAGCCTTTCGCCCACATGTGGTTAAGGAGACGACAAACGTACTTGCAGGTGAGGTCGCATTTCAGGGTCCAGGACGCGTTTGTGTAGCCGCTCGCGAGAGCCATATTCGGGACATTGCCGAACAGCATGCCTTTGTAGGTCAGGGTCTTTGAGAAATCGATCCGCTCACCATCGACCGTCACGTCAAGACCGCCGAGCAGCTGAAGATTGAGGCCTGTCGCTGTCACGATGAGATCGGCCTCAATCTCTTCGCCTGAGCGCAGCCGAATACCCAGCTCAGTGAAGCTCTCGATGTGGTCGGTGACAACCGAAGCCTGTCCGGTCTTGAGTGCCTCAAAGAAATCGTTGTCCGGTGCCAGACACAAGCGCTGCTGCCAGGGGTTGTAGTGCGGTCTGAAATGCTGTTCAACGTCGTAGTCAGGGCCGAGCGCAGCTCGGACGCGATTGAGAATGAACGTCTTGGCCCGCTTTGGGTAACGCCGACAGAACCAGAAGAAGCAGGTTACCAGGAGCACGTTCCTCCAGCGGATTAGGCTGTAAACGAGGCTGTTGGGCAGAAAACGCCGGAGGAGGTTCGCCAGATGCTCCTCTGACGGTATGGCGATAATGTAGGTCGGCGAACGTTGGAGCATGGTGACGTGTGCCGCTGTCTTGGCCATTTCGGGCACCAGAGTCACGGCGGTCGCGCCGCTGCCAATCACCACTACGCGTTTGTTCGCGTATGCGACGTCTTCAGTCCATTGCTGCGGATGGACGATTTGCCCTCGGAATTTGTCGGTTCCGCTAAACTCCGGTGTATAGCCTTGGTCGTAGTTATAGTAGCCACTGCACATGAAGAGGAAGTTGCAGGTGAAACGGCAGGGTTTGCCTGTGTCGGTCCGCTCCGTCTCTACAGTCCAGGATGCCTCGGCCGTTGACCACGATGCCCGCTTGACGTGGTGGCCAAAGCGAATCTTGCTCGTGATGCCGTATTCCGCGGCCGTCTCATTCACATAGCGCAAGATCGCCGGTCCGTCGGCAATGGCCTGTGGATCGTTCCAGGGGCGGAACGAGTAGCCCAGCGTGTACATGTCCGAGTCCGAGCGAATGCCTGGATAGCGGAAGAGATCCCAGGTGCCCCCGATTGTGTCGCGCCGCTCAAGAATGGCGTAGGTCCGGCCCGGACAACTCGTCTGCAGATGATAGCCGGCAGCAATCCCGGACAGCCCGGCCCCCACAATCAAAATATCGAAATGTTCCACGCGTATGACTCCAGCGGCCCAGTACGAGCCTCAGCAAGGTGTAAACACTATAAGCCCTGATCGTAAGCCGTCACCAGGTAGTGAGAAAAAGCAAGCGACCGAATCTTCCCATTTCGGCACTCCGATGCGATTATCCTTTTTCGATCGGTGATATGGCTCATGAAGATCAAATATGTTCAAGATACCCGACTATAGCCCGAAACCGTGAGCCCGGATGACAATAACGTGGACTCCGAAAATTGTTATTCCACTAGCTTCCATACTACGATGGCCAAGGTCGAAAGCTTGATCGTGTCGCCTACGGATGGCAGCATTTGCTCCGCCTTTTTAGAGCACCTTCGCCAACTCATCGGTTTCACTGCAGACGAAGTTCGTCGGCTTTCCCTTGGCAAATGCGACTATGCCAGGAGCAGCCTGTACCGAGCCGATCACCTGGGCGGCTATGCCCTCGGCCTCAAGACTGGCCCGGAGTGCCGGCCAACGCCGGGGCGAAATCGTCAACAGGAGGGTCCCGGAACTCAGGAGGCCCAGTGGATTGATCTGAAAGGAGTCACAAATGTCCCGCGTCAGCGGCAAAACCGGAATCGCGTCAAGCTCAATCCGCAGGCCGTGGTCCGAAGCCGAGGCCAACTCGTACAGCGCCATGGTTATGCCACCTTCGGTCGGATCGTGCATGGCGCTGGCCCTATGCTGGGCGGCCAGAGCGGCTTCGGTGATAATAGAAATACCAAGCGTCTGAGCCAGGCGGAAGGCTTCCTGCCAGCGCGCCGTTCCAAGCTGGGCGCGGAGTTCTGCAGCTTTTTCCGCAATCAAAATGCTCGTCCCTTCCAGGCCGGCCGTCTTGGTCATGACGATGAGGTCGTCCGGTCGGGCTCCGGCTGAGGTGATCAGTCCGGCCTTGTCAACCACTCCGTACATGGTGCCGACCACAACCGGTTGACTGACCGCCTGGGTCACTTCGGTGTGACCACCGCTGACAGTCACCCCAAGGCTCCGGCAGGTTTCGTCTATTTGGCGAAACACGTCTTGAACTGTCTCCCGGCTGGTGTCCGGGGGAAACAGCAGACAGGCCTGAAACCACTGTGGCCGGCCTCCCATGGTGGCAATATCGTTGGCGTTGATATGAACAGCGTACCAGCCGATATGTTTGGCAGTAAAGGTGACCGGATCGGTTTTGACCAGCAGATACTGTTCGCCGATATCAATAACTGCACAGTCCTCGCCAAAGCGGGGGCCGATGACAACCCGCGGGTCTGCCACGCCTCGGTGGCCGAGGCAGGTCTTGAGCAGCTCAACTGGTAGTTTCCCAATTGGCAACATAGTCGGAGTACGGCCGGGGACGGCTAGGATTGGTGTTCGTGGGACCGGGCCGGCTCGACGGCAGCTTCCGCCGGAGGCTTAGTGTCTGTCGGGGTCAGCCGAGCCTGTTCCAGGTTGGCCACGACCACTTGTAAGAGCATATCGGGGTGGAGGTACTTCTTGGCTGCGGCCTTGATCTGGTCCAGGTTCAGAGCCTGAATAATGTCCGGATAGCGATCGGGATAGTCGAGGCCCAGCTCGTAGAATTCGAGGGCGGGCAGTAGACCGGCAATCTGTCGGTTGGAGACCAACCCCAGCGGATAGCTGTTGACCAAATACGCCTTGGCCGCGTCGAGTTCTGTGGCGGTCGCCCCTTCCTCGACGTAACGCCGCATCATGCCGATCGTCTCCTCAATGGTCTGTTGAGCGCTGGCGTTTTTGGTTTGCAGGAGGATCCGAAAGGGGCCAGCGTGTTTGTGGCTGCTGAAATGGCTGGTCACGCTGTAGACCAGGCCCAGCTCCTCGCGAATACGGTCGACCAGGCGTGAGCCAAAGCCACCCCTACCAAGGATATGGTTCATAACCCGGATGGCGTAGATATCCGGATTGTGGCGTGCCACGCCAGGGTGACCAAGGATGATATTGGCCTGACTGAGCGGTCTGTCGATGAGGACCTGGCCGGCAACAGGACCGGGATCAGCCGGCCAATCGACCGGGGGGACGGGAGCAGACTGCCAAGCGCCTAGGGACCGGGTCAAGAGTTCTTGTGTTTGCGCTTGTGATAGGTCACCGGCAATCCCGATGATCGCGTTATTCGGTCGATAATAGGTGTGGTAGAAGCTGGTGATATCGGCCGGTGTGAGGCGAGCCAGCGTCGTTGGCTCGCCGTCGATCAGGCGTCCAAACGGATGATCGGCGTACAGTTTCTCTCGAAATGCTTTGTCGGCAACCCAGCTCGGGTTTTCTTCCTGGCTGCGGATAGTGCCGAGAACCTCCGTCCGCTCGCGCTCAAATTCCTCAGACGGAAAGGTCGGATGGATTAGTACCTCGGCTAGCAGCCCTAAAGACGGCTCAAGATTCTTCGTGAGGCTGGTCACGGACACGGTCGTTGTTTCGTAGCCCGCCGAAACGGACACCGAGGTACCCAGAAAATCGAACGCTTCGGCCAGCGCCTGGGCGCTATACTGCTGGGTGCCACGCGTTACCAACTGTGCGGTCAGATTGGCGACACCGGCTTTGCCGATCGGATCGGCGGTTGAGCCGGTTTTGAGCATGATGTTCATCACTACCATCGGCACGCCCGGACGTTCGGCGACTAGGAGGATGGCTCCATTGTCCAGAACGGTCCGGGCAGCAATTGGGGCAGCCTCGGCCGACCCGAGCAGCAGTCCCAAGATGCCCAGGCCGCCCAACAGGGCGGAAAAACGCTTTTTTGTCTCCCTCACTCCAGACTCCTAATGGACGATCCGGCCGCCTAGGCTGCCGCTGGGTCGCTCGTGTATGGGTTGACCCTCGGGAATCAACACCCCGACGGTACGGTTGTCTTCTCGCAAATACGTTTGGGTGGCCAGTTGGACCTCTGAGGAGGTGACGGCACGCAGATTTGGCACCACACGTTGCACGAGCTGCCAATCGCCCAGCGATGCGTACTGTCCAAGCTGCATCGCCCGGTAAAACAACGAGTCCTGTCCATAGATGAAATGCGATTCGAGCAGGTTCTTGGCCCGTTCGAGTTCTCTGTCGGTAACCGCCTGCGTTTTGAGCTGCTCGATCTGGTCGAACAGCGCCGTCTCTGCTGCCTGCCAGGTTTTGCCTGGAGCGATTCGCATTGACAGGGTGAATAGGGGGGCGTCTTGGGCCGTTTCGTTGTAACCGGCGTTAGCGCTGAGGACCAAGCCGTGTTCTTCAACGAGGGTTTTCTGTAAGCGTGCACTCTGCCCGCTCCCCAGAATAACGGCCAGGACAGAGAGGGCTGGGCTGTCCTGGCCGCGGATGTTCGGCACCTGATAGGCGGCAATGTATAGAGGAAGGGCCGCCGGGCGTTTGAATGTGACTCGCCGCTCGCCGCGCTGCGGCGGCTCAAGCGCGGTGACCGGAGGGGCTGGTGGTCCGGCTGGGATAGTGCCAAAGGTCGCTTTGATTTTAGGCAGAACGGTCTGGCGGCTGATATCTCCGGCAATGATGAGGATGGCGTTGCCGGGAGTATAATAGGTCTGTCGATGGCGCTTGACTTGGGCCAAGCTGATGGACTCCAGATCACGTTGCCAGCCGATGATCGGCCAGGCGTAGGGATGGGCCGTGTATGCGGTCGCGCTGACCTGTTCCCATAGAGCGGAAGCCGGATCATCGGTGGTGCGTAAGCGGCGTTCTTCCATCACAATCTGACGCTCGGCCTCGAGATCGGTCTGGTTGAGGTTCAGATTGGCCATGCGGTCGGCTTCAAGTTCAAGGATGAGATCCAGATGGGGGGTGCTGATTCGCTCAAAATAAACGGTGTGGTCAGTGCTGGTAAAGGCGTTGAGGATACCGCCGTGCTCTTTGATCAAGCGCGAAAACTCGCCTTCACCGTATTTTGGGGTACCGCGAAACATGAGGTGTTCAAGCAGGTGCGAGATACCGGTGAGGCCGAGCTGTTCATTGCGGGAGCCGACCTTATACCACACCTGAAGGGTGACAACCGGTGCTCGATGGTCTTCAAGCAGTAAGACTGTCAGGCCGTTGTCCAGCCGGTCTTGGCTGACCTGCCAGCCGCCATCAGGAATCTGGCCGGAAACAGGGGGCGAGAACAGGAATAAAGCGAGGAGCAAAAGAGCGAGCCCCGACCAGAAATAGTGCACGTTGTATCCCTCCGAGTGATGTCTACTGCTCATCCACAAGCTCTGTGATGATCTCGCGCAGCCGTTCGCGCAGACTCGGGTTGTGGTAGGCCAAACGGATTGTTGTTTCAAGCAAGCCCGGGATCGTGCCGACGTCGTGCCGACGCCCGGTAAAGACGTAGCCGTACAGCCCGTGGCGCTGCTGAAGCACGCGTAAACCGTCCGTCAGCTGGACTTCTCCGCCCGCTCCGGGCTGCACTTGAGTCAGAATAGGAAAAATCTCGGGAGGCAACACGTAGCGACCGATAATAGCTAAATCCGACGGTTCGGTCCCGGGTGCGGGCTTTTCGACTAGATCTGAAATGGCATAGGTTCGGGGCGCTTCTTGGTGGCCGGCAATAACGCCGTAACGATGAATGTCTTGGCGCGGAATCTGCTCTAAGGCCAGCACTCCTCTGCCCGTTCGTGCATAGACCTGAAGCAGTTGGGCGCTCAGCGGCGGATCGGCCTGGCCCAAATCGTCGGGCAAAATCACAATGCACGGCTCGTCTCCAACGGCCTCTTGGGCGCATAAGACAGCATGGCCCAAGCCGCGTGGCTCCTCCTGGTATACACAGCTAACGGTGATGCGCTTGAGCAAGGCATTGAGACCGGAGAGCAGGGCGTACTTGTCTCGGTCGGCGAGCTGCTGTTCAGCGGGAGCAAAATAGCGTCCGATGTTTTGCTTGGATCGGCTAATCACAAAGATGAGGTGGGTAATACCGGCGGCGCTAGCCTCTTCAACAACGTACTGGACGGCCGGCCGATCAACAACGAGTAGCAGTTCTTTGGGCAACACTTTGGTGACCGGCAATAGACGGGTCCCGATCCCGGCTGCCGGGATCACCGCTTTTTTGACTGGTTTCATCACGCGATATACGGCAGAATGGCGGAGCAATGCTCCGCTGCAACGGGTTATGACGGGGCTGGAGCTTGGACGCCGGCCTCCTGCGTGTCAACCGGAACAGCCTGCTGGGACAATGCTAAGTCTAAGACCTCATCGATACTGTCGACAAAGCGAAACTCCATTTCTTCACGGACGTTGGGAGGCACGTCCTCAAGATCTTTTTCGTTCCGCTTGGGCAGAATAACCGTTTTGACCCCAGCTCTGCGAGCCGCCAGGATTTTCTCTTTGACTCCGCCGATAGGCATTACCTTGCCGCGTAAGGTGATCTCGCCGGTCATGGCGATATGGGAGTTGACCGGTCTGTTGGTCAGTAAGGAGGCTAGCGCTGTGGCCATGGTGATCCCCGCTGAGGGGCCGTCTTTGGGAATGGCACCGGCTGGCACATGAATATGTAGATCGCAGTTTTCGTAAAAGTCTGGGGCCAGGCCCAGGCGGTTGGCCTTGGAGCGAATGTAGGACAGGGCGGCTTGGGCCGATTCTTTCATTATCTCGCCCAGCTGGCCGGTGAGGGTCAGCCCTTTTTTTCCGGTCATGCGGGTGGCTTCGATGAACAGGATATCGCCGCCGTTGGGCGTCCAGGCCAAACCGATGGCAACTCCTGGATCTTGAGTGCGTTCGGCAACCTCGGGAAAGAATTTCTCCGGACCGAGCAGCGCGGTCACTCTTTCAGCTGAAAGCGTCGCCTTTTCGGTTTGTCCCTCTGTTACCGCCCGGGCAATTTTGCGGCACACACTGCCGATCTCACGCTCCAGGTTCCGCACGCCCGCTTCGTGGGTGTAACTCCTGGAGATTTTGAGGAGTGCTTCGTCGGTAAACTCAATGAGGTCGTTTGTCAGGCCGTTTTCGGTGATCTGCTTGGGCATTAAATGGCGTTTGGCGATCTCTAGCTTCTCTTCCTCCGTGTAGCCGGCTAACTCAATGACCTCCATACGGTCACGCAGGGCTGGCGGCACTGGCTCAAGATAGTTGGCAGTGGTAATGAACATGACCTTGGAGAGGTCAAAAGCCACCTCGAGATAGTGGTCGGCAAACGAAAAATTCTGTTCTGGATCGAGCACTTCAAGCAGGGCCGAGGCCGGGTCACCTCGAAAATCCATGCCTAGCTTATCAATCTCGTCGAGCATGAACAGCGGATTGTTAGACCCGGCGGTCCGTAACGACTGAATAATCCGACCCGGCAGGGAGCCAATATAGGTCCGGCGATGGCCCCGAATTTCGGCCTCGTCGCGCACGCCTCCCAGCGACAGACGTACAAACTTCCGATCCATGGCCCGGGCGATTGAGCGCCCCAGCGACGTTTTCCCGACGCCCGGAGGGCCGACAAAACACAAGATCGGTCCTTTGGGATCTTGGCGTAACTTGCGGACAGCCAGGTATTCAAGAATACGATCCTTAATCTTTTCCAGATCGTAGTGATCCTCGTCCAGCACTTGGCGGGCATGGACCATGTCCAGATTGTCGTCTGTCGTCACTGCCCAGGGCAGATCGACCAGCCATTCGAGATAGGTCCGGACCATCGAGTGTTCGGCCGACTCGGGAGGAATGATGCGCAGCCGTTCGAGCTCGTTATCTGCGGCTTTGCGAGCCTCCTCCGGCATACTGGCCTCTTCGATCTTCTTGCGCAGATCCTCTATCTCGTTACTTTTGGCGTCTCCCTCGCCGAGTTCTTTTTGGATCGCCCGCATCTGTTGACGAAGATAAAACTCTTTCTGGTTTTTGTTCAGCTCGCTCTGGACCTGGGACTGAATCTTATGGCCGAGTTCAACCAACTCGCCCTCCCGACTCAAAATAGCTGACAGTTTTTCCAGACGCTCCTTGACGTCGAGCGTGTTGAGCAGATCCTGCTTTTCTTCGACCGAGATGTTGAGATTCGAGCCAATTAGGTCGGCGACCCGGCCCGGATCTTTGATGTTCATGACCACACCCTGCAATTCGTCCGGCAGATAGGGGACTTGGGACACAAACTTCGTAAACTGGCTGACTAGGTGCGCTTGACGCGCGTCAAGATCCTCAGAAGCCGGCTGGACGACGTCTTGTAGATGAGCCACGCTGGCCCGCAGATACGGCTCATGTTGCAGATAGTTCCGGATTTCAATACGTTTCAGCCCCTGGACGAGAATGCGAACACTGCCGTCGGGGTATTTGAGCATTTTCAGAATCCGTCCGGCACTGCCGCGCGAAAACAGGGCGGTGGGATCGGGATTCTCGTCTTCGGGGTTTTTTTGAGCGGCTAAGCCGAGGAGGTTGTCGTTGTTGCGACAATCTTCAACCAGTTGAAGAGAGGATCCCCGTGAGATCAACAGGGGAACAACTGCGGAGGGAAAAACGACCACCCCGCGTAGGGGAAGAATTGGGAGTTCGGTCGGGACAACAATATCCCCAGGATCTTCTTCAAAGCTGACGACTCCATGTCCTTGAGCCTCTTCGTCCTCGCCAGCACGGACCCTAATGTCTGCCATGAGGCCTCCTCCAAATTATAGGCTGGGATGTTACACCCTAACAAAAACCATAGTACATGGTCTCTGCTTGCACAAGGGGGAAAGTAACCACTTGCACAAGGGGGAAAGACTGGATACAAGCATATGCTCCGCCTGTCTGAGAACATTGTTATGAAACACGACCGACTGTTCAGTCTTGAAGAAGCAAACATCTTGTTACCGCACATCGAGCTTATGCTGGAGCGGATGCAGCGTATCGGCATTCAGATCCGGGAGGAGATTGGCGGGCTATTATTATGAACGCCGGGAAGAGACACTTCCTGACTTGACGCCCTCTGAACTACTCCGTCTGCGACCCGTACTTGCCCCGCTTTTTGAAGATATGGTCCAGGCTGTCCAGGACATTGAGCAGCACGGCTGTCTGTTGAGGGATCTTGCGTTGGGGCTGGTCGATTTTCCGGCCCGAGTGGATGAGGAAGAGATCTATCTGTGCTGACAGTATGGCGAAAAAGAGATTACCTACTTTCATCGTCAGTCCGAGGGGTTCTCTGGTTGCCGTCCCATTGGTGGGGGGGCTAGCAAACCGCACTATCCACACTAATCGGTCTCAGGAGCTGGTATCGGGAGTTTATGGATGAAGCCGTATCGAGCCGTCCTGTTTGACCTGTTTAGCACCGTTGCCCTCTTTCAGGCCGAGCGTCTGCCTCTGTTCGCCTGGAAAGGACACACCGCTCGGTCGACGATGGGCGAGCTGCAAGCGGTAGTTGAGGCAAGAGTGACGGCGGCTCCTTTTGAGCAATTTTTTACCGCTCTGTCCGAGGTCAATCAAGAATTTGCCGAGCGGCGAGCCCGTGACATGCGCGAGATCCCGTCTATGCGGCGTTTTGAGTCCGCCCTAGTCCGAGTGGGCTATCCGGTTGGTGAGGCGACCCAACGGCTCGCCCAAGAACTGTCGCTGACCCATATGGGGCTGTTGGCTCAAGCGACAGAAATTCCGGCCGCCCATATTCAGTTTCTCCAACGCGTGCACGCGGCCTATTCGGTTGCCCTAGTCTCAAATTTTGACCATGGACCAACCGCTCGGTTGATCGTTGACCGAGATGGAGCTGCTCCTTACTTTCGCCAGATTGTCATTTCGGACGATCATGGCTGGCGCAAACCCCACCCCAAGATCTTCAGCGATACCCTGGAGCTGCTCCAGATCGCAGCTCAGGATGCCCTGTTTGTGGGAGACTCTCCGCACGACGATGTCATGGGAGCCAAGCGGGCAGGGCTTGATAGTGCCTGGGTCAATGCCACGGGTGTGGCCCTCCCCCAGGGTATCCCGACGCCGGACTATACGGTCAGAGCCATCCCCGAGTTAGACCCTGTCTTGTTTGGCTAGGAGACAGAGAGGCTGCTTGGCGGCCTCGGGGCGTGTCCACGCCCTAACGTGTCCCGGTGTTTCCCTGGCGCATGCGTTTGCGCAGAATTGGAATTGCGTTCACATTCGTTTCCCGCAGCAAATCCCAGTAAATACCGCGCGGTCGGGGGTAGATAGAGCGCGTGGCAATGACGTCTTTGGGCGTGACAATGAAATCAACCGGCACGTCGTGGGGCAGCATCGGGATTTTGGACACCATGATCTGGAGCGGATGGATGGTGCTAATGATCGGCGTGAGCTCACGTACCCAGCCTTCTTCGCGCAGCAGAGCGTACTCCAGGTCGGCAAACCCACCTCCCAGGCCAAGACGCGCCCCATCACGGCCGGCCGCGACCGAGCCACAGACGACAACGTCAATGTGTCGCATTTCACGCGGGGCGAGCAGCTGCCCATATTTCAGCGCCCCGCGCAGGCTATTGACCAACAGGCAACGGCTGCCAAGCCGCTGAGGATCAAGCTCGACAAAACACTTCTCGGATTTGAGTCGAGGAACGGAGAGGTACAGGATCTTGCCGTCGGCCAGGGCCGCGCGGCGCACCGGCAGTTGAGGCGCATCGGCGTTGATTTTGATCACCCGCGCCTTGCGCCACACCGTCAACTCTTGGAGCAGCTGGGCGGCGGCCTCAGCACCGGTAAAGTGTGGAATACGGTTCTCGGCTCCGGGGAAACGGCTGACCTGCTGATCGCTCAACAGCTGCCAGATCGTGCGGCGCATGTCGGCCTTTATAGCTGCCCGACGGTCGTGCTGCCTCGGATTGTTATGCATCCGCCCGTGTCTCGTCTTGATGCCCATGCCTCGCCCTGCCTTCTGCGCCTTTACTGATGGCTGAAAGAACCGACGCGTGAGGTGAGAGATGCTACAGAACCACAGAACACGAGAAAAAACAATATGCGGAGAGTTGGTGGAGCAGAGTAGGCCGGAGCCGGGTTTGTCGGACGGGCCGAGTTGAGAATTCTTGGCAGACCTTTTATAGAAAGACAAGTCTATTCCGTTAAGGAGGAAGAATGGCGTCCAAAAGTGTACGGGCCGACGTAGGCGACTCGGGGCTCAGTCTCAGAAAAATAGAACGCTACCTCAGGCTTTTAACGTGGCAGATGTTTGGTTTGATCGCTCTCCTCGTACTGTGCCTCATCAGCTGGTTACTGCGCCCACAGCCCGGTCGGTATCAGTATATTGGAGAGCGAGGCAAGCTTATCGTTGTTGATACGGGCCTGCCAGCCGCGCTGACCTATGAGTTAGAGGCCCAAGCGGTTCGTGGTGACAGAAGAGATGTTCCCCCCGTGATGGAGGAAGGAGCCGAGTAGGCCAAGTCCGCACGCCTGAGAGGAAAGGAGAGGCTATGGCCGGTCAATTTCGTCTGGGGGTCGTGTTGTCAACGGCAACCGAAGCCCCGCCAAAGGAGTTTGTTGAGTTAGGCAAGTTGGCAGAAGACCGGGGCTTTGCCGCGATATTGGTGAATGAAGGGCGCGGGGACGCCCTCGCTTGTGCCGAGGCGATTGCGCTGGCGACCTCTCGGATACAGGTCGGAACCAACATTGCCAATATCTATTTTCGCCACCCGTTTCTGGCCGCCATGACGGCTTGGACGATCGCCGAGCTGTCGGACGGCCGCCTGGTCCTGGGACTGGGAGTGAGTCACCGGCCGCTGATTGAATCGCTAGGAATGAAGATGGATCAGCCCCGGGCGTATATGCGTTCATACGTACAGACGCTCAAGAAAACGCTGAACGGAGAGTCAATTGGCGCTTTTTTTCGACCCCGCGCGTCCCAACACCACGTCCCGGTTTATGTTGCCTCGGTGACGGCTGAGAGTGCTGCGGTTGGCGGTGAAGAAGCCGACGGCATCATGCCTTTCCTGCCCGCCCGGACGTATCTGACGACCCTGCTTGAGGCGGCCAAGGCGGCGGCTCAGCGAGTTGGCAAAGATTCCGAACAGATCGACTGTATCGTCAGCATTCCGACCTTTATCGCTGAAGATGTTGAGCAGGCGCGTTCTGCGGCGCGCTATAATTTGGCCTTTTTTGCCCAGCTGCCCTTTTATCGGCTCCAGTGGCGACGGTGCGGATTTGTCGATGAGGTCAACGCCATGCAACAGGCCTGGCAAACGAGAGACCGCAAAGCTGCTGCAGCCCTGGTGTCTGATCGGATGGTCGACCAGGTGTGCGTGTTTGGCCCGCCGAGCATGTGCCGTGAGCAGCTGGCCGCATTTCATGAGGCTGGGGCGGGTATGCCGGTGCTGGCCGTTAGTCCGGTGAACGAGGAGCGTTTGGCGGCGACGCGCAAGGCCCTCAATCTACTGGCCCCAAAATAAGTGCGAAGCTGAAAGGAAACACGATGAAAGTTACTCGCATCTACACCGGCTCCGATAATCAGTCCCATTTTGAGGACCTTGACGTTGAACTGAAAGACGGCGGTCCGGGCGGCAGTATGTCTTCCCTGATGCCAGCCAAGGGGGTTATCTTCCGCGAGAACTCGGGCGATTACAACTTGAGCTGGCACAACGCGCCACGCCGCCAGTATGTGGTTACGCTTGAGGGGGAGGTGGAAATCGAGATTGGCGATGGCACCAAGCGAATCTTGGGCAGCGGAGAAATCCTCCTGGCCGAAGATACGGCCGGCCAGGGCCATATCAGCCGGGCAGTAAATGGCCAGCCGCGCAAGTCGCTGATTATTCCTTTGGAAGACTCAAACTCGGATCAATCATACTGACACTAGGCGAATCAAGGATGACCGCGCGCTACGGCATGATTCACGGCCGTTTTCAGCCGTTTCATACGGGACATTTGGAATACGCGATGGCCGCCCTGTCTCGCTGCTCGCATCTGATTGTCGGTATTACCAACCCTGATCCATCGGCAGTTGTCGAAGAGTCCACAGACCCCCGGCGCCATCAGCCTGATGCCAACCCGTTCAGCTTTTTTGAGCGCCAATGGATGGTCCGTGCCGCTCTGGCCGAAGCCGGGGTTGAGGCGGCGTGTTGCTCGGTCGTTCCCTTTCCCATTCATCATTCTGAGCGCTGGTGGGCGTACTGTCCAGCTGACGCTGTTCAGTATGTCCGCTTGTTTTCAGATTGGGGCCACGAAAAACTCCGGCGCCTCGAAGCCGGCGGTTGGACGGTGGAAGTCCTGGACAGGGGAGCGGCAAAACAGGTGAGCGGGAGCGAAGTGCGCCACAAGCTCAGGACCGGCCAGGGCTGGGAAGCCTGTGTGCCACACGCAGTCGTCGAGGTCTTACGCGCCATACACGCCGAGGAAAGATTACAACGGAAGGGAGGAAAGTAGGGGGGATAGTCCTCCTGCCACTATGCCGAAGGCTCACGCCCAGATCCCCATCTTGTTTATTGTTCTCGACGGTCTTGCTGACCGACCCCAAGCGGCGCTGGGCGGAAAAACACCGCTCGAAGCCGCCCACACCCCGTACCTTGACCGCTTAGCCCAGCTCGGTGTGAACGGCCAGCTCATCCCGCTTGCCCCGGGGCTCCCCTTGGAGAGCGAGACCTCCCACTTTCTGCTGTTTGGTTATCCGCTTGAGCAATTTCCGGGTCGGGCCGCGTTTGAGGCCATTGGCAGAGGCATCGAGGTTCATGCTAACTCGGTTATCCTGCTAGCCAGCTTTGCCGCCACAACGGTTCGTGACCGGATTGTCTACCGTGACGCTCTCCTGTGGGAGCGGCACCAGGTAAAAGACGAGCATGACTGTCGGGTGCTGAGTGCGGCTGTTGCCGAGTATGAGAGCCACGACATCCACTTTTCCCTGCAAGAGTGCGGACGGTGTGAGGGTATTTTGAGCCTGACCGGTCACCCGAGTCGGTATGTGTCCGATGTTGATCCGTTTGCGAATGGTATGGCCGTGGCCAAGGCCCTCCCCTTAGAAGAAGCTGCCGACCAAGACAACGCCCAGCGGACGGCACGCGCCTTAAATGCGTACTTAGCCTGGGCGCACACGCGTTTACAGGCCCATCCGCTCAACCATCAGCGCCAACGCGACCGCCAGGCGGGGATTAACTTTTTGTTGACAAAATGGGCCGCAACTAGACCACAGGTCGCCCCTTTTCAGGACCAGAACGGGCTGCGAGCGGCCAGTATTGAGAACTATCCGCTGTACACCGGTATTGCTCGGGTGTGTGGCATGACCCCGGTCAAGGTGGCGCACCATTCGAGTATGTTACAGGATTTTCAAGACAAGCTTCAGACCGTAGATGAGCTTTTTCAGCGCGGCTATGAATTTGTCCATGTGCATACCAAAGGGCCGGACCTCGCCGCCCATCGCAAAGATCCGTTTGAGAAAAAGCACATTATTGGTCAGCTTGACTCGGCCTTAAGGCCGGTGGTGCAGCGGATTGAACATAGTCACGATCTCCTTGTCGTGGTGACGGGCGATCATGCCACACCGAGTCGTGGGCCCCTGATCCATTCGGGCGAGGCCGTGCCTCTGCTCATTGCGGGCGGACCAAATGTGTTGGTCGATCAGGTCTCGCAGTTTCATGAACGGACGGCTTTCCAGGGAGGCCTTGGCCAGGTGTATGGAAAAGATCTGATGTCCATTGTGTTAAATCTTACCGACCGGGTCGGCTTGCACGGCGTTCGGCACCAGCGCCGCGTCCGGCCCTATCGGTACCGGGAGCCGGAAGAGCCGTTTAGGATAGTGGAGCATTGACCAGGCCCGAGGCTCCCGCCATCTGTTAGCGTGTCTCGTACTGCTGTTTGCCGAACAGTATCATCTTAGCCTTTTCGTCCATGGGTTTTGCCGCATCTTTGAGGATTGCCAAGCCGCGTTGTACGGCCGGCCGAGCTTCAAGCCCATCATACCAGCGCTTCAGATGCGGATAGTCCTCAAGCCGCTGGCCCTGATTTTCGTGATAGCGCAGCCATGGAAACGTCGCCATGTCGGCAATCGAATACTCGCCGGCCAGATATTCATGATCGCTCAGGCGTTTATCAACAACGCGGTAGAGGCGGGCGGCTTCGTTGGTGTAGCGGTTAAAGGCGTAGTCGATTTTTTCTGGAGCGTATAGGCGAAAATGGTGCGCCTGGCCCAACATTGGACCGATGCCGCCCATCTGAAACATTAACCACTGGATGACCTCGTAGCGGCCAGCCGTATCTGTGGGCATATACTGACCTGTCTTCTCGGCCAGATACAACAGAATCGCTCCAGATTCAAAGAGTGGATACGGCTTTCCACCCGGTCCGTCTTGGTCAACAATAGCCGGCATTTTGTTGTTCGGGCTGATTTTGAGAAACTCGGCTGCAAACTGATCTCCCTTGCCAATATCGATGGCGTGGACGGTATACGGCAGGCCGGTTTCTTCGAGAAAAATGTGAACCTTGTGGCCGTTTGGCGTCGGCCAGGTGTAGAGATCGATCATGCTATCCTCCCTGTTTTTTTGTTTCCTCAGCGGAAATCTAGCGTAGGTAAGAGGGGCTGTCGAGGAAGGAGCAGAATTGATCAATACTGTCAATCTGTGGTCTGGCACCAGCGGCTTGAAATCATTAAATGACCATCCGCAGTGCAAGCGTCCGGACATGCTTTGCGAGCGGCAACGTCTGTGCACCGGCGTGCACGCCGTCAGCCACAGGCTGTCCGATGCTTTCGCACCGACCTCCTCTTGACAAGCATACTGTTCAATGTTCGCCGATTGCAACTTGGCAGGTAGGACAAAAGTGGGTACTGCGCTGGCCGACGAGGATCCGTTCGATCTTGGTTTTGCAGCGACGACACGGCTTATCGGCCTGTTTATAGACCCGGAAATGGTCTTGATATTTGCCCTCTGGGTAGACCCAATCAATAGCCGCTCCACCGTGTTTGAGGCCGTCTCTGAGCGCGGCCCGAATTGCCCGGCGCAGTGCGGCGATCTCTGCGGCTTGCAGACTGTTCGCCCGGCGCAGCGGGTGAATCTTTGCCCGCCACAGGGCCTCGTCGGCATAAATGTTGCCGATACCGGCGATAAACGATTGGTTGAGGAGCAAGGCTTTAAGGCCGCCGGATTTCTTTGTCAGCAGCGCCCGCAAGACGTTCAGCGTGAATGTCTCTTCCAGCGGCTCAGGGCCGAGATGGCCGGTGACTTCGTCAAAGTCATCAACCAGATACACCCGACCAAATTTGCGCGTGTCGTTGAAGCGCAGCTCGTAACCATTATCCAGGGTGCAGGCAAAGTGTACGTGCTTTTCGCGCGGCAAGTCTGCTTCTAGGACATGGAGGCGGCCGCTCATTTTCAGATGGATGAGCAGATAGCGTGAAGAGGGAGAGGAGATAGACCTTAGGCCAAAGATCAGGTATTTGCCACGCCGTCCGATTGAGTCAAGGCGATGGCCCGGCAAGGTTTGGATGAGCGTGTCTGCGGAGGGACGAACGGCCCGTGGCCAGTCCAGCCACACGGCTGTGATGGTGCGGCCTAGCGGAGTCGGGTAGGGCGGGAAGCCCGGTTCGAGCGCCTGGCCTCGGCGCAGTTTACGGGCGATGGTTTCAACTTCGGGCAATTCCGGCATAGGCGGCGCGGATTGTAATCCAAAATAGGGTGGGAGGCTACTGGCTCTGTCTTGGTTTGCGCTGCCGACAAAAAATTGATAGCTGGGCAGCGACGATATCGAACTGTAGAGGAGGGCGGCGCATATGGCAGTCAAGAAATTTTCCAGCGCGTATTACGTGGTCAAGGATATGGACAAGGCGGTGGGCTTCTACCAGGACGTCCTGGGGCTGGCTATCAAATTTCGGGATGGCGACCGATGGACCCAGTTCGATGTGAACGGTGTGGCCGTTGCGCTCGCCGACCCGAGCGAAGGAACGGTTCCGCCGGGTGGTGGGGGCACCGTAGTGTTAGAGGTCGATGATCTAGGAGAAATGTGGGAGAAGCTGACCCAAAACGGTGTCCAGGTGAACGATATCGTCGATATGGGTGGTCACGGCCGGTATTTCACCGCGACCGATCCCGCTGGCAACATCGTGCAGATTTTCGCCCGGTCGTAGCGGTAAGCGTGTACAGAGTCCGCTTGCGGTTGTGTCGGATTACGGCTTCGCTAATCCGACCTCACTGGGCGGCGGAGCGCATTCTCTTTGGTAAAGCAGGCTGAGTTGCTGCTCAAATCCCTACTCCTAAAAGAAAATTGTAGTTAGTCCGCCTAAGGCCTTTGTCTTGGCCGTTCCGCTAGCGCGCTTGAAAAGGTAAGTGCTTGCAACCGGTTGACCCTTAGTCCGAAATTTGTTCCTTATTATGATATGAGGTTACTGAAGACCATCGCAGCCTTGGCGCTGCTGGGTGGACTTTTGAGTGTTCCTGCGGGAGTCACTGCGCAGAGTTGCTCAGATGTCAACACCCATCAGGAAATTGCCACTTTTACCGCTCATAAGTTGCAGAGTGGCCAGAGGGGACAGCTGCTCACTTGTTTGGAGCGCGTCCTGATGGAGTCCGAGCAGAATTTTTCAAATACCTTATCGAGCGAGGGGGTTCCTTTATCGAGCCATTTTCTTGAGCAAACATGGGGGATGAACGAATCGGGCATAAGATGGGCCGACCCCACGCTTTTTAAAGACTTCCTACATCTGGTCGAGGAACTGGAAGCTAGACTCACGCAAAAGGATCAACAGTTTGCAGGATTACGGCGTCAAATACTTAATATGCAGAGTCGATCGGGTTTTACCGTACTCCATCACACCGCGACACTCCACCTCACAGACCACATAAAGCTCTTGCTCGATACTGGGGACGTGGATCCCGGTATCAGAGCAACCGGAGGTCAGAGATTCACCGCTGCAGAAATAGCCGAAGCCGCCCACGGTCCTCGGGCGCGCAGAATCTTTGACGAATACAGCGACAACACAAGCGGCACAGCTCAGCAGTGATGGATTTCTGTGTACGAGTGCGGTCCATGAGGCTGACGACTTGCCGACCTAGGCGCCTCTCGTTCCAAGGATTCAAGGTGGTCCACCTCAGATGGTTCCACACGCCCGTGAGAGGGTTGTGTTCGGAGGGGCACAGGACGCAAGAGAGTAGCGAGATTCTCTGAGCTCTCGGCCGGGGTAGGGCCATGCTTGGAATGAACGTGGAGTAGGAGACGGTAGGCGGCAAGAGTCGTGTGACCTGTCCAGGAGCTTCGACAAGAGCCGTCTAGTTATTCTCAGCCATAGTCTCCGCATTTTTTTGTAGTCCGTTCTCAGCTTTTGGGTCTGAGTAGGCAGGCTACTGGCGTCGTCTGCAGAGAGTGATTTTCGTAAATCCCCACGCGCTTCATGTTTTTGGACTGCTGCTCTGTCGATTCCTTCCTGAAGAGTGATCTCGGGTAGTATGGATAGCCTCCAAAGTGACTTCCATAGTGCCAAGTCTCCCCAATTGGTCTGCCGCTTGAGTGGGGCAACAATCCGAGGAACCTTATACCATTCTCTTGAATTGATAAGGAGAGGGAGAGGGGGGCATGGAATTGGACGCCCTTCCTGAGAGCCGCTGAAATCTGCTATGGAGCAACAAGCCTGTCTGTATTGAGGAGAAGATGTGATGCCGAACCTGTGGCCGAACACGATAAAGACCGTTTGTGTACTGGTGAGCTGTGTTATCTGTTCGGCCTCTGCCCTCAGGGCCGGGCAGGACAAGCCGATCTGGCAGTGGACGCCTGAAGAGATGAAAGCCCATGTGAGGACCGTCCGCAGTGGCAAGGACCTGACTCCCAAACAATGGCCTGGGGGCGCAAAAGTGGCGGTTAGTCTCTCGTTTGACTTTGACACTGAGCCGGTGTGGCTCGGCTTTCAGGGCAACCACAGTCCATCGTATATGTCGCGTGGCGAGTATGGGGCACGGGCCGGGCTGCCGCGTATCATGAAACTGCTCGACAAGCACGCCATTCCAGCCACGTTCTTCATCCCCGCGGCGTCTATGATACTCCACCCTGAGGCGGTGCAGACCATCATTGATCGCCCCCAGCACGAGATTGGCTTTCACTCCTATATCCATGAGAGCCCGCTGAGCCTGACCGAAGACCAAGAGCGTGAGGTGTATGCAAAGGCAATGGATATTTTTATTCAAACGGTGGGGAAGAGGCCGGTTGGCTTTCGGTCCGCGGCCTGGGACCTGACCCCGGCAACGATCAAGATCGTCAAAGAAATGGGCTTTTTGTACGACAGCAGTATGATGGCGGATGATCGTCCGTACAGCCTCATGTCTGACGGACAAGAGTCAGGGTTGGTCGAGTTACCGGTTGAGTGGATTCTGGATGACTGGCCATATTTTCAGCTCAGTTGGACCAGTCAGCATGTGGGCTTACGCACCACAGACGAAGTGTATTCGATCTGGACCGCCGAGTTTGACGGCGCGTATGAAGAGGGTACGTTGTATATGCTGGTCACCCATCCCCAGGTCATTGGCCATCGTTCTCGGATGCAGATGCTGGAGCAACTGATCGTGTACATGAAGAACAAGCCGGGCGTCTGGTTTGCCACCCACGAACAGATTGCGCGCTACGTGCAAGGGCAGACACTTCTCTCAGCCGCTGCTGAAGAAGCCCCTTGAACAGAGTGCGCGCTACGTGCAGGGGGGGGCAGCTGGAATTTCTTTTCAAATAGATTGAACCTCCAGTGCGCGCTACGTGCAGGGGGGGGGCAGCCTGGCAGCCCGCCGCGGCGCTGTCCGCCGCCGCGTGCGCGCTACGTGCAGGGGGGGGGCAGCTAAACAATAAGCTGAGGGGCGCTTGCCCTCTCAATGTCTTCTTGACAAAAGACGCTTGCCTGACGTATGAAATTTTGAAATGAACACTCACTCAGCACATGCCTAGTTCAGCCGGAAAGGAACGCGCGGGTGAAAGGTCAAGTTCTACGCAAAAAGCGAAGACAAACCTCCCAGGTTACAGACGAGAAACGCCTGCTCGAAGGCAAAGAGCGGATTGCCTCTGGGGCGGCAGCTCTCTTTTTAAGTAACGGGTACCACAATACCAGCGTCCGAGAGATTGCCAAGAAGGCGGACCTGAGCGTTGGCTCCGTTTTTAACTACTTCACCAGCAAAGAAGAGATTCTGTTTTTCCTGTTCTCCCACAATCAAGAACGGACTGAGGTCATGCTGCGTGAGCAGCGAGCAGAATATGAACGGCTCAAAGAGAAAGGGGTTGCTCCCAAGCAGTTATTCCTGCTCGCCTACGAACGCTATGTGCGTCTCATCGATGAGCTGCGGCGCGATGTGGTCTTGGGCTACCAAGAGATGAAGTCTCTGACCAGTGCCGAACGCAGACGCCTGCTAGAGGGAGAAGAGCGTATTCAGAGTCTGCTTGAGGAAATTATTGCTTATGGAGTGGAGAAAAAGGCTTTTCCGGCTGGCGACATTGATCTTAAGGCGCACTGTTTGCTCGTTCTGGCTCAGTCGTGGGCGGTGCGTCATTGGGCCTTGAAGCGTTTTGCCAAAGTTGAGGATTACCTCGAGATGCTACAAACGTTGGCTTTGGGAATTTTGAAGAGCAATACCGCCGGAGTGAATGAGGTCGGTACGCTGGACGGAGAAGCAAACGGATTCCCCCGAGCTCTGCGGAGAGTATCCCTTTAGACGGCGCTCTCTAGACAGCTATGTCCGTACGTGTTCGTGCCGCACCACCTATCAACACTTCGTTTGGATAGCTGCTGTGGAGCACGAGAACGCGGCTAGTTCGGGGAGCCCCAGGATAAAATAAGGAGGGGAGGGCTCGCCGTGGTGAGCCCTCATTCCTGGGGATACGATGGGGATACGATAAGGAGGAACACATGGCACAGGTAGACGGGAGCCAGCTGATGGCCGAGGGACTCCGGGCCGAGGGAGTTGATACGATCTTCTACATTATGGGTGGTCCCAATATCCTGTTATCCATGCACGCCGAAAAGCTTGGGATTCGACTAATCGATTGTCGTCACGAGCAAGCGGCCGCTATGGCGGCCCACGCCTACTCCCGTGTGACTGGCAAGGTCGGGGTCTGTATGGGCGCGGGCGGACCCGGCGCGGCCAATCTGCTGACGGGTATCTCAAATGCCTATCTTGATGCGTGTCCGGTTCTGGGCTTGGGTGGCTCTTCGGCCGTGGCTTACTACGACACGGGCGATTTCCAAGAATTTGACCAACTCTCCATCTTTAAACCCATCTGTAAATGGGCAGCCCGGGTGCATACCGCCAGCCGGGCCAAAGAGTATGTCCATATGGCTATGGTCCGGGCACGTCAGGGCCAGCCGGGACCGGTCTATTTAGACATGCCGGGTGATATGCTGGTCCAAAAGGTTGACCCAGAAAAGGTCTGGCCGCTACCCGCCATTCAGGAACGGTCGGTTGCATCGGCCGACGGCCCGTCTATCGAACGCGCGGTGGATATGCTGGCCGGTGCCAAGAATCCGTTGCTGGTGACGGGCAGCGGTATCTTCTGGTCTGCTGCGGGTGAGCAGATGCGCCAGTTTGTCGACACCACGGGCATTCCGTTCTTCACCACACCGCAGGGACGCGGCGTGGTCCCGGATGACCATCCGTTGTCGATGCTTGGCGCTCGCTCCTTTGCCTTTAAAAACGCCGATGTCGTCCTAGTGGTAGGGACACGCTTCAATTTTGTGATCGGCCAGGGCAAGGCCCCGCGTTTCTCTCCCGACGCCAAGTTTATCCAGGTCGATGTCAACCATGAAGAAATCGGCCGAGTACGGAGTGTTGATCTAGGCATCGTTGGGGATGCCAAAGCGGTCTTTGAGCAGTTGACCCAGGCGACAGAGAAACGGCTGTCGTTTGGTGAGTCGGCCTGGGTGCAACAGCTGGGTGCCAAGGACCGTGAAAACCGGGAGAAGATGTTGCCGTTGCTGAACTCTGACCAAGCTCCGACCCACCCCATGCGCTTGTGCAAAGAGATCCGTGATTTTATTCCTCGGGACGGGATTCTGGCCGTTGATGGTCATGAGATCATGAATATGTCCCGGCAATCCATTCCGTCCTTTAGCCCTGGGGCACGGATCAATCCCGGTCCGAACGGTTGCATGGGCGTGGGGCTGCCCTTTGGGGTGGGGGCGAAAGCCGCCGCTCCGGACCGCATGGTAGTGGTCCTGCATGGAGACGGCTCGCTGGGATTGAATCTCATGGAGTTAGATACGGCGGTGCGGCATCAACTACCGGTCCTAGTCCTGGTGAGTAACAACGGTGGATGGACGGCTCGTGCCAACATCCATGTGCCCGGCCGCGAACTCGGCCATACGCGCTACGATATCGTTGCTCAGGGACTGGGCGCGTACGGCGAGCTAGTCGAGAATCCGCAGGATATTCGTCCGGCTATAGACCGGGCGATCAAGGAAATGGAACACGGCCGCCCGGCGCTCCTCAACGTCATCACTGAGCCGACCGCGCGAGCGCAGACCGTGCCGTTTGCAAATTATGCGGGTGAGTCGGCAGGAACATCGCTGATGTAAGTCATGTGACTGACGAGTCTGGGGCCAGCTGTCCCACCCCTCGGAACTGAGTACTATGCCTGGATTCCTGTTTGATGTGAAAGTCCTGGAGCTTGCCGATGAAAAGGGCGAGTTTTGCGGGAAATTGCTGGCTGGGGCCGGGGCCGATGTGTTGAAGATTGAGCCTCCGGATGGAAACTCGACCCGTTCCCTAGGGCCGTTCTATCATGATGAGAAAAATCCTGACCGGAGTCTGTATTTCTGGCACTACAACTTTGGCAAGCGTGGGATCACGCTTGATATCCATGCACCCGAGGGGACCGAACTACTCAAAAAGCTCATCGCCGAGTGTGACGTTCTGCTCGACGCCCTGCCGCTCGACACTTTGGAAAAGCTGGGCTTGGATTGGATCGCCCTCCAGCAGCTCAACCCTCGCCTGATCTATGCCTGTGTGACCCCTTTTGGCCGCAGTGGTCCGTGGCGCGATTATAAGGCCAACGATCTGGTGCATCTGGCGTTGGGCGGGCCGATGATGTGTTGTGGCTATGATCCCAAGGAGGAGGGCAGCTATGACACTCCCCCTATCGCCCCTCAGATGTGGCATGCCTACCATATCACTGGCAACCAGACTTTTATTGCTATTGTCGGTGCTCTGATCGGTCGGGAAACACATGGGAACGGGGACATGATTGAAGTCGCGGTCCACCAAGCGGTCAGTGTGTGTACCGAGATCGACGTCCCAAATTGGATTTATACTCAGACCACGTGTTATCGCCAGACGGGTCGGCACGCCCAACCGGCCGTTGGCCCAGCCGTTCAGTTTCCGACCAAGGACGGGCGCTATTCCATCATTCTGCCCAACCCGTTTCCGGGCGGCTACGAGACCCTGGTCGATTTTCTGGATAGGAAGGGCCAGGCCGCTGACCTGAAGAGCGAGCCGTATCAGGATCCTGCGAATCGGCGTGGCCGTGTGTTTGCCGAGCATTTCTCCGAGGTGCAGGCCGGGTGCGTGGCGGCGTTTGGGATGGAGGAGATCTGGCGTGAGGCCCAGTCGCTCGGTATTCCATGGTCACCGATTCGGACCCCCGAGGAGAATGTCGACGACGAGCAGTGGCAAACGCGCAAAACTTTCTGTGAGGTGAACCATCCCGAGCTGGATGAGACCGTGACCTATGTTGGTGCTCCTATGCTGCCGGATGAGGTCGAGTGGCGTACCGGACCGCGAGCCCCACTGATCGGTGAGCATAATGATGGGGTATACGCCGGTCAACTCGGACTGGGAGCGGACGAGATTGCACGGCTCAAGGAGCGAAAAATTATCTAGGGGCGAGGGGGACAAGACGGTGAGACCTTTAGAAGGCGTACGAGTGGCTGATCTGACCTGGCTGTTGGCCGGAGCCGGTGGTCCGCGTTTGCTAGCTAGCCTCGGGGCCGAGATCTTGCGTATCGAGTGGCGCGATCGACTCGATTTTTTACGCTATATGCCTCCGTTTGCTCCGAGGAAGAATACACAACAGGAAGAATCTGGGGCTATGGAGCTCAGTAGCCTCAGCAAAGACAGCGTCCAGAGTGTCAACCGGGGTGGCTATTTTAACGATATTAATGCGGGCAAAAAGGGCCTAAGTCTGAACATGGGTCATCCTAAAGGACGCGCGCTATTTAAACGGATTGTCGCGATTAGCGATGTGGTCGTCGAAGCTTTTACGGCTGAGACGATGCGCAAATGGGGGCTCGGCTATGAGCAGCTGAGAGAGATCAAGCCGGATATTATCTACATCCAGCAGCCGGGCTGGGGCTATAAAGGTCCCTACGTGAAATTTGCCTCCTACGGCCCCATTGCCCAAGCGGTCAGCGGGCTGACCGAACAGTCGGGGCTGCCGTCCCCGTATCCTCCCGCGGGCTGGGGCTACTCGTATATGGATTGGAGTGGCGCCTACTACTGCGCACTGACGATGCTGTGTGCGATTTACTATAAAAAGCGGACCGGGAAGGGCCAGTACATAGACTGCTCTCAGGTCGAACCGGGTATCTATATGACCGGAACCGCTCTGTTGGACGCGTTTATTAACAAACGCCCGTCACAGCGAACCGGCAACCGCTCGCCAAACGTCCCGGCGGCTCCGCACGGGGCCTACCGCTGTCGCGGAGAGGACCGCTGGATCGCCATTGCCGTTACCAGCGCAGATGAATGGCGTGCTTTGGTGGGAGCGATGGGTCAGCCGGAGTGGACCCAAGACCCCCGTTTTAGCTCTCTGGCCGCCCGTATTGTGAATCAGGATACACTCGATCAGCTGATGACGAGGTGGACCACAGACAAAGATCCGTTTGTCTTGCAGGAAGACTTGCAGCAGGCCGGAGTGCCGGCGGGCGTGTGTCAGACCGCCCAAGACCGGATTGAACGTGACCCGCAGCTCAGGCATCTCGAATGGTTAATTCCATTGTCGCACAGCGAGATTGGCACCTGGCCGGTCAAAGACGTGCCGTTCCATTTTAACACCGCGACGGTCAACCAGGCTGGCCCGACCGAACGGGCGGCCCCATGTTATAGTGAAGACAATGACTATGTGTATGGTGAGTTGCTACACCTGAGTCAGGCAGAACAGGATGCCTTAGTCAAAGAAGGCGTTATTTAGAAAAGAAGGAGGATGCTGAATGTCGTACGATTTACTCATTACAAATGGAACCGTGGTCGACGGAACCGGGGCCCCGAGCTATCGGGCCGATGTGGCGGTAGCCGATGGCAAGATTGCCGCAATTGGTAAGATTACGGATGGGGCCAAGAAGACGCTTGATGCCTCAGACCTGATTGTTGCGCCGGGCTTTGTCGATCCCCACACCCACTATGACGCCCAGATCTGCTGGGACCCCCTGATCACCTCGTCATCCTGGCACGGCGTGACAAGTCTGGTGATGGGCAACTGTGGAGTCGGGTTAGCCCCGTGTAAGCCTGAGAATCAGGAGATTGCGGCTTGGGATCTGGTCAACGTTGAGGCGATTCCGTTTGAGGTGCTGGGTAAGGGAGTGACCTGGGACTGGAGGACCTTTCCCGAGTATATGGACGCGGCCCAAAAACGTGGGGCCGGTATCAACCTCGGCTTCATGGCTCCGCTGACCCCTTTCCGCCATTGGGTGATGGGCGAAGATTCAATGGAACGGGCGGCAACTCCTGAGGAGCGGGCTCAGATCAAAGCCTTGATTAAAGAAGCCGTGGCGGCTGGAGCCTTTGGTTTTTCAACGACTAATGTGGCCCAGCACATCGGTTACAAGGGCCGGCCGATTGCGTGTCGGCAGGCGGACTGGGACGAACTCAAAGCCTACGCGAATGCGCTTAACGAACTCGGGAAAGGGAGTATCGAGCTGGCGTTGACCAACGACGTGTCGGTGGTCGATGAGACTGACTATGCCCTGCTGGACATGTTGCTGACCGAGAGCAACCGGCCGGTGACCTGGCTGGCGCTGCTCAACCGTGATGATAAGCCGGAAGCGGCGATGAATACCCTGCGGGCGGTCGAGCCGCTGTTTAAGCGGGGGGCGATCCCGCAGGTGACGTGTCGGCCGCTGATCATTCAGATTGATCTGCGTAAACCGTTCATTTTTGCCAACCTGCCGTGCTGGAAACCTGCTTTTGATCGGCCAGTTGAGGAGCAGATGCAGTTTTATCGGGATGAAAAGTTCCGGGCCGAGTTCCGCAAAGAGCTGGAAACGCCCAAGGTGTTCAACGGTAAATGGGAACGGGCAGTTGTCCATGTTGCCTCCAAACCCGAGCTGCAGGCGCTCGTCGGCCAGAGTGTGGCCGAGATCGCTAGACAGCGCGGTAAAGACGGACTCAATACGTTCTTGGATCTGTGTATCGAAGACGACCTCCAGCTTGAATACACGTATGAGCTGTTTAACGCTGATGAGGACCGGATTCCTGATCTGATTACCCATGACCAGGTAATGGTCGGCCTCTCTGACGGCGGAGCCCACGTCGATATGCTGTGTGATGCCGGCTACTGCACCTATCTGCTCGGCACCTGGGTACGCGACCGGCAGGTCATGAGCCTGGAGCACGCCGTCAGGCGGATCACCTCTGAGCCTGCGGCCTTCTATGGCCTCACAACCCGAGGCAAAATTGAGCAGGGCTTAGCAGCGGATTTTGCCATCTTCGATCTGAATACGGTCGGTTCGAAGAAGCGGGGTGAGATGCGGACCGATCTGCCCGGCGGCGGCCGGCGACTGGTCATGCCGGCTGAGGGTGTGATTCACACTGTCGTGAATGGCTCGGTCCTGTACGAGGACCAGCAACACACCGGCGAGTTGCCCGGTCAGGTCCTGCGTTCGGGGCAGGCCTAAGCCACAGCGGCTGGCTGTTCGTTTGTTGAGCGGGCTCTGCCCGTCTGCTGTAGGGGCGGTTTGTGGACCGCCCCTACCTGCTTGTAAAAGGAGAGGTGCTATGTTGCAGAGACTGTTTCACGTCAATGTGTGCGTCACCGATATGGAGCGCTCAATCAGCTTCTATGAAAAGCTGGGTTTTAATAAGGTCAATGATTTCGTCTTGGACGATCCAACCGTTGGGGATGCGCTGGGGCTCAAGGTTCAGAAGCTACGCGGTGTATTCATGCGTTTGGGCGACGATGAGAACGCGCCGGTGCTTGATCTGGTACAGTTCATAGATCCGCCGACACAAGGCACGCCGTATCCAACGCTCAACAATGTTGGGATCTGCCGGATCGCGTTCACGGTGGACGATATCGACAAGACGTACGCCGATCTGCAGGAAATGCAGGTTGACTTTGTGGCGCCGCTCAAGAAAATTGATGGGCCCGGCGGAGCAACCATCGGAGTGGTGTGCTTCAAAGACCCGGACGGTACAATTCTGGAACTGATCAGCGGTATGTAGTAATGAGAGAGGGCGGCGCTCACGTCGCCCTTTTTTATAGCCGTCGGGGGAGAGCATGAAATTTGCCATCTTTTATGAGATCACCGTTCCGCGCAAATGGGGACCCGGAGCCGAGGCGCGTATCTTCCACGAGGTTGTCGAGCAGGTTCAACTCGCCGAGCAGGTCGGCTTTGACACCTTCTGGACTGTTGAACATCACTTCCTGGATGAATTCTCTCACTGCTCGGCACCGGAAGTTCTGTACGGCTATATTGCCGCCAAAACCTCAAAGATTCGGATTGGACACGGGGTCCGCTTGCTGCCGGCACCGTATAACCATCCCGCCCGCGTGGCGGAGATGGGTGCCACGCTTGATATTATGTGCAACGGGCGCCTTGAGTTCGGTACTGGTCGGTCGGCGACCATGCTTGAGATGGGCGGCTTTGGCATTGACCCGGCAGATACCCGTGGCATGTGGGAAGAATCATTGTCCATGCTGCCCCGCATGTGGCAGGATGATCTCTTCTCCCACCAGGGCAAGTATTTCAGCATTCCACCCCGCCACGTGATCCCCAAGCCGGTCCAAAAACCGCACCCACCCCTGTGGATGGCCTGCACTAGCCCAATGAGTCATGAGCTAGCGGGCAGAAAGGGGCTAGGGTTGCTGTCCTTTACCCTGGCGCTCAACCTGCAAGAGGTTGGCCGTCGGGTAAAGCTGTATAAGGTGGCCGCCGATCAGGCCACGCCGGTCGGCGATTTTGTCAACAAACAGGCGGCGGTCTTCTCGTTGGTCCACTGCTCAAACAGTAATGCGGCCGCCCGCGAAGAAGCTGAGGAGGGGGTGGTATGGTATAACGAAAAGTCGTTTGAAATGCTTGGAACCTCGATGGAAAAATTTCTGAAAGAGGGCTCGGGCTATGAGTACTACCAGCGCTTTGGCGAGGTGGATAAAGACAAGTTTACCTTTGATTATTTGGACAAACAGAGCATGGTCATTGTTGGCGACCCGCAGCATTGTGTTGACAAAGTCCACCAGTATCAAGAAATGGGGGTCGATCAGTTGCTGTGTCTGATGCAGAATTATAATATCCCGCATGAGAAAGTGATGCAGTCGATTCGTCTATGGGGAGAGCAGGTCATTCCGCACTTTTCTTAGGCTACACAAGGGAATTGAGTATGGCGAATAGCACTATTGATCCGGACGCGTTGAAAGACGCCGGACAAAAAATTTTTGGACATTTGAAGGGCGCGCTTATCTCGGCCATGATTCATCTTGGCGACGCCCTTGGCCTGTATCAGGCACTCCGGGGCGCCGGACAGATGAACAGCCAGCAGTTAGCCGACAAGACCGGCCTGCATGAACGCTGGGTGCGGGAGTGGATCCACGGCCAGGCCGCCGCCGGTTTAGTCGAGTATCGCGGTAACGGGCACTTTGAGCTGTCTGCCGAGATGGGCATACTCCTGGCCGATGAGAACAGTCCCAAGTTTGCGGCCGGTATTTTCAGCGATTTGCCGCAACGGATGATGCTCTTGGAACGGCTGCCTGAGTCCTTCCGGACCGGCTTGGGCCTGCCTTACGACGCCCGTGGTGCCCAAGGCGCCCGCGGTATTGAGCGGGTGTTTGGACCCTGGTTTCGGACCGCCCTTGTGTCGACCGTGTTGCCCGCACTCGACGGCGTGACCGACAAGCTTCGCGTTGGCGGTCGGGCGGCGGATGTTGGCTGCGGGGCCGGAGTGGCCGTGCTTGAGCTGGCCAAAGCGTATCCGGGTTCTGAGTTCCACGGCTATGATATCTCGCAACACGCCTTAGCCAGGGCTGAGGAGAATAAGCGGACCTCCGGTCTCACCAACGTGATGTTCCACAACGCCAAGACTGACGGTCTGCCGGCTGATGGCAGCCTGGATTTTATCACTACGTTTGACTGTATCCACGACATGACAGACCCCACTGGCATGATTCGCGCCATTCGCTCAGCCCTCAGGTCCGACGGTACCTGGTTTATTGCCGATATTAATAGCGCCCCGACATTCGAGGAAAATCTCAAGAATCCGCTGACCAGCATGTTCTACGCCTTCTCGGTGATGGGTTGTATGTCGTCGGCAATGTCAGAGCCCGGTGGTGCCGGCCTGGGTACGCTGGGCTTTAACGAACAGGTGGCTCGCAAGATGGCGGCCGAGGCCGGTTTTGGCCAGTTTAAGCGTCACGATTTTGAGAATCCTTTTAACGCCTACTACGAGGTGCGCCCCTAGGTTTCACAAGTCGAATAAGGAGGGCAGCATGGAACGCAGCTTTGATCCCATTCTGGTTGAGGTGATTAAGAACGAACTGGCCTCAATCACCGAAGAGATGGCGATTGCAGTGTGGAAAACCGGCCGCTCGGCAATGGTCAAGACCGGTGACTTTGCCACCGCTATCTGCGACGGCCAGGGTCGTCTATTGGGCCAGGGCTATGCTGCGCCGTTTCAGCTGTCGTTCTTTATGGCCATGATGCCCTACCTCCTGGAAAAGTTTGGCGGCACGTTTCAGCCCGGCGACGTAGTGGTGGTCAATGATCCGTATGCCGGGGTGACCCACATGCCGGACGTGGCGATTATTGCCCCGGCCTTTTGGAACGATCAGCTAGTCGCCTTCACCCTGGCCTACTCCCACCATACTGATATTGGCGGCCGCTTTCCGGGCGGGTTTAGTAGCCAGTGTACCGAGACGTTTGAAGAAGGCCTGCGGCTCCCGGTTGTCAAACTGTACCAGGCTGGGGAACGTAATGACGCCCTGCTGGATACGATTTTGGCCAATGTCCGGGTGTCGGACGAGTGGCTGGGCGATGTGGAAGCCAAGATTGCCGGCTGCTGGCGGGGTGAGCAAGAGATCCGTAGCCTGCTCGATAAGTACGGTTTACAAACTTATCAATCCTCGTGTGATTATCTGATTGATTACGCCGAGCGGGCAACGCGGTCGGCGCTGCGCGAGATTCCGCCCGGAGAATATGTACACGAAGATGTGTTTGAGGACGACGGCTTTGGCACTGATAGTGCGGCCCTGGTCCTGAAGCTAGCTTTGCGCATTGCCGGAGATACGCTGACTGCGGATTTTACCGGTACCAGTCCCCAAGCAAGAGGCGCGATTAACCTCCCGCTCAGTATGACCAAGGCGACGGTCTTTGGAGCGGTGAAGAGTATTGTCAGTCCGGACGTTCTGCCCAACGTCGGCTTCATTCGACCCCTCACAGTGATCGCCGAACCAGGCTCTCTGGTCAATCCCCGATTTCCGGCCGCTGTAGGCGGGCGGGCCCCGCTGTTTTTTCGTGTGTTTGACATGTTGTTCCGGGCCCTGGCTAAGGCTTTGCCCGAGCGAGTGCCTATTCCGGGAGAGGGCGGCGATGTGTTGCATCTGACCGGGCAGAAAGCCGACGGTACGCCGTACGCCATGATGGATATCTTCTTTGGCGGTTGGGGAGGACGTCCGAACAAAGACGGCATCGACGGCGTTGCTCCCATGTCGTTTGGCTCCTACGGCACTATTCCGGCCGAATTGCTCGAACGCGAATATCCGGTTGTTATTGACGGTTTTGGTTATGTGCCGGATACGGCCGGACCGGGTAAGTATCGGGGCTCCTTATCGATCTACAAGCAGTGGCGTTTTCTGAGGTCGGGCAAAGCCATGGTTCGAACCAATAGGTTGTTGCGGGCGTCTGAGGGCATGGCCGGGGGACAGCCGGGCGCCTTGTCTACCAATATTTTGAGCTCAGGCGACACCAATGAAGAACTTCCGCGTAAAGCGCATATGCATCTGGACGTGGGGCCGGGCGACAGTATTTACCACGTTGTGTGTGCGTCTGGCGGGCACGGGAATCCCTTTGAGCGCGAACCCGAGAAGGTCCTGGCCGATGTGAGAGACGAGAAGCTGACCATTGCCGGCGCACGTGAGCAGTACGGGGTGGTGATTGATCCCCAAGCTGTCACGATCGACTGGGAGCAGACACGGGTCGTGCGTCAAGCGCGTCTTGAGCCGGCGGTCGCGGCAGATTAAAATGGGAGGAGTCTATGGGGGACCAACTCATTGCCTGGCACTTCGACTGCTGTGAACCTGCGACGGATGTTGACGAATCAACCGTCAGTCTTGATCTGACGGTGTCCAAGGCAAGAGCATTACGCGGTTTAGAACATTTTTGGGGAAAAGAGTATACCGCTTGGACCTGTAGTACCCAGGGCAGACTGGAGTTTCCGCCACGGCCTTGGCAGTGTGCATGTCAGCAGCGGTTTTTTGCCGCTGAGACACCTGTCCGGGAGAGAGAGCTTCTTTTACGCCTCGTCGATCGACAGGCAGTGATCACCGCCTTTGACGTGCTGATGGGCAGGCCCTTTGCCACCCCTGTATTGGCGATGATTACCCAACAACGGGCCGAGCCCTAACCACCCCAAGCCGAGTCGACAAGATGCCTGCTCCCTCCCTCGTCCGGACCGCCCTTCACTGGGGCGGCTACGATTCCGAAATTCGGGACGGGCGGCTAGTCGCCCTGCGTCCTCTCCCGCAGGACCCAAACCCCTCTCCGCTTGGCCGGTCGTATGTTGCGAGCGTAGACGATAAGTTGCGCATCCGCTGCCCGATGGTCCGAGCTGGCTGGCTTGAGCATGGGCCTGGCCATGGAACGCGGGGCACTGAGCCGTTTATCGCTCTGGACTGGGACCGCGCGCTGGGCATGGTTGCGACCGAACTGACCCGAGTACGTCAGGCATACGGCAACCGTGCCATCTATGGCGGCTCGTATGGCTGGGGCAGTGCCGGCGCTTTCCACTTCCCAGCCGCCCAACTCCAACGCTTTCTGGGCCAGTTTGGTGGCTTTGTTCGTTCGGTGAATACCTATAGTACAGCGGCGGGTGATGTCATCATGCCATATGTAGCGGGCAACTTCTTCCGCTTCTTGGTCGACCAGGCGTCATGGCCGACTATCGCTGCACACTCTGAACTTGTTGTGATGTTTGGCGGGATTCCGCTGAAGAATACCCAAATCAGCTACGGCGGGGTCGTACGTCACCGGACCTACGACGGCCTGCGGGCGTGTCAGCGGGCGGGGGTTGAGTTTGTGTATCTCGGGCCGGTCAAAGACGATGCGGCCGAGTTTCTGGGAGCCGAGTGGCTCATCCCGCGTCCGAATACGGATGTGGCCCTAATGTTGGGACTGACCCACACCCTGATCGCTGAGGGGCTCCACGACGCAGTCTTTCTGACCCGCTGCTGTGTTGGGTTTGAAAAGTTTAGGCCATACGTGATGGGAGACAGCGACGGCCAGCCCAAAGACGCCGACTGGGCAGCCTCCATTACCGGGATTGAGGCCCGGACGATCCGTAGGTTAGCCCGCCGGATGGCGGCCAAGCGGACGCTGGTCATGGCCTCATGGTCACTCCAGCGAGCTGATCACGGGGAACAGCCGTTCTGGATGCTGGTCAGCCTGGCAGCCATACTGGGCCAAATCGGTCTGCCGGGTGGTGGGTTCGGCTATGGCTATGGCTCGGTCTCCACCGTAGGGGCACACACCAATCGGCTCAACTGGGCGGTACTGGATCGGGGTACAAACCCGGTCGAGGAGATTATTCCTGTTGCCCGGATTGCCGACATGTTGCTGAACCCCGGTGGCCTGTTTGCCTACAATGGCGAGCACTATCTGTACCCCGATATTCGACTCATTTACTGGGCTGGCGGCAATGTATTTCATCACCACCAGGATCTGAACCGATTGCTGCGGGCCTGGCAAAAGCCGGAGACGGTCATCGTCCATGAGCCATGGTGGACGCCGATGGCGCGGCACGCGGATATTGTCCTGCCGGCGACCACGCCGCTTGAACGCAATGATCTGGTCAGTACTCCCCGAGATGGCTTTCTGCTGGCCAATAAACAGGCTGTGGCACCGATTGGTGCGGCACGCAGCGACCATGCCATTTTCGCCGCTCTAGCCGGGCGGCTTGGCTTTGCCGAGCGTTTTACCGAAGGCCGAGACGAGATGGGTTGGCTCCGTCATCTGTACCGCCGCTCACAGAGCCGCGCGGCTGAGCGGGGAGTGGCTATGCCGGAGTTTGACCAGTTTTGGCAAACAGGCTTATTTGAGTTGCCGGATCCGCACGACCCTCAGCTTTTTCTAGCAGCCTTCCGTCGGGACCCCCAGGCGCATCCGTTGACAACGCCGTCGGGAAAAATCGAGATCTGGTCGGCGCGGATCGCCTCCTATGCGTATGACGACTGTCCGCCCCACCCAGTCTGGCTGGAACCCGTCGAATGGTTGGGGAGTGAGCGGGCCAAACAGTATCCCCTTCATCTAATTTCTAACCAACCGGTCACCCGCCTGCACAGTCAGCTCGATCAGGGCGTTGTCAGCCAAGAGGCCAAGGTTGCTGGGCGTGAGCCAATCTGGATACACCCCCAAGACGCAGCCAAGCGCGGGATTCGAAGCGGTACGGTGGTCCGGGTTTTCAACGACCGCGGCCAGTGTTTGGCCGGAGCTGTGGTCACGCCAAAGGTCCAGCCGTCGGTCGTCCAGCTCGCAACCGGAGCCTGGTACGATCCCTTGGAGCCCGGGGTGCCGGGAACGCTGGAAAAAAACGGCAACCCCAACGTGCTGACGCTTGATAAAGGCACCTCTCAGCTCGCCCAGGGGTCGAGTGCCCACACGGCCTTGGTCGAGGTCGAGGCATATCAGGGTATCCTTCCGCCTGTCACGGTCTTCACACCCCCAGTGGTGAAAAACCGACCCTCAGAGATATAGTCCGGATGCAGGGAAACGTGGCCCCTGAACTGTGCTGGCCCCACCACACCTCGTCCTTACTTCGGCTTCAACCTTCCCTGGCCAGTGGAAATGAGCTGACCCAGTGTTGTCCTGCCTCGGCCGTGCCGGTGGAGCACGGTGCTGGAGCGTTTTGCGGCCAGAGTGGAAGTACGGACGCGATCTGTTGAGGGGGAAGGAAGGGGGCAAGATTAAACCGGAACAGTTGTCGTCATTGACTCGGACCACGTCACATCTTCTGAGTTCCGTTCCGGGGATAGTGGCGATCGGAGAGGTCTTGTCCACCTCAAAATACGTGTCGCTGCCCATGATGACAAGTGCGTAGCGATCAATGCTCACGTCCTATGAAGAGGGGAAGAATTGAAAGTTGAACACTGTAGTGGACAGCAATAGGTATTTGGATTCTCCTGCCTTCTCCTTTCCAGCCCCGGGTACGAAGTCAGCCTGATTTCTTGAGAGCAAAGAAGGAGGTGAACGTTCCCCGCCGGGCTAGGATGAGTAGGGTGTCATCATCTTTGAGATCGGCAATGGCCCTGCTGAATTCATCGATTGAGGTAATCGTTTTGCGGTTAACTTCCTCAATCAGGTCGCCGGGTTGAATCCCGGCTGTTGCGGCTGGACTGCCGGGCTCGACCGCGGTTACAATCACGCCTTTGCGAGCGGTATCAAGTTGGAACTGGCGGGCGATATCGGGCGTGATATTTGCCACGGTCATGCCCCAGCTCTCCTGTGCCGGTCTGCGGCGTGCTAGCTGCTCGGGGAGCTCGCCGAGTTTGACTGACACGTCTTTCTCCTGTCCGCCGCGTAACAGCCTGACCTCTGCCTCGGAGCCAACCTGGGCGTCGGCAACCAGAGCCGGCAGGTCGCGTGAATCGTTAATCGTCTGTCCGTTAAAAGCCGTAATGACGTCTCCCCGCTCTAAGCCAGACCGTTGGGCTGGGCTCCCCTCGGTGACCTCGGCGATCAGCGCGCCTTTGGGTTCTTCCAAACCAAAGGAGTCGGCCAGCTCTTTGGTCACTGGCTGGATCATGACCCCCAACCAGCCACGAGTGACTTTGCCGCTCTCTCTGAGTTGAGCAATAATTGACCTGGCTTGGCCAATGGGGATGGCAAAGCCAATACCGATATTGCCTCCACCGCGGCTAAAGATTGCCGAGTTGATGCCGACGACCTCACCTTGGAGGTTGAGGAGCGGACCGCCAGAGTTGCCCGGATTGATTGAGGCGTCGGTTTGAATAAAGTCGTCGTAAGGACCAGCTCCAATCACCCGACCTTTGGCACTAACGATACCGACTGTGACCGTCTGCTCAAGACCGAACGGGTTGCCGATGGCCATGACCCAGTCCCCGACTTGGAGGGCTTCGGAATCGCCCAGGGGGATAGCGGTCAGCTTGCTGCTCGGCTCAATCTTAATCAGGGCCAGATCGGTCCGCTGATCTGAGCCAATGACTGTTGCCTGGTATTCCTCTTCGTCTGACAGGCGAACGGTGATCTTGTCCGCCTCACCAATGACGTGATTATTCGTTACGATGTAGCCGTCTTCGCTGATGATGAAGCCGGATCCTAGGCTCCGGGGTTGATCTGGTGAGGGATCTGGAAAAAAACGTCGAAAAAATTCTTCAAACGGATCTTCGCCACCAAACGGACCAGGCCGACGTTGTCGGCTGCTCCGGCGCTGGAGTTTCTGCGTGGTAGAGATGTTTACTACCGACCGCTTGGCTTTTTTGGCAGTGTTAACCAGCGGGGGAAGGGTAGTCGAGAGGTTTGGCGCCACAACATTAGAGTCAGAGCTAGGCTCGTGGTCTGAGGCGTGGACCACAAAAGCTAGCATCCAAACTATCAGACCGATCGCGAAAATTGTGTTGCGCATGATTGCCCGATTCCTCTTTCGTCGTTGCTCTTTCGCCGTTCTTATCGTTCGCCCTGTTCTGCCTTGTTTCGTAACTCGACCTGCATGATATAGGTTGGAACAACCGGTTCGAATTCAGGCGACAGTCGATTACGGATATCGGTAGCTGCCCGTGCAGCTAATTTCTTAATCGGCTGGGAAGAATCGTCTTCGGCCATATTATCAAGAAAGACCAGGACTTGTTCGTTCCCTACATCGCGGAGAGCATAGATGGCGACGCCTTTGGTGTTTTCGTCGAGATCACGCCGCATGAATTCAATGATGGGCTCTGCCCCGCGCGGATCTCCGATTTTTCCCAGGGCAATCAAGGCCTTCTTTTTCACTCCTAGGTGGGTGTCTCGTAAAAAGAGTTGTTGGGCCAGAATCGGAGTCGCATCTGTGGCCCGTAGATTGCCGAGATATTCGATAGCTTTAATTTTGACCCGGATATCAATATCTGCGGTTGCGTTGACCAAATGTTCAATGGCTAGGGGATCTTTGGAATCGCCCAGAGATCTGACGGCTTCCAGACGGGTATCGGGCCGGTCGTTGTTTAGCCGCCTCACCCACTCGGAGATATTCGCCCCCTTTTTCTTGCGGTCGACCCGGTCACGGGCTCTGTCACCGGTCATTTGGCTTCCAATCCGCTCACCCTGAGACAAAAATTGAGCCTGAACGAGCGACGGCAGAACCAGCCACAACCAGCTCAGGACGATAAAGAAAAAAATACTGTGCCGTATGAACATTCGTCTCCACTCAGTGTGGTTTTTGACCTGCCGCCTCTATCCACCCGTATTCGTGTTGCAGGTGAGAGGCAGGTAAGTATGGATCGTGACGATTATTCCTCTATTATTATATCTGAAGATGAAATTATCTTTTCGCACGTTTGCGGATTATGGCTTTGCCCATCTTCCTTCTGAAGATGCCCCATCTAGGTGTAATGTGCAAGAGGCTACTCAGAGAACAACGATTCCTGCCCCTCCTTGCGAAAGACCTGAATCTCTTCGGGATACAGTCCCCCTTCGGGAATATCTTTGAGCGGGGTTCCATCCCGTAATCGGCCCTCGATCACCTCACGATAGGTACACACCAAGTAGCGGTGGCCATCCCGCGGTTTGCGCGGCAGCCGAGCCTGCTCAAGGCGGCTCTCGCCGGCTGACTGTGGGGAAATAATCCGGACCACATAGCGTTTTTTCATGAGGCCCTTGAGAGACCGGATGACAGAAGCCCTTGAGAGGCCGGTCATTTCGCTGACTTCTGCATAACCGGCGGTAATCAGCGGCGTCCGGCGCAAACCGATCGAATGACGCCATAAGGCCCGGTAGACCTTCCACTCACGCGGGTCCATGAGTTTGTTGAGCTCATCTTCAAGCAAGTAGTCGGGCAGGCGGGGCGAGGGTTGCCAGGGCGGACGGCGGGTAAGCTTGATTTGGACTTCGTTGCCTTCCGGTAGTGTCTGAAAGGAGGAGAGGGGGAGTGGTATTGTTTTGTCTTTTGCCATATGAGATTTTTCTTTCTAATTATATTGACTATATTCATTTTTTGCAATTGTAATCCCTGGTGCGGAGTAGTCTCTGAAGACAGAGAATGCTAATAAGTAACTGTCATGAAGGTGCGTTCCATTACTGTCGGTCTGGACCCTAGGCTGCCGCTCCAGAGTCAACAGATCGCTGCGGCAGGACGTTTTGCCTCAAGTCTGCGTTCCGAGTACGAGGCAGCCGGCGTTGCGGTGCAGACTATCCGTCTGGCAACGTCTCCGTTTCCCACCTTTCTAGGCGATCGGACCGAGACCGAGGTCCTGAAATTTGCCAAAGACTTAGAAGTCTGTTGTTGGGAAAACGGCATAGAATATTGCTCGATCGGGCCGGTCAATCCTCAACGAACCGCGGAGCAGGCGTTGTTTGGGCTTGTGCCACAGCTGATTGGCGAGACCAGCACGGTTTTTACCAGCGTGGTCTTGGCCGAAGCCGACCATCCCCTACCACGCTCAATCGCTCGGACAATTGGTCAAACGATCCGGACTATCTCCCGGACCACAGCCGATGGGTTTGGTAATCTGCGCTTTGCTGCAGTGCTCAACTGTGGTCCCCATATTCCCTTTTTTCCTGCCGCTTTTCACCACGGTCGACCTGCTTTTTGCCTAGCTTTGGAGGCCGCCGATATCGTGGCCGCGACCGCCCAACCCGGACAAGCGTTGGACGATTTTCGAGCCGCCCTAGTCCAAGAGTTGGAACGCCAAGTCTGGCCGCTTCAGCAGATTGCCCAGCAACATCAAAAGGCGGGGTTTATTTTTCGAGGCGTTGACCTGTCTCCGGCTCCTGGGCCTAGTCCGGAGGCAAGCATTGCCTATGCGATTGAACGGCTCGGCTTAGGCCGTTTTGGTGAGCCCGGAACCTTAGCGATTGCGGCCCAGATTACGACGGCCTTAAAGGAGACGCGCTTACACACCTGTGGGTATAGCGGATTAATGCTGCCGGTGCTCGAAGATGTTGGACTGGCCGAGCGCAATAATCAGGGCTTGCTACGGCTGTCAAGCCTGCTCAGCTACTCTGCGGTGTGCGGGACTGGGCTTGATACCATCCCACTGGCCGGAGATGTGAGCGTCGCTCAGCTCGCCGCCGTTCTGAGCGACGTGGCGGCGCTGGGCTGGAAGCTGGCCAAGCCCCTCTCGGCCCGACTGCTGCCAATACCCTGCAAAGGGGTCGGGGAGACCACCCAGTTTGATTTTGCCTATTTTGTGAATACGAAGGTGATGGCGGTGGACTAGACTGCTCGGTCGTTGCCAATTGCCCTGATTAGGGCTAGGGGCGCGGTTAGGGCCGACGAGCGGGCGCGACAGAGGGGATGATGACGATAGATGGCCCAATCAAACGCAAATAGGATAGAAGATAAAAGATCTCACTGGTTGATGCCCTGGGGAGCTGTGCTCGGCTATTACTGGTTTATTTTTTTCCTCTCTGGGCAATCACTTAGCGTCCCTCAGACAGTCCCCTCCGTAGATCTAGGCGTCCACAGCGTCCTGTATGGCGGTCTGGGTTGGCTGTGGGTGCGGGCCGTGTGGTATTCCTGGCCCACAAAGCAGGCCGGGACGAATGTTGTTGCATCGGCCATGGTCTTTACCATGCTGTGTGGACTAAGCGATGAGTGGAACCAGGTATACGTGCCCGCGCGCACGGCTGATATCAGAGACGTGATTGCCGATACCCTCGGTGGAACACTGGGCGGCTGGGGCTACGTGGTCTGGAGCCGCTCCCGTGTCAGGCTGAAATTTAAATTCGGTAGGTGATGGATGACATGCTCTAGGGCTTCCTCGGGATTCCACAGCTAGTCGAAAGGCCGTGCATTTCCCCTATTCTCAAATGCCCGAGCCCAGATTTCATAACAGTCTCTGTGAACACAAGCTAGTGGCTGCAAGCGTGCTTCTTGTCAGTGAAGGCCAACGAGACGGTGTCTTCCCCTGCTCAGGCGCAACCTCTGCAGTTAGGTAAGCCGGAATGCGCTCGGAGTAGCCGCCCATATGCGGGAGTCATGCACGGTCTTGCGGCCCCACCAAATCTGGCTGAGTCATTTCTGAGAGCAACTACCAATCCGACTTGATCCATCCTGACCTATTAAGGGGACGAACGGGAGAGTCGTTGCGGATTGGCAGATCTTGGCCATTCATCTGGCAGTCAATGAGTCTATCTTTCTGCACGGCTTTGTCGATGGGCCGTCCCTGGGAGAAGGGGGCGGCTTTGCCGAGCGGCTCGTCTTCGCCGGAAGTGGATAGTGTAGACCGCGCTTGATTTCAGTGTGGTCTTTTGCAGTGTCACACAGGCGAACTCCAGTCAACTCGCTACAACTGACAGCTCCTCGTTTCTAGAGCGCACCTCCCGACTGTTGGGGCAAACAGGAGCCCAGTTGTTGCCGCCGCATTTGAAAACAGCTTGCAAAGTCGTTGAGGGCAGCGGTTTGAGATCGGCCAGGGATAAGCACAAAGGGGAGGGGGATACTTCGCCCTCGACGAGCGGCTGCTGGCCTTCGCGGGGCGCATTTCTTGGCGCGTAGGGAAACACATATGGAGACGTCTAGCTCTTCGGCAAGTAACTATGCTTCTGGACGCACAAGACCAGTATTGTGCCGGATCATCCGGGATGTGGAGGGGGAGCTCGCGGTTGGTTGGGTGGGTGCCATAGATGAGCAGACCAAGTTTTTCTACTGTCAGGTTTTTCTTGGCTACCCAGACGAGATCACAACAGGCCCTATAGGGTGGTGGTGCTCGTCCCGATCTCACAAGAGTCCGGGAGAAGCCAGCCCCTTAGTCCCACACCGTCCCTGTCGAGCTGTTTGATGTGACGAGAGTGGGCACGCCCGGCATGCACATTAGACTAGGTCAAGCAACTGCGAAACGCCTGCTCTATTTGACGCTGAGGAAGGTTCTTCCTATGGTGGACCCTGTTTATACAGCTGCGGTGGCCGTGGTGCAGCGCCGTTCGTCCCGAAAAAGATAGGGAGAGTTAAGGAGGAATACGATGCAGGCGAGAGTGATTGATGCCGACGGACACATTCTTGAGCCACCCGACCTGTGGCAGAATCATCTGGAAGCCAAGTATAAAAGCCAGGCCATCCGCATGGAAAAAGACGAGGCTGGGGTGGAGTTCCTCGTAGTTGAGGACAAGCCGCTGTTTATCACCCGCGGTATTGGCCCAACTGCTGCGGGAATAGGCCGGTCCTTTGAGGATATTTTTGTCCCGGGGCAGTTTGGCTATCTAGACGGCCCCCGAGGGGCGTATGAAGCCGGGGCTCGGCTGCGCGTGATGGACGACGAAGGCATTGATGTGTCGGTGCTGTTTCCAACGCTGGGTCTGATATGGGAGCCTGGGGTCAAAGACGCCAGGTTGGCTGCGGCCTACTGCCGGACCTACAACAACTGGATTCTCGACTTTTGCTCAGCCGACCCGAAGCGCCTGATCCCAATCGCTCATATTGTCCTGCTGGACATCGCCGAAGCGGTCAAAGAGGTCAAGCGGGTGGCTAGCCTGGGGGCTAAAGGGGTGTTTGTGTGCGCCGCCCCGGCCAATAAGCTGGCCTTCTGGAATCGGGCCTATGACCCATTTTGGGCAGCTCTGCAGGACCATGATCTGCCGATCGGGTTCCATGTCGCCGTCCATAAAGACTTTCTCGGTCACCAATGGATCCCGGCCCAAAATACAGACTTTATGGACGAGTCCTTTCTGTACTATCAGTGCGTGCCCTTGGTCGCCGATGTGCAGGCAGCCTTTGCTGCCCTGTTTCAGGGCGCGGTCTTCGACCGCTTTCCGCAGCTCAGGGTCAATCTGCTGGAATGCGGGGCTGGTTGGCTGCCGCACGCCCTCGACCGCTGGGACTCAAAATTCAAAAAGATCGGCTACAAGACCGACCTCAAACAGCTGCCCAGCGAATATTTCGCCCGGCAGTGCTGGATCTCGTTTGACCCGGACGAGAGCACAATCCCCTATATCGTGCAGAAGCATGGGGCGGAGAAGTTCATGTGGGCCTCGGATTTCCCCCACTGGGACGGCAGTCTTGAGGCCCTGACCGAGACGAGAGAGGCGATTGCATCCCTTTCGCTACAAGAACAGCACCTTGTGTTGGGCGGGACAGTGGGGCAGCTCTATCGCCTGCCTTGAGGATCGGGGGAGGGGTGTGGGCAGGGGCGGAATCGAACCGTCGACACGAGGATTTTCAGTCCTCTGCTCTACCGACTGAGCTACCTGCCCATGTTCAGGGTCACTGGAGCGCACTAGGCGAAACCTGTCTTACACGCACCTCGCGTTTTGTACTGAATGCGACCGACCGAGTCAAGGGTGCCTTAGGTCCGCTGTTGACGCTCTGCAACCTTCTGTTCGGCAAAGTCAATGACCTTGGCTTCGAGACAGACCCGATCAAGCCGGTCGATCTCTTGCACACCGGTCGGACTCGTCACATTGACCTCGGTCAGATACTCGCCAATGATGTCAAGGCCGACAAAATAGAGCCCTTCCCGACATAAGCGCGGCCCGACGAGGGCGCAAATATCTCGATCGCGCGGTGTGATGTTCGCTTTGATGCAGGTACCGCCCACATGTATGTTGCCCCGGTGTTCGTCGGCGCGTGGAACCCGTAGAGTGCAGCCCAACGGCTCACCGTTGAGCACAATGAGACGTTTATCGCCCTGCCGTACGGCTGGAAGATACTGCTGGGCGATAATCGGTGCACGCCCCTCGTTGGTCGCTGTTTCCAGGATGGAGTTTAGGTTCCGGTCCTCCTGCTGCACGTAGAAAACGCCCGCGCCACCGTGTCCGTCAACGGGCTTAATAATCATCTCTCCACCGAGTTCTTTGAGAAAGGCTTTGAGACGCTCGGCGTCCTGAGACACTAGCGTTGCGGGAATGACGGAGGAGAAGTTGAGAGCAAAGAGTTTTTCGTTGGCAGCGCGCAAACCGCTTGGATTGTTGAGTACCACGGCGCCGGCAGCTTGGGCCAGATCGAGCAGCTGAGTGGCGTGAAGATAGGCAATATCAAACGGTGGGTCTTTACGCATAAAAATCGCGTCAAACCCCCCCAGCGGTTCGACTGCCTGGCCAAGAAAGGTAAAGTGGTTCCCCTGTTCACGCCGCAGTTCGATCCGCCGGGTGCGGGCCATTGGTGTGGTCCGCTCAATGAAAAGATCGTCCATTTCGATATAAGCAAGCTCGTAACCTCGCTTCTGGGCTTCGAGCATAAAGACAAAGGTCGTGTCTTTGTCGATCAGAACGTCTTGGATGGGGTCCATAACGAAGGCAAAACGCAGGCGTTCCATAGAGCAGTGCTCCCATGCTGTTATACGCTGGAAGCGGCATGCTAGGCATTCGGCCCAGGAAAGGCAAGAGGGCTCCGCTTACCGAGTCGGGCGACTTACCGCCACAGATACTGACACAGGCTGACGGCCGCAATGCCAGCCGTTTCGGCGCGGAGGATCGACGGACCAAGGCTGGCGACCGTGAAGCCGGCGGCTTGGGCCTGGCTGACCTCCTGAGGGGTGAAACCGCCCTCAGACCCGATCACAATACACAGGCTGGACAGCACTCGGTGCGTAGCGGCAAATGCTCTGAGGCTGAGGACTTGCTCGTGTTCATAGAACAGGAGCGTGGGCTCTGGGGCGGGAACCGTGGCGAGGAGCTGGGCGAAAGAGTAGGGTGCCGTGATATGAGGCAGGCGGATACCGGACTGCTTGGCCGCGCTTTGGGCAACACGATGCCAACGGGCCAGGCGCTGGGCCAGGCGCTCTTGGGGCAAGTTGACGACTGTATTGGTGGAAAAGAAGGGCATGATGGTCTGCACGCCGAGTTCGGTGACTTTCTCAATCACCAGGTCCATCTTGGGGCTCTTGAGCAATCCCAACGCCAGGGTGAGGGTGAAAGAGGAGGGCGACGTACCAACCACAGACTGGATGGTAATAGTGGCTTTCTGAGAAGAGAAGTGGCTGATTATTCCCCGATATTCGGTGGCTCGTTCATCACGTAGGGCGAGCTGGTCGCCGATCTGGAGGCGAAGAACATGGCGGAGGTGATGGTATTCCGGTCCGCTCAGAACAGCCCGGGAGGCGTGTATTGCAGAGGAGCGAATGAAAAACCGTCTCATCGTCCGAAGGCTGTTACAGTCGTTGGCGGACCAAGGTAACCCATTCGTCATCCACGACACGGGCCTGCCCACGCCACATCGGAGCCGAAAATGCCGCCTCCACATCGGCGGCTTGCTCAGACTCGATGCCCGACAGAATGAGGTGGCCACTCTGCGTTGTGGCCTGAGTCAGTGAAGCGGCCAGCTCAATAAGGGTATGGGCAAACAGATTGGCAACGATGAGCGGAAACGGTACTGGCAGCGACTCAAGCGTCTGTCCGCTCAGCCGAACAGCCGCGCTGACACGGTTGGCGGCGAGATTTTTGCGCGCCTCGGTCAGGGCAACCGGGTCGGTATCTATGGCCCATATCTCACGGCAGTCGAGTCGGGCCAACGCAATGCTAAGAATCCCCGAGCCGGTTCCGACATCTAGTGCCCGGCTTGGTGTGCCGTGGGCTAGACACAGCGCTTCAATCGCTGCCAAACAGCTCCGAGTCGTGGCGTGGTGGCCAGTGCCGAAAGCCATGCCCGGATTGATGACAAGACAGGAGCGCTGGGTTTGAACTGGAGCCGGCTCCCAGGGCGGCATAACCAGAAAGCGCGAGCCAACCTCAAGCGGCCGAAAGTGTTCACGCCACCGGTTTTGCCAGGCCTGACTGCTGACCTCGCTGAGCCGCACCCGATGGGAGAGGTCAAGTTGGAGGAAGAGTTCCGAGAGCTGATTCAAATAGCGGCTCAGCACCGAGCAGAGGGCGGGGCCTGGGCTGTCAGCTGTAAAGAACGCTTGGACAGTCGTTGTCGGAGCCTCAGGGGCGGCCGGATCACGCTCGTCCTCGATAATACCTAGTGATCCTTGTTCGAGCAGAAAATTTGACACCGCCTCGACCGCCTCGTGCGGAACCGTGACAGACAGGCATAGCCAACGCTCCACGCCACCTCTCCAGTCTGGACTTCCTCGGTCCTATTTACCCACCACGACCAAGGTCTCTGTGTACTCGTCAAAATAGGTTTGGGCCACCCGCTGTACGTCTTCCTCAGTCACAGCGTCTAGCGCCGCGAGATAGCGCCGTCCGTTGTTATAGCCCAATCCGTAGAGCTCATTAAACGCCATCTCTTCAGCTTGAGAACCGTTGGACTGCAGGGAAATTTCATAACTGCCGGTCAGGTACTTCTTGGCCTGTTCGAGTTCGTCGGCGTTGACCGGTTGCTGGCACAGCCGCCGCAGTTCGTATCGCGCTGCCTCGACGGCTTCGTCGACCTTATTGGGATCGGTGCCGATATAGATACCAAACGCGCCTGGGGCCAGGCCCTCGACGCTGAACGCGGTAACGGAATAGGCCAGGGCAAGTTTTTCACGCAGCTCGTAAAACAGGCGGCCGCCCTGTCTGGAGAGTAGCGCGTCGATGATTTTGAAGACATAGCGATCTGTGTTGTCCAGAGACACGCCCTGATAGCCAAAGACGATATGTGCCTGTTGCTTATCGACCGCCTTTGTCTGGCGACGCGGACTTGTTGGGCGCGGCTCAAGGGGGGGCAGGGACAGCTTGCTTGAAACGGCTGGCACGGCTTCAAGGCTGGACCGCAGGAAGGCGATCAACTCGTCGGTATCAACATCGCCGACAGCGCTAACCACGAGATTGCGGGGATTGAGTATGGTGTGGTAATAGCTGGCCAGCTGCTCTTGTTGCAGAGATTGCACGCTCTCGACCCGGCCCAGCGGTAGCAAGCGGTACGGGTGGGCGGTAAAGATAGTTGCGTAGAACAGGTCAAGGGCGATCTGCGCCAACTCGTCTTCGCGGTTCTTGAGAGCCAGCAGGATTTCGCGCCGTCGCTTTCCGACCTCGTTGGCCGGGAAAATCGGGTGGAGTAAGGCGTCGAGAAAAAGTTCCAACCCTGCCGTCGCCTGGCTCGACAGAAACGAGCCACTCAGGCCGAGACTGTTGCGGCCCGAAAACCCGTTGAGACTACCGGCCAGCGATTCGACAGCTTCCGTCAGCTCAAGACGTGAGAAGTGTTCGCTGCCACGGGTCAGCAGTCCGGCGATGAGGGTATTCACCCCGGCGTTGCGGTCATTTTCAAACAGCACCCCGCCCAGCATGCATGCCTGGAGCGACACGACGGGGACGTTGTGATGTTCTTTAACCAGCAGGCGAATGCCGTTGTCCAGCTCGGTATACGAGACCTGGCCGTTCTTGGCGGCTAAAACCGTTGGGGCTTGGGCTGATGTCGGCCGTCCTGTTTCTCTCCAGGCGCGAATGTCAGCTGCTGTTGGTAAGCTCGACTGGGCTTCCGCTCCAAGCAACACGAGAGACAGGCTCTCAGTAGTGAGATAGCGCTGAGCCACGCGCAGAATATCTTGCCGGGTGACTGCGGCTAGCCCTGCTAGATAGCGGTCTTCGTAGTCTGGATCATCGAATACACTCAGAAAGTAGCCCAGCTGGCGAGCCTGGCCCTGGACGGTTTCACGCCGATAGGTAAAGTCGCTCGCCAAATTTGTTCGGGCCCGGGCGAGTTCATGGGTGGAGACTAGCCGATCTTGACAGTCGGCAATCGCCCTCAGCATGTCTTGCAGCGCGGACCGAACTTTGTCCTGCTCTAGGGCAGCGGCGATAATAAACAGACCTGGATCGGCCGGGCTATAGGCGCTGGCCGAGATCCAATTGACCAGTTCTTTTTCGACCTGAACGGTTTGTACCAGACGTGAACTCTCGCCACCGCCCAGAATAAAGCCCAAGAGGTCTAGAGCAAAAATATCGGTGTGGACAGCCTCAGGAATGGGGAAACCCAGATATAAGTAGGATTCCTCAACGTTCATGGCGAGGCCAGACAGGCGAATCTCGCGCTGGGGTGGTTCGGCCACACGGGGCCGTGCCGGAAGGGGGGTGCGCGGGTGATGGGCAAACAGCTCATGTACCTCACGTTCAACCACTCGACGGTCAACGTCTCCAACAACGACGAGGGTCATATTATTGGGGTGATACCAGCGGAGATAGAAGTTGACGACGCGTTCGTGGTTGAGGGACTCAACGGTTTCTCGAAAGCCGATCACCGGGCGGCCATAGGGATGGCAGGTATAGGCTAGGCGAAACAGCTCTGTTGTTGCACGTGAGGTTGGGGAATCTTCGCTGCGTTTCCACTCTTCCATCACCACCTGGAGCTCTTTTTCTAGCTCATGGGGGTCAAAGCTCGAGCTGTGCATAGCGTCGGCTAGGATATCGAGGCCGGTGCGACAGTGGCGCGAGGCTAAGACGAGATGATAGACGGTATAGTCGGCAGAGGTAAAAGCGTTGATAATGCCGCCGGACGATTCGACCTCGGCCGCAATCGCGCCAACCGGCCGCCGCTCGGTGCCTTTAAAGATCATGTGTTCATGCACATGGGCCGCCCCGGCAACGTCGGGTGTCTCGTCTGCGCTCCCGGCCTTGACCCAGACTTGAATTGCCACTACCGGCGCAAAGTGATCTTCATGAATGACGACCCGCAGGCCGTTATCGAGGCGAAACAGGGAGCGGCGGTCAGCGAAGTCGGACGGGGAAGGAGCTGTAGTCGGATCGTGTGCCATAGGGTCCTGTGTCTCACAAGCTCGGAAAGGAGTCAATCAAGACCAAGACGGGCAGAAGAAAAAGATGCCGGAGTCGGATAAGAGTGCGAGGAGGGGGACTTGAACCCCCATGGGTGTTACCCCACTAGGCCCTCAACCTAGCGCGTCTGCCAGTTCCGCCATCCTCGCAAGAGCGATATAAAAACACGGATGCGGGCCGCATCCGCTGATGAGCACAAATCTTAGCTGGACAAAAAGGGCGGGTCTAGAGGGTCTTCTCTCCCGCGTCGACATCCGGATAAGGCCCCGTTGTGCTAGCGTGTGGCCGGCGGTGTGTCGGCTGCCACCTCTGAAGAGGCTGAGGGCAGGGCAGCGTCGCTTGCATCTGTCATGCTCGGGTCTGTATCGGCCGCGGCTGTTTCAGACTGATCCATCGGGCTTTGAGCACTGGGAGTTGACTCGGCTCCTGCACCTGGGGTGTCTGCTGGCAGCTCTTCCTGGAGGGTCGAACTCTCAGTCGAAATCGCATCAAACAGACTGTCGGTTGTCCGACGGGTCGCTCCGTAGGACAGGAAGAGGGAGGTGAGCATGAACAGAATAGCAATACCGGTGGTGGTTTTGGTCAGCAAATTGCCGGCACCTGAGCTGCCAAAGATGGTTTGGCTGGATCCGCCGAAGACAGCCCCAACGTCTGATCCCTTACCAGTCTGGAGCAGGACGACTAGGACCAAGAAAAAGCAGGCTAGAATATGAACAATACTCACCAACGTGAAAGACATAGCGTAGATTCTAGCGGAACTTGACGATCCGGGCAAAGGAGTCCGCCTGTAGGCTGGCCCCGCCGACTAGGGCCCCGTCTATATCTGTTTGGGCCATAAGCGCGTCGACGTTGTCCGGTTTGACACTGCCGCCGTACAGTAGGCGGATCGCGTCGGCCGTGGCCGGGTTGGTTAGATTCCTCAGGGTCGTGCGTATAGACGCGTGGACTTCCCGGGCCTGGTCTGGTGTCGCGCTGCGTCCCGTCCCGATTGCCCAGATTGGTTCGTAGGCAATAATGATGTCTACTAGGCCTGTCGGATCTTGATTATAGAGGGCGCCTTGGATTTGGCGGGTGATGACCGCTAGGGTTGCTCCGCTCTCACGTTCTTCGAGGGATTCACCCACACACACGATCGGCAGCAGCCCGTTCCGCTGGGCCGCTCCAACCTTGCGGGACACGCTCTCGTCGGTATCGGCGAAATACTGACGGCGCTCAGAATGTCCAAGAATGACGTAGGAACAGCCCACTTCTTTGAGCATGGGGCCCGAAACCTCGCCGGTGAACGCTCCGTGCTGTGCCCAGTGGAGATTCTGGGCGGCCAAACGGATGGACGTGTTGGCCAGCAGGCGAGCCGCCGTCTCCAAGACGCTAAACGGCGGGGCCACGACAATTTCTCGCTCGGCAGGATCAACGCCGCTCAGCGCGCTGATGAGGGCTGACAGCAGACTCTCGGTCTCAGCCCTTGTGCCGTGCATTTTCCAGTTCCCGACGAGGAGCGGACGGCGGCTGGCCATAGGTGTTAACTCAGGCTTTTGCCAATGTAGAGCGAGACGTCCCGCATCCGGTTAGAGAAGCCCCACTCGTTATCGTACCAGGATAAGATTTTGACGAAATTGTTGTCCATCACTTTGGTCAGGGCGGCGTCGAAAATCGACGAGTGTGGATTGCCGTTAAAATCGACCGAAACCAGTTCCTCTTGACAGTATTGTAAGATCCCTTTGAGAGGCCCTTCAGCTGCCCTCTGCATGGCCTGATTGACCTCTTCGGGAGTGGCCGGCTTGTCGAGTTCAGCGACGAGATCAACAACCGACACATTCGCGGTTGGGACCCGAACGGCCATGCCGTCAAGCTTGCCTTTGAGCTCGGGCAGAACCTCACCGACCGCGCGGGCAGCTCCGGTTGAGGTTGGGATCATGGATTGGGCGGCCGCACGCGCGCGCCGAATATCGGAGTGGGGTAGATCAAGAATACGTTGGTCGTTGGTGTAAGCGTGGACGGTCGTCATCAGTCCCCGTTTGACACCAAACGTTTCGTGTAAAACCTTAGCGACCGGAGAGAGGCAATTCGTGGTGCACGACGCGTTAGAAATGATATGGTGCGAGGCCGGGTCGTAGCTGGTATGATTGACCCCGTAACAGAGGGTTAAATCCGCCCCTTTGGCCGGAGCTGAAATAATCACTTTTTTTGCTCCGGCGGACAAATGCAGGGCGGCCTTTTCCCGGTCGGTAAACAGCCCGGTGCATTCAAGCGCCACATCAACCCCGAGCGTCTTCCAGGGCAAGTTGCCTGGATTACGTTCTTGGCTAACCTGAATGCGCTTGCCGTTGACAACCAGGGCGTCTTGTTCGGTCTCAACATCGGCGTCAAGACGACCGTGCACCGAGTCGTAGCGCAATAAATGGGCCAGTGTCTCGGCGTCAGTAATGTCGTTGATAGCCACAAATGCGAGCCCGGGCTCGTTGAGACTGGCCCGCAATAAGTTCCGTCCGATCCGTCCAAATCCATTTAATCCTATGCGTACAGCCATATCCTCTCACCTCTGATAAAAAGTTGCCCCCCTACTTGCTCCATCTTTCCCTAAGCAGGAAAATCCGTCAAGGGAAGGCGCTGTGGAGATACCCTGGGGGAGTGGCGGGGAATAGCGTGGGGGCGGCGTCTGGGGTAGAATACACATCGCGGGAAGGAGCCGTCCAGAGCCACAGCCGCCCGTGGAGCGGAGCCGGACAGCTCCCTGATGAGGGGGAGGTGGGGAATTAGGATGGAAGATTCGCTTTTGGGTCCAGCCGCCCAGCAGACACTTTCTCAACCAAATATACTCGAAATGGTCACCGGCTCCGGCCCGGTCGTCCAGTCCGTGTTATACTTATTGGTACTGTTCTCCATTATCAGTTGGGCAATTGTCTTCTTCAAATTTCGCCAGCTGCGCAGAACCCGACGCGAGTCTGAGCAGTTTACGGTGGTGTTTTGGGAGACGAAAAATTTGTCTTCCATCCACACCGCGAGCCTGGAGATGAAAGACAGCTCGACCGCCCAGATCTTCCGGGCTGGCTATCAAGAGCTGATGCGGATTACCCGTACGCGCAACCAGTCCCAAGACCCCGCCCACAAGCCGAATTTATTTGAAGACATTGACGAGGGAGGTGTTGAGAACGTCGAGCGGGCGATGCGACGGGCCGCCCGAGAACAGCTGACCCGACTAGAGAGTGGCCTGACCTTTTTGGCTACCACCGCCAGCACTGCCCCTTTCATTGGTCTGTTTGGAACCGTGTGGGGGATTATGAACGCCTTCCTAGGGCTGAGCACGACAACCAGCTCAACGATTCAGGCGGTCGCGCCGGGCATTGCCGAGGCTCTGATTGCCACGGCCATTGGTCTGGCCGCAGCGATTCCGTCGGTAGTGGCGTATAATCACTTGAGTCGGCAGGTTCGGCTGGCATCTTTGGGGATGGAGAATTTTTTGGCCGAGTTTCTGAATATTGCCGAGCGTCATTTTCTGTAGCCCGGCGGGGTTGGATTTTACGCATGCGGAACGAGGAGACGGACGATGGCGTTTGATGAACTAGGCGATAGCAGTCTGTCGCAGATTAATGTGACTCCTCTGGTAGATGTGATGTTGGTGTTGCTGGTCATCTTTATGGTCACCGCGCCGATACTTCAGCAAGGTCTCGGCGTTGAGTTGCCCCAGGTGGAAGCTGGCCCGATGGCTAGCCAGGAGGATCAACTGGTGGTGTCCGTCGACCGCGAAGGAGGAGTGTATTTGAATGCGGCCCGGCTCGAGTTAGAGGCGTTACAGACGACCCTGGCGAGCATCGTCCAGACCCGTCCTGATCGGACTGTGTATCTGCACGCCGATAAAAACGTTATGTACGGGACTGTTATGGAAATCATGGCCGCGGTGCGGAAGGCCGGAGTTGTCAGGTTGGGTATGGTGACCGAACCCCCGGTCGCGGCGCGGGCAGAACAGTCCCGGAAGACGAAAGGGAAGTGAGCGCGTTCTGTCTCTAGCGATACGCTCAGCTAGCTATGGCTTACCAGCTTCGACAAAAAAAACAGTTCAACAGAGCCAACATGGGCTTCGGTCGTATGCTCATTCTGTCCGTCGCTCTGCACGCTGGGGCTATTGTCGGTCTAGTTATGGCTGGGGTCCATAGTCCGGCCCGGCCCGCGACGCCTGCTCCCTATATTGTTTCCCTGGTTGCTCCGTCTGCGTTTGTTCCGTCCCGAGGCAGCCGGCCGGCGCCTCCCCCCGCACCGTCTGGCCAGAACCAAAAGCTCCCCAAAGCGCAAGCCGCGGCCGAGCAGCCGAAGCCGGCGGCAAAAAAGCCCCCCCCAACCGTCCCCAAAAAAGAGCGGGTGAAGCTGCGCGACAAAAAACCAAAGACCCGGAAAAAAGTCACCACCAAGAAGCCCAAAAAAACGTCGCGCCAAGCGAAACAGACGGCCAAAAAACCACCGAGGCAACGGCCTGCCAAACCGCTTCGAACGTCCAAAAAATCGGTCGCCAAAACGACCCGTCCGCAGCTCTCAACGTCTGATCAAGATCGTCGTAATGAGCGACACCTGGCCAAGGCTCTTGACCGGGTGCGCCAGAACGTGAAACCGACCAAACCACCCGCTCGTCCGGCGGGCGGATACAGGTCTGGTGGTAGCTCTGGGGGTGGAAATGGCCGCCGGGCGATGGCTTTTATGATGTATACCGCCCAGGTTCAGCAACGAGTCAGGGATAGTTGGATTGTGACCCATGAACAGACCGGTTTAACCGCTGTGGTCCAGTTCGCCATCAAGCCTGACGGCGGAATCATAAATATTGAGTTGATCCGCTCGTCCGGCAACGCGTCTTTTGATCAGTCTGCTCTACGCGCTGTTCACCATGCCAATCCGCTTCCCCCCCCTCCCCGTAACCATCTGCACGAATTTCTTTCCCAGAAGGTCCAAGTCGCTTTTGGCGAATGAGTCGTGTCTGAAGAACCATGAGGAGGCCGAGACGTAGATAGCCAACTGAGCACTGTGATGAGAAACTGGCGAGGAAATATTCAGCGTGCGTGGCTACTCCGGCTGATGCGGCCCTGTCGCTTCGGGGCCCTGACCCTGGTGCTCGTGCTTGGAGTGTGCCGCCCGATTTGGGCTCAAATCGAAATCACCGTACCCGAACCGGGCAGGGCGGGGCTGCCCATTGCACTCTCGCCCTTGGCCCATCAGTCGCCAGGCTCCGATCAGCAGAGCCTGGGATTGACCTTCTCCGATATCATCGCCCGTGACCTCGACCTGTCTGGTCTATTCGGTGTTATTGACCGCGCGGCATACATTGAGGGGCCGGAGGGCATGATGGCGGCCGATATTGATTTTGAACACTGGTCCGTGCTGGGCGCCCTAGTCCTGATGAAGGGCGGAGTGCGGCTTGAAGGAGACCGTTTGACTGTTGAAGCGCGCCTGTTCGATGTTGCCCAGCGTCGCTTCCTGGGAGGCAAACGCTACCGTGGTCGGCGAGAAGATCTGCGCAGTATGGCGCATCGTTTTGCCGATCACATGATGTTGCTCTTAACCGGCGAAGAAGGGCCGTTTAACTCCAAGATCGCGTTTGTTTCCAACCGGACCGGTGGGCGGGCCAAAGAGGTCTATGTCACCGATTTAACCGGCGGCAAGGTCGAGCAGGCGACCCATGCAAAAACTCTCATCCTAGGGCCGAACTGGAGTCCCGGAGCAACCGAGCTGTTTTATATTTCCTATAAGAGGGGCGGCCCCTATCCGTTCCGGTTTGAACTGCAGAGCGGCAGGGAATGGCAGCTGTCGAAAACCGTTGGCTACAGCGGACAGTGGTCGCCTGACGGCCAGATGATTGCGGTGAGTGGAGAGACGGGCGGTAATATTGATCTTTTCCTGCTCTCCCCCCAGGGACGTTTGCTCCGTCGCCTGACGACCAATGCTGGTATTGATGTCTCGCCCGCCTGGTCACCGGACGGGCGTCGGCTAGCCTTTTGTTCAAATCGGAGCGGTGGGCCGCAAATTTATGTCCTGGATCTCGCCTCGGGAGAGATCCAACGGGTGACTTTTTCAGGCACGTACAATACCTCGCCGACCTGGTCACCCAAAGGTGGACGGATTGCCTATACGAGCCAATCGCGCGAAGTAGATATTAAAATCGTTGATATCGACTCTGGCCAAACAAGGACTGTTGTGGCCGGGGAGGACCCCTCCTGGTCACCGGATGGGCGCTATTTGGTGTTTAGTTCAGAGGGCCGTCTGTGGGTGGCCAGCCAGGATGGCCGTAGCGTCAAACAATTGACGAGGGGAGGGGGAGATGATAGTAGTCCAACGTGGTCAGCCCGTCTACAATGAGTGGACCAGATCAATGCCATTGGGCGATAAATGATAAGGACTGAGCAAAACGATGCAGAGCCTCTTTCGGTGGTGTGGGTGGGTAGGTTGTAGCATGCTTGTTTCGGTGTTTCTTAGCGCTTGTCCACTCCAACCGTCCCCTCGACTGCCCACCCCCCCCCCGGATATCCCCGAGCCTTTCCCTCAGCCGCCTGGATTTGACCGGGGAAGCGCATCCCAGGATGACACACTGACCGATCCCGGCGTGCGGACAGAAAAGCTTATTCTGGAAGGCTCCCAGACCGGTGGCGATTTGCAGGACATTCCCTTTGGCTATGATGCTTTTGACCTCTCACCGGCCGCCCGAGCAATCCTGCAGGCGAATGCTGACTGGCTCCTCAACAACCCCGCCGCAAAGGTTGAAATTGAGGGTCACTGTGACAATCGGGGCACCGTGGAATACAACCTTGCCCTTGGGGCGGAGCGGGCTCGGTCCGTCTCTGATTATCTTGTCTCTCTAGGGATTGCCTCGGAGCGGCTATCGACCATTAGCTATGGGGAGGAATTTCCCTTGTGCCCTGAGGACTCAGAGGGGTGCTGGCAGCAAAACCGTCGGGCTCACCTTCTCATTCTTAGCCGGTGACTTGTGAACGTGCTCAGATTTTCTGCCGTGCTGTTGTCGTTATTGGGCGCTTGCGCAACACAGCATGAGGTGCAGCGTACTCAACAGGGCACCCAAGCTCTGCGGACCGACATTGCCAATGTGGAAGCCTCGCTTGCCGATGTACGCCGTGAGATGGCCGAGCTGAGGGGGGAAGTCGAAACAGTCCGGCACCGTCTTGAGCGCGTCGCCCGCGAGCGTACGGTGCCGGAGGTCCAGGACTTAGAGGCGCGTATTGCCAAATTGGAGCAGCGCCCCGCTCCGCCGCTTCGCCAGGATAAGGCGTCCGCCGATCCTCTCCCGCCAGTATCTGACCAGGAATTTCCGTCTGACCCCCTCACTCAACCCGTTCCGGCCCATAAGGTTGAACCGTCGCCCCAGATGCTCCGTGAACAGCAGGAGTACGCCCTGGCCCTTAAGCTGCTGCGGGACGAAGACTATGAGCGGGCGCTCCAGCAATTCCGAACTTTTCAACGCACCTATCCCGCCTCGGAAATGGCCGACGATGCCCTGTACTGGATTGGCGAGATTTATTTTATTCAACAAGATTATAGTCGAGCGATTCTGGCTCTGAACGACGTTATTTTACAGTACGGGAAGGGCGATAGGCGGCCGGATGCGTTTGTTCGCCAAGCCGAAGCCTTCCTTGAAATTGGAGATCGTCGGTCTACCCGCCTGATTCTGCGCAAGGTGATAGACGACTATCCCGGCTCTGCGGTCATCCCTAAAGCGGAGTCTCTCCTCCAGTTCCTGGAACCCTAAGGTCGTCTTCTCGCAACCGTCTGACCGAGCATCTATGGAGATCATCCGGCATATCCTGAATTATCCCCGTCTGTCCCACCCGGTCGTCAGCTTAGGCAACTTTGACGGGGTCCATCTTGGCCACCAAACGATTTTGCGGCGCCTTGTCCAGGAGGCTGAACGGCGTCAGGGAACGGCGCTTGTCGTCACTTTTCATCCTCACCCACTTTTGGTCCTACAGCCTGACAGACCACTATCGCTGATTCTGAGTCTGCGGGAGAAAGTAGACCACCTGGCCCAGCAGGGAGTGCACCGGGTGGTGCTACAGCGTTTTTCGCACGCCTTTTCTCGTCTCAGTCCAGAGGAGTTTGTTCACCAATATCTGGTCCAGGCTATAGGCGCAGAAAAAATCATCATCGGCCATAACTTTAGCTTTGGTCGGGAGCGCACTGGCAGCGCTGAGGCGCTTGAGCAGTTGGGCCAGCGCTACGGCTTTGAGGTTGAGGTTGTCGGACCAGTCTGGATGCTGGATAGAGAGGTGAGCAGTTCTGCTATTCGGTCGCTCCTAAGTGGAGGAGACCTGGAGAGGGCCACTATACTCTTGAATCGACTTTACACCGTCAGCGGCCGCGTCCAAAAGGGCTTTCAGCGCGGGCGCACGATTGGTTTTCCGACCGCAAATCTGCGGCCCCAGACTGATATGCTGCTGCCCAACGGCGTCTATGCCGTGCGGGTTGATCTCGGACGGCAGACCCAACTGGCTGGTGTGGCCAATGTCGGGATCAATCCCACTTTTGGCCAAAATAAACGGACGATTGAAGCCCATATTTTCGATTTTTCGGCGGATATCTACGGCCAACGGCTGCGAGTCGGGTTTGTTGCCAGGCTGCGGGGAGAACGAAAGTTTCCCTCCGTGCAAAACCTGGTCGACCAAATTCAAGAGGATGTCGAGCGTGCGCGTGCCCTCTTAAGCCAGTGAGGAGTTGTCGGCGGGCGCATGGCTGAACAAGAATCACTGCAAAAACACAAAGGACAGGGCAGCACCGCCGAGTCAACTCGCCGGTTTGTCGTTTCGGCAGAGCACGGCGGCCAGCGTCTAGACCGGGTCGTCGCCAGCGTCCTCAATGCCAGCCGTTCGCAGGCCAAGGTGTTGATTGACCAGGCCCGTGTAGTGGTCAACGGCGAGGTAAAAAAGGCCGGCTATTGCGTCCGGGTGGACGACAGCCTACGTGTTGCTCCCTTGCCCGCAGCGCCAACCAAGGCGACCCCACAGGCTATTCATCTGGACGTCTTGTACGAGGATGAGGTCATCCTGGCCATCAACAAACCTCCGGCTATGGTCGTACACCCCGCGCCCGGACAGTGGCATGGAACGGTCGTCAACGCCCTGTTGTTCCGCTGGGGCTGGACCGATTCTGGCTCTTCGCTCCGTCCGGGTATTCTCCATCGTTTGGACAAAGACACCTCGGGGGTCTTGTTGGTGGCCAAGGACGAAATCAGTGCCAAGCGACTCGCTTGGCAGTTCCAGACGCGTCAAATCCACAAAACCTACGGAGCCGTTGCAGTCGGACATTTTCGGGCGCCAACTGGGCGGGTTGAGCTGCCGATTGGGCGCCATCCAACCGACCGGAAGAGGATGTCTATACACGCCCGCCACAGCCGATCCGCGCTGAGCCACTATCAGGTCGTGGTCGAGGCAGAGGGGCTGTCCTTTGTCCACTTGTTTCCCGAAACGGGTCGAACCCACCAGCTGCGGGTGCATATGGCGGCTCTTGGTCATCCGCTCATCGGCGACCAGGTGTATGGTCCGGCTCACTCCAGACTCCGCGGAGTGCCGGCGATTGCGCAGACCTTTCCGCGCCAAGCTTTGCACGCCGAAGCGATTCGATTTTACCATCCAGTGCGGGACAGGACGATGACGATCCACGCCCCCTATCCGCCGGATATGCGGGCCTTGCTGCATGCGATAGGCGTGTCAGACACCCACGCCCGCAAGGCCAGTTTGAATTGACACAGCGCTGAAAATCAACTAGGGTAGAGGCTACTCTTATACATTCCAGATACACAAGGCAGAAAAACTCTGCCCACCGATTCCCTCATCCCACCCGGTTGAGAATTTTTCCGCATGTCACACACAGCTCCTGTCCGCCCGGCGGATCTCTCACGGCCCGCTAAGGGGGAGGGTAGTTTCCCAGATTGACACAATTCACACGTCGTAAACTGTACATAGTAAGGGAGGATTTCATGGCTCGGTCGGCCGCTCGGCAGCAAGAAGTGGAAGAGCCCCGTGATCTCCGCATCGAGGTTGGTGATGAGGATGGCGGGCTGAATCTGAAGACGCTCAAGGAAAAGAAGATCAGCGAGCTCGCCAGAATTGCGCGTGGGTTCAACGTCGACGGGACGTCGGGCTTACGCAAGCAAGACCTCATCTTCTCCATTCTGCAGGCTCAGGCTGAGCAGAGCGGTTATATCTACGGTGAGGGAGTACTTGAAATTCTGTCTGACGGATTTGGCTTCTTGCGTTCACCGGATTACAACTATCTGCCCGGACCTGATGATATCTATGTCTCTCCGAGTCAGATTCGGCGTTTTAATTTGCGCACCGGGGATGTTGTCTCCGGACAGATTCGTCCGCCCAAAGAGGGTGAGCGCTACTTTGCCCTGCTCAAGGTTGAGGTGATCAATTATGAGGAGCCGGAACGGGCGCGTGAAAAAATCCTGTTTGATAATTTGACGCCGCTCTACCCCGAAGAGCCACTGCGGCTCGAATACGACCCAGAAGCCTATACCGGACGGATTATTGATCTGCTGACACCGATTGGCAAAGGGCAACGCGGTTTAATCGTTGCCGCCCCGCGCACCGGGAAGACGATGATGCTGCAGAATATCGCCCAGGGCATTGTCAACAATCAAAAAGAAGTCATCCTCATCGTACTGTTGATCGATGAACGGCCAGAAGAGGTAACCGATATGCAGCGCTCTGTCCACGCTGAGGTCGTCAGCTCTACGTTTGATGAGCCGGCCACCCGCCACGTCCAGGTCGCTGAGATGGTGATTGAGAAGGCCAAGCGTCTGGTTGAGCACGGCAAAGACGTTGTGATCCTGCTAGATAGCATCACCCGTTTAGCCCGGGCATATAACTCAGTCGTTCCGCCGAGCGGCAAGCTGCTGTCGGGTGGAGTGGATGCCAACGCCCTGCGCGGTCCCAAGAAATTTTTCGGCGCGGCTCGGAACATCGAAGACGGCGGCAGCCTCACCATTCTGGGCACTGCTCTTATTGATACCGGCAGCCGTATGGATGAGGTCATCTTTGAAGAATTTAAGGGCACGGGGAATATGGAAATCCACCTAGACCGACGCCTGATGGATAAGCGAATTTTTCCCGCGGTCGATATCAATCGGTCTGGTACCCGCAAAGAGGAACTGCTGCTGAGCAAAGAGGTGTTGAACCGGATTTGGATTCTGCGCAAGCTGCTCTCTCAGCTCAATACTGTCGAGGCCATGGAATTTCTGATGGATAAGATGGAGGGCACGAAGGATAACGTTGAATTCTTGGAATCGATGAACCAGTAGCCCTGCGCGCGGTGTTAAGGGGGCCTGTCTAGCGAGCGATTTTCCGCCCTCACAGGCTCACCAAACGCGTTGCAAATCCCCCCCCCATTTGCTACAACTCTCGCACCGCAGAGCACGAGAGTAGGTCGCTACCAGTAGAGAAAGGTAAGATTTATGATCGATATCACAATCAAGCAACTGCTTGAGGCTGGGGTCCACTTTGGCCATCAGACCAGCCGCTGGAATCCAAAGATGAAGCCCTATATTTTTGGTGCTCGCAATGGGATTCACATCATCGATTTACAACAGACCGTCGGCATGCTGCGGGAGGTAACGAGTTTTATCTCAGAGTTAGTCGCCGACGGCGGCTATATTCTGTTTGTTGGCACGAAAAAGCAGGCCCAAGACGTCGTGCAGGAAGAGGCCGAGCGGTGTGGCATGTACTATGTCAACAACCGCTGGCCGGGTGGGATGTTGACCAATTTTCAGACGATCAAGAAGTCCATTGAACGGCTGAAAAAGCTCGATGAAATGCTCGACACCCCTTCAATCAATGAGGCCCTGACCAAAAAAGAACTGTTGGGTATTAGCCGTGAACGCGACAAGTTGATGATTACCCTAGGTGGCATCAAGAACATGCGTAAACTGCCGGATGCCATGTTTGTCGTTGATACCAAAAAAGAAGAAATTTCGGTCCGTGAGGCGAATAAGCTTGGGATCCCGGTCGTGGCTGCGGTTGATAGCAACTGTGATCCCGATACGATTACCCACAAAGTACCGGGCAACGATGACGCTATTCGGGCGATCCGGCTGTTCACCAACGCGGTGGCGGAAGCTGCTCTTGAGGGTCGGGCACGGCTTGAGGAGCGCCAGCAGGCTGAGGTAAAAGACGCGGCTGAGGCCGCCACGACCGATCTCAGTCCGACCGCTGTCGAGGGGGAAGGTGTGGCCGTTAAAGAAGCGGACATGCCGCCGACCGACACCGCTTCCCAGGCGGTGGAGGTGGCTCCGACCCCCTTAGCCGAGCAGGCCGCTGATGCAGGTAAAGACGGAGGTGACGCGTGAGTGCTCAGAGCACCACTATGGCCCAACTCAAGGAGCTCCGCGAGCGGACCGGAGCCGGAGTTGTTGATTGTAAAAAAGCCTTGAACGAGAGCGGCGGCGACATTGACAAGGCGATCACGTCTCTGCGTGAAAAAGGTCTTGCCGCAGCCGCCAAACGAGCCGGACGGGCGGCTGCTCAGGGTGTGGTTGGCTCGTATATTCATGCCGGTGGCAAGATTGGGGTGCTGGTTGAGGTCAATTGCGAGACCGATTTTGTGGCGCGTACCGAGGAGTTCCAGCAGTTGGTCAAAGATCTCGGCATGCAGATTGCGGCCTCTCAGCCGCGCTATGTGCAACGCGATGATGTCCCAGCCGAGGAAGTCGAAAAAGAGCGGGCGATCTACCGCACCCAGACGCTGGCCGAAGGCAAACCTGAGAAGATTATCGCCCGGATCGTTGATGGGCGTCTGGAGAAGTACTACGGTGAGAACTGTCTGCTTGAACAGAGCTTTATCCGCGATACGGCAAAGACGGTTGAACAGCTAGTCAAAGAGATGGTGGCCCGAACTGGAGAAAATATTGTCGTCCGTCGCTTTTCTCGCTTCCAGATTGGCGAGACTAGGGAAGCTGCCGAGTAGGCGAGGGTGGGCGATTCACGCTCAGCGGGAATGATGGCTGCTGATTCTTGTACGCTCCCCTATAAACGCGTGCTGTTGAAAATCGGCGGCGAAGCGCTGGCTGGAGACAGCGGTTATGGGATTGACGAGGTGGTCTTGTCCCGGATGGCTGACGAGGTCAGAGAGGTCCGTGACATTGGCTGTGAAATCGCGCTGGTCGTCGGCGGTGGGAATATCTTTCGCGGCTTGGCCGCCAGCGCCCGCGGCATGGCCCGGGCCACGGCCGATTACATGGGGATGTTGGCCACCCTGATGAATAGCTTAGCCATGCAGGAGGCCCTGGAAACGATCAAGGTCCAGACTCGGGTGATGTCGGCCCTGAGCGTGTCGCAGGTGGCGGAGCCGTATATTCGACGCCGGGCGACCCGTCATCTGGAAAAGGGGCGGGTTGTTATTTTTGCGGCGGGGACGGGCAATCCGTATTTCTCCACGGATACGGCGGCCAGTTTACGGGCCATGGAAATTGGGGCGCAGGTCATTTTTAAGGCAACCAAGGTCGATGGCATTTACGATGCGGATCCGGTCCACGTCGCTGATGCCAAGCGCTATCAAGAGGTTAGCTACCTTGAGGTCTTACAAAAAAACCTCAAAGTCATGGATTCGACCGCGATTTCTCTGTGTATGGACAACGCCCTGCCGATTTTGGTGTTCAGCATGTTGGAGACGGGCAATATCAAACGAGCCGTGCTGGGAGAGCAGGTCGGAACCCTGGTGCATGGAGGGGCAGCATGAATGAGCAACTGCTGGACGAATTGAAAAAAGAAGCCGCCCATACCATTGATTCTCTCAACAAAGAATTTCGCAAGGTCCGCGCCGGGCGAGCCTCGGTGGATCTTATCGAGGGGGTGCTGGTTGACTGCTACGGGGCTCCGACGCCTCTGAATCAGGTGGCTGCCCTCTCGGCTCCTGAGCCCCGTTTGTTGGTGGCCCAGCCCTATGATCAGAATATCATCGGCGATATTGAGAAAGCGATCTATAAGGCAGACCTCGGGCTGACCCCGGTCAACGACGGTAAGGTCGTCCGGCTGCCCCTGCCCGAACTGACCGAGGAACGCCGCAAAGAGCTGGTGCGGCATATTCGGAAAGTAGCCGAAGACTATCGGGTTTCGATGCGCAACCACCGGCGCAGCATCAACGACCGCGTCAAAAAAATGCAAAAGAGCAAAGAAATGTCCGAAGATGAGGCGCGGGCGACGCAAGAGCGGATCCAGAAAATGACCAACGAGTCGATCGGTAAGATTGAGCAGATCCTTCGGGTTAAAGAGGAGGATTTGCTGTCGGTGTAAATAAAGCCGTAAGGGCGCTGTCCTGAGCGACTCTCAGTGCGTGGTAGAGGCGTGGATGCGAGTGAGTAAGCAGAACCGACCGATGCAAAATGGTAGTCGTCAGCTCAAGCTGGCCGAGGAAGAGCAGCGTGGTCTGGTTTCGCTTGAGTCTGTTCCTCATGGATTCCAGCAGCTGCGGATGGACCGTCTGCCCCAACACGTCGCCATCATCATGGACGGCAATGGCCGTTGGGCTCAGCAACGCGGTTTGCCCCGTACCGAAGGCCATAAGCGGGCCAAAGAAACCGTCCGGACGATCGTAGAAACCAGCCGTGACCTAGGTCTCTCGTATCTCACCTTATACGCCTTCTCGTCGGAAAATTGGCAGCGCCCCAGCGCCGAAGTCCGTGTCTTGATGAGCCTCTTTCGTCACTATCTGCGCAACGAACTCGATCGTCTGATGGACTACAATATCAGGCTGCTGGCCCTCGGTAACCTGCGTCGTCTCCCCGGTTCGGTTCGGTCGGCTTTTGATGAAGCGATTTTTGCGACTAAGCACAACACCGGTCTGACCGTGATCTTAGCGGTCAGCTATGGAGCTCGTGAAGAGATTGTCGCAGCAGCCCAAGCCCTGGCCCGGGCCGTTCAAGAAGGCCGCCTGCGGCCTGACGAGATTGACGAACGGAGTTTTGCTCGGCATTTGTGGACGGCTGAAGTGCCTGATCCAGATCTCCTCATCCGAACCGGAAAAGAGGTACGGATCAGCAATTTCCTGCTGTGGCAGCTGGCCTATACCGAGTTGTATGTGACAGATACTCTCTGGCCAGACTTTGATCGTGAACATTTTCTCCAGTCCTTAGTCGCATATCAGCGTCGTCAACGACGTTTTGGACGAACCGCAGAACAGCAGGCCCTCAAAGGTCTCAGGCACGCTGTGGGCTAGGCTCAGGTGTGCTCCGCGACCGCCTTCTAACCACAGCGTTTGCGCTGCCGCTCCTCATTATCTGTATCTGCTGTGCCCCGGTTTGGGTTTTTTCCGCGGTCGTTTTTCTGCTGACTTGTCTTGGACTGTACGAATTCTTTTCGCTGAGTCGGAGCCACAATCCGCTTCCGTTTGGCCTGGGGCTCGGCTGGGGCGGCAGTCTAGCGGCGACTATGTGTATCGGGCCCGGAGCGTTTGTGGGGGCAGTGCTGATCGCCGGGTTTTTTGTCACGTTTGCGTGCGGCCTACGCACGCCTCAGCCCGACAGGGGGCTGGCCGGAGTCAGTCTGACCTTGTTTGGGGTTGTGTACGTCGCTTTTCTCCTGCCCCATCTCGTCTGGGTTCGACAGCTGCAGGACGGCGTTGGCTGGGTTTTCTTCCTCTTGCTGGTTGCTATGCTGGGCGATACCGGTGGTTACGCCGTTGGGCGAATCTGGGGCACCCACAAGCTCATCCCGCACATCAGTCCGGGCAAAACCCTTGAAGGCAGCGGAGGGGCACTCCTCGGCAGTGTGGGAGGAGCGTGGATTGGCTGGGCTTGGCTGCTGCCGCAGCGGAGTTGGATTGAACTGGGTGTGCTGGCGGTGGTCCTCGGGATCTTGGCCCAAATTGGAGACTTATGTGAATCGGCGGTCAAGCGGGCGTGTGGAACTAAGGATTCGGGCCGTCTTTTTCCTGGCCACGGCGGTCTGCTCGATCGGGCGGATAGTTTACTTTTCCCGACTGCTTTTATTTATTACTATGGTGTCCTGTGGACCTAGCGATTGTCCAGCGATGAGGAGCTGTTATGGATCTGGCAACCCTTGATGTGATTTGGAAAGTAGTCGTGGTCTTCGGCCTGATCGTGTTTGTTCATGAACTCGGACATTTTAGCGTAGCCAAGCTGGTTGGGGTTGGCGTTGAGCGGTTTTCGCTTGGCTTTGGGCCGAAGCTCGTCGGACGTACGGTTGGGGAGACAGAATACTTGATTAGTGCCGTCCCATTAGGCGGCTATGTCAAGATGATCGGGGAAGAAACGGGTGAGGAGGTTGCGGCAGAAGATATTCCGCGGTCATTCCCCCATCAATCGCTGCTGAGTCGGTTTCTGATCGTGGCCGCCGGGCCGGGCGCGAATTTTGTGACCGCATTTGTCTTGTTTAGCTTAGTCTTTGTGAGCTTCGGTATCCCGGTCGCGGTTGAGGAGGCCAGGGTCGGTGCGGTCGTTCCCGACTCTCCAGCTCAGCGGGTTGGACTGCAAGCCGGGGACGAGATTATGAGTATCTCGGGCAGCCGGGTGCAGACCTGGGAGGAAATGGCCGAGCACATCCGAAGCAGTCAGGGCGAAGAGCTCATCCTGCGGGTCAAACGAGCGGGTCGCCTACAGCCGTTTGAGTTGACCGTCAGCCCGGAATTTCGCCAGGGAATGGACCAAGAGGGAGGGGGGAGGTACGCGATTGGCATTATGCCGGATTCGCGTTTAGAACAGGTATCGGCCAGCCGAGCCGTAGTCCTTGGGGCTGAGCAAACCTGGGCCTTGAGCGTTTTGATCGTGCAGACCGTGGGTAACCTCATCCAAGGCGATGTCTCAACCAAGGAACTGGGCGGGCCGATCCTCATTGCCCAGGTGGCCGGCCAGCAAGCCCAGCGCGGACTGAGCTATTTAATGCATTTCACCGCGCTCATCAATGTAAACCTCGCCATCTTTAATCTCCTGCCGATTCCGATTCTGGACGGCGGCCATCTGCTGTTTCTGTTCATTGAGTTGCTACTCGGCCGTCCTCCCAGCGTGCGCTCACGCGAAGTCGCCTTTCGGGTCGGCTTTCTGGTCATCATCTCGCTGGTCGTACTGGTCTTTTATAACGACATCGCGCGTCTGGTGAGATAGCTCTGGTGTAGCCCAAGACGGATCACAGCGCTGCTGAAGAAGGGAAGAAGCGAGCGTGCTCGTCCTCGGCCTGGATACGGCGACCTGGTTTACCAGCGTCGGCTTGGTGCGTGACGGAGGCATCTTGGCCGAGGAATCACGCCGCGTCCAGACTGGGCATGCGGATGTCCTGTTGCCGCTCGTCCGCCGGCTTGTGTCTCGGTCAGGCATCGGCTTGACCGAACTGGATGGCATTGGTGTGTCGATCGGCCCCGGCTCTTTCTCCGGCCTGCGGGTCGGTCTGAATACAGCCAAGGGCCTGTGTTACGCGTTGGGGCTGGCCCTAGTTGGGGTTTCTACGCTCGAGGCATTGGCCGCGACTGTGTATGACTGGCAGGGCCGAATGTGTGTCCTGCTCGACGCGCGCAGAAAAGAAGTATACGCGGCTGTGTTTGTCCGCGATCAGCACCGTCGGTTGCGGCGGCTGACTCCCGATATGGTTCTGGCGCCGAACGAACTGGGGGCGCATATTTCTCCCCCCTGTCTGTTTCTCGGCGATGGAGCTGAAGCGTATCGCGGACTGATTCAAGACCGCTACGGCGACGCGGCCCAGTCCTTGTCGTGGGCTCGCTGTCATCCCAGTGGGATAGCAGTTGCCCGTTTAGCTCTGCCGAGGCTGGAAGCGGGCGAGTCGGACGATGTGGGCAAACTGGTGCCGCGCTATGTACGCCTATCGGAGGCTGAGCGGAAGCGGCGGGGGGCCCGTAAACGCCGCCCGTCCGGCCTGGGTTGATTGAGTTGCAGCTCTAGACAGGTCGGCCGAATTTTGGCATTTTGCCAGCGTTTTGACCGTAATAGCGAGGACCCATGAATATTCATGAATATCAGGCAAAAGACTTGTTGCGGAAATACGGTGTTGCTGTCCTAAACGGCAAAATGGCGACCACGCCCGAGGCGGCACAGGCCGCTGCTGAGGAACTAGGCGGAGAGCTGTGTGTGGTCAAAGCCCAGATCCACGCCGGCGGGCGGGGCAAAGCGGGCGGTGTAAAGTTGGCGAAGACTCCTCAAGAAGCGCGTGATATTGCGGCCAGCCTGCTAGGCAACAAGCTGGTTACCCACCAGACCGGTCCTGAAGGCAAAGAGGTCCAGAAGGTCTTTGTTGAGCAGGGCTGTGCTATTGCCAAAGAGTTTTATCTGGGCATGGTCCTCGACCGGGCCACGTCGCGCGTCACCATTATGGCCAGCTCTGAGGGAGGAGTTGAGATTGAAGAGGTTGCCGCGCGCTCGCCCGAGAAAATTTTGCGTGAAGCGATAGACCCGGCGCTCGGCGTAGGCGACTTTCAGGGCCGGAAAATCGCCTATGGTCTCGGTCTCCCCAAGGAGGCGATTAACAAAGCGGTGGCTTTTGTCAAAGGTCTGTATCAGGCCTTTATCGAAACTGACGCCTCGCTGGTTGAGATCAATCCTTTGGTGTTGACCCAGGATGACGATCTGGTCGCGTTGGATGCTAAGATGGGGTTTGACGACAACGCACTGTACCGTCGGCCCGAGGTTCGCGAGCTGCGGGATGAGTCGGAAGAGAACGAAAAAGAAATTGCGGCCGCCAAGTTTGACCTCAGCTATATCGCACTGGACGGGAATATCGGCTGTATGGTCAACGGGGCTGGTCTGGCCATGGCCACGATGGATATTATCAAGCATTACGGCGCTGAGCCGGCCAATTTTCTTGATGTCGGAGGCGGAGCCACAACCGAGAAAGTGACCGAGGCGTTTAAAATCATTCTGTCCGACCAGAACGTCAAGGGCGTCTTAGTCAACATCTTTGGCGGCATCATGCGCTGCGATGTGGTGGCCAACGGGGTGGTCGAAGCGGCCAAAGAGGTCAACCTGTCCGTGCCCTTAGTGGTCCGCCTTGAGGGCACAAACGTCGAACAGGGCAAACAGATTTTGGCCCGGTCGGGACTCAATATTATTCCGGCCAGTGACCTGGCCGATGGGGCCAAGAAGGCGGTCGAAGCGGTCAGGGCGATGGGTTGAGTGGCCCACCATAGACGAGCGGAGAAAGTCGCGTGAGTATTCTTGTTAATAAAGACACTAGAGTTGTCACCCAGGGCATTACCGGCGCAACCGGCCAACTCCACACCCGGGCCTGCAAAGAATACGGAACCCAGATGGTGGCCGGGGTAACCCCTGGTCGTGGCGGGACCGATTTTGAGGGCATCCCCGTCTTTAATACCGTCGCTGAATCGGTCGCTACAACCGGTGCCAACGCCTCGGTGATCTATGTTCCTCCGCCCTTTGCCGCCGACGCGATTCTAGAGGCGGTTGAGGCTCAGCTCCCGCTGGTGATCTGTATCACCGAAGGTATCCCTATTTTGGACATGCTCCGGGTCAAGCACTACATGGTGGGCAAAGCCTCCCGTTTGATCGGGCCGAACTGTCCCGGCGTTATCACTCCGGGTGAGTGCAAGATCGGGATTATGCCGGGTTATATTCACAAGGCGGGCAACATCGGTGTGGTATCGCGAAGCGGCACGCTAACCTATGAGGCGGTCCATCAGCTGACCCAGCTCGGCATTGGTCAGTCAAGCTGCGTCGGCATCGGTGGTGACCCGGTGAATGGGACTGGATTTGTTGATGTGTTGCGTCTGTTCCAGGACGATTCCCAGACCGCAGGGGTGGTGTTGATCGGGGAGATCGGCGGCAGCGCCGAAGAAGAGGCGGCCGCGTTTATCAAAGCCGAGATGACGAAACCGGTGGCTGCCTTCATTGCCGGTCAGACCGCACCCAAGGGTAAACGCATGGGCCACGCCGGGGCAATTATTGCCGGCGGCTCGGGTACGGCCGCGGAAAAGATCCGGGCCTTTGAGAAGGCGGGCGTACACACGATTCCAAGCCCAGCCGAAATGGGCGTGACCATGGCCAGAGCAATGGGAATATCGCTTTCGTGAATCCCGACCGCCTGTTTGAGCGCGCCGAACGCGCTCGCCACACCAGCCATTTTTCCGCCGCCCTCGACCTCTATCGCCAGGCTCAGGCCGTCTATGCTGATGAGGGAGATTCCGACGGAGAGCGCGACGCGTTCATCGGTATCGGTGACTGTCTGCGTATGCTGGGGCAGTTCGCTCCGGCCAAACGGGCCTATGCCAGGGCGGTCAGCCTGTCCGAGGCGCTGCACGACCCTGAAGGCTTGGCCGAGAGCCAGGCCGGTTTCGGTCTCAGCCTACGCGCCCAGGGCAATCCTGAACGGGCGTTGCCCTACCTTGAGCACGCCCGTCGGCTGTACCGCCAAGCCGAGGCTGTCGAGGGTGAGGGATTTGTTTTGTGGGCGCTTGGCAGCACCTATCGGTTTTGTGGCGACTTACGCAAAGCGGTTGGCCATTTCAAAAAAGCGTTGACCCTTGCACAGCAGCAGGAAGATAGGCCTGGCACTGGCTATGCCTTGTGCGGTTTGGGAGGAGCCTCGCGCTTGATGGGCCGCTTTGCCGATAGTCAGGACTATTATCAGCGGGCAAACACTCTATTCGAGGCGGAAAAAGATATCTATGGCCGCGCCTATTCTTACTGTGGATTGGGCAACGCTGCGCGCATGCGCGGCGACTATGCGGCGGCGATGAAACTGTTTGCCACCGCCGAAAAGGTCTACGCTCGGATTGGCGACACCGCCAGCTTTGCCTATACTGTGTGGGCGATGGCGACTGTCCACAAAATGCGCGGCGATTACCCCTGTAGCGCCGAGACCTTTGCCCGGGCGCAGGTTCTGTTCCGTGAAACTCGGGATTCCCGCGGCAGCATCTACTGCCGGCTAGGGACGGGCGAGTTGGCACTGCTGCGGGGTAGTCCTCAAACCGCTCATAACACCTTTCGGCGCTGTCTGGAAAGGGCCGAATACCTCGGCTATCACGCTGAGGCGTGCCACGCTCGGACCGGTCTAGCGTTACTCGATGACACGCCCGACTGGTCTGCGGTCAAAAAAGTCCACCATCAGTGCGGGCTGCACTTCACCCCGCCGCCCCCACCGCTGAACCTACCTTGAATCCGTCTTGAACGAGACAGCCCGGATGGCCGGACTCGGAGTCGAACAGCGCGTTGACCCTCTTTTGCCCTCCCGCTATGCTGACCCGATGGTGAAGAAAGGACCAGCATGACAGAACATACCCTCTCGATTATTAAGCCGGACGCCGTCCAAAAAAATGTCCTTGGCGAGATTCTGGGTCGGTTTGAGCGCGCTGGACTCAAGATCGTTGCAGCCAAAATGATACATCTGAGCAAGGCCGAAGCCCAGGGATTTTACGTCGTCCATAAGGAACGCCCTTTTTTTGATAGTCTGACGACGTTTATGTCGTCCGGGCCCATTCTGGTATCGGTGCTCGAAGGCCAAGACGCCATCCAGACTAACCGGCGGCTGATGGGCGCAACCAATCCCGTCGAGGCCGATCCGGGCACGATTCGCAAAGACTTTGCAACAGACATCGAGAAGAATGCGGTCCACGGCTCTGATGGGCCAGATACCGCCCGTCAGGAAATTGCCTACTTCTTTGGCGAGATGGAGCTGCACGCAGCTTAATTGATGTCACATGACATTAAAGAATTCAGCCGGATCGAGCTTGAGCAGTGGTGTCTTGACAACGACCTCAAAGCCTTTCGGTCCCGGCAAATCCTCAGATGGATCTATCAGCGCGGGAGCGATACCTTTGCCGATATGAGCGATGTGTCGGCCGCTCTGCGTGAGCGGCTGGCAGCAGTCTTTTCGATTGATCATCTGACCTGGGTGCGGACGTCTGCGGCCGCGGACGGGACCTGCAAATATGTATTTGCCTTGGCTGATGGGCGACGGATTGAGAGTGTGCGGATTCCTGGCCCGGGTCGCCAAACTCTGTGCGTCTCGTCCCAAAGCGGATGTGCAATGGGGTGTCAGTTCTGTGCCACTGCCCGCCTGCGGTCGGTTCGGAATCTGACCGCCGGAGAGATTATCAGTCAGGTGTGGGAGATCCAGCGCGCCCTGTCCTCCGATAAAAAACTGACTAATGTGGTGTTCATGGGTATGGGAGAACCGCTGGCCAACTATGAACAGGTCGTGAAGGCCATCGAGGTGCTGACCGCTAAGTGGGGCTTCAATTTTTCTCCCCGCCGGGTAACGGTGTCCACGGTCGGGCTGGTACCGCAGATGCACCGCCTGCTGCACGAGACCCCGATCAACTTGACCGTCTCGCTGAGCGCGACAACCGATGAACTACGTACTCGGCTGATGCCGATCAACAGCCGCTATCCACTCGAACAGCTGCTCAACGCCTGCCGCAGCCTGCCCGTCCGCTCTCGGCGTCGTTTAACCTTTGCCTACACGATGCTGGCCGGGGTTAATGATAGTCCCGCAGATGCCAGACGGCTGACAAAACTGCTGCACGGCATACGTGCCAAGGTCAACCTTATTCCCTTTAACGTCTTTCCTCACTCGGGTTTTGAGGCGAGCCCACGGCCGCACATCGATCGGTTCCGTCAGATCCTATTGGATAAAGGGGTGCTGGCAACAATACGCGAAAGCCGCGGCCAGGATGTTCTGGCCGCGTGCGGACAGCTGGCACCCGGCGGCTAAAGCCTCTCTCGGAGAACAAAATGGACAAAGATGAGCGATTGATGAGAAGATATCATCATCTGTACTAAGGACACAGACATGACAACACTCGGCGTAATTGGCGGCAGTGGGCTATATCAGATGACGGGAATCACAAACGGCCAATGGGTGTCAGTTGAGACTCCTTTTGGCGCGCCCTCGGACGACTACTTTGTGGGCGAGCTTGGAGAGGTACGGCTAGTCTTTCTCCCCCGTCACGGCCGAGGCCATCGTCTCTTACCCTCGGAGCTGAATTTCCGAGCCAATATCTACGGGATGAAGAAGCTCGGCGTGGAATACCTGATTGGGGTGGGTGCCGTCGGTAGTCTCAGGCAAGCTATTGCGCCGGGCCATCTGGTCATTCCCGATCAGTTCATCGATCGGACCCGCAGTCGGATCGGGACTTTTTTTGGTCGCGGCCTTGTTGTCCATGTGTCTTTTGCCGATCCGGTGTGCGTCTCCTTGTCGCACCTGTTGGTCGAAGTCGGCCGCGGACTCGGGGCCACGGTCCATGGCGGCGGGACCTATGTGTGTATGGAGGGTCCCCAGTTTTCGACCCGAGCCGAGTCTTTTCTGTACCGCAGTTGGGGGGCCGATGTGATTGGTATGACCAGTCTCCAAGAGGCCAAGCTGGCACGCGAGGCTGAGCTGTGTTTTGCCAATCTGGCGCTGGCCACCGACTACGACTGTTGGAACACCGAGGCGGGCGACGTGGTGATTGAGGAGGTGTTGACGATTCTCAGGACCAATGTCGAAACCGCTCAGAACATTATCCGTACGGCCGCTACCCAGCTGTCGGATCGTCGCACCTGTCCCTGCTCCCAGGCTCTCAAGGACGCGATTATCACAGATCGTAGCCTGATTCCGGCAGAGATCAGGCACGAACTCGATATCCTGATCGGCAAGTATCTCACCCCCTAAGCAGCGCGGCCATGACGAATGACAGGATGACACCCCAGCTCGCAGATCCGGTCTCCCCCAGCTTGGACCGCGGCCAAGAGCCGTATCTGTCGGTGGTCGTACCGATCTATAACGAGATCGAGAATCTATATCCGCTGTGTCAGACCCTCTCTGAGGTGTTGTCCGCAACTGGTTGGAGCTACGAGGTAATCATAGTTGATGACGGCAGCACCGATGGGAGCGCCGATATCTTGGTCGAGCTGCATCGGACCTATAGCTGGCTGAAAGTCGTGCGCTTCCGACGCAATTTTGGTCAAACCGCCGCGCTCGCGGCCGCATTTGCCTATGCCCAGGGCGAGGTGATTGTATCGCTAGACGGCGATCTGCAAAATGATCCGGCTGATATCCCCAGACTGGTAGCCAAGCTCAACGAGGGCTATGATCTGGTCAACGGCTGGCGGATGAATCGGCAAGATCCGTTTTGGCAGCGTCGCCTACCTTCTTATATTGCCAACCGCATAATCTCGCTATTGACCCGTGTCAAGTTGCACGACTACGGCTGTACCCTCAAAGCTTTGCGCCGCCACATTGCTAAAGATATGAAGCTGTACGGTGAGATGCACCGTTTCATCCCAGCCTTAGCCCGTGATCTAGGGGCGACGATTACCGAGATACCAGTCACCCATCATCCGCGCACCCGTGGGACTTCCAAATATGGCCTAACGCGGACCTTCTGGGTGATTCTCGACCTGTTAACGGTCAAATTTTTGTCGAGCTATGCCACCCGCCCGAGCCATTTATTCGGCCTGCTAGGTTTCTTCTCGCTCCTGATCGGGGGGCTCATTACGGCCGTCCTGGGAGGGCAGCGCCTGTTCTTCGCCGTCCAACTGTCCAACCGTCCGTTGCTGCAGCTTGGTCTGTTGCTGATTGTGACAGGCGTCCAATTTTTGACTCTCGGCCTGATTGGTGAGATGCTGGTCCGCACCTACCACGAGAGCCAAGAGAAACCTATCTATTGGATTAAAGACATATTGGAATAAGAGAGCCAAAGGCTCCGTGTTCAGGAGAGGCTATGAGGCTGTGCGTTATTGGAACAGGGTATGTCGGATTGGTGGCGGGAATTTGTTTTGCCGAGAGCGGAAATGAGGTGGTGTGTGTCGACATCGACCGGCATAAGATCGCCGAACTAAACGCTGGCCGAGTGCCGATCTACGAACCCGGCTTGGCGGAACTGATGCAGCGTAACACGGCGAATGGACGACTGCGGTTCTCAAGCGATCTAGAGGGGGCGGTTAAGGACAGTTTGGTGTGTTTTATCGCCGTTGGTACGCCGCCTGACAGCGACGGCTCAGCCGATGTGCAGATGGTGATCGAGGCCGCGCGGGGCATTGCTAGCGTCATGCCGGGCTACCGGATTGTGGTCCTCAAGAGTACGGTACCGGTCGGGACAGCCCACGAAGTCCGCCACATGATGGCGGCGGTCACCGAGCATCCGTTTGACATTATCTCGAATCCCGAGTTTCTCAAAGAAGGGGCGGCTGTGGAAGACTTCATGAAACCCGACCGTGTTGTCCTGGGCGGTACTAACGAGCGCGCCCTCTCCATCTTACAGGAGCTGTACACGCCGTTTGTCCGCACGGACAATCCAATTCTGGTGATGGATAACCGCAGCGCAGAAATGACCAAGTATGCGGCCAACGCGTTTCTGGCCACCCGTATTTCGTTTATCAACGAAATTGCCCAACTGTGTGAAAAAGTCGGAGCCGATGTAGCCGACGTGCGGCACGGTATTGGGACTGATCGGCGGATTGGTCACGCCTTCCTGTTTCCCGGCGTTGGCTACGGCGGCTCGTGCTTTCCCAAGGATGTCCGGGCGGTCATCCGGACGGCCGAGAGCCATGATGTGGACTTCTCGTTGTTAAGAGCCGTCGAGGCGGTCAACGCCCGGCAGAAGCGGCTCTTAATTGAGAAGGTTCAGCAGACCTTTGGGGCCGATCTCAGCGGGCGAAAACTGACCATCTGGGGCTTGGCCTTTAAGCCGCGTACCGATGATATGCGTGAAGCCCCATCGGTGGTGATTATTGAGGCCCTGCTGGCCTCTGGAGCCAGCCTTGCGGTGCACGACCCGGAAGCGCTTGACCAGGCCCGTCAGCTGTTTGGCTCACGCGTGTCCTACCACTGGGGCAATTACGAGGCTCTGGAGGGGGCGGATGCCCTGCTGATCGTGACCGAGTGGAACGAGTTTCGGCGGCCCGACTTTGCTCGTATGCGTTCGGTGATGAAGACGCCAATCATTTTTGACGGTCGCAACCTGTATGAGCCGAGGATAATGGACCAAGAGGGCTTTCGCTACTATTCGGTCGGACGCCGGGCCGTTGGCCACATCTCTCCAGACACGGCGTCTGCGGCCTGAGGCAGGAATGGCACGTATCTTAGTAACGGGGGGGGGGGGCTTTATCGGGTCGCACTTGTGCGAGCGCTTCCTGGCCGAGGGGCACGAGGTTGTCTGTGTCGATAATCTGCTGACCGGCAGCGCCGAGAATATTAGCCATCTCTTTTCAGACGCGCGCTTTTCCTTCATTCCCCAGGATGTTACGACGTATATGTATGTCAAGGGCCGGCTGGACTCGATTCTCCACTTTGCCTCCCCGGCGAGTCCGATTGATTACCTTGAGCTGCCAATTCAAACCCTCAAAGTCGGCTCGCTCGGTACCCATAAGGCGCTAGGTCTGGCGAAAGAAAAAGGTGCCCGCCTCCTCCTGGCCTCAACCTCAGAGGTCTACGGCGACCCGCTCGTCCATCCGCAAAAAGAGGTCTACTGGGGCAACGTCAATCCCATCGGTCCGCGTGGGGTGTATGATGAGGCCAAACGCTTTGCTGAAGCACTAGTGATGGCCTACCATCGCAGCCACGGCCTTGAGACGCGGATTGGGCGCATCTTTAATACCTATGGACCGCGGATGCGGTTCGGAGACGGCCGAGTGGTGCCTAATTTCATCTGCCAAGCTCTGTGCGATGAGGACCTGACCGTGTATGGCGATGGCAGCCAAACCCGCAGCTTTTGCTTTGTGACCGATCTGGTCGAGGGGATCTGTCGGCTGCTGCATTCTGATTATACTGACCCGGTCAATCTCGGGAATCCTCAAGAGATGTCCGTGCTAGACTTTGCCAAGTTGGTTATCGACCTGACCGGCAGCCGGAGTCAGATCACCTTTCAGCCGCTGCCGGTTGATGATCCTCAGGTCCGCCAGCCGGATATTAGCCTGGCACAGCGGGTGCTGAGGTGGGAGCCGCAGGTATCCCTCCAAGAAGGACTCAGCCAAACCATTGCCTATTTTCGGGACAAGCTCGAATACGAATAGACGGGTCCGATAGGAGAATCAGGTATGCGAGTGTTGGTCACCGGGGGAGCGGGATTTATCGGTTCCCATGTTGTGGACGCCTATATTGCAGCCGGTCATGAGGTTATTGTGGTCGATGACTTATCGACCGGCAAGCGTGAGAATCTGCACACGCAAGCGCGTTTTGTCCGGGCCGCAATTCAAGATCCGGACGTGAGGCGGCTGATTGTTGAAGAGAAAATCGAGGTCGTAAACCACCATGCCGCACAGATTGATGTCCGCCGTTCGGTGGCCGATCCACTGTTTGATGCGCGGGTGAATATCTGCGGACTTCTGAACGTCCTCGAAGGAGCCCGCCAAGCCGGAGCGGGTAAGATCATCTTTGCCTCCTCAGGCGGGACGGTCTATGGTGAGCAGCAGATTTTTCCGGCCGATGAGACTCATCCCACCCGGCCGATTAGTCCATATGGCGTGAGCAAGCTGAGCGGAGAGCACTATTTGTCCTTCTATCATACCGAGTACGGGCTTCCGTATATGGCGTTACGCTACGCCAATATCTACGGTCCGCGTCAAGACCCGTATGGCGAAGCCGGGGTAGTGGCGATTTTCAGCCAGCGCATGTTGGCTGGAAAACAGCCGGTGATTCATGGCGACGGCGAGCAGACGCGCGACTATGTGTTTGTCCACGACGTGGCGCGGGCGAATGTGGCAGCTCTGTGGACGGACTATACGGGGGTGCTGAATATTGGTAGCGGACGAGAGACTACCGTGAACGCGCTGTTTCAGCGGCTGTGCCACCTGACCAGAGCAGACGTCGCTGAACAACACGGGCCAGTCCAAGCTGGCGAGCAGCGCCGGAGTGTCTTGGCCGGGGACCGAGCCGAGCAGATATTGGGCTGGCGCCCACGGGTGGCGATCGCCGACGGATTGGCACAGACGGTGGCCTTCTTTCGAGACCGACGGGATGGATAGCATTACTCCATGGATAGCAGCCTGATTCGCAACTTTAGCATCGTTGCCCATATCGATCATGGCAAATCGACGCTGGCCGACAAGCTGCTGTCGTATTCGGGATCGCTCAGCGAACGTGAAGAGGCGACCCAGTTTCTGGATACTATGGATCTGGAGCAAGAGCGGGGGATTACGATTAAGGCTCGGACGGTGCGCCTCCGCTACCAGGCCCAGGACGGTAAGACCTACTGTTTGAATTTAATTGATACTCCCGGCCATGTCGACTTTTCCTACGAAGTTTCGCGTAGTTTGTCGGCGTGTGAGGGCGCGATCCTAGTTGTTGACGCCGCCCAGGGCGTAGAAGCCCAAACCCTAGCCAACACCTATTTAGCCCTGGACCACTCGCTGGAAATTCTGCCAGTTATTAACAAAATAGATCTCCCCGGCGCCGATCCCAAACGGGTGCGGGCCGAATTAGAGGATGTCATCGGTTTGGACGGCAGCGAGGCCGTCTTAGCCAGTGCCAAACACGGACGCGGGATTCTTGAGGTGCTAGAAGGGATTGTTCGGACGGTCCCCGCTCCCCAGGGAGACGTTCAGCTGCCGCTCAGCGCCCTTCTGTTTGATAGCTGGTTTGACCCCTACCAGGGCGCGGTTGTACAGGTCCGCGTCTTTGACGGGGTGCTGCGCGCGGGGATGCGCATCCAGTTTGTGTCAACCGGCAAGGTCTACGAAGTGGGCCAGGTCGGCGTTTTTGCCCCTCGGCCACGAGCCGTGTCTGAGCTTGGTCCCGGTGAGGTCGGCTTTGTCATGGCCAACATTAAGACAGTGACCGAGGCTCTGGTCGGGGATACGATTACCGACGCTGAGCGGCCGACGCAGCAGCCATTACCCGGCTTTAAAGAGGTTAACCCCATGGTGTTTAGCGGCCTCTACCCGGTCGAATCTCACCAGTACGACGCGCTGCGCGACGCTATGGAGAAACTCCAGCTGAACGATTCCTCCTTGAGCTATGAAAAAGAGAGTTCTTTGGCGCTCGGTTTTGGCTTCCGGTGCGGCTTTTTAGGCCTGCTGCACATGGAGATTGTCCAGGAGCGTATAGAGCGAGAGTTTGGTCTGGATCTCATTACCACGACACCGACCGTTGAGTATCGCGTGCGGAAACCGACCGGCGAATCGCTCCTAGTCGATAATCCGGCTCTGCTGCCACCGGTCCAGGAGATTGAGGCGATTGAAGAGCCGTTCATTCTGGCCACCATCCATGTCCCGAGCGAGTATCTCGGCAACGTTCTCCAGCTCTGCCAGGAACGGCGTGGCGTCCAGCGCGAGCTGAAATATCCGGGCGTCCAGCGTGCCATAGTGTTATACGAACTGCCGCTCAACGAAGTTGTGGTTGACTTCCATGATCGCCTCAAGTCGATCACTCGCGGCTACGCGTCGTTCGACTATGAGCTGCTCGACCTCCGGCCGGCCGATTTGGTCAGGCTTGACGTGCGTATCAACAACGACATTGTCGATGCCCTCTCGTTGATTGTCCACCGTGATCAAGCCTATAGTCGGGGCCGCGAACTGGTCCAAAAAATGCGCCAGCTGATCCCGCGTCAGATGTTCGAGGTGGCAGTCCAAGCGGCTATTGGCAATAAAGTGATTGCCCGTGAAAGCGTCAAAGCGCTACGCAAAAATGTCACCGCCAAGTGCTACGGAGGGGATATGACGCGTAAGCGAAAACTGCTAGAAAAGCAAAAAGAGGGGAAACGGCGCATGAAACAAGTTGGACGGGTTGAGATTCCGCAGGACGCTTTTCTCGCCCTGCTACGGGTTCGGGAAAAAGGTGAACGCTGATGGCCACCTCATCAAGAAGAGATCCTCCACCTCTTGTGAACAGTCGGCGCCGTGGACAGTAGACGGGTCATGGCCAAGAACAAACTGTCCGTACAAGCCGCCCTTGAGTCAGTCACCCCGACTGCCGGAGGCAAGGCAACTCCCAGATCGGTTAAGCGCAGGCAAAAATCTGTTATTCGGGAATACACCGAAGCCCTCTTGGTCGCCCTGCTGCTAGCCCTGTTCATCCGTAGCTTTATTGTTCAAGCCTTTAAAATTCCCTCAGGCTCAATGCTGACGACCCTCCAGGTCGGCGATCACATCTTAGTCAACAAGTTTCAGTACGGTCTGCGCCTCCCCTATCCAATCGAGCTGCCCATCGTCCAGTGGAGTCAACCCCGGCGCGGTGACGTGATTGTCTTTGTCTATCCCAAGGATAATAGCAAAGACTTCATTAAGCGGGTGGTGGCAATTGGCGGGGATACGGTTGAGATCCGTCATAAAAGACTCTTTATCAACGGTCAGGCAGCCGACGATCCCTACGCCACGTTTGCCGAGGCTGGCCAGGAACGGCCAGGACCGCGCGATAATGTAGGGCCGATTCGGGTCCCGGCCAACCAGCTCTTTGTGATGGGCGATAACCGTGACCACAGCCATGACAGCCGGTTTTGGGGCTTTGTCGACGCGCGGGATGTCAAAGGCAAAGCCTTTCTGATTTACTGGTCATGGGACGGGGCTGACCGGTGGGTGCGTTGGGAGCGCCTCGGGTCGCTGATTTACTAGGATAGGGAGCCCATGAGTCGGCTTGATAAAATGCTGCTGTCGACCGGCAAGCTGTCGACCGACGATCTGCGCCGAGTTCAGTTGGTCCAGCAAGAACGCGGTGAACCACTAGAGCGCCTGCTGCTTGAACTCGGCTTTATCTCTGAGGATGATTTGCTACCCGTCCTGGCCAACTACTACCAAACCCCGCTGATCGGGGTAGGTGATTTTCCGCAAGCTCCTCCCGATCTGAACTCTATCAATCCCGCGTATTTTCGTCAGGCGCGTATCTGTCCGCTGAGCGTTCAGGATGGCCAGCTCATAGCCGCTATGGCCGATCCTGGGGATGTAGACGCAGTCGAAGCCCTGGAGAAGGCAACCGGTTTGCGGGTGGTACGTCGTTTGGCGCGTGAACGCGAGCTGTTGGACGCCTTAACCACCTACTACGCCGAAGGGGACGAGAGGGCCAACGGTCTGGAGAATGAGGCCGGAGAGGATGGGTATCTCGAAGAGGATCAGGACGACGTTGAGCATCTGCGTGACCTGGCCAGTGAGGCTCCGGTCATTCGCTTGGTCAACGTCATGATCTCTCGGGCGATGGAGCAGCGAGCCTCAGATATTCACATTGAGCCGTTTGAGAAGGAACTCCGTATCCGCTACCGCATCGACGGTATCCTGCACGATATTGAGGCGCCTCCGCGCCGGTTGCAGGCCGCCCTCATCTCACGCGTCAAGCTGATGGCGAAGCTGAATATTGCCGAACGTCGATTGCCCCAGGACGGGCGGATCAAGCTACGTATGTTAGGCCGCGAGGTGGACCTGCGGGTCTCAACTCTGCCGACGCTGTACGGAGAAAGTGTTGTCTTACGTATTCTTGATCGCTCAAGTATTACGCTGAGCCTCGAATCCCTCGGGTTCCCAGAAGATACCCTGGGGCTGTTCGAGACCATGATTACCAAGCCCTACGGCATGATCCTGGTGACAGGTCCGACCGGGAGTGGAAAGACGACCACGCTGTATGGTGCCCTAGACAAAATTAACTCACCCGACAAAAAGATTATTACCATCGAAGATCCGGTCGAATATCAGCTAAGTGGTGTGAATCAGGTCCACGTCAAACCCCAAATCGGCCTCAGCTTTGCCTCTGGGCTGCGTTCGATCGTGCGTCAAGACCCGGATGTTATTATGGTCGGTGAGATTCGGGACTATGAGACCGCCGAGATTGCGATTCAGTCCGCACTGACTGGTCACTTGGTGTTCTCGACCCTCCATACGAACGATGCTGCCGGTGCAGTTTCTCGACTCCTGGAGATGGGAGTTGAAGACTATCTGTTGGCCTCCTCGTTGCTGGGGGTGATGGCCCAGCGCTTAGTCCGCTCATTATGTCTCCAGTGCCGCCGTCCCGATCAAAGCGGCGGAGTAGAGCTCGGCGGACAGAGACTCAGGGTAAACGGTGCTGACAATGGCACCTCTCTTGTCCCGGCATTGGTGTATGACGCGGTCGGCTGTGAAGCATGCGCCAACACCGGCTATCGCGGTCGCCGGGGTATCTTTGAGCTGATGACGGTCGATGAAGACATACGCCAGCTGATCCTCAAACGCGCCTCGGCTGACGTGATTAAGAATCGTGCCATCGCCACCCAAAATATGCGCGTCCTGCGGGACGATGGCTGGCGAACGGTGGCTCAGGGCTTGACAACGGTGGCCGAAGTCCTGCGGGTGACACAGGAGTAGGCGATCGTCACATGGACAAAAGCGGACTTGAGTCTACGTCTTTTGAACGGCTGTGGGCGGTCTATCCAGCGTCCAGTTTTCCGTCGCTGCTCGGGCAACCGGGCGGAATACCGCAGCCACAGACTCTCCCACCTCGGAGAGTGGGACCCAGCGCCGCTGGCGGTCGATTTCATACGTCGCGTACTCGCCGGTGATGTTGGCGGCAAAGAAAATAAACCGTCGGACAGTCCTGTCAGCCTCATCCGGTAACTCAAGTTCGGCCAACAGAGGACCGACCTCAACCGTATAGCCGCTCTCCTCGGCACACTCCCGGGCCGCTGCCTGCTCTAGGCTCTCTCCCGCCTCGACGGTTCCGACCGGAAAAATCCAGGACTGAGGATGTTTGCGACTGGTGATCAGCAACACCTCAAGCTCAGCATCGGCTCTGGTTCGGGCGGCAACAACGCCAGCCTTTGTCCTACATGGTGGTGTAGACGAATCCATCGACTATTCTTTGGGCAAATGTTCATGCCCCGGTCGTTCGTGGTGGGCCTGGTGCAAAGCTGGGCTGGTTGGACGGACATCTCGACCGCGTTCATGGCTTAGGTGGAGACGACCAAGAAATTTGACGTTGGCGCAGGCGTCAACCTCGCCAACCGTGCACTCCTGAGCATGGGGAATAAAAAAGCGAAACGGCCCGCCTTTTTGGGCCGGCAGCGGTTCATCGCCTAGCCGATAGGCTACGATGGCGTTTTGTACGGCGGTGACCGGCAGGCTGGCCGAAAACTTCCCGTCGCTGGACTCTAGCGTAATATACTGAACGCTATTTTTGGGGCCAACCCAATCGAGCAGGGATCGCAGGCGAACGCCACTGCCGTCCCGGCCGGGGACAAACTGCCCGACATCGGCGACTTGGCCGGGCAGCCGAGTGAGGTCGTTAAAGCTAAAATCGTGCGGGGTGGAGACCTCGCCCTCTACGCGTAGCTGCGTCATGTTTTCGCCTCCTGACGAGCAGAGCCGTCTGTTGTCGGGTGTTCTTGAGAAGCGTATAGCACGAAGCGGCTCCCCAAGAAAGGCTGGGCCGCCCCCGTCGAGATTGCTCGGCCGCGACCAACGGACCTAGAGCGGATAACGCTCCTGCAGCAGGGCCGCGGCTTTGACCATCACCGCTAGCTTTTGCTCGGCCTGTTGCGCTGACACGATCGGGTTATCGGCAAAGGTGGCAAAACCGCAGTCCGGGTTGAACAGTACCCGTTCCGGCCCAAACAGTTTAACCGCACGCTCGGCCCTGGTCAGGACCTCTTCAACACTTTCCGTCACTTGGTGCTTCTGATTCACCACACCAATACCAAGACGCGCCTCGGCTGGAACCTCTTTGAGGACATCCATATCGCCAGCCCGGGGGGTGCACATTTCAAGGAAAAACGTCCCCACCCGTAACTTTTGCAAAAGCGGGATGAGGGGGACATAGTCACCAGCCAGGGCAACGCTCTCGTCCGGGGTCCAATTCCCACGACAGATGTGGAGGGCCAGGCGTTCTTGGGGCAGGCCGGCGATGGCCCGTTGAATAAGTGACTCGGCAAATGCCAGTTCAGCATCAGGTGCGCGTTTCTCTCCTAGAGCGCCACACATGAAGGTGCGGTTGTTGATCGTGCCGCTGAAGACGACCTCGGTCAGGACCGGCTCATCAAGCTGGACTAACGAGACACCGGCGGCCAGCAGGGAGTGTATTTCCTCGCGTAGAACCCGAACAATGTCGGTAGCTAGGTCTTCGCGGTTGTCGTAGGCCCGGTCTGAAATGCACTCCATCCACATCGTCCGGGTCAACAGATATGGGCCAGGGAGGGCAATTTTAATTGGCGCCTGGGTTAGGCTTCGCAAGAAGTCGGCCTCGTGAACGGTGAGCGGGCGGCTGCGACCTAAGGGACCAAACACGGCCGGATGGCGAACTTTGCCGGCTGGGACATCCAGGGCGCGTAACTCCCGCTCAAATTCGTGTGGATCATCAACATAGGACAGGAGGTCAGTGATGGGGATGAGCTGACAGTTGTCGAGCAGGCCACCCACAAAGCTGGCGTAGTTGTCGCGGCGCTGCTCCCCGTCGGTCAACACCTGGACCCCAGCTCGCTGCTGGGCGGCAACTGCCAGACGAACCGCGTCTTCGGCAGTCTGAGAAAATTCTTCGTCCGACATCCGGCCTTCGATACGGTCGTTCAGCGCCCGAAGCAACCACGGCGGACGCGGCCAGCTGCCGATGTTCATAACCGACAGGGGGGGAACGGCAGGAGCGGGTTGGGGGGCCGGTAGCTCGCCGGGAATTACAACCTCTTTGATCGGCTGGGTTATTGGTGCTGGTTCCCTCTCTCTGCGAGGTAGCCGCGTTTTTTTGCGCCGACTCTTCTGAACGTGCGGAGGAGCCGGCGCCTGGTCGACCGGCTTGTGATACGGTCCCTTAGAGACCAGAAAACTATGCTGCTTGCCGTGCCGAATATGGGACACCAGCTCGTTTTTGGTCAGCCGACACCAGGCCGGCAGGTCTTCAACGACAGAGGATTCGGTTGACAGAATCTCCAGCAGCTGACCGGGGGTCAGCGGATCGATATATTTGCGGATCAGCAGCAGCAGGCCGTTGCCACAGTCGAGGTCACCGCCGTCAAAACTGTCGTGTGGTTGGTACGGATGCTGCCGCGGTGTCTGCTCATCCATCCCCTGCAACTCCTGCGCCCTCACTCCTGTCTCTGACCTGGGGGCGATAAGTGGGAAAACATCCTGGGTCTTGAGAGATCAGTACGACACACACGGCGTGCCGTCAACCAGATACTCGACCAGCTTAGCCCCCCCGACGATCGTTGCTCCTGGGACAAGATTGTTTTCGTCCAGACCCCGCCTCTTAAAACACGGCGAGCACACATAGATCGTCCCCCCCGCCTCGGCATAGTTGCTCATCAGCTCTTTGAGGGGGAGGAAGCCGTCTTCATGGATGTCATCGGCATAGCCGTTGACCGCCAGACGAACCCCTTCGGTACTCAAGAATACCAGAGTGTCCTGATCGGAGCCAACCGAGGCATTGGCAATCACAAAGGCGACGGTGGCTTTATCTGGGTTGTCTTTGGCGGAGGTAAGGGAAACACAGAATTTGCCTGGCATGGGAATCCTCCTTATACGCTGCAGCCCGCCCTGAGTGACGGATAGAGGACATCATAGCCAGCTGTGAGAGGTCCCGCAACGCGTCTCCCGGTCGAGTTGGGGCTTGCTCTTGCTACTCCCAGTCTTCTCCCGCTATACTCTGGAAGCTTTTGGTCGCCGCTGGCAAGGGAGGCGAAGACGAACTGCACACCACAGAGGGAGAAGAGTGCATGAGTGCCAATGAAATACAGGATCGCCAATACGGATTTAACACTCGTCAACTGCACGCTGGCCAAGAGCCCGATCCCACCACCGGCAGTCGGGCGGTCCCCATTTATCACACGACCAGCTATCAGTTCAAAAACACCCAACACGCGGCCAGCCTGTTTGCGCTCAAAGAGCTTGGTAATATTTATACCCGTATTATGAATCCGACCAACGATGTCTTGGAACAGCGTTTAGCCTCGCTCGAAGGTGGGGTTGGAGCCTTGGTCGCCAGCAGTGGCCACGCGGCCCAGATGATAGCCATTATGGCTCTGTGTGGTCAGGGCGACCATATTGTGAGCAGCAGTCGCCTCTATGGCGGGACGTATAATCAGTTCGCCCACACCTTTCCGCGCCTGGGGATTACGACGACCTTTGTTGATCCAACCAACTCCGAAGAATTTGCCGCTGCCGTGCGGCCCAACACCAGGATTTTATACGGTGAAACTCTGGGCAATCCGGACATTACAGTCTTTCCGTTCGACGAGGTGTCCGAGGTCTCCCGAGCCTATAATATTCCGATCATGATCGATAATACCTTTGCCACGCCCTACCTGTGCCGACCATTTGAGTGGGGGGCGCATATTGTCACTCACAGCACAACCAAGTTTCTGAGTGGGCACGGCACGGCTATTGGCGGGGTGATTGTTGACGGCGGCAATTTTGACTGGCGCAGTGGACGCTTCCCCAATTTTACCGAGCCAGACCCGTCCTATCATGGTCTGGTCTACGCCGACCTGGGCGCCCCGGCCATGATTCTCAAGTCTCGGGTCCAGATCCTACGCGATGTGGGCGGCTGTCAGGCTCCGTTTGATAGCTTTACCACCCTGCTGGGGGTCGAGACGCTGAGTCTGCGCATGCAGCGCCATGTAGAAAATGCCCAACAGGTGGCCGAGTTTCTTGACGCCCACCCCGGCGTCAACTCGGTCGCCTTTCCCGGCCTGACCAAGCATCCGGATCATGCCAAAGCCGAAAAATATCTACCCAAAGGCCCCGGATCGATCCTGGGTTTTCTGATCAAGGGGGGACGCGAAACGGGCGAGAAATTCATCAATAGCCTGAAACTCCACAGCCATGTGGCCAATGTCGGAGATGCCAAGAGTCTGGCTATTCACCCGGCCAGCACGACTCACAGTCAGCTCAACGAAGATGAGTTGGTGAGTGCTGGTGTGTCACCAGATTTCGTCCGACTGAGTGTCGGGTTAGAAGACATTGATGATATTGTGTGGGACCTAGATCAGGCACTCAAGGCAGCCGCTGGCTAGAATAAGCCCCGGTCCCCGCTTGCCTTCCTCTTGACGCTTTTTTGGCCCGTGTGCCCCTGACTGAGACGACCCATGAGCAGACCCGGCTCCGTCGGCATTGTTCAGCCGCAAGAACTCACCTTCGCCCAGCAGCGCCCGTTTCCGCTTGACAGTGGCGCGACACTGAGCCCCGTAACCCTTAGCTATGAAACCTATGGCCGGCTGAATGCGGATCGCTCAAACGCCATTCTGGTGACTCATGCGTTGAGCGGAAGTGCCCACGCCGCCGGATACCATGATCCTGAGGATATACGTCTGGGCTGGTGGGACGATTGTATTGGACCGGGCAAAGCTTTTGATACCGATCGGTTCTTTGTTATTTGTAGCAATGTCCTAGGCGGCTGTTATGGCTCAACCGGTCCAACTCATCTTGACCCGGCCACCCAGACGCCGTACGGCATGCATTTCCCAGTGGTGACAATAGGTGATATGGTCCGAGCCCAGGTCCGGCTGCTAGATCACCTAGAGATTGACAAGCTGCTGTGTGTGGCCGGTGGCTCAATGGGTGGCATGCAGGCCCTGGAGTGGGCGGCCACCTACCCCCAACGCGTCCGGGCAGCCATACCGATCGCGACTACCGCCCACCACAGTCCGATGCTGATCGCTCTGAGCGAGGTCGGTCGCCAGGCGATTTATGCCGATCCAGCCTGGAACAATGGCGACTATTATGGGGCGGAGATCAAGCCTGACGCCGGGCTGGCCGTTGCCCGGATGGTCGGTCACATTACCTACTTGAGCGAAGAGTCCATGCAGCAGAAGTTTGGCCGCCGTTTGCAAGACCGCGTCCGCTACGGCTATGAATTTCGGACCGAGTTTCAGGTCGAGAGCTATTTAAAATATAAAGGGAACAATTTTACCCGTCGGTTTGACGCCAACAGTTATCTGTATATCACCAAGGCGATGGACTATTTTGACCTGAGCGCGACAACCGGCGCCTTGGCCGCCGCCTTTGCCAACTCCGCCGCGCTGAAATATCTGGTCGTCAGTTTTACGAGCGACTGGTTGTATCCGAGCTATCACAGCAGAGAGCTGGTGAGCGCGCTGACCGCCGCCGGCGCCGATGTCACCTATCTGGATGTCCAGAGCTCGTGGGGTCACGACGCGTTTCTGCTCGAAGTCGAGACTATGACCAATTTGCTCGGCAGTTTTCTTGACCGTTTGGTCCACGCTGAGGCCATTGCTGTCCCCGACCCATCGCCGCCCCGTGATCAAAAGGGGCGCAAGACCGAGGTAGCTGCATGAGCGGGTAGCGGCAATCTCTACCCCGCTGCGCCTCACCCTCTGTCTCCAAGCCAAGTTGTGAGTTCTATCAGCCTGCGCTCCGATCTCCTCGTCATTGCCGATCTGGTCCCTTCCCAGGTCCGTGTTCTTGACCTGGGGTGTGGAGACGGCGCTCTGCTGCAGTATCTCGTCCGGGAGAAACTGGTAACTGGACGCGGCATTGAGTTGGGTGAGCGCGGGATTCTGACGTGTGTGCGACGCGGTTTAAGTGTGCGCCAGGGCAACCTCGAAGAGGGTCTGGCCGATTATCCTGAGGCCAGCTTTGACTACGTGATCCTGAGCCAGACGTTGCCCTTTCTCGACGATCCGGCCATGATCGTGCAGGAGATGCTGCGGGTCGGCAAACAGGCGATTGTCAGTTTTCCCAACTGGGGCTACTGGCGGTGTCGACTTGCGCTGCTGTTGACCGGTCGTATCCCGCAGGCCTCTGACCTGCCCGAACGCTGGTACGAAGCGCCCCGCTGGCAGGCCTTTACGGTGGCCGATTTTGGCGACTTTTGTCAGCAGTTGGGAGTCCACATTACAGAGGAGCGCTACTTGGCTCATACCCGTCGCTTGAAAAATTTCCGCTATAAAAATTTACGTGCCACCACGGCAGTGTTTACCCTGAAAAAACTCTGAGCCAAAAGAAACGGGACATCCGGCGAGAGATGCCCCGTTTGGACTCTTGGCGAACCGTCGCGTTACGACAGCGCTTGATCAAGCGTCTCGACCGATGGGGCAAAATAGAACGAACCAGAGGCCGGATTGCTGTACGACGTCAGTCGGTCACGCACCTGACCGTCCATGCCGTACATGGCTCGCATGCGCTCGCGCAGCGGGGCTTGCGATTTGCAGAAGGCCATAAAATAGAGCCCCACGGTGCCATCGTGGAAGGCATACGGCGTCGAACGGCGGGAGATTTCGTCACGTTTAGGCGTGCTCTCATCGCCTGTTCTGCCCTCACGTAACTCGTGATGAGCCAGATGAGAGGTGGGAGGGAGAGGGGAGAGCTTGGCTGACTCCTCCCCTTTGGTCCGACCAAAGACTTTTTCCTGTTCATCGACCGGCAGCAGATTAAACGCCTCAAGGTCATGAATCCAGCGCTGGGCGATGATAAAGCTTCCCCCAGCTCCGGGCTCTCCGTCCGGAACAATGGCAACCTCGACGTCGCGCTCAGGCTCAGGGTTGCCGGTTCCGTCCTTGAAACCTGTCATATCAAAGGAGTTCCCATAGATAAAAGTCATGGTCTCGCGAGCGACCCGCATGTGTCCCTTGAGCGCCTCACGGGCATCGAACTGTGTCTTCCAAACCTTGTCTTTGTCGTCGTGATTGAGCCAGAACAGCAGCTCTTCCTGGGTTCCCTTGGCCTCTTTACCGCTCCCATCAATGGACCTAAAGGTTTCGTAGGGCTGAAAATCGTTGGGGACGTCGTTGGTCAGGTCTGGCAATAGGCTGGGACCAACGCCGATGGTAAGATTGATCCCCTGAGCATCGCAGTCTTTGCGCAGTTGCGAGACGGCAGACTTGATCACTCCCAGATCTGCGCCGTCCAAACGGCTTAGATGGACATACCACTGATGCTTGCCCATATCCCTGTTCAGTACGGCGGGTTGAGGTGTTGCCATATGATCCTCCTCCTCTAGAATTTGCTACTCTCCTCTTATCCAGCGTAACTGAGACTGTCAAGATTAGGCGTCCGGAGCGGGTCGGGCGGCGGTGTCTTTTTTTCAGCGGTTAGGGTAGAGTCTGGGCGTATGGGGTATAGCACTGCAGCGGCGTCCAGAATCCAGGTCTGGCTGCGCTCAGCTGGGATGCGGAGCTTGATCGGTCTACTGCGCGGCTACCAGCGCCTTGTTTCGCCACTCTTGGTCGCTACTTGCGGTCCGCAGGCAGGCTGCCGTTTTGCGCCCAGCTGTTCCCAGTACGCCATTGATTGTTTTCAACTCCACCCTTTTTTTCGAGCCCTAGTCTTGATCCTCAAACGGCTCGGCCGGTGTCACCCCTTTTGTCCTGGCGGCTTTGATCCAGTGCCCCGGCCACGTCACACCCTCCCCCAATAGACTGTTCAAAAAGGACGCATGCGTATCATCTCGTGCAATCTCAACGGTATCCGCTCGGCCGCCCGTAAAGGATTTTTTGTCTGGGTGGCAGACCAACGACCCGATCTGGTGTGTGTCCAAGAGTTGAAAGCTCAGGAGGGCGACCTGCCTTCGGCGCTGCGCCAGCCCACGGGCCTGACCGGATTTTTCCATCCAGCCGAAAAGCGTGGCTATTCCGGGGTTGGGGTGTATGCCCGGCGCGCTCCAGACACGCTGCGGTATGGCTGGGGTCATACCGATATTGATGCTGAGGGGCGGTATCTACAGGCTGATTTTGGCCGGTTGAGTGTTATCTCTCTGTATCTGCCGTCGGGTTCGAGTTCAGAGCAGCGCCAGGCGGTCAAGTACGCGTTTATGGATCGCCTCCTGCCTGAACTGCAGGCCCTCCGGGCTAGCCGCAGACATGTGGTGGTGTGCGGTGATTGGAATATTGCCCATACCCAAAAGGATCTGAAAAACTGGCGCTCGAATCAAAAAAATTCCGGTTTTTTGCCCCAGGAACGGAAGTGGCTGACACGCGTCTTTGATGAGATCGGCTTTGTCGATGTTTTTCGCCGCCTGAATCGAGACGCCGAGCAATACACCTGGTGGTCAAACCGGGGCCAGGCCTGGGCTAAAAACGTTGGCTGGCGGCTGGACTACCAGGTTGCTACTCCAGGCCTGGCGGCCAAAGCCCGCCAGACGTGGATTTATAAAGCTCAGCGCTTTTCCGATCATGCGCCGCTGGTTATTGATTATGCGTATGAGCTCGCTCAAGCTCGAAAAAAGGACTAGCCAGCTGTTTAGCTCGGGTCCAGGTGGTCTGGATTGAGCAAGTCCTGTAGACCCGAGGCGAACAACCCGGCCAGGCTTTGGGCGATCAACTCGGGCAGTCCTTGCGGCCGGCAGCCAGAAGCGGCGGGGTGACCACCTCCACCGAACATTTGGGCCAACTTGGACAGGTCGACCTGGCAATCTGGGGAGCGACGTAAACTGACGCCTCCATTTTTGCGATCGTAGAGCACAAAGACGGTGTTGGTCGCCTGTTTGCCCCAGCTGTCCCCGATTTCGCTGGGATAACCATCACACACCGCGCAGACCAGGCTATAGGCACCGTCCAGTGCTGGCCGCCGAATTTTGCTGCGCTCGGCAAGGGCAAAACTGTCTTTGATCTCGCGGGTTGATTTTTCGTAGGCCGCCCGCATTGCCGGGCTGTAGGTGATATTGGCATCAATATCGAGTAGGGCGTGGTAGGCGTCAAGATTATCGTCATCAGTGCCGGCCAAGGTGCTGACGGTTAAGGCTAATTCACGCGAACCAGGGATGGCGTGGATCCACCGATCATTGTCATCGGCCTGAGCCACAACCGGGGCAAAGGCGCGAAAAGCCTCGTTGTGTTGGCCGCTGGCCGCCAGCTGGCGCTCCAAATATTCATACACGAGGCGGGCGCCTGAGACAGCTTCGCTCAGCCTATAGTCGGTGAAGGGAGCGTGAATTGCCCCGCTGGCATGCCGGGCGATGGCCGTTCGGTGGTGATCGAACCAATACAATCTGACACCCTTGGCCGCGAGTTGCTCTAGGTGCGTGTTGGTCGCTTCTTCGGTCCACGAAATATCGGTGATCCACACCTCGCTGTCCGGAGGGGCCTCGTCCGGGTGAATCGAGCGCAGAACTTGGTCGATGCGGCTATTGGCGGCGAAGCGGGGAATCAGCCTGGCCCCAGCCCGGTAGCGAGCAACTGCAACGGCGGCGGTCACGCCATCTAGACAGCCCGGACCGTGACTGACGATATAGACGACCGGGAGGCGGGATTCGGATCTGTTTGTATGTGGCATGGGGAGTATTGTATCGGGCGCCGCTACCTGGGTCACACTGGTGACTGGTCACGGTCCGCCGGACGCGACTCAATGGGTCCGGGCAGTCCGATGCGGGTAGGGGCAAGCCCTGTGATCGCACGATTTTTTTTCACACGCCCAGTAGAAGCCCTTCTTTGGACCAAAACCCGCATACTGAACGACCCGAGCGCTGTCTCCACACACCGGGCAAGGGCGTTTGTTCTGCGTGCTTTTGTCTTTTCTATTTCTTCCTCTTTCGGCCATGGGGTTCCTCCTAATGTCCGAATGCGATTCCGCTACCATACGCATCCTGGACGCGTCTGCCAAGCCCGTCAAAACCCGTTGCCAGACGAATCACACCCAGGCCTACACTTGCCACACTGCGACCGGCTGTGACAAAACAAGCCTATGTCTGTTGATGGTCATGACCTTGTCCAGGCACTGTTTCGCTGGCTGCATATTCTGGCCGGAGTGACATGGATCGGTCTGCTCTATTTCTTGACTTTTATCCACGTCCAGCTCACCCTCGCGCTCCGTGATCAACTCATCCCGCAGCTTATGCCGCCCACCCTGTTGTGGTTTCGGTGGGGGGCGATGCTGACATTTTTGTCGGGTTACGTGTTGCTGGTGTGGAAGTATTTTGTGCTCGGCAGCGGCCTGACTGGCGAGGCCGGTCTGATCGGCTCGAGTGCTGGACTATGGATCAGCTTTGGGGTGGTCTTGGGGACGATCATGTGGGTGAACGCGTGGTTCGTGATCTGGCCTGCCTACCAAGGCATTATCGGCCGGACAGGGCAGGGTGGTTCTGGACCCGAAGGGGGGCCAAGCGCTGAGACTGCGCTCCTAGTCTCCCGGATTAATACCTTTCTGTCGCTGCCGCTCGTCTTTGCGATGTTGGCCGGATCGGGCCACGCGCCGTCTATTCCGTTTCAGCCACTTTGGCTTGTGCTGGTACTCATCATCAGCTTTGGCCTGAGCTATCTGCTTCTCTGGTCGGTCGGCCGGCCGACCAACCGTGATTAGTAGCCCAGTCTACAAGTTTTTGTCCGGCTGACTGAGGAACTTGGCAATCCCCTGATACAGTCCCTCGGCCAAGTCGTTCTGATAGGCCGCGGACAGCAAGAGTCGGCGTTCTTTTGCGTTGGTGATAAACCCGGTCTCAACCAGCACGCACGGCATATCAGCGCCAACCAAGACGTAAAACGGCCCTTTTTTGACGCCAAGATTACGGACCTCTGGATTACGCTTTTTTGCCTGGTTGACCAAGGCTGTTTGTAAATACCGGGCTAAGTCGATCGAAGGATCTTCTTTACCGTTTTGCAGCAGCACGCTGACGAGGTTCGAGACGTAGGTCTTGGCTGGAACGGGATTGGCTAGATGGAGCAGGCCATTCTCGAATGCGGCGAGTCGTCTGGCCGCCCGATCGTTTGTGTTGTTAAGATAATAGGTCTCAATCCCCTGCGTCTTTGGATTATGGCTGGCATTGGCGTGTAGCGATACGAATAAGCTTGCACCGGCCGCATTGGCCCGAGCGGTCCGTTCTTCCAGAGGAATAAAGGTATCGCCCGTCCGCGTAAACAGGACATCAACCAGCAGACGGGTTTCGAGTTTGCGGGCTAGCTGCTTGCTCAGAGACAGGACCACATCTTTTTCTCTGACGTGGCCGCGTCCTAGAGCCCCCGGGTCTTTGCCGCCGTGACCGGGATCAAGCATAATCTTTTGACGCTTCGCCTGTTGACCAGTTGGTGCGGCCGGTCGGGGCTGGCGTCCGCGTATATCGATAACTAGGCGGTACGGCCCATAGAGGGCAAAGGCTCGATGTGCGTCAAGCCGCTCAACATCCAGGACAACCCGGACCGTTGTCGGATCAAACTGCCCGGTGCGCACCTGTTTGAGTAGGCCCTTATGAATCGGGAGGGTGCGCGGCGTCCGTGGGCTGAGAGCGGCGGATGAGAAGTCAATGACAATACGCGGCGGACGCCGACTGGCCGAGTCGGCCGGTAGGGTGAAAATGCGATGCGGAGTTTCTTCTGAGAGGGTGATGACCACCCGGGTGTATTCCTGGACCGAGGTATGGTGGATACGTTTGAGGACGCGAAGCCCAGCCGCATCAGCGTCCCCTAGCAGCAGGCCGAGGCTTGCTGCTACCAGCGTCATCAGACGCAGACTGCTCGGGCCAACCTTTCTCCACATATGATTCTGTGATCGGGAGAAGGAAAGCGTTGGACAGACATATCCCCAAAACGGTTCGAGAGGCATTTCCACTGCCACCCGCCTCCTCATCTACACTTGCCTCAAGGCAGGCCAGTCTATCAGACGACTAGTCTGCCACGCAACTCAGGACCCCGGAGGTTCAGATTTTTTGGCCCTCTCAGGACAGGTCGTCTAGCCGGATAGCCTCATCGATCAACATGACCGGGATGTCAGCCCGGATGGGATAGCAATACTGACGGTCTTCGCGGACGAGTACGGCTTCCAAGGGGGTGGTGAGGATTGTGCCACCCCGGTTGGCCAGGGTGCCCTGATGGATACGCTGGTTGAGCTGGTCAAGGAGACTCGCCTCGGCTAGGTGGACCGCTTGCTTTGTTTCGGGGCACACTAGGATGTCTAATAATTCTTGGCGCACGGGACTCAACGCTCCTTGGCCCCGCATCCGGGCGACAAAGTCGGAGCAGAGCGTTTCAGGTATGACATATGCGTCGGAGTTGTTCAATCTAAAGCGGCTTGGCCTCATATCTTGCCTTGCGACGAGCGGCTGGCTACAAGGGGAGCGAGAAAGGATGAGATATGAGCGGACACCCACTCTTTGATCTGTCAGGCAAACGGGGCTATGTAACCGGGGGTGGCTCAGGGTTAGGCCGGGCTATTGCACACGGTTTGGCCGAAGCTGGGGCATCGGTCGTGATCAGCGATATACATCTTGATGGCGCCCAACAAGTGGCGCAGGAGATCCGCCGCGCCACTGGGCAAAAAGCCTACCCGCTCCAGAGTGATGTCGCCCAACAGGCCGAAGTTGAAGAGCTGATCAATTTTACCGCCGAGCAGCTCGGCGGCCTTGATTTTGCGTTCAATAATGCGGGTATTCTCAAGATTGTGAAGCCCGAAGATCTCAGTCTGGATGATTGGCAAACCGAGCTGGATGTCGATATGACCGGGGTCTTTTTGTGTGCCCAGGCGGCTGGGCGGTATATGATCGCCCATGGCGGGGGGAAGATTATTAACACTGCCTCCATCTCTGGCCTGGTTGTCAACTCGGGTCTCACCTACTCGGTCGCCAAGGCCGGGGTGATTCACCTCACCCGGGTGCTGGCTATGCGCTGGGCTCGGCATCGGGTATACGTCAACTGTTTTAGTCCCGGTTATATCCGGACCGGAATGACGGCTCCGCATCTGGCCCGACCCGAGGTCGAACAGGAGATGATCCGCCAAACCCCGCTGCGTCGGGTCGGCGAAGCACGGGATTTGCTCGGAGCCGCGATTTTTCTTGCCGCCCCCGCCTCGGATTTTGTGACCGGCCAGAATATTATTGTTGACGGCGGGGTCACCCTCGGCTAGACAGCCGCCATTGATGGTGCATGGACGGAAAACGTCACGGGAGCAGGCTGTTTTCGCTACTGCCAAACCGTAATCCTAGTCAAGACGCATGAGCCTTTAGCTGTACGCCCAACCCCCTACAGTCCAGTGCCTACTGGCGCCAAGGTGCTCAAGCGCGCCTTTGTTGACCACGAATGCTATGAGAGTGCTCCGTTGTTTGCTTCCATGCCACTCGAGAGTCTGCTTGACGACGGATACGCCACAGAACGCGTGAAAGGCGGTTGGCGTACGGGCGTGCCCAGAACTTTCCGCGTATGGAAATCCACCAGGTAGCGGCAGTCCAGAGCCCAAACGCCTCGGAGGAAGACGCCACTTGATTGATGGCGAGGGCAATATCGTCTCTCTCGTCCTAGGTGGTAACGTGTTTCGAAATCAGCTTTCGTCTCGGAACCCGGCTGTACGCTGAGCACCCCGAGCAAGATGTTTTTCCTTGACGACGCAGCCGCCAACGGCTCCGTACAAGGTTGGTGCATTGCTTGGTCTGCCACGACGGCTAGTCCGTCATGATTTTCGGCTGCCAGGTGACGACGATCAGACTCAGGGCAACTGACGCTCAACATTCTGGTCTCCGGTGGTGGAAGGCTCCCGCTTGTCGATCCATGGTCAACGCATTATGACCCGCCTGTCTATCACTGAGGTGTCTTCAACCTCAGAAGAGGAGGTTGCAGGTGCAGGGGCTAGGCGCCCTCGGGCATACACTCAACCGTGTTGGCGCTTGCGGTATCGGAGTCAGTAATCCCGCAACGCGATCCACGCAGCGGCGTCTTGGCAGGCGCCGCCGACCCGCGCCGCCTGACCTGTGTCATAGCGGGCTAGGTGGGAGGCGAAGGGTCGGAGCCTCTAACGTTTAACCGCCGTCGGGCGACGCCGCCGCCCGACGGCCGCGTGGCCGTCCTCGAGGTGAGGTTCCTCGTCTGCTGGCCTGAGCGGCCGACTGGAGGTCCTGTGGCTTGATCTTTGGCCGGGTAGCCTGAGACACGCCCTTCTTGCTCGGCGGCGGTAGGGCCGATTCAGGGCCAACGACATCGACGCTGTACTCTTCCAGATGCATATTAGGCGTTGCACGCAGAAAGAAGCGTTTGCCTAAGCGCCGTTCCAAGTCCTCAAGGTGTTCGCTCTCTTCGTCGTACAGAAAAGTGACGACCTCGGGGTGAGCTTTAATGAGCAGGGCGGCGGCGTTGGGATGCAGGGCGGCGGCGTTGGGCAGGTGACGGAAGATATTATAGGCAAGCGTCGGCACTGATCGTAGCACGCCGTTGCCGTTACAGTAGGGACACGGGTCGCACAGCTGCTGCTTGAGGCTCTCGCGGGTACGCTTACGCGTCATTTGGACTAGGCCCAGCTCGCTGATCTTGCGCATATTGCTGCGCGTTTTATCTTTTCTCAGTGCCGCCCGCATAGTTTCGGTGACTTTGTTGCGGTTGGCCGTCCGCTCCATGTCGATGAAATCAATAATGATCAGCCCGCCCAGATTACGTAAGCGCAACTGTTCAACAATAACCTTGCTGGCCTCCAGGTTGGTCCGCAGCATGGTCTCTTCTTGGTCACGCTTGCCCACAAAACGGCCGGTGTTGACATCAATCGCGGTCAGCGCTTCGGTCTGATCAAGCACGATATGGCCACCCGATTTGAGGTACACTCGACGCTCTAAGGCTTTGGCAATCTGGGGTTCGACCTTGTAGTAATCAAAGATCGGTTCTGGCCGGGCATAGTACTGGATGCGGGTCCTTGAGCGGGGCAGAAAAGTAGCCGCGAACTCTTTGATCCGTTTATGGGCGTCAGGGTTGTCGACCGCCACTTGATCGACCTCGGCGGTCAACAAGTCCCGAATAATGCGTAAAATGACGTCCATGTCCTCGTGCAACAGCGCGGGCGCGTCGTTGTTTTCACGCTTTTTGTTGAGGCCGTTCCACAGCCTCAACAAAAAACGCATATCATCCTGAATTTCTTTCTTCGTCAGTCCTTCACACGCGGTGCGGACAATAAAGCCCCCCTCAGACTTCATATCGGCGACGATTTGACGGAGACGCTTGCGTTCTTTGGGATCGGCAATGCGGCGCGAAACGCCAATATGGCTGGCCGTCGGGGTATACACCAAATGTCGCCCAGGCAGGGAAATGTGGGAAGTCAAACGCGGCCCTTTGGTACCAATCGACTCTTTGGCGACCTGAACCAGGATTTCTTGGTTCTTCTTGATCTTGTCTTCCAGGGGCAGAAGGGGGGGCGAGAAGCGCCGGCGCCGACCACGTCCGCTGGAACCCGCCTTAGCCGCAGCCGGCAGGGACTGTTTGGTCTGGTCGGACCCCTCGTCATAGGCCTGTGCGTTTTCAGGTTCGTCCGGTCCGTCTAGCAACTCATCGGGCTCGGCTCGTTGGTCGAGTTCGTCCGAATCATCCGACCCATACTGCCGATAGGCCGCGCTCAGCGCGGCGGTGTCCAGTTCGCCATTCTCCGTGCCACCGTCGGCTTCGTCTTCAGCCCCATCCTCAGCATCATCTTCGGCATAGCCGGCCGGAAGTGTCCCGCCAAACAGGTCTGAGGCGTGGATAAAACCGGCCTTTTCCAGGCCGATATCGACAAAGGCGGCCTGCATACCGGGCAGCACCCGGGTGACACGGCCGAGATAGATATTCCCAGCGATATTGCGCTGTTGGGTTCGTTCGATATGGATTTCAACCAGGGTTTCGTTCTCCAGGAGGGCCACCCTGGCCTCATAGGGAGTTGCATTAATAATGATTTTCTGCGGCACGTCTATCCATTTCGTACAGAAGTTGGCGGATCGATCAAGGCGGCCGTCCGCTCCTCTGATGTCGGGTCCACTTCCCCTTCCACAGGGGGGTGAAATACAGTCTGAATTTTTGTCACCCGCAGGGTTTTCGCCTCTTCCTCTGATAAGCCTACCAGGGCCCGAATAAATTCCTGAGGATTGAGCGTCCCTTTTGGTGTGACGACGATCTCAAGGTTCAGCGTGTGGGGCGTGCTCAGCCTCAGATGCCGGACGCAGTGCTTGGCGTCCAGTGTTTTGACTCCCTTGCGGTTGCGTTTCTGCAGCGGAAACGTCGTGGCTGCGGCAAACTTGTTGAAACATTGGGTCCAAAATGCTGAGGTCTGTTTGTCCGCGGGCAGCGAGTCGAGCGCCACCTGGTAGCGGCTGGCTTGGATACTGGCGTCGATGCTCGGCGCCTTAAGGTCGACGGCTTCGGCCCGCTGAATAGTCAGGCCGCACGGGAGCTGAGCATTCAGTCGGCGGACTAGCTCGGTAAGAGCAAGAGCCTCGGTCAAGACAATATCAAAGAACTCTCCCTCGCTCTCCATACCGAGCGGTAGAGCAGGGCCAAAGCTCATTCGTGGGCTGGGATGGAAGCCTTGGCTGTAGGCGACGGGCAGTTTGGCTCGCCGAACCGCTCGGGTAAAGACGGTGATGATCTCCCGGGCACCCAAAAAGCGAACCTCCTCAAGCCGGCTATAAGTGATACGGATACGTACCACGCCGACCTTCTGGTCGCCCTGGCTGGCCACGATGGTGTTGGAGTCGCCCGCTAGCCACTCTTCGGCATTACCGCCGGTAACAGGGAAGCCTGAAGCAAGTTTGGAGGCGGGTTCGGAGCGCTGAGGGCTGGGAGGCTGGCCTTTGACCTTCGACTTTTCCCCATCCCCGGTCTTCTGCTCCTGTATCCCCTGCCACTGCCGGGTCCCCCACTGTGTGTGATCCGGCAGCACACGTCTCGCCCACTCATCAACGTCCGGTCCGCGATGCTCTGCCCCTTTTGCCCCGTTCAGATGGTAGGTGACATTGCGGACGGTTTTAAAATCGCACGCTCCGCAGTATGAGCAGCGCTCAACACTGCAATCTGGGGTCAGCTTTCCCTCAAACGCTTTGGCCAAGTCGCGTTGCAGCCATTTCTTTGTTACCCCGCTGTCCAGGTGATCCCAGGCCAGACATTCGTCTAACAGACGGCGGCGCAGGTAGCGGTCCGGATCAATGTCGTGTTGAGCAAAAGCCTGTTGCCACAGGTCGAGCCGGAATTGGTCGGTCCAGCCGTCAAACCGGCAGCCCAGCCGGTAGGCGCTGAGCAAGGGGCCAGCCAGCCGACGGTCTCCCCGTGCAAACACCCCTTCCAGCCACGACAGCCGAGCATCGTGCCATTTGAACTGAATGCCGGCCCGGCGCAGTTCGCGGCGTAGCAGCTGCTGGCGCGCCTCGGTCTCCTCCAAGCTCACCTGGCCCGCCCATTGGAACGGAGTATGCGGCTTGGGCACAAAGGTCGATACGCTGGCGGTCACCTGGCGGCGATGTTTGCCCACGGCCGAGACCTTGCGGCTCAGGGCCACGATGCCGAGCAGGTCTTGCTCGGTTTCGCCAGGCAGGCCCAGCATGAAATAGAGCTTGACGCTTTTCCAGCCGAGGCCGAACAGCACCCGAGCGGCTTCGAGTAACTCTTCTTCTTTATACTCTTTTTGGATGACGTCGCGCATCCGCTGGGTGCCAGCCTCTGGGGCTAGGGTGAAGCCAGTTTTGCGTACCCGGCGGATTTCTTCCAGAATATGTGGGGACAAGGCATCGACCCGGGTGGACGGCAGCGAAACCGACACCTTGAGGCCGGCAAAACGGTTCATGATCTGGCGCAGCAGCGGGTTCACACAGCTATAATCACCAGTGCTGAGACTCAGCAGCGACACCTCTTCGTAACCGCTGTTCTCGACTAGGGTATCGATTTGTTGCTGGAGAGCGCGTGGGTCGCGCTCGCGCAAAGGGCGGTAGATATAGCCGGCCTGACAGAAACGACAACCGCGTACGCAGCCGCGCATGACTTCGACGGCAATCCGGTCGTGGACGATGTTGACGTTCGGCACGACCTGCTGAGTGAGCTGCGGAATCGCGTTCAGATCATTGACCACGCGCTTGTGGACAAGCGCGTGGTTGGGAACGAGACTGGAGATCTCGCGGAGACTATTGTCCTGGGTGCTGTACGCAGGCCGGAAAAGAGTCGGCACATAAACTCCGGGAATACGACTCAGGGCGGTCAGTAAATCTGCCCGGTTTATTTTATCCCAGCCCAGATACGCCTCGCATATGTCAAAGATCGCTTCTTCTCCGTCACCCAGCAGAAATGCGTCAATATACTCGGCAATGGGCTCGGGGTGAAAGGCGCACGGCCCGCCGGCAATAATCAACGGATGGGTTTCGTCCCGATCCTTAGACAGAAGCCGGAGGCCGCCCAAATCCAGCATCATCAGGATGTTAGTATACGTCAGTTCGTACTGGAGGCTAAAACCGACAATGTCGAAGGCCGATAGTGGGGTATAGGTCTCAAGCGAGACGAGCGGAAGACCGCGTTGGCGCAACGCGGCTTCCATATCCACCCACGGCGCATATACCCGTTCGGCCTGCACCTGCGGGCGCCCGTTGAGCAGGCCGTACAAAATCTGGAGCCCGAGGTGGGACTGGGCAATTTCGTACACTTCTGGAAAAGCCAGGGCAAAACGCAGCTGCACCTGGGCCGGGTCTTTGACCACTGTCCCCCGTTCTCCGCCAGCATAGCGGGCGGGTTGGGTGACCAGGGGTAAGAGTGCGGCATAGGCTTGTCGAAGATATGTGGTGCGGGGGAGGTGGTGTGTCTTCACATTATCGCCTTTACAATGCGCAAACTATACACAAGGAAGCCAGCTGATGCCAGTGTGAAGGGGAGGGGCGCGCTCGTCGGGCTGATCTGCGCCCCTCTCTCCTTTGTGAATTTTTCGTGGCCAGTGTCTCCTCTTCCACCCCGATCTGCCCCCCAAATCTTGACAGCCTATCGGCCGATAGATACGGTGGCGGGAAAAATTATTGTCCGTTAAGGACTTAGAAGCCGTGGAAAGAACGGCCGATTCGGGAAAGATATGGCAGCCATGAGTCTCCTCAATACCAAAGTGTTGGTACTCAATCGGTCCTACTTTCCTGTCCATGTCACCCCACTACGACGCGCGTTTTCCCTGCTCTACCAGGGCATTGCCAAAGCTGTTAATGATCAGTACCAGACCTTTGATTTTGACAGCTGGAGCGCCCTGTCGGCATCCTTGAACGACGAAACCATCGGCCTCGTCGACCAGGCCATTAAAGTACCGCGCGTCATTCTCCTAGTTTCCTACGACCGCGTACCAAAACGTCGTGTCCGCTTCTCGCGTTTCAACGTGTTTGCCCGTGACAAAAACACCTGTCAGTACTGTGGCAAACGCCTGCCGCGCTCAGAGCTGAATCTCGATCATGTCATTCCGCGCTCCAAAGGCGGTACGTCGAGCTGGGATAATGTGGTGTGCTCGTGTTTTGCCTGCAACCGGAAAAAAGGCGGTCTGCTGCTCCAAGAGACCCATATGCGGCTGGTCAAGAACCCCGTGCAGCCGGAGTGGACGCCGTTTATGATCGAGACTTTTAGTTTTAAACACTACCGGGAGTGGCTGCCCTACCTGAGCGAGGTGGACGCGGCGTATTGGAACACCGAGTTGGAGCGCTAGTCGGGCGCTTGCTGCCCGTCAGCGGCGTAACATCCACCGCTGTGTCGCACAGCAAGCCTAGTTCGAGTCGTCCGGCGGACAGGTGGACAAGGTCGCCCATCTCCCGGCATGGCGTTTCGCGGTCGGTAGCCGAAGAGCAAAACAACAACGATCGACAGCGGGGCCGACGGTCCTGGAAACCTCGGGCTTTTTCATAAAGGTCGCAACCAGCGGCTTTCGCATCCATCATCAGACAACCTGCGGAGAAGGTTGTCTGTGACTGGCGGGCTTCGCTGGACCGAGAAACCACGATCAAGCCGGCCAGGCGGAGCCGATCAGGGACGAGTTCGTCCGCGGGGCGCTCTAGTTGTCCTTTCTCTGGAGGAGGGCGCCGCTGTTCAAGATTCGCCTGCCAGCCGTGTCGTTGACCCTGAGCTAGAATTAGGGAGATGGAGGCCGGGGTGTTGAGAGGATAAGTCGGTGGACCAAAGAACGCGGCGCCGAGACGCTGTCCAGGCGTGCTGGTCTGGGGTGCGAAGGAGCCGAAGTGGGAACCTCGGGACAGGGCCGAGATGTGTCTCGCCTGGCAGCGCGTAGCCGGAGAAGTGGCAGCAGGCATTCTCGGTGCCGATTTCGGCCGCAATAACCGCGCCAAAATACAGGCCAAGGTCCAGGGATACGAAAGAAGTGGCCAAGGACGCCTAGCGATCGCTTCGGAGCGCTGCCCGACACACAAGCCGAAATTGACCTCAAAACTATTGAGCCGGGCGCGGGCCACACCTGCACAAGTGAACCCCTGGGTGGATGAATGAGCGGCACATTAAAGACAGAGGGTATTGCCGAACGAATCGGGTGGCGCCGGTTCCATTGGTCGCCCGAGGCCTGATCGCCTGCCAGCCTGCGCTCGAGCTTCCTCGACGACTCACTGACACGGTTATTGACCCTGACGCGGTACTGCGCCGGAAAATCGTCGAATTCGTTACGGTGGGTATTGAGTTTGTGGTGAGAGGCGATACGCAGGGTGCACCGATCGTGGAGGTAAATTTGCAGCAGATTCTGGAGGATATCGGCCTGAGTGTCGCGTCCAATATGAGACGGTCGAAGTTTGGCGTCGAGCCAATACTCGCCTCTACCCTTGGGGACATAGTTCTCATCTAGCTTTTTCATGTCTCGCTCAAGAAAAGTTTCGCGCATCCAGAGGCGCAACATTGGCAGGACCGGCAGCCAGGCTAGGCGTGGGCCATGGTCACTATACTCTTGCATCTTATCCTGTAGAGTTGCCTCGCTAAGCGCGGTTTCAGCGCAGAATTGGGGCAGAAGGGGACAAAGCCGGCTCTTTTTCCTCGGGCTGAGGGCAGGCCAGTCCTCTTCCGGTAAGCGGATTGCCCCGTTGGACAGAGGGCAGTTAGTGGACGAGGTACGGGACAGTCCGGCCCTGTTTCTTCTAGCCCGATCGGGTAAGTAGCGTAGAACATTTTGCCGGTTCGTCAGTCGCTCTTTGAGCCGGTCGGAGCCATGATGACCGACTCTTTGTCTGTGATCGGTTCAAACCGTCCCTTCCGATTCTTCCGGCACAAATGGATAAACTGTTCCTCTGAGTCGCCCCGACCTTAAGGCGCAACGGAACGCCCAAGACCGTCCGGACTAGGAGCTTTTGGGCCGTGCACGCCGCCGCCGTTGCAGCCTGAAGTCTTGCTGGGCGCTTTACAAACAATACTGGACCCAGGCTCATATTGAGGCCGCACGCCTCCTCGGTGCTTGACGCGGTCTGGTTTGGATGGGATGGTCAGTGCTAGCGGATTGATCAATCCGAGCAAGAAGGGAGAATACGATGACTGAAACAGCTGAGAGTACCAATCAGGCTTTTCTGTATCGGCTCGGCGAACAGCTGATCGTGCAGCGCAAGATCGTTTTGATTAGCGTAGCCTTGGCAACGTTGGTATTTGCCGCCTTTGCCTTCCAGCTTGATCTGGTCACCCGTTTTGACGAACAGCTGCCTCAGAACCATGAGTTCATCAAGACCCATAACCAGTATGCCCAAGAGGTGGGCGGAGCGAATACGCTCCAGATTATGTTGGAGGTCAAAGAGGGCACGATCTTTACTCGCCAGACGCTGGGCAAAATCTTCGATATGACCAAGCGGCTCGATACGATCTACGGCATCAACCACGATCTGATTAACTCCTTGGCCCACCGGACCAACCGGCGTATCCAGCTCAAGGGCGGTGGCCTGACCGAGATCGAGCCGATCATGGAACGTGCACCGCAGAATGAGAACGATGTGCGACGTGTGCGGGAGATTGTCTATACCACGCCGAATTTGTACGGGGTGCTGGTCTCACTCGACGAAAAAGCCACCCTACTGCAAGCCACGTTTATCGAGGGCCGGATCGATCATCGGCGCCTGTTTGATGAAATCATGGGCGCGATAGTTGAGCCGTTTAGCGACGATAACACCACGATCCACATTGCCGGCCATCCGGCTCTGTACGGCTGGGTGTATTACTACGCCAGACAGGTGTATGTGATCTTCTTGGCGACCACCATTCTGATGTGGGTCTTCCTATATCTGTACTTTCACGACATTCGGGGCGCGCTGCGACCGACTATTACCGGAGTGGTGTCGGCCATTTGGGGGCTGGGCTTTATCAAAATGATCGGTTTTAACCTTGACCCGCTGACGCTGGTCATCCCGTTTTTCATTACCGCCCGGGCGGTCAGTCACTCGGTGCAGATGCACGAGCGCTACTACGAGGAGTACCAAAGGGCCGACTGGCAGAAGGAACAAGCGATTGTGGCGGCTTTTGCCAAGCTGTTCGTCCCGACCCTGTCGGGCATTCTGACCGACGCGTTGGGGGTACTCGTGATCCTGTTCGTCCCCATTGTCCTGCTCCAGAAACTGGCTATTAGCGCGGCAGTGTGGATTTTAGCCATTATGATCAGCGAACTGCTGCTCAATCCGATTGTCTACCACTACCTGCGTGAACCCGACGTGCGTATCGTCGTCAAACGTGAAAGCGGTCTATTTAAACGGGTGCTGAGCAGTCTGGCTTCAGGTCTGCTGTCGCCGGTGGGCAAAGCCCTGACCTTGGTCATCTGGATCGGGCTGATGGGCGGGAGTATCTATTTTTGGCAAAATCTTGTTATCGGTGATCCCAGCGCGATTTCACCCCTGCTGTACCGCGACTCTCCCTACAATACCGCTCATGCCCGCATTCAAGAAACCTTCGGCGGAGTGGAGAACCTGATGGTCATGGTCGAGCGCCTCCTGCCCCCAGAGGAAGATGGGGCTGAGGCAGGTTTGAGCGCGCGGGAAATTCTCCAGAGACGCGACTCCCAGCCATCGCTAATGAACCCGGAGGTATTGCCGTGGATTGAGAAGTTCCAGCGCTACCTAGAACGCGACCCCTCGGTTGGAGCGAGTTTTTCGTTTGTGGATATTCTGGGGGCTGTGAATGGCACCGGAGATCCAAAGTGGAGTGTTCTGCCCCGGACGCGTAGTCGGATCTTGATGGCCATCTCGGGCTACTTCTTTGGCGTATCGCATAGCGAGAGCGCGCGGATTATCGACTATCAGTTCCGCCACGCTCCTATCCACTTTTACTTGACCGACCACAAGGGGGATACCGTACGCCGCGTGATCAAGCGGGCCCGTGAGTATATTGCCGCCAACCCCTTGCAGACCGCTCAGTTCCGCCTTGCCGGCGGACCGATCGGAGTTTTAGCCGCCGCCAATGAGGAGCTGCTCAAGAACGACATTCTGGTCAATATCCTTGGCTTTGGTACAATCTTCCTCATCTTGGTAGTGACCTATCGGTCACTCCTGGCTGGGATGTACATGATTCTGCCGCTGCTGATCGCTAACGTGATCATTCACGCCTATATGGGAGCGCGGGACATTGGTATCAATATCCATACCCTGCCGGTTGTCACGGTTGGGGTTGGTTTTGGCATTGACTACGCCTTCTACATTATCAGCCGGATTATTGAGGAGCAAAAGCCCGGACACTCCCTGGACACGGCCATCTTTCAGGCGTTGGTGACCTCGGGCAAGGCGGTCACGTTTACCGCGCTGACGATGATTCTGGGAACCCTGTTCTGGACTATGTCGAGCCTCCGTTTTAGTGGGGAGATGGGGCTATTGTTGGCGCTGTGGATGGGAGTGAGTTTTCTGGCGACGATGACCCTGCTGCCGGTTCTGGTGGCGCTGTTCAAGCCGGGTTTTATCATTAAGCGGTCGGCCCAAGCCGCGACCTGAAGGAGCGTATACGAGGCCGAGACGCTCTGAGCAGGCTCATGCGAGCGTCTCCCCTGACACAGGAGAAGCGCGCGTGTTATTTGGATGGAAGGTCGAGCAATCGGACCGTCTCGAACAGGCTCTCGAATCCCACATCCAGCACGAGATGGGGGCAGAGGGGACGATCTTTTTAGCCGTGGTGGCCAGCTTTCGAGAGCTCGATAAGGTCGCCCGGGAATTGGGCTTTCTGTCTCGCACAGCATCTTATACCCGCCAGGTGCCGTGGTGGCCAATTATTGCGGTTTTGGGGACGTATTCGGCTGGCAAATCGACCTTTCTCAACGACTATCTTGACCATCCTTTACAGCTGACCGGCAACCAAGCCGTTGACGATAAGTTTACGGTCGTGTGTTACGGCAAAGAGGTCCGAACTCTGCCAGCCCTAGCCTTAGACGCAGACCCACGTTTCCCGTTTTACAAAATCAGCCAGGACCTCGAGTCTTCAGCTCCGGGTGAAGGCGGTCGTATGGACGCCTATCTCCAGCTCAAGACCTGTCCCAGCGAGGTAGCCCGAGGACGGATTCTCATTGATAGTCCCGGCTTTGATGCGGATGAGCAACGCACGGCCGTGTTGCGCCTGACTGACCACATCGTCGCCTTATCCGACCTCGTCCTCGTTTTTTTTGATGCGCGACACCCAGAGGCGGGCTCTATGCGAGATACGCTCGACCATCTGGTCGAAAAAACAATCCGTCGCTCGGACTCCAATAAATTTCTGTACGTGTTGAACCATCTGGATGCAACCGCCCAGGATGATAATGCCGAGCAGGTGGTAGCCGCCTGGCAGCGTAGCCTGGCCCAAAAGGGCCTCACCGCTGGGCGCTTCTATCACATCTATAGCCGCTCGGCGACTACTCTCATTGATAATCCGCAGGTCCGGGCCCGCTACGAAGCGCTGCGAGCGCACGACTATGCCGAGATCCAGACTCGTATTCAGCAGGTTCGGACCGCTCAAGCCTACCGGGTGGTAGGGGCCTTAGAACGCTCGGCGGATGAGCTGGAGCGATATGTGATTCCCCAGTTACGGAGCATGCTGCGCGCTTGGAGGACGGGAATCGTGTGGCGGGACGGGCTGCTGCTCGGGGTCGGGATTGCCCTGACCGGACTTCTGGTCTGGCTCGGCTTGGGCGAGGTGGTCCTTGGACTTGGAGTCTGGGGCCTTGGGGGGGCGTGTCTTCTCGCCGGCTATGCGCACTGGCAGGTCCGCCGCCGGGTGGGTGAGCGGATCATTGCTGCCTTCCGTCAAGACCAAACCGACCAGTCTGATCGCTATGTGGACAATCTGGCCGCGGCCTTTCAGCGCAATACGTGCTGGTATCGAAGTATGTTTCGCACCGAGCCGACCGCCTGGAATGCCCGGACCCGGACACTTGTCCACAAGATCCGGAGCGAGGCAGATCGCTATGTCCAACAGCTCAACGATATCTATACCAATCCGTCCGGGGCTGCCCAGCCCCATCCCGAGCCGATCGGTGCCCCACAGCCTAGCCCACCGCCGGTTCAGTCCGGGAAATAGCCCAGCCCAACTCAATCCCGCTGTTCCGGTCTGCCCCTATGTGGGCCGTGTTTAAATATCGCCTGACAGCCTGTGGATAGGGCGGACCAATTGTCGTTGAGACACTGCAGGGCCGGCTGTCCTGGCTCGGCCTGCGGACATAGCTCGGCCACATCGGCCCGACACGCGCCAAAACGCCCCCGCCGGTGGGACCGCCCCCGTCGGTGGGGCCGTTCTTGCTCGCGCAGCGCGGTGAGCGCTTGGCGCTGCTGGGGGCTTAACAGGGCCCGAATCTGCAGCATCGCCCGCAGGCGGTTTTTCTGCTTCTCAACTCGGAGCGCCCCGATTTTTTCGGCCTGCTGCATAACCGCCGCGTCGTCCGGGCTGTCCTGAGTCAGCAGGTTGCGCATTTGAGCCCGAGCCTGGGCTAAAGAGGCGCGGATTTCTTGACCTCTGCTCCGCGTGTCCTCAACGATGAGACGGATGGCGCCGCGCGTGGTCTCATCAATCGCGAGCCGCTCGGCGTATTCCTCAATAGAGTGCAGAGGACCCGTGCGGGAGAGCTTTTCCGGCTGTCCGTTGCTGGAGTCTGGGACACTCAGGCCGACTAGTATACTGATAAAAACGAACAGAAAACGAGGTCTAAACATGCGCTTTTCCTTTCTTTTAACCGTCTAAAAATGCGCTTTTGATCGCCGCGTAGTCGTCCGGAAGCAGGGAGTGTTGCTCCTCCTCGTCGTCGATCAGCTGAACAGTCAGCAACTGATACTCCCAGCTGTCCGGGCGCCGTCCAGATTCTGAGGGTTGTAGCGGTGGGGGTCGGACCGGCGGCTCGCTCGGCTCAAGTCTAAAACGTCCGTCTAGGCTGAATACCAGCGCGAGGGCAGCGACCGTGGCCGTTGCCAGCGCGGGCACAAACAGCACTCGGCGTTGGCGTCGCTTTTCGAGTCGGGCTGCCAGCGCCAAGTGCGAGACGGTCCGCTGGTTCGGGGTCAGGGGAGGGGGGACATAGTGGCTGGCCAGACGCTCGATAAACTCCGCGTCGGCTCGCTTGGGCTGTTTGTGATTTGCCGCGGTGCTCATTGGCGGTGCTCCTTGGTCGGCTCAGGGCTCAATGGTCTAAGATCGGCCAGTTCCGTCCGCAAACGGGAGAGGGCCCGGTGCAGATGGCTTTTCACCGTGCCGCTGGGCTTGCCCATCAGCTCGGCACATTCACGAACAGTAAATCCTTCTAGATGGACCAAGACAAATGCTTCGCGTTGACTACGGCTCAGGCGTTCGAGTGCCTCGGCTATGCGTTGCCTCACAAAAGGGTCTGAGCGCTCCGGGCCCGTCCCGCTCGGTGAAGCGGGGAGTCTAGCGGGTTCGAGGTCGAGCCGCCTGTGATTCCACAGGGTTCGCACTGAGCGCCAACGACGATAGCTGTGCGCTTGACGGACCAGGATGCGGTAAAACCAAGTCTCAAGGCGAGCCTGGTGCCGAAACGTATTCAGCCCCCGATAGGCTTTAACAAAGGCATCTTGGGTGATGTCCTCAGCCGCCTCGTCCTCACCGCCGACGAGACGCCAGGCCAGGCGTCTGGCACGCTCCCAATGAGAGTCAACAAGCAGTCTAAAGCGTTGTTCCAGCTCTAGCTGCGAAGCGGTGGCCTGCTTGGCCTGCGCCTCGACAGTTTCCAAGACCCCAATCCTTTCCATGCTATATGTTTAGACCCGTCAACCACTTGTTTGGGTTACCCGCTTTACAGGCAGCCGAGCCTGGAGCGGTCTACGTCAGGCGAACGGGTTATGAAGAGGATTAGGGCTTGGGGGCGAGGGGTTGGAGGTGGCGTTGGAGGGAACCGAGGGTTTTTTCAATCCGTTCCAGGCCGGATAGCAGCTCGTACTGCGGGTCACCGCGCAGATAGCCGTGCTCGACGAGGTCAATAAAAATTCGAGCGACCTCATCCGCAGCCAGCGGGCCATCGGACTGGTACCACTGATACAACCAGTTGCACATCCCGAGGATGGCAAAAGACAGCAGTTTGACCGGCAGTGGCGCAAACTGACCGGACTCCACGCCCTCGCGAATCACCCCCTCGATCAGCCCATCATAGACCCGTCGCTCAGTACGGGAGCGTTCGGCCATGTCAGGTGGCAGATTGCCTTCTTCGCTGAAGTAGACGGTTAAAAAATTGCGATGATCCGCCATCAATCGAACCTGGTGGCGGATAATTTGGCGCAGTTTTTCAGCCGGCGGAATATCTTGTTCACAGATGTGACGCAGGCCGCGTTGAAAGATAGCAATGGAGCGCTCGAAGATTCGAATCAGCAGCTCTTCCTTGCTTGGACAGTAGCGGTAGAGGGTCACGCGCGAGATGTCGAGCCGTTCAGCAACCATCTCTAGAGTGGTGGCGCGGTAGCCGTACTCGCCAAAGCAGGCGGCTGCGGCTTGGAGGATGGATTCCTCCCGGAGGGCGTGTTTTCCGCTCTTGGTTTGCTCTTTTTTCAAGGCTTACGGCCCTAGCCCTGCACCAAATACCTGACGCATTGGCGCAGCGCCTGGTGCGCCTTTTCGCGCAGCACGGTTGGTGCATTATTGGCGATCGGGTGCGGAATGACGGCAAATGGATAATCCGTCATACCCGAAACCTGGGCCATAACCTGGGCGGTTTGGACAAAACGGTCGGTAATAATTGCGGTGGCCGCAACGCCGATTTTTTCGGCGCTCAGGGCGTCGTACAAACTGCACGACGAACAGCTGCCTCAATCTCCGACGGCCGAGATGACAGCCTCACAGCGCGCCATCTCGGTCACTAGCTCTTGCGGCGCGGGCCGACTGGCATCGGGCTTTTTGAGGCGAATGATACTGGCTACACCATACTCGGTACGCAGCATATCCTCCATATGGTCGAGGAGTTCGCAGACTTTGATTTTGCTGTTATCCAACAATCCGACTGTACATCCTTGCAACGAGCTTAAACGCGGCGTCCGTCCGTTTTGGCGCACCATTTGGTCAAAGGTCGGGTTCAGAACACGGATACTCATACAGCTACCCTCCTCTCGGCAGACTGACCGGCTTGGTCACTGCCAGGGCCTTGGACCCCAACCAGGGTGGCACAACCGCGCCAAATCCGCCCGCCGGTCCACCGGCGGCAACGACTAGCAGATCCTCGGGCGCGCGCAAGGCGCTAAATTCTTGGTCTGGTCCGCCGCCCCGGTTGACGATATTGGCCTTGCCGACACTGGCCCAGTCGCTCCGTTTGACCCAGGCGCGGCGGTAAATATGCTCCTGGATCTCTTTTTTTTGCCAGCCGGCCGCGACCAGCAGCTCGCGCAGCTGTTTAGGAATGACCAGCCCATAGTTGCCCGGCCAGATGGAGTACGTCAGCATATTGTGACGCATCTCCGCGGCAAAGGTCTCGACGATCTCTTCGGGATCGTGCGTCCATTCGTTCATGGTCTGGTGGGGAGACTCACACGCCATAACGGTAACGGCCGATACGCCCTCAGCTACGCCGCGCTGTTGGGCCAGTGGCAGCCACGGGCTGTCTTCCTCGTCTTCGGCAAGGCACAGCGAATACTTGCCTGGGTGCCCCAGGGTTGAACGGTCCAGCTGACCGGGGATGCAGCCGAGCACATTGATTAACACCAGGCGTACCGCTCGGCCGATTGTTGCATTGGCACGGTTACCGGTGCTCAGGACATTGTGGGTGGCATTCATGCCCAGGGTCTGACGGATGGGACCGTTGACAACAATAAATTGGGCGCTGCCGCCGGTGCTAGCCGTACTCCCGTGCAGATTAAACGGTTCTTCACACATGGCTTGCAGCACGGCGACCAAGACTGGCATATAGCTGGGTAAACAGCCCGCCATGACGGCATTAATTGCCACTTTTTCGGCGGTCAAAGGCCGCTGCCGAACGCGTTCGGTGCCAATGATCGTGTCCGGGCTGAGGCTGGCCGCCCGTAGACAGGCAGACACTCCTTCGGCGGTGGGCGGAACAATTGGCAGTCCGTCGGTCCAGCCTCTGTCTTGGTAAAATTCGTTGGCCTGTCCGGCGTCATTCAGTTCGTAGGCTTCCGATTGCAGGGCGGGGTCTGACCAGGGCATGTTGCGTCTCCTGTGGCGAAGCATAGCCTACATTCGCTGCCACCGGAAGCATGCCGTCCTGATAGCAGGGCCGCGAGCGGTCTTGTCTCCCGCTTCTCTAGCTTCGGTTTCTTGGTTCCTATAGAGTGAGCCTAGTCTTCAGCAAGGAGGTTATTATGAAGATTCACGATAGCAAAGCCGCTCCTAACCCGCGTCGGGTCCGCATTTTTGTGGCTGAAAAAGGGATTGATGTGCCGTTTGAGGAAGTCGATATCGTGAACGCTGTCAACCGTCAGGGCGAATTCCGACAGAAAAATCCGCTGGGTACCGTACCGGTCTTAGAACTGGACGACGGGACCTGTATTGCAGAAAGTGCCGCCATTTGCCGCTATTTTGAAGAAATCCACCCAGAGCCGCCGCTACTAGGTGTTGACGCCACAGATAGGGCTGTGGTGGCCATGTGGGACCGCCGTATGGAGTTTGAACTTCTGCTGCCGATTGCCGACGCATTTCGCCAACACCACGCGTTTTTTAAGGGCCGCATTGAGCAGTGCCCGGAGTATGCCGAGGTGGCCAAGCGGCGGGCTATCCAAAACCTGGCCTGGCTAGACGAGGTCTTGGCCGACCGGCAGTTTATTGCCGGCGAGCGCTTCACGGTTGCCGATATTACCGCTCTGTGTGCGACTGATTTTGGTCGGGTGTCGAAGATTAGCATTGCGCCCGAGCAGAAAAATCTGGCCCGTTGGCACGAGGAGGTGTCGGCACGGCCTAGCGCCAAAGCCTGAAGCCAAAAGGAAAATGTGGTGCCTTACGAGGTCAGGTAGCGAACGAAGGGGAGGCGAGCGCCGATGATCGTTCCGATGCGGGTAGGGGCAAACCCTGCCCGCATCGTGTACTGCGTGGCTTTTGATACGTCCTGAAAGTTCGCGCTCATCTCAAGCCTGCAAAGGAGTGCTGTCAGTCTTCGTGGCGACGTGTGCCAGCCTCGCCTGTCCGTCAGTCGGCAACAGTGGCGGTCAGGGCTTCCTGTGATCTCCTGGTGAGTGCGCCGCCCTGTCGCCGGCTGCCCCCCCTCTCTTACAGCGTTGGAGAAAACTTCAAGGTATCGTCGAACGGGTTTGCACTGCTCCATTGCTTTGGTTTCCAGCCCCAACAGAGCGCCTGTGCGCTGTAAACGACTTATCGTCCTCTTCTTCGTATTGCCTCATGGTGGCTAGACTCTGGGCTTGATGGTGGCGTAGGGCATCCGGCGGATAGCGGTGCTTCCGACCGTATACGCAGCTGTGGCGAGCGTGACAGAAAGCCGCGCACTGATCCGCGGCGAGGCGGTGCTTGGCGCATCCAGAAATGTTCCAACCGTGCCGCGCACCGATCACACCCGCTGGGCAGGCCTGGATGCAGGGCTTTTCGATACAGCTGGGGCAGGGGTTGAAGCCCGGTGCTGAGGGCGGATGGGAGAGGTCGTGGGCCACTAATACGGCGGCGCGCAGCGCTAGCCACGGACCGTAGACCGGATGAATCATAATACCCAGAATACTTGGTCCGGCCAGACCCGCGGCCTGGGCTAGGTGCATAAACGAGACCGGTTCGGTCCCAAAGCGAAACGGGTACACATAGCGATAGCCTCTCCCTGAGGGCTTGAGGATCGGCGTCAGGCTGTGTTCGATAATCTCAACCGTGTAGTCATCCAGTGGGTGGGGGTCGCCCGCATGGCGGTCGGCGTAGGGGCGGAAGGTGGTCCAAAAAGCGCTTCCCCCGTTGCCGATAACGATGACGGTTTGGGTCTGCGGCAGGAGCGGTTCAAGACGGTAGGAGGTGGGTACGAGCGACTCATACGCCGCTCGGGTAGTGGTGCCGACCAGATTCAGTCCGTAGGGGGCAAGCGCCTCCGTAAGTCGAGTCAGAAGATCCATCATAACCTGCGTTTGGAACATGTCTGTGTGTATCATAGCTGTCCGCCGAGTGGCTAGTGTATTTTCCTTGACAGCTCCAATAAGCGCTGACTATGATGCCGCCCAAAGGGGGGACGAGTATGGTAGCCAATCGTGATCTGAGCGAAGCGCAAGTCAGCGAGTTTTTCATCACCCTCAGCAACTGGGGCAAATGGGGCAAGGACGACCAAGTGGGAGCGCTCAACTATATTACGCCGGAAAAGCGGGCCCAGGCTGCCACTCTGATCCAAGACGGCCACACCGTGTCTATGTCTCTGCCTTTAGCGACCGAACCCGGTCCTGATAATCCGACTCCGGTGATGCACCTCATGATACAGACTGGGTCTCAAGGAGAGAGCAGTGCTGCGCCGATTCCATATAGTGCCGATTACTTTGCAATTGCGCCGCACGGGCTGGCCAACACACATTTGGACGCGCTGTGCCACGTCTTTCACAAGGGCCAAATGTATAACGGCTATTCGTCAGAAGACGTTGGGACCAAGGGCGCCAAAAACGGGGCTATTGACGCGCTCAAAGACGGGATCGTGTCCCGGGGAGTATTGATCGATATCCCTCGGCTGAAGAGCAAAGAGTGGCTTGAACCCGGAGAGGAAATCACCCCGGCCGACCTTGACCAGGCCGAACAGGCGGGTGGCTTTCGGGTCGAGAGTGGAGACGTCCTGTTTGTTCGTACCGGGCGGCACGCCCGGCTGAGATCAAAAGGACCGTGGGACTCGTTTAGCGAAGGGATGGCCGGACTCGGGGCGGCCTGCCTGCCGTGGCTGCATGCCCACGAAGTTGCCGCCATGGCCGGAGACGGTGCTAGCGATGTGCTGCCTAGCGGCTACGACAAGCTGATGTTACCCATCCATGCCGTCACAATTGTGGCCATGGGCCTGCACCTGATAGACAACTGTGACCTAGAGGCCGTCGCTCAAGCGTGTGCCGAGCGATCGCGCTGGACGTTTCTGTCGATCATTGCACCGCTAGTGCTGGTCAAGGGAACCGCCTCACCGGTGAATCCGCTGGCCGTATTCTAAGATATACGTCCTCCAGGCACAGAGTGAACCATGCGAGCCATCCGTTTTCACCAGTTCGGCGGGCCCGAGGTATTGTGCTATGAGGATGTGGATGAACCGTCTGTCGAAGACGAGCAGGTTCTGATCAAGGTGGCGGCGGCAGGGGTCAATTATTCTGACCTCGGTCGGCGGCAGGGCCGCTACCCGTTCGCCTACCCGCTGCCGTTGATACCCGGTCTGGAGGTAGCCGGTCGGGTTGCTCGGACCGGGGCTGAGGTCAGCACGGTCAGGCCTGGCGATCGGGTCATGGCCTGGGTTGGGACTGGTGGCTATGCTGAGTATGTCACGGCACCGCCGGAGGCGGTTTACCCTCTTCCCGATTCCCTGAGTTTTGAGGCTGCGGCTGGTATGCCGGTTGCCGGTGCCACTGCCTATCATCTCCTGAAGACGAGCGCGCGCCTTCAGCCCCAAGATTTTGTGTTGGTCCAGGCCGCTGCCAGCGGGGTCGGCACAATCGCCGTCCAGCTGGCCAAGCTGTGGGGGGCCCGCGTATTTGGAACGGCTTCGAGCGAGCAAAAGCTAGAACGTTTACGCCACCTTGGCATCCAGGAAGTCATTAACTATGCTGAGCACGACTTTGTGTCTGAGATCCTGCGTATGACCGACCGACGGGGGGTCGATGTGGTGCTGGAATGTGTTGGCGGAGACGTGTTGACCCGTAGCCTGAACTGCCTGGTGCCGATGGGCCGGCTGGTCATTTATGGCCGGGCGAGTGGCTCCCTGCCGATGCTTGATGCCACTCAGATTTTGATCCGTAATATTACGGTCAGCGGTCTGCATCTGGGCATGCCGCCGTGGTACGTCGCCCTGCATCGTCGGCCGATGCAGGAGCTGCTGGCCATGGTTCAAGCCGGAACCCTGCGGCCTGTTATGGACCGGACGTTTCCCCTTGCCCACGCGGCCGATGCCCATCGCTATCTGGCCGCCCGACGTACGACGGGGAAAGTCGTCCTGATTCCGTCACATTAGATCAACGGACTTCACTTTTGACGTCTAACCGGTGAGGTTGGTCAGCAGGCTGGGCTTTGGCGGCGGAGGGCGTGGTTTTTTCTGGCTGACTGTTCTGGAAATTCGGGCTGAGGCGGGGAGGGGGGGACGACGCTGTGGGCTTGGCTTTCGGCATTGGCTCGACCGGTCCCTTGAGCTGCCGCCACCAGCTAAACGAGGCATTTTTTTGGGGACTCTGGCTGAGTCCAAAAAGGCTGGCCATTTCTCGCCACACCCGGGTTTGTAAACGACGAAAGAAGTCGCTGTCTTCAAACTCTTTTTCAAGGACAACGGCGGTCGAGTTCGACACCAGACGCTGCATCCAGCTATCGAACGGGATCGGTGGCAGAAAGGAAAAGGCTTTCAGTTTGCTGGCCATATCCATCAGCCCAGCTTGGACTTTGTTGGCCAGGAAGTAGCTGCGCGAGCGGTTTTTGAGGCGTCTGTTCAACTCGGTAATTTCGGTGAACATGCGCAGCGCGGTGAACCAGCTGATATCGTCTTCTTCCATCACGATAAGGGTCATATCGCTGAGCGTTGCCGCGGCCAGACTGAGGCTGCCCAAGCCAGCTTGAGTATCAAAAATCAGATAGTCGATGTCCAGCGACTCAGCGGCAAAATGTCGCAGCTGGGCAATTTTTTCAATCGCCAGGTCGAGTTCAATCTGGGCAGACCGGCTCCAGTCCGGACGCTCACTTTCTGTGGAGGCGGGCAGGACAAAAACGTGATCTAGACGCTGGTAGAGCACGGCCGAAGGATATTCGCCCCTTGATGTGACGGCGGCCTGTAAGGCTCCGAACAGCGCACTTTGGGCATTGTCATCACCGGTCAGGTAGTCAAAGAGTGAGATTGGGACTTGATCAAGCTCAAGTTTATTGTGAAACGACAAGAGGGTTAGCCCACTGACTGTTAGGTCTAAATCGACTGCCAAGACGTTGCAGTTTTCTGCTTGCTGAATAATCCGGGCCAGACTGGCCGATAACAGCGTTTTGCCTACACCACCTTTTCCGCTACACACTGCAAGTGCCCTCAGCATCATATCCTCCAATCTCGGATGTCCGCAACAAGATGTTGTCTTCTAAGCGGTTGTACTATTCTGATCTGGGAAGAGACAAGGGGAGGGAGGCAGGCCGCCTGGTGTCTCGGGCTGATTGGGGGGTGCTTCATACCTAGGAATGGTGATATCGGCTGTTATGGAGTTGGGGACCTTGCGGTCGGTTGGGAGCGGAGGGTCGGCGTGCACCTAATGGATGAGTTGCGCTACGGGATTGCGTTCGCGTTTCTGATCGGCCTCCCGCCGGGGCTGTTGTTCTGGCTGTGCATCCACCCTTTTGCCGAATTTTGGCGTAAACGGGGGGTGGGCTGGACGTATGGTCTGGTGGGAGCCGAGCTGAGCATGCTTGGCGGAGGCCTGTTTGTAGTTCGCGGTGCGCTGTTGGCCACCAAGTACGAGACAAACGCCGTCTGTCTGGGACTGGCCGTAGTGTGTCTGAGCGGAGCAGGCGCGCTTGCACTCCAGCACCGCAAATATTTGACCCTGCGTATCATGATCGGTCTCCCCGAACTGCGCTCTCAGAGCCAACCGTCCAGCTTGTTACAGGAGGGGATTTATGCCCGGATACGACACCCGCGCTATCTAGAAGTGTTTCTATCAGTGCTAGGCTTCGCCTTTGTGGCCAATTATCTGATCTTATACGTATGGGCGGCACTGAGTCTGCCCCTGTTGTATGTGATTGTCGTGTTTGAAGAGCGGGAATTACACCAGCGTTTTGGCCAGGCCTATGCTGCATACTGCCGGCGGGTGCCGCGTTTTTTTCCACGCTGGAATACCGAGTGGACAGATGCGTAAGCCGTTCGCTCGGCGACAGGCAAGATCCCGGCGCTTGCGCATCCAGACCTGCTTGTTCCAGTCAGTCGAATCGGTGTAGGGTGGCATAACGTCCGGTCGGTCGATATCGGAAAAAAGGAGGTACGCAGCATGATTGACTTACACTATTGGCCCACGCCAAACGGCAAAAAGGTGACTATTCTGCTCGAAGAGTGTGACATAGCCTACAATATGATCCCCTGCAACATTGGCCGTGGAGATCAGTTCACGGACGAATTTCTACAGATCTGTCCTAACAACCGGATGCCCGCCATGGTCGACCACGATCCCTTGGGCGGGGGCGAGCCGATCAGTATTTTTGAATCTGGAGCAATGATGATGTATATTGCCGAGAAGGCCGGCAAGTTCTATCCCCAAGACGTGCGGGGGCGTTACGTCGTCAACCAGTGGGTCATGTGGCAGATGGCCAACCAAGGCCCCAAAAGCGGAGAGTGTGGTCATTTTCGGCGCTTGGGCGATGAACAGGGTGATCAGACATATGCAGTGCGGCGTTTCACAGATGAGGTCAACCGTCTGTTTGGCGTCTTAAATAATCAGCTCTATCGGCAGCCTTATCTGGCCGGTGATGAGTATACGATCGCCGATATGATTTGTTATCCCTGGACGGTCAGCTGGGAGGCCCAGGGACAGGACATCAACGAGTTTAAATATTTCAAACGCTGGTTTGAGGAACTCTCGGAACGGGACGGGGTGAAAAAAGGCATGGCCGTTGGCAGCGAGCTGTCCATGGACTTCTCCAAGCTGTCGCAGGAAGAGAAAGACCGCCTGCGCAAGATGCTCTACAACCAGCGGGCGCGGCCGGTTCCGGAATAGACAACACGCCACTTTAATACACGGCTATTTTGCAGTGTGATTGTGAAATAGCCGATGTCCTATGCCCTATACCTATATCTCTGGCCAGCTCCGAAGGGGAATTAGAGGGAGAGGGAGGGAGCGGAGGAGAGAGAATGCCTCTCGGCACAATTGCGATTATTGACTATGGTATGGGCAATCTGCGGAGTGTCCAAAAAGCCTGCGAGAAGATGGGCTACCCGGCTGAAATCACCAGGGACGCTGCCCGCATTGAGGCTGCCGCGGGAGTAGTACTGCCGGGCGTGGGCGCGTTTAGCGCGTGTATGGACGGGCTGGCTAAATGTAGGCTTATCGAAACCGTCCATCGGGTGGCCAACAGCGGCACGCCGCTGCTTGGGATTTGTGTCGGTATGCAGATCCTGTTTTCAGAAAGTTACGAGTTTGGCCGGGAGCAAGGTTTGGACATCCTTAAAGGCACGGTCGAGCGCTTTGATCCTGCTCTGCTGACAACCGACAACGGTCCACAAAAAATCCCCCATATGGGCTGGAACCAGCTCCACATTGAGCGACCAGCCCCCCATTTGGCCAAGATACCCGAGGGCGCGGCGGTGTATTTTGTTCACTCCTATTATCCGATCCCAACAGACCCGGCCATCGTGGCCACCACCACCGAGTACGGCATCCATTTTGCGTCGAGTGTTTGGTCAGGCAATATCTTCGCTACCCAATTTCACCCAGAAAAAAGCCAGGCCGTCGGCCTACAAATCTTGGCCAACTTCGGCAAATTTGTGACCGACCACCACCCTCCTCTGTGATTCCTATGGAGATTATCCCCGCCATCGACCTCAAGGCCGGTCAGTGTGTGCGTCTCTACCAAGGTGATATGGCTCAGGCGACCATCTACTCCGACGATCCGGTCGCCGTGGCACAGCGCTGGCAAGACGCCGGAGCCGCTCGGCTCCACCTAGTTGATCTTGACGGCGCCATGTCAGGCGCAGGCGTGAACACTGACGCTATAGAAAAAATCTGCCAATCCTTACATATTCCGGTTCAGCTCGGCGGTGGACTGCGCAGCCTAGCGGCGATTGAGCAGATGTTCTCACTCGGGGTACAGCGTGCAATTCTGGGCACAGTAGCCTATCGGCAGCCTCAGATTGTAGCTGAGGCATGTAGACGCTTTTTGGGCCGGATTACGGTTGGCATTGATGCCCGGGACGGGAAAGTCGCTGTCCAAGGCTGGACTGAAGCGACTGAGCTTGAGGCGACGCAACTTGCCGAACAGTGCCAAGATATGGGCGTTGGTGAGATTGTCTACACCGATATTATCCGTGACGGTACATCCCTAGGGGTGAATATCGAAGCCACCCGGCTCTTGGCTCGGGCAATTCAGATTCCTGTTATTGCCTCTGGTGGCGTGGCCAGTCTTGAAGACATTGAGCGGCTGCGGCCATGTAAAGCGGACGGTATACACGGCCTGATTATCGGCCGCGCCCTCTACACCGGCGCGGTAGACCTGGCCGAGGCGATTCGACTTGGACAGCGATGAGATTCCAGCCCTCCCTCCCTGCCTCTAATTCCCCTTCAGAACTGGGCAGCCCGAAGCCTTCCATCCTCTAATTCCCCTTCAGAACTGGGGGGTGCGTCATGCGCGTGCCTCTAATTCCCCTTCAGAACTGGACTCCTCATGCTGTTGAGAACCTCTAATTCCCCTGCTGGACTCCTCATGCTGTTGAGAACCTCTAATTCCCCTTCAGAACTGGACTCCTCATGCTGTTGAGAACCTCTAATTCCCCTTCAGAACTGGACTCCTCATGCTGTTGAGAACCTCTAATTCCCCTTCAGAACTGGACTCCTCATGCTGTTGAGAACCTCTAATTCCCCTTCAGAACTGGACTCCTCATGCTGTTGAGAACCTCTAATTCCCCTTCAGAACTGGACTCCTCATGCTGTTGAGAACCTCTAATTCCCCTTCAGAACTGGACTCCTCATGCTGTTGAGAACCTCTAATTCCCCTTCAGAACTGGACTCCTCATGCTGTTGAGAACCTCTAATTCCCCTTCAGAACTGGACTCCTCATGCTGTTGAGAACCTCTAATTCCCCTTCAGAACTGGAGGAACGCCCGTATTTCAGCCTCTAATTCCCCTTCAGAACTGGATTGCGTCATGCTCCACACCCTCTAATTCCCCTTCAGAACTCATATTTTTCGGCCTCTAATTCCCCTTCAGAACTGGAGGTATACCAGATAAATATTTATATTACAATGATTTTTCGATTTTCTTACTGAGGACATATATGGTTAAAATTGATCAATTTCAACATCCAAATTCTCTTTGGACATGGAAATCAACCAAGCGGAGAAGCAAGACGACCTTGTGGCTACCATACGTCTCTCAGGTAGCAAGGCTCAAAAAGAACTTATGGCGGTTCACATATAACGGAGGCGAGGTCGATACTGAGCTGTCGCAGCTTGATTGCATCATGTTCTACGGCGCGACTGGCCAGATTCCGGTCGCTCTCATTGACGAACTTGCCTTTCGCCGAGTGCCCCTCCTTGTTCACCGCCGCAACATCAGCCGCCCAGCGATTTTCTTGCCAGCTCCCAGAGTCGATGCCGACGATATTTTGACCAGACAGATCGTTACCCGGACAAATAAATCTAAACGTGCCTATATTGCGCGGACTCTAGTACGTGAACGTTTTCGGGCGGTAGAGAACACACTGCCCATGCCAAGCGCTGTCTACAAACGGCTGGCGCGTACACGGAATCTTGGACAGATACGGGCCTGGGAAGCCGAGCAATCACGCAGATATTGGCGGAGATATTTCACTCGGATGGGATACCCTGATATCACTCGCAGAGGGGAGGGGCCTTTACCAGCCGCCCTTGATGCAGGGTCCATGTTCCTGTCTGGGGTACTCTTGCGCTGGTTGTTAATCCACCGGCTTTCGCCCAGTCACGGATTCCTGCATGAAGGGACCGACTACATGGGACTTGTCTACGATCTCATGGAGCCAGCCCGGTACATGATTGAAGAGGCCGTTGCCGGGGCCTGCCGGACCCATCCCCCGGACAATGCCTCTGACTCGCTGACCAAAGCCACTTTGTCCGGGCTGAAGAACGATATGGAGAAGGTTGTCTACGTTCCCGCTACCCACCAGTTTGTGCGCCGTAAAAATCTGTTGCATGGAAGCGTGTTGGCGCTGCGGGCTTACCTGGCCGGCGACATGCGCCGGTTTATCGTTCCCGCCGCGGGTGAACGTAAAGGCGGGCGTCCGCCAAAGGTCTCCTATCGGCTGCCAGGCGATATTCCCCTTACCTCCCATTCCTCTTCAAAGCTGGTAAGGTGATGATGCCTCCCCTCTTTGAAGGGCGTCCGGGGAGGCGGGGACGTCTTCCAGGTTGAGGTATGGATGATAAGTCCTTGGGCCTGGAAGAGAATAGGAACGATGGTGGCTCATTCTCGCTGCCCGGTCAAGTCCCGGCACGTCCCTCTCGACGTTTCCATATCGATCCGTTCCAAAAAACGCCGGCCGATGTTAATTGCGGCATTTTCGTCGGCATGCCCCTCATAGCCGCAGTCAACGTACACGCATTTGAAGCGAGACTGTGTGGTATCGGGTGACATTGTGGAAGATGGGGGTTGCCGCATGTTTCGTCTGGCGATACGCGTGATGTCGCGGCTTAGCCGGGATCCTTTCTGGGCAGGCACGTTTAGCGGCGGCCTTGCTTTGTTGTGACGAAATTTTCTTCGTTCGGAAGGAAGATAATCGGCTCGTTCGAGAAGCCGTATCGTCCCGTTTCCGAGGACTACGCGGCCGTCTTCTCCCACTTCGACCTTGTCCGTCATGTTACGCAGCGCCTGAAGGGCATTCCGCTTACAATGCTGGCAAGTCTGGCTGGTGCCGGCCGGGTTGATCGTGACGCCGGGGAATATCTTCAGCGGCTTGGATGGGCCGGAATATTGCTTTTCTCTCTTATTCCAGGTGTAGGTGTAGGTGTAGACGTAGGGATGCTTCCAGGTGTCCGCTGTGAACCAATGATGGCTACGGGTGGCTTTATGGGCTTTCACTTCGGAGAAAGTGTAGCGGCGCAGGACTGAACCATAGATCATCTCCAGCTGGCGGCCCCCTGTCTCGAAATTTCCCACCGAACTTTCGAGTACGGGAAATCCGCCGAAGTATTCGCACAAGGTCTCAATGCGAGAGCAGACGTCTCCCACCACGTTTTCTCGGAACTGCATCAGCGCTCTCGAGTAGGTTTGGTCGACCTTCTGGTTGGGCTGCCGCGACCCGCGGTGGCGGCGGACCGCGGCCATCAGTTTCCTGAAAGCGGGAATGGCGACGCTCCCCACCTTGATCGGATTTTGGCAACCGTTTTCCACGAAGTCTATGAGCGAGAAGACCGCGTAGCCGACCCGTCGCTCGCCAAGGTCTATGGCAACGATCTTGTTAAATATCAAGTCGGTTTCAGACTTGGGATACGGCCGGTTGTCTATTACTGGAACCGCCAGTTCTGCCCGAATCTTTACCGGTTCAGCCAAAAGGTGTATCTCCTCACCTTCGACGTACAAGGACTGTTTGAAGAGCTGGTCAATGATGAGCGTGTAGTCGCCGAGCTTCACCTCTCCGCTTGTCAGAGCGCGGTCGAGCTGCGTCTTGAACGAGGGCGGCCCGACTAGTCGAAAGGCCGGCTTTTTCAGGACTTTCCAGCGCTTGAGTCCGTCTTTGTTCTTCTTGACGGGCAGCCCTGCCAACTCCGAAGCCTGGGTAGAGCGGACATCGAGTTCGACGAACCAGTCATGAGGCGATTGACGCAGCAGGGCACGCGTACCCGGCTCGGGAAACTTCGCCTTACTCAAGCCCTTGGCTGTCTCACGCGGCAGAACAGCCCCGGTTTGGTCACGCACGACTGCGGAGAGCTTCAAGCCCTTAGATATCTCACCCTTGGCTGAATCATAGTCAGCTGGTGCCTGCCAGGGGCGTTCCTTCGGGACATAAAATACTTCTTCGCGATCTTGGCGCTGAAACTTAACGCGAACAATGAAACTATCACGGAAGGCGCGAAACGACAGACCATTGATAGCACTATTGAACAGATTGAAGGCGCGCACGGCCACATCGCGCGAAACCTCCCTAGCCTCGAGCTGCGCTTTGAGCAGGGGAGGAATGTTGAGACAGTCGTTTTCCGGTTTCGCCAGATCCCCCGGTACACGATCAGAGAGACCGCCGAGCCGTGTCGTCAGGACAAAAGCTTCCATCAACAGAAGATCGCGTAGGCGTGTCTGATCCGCGCGCAGAGCGTTACGGATTTCTGTCGTCCGCTCCTCCAACCACAAGAGCCAATCGGTTGCGTGGGCACGCTCTACGTCTATGGCATAAGCCTGGTGACGTGAGGTGCTGAAGGGATGCCGATAGATCCTGCCGTTGCGATTGTAGAAGTAGCGGTTTGCCTCTTTTTTCCTGCGAAAAAGCGGCGTCATGGCGGTCCGGATTTGCTCGGCTACACTTGGCGACAGTCGATGCGACATGACGCCGATGCGATCAAGCAGACGCCGGATAGCGTATTCAGCTGCACAATCGAGGTCCATGTTTCGGTCGGAAAGCGCCTCTTGTTCGCGTTCTTTAAGGATGGGCAGGGGATCAAGGCCGCCTGCGTTACTGTCCGCCCATTCAGAGAGTTGCCGGAAGTGCTCACGGCGTGCTCGTATGACGGAGTTCAGGTCGGCTTCCAGCCGTTTGATCTCACCGGTAGCGTCCACGGTGCCGCCTGATATGCTGTTTAGTTTGGGCAGATCCTTGAGACCTTTGGGAATGTTTGGCCTGAGGGATTCTAGGACCTTGGCACGTTTTTCGTTTTCGGCGTCTTTGGCGCGTTCGGTTTCCTGCCGAATGCGGTTGTCGAGCATGGAGAGTTGCCCAGTGAGTTCGGTCATCTCATCGGCAACGGATTCAACGACGGCGATATCTTCCGGTCCAGGAATACAACTTCCACGCAGAACAACAAGCGCATTGCCGGCTTTTTTGACCCGCTCAGGGATGCGATTAGAGAGGTCTATGAGGCCGGCAGCGTTGGTGTGCTGACCAGAAAACAGAAAGGCGTTATCGGGATCTTGCAGCGTTTCGGGAATAGCGATATCCGGCGGCTGAGAATGCAACGTCGCAAGTTCGCAAATGCGCTTCCAGTAGTTCGAGACCCATGAGGCGATCTTGCCACCGACGGAGGTACGAAACTCGGCATAGCCATTGGTGTCGAAAAATGGATTGTCAGGAAGCGCGTCGGCAAAGGCTTTGAGTTGTTCAACTCGTTGGCGCTTCCCGTGTGGAACATCAAGGTTTTCGGTAATCCGCTCAATGCTTGATTTCCGAAGGTAGCGTAGGCCGTTGCCGAATAACCAAGACAGTCCATTGTGCTGACTAGTAACAACAGCGTCGTTCAGACGCTTTGCAAAATCAGACGAGGATAGGTCACGATCGGGCATGTCTCGTTTCAGCCTGCCAGCACAAACCGCCACTACCTGATGGAGCCAGTTTTCTTCGTTACCAACCATCTCAACGAAGGGCGATTCGGGATCGTAGGCAAGCGTACAAGAGTCTGGATTGATCGTGGTTCCGGGTGGCAGGTTACTGAGTTTTGGAAAGGAGTCTCCCAGGGTCGCCAGATATCTGTCAGCGCAGGCCAGTGCACCGCTTACATTGTCGGCGAGTTCCTTCCATCCGGAGAACTGTTTGGCGACTTCGCAAGCGATTCCCTGGGCCAGTAAAAATTCTGGGTGCTCTCTCTCTGCGTCTTTTGGGGAGCGATTGTTCCAGGTTTGAAACAGCCGCTTCCCAAGGGTGTCCGCTGACCAGGCTATTTTCTTTCGCGGAGGTGCGGCGAAGACAGCCTCAATTGACTGAATCGTAATGTCAGGGTTTATGATTTCCGTATGAGCGCGGAACGCCTTGGTGAATGCGTCTTCGGGATATCGACTTCGATTTCGGAACTGGCGTGTCTCCCCGCTCTTGGAAAATAGGCGAAACCCGGACAGATGCACAGCGCATATCAAGCCGATTAAGCTCCCGCATAAAATCCCTTCGGTGATGTCGTAGGTTCGAGTGGCCGCGGCAAAGTCTAAATCTCCCTCTTGTATGCTCAGTCCAAACTTATATGTGAAGACGCTTTCTTGTTGTTTCTCCGCAGAGGCTGCTATTTGGCGCCGCCAGTCACGAGCGTTCTGACCACTGTGATGTTGTCGTCTCATATCTCTCCTATTCGTCTGCTGAAGAGCTTTCCCAACACAGCCTAGACATGGGATTTGAAACAAGCAAGACCAGGAATTGAGCCGCTGGCGAGTCGTGTCTCCGTCTGCACTTTCCTCCCCTTGGAGAGAGGAGGGGAGGGGGGACCGAGCCGCTGCGGTTGCTGGCTCGCCCCTTTCGATATTATGCCGCCTTGGCTTACCCCTGCTGAGGAGAAGCTGTGGATGCCATAACGGCCCCGTCAGTCGAGTCAGGCTGATCCCCTTTTCCACATGACTTGACATTTCCGGCATCCGACCTTGAATGCCGCCATGAGTTAATCCTTCCTCCCGGGGGTTTTGGTCATAGTGTTCTTGCCCGCCCCGGAGAGCTATCCCCGACCTTGACCGAGGCGTCTGATACGACTCGAAGCCCGACAAGCGGGGTTGGCGGACGCGGTCCCAGCAATTGCGTGGAGACATCGGTCGGTTGCCGGCGGAGATGGGCCAGCTGCGGGCCCAACAGAATGAGCAACTCTGGACCGATACGGCTAGGCGTTCTCACCAACTGCGGGAGGACATGGCCGCACGGTTTGCCCGCCAATTTCAGTTGACCCTGAGGCTACTAGAGTGCCTGTAGCACACTCGTGGCGGCTTAGCAGAGGCTTTGTGCTGCGGAACCGACGAACGATGAGTTGGACCTTTGCGCAGGCAGGTGGGGAGCCTGGAAGATGACCTCAGCGGCAACCGCCTGCGGTTGGAGGAGCTGAGAGAGGTGTTCTGGGCGTTAGAACAGCGTAGCGATCCGGAGGTGGCCAGAGTACTGTGCCAATTTCACCTGCTGTAGGCGGAGGCTTTCCCCCCTCCCGGCGCGGGAGAGGCTGGGGGCGAGGCAAGCAGGCCGCGGCTTGACATGCCTGGCAATCAGACAATACCTCCCTATAGGTGTTTAAGGTGAGATAGCAAAGTTTTCCCCGCTGTTTTCTTCCTTAATAGGGGGTATATTGGGCAGGAAAGGGGAGAGCCAAGTCATGGCTTTTGACACACGGACTAGAGCCAAAGAGTTGTAAAAGACCGGGATGGACTAGTGTCAGGCCGAAGCCAGAGCCAGAGCTATCGGAGAAGCGTCTCAGACAGACGATGACCACCCGGCCACAAAGGCGCAGTGGTAGCGGGCTTTGCGGCTGCAAGGGGCAGGGATTGCGACGTTGGTCATGGCTCTTGTCCAAGCTGCTAGTAGGGGGGAACACGACAGCTGTTGCAGAAGGGAGAAGTCATGTCCGCTTCCATCAAAGATCAGGTTGCTGTCATTGGGGCAGGCTGCATTAAGTTTGGGGACAATGTTGATCAGGGTTACGAAGAAATGGCGGTTGAGGCGGCGTTTGCCGCTTTTCACGACGCTAAGATTGCCCCTGACGAGATTGACGCGGCCTGGCTTGGCACCTATTCACCCGCCCAGGGACACGGTAAGGCCGCGGTCTCCTTGGGCGATGCGCTGCGTCTGTACAATAAACCAATCTCCCGGGTCGAGAATTTTTGCGCGACCGGAACCGATGCCTTCCGTCACGCGGTCATAGCCGTGGCGGCCGGGCTGTACGATATGGCCTTGGTGCTCGGGGTGGAGAAGTACAAAGACCGTCCGGGGCGTGGCTTGGCGCGTGAGGGCGTGCATCCCTACTATAATGACGGGTCAACCGCGCCGGGTCTGTTTGCCCTGGCTGCTACCCGCTATATGCACACCTATGGACTGACCCGTGAGAGCCTGGCCAAGGTGTCGGTCAAAAATCACTACAACGGCTCGTTGAATCCCAAGGCTCATCTGCAAAAGACCGTCTCTGCCGAAGAAGTCCTGACCGCGCCCATCGTGGCCTATCCGTTCGGCCTGTATGACTGCTGTCCGACGACCGATGGGGCGGCCGCGGTTGTGGTGTGTCGGTCGGATCTGGCCAAAGAATACCGCGATGACTATATTTTGGTAAAAGGGGTGGGCCTAGCGGTGAGCAGCGGTCGGCCCTTTATGGACCCGAGCTATGACTACCTCGGCTTTCAGGCTACTGAGCACGCCTCGGCCCAGGCCTACGCCATGGCCGGCATTACCGACCCGCTCATGGAGATCGACGTGGCCGAGGTCCACGACTGTTTTAGCTGGACCGAAATCACCAATTATGAAGACTTGGGTTTTGTCCCCAAAGGCCGGGGGGCTACCCTGATTGAAGAAGGGCGGACCGCTCTGGACGGCGATATCCCGGTTAATCCAAGCGGTGGCCTCAAGTCTTTTGGGCATCCCATCGGGGCTAGCGGAGTCCGTATGGTGTATGAGATTGTGACTCAGCTGCGTGGCCAAGCCGGCCCGCGTCAGATCCAAAATTCCAGGCTGGGTTTGGTCCACAACGTTGGCGGGCCGGGTGCGGTGTCGTGTGTCGCGGTGTTGGGGCAGCCGTAATGAGGATGAGATATGAACACTATTGTTGACGAAATCTGCAAACGTGCCCTTGAAACCGCTCCCCAAGTCCCGTGGTTGGTCGAGCCTTTGACACCCGGGCGCGGGCAGGCCTTCATCCTACAGCATATTCTGCGCAATCGGCTGTTTAGCGCAGTCATTCGACCAGCCTGGATCAGTCGCTGTCCAGACCTGGCCGTTGTCCGTAAAACCATCGGTCAGATGCGTGAAGAGCTGGTGTATGACGATCAGATTGCCCAGCCCCACACCACACTGCTGTGGGAGATGGGCCGCAACGTCGGTCTCACCAACGAACAGATGGACACCACCCGGCCCGTTCCCCTGGTCAATGTGGCCCTGAGTGTGTGGGAGCACCTTGCCCGCACGCGGCACTGGGTGGCTGGCTGGTTAGCCACCTCAGTCGATGAGTTTATCCTCACCGCTATGCAGGGCGCGCATAATTTTCGGGCCGAGGCCTGGAAGCAGACCTATGATCTGAACGATGAGCAGGTGTTCTTCTTTACCTACCACACCAAGGCCGATGACGATCACGCCGGACGGAAGGTCTGGGAGCCAATCTCCCGGCATGTCGCCACGGAGCATGAACGTCAGGAAGTGCTGGACGGGATGGAACTGGCGCTGACGGGCTGCAAGCTATTCTATCAGGGGATTTGTGAGCTGGGAGATGAGATTGATCGGAATGCCGAGCCATGAACGACGGAAGAAAATGATGAATGCCAAACGGCAGATTAATCCTCAGCTCAAACGTTTGGTCGATCTCGCCGCGCCCTACTGGGCGGGTGAGGCCGAGGTGGTGTGGACGTATTTTCAGAGCCCAATGCGGACGCCCGATACTGATCTGGTGTGGCTACGCCGCCAGTGTTTTAAGGAGATTTGGGGCTCTGGGGTTGGGGATAAGAAAAAAGGGCTGTTTCAGGGACCGGTTGCCTATCTGAGCGAGGTCTTTGATAAAATCGACCTCCAGGTTGATCGCCACACCGTGCTTGACGTTATTGACGATCTGCGCACGGAGTTTGCCCATTACTGCCTGTTTGCCGATATCTATGACTGGCTGAGTGGGGAGAAGCTGAACCCGCACGCGTTGGTTGGCTGGCAGTCTGACGACGAACTGGCCCGTCTGCGCTATGAATATCGCGAGCAGCGGGGTCGCTTGGGCTATTTTGCCGTGCGTTTTACTGAGGGCGGCTACTGTAGTATGTACTCGGCCGGTATGCGGCTGGCCGGCTCGGGCCAGCTCAATAACCGTATCGCCAGGGCCTGCGAGCAGGTCTACAACGACGAGATTGGACATATGCGGGCCGGCTATGTGGGCCTGGCTCAGCAGCAGCTATCTCCGACCGAATGGCAAGAGATTGTCGACATGGTCGGCAAAATCCTGCTCCAGCGCCTCCATATGCGCAACGAGCAGTTCAGCTATCCGCTGTCGGCTGAGCGGATTCGAGCGATCACGGCGGGGGATATCACGCCGATGGAGTTTGATTATACCGGGCTGGATTGATGAGAGAGCCGTTGCAAGCCTAGATCTGGATGATCTCCGGCGTTCTGCTCTTTTTCACGGTGCCGTATTTCTTTGCCGGGAGGCACGAACCGCTGGTGGGGGGGCCTGTGGTTTCTTGTCTGTCTGGCTGCCTCCGCCCTGGTCGTGATTTTTGCTGGCTGTGTGAGCGCACGTCACTGGCGTCTGGCCTCCTCCGTCCTTGACGGCGAGGAAGACGCATGACCGACGGGCTGGGGTTTGAGGCGTTACTGATTCTCAGCCTGTATCTGCTGAGCCACATCCTGATCGGCTATTGGGCCTTTCGGTCCGGCCGCACCTGGAGTGCCAGAGACTATTTTCTGGGCGGTAAGACAACCGGGCCAGTCGTGCTCTTTTTTGCTATGTTGGCCACCAAGTTTAGCGGCAATACGTTATGCAGCTCTATCCGCCCTTGATCCTGGGCCTCTACTGGCCGCGGTTTTCAGGCCGCGCGACCCTGGCCGATCTTGGCGTCGGAGTCCTGACAGTGGGGGGACTGACGCTCGGCGGCGTCGGCCACATCTGGGTGTTTGATTCGGGGCTGTGCGGATTGGGACTGAACTGTGCGATAGGGGTGGCTACGGCGCTGCTCTGGCCGGACAGCGCCGTTGGGCGACCGCGGACGTGGGAGCGGTTTTTCGCGTTGTTTGCTCAGCCATCCCTGCAAAGGTCAGAAGCCTCACCGACTGTTCGGCAGCAAGCGTGAGCGGAAGAGATCGAAGGCAGAGAACGGGCATCTCCCTGCTTATTCCGGCCATATCACCCGATTTTCTTCGCTCAGCACATGCATGATCCGCTCGGGGTCAACAAACTTGAGGCCGTCAGCCTGAGCACTCCGTTTGTACTCTGATGAGTCCATGGCGTACTGCAGGTCGGCCAGCGTCTCAAACCAAATCTGGGCCACTCCGTCATAGGCCGGCTCGCCTTTTTCATACGTCGACGGGACAACGTGGCACTGTACGTAGCGACGTAGACCGGGCAGAGCTAGGGCTAGCGGGCCGTGCACCTTACGCCAGTAGCGCGAAAACTCTTCAGGACTCATACCTGGTTTACGCTTGATAAAGGAGACGCGTTTGATGAGGTCTGCGTCTTTACCGATCGGGTCGCCGGGCAGTATCACCTCGTCGTGAGTGCGGAGACGGATCACTTGCTTGAGGTCAACAAAGTTGGGTTCGTCAACATAGGCACCATTGCGATACTCCAGACTGTCAAACGCCGCTTTGACCGCTGCCTCATCGTCCATCCAGATTTCAACAATCCCGTCATAGGCCGGGTTTCTACTGAGAAACGGTGGGGTGTGGTTTTGAACATAACGGTGGATGCCGGGTATTTTGACGGCCAGGGGAGCGTGGATATTCCGCCAGTGAGCTGAAAAGTCCTGACGACTGATCCCATCTTTGCGTTGAATCAGAAAATGTAGGTGTAGCATAGCGCCCTCTCCTCGTTTCAGGCTCCTCCCAGGGCAACTCCCGAAGGGAGCAGAGTCTACGAATGTTTCGGTGGCACGGCAAGCAGAAGATCCTAAAGGTGGCGCACTGCGGGCATGACCTCTTCGGCAAACCGCCGCATGCTGGTCAAGACCTCATGATGGGGCACTAAGCCACCCGGATTAAACCAACAGATGAGCTGGTCCATGCGGCAGTTGGTGGCGATATCCTGAATCTTGTCGATACACCGTCTCGACGGTCCGTACAGCCCCATGCTGGCCTCGATGCGCTCCCAAGTCATGGATTCGGTCCGTTTGACGATGGCGCGCAGGTAGTCATATTTGGCCGAATCGTCGCGTGCCCCGAGGCGTGCTTGGATACCGATGGCCCGAAAGTAGTTGAGGAAACTCGGCTCGACGCAACGGCGGACCTGCTCCAAACTGTCAGCCACAAAAACCGGGAAGGTAATCGCCACGTCTTGTTTGCTCACGTCGTGGCCCGCATCACGAAGGGCTGTTTGGTAGCGACCGATATGTTCAGATAATTTGTTGTGGCGGTTGATCGGAGAGGCAACAAACACCGGATAGCCCTGCTGACCGGCAAACATGGCCGTCTCAGGACTGTTGGCCGCAATCCGCATAGGCGGATGGGGATGTTGGACGGGTTTAGGCACGATGGTCGTCTCTGGAACATGGAAGTATTTGCCGTCAAAGCTGCACGTCTCGTGCGTCCAGGCGTGGTGGATAAGCGACAGGGCTTCGATAAAGCGCTCCCGACCTTGTTCGCGCGGCACATCAAAGCCCTGAAAGTGAATCGCAATCTCCCCCCGACCGACGCCGAGTTCCAGGCGGCCGTGGCTCAAGACATCGACCACCGCCGCTTCCTCGGCGGTTCGTAGCGGGTGCTGGAGGGGCAGCAGGGCGACTGCTGTGCCGAGACGAATGCGTTTGGTATGCTGAGCAATGACCGCGGCAAAGACTAGTGGTGCGGGCATGACCGAGAAATGAGGATTAAAATGCAGCTCTGCCAGCCAAGCCGTATCAAAGCCGAGTTCGTCAGCGTATTGAATCTGTTCGAGCGTTTCCTGATAACGGGTCGACGGGTCTTGCTCAGGCGCGCAGGGCAGTTGATAGAACAGACCAAATTTCACGCTTGGACGTTCCTTCCCGTTGGGTTAGACCGCTAGGAGGCCTGATGCTGATCTGGCCGAACGGTCTTGCCTGTCCTGCTCATCTCGCTTGTCTCGTCCATCTTGTCGGCCAGCGTCTGAATCTCCACCGCACGGACGTCTTTGATGACCCGAATCACAATCGGCTCGCCACGGTTACGGACCGTCAATTCATGGCGGAGGAAGGGGGTCGCATCAAGGCCGGCATAGGCGGCTAGCTGTTCGGAAATCACCATCTGACACTGATACTCCTTGGTCAGGTCTTGGAGGCGGCTGGCAACATGCACGGTATCACCGACCGCGGTCAGGTACGAGGCCACCCCCCGGCCCATACGACCGACAACGGCCGGTCCGGTATGAATCCCGATACCTAGCCTGAGCGGCGCATCGAGTTCCTCGGCTAGGAGCAGACTGAGCTCGGCCAGACCCTGGACCATCGCCACGGCCGCGGCTAGGGCCTGGCGGCTGGCCGTTCGGGGGGTGCTCTGCACCCCGAATAGGGCCATCACGCCGTCGCCGGTGAACTGATTGGCAATACCGCCTGCCCGCTCAATGGCATTGCCGACGACCTCGAAATATCGGTTTAGCAGAAACACCACATCGTAGGGCAGCTTATGTTCGGAGATGCGGGTAAAACCGCGTAAATCGGCAAATAAAACGGCAATCTCTCTCTCCTGGCCGGCCAAATAGCCAGCCTGAGCAAAACCCTCTCTGGCCTGGGCTCTGGCGGGTAGGAGCGGAATAACGGTCAGGTCGTGGGTCGGCCGTAGCTGGCAGGCCAAGCGGACGTTTGGCGGGGCGCCGACCCGTCTCAGCACGCGCCGCTCTGCTTCGTTGCTGGTTGGCAGCAACTCAAGGCCCTGCACGATCCGCACCCGACAGGTTGAACACCGGCCGCGTCCACCACAGACCGAGGCGTGCTGGATGCCGGCCCGGCGGCTGATTTGCAGCACGCTGGCACCCTGGGGAGCGGTCAGGGTTTGACCGTGGGGATAGGTAATCTGGATCGCCCGCTGAGACCGAAGATAGCGCCGCTGGACGACCCGGATGAGATACACCCCGGCCACACTGAGCGCATAGCCGCCGATCATCAATAAACCGGTTTGCTGCAGCAGCGCCTCTTGGGCTGGGCTTAGCGTATTGACGGTCTGGAACAGCTGTTCGGTCCAGCCCGGCTGCTGGGCTAGGCGGGCAACTTCCTGTCCAGCCTGACTGAAGCCGAGCACGGCCAGCACCGGCAGCAGTAGGGCTAGGCTGTAGAGGGTCATGGCCGCGCGCGGGTACCAAGGCTTGAGGCGCAGCCAGGAGTAAAGACCCATGCAGCCGTGTAGCCAGGTCAAGACGAGTTGGAGAGACTGCATAATGCCGAGCCCGGGGCTCAGCACCGAGTAGCGCAGAACGAGAAAGGTGTATGAATCGTTCATCTGGTACCAGTCGTGAGCCAGACGGGTACCAACGATATGGGGGATCAATAGCGGGGGGATGAGAAAGCCGAACACAAACTGAAACCGCTCGCGGGGTGAAAGACGGGAGTGGCGGTAGTGGTAGACTGAGACCAGGGCCAGAGCTACATGTGCACTCAGCGAGCTGTATAAGAGCAGCGAGCCGACCGGGCTGCGCCACACAAAGAGAAACCAGGTGCGGCCGGCCTCCATTGCCGCTAGGGAAACCAAGCCTAGCGCATGGTTGAGCAGGTGCAGGCCGACATAGCAAAACAGGACGCTCCCGGATGCCAGACGCAGCCGTTGGAGTACCCCTCGATGGAGAAGGACCTTGCTCAGCTCAGTAGGCATATGCGATCTCTGAACGCCTGAGAGACGAGGGAGAGCCGGATTCTAAGGCTCCACACGCCACTATATCTCGGCAGGCAACGCTGGTTCGACGTTTGGTTTCTAGACTCATCGCGGTTAGCCGGCCGTCCTACACACCGGCCGTGTCCAGACCATAAATTCCCCATCCAAAGTGGCCTAGTGGCCAAAGATAATCTCTTGGCCGGCGTGGGCCTGGTATGGCGCGGCAAACCACGGCAGGCAGGGCTGCGTCCCCAACGGACCCTTGTACACTACGTCAAGCACCCCCTCGGCACTATAGGAGCAGCTTCGGGTCAAGCAGGTGGTGGTAGGGGAAGGCGAGGGGGGGACAGCGCTAGGCGTTGTCCGGCACGTTTTGTGGGTGATCCCGACCAGGCAAGCGGCCAAGTCGGGTCCCTGTAGACCGGTTTCGACCGCTCGGGCGTGGCGTTGGACCCCGGCTAGGGGCCAACGCGGTGGCAGACCAGCGTGGATTAGACTGACGCGCCGATTTTCGCAGAGTGAACTATGATCGGTGGTCATCAGGGGTAACCTCGTCGTGGTGTAGCAGAGGACTGTGTCGGAGCCAGTCAAGCAGTATATCACGGTCGGGCGTTTCGAGGATATCCCTCAGCGTATCCTTAGGATGCAGTTTGCGCTGACCGTGGGCAACGGCTAGCAGATGGAGGCCATGGTCCCTCAGGCTCCATCCCGTCCGTGGGACGGGGTCGGGGACAAAGCGCACGATCCCAAGCGAGTCAGGCCTCCGATTGACTAGGTCGCCCGTAAACCACAGAGTATGGCGCCTCCGATTGAAACAAATCGCCTCTGACAGCGCCATCGGACCGGCAAAGCAGCCCTGGGCATCGCCAATTGCATAGGCCGCCATAGATTTTTTCGCGTCCCCTACTCAGACTGATTGGGATGGGGGGCCAAGCGCCACGCCTGTTGCCGCGGCCTGCTGGATCTTGGCGTCGAGCTGTAGGCCAAAACCGTCGGCTAAGCGAGTCAGATAATTAAAAATGCCGACAATATGGGCGACTTCCAAACACGCCTCATCGTCGAAGCCTAGCTCGCGGAGCGGCTGCCAGTCTGCCTCGATCATACGGGTCGGGCTGGCGCTCAGTTTCTCGGCTAGGCTACACAGGGCTCGCTGCCGGGCCGTTAGGCTTGACAGCTCACGCCATTGCTTGGCGCGAATCGCCTCAACCAAATGACTATTCCCGGTTTCCACACGCAGAAACTCTACGTGAGAGTTGGTTCAATAGGAGCAGTCTTGGCTTACGGCAGTGACGGCGGCAATCATCTCGCGTTCCTGGCGACTGAGCTGGCCTGGTGCGAACATAATTTCTCTGTACAGATTGATGAAGTGCGGACCGATCCGGCTGTGGCTACTCAGCAGGCGCCCCATGGCCGGCACAAAGCCAAAATCGTACGGCCCTGTCTTTGTCCCTGTCGGAAGTTTTGCTCGAACTTGGGCTTCGGTCGGGATACGGACCCAGGCTTCGGGAAGTGTAGATTCGCTCATCGTGTTTCCTCCTGTTTGGCGGCGGATTATGTCCGGTTTTTTGTGTGTTATGCAAGCGCGCTAGGCGTGTCCGGCCTCGGGGCCTCTAGACTCAGACGGTTCTGAATGCTTGGCTGGACAAGTGCAGAGCGGGGAAAAGCCAAAGGACGGTCTGCACGGGAGGGGCTTATGGACCTGGTACTCTTGGACAAACAGGACCGGATCGGAACGCTGACGCTCAATCGACCCGAGAAGCTGAACGCCATGAACCCGGCGTTGTTAGACGAATTTTCTCAGGCAATTGCCTTGGCTGGTTGCGATGAGGAGATCAAAGTCCTTATCATTCGGGGCGCTGGACGGGCGTTTTCGGCCGGCTATGACCTGGCCGGCGGCGGGGGAGCGAAAACCGTTGATGGCGACCGAACCGAACTCCAAACAATGATTGAACGTTGGCTCAGCCTGCGCGAGTTGCCCAAGCCGGTGATTGCCATGGTCCATGGCTACTGCCTGGCCGGGGCGAGTCAGATCTGTGCCTGCTCGGATGTCATTTTCATGGCCGACGATGCCCGACTCGGCTTTCCCTCGCTCCCCGCCGGGGCGGGCTTTGTGAGCTCAATGTGGAACTGGATGGTCGGGCCGCACCGGACCAAATATATGGCGTTTTTGCCAGGCAGTCAGATCAGCGGTAAAGAGGCCGAGGCCATGGGTTTTGCCACCCGGACCTTTCCGGCCGACGCTCTGGAGGCCGAAACCTATCGGTACGCCCGGCGGGTGGCCAAGGTGCCGGCGGAAAAGCTGCGGTTGGAGAAATTGGCGATCAACCGCGCCATGGATCTGCAAGGCTTTCGGAGCACGGTTCTGGCGGGCGCCGAATATGATGCCATTTTTCACTTTGGCTCGGGCAATGACGAGATTCGGCGCGTCAGAAAAGAGCGTGGGCTGCGGGGCGCAATCCAGTGGTACGAAGAGCAATAAGCCCCTGAATGAGGATGATACGTGCCAAGCTCACCCCCGGTTAAACTCACGGTCGATGAACAAGCACATCCCGCCCTCGCCGGGCGGCGGGTCATAACCTCCTCATCTTCGCAACCGGTCTTCTACCTGTGGTTCGTGGCCGGCCTTGGCTCGTGGTTTACCGCCTTTGGCATGCAGGGCGTGTTGTTTTCATGGTTGGTTGTCGGCGTTTTGCAGGCCGATGCCGATTGGGTCGGTATTGCCCAGAGCGCGCTCATGCTGCCCTCGACCCTGCTGGTTCTGCTCGGCGGGATGGTGGCCGACCGCAACGATCGTCGGACGCTATTGATTGGGCTACACCTCGTCGCCGCCACCCTGTCCGGGTGTTTGGTGGCCGTTGTGGCCAAGGGCTGGCTGTCGATGAGCCTGCTGATTGGCTATGCCCTGGGTATGGGCACGGTGCAGGCGTTTGCCATGCCGGCACGTGACGCCCTGCTGTCAGAAGTTGCCGGACCGAACATGCTCCGGGCGGTTGCTGGTATGACGCTGACGCAGTGGGCATCGCAAGCACTGGGGGCGCTCTTGGCCGGCAGCGCGCGTTGGCTGGGGATTGTCCCGGCCCTGTGTATGCATGGGCTCGTTTTGCTGGCTGGAGCGCCCACGTTGCGCAAACTTCCCCCCCCATCGTTACGCAGTACAGCAGGGCAGACGCGGGCTCGCCTGAGCGACCTTGTTGCGGGCGTTCGGGAGGTCTTTGGGTCGCCGGTCCTACGTCCACTCCAGTTACTGGTGATGGTGGTCGGGGTCGGCTTTATCGGTCCCTATCTGGTCGTCCTGCCGTTGCTGGTCCGGGACTTCTATGGCGGCGACGTGGCTCAGCTCGCCACGCTCAATATGGCCTTTCCACTAGGCACGATCTTTGGCGCAGGGACCATCCTGTGGCGCGGTGGGATCCGGCGTAAGGGACGAGCCCAAGTGACGGCACTGGTCGTCGGGGCCGGCTGCATTGGCAGTCTGTCGTTTGGCCTGCCCTTCTGGGGAGCCTTGCTAGTGGTGGGGGTATGGGGGACGAGCGCCTCTATTTTTATGAGCGCCGGCCGGACGGTGTTCCAAGAGCAGGCGCGGCCCTCCCACCGGGCTCGGATCCTGTCGGTCTACACCCTCGGGTTTATGGGAACGACCGGCCTGATCGGGGCGCCGCTGGCTGGGGTCCTGGTCGATTGGCTCGGCCCTCTTCTCACCTGCGCGGCCACCAGCGGGCTGATGATCGTTGCGGTGTTGGGAGTGGCTGCCTGGACCCCGGTGACCGAGTTGGAGTGAGGCGGGGCGCCGGGCAATCCGTGTGGCCTGTCTCTGCCCGGCGATGCGCCTGGGGGCCGTCTGCCGGGGAAGGCCGGCGGCGGCGCCTCGGCCAGCGCTCCCGTTATACCTCAGGCGCAGGCCATCGTCTTCATCCAGAGTCACAATAGACTCGGCGGGCTCATCACCTAATCGCCGGCCCGGCAGTCCGCGGGCAGTCCCCAGCCACCCAAACGGGGCAGCCCGCCGGCCCCCCCGGCATCAAAGCGAGAGATTTTGCCCACAGGCACTCCACGCCTCTCCCCCCGACACTCCTCGTCGTCCCCAAACAAGGACACACGCCACAGTAGGCGGCCCCGGCTCTCATCCCGGCGCCCCTATCAGCACGGACGCCGCGATATGGTGCCCGAGGACCTCAAGACGGCGTTGCGCAACGTGGTACTCACCAACAACGCCTACCCCATTGATGTGGTCTGGATGTTCGCCGATGGCGACAGCCTCCCCGAACCACAGCTCGCCAGCGCCTCCCCGGCCGAGCAGTCTCCCGACGGCACAATCAGCGGAACGCTACGGGCTAGACCTCGCGACTCAGCGCTGAATAGTGATGTCTCCTGAAATTCAGTCTGATTATTTGAGACACCCGCGAAATCGCAGGGGTGGTTCCGGCAACTGCGCGGCCGTTTCGGGAACGGCTGGCACCGCTCACTTGTCCGGTGGTGGCGCCAGCCGGCAAATATGCGGTGGCACGGCGGTCGTATCACGTCCTAATCCGCTTCGAGGTCCCGCTCGTCCAGCTGGAACCAGCGGATGGTTTCCTGATTGACCAGCTCTTGCACTTCGTAGTCGTTCCTCATGCTGGCAACGACAGGGGAGGCCGGGTGGCCGGTAAGCCGGGTCAGGAATGCGGCATTCCGAATCGCCCGGCTGCTGTCCCGCTTATCCGCGGTGAAGGACCCCTCGGCCGTGATATAACAGGGGGCACCCGTTGCGTCGGCGGCTTCGATGACCAGATCGGCGGCATAGAAACTCCGCCGTTCTCCGTAGGGTATCTCGCGAGCCATGCCTGAGGTGCGCATCAGGCGAATCAGGTCGCTGCTGGACAGGATTCTTACGAAATCCTCTACGCCTACGAGTTCTAGGACGCCTTCGAGGTGATCTCTGAGCAGACGTCGCGCTGCGTTGCCTTTCAGGATGCCGATGTTGTCGTCAATCCGGTCTAGGCGTTCTTCGGTGCGGGCATTGAAGACCTTTTGGTCGGCGATAAATTCGTTGGTGTTGGCGATAAATTTGTTGGTGTTGGCGATAAATTTGTTGGTGTTGGCGATAAATTTGTTGGTGTTGGCGATAAATTCGTTGGTGTTGGCGATAAATTCGTTGACGTAGGCGGCGAACTGGGCGAATTTTTCCGGCAGTTCCAGCAGTGCGTCGCTCAGGAGGTGCTGGCGTACCGCCTCGCGGAAGTCGGAGTCCTCCTTCAGCGCCTGGAGAAAGCGGGCGCGTTCTGCGGGGCTCAGTGTAGCGCTCATGGTCGTTCTCTCCGTCCTAGCGCGCAGGTTGCTGCGCTGTTTGCCGTGCGAAACGCTGAGCGGTTGCTGCGCGTTGAGTTGCCGGAACAGGCCGGCGCACCAAGTTCAGGTTCATTGATTTTGACGTCTGCACGGGGCGGATCATGGATCTCGTCGTGTCCTCAAACCTCTTGGGCATGGGCGATGCCCCCCTGTTGCGGATACTAGCTGGAGATGAGAGGGGGATGCAATCCCCGCGTGACGCCATCCCGGGAGCACGCAATCCCGCCCTCCGTAAACCAGAGCAACTGCCGTGCCGCCGCGAGCCAAACGAAAACCGCTGGCCAAAGCGAACCGGTGCTATAAGCACTTGCTGGAATTTGGCTGGCCGCGGCACGGCGATCGTATCACGTCCTAATCCGCTTCGAGGTCCCGCTCGTCCAGCTGGAACCAGCGGATGGTTTCCTGATTGACCAGCTCTTGCACTTCGTAGTCGTTCCTCATGCTGGCAACGACAGGGGAGGCCGGGTGGCCGGTAAGCCGGGTCAGGAATGCGGCATTCCGAATCGCCCGGCTGCTGTCCCGCTTATCCGCGGTGAAGGACCCCTCGGCCGTGATATAACAGGGGGCACCCGTTGCGTCGGCGGCTTCGATGACCAGATCGGCGGCATAGAAACTCCGCCGTTCTCCGTAGGGTATCTCGCGAGCCATGCCTGAGGTGCGCATCAGGCGAATCAGGTCGCTGCTGGACAGGATTCTTACGAAATCCTCTACGCCTACGAGTTCTAGGACGCCTTCGAGGTGATCTCTGAGCAGACGTCGCGCTGCGTTGCCTTTCAGGATGCCGATGCTGTCGTCAATCCGGTCCAGCCGGTTGTCAATCCGGTCCAGATGGTTGTCAATCCGGTCCAGACGGCCTTCAACACGGTCCAGACGGCCTTCAACACGGTCCAGACGGCCTTCAACACGGTCCAGACGGCCTTCAACACGGTCCAGACGGTCGTCAATCCGGTCCAGGCGTTCTTCGGTGCGGGTATTGAATGCCTTTTGGTCGGCGATAAATTTGTTGGTGTTGGCGATAAATTCGTTGGTGTTGGCGATAAATTCGTTGACGTAGGCGGCGAACTGGGCGAATTTTTCCGGCAGTTCCAGCAGTGCGTCGCTCAGGAGGTGCTGGCGTACCGCCTCGCGGAAGTCGGAGTCCTCCTTCAGCGCCTGGAGAAAGCGGGCGCGTTCTGCGGGGCTCAGTGTAGCGCTCATGGTCGTTCTCTCCGTCCTAGCGCGCAGGTTGCTGCGCTGTTTGCCGTGCGAAACGCTGAGCGGTTGCTGCGCGTTGAGTTGCCGGAACAGGCCGGCGCACCAAGTTCAGGTTCATTGATTTTGACGTCTGCACGGGGCGGATCATGGATCTCGTCGTGTCCTCAAACCTCTTGGGCATGGGCGATGCCCCCCTGTTGCGGATACTAGCTGGAGATGAGAGGGGGATGCAATCCCCGCGTGACGCCATCCCGGGAGCACGCAATCCCGCCCTCCGTAAACCAGAGCAACTGCCGTGCCGCCGCGAGCCAAACGAAAACCGTTTCCGAAGCTCGCACTCAATTCGTCCACACACTGCATGACCCGGATAGCCTTTGCACAGCCCTACCAGAGAGGACATATAGCCGACGACATCATCATCTGCCACACCTGCCCCAATAGCCGACCATGCCGACCCAGCCGGCCCACGCTGCGCAGTCTGCCAACGACGGATCTGCTACGGATATTGGCAAAGAGAGCGCAACCGACAGACCCGGCAGGACAGACAGACCGCCCCAGCCTTCGACTTGCCCGTCCTGCCGCGGCCAAAACTGTACCATCCCCCGGTACCGGCAACCATAGAATCAGGCGATTCCGCTGCTCAGAACAGCACAAGAGCAAGACGAAGGCAAAGAGTCGCCGACCCCAAGGGAAGGTATCAAGCCGGCGCCGATCGGAGCGCAAGCACAGAATCGGCGCCTGGGATTTTTGCGAATCGTTATGCGCCTGTGATACGGCAGGACTGCCGGCGTCACTACTACATCACGAGTCCACTGGAAGCGAAGGAGCAAAAGGGACAATGCACGAAGATCACACCATCAAGACGATGCGAAGCATCGCGCCGAAGCGCACCGCGCGGCACTGACTCAGACCATCGCCGACGCCCAGAACGCCGCCGCTCAGCGCGACATCAACCTGCAACGTTCGACAGGCATCACCCAAGAAGCCGTCATCAATCCCATACTGGACGCCATTGGATTCACCGCTGCGCATCGCGAACCGTCGCCAGAGCACCCGGGAAGTTACACACTATACTCCGGCGGCACACCGGCCATACTGCTGAGGTGTCAGCCGTCAGGCAACCTCAGCGACACGAAACACGCGGCTCAAATCATCAGGGAAACCACCGGGTTCGATGCCCGTATCGCTTTTACCACCGGTTTGGAGTGGCACATCCACCGCCACGGCCCCAGCATTCCCCCACTGATTTTCGACCTCGACGAACCAGCCGCATTCTGGGACCTGCTCGTTGCGGTGCCGGGAGTGGCTGCCTGGACCCCGGTGACCGAGCCGGAGTGAGTCGGGTCGCCTGGCAATCCGTGCGGCCTGCCTCTGCCCAGCGACGCGACTGTGGGGCGTCTGCTAGGGAAGGCCTGCGTCGGCGCATAGGCTGACTACCACGTTATACATCAGGCGCAGGCCATAGTCTTCATCCAGAGTCAAAATAGACTCGGGATGAAACTGGACAGCGGCAATCGGCAGCTCACGGTGCTCAACCGCCATGATCACACCATCATCGCTCTCCGCGGTGATGTGGAGTTGGGAGGGCAGCCGGTCTTTGCGGGCGAACAGAGAGTGATAGCGGCCTGCCGTGAGCTCGCGCGGGAGGCCCTCAAAAATCCGTCCGCCCACCACCCGCACGGCTGACGCTTTGCCATGCATTGGGTAAGGCAGCACGGACAGTTCGCCGCCGAAGTGCTCGACAATACCCTGTAAACCGAGACACACGCCAAAAACGGGCAGCTGGCGTTCAAGTACGGCCGCCAAAGTGCCGGAAACATCAAAATCCGACGGTTGGCCTGGACCGGGCGACAGGACGACGAGGTCAGGTTGCCGGGCCTCAAATTCATGGTGCGAAAAACCGGCTCGGAGGGTCAAGACCTCGGCCCCGGTCTGACGCAAATAGTTGGCCAAGGTATGCACAAAAGAGTCTTGATGATCGACTAGCAGAATCCGTTTACCCCGGCCTGGGCTAGCGACTTCCAACGACCGCTCGCCTTGGCTTTCACTCGGGCGACGAATAGCATCCAAGAAGGCAGACGCTTTGATATGGGTTTCGCGTTCTTCATCGTCCGGGTTGGAGTCGTATAACAGGGTGGCCCCGGCTCGGACTTGGGCCACGCCGTCTTTGAGCCGAATCGTACGCAGGGTGAGCCCTGTATTCATATTGCCATTAAAGCCGAGCAGACCGACGGCCCCGCCGTACCAGGCGCGGGGTGATTTTTCGTGCTCCTCAATAAACTGCATGGCCCACGCTTTTGGCGCACCGGTGACCGTCACCGCCCAGGTGTGGGCCAAAAACGCATCCAGGGCATCAAACTCGGGCCGTAGGCGACCCTCAACATGATCGACCGTGTGAATCAGTCGCGAATACATCTCAATCTGTCGCCGCCCAATCACCCGTACGCTACCCGGTTGACAGATCCGGGATTTATCGTTGCGGTCAACATCTGTACACATGGTCAGCTCAGACTCGTCTTTGCGGGAGTTGAGCAGCCGCAAGATTTGGCTGGCATCGTTGATCGGATCCCGACCGCGGGCGATTGTGCCGGAAATCGGGCAGGTCTCCACCCGGTCGCCCTCCACCCGGACGTACATCTCGGGGGACGCGCCAACTAGGTATTCGGCTTGGCCGAGGTTGATCAGAAATCCGTACGGGGATGGATTGCGCTCACGCAGACGTCGAAACAGTTCTGAGGGCGGCGTAGGACAGACCTCAAAAAAGGTCTGACCCGGCACGACCTCAAACAGGTCGCCGCGCTGGAATGCTTGGCGGGCCACCCGAACGCCTTCGGCGTATTCACCCGGTTGATGGTCGCAGGCCTGAGCAACGGTACCTGTTCCCTGGTAGGGTTGGCTCGTTCCAACCCGGGGCAAATTGTAGGTGGAGCGCCCGTCAAGCTCGAAATCGTAGCGATAGCGCAGCGCCTGTTCGCGGCGGTGGTCAACCACGATTAGTTCATCGGGAATATACAACACCAGGTCGCGTTGCTCTTCGGGGCGGGTGAGGTGAAGGCGCAGGGGTTCGAACTGAAAGGCCAGATCATAGCCAAAGGCGCCATACAGCCCAAGATTGGCGTCCTCATCCGACGCAAACAGCTCAATGAGCGCTCGGAGCAGCGAAAAGATCGAGGGCTGTTTGCTGCGTTGCTCTTCGGCAAAACGGCTCTCCACCTCCCGAACCGTGCCTGATATGTGACTCTCGTTACGCTCAGACGAGGCGAGTACGGGCAGGGCCTCAAATGCCCGCGCTAGCCCTGGCAGGAGAATCTGGCCGCGTTCGTTTAGGGCCGACAGCCGAAATTTTCGTTGTCGACAGCTCAGGGATAGGGGGGGATTGACAAAGCCGATGTCCCAGCGTGTATAGCGGCCCGGATACTCATAGCTTGACGCCAAAAGGACGCCGCGCTGACTATTGAGACCGTCAATGATTGGCTCGATAGCGTCCTGAAGTGGGATACTTTCAATGCTGCGACGAATATCAATCCCACCCTGGGTGCGGTAGGTGTGCACGCTGGGGATGTGAGCAGCTACGTCGGCCATGAATCCTTCCTCCTTCGTCCTACCCCGTTGGCCGGGTCTTGACCCAAAAAAAGACCGTCACCCAACCCCGAGGCGACGGTCTTTGAAAAAAGAAAAGCCGCCTCGTTGGTCAAGGCGGCTCCGTATAGAGACAGTACTATAAGGTTCGGGCCACCTGCTAAGGCAGCCACCACCAGTCCTGTCGATTGAGAGAATACTGTAGACGCATACTCCACATGCTGGCAGGTCTCAGGTTTCGCGTCAAGAGCGGTGCGGTGCTAGGATGTGGACGGTTCAAAAAAGTATCGCTGATAGTCGATCACCACGTTGGGAAGAGATCACCAATGGCGTTGATGGAGGATGGATGCAGGAAACCGTGCTAACGGGTGGGCGCGTGTATCTGCGTCCTTTGGAGCGCAGTGATGCTGAGCAAATCGTGCCCTGGCTGCAGAGCCGGGATCTGACCCGACACCTGGGCGACTTTTTCCCAGCGGTTGATATCAGGGCTGTGGCCGACGGTATTGAGCGGCTATACCGCACTGGGCACGACCTGCTGCTCGGCGTCGTGCGCCGCGATACCGATGGCCTAATCGGCATCACTGAGTTACATCAACTCGATTTGGACAACCGCAAAGCTAGCTTTGGCCTGCTCATCGGCGAGATGGGCAAGGGCTACGGCGTAGAGGTGAGCGGTCTGATGCTTGACTATGCTTTTGGTCAGTTGGACCTGAACCGAGTTTGGCTGCATGTGGACGAGCGTAACACGCGCGGTATCCGGGCCTATCAAAAGGCGGGTTTCCGCCGCGAGGGGCTGCTGCGCGAAAATCGCCGTGCTGAGGGCCGCTACTATAACACGCTGCTGATGGCCGTACTCCGCAGCGAGTGGCAGGTGCGCAAACGTGGCTAGCCTTTGGGCAGACCCAAGACGCGTTCTCCCATAATATTTCGCTGAATCTCGCTGGTCCCGCCCGAAATTGTATATTGGCGGGCGCTGAGCACCCGATTCACCCAACGCGGTGCATCGGGTACGGCTTTGGACGGCAGATCGACAATCGCGTTGTGGCCCAATAATTCACTGGCAAACTCGGCGATTCTGACGCCCAGCTCAGAGCTGCATAGCTTGAGCATTGAGCCTTCGGGGCCGGGTGGCTGACCCTTGAGCTGTTTGGTCAGACTGCGCAGACGGGTGTATTTGAGGCTCTCATTTTCAATGTGGAGCTGGACCAGTTTGTCACGGACCCAGGATTGCTCCCAGGCTGGCCGGCCGTTGAGGTCAACGCGGCGGGACAGCTGAGCCAAACGGTTGATCTGGTCACCCTGGTTTCCGCCGCCGGCAATACCGCGCTCAAACATCAGGGTGGTGATGGTCACCTTCCAGCCCTCGTTCAGCGGACCGACCAGGTTTTCTTTGGGCACCCGCACGTCTTCAAAAAAGATCTCGTTAAAATGGGCATGACCGTTGATCAGCACCAGGGGCCGAACCGTCACTCCTGGGGTTTTCATATTCACCAGCAGATAGCTGATGCCCCGATGTTTGGGCGCGTCGGGGTTGGTTCGGACCAGCATAAAGATCCAATCTGCATACTGGGCGCCCGAGGTCCAGACCTTCTGACCGTTGACCACAAACTCATCACCGTCCTCAACCGCCCGGGTCTGGAGACTGGCCAGGTCGGAACCAGCCCCGGGTTCAGAGTATCCCTGACACCAGATGTCGTCACCGCGCAGGATACGGGCTAAAAACTTCTCTTTCTGTGCCTCGGTCCCCCACTGCATAAGGGTCGGACCGCATAGCGCAATCCCCGAGAAACCGGGCAGGATTGGGGCCTGGGCCCGCGTATACTCCTCCTCAAACACAATTTGCTCCATCAGCCCAGCCCCCCGTCCTCCGTACTCTTTGGGCCACGGAATACCGACCCAACCGGCTTCATACATCGTACGCTGCCAGGCCCGGCGTTTCTCAAACGTCGGGCGATCGGGCGCGACCCGCTCATCCATAGCGTCCTCAACGCACAGCTCTTTGGGGAGGTGTGCCTCTAGCCAGCCGCGCAGTTCGCTCCGAAACGCTTCTTGCTCGGACGAATATTGAAAATCCATGCCGTATCCTTCTGTTTGGGATCGCCGCGTGCCTTGACCCAGGCCAACAGCATGCCATAGCTAGACGTAGGAGGAAAAGACGTATGATCAAACTGATCGCTTTTTTTAAACGGAAAGCCGGTATGCCGGTCGAGGACTTTCAGGCCTACTGGCGAACCACCCACGCCGATATCGTGGTCAAACTGCCGGGCATTCGTCGTTACGTTCAGTCCCACACCATTCTGTCCGGCTACCGTCGTGAGAGAGAACCCGTGTACGACGGCATGGCCGAGCTGTGGTTCGACAATACCGAGGTCATGCGTCGCCAGGTCGGTACATCAGAGCTTGCCGCAGTCCAGAGCGACGAGGCGAACTTCATGGACGGAGACAGCCAAGGCTCGATTATTACCGAAGAGCACCTCATCAAAGACGGCCCGGTTCCGGCCGATGGGGTCAAAAACGTCGAGTTTGTGAACCATAAACCGGGGATGCCGATTGAGGACTTTCAGACCCACTGGCGCGAGATTCATGGTCCGCTTGGGGCTGCCATTCCGGTGATTAGACGCTACGTTCAGAGTCATACCCGGCCGTCAATTTATAAGAGCGGGAAAACGCCGATCTACGACGGCGTGGCCCTCACTTGGTTTGACAGCACTCAAGCGATGCGCCTCTCGGCCACGACCCCCGAATACGAGCGAACCCGGGCTGACGAGCCGAATTTTATCGCGGCCGGCAAGCTGCCGGTGATTATTACTAAGGAGCATATTATCGTTGGCTAAACGAGTCAGAGTCTGATGGGCAGTGCATAAGCTCTGCGGCTGAACTCAGGGACTCAGGTCTGCCTTTACCGATTCTGCTGCTGCTGCAGCGTTACCAGGGTCGCCAGCTTTTTCGGCGGCGGCAGTCCCTCGATCACGCGCCCGTTGATGATGAGGGTCGGCGTGGCGCTGATTCCAAGCCGCTGTCCCTCTTCAACATCTCGGCGCACCCGATCTGCCATACGAGTGTCTCCGAGGCAGGACTCGAACCGCTCACGGTCCAGATCCAGCGCCTCGGCGTGATCGACTAGCTCCGCGCGACTGAAGCGTTTTTGGTTGGCGAACAGGCGATCGGCATAGGCCCAAAACGCGTCTTGGTCGCCGGCGCACTCCGAGGCAATGGCTGCAGCGCAAGACGAGGGATGGACTTGTTGAGCAATAGGGTTACAGGCCTGGTCGAGCGGGTAGTGGTGAAAGACCACGCGGACCTCGCCCTTGTTGGCCGCACGCAGATAGGTCAGGTAGTCATGGGCCACGGCGCAGCTGGGGCACCGGAAATCGACAAACTCGGTAATGCGCAGCGACGCGTCCTGAGCGCCCTTGACATAGCGCTCTTGGTTTTGGACCGCCACCTCGCGTTGTTCGTTGTAAAACTGCACAAAACTCCTATCCATGCGTTCGGCGCTCGGCGCCCTAAAATCGAGCGGCGTGAGGTGAGCTTGTTGGTTTTGCCACAAGCCAATCCCAGCGGTTACAATGACGCAGCCGAGCAGGCCAAAGGCAAACCGACTCAGCTCGAAGTCGGCAGAGGAGCGCACCAAGATGATGGCGCTGACAAACAGCCCGATATTGATCAGATACAGTGCCGTGCAGAACAGACACACCGACTGGAGGGCGAAGAACGAGACAGCGGCCATGTACAGGCCAAACACAAACAGCCATGAACACACAAAAAGCAGGGCGAGCGCCTGGGGGGTAAAAGTCAGGACGAGCGTGATAATGTAGGCTCCAATAGCCCAGAGGGCCACCGGGAGATCAAATAAGGTGGCATATGAGCTGTTGAGCACCGAGGTACAGTCGATGACCGACCCAGCCTGGCAAAAATGGGAGGTCACTAAATCCTCGGCCTCGGCCTGATAATGCACCACAGACAGATAGGCACTGACCCCCAGGCCCAGAAGGGCTAGGATACGTGTCAGCATCAGCGGACCGGTTGCTAAGGGCAGGGCTGCTGGGCTGATCGCCGCTTGTGCACTCTTGCGGCGTCCCGCCTTGTTTTTCTTTCCTGACATAGTATGAGGTAATTACCATAGTCGTTTTGGAGTGGCCAAGAGGGGTACGCCGAAACGCAGTGCATCGCCCGGAAGGACTTGCCCATGAAATTCGGTCTTTTTTACCAGCTGCCCTGCGCTCCTGGTCAAAACGAGGTCAGCCGATACCAGGAGACACTCGAACAGATCCAATACGCGGATGAACTAGGTTTCGATACGGCCTGGCTGGCTGAGTTGCACTTTAACCGACCGTTTTCGATTATGCCCTCGCCATTAATCGTTGCGGCGGCCCTGGCCGAGCGGACGCGGCGCATTCGCTTGGGGTTGGCCGTGGCACTGCTGTCACTGCAGCACCCGCTACGGACTGCCGAGGACGCGGCGACCGTTGATCTCCTCAGCAACGGACGGCTTGAATTGGGGGTGGGGCGCGGCACAATCGCCATTCATTTTCAGGGGCTGGGAGTGTCAAGGGACGAGAGCCGAGAGCGTTTTGAAGAAGCCCTGACCATTATCGAGCAAGCCTGGAGCCAGGACACCTGTGCATTTGAGGGCCGCTATTTCCAGATTCCCTCTACCTCGGTCGTGCCCAAGCCGCTCCAAAAACCGCACCCGCCGCTGCGGATTGCGGCCAATAGCCCAGAAACAGCCGCCTTTGCCGGCCAGCGCGGCTATCCCGTCTTTGTTGCCTCTCCGATTAATCCCATGCCCAAACTCGCCCAGCATCTAGGCGGCTACCACCAGGCGTTTCGGGCTGCCGGCCATCGGGATAAGCGGGCCGACAGCGCAGTACTGTTTCCCGTGTATGTTGCCGATAGCCAGCTGCAGGTACGCCAACAGGTTGAGCCGAGTATCATGCACTATTTTCGGACGGTGACGACCCAGGCAGAGCTTGGGGAGCGGGGTCAAAGTCGGGCGGCATCCTACGACTATTTGCAGGAAGTCCGACAGAGACAGAAGTCCGTGACCTGGGAGCTGATCGACGATACTATGGCGCTGTACGGTCCGCCCGAGCAGTGCGTCGAAAAGATCCGCGCCGTCCACCGGCAGTGTAAGATGGATCAGCTCATCTGCTGGTTTAACCCAGGCGGCTTGGTGCCCCACAACCAGGTTTTGGCTAGCATGCGGCGGTTTGTCGAGCAGGTCATGCCTGCGCTGCAAACCTGATGAGCCGCTTCCCCGCCCCTCACTCAGTCTGCGGCTAGCACCTCATCAATCACTGTCTGAAAGGCCGATAACTGTCGTGCCCCGGAAAAAAAGCGGCCGTTGATAAAAAAGGTGGGGGTTCCGCTGACCCCAAGCTGTGAGCCCTGGGCGAGATCCCTGCGGACTGCGTCCGCCTGTTGGCCACTGTCCAAACAGGTGTCGAAGCGCGTCGTGTCGAGCTGCAGGTCGGCCGCGTATTGTTTGAGCTTGTCAACTTGCAGGGCCTTGGTATTACGGAACAACACGTCGTGATAGTCCCAGTACTTGTCCTGCTGTCCCGCACACCGGGCTGCTTCGGCCGCTTTTTGGGCTTGGGGGTGAATGGATAGCGGGAAGTCTTTAAACACGAACTTGACCTGACCTTTATAGGTCTCTCGGATTTTATGAAGGGTGGGCTGAACTCGGGCGCAGTATGGGCATTCGTAGTCGCCAAACTCGACCACGGTGACCGGAGCCTCGGCCGGACCCAGGGTCGGGGCACCATCAATTGCCACCTCAACAATTGGCGGCTTGAGGTTCATGGTGATGGCGGCCGCTTTACGCAACTCCTGAACGAACGCCTGTCGACGCCCGCGCTGGGCGGCCCCCTGCAACTGCCGGGCAATACGGTCTCTCAGCTCGTCCAGTGGCTTATTGCCCAGACGAGTTTTGTTGGCCTTGTAGAATGCCTCGATTTCTTCTTCAGTGACCGCCTTCGCCTTGTCTGTGACCTCGCGCTCTAACAGCTCCTGGAGCGAGAGGCCATGTTTGCCGGCTTCGATCTCCATCAGTCGCTCATCAATCAGGGCGTTAACGGCCCGTTTCTTGACCGCGTAAATCTGATTATTGAGGCGGAGCATGTCGCTCTTGGTACGTTCCTCAATATCGGATTGGGTGATGGAATAGCCTTCGATTGTGGCCAGAACAGCGTTGGCTTTTGCGACCGGCTCGGTCTGTTGGCAAAACACCAGGAAGGGGAAGCCCAGCAACCAACCGAGCACGGCTCCAGCGACGAACCGGCCTGTTTTCATAGCCACTTTCCTTACTGAAACCGGCTTAGCCGGTAAACGTAACGATCAAAAAGAAAACCAAGAGCGGAATGAGCATCCAGACTAAAAACACAATCCAGGCCGGTCCCTGTCCTTGACTCCTGTCCATTGTCCCTCCTCGCACAGGCGTTGACGCAGCTTTAGCACACCATAGGCAAAATAGTTGGGTTTCTCAATGGCGGGGGGCGGTGGATGGAACCTGACCAAGGGCAGGAGCAAGAAAATTCTTCGTCCGGCTTGAGATCTGTGCTTTTGACAGCAATAATAGGAGTCCCCAGTTCGACAATTGAAGCTTTTGCAGAGGGTTTTTGCAGACGCTAGCTCGTAAGCTGTTGAGGAGAGGAAAGGTGGACAATGGGCAAGCGCAGCCTAGGAAGCCAGCTTATTTTGAGCATGGCCGTGTTGCTATGGACTCAGGCGGTGTCGGCCAAACCTGATCTGTCCCCGTCTTTTGTCGGTATGTACCGCAAAAGCATGCAGATTGAGGCCCTGCTGTTTAATGCTGCGGACCGTTACGGGGTTGATCCGCGTCTGGCCCGGGCGTTGATGCTGTACCAGTCTGGAGGGAATGACTCTTTTGTGTCCGCCTCGGGCGAACTGCAGCGCAACGTCTATTTACGGACTGGCCCCGAGGAGGCAACTGCAAATACTGCCGAGGCCAATCTTGAAGTCGGAATACGGAGGTTTGCCGAGCTTACCGAGCGCTTGAAGCGCCACGACTATGTGTTGGCTGCCTATGTCGGCGGCCCTCAGGTACTCACCTCTCGGCCAGCTCTGCCGCTATCCGTCCTCCATGATGTAATACAGATTGAGCAGTATAAATCGGTGTTGCGCCTGCATGAACCCGCAATCCGGCGTCAGGCCGAACGTCTGCGACTGCGGCGGGTGCGGCCGGGTGAGGACTGGCCCTCGGCAGCACGCACAACAGGCGTCCCAGAGATCCTGCTGCGCCTGTACAACCCCGTACTTGCCGCCCATCAGCTGCACGCCGGTATGCTGCTTGCCTCTCCCGATCCGTATTCGCCGGCCGTTTTTGAGCTGGACGGGACAACGCTGTCCTATACCTCACGGATTGGCGACTCGACCCTGAATCTGGCCCGCGCTTTTGGCGTTGATCGTGACGCTCTGCGTCAGGACAACGACCTGTGGTATTTGCAGCAACTTGTCGCGGGTCACCGGCTCAGCATCCCTTTACCGTCGAACTCCTCTCCGGGGTCGCCCGTTCAGCTTGCCGCGCGGACGCCTTCCCGGTCCCGATCTGCTCCTAGGCCGAACGCGGACTCGGCCAAGAGCCGACTCTATACGGTCCGGGCTGGAGACACCTTGAGCCATCTCGCCCGCCGCTACGACACCTCGGTCCGAACGCTGATGCGGACCAATGGACTGCGTACCTCGCGCATTGCGGTTGGCCAGGAACTCTGGATTCCAGACCACCGGACGCAGCCGCGCGTGGTCCGGCAGCCGCGTCTGCATACCATCCGCCGGGGCGATACTCTGTCACACCTCGCTCGCCGCTATGGAACCTCGGTCCGGGCGCTGATGCAGATCAATCAACTGGGCAACTCGCGGCTGCGAATTGGCAGGACTCTGCGGATTCCAGACCAGGCATAGAGCGTCTCAGCCGACCTGGGCGTCAAAATTCTCTTCGATCGCCTTGACGCTGCGATAGGCGAACTCGGTGTAGGGGACCGGGATGCCGAGCCGCCGGCCTTCTTGGTACACATAGCCGACGGTTTCATCAATCTCGGTTTTTTTGCCGGCCCGGACATCTTGGAGCATGGACGGAATAATGCGGGTCCGGCCGCCGGCCTCAATCCCCCTGCCGACCTCGACCAGCCGTTTGACGGCCTCGTCAAACGGAGCGTGACACATGACCTCAAGGTTAAACAGGCTCCAGCTCGGCTGTTCGGACAGGACAACGTCCTTGGCCTTGGCAATCGCGGCAACCTCGCGAAACATGTGGACCGACAGCGTCGCCAGCTGTGGGCTGGCCCACACCCGATGCATGGGCAGGCGGGTCATGGCTGAAATCGTGGCGAACGGATTCTGAAAGGCTTGTTTGGTCCACTCAACGGCAATGATGTCGGTGACTCCGCCGGCTTTAAGCTCGGCGTCCACAAAAGCCCGGACAATCGTGTTGACCCGGTCTGAGAGGCGCCCGTCGAGTTCACCAAAAAAGGTGATACCGTCCAGGGTGTATTCGACCTCACCGTCTCGGCGCAGAGCCGCTCCAAGCATGGTGGTTGCTCCAATGACTTTTTCCTGACCGAACACCTGGGCAATCTGGTCGTTTTTGATCATGCCGTTTTGGAGCGAGGCAGCTCCACCAATCTGCATATGGGCAACCCCGGCGAGGGCCGACTGCATATCCTTGGTTTTCACCGTAATGAGAAGGATATCGGCTTCCTGAATATGCTTGGCCTGGGCAAAGCTGGCGACCGGAGTCCGAAAGTTGACGAGGCCGCTGACCTGCAAGCCGTGCTGTTGCACCGCCGCCGCATGGCCCGGCCGGGCAAGCATAATGACATCGGCCCCGTTACGGGCCAAATAGCCGCCGATAACTGAACCCACACCGCCTGCTCCGAGTATGACAATGCGCATATGCTCGCTCCCTGCCCCTCAGAATTATTCCCTGCTCTGCGCACCCTTGTCAACGGAAAAGGCCCCGGTTCAGGCTTCGTCCATCAGCCCGGCCGGCAGCCTGACCCGATAGGCCCGCGTCAAATGGATCAGCCACGCCTGGCCCGACGGCAGGCTGACAATTGCCTCTGGGCTCACTTTGCGACCTACCGCCCGGCTGACCGCCTCAGCTTCTGCTTCTGTGCGCAGGACAAGGAGCGTGTCATAGCGACCAAGGGTGGCCTTTAGGGCCGAGTTCAGAAACGACACCACAATTGCTCCGGCCCTGAGAACAAAAGCCAGGCTGCGCTCCCAGCCGTCCCCGGCGTCTACACCATCGATCAGGATGAGGGCGGGGGAGGGAGGGGGCTGTCCGTGTCGCAAGCCTTGAGCAACCGCGCCCAGAACGCTGCGTAGCACCTCTTGAGGCAGCTGGGTTGGAGAGGCGAGGGGAAGATAGCAAGCCTTGTCTCGCATCAGGAGGCGAAACTGGATTTCCGTGGCCCTGTACCGTCGGGCATCGACACATACAACCGGACGGTGTTGCTGGGCGTGCTGGTGGGCCAGAGCGAGGCACAGATTTGTCTTGTCCTGCTCTGTCCCGCCTAAAATACCAACCCGTCCGAGCAACTTGGGCAGCGCAATAGGCTGATCGGCATTGTGGTTGGTCATGGTGTTGAGAGCATAGCCTGGGTGTTCGGGAACGGCCAGCCGCCCTTGTCGGTCGGCTGAAAGTCCTTTAATGAACAGTCATGGCAGGCACGTCTGCATCCAAACGCGGCTCTTGGTTAGTGTTGGCTTTTGTGGCCGTGGCGAGCGTCTTGATAATTTTTGCCTGGAACTCTCGCCCGGTCCCCAGAGAGGGCTGGCGCAAGATCCTGGAAGAACCCGGCGTGCCCGCCGCCCGCCGGGGCATTGAGCTGTCCCGCCTCGGCCGCCAGCTGCTGTCCCCACCCGAACAACAAGAGATGGCTCGTTTGTACGACGAGGCCCTGCAGGGGTTGCCCGAACACGAGCGCCATGCCTTTGTCGTTCTCTCCCAAAAAGGGGCTGAGGCGAGCGCGCGCGATTTGCAGCAGAGCGCTGAATTAATCCAAAAATCGATCCATTCTCTCTCCGCTGAAAAACAAGACCGGCTGTTCGGTTTGATTGAGAAGGCGGTCCGACTGCAGTATGAGAAGGAACAGGGGGGACAGAGATGAGGACGTGGCCGAGGGCCGAGTATGGAAAAGGGTGGAGCGAAGCGATCTGAGGAAGCGCACTCGGAACCCGCCCATCCTGACCGGGCGGGCCTGTGGGTGCTGGGTCTGGGACTAAGCCTGCTGCTGGTGCTGTCCCCGGCCCTGGGACTGAACGCCGGGGCGGACGCAACAACCCTGTATGGCGTGAGGGGCTTTCAGCTTGAGATCGGCTCGGTGAGTCGGACGGCCCGCGCCCTGGGCATGGACCGTGTCCGACTCCGAGGCGTCGCCAACAAGCGGCTGCGTCGGGCGGCTTTTCAGGTAGGTGATTTTCCGACCGTGCTGGTCGTGTCACTGCACAGTGTTGAGCATTCGAGCAGGGTATTGGCCTACTGTCTAGATGTGGAAGTCCGCCAGATTGTCCGCCTGACCCGGACCGAGCAGATGACGATGCTGGCGCCAACCTGGGCCGAGGGAAAACTAGCCCTGACCTTGCGGAACAGTTTTGTCCACAGCGTTGAAGACGCCTTGGGCGTGCTGTTGGACGATTTGGTCCGCGATTATCGTTTGGTGAATGCCGAAGCATCGACCGAAGCCCGCTGAACCGCCGCGTGCCCCGCCTCGACCACAATCCCTTCCTGAAAGCAGCGGGCTAAACCCTGTCGAACCGCTTCGGGCGGACAGCCCCGTCCATCCGGATGGTGCAGATAGGCGGAGATAATATCGCCGATAGCGGGCTGTTGGGCCATGATTTTGAGTACGGTCGGCAGGCATAACCGATCCAGAAAGCGGACGCCATCGGGATAGTGGGGGGCGATAACCGTGTCCTGCAGGCTGACATAGGTCCCCGCGATTGTTGGTCGCTGCTGGACAGACACGCCGGGTGCCCATTGGAGGTGCGACAGTTTGCGGGAGGCGGGGGGACGGGAGACAGGTGGAGGGGACGAGAACTCCTGGGCGGGAGTTTCGCTCGCTCGGGCGCGCCAAAAGGCAGACTTGGGCCAGCGTTGTTCCTGCCGATAATAGGCGAGCGACTGATGGTAGTGCGAGATATAGGTTTGGCGCTGACGCCGTTCGTAAAAGCTGAGCGCATGGGACCGCATGGCCGGTCGCCGAAGAAGAGTGTTGGCCACCACCGCCCCGGTCATGGCTGAGGCCATGGCTTTGTGGACACCTTCAGAGGACAGCGGATCGATAAACAGCCCGGCATCTCCCACGAGTAAAAAGCGAGGGTCACCAAACTGCGTCGCGGTGTACAGGGTGGCGTCGGTGGCACGGGGTGGGGTGGCAATCTGGGCCCCTGCCAACAGGCCGGAGATGTAGGGGGCTTTCCCAAGCTCCGCGTAGTAGCAATCGGCCACGCTAGTCCGTCGGATGTCAGACCCCGCCCGCCAGTCGACCAGCAGCGTGACGTTCCTCAGCCCAGTATGCAAGGCTAGAGACCACACCATGCCGTTGGCGTAGGCTTCAATCAGCGTGTTGCCGCGATCAATGCCTGCGGGCTCGGCCACGTTTTGCCAATAGGCGGTCAGGGCCAGGGTCTGAAAGCGACGATTACGCCGGCGTAAGCCTTGGCGTGCCAGCAGCCCGCTGCGACCGGTCGCGTCAATAAAGAAGTCTGCCATGATGCGGTGTTGGGACGCGGTCCGCACCTGCACCGCGGCGCTGTCCTGGGCCAGGCTGACCGCCTCAACCGCCTGGCCTTCAAAGACCTGCACCCCGGCCTGCCGGGCCTGATCTAGGAGCAGGACATCAAAATCCGCTCGCCAGACCTGCAAGCCGCGCCGGCTATGGTCCGGGCTGTAATACGTCGTGCGTGGCTGAGCCTCCCCCCAGCACACCGTGTGGCCGGCAATGGGCAAAAAGCCGGCCCGCTCAACCTCGGCACGAATGTTGAGAAAGTCAAAAATGGGCAGAATACGCGGGGTAAGCGATTCGCCGATCTGATAACGGGGCAACGTGTGTCTTTCCAGCACCACAACCCGCAGGCCATAGCCCGATAACAGGCGGGCGATCGTCGCTCCGGCCGGTCCGCCGCCGGCCACGATAACATCGCTGTGCGTCGGCAGCCCAGCAAACTCCTCCGTTTGAGCCATGGCTCGCACCTATTTAAGGTCTCTTCCCCTGGTAGACTGGCCTACGATCGGCTAAGAAAAGCCACAGGGCAAGCGCCCCCCGATCCTACCAGAGGCGAGGACGGGCGGATATGCCCCGTAGTCCAGCGCTGGATCGCCTATGAGACCGTCCGTCGTCACTTCCCTATCACGCTTCCGCCGTCTGCTGCCCTTTGTCACGCCGTTTGTCCGGCGTCTCATTATGGTCTTTGGACTGTCTCTGTTTGGAACTGTTCTAGGTCTGCTGTGGCCAATTTTTACCAAGATTCTGATTGACGACGTGCTGCTAGCCAAGAATCTGCACTTGCTGTTTGTGTTGAGCGGAGTGATGGTCTTGGTGACGGCCGCCGGCTATGTGATCGGGGCTTGTAACCGCTACTATTACACCCAAATAACCGCCCATATTCTGTTCTCCCTACGTCAGCATGTGTTTGCCCATCTCCAGGCGCTGTCGCTGCGTTTTCATACCCATAATCGGGTCGGTGACCTGCTGTCGCGGCTCAACACCGACATTGCCGAAGTCCAGGCGGTGCTGACCGACGCGGCCTTTACTTTTGTGTCGAACGTGTTTGTCCTGATCGCAACCATGGGCTTTTTGGTGTGGCTGAACTGGAAGCTGTGTGTGGTCGCCCTGCTAGTTGTGCCGCTACAGCTGTACGGCGTCAACAAGGTTCGCCCCCGGCTAGTCGATGAGACGCGGCGAGTGCGGGAGCTGAACGCCCGGCTCTCTTCCTTTCTGATCGAATCGCTGTCCGCGGTACGCTTTATCAAACTGTTCGGGGTCGAGCAGGTGCAGCTCGGGCGGTTGGGCGCACTAGGTAGACAATTTGTGAGTATGGTGACGCGCTACGAAATGCTGGGCTATGCTGCCAGCAGTGCCTCGACCGCTACCACGTTTCTCGGCGGTGCGTTGACCACCTTATATGGCGGCTACCTGGTGATTGATGGGCAGCTGAGTATCGGCGGGCTGGTCGCCTTCTCGGCCTACCAAACTCGGGCCTTTAGTCCGCTCCAGATGTTAATGGATTTATATCTACGGATTGAACGGACCGGGGTGTCGATTGATCGGATTTTTGAGTTCTTGGATGTCGACCAGGTCGAGCGGCTTGGACACGGCAAGCGGCTCGCCGGGCTGCGGGGAGAGGTCGAGTTTCGAAGGGTCTCGTTTGCCTACAATCTGTCTGAGCCGGTCTTAGACCAGGTCAGTTTTCATATCCCAGCCGGTGGACGCCTCACCCTGCTGGGGCCGAGCGGGAGCGGTAAATCGACCCTGGCCGACCTGCTGGTGCGCTTATACGAGCCGCAGGCTGGGACCATCCTGCTCGACGGCCAGCCGCTGTCGGCGTGTGAGGTCTCCTGGCTGCGCAAACATATTCTGGTGGTTGACCACGAGCCAGTGTTATTTAATGCTTCGCTGCTAGACAATTTGCGTTACGCTACTCCCGAGGCATCGGAGAAAGACGTGGTTGATGCCGCGACTATGCTCGGCCTACACGAGTTCATTGTCTCCCTGCCCGACGGCTACCAGACTGCGGTTGGTGAGCGTGGAACTCGACTGTCGGCCGGACAAAGACAGCGCATCGGTCTGGCCCGGGCGGTACTCAAACGGCCAACGGTGCTCGTTCTGGACGAAGCTCTGTCCGGTCTTGATGTAAGCGCTGAGGCCGAGGTACGGGAGACCTTAGAGGCGTTTATGTCAGACCGCACCCTCATCTGTATCACCCATCGTCTATCCTCCTTACACCGGGGTGAGCCGGTGCTCGTTTTGGACCGCGGACGGGTGAGGTGGAAAGGCCGCTATACGGACGTGGCGGCCCTGCCGAGTCAAACCCGAACAACCCTGCGAGAGGAAGGTCTGCAAGCGGATGGCTAAGCGGGTGTGGTCTGGGCTCAGCCCTTGGGCGTTAAGAACTGGCGGGCCTCCTCCGGGCTGAGCTGTGGACGGGTCTGAGCGAATAAAGCCAGCCTAGCCGAAACATGGGCGGAGGCAAAGCTATGGCCCTGGAAGTTGCGCTCCTGGGGTAAGCCAGGCAGCGGACGAGGCTGGGAGTGGGCACGAAAAGGAATCGGGTCGTCGTTTGTGTAACGATAGTCGTTCCAGCCGCAGTGTTCGTCTCCGGCCACTCCAATTACCCCTGGCAGCGCGGCCGGCAACACGTCGGTTCGCCCTGGTGGAGAGGCAGCGACCAGGATGGATCCTGCGGCCCGAGCCAGCCCAAGGAGCGAGCTCAGCCGTTCCCGATGCTGCGGATTATTGGTGCCTAGGCTCAGATTAATAATCTTGATCTTTTGGGTAATGGCCCAGCCTAGGCCGGCTTCGAGCAGCCTAATGGATGCGCCAAGCCGCTGGGTGAAGATCTTGACCGCGTACAGCTCAACCTGAGGAGCTTTGGCCCGTACAATCCCGGCCAGAGCAGTCCCATGGCCAAGTTGGTCGGGGTAGGCATCGTTTTCCTGGACCGTTCCGTCGTCGGCTATCCAAAAGCCCACTCCACCGGCAACTGACCCCACATGGGAGTGTGTAGCGTTAATACCACTGTCGATCAGGGCAACGCGAACACCCGCTCCGGTGGCCTGGCTGAGGTCAGGTTTGTGATCCACTGCGCCCATCGCCTTCTCGTCGTGTCGCTTCTGTCCTAGCAACAAGCCGGAGCGGCGGCAAGACGCGTTGCTCCCCCCTTGTCTTAGAGTCTTTCAAAGCTCGGCCGCTGGGTGTAAGATTACCAGTCCGAACTGTGACAAAGAGACTCACGACATGAAAATACCGCTCCTCATTACCATGTGCTGTCTGCTCTTGGCCCCCTTGCAGGCTTGGGGTCAAGCGGACGCTGCACGGACGATTTTGGAAGACCGCTGCTCGGGCTGTCATGTCCCACGCCAATCCGACGGTAAATTTGACGCGATTGAGTTCCAGCGTAAAACCCCGGAAGGCTGGGAGATGACCATCTCGCGCATGGTGTTGACTCACCAGGTCGAACTCCAAGCTGGCGAAGCCCGTACCCTGGTCAAATACCTGAGTGATCTGTATGGCCTGGCGCCAGCCGAGGTCGCGCCTTTTCAGCCTATTCTGGCCCGTGATCATACTGTTACCAGCCAGGACGTGCCAGCGGCTCTGCAAGCCGGCTGTGTGCAGTGCCACTCCTACGCCCGAACCGCCCTCCAAGGCCGAACCGCCCAAGAGTGGGAGCGCTTGATTGACGCGAAACTGGCCCTGCTGCCGAATATCGAAAACGAAACAGTCTCGGCCGGGCTGCTCCGGACCTTTTGGTACGATTACGCCAAGCAGCAGGCCGTGCCCTATTTGGTCAAGGCTCTGCCTTTTCGCACAGACGCGTGGACCAACTGGCAATCCCGACCCAAGGCTGACTATTCTGGTGAGTGGAAAGTGGTCGGTCACGATGCTGGCGGGGGCGGGGCTTATGTGGGTCGTTTAACGCTGACAGCCGGAGAGGATGATCGGTACAGCGGGAGCTTTCGCTATGAACTCTCGAACGGTCTGACGCTGTCGGGCCGAACGACAGCGATTGTCTACACCGGCTTTCAGTGGCGCGGTCTCGCTCAGCTGGGCGAAGGCGAGGCGCAGACGAGCCACAGAGAAATATTTTTTGCCAGCGAAGACGGGACACGGATCAAGGGGCGGCGCCTGCTAACCGCCTATGGTGATCTGGCCTTGACCGAGACGTGGTATCGGAGTCTTGGACCGGCCCGGTTGCTGACGAGCATCCCGACCGCCTTACAGGCTGGCAGCGCGCCAAAGCTGAAGCTGTTCGGCATCAAGCTGCCCCCAGGGCTGCGGGCCGAAGATGTGTCTTTGGGCGCTGGAGTGTCGGTCCAATCTGTGAGTCAGCAGGCCGATGATACCCTGGTGCTTGAGCTGACAGTCGACCCGCAGGCCGAACCGGGCCGGAGGGATGTCGATGTTCGAGGAGTGAGCAGCAAACTCCGGCTGGCGGTGTATAAGACGGTCGACTATATTCGGCTCTCCCCGGAACATGGCTTTGCCCGTCCGGGTGGGGGGCGGGCGCCAAAGATTTTCCAGCAGTTTGAGGTGGACGGCTACACCAACGGGGCCGATGGCAAAAAAGGCACGGCCGATGATGTGAAGTTAGGCCGCATCACGCCGGTCACCTGGCAGCTGGAAGAATACGTCAAGCGCAATAATGACGACGATGTCAAGTTTGTTGGGACGCTTGATCAAGCCGGGCTGTTCACCCCGGCCTTGGACGGTCCGAACCCGGATCGGCGCATGTTGGAGGGTAACGTCGGCGATGTGTGGGTCGAAGCCTGGTATCAGCCCACCAACGCAAAACGCTCAATTGGCGCACGGGCGCATTTACTCGTCATGCCGCCCCGGTTTCTCTTTCCGCCAATCGAGTAAGGACGGATAGTATGCAGCTGCGATTCCATCCCGAAAACGCCTATCCCCTCGCTACGGAGTCGGGGGACGTCTTGGTTGCGGCCAAGAGCATGGCTCTGTTTGAGATGGATGCGGTGTGTGAGGCAGTCCTGCACTACGGCCAGGTCCGACCGGCGTGCAGCCTTGAGCAGCTGATCGCTGCGCTGGCCGACCGGTTTTCGGCTGAGGAGATTGCCGAAACGGTCCGGGAGTTTATCCGCTTGGACATCTTTGAGACCGATCCGCCGACCTCACCACTATCGATTCCCCAGCTAGATGTTGAACGGTTTCCGGTCAGCTCGGTGGTCATCAATGTTGCCAATAAATGTAACCTGCACTGTACCTACTGTTATGAGCCGGACGAGGCCAAATACGGCCCCACACCGGTCCAGATGAACTGGTCGACGGCTCAGGCTAGCGTCGATTTTCTGTTCCAAAAGTCGGGCCAGAGTCGGGATGTCAACCTGATTTTTTTTGGTGGCGAGGCCCTACTGAACTTCAAACTGATGCGTCAAGTCGTGACCTATGCCGAGCAAAAAGCCCGGGCCGAAGACAAACGGGTCGATTTTTCTATTACCACCAACGGCACGTTGCTGACCGATGGTGTCATTGATTTTTTTCAGGATTATCGCTTTGGTATCACAATCAGTATTGATGGCCCGCCGGATTTGCACGACAAACGGCGCTCATTTGTGACCGCCACGGGACAACGCAAAGGCTCCTACCAGGTGCTGGCGCCCCGCTTGGAGCGTCTGTTCGAGCGCTATACTGCCCGCCCGGTGGTGGCGCGGGTCACTGTGACGAAAGACGCGATCGATATTATGCGGACGTACGAACACCTGACTGGCTTGGGATTTTTTGAGGTCGGGTTTTCTCCGGTTACGTCCACCAATGGCACGGACTACGGTTTAGAGCCGGCAGACTTGCACGAGGTGTTGGCCGGTTTTCGACAGCTCAGCGGCCTATACGTCGAGCGAGCCATACAGGGCCGCTATACTGGTTTCGCTAATCTGAGCACCCTGTTGACCGATATCCATGTCGGGACTAACAAGTTTTTCCCGTGTGGTGCTGGGCTGGGACTGCTGGATGTGGACGGCAATGGCGACGTCTATCTGTGCCATCGTTTCCCCGGCAGCGAGGAGCATAAACACGGCAACGTGAGAGACGGGCTGGCCTATGACCGGCTGAATGCCTTTGTGAACAAGGCCCACCTGGGCAACAAAACGGTGTGTCAGACCTGCTGGGTGCGTGGGCTGTGTGGTGGCGGGTGTTATCATGAGGCCATGACCCAGTTTGGCGACGCCTTACACCCCAACCTGCACTACTGTGACTTTCTGAGAGCCTGGACAGAGCACGGCATCAGGGTCTATATGGAGTTGGAGCGCAAGACCCCCGGCTTTGTAGAGCACTACGTGCTGCGGGGGAGGGGAGACGCGCCTAAGGAGCTGACGTGAAGAGAATGTTGAAAGCTGAACGGAAAGGCCTAGGGGCAAGCGTAAGGAGATGCCAATGAAACACCTTAAGCCACGCAACCAAAAGGCTGAACGGGTTGAGGCGGTCCAAGCCCAAGAGCAGGACGATGTTATTGGGATGAACCAGCCGGTCGGCTGCACGACGATCTTTAACCCCGGCTGGGAGGCCAATCCCTGGGGCGGGACAAGCAGTATGTGTGCCCCGGTTGAGGCTGACCTGCTGAGCTGTGCCAATGTGTGTTGGTGGCCGGCCCAGGTGCCGGATAGTTTGCAGAATACCCCGGAGTGGGCCAAAGCCTGTTCAGGCTCGACCCAGGAAGACTGGAGGAGCCTGGAAGTCGTCTTTCCGAAAATCGACTAGACCGGTCGGGTGAGGGCGAGGTCGTGCGAAGAAGGAATTGGATGCGCTTTTGTCAGGCTTTGCTGCTGTGCCTCATACTTGTCGGCCTTCCCCATATGGCCCAGGCAAACTGGTATCTGTTAGCCTCAGTCCATCCCAACAATCTGGTTGTGATTGATACTGAGACCGATGAGGTGGTGCAAAATATTGCCCTCGAAGGCCGTGGTCCGGCCCTCAACATCGCGCCCAATCCTGCTCATCCGCAGTACGCCTATGTGGTGAACAATTTGTCACAGAGCGTCGCCATGGTCGACCTTGATGAGGGCAAGCAGGTCACGAGCTTCTCGCTCTCTAGCGATACCGAGCTAGTCCGCACAATGGCGATTGACGCCAGTGCTCAGGGCGACCGGCTGTTCATTCACGAGATGCCGCTCAAAAAAGAGCCGGGCAGTTACACGGCGCTCGACAACCGTATCCGAGTCATTGATCTGAACACCCAGCAAACCCTGCGCACCTTTCCTGCTCCCCGCCAGGTGATGTCGCTGGCCTCGTCCAAAGACGGCAAACAGCTGTACGTCTTCAGTGTTGGCCAGGATATCTTTGTGTACGATACCGAAACCGGGGAGCAGGTCGATAGCCTACCGCTGCTGAATCGGAATATTACCGGGGTCGGGCGGACTGACGGGCTGCCCTTGGGCAACCCGTATCAAGAGCACGGCCACTTGATCTCTTTTGGGGCGTTTGTGACCGACACGATTACCCGACAGGTCACGATCGGCATTGCCTCTTTGGACCTCAACCAAGACGAGCCCGAGGTCGAGGTGGTTGAGCTCCAGCCCTTCAGCCCAGAATCCTACGTGCTGACCGGTGCGCTGTCACCCACGACCAGAAAAGCCTATTTTGCCTACAACACTCTGTGGCGGGTCGATCTCCAGACGCGTCGTATCGAAAAGAGCCGCCCGCTGCCGAATACGTATTTTATGCCCTTTATCCATCCCCAGGGCACAAAGATATACTGCGGCAGCAACTGGCACGATATCGCTGTTTTTGATGCCGAGAGCCTGGAACTGTTGACCAAGATTGAGCTTGGCGCCACCCAGACCGGTGGGGGAAATGTCCTACGATTTGTGTGGCGCTAGGGCTTATAGGCCGATTGTATCGCGGCCGTCTCGAGCCGCGTTTTCCCGAGAAGGACGCTTCAGTGCCACTCAAAGTCTCCCGTCGCAAGCTGCTCCAAAGCACCGGGGCCGCGCTTGTATTGGCCCAGGCCAAAGCTGAGGCGGCTGAATCTATATCCGCTGAGTCGCCCTCCTTCGCCTCGGTTGTTACACGCCGGGCGATGATTCGGGCCTACACGGGTGAGCCGGTTCCAGAAGAGCTTGTACAACGCCTGCTTGAGTATGCGGTTCGGGCGCCAAGTGCGGGCAATCTCCAGCCTTGGGAGTTCATCCTTGTCCAAGATCCCGAGGTGCGTGCTCAGCTGGCTACCGCGGCTTTCGGCCAGACCTCGGTGGCGACCGCTCCGCTGATTATTGCGACCTGTGCCGACACACAGCGCATGGGAAAACGCTATGGTAGCCGGGGAAACTTCTATAGTCTGGTCGATACCGCGTTTGCCTCGTTACTCATTTTGCTGGGCGTTGTGGAACAGGGCTTAGGCGCCTGTTTTGTGGGAGCCTATAACCCGGTCGAAGTGGCAAAAATCTTGGGCCTGCCCGATCAAGTGCGGCCGGTTGGCCTGATCACGATTGGCTATCCTGCCCAGCGACCTAGCAAACCGTCCAATCCAAAGATCCCCATCCACAAGCTTGTCCACCACAACACCTGGCAGGCAAAATAACCGCGTGCAAGCACCGAAAAAAGAGGACGCTATGGCCTACGACTTGGTACTCAAAGGCGGTCAAGTCATTGATCCAGGCTGGCCGTTTCGGGGGAAAGCCGACGTCGCGATTCACAACGGCAGGATTGCCGCCGTTCAGCCGGATATTCCCGAATCCGAAGCGGTGCGTGTTCGAGACGTCAGCGGCGGGCTAGTGTGTCCCGGCCTGATTGATTTGCACGCCCACGTTTTTGTCAACGCTCATGATATGGGGAGCGCAACTGATCAGCGCTGCTCGGCAAGTGGGGTGACGACGATTATTGACGCGGGAAGCGCCGGTTCAGCGACTTTTCCGGGACTACGTCAATCGGTTGCAGACCGCAGCCAGGTGCGGCTGCGGTGCTTTGTTCACCTCTCGGCCTTAGGCTTGATTCATCTTCAGGTTGGAGAACTCATGCACATGGCCTATGCCGACCCTGAGGGCTGTGCACGCACGATCAGCGCCAATCGGGACCTCGCCATTGGGGTTAAGCTGCGCTTTAGCAACAACGTTGTCCCCGATTCTGCAGGGACCGAGCCGCTGCGCCTAGCCCGCCAGGCAGCCGATATGGCTGAGGTACCGCTGATGGTCCATATCACCGATGCCCTGTTGCCAATTCCGCAAATCCTGTCGTTCATGAAACCTGGCGATGTTGTCACCCACTGTTTTCATCGCTATACCCACGGCATTATGGGGGCCGATAAAAAAGCGATTTTGAGAGAAGTCTGGGATGCGCAAAAAGAGGGGATTCTCTTTGACTGCGCCCATGGTCGTATGCATTTTCCCTTTCCGTTTGTCAAACAGGTGTTGGATGCCGGCTTTTATCCCGATACAATCGCGACCGACCTGACCCTGAGCAGCGCGACCAGAGGGCCGGTGTTTGACCTGCCGACGACCATGTCCAAGCTCTTGAATCTGGGCATGAGCTTGGAGGACGTCATTGTCCGCACCACGGCGAATCCGGCCCGGGTGCTCGGTGAGGCGGGTCGTATCGGGACGCTTAAGCCCGGGGCCATCGCCGATATTGCGGTGTTCCGCTTAGAAGACGGCGAGTTTGATTTCGTTGATACCGACCAAAACCATATGATCGGTCGGCAGCGGCTCGTGAACCAGCTGACGGTTAAAGACGGAAGGATTTGGTATCAGAAGCGGTTGTCCGTCCACTGAAGTGCAGATCAAGCACGGACCCCGCATTGCCCAGCACATCTGGTAAGGAGGACCCTATGGCAGGCAAACATTTTGAGGAACTCAACGTTGGGGATGTCTTCCACCACCAGCCGGGACGAACAATTACCGAGACCGACAACCTGCTATTTACGACCATGACGATGAACCCTCAGCCCCTGCACCTCGACGAGGAATTTTCCAAGAAGGCCGAGTTCGGCCAGCGGCTTGTCAACAGCCTGTTTACCCTTGGCCTCACGGTTGGCCTGTCGGTCGGAGATACCACCCTGGGCACGACGGTCGGCAATCTTGGTTTCGAAGAGGTGAAGTTTCCCAAGCCGGTCTTTATCGGCGATACGCTGTACGCAGAGACCGAGGTAGTGGAAAAGCGCGCATCCAAGTCACGCCCGCAGTGGGGTGTTGTGATGTTCGAGCACCGGGCTACCAACCAACGGGGAGAGGTGGTTATGCGCTGTCGGCGGGCTGGTATGCTGCGTAAAAAAGAGGCGGCTGTGAGCTGAAGAAATCGGGGCGTTCCCCATGAGGAGGGAAGAGAGCGCCGATATCTTTTGAGACCTGAGCCCAACGGGGGGCTAAATATGGCACGCCGCCGTAAGGCACGATCATGATCGGCATTACCAGCTGTGGGTACCACGTCCCTTTTTTTCGCTTAGAACGGGAGCAGGTCGGCCACGCCTGGGCGCGTCATTCTGGCCGGGGTGAGCGTGCAGCAATTTATTTTGATGAGGACGCGCTAACGCTGGGTGTGGAAGCCGCCCAGCGTTGTCTTGAGGACAGCGGCAAGACCGGTATCGACGGAGTGTACTTTGCCTCTAGCTCGGCTCCATTCCGCCAGCGTTCTTCGGCCAGCTTTCTGGCCGCGGCCTGCGATCTGCGGCCGGAATGCGAAACGGCCGATTTTGGCGCTAGTCTGCGTTCGGCCACAACCGCCCTCCGCGCTGGCCTAGACGCTCTTGGTAGCGGACGCCTGTCGCAGGTTTTGATCGCCGCCGGCGAGGTCCGCGACGGACAGCCCGGTGAAGGTGAAGAAGACTGGTTTGGTGACGCGGGCAGTGCGGTCACGCTTGGCCGCGAAGGTGTGATCGCGGAAATTCTTAGCACGGCTTCACGGTCGGACGATTTTCTAGACGAATGGCGGCGTGATACCGACGATTTTATCCAAACCCAGACATCGCGCTTTAGCTCTGAACGGGGCTATCAGGCCAGTGTCGTCGCCGTTGGCACAAGGTTGTTGCACTCTCTTGATATCCAGGCTCAGGACTGTGCCAAGCTGATTCTGCCCTCCCCAGACGGGCGGGCACATATTGGCGCGGCTAAAAAGCTAGGCTTTCAAGACGCACAAATCCAAGACCCGCTGTTCAGCCAGGTCGGCGCGTGCGGCAGTGCCGCACCGTTTTTGTTGTTGGCCGCCGCTCTGGAGAGCGCTCAGGCCGGAGACCGTCTGGTGTTACTGGGGTATGGTGACGGAGCGGACGGTTTCGTGTTACGGGCGACCGAGAACATGAGAATGCGTGTTTCCGCTCAGTCTGTCTCCGATCATCTGAGTGAGAAGCGCCTCTACCCTTCCTACCAGATCTTTAAGAAGATGCGGACGTATTACGCCGAGCACCAGGACGGCCCTGAGCTATCGAACGTCTTTTTGGCCAAAGAAGACAAACAAAACGTCCGCCTGTACGGCTCGCAGTGTCCGCGCTGCGGCACCAAGCAGTATCCCATCGCTCGCATTTGCATTGCCTGCCATAATCACGACTCTCTACAAGAAGTCCCACTGTCCCGCAGTGGCCATATCTTCACCTTCACCCGAGACCATCTGTACCACACTGCAGATTCTCCGACGATTATGAGTGTGGTTGATCTTGACGGGGGCGGCCGTCTGTATAGCCAAATGACCGACGTAGATCCCGAGGACGTGCGTGTCGGCGACAGCGTCGTCCTCAGCCTACGACGGCGCAAAGAAGGCGCGACCATGCACCACTACTACTGGAAGTGCCGGCCGCCCCGCTAAGCTTGCGGACAAGGGCGTTATGTGTGGCCGAGAAGAGGTTCGGCATAGCCGTACGCCGGATGGTGGATGCGGTCGCGCACCGTGGGATGCCTCGTCCTCGTTCTGCTGGTACGTTCCAGCGATCCCAACCTACCTCTTCTCTTTATGGTGGTTGCCTGGACCGGTTTTCCGGTGTTCGACCTCTACCTCTCCTTCCGCAGGTGCGGCGTAGGGATGAGCTGGCTATAGGGCCTGTGCTGGGCGCTATCACCGATCAGCGATCTATGGTCTCTCTGCTCGCCTGTACCATGCTGTGTCCTCTGAGAGTGGACCGTGGTGGTCACAATCGCCTTTATGGCGTATGTCACAACCTGGACGAGCACTCCGCTGCAAGCCTTGGTCTGGCCAGCGCTTCGTTACAGCGTGGTATGTCAGCGATCTCGCTGCCGGTTGGCTTCGCGTGGACGTCTGACCGGCACTTGACGGCCCACATTCCCCAATTTATGGATAAGACACAAAGGAGATGTGGTGGAGCGGCTCCGGTTCATACGAATATATTCTCGGCTGATCCTAGGTCTGATCGGTCTGGCGCTAACGGCCGCTAGTGCCACTGCTGCGCCCGAGTCAGAGATGATATCAGGTTGGAATGTGAGTGTTGAGACAAACGCTGAACAGATCGACCACAGCACCTGGCAGAACCTTCTGAACACCTACCTCAAAACTCATCCCTCGGGTGTCAACCGCTTTGACTATGCTGCGCTCAAGGCTGCTGCGGAGGATACAGCCAAGCTGGCCGATTATCTCACCTCCCTGCAAGCCCTTGATCCCAGACACTATTCCCGGGCAGAGCAGAAGGCGTACTGGATCAACTTCTATAATGCGCTGACCGTACAGGTTGTGGTGGATGCTTATCCGGTGGACTCCATCCGTGAAATTCACCAGGGCTGGCTCCCCTTCAGCGGTCCCTGGAATGACGTCCAGGCCAGAGTCGCCGACCAGCCCCTAACCTTGAACAACATCGAGCATGGCATCCTGCGGCCCATCTGGCGTGATAACCGGATTCACTATGCCGTGAACTGCGCCAGTTATAGCTGTCCCAATCTCTCGGCTACGGCGTTTACTGCAGCCAATACGGAGACGCTACTTGAGGACGCGGCCCGCATCTACGTCAACCATCCCCGAGGTGTAGACTTTGTGGACAATGATTTCCTGCTGGTATCAAGCATCTACAAGTGGTACGTTGAGGACTTCGGCGACAGTGAAAAGGGCGTGCTTGAACACCTCATACAGTACGCCGAGGCAGAACTGGCCGCCCGTCTCAAGGACTTTGGCGGGTCAATAGACTATGAGTACGACTGGAGCCTCAACCAGCCCTGAGACTCGGGCTTACGGGCCCTAGCGGCGCAGGCGGTGGAACTTCTCCACCCAGTCGAGCAGGCTACCAGGAGCGTTGTTTCTGCGCCAGACGCCTGCCGCATATTTGTTCGCTTCGCTCAGCGTCGGATAGATGTGGATTGTGCTCAGGATCTTCTTCAGTCCCAGCCCCCACTTCATCGCTAGGATGAACTCCGCCATAAGCTCGCCAGCGTGGTGGCCGACAATAGTGACGCCGAGGATCCGATCCTTGCCCGGGGGCGTCAACACTTTGATAAATCCCCGGCCCTCCTCGTCGGCCAGAGCGCGATCGAGATCGTCAAGATCGTAACGCGTCACCTCGACCGGCGTACCCTGTCGCGCAGCGTCCTGTTCATTCAAGCCGACGCGCGCCACTTCGGGGTCGGTGAAGGTCGTCCAGGGGATCACTGAATAGTCGACCTTGAACTGCCGAAAGGGACTGAACAAGGCGTTCACCGTGGCGTACCAGGCCTGATGGGACGCGGTATGGGTAAATTGGTAGGAACCAACCACATCGCCACAGGCATAGATGGTGGGGATATTGGTCCGCAGGTAGTCGTCAACCTCAATGGCTCCCCGTTTATCCAGAGCAAGGCCGAGTGTTTCAAGGCCGAGGCCGGCGGTCGTCGGTCGTCGTCCGACCGCGACCAGAATGGCATCGAACGCTACGGTTGTTTCTTGTCCGTCGCGTTCGCAGACCAGCTGCTTGCGACCGTCCATGGTCTCGACACGCAGGGCGGTGTGGTTGGTGAGGAGGCGAATGCCTTCCGCGGTAAACCGGGCCTGCACGAAGGCGCTTATTTCAGCATCTTCGCGCATCAACAGATGCGGGTTGCGTTCCACCATCGTCACCGATGATCCAAAGCGGGAGAAGGCTTGTGCCAGCTCACAGCCGATGGGACCGCCGCCAAGAATAACGAGACGGCGCGGCAGAGTGCGCAGCTCCCAGATTGTGTCCGATGTGAAATAGCCGGCTTCCTCAAGGCCTGGGATGGGCGGCACGAACGGGGTGCCGCCGGTGGCAATGATAATGCTGCGAGTGGTGATCTCCTGGTTGTTGACGCGGACGCGGTAAGGCGAAACAATAGTGGCGTCACCCATGACACAATCCACTCCCAGGCTGGTATAGCGCTCGGTGGAATCCTTGGGTTCGATTGTGGTGATGATTCGCTGCACCCGCTCCATGACATCGGCAAAGTCGAACTCTACACTGGCGTTCTTGAAACCATATGCCCTGGCTCTTGTTGTATAGCTCAATATCTTTGCCGAACGCAGTAAGGACTTGCTGGGAACACAGCCGGTATTCAGGCAGTCGCCGCCCATGCGGTGTCGCTCCATCAACGTCACCTTGGCCTTGACCGTGGCAGCGATGAGCGCGCAGACCAAACCCCCAGACCCCGCCCCGATGACGACAAGGTTGGTGTCGAAATGTTGAGGTTTCTTGAAGCGGCGCAATACCGCGCGTGACTTGGTGGCGGTTAGAGTCTTTTTGGCGATCAGCGGAAAGAGGCCGAGCAGGGCGAACGAGACGATTAGTGTCGGCGAGAGGATGCCGGTCAGCGATGTAATTTTGCTCAGCTGTGCGCCAGCGTTGACGTAGACGACCGTTCCGGCCAACATGCCGACTTGGCTGACCCAGTAGAAGGTCCAGGTTGACAGCGGTGTGACCGACATGGCCAGGTTGATGGCAAAGAAGGGGAAGGCCGGAACGAGCCGCAGCGCGAACAGATAGAAGGCGCCGTCTTTTTCGATGCCGCGGTTAATGGCGGTCAGCTGGCGTGCAAACCGCGAGCGTACGGTGTCGCGCAACAGATAACGGGCCATGGAAAACGCCAGAGTCGCTCCCAAGGAACTCGCGAATGACACCAGGATTACACCCGGCAGGAAGCCGAAGAGCGCCCCGGCGATGAGGGTCAGTAGGGCTGCACCGGGCAGGGACAAACCTGTGACCGCAACATACAGGATGAAGAACGTCCCAGCGGTGATCAGGGGGGCTTGCGTCTGGAAGGCGGTAATGGCGTCCCGCTGGGCGGTGAAGTACTCAATGGTCAGAAATCGCTGGAGCTCAAAGCCAAAGAACAAGCCAATGAGCAGCACGAGCACGATCAATACGAGGGCTTGTGTGGCTTTCACCCTGTGATTCCCCCAGCCCCGCTATCCGGGCGACGTCAGCGTTGAAGTTACACCCCTGCTCAGAAGGTGTCGAACGGAGTAACCGAGCGACACGCTGAACACGTCAGAATCGGCAGTGGTGCGGCCGTCAACGACGGCAGTATAGGCCAGACCAAGGGTAATCTGGTCAGTGAGTGCGACGCTGAGACCGCCACCGAGGAGTTGCAGCTCTTCTTTCACCTCAGGAAATCGGGCTGGGATAAAGACGCCGGGGGACTCGCCCGAGCCAATATCTAGGCTGCCCCACGGCGTGTCGATACGCTCATAGTTGATGCTCAGCCCTAAGCGGTTCCACAGGACGCCGCCGGACAGCCTCAAAAACAGGTTGTCCGGGATGTCATTATTGCGGTTACGGGAACCGAGCTCGGCGGACAGGGCGAAGCAGTCGGCGAAAAACTTTCCGGCCAAGCCCGAAATCTCGAACCCGTCGCCGCCATCGCCAAGCGAATTGATCGCGCCCGTTTCGTAGTCGCCGCCAATGAGCCCGCCGAGACGCAGGACCACACTTGGCAGCAGCTCGTTCTCGCTAATCATCTCGTCAAGCAGGCGGTAGGTGACGCCGAAGCTCACGTCGGCCAGGCCGCTGGGGCTGCGTTCTTTGATCGGATCGGCAACCATATGACTCTCTGCATATCCTAGGCGTGTATCAAGAGCGGCCGACTCAAACAAGCCATAGTTGACATCAAACCAGATGGTGTGCTGCTAGAGGTTTTTGCCCCCGGTGTCGAGACCGTCTTGACCGAGCTGGTTGGAGAGGTCTTACGGAGGTAGTCGTCTGCCGTCTAGGTGTAGGACACGGCGATATTTCCGGATGAAGGAGCCGGGAGCCACGGTGAACCGCCGGGCCATACGATCGGGGAATGACCCACCCGGCCAAGGTCAGGATCAAGATGGTGAAGCGGAGTCGTTGCATGGGACGGTTTCCTCCGTTTGGACGTGAAGACAATAGGTGGCTAGAGTGACACAGCAGGCGAACCGGCGGAGTTTAAAGAGCGTAGAGCTTGTAGCGGCGAGTCAGGTAATAGTGAAAGTTCCTGTTCCTCCGCCCCGGCACAATTGACGCCCCGGTTCCCCGGACACAACCCCTGGATATGCTCGTCGTCCGGCGCCCCCGGCTTGTTTTCCGAATCGCGAGCTTCGAGGCTGTTCTTCTGCGGGGGAGCAGCGACCGGTCCCCCGCAGCATCCTCATTAAACGCCGTGCAAGCTTCCTGGCATGGCTCCGGTAGGCCTTGCGTGACGCCCAGGATGAAGTTATGAGGAAGAAATAAGGTGTCTCTTAAGGAGGACGTATGAAAGCTGGCGTGTTTATGATGCCTTCGCATCCGCCCGAAAGAAGTTTCTATGACGGTCACCAGTGGGATCTCGACCATCTGGAACTGGTCGACAAGTTAGGTTTCCACGAAGCTTGGCTGGGTGAGCATTTTACTGCTCCGTGGGAGCCCAACCCCGCCCCTGATCTGCTGATTGCGCAAGGCTTGCAACGCACCCAGAATATCAAGCTGTGTCCAGGTGCCCATCTGCTTCCCTATCACCATCCGGCCGAACTCGCCCATCGCGTCGCCTTTATGGATCACATCGCCCAGGGACGGTTTATGTTCGGGGTGGGGACGAGTGGGCTGCCCAGCGACTGGAAGCTATTCAACGTCGATGGGGCAGGTGGCGAGAACCGGCGTATGACCAAAGAGGCTTTGGATATTATTCTCAAACTGTGGGAGAGCGAAGAGCCGTTTGAATTTAAAGGTAACTACTGGACGGTCAACCGGATTGACACGATGTTGGACACCCTCAAGTTCCACATCAAGCCCTTTCAACAGCCCCATCCACCGATTGGGATTGCCGGTCTGACGCCTGGCTCGGACACCCTCAAGATGTGTGGTGCGAGCGGTTTTATGCCGATGAGCGTCGCGCTGAGCAATGGCTATCTCAAAACCCACTGGGAAGCGGTTGTCGAGGGGGCGGAGTCTGCTGGGCGGGGAGCTTCCCGCAGCGACTGGCGCGTGTCGCGTGAGGTGTATATCGCCGAAACCGACAAAGAAGCCAAGGACAAGGCCCTCAACGGCATGCTGGCCCGTGTCTACAGCGAGTATTTGCTGCCACTCTTCAAGTCGTTTGGCATGCTCAGCCTGTTCAAACACCACCCCGAAGTGCCGGATTCCGATGTTACTATGGAATACCTGGCCGAGTACGTATGGCTGGTCGGTTCCCCCCGAACGGTTACCGATAAGCTGGGAGCGATGGTTGAAGACACCGGCGGGTTTGGCTGTTTGCTGGTCCTGACCTTTGATCAACTGGAGAATCGAGAGGGCTGGGAAAACTCACAGCGCATGCTGATGGAAGAAGTCATGTCCAATTTTCCGGATTGAACTTAGGGTATGCAATCTCTTCTAAGGCGTTAAAAACACATCCCTCACGTCTGGGCCGGTCCTAGGCGTGAGGCCCTGAGCGTGACTAGTCCAGTTAGGACCTCTGTGAGCGTTCGGCTCGGCGGGCTTCTCCCACGTCAAGTTGCCGCCGGTCGCACTCTGCGCGAGAGCGCGCCGTTTGGTGCAGCTCAATATATGAAACCGCGCTGCTCTGTTGGTCCAGGGTGGAGCGGGCAGCCTTCAATTGAGCAAGGCTACGGCTGAGAGAGTCTTAGGGCCCCGCGTCTGAGACCTCCTCATCAACTCTGCTTCACAACACCCCTTTCGTTGATAACACCCCTTTTACGCGCTGGTCATACTCGACCGCACTGCCTAGCGCTCGCGCAAACGCCTTAAAGGCGGCTTCGATAATATGGTGCGGATTGCGGCCCTGGGTCATGTTGAAGTGCAGATTCATGCCGAGTTGGTTGCTAAAGGCCAGAAAAAAGTCGTGGATCAGCTCGGTCGCAAACGTTCCAATCCGTTCCTGCTGGACGGACAGATTATACGCCAAGAAGGGCCGCCCGCTGAGGTCGACGACACAGTTCACTAGGGCTTCGTCAAGTGGCACGCTGGCTTCGCCAAAGCGACGAATACCGCGTTTGTCACCCAGCGCGATGCGAAAGGCTTCGCCTAGCGCTAGTCCGATATCCTCAACCGTATGATGGTCATCAATCTCGACGTCGCCCGTAGCCTGGAGTGTGAGATCAAAAAATCCATGCCGGGTGAACAATTCCAGCATATGGTTGAGAAAGGGCACGCCGGTAGTGACCTGGTACTGACCGCTCCCATCAAGCTCAAGACTGAGCCGAATGTCAGTTTCGTTTGTTTCGCGATGCAGGGTTGTCGCGCGTGGTGCTCTTTCTTGGCTGTAGGGTGTTGCTGGCCGTGTCATAGTGGCCTCCGTTGAGACGATAGGCAATTGCCCGAGCATGGGCCTCTAGCCCCTCCATGGCGGCCAGACGCATAACGTGCGGACCAAGCTTACGCAACGCCGGAGCCGATGCCTCGATAATACTGGTTCGCTTGAGAAAATCGTACACGCCGAGCGGGGAGAAAAACCGTGCCGTTCCCCCAGTCGGCAGGATGTGGTTTGGCCCAGCAATATAGTCGCCAAAGGGCTCGGTAGACAAGGCACCCACAAAGATGGCGCCAGCGTGGCGGATATCTTTCAGCCACGAACGTGGATTTTTGACCAAGAGCTCAACGTGTTCGGGGGCTAAGGCATTGGCCAGCCGCACGACCTCAGCTCGATCGCGAGCGACGATCACCGCTCCATAGCGCTTGAGCGATGCGGCAGCAATCGTACGGCGGGCGAGCGTGGCCAATTGGCCTTTCAGCGCCTCGACGACAGCTTCAGCTAGCCGTGTCGAGGTGGTCAGACACAGCGGGGCTGCCATTTCGTCATGCTCGGCCTGGGACAGCATATCGGCCGCAATATAGCTGGCTGAGGCCGTGCTATCGGCAATCACCAGAATCTCACTTGGACCCGCCACGCTATCAATATCAACCTGACCGTAGACCAGCCGCTTGGCCGTGGCGACAAAAATATTGCCTGGCCCGACAATCTTATCCACACGGGGAACGCTCTGGGTTCCGTAGGCTAAGGCGGCAATGGCCTGAGCACCGCCCAGCCGAAACACCGTATCGGCCCCGGCCAGACGAGCCGCGGCCAGCACGCCTGGTTGCGGACCTGAGTGCTCGCCGTCTGCTGAGGGCGGGGAGACCACCACGACTTCTTCTACTCCAGCGACTTTGGCCGGAATGATATTCATCAGCACAGAAGACGGGTAGGCGGCTTTGCCGCCCGGAACATACACGCCGACCCGTTCCAGCGGGGTAATTTTCTGTCCCAGGCCAACGCCCAGCCGGTCCGTGTAGTGCCATGAGGATTGGCGCTGTTTGCGGTGAAAAGCGCCAATCCGTCGGGCAGCGGTCTGCAGGGCGGTCCGTTCGGACCGTGGCAGGCCAGCTAGCGCCGCGTCAAGTTCCCGATCGGTGACACGCAAGGTGTCACGGCGTAGACGGACCCGATCGAACTTTTTGGTGGCGGCGATCAGTGCCCGGTCTCCCTGGCGTTTGACGTCTTGTAAAATCGCCCGGACCTCGGCTTCAACCCGATCGCTAGCCTGTTCACCCCTGGTGAACAGGCTGTCTAGACGGCGTGCGCAGGCCGGATCAGATGTGTTGAGTAGGGGAACCGTCATTGGACTGTGCGTCTCAGCTCTTGCGTGGTCCCGTCTTTTTTAGCCGCTACCCGCCGAATATCCGCCCCTAGCTGCGACAGTTTTTCTTCAATACGCTCATAGCCCCGGTCCAGGTGGTAGACGCGAGAGACTTCAGTCTTTCCCTGGGCCGCCAGGCCGGCCAGAATAAGAGAGACGCTGGCCCGCAGATCGGTTGCCATAACCGGCGCGCCGCTCAGGAACGCGACGCCGTTGACCGCCGCGGTGTTATGGCGAATGTGGATATCCGCCCCTAAACGGGCCAGCTCCTGGACGTGCATGAAGCGATTTTCAAATACAGTCTCGGTAATCAGGCTACGACCATCGCCAAGCGTGAGCAGGGCCATCATCTGGGCCTGCAAGTCGGTTGGGAAGCCGGGGTAGGGCCAGGTGATGACATCGACCTGGCTCGGCCGGCCGACTCCGGTGACTGCAATACCGTCCCTCTGGGTCTCCAGCTCGACCCCTGCCGCCAGGAGTTTTTGGACAAAGGCGTCAAGGTGATCGGTCCGCGCGCCGCGGACAAACACCTGGCCCGAGGTCATAGCCCCAGCGATCAGGAAGGTGCCGGCCTCGACCCGGTCTGGAATGACCTCACGCTCGGCACCGTGCAGCGAGGCCACGCCGTCAATCTGAATGACCGGCCCTCCGGCACCGCTGACCCGCGCGCCCATCGCGTTCAGTAGAGCTTGCAATTCGACAATTTCGGGCTCGCAGGCGGCGTTTTCGATCTGGCTTGGGCCATCGGCCAGGGTGGCCGCCATCATGAGATTTTCAGTAGCTCCAACAGACGGAAAATCCAGGCTGATCCGGGCGCCACACAGGCGGCTGGCCGTGGCCTCAACATAGCCTTCTTGCAGACGGATCGTGGCTCCGAGCTGTTGCAGACCAGCCAGGTGGACATCAACCGGCCGGGTACCAATGGCGCAACCACCGGGTGTTGAAACTCTGGCCCGGCCAAAACGCGCCAGTATCGGACCCAAGACCAGAAAAGAGGCGCGCATAGTCTTGACCAGCTCGTACGGGGCTTCGAGGTGTTGAACCGATTGAGCCCTCAGCGCAACCTCGTTGTCGCCTCGCCACTGCACCGCGATCCCCATCTCGGTCAAGAGGTGCAGAGCGGTCCGAATATCGACCACCCGGGGCATGTTGGTGAACCGGCACTCTTCCTCAGTGAGCAGGCTGGCAAATAAAAAGGGCAGGGCTGCGTTCTTCGATCCGCTGACCTCAATCTCTCCGTGGAGAGGCCGACCTCCGCGTATAATCATCTTATCCATCGCCTCCCCCCATCATCGCCTCTCGACCGGGTTCGTCTAAGCGCTTATTGTCGGCGAACGGTAACAACGCGCGGCCGGCCAGCATAGTCGTAGCTGAGCTTACAGCCGCCCAGACTGTCTTGGCTTCTTGCCATATGCATGACGGCCTCGCTCTGGCTGGCACCGATCTCCATTACGAGCCATCCCCCACGCCGCAGTTGTACCGGACAGTCTTGCAGCAAGCAGCGGTAAAAATCTAGCCCATCCCTCCCCCCATTGAGTGCCAGGCGTGGTTCCCAGTCGCGGACTTCGGCCTGGAGGGTGGCGAAGTCAGGCTCGGCGATATAGGGAGGATTGGTGACAATCAGGTCAAAGCTCGACGGGCTAGCAAGCCGCTCCCGCATATCAGCCTGCATAAAGGAGATCCGGTCGGCCACCCGATGATGGAGCGCATTGGTGCGCGCTATCATCAGCGCCTCGGCAGACACATCGCAAGCCCACAGTCGAGCCTGCGGCCGCTGGGTGGCAAGCGCAACCGCAAGACACGCGCTGCCGGTGCCCAGGTCGAGGATCCGAGGCGCGGCAAAAGAGCCCAGCACGTCTAGGACGACCTCAACCACCAACTCGGTTTCGGGACGTGGAATGAGCACGTGGTGGTTCACGCTGAACTCGAGCGACCAGAACTCCTGAACGCCGGTAATATACGGCAGTGGCTCGCGCCGGGCGCGACGTCTGATTGTCTGCCAGAAGGCCTTGCACTGGTGAGGAGCGAGCGCGGTGCGCAAACGCCCGTACAGCTCCGTTTTACTCCCACCTATCACATGGACGAGCAACACCTCGGCGTCGAGGCGCGGGGTTGGAATGTGATGCCCGGCCAGGAAAGCGGTCGCTTGCGACAGAAGGGCGGCCAGTGAAGAATCCCACAAGGGTGTTGCTGTCATGAGGTGGGGCGTCTTCGGCTTAGCTGACGGCTTTGAGCGCCTCCGCCTGATAGGACGTCGTGAGGGCATTCACGATCGGATCAAGCTCGCCTTCTAAAACTCGTTCAAGGGTATGGAGGGTCAGGTTAATTCGGTGATCGGTCAGCCGCGACTGTGGAAAATTATACGTCCGAATCCGTTCTGAGCGATCGCCCGAGCCGACCATGCTGCGGCGCGAGGCGGCGATCTCTTGGTGCTGCTCTTCGCGTGCTTTTTCCAACAGTCGAGAGCGCAGGATTTTGAGCGCTTTGGCTTTGTTCTTGTGTTGGGATTTTTCGTCCTGACAGATCACCACCGAGTTGGTGGGGAGGTGGGTGATACGGACGGCCGAGTCTGTGGTGTTGACGCTCTGACCACCCGGACCGGAGGACCGATACACGTCGATACGTAAATCTTTCTCATCAATGTGGACATCAACATCCTCGGCCTCGGGTAAAACGGCCACCGTTACAGCTGAGGTATGAATCCGACCCGAAGCTTCTGTTTCTGGAATACGTTGGACGCGATGGACCCCGCCCTCAAACTTCAGCCGACTATAGGCTCCGTCGCCCTCAATCAGGGTGACGATTTCCTTGAATCCACCCAGACCGGTTGGGTTTGAACTCATCACTTCCATCCGCCAGTTTTTTTGTTCGGCGTAGCGGGTATACATCCGACATAGGTCGGCGGCAAACAAGCTTGCCTCTTCGCCACCGGTGCCGGCCCGGATTTCTAACAGCACATTTTTTTCATCCAGCGGATCTTTGGGAAGCAGCAAGAGGCGCAGCTGTTGCTCAAGGGCGGCGTAGTCCTGGTGCAGGGTAACGAGCTCTTCTCTGGCCAGAGCTCGGACATCTGGATCAGGATCATTGAGCAGGCCTTGGCTACCTTGTATCTCTTGGTCTATTTTGCGCCACTGGCGAAAACACGTCACTACCCGTCCCAGGTCGGCATGTTCCTTGGCCAGCTTGGCGTATTTGTTCGTGTTGGCGATAACCTCAGATGCACTGAGTTGCTGCTCAAGCGTTTGATAGCGCTTTTCAACTTCGATTAATTTGTGACCTAAATTGCTTGCCTCGCTCATACCGACGCCTCGGTTTTTAGTGGGCCGATGGAGGATGGACACGAGCAATACACACAAGTGATGGGAGGAGGGGTCCCTTATGTGTATTGTCGGGCAGGAGTACGGAGGGAGAGCTAGTCTTCGGCCTGGGCTTCATGCTTGAGCCCGTAGCGGCGGCGGAAACGTTCGACCCGCCCGGCGGTATCAACGATACGCTGTTTCCCGGTATAGAAAGGATGGGAAGCACTAGATATATCGAGTTTATATAGGGGATAGCTCTTGCCATCTTCCCATTCGATGGTATCGTGTGTTTCCACACACGACCGGGTCAGAAAGGCATATCGTGCCGATGCGTCCTGAAAAACAACCGGTCTGTATTCTTGTGGATGAGTATTCTGTTTCATGACACCAACCTCCGTCTGCTCGGTCCGGCCACCATTATCACCTTACCTAGAAGCTGGCAACTGAAGGACGGCTTTAGGCGCGACGCTGCAAGGAAAATCGGGATGGCAAAAGTATGGTTTGTCCGGCGGGAAAACCGTCCGGTGGTATTAGGCGGTCGGCCGGCATATGAGAGGCCTTTTGGGTCACTCGTCTGGCCCTTAGACATTGGGGTGCATCGCTTCCACACAACGCAGCCCCCAGCCGTTGATGCGACCGCGGACCCACCCGACACAGATACGTTTGTCCCCCAAGATATGGTCTGGGTCGAATTGACCCCGGCCGATATTGCGGCAGGGTCAAGCTACCGGATCGGCTTCTATTCTTCTCCGTATTCACCTCAGACGGCGATTGTCCGTTTGGGTGAACCGTGGGCGTCTTAAAAATGGATTGTGACGTCCATTCGGGAATCTCCCGGCTTCAGATAGCGTCTTCAGCCCGCGCCTCCTCGATGTCCTTGTCCCCGTATCCGATACACTCCCTAAGGATTTCCTCGGTATGCTCGCCAAGTTGTGGCGAGGTCTTCACCTCGACCGGTGAATCGGAGAGCTGCAGCGGGCAGCCGACGGTTTTGAATTTCCCGCGCTGAGGATGTTCGACCTCGACCATCATGTCCCGTGCGGCAAGCGACTCATCCTCTATCAATTCTCTCATATCAAGAACCGGGCCGCAGGGAACGCTGACTTCGTTGAGGAGTTTCATGGCTTCGTACTTGGTGTGTGTCCGCGTCCATTTCTCGACGATGTCGAAACACTCCTCAAGGTGTGGAAGGCGGGCCTCCGGGGTGGCGTAATCTGGATGGCCGATAAGCTCTGCGCGTCCGACGAGTTTCATCAGCGGCTCCCAGACCTGGGCCTGGATGACTACATAGATGTAGTCGTTGGGACCGCCGGGCTCACATTTGAGCACTTTGCCCGGATGACCCCCACCGGACGCGTTGCCGGAGCGTGGCACTGCCTCGCCGAAGGTGCTGTGAGGATATTGCGGATATTCCTTCAAAGGGCCGTGTGCCAGCCGCTGCTGGTCGCGCAGCTTGACTCGGCACAGGTTCAACACGGCGTCCTGCATCGCAACTTCGACCCGTTGACCACGGCCGGTTTTCTCTCGCTGAAAGAGGGCTGCCAGAATAGCCGCAACTAGGTGAATGCCGGTCCCTGAATCTCCGATCTGGGCGCCGGTCGTCGTCGGCGGGCCATCATCCCAGCCAGTCGTGCTCATGGCCCCCCCCATGGCCTGAGCGATGGGCTCATACGCTTTGCAGTCCACGAACGGACCGGCGCCAAACCCCTTGCCGGAGGCATAGATCAGGCGGGGATTGATTTGCTGGATGACGTCCCAACTGAAGCCCTGTCGGTCCATAGCGCCGGGCGCAAAATTTTCCACCAGCACATCACAGACCTCAATGAGTTTACGAAAGATCGTCTGACCCTTGTTGGTCTTGGTGTTGATAGTGATGCTGCGCTTGTTACAGTTGAGCATGGTAAAATACAGGCTGTCGACGTCAGAGAGGTCCCGGAGCTGCTGACGGGTGATATCACCCCGGCCCGGTAATTCGACCTTGATGACATCGGCGCCGAGCCAAGCCAGGATCTGGGTCGCAGAAGGCCCCATCTGGACGTGGGTCATGTCCAGCACACGGATTTGGTCCAAAGCGTGTCCCATGGTCTTCCTCTGAGTTACGATTGAAGAAAATCCTGAAGCAGGGCCGAGACCCGCTGGAGCTGTTCCAGCTGGGGAATGTGGGCCGCTTGCTCGATCATTTCGATTCGCGAGTCGATAATCCGACTCCCAAACTCTTGCGCATAGACGGGGGGCACGAGCTTATCCTCGCTGCCCCATACGATCAGGGTCGGTGACACAATCCGATGGATACGTTTCTTGAGTCCCTTATCCGGGATTGGCCAGATGAATTTTCCGGTGCAGGCCAGTGCCCAGGTCAGGCGAATTTGGGCGTCTTGGGCGGCCTGTTCATCTTCTGGCACGGTCAGCATCTGCTGGGCGAGGGGGCCGCTCTGATCATAGAGCGCGGCTTTGACGACCTCTTCCAGCGGCAGGATCATCCAGTTTTTTACCGGGATATCGTCCCGCCACAGACCAATCGGGCTCACCAGCACGAGTTTGCCGACCCGCTGTGGATAATTCGCCGCGATCTCCGCCGCGACCATCCCACCGAACGAATGACCGATAATGGCGGGATTTTGCAGACCAAGCTGCCCGAACAGCTCATCGTAATACAGTACCAGATCCCACAAATTATCCAGCGCTTTAATACCGTCCGGATCGCCCTCGGTCGTACCAGGATGCTCGGGCGCGTAGACCGTAAAATTCTTGGCCAGACCATCCAGAAACGGGTCCCAGGTCAGCCCGTAGGCGCCGTGCAGGAATACCACCGGTGGGCCGCTGCCGGCGACCTGCACTCTGGGATTGATCTGGTTTTTCCACACGCTGACGGTTTGTTCTTGAACTGCTACCATGTATCCGCCTCCTTACAGTGCAGCCAGCGTGGTCTGGCGTTTGGCCCGCAGCTTCTCCGGCCACCAATGATTCTCCCACTCGTCGTCCCAGGTGTCATGGATGTAGGGCATGACTTCGCGGGTGAACATGTCAATGTTCTTGAGGGTCAGTTCGTGTGGCATTGAGCCAATGTGCAACAACACCATCAGGTTGCCGACGCGCAGTTTTTTAATGGCATCGGTGAGGAGATCACGGACAGTTGAGGGACTGCCAGCCATCACAAAGCCCTCATCGACAAAGTCTCTGAACTTCCAGTTGGGAATGTCATTGAGCTTATCAAAATAGCTCTTGAAGATGCCCTTGCGAACATTGTTTGCTAAACTGCGGTAATCCTGGTGGCCGGGTGGGAAGAAGAATTCAGGCGGGATATGCAGAGATTTGTTATAGAAGTACTGCATATGTTTTTCATAGAGCTCTTCGGCTTTGGCGTCAGTTTCCGCTACAGCCACGAGTTGTAGAAAGCCAGCCCGGAACGGATTTGGTTCAATACCGCGTTCATTGATGAACTGCCAAAACCCGTCCATTACGCTTCTGCCGGCCTTGGGGCCGTAATAGCTTAAAAAGCAGTAGCAGTGGTTGTGCTGGGCGGCAAATTCCCAGGTGCTGAGACTGCCTAGTCCTGGTACCCAGACAGGCGGATGGGGCTGCTGGATAGGCCGGGGCCAGACGTTGACCATAGGCAGCTGATAGTATTTGCCGTTCCAGGCAAAGATGTCTTGGGCGGTCCAGGCCTTGAGGATCAGGTCATGGGCTTCGTAATAGCGCTCGCGTTGTTCAATCGGGGTGATCCCCGCACACAGCGTAGCGTCCATGGCTGTTCCCAGCGGCATGCCCGCCACTAAGCGGCCGCCGCTGATGGTATCCAGCATGCCGTATTCCTCCGCCACGCGGGTGGGTGGGTTGGTCGTCGGCAGGGTGGAGCCCATTTGCACCACCGCGACGTCCGTCCCGTTGGTGGCTCGGGCCAGGATTGAGCCCATCAGGTTGGGGTTTGGCATAAAGCCGTAGGCATTCTGATGATGCTCGTTCACACACACTCCATCCATGCCGGCTTTTGCCGCATAAGTGAGCTCATCCAGCGTCCAGTTGTAGTATTGGCCGACTTTTTCGGCGTCCCCCAGCTCGGTCCAGGGCGGGTCAACCCAGACGGAATGATAGCGTTGTTCAAAATCATCCGGCAGGTCCCGGTAGGGCATGAGGTGAAACATGGATACCTTCATGGCGAGCCTCCTTAAAGCATGCGGTGTCACCCCAAACCATACCAAGTGCGCCATGTCTTGGCTAGGCGACCTTCCGAAGGGCCGCCCCTCTCGGGTGACCCGGCCTCGATTATATCTGCCACCATATCCATGTCGTATCGGCTCTGGAGGTTCAAGCTAGTAGCGCGCGGGCCGAAGGAACGTCCTCGCCGGAGGGGGAGGTCTCTACCAATCGGTCGTTTCCCGTTGATACCGTCGCTGACTCAGCATTGCCGGCCTGGCAGTCTACCGTCCGCGCAGCGCCGGCTAGACCACGGCAATTGCGTCGGGTCTTGGTTCGGCGTCCTTATTTGAAGGAGCGATTCAGGCCGCCGCCTTGAAGCCAATGTCATAGGGCACGGCTGTGATTCTTGCGATGCCTACAGATGTTGGGACGTGGACAGAAGCCTATCTGGAGGGAATTTTGGTCGAGTTTCTATCCAGTCAAACTTGTTCCTTACTAGAGGGGTTCGGGCTCGCCCATTGCCCCTTGCGGGGTGGCACGGGTCGAAAGCGTAGAGCGTACGGTTGATCCCCTTTCTTCTCCGTGGCAGAGGCCGCCATTCCTCAGTTGGCCGCATGCTAGCCACATAAGAGAAAGAGGCGTGTATCAATCCATACCGCCTCTACGCTCCACCTAAGAAGAGCCGGTTCAATGCGCGTTTCTTAAAGAACGCAGGAGATGTTTCAGGCTTTACTCGGGCAGGAAGGCGGCCAGAGCTTTCTGCATGACCGAGTCCACGGCCTTGACCGACGGGCGCTGGCCGAGCATGTCTAGGTATGCGCCAAGGCCGGGCAGCGCATCGCTGATGTTCCAGCTATAGATTTTTGTGGTGTGCAGATTGGTAAAACGCAGCTGAAAATAGGTAGCAATATCGGCAAAGGTAAACGTATTACCAGCGATATAGGGATCGAATCGCGCCAACTGCTTGAGCGCCCGCAGGCCCTTCTCTAGGTCCGGCCGGACTTCGTTATAGGCGGTTTGATTGACCGGCGCACCCAAATACACGCTTGGCAGATGGCGCCGCGCCGGCGCATCAAGATACAGTTCCACCACGCGTATGATTTCTTTGGTCTTGGCCTTGGCCCAGGGGTCGCTGGGATATAGCGCAGGTTGGGGCTGAATATCTTCAAGATAATCGAAGATAACGTTTGTCTCGCTCAGAGTCGCGCCATCGACCTCAATATATGGCACCTTCCCCAGCGGGCTAACCGCCAGCACCTCGGGCTCCTGACTGGGCATAATCGAGATTTCCTCAAACGGAACGTTTTTTTCCACAAAAGCCACTTTGGCCGTACTGAAATAATTGCTCAGCGCTGTGCCGTATAATTTAATCATGGTAGTCCCCCTGTGTGCCAGCGTACCTCAGCCTGCTGCCCATGCTCTCGGCTGCATGCTAGCAGAGTCTTTTATTTTCCTCCAGGACGCTTGACTGTCAAATTTTTGCAAGCCCAGCTTGTCCTCGTCGGATAGTGGGAAGCGCTTCGCGCGACTTGCTCACTTACTTCAACGCGGCCGCAGTATCGTGGCACCGAGGAGTTGCCAGATGTTTTTCAAGATCTGGCAAAACTCAGAATCAGCCAACATGATCTTGCACCCTCAAGGGGGTCCAAAGTGGGTGGTGCCCGGCCTGGAGTCTTGGCTGTGGCCAGCTCACCTCATTGCTCCTGGACAGGTCACACCTGCTGAACTCTTTCGTTATGACCCATGACCACAGCTGGACGATATTTCGATTTGGCGATACCACCGTCGCCTTCGAAAGCGGTGCAGGGGTATGGACGCCGAGGGCCAAGGATGCGCCGATCTGTAGAAGATTCCCCTGTATTTCTTCTGCGAAAGAGCGATAAGGCAGGCGGCACACTACCTTCGGTCTACCCCCTCTCAAACAGCGCCCGAACGTGTGTTTCGGGCAGCGGCCGGGTCGCTTTGGAGACGGCGAGAGTACACACAACCGAGACGAGTTCGCCGAGTGCTGCGCACGAAAACGGGCTGGGACCTTCGACGTACAACCAGGTGACGCTGATGCGCAGGGGGCCAGGCGGGAACCAGGTAGGATCAAGCAGTTGGGTGTGCAGAATGAAAAAGGTGATGAAACCGCTGACCAAGCCGGCGTAGGCTCCTGTCCGGGTGACGCCGCGCCACAGCGCCCCGACCACCAACGGGCCGGCAAATGCCGCCATCAGCCCTCCGTTTCCAATCCAGATAATCAATGCGATGTTGGTCTCGATCAAAGCCCAGGCCAAGGTCGTACACAGCAGTAGGACGACCACGGTTGACACCCGGCTGATGTGGAGAACTATGTGATCGAGCTGGGCGGCGCTTGGCGGCCGTTTCAGGCGAGGCACCACGGTGCGGCGGTAGAGATCGTTGGCGATAATTTGGGAGGAGGAGATAACCAGCCCGTCCGCAGTGGACATGATGGCGGCGAGGATGCCGACGCCCACAAGCGCTGCCAGCCAGACCGGAAACAGCTCAATGAACAGCAGCGGCAGAGCCTGATTCGGGTTTGCCCCTTCGGCATACAGGGCGTCGCCCAACAGCGCGCGTGCCAACAGGCCGGCCAGGCCGAGCATGCTCAGCGTCAGCCCAAACGAAAACGCGAGGCCGACAAACGATTTCTGGTGCCGCGTATTCTTTAAGGCCCAGAGCTTGTTACCTAGGTGGGGGAGCAAACCGAGCGGGATGTGCGAGATCAGGATGGCAAAAACCGACCACCAGGAGTGATAGAGAGGGGTGTCGACGTTGAACAGGCCGACTAAGCTGGCATCCTGGGCACCCAGATTATCAACCAGACCCACTAAGCTCCCGCGGTCCGTCTCGCCCGTGCCCAAGCCGAAACCGGTCAGGAACAAGGTGATCACCACTGCAGCGACAAGCAGCATCATGCAGCCCTGAACCCCGTCGGTGAGGATGTCGGCGTGCGCTCCGCCCAGCACGACGTAGATCAACAAGACTGTCGTGGTAATGACCAGGGCCCAGACCGGGGACAAGCCCAGCAGAATCTCAAACATGACCAGGCCGGACACGAGTTGCCCGGCCAGATAAAAACACAACAACAGCGAAAATACAGAGACCAGCACGCGAATGCCGTCGGATTGGTAGCGATCGCCGAGGTATTCGGGGATGGAACGATTGCCGAACCGATGTCCGGAGACGGTAACCAAGCGCATGGCGATCAACACGCCCAAATAGACGCCGGTTGGATACAGGAACACTCCCCAGATGGTCGGGAATCCCCACTCGTAGCTCAGGCCCGGCAGGCCCATAAAGGTTGCGCCGCTCGCGGTCGTGGCCGCAAAGGCGAGGGCCAGAAACAAAGGCCCGTATGAATTGCGCGCCGTGGCAAAGTCATCGGCATGTTTGACCCGCCGCTGGGCAAAAATGCCGATGGTCAACATGCCGCCAATGTAGACGGCTAAGAAGAGCCATGACCAAGCGATAAGTGTCATGTGTGTGGAGTCCGACCTGTTGCCTGGCCGACATTCCTTTCTGATCCGTGGTAGTGACGAGCAGCTGTCCTGCCGGACAGCTTGATGTATCACAGGTGTCGCAAAAGGTGTAGGTCGCAGGCTCGCCTCTGGTTCATGAAATCCCTCAGCGTCTCCTTAGAGCCTTGAGGAAAGAGTCTTGAGGGACAGGAAACTCTGCTTCGCGTTTCTGAGGCATTCGGAGGGGCGGAAACTCACCCCCGCCCCTTTCGTCCCGACGCTACTCCAGTAGTGGTCGTTGCGAAAGGCCGCGAGGGAGGATTTCGGGTTCTTGGCGGCAGTGGTGATCTTGCGGCAGAACTCGTTGCCCTCGCCCAATTCCTGCCGGACGGTCTGAACGATGTCGTCGGCGTGGCTGTCGGTCTTGGCGAAGACCAGGGTCTTGGGCAGTTCGTCACGCCCGGGAAAAATCTCCGGCCACCTGTCCCGGAACGTGCGGACGACGGTCCGGATTTGGTCGAGGTTAACGACCGAGCGGTCGAGCTGGGAAGCCGTGTACTCCTCCTGTTCGTCCTGCACTTCCCAGCGGCGGGTACGGGTTTCACGCTCGCGCTTCTCGACAAGCTGCTCGGTTCTCAGCGTTTCGCCGCCCTGGGTGATCCGGGTATTGATGAGGTAGATCTCGTTGCCGACGTTGACCTTGTCGGCGACCGCCCGCTCGTGGCTGTACTCGCTGACGACGTTCTTCTGGAAGAACCCGTAGGTTCGGTTGTCCGGCGTCGCGGTGAGCCCGATCAGGTAGGCGTCGAAGTACTCGATCACCTGGCGCCAGAAGTTGTAGATCGACCGGTGGCACTCGTCGATGACGACCGCATCGAAACTCTCCGGCGGTAGGTTGGGGTTGTAGACGACAGGAAGCGGCTCCTTGTGTCTCCATGTCCGTTCCTCGGGATGTTCCTCCTCCCGGCCAGTTCCTCGCCCTTCAGGGTGGCGTACATGCGCTGGATGGTGGAGATGACGATCTGGCTGTCGGCGGCGACGTGAGCCGCTGGACGTTGTAGAGTTCCGTGAACTTGCGGTTATCGTCGTTGGGGATGAAGGCCATGAACTCCTGTTCGGCCTGCTCGCCCAGGTTCCGGGTATCGACGAGAAAGAGGATGCGGCGGGCGCCGGCGTGCTTCAGCAGGCGGTAGACCTGCGTGATCGCGGTAACGGCGGTTTTCTTGGTGCCGCGTCTGGGCTTGTTCGGTTTTAGGTCTCATCCGCTTCGATGATGCCTTGCAACACCCTGTCATTGTCCGCCATCGCCGCTCGAATACGATGCTGCATGTACAGCGCGGTTTGGTGCGTGGTCTGAATGTCCCGTGCCAGTTGATAGCTGCTCAGGCTTTTCTTGGCGTTGAGGGTCAAGGCAATGACCAGGAACCATTTTTGGAGCGGACACGGGTTTTCTCGAAGATGGTCCCGGAGAGCACGTTGTAGCTGTTGTGGCAGCTATGGCAGTTCCAGCGTCCGATACGCCCCTTTTCTGCCTTTCTTGCGACCTTTTCACCGTGGCAAAAGGGGCAGCCTGGAGTGTCACCCCAACGGATAGATTCTAAGTGAGCAATGTAGGCTTCTTGTGTGGGGAACATCTGAAAAACCTCAATCAAATTCATGGCTTATCCCCCTTCAACTAAGAAGGAGGATAGCCGAAAATGGATAAAAGTTCAGCCCTTAACTTGCTATTCTGTCACCTATTGAAACAACGCCTATTTTTTCGACCGAAATGTTGGATTTTCGCTACACGGAAGCGTTGACGGTCTACAGCCAGGAAAACGAATAGTAGATCGTGGCAATACCAGTGCCCAGAGCGGCGGCAAACCCGGCAGAATGCCGAAGACGACCAGCCTAGATGTCAGCTTTCCGGCCAGATAGAAACACAAGAGCAGGGAAAATTTAGCAGCACGCGAATGCCTTCGGATTGATAGCAGTCGTCTAGATACTCGGGTATAGATCGCTTGCCGAACGGGTGTCCGGATTGCGTCATCAGGCGTCTGCTCAGCAACATGCCTCAACACAGACCGGCCAACCCCAGAACAATGCCCCGCAGGGTGCTCAACCCTCGGGCGTAGTTCAGACCCGGCATGCTAGGGAAGGGTGCCTCGCTGACGGTGGTGGCGGAAAACGCCAAGGCCAAAAACAGGGGGGCCGTTTGTCCAGCCAGCCGTCCTTTCTGCGAGAGCGATACCCGTATTGTGCCACATGCGTTTCATACAGGCTATGTCGGTTATGGTCTTTACTCTCGTAGTCGCCCCCTTTTTTGATAGCCTCTGGGCGTGTGGTGTGCTGAGTCGAGAGGCTCTTAGGATTCGAGGCGGACAGTCTTGGGAGCAAGGGGCAGAAATGTGTAGGTGGAGCGTGGGTATGATTGGCTTTTTGGACTGTGTATGGGAGGTAGGGGCAGAACGGCCAGCTGAGCGACCGATATTTCCCGAGAGTGGCGGGCTCCTCCGGCTGTCGAACATCAAGAACAGCTGCTCGGGAACGCCGCGCGCTATCGTCGGCCAGACGCTCCTAGCAGGTCCGGCGGCAAATCGACCATATGTGCGGCCTGTCCGCGTCTTCCGAACTCTGTCTGGTGAAACGATCAAGCTGGGGCTGGCCTGTATTCCTGACTCTCTGTTTGGCGTGGGCCCGGGCTTTGGTCCGATACGTCGTCCACGAGCTTTCCTTGAGGGGCGCTCCAGAGGTGCTCTGGGCTGTTCGGGGCTCCGTCACAAAGTTCCACGCTGACTCGCCCGCAAGCTGCCCGAGCCGATGAACCGCTCTGACTCGGCTTTTGCGACGCAAAGGCCGCAGCAGATTGAGTCGAATCCGATTGTTCTTTGCTAAGCCCTTCCTGTTGACACCTCCAGCGCTTGTATCCTACCTTGTCAAACGAAGGAGGGCTGCTGATGCCCGACTGGGATTTGAAAGATAAAGCCGCGGTGTGCGGTGTGGGACACTCGCCCTACGGTCGGCGTCTCAATCGCAGTCAGATTGATCTGGCCGGCGAGGCGATTCGCAACGCGCTTGATGATGCTGGGCTGGGGCGCGACGATTTGGACGGCCTGATTGTCAGCTTTGGCACGCCGGTCGGGGCCGACGCCGATACCTTGGCCTACGCCTTGGGCCTCAAGCTTCGGGCCTATAACCAAACCTGGGCGCACGGCCGTTTTACCGCCAGCTGTATTCAGTGGGCAGCAATGATGGTCAGCGCCGGTTTGGTACAGACGGTGGCGTGTTTGGCGTCTCTTAGTTTCTCGGGTTTTCGTCGGCCAATGATGGGCGGGACGGGGGACGCCGAGGGCGGCCGTGAGGCTGGCGGTGGGCACGGCGAAGACCCGGTCTTTGGCATGACCTCGCCGGGAGCCGGGGCCGCGCTTGTGGCCCGCAAATATTTTGATCGGTTTGGGGCGACGAGTCGGGATCTGGCCGCTGTGGCGGTCGCCTTTCGTAAACACGCCTCGCTCAATCCGGCGGCGATGATGCGCGAGCCGATCACGGTTGACGATCATCAAAACTCACGCTTTGTGTGTGAGCCTTTACACCTGTTCGATTACTGCCTGATTAACGATGGGGCGGCGTGCGTGATTGTGACCAGCGCCGAACGCGCCCAGGATATGAAAAAGCCCCCGGTCTATATCAGCGGGATGCAGGGCTTACCCGCCGGGCGGCACGAATTCATCTGGACCTATCCCGGGTTTGGGACCTCACAGCAGGACGTGTTCGACTACCAGCCGGGCGTCCAGCCGGTATACGAGACGGCCGGTGTCTCGGCCCAGGACGTTGACGTGTTGTTTACCTATGATGCCTTTGCCATTTTAGCCTGGACCGCGCTGGAACGGTTCGGGTTTTGCGGTCAGGGGGAAGCGGCGGCGTTTACCCAGGGTGGGCGGATTGAGGTGGGCGGTGAGCTGCCGATGAATACCAATGGTGGGCTGATGTCTGAGGGACACATTATGGGCTGGAATCATCAGGTCGAGCTGGTACGCCAGTTACGGGGTGAATGTGGACCACGACAGGTGCCGAATGCCGAGATTGCCCAGTGGGCGAATGCCTATGGTGACTCGCTGATTTACCGGAGGTAAACATGGCCGAATACACCAAACCGATGCCAGCGGTCTCTTCGCTCAATCGACCATACTGGGAGGGCCTCAAGCAACATCGGTTTGTCTTACCGAAATGCAACGCCTGTGGCAAAACCTGGTACCCGCCGACCCCGTTCTGTCCCGCGTGCTGGTCGTGGAGTTTTGCATGGCAACCGTTGAGCGGCCGTGGCAGAGTCAATTCCTGGGTGGTGTTTCATCAGGCCTATTTTTCGTCGTTTAAAGACGATATTCCGTATAACGTTGCCGAGGTCGAGCTGGAAGAAGGCCCACGTCTCCTGACCAATCTGGTTGAGGTGGACAACGTCGATATTCGGATCGGGATGCCGGTCGAAATTCGCTTTGACGATGTGACCGATGAGATCACGTTGGCCAAGTTTAAACCGCTCAAGACGTAAAAAGGGGCGGTCGATACGGAGGAAATATGCCGGGTATTCTTGAGGGCATTCGTATCTTTGATCTGAGCATTGCGGCGGTTGGTCCGTGGGCGGCCAAGCTGTTGGGCGAACTGGGCGCCGATGTCATCAAGGTCGAAGCGCCGGACGGAGAACTCTCGCACTATATTCCCCCGCCGATCAAGGGTTCGGCGGTCCTGTACATCTCGGCCAATTTCAACAAACGCCACATCGTGCTCGACCTCAAGCAGGAGGCCGACCGGGCGATTGCGCTAAAAATCATTGAAAAGAGCGACGTCTTCATCCAGAATATGCGCCCCGGAGCGGTCGAGCGCCTCGGCCTCGGCTACGATGTGGTCTCGCAGATCAATCCCAAGCTGATTTATGTCTCGGCTTCGGCCTACGGCAGAACCGGACCGATGGCAAGAGAAGCCGGAGTTGACCCCACCGTACAGGCCTTTTCCGGCTGGTGTAGCGTCACCGGTCAATCCGGCTCACAGGGCGAGATGTTCCGCCACTTTGCTCATTTGGATATCAATACCAGTTCGATGATTGTTGAGGCGGTGCTGCAAGCCTTGTTGGCCCGGGAGAAGAGGGGCCGGGGACAGAATATTGAAATTGAGATGGTCTCGGCAGCGTTGTCGCTCCAAACCAGCCGCCTGGCCGAATACTTTGCCACCAAGCAACAACCCAAACCGATGGGCAGCGCGGTGACAACGACCGTCCCGCACCAGGCTTTTATGTGCGAGGATCAGAAGTATATTGCGGTCGGGGTAGTCAGTGAGGATCAGTGGCCGCGTTTCTGCCGGGCGGTCAAGGCCGAGGAGCTGATTGATGATCCGCGTTTTATCACAAACCCCAAGCGAGTCGAGCATAGGCAGGAGTTGGTCCCCATTCTTGAAGCGCGTTTCCAGACCAAACCGGTCGCCTGGTGGATGATTCGGCTGACCAAGGAGCAGGTTCCACACAGCCGACTTCAGGATTTCGAGGCGCTCCGTTATCATCCTCAGGTCCTGCAAAACGAGCACATCGTTGAGATGGACAGCCCCCACTGGGGTAGGCTTAGTGTTGATGGAGTCCCGTGGAAATTCAGCCACACCCCGGCTGGCCCGGTTCGACCCGGCGGCCTCAAGGGGGAGCATACCCAGGAAGTGCTGCGTGAGTTCGGCATTGAGGACTAGATCGCAGAGAAGCCCTGGTGCACTGTCCGGCTATCGCATTGTCGACTTGACCCAGGGCTTGTGCGGTCCCTTCGGTGCCATGCGGCTGGGGGACGCGGGAGCTGAGATCATCAAGCTTGAGCCCCTTAACGGGGACGCGTCACGGGCCATGGGACCGCCGTTTGTCGGCGAAGACAGCGCCGTTTTTTTAAGTCTCAACCGTAATAAAAAGAGTCTGGCGGTTGATATCTGGACAGAAGAGGGGCAGGCCATTGTCCGGCGTCTGGCGACTCAGGCGGATGCGGTGCTTGAAGATTTGGATCCGGATGAGGTGGACAAGCTGGGGCTTGGCTATAATGACCTGCAGGCGCTCAATCCCCAACTGGTGTACTGCGCGGTGAGTGCCTTTGGTGAAAAAGGACCGTTGCGGAATCTACCCGGAGCCGAGCTCGTGATTCAGGCCATGGCCGACTACACGAACTCGCTGGGCCGGATTGGTGAGCCGCCGGTGCGTTTGGGGACGGATGTGGCCAGTCTTAGTACTGGCGTGTTTGTCTCTCAGGCGGTCACGGCCGGACTGTTCCACCGTTTGCGCAAGGGCCGCGGACAGCGCGTCTCGGTCAGTATGCTGGGCACCCTGTTGCACATGCGAGGCATCATGTGGACGTCAATGACCGACCCGGATGACTGGTACGGCTTCCATCTCGACAACTACACCAAGCCGCCCGATGAGGGCTATAAGACCAAAGACGGCCACGTCTTTTTTAGCCTCCGGCGGGGCAGCAGCGAAGACTGGGACCGGCTCCTGATTTCGCTCGGCCTAGAGGACTGCCTGGCCGACCCCCGCTTTGACGACTTTGGGCGCGAAGCGACCGGGGTCGGCCGTTATGTGGCCGAGGTCAAGCCGATTTGGGAGCGCGCGTTTGCCCAGCGGAGCAACGATGAGATCGTTCGGCTCATTCACGAGTTTCAGGGCGACGCGGTGCCGTTTACCACATACACAAACGTGTTTACGCATCCCCAGGTAAAAGAGTTGGACGTGGTCCGACAGATTACGCGTCCAGCCGCCGATCCCTTTGAGACGATTGGGCCGGTGTGGCGTTTTTCAGACACCCCGGCCGCTGTGCAGAGCCCGCCCCCCGGTCTCGGCCAGCACACCGATGAGATTTTGGGTGAGCTAGGCTACAGTGCAGACGATATCCAGAGCCTAAAAGCCGCCTCCATTGTTGCCTGACCGAGATCAGGTTGAGCTTTGTGAACGGGAGTCCGCCAGCTCTAACGGTCGATATTGAGCTGGGCTGAAATCGCTGAGCCTTTCCGATCTAGATAAACGGTTCACACGCCGCCTCTAGCCAGGCCCGGTCGTTGTCGTTGAGCAGGGGGCCGATGGTGTCAAGGACTTGTCTATGATAGGCGGCGAGCCAGCTCCGGTCGGTCTGACTGAGCTGGGCCCAGTCAATCAAGCGGTGGTCAAACGGAATGAGGGTAAGCGTCTCTAGCTGGAGCCATTTTTTGCCGCTGGGGTGCTCTGGGAGGGTGTTATCCTCTGTAACGACATACAGGTTTTCAAGCCGAATCCCTCCCCAACCAGCCTCGTAATAGCCGGGTTCGTTGGAGATAATCATACCAGGTTGGAGGGGCTCATCGCTGCCACGGGTGGCGACCCGCTGGGGGCCTTCGTGCACGTTGAGCAGCGCCCCAACCCCGTGTCCGGTACCGTGGCCGTAGTCGAGGCCGGCATTCCACATCTGTCCACGGGTCAGCGCGTCAAGCGCGACCCCCCCCGTTCCTTCGGGAAACTTTTGTCTCGCTAACTGGATATGACAGCGTAGGACCAAGGTATACAGCTTCTGTTGACGCTCGGTTGGCGTACCGATGCAAATCGTCCGGGTGTCATCGGTCGTGCCGGCACCCATCTGGGTGCCGGAGTCGACGAGCAACAGCTCGCCGTCCTGCAGGGCAACTTCGTCGTTGGCCCCACCATAGTGAACGATCGCCCCATTGGCGCCAACCGCAGAAATTGTGGCAAAACTCAGGTCGCGAAACCCGTCTTCGCGGGCGTACTCGTCGCGCAACATCTGGGCGTACGCTTTTTCACTAATGAACTGCCCGACGGCACGCATGTGTTCCATACGCACGAGGCTACGGATCTTGGCGGCGGCGGCGCGCTGATGAGCCTGGCGGCTGCGGGCGAGCTCAACCTCGTTTTTAAGCGCTTTCATCAATACGACCGGGTTGCGCGCTTCGTGCAGGCAGCGGTCTTCGGGCAAGAGCAGGCGGGTGCCCATCGTTGTACCAGCCGGATCAAGCCAGATTTTTCCTTCCAGACCGTCGCGAATACGCCGCAAGGTCTCGGTATACGCCTCATACGGGGCAAAGCTCATGTCTGGTGCCAGGGCAGCCTGAATGTCGGGTTCAGGAGTGAGCCGGGTAAAACACGTCGCTCGTTCACGCTCAATAACACAGTAGGACTCAAAGACCGGATTGTACGAGACATCGCTGCCGCGCAGATTGGTCAGCCAAGCAATCTCGTCGAGCTTGGTCAGGACCAAAACCGTTGCCTCTTCCTCGGCCATTTTTTCTCGCACCGCGCTAAGCTTATCGGCCACCGAGCGGCCGGTGTCCGCCTCCGACAGCAGGTAGATCGGGTGGAAGGGCGCCGGGGGGCGATCCTGCCAGACCGCATCAACTAGGTTGCCAGAGATCGGCACCAAGGCGGAATCCTCAGACTTGAACGTGCGGCTATAGGCGGCCTGCATATCCATGGCCACCACAAACGGATCATAGCCGACCCGCAGATTGCCGTGCTCTTTTTCCATGTCACGCAGCCACTCGGTCAGCGTCTTCTCGCCCTCCAGGCCTACTTTGTGAATCCGAAACAGGGTGGGATCGACTTCCTGCTCGGCCTGCAAGTAATAACGTGAGTCCACAAATACATGGTTGCCGTAAGGGCTGATCAAGGCATCTCCGGCCGAGCCGGTAAAATTGCTCATCGCGGCGCGGCGTTGCTGATAGGCGGAGACATACTCGTTGAGGTGAGAATCTGAGGACGGCACCAGATAGGCATCAACCCGGGCTTCCTGCAAACGTTGGTATAATGCCGCGATCCGCTGGGCAATCTGTTCGTTGGTCACAGACATAGTATCCAAGACGCACCCTCCTTGTTTTGTCGTGCGACGCACCCCTCAGTGCTCTTCAAGCGGCTCGTAGTCCGGAATCCTGGCCGGAAGTTGGTGGTCCATCTCCAGGGCCGGATGACTTGTGGTCTGAGCGCACCGTCCTACAATTTTGGCTGGGACGCCGGCAACCGTACAGCCGGCCGGCACATCGGTCAGCACAACACTGCCCGCGCCAACTTTGGCGTCTGCACCAACCTCAACATTGCCCAGAATCTTGGCCCCGGCGCTGATCAGCACGCCGGTCCGAATCTTGGGGTGGCGGTCGCCGCTCTCCTTGCCGGTGCCGCCTAGGGTGACCTCCTGGAGCATGGAGACCTCGTCTTCTACCACAGCGGTTTCACCGATAACCAGACTCGTGGCGTGGTCAATGAACACTCCTGAACCAATGCGAGCCGCTGGGTGGATGTCGACCCCAAAAACCTCAGAGATGCGATTCTGAAAACAGAACGCCAGAGTTCTGCGGTCTTGGGTCCACAGCCAGTGGGCAACCCGGTAGGCTTCTAGGGCGTGCAGGCCCTTGTAGTAGAGCAGAGGGACGAGATAGGAGGAGCAGGCTGGGTCGCGTTCCCGTGCCCCACGAATATCGGCCCGAATCGCTCTGCCGATCGCAGCGTCTTTGAGCATTGCTTCGATGATAATATCGCGGAGGGACATGGACGGCAGGTTCAGATTGGTCAGCTTGCCGGCCAGATGAAAGCTCAGCGCTTCCTCTAGCGAAGAGTGGTTGAGGATAATTGAGTGCAGAAAGCTGGCCAACACCGGCTCGCGCTCCTCTTCTCGCGCGGCCTCTTGCCGAACCGTCCGCCAGATCCAGTCACCGCTCAGGGTGCTTCGTTTGACAGCCTGTGACATGTTTCTCCTTTAGCCTGAACACGGGGGAAGGACAATACGGTTTTGGCTAAAAGAGCGTTTTTTATAATCGACTCAACACCCCGCCCTCCAGCCATAGCACTTGGCCGGTAATGAAACCGGAACGGTCCGAGGCAAAACTCACCACCGCGTCAGCAATGTCTTGGGGTTGAGCCAGACGTTTTTGGGGGATGTAGCGGATGAGCTGTTTTTTGACCGCGTCGTCATAAAGCATGGTCATGCCCTCAGTCCAGCCAGCCCCAATCGCGTTGACCGTGATGCCCTGGCGGGCCCATTCTTGGGACAGGGCCCGGGTCAAGTTGAGCACTCCGGCTTGGGCAGCACAGTAGGCGCTCCCGTTGGCCATACCTCGTTGGCCGAGCACAGAGACAAGGTTAATGATCCGACCGTATTGCTGAGACAGCATGGGGCCGGCGGCCGCCCGGCAGCTGAGATACACGCCGCTCAGATTGACGCCAAGCACCCGGTTCCACTCCGCCAGCGAACTGTGTTGGATAGGCTTGGCAAAGGCTAGGTCTGGTGTGTTGACCAGGATGTCGAGGCTGCCCAATTCAGACACCGTACGTTCAACTAGGGCGTTTACGTCGTGTTCGCTGGTGATGTCGATCGTCTGGGTAAAGCCTTCTCGGCCCATATCACGAATCGTGCGCTCGTGGGCCTGGATCGCCGCCACCTCACGAGGCGAGGGCAGCGTGGTAGACAGCACGGTATTGGCCCCTGCCTCGGCAAGCGTCAGGGCTAAGGCACCCCCGATTGGCGTGGCGGCGCCGATGATCAGGGCAGATTTATCGGCCAGGGAGAACGCGCTCATTGCCGCTCTCCTTCCAGTGGCACCAACGGAGCAAAGCCGGTCGGGACCTCGCCGCCCGCCAAACCCCCGCCTTCGGTACACAGCATTTCCCCGTTCATATAGTTGGACGCCTCCGAGGCTAAGAACACGCACAGGTGGCCCAGCTCTTCGTCTTTGCCCACCCGGCCGACCGGAATGAACTTCCCTCCCTGCCAAAATTTGATGAGAGCCGGATCGTCGTGCGGGAAAATGCCCGGCATGATGAGATTGGTCTGAATATTTTTATCGGCGTAGTTCATAGCCATACAGCGGGTGAAGTTGTTGAGCCCGGCCTTGGCCGCGGAATACATGAAATTGTACCTGCTGGCCCGGACCCCAAGCCCGGAGGTGATGTTGATGATTTTACCGCCGCCCTGTTTAAGCATATGAGGGATAACCGCCCGGCAGCAAAAGACCGCTCCAGTCAGATTGGTATCAATGCCTTTATGCCACTCCTCGTCCGTGATCTCCTCTAGCGGTTTGTTCCATCCCCGGCTTGCCCCGCCGGCGTTATTAACCAGCACGTCAATCCGTCCGAACTCGGCCAGGGTGGCCTTGACCATTGTCTGCACCGAGGCGGAGTCAGTAATATTGACCGGCACGGCCAGACAGCGGCGGCCTGTGCTGCGGATCATTTCGGCCGTTTCATCAATCTGTGATCTCGTCCGAGCGGCCGCCACTAAGTCGGCCCCCGCCTCGGCTAGATCAAGAGCCATTGCGCGCCCTAGGCCTCGCCCGGCTCCGGTCATGATGATGAGCTTGCCGTCCAGTCGGAGTCTGTCCATTACACCCATTGTGTTGCCTCCTGTCGTATGGCAGGAAATGGCGCAATCAGGGTGATATTGCAAGGCCCGAGGGGGGTGATTGCGAGACGTATGGTGGCTGAAGAGCAAACCTGGCGGGCGTTCATCGAAGGGGAGATCTATCCCGACGACCAAGCGCCGTGGCGGGATGACCCCGCCTATGTGATGATCTTGGAATATCCGGGGCTACGCGACAGCATCGGCGGCCATGTGGCACCCGCGCTGCAGCAGGCCATCGGACTAGTCAAAGCGCTGGCCCAGGTTGATGTGCTGACAAGGCTCCGTGCAAACCGGCCAACTCACGGGCTGTGTCTGGGTTTCGGCACCAATGTGCTCGAACCGTGCGATGTACTGACGGTTTTTGAGCTGGATCGGGTGCACGGCTATGAGTGGATTGGGGCCCAGGTTGTTGAGACGGCCCAGTTTTTACAAACGAAGAGGACAGAAGATGTTCGGCTAGCGGACAAGATCCGTTTGCACCACGCCACGGTCAGTGATCTCAGCGCCCTGACCGACCGGTCGATACGGGTGATTTACACCGCCAATATGTTTAACCGTGAGATTCCGATGAGTGCGGACACGTTTGAGCGGGCGGTCCAAGAGCTGCTGCGTGTACTGGCCCCGGGCGGTTTTGTTTTTAGTCGCGGCTCAGCCGGCGTCTTGGAAAGCCGGCTGGGGCAGGCGTGCCAAGCCCTGCTTGACAATCCCCTGGTATCGGTTCTTCAGCTTCTACCATAAGCCAAGGTCGGCTAGCGGGTGAATCATTCTGGCGACCAACAACAAAGCCCCTATCATAGAGACAGAGGCTTTGATACCGGTGGATGACCTTGGGACACCGAGCCCGCACGAAGGGTCAAATTGCCTGCGAAAAGCAATCGGCCACTTCTCAATTTGCTATGGTTCCCTATTAGAGATTTATCGTTGACTTGGCAAGAGGGGGGGTATTGATGGCGCTGATTTTTGGATTTGATATCGGGACGACTTCTATTGGATTTGCCGTCATTGAGCATGACGACGAAGCGGAAGGCCGAATCCTTCGGCTTGGCGTCCGCATTTTTCCCGAGGCGCGTGATCCTGACGGCACTCCGTTGAACCATAAGCGACGACAGGCACGCATGCGGAGGCGTCAGCTACGGCGCAGCCGTCAACGCCGGCGCAATATTGGCGAGCTACTCCACGAGGCGGGGTTCCTGCCCGCATTCGACGCCTCGCCAAAGTCGGCTTGGAGCGAACTGATGAAGCTTGACCCCTATGAGCTGCGAGCGCGTGCGATCAGAGAAGCAAAAGCCCTGACGAGGGATGAGTTCGGACGGGCACTATATCATCTGGCCAAGCGCCGGCATTTCAAAGGCCGGGATCTTGAGGACGATGGCGGTTCTTCTGATGCCGTTGGTGACGACAGGGACAAGGAAAGCGCCGACGAGAAGAAGGCTAAGACCGAACGAGAAAAGACGCTGGAGGAATTGAGAGAAGAAGAAAGTAAGGACTCGACAGTCACGCTCGGGGCTTGGTTGTCGAGGCGTGGGCCGGATAAGCGTAAACGCTGCGTACATGCCACCCGAGCCGTTGTTGAGGAGGAGTTTAAAAAATTCTGGACGGCTCAGGAGAAGTACAACCAAGCCCTACACGATCGGAGCTTTAAACACGCGATCCGCGAAGCGATTTTTGCCCAACGGCCGGTCTTCTGGCGCAAGAGTACGCTGGGTGAATGTCGCTTCATGCCGGATAAAGCTCTATGCCCCAAAGGCGCGTGGCTGTCTCAGCAACGGCGCATGCTCGAAAAGTTGAATAACCTAGAGGTGGTAGTCGGGGAAAGCCGCCCGCTAAATAGGGACGAACGCGCGGCAATTCTTAACAGGTTACAGACGCAGGCGTCTATGACCTGGGCTGGTGTTCGTAAAGCGCTCCACCCTCTGTACAAGGAGCGCGGAGAGGCGGGAGCGGAAAAGAGGCTGCAATTTAACCTCGAACTTGGTGGCGAGAGAACATTGATCGGCAATCCGCTCGAAGCGAACCTAGCTGGCATTTTTGGTGAGGCTTGGCAACGCCACCCACATAAACAGGCCCTCCGCGACACCGTTCCCGCCCTCCTGTGGTCCGCGGATTATGGAGAAGTCGGCGCGCAGCGGGTTGTCATCCAGCCACAGGCAGAGCGGGGTACGAAGCGCCAGGCTGCGGCCCATAGCTTGATTGAGAAGTTTAGCGTCAGTGAAGAGCAGGCCGAAAAGCTGGGAAAAATCAAGCTGCCGACCGGCTGGGAACCTTATTCCACAGAGGCGCTGCGGGCTATGCTGCCCCATCTACAGGACGGGGTGCGCTTCGGCGTCCTTGTGAATAGCCCTGAGTGGGAGGACTGGCGGAATAAGACCTTTCCTGAAGGACGCCGGCCAACAGGCGAGTTTGTGGACCGGCTACCAAGTCCGGCGGACAAAGAAGAGCGCGAGTATATCGCCGGATTGCGTAACCCTACGGTCGTACGGACTCGTAACGAGTTGCGTAAGGTCGTCAATAATCTCATAGACATGTTCGGTAGACCAGACCGGATCCGTGTTGAATTGACCCGCGATATCGGGACGTCAAAACGCAAGCGTGAGGAAATACAAGACGGTATTCGCCGTCAGGAACGTCGCCGAAAGGCGGCCAAGAAAGACTTGGAGGACAAAGGGCTTGCTCAACCGTCGCGCGACCAAATTGAGAAATGGCTGCTCTGGAAGGAGAGTGGGGAACGCTGTCCCTATACCGGGGATCATATTTGTTTTGACGCGCTATTTCGTGAGGGGAAGTTCCAGATAGAGCATATTTGGCCGCGATCTAGATCGTTTGACGACAGCTTCAGAAACAAGACGTTGTGCCGTGAAGACGTGAACCAGAAGAAAGGCGCCCGTACCCCGTTTGAGTATCTTGGGCATGATGCTGACCGTTGGGCAGAGATCACGGACCGCCTGCAAAAAATGCGGGCGTCCAAGGGCGGTGAGGGGATGTCACCAGGGAAAATCAAGCGGTTTCTGGCGCAATCCATCCCCAAGGATTTTGCCGCGCGCCAACTCAACGACACCGGCTATGCCGCGCGAGAGGCTGTCGCGTTTCTCAAGCGCCTCTGGCCCGACTTGGGGCCACACGCACCCGTGACAGTGCAGGCGGTATCCGGGCGTGCTACCGCCCAGCTCCGTAAGCTCTGGAACCTGAACAACATTCTGGCCGGCGACGGGAAGAAAACCCGTGCTGACCATCGCCACCATGCCATTGACGCGTTGGTGGTGGCCTGTACCCATCCCGGTATGACGCAACGGTTGTCCACTTACTGGAAGGCCAGAGAGAGGCCCGGTGTCAAACGTCCTTTCCTGTTGCTACCCTGGGAGACAGTCCGAGCCGATACTGAACGCGCCGTTCACGAAATCGTTGTTTCCCACCGCGTACGCAAAAAAGTGTCCGGCCGACTGCACAAGGAAACGATATACGGGGATACGAAACAGTGTATCACCACAAATTCAGGAACTTACCGCCAGTTTGTTACGCGCAAGAACGTTGAGGAACTGAGCAAGAGCGAGCTGAAAACCGAGAAGGATGGCGAGGGTATTCGAGACAAAGATGTGAGAGAGATCGTCACTCGATGGGTCGAGAATCATGGCGGTGATCCGAAAAAAGCGTTTCCTCCTTATCCCAAACGAAGCCCGGACGGCCCGAAAATCCGTAAAGTCCGCATTCTGATGAAGCAACAGTGGAAACTGATGGCGCCGGCCACGACAGGTTACGCTCCCTTGGATGGGAATCATCATATCGCGATCTTTCGTTTGCCAAATGGTAAGCCTGACTTTGAAGTGGTCAGCCTGTTTGAAGCGTCTCGGCGGCTGGCAAAACGTAAGCCCGTGGTGCAACGTGAGCGTAGCGAGGAAGCGCAGTTCATTATGTCGCTGTCGCCGGGTGATGTGGTAGAGTTCCAGGAAGGAGAAAAGAAAGGGCTTTGGGTAATACATAGTATCGCCTCAGAGGGTCGACCGACCCTCGCCAAGATCAACGACGCTCGGCCCACCTCGGTGAAGGAGGCCGAAAAGCAAGGGATGGACGGGAAGCGGGAGAATTTTCAGCCTCGCTTCGGGGGATTTATGTTGAGGCGACCGAGAAAGGTTTCGATTGACCCGATAGGCCGCATCCGTCCAGCGAATGACTGAGTGAGTCCGCCATGATCCGTAAAACCCTGGAATTCTCCACACCGGGGACACGTCTTTCCGTTTCCCATCGACAGCTCGTCATAGACCGTCCTGATCGGCCCAAGGTTACGAGACCCATAGAGGACCTGGGGGTAGTGATCGTGGACGATGTACGCGCTACCTACACGCAATCGGTATTTCTTGAACTGCTAGACGCCGGAGCGACTATTGTGGTGTCGGGCCGTGATCATCTTCCTGTAGGCATGATGTTGCCGCTTGACGCCCACCATGTTCAGACCGAACGTCACCGTGCCCAGGTGGCCGTACGTGAACCAGTGAAAAAACGGATATGGCAGGCACTCATCCGGGCGAAAATTACCCAGCAGGCGGCGGTGCTGACGCATTTTACCGGAGAACACGGCGGCCTCGGGCCTATGGTACGACGGGTGCGCTCGGGCGACCCGGACAATCTTGAAGCTCAAGCCGCACAACGCTACTGGCCGCGTCTATTTGGCGCGACGTTTCGCCGTGACCGAGGCGCTGACGGAGTGAACGCCCTGTTGAATTACGGCTACGCTGTGGTCCGATCCGCAATCGCACGAGCTATTGTCGCCGCTGGGCTGATTCCTTCGCTCGGCGTACACCACCGAAACAGGGGTAACCCGTTCTGCCTGGCGGACGATCTGTTTGAGCCGTATCGGCCGTATGTAGACTGGCGGGTAAAACTGTTGGCAAACAATGAAAAAGACCCGCTGCCAGAACTTTCGCAGCAAGAAACCCGAGCTGCGCTGCTGTCACTGTTCAACGAAACGGTTCAAGTCAGTGGACACCGCATGCCGTTGCTGCTCGCCTTCCAGGCCAGTGCGACTTCCCTCTGCCGTGCCCTGACAGGCGATGATCCGAACCTGTCACTCCCGGAAGGACTGCCCTTGGAACCGGAGCCATTGGATGACTTGGATGACAACGAGGACAATTGATGGCGCGCTGGCGGCCCGTACCACAGATTCCTTGGGGATGGCGCTCCATGTGGGTCATTGTAATGTTCGATTTACCGACCGACACGGCAAAGGCGCGAAGAGCCTACGCTCGTTTTCGCAAGGATCTGTTGGACGGCGGCTTCACCATGATGCAGTATTCTGTGTACTCACGGCATTGCGCGTCTATTGAAAATGCGAACGTCCACATAGAGCGTATGGCTGCCCGCGTCCCGTCAGCCGGCGAGATCCGCTTTTTGACGATTACTGACAAACAGTTCGGTCGTATCAAGGTATATGTGGGAAAAAAACGGGAAAAGCCGTCTCCCCCTCCCGCCCAATTGGAGTTTTTTTAGTGGCCGAGAGGAGGGAAAACGGTGTCTTTTCAGCCCCTTGCGGCGGGGGCAGTATAGCAAACTGAGAAATGGCCGCAATCCGCAGCGACATTGGTTGTGAGGTGATTTCCAGGCCGGTCATGAAGTATAGCAAACTGAGAAATGGCCGCAATCCGCAGCCGCTTCGATATCGCGTTCTCGCAGCCGGGGGGGTGTCTTCCTTGTTGAGTATAGCAAACTGAGAAATGGCCGCAATCCGCAGCAAAAGTCACGCAAGGGGTTGACGCGGGGGAAGTATAGCAAACTGAGAAATGGCCGCAATCCGCAGCCTGCGCGCAGGTCTCCTTCACCCACCCGACAGTATAGCAAACTGAGAAATGGCCGCAATCCGCAGCTACGGTTGAAGCTGGGTAGGCCGGGACATCAGTATAGCAAACTGAGAAATGGCCGCAATCCGCAGCTGACACTTGCGACAGAGCGATTGCAGATTAAGTATAGCAAACTGAGAAATGGCCGCAATCCGCAGCTCGAAGCAGCAGCACACGTTTACGCTCGAAGAGTATAGCAAACTGAGAAATGGCCGCAATCCGCAGCTACGAGCACGGTACGCTGCACTACGAACAAGTATAGCAAACTGAGAAATGGCCGCAATCCGCAGCTCCCCACGGACCGGGCGCAGGCCCGGTTTCAGTATAGCAAACTGAGAAATGGCCGCAATCCGCAGCTCACCCGGAGTGATTCCGTCAACGGCTTTGAGTATAGCAAACTGAGAAATGGCCGCAATCCGCAGCTTGGCAAAGCAGGGATTCGCGGCAGGGCAAAGTATAGCAAACTGAGAAATGGCCGCAATCCGCAGCGATGTTCGAAGGTGAGTCCGTCCTCGTGGGAAGTATAGCAAACTGAGAAATGGCCGCAATCCGCAGCTATTACCGCATCGAGTGTGTCTGCGTGAAGAGTATAGCAAACTGAGAAATGGCCGCAATCCGCAGCGGGTTGCCAGCTCACCACCCGCGTGGCAAAAGTATAGCAAACTGAGAAATGGCCGCAATCCGCAGCCCGACGTGCTGATCGTGAGTACCTCGGCGAAGTATAGCAAACTGAGAAATGGCCGCAATCCGCAGCTCAACCTGCATTGCCTGCGAGATGCCGACGAGTATAGCAAACTGAGAAATGGCCGCAATCCGCAGCATCCACACACCCGCAACATTTGCAGCTTATTGCCTGCTAAAAATACCGATTATCGGGAAAAGGAGCAAGCGAATGGAATATCGTCCATTTGGTAATACAGGTCTACAGGTCTCAGCCATAGGTGTCGGTTGCTGGGAGATTGGCGGCGGCTACGGCAGCATTGAGGAGAGCCAATTCATTGAGGCGGTGCAGCACGGACTCGATTTAGGCATTAACTGCTTTGATACAGCCGAAGCATATGGCTTTGGAGCCTCAGAGAAATCGCTGGCCAAAGCGCTCGGCACACGGCGCAAAGACGCCATTATAGTCACTAAATTTGGGGTTGGCTACAAGGAGGCGCCCAACTTCCGTGACAGCAGCCGCCAGCGGGTGATAGATTCCATTGAAAAAAGTCTGAGCCACTTAAACACTCACTACGTTGATGTCTACCTAGTCCACTGGCCGGATGTGAACACTCCGTTTGATGAAACCATGCGCGCGCTTGAGGACCTCGTCGAGCAGGGCAAAGTCCGTTTTGTTGGCATTTCCAACTTTCGACGTCAGCAGATTGAGACCTGCATGCAGACCCGTCGGGTCGATGTCGCCCAGTATTGCTGGAATATGTTTGACCAGCGGATGCACAAAGATATCTTTCCCTACTGCCGTGAGCAGGGCATCGGGGTGATGGCCTACGGATCCTTGGCCTACGGACTGTTGACTGGGACATTCAGCGCTGACATGAACTTTGAGGATGACGACTGGCGTTCCCGTCAGGGGCGGATGGGCGGCATTAATTTGTTCCAGACCCTGTTTGGTCCAGAATACTTCCCACGTAATCTTGCGGCGGTTGAGGAACTCAAAGGTATGGCGGCCAGCTATGGTAAAAGCTTGCCGCAGTTTGCCCTGCGCTGGACAACGTCCAACCCAGTGGTCAGCACCGCGTTGGTGGGCTGCCGTAACAAAACCGAGGTGGAGGAGAATGTTGGCGCGCTAGGTTGGGAGATTTCAGAGACCGATATGTCGGAGATCAGCGCTATCTTTGCCCGACATGGGGTTGTGACCTCGCCGGATGTGTGGTTAGAGCGAGAGTGATGCCCGAGTGTTGCCGGTCCCGCACCCTCCGGGCGACAAGACCGCGGACAGAAGGGATGGGCAGTCATGCCACGGCCACCACTTGAAGGACTCAAGGTTGTTGATATCTCCGTTCTATTTGCCTCGCCAACGATTTCACAAAACATGGGCGATTTTGGAGCCGAGGTTGTCAAGGTTGAACACCCCCGATTGGGCGATAGTTTACGCTCGTTGGGGGCGGCCAAGAACGGTATTCCGCTGTGGTGGAAGATCACGAACCGCAACAAAAAGTGCATCACTCTGGACCTGAGCAAACCGGCGGGTCAGGAGATTTTGAAACAGTTGGTTGCCGACGCCGACGTGCTGACCGAAAATTTCCGTCCCGGAACGCTGGAGCGTTGGGGGTTGGGCTGGGAGGTGCTGCACGCCCTGAATCCCCGGCTGGTTCTCGCCCGGGTGTCGGGCTTCGGCCAAACCGGCCCCTACAAGGATAAACCTGGGTTCGGAACCCTAGCTGAGGCGATGAGCGGTTTTGCCCATATCACCGGCCAACCGGATGGGCCGCCGACCCTGCCGGGCTTTGGGTTGGCGGATGCCGTGGCGGGCCAGTTTGGGACCTGGGCAGTGATGTTTGCCCTATACGAACGCGATCATCACAGCGGCGAAGGCCAGATGATTGACCTAAGTGTGCTGGAGCCGATTTTTACCATCACCGGGGATCAGGCGCTGAGCTATGACCAATTGGGTATTATTCAGCAGCGCACCGGCAACCGCGTCCCGTCTATTGGGGCGCCGCGCAATATCTATAAGACCAAGGACAACAAGTGGCTGGCTCTATCGGCTAATGCGCATGCTTTGGCCGGACGGGTGTTTTCCGCTATTGGCCGGCCCGACTTGATCCACGATCCACGCTTTAAAGATAACCGGGCGCGGATCGAAAACATTGACCTAGTCGATGAGATTGTGGGCGGCTGGATTGCCCAGCAAACGCTCGAAGAGGCGCTCAAACAGTTTGACCAGTACGACTGTGCGGCGGTGGCGGTATACGATATCGAGGGAATCCTGGCCGATAGCCACTTTCGGGCGCGGGAAACCATTACCACGGTCACCGACCCAGAACTAGGACCGCTAAAAATGCAAAATGTGGTGCCGGCGCTGAGTCGAACGCCAGGCGCAATTCGTTGGACCGGCCCGACTCATATGGGAGCCGACAACGAGGAGATCTACTGTGGAAAGTTGGGGATGTCCCCTGAGCGCTTAGCGGAGCTGAAGGAGTTGGGTGTTATTTGATCGTCACGCTTGGGGGAAGGAGTGTCGCATGTCGCGTCTGCGCCGTAGTCTGTTGTTTGTTCCGGCCAGTAGTGAGCGGTTTTTTGCCAAAGCCCAAAATTGCCAGGCCGATAGTCTGATTTTTGATCTTGAAGACGCTGTTGCTCCCGAACGGAAAGCCATTGCCCGCGAGACGCTCAAAGATGTGTTGAGCGATAGTGGCTTCGATCGCTTTGAGCGCACAGTGCGAATCAACGATCTTGATACGCCGTATTTTCTGGATGACGTGCTGGCCATGGTCGAGGCCGGGGCGGATGGGCTAGTCGTCCCCAAAACCAACACGGTTGAGGGTATCCGGTTTGTGGACAAACTCGTCTCGCTGGCCGAGGAACGCTCCGGACGGAATCCGGGTTCGGTGGTGTTGCTGCCACTGATTGAGCAGCCGCAGGCGATTGGCAGCGCTTTTAGCCTGGCCCAGGCCGGCCCGCGTCTGGCCGGCCTGGCGTTTGGGCATGGAGATTTTTCGCTGGCGATGGGAATTCAGGCCGGCCCATCAATCGACGGGATTGTCATGCACGCCCGCTGCCAGGTGGTGATCGCAGCCAAATCGGCCGGCATTGTCCCGATCGATAACGTTTATCTGGACATTCCCAATGTGGAAGGCTTGGTGGCTGAAACACGGCAGGGCAAGCAGCTCGGCTACGAGGGCAAAGCGTGCATTCATCCCAATCAGATTGAGCCGGTGAATGCGGTCTACTCCCCGACAGCGGAAGAAGTTGCCTATGCACGAGACCTCGTCGCGGCTTTTGAAGGGGCGGTGGCCGAGGGCAAGGGAGCGGTCGCCTTTCGGGGGCGGATGATTGACGGTCCGATTGCTGACATCGAGCGGATTGTGTTGGAGCGGGCCAAGAAGGCCGGTATGCCGATTGAGTGATCCGCCGTGGCTCGGCCACTGCTTGCATTCACAAGCAAGGTGCGTTAGCATCGGAAGTGTGGCCGCGAAAAAACCTGACCCGTATGTGAGTTTAGGCGAGTTTCTCCGCCGCCAACGGGAGCTGTCCCGGCTGTCCATTCGTCAGCTGGCCGATATGTGCGGCATTTCCAATCCATACCTCAGTCAAATTGAGCGTGGCCTGCGCGTGCCAAGCAGCGTGATCCTCCAGTCTCTGGCCAAAGGATTGAAACTCTCCGCCGAAACACTCTATACGCAAGCGGGTATTCTCGATCCCCAAGAGACCGAAGACAGCGATGTGGTAAGAGCGGTCATGCATGACCCTCAGCTGTCGGCCCGTCAGCGAGAAATACTGATCGACATGTACCGCTCGTTTCGTAGACTTAACGAAGGCGAAGAATTGGTCTAAAGTCCCAATGATGTCACCGAAGTGACGAGTTTCGTGCCTTAATCGCTTGCAAAAGTTAGCGATATGAGTTAGCATCTACGCCAAGTGGGCAAGCACGAGAAAACAGAAGCGTTAATCTAAGCTGAGGAGGAGAACATCATGGCTGACAATCTATGGACCAACAATCCTTTTACTAAAGTATTGGGTGAGCTGAATCTGTCTAACGCCCCAATGTTGGCTCCGATGCGGGAGATGGCGGCACGTTATATTGACAACAGCGAGAGATGGGCCACTCAAGCCCTGGAAATGAGCGAACAAACAACCGCCTGGGTCAAGAAAACTCCAATGGCACCGATGTTCGAGGCTCAGCTCTCTTTGGCTAAGCAGGTCATTGGTTCCTCAACAACGCTGGCACGCCAACTGTGGCAGCTAGACAAGCCGGCCGAAGCCGAAGAGGAGGCCAGCAGCGTTTAGACTTTAGGGTTTATGGTACAAAAAGGGGCTGTCCGCAGCCCCTTTTTTAGTGCTCAATCTGGACCAACTCGCGTAGACCTTGGGTTGACACAATGAGCCTGCGCCCCTCCCGTTGGAGTAGGGATTTTCGTTCCAGGGTCCGCATATGTTCAGTAACTTTTTGACGCGAGGCCCCGACCAAATCGGCCAGGTCTTCGTGGGTGAGCTGGAGAATGAGGAGTGTCCCCCGCGACTCTTGGACCCCGAATTTTTGAGCCAGCTCCAGTAGAGCAAAGGCCAGACGATGTTGGAGATCAAGGCCCTGAAAGTGGGCGTAGCGGTGGAGTAGGCCGAACCAGCGGCTGACCGTGCCGTCCATCAGTGCGCTAAAGTCGGCAAACGGAACGCCGAGCAGGGTGCTAACCAAAGCCTCGGCCGACAGGCGGCCCACCCAGCAGTCACTAAACGCCTCACTCTGAAACGGTCGCTGCATGCCTGGCAACAGAGACGTAATGCCGAACAGTTCGCCTGGTGAAATCAGGCTGACCAGAATATCCTCGCCCTCCGGCGTGCACAGCGAGAGCTTGATCACACCCGAAACCAAGACGTAGAGAGAGTCGGATGGGTCGCCCTGGTGAAAGAGCGTTGTCCGGCGCTCAAAGCGCTCTAGGGTGATCTCAGACAAAATAGCTCGGAGTTGACGATCGGAAGCTCTGGCGAACGTCTTCATGCGACGTAAGCTCATGATGTTTAGAACGGGTTGGCGTATCATTCTCCCTTGTCCCGCTTGGATGTCTGAAACAGCAGAGCGCTGCTTCGCTCGCCTCATGTGTGTCACCTAGGTGACAAAGATGCAAGACTCGGTCTGAGTTGTCTCCATTTTTCCTGGCCAAAGACCGCTCGGAATTGGGCATGGACCGAGGACTTCTTTCACGGTATAATTCCCAAAGAGCAGCCGGGACGGAGGTCAAGTGTCGGTACCGTGGTAGACTCAAACGTGCTGTCCTGGCTGAATTTTTCTCGTTTGGAGGGTGAGGGGATGCGATCCACATTGCCGTACATCAAGAACGTGCTGAGGGTTTCTGTGCTGGTTGTGTTTGGGCTGGGCATACTGGCTGGGTGTGGTGGGGAACCGACTGAGATGGGAGCCAAGGAAAAACAAGCCATTCAGATGGTCAAGTCGTATACTGGAGAGAGGGGGCTGTTTAGTGTGATCTCAAATATTGAGAAACGCTCTCGGGACAGTGCCCGCGCTGGTGCCCCCTGGGAGTTGGGTCCATGGACAGCCGGCCTGCCTTCTCAAAAGGACCGCATTATCGAAACTTTGAGTCAATATTTTAATGTGCTTGATCAGTTTCGGACTGGAAACTATTGGGTCCGCTTTACCTTTAAGAATCAAGACGGCGACAGCGAAGCCCTCTGGGACGTGAACATCTACACCAAGGAAATAATAGCAAGAAACGACGCTGCTCAATCGTTTGCAATTCCCATAGATGAGCCAGACTCAACCTATAAGGAACCGTTTAGTCGCTGAGTGGATGGAACACGAGATTGGGGGGGGCAGGTATTTTTTCATCTTCATCCCGCTCCTGCCTTGTCAAGGTGCTAGTCGTTCTCATCGACAAGAGCCTCAACGGAGTTGTCAAAGCCCTTCGATAGAACCTCTAGCAGGGCTTGATAGACATAGCGATTCACAATCAACCCTAAGTGTCTTCCCGGGACCTGAAGATTATGGCCTTCGGGGTCAATACTGGAGTGCCAAGCGACGACTTCGTCCTCTTTAGAGAAGATGGAGGCGAAGTCGACACCCGAGGGCAGGGGTCCAAAAGCCGTCTGTTGAAACCGACACTCACATTCCAAACTGCCGCACTCGGGTGGCACGCGGCCACGAATCCGTCTGATCGGGTATAAGACGTGGGAGGTCATCAAGACGATGGGGTTGACCTGGACAGGGGGAGTGAGCGGCGAGCCAAGGGCGATGACAGTGCTGATTTTTTTTGGATAGGTCGCGCCCAGAAAACGTGCCAGCATGCCGCCCAGACTGTGTCCAATGACAATTAGCGGCTGACCGGTTTCTTGAAGAATGTGGTCGACTCGCCAGCCCAGGAGTTCGCCGGTGCGGTTCGGACAGTCAACATTCCAGTCAATGCCGGACAGGTAGGACCGGTAGCCAAGGCGGTTCAGCCAACCGGACAGGACCCGCAGCGTCCAGTCACCAGCCAGAAAGCCTGGAATCAGTAAGATGGGTTTGTCGTTGCCGGGGTGGAGCGGTGGCTCTCGGTATATTGGGGAGGGCAAGAGGTGGGACAGTTGCCACACATAGTCGGGATACGCAGGAGCGGGGTTCCAGTTCATGATGGTCGCTTATCGCTAGCAGAAGATGGGAAATTTTGCAAGCATGGGTCTGACTTGGCGCCTGTTGCAGGCCCCACTCTTGCCAGCGCTTGGGAGACTAGGATAAGAAGACGCGACCGCGCCCTGGAGCAAGAGCTGAGGCGAGAGGAGCGGCATGGAAGACACACCACGGCAGTCTGCTTATCCTTTGCTCATTACCCTACGCAGCGGCCTGCCTGTCACCCTGCGGCCAATGAGCGCGTTCGATGCCAATCGGCTGATCAACTTTGCCAACAGTCTGCCGGCCTATGATCTGCTCCACCTGCGGATGGATATCACTAAGCCTGAGGTGGTGAGGCAATGGATACGCCAGCTTGAAGAGAATACCACCGCCACCATTATTGCCGAGGCCGACGGCCAGATTGCCGGGTACGCGATTCTGCACCATCATCAAGTCACCTGGCAGCGCCATTTGGGAGAAATCCGGATTTTGGTCGGACCTGCCTACCGCGCCCAGGGTCTGGGTCGTAAACTGGCCCACGAAATCTGCGTGCTTGCCCGCGACATGGGCTTGAGCCGAATTGTGGCTCAGATGACGCCCGATCAAAAAGGGGCGATTGCGACGTTTGAACGTTTAGGCTTTCAGCCCGAAGCACTGCTGTCCGATTTTGTGATTGACCGGGACGGCCGTACGCACGATCTGATGGTTATGGCCTATGACGTGACCGGATTTACCGAGCATACGGTCTAGGTGCGGCGACCGAACGTGGCCGGCTGTGTAGGGTGGGTACTGCGATCGCTTAGGCGACGTGCCGAGCCGTCCTGTCGGACGGTGCTGTTGCGCGGCCGGCCGCTTCCCGTAGCTCCTGAAACGCTCCGCGCAGGCAGTCGGTGTAATGCCACACATCGGGCATCAGGCGAGGGTCAACGGTAACGCCAATAGTCAACGTGTGATTATAGCTGGATGTGACGTGGAAGAGACCGATATTGGCGCTGAGGGGACCGATGGGATAGAGGGCGAGACGCTTGTGGCCGGCTAGGTAGAGCGGAATCTGGGGGCCGGGGACGTTGAGCGAGACAGTGTTGGCCATGTTGTTGGGCAGCCCGAACTGCTGGCTCAGGACTTGGACGGCCGGCGGTAGAAAGCGACTCAGTGTCTGGAGCTCGGCCAAGGCTTGAGCCTGTTGGTGGGTCGTAAGCTCTTCTAGGGCTCGCTGTTCGGCCAAGAAGCGTTGGACCGGATCGGCAATGCCCGTATACAGCGGAACGATCATGGTGGAAACAAAAGGCGCTTTTATCTCGTCCTCATGCGCGTCACTATGGCGCCGAAACATGACTGGGTAGGCAAGACGGAGCTCTAGACTCTCAAGCTGGTATCCTTTTGCTCGGAGATAGCTGCCTAGACCGCCGGAGATAATCGTCAGAACGACGTCGTTTACAGTTCCCCCCAGAGCTGACCGAATAGCCCGAATTTCGGGAAAGGCGAGCTCGGTCCAGGCAAATTGGCGTGCACCGGACAGCTGTCCGTTAAACGGTAGGCGGGAAATCGGCCGCAAGAAGGGCGACAGGACGTCGGTGGCCGTGTCGAGCTGCTGTTGGGGTGTTGAGTTGGCCTGCCAGCCGGACCACAGTCGGAGTCCCTGATCGACCATGAGCTGAGTCGTTGTGGTGATAGTGTCACGGATCGCGTTTTGGAACTGGGCCAAAAAATCCGGAATGGGAGCGGGTTTCCAGTCCCTGGGCGGCGGGGTCGGGGGCGCGTCGGGCCGGATGTCGTGCAGGACTGTGGTCAGCGCCGTGCCGGTTATGCCTTCAACCATGGCGTAATGGACTTTAGCAATAATCGTGGTGTTGCCGTCGTGTCGACCACGGAGCAGGATCAGTTTCCACAGTGGGTGGGCGCGGTCGAGGGGAGCGGCAAAAATACGGCCGCCAACAATGGATAACACCCGGTCATCACCGGGCTCGGGCAGCGTCCATTCCTCAATGTGGTTAGACAGGTCGAAATCTGGATCGTCTTCCCAGCTGGGGTGCGCAATGTGAAACGGGCTGGAGACAACTTTCTGGCGGTAGCGGGGGAGCAGGGAGAGGCGGTCTTCGAGGAGACGGACTAAGGTCTGGCGCGAGACATGGCCCTCGTAGACCCCACAGCCACCGATGTGCATCGGTTGGCAGGGCTGCTCTCGGTACAGAAAAGAAGCTTCGAGAGAAGTGAGACGCCGTTGGTGGTGTTCGGGCATACTCGTGTGTGTAGCAAGAATAGACGTCTATTGACAACCCGTCCGAGGGCCGCGGTCGGCAGTCCAAGTTTGAGAGAGTCGGCTTGCCTTTTCGGTCGCGCTTGTGACACTCTGGCAACAGTGTTTGCAGGGGGTGACCACCCCAAGGAGCGAAGCAACAAAGGGGGGACCAATGGACGGGGCAACTGAACACTATACCGCCGGCATCCATCAGCTTGAAGAAAAGCTGTTATCCTTCTTGTGGACGATGGAGACCTATCAGGAGCAGCTCCATATGGAGCGTCTAGCCGAGCAGCGTGAGGCCTTAGAAGCCACGGTCGGTGAGCTGTTTCACGGCATCAAGATCGCTCTAGCCGGACTCGCTCCTCCCCGGCACCTGACCGATTTCCATGCCAGTTTTACGAAAGCGGTTGAGCACTGCGCAAACGCCTACGGTGCTTTTGTGAGTGCGGTTGGCCGAGACTTTGCCATCCGTTTTTTAAAGGGCCGCTTTTTTCTGTGTCTCGGTAAACAGGTTTTGTATCGCATCCGAGACGATCTGCCGCTCCTCCAACAGTACTGGGTGCTGCCCGAGGCGCTATCCGAGCTGGCCCGCCTGGAAACCCAAAGCCCGAACCTCGACGTCCCGGTCGGGCTGATCCGTAAAGAACAGACCGATCAGCGCTATGCCTACTCGCTCTATGTGCCCGAGAACTATACGCCGCAGAGAAAGTGGCCGCTCATCGTGTGTCTGCACGGCGGCTATAGTCGAGACGACGATTACATTCTGACCTGGCTGCGTCTGGCCAAGAGCAAGGGGTATTTGCTGCTGTCGCCGAAATCGTCCCGTGAGACCTGGTCGGCCATTCGCACGCCGGGCACGGCGCCCAATCCAATTATTGACCTGCGGTCCATCCGCTTTATGCTTGACGAGGTGTGGCAGACCTACGCGGTTGACCGCAGCCGTGTCTACGCCTCTGGCTTTTCCGACGGGGGTATTTTTACCCATATTCTGGGGCTAACCTTTCCCCAGTTGTTTGCCGGAATTGCGCCGATTTCTTCGCAGCTCCACACCGCGGCCGATCAATTGCTGCGCCGCGGTCGGGGCCGAGACTTACCCATCCTGCTCGTACACGGCGAACAGGACCCCATCTTTCCGATCGCCTTTGCCCGCCAGACCCAACAGCTGCTCAGCGGACTCGGCTATCCGATAACATTTCGTGAAATTCCGGACTGGGGTCACGCCTACCCCTACCGTATTAATGAGACTGTAGTGCTGCCCTGGTTCGAGAGTCTTGAGGCTCAGCCGGCGGCCTAGCCGCTTGGCGACGCCAGGGGCAGAAACGCGAGAGTGGACAAAGGGGCCTCTCAACATGCTTCCAAAGATCTATATTGATGGTCACGTTGGTACGACCGGCCTACGTATCAGGGAGTGGCTGGCTAACCGCCGCGATCTTGAAATTGTAAGCGTGGCCGAGGAGCGGCGCAAGAGTGAGGCTGCGCGTCGGGAATGCCTGTGGGCCGCTGATGTCGCTGTGCTGTGTTTGCCAAACGAGGCCTCCCAAGGGGTTGCCGACTGGATCAAAGACGGCGGGACTCGCCTGATTGACGCCAGCAGTGCACACCGGGTGACGCAAGGCTGGGTCTACGGTTTGCCCGAGCTCCGGTCCGGGCAGCGGGCGGCTATCCGAAGCGCCCAACGGGTCGCCAACCCCGGCTGTTATGCCTCTGCCTTTGTGCTACTCGTTCGGCCGCTGATCGACGCTGCTGTTGTCACCCCTCAGGCCGGGCTGTCTATTCACGCCCTGTCCGGCTATTCGGGAGGCGGGCGGGCGCTGATTGATAAATGGGAGAATCCTCAGTTAGGGCTAAGCGAGCTGCCGTACGAGGCTCCGTACGCCCTAGCCAGCCGACACAAGCATATCCCGGAGATGGTGCGTTATGCAAAGCTGCAGTACGACCCACAGTTTGTGCCGGCCGTCGGACCGTTCCGCTGCGGGATGCGGGTCGAGGTGCCGCTCCACGTTTCGCTGCTGCCGCCTGGGACGACTGGCAAGGCGGTGTGGGAGGTGTTGCACGAACGCTATCGGCACGAGCCCTTTGTCAAGCTCATGCCACAAGGCTTGACCATTGAGGAGCGCAGCCTCAATCCTCAGGCGTGTAATGATACCAATCGGCTGGAGATCCACGTGCTTCCCCATCCCTCGGGCCATATTCTGTTGGTGGCAATGCTCGATAATCTGGGCAAAGGGGCGTGTGGGGTGGCTATTCAGAATTTAAACCTGATGTTGGGCTTGGCCGAGACAACGGGGTTGCCGGTGTAGGTCCCGAGCTGGTGGCGCTGCCTCAGCAGCCCGCAAAGTCACGTATGCTGCCTAGTCTTTGCGCTCTTTGGACGCCAGCTTTAGCGATACCGAATTCATGCAATAGCGCAGGCCGGTCGGCTCTGGACCGTCTTCAAAGACGTGGCCTAAATGGGCACCGCAGGACTGACACATCACCTCTGTGCGGACCATGCCCCAACTCCGATCCTGCTCGGTCTCAATGCTGTCGGCACTGAGCGGTTGCCAAAAACTCGGCCAGCCCGTGCCTGACTCATACTTTGTATCGGAGTCGAACAGGTCTGCACCACAGCACGAACACTGGTATATACCAGGGTCCTTGGAGTGGGCATATTGGCCGCTAAAGGCTGGCTCGGTTCCTTTGCCCCGACACACGGCAAACTGGGCTGGGGTGAGGACCTCTTTCCACTCTTCCTCTGTTTTTTCAACTTTTCGCGCCATGCTGATAACCTCCTGTCCGCTGTCTTCGCGCACTCAGCGATTGACAATTCGTTCGGCTAGTCTTGTCCTTTACAACATTGGAAAAGTCGTTTCGAGTCCTAGCAGGATTTTTCCCGCAATCTCTGAGATGGGGGGAGCAACAACGGCGTGCTGGGTGATCATGTGCACATCGCGGAAGTGGCGCTGAAGTGGGCTGGTGTCCCAAATCGCTCCGGTTCCGGCCGCTTGATACATCAGGTCAATAGTCTGGGCGGAAGCGGTAGTAGCGTGGCAGGCGGACAGACGCAGGAGGGCTCTGTGACGTTGGCTTATCTGTTGCCCGGCCACCACTCTGTCCCACACGTCTTGGACCGTCTCAAACATAAACGCCCGCCCGGCCCGCAGCTGTGCCTCGGCTTGCGCCACCTCGAGCTGGATGACGGCACGCTGGCTCAGAAGACGGGTGCTGCCGGTCAAACGCTTGGTTTTTGCCAGCTCGATAAAGCTCTGGATGGCTCCACGGGCCATACCGGTGGCCACACTGGCAACGCTGACGGCGAGCAGTCCAAAAATAGGGAAGGCATACAAGGGGCCCGAGTGGTAGCGTTTGCCGAATCCATAGGCAACGGCGCGTTCCTCAGGAACAACCACATCCTGGACTCTAATGTCGTGACTGCCGCTCCCGCGCAGACCGGACACCGACCAGGTGTCAAGAATCTCGGCTTCGGCCGCCGGAAAGATCATCATCCGTGTTTCCGGATAGCCGTTTGGCAGTTTGCGCGGCTGATCGTTCTCAACAATCACACTCGTGCCCATCAACCACTGACTATGCTGGCAGCCGCTGTTAAACGGCCAGCGACCGGTCACCCGGTAACCGCCGTCTATCGGCCGCGCTTGGCCATATGGGGCAATTGCGCCGGCGGTGATAACGTTGGGATCGCTGGCATAGATTTCCCGTGCCACCTCTTCGCTCAAAAAGGCGCTGGTCGTGCCGCCGGTTGCGCCGATCATCGCGCACCAACCGGTCGAGCCGTCTATCTGAGCGAGTTCCTCAAAGACATGGAGGGCTGGGATAAGATCCATCTCCAGACCTCCCAAGCGCCTGGGAATCATGAGGCGAAAGATGCCGAGTTCGGCCATGGCGCGAGCGAGTTCGGCTGGTAAGCGGCGGTCCGCTTCCATCTGTACGATCCGAGTCTGAATTTGGGGGGTAAGGTCACGGATGACCTCAAGAAACGTGTCGGGGTCGGCTGATGGTCTGGCTTCCTGTGTGTTCATGGCTCTCTTGTATCAGACGATCGTTTGAGACAAAACGGTCGATATGCCCAACGCAGAGACAAACACCACGTCCCGATCCAAGGTTTCTTTTTCGAGATGCGGCGGCGGAGATTGATGCCAGCGTGGTTGGCCTATTGCTGGCAGCCTTTTCTGATCCGGTGTGAATACACATGGCATTCGGTCTGAGTACGATGTTATAGTGGGATTGTTTTTGGTTCGTGTCGGTACGGCGGCTTCCGGCCTGGCTAGTTCTGATTGGCGGCGGGTGCGGGAGGTATTTTTTGGGCCCTGTGAGGAAGGATATGGGTAGCCCGCAGAGTGATATTGCTCAAGTCCGTCGCTATTTTCGCAATTTTGGTGAGCACCAAGCCCTGGAAAATGCTTCCCCCCTGTATCAAGTCCTGTCGCGTGGGGTGCTGAACGATCCGGACATGCTGCGCTTGGCTGCGTCCTGCCCACCGTCCCAACCCTCGGCCAATCTATTGTTCGCAGCGGTCCACGAACTCCTGCTGAGTGGGGTGCAGCACCCGCTGCGCGAGTACTACCCCGATGTGTTGATGGACGACCGGCCCGCCCGTCCGCCCAGTGCCGAGACCTACGCTCTGTTCCAGGATTTTGTCTGGAGCCAGCTTGAGCGTATCCGTCCCGTGCTCCAAACGCGTCTAGTACAGACCAATGTCGTACGGCGGACGACCTGTCTGCTGCCGCTGTTTGCCGAGGTGGCGCAACGTGCCGCCGACCAGCCGCTAGCCTTGATTGAAATTGGCACGAGCGCTGGCTTAAATCTACACTGGGACCGCTACTATCACCGCTATGATCTCCCTTCGGGAGAACAGTACAGTTGGGGAGATGTCGGCTCTCCCGTCCATCTGTCGACCGTGGTCCGAGGTACGACTCCTCTGCCTGTCTTCCCCCCTACCATCCGTGTTTCGTGGCGTCGCGGCATTGATCTCAACCCGCTCGACGTGAATGATGTCTCAGCCCTGCGCTGGATACGCGCCCTCATTTTTCCTGAGCATGTCGAGCGGCATCGGACGATTGAAGCCGCCGTCCGGGTCGCTAAGGCGCATCCGGTTCCCACAATAAGCGGTGATGCCGTCGTACGGCTTCCAGCCCTGCTCAAAGACGTGCCGTCTGACAGCCAGCTGTGTCTATACGCGACTATGGTGTTAAATCAGTTCTCGGCCGAGGCGCGTCAAACTCTCCAAGACCTGCTCAGCGCGTGCTCTCGGTCTCGGCCGGTCGCGTTTCTTACCATGGAAGGTGTGCGCCAGGGGTGGTGCCGCCTGTATCTGACAGACTTTGTAGACGGCCGGGTCCGCAGGGTGTACTGGGCTGATGCGCACGCCCACGGGCGCTGGTTGGAGCGGAAAGCGGCCGATGAGAAGTGAGAATCGGGAGCGTTAGGGGCGGTCAGCAAAACGCTGCCGGGCGGGCTGTGTTCAGTCGTACCACCACGGTTTGGTTTTCATCTTTTCTCCACCCCACCCCTCGCTCAGGGGAACCATAAAGTCGACGCGGATAATTTTTTCGCTGAACTTCCACTGGCCGGCGACTTTCCGCAGCGTATCTTCGTAAAAACCGCCGACAACGAGAGATTCGCCACGCAGGGCGCCGACCGCGTCAAAGTAGCTTTTGGACGTCGCCCGGTCGCCGTTAAGTGTAATGATCTGGTTGTGAATCAGATGACGCAGGCACTCTAAACGATGGCTCATATAGCGGCTGTACCAGCGCTCGACGGCCTGCCGTCCAGCGCGTTTGTTGCCTGGGATGAGCAGGAGATCACACTCGTTATCAAATAGGGCCATCACGTCTTCTAGCGTGCCTCTATCGACTGCCCTGCAATAGCGATGCACCACCTCACGAATATGGTCCCGATCCATCACCTCGTTCAACATGGCCTGGCTGTGGTCTGTCATCGTTTCCTCCTACAGCCGGTATAATTCGGCCGCAGCTCTCCCCAGAATCCATTCCTGTTCCGTGGGCGAGAGTCCGCTGAGGTTTTTGTTCAGCGCAATAAGGGGGTCCTTATGCGCGTCGAGATGTGGCGTTGCCCGCAGTATGTGCTGAACCCCGCTCCAGTGGCGGACTTCGGGAATCATGGTCTCGTCAACGTCAGCCGAAATCCAGCAGCTCTGGCGAAACAGCTGACTCGATTTTTGGTGCATTGGGGTGCTGAACGAAAACGCGTCGTATTTGCCGTCAGCGTGTTCCAGCCAGCCGCAGCCGATTTCCAGGACCACGTAGCGCAGGTTCGGAAAGCGTTCCAGGACACCGCCCTTGAAGAGACAGTTGAGGCCTAAGCGCGAGTCCTCGGTGATCTGCATGCAGATAGACCACACCCGGAAAATCCGGTCGGACTTGGACCTGAGATAGGTAGGCCAGAGGCCTCGACACACGCCCAGAAGGGAGCGCAATAGGCGGCCCCCATCAGAATCCCGTTGGTCGGGAAGGGGGTGTAGAACAGCCCTTTGACTTTGTTCTTCACCCGCTCGACCTCGGCAATGGCCAGATTGACGTCGCGCAGGTTGATCTGGGCGATTGGAATCAGCCGATCGAGATGGCCGGAGCAAAAGTCTACGATATCTATTGTTATACGCTTGGCAATCAGCGGCCGATGGCTGGGGATCGTGATACTCACCCTCCCAGCAGATGCCGACGGCTTGGATAGAGCAGGGCACTATCAAGACCTTCCTCATCCATCTCTCTGATGCGCTCATCGGGATCAATACCACCGGGCGTGCGTCGGGCCGCTTCCTAGTAGGTCACCTTTCCAGACGTCATCAGCCCACGCGGATCCTGAGAGGCGCCCAAGCGAGTGTTCCGCCTGCAACAGACGGCTCTTTTGCTGGTCGATTTTGAGATATTCAAGTCCGTGTCCGTCTGCGGCGAGCCGCAGGGCCCGGTTGCAAGAGGGGGGGCAAGAGAGCGTTGCTACAGACCGGGCGGTTCTAAAATATGTCCAACGGCATCAATCACAACAGGTTTTGACCTGTCGAGTTATCCAGGTGGGGAAAAACGCCTAGCGGTCCGGTTTGGTTGCTTGAGCGCTGGGCCGGGCTAGTATCCGGGCAGTCCAGGCGGCGACGTGAGGAGGAGGCGTAATTTCCATCAGGGGGAAGAATTCGATAAACGGGGTGTAACACACTTCAACCAAGCTGTAGCGATCGCCGACCACGTAGTCTGTGCCCAGCAGCTCGTGGTCAAGAATCTCTAGATGGCTCTCGATTTCCTGCTTGGCCTCGGCCATGGCCGCCGCGTTCCACCTGTCCTGGGGCAGAAAACGCTTGGGAAAGATGATCGTAGTAGTCTGACGGGTAAGCTGGAGGTCGCACAGTTTCATGTGCTGCGAGACGCGAGCCCGTTCACGCGCATCGGTCGGAACCAGCGGTGGCGTTGGATGGAGGGCTTCTATATATTCCAAGATGGCGGTCGACTCGTACAGGACAATGCCGTCGTCTTCTTGCAGAGTCGGCACTCGGCCGTAGGGATTAAGTGAGAGATAGGGCTGTTGTTTGTGAGCCCCGGCCATCATATCGACTTCAACAAACTTGGTCTCCGTATCTAGCCCTTTTTCAATCAGCGCAATGCGGACCCGGCGGGCAAAGGTTGACAGCGGGTGGTAATGGAGCGTGAGCATAGCGGACCTCCTGCGCTTCACTCTTCGCATAACCGTACTGCTTCTTGCCGGGCTCTGCAAGTTCCGACTTGGACGGGGGCCTGACCCAGGCCAGGCTTATGCTTGACCTGGGTGACGCAACTTGGCATGAAGGGCAGTGAGATGAGGGATAGAGTTCAGGAGGCAGCTATGAAATTGGGAGTTGCAATGTTCGCCACGGATTATGCGGTGCCGCCGGATCAGTTTGCCAAGGAGTGTGAAGCCCGTGGCTTTGAGTCGGTGTGGTACCCTGAGCACACCCATATTCCGGCCAGCCGGAAAAGTCCGTGGCCCTTGGGTGGCGAGTTGCCACGCGATTATTGGCATACCCACGATTTGTTTGTGTCGCTCATGGCTGCGGCCGCAGTGACCAAGACGATCAAGGTCGGGAGCGGTATCTGCTTGGTCATTGAACATGACCCCATTAAATTGGCCAAAGAGGTCGCCTCAGTTGACATGTTGTCGAACGGGCGTCTGTTGTTCGGCATCGGCGGTGGCTGGAACGCCGAAGAGATGGAAAACCACGGCACGCCGTTCGACCGACGCTGGAAAGTGCTGCGCGAGAAGATTGAGGCGATGAAGGTCATCTGGACCGAAGAAGCGGCCGAGTATCATGGCGAGTTTGTGGACTTCGACCCGATCTGGTGTCATCCCAAGCCGGTCCAAAAACCCTATCCGCCAATTCTGCTGGGCACGCATACCTCAAGCGGCCTCAACCGGGTGGTCAATTACTGTGACGGCTGGATCCCGGTTGGTGGAGGTCTCAAAGACGTCAAGGAGATGACGGCCGATCTGCGTGGACGGGCGGAAAAGGCTGGTCGCTCGCCGGATGAAGTGTCGATCACCATGTTCATGGCTAGCGATGACGAGGCACAGCTCGGCCAGTATCAGGACCTTGGGGTTGAGCGGGCTATCTTTGGCGCGCCGTCTGAGGGCGCCGACAAAGTCCTTCCGCTACTCGACCGGTATGCCGCCTTGGTTCCCCAATTTGCCTAGTCGCTAGGCCCCCCCGCTCTGGAGTGTCGTATGAAACTCGGCATGATGATGTTTTCCACCGACTACTCGATGCGACCCGACGATTTTGCCCATGCCGTTGAAGAGCGCGGCTTTGAGTCTGTCTGGTTCCCCGAACACACCCACATCCCGGCCAGCCGCAAAAGTCCGTGGCCGATCGGCGGTGAGCTGCCCAAAGAATACTGGCATGCCCACGACCTGTTTGTGGCCCTGATGGCCGCCGCTGCGGCCACAACCCGCATTAAGGTCGGGAGTGGTATTTGTCTGGTTATCGAACACGACCCGATCAAGCTGGCCAAACAGGTCGCCTCGGTTGACTGGCTGTCTAAGGGGCGACTGATTGTCGGTATCGGGGGTGGGTGGAATGCCGAAGAGATGGCAAACCACGGCACGCCGTTCGACCGGCGCTGGAAAGTGCTGCGCGAAAAGATCGAGGCGATGAAGGTCATCTGGACCGAAGAAGAGGCCGAATACCACGGGGAGTTTGTGAACTTCGATCCCATTTGGTGCCATCCCAAGCCGCTCCAAAAGCCGTACCCACCGATTCTGTTAGGCACGCATACCTCAAGCGGTATGAACCGGGTCGTGCGCTACTGCGACGGCTGGATTCCGATCGGTCTGGTGATGAAAGATCTGGCCGCCAGCCTTGCCGACCTGCGCGGCCGAGCCCAGCAGGCTGGCCGCGATCCCCAAGAGCTGTCGGTGGCCATCTTCAGTGCGCCGGGTAAAGAGGATCTGTTGCGCCGGTATGAAGACCTGGGCGTGGACCGGGTCGTGTTTGGCGCACGTCCACAAACCGCCGACAAGGTCCTGCCACAGCTCGATCGCTATGCCCAGTTTGTGGACAAGTTTTCGTAAGCGGTGTGGTTCCGACAGCGGCTTAGCGTCCCCGAAACGTTGGTGGCCGTTTGTCAACAAAAGCTCTGACCGCCTCCCGAAAGTCTTCGGTCTGTTGGACTCGGATGAGGCGGTCGGCTTCCATATCGAGACAGCTGCGTAGATCCTGCGTCACCGCCCGGTTGAGATTTTCTTTCATGTAGCGTATGGCGATCGGCGGTCCGCTGGCAATGCGCTTGGCCAAGGCTAGAGCTTCAGCCTGCAGTTCGTCGTCGGCCACGACCCGATTGACGATACCGAGCCGCTCGCACTCGCGCGCGCCGACCCGCTCGGCGGTGTAGTACAGCTCTCGGGCCTTGGCAGTGCCTACGAGGCGGGTCAGAAACCAGCTGCCACCGTAGTCGCCCGACAGGCCGATATTCCGAAAGGCGGTTGTGATAAATGCCCGCTCGGCAGCAATGCGGATATCACACGCCAGGGCAATCGACAGGCCGGCTCCGGCGGCCGGGCCTGGCAGAGCGGCGATGACGGGTTTTTCCAACTCGTAGATCATAGCCGTCAGGGTGGCTTGTCCGTGGCGTAGGGTGGCGATCTTCTGTTCGGTGGTCTGTTCGATCTGTGGCCCGGCGTTCATGCTCTTGACATCGCCACCGGCGCAAAAGGCCCGGCCGGCGCCGGTCAGCAGAATACAGCCGACCTCGCTCATGGCGGCCAGCTCAGGAATCATACGTCGCAGGGCCGGAGTGAGGATATCGGACAGGGCGTTACGGGCTTCCGGGCGGTTAAGGGTGACAACGCCAATGCCGTCTTCGATACGGCACAAGAGTTGTTCGGTTCCGGTGTCGATGGGACGCGCATTGTCGGCTGACTGAGACATAGATGTCCTCCTTTCCAGAGACTTGGCTCAACCCTAGCAGAAAGGTGGGCAGGCGATGAGAGCCCTCGGCCAACACCCTTGTCAAAGAAGAGAGGGCTGCGTCTAATCTGCTAGTCACACCTGAGGGTGCGCACTCTACAGTCAGCCGTAGGCAATGAGACGCTTCAGATGGGACGAGGAGCGGCTTCAGGGAGATTGTGACGGCAAGCGGGTCGGGCGGTGGGTTGTTGAGCACGGTGAACCATCATGGCCCGCAACTCCTTGGGTGGTTCGCTTCATGACTCTGCGATCTCATACGGGACGAGCCGGTAGAGCATATTTTGCCCCTTTTCTCCCGAACCCTAAATGGTTGCTGCCTTTTTTCTCAAGAGACGCGGCTATTGGGCGTGGAGAACCGCTGTGACTCGAGACATGACGCCTCTCCGGTTCTCTGATAGGGTTGCTGACGCAGACGCCTCCCGGTATCAAACACATGGCACGTTCCGGTTCCGCTGCATCCGCGTTTTCTTTTCCCGCCTTCCGGCGTTACTGGGCCTCTCGGCTGTTTTCTACCCTGGCTACCCAGATGCAGTCGGTCGCGATCGGTTGGCAGGTGTATGATCTGACCCATAGGCCCCTAGATCTCGGCTTTGTCGGCCTGGCCCAGTTTTTGCCCGGCCTAGGTCTCGCCCTGATTGCCGGCTATGTGGTTGACCGCTACGACCGCCGCTTGATCCTGGGCTTGTGCACCGGGTTGGAGGCTGTCTGCTCAGTGTTGCTGGTGGCGCTTATCCTGAGTGGTAATACCAATATCCTGCCGATTTTCGGCGTGCTGTTGTTGTTTGGGATTGCCCGGACGTTTGTGTTTCCAGCCGGTATCGCGCTGATGCCAAACCTCGTGCCCCAGCACCACTACGTGAGTGCCGCAGCCTGGAGTTCTTCGGCCTGGCAGACGGCAACTATTGCTGGCCCTGCAGCAGGGGGCCTCCTGTACACCTTGGGACCGGCGGTGGTGTACGGGGTAGCTGGCTTGCTGCTGCTCGGCTCCTCAGTGCTGGTGGTGTCGATTCGAATTCAGCGGGCGGTGAGCCAGAAAAAAGCCGCCGATTGGGCGACCATTATGGCTGGTATCCACTTTATTCGCAAGCAGCAGGTCGTGCTCGGCGCGATTTCGCTTGATCTATTTGCCGTGCTGTTGGGCGGAGCCACCGCGCTTTTGCCGGTGTACGCCCGAGATATTCTGTTTGTTGGGCCGACCGGCCTAGGGGTCTTGCGTAGCGCGCCTGCGGTCGGGGCGCTGCTCACCGCAATAATTGTCGCCCGTCGCCCCATTCGGCAGCACGCGGGACGCATTTTGCTTAGCACGGTGGGGATATTTGGAGCGGCCACAGTCGTGTTCGGCGTGTCTGAAACCTTGTGGCTGTCGCTCCTGATGCTGGTGCTGATGGGTGCGGCGGATATGGTTAGTGTGGTGATTCGGCGCGTCCTAGTTTTAGTCGCCACTCCCGACGATATGCGAGGCCGGGTTAGTGCGGTTGAGGCGGTCTTTATTGGTGCCTCAAATGAGCTGGGAGAGTTTGAGTCCGGGGTAACGGCCGCCTGGTTTGGGGTGGTGCCGGCGGTCGTGCTCGGTGGCCTGGGCACGCTTGGCATTGTGACCCTGTGGGCAAAAATATTTCCCCAGCTAAGACAGGTTGCTTCTCTGGAAATTCCATCCCGTCCTTAAGGTCTGAACCGCTACAGGTCTCGTATGGCTGGCATGACTTCTTTGGCGAAGCGCTGCAGGGCAGTCAGCATCCTATCGTGCGGAATCAGACCGCCCGGATTGAGGGCGCACAGGAGCTGGTCACACTGAATTTTTGCCTGAATGCTCTGAATCTTGGCAATACACTCTCGCGGGTGGCCGTAGATCGCCATCCGTTCTTCAGCCACCGCGTAGTCGAGGCCGGCTCCGATCGGATGATGGGCGAGGCTTTCAGCCACCTGAGTACGTACGTCGGTTTTATCCTCGCCTGGATAGACGAAGAACAGGGCCGATACACCACCCGCAGTCCGAGAACCGTGGACTTCTTGGCAGGTGTCGCGGTAGAGGTTCAGCTGAGTCAGAAACTCGTGTGGCCAGGGATGAATAGGGGCGGCCATGAGCATCCGATAGCCACGACGTGCGGTGAAGATAGCCGTGCTGGGGCTGTTGGCGGCAATATGAATTGGCGGACAAGGGTGCTGGAGGGGTTTGGGCACAACCTCGACCGCGTCAAAGTCGTAATAGTGGCCGTGATAAGAGAAACGCGGCTTGGTCCAGGCCTGTTCGATAATATCCAGCGCTTCTTCAAGGCGTTGGCTGCGTTCCTCCCAGGGAATACCGAACGTTTCAAAATTCTGATTCCAGGTTCCACGGCCGGCCCCAAACTCCAGGCGGCCGTCGCTCAGCATATCAACGGTGGCAGCTTCTTCGGCAACATGTAAGGGATGATGGAGCGGCAGTTGGCTGACGCCAATACCGAGTCGAATACGTTTGGTCCGGCCCGCCAAGGCGGCGGCCACGGTCAGCGGTCTGGGCATGACCGAGAAGCTTGGGTTAAAGTGTGCTTCGGCTAGCCAGACCGAGTCAAAACCGAGTTCGTCGGCATACACAATCTGCTCAAGGGTTTGTCGATACCGGGTCTGTATCGCTTGCTCGGGTGCGCACGGAAGCTGATAAAAAAGACCACACTGCATGGAGATAGCCTTCTCGGAGAGTTTTCTGTCTTATCAACCCCTAGTCAGAGAAATGCAAGAGGCCGAGGGAGACCGTTCTAGGATCAGGACTCATAGCCAGAAGATACCCGTGGCAGCCTAGCAGATGGGACTGTAGCATGTAGGTGCACAACAGTCGTCCCGGGTGGGTAATGCGGCGGGCAGGCTTGGGTGTCAAACATGCGTTCAATAAGATTGCGGTGCTTGGAAAGCTCGCTGTCGGAGACCCCCCCGCCTCCTTGGCCTCCGGCAGCCGCGTGTCCGCCTCTAGGTAGTCGCTGACCTGACCCGCTGTCCACTGCAAAGCAATGGACTTGCCCTCGCCGGCGCAGACGGCGTGGAGCTTGGAGGTGAGGCCGCCTCGACTGTGTCCGATGCCGCGCTCAAAAGCCTCTTTTCGAGCAGGCTGGGCAGCATTGCGAGGTCCTTGAGATGCGTGCCGTCGATCATGACGGTCTCATTAGCGGTGCTTTCGGAAGCCAGGGCCTAGAAGGTGCACTCGAAGACTCCAGCGTACGAAGCGGTTGTAGAGGGGCTTGTGAGGCCCGTGGCAGGCGGGTACGTCACGCTACATCAGGGGCCGTATCGGATGACGTGGATGATGCCGCTGATGACCTTTCGGTCATCGACGCAAGGGACGCCTCGGACCTTGTTGGGCAGGAGGGGGTGAAGCCGGGAAACTGATAGAGCCCGATCTCTAGTGCTCTATTCTCAACTTGGAAAGGTCGTCTACCAGCCTGCCCAAGAAATTCTGAACACTTGGAAGGCGAAAGGGAGTATCTGAACGCACAATCCTCATGGCGATGACATGACTCTCTTCACCGTTGGCTCTGCTGAAACCATTGCCTCTGCTGAACCTATGTCACGATGTATCGAGAGACATCCCATCCACTGGAGGTATTCGACGGCGCTCTTACAGACTTCTGCCTTCAGGATAGATTCACTGCCGACCATGTCGGGATTTATCCATTCAGCGGGCACTTGGTCTTCTCGACGAACAAACTCCCAGACACGGCGTACCTCCTCGTTGATGTCCAAGCCTAGCGAAACACGGAATTGCCGACCCAAGGCTGAGTCGGACCCTGCCACTTCCTCACCGATGGCTTTGGCAGAAGGACGCGGGTCGTCCTCCGCACGACACCGCTTGAACAATTCGCCCAGCAACAAGGGCCACCCGCCCGTCGCCTCCAAGACAAATCGACATACTTCTTCCGAATCCATCTTGTTGTGCTGGGACAGTCGCTGGCGTATCCCACTGAGATTCCAGAGATGTGGCCAGACCACGGCATCCATATGATTTTCCAACTTTTCGCGCTGCTCATGAGGGAGCGACAGCCAAGCCCAAGTCGTCGGTGGATCAAAGAGAAACAACATCCTCAGCCATCTCTTGCCACTGCGTGACTGATGACGCCTGCAGAATTTCAAGGCGGAGTCGACCAGGTTTCCCAAATTGTCCCAGGCCTTCTCCGGGGGTCTGTAACAGACAACAAGACGTTCGCGTCCCTTGTACGTCTGCAAATGCTTATCCAGCCACCTGTTTAGGCTGTCCCCATCCATGATGTCCGAGGGAATTTCTGCGTATATTCCCTCTGCAGAATCTCCGGAGACGTAACGGCCAAAGGCCTCTGAAAGGGTGGAAAGTCCGGTTGCTTCCGACGCACCTATGACTCCTACACCGAAATGCTGCGGTATCAGGCTTCGATCCTGGGCATAGCTCAGTGGACTGTATTCCCGTGCTTCGTCGTCAAGTGGAGCGTGATGGTTATCCGCATCGAACGGACCCGGCAGTTTCTTGTCGGAAAGTTCGGCCAGGCGGTTTTCAATGTCTGTTTCTGTTCCCATCAAGCGAACCAGGTTGGGACTCCGAAGGCGATAGTGTCCATCTCCATTACGTACAAGCACCCCCAAGCCGCACAACTCACCAAGAAGGCTCCGCAACTGATCGGAAGTCATGCCCTCAAAGCCTTGAGGCCAGCAATAGCGCACGAGTTCCAGAATCTCCCCGAGCGGATACACCGACGTGTAGTCTCTGCCTTTCTCCATCCCCATCTGGTCGAAAATCATCGCCCAAGCAATGGCCTGGTAACGGAGATCCAACGCGAGTGTCCAGTCGAATCGCTCCCGGATGCGTTCACGAACGTCAGGCAGACGGTACACGTCCTCCACATCGTTCTGTTCAATCGCATAGGGAGGCAGGGACCTGTCCGTCCGTCTGTGCAGCCGCTTCAGAAGCTCTTGGCAGAATATCTGAATCAGACCCGGGTGATAATTGGTGTATGACAGTATTCTGAGCACGTTGGCATCATCGGCGAAGCGATAGCCCAGAATGCTTAGGGGTTCTTGTACCAACTCCTGCGCAGCCCTAGGTTCCAACGGTCCGACCTGTATTGGAGCCCCAAAATGCGCCAATGGCTGATTCGGAATGCCTTGGAAACGTTGCACATTGTGAAGGCCCGCAAAGACTATTTTGAAACGACGCTGGGTAGCCGACATCAATTCCCGCAACTTCAAAACCACTCGGAAGCGATCACTGGCGTCGTAATCAAGGAAATCATCTGCCTCATCAAACATGACTATCACACGCCGGTGAGGCTCCTGCTTCATGGCGTCATCAATATGCCGGGCAATCTTGTCAGGGTTATTCGTTCTTACGCTTGGCGGCAGCAAGCCTTTCCGTTTGAATCCTTCCTGCAACACTTGCCAGACGTGGGTCGACTCCTTTCCTGCTTTGGGGTCGAAAATCAGCTTCATGTCTTCAACCCATGCAAACTGGCCTTGCTCTGGACGGTGAAACTGCCGTTCCACATGACGAAGCAGAGCAGACTTGCCCAACTGCCTCCCACCATACACGAGACAGCTTCCGGTCTGGCTCTGCAGTTCTCGGATCATTTGTTCCCGACCGTAGAACATCTCTGGAGGCACGTCTCCCGCTTGAAAAGGCGAATAGGGATTCAACGCTGTGAACGGCAGGGCACAGTGCAGGAAAACAGGGAGGCGCGCATCCCGCTCTGGAGCGAGAAATAGGAGGAGGGTTTCATCTAGGATAGCTATTGCCAAACCACGCTCACGACAGGTGCGGGCGACGTCGCGTTGCTGCGTCGTTGTCAGCCGACCCAAATACAACACTAACACATTACGCATGGTCAGCCGCAACTCTCGCAGACGTGCTGCAAGCACTTCTGCTCCCGGACGCTCCCAAAGACAGATCACCTCGTAATGTCCTTGTGCCTGTGAACCGAACTGAGGGACTGACTTTACCAAGTCCTCGCTGGCCGACATCGAAGCGCTTGCGTGGAGCCAGTCCTCACCCCTATTCGCAATCCGGCACTGCGCGTCCGCAAAACCAAGGTAGCCCAGCAGCAGGACGACCAAGGGCTCTAAACTGTCTCCCTTTCGTCCTTGCTGTTTCAGGAGACGCCACGCAGTAACCGCTCTGGCCGCCTCATCTCGTCGAGGTTTCGGTACTCTCTTAAAATTGGTCCCGCCAAGATGGCGACTTGGTGCCCTTTCAATGTCTCTGACGATTGCCTGCAGACCCTTCGCCTGCTCGAACCACTGTGCAATTCTTGGTGCCCGCTCCTTGAATTCGGCCAGCACGTCACGCGTTGGTGCACTCGCCCTGGAAAAGATCTCTCCCGCATCATCACCAAGATGCAACACCTCTTCGAGCTGGGCTATTCGTTCCTCGACGACCCGTGTGTCTTCACCTGTTAACTCTCTTGAAATCCGCTCTTTGAAGACCTCCCTTCTCTCAGGTGTGATGTCGGATTCGTCAAGCCTTTTCTCCAAGCTCTTCCACGTCTGTCGCAATTCCTCCAAGCGCTCCTTGCGCGCGTCGGCAAGACGCTCATGCACCTCTTCGAGACTTTTGAACTCTGGGGGGAAATTCAGAACTTCCTTCGAACCTACAGAGACGACGATGGCGTTGTACTCGGAACGTTCTTCCCCGATGATGCCATCCACAACAGCCTGCTCAATTTCCTGGTCGGTCCTGTTCAGGTGCTCACCCAAGACTGCCCGTGAACCATCCAGGGCTTCCTGATAGAGGCTGGACAACTCATCCACCCGAGGCTCGTCGCCCTCACTACGCATAGCGCTCAAAAGGATCTTGATAAAGCGGTAGTCTTGTCTTTGCAGCCAGCCCTTGAATGCGGTACGCAGATCCCGCTTCCCGGCACAGGCTTCCCGCAAAGGTGTAGCAACATGAATTTCATCAAACGGCTGCCCTTCATCGTCCAGGGAAAGTTCGGGTAACCACAAGAGGCGGCGACTCAGAGCGGTGGAAAGATTCTCGGCATCGGACGTGCACCATTCCCACGCGTACGTGCCCAGCGCACCTTCTACGGCCTGCAGGTGCAACGTCTCGTCTAACTGCCGCAAGGCTCGTCTCAGGCAAAGCGCTGCAGCTTCCACTGGCGCGGACTGATCACGTTGACTCAATTGCTCAAGAGCTGCCTCTGCCCGGGGCAGTGCCTTATGGACACGGTCGCGCAGCCGGTCCACCTGGCCAGACCGCCAGTCTCCTCGCGTCCTGGTCTCGTACAAACGATTTCCTTGCTCCCACCACTGACGCGCAAGCCGACAGGCATCCTTGACGTCTCGGACCAGCTTCTTGTGTATTGCCCTATTGATGGGTCGTCGTGGTCTCTTGCCAGCCAATTGGCGGTCAATTTGATGGATCCGGTCCGAGATATGGGTTTCCTGTTCCCATTGCTCAAGCAGCTCTTTCACGATCTGCGCTTCGTTGCGACGGTCTTCGCCGACCGGAAGAAGCATCTTGCGCAATTCTCCTCTCGGACCCACAAGGTGTTGCCAGACTTTGGAGGCGCGCTTGTGGGTGGAGCGCTGGCTTGGTGTCTCACGCAGCCACTGCCGGGCATCGCGAACGACCTTGCCCAAAGTGGCTTCCTGCTGTTCCACGCCAGCAACTCTGTCCAAGGCTTCCGGCAGGAGAACGATGTTCAACTCGGCAAACTCCTTGACCGTGCCAACCAGCTCATGCAGTTCGGGACAGCAGGAAGGAACTTTCAGCCAACTTATCATGCCACTGCGAGGGGCAATCAGAGCAGCACGTAGAGATCCTGCCAGTCCGATCATTGCCTGGACATCGTCGGAACTTGGCTGGCCAGCCTTGGCTATGTCGAGCAGGTCGGAGACCAACCTTTCCTCGTCACCAGACGCCAGCCAGCGTGCGCCCTGAGCTGCCTTGAGCACGTAGTCAGGGATCGGTGAGCGGCGTCCGGAGGCGTTGAGCGATCGTGCCAGCCAGTAAGCACCCGGCAAGTCATCCTCGGCGACAAGTGCCCATAACAGGGCATGCCAGAGCTGGTCGCGCTCATCGACTTCAAGGAGAGTGGCGACCTCCTGGGATGAGTGCAGGTCTGACGACAACTCTGAAATAACCTCGTCCTGAACGGCCGCTTCCTCTGGCGGAGCGTTGTTTTTCTCTCCTGACGAAAGGCAGACCCCGGAAGTTCCAGCTTCCGCTGACCTATTAATCCCCGTCTCTCGCGCGTCCACAAGGGATGGTGTCTGCAAGGCCTGGTCAGGCTCCGAATCTCCCTCCCTGGTTTCCGCTTCCCGCGATCCGGAAGACGAACCATCTGAATCGGTCGGAGCCGTTTCTTTCCGAAGCGTTTCCTCCTTCCGCGACCTTTCATTCGGTTCGGATGGCGGGTCATCAGACGGTGGTGTTCCGAAAATAGTGGATAAGCTGTCGTATGACCCCAGAATGGTATCTTCCAGAGCCGTCAGTTCATCACGGCGGCGTCTGTTTTCGTGCACTTCGGAGGCAGCCGGTTGATGGCCGAGCTCCCGGTGTCTGGCAAGGGCGTCATTGAGCTCCGTGACCTGATTTTCTAAAACCTCAGCTTCCGATAGTTCACATTTATCTGCCGTCCAGCCAGAGACAGCACCGATACCGAAATAGGTGAGGATATCGTCTGGCTGATCCGCCAATGCGGCAAGGGCAATCCGCAACCGTTCGCGGGGCGCTTCCCGTTCCTGAAGTTTGATTTCCGAAAGTTGCCGAACGGCTTCGATAAACGCCGAAGTTCTGTCTGTTTCCCATTCTGGCGAATCCGAAGGTAACGCCTCCAGTTCTTCAAGCCATTGCTGCCATTTCGTGATAGGTTGCTCTTCGGGCATTGTTTCCTCTATCGGTCGAATCGGTTTCTCGAAAGCCTTGATGCAATGCAGCATGAGAACGACGTCATCCTCATCGAAGCCTGTGAATTGGCCTTGAAATGCCTCGACCACGTCCGGCAGATCAGAAGGTCCTGCCAGAGGAATCTCTCGGTTATCCAGGAAATCGGACAGGATCTCGAACAGGTTCTGTCGTATTTCCAACCAGGCAAGCAGAACGGCTTTTACGACAGCCTGGAAATGAAATAGTCTTCTGGCAACTTCCCGAGCCAGATGGCCGACCGGCGCCTGCATTGGGTCCCGAAAGCCCCTTAATTCCAGATGGTTTCGGAATGTTCTCTCTAGCCGTTGGCTGGTAGCTGGCGAAACTTGCTTGTAATGTCCGAGAACCTCTCTCACGACTGCTTCACGGCGGTCTGCCTGCAGAGTCTCGTTCAAGGTCGAAATTGGCCAAGGTTCCACGTCACACTCCCCACGGTCGCGTCAGTGCAAAATGACAGAGACGTCCCAGCATTGTCGCCGCAATGTAGAGCCGCCGGTCTTGCCTCAATACTCGGGGCGACGTTTTCTTCAGGCTGCGGTCCCTCAGTCGCGATCCTTGGAACTGGACGAGAGAACCCGTTCCCGCCGCCATGCCACGCTTTCCATCACGGCTTTCCGCATACGACGGCCTCCTGATTACAGATACCTCACTGGGCAGCTGTACGGACTGAGGGCTGCGCCTCTTGGGGGCTAACAAAGGCAAAGGCCTCACTGGGCAGCTGTACGGACTGAGGTCTTTCACTTTGCGTGAAAATGTCTGGATGCTCTGAAAGTTGATTTGCACCAACCTTCTCCTGCATTTACAGGTTTAGTCTTCTAAACTGGCCGCCAGCTTTCTCGGCAAACATGGTCACGGTGATAAGCGAGATACTTTCCGTGCTCCGGTTCGATCCTGGACAATCGCATCTCGGAGTGTAAACATATTGCCCACAGGTCCTCACTGGCTCAATTGGGTCGATATCAGAATCTTGCCCTCGCTGTCAAAGCTTACGAAACCGGCATCAAAGCAGGCGTCGATGCCCAGGGATAGCAGCAAACCGCTGGAGAGGCATGAGCGCTCCGTAGGTGATGATTGTGACCAAGGCTTGATGTGGGAGGCGCTCAGCAAGGCTTGCCTTAGCTGCGCATTCTCCTCAGTAATTCACTTGCGCGTTTCTGAACCCCCCTGGCCGACACGAGTCTTGATCAAGGCATGACGTTCCGTGTCCGGCAAATCGGACTATTGCCGTTTCTCCGAGAGTACGCCTTGCCGCTCCATCTGCGATGCCAACATCTCATAGATCCTGAACCTAGAGCTGCGGCCAGCGCCCTCTCTTGTTTGTCCGTCAATCACGGAGGATTTTTACGCGGCTTTTCTCTCTGAGGAAGACCACCGCGTCTTCTGGTTCAACGGAAATTCTATTCGACCCAGATATTCTCAAAAAAGCGCGGAAAGTCCGCCTCAACCGAGACAACCGAGTTTGCTCTTAAGTGTGTCGTCTTTCAGGAAGAAGCGCCGAGTTCCGCGAGCTCTGTGAAGGGGAGAGACGAAGGATGTCCGTCAGCAGTCTGTACAGGCCAAGAACGACGAGATCTCAAAGATACGCGCCTCCGTAGTGCATCAATGACGTGGGCGGACGGCTTGTCCATACTGCTTAAGGGAGAAGATTGTACTCTTGGCGGCATATTTGCCTTACTGCTCGTCTGAGCGGGGCACTCCTGCAGGGCTCGGGGAGCCCGGCTGGTACTGTCTACGGCACTAAAATGCGCTAGAGTGGTGGTGGATATAATTTGCGATACGATAAGGAGACAGTCACGATGAGACTGGAAGGCAAGGTTGCAGTGATTACTGGTGGGGCAAGTGGAATGGGCCAGGCAACGGTCATACGTTTTCTTAACGAAGGGGCGCGTATCGTTATTGCCGATTATAACGCGGACAACGGCGAAAAAACGCTCGGTCTGGCCCGCGAGGCTGGCCATACGGACACAGTTCGGTTTATTCGCACCGACGTTGCAAAAGAGGCTGATATTGCAGCTATGGTTGACTTGGCGGTGTCAGAGTTTGGCCGGCTGGATATTCTTTTTAATAATGCCGGGGTGGGCGGGGTCGTCGGACCAGTCTGGGATATCGCGGTTGAGGAGTGGGATTACACGTTTGATGTGCTCACCAAGGGCGTATTCCTCGGCATTAAGCACGCCGCTCGGGCCATGAAAAAACAGGGGCACGGCGGATCGATTATCAATACCGCCTCGACCGCCGGACTGAGTGGGGGGTCTGGTCCGTTGGTCTATTCCGCGGCCAAGGCCGCGGTGATTAATCTAACAAAATCGTCCGCCGTTCAACTCGCGCCGGATCGGATCCGGGTCAATGCCATCTGCCCGGGGGCTATTCTGACCGGACTCACCGCCCAGGGCGATCCGCAGGTAACGGCCCGAGCATTAGCCGGTTTCCAGCCCTGGCCGGAACACGGAACAGGAGAAAATATCGCGGGGGCAGCCTTGTTTTTGGCCAGTCAAGACGCCGCTTTTATCACTGGTGAAGCCCTGGTCGTTGACGGTGGATTGACCGCTATTGGCCCGGATATGTGGCGGCGCTTTTCGCTCAAGCAGGAGGCCCAAGCGCGCAACAGCCATGTCAACCGGGGCAGTACCGGGGAGGCTATGACTTCGCGGCGAGTCAAGGAGTTATGAGGGTATGTTTACGGCGCGTGCTATTTGCCTTTAAACTGCGGTGAACGTTTTTCCAGAAAAGCCCGGCGCCCTTCTTCAAAGTCCTCGGTTTGGCGGGCGTAATAGAGGGCCTGTCCTTGATATGCGTAGGCTTTGTCTGGCGTCGTCGTTTCCCAACCGTGGAGGATGGCTGACTTCGTGTAGCCGTAGGTCAGAGTTGGTCCCTGAGCAAATTCGCGTGCCCACTCCAAGGTGGCTTGTTCGAGCTGCTCCAAGGGCACAATTCGGTTGACGAGTCCCCAACGTTCGGCCTCCTGAGCCGACAGCTGTGGGGCCAGTAAGGCCCACTCCATAGCTTTGCCAATGCCTACAAACTGTTGCAGGAGACTGGTCCCGGTTGCAATTCCGCGCTTGACAAACGGGATGCACAGGGTGGCCGTGTCTGCCATCACCCGTAGATCACAGCCCAGGGCCAGGTTAAAGCCCGCGCCGTGGGCGTGACCGTTGATCATCCCAATCACCGGCTTGGATAAGGCTCGCATCTTGGCCAAGACCAAGGTCCAGCGACCCTCACCCTGCACATACTGTTTGACCGGATCGTCGTAAACGCGATAGGGCTCGCCCGGCTCGGCCATGCCTTTGAGATCATCGCCTGCACAGAACGCCCGGCCCGCCCCGGTGAGAATAACGACCCGCACCTCGGCGTCCCGCTCGCAGTCCTCGAATGCCTCGAGGAGTTCGAGCCCGACGCGAACGTTGATGGCATTGAGGCGTTCGGGGCGGTTGAGGGTAATACGACAAATACCTTCTTCCCGCTGTACGAGAACGTAACGGAACTCCATAGTGGTCCTCTCTAGACTTGATGGGATAAGGGGGCAACCGACTCCAGAGCATAGGCCGCTCGACTGCGAGGGACAAGGGCCTGAGCACGGGTGGCTGAGCCGAAGGAGGCTCTGATGGGGTGGAGGGCCGAGTGAGAGGCTCGGGAGGGTACCGGGCCTCCCACCCGCAGGAGGAATCGAGTTAGCGTCGGCTCGCCGGATTCTGGACGTAGCGCGTCGTCGCGTCTTGTTGGCCGATGCGAGGCTGAGCACTGGCCCGGTCTGAGGCGGTGGATGTCTGTTCGGCCGTCACCTGAACGGGCAGGGTTTCCCCTCGAAAAACCAGCCGGTTGGCCGTATTTTGGGCCTGCAGCTTGACCTGCATGGCGGCTGACAGTTGTATCGGGCGCTGGTTTGGAAACTTGTCCGGCCACATGCTCGGTCGCAGGAAGAATTCTTCCGGATATTTCACCTCGGCTTGGGTTTTGATTGAGGTATCGAGATACCACTGACGGCGCAGAAAGTCGGGATTGAAATAAATCTCGGCTTCCCGCGCATCCCAATCAATCACCTTATGGCTGTCGTTGGACATGTAGGACATGATATCGGGCGGAATATGCCAATGGACAATAAAGCGGGTGCCATACCCCTGTTCGCCTAGGGCCGGATTGAACAGGTCAGCCATCCGGACCTCAATATGGAGCAGATTGCCGTCCGGACCGTACTGTTCGATCCGCAGGGGAAAAAACGAGTGTTTGTCCAGCCAGAAGATCAGGCGCGGCACATAGTAGTTCGGCAGCCAGTCTTCGCGGGCAACGGCCTCGACAACATAACACTCAACCCCGCCGTCAGCGTTGTAGTGGGGATAAGAGGTGCCCATCAGTTTGAGCGCCTCGGTCTGATACTTTCGAAATTCGCTGGTCTCACTATCTCGGAGCGTGATCGTCGGTCGCGTGTGTGGAAAACGCACCGTCTGATGCACCACGTCCGTGCCAAGAATACGCCAGGTAAACTCCCAGGCGTCCCGCCCATACGAGTCATCCGGCGTCAGCGCCATGTTGGGAAAACGGCTCTGGCGCCGCCGGGGAACTTGGTGGCGCACACGCCGGATAGACGGCGAATAGCGGAAACGCTCTTCCTTCTTGTAAAAGCTCTTATCGGTCCGATAATGGATCGCAATCCACTGTGACCCTTCGGCAGCCGGGGGAGCGATACCCTGGCTCAACGAACGATAGACTTCCTCGCCAGCCTTCAGACGAAACTCAGCCTGCACGCCCGTGAGCCCACGCTCCGCCGGCGCATAATCGACAAAGGTAATCGACTTGCCGGGATTCAGCAGTACGCCGGAGTCACCGATTGATGCCCAGCTGTTGGCCACCGCCCCCGACCAACGCGGACGCGGGTTATATTCCATCAGTCGGTAGCCCATCTCTTCAGCGGTGTAGGGTGGACTGAATGGATAGGGCTCGGCTGGCAGATAGGCCACCTCGGGATGACGCGGGGTGGCCGTCGCTTGGTCGATGTTTTGGAGTTCTCGTGCGGACAGTTCATCGAGGGTTTTCCAGCTTCGCCGGGCGGTCTCCTCGGCCGCCACCGATCGGTCTTCCGCTATGAGAGCCGTCAAGACGAGAAGTGCGACGAGCTGAACAGCTCGGTGCGTCATGTTGCCTCCCGGGCGCGCTCCGAGGGGATATCCTCTTAGACAGTATCGCCCGTGTTCCATTTTTTGCCAGCGATTATGAATATGACATGAACGTTCATTCAGTCAAGATATTTTTTATGAAATTTGTATGAAATCCAAACGGTACAAGAATAAGCCGGTCTAATCCGGTCATCATCCCCTCTTTTGCTCTTTCTTGTCCTTGGGCCGGCACGGTGCTAGCGTCCGGTGAAACACCGCAGGGCGCACGGCCCTGCCGCAAAGGAGGACGTATGGCAGACCGACTCAAAGACAAGGTGGCGATTGTTGTTGGGGCGGGTCAAACACCGGGCGATACGATTGGCAACGGCCGGGCCACCGCTATCGTCTATGCCCGCGAAGGTGCTCGGGTGCTCGTGGTAGACCGACGGCTGGAGTCAGCCCAGGAGACATGTAAGATGATTGCCAAAGAGGACGGCCAAGCCGTCGCCTTTCGGGCCGATGCTACCAGCTCGGACGACTGTCGAAGCATGGTCGAGAGCTGTGTCCAACAGTTTGGGCGGGTTGATATTCTGCAGAATAACGTCGGTATTGGAGACCATGACTCGGGTCCCACCCACCTTCAGGAAGAAGCCTGGGACCGAATCATGAGTGTCAATATGAAGAGCGTCTTTCTGCCGTGTAAGCATAGCCTGCCGATTATGCGCGAGCAGGGAAGCGGCAGTATCATCAGTATCTCCTCAATTGCTGCGGTGTGCTCGGTTGGCATGTTGGCCTATAAAACCTCCAAGGCCGGTATCAACGCCATGACCCATCAGATGGCCCTTGGCAACGCCAAATATGGTATTCGGGTTAACGCTATCATGCCTGGTCTGATGGATACCCCGATGGCCATTGAGGGTATTTCAGCCGCCCGTCATATTTCCAAAGACGCCCTGCGCCAGGAACGTGACGCCCAGGTGCCCCTGGGTAGAAAAATGGGCACTGGCTGGGATATCGCCTATGCCTCGCTGTTTCTGGCCTCGGACGAGGCCCGGTTTATTACCGGGGTGGTTCTGCCGGTTGACGGTGGGCAGAGCGCTAGGATCGGCTAAGAGGGGCTGGGCGTCTCAGCCCCCGTCAATTTCGCCGGGGTGCAGCAGCTCTGCCTGGGGGGGGAGATTGAGCACGGCTTCTGGAAAGAACTCGGCTAGGTAAGAGATAATATGCTTGACCGACAGCATACCGACTGGCTGATGGGCCTCGTCTACGAGTGGGAGCCGTCGAAAGCCGCCCTCTCCCATACGGTTGAGGGCAAAGGCGATCGGGGCGTCTGTTGGCAAGGCATCGGGGTCTGCCGTCATAACAGATTCGACTCGAACCTGGGCTAGCTCCTGACCACTGTCGAGGACTTTGTTCAACAGATCACGCTCCGTAAAAATCCCAACTAAACGGTCCGCCTCTTGGACTAAGACACAGCCAACGCCCTGTTCCTGCATGAGGCGAACGGCCTCGGCCACACTTGTCTGGGGAGTGACATTGAGGGGGGGAACATAGGGGAGGGTGCTGATGGGTTCGTGGAGCGCACTCTCATCAAGCTGGCGCCGGGCAGGAGCCGTCCGCTCTGCTATGATGTGTTCTTCCTCTTCAATGCCCTCACTCGAATATCGTGTTGTCAGATCATCTCTTACCATGTTTCTGTCTCCTTGGTTCAACGTCAAACGAGGTAAGGTGGCTTGCTCACACTTGGTTCAAATCTCCCTCTGCCACTCTCCGAAGCTTCTCTGTACCAAACGATGGGGAAGGGCGAAAACACGCGACTAGAGGACACCATCATCAGGGACCTTATCCGCAGCTGCTTTAAGATTCGAAGCAGATATTTTGGGTCTTTACTAGCCCAAGTCTCGGTCAATAGTCAAGCTGAAAAAGTGATATTTGGGTGACAAGAATTGTCTCTCGTCCCCCTCGTCTTGAGGTCCGATAAATGAGGAGTGAAGAAAGCTGGGCCGGGCATCTGACTGATTATATCATTCCTGGATGGTCTCTTGTGCGAGATCGTGAGGAATTGCCAGCATATATGCTATTGCATATAGTATTGGGACCAGTACCTTCTCAGTCGGACAAGAGTGGGCGAGGTGCTATACTGCAGTCACCACAAGGAGGGATACAATGGCCAATAGTGAAAAATTGCTGGCGCAACTGAACAAGACTCTACAGAGTGAGTATCGGACTATCTTTCAGTATGTCCAGAACTCGTACATGGTTAAGGGGATGCGGCGTCCGGCGATGGTGAGTTGGTTACGCGGTCAGGTCCAGAAGGAGATGGAAGACGCCTTTAAGCTGGCCGATAAGATTGTCTCGCTGGGTGGTATTCCAACAACCGAGGTGCCGGAGATTACCCATTCGACGAAGTCAGAGGTGATCTTGACCGAGAGTTTGGCTCTGGAAGAGGCCGCGGTGAAGGAGTATCAGGAGTGTATCAAGCTGGCCGATGCTGTCGGGAACACTGCTCTGCGCGTGTTTCTGGAAGGAGCACTGGCGAGTGCTGAAGACGATGCCGAAGAAGTCCGAAAAATGCTGGAAGAATAGGGTCATACCTGCCGCCCCGGGTGCCAAGCACCCCTTTAGAGATCACATTGTCAGATAAATGTTGATCGCCCTCTTGCCGTCTACGACCAGGGTTGTCTCTACACTGTCTATCGCCGGCTGGGTGGTGAGTTCCAAAGTGTCTTGGATATTGTTCACCGCCTCTTCGGTCACCTCGGCCAGAACATACAGCTTGCGCTTGCCTAGGTCGGCCACGGTGTTCATGATTCTTACTCCCTTGGTCGGCTTCATAAGACGTCGTTGGACTATGCTGGCGGCCGAGCGGTTTTGAGCCACGGTCGCGCCGGCGCGCCATGTGATGGTGATCAAAAACTGCATAAATCTCTCCTTTGCCACCCTCAAGGATATCTCTGTACTCAATCGAAAAGCAAGAGATTGAGGCGGGCACGTCCGTACTTGTCTGCTCTCCTTTTTTGGGATACGGGAATCTCAGAATTGTCCATATGCTTTTTCATCTCGGCCCCCCTTAGCAAGCTCCTATGAGTACGCAGCAGATCAAACGGATTGGACTCTTGACCGGGGGTGGTGATGCGCCCGGCTTGAATCCTGCACTGAAAGCCATTGTCTATAAGGCAACCGTCCTGGGGATTGAGATCATCGGTCTGTACGACGGTTGGCAGGGGCTGTTGAACGAAGGCTGTCGGGAGTGGATGCGCCTGGAAGATCACACGGTCCGGCGCTGGGACCGTGATGGAGGCACGCATCTCGGTTCCTCTCGGACTAACCCGTTCCGTACCCCACCTCTAGGCCAAACCGAGCCGAGTGACCGCTCGGCTGAGGTCTTGTCCAATATCGAGCGCTTGCAGCTTGATGCGGTGATTGCGCTAGGCGGAGAAGACACGCTTGGGGTCGCAAATAGGTTGTACCAGCAGGGCGGTAAGATCGTTGGTATTCCGAAGACTATCGACAATGACTTGAACCACACCGACTACACGCTTGGTTTTGATACCGCGTTGCGGAACTGTGCCGAGGTGATCGAAAAGGTCCGCAGCCCGGCCGGCTCCCACCATTGGGTTCAGGTCGTGGAGGTCATGGGGCGACACGCCGGCCACTTAGCCCTGTGGAGTGCTATGGCGGGCGGAGCTGCCATGGCGCTTATTCCCGAGTATCCTTTTACGTATGAACACGTCTACGAACTCTTGACCAAACGTTTTGAGCGGGCAGAGCATGATCGGCGCTATCCGCGCTACGCGGTCATTGTGGTTGCGGAAGGGGCGACTGCGGTTGATAAGGGTCTGGTGAAGCTGGATACGAGCCGTGATGCTTTTGGCCACGAGCGTTTGGGCGGAATTGGCAATGTGCTGGCGGAGCACATCCATCAAGACACTCCTTTTGACGCCCGGGCCCTTGTCATTGGCCATAGCCAGCGGGGCGGATCTCCCTCTGTGGTGGATCGTATCATGGGGAGACTCTTTGGGGTCGCGGCGGTGGAAGCCGTGGTCCAAGGAGCCTTTGGGCAGATGGTCAGTGCACGTGGTGTTGCTCCCGCCTGTCAGCTGTCTTTCGTGTCGTTAGCCGAGGCCGTCAGCACGCTAAAGACGATTGATATTGAGCGCTATTACGATACGAATCGCTATTCCCCAAAACTGTGACGCACCATTCATATCGGCGACATATCGGCGATTTTGCCTAGGAGCGCGATTCCTGGAACAGAGAGAAGTGCAGGGCGACGCCCTTCCGGCCCCTGTGTCTGTCTTGGGTCAGGGGCTGGCGGGCGTCGAAGGTCTGGGTGCTCCTCCTCAACATGTAGGTGATGTGTCCCTCTTTACTTATTGAGGCGGAGTTGGGTAAAAAAGGAAGTGTCCCGTTTTTGAGATGGAGTGTTGACATGACGGGCACTATTCTCGTGGTCGAAGACGAAACGATCCCACGAAAAAATATTTGTCGGGTGCTGCACGAAGAAGGCTATCGGGTTCACGAAGTCGCAGATGGTCAGGCAGCGCTGGTCGCCATTGATGAGCGCGACTTCGACCTGGTGCTGACCGACTTACGTATACCTGGGGCTGACGGCCTAGACGTGCTCCAGCACGTACGAGACGTTGCTCCCCAAACCTTCGTGGCGATTATGACCGCCCATGCCTCGGTCGATACGGCTGTTGCCGCCCTCCAGCTCGGCGCCCAAGACTATCTGCTCAAGCCAATCATGTTCGATGACTTACTACGCAAGGTCCATTTGCTCATGGAGCACAAGAGTCTGGCCTGGGAAAACCAGATGTTGCGGCGCGAGGTCAACAGACATATCGACCCTAGCGGCATGGTGGGCCAGAGCCCAGCGATGCGCGAGGTGCTCAAGATGATCACCAAGGTTGCGCCAGCGGCCAGCACGGTTCTGATCACCGGCGAGAGCGGGGTGGGCAAGGAACTCGTCGCCCGGGCGATTCACGCCGAGAGCCAGCGTAGGGACAAGGTTTTTCTGCCCGTAAACTGTAGCGCTATCCCGGATACGCTTTTAGAGAGCCAGTTGTTTGGTCATACTAAGGGCGCCTTTACGGGCGCCCTTAGCGCTCAGGACGGCCTCTTTCGCAAGGCCCAGGGAGGAACGATTTTTTTGGATGAGATCGGGGAGCTGCCTCTGACCCTCCAGCCCAAGCTGTTGCGGGTTATCGAGCGCAAAGAGGTCTTGCCGGTCGGGGCGACCACACCCATACAGGTCGATGTGCGTATCCTAGCCGCGAGTAATCGAGATCTCGAAAAAGAGATTGTGGCCGGGCGCTTCCGCGAAGACCTGTTCTATCGCCTCAATGTGGTTGGCATCGTGGTTCCGCCGCTACGGGAGCGGCGGATCGATATTCCTCCTTTGGTTGAGTATCTGATTCAGCGCCACAATGTAGAGATGAAGAAAAACTGTAAAGGGGTAACCCATGAGGCGATGCAACTCCTTATCGCCGCACCCTGGAAGGGCAATGTGCGCGAGATGGAGAATGTCTTAGAGCGGGCTATGATTCTGGGCAATGACGAGTGGTTGGGTCCGGAAGACTTCCCGGGGGGAGACGCGTTCGGCCGAGCTCCCGGCCAAGCTGCCGGCTATGAGCTGAAAAGCGTGCTACAGGGCTACGAAAAAAGCCACATTGAGCACGTGCTACGGGAGGCTGGCCAGGACCGGGTGCGGACGGCCAAGCTGCTGGGGATCAGCCGCTCTTCGCTGTACCGCAAAATGGAGCAGCTTGGGATTGCGCTTGATCGAGCCTCTCCTCCTGAACCGTCCCAAGCTTGTTAGTCGCGCGGCGGGCGCGACCTGGCTGCGGTCCGAGTCGCTCTGGTCCGTCTTGTCTTGGCCGGTAGACGAGCTGGTAGGCTGAGCCGAAAGATGGTCCCCTGACCTGGCTCACTGGCATAGGTAATCGTTCCGTCATGGGCTAAGACAATCTGTCTTACCACAGCCAATCCCAACCCCATCCCACTCGGTTTAGTGGTGGTAAACAGCTCAAAAATATCGAGGCCGTCCGGAATACCAGCCCCCGTATCCATCACTTCCAGCGTGACCTGGCCACCGGCATGGCCAGCCCGGATAGTGAGGCTGCCACCCTGTGGCATGGCTTCCACCGCGTTCTGACACAGATTGAGCACAACCTGCTTGAGCTTCTCCTGGGCGCCCATGACGAGGGGTAAATCGGACGGGACCTCGTTTTTGATCTGGATCCCCCGCTCCGCATACTGGCCAATTTCCACCGCAAGTAGCTCTGTGACCAGGCTGGCTAGTGCGATCGGTTGAAGGTTGAGCGTGTGGAGACGTGCCAGGGAGCGGAATTCGACTAGCAGGGAGCGGAGGCGGTTGATCTCACTTGACAGGTCGTGGACGGTCGAGCGGAGCAGTTCCTTATCGGGTGGACCAGGTTTCATCAGGTCGCGTTCCAGCAGCTGCACCGTCGTGGACATTCCGTTGAGAGGGTTCCCAATTTCGTGGATCAGCTTGGCTGTGGTGAGACCCATTGTGACCAGCCGCTCGCTCTCTAGTTGGCGATCTTCGGCTCTGCGACCCCGCGACTTCGTTCGCTGGAGCCGGCCTCTCTCATGTCTCTTGTCTTTCACCATCCACCTTTTTATAGCGCGGCGTCCCAGCTTTGCAACGCACGGGCTCGCGGTCTGTCCTGGAAATGGAACACCCTGGGCTGAGAGAAGCCGTAACTCGGCTTTGTCCGGCTGTTTTTGCGTGGCACGCAGCTTGCGACAGATGCTCTGTATATGCTGAGCTGACCGCTTTTGGCGGTCGAGACAGGGAGGAGCAGGATGGCAATCCTCCCGGAACTGTGAGACGTGTTTGAGGCGCACGACGTTCCATAACCGGGTGCTGACCCATCCACGGGTCTATTCAGCTCAAAGAACGGCCGCCTGCCAACATATCCCCGGCAAACACGTGGCTAAGGTCGTTATGGTTAAGCAGGGTGATCCGGTCGGTCATGACCGTGCCGCCGGCGAGTTACCGGGTTAATTTTGAGCAGTGACAGGCCCGGCTCGGGGAGGGGGGTACGGCTAGAGGGCGAACAAGAGTTCCGACTGCTCTTTCCTGTGAGACCGGAGCTGAGCCGCCCTTCGGGAATTTATTCGGTCTGGACGTGTGGGTTGATAGGACACTGGTGGAAGAGGAGGAAATTGTGTTCAACGCGGGCACGCACTGCCACGCTGTCCGATGCGGTATACGGATTTTGCCCGGCTCGTCCAGCCCAGCGTGGCGGCCTTTGCTCAACCGGCCTAAGTCGGCTATGCGCAGTGACGGAGGAGCGGTATGCTGATTATAAAATTCACCGACAGCTACGGTCACCAAGAGGAGCTCCGCTTTACCGAGTTTGAGACTCTAAGCGACTATCTCGTCCATCATCTTAGATATGATGGGTTTGGCGAAGGCGAATATCCGAGTCGTTGGGAAGAGCTGAGCTATGAAGAACTGACCGATATGGTGGGCGACGAAGCGGCGGACTCTTCGCCAGACGCCTACGCCATTGCCAAGCGTTGTGGGAAAGCCGTGTGGGGCCGTGGACCGGGCATCCCGACCGGCTGGTACGCTCCCCAAGACCTCCACGAGGTCCTACACTGCCTGTGGGAATATATCTCTCAGTCGTGGCGTGACATAGAAGTGATCGAGTCAAAAACAAGGAGGGCCGTATAGACCTCTAGACAAAATTTCACCAGCAGTTCCGGTCGTCCGTCGGCGCTGACGCGGGAGAGTTCACGAACGGAGATGAAGTATGAAGGTCAAGGATATTTTGAAGCATAAGGGAACAGCGGTGGCAACTATAGCGGCCGATGCAAGCCTGCACGACGCCCTAGAGCGCTTCATCACGCTGCGGATCGGCTCCCTGGTCGTCATTGACAGACACGCCCCCATCGTTGGGATTATCACCGAGCGCGATCTGTTAGGCGAGTGTGCGACGCACCCCGAGGATATGAAAGAGATGATGGTTCGGGAGATCATGAGTACCAACCCGATTATTGCCGTCCCTGAGGATGAGGTGGCGTATATTATGGGCATTATGACCCATAATCGCATTCGACATCTGCCTATTCTGGATGGTGAACGTTTGGCCGGAATGATCTCTATCGGGGATGTGGTCAAGGCGCAGCTGGAAGCTGCCGAGTTTGAGAATCGCTATCTCAGAGACTTTATCCAGCGCAGCTAGTCAGACTCAGCACAGCTCAGGCGACGTCGGGCGGCAGCGGCAGCTCGTGAGTCACAACGTAGTGAATCACGTCTTGAGGGGTGATTAAGCCCACCACACTTCCTTGACGGGTGACGGGCAGATGGTGGAGCTGCTTGAGACGTAGGAGGCGGACAACGCTGTCAGCCGAGGCAAACTCATCGACCGTGACAACTGACCGGGTCATCAGGGTGCGAACCGGTGTCTCGGCTGACTCCGATCGGAGCAGAGCGCTCAGCAGATCGCTCTCGGTGATGATTCCCACGACTTGGCCCGAGCCATCTACAACCGGCAAACCGCTGATCATGACGCTGGCCAGCTCACGAGCTGCCTCAGCCAAGGTTGTCTCAGGTGAAGCCGTCGCCACCTGAGCGGTCATGAGTTGACGGGCGTGTCCTTTCATCTCTCACTCCTCTCCAACTGGTTCTTCCTCCCTCACTAGACGCTAGGAGGCCCCACCAGGCTTAGCGTATAAGCCGGATCATACTCCAGTAGAGTTCCTTCGTCTAATAATCGTCCAAATGGAGAGGGGTGCCTCGAGTCCGATGGAAGACCGGCGAGACTCAGTGCGCTCGGGCGACTGTTGGGGTCGCCTCCATGGCAGTCACCAACAGTCGGCGTTCTTTGGAATACAGGTGTCCCTCAATCGTCAGGTGCTTGCCGGTAATCTCGGGCTGCTGAAGTGGAGCAAGCAGGTCCTCAGAGCCATACAGACGGATTGAGCACCACATGAAATCACGCAGGTGGAGCTGGGTATGGTTGCCATTTGTCACCTCTTCTGCCGCGTCGAGCCGAAAACGCCACAGTTGCCCGTAGATAAACACGGTGAGGCTGCGAAGCTCAGCACTGTCTTGGGAGCCGAGCGGCAGTACTACCCCAGACAAACGCACATAGGGAGGGGCATCAGGGTAGGAAAACCGAGCGTGTGCTGAGCCAGCCCAGCACGTGACGAGGCCGAGAACAAGGACGAACAAATAGATACGCTGTTTCATAGACCTTCCTCCTCTGTCTCAAAAAGGTGCAAAGGACGTGCCAAAATCGGCATCGCACAGGACCAGGCGAAAGTCCGCATCCACGCACCGGTTTGGTCGTATTTGAGTCCAAAATGGCTTGTCTGTGTAGGATACGGACACGCGTTCTCGTTGCAAAATGAGGACAGTGGCGGGGTACGGCTCTGAGAGAGGGGCGGTCACGAGTCTCAATACCACGGACGCAGATGAACAGACCCGACTGCGGCTTATGGCCAATATCACTATACGACTCCTTTTGTGTTATGATTTTTCCACGCTGTATCGGTGACACTGACAGGAAGCAGAAACAGGAGAGCTACCATGCAACAACTCCACCGCATCCTTGTGGGGCACGACTTCAGAACCGGCGGAGAGATTGCCGTGCAGGCGGCCGCCGCTTTTGCCGCCCGCTCCGGGGCCGCGTTGCGCCTCGTCCATGTGATTGAGGCGCTCCATTTCTATCAACGCCTCTCCCACCCTCTGACCTCTCCCTACTCACCCGAAGAGCTCGCTCAACGGGCCGGGAGCACGCTTGAAACGATTGCTTCGAGGAGTTCGCTGGAAAATTTGTCGGTCGACTATGAAGTCCATACCGGTAAGCCGTTTGTCGAGCTGATTGTGGCCCGTCGGGCCTGGAACGCCGATCTGATTGTGGTGGGCGGGAATGAACGGGGGGAAGAGCAGGGGCTAGGACGGACTAGTGAGCGGGTAGTACGCAAAGCCATGGTGCCTGTCCTGATTGCCAAAACGCCGTTTAGCACTGAGGCTAAAACGCTGTTAGTGCCCACCGATTTCTCCATCGGCGCCAGAAAAGCGGCTGAGGAAGCCCTGACCCTAGCCGCTAGCTTTGGCGCTCGGGTGATTTTCCTGCACGCTATTGATGTATTAAACATCTATCCCGCTACCACCGGAGCCGACATGCCCGCGCTGCCTCCGCTGCCGGTTGTTGAGGCTCAAGATCTCGAACTCGAGTGGCAAGAATTTTTGTCCGGTTTGCCCTTTCTCCAGCAGATTACCTGGGAGCGTCGGACCATCACCGGTTTGGCCGCCAGCACGATTATTCAGCAGGCTGAGGAGCAGCAGGCTGATCTGCTTGTGATCGGTACCCACGGGCGGACCGGGCTGGCGCATATGTTACTAGGCGGGGTGACTGAGGAAGTCGTCCGGACCGCCTGCTGTCCGGTACTGACCATCCGTCCAGACGCCTTCCAGTTTGAACTCCCCTAGTGGAACACTCTCGTATGCTGTGAGTGAGCTTGGAGAGAGATGATGCCGATGAATATTTTGGGGATGATAGGCGTTGCTCCGCCGGCTGGTGGAGCAACCGTACACGTCATTGGGGGTGGGGTTGATCGGGACTATGTACGCCGCTTCTCACAGGTCCACGAGGCCGCCGGCTTTGATGCGGTGCTGGTCGGCTACACGTCTTCTTCGGCAGAAGGATTCCAGATTGCCCAGTACGCCGCCGCCCATACCGAGCGCTTGAAGTTCCTGATTGCCCATCGGCCGGGTTTTGTCATGCCGACCCTGGCCGCTCGTACCGCAGCAACGTTTGATAACCTGACCGATGGACGGCTATGGCTCCACATCATTTCTGGAGGAGCGGACAAGGAACAGCGCCGTGACGGCGACTGGCTCGGCCACGATGAACGCTATTCCCGTAGTGATGAGTATCTCGAAATCTTGCGCAAGGTCTGGACCTCAGACAGACCGTTTAGCTTTGAGGGACGTTTCTATCGCCTGAAAAAAGCCTTTTCCGAAGTGCACCCTTTCCAGCAGCCCCACCCACCAATCTATTTCGGTGGTGCATCGGACGCTGCTATCCGGGTCGGCGCAAAGCACAGTGATGTGTATGCGCTGTTTGGCGAACCGCGCGCCGCGGTGCGGGTGATGATAGACCGTATCACTGATCAAGCCGCGCAGTATACACGCCGGCCCCGTTTTAACATCTCCTTTCGTCCGATCATTGCCCCGACCGAAGGGGCCGCTTGGGACAAGGCCCGAGGCATTCTGGCCCAACTAGAACGGTCACCCCAGAAACTGTCGGTTGCGGTTGAGGCCGAGTTTAGCCGTCGCCTGATGCATCTTGCCAATGAGGGCGAGGTCTACGACGAGCGGCTGTGGACCGGATTGGTCGAGGTGTCCGGAGCGAGCGGCAACACCACGGCCCTGGTCGGCACCCCTGAGCAAGTCGCCGAAGCGATCGTAGGCTATTATGCTCTCGGCGTTGATGGCGTATTAATTCGGGGTTTTGATCCGTTAAAGGATGCCGAAGAATTTGGTAGGGAGCTGATTCCCCACATCCGGGCTCTGGTGGCTGAGTCTGATCGGCGCGCCCAGCCACAGGCGGCCGGAGTTTAGAACGGGGGCTGTCTGTACGGTTCAAGCGGTGAGATATGCATGCTCAGAATGAGCCATTTGTCGTCGATCTTGACATGAGTAAAGATATAGCGACCGTGTGAGTAGGACGGCTGTTCCCCCCCCTTGGGGGTGGCGGCTAACTGGTAGTGGCCCCAGGCGACTGCGGTTCTACCAACAATACGAAACTGCGGCGAGACAGGGGTAAATTCGGCCTTGGCATAGCTGCCGAAGTACGATTCGACCGCTTGCTTAAACTCTTTCTTGCCATCTGAAGGAAAAGGTGAGAAGATCCCGAACAGAACGATATCATCGTGGGTCTCAGCTAGCGTCGCGGCCAGGTCGCTGTTATTGAGAGCTGCCATTTCCGCCTCAAAGTTTGCTTTGAGAGCTGCGAGGTCGTCGTCCGCCCCGTGCGCGAGCGGCGACAAACACAACATCAAAAAGGCGAGACTGAGGACGATTGTCGAATGATGCGTCATCTGCATATGCTCTGCTCCTCCCACACTGTTTATACGGCTGCCATATCATTCAATTCTTCTTGAATCTACGGTCGTCTTTGGACCAAGAACCAAGCGGAGGCGTATTCATGAGCGTGACAAACAAAGTCGCCCTAGTCACCGGCGCGTCCCGTGGCATCGGCCGCGCCATTGCCCGGCAGCTCGCTCAGCAGGGCGGGCGGATCGCGATTCATTATAATCAAGACCGATCAGCAGCTGAGGAGACCCTAGAGGCTCTGAGCGGTGGGCCGCACCAGATCTTCCAGGCTAATCTGACGGAGCCGCAGGCGATCGAGGAAATGGTTGGTGCCATTACCGCCCACATGGACGGCCTGCATGTCGTGGTTAACAATGCCGCGATCAACGAGTGGCAGCCCATTCTACGGGTCGACTACGAGGGGTGGAACGATGTCTGGCGGCGCACTCTGGATACCAATCTGATTGGACCGTCCAACGTGATGTTCTGGGCGGCCCGCCACATGAAGGACAACGGCGGGGGACATATTGTGAATGTTTCGTCTCGGGGCGCCTTCCGGGGCGCGCCCAAATCACCCGCCTACGCCTCCAGCAAAGCCGCCCTCAACATTATGAGTCAGTCGCTGGCCCAAGCTTTGGCGCCGGATAATATCTTTGTGTACGTGGTGGCGCCCGGCTTTGTCGAGACCGATATGTCGGCCTCGATTCTGGCCAGTTCGCGCGGGGATGCCATTCGAGCCCAGAGTCCGTTGAACCGGGTGGGCAAGCCCGAGGAAGTGGCTGCGATTGTCGCTTTTCTGGCTTCTGGTCAGGCCGACTTTGCCACCGGCAGTATCATTGATGTGAACGGGGCGTCATATTTACGGACCTAAGCGCGCAGCCAACGCAGCCGCTCCTGACAGATGGAGAGACACTTCTTATGCCTATTCTTCTCGCTATCCTACTAACCCTCGGTGTGTGGAGCATCGCTTATGGGGTAGACCAGTTGAACGACTCGGTGAAAACGGCTCTGGAAACGCAAAAACTGATATCCATAGCGACCCAGCGCGCAAACGGCGAGTGGGGCAGGGCGGCTCCGGTCTGGTTCATGTATGACGGGAAAGACCTCTATTTCCATACCGCGCCAAGCTCGTATAAAGCCCGACGTATCCGCCGGGGGAGTCTGGTCCAGGTGCGGCTGAACGACACGGCCGATCCGGCCTTTATTGGAGAGACACATATCGTGACCGATAGGCTGATTTTAGACCGGATCAACGCTGAGTACGAGCGAAAATATTGGATGGCGTGGCTGGCCTATTGGGCAAGGCCTGTAGCCGACCGAGTGCAGGCCGGCAAGATCGTTGCGGTGCGGGTGACTCCACAGCTTGACAGCCCATGACACCGCTGCCCCGCCAGTCAACCCATTCCACGGATAGTGTTGCTGTGGACCACTGACACAGTCGGTATCACAGGACGGCCGCCCGGCTGAAAAACAAGGTCACGACCACGGTCTGGCCAATTGGATTGATAATACAGCTGTGTTCTGCGAACGGCTCGCCCGACCGAATCGGACCCCTCGATCGTCCGACGAAGCCACAGAGCAGTCCGAGACAATTGCGGGCATCGTCCTAATTCCGGAGGAGATTTCATCCACCACAACGCGCGCGATAGAGCGCCATGGCTTGCTCCTACAGGCGGCGGTACATCGGATGGTCCGGACTCGCTCCGTCGAGCCAGTTGAGGCCTGGAACGGCTTCGGTTGCCGTATCCATCTCAAAGGAGCGATGCCAGTCTAAGAGGTACCTCCGTTTGGCAATACTCCACTGCCCGTCACGGCGCTCCAAACGGTCAAAGTAGCGTCCGCCAAAGACGCTGGTGACCGTCTGGCCGTCTTGCTCCGATACAGCCGCGGCCAGACCATAGCTCTCGGCTTCGGCCACATCGCCGCTGAGCTTGATGAGGGCAGGACCGTTATGATGCCAGCGACGCAAAAACCCCCGTTCCAGCTCAATCACGACCGGAATGAACTCGTCCCCACGGCCGGTAAAAAATCCATAGTCTATCTCTGCGTCCGGGAAAAAAACGGTTTTTAATGCTTCTTCATCAACCCAATCAAGAGCCCGGGCATAGCGGGTTAAGACCTCTTGGCAGGCCTGTTTATCGAGTAACTCCTGGAGCGCGGCGTTGTCTCCCGACATATTTTCCTCCGATGTCTTTACGCACTAGAGTAGCGTGTGCACCGGCCTATTTCGAGAGCAGTGGATTGCTCGTCTTATGAGCTGGTCAAAAATCGTGATCCTGGTGCAGTCGGCATGTTGCTCCGTGCGGCGAAATGGCTTAGTGTTTCCCGAGCCCGAGCTCGTTTTTGGCAAGGACAAACCGGGTCGAAGCGGAAGAAGAAATGTTAGGCTCAGCGGGCGGCCTCATCACTACCCGACCAAAAGGAGTATCCCATGGCTCTGCTCAATCGCGCCGACTGGTACGATATCGCCCGCTCGACCAACTGGAGCCCAACCTATGTTACCGAAGACGACCTCTTTCCCGAGGAGCAGAGCGGCGCGTTGGGTTTGTCGCTTGAGACCTGGGACCGCTATGATGAGCCCTATAAGGTGGGGTATCGAGAGTACGTGCGTACTCAGCGGGAAAAAGACGCGGGGGTGTATGCGGTCAAAGCCGCCCTGCAACGGGCCAATTTTCTGGATACGGCCGAGGCGGGTTGGACCAGTATCCTGAAACTCCACTACGGGGCGTTTGCGATTCTTGAGGCTATGGCGTCAGGTGCCGAATCGCGCATGGCCCGCTTTGGCAAGGCCGGCGGCATGCGGAATATGGCGACCTTTGGCTCCTTAGATGAAAACCGCCATGGCCAGATTCAGCTCTATTTTCCGCACGAGCACGTCCAGCGCAGCCGTCAGTTCGATTGGGCGGCTAAGTCTATGCATACCAACGAATGGGCGGTAGTGGCGGCCCGCCATCTGTTTGACGATATTATGTCGGCACGCGACGCGGTTGGGGTGGCGGTTATGCTGACCTTTGCCTTTGAGACCGGGTTTTCAAACCTCCAGTTCTTGGGCTTGGCGGCCGACGCGGCCAAGGCGGGCGATATGGTGTTTTCAAATCTGGCCTCCAGTATCCAGACCGACGAGGCACGCCACGCCCAGATCGGCGGTCCGGCCGTGAAAATTCTCATTGAACACGGCCACCAAGAGTACGCCCAGCACTTGGTCGATGTTGCCATGTGGCGGGCTTGGACCTTGTTCGCCACAGTGACCGGTCCGTCAATGGACTACTACACGCCGCTTGATCGCCGCCAACAATCCTTTAAGGAATTTATGCTTGAGTGGGTCTTCGGGCAGTTTGAACGGACCCTGATTGATATTGGTCTGGATCGGCCGTGGTATTGGGACATTATGCTGAACGACCTGAATACCCGCCACCACGGTATGCACGCCGGTATCTGGACCTTTCACCAGTCCGTCTGGTGGGACGTGCCGCCTGGGGTCAGCCCGGCCGAGCGGGAATGGCTGGAAGAAAAATATCCGGGCTGGGAGGAGACCTGGGGCACCCACTTCTGGGACCCGATCATTGAGCGCTTTGTCAAAGACGGACCGGTCGAAACCGTCCTACCGATCATGATTCCGCTGTGTAATATGTCTCAGGTACCGGTGACTGGAACGCCAGGCTGGGCTCCGGGCAAAACCGGGCGGCCGCTCAAAGACTATCCGTTCGAACACAACGGCCGGACCTATCACTTTGGGTCTGAGGTGGATCGCTGGATTTTTCAGCAAGACCCTGACCGTTACCAAGACCATCTGAGTGTCGCCGACCGTATGATGGCCGGTATGATTCAGCCGCCCACGCTCGACGGTTTGCTCGCCTACTTCGATTTACACCAGGGCGAGCAGGGTGGGGACGCACTCAAGCACAGCTGGATCGAAGCCTACCGCGAGGCTCGCGCCAGGGCCACCTGACAGGGGAGGCTCATGGCACAGATTCCGCTCGTGCATAATCTTCACGATGAGTTCGTCCTGTATCTGTCCGTGGTGGATAGCGAGAATACTATGGACGAGATATGCGAGATGGCGGCGGCCCTGAGCATCGGCTTTGAGAAAAACAAACGGGCTGACAGGGTGCTGCGCGTGCGCGCAGTTGGGGCCCCCGAGCCGTTTCCACCCGATATGACCGTCGCCCAAGCCGGTCTTGGACCGCTGAGCAGTATTGAACTGTACTATGAGTAAGGCATCAGAATCCCTCAAGCCGCTCCGAACCTGGAGCCATCTGGCCGACCGCCGGCGGCGTCCGAGCGAGTATGAGATTGTCTCGACCAATCTCATGTACAACGCCAAGAATGAGGAGTCGCCGTTTGAGCTTGGCCCCAACATTCCGCTGTCCCAATGGTTCAAACGGTACCGACACGGCTCTCCCTTCCGGGATTGTGACTGGGAGGCTTTTCGTGATCCAGATGAGATGACATATCGGGCGTATAATATTCTTCAGGACCAGCAGGAGACCTATGTCGAGGGCCTGCTTGACCAGCACAACGAGCGGCACTACGACGCAGCCCTTGATCCGACCTGGGTGGACGTGCTGGCACGCTTGTACAGTCCTGCCCGCTACGTCTTCCATACCGTGCAGATGGCCTCCCACTATCTGGTCCAGATAGTTCCGTCTAGTACGATCCGGAACTGCGCTCTGTACCAGGCTGCTGATGCCATGCGGTGTGTGTCCCACCTTGCCTACCGCACGGCCGAACTCAAGCAGACCTATCCAGATGCGGGTTTTGGCAGCGCAGAACGCCAGCGCTGGGAGAATGACGCAGCCTGGCAGGGGTTTCGGCGGCTGATGGAACACCTCTTGGTTGCCTACGATTGGGGGGAGAGTTTTGTGGCGCTGAATCTGGTGGCCAAGCCCGCGCTTGATGAGGCAGTGGTAGGCCAGCTGGCCGAAACGGCGCGGGCTCACGCGGATAGCCTGCTGGGCCTGATTGCCGATTCAGAGTACCGTGATGTCCAGCGTTCGCGGACCTGGACTGCGGCCTTAGTGCGGTTTGCTGCCCAACAGCCCAACAATATCGCGGTGATGCATGGTTGGGTCGAGAAGTGGCTCGAACCGGCAGACCGGGCGATTGAGGCCTACTGCCGAGCATTGCCCGACAGTCCACAGGCGGCGGACACGGCAAAAGGCGCAGTCCGCACTTTTGTGTCGAATTTGGAGATTGGGCTGTCCTGAAGAGGGGCGAAAGACGATGGCGTTTATCCGGGTGTGTCGTGTGGACGAGGTCTGGGAGGGCGACCTCGCCGAGTTCGAGGTCGACGGACAAACCATTGTCCTTGTCTATCCTAGGGATGGTGAGCTGATCGCTATACAGGGCGAGTGTCCGCACCAGAGTTTCCCACTCTCTGCCGGTGAGTTCGACGGACGGCGGGTGCTCATCTGCAACTCGCACCGCTGGGAGTTCGATGTGACCACCGGGAGAGGCATCAATCCCGATGACTGCGGGCTAGCACGCTATCCGGTCAAGATTGAGGGTGACGAGGTCTATGTTGATGTTGCCGGTGTTGAGCCCCGGCGGGTTGGGGTGTGAGCCGTCTTATGGGTACGGAGGGCAGGAATACGGTTGGCCCGGTCCTGAGCGCTGGGGAGATCGCTGACGCAGCCGTTGAGGCCATCTATCAGGATAATCCTGACCAAGAGATCAGTATTGAGGATCACACGGCTTATATCCGGGTTGAGACACAGGATGAATGCATCATTCGTCGCAAGACGCTGGAAGCCTGTTTGGGGCGACCCTTTCAGATGCAAGAGCTGGAAACTGTACTCAGCTCTTTTGCCGGTCAGATCGAAACTAGCAGCGAGTCCATACGTTTTTACTTGGCGAAGAAATTATAGGACACACTGCCAGCAATGATTCGTTTCCTGCAATCATGCTTTGAGCAGCGTGCTCTCTTGAGGAGAAGTCTTTTCCAGGCAAATCAAATATATGTGTGAGTGCAGCCGAATCTGACCACCCGACTGAGCCGATGACACACGGCTGCGGCGGCTTGCGAACGTGACCGGGGTAAGCACGCGAGTGTGATCCGGCATTTGACTTGCGGTACTACGCCGAGCCCATATGTGCTGGAGTTCCAATTCGAGGTCGATGCCGCGTCGGACGCAAAAGCGTTCCAATTCCATTCCGGCCTCGTCGACAAGCGCGATGGCTCACTACCGGCGTATTGAGGAAAGGTGCCGGTATCTTGTGACCTCAGGGGAGAGCGCCGAGAGGTGCGCTGGGCTCGCCGCGCATCCTTTTCCCGCACCAGAGAGGTGGAGACTCAGAAACACGGCCAGGCTACTTGACGAGCCTCCCGTAAGCATGATTGATCTGCGGGTGCACGAACAAGACGTGAGAGGACGGAGGATTATGACGGTAGAACCTGTAGTGATTGATTGCGATGGGCATATTCTAGAACCGCCCGATTTGTGGGAGACCTATCTCGAATCGCAGTACCGTGGTCGGGCTCTGCGGTTACGGGTCGGCGAGGACGGCTATGAGTATCTGGAGGTCGATCAAAGGCGGGCCAAGCTGGTCAAACCTGGGATGCTGGGCACGTTGGGCGGCATGGGCAAGCAGATTGAGGAGGCGCAGCAGCTGCGCCGTAGGGCCATGGACGGTGAAGTCAGCCCGGAAGACATTCGGGCCATCCGGATAGAACCCGAGCAGACCTACCTGAGAGGCGCGGCGTTTGGCACGATGGATATGAAGGAGCGGCTGGAACTCCTTGAACAGGAGGGCATGGAGAAGGCCATTCTGTATCCGACGATCGGCCTGTTGTGGGAAGCCGAGCTGTTCGATGCCGAACTGTCGGCCGCCTATTGTCGGGCCTACAACCGTTGGATCGCCGACTTCTGTCGTGATTCCGGCGGTCGGCTAGTGCCGATTGCTCATCTCTCCTTGGGCGAGCCCGAAGAGGCCGCCCGCGAGCTACAGCGGGCCGTCAAGGACGGCTGTAAAGGCGCCTTTGTGGCTCCGTTTACGATTACGCGCGTCCCGCATGGCGACCCGCGCCACGATGCGGTCTTTGCGGCGGCCCAAGACCTCGACGTGCCGCTGGCCATTCATCCAACCTTTGAGCCGCCTGAGTTCAGCATCCACCATCGCTATGACAAGTTTGGCTGGGCGGCTTGGTATAATGATCTGTTTGCCGGTCAGGGCGTGCAGCACGCCTTTGCCACCTTTTTTCAGCTTGGCGTCTTTGAGCGCTTCCCGCGCTTGCGTACCGTGGTCTTAGAATCGCAAGCAGGCTGGATCGGCTACTTCCTAGACCGGGCCGACGCCATCTTCAAAGGTACGACGCTCAGTGCAACAGTCAGGCTCAAAAACGCGCCTTCGTATTACTTCAAGCGCCAGTGCTATATCTCGGCCGACCCGGAAGAACGGACCATTAGTGCGCTGACCGGTATTATCGGCGAGGACAAGTTTTTCTGGGCCAGTGATTATCCCCATCCCGACCACCCTGACAATTATTTAGAAGAATTGGGCGAGATGGTGGCGCCGATGACCGACGTGGCCCGGCGTGGCATCCTGAGCGAGAACGTGGCCAGAGTCTACAAACTCGACTGAGGAGGTCGCATGTCTGATACTGAGATTAAAGACGCGGTCCGTAACATTGAGTGTCCGGTGTTTGATAATCCGGCCTTTAGCGCTTCCCCGTCGCTGGAGCGGGCGACTGTCGCGCTGGTGACATCGGCCTCGCTCCACCATCCTGAGCAGGATGATTTTGCACCGATGGATACCAGCTATCGAGTGCTCGACGGAGCGCGGCGTGACTATTTGGTTGGTCACTGGAGTCCGAACTTCGATACCTCGGGCGTGGCGCTTGACCTGAATGTGGTGTTCCCGATTGATCGGCTCAATGAGCTCGCCGCCCAGGGCACGATCGGTCAGGTGGCCGAGCGGCACTTGGCCTATGCCGGCAACCAGTTTGACCTGGACCAGATCCGCATGGACGGCGGCCCGGCTGGCGCGTCCTATCTGCGTGAGCGGGGTGTTGATGTTGTCGTGCTCACCCCGGTGTGACCGCTGTGCACGCGTACCGTGAGTACGCTGGCCCACATTTTTGAGGCGGCTGGTATGGCAACGATTGTGCTCGGATCCATTCGTGAACAGCTCCTCAACACGGCCCCACCGCGCGGCCTGTTCTGCGACTTCCCGCTCGGCCGCCCGCTTGGCAAGCCTGGTGATGCGGCCTTTCAGCATCGGGTGCTAGCGCATGGATTCTCCCTGCTAGAGCACTCCAAGCCGGTTCTGGAAGATTTTCCCGAGCGGGTGGCTGACCAGGGCTCGGAGATTTTAGTCTGCCCTCTGCCAGCCCGCTATGATCCTGACGCCCATCCCGCGGTAGATGAGGCGCGCGGTCTGCGAACTGCCTACGATCGGGCGGTTGCCGAACACGGCGAGCGGGTCGCCGCCACGCGCACGGTCAAGCCCGACAATATTCCGCAGGCGCTTGAGGCATTTATCCGGATTGCCCAAGGCACGCCGTGGAAAGAGGCCAAGATCCCCGGCGTCCCGGCTCGGGTGGCCCAGGACATCCGGGGGTATTATGAGACCGCGGCGCTGGCCATCGCCGAGCACACGCCGGCGGCCTGGGCCAGCACCCGCTGGTATCGGGACTCGACCAAGGCCGGCGAGGTCATCCGTTCGGCTCAGCTGGCCATGAAAAATGCCGGCGTCCGACGCGACCTGTGGGCCTTTTTGCTACCGATGGATAGTATCCGAATGGACTAAAAAGGGGGAAGACAAGATGCAGATTGGCATTCTCGTTCCAGCTACGTCTGATACCAAGAATATCGCCGAAATTGCCCAGCGGGTGGAGAGCCTTGGCTTTGAGTCGCTGTGGATTCCAGAACATCCGGTGATTCCGGTCGGCTTCAAAACCGAGGTGCCGGGCGGGGGCACTCTGCCCCGGCACTACAATCGTTGGGCAGACCCGTTTGTAGCCCTGACCATGGCCGCGGCGGTGACCTCGCGGCTCAAGCTGGCGACCGGCATTTGTTTATTCCCGGAACGTGAACCGCTGATCACAGCCAAAGTTATTGCCAGTCTCGACATGTACTCTAACGGCCGGGTCATGATTGGGGTTGGGGCGGGCTGGCTGCGAGAAGAGACCGAGGTCATGGGCACCAGTTTTCGGCTGCGCTGGAGACGCCTGCGCGAGACAACCGAGGCGCTGCGTATCTGCTGGACCCAAGACGAGCCCAGCTATCAGGGCGAAATGGTCCAGTTTCCACCCGTGTATTGCGACCCCAAACCGACCCAACCGTCCGGTCCGCCGATCTTCTTGGGCGGACACGTGCCAAAAGCGTTGGAACGGGTCGCCCGCACCTATGACGGATGGTGTCCGCTCGCGTTTGATCCCGAGGACTATAAAAGCAAAGTGAATAAGATTCGAGACATGACCAAAGAGGCTGGGCGCGACCCAGACGCGCTTGAGATGTCGGCGTTTGTCGATCCAAAAGATGGTGCGCTGTCAGCCGACGAGTTAGCCGCCTTTCGGGATGCGGGAGCGAGACGGATCGTCCTCTTCTCACAGCCGTTTGCCAAAGAGATCGCTGAGGGCAACCCATTTGGCTGTATCGACCGGGTGGCACTGATCGTGGAGCGGGCGCAGGCCGTGTAGGCTAGACCACGACAAGACTCGAAGGGCCGGGTGAGATGTGTCAGGAGGCTATGGCTCAATCGGGTAGGGCGACAGCTCACCCGCGTCATATTTGTCGGCCAAACCCGGCGTGGCGTTTTCCCACACGAGTAACATGGCCCGTTTGGGCGAGAAGCCCTGATGGCGAATATCGGCCGGCATGGCCGCTACATCGCCCGGCTTCATGATGACCCGTGCCCGGGGGCGGCCGGTTTCTTTGTCGCTGATCTGCCAGGTAATCTGATCGCTGAGTTGAATGAACCACTCGACCCGATCGTTGCCGTGAATGACGGGCAGGATATGCTCCTCGGTGGTAGGACAGAACAGACTGTTGCGGCAGACCGACACAACCGACGGATTCCAGGTGACGTCGGATCGTGACAGATACTTGAACAGATTGAAGGCGTGGACTTCGTTCTCAAAGCCGGGCTCTGCATAGACTTCGGGCTCATCTTGGTCCACGTCGGCAAACGCCCGGTTGACCGTATAGCCATTCTCATCCGTTCGCAGGGACGCATCTCCGGGTAAACCCGGCATGCGTTTACACACCTCCCGCTGGCGTTCAATCGCCGCAGTATTGTCGCCGTTTTTTTTGCCAAAGACGGACGTACTAGTCTCAGTCGGAGCGGCAAAGGGATCAAAGTCGGCGTTGGTCCAGTCGGCCAGCATGCCTTGAAATGTCTCGAGAATCTGGAGGGTGTCAAAACTCTCGACATAGTCAAGGCCGGCCCGGTGGTAGCTCTCGTTATAGCGACCGGCGTATAGCTCCACGCGGCCGTACCGGTTCCGCGTACCGAATACGGTGTCGAAATTAACCCAGCCATAGAAGAAGTTCCAGGCCACGTCTCGGACGAGCGCCCGCAGAAACGCGTCGACCGGCATAGTATGGGACAGTTGGATTTCTCGGACGGGCCAGCTAAGAGTCACAAAATATTCGTCCCGGCTAAACGAAAATCTGCCGAGTTGAAAGCTTTTATAGCCGGTGGTGGGATGAGGTACTGAAGCGCTAAGCATAAGGCCTCTCCTCTGAGAATGTTGTTTTACACCTCGCATACCTCGGCCCACTTCTCAATGGTGAGCGTGCCGTGCAGGGTTTGCAGGACGATGACACCGGGCTGTTCTGCAACAAACTGATAGGCTGCGTCTGCGGGGAGCAGGGCTTGATGGCCACGGCGTAGTTTCATCCAACCCATTTTGCGGCCGATCGGTGTGCCGGGAACGCGGACCGCCCCGTGAACGTCCTGGGCCAGCAGAGAACGCGGGTCGTCGGATTTCAGCAGATGAATCTCCACCTGGCCATCCAACACCACGACAAACTCGTCGTGCGCGCACATAAACCAATCTGAGCGGCCCTCGGCGCGGATAACCTCGACAACGTATTCCAGGTTTTTGGCCACTGCAATCTTTTCATACGGCTGAGCCTGGGCCGCCACCTCGAAAATGTTGGAAAAAGCATAGTGGCGCGGATCGTCCTCGATAATTTCGAGCTGCCCTTTTTCGTAGCGGTCAAGTGAGCCAAACACTGTGGTGTACTCAGACATCGTCCTGCCTCCTTTCGCGCTTGAAGCTCTCTCCCGTTTTGCTTTTATGCAAGTCCACCATGCCCTCCACTCTTCATGGCATTCCGAATACCGTTCAGACCTTGAGCCCAGAAGGGCAGGACGGTCAAGAAGGAAGCGGAGTCCCTCCGCTATAGCGTTTGCTTTGTCATGATGGTCCGTGGGCGAGCGCGAACGAACGTCGGCCGTTCTGGCGGATAGCACCAGACCGACCACTCAAGTCCCGGATTTGCCGCTATCTTTCGGGCTTTTGCTGGACCGGAGGGGGAGAGGGGTGAGCCACGTGCTCAGTGCTGACCTGACCTTTGTCGATGCGCAAGCTAAAGCCACAGTTCGGATTATGACACACCCAAACTTTGAACAGGATATCGCCCCCGTGCGGTCCATAGTCCGAGAGTGGAATAAGTACTCCCTGACCACATTTCCGACAGACTGGCCATTTCCTCGTTATCATACACAAGCTCTTATACAAAAAGTGAGGCTGGAAAACAAGGGCTATTTACTGAAAATGAGACTGCTCATTTTTTGAGCGCGTCTTCGACCACCGTGCCGTGAAAGAACTCGGAGTTCATCCCGGTCCACAGTTCGACTGGGTTGGCAAACACAAAATCCTCAAAATCACGCTCAGTCACAATCTGTTTTTCTACCAACTCATACGCTTCGGCCAAGACTGCGGTCATGTCGGGTACGTCCCAGTGGCCGATGTCTGAACTAAAGATGGCGCCCAGGCGTGCACCAAAGGGGTTCATCTTGGTATCAAATGCTGTGGCGTTGAGGGGATCATCGGCCTCACACCCAAAGTAGAAATTCGGCACAAACAGGTCTTTGATATCCTCTGTTGTGATGATCTCACAGCGGGCCCAGTCGTCCAAAGTGTCCGGGTTTTCACGCATCCCAGCAGGAAAGCCCCGACGCGGGTTTAAGTCGTCCAGCTTATCCTGAACGATGGCATCGCCATAACGCTTGTGGAGATCCAGAAGCAGCTCGCCATTCAAATTGGCCGGATCATAGTTCTTCAGGGCGTGGGGGTTGCGTTTCTCCCAGCGGGCGACCATGCCGGCGTACAGGTCCGCAGCCCAGCCGACTCCACTCTCTAAAAAGCCAAACTTGAGACCCGGAAAACGCCGGGTGACACCTCCCATAAACAGGGCCTTACACACCGCATCGCCAGCCGCGGCAAAATGTCCGGTATGGTTATACATGTAGTTTGAGGTAGTTCGGCTGCCCCAGCCCATACCAGGCGAGTGAAAGGTCGGGGGCACCTTGAGTTCCACGCACTTGGCCCACACCGGGTCGTAGTCGTAGACGCTATCAATACAGAAATTGTCGATCCAAAAGGCGTGTAGTCCTAGCCCGGCATCTTTGGCGACCGCGGCTTGGATAGGCCGCTGGACATGACCGGCCATCATGACTGCCTTGAGGCCGAGAATTTTCACACAATACTCCAGCTCTTCTATCGCTTCCTGAGGCGTATGCATAGGAATACAGGCGGCCGGAGTCATGCGGTCGGCGTAGGCGCGGAAGTAATCGGCCACAAACATGTTGAGCGCCCGGCAGGTGGCTTGGCGCAGTTCGGCATTCTCAATATGGGGGAAGGCTAAGCCCAGCGAAGGGTACAGCACGGTGAAGTCAATGCCGATCTCATCTAGGCGTTGGTGGAGTAATCTGGGCAGGCCGGCCGTGGCCCGGTCTAGGGTGTTTTTTGTCGGCACCGCCCACCACGGAGCGCGGGCGGTGCGTTGGGCGTGGCGCTCTTCGGCTGACAGGCGGTACCAGGCAAACATCTTGCCCCAGCTGCCGGTGTTCCGCTCCGGGGACAGATAGAGGTCGACCATGGATTGGCCTCCGACCTGCTTGAGATAGTCCAAGAAGCCAGGCACGAACTCAATCATATGTCCGTCCGAGTCAATCACGGGATGATTGAGCCGGGCGCGAATTGTGGCGGATGGTGATGTGGATGAGCGTGACATGCGGCCCTCCTGTGTGTCGGGCTGATTATCCTCTTCTTTTTCACAATTTACTAGCGGGTAAAGGTAAGAGAGGCCGGGAGGGATGAGTCCCCTTGCTCTTGGCCTCCCCATCTATATACTCTTCCGCTGGACCTACAAATCTGCCGCACTGGAGTGCCGGCCTCCTGAAAGGAGTTTTTGGATGGATATGTCCCCTCAGCTGCCGAAGATGCTTGGCTGTCTTACCATCTTTGGTCTGGTCTTGCTGTTTGCTGTTGAGTCACAGGCGATTATCAATCTGCGCGACGACTTAGAGCTCGAAGGCTTTATGCAGAGCCAGTTTGTGCTACGCACCCCCCAGTACCAGGACGCGCAACTCATCGTCCAGCGGAACACCGTACAGTTAGAAAACACCTGGAACTTCATTCGAGACAGCCGCTCCTCCATCGGTGATCTGTCGGCCGGATTCATCGAAGAGGCAACTTTCAAACTCATCTATCGTTTTGCCTATGACTCTACCTATGACATCTCCGATTCGCGGCGCGAGCACTTCAGCAAAGGGCGTCGCTCTCATCTGAAATATGAGAACTGGATTCGGGAAGCCTACGTGGACCTAGCTATCCCGCCCGTCACCCTCCGTATCGGCCGCCAACAGGTTATTTGGGGCGAAACCGATACCTTCCGGGCGCTAGACGTTATTAACCCTCTAGATACCTCCTGGCACTGGTCTCGTGAACCCTGGGAGGATATCCGCTTCCCGCTGTTCATGACCCGCGCTATCTACGACATCGGCAAATTCGGACCGTTCGAAGAATCGTTTATCGAGGGGATCTGGATCCCTGGTGATTTTAAGCGCAACCGTGGTTGCGCCAACCCTTATCGGCCGTGGTGTTACTATGGCTCACGTCGCCGGGGACCGGTCAATACCGCTATGCTGCCTGACGGCAGTCTAGTCGATTTGGTCACTCCAGTGCGAGATAAAAAACCCGACTGGCAGCTGAAAAACAGCGAACTCGGAGTCCGCTTCAAAGCCGTGTACGGACTGGTTGACTTTGGTCTGCACTACTTTTGGACTCTGTCCGACTCGATTGGAGTCAAGGTCCGCAACGACCGTGTTGGTCCTCTCGACAACAACACCCTGACGGTCCCGCTCGACCTCGTCAACCCGCGCAGCCACGTCGTCGGTGTGTCAGCTAACTACTCCGAAGAGATGTATACCCAAGCCGTCTACCGAGTCGAAGCCACCTACACCACCGGCCTCCCGATGCCGCTTGACACACGTGACCCGCGTGGCATCCCACACCGGCTGGATAAAGATCGCAACAATTTCAAAACCACCGAGCAAACTCTGTTGATGTTGGCCTTTGACAGGCCCACCTGGATTCGGCCCCTGAATAGCCTGCGGACCTTTTTTATTAGTGGCCAATTTTTCTGGCAGCACTACACCGACTATAATCGCTTTTTCCGAGGCGTGCCGTCCGCCCACCGGGCGTTCGACCCCGACTCGGGCGCAGTCCTGCCCGGACGTTATATGAGTGTCAACACAGACCGCATCTTCGAAGACGGAGTCGTCGCTACTCTGTCGGCCTCGACCATTTATGGTCCTGGGGGCTTAGTCCAGCCGTTGGCCGTGGTCGCCTATAATCCCCTGGGGAGCACCTTCTTTAACCGCATATCGGTCGAGTATCTGTATTCCAACCACCTGGTCTTTCGCTTGACCCATGACATCTACTGGGGTAAGTCAACCGAGGAGCCATGGTTTATCGGTGGACGGTTTGGTGGCGGGTATAACAATAGGAACGAGACGGTGTTTACCGCTATCTTTCAGTTTTGAGGGAGAGCCCAGATGCCTCCTCGCTGTGTCATCCAAGCTCGCCGCGCGCTGTGTGTCGCCCTTATCAGCGGGCTAGTGCTGCTGAGCGGTCTGTTCGCCTGCCGTCCGGCCGAGACACAGATTTATCACGTACGTGGCGTGGTCAAACAGTTGATGCCGGAGCAGAAGCAGATCAAGATCGCGCATGAGGAAATCCCCGGCTTTATGCCCGCCATGACCATGGAGTTTGAGGTCAGAGATCCCGTCGTCCTGAGCGGCCTCAGCCCTGAAGATCCAATTCGCTTCAGTCTAGAACACCGTTCCAAAAGCCTGTACGTGGTCGCCGTCGAGCGTCTTGCTGATGCAGACCCGCCGAGCCCCCAAAACGGGACTCCCGATAAATCTCTCCCAGCCCGCTCGGACGGGGATCAAGCAGATCCGGCGTCGGTTGCCTTTCCCCCGTTTCCCGCCCCGGATTTCCTACTCATCGATCAAGACGCCCAACCCTTTGGCCTGTCGAGTGTGCGCGGCAAAGTCGTCTTGTTGGACTTCATCTTTACCCATTGTCCCGGCCCGTGTCCGATGTTGTCGACCAAGTTCAGCCATGTGCAGCGACGGCTGGGCGAGCGTCTAGGCACCCAGGTGATGCTGGTGTCCGTGACCATTGACCCCCGCCGCGATACCCCAGAGGTGCTCAAAGCGTACGCCGAGCGCTACCGCGCTGATCTGTCGGGCTGGAAATTCCTGACCGGCTCGCCCCGAGATATCCTGCTCGTGGCAACCGAATATGGGGCCGAGTATCGGGGTGGCTCGGAGGGCATTGTCGATCATGTCTTGCTGACCTATATAATCGATCGGGACGGTCTGGTGGTACGGGTGTTTGAGGGTGTCAACCACAGCGTGGATGAGCTGCTGGCCGCACTAGAACCGCTCTTGGTCTCATCGTGGACGCCTCACCTGTCGTCGAAGCTGATCGCTAGGGCCTCAGCGTCTTCGAACGCGTCGAGCAAGTAGGCTTTGAGCTTCTTTTTGATTTGCCCCTCAATCTGCCGCACACGCTCGCGGCTCAGTTTGTACTGGTTGGCAATATCCTGAAGGGTCCGCGGTTCATCGGCAATCAGCCGTTGCTCAAAAATGACTTTGTCACGACCCGACAGCTGCTCGGCAAAATCGGCGATGTGGTCTTGTATGAGCCGTTGGTCATGGGCGGTTTCCACCAGCTGTTCGGGTGAGGCCGATGGGTCCGCGACCATATCACCTAGCGAGGCGCCCGATTCTGTATCATTGAGGGGGAGGCTAAGTGAGGTGTCGGGCGCCGCTAGGCGTTGCTCCATCTCGACGACATCGTTCTCTGAAACCTCCAGGCGGTGGGCGATCAGTTTGGGACTGGGGACAAAGCCCTGGGCTTCCAGCCGTTCCTTTTCACGACGAAGGTTGTAGAAGAGTTTGCGCTGGGCTCGGGTGGTGGCGATTTTGACGAGGCGAAAGTTCTGGAGCAGGAAACGTAACATATAGGCCCGAATCCACCAGACCGCATAGGACGGGAAGCGCACCCCACGGTATGGATCAAACTTCTGGACCGCTTCCATAAGGCCCGTATTGCCCTCTTGAATAAGCTCTAGCAGCTGTTCGTTGGCGCGCTGGTACTCCCGGGCTAGCTTTACTACTAGCCGCAGGTTGCCTGTGACCAGACGGTAGGCGGCCCGCAGGTCGCCGTACTCCTTGTACTCAACGGCCAGGTCGTGTTCTTCTTCTGGCCCCAGGAGGGGATAGCGCCCAATGGCCGCAAAATAGCGCTGGAGCGGATCGTAGAGGATAAGGTCTCCAGACTTCTCCGATGGGGTAGGCTCAAGGATAGCCGGGGAGACAGGTTCCCGGGCCGTATCCGGCGACCTGTGGTCTTGTTTTTTGCCCATTTTTTTGGCTTACACTGTGGACAGCGTCTATTCAAGCGGGGGACTTGTCGAACGGATCCAGGTCCGCTTTGGGAAGGTGTGATATGCCGGCTATTGATATTGGTCTCGGGTTTGGTGCGGCCTTACAGAGCATTGAAGAGCGGCTTGTCGAATATGTGGCCAACGCCTACCGCCAAACGGCGGATCGGCCGCTAACGGCGTTCGCTCTGGCTAGGCATATTGAACACCTCGTCGACCTCAAAGGACTATATCTCAACCCAGGCACCCTCCTTGGCTGGGTCCAGACCTTCGAGGAGCGGACTGGCCGGATGGTCCTCGAAAAGATTGCCCACACGAAGCCGCAGCAGTATCGATTTGTGTATGATAAAAATGTGGCCTACCCAGGTCATCGGGCCGCCAAGGGCTGAGAGGCGGGTCAGGTACGGACGGCTTGGCCCTAGACGGCGTCTAGGGCGGCGGTGATACGCCGGGTGACCTCTTCGGGGGCGGCATTCCCGTCAACACGTTTGACAAGGCCCTGTGCCTCATAGAAGGGGATAATCGGGGCGGTCTCTGAGTGGTATTTTTCAAGCCGGGCGGTACACGCTTCGGCCGTGTCGTCCTTACGCTGCATAACCCGATCGGCAATGTCCGGCGGCGGTGGACGGAATGTCAGATGATAGATTTCACCTGTCTCTGGATCTGAGCGGCGGCCAGTAATCCGTTCCACGATCAGTTCATCTGGAACCTCGATCAGCAAAACCACGTCTAGGCTGACGTCGGCGTTCTTGAGGTTGACATCCAGCGCTTGAGCCTGGGGCCGGGTGCGCGGAAAGCCGTCGAGCATAAAACCCCTGGCGCAGTCCGGCTTGGCAATACGTTCGATGATCAGGGCTATCACCAGATCATCTGGAACGAGCTGGCCCGCTTTCATATACGCGTCGGCCTGTTTGCCGAGCTGGGTCCCTTCAGCAACAGCGGCCCGCAGCATATCGCCGCTGGAAATATGTGTAATCTGAAATGTATCGACTAAGAATGCCGCTTGGGTCCCTTTGCCTGCTCCAGGTGGACCCACAAGAATCATGCGCATGTCCCCATACCTCCCTAGGGGCCGACTTTGCCATGTCGTACGCGCATTTTCAATTGGGGGCCGGCGCGGGACTTGTCCCACGGCTTTTTGTCGATTGATGACAAGGGCGACTTCGCGTGTCCGGGCCAACCAAGTCTCAAACAGCGCTTCCAGGCCGTGGGGTTGTAGGTAACGGCAACTTTTCGAGCGCCTTGGTCTAGGGAGGATGGTGGATGGGGGCTAGCGTTTACCCAGCCCGCCAGCCACCGTCCAAGGCTCGGCAGACGGTCCTCGACCATAACCCCTCCTTTAGTATCGGACGAAACGCCGAGGCACTCCAAGTCGAGATATCCGACGTGCAGCGTGCGCCCAACCCCCAGGCCCGGGAGGTCGGATTTCGAACGATTGGCTGCGGACGCCTAAGGTGGCGGCCAGCAGGAATAGGACTACAGACGGTCCCCAACCAGCAAGACTAGGTGGAATATACGCACCGTAGCCGAGTGAGGCAAACACGTCGCTTAACAGGAGTGAACCGATACCTAGGCCGCAGCTGACCAAGATGGTCAGGGCTGGGCCGGGAAACGGTGGACCGCTGAGGGCGAAGAAGAACGCGATCGCGGGCAGGAACACACACGTCAGCGGGGCGGCGAGCTTCATGTGCCAGGCCACCCGGTAGACGGTGGCATCGTAGCCGCTGGCTTCGGTGCTGCGAATGGTCCGGATCAATTGCCGGACATTGAGGTGCATGCTGTCAACCTGGGTTTGGGGATCAGTCCCAAGGTGGATGTGAGTGGAGGCGGGGAGCAGTGCAAATGAGCCGTCCCCAATGGCCAGCCGGATGGGATCGGTCAGGGCCCATATCCCATCACCAATGTGACGGGCTGTTCGGGCATCGGTGCGACTGGTCGGTAAGCCGTTGTCGTCAAGTTCATAAATTGAGATATCGTGGGCTTCTCTTTTGACCGTATCAAGTTGGTGGGCGTGGTACAGCTTGCCGTTCTGATGCCACATAGCCAGCGGTTGGAGGCGGGTTTGGTTCGCTGGAGACTTGATCTCGGTGATTTTGAGCCAGTCAGCCCAGGCGTTGGTCCGGGGGACGAGAGCTTCGTTCAGAAACAGATAGGCCGGAGCTATCAGGCAGGCCATGAGCAGGATTGGGCTTAGGACGTGGACCACGGATACGCCGCAGGCCCGCATCCCGATCAACTCTCGGTTGACCGACAGCACCCCTACGGTCAGAGCGGTGGCTAACAGCAGTGACATGGGAACCATACGCGAGGCTAGGAGCGGAGAGCGGGCACAGTAGAAACGGACGATCTCGCCAAACTCGGCCTGGTGGCGGGCAAACCACTGGAGGCGTTCCAACACGTCAACTAAAAAATATCCGGTGAACAGAAAGCCGAACGATAACAGCAGTAGCGATCCGTATGAACGGACTGCGTAGCGCTGGAGGATATGGCTTTTGAGGTCACCAAGCGCGGATTGGAACGAGGGGGTGGGAGAGCGGCCGATGCGGCTCCTCAAGCGCGGCCAGCCGTTCTGGACTGACGATAGGACGAGGGCAATCCCACCGACCAATATATTGGGCAGCCAGACCCCCCCACCGGGAGAGACCAGGCCAGTTTGGATCAGCCCGTTACCGAGCTGGAGCAAGCCGTAGTACACAACAGTAATCAACAGTCCGGACAGACCACTGGCTGCCCGAGAAAAGGTCCGACCAAGCAGGACGAGAGGCGTGGCAAGCAGCCCGAACACGAGGCTGGCGACAGGCATGGCTAAGCGACGGTGAAACTCGGTCTGAGCCAGCCGCACAAAGTGGTCATCTCCGGGCTCCCTGTCCAGCGGCCAACCGCGGAGCAGCAAATCCTGGAACGCCAGGTGTGCTACGAGTGGCTCATCGTCAGCTGCAGCGGAGGACGGCGGAGTATCGTGTAGTGACGTCCACAGAGTGTCAAAATAGGTATTGTTGCCGGTGCCGCGAACCGGAGACAGACTCAAGCCCTTGTACAGAGTCAATCGCGCCTTACCGTTACCGTTGGACTGCACTTGGCCGCGCCGCGCAAAAATCGTCTGTCCGTCCAGGAAACCCGTGCCTGAATCATGTGGGGTCCACAGCAGCACGCCGCTCAGCTGATCGCCGCTGCTTGAGACTTCACGGGCCAGAATACGGGTGTTCCCAAAGGTCCGCGCCTCCCCGGCCCGCAGCAGGTGGGCTGGATGGGCCCGCGCGATACCTAGTTGCAGGCTGTTCAGACCGCGTTTGGCCCAGGGTGAGGCGCTGAGGGTGAGGATCAGGCCAAGGGCTGTGGCGGCCGCACAAAAAGTCAGCACCGGACCTACACACTGGCGTCGAGACACGCCCGAGGCGTGCAGGGCCAGGATTTCCAGATCGGTTTTTAGACGGCTGAGTCCGACCAGAATACCGACGAGGCAGGCAAAAGGCAGGGTTGTCGAGGCCAAAGTGATCAGCTTAAAGCTCAGCAGCCGAACAATCGCCCCAAGTCCAAAGCCGAGGTTGATAACTAAATCAGAAAACCCAAACAGCTCAGCGGTTAACAGCAGGACGGTCAAACCGCTAAAGGCGAGCTGGGTGGGGCGCACTAGCTCCCGCACAATATACCAGTGCAGCGTCTGACCCACAGTCCATGAAAAATACCATTTCGGTATCTTTCTCCAGGCTATGCGGCTTGATTTGCCCACCAGTTTCACCTATATCGGGAGGACGGGTTGGAAAATAGCCCCACACGACCCAACCCATGAGGTTGGGTCGTGATCGAAGCGAACGACCTATGTGTAATGGAGAGGGTAGGAAGGGGAGGGCGGCCGACCTGTGTATCTGGCCGCCACGGAAAGCGATTATACTCAGCGCTGGTCAGGCTCGGCGGCTGCTGCCGCTGACCGAGAGGGTGCCAAAATGTTTGCTCCCTATTGATGACGAGCGCACAATACTGGAACTCCAGCTTGAGGCGTTGGCCAAGTGTGGTCTGGAGCAGGTCATCCTGATGGTCGGCTTTGGAGCCGACCAGGTCGAGGCCCTGCTGGCCATGCGTCGTCCCGACGGGCTAGATGTCCAGACCCGGTATAATCCATTTTTTGACGCTTCGAACAACCTAGCCACGTGCTGGATGGCCAGGTCGGAAATGACCGAAGATTTTGTACTGTTGAACGGCGATACGCTGTTTGAAACACGAATCTTAGAGCGTTTGATGCGCGCGCCGTCCGCTCCGGTGACCTTGGCTATCGACCGCAAGGCCAAGTACGACGATGACGATATGAAGGTCAGCCTGAACGGCGATCGGCAGCTGCTCGCGGTCGGCAAGACCTTGGCCGTCGAAGAGACCGACGGTGAGTCGATTGGGCTGATGGTCTTTCGCGACTCAGGAGTAGACGCCTTTCGGGGAGCTCTAGATCGAGCGATTCGTCATAAGGCCGCTCTGCAACGCTGGTATTTGTCTGTGATTGACACGATGGCCAAATCCGGTCTGGTTGAAACCAGCTGTATTGCCGGCCTGTGGTGGGCTGAGGTCGATACTCTGGACGACCTAATTCAGGCCCGCTCCTCGTTTGTCCAAGACCTAGTCGAGGTAGACCGGGCAATAGAATTTTCAGTCCTTGAGCAGGATTAGCCGGGTTTTACTCTCCGAGCAAAATCTGGAGGTAGTGTTCAGCAGCGCGTTCGATCGAGAACTGGCGCGCCCGACCGAGTAAGTGATCTGGAGGAGGGGGATTATCGAGCGTTGCTAGGATAGCTTGGGCTAAGGCCATATCATCCCCGACTGGCACCAACGAGCCGTAGACGCCCTGCTGCAGGAGTTCGGCTGGACCGCTCGGACAGTCTGTACTGACCACTGGACAGCCACACGCCAAAGCCTCAATAATAACATTCGACAGACCCTCCCAGGCTGAAGACAGGACAAAGAGGGCGGCTCGGCCAAGATAGGCGAAGGGATTGGCCACAAAGCCGGGCAGGGCGATATGGTGGGCGATCCCGAGTTGGCTGGCGAGGGATAGCAGAGCATCACGCTGAACCCCCTCGCCTAGAATGAGCAATCGGGCCGGTCGGACCGCTCGAACGCGAGCAAAAGCCCGGATCAGACATCCAAAATCCTTCTGGGGCTTGAGCTTGCCAATACTAAGGATAACCGGAGGAGCGCCTGGCGTAAACCAGTTATGCTCAAGCGGAGCCTGGGCCAGAGTCAGAATATCCGGACGGAAAACCGGGTTATAAATTGTAGTGATACGGGTACGTGGCAGTCCTATTGTTTGAGCTAGATCATCGGCTACGCCGTCCGACACGGCAACAATACGGTCTGCCTCAGGATACAAACAGCGGGCAAGTTGGGGAAAGTTTTTGTCGGCAGCTTTGCCGGTCTGGGCCGTGGCTGTGGATAGGTGATTATGGACACTAATCACTATACGGGTTGATGCGTGGCTCAGACGCCGGGCCAAAACGGCAGCAACGTTAGGATAGCTGAGAGCCGATAACAGAGCTGCCGGCCGCTGGTGGTTTAAATAGGCCGCCAGGTTAGGCACAGCCCCCAGAATCCAGGGCGCTGTGGGACGCAGCAGGCTTGCTGCTAGAGTCCCAACGAGACGCGGCATTTTCAGCACCACGGGCAGCAGTTGGTGGGCTGAACGAACCTGCAGGTTAATGACATTGACCTTATCGGGAATCTCATTCAGGAAATGGCCCTCCTTGCGACCCATCACCAGATCAACTCGATGGCCCTGATCGGCCAGGGCCGTGGCCAGGTTGAGCACGACCCGTTCTGCGCCGCCACCACCGCCAAACGAGCGGACAAACAGGCCGATATGCTGGCCGCGTGTGTGGCGAGCGGGGCGTGCTGTATGGTTGGCTGCTGACGTACCTATACTCCCCTCATGTTGTCACGGTGCTTTCCACCTGAAACGGCAAGCTTTCGCCTCGTGCGGCGGCTACGCTATCTGGCATCACGCCTATTTGGCAACCGTCTCCAGAATTCGCAGCGGACTTCTTTTCAAACGTTGAACGGGCAACGTTTCAAACGGCTCATTCTGCGCGATACCGCGCTAGCGGCCGAACTCGAACACAATCTTGAGGCGTTCTCCGGCAGTCCTCATTTTCCGCTCGTTGCCATCCGGTATGAACACGAACTGTGGCTGGACTATGTTGAGGGCAGTCCGATCATCCAGCTCGACACGCCCACAGTCGAAAGAATAGCCGACTTCTACGCCGCGACCTACAGCCATTCCCCCCGAGCTGTGGACGCGAAAGACACGCCGTTTGTGTACCGACTTCAGCGCGACCTGCACTTCCTCAACCGGGTAAGGATTGTGTCCGATGTCGCCTACCGTGAGCTCAGGGCTGCTGCACAGAAACTGACCCCAGGCCGAGTCTGGGTAGGGTTTGACTATACGGATGCGGTTCTCAAGAATTTTATCGTGACCGACAAAGAGGGACTGGTGTGCGGTATAGACGCCGAGAGTTTACGTCAAGATCAGCTCATTGGAACCGGAGTGGCCAACGCCCTAGCGCGCTGGTTAGGTCCGTTTCAAGACCACTTTTTCCGGCGCTTATTGCGGGACGGAGTCCCCGACTTCCGGCCCTATCTGCCCTTTGTTGAACTGTGTTATGTCTCCGCCTGGACCAAGGCGTATTTTTTTGAAAAGAAGTGGAAGCGGATAGACCCGGGTGCTTTTGAGCGCTTTCGTACGGGCTAGCGCAATGCACGGGTCTATGTCACTGCCAGGGGTGCTCTATTGGGGGTGGTCTGTTGGCAGGCTCCTTGCCGGGGTCCCCTAAAGATCTCTTTGATTGGATGGCGATTGCTCAAGTCGGACTCTTTAGTCCGCCGCCCCTGACTAGTTGTCCTGGTGATGGTGAAAAGGCGTTGTGGTAAGGGGGCCGGATGAAGCGGGGCCAAATCCGGGCGTTTGCTCAGCTGATTGTGGACCACTTTCCAAAAAAAGTTTGGACGATTTGCTTGGGGTCAATAGCCTTTCGATTCTCTGCCAAACAGCCGCCGTATACGGTCAAAGGCTGAAGAGCGGTCAATGACGACAATAAAGACTTTCCGCAGCTGACCTTCTGGACACTCCAGTGGTCGCACGCCGTGCCACGAGTTTTTTTTACGCTGAAACAACAGGCTGCGATTGCCCAAGGCTTGGGAGGCGATGAGCCGATCAAAATCCTCAAACTGTGGGGCTGACCTGCGATCAAAACGTTGGCCGTCGTCCAGAATGAGGGTTTCTCCTCCCCAGGCCGGGTTCCAATTCGCATTGAAATAAAAAATATGCGAGCCGAGTTTGTGTTTGGCATCACAATGGGGAGAGACCGAACAGCCCCGGGGCGTGTAGTGCCAATGAAAGCGCAGATCGACGGACCGCACGCCAAACATGCGACAGACAAAGCGCTGATAGGCACTGCCGGCTAACTCGTCGATAAATTCCTGCCAGGCTGGTGCGAGTCGAAGACTCGGGCTGTACTCTAACCCATAACGGTCATGACTTGGCTGCCCGTGGGCGCGTCTGACCCCAAACAGCGGGGTGAATTGCGACACCTCGGGCAGACTGTCCACTAAGCGCTGATAGCCGTCAGGCGTGATCAGGCCCTCCGGATTGATCCACGGATAGGGGGTCTGAACCTGAAACGCGTGTGGGTCAAGGGCGTAAAGCCGACCAAAATCAAGATACGACATGGCACAGCCTAGTCTGAGGGTTTGGGCAGTACAGGGCCAAAAGTCGATTGAGCCCAACGTTGCAGTTTGGGCGAGCGTCTAAGATAAAAGTGGCGGAGGGGGTTGCCGTTGGAGTCAAATTCGTAAATGAGCGGCTCTCCGGTCAGGGGTCTTTTCATTTTCGGAATAGTGGCCTCTGGAACACCGTCGAGATAGGTGATAAGTGCTCGCAGGCTGTTGCCGTGCGCAACGATCAGGACTCTTTGGCCGGCCTCTAGATGCGGGATAATAGCGTCATGCCAGTACGGCAGCACACGGGATCGAACGTTTTTGAGGCTCTCGGTGCAGGGCAAGTCGGCGGGAGCGAGTTGACGGTAACGTGGATGATGGCCGGGGAAACGGAGGTCCTTGGGGTCAAGAGGCGGTGGACAGATGTCAAAATACTGCTGCCAGATCGTTACCTGGCGGGGACTATACTGTTCGGCCGCATCAATGCGGCTAAGACCTTCTAGTGCGCCGTAATGACGTTCGTTTAAGCGCCAACTCGTATGAACCGGCAGCTGAGGCTGCCCTAGGGTGTGGAGGACAATGTCTAAGGTTTTCTGGGCGCGCTGGAGCACCGAGGTGAAGCACACGTCAAAGCGGTAGCCGGCCTGTTTGAGAAGTTTGCCCGCGGTTTCGGCTTCCGTGTAGCCGGTGGGGCTGAGCGCAACGTCGGCCCAACCTGTAAAACGGCGTTGCTGATTCCACACACTTCGGCCGTGCCGTAGAAAAACAAGCGGAAGAGTCATGGTGTTCCCAAAAGGGGAACGCGGCTCTCTTCCTTGGAGACCAGCCCTGATTGTTCCCCTTTCAAGAGATGGTGGACCTGGCGGGCGACTTGATCAAACTCTTGCAGGCGTGGACGGGAGGCTAGACTGAGCGGCTCACCAAAGAAATGGGCAAAGCCGTGTTGTACAAGGGTCTGGTGGAGCGCGTTCAGATCCCGCCGGGGCTGAACCGCACCGCGTTCGATAAGGCGGCCACACACATACGCCAGGCCACGCTGAGGACGAACCGTGCCGCGTTTATTCCATCGGGGCTGTTGGGCGCGCCTGACCAACCATTCTTTGAGCCACGTCCCGAACTGGGCCGGACGTTCTGGCAGTGGATAGATGTAGAGCGGCTTGTCAGTTGCCGCGGCTTCGGCCAACATTGATTCGCTTTCACCTGTGACAATCAGCGCATCGGCGAGGCTCAGATAGGCCAGATAGGGATTTGTTGGCTGTCCGGCTTGCCACACGTGCATGTGCTGGACAGGACCGAGAGCCTGTTGCAGGGCATAACAGGCCTGCGCTCCGGTCCGCCGACTTGTTGTCACAAAAAGACTCGCGCCAACGTCGTGGGCAAACGCGCGTACCGCCCGTCCCAACTGTCGAGCCGTGTCTGGATCAAAACGATAACGGACGGTCGCTCCACCAACTAACACGGCAATGCGGGGGCGGGGAGCAGGCGCTAGGATCTCCTGCCACTCGGCCGCGGCCGTCCCTAAACGCTGTCGGGTGATCAGGGTCAGGGGAGCGATCGTTTCAATCCGGCGGGGGTGGGGAGGCTGACGAAAGTGCCCACAGCTAACCACAATATCTGATCGACTGGTGAGGTGGCCACCTTTGCGGCCAAGGAGTACCAGCCGTGTCTTGCCCTGGCTGTGATTCCGAATCCACCGTGCCACCCGTGCCGGCCGCCAGCCGGCGGTAATCACGATATCTGGCCAGGGGGCCTCCAGTTGGTCTGAGCGGGTACGATCTAGACCGATGGTGGTTGCGCCACGCACGCCAAACAGGCGCTTATGGAGCGCGGCCGTTCTGGTGAAAGCAAGTCTTTTCTCTTCATATGGCCACCCAAGCGCGTCGGCTAAGCCGAGCGCCTGGGTGGCGTGGCCAGGTTTATCGGCGGTCAGCACCCAGACCGAGAGAGGAGCGCGCCCTGTGGGAGAGAGCGGTGGCGGTGGGGCGCCGGGTAGGTGGTAGCCGGCCCGGTCAGCTGCCCGTTCAAGATCAAACCAGACGTGGGCAACCGGGTTGCGTTGGTAGGCGTAACGTTCGGGGAAAGGCTGCCAGGGTTGGGCGTGGATCGTAGTGTAGTGCAAAACCTTGGAGCGCCCGGGCCGATATTCCTCGTCCCGTGCGTTCCAGGCTAGGTCAAGCGGTCCCCACAGAGCTGCGGCTTTGGCCTCTATCGTCCTGCGGCGTTTATGTTGGGCTTCCTGAAGCGACCAGACTCCAGCCATCCGGGCACAGTCCATCAGCATGACTGAGGTGTCACGGTCTGAAATCGACACAAATCCGTGTACCCCTAAATCGGTATCAAACAGCTCGCCCGGATCGGCCAGATAGACCTGATCCACATCGTTATAAATCGCCCGCTGAATGGCCAGACTGCAGGCGAAGTGTGGCATGGCAAAACGATAATTGGTAAAGCCGGTCAGCCAGCCCCGACGGTCAAAGCCAGCCAAGTTTTTCATGATATAAATTTTATACACCCGGCCTGGGTCGCGAACCTGTTCTATTGACCATACAAAAACGCGTTCAGCCCGATATTGAGCTGCTTCGGTACCGACAAAAAGAGAGACTGTAGGTTTTGGACTAGGAGTCACCCCCGGGCGTACTCCCAGCGTAATCGGTTCAGGAGTATGTAGAGCGGGCTGGTTGGCCGACGGCGGAAAAAGTCGCGCCAGTGTCCACAGTGTTTTTGTCGGGTGCATAGGCGTTTTTTCAGTTTCAGGCCTCCGCCTCTTGGGGCCCTATACTGTGCCGCTCCAGACCTTGACGGAGCCGCTCTATCCTGCCCCCTTCTAGGTGATAGACCCTATCCGCCGCTTCTAAGAGGGCGGACTGGTGCGAGATAGCCAGGACCGTCATATGTCCGCGTAGATGTTGCACGGTCGCACAGATGGCGGCTTCGCTGTCTGGGTCAAGAGCGGTGGTGGCCTCGTCCAGAATGAGCAGCTGGGGTTGGTGGACGAGCGCCCGGGCAATGGCGACACGTTGGCGTTGGCCACCGGACAGACGGCTGCCTCGCTCTCCGACCAGGGTGTCTACACCGTCGGCTAAGCGGCTGACAAAGTCCCAGGCTCCGGCTGCCCGCAGAGCGGCTTCTACCTCAGAACGGGTCAGAGTCGGATCGCCGAGCGTAACGTTGAATAACACACTGTCGTGCAGCAGCAGGGTCTCTTGAGGGACATAGCCGACAGCCCGACGCCAGGCGGGGAGATTGATCTGGTCGAGTTGGAGATTGTCGATCCAGATCGCGCCCGATTGAGGACGTCTCAGACCGACAATGAGATCAATCGTTGAAGTTTTGCCGGATCCAGACGGCCCGACCAGCGTTGTCAGCCGCCCTGCCGGAATAGAAAAAGACACCTTGTCAAGAATCGGCTGGGTGTCATAGATGAGGCTGACCCGCTCAAAGCGAAGCGCCCGGCTTAGCCGTGGGACGGGCGTGTCTAGCGATCCCGGCCGAGCGACTTCTCGTTCCGTGTGGGCCTGGTCTACCCTTTCGCGCAAGGACCAATACGCGCTCTCTCGGGCTGCTAGGCGTTGATACTGGCGTTGGACCTTGTTGAGGCTCCGGAAGATGCGCTCAAAGAGCACCACTAGGACGGCAAGCGTGTCTAAAGAGAGGGCCCAGCGGCTCAGCGCCAGGTAGAGACCAGTCACCAGGGCAGCCATAGCCAGCGGCTCTTGCAGAGCGCGTAAAGCTTCTCGACTCAGCACCTCGCGGCGTAGAGCCTTGTTCAGGCGCCGGGTTCCTTTTTCCAACAGGGGACTCAGGAGTGTTTCTCGATCCATGGCTTTGAACGGCTTGACGGCGGACAAGATATCGGTCAAACGCCCCAGCAGTGTTTTGAGGAGGTAGGTCTGGCGTGCGCCGGCCCGGCGTGACATGCGGACCAGACGACTCAGCACGGCAACAAGCACCACACCAAAGCCCGCTGCCGCCAGCGTTGCCTGCCATGACACGGCAAACGCCAGACCAGCGTACAACACGGTTTGAATACCGAGCGAGACAATCATCGTCCCAAACAGATACGCCTCAGCCGCACGGGTTGCTTCGGTGGCAAAGGCGTTGGCAAAACCACCGACCGGCTGGCGCGTGTAATACTCCCAGCGAGCGGCCAGCAGGGAACGGAGCAGGGACAGCCGCAGGTCGGTTGCCACATGGGCAACGGTATAGCCGACCTGTCGCTGTGCGAGGAGGATAAAGACCGCCTTGAGGGCCAGCCCGCCGACAATGACCAGACACAGCGTGCCAATATGGGGTTGCAGGCCGAAAGCCGCCAACCCTTTGCTCACATTCTGTTCAAGCCAGGAGAGCGGTTCGCTGGTCTGGGCGGCGGTCTGACCCTTGACCGCAATAGTCAGCAACGGCAGCAGACTGGAAAAACTCATCCCTTCAAAGACGGCAGCGGCGAGCAAACAGCTGAGAACAATAGCGCTGTGGTAAGGATAGGCCTGAGCAAAGACAAGCAAGAGGTACATAGCCGCATTTCAGCAGAGTGCAGCTGCAGGCTGTTAGCCGCGATTCTTCATCGCCGGTTTGGCCAGCGGGGCTGCGCGCTGCGCGTTCCAGAAGCGAACCAGCCGGTCGATATGGAAGAGGAAGGAGACTACTTGCCAGGCCACAATCAGATAAAAAGTAGGCACTGGAATGCCAAGCAGCATGCCAACCATAAACAGCGGCAAGTTCGTATTCCGGCGCGAGATAAACGTACGCATGCGCTCATCTAGTTGGGTATAGCCGTGAATCGAGCGTCCGTGTCGCCAGCTGAACACTCCGGCCACTAGACGATCAAGAATATACACCCCGGTCATCCATATTGCGGCCTGAAATATCGTCGAGCCGGGGATTCCCTGGCTTAACCCCCACGCCCAGGCCGCATACCACAGCGGCGGGTGAATAATATCCAGGCCGTGATCAAGCCAGTCACCCAGGCGCGAGGAACGAAAGGTGAGACGTGCCAGCTTGCCGTCGACCGAGTCGAGCACGCTCATAGTATAGGAGAACACAAAGCCGGTGATCCAGTAGCCGAGGCCAAACAGGGGAATCGCGGTAAGGGTCAGAACGATGCTCACCAGAGTGACGATATTTGGGTGGACCCGCAAGTGGGCTAGGGGGCGAACCATGAGCCACACTAGGGGCGGATAGACATATTTGGTAAAAAAATCGGTTGAGCCTTTGTAGTTTGACCAAAACAGAAAGCGCTCGGCTGCGTCTCGACTGTGTGGGTCGGTGATACCGAAGAGATAAATCGGCAAATCGCGGCGGAGCTTGGGGATATACGACGGGAGATCGGTCAGGGACAGCTCTGGGAGCTTGGCCTGTGTAAGGTGCTGCTGAGCCAGAGCTGGCAGTTGGGCCTTGGGCATCGGCTCGGTCAGAGCGTTGTGTTCGAGTCGGAGCAGGGCGGTGCGTGCATCCTCCTCACCACCTAGGACCGCGTACGAGCCCGGACAGTCTGCTACATAGTGCAGTAAACGGGTATCGATAATAGCGTGCCCCTCGGTCGCTATGATCGCTTCGCCATCCGCCTTGCTAACGGCCGTGGCGAGTTGGTCTTGAACCGAGCCGGTCGCCTGTATCCAGCGTAACGGAAGACGTTCAAGCTGGGGTAAGGAGGGGGGAGCTGTGTCTTGGGGCACAGCGATACACACCTCGGTCGGATTCAGCGCGGCCTGGCTGATTGCCCGGAGCTGGCGTTCGAGGAGGGTCATCCCGAACACGCACAGCTGACTGCGCGGATCTGTGGCGTCAATCCAAATGCGCATGCCCGTATCCCTAGGCTTCTCTTGGGGCGCTCCACAGCCTATGGGGCGGTCAATCCAACGTCAAGCTGGGACTTGAGGCAGAAAAGGCGTCGGCCTCAGATCGTAAAGATTATCGTTCATGACCACTGCCCGTTGCAGGAAGAGATCAACAACATCTTCGCCGCAGGGGACTGGTTGAATTTGTGCGGACGATTACAATAGCTGTATGTCCGATCAGGGGTGCGCACTGAAAACAACTCGGGTGGATCTGACAGTCCTCGTGCTGGCGGGCCGGCGTGGGTCGAGTGAGCCGCTGGCTCAGGCGGTGGGCTGTAGTCATAAGGCCCTCGTGCCGATCCGGGACATTCCTATGCTGTCGCGGGTATTGCGCAGTCTTGAGCCTCTACACGGGGTGCGGCGGTTTGTCGTCAGCACCGATGATCCGCACAGTCTCGACGCTATTGCCGAGCTTCACCTGCTGGCCAAGGCAGGCCTGCTCCAGTTTGCGCCTGTGGGCAATTCGCCCAGCGCCACTGTCCTTGGCTACGTCAGGCAGTTAGCCCCCGGAGACCTGCTGCTGGTGACCACGGCCGATCATCCGCTGTTGACGACGGAAATGCTCGAATACTTTTGTCAGGCGGCACGGACGAGCGAGGCCGACGTGATTGTTGGAGTGATGGCCGAGTCGTTTTTTCGGGCCTCCTATCCCGATTCAAAGCGCAGCTTTATTCCGCTCAGGGACGAGCGATTTTGTGGCACAAACCTTTTTGCCCTACGCGCCGGCGCTGGTGCCGAGGCGGCCGCCGCGTTCTGGCACCACAGCGGACAGTTCCGGAAGCGTCCCTGGCGCTTGCTGAGCACCTTTGGGCTTGTCAACTTTGTGTTGCTGGCCTTGGGTAGACTCGATGCCGAAGCCGCCCGACAACGAGCCGAGCGGGTCATTGGGGCTCGAATCGCAGTTGTCCGGATGCCGTTTGCCGAGTGCGCGATTGATGTCGATAATCCGGCCGACCTCGCCCTGGTAAATCAGATTATCGACCGGCGAGAAGCACCACACTAATGCCTGAGATAAAAACCCCTACAGACGAGAACGACGATGAGACGGGCCCCGGTGGTCGTATTGCTGATGACGAGTCTGGCACTGTTCGCCTGTGGTCCTGCCACTCAGCGCTGGGGCGATTTTGAGCAATATCTCAAAAAATCCATGGAAGCACCGCTTACCGTCACCGCACGATGTGAGCAACGGGGTGGGTTTCCATACGGGGAACAATGTTACGAACCGAGTTACGAAGCCTTCGATGAGCAAGACTGTCGCTTGCGCGGTGGGCTATATTATCAAGACGCGTGCTTTTTTCCTGAGAGTGATCGAATTGTGATTGACTAGGCCTGCCGTACACTGGAGAGACTCGAGCTAGTCGTTTGGGGCTCTTCTTTTTGGTCCTGCTCTGGTCTTGCGTTCTTTGCGCCGAGTACGAAAGCTTAGTCTGAGCGGGATACCGCTCAGGGCAAAGTGTGAGCGGAGCTGATTTTCAATATAGCGCCCATAGCCTCTGGGGACGGCCTGGGGAGCGCTGGTATAGATGGCGATGACCGGCGGTTTGACCGACACTTGAGCGATGTAAAAAAAGCGGGGAGTTCTGCCCCTATAGGTGGGAGGTGGGTTCAACTTGGTCCATTCTTGCAAGTAGCGGTTTAATTGGACGGTCGGGAGTTGCGTGGCGTGGGCGTCGGAAAGCTGTTCGATCAGGGGGAGCAGGGCAGTGATCCGGGCCCCGGTGAGCGCGGACACAAAGACTATTGGTAGGGGCAGAGTAACGGCAAACTGTTGGCGCAGGTGCTCCTCATAGCGAGTCATATTTTTGTGGTTGGACGGAGCTAAATCCCATTTATTAACAATGAGCGCTAGCGCCCGACCCCGGTCCCAGGCGTAGTGAATTAACCGGGCGTCTTGGTCAGTCATGCCTTGCACGGCATCTATGACCAGCAAACACACCTCCGCCCGCTCAACAGCTCTGAGGGCGATCAATACGCTGGCCTGTTCGATCTGTTCATGAATGCGGGAGCGGCGGCGAACGCCGGCCGTATCGACTAATCGAATAGGACGGCCGTGCCAGTCGATCAGGCTATCAATGGCGTCCCGGGTGGTGCCGGGGGTGGCATCAACGATCGAGCGCTCAAAGCCAACGAGTCTATTGAGTAAAGAAGATTTTCCAACGTTGGGACGACCGATAATAGCAACTGAGAGGGGAGGATGAGTGTGGCGGGTTGTGTCCGTGGCCTGCTGCAAAAGATGAGATGTCGCGCGCTCCCAGTCCTCAGTCAGCCCGTCAAGAAGGTCGCTTATCCCCAGGCCATGGGCGGCCGAAATCGGATATAAGGGATGAACGCCTAGCGAGGAAAAGTCGCTCACGTGAGCCGTGTGTTGTGGGCTGTCAATCTTGTTCACGGCAAACAAGACCGGCTTCTGGCTGCGCCGCAACAGATCTACGGCCTCGGCATCGGCCGGGTTGAGGCCCTCGCGGCCATCAAACAGAAAAATGATCGCGTCAGCTTCGGTAATCGCCAACTGAGTTTGTTGCTGAACGCGGCCGACAATCCGCTCGGTCTCGGTGGGGTCAATACCGCCGGTATCGACCAAGACAAACTGTCGGTCCCGCCACGCAGCCCGCACAAAATTCCGGTCCCGGGTCACTCCGGGGCTGGCGTTCACCACGGCTTTACGATCATGACTCAACCGGTTGAAAAACGTTGATTTTCCAGCGTTCGGCCGTCCAACAATAGCAACGACGGGCAGTTTGTGCTGAACCGGAGAATCGAGGTCTTGTGACGGAGTGGATTGTGCATGCGCCATGGTGTGTGGTCTTTTAATACATAATGACACTCCGGGCGACCTCGCCCCTCTCCATCCATTCAAATGCCTCGTTGATGTCTTTGAGCTCGATCCGGTGTGAGACCAACTCGTCGAGCTTGAGCTTCTTGTTCGTGTATAGGTCAAGCAGACGGGGCATATCGACACTGGGGCGGGCCGAGCCGTAGATAGAGCCTTTGAGGGTTTTTTCCTGTAACAATGAGACAGTCGGGATGGTCATCATATCGTCGGGTTTGGCCACACCAACGATCACCGCGGTGCCGCCGGGCCGAATCGAATTATACGCCTGGACCGCGGTATCCGAGCGGCCAATAACCTCAAACGCATAGTCAGCTCCCAGGCTGTCGGTTAGGTCGAGCACCTGACTGACCGGATCGCCATCTTGGGGATTGACGCAATGGGTCGCTCCGAACTGAGTTGCCAGCTCTAGTTTAAAGGGATTGAGGTCAACGGCAATAATTTTCTCGGCTCCAGCGAGAAGCGCGCCCTGAATCGTGTTCAGACCTACACCGCCGCAGCCGATGACAACCACGCTGGTGCCGGGCTCAACCTTGGCCGTGTTAATGGCCGCCCCGACCCCGGTCATAACTCCGCAGCCAACCAAGGCCGCCGCTTCAAGCGGTACGTCAGAACGAATTTTGACCACCCCGCTGTCAGGCACTACCGCGTATTCGGCAAAGGACGAGACCCCGGTGAAGTGTTTGATCTCGGTATCGCCTTTATGCAGCCGTGAGGTGCCGTCTAGTAGGTAGCCCTGGAACAGTTCGGTGTTGCTAGTTTGACACAACTGCGGCCGGCCCGTGACACAATAGCCGCACCGGCCGCACGAGGGACGCCACGACAGGATCACATGATCGCCAGGCTCGACGACCGTCACCTCTGAGCCGACCTCTTCGACAATGCCGGCCCCTTCATGGCCGAGCACGGCCGGCGGCGTCGGAAAGGGGATGCTGCCGTTCATGACTGACAGGTCGCTGTGGCAGACACCGCTGGCGGCGACTTTGACCAAAACCTCGGTCCGCTTGGGTGCGTCTATTTGGATATCTTCGACGCTGAGCGGGGCGTTGTGTTTGTAAAATACGGCAGCGTTCATAGGCGAGTCCTCCTTGTTCGTTTGGGCCAATATGGATCAGGAAACTTGATATACGGTGCTTGTGGACAATAGGGAGGGGAGAGCGAGGTCTGTCTAGCCAGCCATAAACGCCGCAACGCACAAAATAACGCCGCCGAGATAGGTTCCTAGAGCTCCCACCACACGCAGTGGATGGGGTTTCTCCAAGGTCGGACTAACGATCATGCCGATCGCGTGGAGATACCGACAGACGGTGACGAGGATCATGGTCCAGGTCACCCAGACTGCCACTGGTGTCTCGCCCCTCATCACAATGAGCATGAGCAGGGCTAACATGGGTGCGTATTCGGTGGCATTGGCGTGTGCCCGGACCATTTTATACAAACGGTCCGTGGGATCTGGACTGCTTCCTACCGCGGTTTCCGTTTGTCCACGTGTCAGTGAAACTAGAAAACCGAGCACAAAGATCAACAAACCTAATAGACCGGAACACAAGACTGCAGTTTCCATATATCTCTCCTTCCCGAATTTAGGATGTCTGACGCTCTCCGAGGATCCACCCTCATCGTGCACCTAGAACTCGGTTCGAGTCAATCCGCTAAAAATGAAACTTTTTAGCGAATTATCGCCTATATTCTAGGCGAAAAATTAACGCATAGTGACACAAATAGCCGGTAAAAAACGATCGGTGGGGAGGTCGGGTTAGCGAAGCGCAACCTGCGACCGCGAGACTTCCGTCGCGAGATGATTGATGAAGGCAAGTCAAGCCTTTCGCAACTTTTTGTGCTTCCTCTCTGAGAGTATGAAAGACGGGAGACAGACCTGCATGATGAGCGTCTTCTTTCGGATACGCACGCAACACTCAGCGGCTGACCCACGGCGTCGAGAAATACTTGGTCACCTTAAATAGCACGCCCCCCAGCCCTCCTCAATCTTCTCCATCCGGCCAATGGGGAAGCCTCGTGCTGGATATTCTCGATTTCGTCAGCGACACTTGTCTTTTTTAAGTACTCGGAATTACCGGCTCAAATTCCCGATTCGGTCTTTGCTCCCGAATAGATCGTCTGCCTCGAACGCTTGCTCTTCTTTCTTCTCTTTATTCGGCTGGAGAGTATCCGGTGAAGGGGGAAAGACCGCTCTGATGTGGTAACGGCCCGATTGATAGCCGACGATGTGTTCGATCGTAAATACGGCCCTCTCCTCTTTGGTTCGTCATGTCGTAACGATACCGGTATTTTCCCCTGTCTGCAGGTCTTCCCGCATCCCTGTCCCACACGACATCCAACTAGAACCCGCGTGAGTCGTCTGGTCTAATAGGGCCAACGTATACCAAACAGGGGGCAGACAATGGGAACTCTCCGGTCTCTTGACGGCCCGTCCTATTGCAAACTCTGCTGAGCGAGTTCTACTTTTCAGTCCCTAGCGTCTTGTCCTCAGACGGATTTTCGTGAGGCTTCTTCCACCAACAGAACGCAAAGTCTTGCCCGGTCTTCCTTCGACATAATAGACGGTCAGGCGCTCACGTGTAGTCATGATATCCAGAGTATTGACCGACAAAATATCTGTCTCCTGTCAAACTCTGTTCGTATTCCTCCTACGGTTGCTCGTCCTGGGTGATGAACAAGCAGGAGGGCGGGGACGGCTTCAACTCAGTCCACGCCTTTCTCCACCCGTTCCATCTGCTCTTAGGCGAAGCGGATGAACTTCACCTAAGAATCTTGCAACCACATTTTCGTCTCTCTCTCCGGAGCGGCTCGCCCTCTATCATCTAGGGGGCAATTCTGTGAGCCACGCGCCGGTGTTTTTGGAAGGGTCGAGGGACCGGTAATGACCGGGAGGGGAATGTCCCCTAGGGCGCTTTGACTCACTACGACAACGGCAAGTGGCCCCGGCCTCTGATCTATGCCGCCGCCCGCCGGACTGCGTGGCATAGCCCTTATCGCGTGGCAATTGCGACAGTTTGAGATAGGTGATGGTGCAGGGTTAATTCAGGATGTGCTCCTTCACCACTGGGCCGTGTACACCTTCAGAGACAGTCCTCGCTGTGGCACTTGTAGCAGGAAGGTTCCCGTGCTGATGGCAAAGTCCGGCGGCCTAGTCACGCGCTTGCGGGTGGCTAGACCGTAGTGGGCACTGAAAGTGTCTTCCAGCATGTCATTGACCACCTAGACGATGAAGCTCACGGGATAGAGCGCCTTACACCTTAACAGGTTTCTCGATTCTGAGCTTTCAGAAAATCCTCACAGTAAACACCCGCGGATCTCGTGGCAAACAGCAATCGTTCTTCTTCGGTGATGTTGGGCAGGCCACCCGTTGCTTGCTGAAAGCAAGGTCTTCATGAAGGGGGGCCGAGTCCAGCTTATGATCATGATGCTGAGGATTTCTCTACCTCGCCCTCTGGGAGTCGTCCTGTCCGGGCTCGTCAAGGAAATTCACCCAACTTCATGGAGCAGGGCAAAATTGACCGAAATGTGGTGCTTTGTATTGTCTCGCCTCGCCGCGGCTTGCTCGCTGATGGTGAGTTTTGCCGGGAACGGGCCGTAGTCCAACATGTGAGCGAAGGCGTTGGCAAAGCAGGAATGATGTTGCTGGAAAGGTATTGATGCTTGGCGAACCGCTCAGATTACAGCACGTGTCTGGAGCTGTGTTGATATTTCTTGCTCATAGCTCAGGAGTGTCTCACCCAGCTTGACTTTGAAATCCGGTGCGCCTCCAGCCCAGTCCCGCTTGGACCCGTGGAGTGTCTTGATTAAAGGGGCTGGGCTGGAGACAGAGCCTTCGGATCAAGGGGGGCTCGGTGGATTCGCCAGGCCCTTGATAGGTTGAAGTAGGGGGAGAATGAGGCTGTCCATTCGGGCGGATTTGGCAAGTCTCTCATCTTCAGTACGTCTAGAACCTCTCCACCTGCTCTCAACTCACACGCGCCACTAGGAGTCTTGAGCATTGCTGATCGACCTCCCGGTCAATGTTCAAAACTTGGCGCAGACGTCCTACTCCGTGCCTGCTAGGAGACTGACCGGTGCTTCGCCCAGGGCTATCTGCATCTCAGTTCTGACCTGAGGGTCATCTTCTGTGTCCAGGGCACGCCACAGGGCGGTTCTGGCCGGGGGATAGTTGAGCTGGCCGAGCGCCCAGGCGGCATGGCTGCGAATGAGCGCTTCGGGGTCGCGCAGCGCGTTGTGCAGGGGAGCGACAGCTTGAGGATTGCCGCTGTTGCCTAGGGCGACCGCTACGTTGCGTAGCAAACCTCGACGCCTGGTCCGCCACAGCGCGGTTTTGCGAAAGCGTTTGCGAAAGCCGTCGTTGTCAAGAGCCATCAGGGCGGGCAAGGATGGGAACAGATGTTCAAATAGTGACTGCTCGGGCGTGGCAAACTTTTTATTCCAGGGACACACCTCTTGGCAGATGTCACAGCCAAAGATCCAGTTGTCAAGCTTGGGGCGTAAGGCGAATGGGATCGCGCCCCGCTGCTCAATCGTGAGATAGGATAGGCACAACGGCGCTCTAAGAATATACCCATTCTCCAGCGCCTGAGTTGGGCAGGCGTCCACACACTGGGTGCAGCGGCCGCAGTGATCTTGGGGCAGCCCCTCGCCTTCGAGTTCTAGGTTGACCAACACTTCGGCCAAAAAAAACCACGAGCCGACCCGCTTGCGCAGCAGCATAGTGTTTTTGCCAAACCAGCCCAGGCCGCTGCGGTAGGCCCATTCGCGTTCTAGCAGGGGACCGGTATCGACATATGGACGGGCCCAGACCTCCGGTCTCAGATTATTCAGAAAGGCGATTAACTCGCGTAGCTTGACGCTTATGCGGTCGTGATAGTCGAGTCCGGCCGCATAGGCCGCGATCCGACCCCGCAGTTCTTTTCTCCAGTCTAAGTCGGGCACGGCTGGCGGGGCGTATGGATAGGCCAGACAGATGACACTCTTGGCCTGTGGAAAAGGAAGGGCCGGGTTGAGGCGTCGTTCGGGCTGGCGGGCTAAGTAGTGCATGTCTCCAGCGTTGCCCTGTGACAGCCAGGTATGCAAAAAATCCTCACGGGCCAACGGACGGAGCCGAGTAAATCCGCATTCAGAAAAGCCCAGAGCAACCGCTTTACTGCGAATCTGGTTTTCCAATCGCATACTTCGGTGTAGCACGACAAAATCCACAGCAGAAGAGCGCCTGATTGACTCATATATCGTGAATCCGTATCTTGAATGACGAGGAAATTAAGACCGATTTGGAGGATGTATGGCAAACGAAGTATTACCGCGTGCCGGCGATCAGTTGCCCGATATGAGCAATGGCCCCGTACTCTCTATGACCAAACAGGCGGCCCAAAAAATCAAAGAGGCAATGACAAAAGATGGCATGAACGAAGGGGGGCTACGTGTGGCCATCGTTGGTGGCGGCTGTTCGGGTTTCTCGTATAGCCTCAATCTTGATACCAGCGCCCGTGAGGATGATACCGTTGTCGAGCAGGATGGCGTCAAGCTGTTTGTTGATCCGATTAGTCGGCAGTACGTTCACGGTACTATGCTTGACTATCAGGATGGGCTGAGCGGGGCGGGTTTTCGGTTTGTGAACCCTAATGCGGTGCGCACCTGTGGCTGTGGAACCTCGTTTGCGGTAGATGAGGCTGAGAGCAGTTAAGGCTTGGTTGTGACACCAAGGTGGTTGATCCTGTCCTCCCAAGAACAAGAGGGAAAGCGACCGCTTTGAGGGGCATGGAAAGAATTTCCGTGCCCTTTTTTATTGTGATGGCCCGGTTTCAACATCTGATTTTTGATCTTGACGGGACCCTAGTCGATACCCGGGCAGATTTGGCCGCAGCGGCAAATGTCATGCTGAAGTCTTTTGGTCTGCCTCCCCAGTCTGTTGACCAGGTGAGCGCCCATATCGGGCAGGGGGCGCACGTGTTGGTTGAGCGGGTCTTAGGACCTGAGCACGCCCATTTGGCTGCGGCCGGCTTTGCGGTCTTTATGCACTCCTACGCCCAACACCTGATCGATCAGTCGGTTGTCTATCCCGGTATCCCTCGGGTTTTGACCACTGTCCAGGCCTGTGACATTGTCTTGTCGGTGCTCACCAATAAGCCCGAAGCAGCCAGCCGAGGACTTCTGTCCGGCCTGGGCCTCCTTCCTTTTTTTACCGCCCTAGTTGGCGGGGATACGCTGCTGAGCACAAAACCCGATCCGTCCGGGGTGTGGTATTTACAGCGAGTCACCGAGGTGCCCTTGGGCCGGACCCTGCTGATTGGGGACTCGTCGATCGATATGCAAACGGGCCGAGCAGCTGGAATTGCGATCTGTGGGGTCGGGTGGGGATTCGGGGCCGAGGGGCTGGCCGAATACACCCCCGAGTTTGTGGTTCACTCGGCCGAAGATTTGTTAACGATACTTGAGGGCTAAGCAAAAGTGAGGCGCAAGCGCTCCGCCATTCTGACCGCCTGCCAAGTTTCTTTGACATCGTGGGTCCGAATAATATGCGCCCCATTGTAGACGGCAATTCCGGCACAGACTAGAGAACCGGCTAGACGACCGGCGGCCTCGGATTGGCCCGTGATAGTCCCAATAAAGGACTTGCGCGAGACACCGACGAGCAGCGGGAGGCCAAAGGAGCGCAGCTGGTCAAGCTCTCGGAGCACCGTGCAGTCCCACTCGTGCCACGCAATTTCGGGCTGACGAAAAAATCCAATCCCCGGATCAAGCACAATACGGGTTGTGGGAATACCTGCCTGCTGGGCGAGAGCGAGACTCTCGTCAAGCGCCGCGCGAATCCGGCTGAGGGGTGAACCTCGACCGGGTGAAACCTCGCTGGCCGTAACGATAACGCCAACTCCAGCTCCGGCAACACACGTGGCCATCGCCGGATCATTTTTGAGGCCGCTGACATCATTGATAAGCAGAGCTCCGGCGGTTAAGGCTGCCCGAGCGACAGCGGCCCGTTTGGTGTCGGCAGACAGGGGCACGTCTAGCCGTGAGGCCAGGGCCTCAATGGCCGGAGCTAAACGATCTGTCTCTTCGGACTCAGAAATGTGTGTTTTCCGATAGGGGGCAGTGGACATCGCCCCAAGGTCAATGATATCTGCTCCCTCGCTTACCTGCTTTTCGGCAGCCTGAATGAGGTGGTCGAGGCGAGTGTGCACCGATCCTCCGTAAAAGGATTCCGGACTGACGTTCAGAACCCCCATCACACGGACCGGAGCGGTATCGCCGACGCTGAGGCCGGCAAGCTGAGACGTGAAGCGTGGCATACGTGTTGGACCGGAAGAGCGGGGACACTTGCGGTCAGGACCGCAGATGCAGGCAATGCCGTTCATAAAAAACGTTGCCAAGCCGCTTCTTTACATTGCCAGTCCCCGTGTTTTCTTCTACACTAGCACGCTACGAGAGAGGAGAATAGGCATGATAAAGCTGTACGATTTTCCACAGAGCCCGAACTGTCAGAAGGTCAAACTAGTTCTGGCAGAAAAGGATCTCTCGTACGAGACGGTCTTTGTGGATTTGATAAAAAACGCACAGCGCAGCGCAGATTTTCTGCGGCTTAATCCGTACGGCAAAGTCCCGGTCCTGATCGACGAAGAAGAGGTGATCTACGATTCGACGATCATTAACGAGTATTTGGACGACGAATATCCGCACCCACCCCTCATGCCTACCGAATCCGACGGGCGGGCCCGGGTGCGTCTGTTTGAAGATTTTGCCGATAACTCCTTTACCCCCCAGAGTACTATGCTGGCCGCTGAGCTGGCGAAGCCAACCGATCAGCTCGACGAAGAGCGGATTCAGCACTACCGGACAGAGCTAGTTCGGATATTGGAGTTCCTCAACCATCATTTGGAGGGCAAGGAGTATTTAGTCCAAGACTTTTCTCTGGCCGATGCCGCGTTTGTCCCGCGTCTGTTGGTGTTGGCGTCCCTTGGAGTGGAAATTCCTGACACTCTGAAGAACGTCGCGGCGTGGATAGATCGCCTCAAACAACGCGCGTCTGTCCAAAAACTCCAACATGAACTGGTGTCAGGGGCACAGGGCAGACCAAACCGACCGAGTGGGGACGGGGCGAGGCGCTCAGCTGGCCAAATAAAGAGGCTCTAGTTATGTCAGATTTGCCGGATATCATTCCAGTGTTTCCGTTGCCCAACGTCGTGCTGTTCCCCGGTGTCCAGCTGCCGCTGCACATTTTTGAGCCACGCTACCGCGCCATGGTGCGAGACGCGAACGAGAGCTCTCCGTCCTTAATCGGGATGTCGCTGCTGCGCGGGGAGGACTGGCGGGCGGACTACGAGGGCAATCCGCCGATCTATGCGGTCGGTTGTGGAGGGGAGATGGTGCGTATGGTTTCTCAGCCGGACGGACGCTCCAATATCCTGCTCCAGGGGCTGTGTGAATATGAGGTGCAGGAGGAAATCCTCACCAAAGCCTACCGCCAGGCACGGGTAAAGTGGCGGCCGCTCGAAAAAGCCACGCTTGGCCAGCAGCAGCGCCAGGAACTGGGGGATTTGCTCAGGCGGTATCTGCCCGAGAGTGCCAATGTCGAAAAATTTTTGGCCGATCCTTCGATTGAGGACACGCTCTTTGTGAATTTTTTCTCGTTTCATCTAGGGCTCCAGCCGATTGAGAAACAGAGCTTGATTGAAGCCACCGGGCTGGTCGAACGGGCCCGCTGTTTGCGGGATATCCTCGATTTTAAATTGACCGAAGCCGGTCTGGGTAAACCTACAAGCAACAAGCCGCGGATGCACTAACCTCCTGGTCCGCACTGCCTTGACAAAGATCGGCCACCTCATAATAGTGAAGTCTAGGCGGGGGTGCTATGAAACGCAAAGAAGACATGACATGGTGGGAGCGTTTATACCTCCCGGAACTCATGCGGGGCTTGCTGGTGACCACCTCTCATTTTTGGCGGAACTTGGTCCTGCATACCCTGCACACGGTCGGACTGGCCAAACACAAACGTGCGGCCTATACGATCCAGTATCCTGAGGAGCGCCGGCGCTATCCCGACGTCTACCGGGGGAGCCACCGCCTGACCCTCAAAGACGACGGTTCGGTACGCTGTACCTCGTGCTTCTTGTGTGCCACCGCCTGTCCGGCCAACTGCATCCACATCGAGGCCGGTGAACACCCCGATCCACAGGTCGAAAAATTTCCCGTGCGCTACGAGATCGATACTCTGCGGTGTATTTATTGTGGCATGTGTGTCGAAGCATGTCCGTGTGACGCGATTCGTATGGATACCTATGTGCATCCCCGAATTTGGGGCTATGCCCGCCAGGATTTTATTGAGAGCAAAGAGGTCCTGATGCAACGCTCCCGAGCGCTGGCTCAGGGCGGGCGTGATTCGCTGATGGTCCAGATGTTGGAAAGTTACCAAGACGCCGACAGGCAGAGGTCATAGGGACAGGTGGCCCAGCTAGGCAAGAGAGGACGTATGGCCAAGACGTATAAGGAATTAATGGATGAGGCTCGTCAGACCATTCCCGAGTTGACGATTGACGAGGTCAAGGAGCGGATTGAGCAGCAGGAACAGTGTACGGTTTTAGATGTCCGGGAACGTGAGGAGTACCGCGAGGGGCATCTCGAAGGGGCGATTCCGCTACCGCGTGGATTTCTGGAAATGCGGGTTGAGGAGACGCTGCCCGACAAAACGCAGCCGGTCATCGCCTATTGCGCGGGAGGCGTCCGTTCGTTGATCGCCGCCCGGACGATGAAAGAGTTGGGGTATGAGAACGTGAGCTCCATGGCTGGCGGCTATACCGCCTGGAAAAATGCGGGCTACAAGTGGGTGGCTGACCGCCAGTTTTCCCAGGAGCAGATTACCCGTTACGCCCGCCACTTTACCCTGCCCGATGTGGGTGAGCAGGGGCAGGCCAAACTCCTTGACGCCAGGGTCTTGTGTGTTGGCGCGGGTGGCTTAGGCTCACCGGTGGCCTACTATCTAGCCGCGGCTGGGGTTGGTACGATCGGGATTGCCGATCACGATACGGTCGATATGAGCAATCTCCAACGTCAGATTTTGCATACCAACGACCGCGTGGGCATGCCCAAGGTGGAGTCGGCCCAGATGACCCTGGAAGCGCTCAATCCAGATGTCAACGTCATTCCCATCCAGGAACGTCTATCGTCTGAGAATGTGATGCGGATTCTCGAAAATTACGACGTAGTGGTCAACGGCTGCGATAATTTCCCAACCCGTTACCTGATCAATGACGCGTGTGTCATGGCTAAAAAAATACTCGTTGACGGGTCAATCTTCCAGTTTGAGGGCCAAGCCACGGTCATCTCGCCGGAGGAGGGGCCGTGCTATCGCTGTCTCTTCCCCGAACCGCCGCCACCGGGTGTGGCCCCCAGCTGCGCCGAAGCCGGTGTGTTGGGCGTGTTGCCGGGCCTCGTCGGCTGTGTCCAGGCACTTGAGGCCATTAAGGTGATTTTAGGGGCTGGCACTCCGCTGATTGGCCGTATGATTCACTTTGATACGCTCAGCACTGAAATTCGGGTGTTAAAGCTGCGGCGGGACCCACACTGCTTGGTGTGTAGTGAAAACCCAAAGATTACCGAACTCATCGACTACGAGGAGTTCTGTGGACTGCGGACGGCCAACGCGGCCTGAGCACCTTAGGAAGACGAGCGGCAAGGCCTTCAGGATGGCTGACACGATATGCATTTCCGTTAAGCTCTTTGCCGCGCTCAAAAAGTACCTCCCGGCCGGACATAGTGCGTCGGTTCGCTTGACGTTACCGACCGGCTCCGTCGTCCAAGACGTTGTCGAAGCCTTGCACATACCGCGTGAACAAGCGGGACTTCTGGTCGTCGGGGACATTTATATTGAGCCGGAAACTCCGCTCTCCGACGGGCAGGAGCTGAGCATTTTCCCTCCGCTGGCTGGCGGAGGGGGTGTCGCCCTCTTCGCCGGCCAGCGTTCGCACCGCTGCTGAGGAGAAGCCGATCGTGAATCGAGATCTTGCCGCACTCCAAGCCGTAGCCCAGAAGTTGCGTATTCATGCCCTCCGTTCGACCGCAGAGGCCGGATCCGGCCATCCGACCTCGTGCCTGTCGGCTGCTGAACTGATGGCTGCGGTGTTCTTTCGGGCCATGCGTTTTGATCCTCAAGATCCGAGCAATCCAGCCAACGACCGCTTCGTGCTGTCAAAAGGCCACGCCGCTCCGGTGCTGTACGCATCGCTAGCCGAAGCCGGTGCCCTGCCGGTCGATCAGCTGATGGATTTACGCAAAATATCGAGCGACCTTGAGGGCCATCCAACGCCGCGTATTCCGTGGGTCGGAGCCGCCACGGGTTCACTCGGCCAGGGGCTGTCGGTCGGCGTTGGGATGGCGCTGAGTGCCAAATACATCGACCGGCTCGATTATCGCGTATACGTCCTGATGGGTGATGGCGAGGTCGCCGAAGGGGGGGTATGGGAAGCGGCTGCGATGGCCAGCCACTATGGGCTCGATAACCTGATCGGGATTATTGATGTCAACGGTATTGGCCAGAGCCAGCGGACTATGTGTGAGTTTGACGTAGACGCGTACCGACAACGCTTCACCGCCTTTGGCTGGCAGACCTTTGTGGTCGATGGCCATGACCTCGACGCTATTCTGACGGCGCTGTCCCAAGCGCAAAATGTGACAGACCGGCCGGTGATGCTCGTAGCCAAGACCCACAAGGGCAAGGGGGTATCGTTTCTCGAAGATAAAGACGGCTTGCACGGTAAGCCGCTCAAAAAAGGGGAGCAGCTCAATCAGGCCTTACAAGAAATTCGTGTGCCTACCAATGGCGCTCTGCCGACGATTCGCCGTCCGACTGCAACCTTGGCGATGAGACCAACTGTGGTGACCGGCGAATTTCCCCCCCCGAGCTATGAGACCGGTGAAAAAGTTGCCACCCGCGCAGCATATGGCACAGCCCTGGCCAAGCTAGGCGGGGTCAATCCTCTCGTCGTTGCCCTTGACGGTGATACCAAGAACTCAACCTTTGCCGAGCGCTTTCTGGAGGCACATCCGGAGCGTTACTTTGAGAGCTATATTGCTGAGCAAAATATGGTCGGTGCCGCGGTGGGACTAGCCGTGTGTGGCAACATTCCGTTTGTGTCAACCTTTGCCGCTTTTCTGACCCGCGCCTTTGACCATATTCGGATGGCCGCCATCTCGGGTGTTACCATCAACTACGCTGGTTCGCACTGTGGGGTGTCGATCGGCGAAGATGGACCATCACAGATGGGCTTGGAAGACCTGGCAATGATGCGGGCAATTCCGAATGCAACCGTTCTCTATCCTTCCGATGCCGTATCGTCCGAGCGATTGGTGGCGGTCGCGGCTGAGCTCAAAGGGACGACCTATATTCGCACCTCTCGACCGGCGACTCCGGTGCTGTATGCCAACAGCGAAGCGTTTCCGATTGGCGGTAGCAAAGTGATGCGTTCAAGTGAACAGGATCGGCTGACTGTGGTAGCGGCCGGCGTCACCCTGCACGAAGCCCTGTCGGCAGCCGACGCCTTGCAGGCTGTGGGTATCAATATCCGCGTCCTGGACGCTTATTCGGTCAAGCCGATCGATGCGCAAGGAATTGTGAACGCCGCTCGGGACACCCACAACAGCCTGATTGTGGTTGAAGACCACTACTACGACGGTGGGCTGGGGGATGCGGTGTTGAACGCGGTAGCAACCCACGGTATCCAGGTCCACAAAATGGCGGTCACCCAGGTCCCACGCTCGGGCAAGCCTGCCGAGCTGTTAGACGCATTTGGGATCAGTGCTGGACGAATTGTGGAGCAGGTCAAGAGCGTGGTGGGATAAGAACGCCGCTGTGTCTATCGCTTCTTCCGAAAACCGGCGTAATAGATCGGCCGCCCCTGGCGTTGATACTTGCGTTCAAAGTCGGTCGCAATCAGTTTCCCTCTGTGTGTGAGCTGATCACGCTGCCAAGCAAACCGGCCGAGTTCGGGCACCCGCTGGAACTGCTCGACAATCTGTTCAAAATACGGCCGCACGTCTGAAGCAAACAGCACCGTCCCGCCAGGCACCAGAGTGTGGGTCAGGGCCGTGGGAAAGTCTGCCTGGGCAATCCGGCGTCGGCGGTGGCGTTTTTTCCACCACGGATCTGGAAAATAGAAATGATAAACTTGAACCGACTCGGGATGAATATGGGTTCTGAGCAGACAACCAAAGTCGGCTCGGACAATAATGACGTTCGGTGGTCCGTCTTGCTTCAGCAGGCGCGCGGCGCGAAACGCGCGCCGGGCGGCAAACTCTACGCCAAAGAAATTTCGTTCTGGATGATTGCGGGCCAGGGCCGTTAAAAACGAGCCGTGACCCGGGCCGATCTCGACTTCAACCGGATTACTATTACCAAAAATCTGTACCCAGGTCGGTGGGGGAGCCGAAAAATCGGCCGGCATAGGCTGGCAACCGGGTTTAGCTGTCCAGCGCGGCTGCCCTGGTCACTGTGGGCAGACGGCCCGCTGCCATTGACGCGTACTCCTCTTCAAAGAAGAAACGCTCAGCGCCAAAGGCAGGCTTGAGGTGGTCAAGCCAGGTGGCGCGGGGATCAAAGCGGGCAAAGAACGGCCGTTGGACCCAGTCCGGATTACGGCCCTGAATGAAACGCAGCACAAAGACTTTTTCTCCAGCGACCTCTGTGACCCCCTGTATTTCGACTTTTCCGGGTCCGGCGCTCATCGACGGGCCGCGCGCCGTCCGGCTCAAACCCGACACCTGGCCTAGGGCCCGCCGGTAAATATCCCATGCCTCGGCGAGCGGGACCTCAAAATAGCGTCGGGCACCTGTGTCGCGTTCGACAAACATATAATAAGGCACGATCCCGAGCTGTACCTCCTTACGCCACAGGCGGGTCCAGACCTCGGCATCGTCATTAATGTGAGCGATCAGTGGACCTTGACCGCGAATGATAGCCCCGGTGTTACGGACTCGGCGAATAGCGTCTTGGGCAACCGGGGTTTCGAGCTCGCGCCAGTGATTATAGTGGGCCATCAGCGCCACATGTTTTCCGCCCCGGACGAGCCGCTCGCATAGCTCTAGCAAGGCCTCTGCATCCGGGTCGGTGGTGAAGCGGTAGGGCCAATAGCTGAGGGCTTTGCTGCCGATGCGGATCGTCTGCACATGGCTATACTCGTCTTGCAGTAGGGGCAGCAGATAGGTGGCCAAATGGTGCGTCTTCATGACAAGCGGATCGCCACCGGTGAATAAAATATCGCTCACCTGGGGATGGGCGGCGAGATAGGCGTGGAGTTGGGCGGCGTCGGTCGAGGCAAACTTCAGGTCCTGGATGCCGACAAACTGGGCCCACCGAAAACAGAAGGTACAGTAGGCGTGGCAGGTCTGGCCCTGGGTGGGGAAAAACAGGACGGTCTCGCGGTATTTATGCTGCATACCGGACACCGGCTGGCCGTCAAGCGTGGGGACGTTGAGGGCTTGTTGCCCGGCCGGATGGGGGTTCAGGCCTAGGCGAATTTTGTCCGCCGTAGCTTTGAGCAGCTTGCGGTCGGCGTTGCGTTTCATCAGGTCCGCCATTCGCTCAAAATCTTTGGGGTCCAGCATGCCGGTCTGGGGAAAGGTCAGCTGGAAAATTGGGTCGGCCGGGATATTGTCCCAGTCGATCAACTGATCAAGCACGTAGGGGTTGACCCGAAAGGGTAATACGTTGGCGACTACCTGCATATCAAAGCGCTCGGTCGCAGACAGCCGGGCCAAGTGCGGAATTTGGTCGAGGCTTGATTCGGTATAGACGCGAAAGCGAGGTCTGCCGTTTGAGGCTTGCTGACTCGCTAGGGATGAGGGGGGAGAGTGGAAATTGCTAGTCGTATCTTGCATGGCCACATCCTCTCTGTTCTCTGGTGCGTATCGGACGAATCTCGGGTTTCAGACCGGATCACGCCACCTCCCACGTACCGTGGTGCCGGTGACTTTCTCTAATTCCTTAATGGTGGCGAGCACATCTTCCTGGGCATAGCCGTTCTGCTGATAGCCGGCTATCAGCTCCTCGGCCATTTTGGCCATTTTGAGCGGTACCTGGAGTTCATCGCCTAAACCGGTTGCTAAACCGATATCCTTGCGGGCCAGGTCGATGGTGAACGTCGGTGCCAGTCGGTCACGCAGGATTGCACGGGTGCCCGAGTTCCAGATGAAACTACCCCCGCTGCTGGCTTTGACAATCGACCACAGCACATTCGGATCAACCCCGGCTTTGGTGCCTAACACTAAGGCTTCGGCCGCACCCATCATATGGATAAAGGCTAGCATATTATTGACCAGCTTGGCCACATTGCCGGCTCCACTATCGCCAACATGAAAGACATGCTCGCCCATCGCTTTGAGCAGCGGTTCGCAGCGCTCGTACACCGCCTTCTCACCGCCGACCATAATAGCTAGGCTGGCGTTGCGTGCACCACGCACGCCACCGCTGACCGGGGCATCGAGAAAGTCTACGCCCTTCGCCTGGGTCTGTTCGGCTAAGCTCTTGACCACTGTCGGGGCATTGGTACTCATGTCAACAATCGTATGTCCGCTCTGACAGCCGGCCAGCACGCCGTTGTCGCCCAGCACGACGTGTTCCACATCTTTTGGCATGGGTAACGATAGAAAGGTAAAATTGGCTCCGCCAGCAGCTTGCTCGGCGCTGTCGACCCACACCGCTCCCGCCTCCTCAAGGTTGGCTCCGGCCGCACGTCGTAGGTCGGTGACCTGCAGACTATGGCCGGCTTTGATCAAGTTCATAGCCATACTGTTGCCCATATTGCCCAGCCCAACGAATCCCAATTTCATAGCTGTCTCCTTATCACCGTATTCGCTCCAGCCCCGTCTTCCTGGATGGGTATGAGGTCGATATGAATATGCAGGCTATCGGCAATCGCATCTAAGCGTTGATGGACTGCTGATATGTCGAGGGCTACCGGAACGTCAAGCTGGATCTGCATGGTGTAAATAGCTGTTCCGCTGCCCGGCTCTGGATGGGTGTGGGTGTGCAGGGTGGTGATATTAATATCGTGCTCGGCCAAACAGCGGGTAATCTTGGCTACAATACCGGCGGTATCTATGCCTGTGGCGTGCAGTTCATACGTCCGATACGGCTGACCTCTCCCGTAGAGACGGGGTTCTCCCTGCAAGGGCCGAAAAAAGACCGTCAGGCGTTTTTCCCACTCAAGCCGTTTGCAGGCGCCAGACAGTACCCGCTCAGTATCTTGATGACTCTGACTCGACAACAAGAGCAGGACGGCAAATTCACCACCGAGCATCGTCATACTGGAATCTTCGAGATTACAGTCGCACTCGTAAATCAGTTCAGCAAGATCGGCGACAATACCGGGTCGGTCACGTCCAAGAGCGGATAAGGCGAACCACTGCTTCATCGGCTTCTCCTGCGTTGGCAGACTGGGTTATACGCGAAGTTCCTTTACCTTGTCTACCAGTCGGGGCAGGACATGGGCCGAGGGGCCACGCAGGCTCAGCGTGCTGAACGGACTTAGCTCATTCTCGTACGGGTTGACCTCAATCAGACTCCCGCCTTTTTCCCGCACTGCCAGCGGAAAGGCAGCCGCCGGATACACGGTTGCCGAGGTCCCGGCTACTAGCATACAGTCGCACAGCTGAGTCTGACTATGACACTGTTCCAAAACATCCTGGGGGATAGGCTCACCAAAGGAGACGGTGTCGTTCTTCAGAACGCCGTGGCAGTGTGGACACTCGGGCGGAAGCGTATGGAGAGGGACCTCAGAGACGGGAAAGCGGGCCGTGCAGTCGATACAGCGAATGAGGGTGTAATTGCCGTGGATTTCGATCAGATTACGATGGCCCGCCCGACGGTGAAGATTATCGACGTTTTGGCTGATCATGGAGCGTAGGACGCCCATATTTTCCAGCTCGACCAGGGCCCGATGGCCGTGATTTGGCTCGGCCACTGCAAGCCTGCTCCACATCTCTTTACTTGGGCCCGAGGGTGATAAGCGTTCCTGCCAGGCTTTTTGCGGATCTGCCAAAAAGCGTTCATAGCCATTCATGGGTGGTTCGCCGTACTTGGTCCACAGGCCACCCGGCCCACGAAACGGAGGAATCCCGCTCTCGACCGATATGCCAGCTCCGGTCAGAGCCATGACATGGTCTGCCGACAGCAGGATTGTGGCTGCCTGGTGGATGGCTTCGTCTGGGACACGACTCATGCACGGCTCCTTTGTCCGCCAAACAATAACCTATGAAGGGTGAACCGCAAAAAAGGCTTTTAATCTTGTTTTTTATTCCATCGTTCTGCACTGCTTTTACTTGCTCTGCCACTGCGGGGCACGTTTTTCAGCAAACGCCCGAGCGCCTTCGCGCGAGTCCTCGGTCTCCATCAGGAAGTTAAACAGCTCACGTTCGAATTTGAGTCCGTCGGCCAGCGGCATGTCAAGGCCACGGAGTGCCGCCTGCTTGATCTTCTGGACCGCTAACGGGGCGCTCTTACAGATCTCGGTGGCGATCATCTGACAGGTACTCATCAGCCGGTCCATCGGTACGACGTGGTCGACTAGGCCGAGTCGCAGGGCTTCGCTCGCGTCAATCCGATTGCCGGTGTACAGCATCTCAAGGGCGCGACCGAGCGGGATCAGGCGCGGCAGGCGCTGGGTGCCGCCGCCGCCCGGCAGCCAGCCGAGGCGGACCTCGCCTAGACCGAACTGAGCGTGCTCGGCCGCAACACGAATGTCACATGCCAGGGCCTGTTCTAAGCCGCCGCCGTTGGCGTGACCATTGATGGCGGCAATGATCGGCTTGGTCAGGTTCAACAAAACGGGGAACAAGGTGTTGGGCGGTTCGCCTTCAGAGCGGTCCACATAATTGGCTTTAATATCGCTGCCGGCACAAAAGCCGCGTTCGCCGGCCCCGGTCAGAATACCGACGCGCAGCGCGGTGTCATCCTGGAATTCTTGCCAGATTGTGGCCAGCTGTTGGTAGGTCTCAAAATCACAGGCGTTGAGCCGTTCCGGGCGGTTGATCGTCACATAGGCGATATGGTCTTTTTTTTCGAACAAGACTTTCTGCATGGCTTCCCCTTTTGGACATTCCAAGAGCTGAGGACATACATCTTTTCTAGCGGGATTGTTTTGCCCGCGTCAATGCGTTGAAACGGGCCAGGGAAATAGGGCAGCCACGGGAGGGCCGCCTCCGCCTATGCGGACGGGGGGAGGGCGGGTGCGGCCGTCCGACGAGCAAACGTGATAAAACCGGTATGGGCGACCATACGGTGTTGAGGGCGGACCGCCATATCTTTGACGTGCCAGAAACGTAGGAGGTTCTCCATAACCTCGACCGCGGTAAAACACGGGCTGGCGCGCAACTCGTCGACCAGAGTTTTGACCTGGACCGTGCTCGGACTATAACCTACCAGCACGCCGCCCGGCCGCAGGACTGATGTTGCGTGGGGAATGACCCGCCACGGTTCGGGCACGTCGATGACCACCCGGTCTACCTCGGGCGCGTCGATTTTTTCGTAGGCGTCACCGTGTTTGAGAGTCCAGTTCGGGGCTGGTCCAAAAAAGCGCGTCACATTCTCACGCGCCATGTCACAGAAATCCTGCCGAGCCTCGACCGTTGTCAGCGTTCCGTTGGGCCCGATCGCCCGCAGCAGGGCTATGCTCAAGGCGCCGGGACCGACCCCGACTTCAAGGACGGCTGCGCCGGGAAAGATATCACCCCATAACAGGAGGGGGCCGACGTCCTTTGGGTAGATGACCTGAGCCCGCCGAGGCAGGTTGGGAATCAAATGGGCATAGCTGGGTCGAAAAACCCAAAACGGTTCATTTTGAGACGTGCGAATGAGACTGCCCTCGGGCAGTCCTATAATATCGTCGGCCAAGAGCGGGCCGCCGCGTAGCGACAGGCGGCCGCCCGCTTTGAGAGTCCGCAGGTACTCACGTTCTTTACGGTCAATAAACAGCACGTTGTCACCGGCTTGGAGGAGGGAGCGGGGAGAAAGCATAGGTTCAATGACGAATGCGAAATGGAGAAGGGCGCCTGTGGCTGCGCCCTACCGGTGCTCATGGTCCGCTGCTGCGTTCCTGTTTGCGCTTGACTTCTTGGAGGAGGCGACAGAACGCGCACACCGAGCTAAAGGACGGCATGCCGCATACCGAGCACGTTTGAGGCGGGCTTTCGTTTGCAGTGGCAAAGACCGGCTGCGCCGAGCGCAAGAATTCCTGGACAAAGTTGAGTTTGGTACCCGGCATTTTAGCCTCGAGCCGGTTAAGCATATCTTTATAGCTCAGCTGGGTAGCACCAACGCTGTTGGGACATTCATCAATCACATAATCAATCCCGCGAAAAAAGGCGTAGGCCGCGGCTTCTAGCTCACCTAAGCGGTACAGCGGGCGAACCTTACGGACAAACTGAGGGTGGCTGGGCTCCAAGACCGGGGTCTGGCGGGCCAGATACTCGGTTTGCCAGTGCAAAACATTGCCCAGCAGACGGGCGGCTTCGTCGTCTAGGTTGTGACCGGTAGCCAAAACCGAGAAGCCGCCTTCAAGAGCGGCTTGGTCGAAGAAGTGGCGCTTCATCATGCCGCACGCCGCGCACGGAACGCGGTTGGTAAATTGAGCTGCAACAGGCACCGAGACCGCGTCCTCGGACAGGTGGACAATGCGCAGCGGCACCCCGCGCTGGCGGGCGAAGGCCTCGGCCTTGTGCTGTGATTGGCTCGAATAGTCCCCAATGCCCAGAGCTAAATACAAGCCCTGGGTCTGATAGCCGAGGACGAGCAGAACGTCCCACAGGGCAAGGCTGTCCTTCCCACCGGACACGGCGACCAGAATCCGGTCCTGAGGGGTAAACATGTGCTGTTTCTGAATGGCTCGCCCAACCTGACGCTGGAAGTACATGACAAAGCACGAGCGGCAGAAGGCTGCGTTATGCGAGCGGAGCTGGATTTCCGCCCGTTCCCCACAGCGTTTACACTTCATACACCCCCCGAAATAACCGAACGGATCTCAATCTCATCGTCTTCCTGAATCAGGTCCTCATCTATCAGCAGGGCCGTACCACGAATTACCATGACCGTCCCCGGCACTAAGTCCAGCTTGCTCAGCAGGGCGGACACGCGCATACGCTGCGGAAATATCATCGTCTGGTTTTGCGGCAGGAGCGTAACCCGCATTCATCTAGCCTACCACGCTCTCCCCGACTCGACAAGAAGTCTTGACAATCTTCGTCCTCATCGCATATGTAGGGAAATCCTGGCAACGCCACCCGCCCGTTTTCGCTTTTTGACCCTGGCCGCCGGGCTGGCCGCTTGCGTGGAGGAGGACGTGCATGCCACGCGCGAATAAAAAAGAGAACGCTCAATACGGTTTAGTGTTATTCGATGATGAAGAGCGTTCAGAGGACACCGCCGAAGAAGATTTGCCTAAGGATGAAATGGGGCGTCGCAAGATCAAGCGGCGCTATGAAGAACTCCTTGAGATTCGGATTGAAAAGCTCAAAGGCCGAGTCCTGAACCGGGAACGCATTAATAAGACGATTGAGGGGATTTACTTCATCTGTCTTGACTGCAGAAAAATCTGTCATAATCTCGACGAGGGACTTGTCGAAGATCCCAATAACGTTGCCAACCTGTGCGCGGCGTGTGCCAAAACCCGGGGGAAAAGCAGGAAAAAAGGCCGGGCTGCCGCCTAGGTTCCTCCCTCCCTTTTTTAAACGGTAAAAAAGCCTGCGTCGCTAGGCTGACGCAGGTGCACGCTTTGCCCGGTACCGGGATGAACAAAGCGTAGAGCCTCGGCGTGCAGCGCTAGTCGGTGCGCCCCGGCCGATGCACCATAGCGTGTGTCGCCGACCACAGGATGACCTAGAGCGGCCAAGTGCGCTCGGATTTGGTGGCGTACACCGGTATGAAGCCGAATGCGGATGAGGCTGTAGTCGGAGCGTGTTTCGAGACGGGTGTAAGTAGAGATCGCCTCATAGGCACGGTGTCGAGAGGCGCGGTCCCGCTCAGAGGGGCTCACAACCCGCATACGATGTCCCCGCTTGCCTTCAGCCACCAGAAAAAAGTGTTTGGTGCCGCTGAGTTCCCGCTCGTTCGCTTGTCCGTGTACCCAGGCCAGATAGTCTTTGGTAATTTGATGGCTGGAGAATTGGGAGCGGAGGGCTGTGTAGGCCTCCGCTGTTCGGGCTGCCAGCAGCAGACCTGAGGTGGGGGTGTCAAGCCGGTGGACGACACCGGCTTCAAGTGGTGCGCGTGGCGACAGACTGTTCAGCATGGTGTCGGGATAGCGGGCCGCCAGATAGTTGGCGACTGTATGGGTATCACTAAAGCGTAGGGCGACACTTGGCACGTCGGGCGGTTTGTCAAGACCGAGGACCGCGCCCTGGGCGTATACTAGTCGGACCGGAAGCGACGGATTGGGTCTGAGGCACAGGCGAACCTGGGCCTGTACATTATCGCCGCCGCGAACCCGGTCGCCCTTTTTGCCTGGCCGCTGGTTCAGATACACTTGGCCGGCGCTGAACAGAGAAACAGCTGCCCGCCGCGAGATACTTGGCAGGTGACGGGCCAAAAAAGTATCAAGGCGGGCCAAATCGTCCTGTGCCGAGACCGTCCACTCCCGCCAGCTCGGCCCGTCTGTGTCACGACTCGCTTCTCGTATATTCGGCTCGCAGGCCACTGGGGTTGGTCTCAGTTCTGAGACAGGTGCATTTTGACCCAGCCCTCGACTCGGCGCAGAAACTGGCCAAACGAATTGTCGCCCGGACTGGCCGCAAAATAGGCTTTGCGCATGTAGTCAAGCGCACCCGAGTAGTATTCAAAGTTTTTGGCCAGTTCCTCAAACAGCCGAAAGCCGGCCTGATAGAGGCTCACGTCCAGCTCGGACACTTTGCGATAGGACTGGCGACCTTCCTGGATGTAGTAGTCAAGGACGTCGAGCTTTTCGACATAGGCGCGGAACAGACCGCTCATAAACAGCGTGTAGTCCCCAACGTGTTTGCGTACCGCACGTTCGCGCCATAGGCCTGAAGAGACGTCTTGATCGCCTGCGGGGTCAATCTGTAGCGCGGGCTGTTCGGCCAAGATGGCGACCACGCTGCTCAGGCGGCGGGAGGTCGGAGAATGCAGACGGTACAGCTGGTCGGCCTGGGCAAAGGTGGCGAGGACCTCGGCCACATAGGCGATGACCGGCGACCGATCCCCTATGCCTAACTCCCCAAAGCTGCGCTGAGTATGGCGCAGGAAAAAATGGTACAGCTGCTCGTTGTTGACCTGGGCTAGTCCGTGGGGCTGAGGAGAGACTGGACGTGGCTTGCTCATGCCCAGAAAGTATACTAGCTAGGGGGAAGGAATAGAAGTCCGTCCTGGCCGTGAATCGGGCTTGATAGTCCGAGTCCGGAAAGGAGAATCCTATGAGCAAGCATATGTCGCACCAATGGTTTCTTTTTTCGCACCTCGGCTGGACGGCGGGCTATAGTGGGCTGTGTGTGGTGCTGTCTGGCTTGCTGACCTGGGTCTGCTACGCGTCCGATAGCGCTGACCCGGCCATGGTCCGGTTCACGGTCAACCGAGTCAGTTTTGACCCTATCTCCCGCTCGCCGATTGTCTGGCTCTTAGATGAGGCGCAGACTCGGGTGATGCCGATCTGGATCGGTATCGCCGAGGCCCGAGCGATTGAGTACGAACTGCGCGGACAGCCCACTCCGCGGCCGCTCACCCACGATCTGCTGAAAAACATCTTGGATCAAGCTGGGGTTGGTCTTGACAAGGTGGTTGTCAGCGAGCTGAAAGGCCGTACCTATTATGCCCGTATTCATCTGACCACGGCGGCCGATCATCCGATTGAGATTGATAGTCGGCCCAGCGATGCGATTGCCCTAGCGCTGCGTTTCGAGCGGCCGATTTTTGTCGCTCGGGGTTTGCTTGAGGCAACGCTCCTGGAAAACGTGCACAGCCGTGGGGTGACCGTCCAGAATCTCAGTCAGGAGCTGGCCCGTGTTTTCCAACTGCCGGGCACCCACGGTGTCTTAGTTGCCGATGTGGAGACCGGAGCGGCCGCTCAGGGCCATCTGCAACGTGGCGACATTATTTTGACCATCGCTGGGAAGACGATTAAGAATATCCGGGATTTCCAGACCAGGATGCGCGAAGAGCACGGCCAGACCATTGCCATGCAAATCCATAGGGACGGCCGGGCCATGGGTATTTCTCTGCCGACCGCCGTTCCCTGAGAGACCACTCGGTAAGTGACTTGTGCCGAAAGACAGTGAGGATGACATGTCAAGCTTATTAGAAGACAAAGAAGAGATCCGCGACCTACTGACGAGATATTGTCTCCATATCGACGCTGGCCGCTATAAAGAATGGGTCGAGTGCTTTACCCCGGACGGCGTTTTTGACAGTCCCATTCTAGGTCGTTGGCAAGGTGCGGATAAACTGCGGCGGTTCACCCAGCGCTATCAGGATTGGACCGGGGCGCACCAGCCGCGCCACTGTGTGATGAATGTGTTGATTACGGTCGAAGGGAACCGGGCCAGCGCTGAGTGTTATCTACTGATGACCCATGCCGCAGAGGGCAAAACCGAGCTAGTTATTTCTGGCCGGTACGAAGATCAAATCGAAAAGGTCGACGGGCGGTGGCTGTTTAAAGAACGCAGGGTCTTACCCGATACGCGTCCTGCGGTTTGAGCAAGTGCAGACGGCTAAAAAAGCTGCTCAAGCCGAAGCGCCTGGAATGGAAGCCGCTGTCGTATCTGCTCAAGCTGGTGGCGGCGGGCAGCGTCTTCTTCTTTCTCTTTAGCCTGTTGTTCAATGAGGAGGCTGTCGGTGTTCCCGGGCCACTCAAGCCGCTGTTGATGGGCCAAGCCGTCCGGATGGACATACCACACGGCTTGGTCGCCGAGGGCAAGCCGTGTCGTTTTGCCGCGCCAAATCAGCCATCGAGGTCCATACTCCCAGTCGATCAAGCTGGCCCGGCTATAGGGAGACGTTGTGTGCCGACTATCGGCCAGGGGAACGACTTCCTGGGCTGACCACAGGGCGCTGATACCGTACGGCCGACCATATTTGTTGGCCACCGCAAGCCGCACCGGGGCGCTGTAGGTCAGATCGCGCAGGGCCAGGTCGGTTTCGGTGATCGTATGCTGGACCGTCCACGGAACCATCTCAATGCTAATGGCGTACAGACCAAAATCCCTGGTAAACAAAAAGCTGACTACACGGTCTTGCCAGCGGGCTACTAGCTCAATCTGGCTATTGGCCCGAATGACATGACTGTGCTGGAGGTCGCCCCTAGGGCTGCGGTCGAGTTGGGCTAGCGCTTGGACCTGCTCGACGGACATCTGCCAGCTCGCCTCCAGAGGCGGCTGTGGCTCGGGAAACGTCTCAGCCGCGGCCAGGCTACTCAGCAACGTGGCCAGCCCACCCCCCGCTAGACATACCAAGCACCACAACACGAAATTGCCTCCAGATCGGTCTTGAGCCGGGTTAGGCAACTTTTGAGATGAGGCTGGCGTGCTCGTCGAGGATAGGCAAGATTTTCTCCTTGGCTACCGGCGGCACAAAAAAGATGGCCCGCTCCACGCCCAGATCATGGTACTGTTTGAGAGTGTCCTCCTCGTTGGGAGCGCCTAGAAGTGAAATAGAGATACTCTCGGGGTCGCGACCTAACTTTTGGGCACGGTCGCGCAGGTCGGCAATAATGCCTGGGATGTCTTTATAGCGACGGGCATTGGGAATCCAACCGTCGCAGTAGCGCACAACTCGGTCTAGGCCGTTGGACGTATGCGAGCCTAAGACAATCGGGGGATGCGGCTTTTGGACGGGCTTAGGGTAGCTCCAAATCGGATCAAAATCAACGAACTCGCCGTGGTACTCGGCCTCTTCTTTGGTCCAAATTTCCTTCATAGCCTCAATTTTTTCGCGCAGCACCTTCCAGCGTTTCTTGAACGGTATGCCGTGGTTTGCCATCTCTTCGACATTCCAGCCACCGCCAATACCGAAAATAAGGCGCCCGTTGGAGAGCTGATCGACCGAAGCGACTTCTTTGGCCATAGTGATGGGATCGCGTTCCATGGCCAGACATATCCCGCTACCAACTTTGATGTTGGCCGTGACCGCCGCGGCGGCCATTAGTGCCACAAACAGATCGTGGGTGTGCGAGTACTCTTGTGGCAGTTCCCCACCGCCAGGAAACGGCGTTCTACGAATGGTCGGAATATGGGTATGTTCAGGGAACCAGACCGACTCATAGCCCCGCTCCTCACAGGCGATGGCCAACTCGTCCGGACGGATCGCGTAATCGGTGGCAAACATTTCGATCCCGAGTTTCATACGGTGTCCTCCCCATGTGGTGGGCTGATCCTTACGCCTCTCATGGCAGTTGGCCCGTACAAAGTCAAGAAAGAAGGCTGCCGAGTTTGCGTATTGCAGTCTACGCCTATCTGGTATAGGAGACGGAGCGCTGACTCAAATATGAGAGGCGCAACTGATGCATGTCCCTAAGTTTGGACTCTATTTGCCCGCAGACGACTTTGCCGTTGCCAGGCAGACAGCTCTGTAGGCGGAAAACGAGGGCTTTTATCGGTGTCAATTATCGATCACTTCTTTACCCCGCTTGGAGACCCTCAAACGCCCCAACTCGAGTGCTATACCACGCTAACGGCTCTCGCCGCTGTGACCGAGCGTATCCGTCTCACTTCGTGTGTGACACAGCCGCCGCGTTTCGCGCGCCACCGATGTTGACTAAAATTACGTCCACCCTTGACCACATCAGCCACGGCCACCTGACGCTTGATCTAGGTACAGGCCGGAAGCCGGCGAATACTATGCACATGGGTATCGGTATCCCTCGAATTGGGAGCGCTTGGAGCAGCTTATGGAAACCATTGCAGGTGTTAAAGGCGATGGTCACACAAAAGGAGCCGAGCTTTCAGGGCAGGTATTTCTCAATTCACAACGCGTCCAACAATCCGCGTCCTGTCCAAAAACCCCATCCCCCGCTGATGCTTGGTGGCTCGGGGAGCGGTCTGCTCAAAATCGCAGCCGCGGAAGCGGATATTCTCAATATCAACCCTCCGATCTTTACTGGTAAGGATTATCCAAACGACCCTGCTATGGCCTTGGAATTCGATCTCCCCTCTCTGAAAAAGCGTCTCAGTATACTGTACATGGAAGAATGCGGACGCAATCCAAAGGAGATGGAACGAGGGGATGGTAATCCACCTCAGCCAGGATCCTGTCGATCCCGCGTTCGCCCACACCGCGACCTTTCTCTGCTCCCCCACTGCGGACACGGCGCTCAAGCCACCTCTGACGCTGATGGGTACCTCTGACAGAGTCAAACGGGATCTCTACACCCGCATTGAGGAGCTGGGCCTCACCTCTGCGGGTTCGGGCTGATCGGGATATGGCTATGGGCCGCTAGAGCTGACCGAAGACCGCAGCAACACAAGAGGAGCAACCAACTGATGCATGACCTTAAGTTTGGCACATTTTTACCCACTGGAGACTTTGCCGCTGCCAAAAAGGCGGCCCTGCGGGCTGAGAGCGAAGGGTTTTTTTCAGTCTCGATCAACGATCATTTCTTTAGTCCCCTGGGTGTGCCCCAAACGCCCCAGCTGGAGTGTCTGACCACCCTGACCGCTGTGGCGGCGGTAACCGAACGTATCCGCCTGGTGCCGTCCGTTGTGGCCGCCTCGTTCCGCCCCCCTCCTATGCTGGCCAAAATCACCTCGACCCTCGACCAGCTCAGTCAGGGGCGCCTGACGCTCGGCTTGGGTGCCGGCTGGAAGCAGGACGAGTACAAGGCACACGGCTACCCTTATCCTTCCAACGCCGAACGCTTGGCCCAGCTGGCCGAGACTATACAGGTGCTCAAGGCCATGTGGACCCAGGCTGAGCCCACGTTTGAGGGCCAGTACTTCTCGATTCGGAGTGCCTACAACAATCCGCGTCCGGTCCAGAAACCCCATCCGCCGCTGATGCTCGGCGGCTCGGGCAGCGGTCTGCTCAAAATCGCTGCGGCCGAAGCCGATCTGCTGAATATCATTCCGCCGATCTTTAACGGCAAGGATTTTGTGAACGACCCCGTGATGACCGTCAGATTCGACACCCCGTATCTGAAACGACGTCTCGACTTGCTGCATGGCTGTCTGGAGGCGGCCGGACGTGGTCCGCATGACCTTGAGCTGAGCGCCTTGTTGCTCCTCCACCTGAGCCGTGACCCCGCGGATCCCGCCCTGGCAAAAACCGCGGCCCGGTTAGGCTTCCCCAATGTCGATATGGCGCTCCGCTCGCCCTTGCTGCTGATGGGCACGCCGGACAAGGTCAAGCGTGACCTCCACACCCGGATTGAGGAGCTGGGCTTCACCTACCATATTGTCATACCGGCTTCGGCCGAGTCTCAGGAGCTGTTTGTCAAGGAGGTCATGCCCGAGTTCGTGGGCTGATTGGGAGAGCAGTCTGCCCGCGTGGCTGGCAGCGCCCGGCGACACAGCGGGGGGAGGCGATCAGCATGAAGGTCTTCTTGGTGGAGATTTGGTCAACTCGCTCTGTCACGGCAGGGGAGGGATCTCCTCCTCTCAGGGGCAACGCGCGCGGCCTCCCCTTACTATCCTTTCATTGCTGCTCCCTCCGGCGTCCCTCTCAACTGTGTGCTCTGATGAAGTCGTCCGGATAATTGGACTCTCCTCATGTCCATAATGCCGCCATCTGAAGAAGTGTGGCGAGCGGGCGTGTGCACTGCAGAAAACAAGGAAATTTTCGCAAGTAAGGATTTGCCGGATGCTGCCGAACGTACAGGGGGTGGATTGCGCGCGGGGAGCAGCCTGTGGCTCTCTCTCACATTAGAGTCTATTGCCTACGCGTTCGGGATTCGTATGTCTGCTGCAAGGCGTGCAAGGACATTCTCTTACTCGAGGTATAAGACAGCCTTTGTGCAGCCCATCGGAAAATCCGCCTGCAGATAAAGTATGGCGCGTCACGGTATGTAGAAGGTGGAACTCTTGCCCTGGGGATTCTTTTGGAGTCTTCTGGAGAAAGCCCTCATTTCCAGCCGATGCGGCCAAATTATTTTCTATGGATGGCGATCTGATCGTACCGGTGTTTTGAATCTTCTCAATCGGCGGCTGCGGTGAGGGTCGGGCTCCTCGCCCCAAGCTGCCACTCGCGAGACAGGTCTTGGGCGCGGACCATGCGCGCATAGTGGCCGTTGTGGGCTAGCAGGCTGTCGTGGGTGCCCTGTTCAACAATCCTGCCCTTATCCAAAACAACGATGAGGTCGGCATGCTGAATTGTACTCAGACGATGGGCAATGGCGACCGTGGTCCGTTGGGCGGTGAGCCGCGAGATCGCCTGCTGGATCAGGTGCTCGGTTTCGGTGTCGACCGACGAGGTCGCCTCATCGAGAATCAGGATTGGCGCGTCTTTTAAAATCGCCCGAGCAATAGACAGGCGTTGCTTTTGGCCAGCCGAGAGCCTGACGCCCCGTTCGCCGATCAAGGTGTCGTAACCGTCCGTTAAGTGCAGGATGAACTCTTCGGCGTTAGCAGCTCGGGCCGCGGCCCGCATTTCATCCAGACTGGCGGTTGGTCGGCCGAACAACAGGTTCTGACGCACACTGCCGTGGAACAGAAATACATCTTGGAGGACCATCGCAATATTGCGGCGTAGGAAGTTCAGATCGAGCGTCTGGACGTCATAGCCGCCGATCCGGACGCTGCCCTGCTGTGGGTCGTAGAAACGGGGAATGAGGCTGGTAGCGGTGGTTTTGCCCGCCCCGGTTGATCCGACGAGGGCGACCATTGCGCCTTGGGGGACTTGAATACTGACCTCAGACAGCACAGGGCGGCCCGGTTGATAGGCGAAGGTCACGTTCTGGAGCGCAATATCCCAGTCCATCCGGGCCGGTCGCAGCGCGTTTGGGGGGCTGACAATATCGGGCTGAATGTCAAGCAGCTCGAAAACACGCTCTGAGCTGACGGCGGCTTTTTGGAGTGTATCATTGGTATTGGCCAGCTGGAGAAAGGGTTGGTAGATCTGGGTGAGGTAGATAATAAACACAAAAAGATCCGCCGCGCTGACCGCGCCACCGAGAGCCATGTAACCGCCAGCCAGGGCAACCAGGACGACCCCCACGCCGCTGGTGACCTCAATAACACCGACCGGTACAAACGACAGAGCACTGGCGCGCAGCATGTCGTCATGCAGTCGGCGGCTGCGTGTCTCGATTTCGTTGGCCTGGCGGCGTTCCTGGACAAACGACTTAATCACGCTTATCCCGGACAGGTTGTCCTGTACCTGGGCGGTGAGTTCTTCGAGTCGTGTCCGAACCGGGCGCCACTTTTTGCGGACTTTTGAGATCGAACGAAAGACCAGCCAGCTGGCGAGCGGTAGCGGCACGAGAGCAATCAGGGCCAGCTGCCAGTTCAGATAGAACAGGACGCTGATCATTGCTGTGGGTAGGACACAGGCAACGATGAGTTCTGGAATGCCGTGGGCGATGAAGTCTTCGATTGCTTCAATGTCGTTGATCGACCGGGCGATCAACGAGCCCGTCCGTTGATTGTGGAAAAAGCGGTGGGGCAGACCTTGGAGGTGGGTATACACCCGGACCATCAGACTGTGCAGAACATCGAACGACACCTCGTGGGAAAAACGCCCGTAGCCATAGCGGCCCAGGCCACGTCCGACATACACGAGGAACAGCAGGAGGGTGATAATCGCCAGGGCTTGGGGAGTGCCGCCCCCGTCCGTAATCCATTGAATAATCCGCCGAATAAGCAGCGGTGGAATCAGCCCGGTCCCGGCAAACAGCAGGCCGCAGGCGATGGCTAGCGCCAGTTTGCTGTAACTCCCTCGGAGAACTTGCCATAAACCACGAAGCGTCTGCATGGAATCCCCCTCTGCCCTCCAGACCGTTTTCTCAGATTCGCGACCGGCTTTCAATGCTTCGCCACGTGCACGTCTTGACGATCAGCCGCGTGATGCAGTAAGCCATGCGTATGTCTATAAGGAGGAGTTTCGTATGGATACGCATCGCTTTGCTGTTGAGCCGTGTGAGGTGCCGTGGAAGACGCTGGCGCTAGATGGCGGTGGCGAGACCCAGCTACAAATGTACCTCAAGGGAGAAGACGGCGGACCTGAGGCCATCCGGGCCCAAATCTCTGAGGGCTATGAGGTTGAGCCCCACTTTCATTTGGCCGCCCAGTTCCAGCTCTTGTTGGAGGGGTCAATGGAGTTTCCGACTTTTCGATTAGATGCTCCGGCCGTCCATTATACGGAACACAACGTTCCCTACGGCCCGTTTAAGGTCAGTCAGCATGATATGATGGTCTTACACACCAAACCTGGCGGGGTGGTGATGATGCGGGACAAGAAACGCCGCTACCAGGCCAATACGCGGGGCAGAGAAATCTCCCGGAGCGCCCACGAGGTGGACTGGGAGCTGCTGCCCGGCTATCCACACGCGCGGCAAAAGGTCTTAATTCCGGACAGCAGCGGGCCCTCGGCCCAGATTATTGAGTGTCCGCCGCATACGGAGTTTGCGCTCGGAGCACCTGCCTACGGACGCTATGAAGTGGTGCTATCCGGCTCGGTCCTGATCGACGGGAAGTCGCTTGAGCCAAAAGGCCTGCGCTTTGTGGGGGCGGGCGAAGACGCAGGCCCGCTCATCTGCGGGCCGGACGGGGCAACTCTGGTCGTGCTGACCTTTGATCAAGACGCGGCCGAGAGCTATGGCGGGAGCACTCAGGACGCGATCCAAGGCATGGAAAAGTAAAATTTACGCCTGTACAAGGTCAAGCCCTACGAAGGAAGACGCCCCATGGATATCATCCACGGATTAATCAGTGCCGATTCCCACGGACAGTTGGATAAGAACACCTTTCTCGATCGCATGTCCACGAGCAAATGGGGCGATCGTATTCCGCATATTGTTGAAACGCGCGATCCCGCGCTGATGGCCGAGCCGGTTGACCGTGCGGTCGAGCGTTGGGTGATCAACGGCAAGGTCGTTGACACGCGCGGGGTATGTAACTGCCCGGCGGTAATGGATGATCCGAGGCGAACGTATCATCCCCAGCGTTGGGAAGAGGTGCCGCTTAAGGTCTACGATCCGATTGAACGGTTGAAGGTGTTGGACGAGGACGGAGTTGATGCCGAGGTCTTGTTCCCCAATCCTCCAGTCCAAAACGCGACCTTTCTACAGGGCGATGCTGAGTTCGAACTGGCCTGTATTCAGGCCTATAACGACGGGTTGGCTGAGTGGAGCGAGGTCAGTCCACGCTACATCCCGCTGGCCCTTATCCCCTACCTGAGCGATATCAGCATCGTGGTGGCCGAGGTCGAACGTGCGGTCAAAAAGGGGCACAAAGGTATTCTGATGGTGGCCGAGCCGAGCCTTGTGCTGCAGGGCCGGGATGACCTGTTTGGTCTGGCCGGGGTCGGCCCAACGGCCAGAGCGGTGCCCCGGGTCAACGACCCGTATTGGAACCCGCTGTGGGACGTGTGCCAGGCGCTCGATGTGCCGATTCATTGGCATGCTAATGCCGGGATTGTGCTTCGCCCACCGAACTGGAAAGCCTATAACCGAGCCCAGATCACGGTCAGTTTTATTCCTGGTGGACTGTCGGCCGTGTGTCAGTTTCTGCCCAATCTGATCTTCTCCGGTAACTTGGAGCGCTATCCGCGTCTCAAGTGGGTGTGTGCAGAGACAGGTTTAGGCTGGATCAACTATGCTCTTGAGGCGTGTGACCACGAGTGGGAACGCCGGCGGCTCTGGACCGAGGGGGTAGTGACCCGACCGAGTGAGCAGTTTCGACGGCAGATATACGTATGTTTTTGGTTTGAGAAGGTTGGGTTGGAGACGCGCCACACCATCGGACTGGACAACATTATGTGGCAGTCGGACTATCCACACAACACCTCAACCTATCCCAACTCGTGGGAGACGGTCGAGCGAACCCTGATCGCTGTGCCAGCTGACGAGCGCCGGCAGCTGTTGTACGCCAACGCACAAAAGCTCTATAAGCTCGCCTAGGACAGGAAGGGCGGAACGGGTGGAACGCCGATTCGGATTTATTAGCAGCGATGAGCACGTGGTGGAACATCCGCAGGTGTGGGCCGAGCGTTTGTCCAAAAGCTGGGGTGAGCGTATTCCGCATCTAGCAGACAACGCTGATGGAACCCAGCACTGGCTGGTCGATGGCCAACCGATAGCCTTGGCTGGGGTTGCCGCGGTGGGGGCAACCCTGGCTGATCGAACCCGAGAGCCACAACGATGGGAGGAGGTCCCGCCTATTGCCTATCAGCCGGCCGAGCGGCTAAAAGCTATGGATACCGACGGCGTGGATGCGGCGGTGCTGTATCCCGGCATTGCTGGCTTGGCCGGAGAAACCTTTGGCCGCCTGACCGATCCAGCCCTTGAGCTGGCCTGTGTGCAGGCCTATAATGACTGGCTGATTGAGGAGTGGGCAAGGGTGAGTCCGCGCTTTATTCCCCAGTGCGTAGTGCCTCTGTATCCGGTTGAAGCAACGGTTGCCGAGATCGAACGGGCGGTAGCCAGCGGTCATCGGGGCGTGGTGTATCCAGCCATCCCCATGCATCTGCGCAAGGTACCGCACATTAACGAAGTGGAGTACGATCCGGTGTGGGCGACCTGTCAAGAGCTAGGGGTCCCGATCTGCTTCCACGCCGGCTCCTCTCCAGATATTCAGTTTCCGCCCGACCCCGCTTTTTCCCCCTCTCTGGCCGGGGCCTTCCAAGCCTTATCCCGTCCGTTTAGCTCGGCCACGGTTCTTGGCAACCTCCTGGTGTCGCGGATTTTGTCGCGTTTTTCACGCTTGCGTGTCGTGTTTGCGGAAAGCGCTCTGGGCTGGGGCGTGTTTGCCCTGGAGGCGGCCGACTATCATTTTGAGCAGTTTCGTCTGACTCTACAGGGCTATGACCTGAAGCCGACCGAGATGTTCAAACGTCAGTGCTATTTCACCAGCTGGTACGATCGCCAGAGTCTGCTTCACACTTATAAATTTCTAGGCGCCCAGAACGTCCTATGGACGACAAATTTTCCACTCGCCACCTCAACGTGGCCGAATAGTCATGAGCGTATGGCTCGGACGTTCGACCAAATCCCGGTCCGCGACCGTGAGCAGATCGCGTGGCACAACGCGGCCGAGCTGTATGGTGTGTCCGGACCAACGGACGAGCCTCAGGAGGATGCTCATGGCTGACTGGACTCCACCGTCACAGACCGAGGTCGAAGGCTATTTTGAGCGCTTGAATAATTGGGGCCGTTGGGGGACTGATGACCAGCGTGGCACGCTGAATTTAATCACTCAGGAAAAGCGGGCGGCCGCCGTAGCTTTGGCCTGTCGGGGCCGGGTGATCTCGCTCGCGCGCGACATCCCTCCCCAGCCTGCCTTGGACTACCATATGCTGTATCCGATTCGGCGGGGGGCCGCACAGGCTGCGGTAGATTATTTTGGTATGATCTATCACGGTCATACCATGACCCATATGGATGCCCTGTGTCATGTGGAGTACCAGGGTCAGCTCTACAATGGGCGTCGCTTCAGCGAGCATGTCGGTCACGCCGGGGCCAGTTGGGGGGCGCTAGACGTGTGGTTTGACGGTGTGGTGTCGCGTGGAGTGTTGCTCGATGTGGCATCCTCCAGACAGGCCGGCTATGTCGCGGTCGGCCAGCCAGTCACGCCGCCTGAACTCGACGCGGCTGCTGAACAGGCCGGACTGAGGGTCGAAGCCGGTGATGTGGTTGTGATCCGTAGTGGCCGTGATACATATGAGGCAGCTGAGCCGGACGCGGTACCAATAATCTCTCCGCAGGGATTCGCCACTGTCACTGTGCGACCGGGACTGCATATCGCCTGTCTTGAGTGGCTCCGCCGGCACGACGTCTCAGCCTTGGTGTGGGACCTGATGGATGAACGCCCGATTGGCTACGAAGGCTTTGCGTTTGGCGTCCATTTGGGGATTCCCTTGTTAGGCTTGTGTCTGATTGATAACGCGGCGCTTGACACTCTGGCGACCGCTTGTGGGGAGGAGGGGCGGTATGAATTCCTCTTTTCCGCCATGCCGCTGCGCATTGTCGGTAGTACCGGCTCTCCGTGTCAGCCAGTGGCAATTTTTTAAGCCAGGATCTTCCCCCGTGCAGCATCAGCCGCGTATTGAGATTGTATACTGCCCCCGGTGCCGCTGGTTGCTGCGTGCCAGCTGGACGGCCCAGGAGCTCCTGACCAGCTTTGCCACCGAGTTAGGAGAGGTGGCGCTTGTGCCGGGCGGGAGCGGTATTTTTGAGGTGCGGGTCAACGACGAGTTGATCTGGTCGCATAAAGAGCAGGGGTGTTTTCCTGAACTCAAAGAGCTGAAACAGCGGGTACGAGATCGCGTTGCCCCGCAAAAAGATCTTGGACACTCGGATCGTAGGATCTCATAGGAAGGAGACGGTATGGCAGACACATTTATCAAACAGAGTATTACGTCCGGCATGGCGCAAAAGATGGTGGCTGCGGCGGTTGCCAAGGCTGAAGAGCTTGGCGTCGCTCAGGTGGTGGCTGTTCTTGACGAAAGCGGCTTGCTGAAAGCGTTTTGCCGCATGGACGGCACCCCCTTGGTCAGTATTGAGGTGTCCCAAAATAAAGCCTATACCGCATTATTTGGTATGCCGTCACACGAATTTTTCGATTTTATCAAGAACGATCCCGCCCTCTTGGCTGGCGTACCCCATATTCCCCGCATTGTGACCTTCGGCGGTGGGCTGCCGATTCGCAGTGGCGATGCCGTGGTCGGGGCAATCGGGGTCAGTGGCGGGACCGTGGAGCAGGATATCGCCTGCGCCCAAGCTGGTTTGGACGCGGTGGGCTAAATCAGCCTCGGAAGGAGAGCTGCTTGAGAGCGTTGTCTCTCAGGTCAGTCTGGACACGAAGCTGTGGATAAAGGCATTGACCTGATCGGGCACCTCGAGTTGAATAAAGTGGCCCGCGCCAATCGCCCGCGCCAGTTCCACATGCCTGAAACACGACCGAAGATATTCGTCATCGACGGCTTGTGGAAAGCTTTTAGCCATCCACGGACCGGCGATGACGAGGGTGGGCTGGGACATGGCCGAAGCCGGGGTGAGAGTGTCGGTCGCCATGAGCTGAATCTCTTTGACCCGGACCTCGACCGGCGTACGGCAGGCTTCTTCGACCGCCGTCTGGACCAGCTGGGCGGCGGCCTGAGGGCCAAAAAAACTGCTATACAGCTCTCGAAAATACCTCTCGCCTTCTGGCGCTATCAGCTTCTCTCTCATCTCAGCGTAGAATCGGGCCGAGCTTTTGATCGGCCGGTCAAGATCGGCTCCGGGCGTCACGACCGAATCAACCATAATGTAGGCATTGATCAGGTCAGGATAGTCGTGGCACAGGGCGACTCCGGCCGGCCCGCCACCGGCGTGGGCAATTGCCACCGCGTTGGCGAAACCTTCGTGACGGGCTAGGGCGGCGATGTCCGCAGCGTGTTGTTGGGGCGTATGCCCGGAACCAGGCGTGCTTGATTTGCCCATGCCCCGCCGGTCCATACGCAGAATGCGATGCGAGTCCTGGAAGGAGGAGACCTGGGCTTGCCAGTGGTTCAGGTTAGAGCACCAGCCGTGAATAAAAATCAGGGGAGGCTTGCCCTGTTCCTCGCCTTCCACTTTGTAGTATAACTCAGCACTGTCTGCGGTCATGAATGTCGGCATCGTCTCCTCCTCGTCAGGATTGAAGCATATTATAGTGCGAAGTCATAGAAAGAACAAAGAAAGATTTTTTCTGCCAGTCTGTTTTTCGACTATCTTGAAAAAAGAGGACTGCCAATGTACGAACTCCTGCTACCGATTCATATCGTAGCTGGCTTTTGCTGTTTGCTGACCGCGTTTTGCGCCATGTTCACAAGAAAAGGGCAATCTTGGCATGCCTATGGTGGACGTGGGTTCTTTTGGGGGATGCTGGTTGTTTTTGTTACGGCGTTGCCGATGACCCTCCTACGGGCCAATCTCTTTTTACTCTTAGTCGCGATATTTAGCTTCTATCAAGCCTTGACGGGCTGGCGGATTGCCCGGAATCGAACTGGCCAGCCTTCTCGACTCGATTGGGTGGCGGCTGGGGCCATGACCACGGCCGGAGCGGGGATGATCGTTTTTGGCGGCAGGATGCTGCTGTCTGGAGAGACGCTGGGAATTGTGATGCTTGCTTTTGGTGGGATTGGAGGGAGCTTCGGCCTGTATGATTTGAGGCGGTTTCGTCGGAAACCCCTAACGGGGAAGCGGCGTATTGCCGCCCATTTATCCCGTATGTTGGGCGGGACGATCGCGGCGGTTACGGCCTTCGTGGTGACAAACTTTCAGTTCTCTCCAGCCTTCGTGCTGTGGCTGGCCCCGACGATAGCGCTTGTCCCATTAATCGTGTATTGGAACCGGGTGATCTTGAAACCTGCCAAATCCGCCGTGGTATCCTAGGCCGCCACTGCAGCGTCTTCGTCACAGGCGTATAGGGCTTTTCCAAGAGTCTCGTTCGTTGACACGAATGAGTTTTACACGCTATAGGGCGCGGTCGGGATGTCGCTTGAAGGAGGGAGAATATGGTGTGTTTCCGCATCGGAGGGAGTCTGCTGCTTCTGGTCTGTTTTCTGCTCGGCTGTCAAACAAGTTCGCAGGATCCATCTGCACCACAAGAACAAGCCGCGGGCCCGCAGGAGGGCGTGGGGCAGGGACCGAGTGGGCAGGAACAAGCTCCAGCCGAAACACAAATGGCTGACACGAGACCGCAAATTGACCCGGCTTCTCAGCAGGAGGCCCGCCAAAAGCTCGAAGCCGCCGGTATCGCTATTTCCTCAGCCTCATTACGATCCGCCGCCCAGCAGGGGAATCTGGAACATACCCAACTATTGATCGAGGCCGGCGTTGACCTCGATGAGCAGGATGTAGATCAGTGGAGTGCCTTATTTTTTGCCGCAGAAGGCGGTCATACCGAGGTGGCCAAAGCCTTGATGGCCGCCGGGGCCAGCACCGCAGTCCAAGATCGGCGGGGTAATACCGCTCTACATTGGGCGGCTGGAGAGGGCCACCTTGAAACCGTTGCGGCCATGGTTGAGGGGGGGGCGGACGTTGATCCCGAAAATACCAGTGGCTATACGCCGATGCTGTCGGCCTGGCAATACCAACGCCAAGAGATTGTCGATTACCTGATCTCACATGGTGCAGAAGACCGTCGCCGCAAAGACTAGCTCACACACAAGCACTGATCACCCGGTATACATAATTGATACGTTCGGACGTATCGAAATGATATAGCTCAGCCTGAAAATACTAAACCGACAAGTCGCTGACGTCTGGAAGGCTGAGGTGTAAAAGACCATTTTTGGCACATAATTTGCTCATTCCATAGAAGAGATTGCCCCATATATTTTCCGATCAGTCTGGGGGAAACGAGGGGGGACGATATGGAAAAAGCTGTGTATCAAACCGAACTGTTTCAGCGTGAGCTTTTGGGAGATTCCGCCGTGGTCTTACCCGAGCAGTTCCATACTGCTCGAGATCAGACGCCGGAGGGCGGAGAAATCGCTCTGATGCGAGCCGTGCTTGAGGAAGCCATAGCGTGTTTTCAAAAGCAATGTCTAAAGAGTGGCCGTCGAGCACAGCGCTTGGCCAACGAAGCTGAGGAATGGATTTTCTCGGACGAGGAGAGCTGGCCCTTTTCTTTTGTCAACATATGCGCGGTGTTAAGGCTAGAGCCGGATTATATTCGCCTGAAGCTGAAACGCTGGCGCGAGCACGTGGGATAAGGGCAACTCCCGTCGTGGTGACGTTCGTCTGCTCTGTCGACATCCCGGACTAGCGGTGCATAGCGATCTAGACGAGGAATCGACATGCAAATCGACCAAATTGGTATGGTTGGCCTGGGGCGTATGGGAGCAAACCTAGTCCGCAGGCTGCTGCTGGGCGGCCACGAGTGTGTCGTCTATGATCAAGACCTCGACAAGATGGGACAACTCGTTAATGAGGGTGCGCGCGGAGCGACCTCTATCAGTGACCTGATCCTACATCTCACCCCGCCCCGCGCGGTATGGATCATGCTGCCAGCCGGTCCAGCCACCGAAGGAGTATTTTCCACTCTGGCCCAGGGTTTAGCGGCTGAAGATATTATTATTGACGGGGGGAACAGTTATTTTAAAGACGATATTCGACGCGCCCAAGCCTTGGAGCCAAAAGGGATTCACTATCTTGACGTGGGCACCAGCGGTGGAGTGTGGGGATTGAAACGCGGCTATTGTTTGATGATCGGTGGGCCTGGGGCTGTCGTCCAACGGCTCGATCCGATCTTTCGCAGCCTTGCTCCGGGCCAGGACCAGGCCCATCGCACGCCGGGTCGAGCCGTGGGTGGAACGGCCGAACACGGCTATGTACACTGCGGACCGACTGGGGCTGGCCATTTTGTGAAAATGATCCACAACGGGATCGAGTACGGACTGATGCAAGCCTATGCTGAGGGCTTTAATATTCTTCGCAATGCCAATCAGTCCGACCTTCCGCAGAACTCCCGCTATGAGTTCAATCTGGCCGATATTGCCGAGGTCTGGAGGCGTGGGAGCGTCATCTCTTCGTGGCTGCTTGATCTGACAGCGAGGGCACTGACAGAGAGTCCCGACCTTGACGACTACACCGGGTTTGTCGAAGACTCGGGTGAAGGACGCTGGACAGTTATGACTGCCATTGAGGAAGCGGTGCCGGCGCAGGTTTTGTCTGCCGCCCTGTACGCCCGGTTTCGTTCTCGCCACACCCACACGTTTGCTGAGAAGGTGTTGTCAGCCATGCGCCACACCTTTGGCGGGCATGACGAAGCTAGTAGAGAACGATCATAAACAGCCGTCTTATGCCGCTCCTGGTCTTCTTCGCCCGGCCCCTGATCTCCCAAGCCTCGCCTTTTCTGTCACCGACGGCATAGACTGCCGTTATGATTTCCTGCGTCGGATCGGCCTAGAAATCTTTCACTGCTACGAATATAGCGACCGCCCTTGCGGACCTGCTAAAATTTCTTTAACTAAACTCGTGGGGACTTTTAGCTTTCATTTCAGGTGAGGGAGAGAGTGAGTGACAACATCGGACAAAGGCCCTACTATCATCCAAGCGTTTGATCTCAGTGATTTAGCCCACGAGTTTACCCGTCAGAGTGCGGCCGAAATAGAGCGCCTGCGCAGCCTTCAGCCCGACTTTGACGAAGGGCTGTACCAGCGGGCGTGTGAACTTGTCCTGCGCAAACTCAAGCACCGTGACCTGAGGGATATTCGATGATTATCAGCCAGATTCGAGCCGAGAATATCCTCCGTTACGCGAAGCTCCACCTGGCTAATCTGCCATCGACCGGCATTATCGGTATCAGCGGCCCCAACGAGTCTGGCAAAACCTCAATTGTTGAGATTATCTGTCTGGCACTGTTCGGCCGAACCTCTACGGTTGATGCCCAGGAACTGGCCAAGATCATCAAATGGGACCAGTTTTCGGGTGCTCTGTGGGTCGATTTCAGAGGCCGGGACGGCAACACGTATACAGTCAGCCGTCAGTTTGATGGCGATGACACCCGCACCGCCCAACTCGCCCAGCATGGGGCGTCAATGCCCCTGGCACGCGGTCTGGAGGCGGTGAATGAAGCGATTGTCCAGCTAGGTGGTTTTACCTACCAGCACTTTGTTGATTCTTTCTATCTGGCCCAGCGGAACGTGGTAGCTCCTGAGGTGTTGAAACAGACGGTCCGGACGCTATCCGGAATCCAAACCCTCAATAACATCTCCGCTGAGTGCGAAGCCGAAATACGGGAGGCTCAAGAAGCTCTCATTCCGCTCGAATCGAAAATCAGTACGCCCCGGCAACAGTTGGGCGACCTGGATATTCAAGAGGCCGCGCTGGGCCAACTCCAGACCCGACGTCAGTCGAGGCTGGATGCGGTGAACCAGGCTGAGACCAGGATTCGCCAGAGGACAAGCGCCTCAGCCGCTTTGCAGACCGCTGTCCAGCGGGTCGCCCAGCAGGTTGAGCACCTCGCCGAGGCTGGTCCGGCCAGCTCGCTGGCCGAGTGGCAAGACCGAGCACGCGACTTGAACGCGGCCAGCCAAGAGCTAGCCGATGCTTATCAAGCCGTCGGAACCGATGCGGCGGCGAGTGCCGACCTGAACTCTTGGTTGGACAAGCTGGAGAACCAACTAGGCGCTTTTGATTCGGTCCAGCAACACGTCTCGGACCGGCGCGAGCGTCAGGCCTGGTTAATCGGTGAAGGCGAGCGTCGTCCCCAGCAGGACAACTCTGTGAAGCCCTTAGCTGAACGTCGGGCGACTCTGAGCGATCAACTGGAGACCGTCCGCCGGGGGCGAGCGCTGATGGTCGGGCTGGGCACCCTGGGCATAGCGGCCACGTTTGGTGTCCTGTTCATGGGGCAGACCGCCTATGCGTTCGGTACTGTCGGTTTCGCTTTTGTTTTTTGGGTGTTTGCCATCTTTCGGGCGGCCGATGTGGTCAGCTATCGCCAGGAACTTGTCCGGGTTGATCTCCAGGACGATACGATCCGCCGCGAGATGCAAACGCTTGACCGGGCTGGACAACTATCGGTGGCTGAACAGGTAGCGACCTTGCGAAATATTGATGATGATCAACTATCGGCTTCGGTCGCCGGTTTTGCCGAAGGACAAGGGGCGTCCCTAGTGATGGAAGAGGGAGTCCGGACAGCACTCGCTGAGCTGCGCAGCGCGCTTGCCGAGTGTGAACAGACGGTGTGTCAAACCCAAGAACGGCTTGAGGCCGAGGTGAAGCGATACACCGGCCAACTTGACAGCTATAAGAAAGAACTGACGTGTCTGGACCAAGAGATTATTCATGAGGAGTCTCGCCGGGATACGGCCAAGGAGCTTGAGCAGCAGATTGCTGACCTCGAAAAGGATCGTGGTGAGCGGGTGGGGCAAATTGCCGTGCGCCGAGCCGCCCAACAGTTGATCGACAGCACGCATCCCCGTTTGCTCGGCAGCTTCAATCTCGAACTGCAAAAGGTGGCCAGTCGGGTTGTGCCGCTGCTGACTGAGCAGCGGTATGCGAATGTCCGGGTCAGTGAAGACTTAGACCTTCAGGCCTTGTCTCAAGACAAGGGCGACTTTGTGAGCTTGAGCGAGATCTCTGGTGGCACCTATGTACAGTTGATGCTAGCGGTCCGTTTGGCTCTGTCCCAAGCTCTGATTTCTTCCACCGTCCAGGGCGAAGAGTGTCTTATACTGGATGAGCCGTTTGCTTTTTTTGACGCCGAGCGCAAGCGGCAAACCCTTGCCGTCCTGCCTCGCATCAGCGGTGAGATTGAGCAGACCTGGATTTTAGCTCAAGATTTTGACGAAGACAGCCAACTTGACCTCCATATACACTGCTCGCGAGACACTGAGGAACTCATTGCCCTATAGGGGAACAGAATGGAATTTGCCCTGACCGCTCAACAAGAAGCGTTCCGGACCGAAATCCGTGATTTTCTAGCCCACGAGTTGGCCGATCAGATGCCGATTGAGGACGGCTGGATTACGGGTTTCTCGCGGGAATTTTCGCAAAAGCTCGGTGCCCGGGGCTGGATCGGACTGACCTGGCCAAAACAGTACGGGGGCCAAGAAAAAACCTATATGGATCGCCTGATCCTGACCGAGGAGCTCTTGCGGGCTGGCGCGCCGGTTGCCGCGCACTGGCTCGGGGATCGGCAGGTTGGACCGGCGTTACTGGCCTACGGTAGTGAGGAGCAAAAGGCGACGATCTTACCCCGGGTGACCAAGGGGGAGATCGTGTTCTGTCTCGGTATGAGCGAACCCGGAGCGGGCTCTGACCTGGCCTCGCTGCGAACGCGGGCGGTTGAGGAGGGAGACCATTTCTCGCTGACCGGTCAAAAAATCTGGACTAGTTTTGCCCATGTGGCAGACTACGCCTATCTGGTGGCCCGGACCGATCCCGACGCGCCAAAGCATAAGGGCATAAGCGAGTTCATGGTTGACATGAAGACGCCTGGGATCGACGTGCGTCCTTTGATCGATATCGTTGGCGAGCACCACTTTAACGAGGTGTTCTTTGAGAATGTGAAAGTCCCACAAGAGTGGCTGATTGGCGAGAAGAACCGCGGCTGGTATCAGATTGCTTCCCAGCTTGATTACGAACGGAGCGGAATTGAACGTTTGCTCAGCAATTATCCCCTGTTTCGTGACGCGGTCGCCTATGCTAAACAAACCGGCCAAGCCAAAGATCCGCTCGTCCGCAACAAGTTGGCCGAACTGCACATCGAGCTTGAACTTGGGCGCTCAATGGTTTACCGGGTGGCCTGGATGTTGACCCAGGGCGGAGTCCCAAACTATGAAGCGGCCATGGCCAAGTGCTACTGCACCGAGGTTGAGCAGCGTATCGCCAACACTGTCAGCGGTTTACTTGGGGACTATGCGGTCCTCATGCCAGGTTCGTCGGCAACCCGTTTAGCCGGACGGGCGGCCCGCGAATATCTCTACGCACCGGCGTACACAATCCAGGGCGGAACGAGCAATGTGCTGCGCAATATCATGGCTATCCGCGGCCTTGCACTCCAGCCGGGAAGGTAAGAGGCGAGAGAAGAAAAAAGGAACGAAACTTCTTTCTTTTTCAAGAAGTTATATCATATTTACAATTTTTGACATGAGGATTGCTGATGCTGTTAACAGGTAAGGTCGCGCTCATCACCGGCTCGTGCCGTGGAACAGGAGCCGGTATTGCTCAGATTTTTTCCCAGGCGGGTGCTAAGGTGGTGATTAATCAGGTGCAGGACGAGGGAGATCCCCAACAAGTTCTCGACGAGATTGCTTCGGCGGGCGGTCAGGCCCTTTTTGTTAAAGCCGATATTACTGATGAGAACCAGGTTGCTGACATGCTTGCCCAGGCCGAGCAGGCCTTTGGCCAAGTTGATATTCTGGTCAGCAATTATGCGGCTGGGGTGCCGCGCAAATCTTTTGTCGATAGTATCTGGGCCGAGTGGCAAGAGCAGATTGATACCACCCTGAAAGCAGCCTTTGTGTGTTGCCAAGCTGTGCTGCCAGGCATGAAAGATCGTCGTTGGGGACGCATCATCAGTGTCAATACCATCGGCATCCATCAACCTCGGCTCTCTTACCACGGCTATACGTCAGCTAAAACCGCGATGTTGGGTTTCACCCGCAACCTGGTGGTCGAAGTCGGTCCGTACAATATTACGGTCAATATTGTCTCGCCCGGTCTGACCCTGACCCAAGAGGTCAGAACCATGCTGACTCCCGAAGCCCAAGAAAAGCATGAAAAACAGGTGCCGCTACGCAGATCTGGAACGGTTGAGGATACGGCCAATGCGGCGCTGTTTTTTGCCTCTGAGCTGAGCAGTTTTGTCACCGGAGAATATCTGTTGGTGTGCGGTGGACAGGTCATGGCATAGAACGGGCTGCGGCGCTGTTTCGCGTGAAACAGCTCAGCCCTTACTTCAAGAATTGTCTGCCAAAGGTCTCATCCTGTCGTAGTACAATTCCCTGATGCTTCAGTCTTGTCAGGCACAGAATCTCATGTGAAATCGCGCTTACTCCTTGATATACACCAAGGTTCCTTTAGGGGTTGCGCGGTACAGTGCTCGGATGTCTGAATTAAACAGTGAGATACAGCCGATCGTCCAGTTGACCCTGGCTTTATTGAGGTCGATATAGCTTGTCCCGTGAATTCCGATTTCACCCCCCGGGCCCGGACCGCTTCCGTTTCGGCGCGGAATCTGACCATTTTTGAGGTGGCGTCGGTAGCGGACTACATCAAACACGGTCGGATAATCTAACAGCATAAAATGCGACCAACGTGGATGCCGGCGTTTTTCGATAATCATGTACAGGCCAACCGGCGTGCGTTGATCGCCCTCGTACAGCTTGTGTCCGTCCTGACGTGCAGACACGATCGGATAGCTCTGGACAAGCTGACCGTGCTGATACACTCGGAGTAGCTGGCAGCCCTTATCGACTACCAGAAAAACTTTTTCCTCTGCCGCCCAGGGGAGGACCTTGTCAGTATCAAGCCGTTCTGGCAGGCGTGGCGGGCCGGGTGGAGCGAGAGCAGGGGGCGGGGCCGGAAGGTGGGGCGGAGGCGGGAAACCTGGAGGCGGAGGGGATGAACAGCTCCACAGGCCCACAAGCAGACCTGCCAATACGGCGGCCCACCGAGACATGCGAGCTGGCGGGCCGCTGATGCCTGTGGACGGAGGAGAGGCGTAGGAGGGAGGGTGCCGTGTCTGGTCCGGACGCTTGAGGCTCACCGCTCAATTTTAGCGACAAAAGCCCGGCCGTCGCAACTGGAACGTTTTTGATACCTTCACTCTTGTCCGTAGAGAGGGGAGCCGCTTAAATAGCCTCGTTCCTGCTTTCCGACGGAACATGCTATGCTAAGAAAACTTGCACCAACTGTACAGCACCGAGGGGATGACGATGTCGTGGAAAACCTTGTTTCATAAGGTCATCGGCAGCAGTAACGACAGACAGCTCAAGAAAATGCGTCCACTGGTTGAAGCGATAAACGCGCTTGAGCCCGAAATGGAAGCCTTGAGCCTGGACCAGCTGCGTGCCAAAACGAATGAGTTTCGGGCGTCTATCAAAACCGCGACCCAAGCTCTGCGTAGTCAATTAGCGGAGGCCAAAGCCCGGCTTGCACAGGAAGAAACTCTGGAGGAACAAGAGTACCTCAAAGAGGACTGCGAGAAGATCGAAGAAGAGCTGCGCGACGCCGAAGCCCAGTCCCTGGATGCGCTCCTGCCCCAGGCTTTTGCCGTCGTCCGTGAGACCTCCCGACGGGTCACCGGTATGCGCCATTTTGATTGTCAGCTCATCGGCGGTATGGTTCTCCACCAGGGACGCATTGCCGAAATGAAGACTGGCGAGGGGAAGACGCTGGTCGCCACCCTGCCGCTCTATCTCAACGCCCTGCTCGGGCACGGTACGCATCTGGTGACTGTTAATGACTATCTGGCCCGCCGCGACGTGCAGTGGATGGGTCCTATTTTCCATGCCCTAGACCTGTCGGTCGGCTCCATTGTCCACGATACCAGCTTCGTGTTTGACCCCAGCCATGTCGTCAAAGACTACCGTTTTCTTAATCTGCGCCCCGTCAGCCGCCAGGAGGCGTATCAGGCCGATGTGACCTACGGGACAAACAATGAGTTCGGTTTTGACTATTTGCGCGATAATATGAAGTTTAGCAACGAGGAGTACGCGCAGGGTGAGCTCCATTTCGCGATTGTGGACGAGGTCGATAACATCCTGATCGATGAGGCGCGCACGCCGCTGATCATCTCTGGTCCGGCCGAGGAATCGACCGAAAAATATTACACCCTGAATCGGGTCATTCCCCGTCTACAAAAAGACCTCGATTATGCGATTGATGAAAAACAGCGGAACGCGACCTTAACCGAGGAAGGAGTGTCCAAGGTCGAGCGCATCTTAGGGGTCAAAAACCTCTACGATCCGTCTGAAATCAGCATCCTCCACCACGTCAATCAAGCACTACGGGCCCATGCGCTATTTAAGCGGGATGTCGACTATGTGCTCAAAGACGGGGAGGTCATCATCGTTGATGAGTTCACCGGCCGCTTGATGCCTGGCCGGCGATGGTCTGAGGGGCTCCACCAAGCGGTTGAGGCTAAAGAGGGAGTGCGTATCCGGGAGGAAAATCAGACCCTAGCAACGATTACCATTCAGAACTATTTTCGCATGTATCACAAGCTGGGTGGCATGACGGGCACGGCCGATACCGAGGCGATAGAGTTCAAAAAGATCTATAGCCTTGACGTGGTCGTCATTCCTCCCAACAAAGGCATGTTGCGCCAAGACTTCCCCGACATGGTGTACAAAACCGAGCGCGAAAAATTTCGGGCTGTGGCCGACGATATCGCGGAGTGTCACCACCGTGGCCAACCCGTATTGGTCGGTACCGTATCGGTCGAAAAATCCGAACGACTCAGCAAGCTGCTCAAAAAGAAAAACATCAAGCACAACGTGTTGAACGCGGTCAATCACGAGGCTGAGGCTAATATTATTGCTCAGGCGGGCCGTTTGGGGGGAGTGACGATCGCCACCAATATGGCTGGCCGGGGAACCGACATTTTGCTCGGCGGCAATCCCGAGTTTCTTGCTCGGGTTGAGATTGAAAAAACCTGGTTGAAAAAAACTGCCCCGGCCCAAACCAAAACCAAGAGCTACGAAGAGAGCCTCGAAGAGCTGCGCGAAGCGTACAACGAATCCCTAACCCAGGCGCGCCAGCGGTACGAGCCGGGGTGGAAACCGCACGAAGAGACCCGCAACGCGGCGCTGTCACGTCTGTCTGAGACCTACCGGCCCTTCCTCCACGCGTCCTTCCAAAAGGCCCGGGCCGACTATCAGACCCTCACCGCCCAAATCGATTTTATGGCTGGCCCGCCCGCAACAGACATCCTGCAACAATACGCTCAAGCGTGTGGGACGTATGAACACGCCTTGACCGAGTACGACAAGGTCGTTGGGCCCTCTCTGCCCGAAGAGCGGCGGGAGGAGTATGAGACCGTGTGCGCCGATTATGCCGGACTGTTGGCCGAAGACGTTTCGCCCCAGGCGGCCGACCGTCTCGAGGTCATGCGGGACCGTTATGAGCGCGTCCTTGACGAATACGGTCAGGCGATTGTTCGCGTTGCCGAGGTCGTGCTGAGTGACAACGGTGAGGTCGGCCAGCACTTTGAGCGGGCCCAACGGGCCTATCAAGAAGCCCAGCGAGCGTATGATGAGGCCGATCAACTCTACGAAGAAAAACGCCAGCCATACGAAGCAGCGGTCGCTGAGGCCGAACGGATTTACGAAGAACAGCGCCGCGAACGGGTCAAGGTCGTTGAGGAAGTCCGCGAACAGCTCGAAAAGTCCCCAGACGTCTACCAGCGTGCTTTTGATACGGCCTTGGCCAAATACCGGGCCACCTGCGCCCAAGAACGCGATAAGGTCGTGGCCACCGGTGGGCTGCATATTCTGGGGACTGAACGGCATGAGGCACGGCGCATCGACAACCAGCTGCGCGGTCGGGCTGGGCGCCAGGGTGACCCCGGCTCGTCACGCTTCTATCTGTCTCTTGAAGACGATCTGCTGCGCATTTTTGGGGCAGATCGAATTCAGGGCATCATGGATCGTCTGGGTATGGAAGAGGGTGAGCCGATTGAACACGGTATGGTCAGCAAGGCCATCGAGAATGCCCAGAGACGGGTCGAAGCACGGAACTTTGATATCCGCAAACACCTGCTCGAGTATGACGATGTTATGAATAAGCAGCGCGAGGTGATTTACGATCAGCGCCGCACCTTCCTGACTAGTGACAATCTCTCGGCCGAAGTCCTGGAGATGATTGAGGAGGTTGCCAAAAAAACAGTCGGGTTCTACCTATCAGAGGATCTACCGCCTGAAGAGTGGGACTGGAAGGCCCTGGACGATGCCCTCTTCCGCCAGTTCAATTTTCGGCTCTCGCTGAGCGAGGAAGAGAAACATAACTCCGAGGCCGACAGCTTGAGCGAGGCTGTCCACGATAAGATCCTAGCGATTTATCGAGAACGAGAGGAAAATTTTACGCCGCCGGTCTTGCACTACCTGGAGAAGGTCATTTTGCTGCAGACCATGGACGCCCTCTGGAAAGACCATCTGCTGTCCATGGATCATCTCAAAGAAGCCGTCGGGCTGAGGGGGTACGGACAAAAGAATCCCCTTCAAGAATACCAGAAAGAAGGCTTTGCGCTGTTTGAGCAACTCCATGACCGGATGCGAGCCGAGGTGGTAGAGAAACTCTTTACCGTCCAGATTGCCCGCCAGGAAGATGTCCAGAAAATGGAGGCGCGTCAAGCCCAGCCCCGCCGTCCGATTAGTATGAGCCACGGTCAGGATCCTCAGCAGCCGCCAGCCCCGGCGACCCAGGTCCGGAGAAATGAGCCCAAGGTTGGGCGCAACGACCCGTGTCCGTGTGGCAGTGGCCGCAAATACAAAAAATGTCACGGGGCATAGGAGAACAGCATGCGCGTGAAGGTAGAGAAAAAACCGGTTGTGGTGCCCGGCTTTCGCTTTAGCGGCGTCTCATGCGGTATCAAGCCGAGTAGAAAAAAGGACTTGGCGCTGATCGTTTCAGACCAACCTGCTACGGCGGCGGCTGCTTTTACCACCAATCAGATCAAAGGTGCACCAGTGCTAGTCGGTCTAGAGCGGATGAAGCGTGGCCAACTCCAGGCCGTGGTGATTAATAGCGGTATTGCCAACGTTTCAACTGGAGAAGCCGGTCTGCGCCTAGCCCGTAATACGTGTCATCTGGTCGGCCGCACGTTGAATATCGAAGACGCCCTTGTTCTCCCCTCTTCAACCGGCAAAATCGGTATCCTGCCGCCGTGGGAAAAAATGCGCCCCGGTATTCTTGAGGCGTGCAACAAACTCTCGCCCAAGAGATTTTGGGACGCACTGTCGGGGATGATGACCACCGATGCCTTTCCAAAAGCCGCCGTCCGTCAACTGAAAATTGGCAGTCAGACCGTGACGCTGGCCGGTCTGGCCAAAGGGGCGGGCATGATCAACCCTCATATGGCGACCATGCTGTGTTACGTGGTAACCGACGCGGCGGTGGAAGCTGATGCCTTACACCAGACCTTGGCGATGACGCTCGACGACTCGTTTAACGCCATCAGTGTGGACGGGGATACCAGCACCAGCGATACACTTGTCCTCATGGCCAATGGCCTGGCTCATAATCGGCCCGTCAAGAAGTCGGGTCGAGACTTCCGGACCTTTAAGACGGCGGTTGGTGAGGTCCTGTGCGAGTTAGCCCGACTGTGTGTCAAGGACGGCGAGGGCGCGACCCGGGTGGTTGATATTTTTGTCCGGGGTACAAAAACCGACGAAGACGCCCGGAAGATCGCTCGGACCGTTGCCTCCTCTCCGCTCGTTAAAACCGCCTTTTTCGGTGGCGACCCGAACTGGGGACGGATCGCGTGCGCGGTCGGTTATGCCGGAGTCCAACTGGATCAGAACAAACTCAATATCATGGTAGGTGATATTTTAATTGGTCGAAACGGCAGGAGTACCGGTCCGCAGAACGAAAAACGGGCCGCAGGGGTCATGAAGCAACCCGAGTTCGCCATCGCTATTGATCTTCGCGGGGGCAAAGGGACGGCTCATGTCGTGACGTCCGACCTGTCCACCGGCTACGTCCACTTTAACTCGGCCTACTCAACCTAAGGAGGCACCATGATATCTCAGCCTAAAATCATCGATGCTGACGGCCACATCGTCGAGCCAGCGGTCCTGTGGCAGGAGTACGTCGAACTCGCCTTTCGTGACCGTGTTCCGCAGGTCGTCAAAGATAGTGAGGGGATTGATCGGATGAAGGTCGAGGGCCGGATTCTGTCCCGTAGTCCGATGATGATTGCTGCAATGTGTATCCCGGGCGGCCTGAGCCATCCCGAACATGCTCGGCAATTGTCGTGGGAGGATCTGCGGCCCGGCAGCTTCGAGCCTCACGCCCGGATCAAAGACATGGACGCGGATGGCATCGATGTCTCGATCCTCTATCCCTCGCTAGGGTTGGCGTATGGCGGTTTGCGCGACCCAGAGTTGGCTGCTGCCGCCTGCCGTGCCTACAACAACTGGATGGCCGACTTCTGCCGTCCGTATTCCGACCGGCTCTATCAGATTGCGCCAGTCCCACTGATTGATGTTGAGGCGGCCATACGTGAGATGCGTCGGGTGGTCAAAGAGCAGGGGGTGAAAGCGATCACGATTCGGCCCAACCCGTATAATGACCGCCGCCTCAACGACCCGGCCTATGATCCGCTGTGGGCTGAGGCTCAGGAGCTCGACTGTACGGTGGCAATTCACAGCGCAGTGATCGGTGAGCTGCCCACGGCCGGCTTTGACCGCTATCCCAACTTCTTCCAGCGGATGATCATCGCTCATCCGTTTGAGCAACAGATGGCCTGTATGGACCTGTGTTGTGGCGGAGTACTGGAGAACTATCCTCAACTCCGCATCGCCATCCTTGAGTCGGGTGGTGGCTGGTTGCCCTACTGGCTAGCCCGGCTGGATGAATTCGCCGAAAAGATCGGTCATATGCTGCCGCCCCTAAGCCTCAAACCTAGTGAGTATTTCCATCGACAGTGCTTTCTGTCATGCGAGCCTGATGACGTAGCGCTCAAAACCGCAGTCGCCTGCGCCACCCACAAGGTCTTGATGTGGGCATCGGATTACCCACATTTTGACTGTGTTTTTCCGGGCGTGGTGGACGAACTGAAAGAGCACTGTGCGGATCTCCCAGACGTCGCCCAGTCCAACATCATGAGTGATAACGCCGTCCGCTGCTACGGTCTGGACTCGTGAGGAAAGGCGTGACGGTGATGGGAGAGCAGACTGCTTTTATCGACGCTTTATACATCGGCCGCCGAGATAGTGTCGTCGTGTCCGGACTTGACGAGGTCCAACTCGGTGTCGAGGCTGGGCTGGAGAGACAGCTCAGGGTGCTTGAGCGTTTCACCGCCACGGGAGAGCAGCTCGGGGGATGGAAAGTCGGGTTGACCTCGGGCAGAGCACGCGACCGGATGGGCGTTGGCTTTCGGCCGTTTGGCTACATCTTGCGCAGCCGTATTTTCGATTCTGGCTCAGTCCTGCCCCGCGCCAATATTCTTAACTGTCGTCTGGAACCAGAACTGTGTCTGATCGTCGATGTGGCCCTGTCTGGCCAGAATGTGAGTGTGGCCGAAGCAAAGGCCGCGGTCCGAGCCGTTGCCCCGGCGTTTGAGATCAACGAGATCAGGCTCAGGACCGACACAAGGCCGGCCACCCTGCTGGCCGACGGTCTAGCCCAGTGGGGCATTGTGCTCGGACCTCCGACTGCAGTTCGGGACGATCTGATTCATACCAGCGTTGAATTTTCTCGGGATGGACGGTTGATTGAGACGAAGACACCGGGTGAGACTATGGATGACCCTTACCTTTCGCTGTCGCGCTTGTGTCGGCTACTCCACACCTACGGCCACGGGCTCAAGCCCGGACAGCCGGTGATCACCGGCTCATTTTGTCATCACGCGATCACTCAGGCGGGCACCTATCGGGCGTCTTTTTCTGATATCGGAGACGTGTCGGTGCATTTTTCATAAGGGCCGCACAAGGGACCGGGCAGGACTATCAGCCCTGCCCGGAGTGAGAGCGTCCACATACACAACAAGGGCTAGGTGGCCCGACCGTGGCGTAGGAGCTTGCCCGGCGTTTGCCCGCTACATTCGCCGTTGGCAAAGGTCTCAACCCCGTTGACGATAATAGACCGATAGCCACGTGAACGCTGAATCCGGCGCCACTCTCCGCCGGGCAGATCGCGGGCGATCTCACCGACCCAGTCTGGTTCGATACCTAGGCCGTCCAATTCGTACACCACTACGTCGGCAGCTGTGCCTTCGTGCAGCACCCCACGATCCCGAAATCCGGCCGCGTGAGCTGGCAGAGCCGACAGACGATAGTGGGCCTCTTCAAGACTAATCCTCTGCTCGTCTCGGACCAGCCAGCGCAGAAAGTCGGTCGTGAACGCCCCGCCGGTGAAAAACTTGGTATGCGCTCCGCCGTCTGAGACTCCTGGGAAGGTATACATCGAGTCGGTAATAATCTCGGCGTTGAAGCCAGCGTTAAACTCTGGTTCGGGTTGGAGAAACTCGGCCTTCAGGTCGGTGGCCAGGGACAGATCCAGCATGACATCAACCGGATGTTTGTTCTCTGCATCGGCGATCTCGCCCACAGACTGACCGACATACTTTTCCAGCTCCAGAGTGTTGGCGACCGCCTGAACAAGCAGGCGGGGCAGGCGCCCGCCTATGCCGGCTGCGTTGCGGTCTAGTGCTCGCATTGATTTTTCACTTTTTGCCGCTTGACGGAGTTGAGGGTCGCGCATCTTGTTCGCCCGCTCTTCCTTGCTGCCGGTCAACATATCGCGCCACGCCGCAGACACATCGTACAGATTCCAATGTTCGAGCGTAAAGGCAAAGCCGCTGCGCACCGTCGCGCCCTGGCCAAAGATTGGTAAGCCTTTGGCCCGCATGCGTTCCAGCCAGGCGAGACTCTTACGGTGCGGATCTGGATTGCGTTTGCTGGCCGCAATCGCGTTATGCAAAATCGGCCGCTGGGCTTCTGAGGCGAGTTTTTCCAAGAATGCCAAATCTTCCTTCATGTGGCCAGTTGCCTGGGTGATCTGGATAAACCCGTCATCTCGCTCACGCAGCACCCGAGCCAAGTTCAGAATGTCTTCATCGACCATTGTGTCGGTGACCATGGGCGAGCCGTCGTAATCTGCCTGACCCGAATGCCACCCCAGCCGCTGAATCGAAAACCCGCACAACCCCGCGTCCATGCCTTCGGCTAGTAGGCGGTGCATAGCCGCGCGCTCGGCTTCGGTCGCGGGCCGCGTTTTTGCCGCTTCGAGACCCATGACATAGGTCATCAGAGATGCGGTCGGCATGTACTGAATGCAGTTGACGCCTTTAGGGACGCGCTCAAGCGAGTCCAGGTATTCAGGAATCGTCTCCCAGTCCCAGGTCATGCCGGCTTCCATCGACACATACGGGATGGCTTCAGTACGGGTCATGGTCAGCATTGAGCGCTCACGAAAGTCGGGTTTACACGGAGCAAAACCAAACCCGCAGTTGCCCAACACCAGCGAGGTGACGCCGTGCCAGCCGGAAATGGTACAGTATGGGTCCCAGCGGATCTGGGCGTCATAGTGGGTATGGAGATCAATAAATCCGGGGGCCACGATTAAGCCGTCCGCGTCAATGATCTTTTTAGCAAAACCGGGCGCCCGTCCACCAATCTGGGCGATTTTGCCGTTCCGAATCCATACATCGGCCCGGAAGCGCGGGACGCGCGTGCCATCAACAACAGTGCCGCCTTTAATCTGGATATCGAAATCCGCCATCGTTTGTGTCCTCCTAGGTACGATTTCTGTCTTCACCCCATCCTTGGCTCCATACGGGGCGGCCTACGGTAAACTCAGGCGCGTGGATCGTCCGGAAGCGTGCGTTGGGTAAAGCCGACGACCATACCAAACGCCTGGTCGGTCCCGAGCACAATGGTATCTGGGCTGTCGGCAGCGGGCCGATGCTGTCGAGACCGCAGAAAGTTCTGAGCCTGCTCTAGGTTGCGCGTCTTAAAGATCAGCGAATAGATCCCCTCGCCGTGTGTATCTAGCTCGCGCCCCTCTGGACTGTCTGCCGATATAGGCTCAGACAGCTCTACAACGGTATCTTCACCAACCGCCACAAAAGCGCTGTGCTTGCGTCCGACGACCGTCTCCTCGTGCAGCAGTGTCCCGCCCAGCACTTCACAGTACAGCTGTTTTGTTTTGGTCAGACTCCCAACCACCACTCCGATATGGGACGCACGCTCAATCCCCAGAGGATGCTCCCGCCACGGCGCATGTGACCAGTCCGGTTTGAGACGTGGGTCGGCAATATAATCACCGGACAGGGCAAACTCCAGCTGGCCCGAGGTCTCTTTGGGATGCGTCCAGATCGCGGCTGTCTTATCGGACGGTTTGACCATCTTGCCCACGATATTAAATAGGCGAAATCCTGCCGAGTCGAGCCGCTCGGAGATGGCCTTCACATCATCCACATACCAGGCTATGGAATGGAAGTGCTGGCCAAACCGATCGTGGAATTTCTTGACCGACGGATTTTTGAGCGGCTCAACTCGAGCCGGCATCATCGGTTCCATGATGACATCGCCAATGGCGATGAGGGAGGCGTTACGACCGGCCAACTCCTCGTAACCGTTGTAGAACCGGGTGACTGAAAACACTTCATCGTACCAGCGATCGACCGCTTCGAGATCGTCCACCACATGAGTGAGATGGAACAGTTTGCCTATGGTAAACATGAGTGCCCCCTTATGCGTGTATGAACCGATCATAGCCCGCCAGCCTCAGTCTCGTAAAGGGCAAGTCTGGGGGATGAGGCTGGATAGACGGCGACCGGGCGACTGTGTTAGCTAGCAGGCAAGCGTAGACTAAGGAGGGCGGTATGCCGACAGTGACGGCGAACAATTGCGAGATGTTTTACCAAATTGACGATTTCACCGCTCCGTGGCGGACCGATACCGAGACGGTCTGGTTGCAGCACGGCGTGGGTCGGAACACGAGGTTCTGGCATCATTGGGTGCCCGGCCTGGCCGGGCAGTATCGAGTGATCCGGCGTGATCTGCGCGGCCACGGCCAGTCGGCCGACCCCGGACCGGACCACGCCTGGTCGCTCGACGAGTTGGTCACCGATATGCGCGACTTCATGGACGCGCTCGACCTCGAGCAGGTGCATTATGTAGGCGAGTCAATCGGTGGTATCTTGGGTATTCTGTTCGCCACCCGCTGGCCGGAACGCTTTAAAAGTCTCGTTATTTGTAATTCTCCGACCACGATTCGTCCCTCGGGTACTCAAGCCCTGTCAGGCCACCACGGCAATGTGAACCAAACCCTGGCCCATGACGGCTCAAGGGGCTGGGGCCGACTGTTGATCGAACACAAGATCATCAGCGGTAAAAGCCCAGCTCACACTGAGTGGGTACTAAACGAGTGGGCTAAGACTCCGACCCACGTTTTGCAAGGTATTACCCGGACCTTGGACGGCGCGGATACCACACCGCTACTGCCACAGGTCAGCGTGCCAACCCTCATCCTAGCTCCGGCCCATAGCCCGATCACGCCGCTGGCTGACCAACTGTCTATGCGCACTGAGATTCCCGACGCCCGTATCACCGTGGTGGAAGGGCCAGGGCATGAGATCTATGTAGATGAACCTGAGGAATGCCTGAATGCGGTATGTCGGTTTCTTGGCTCGCTGAACCGAGAGGGAGGGCAGAGACGTATCGCCTGACGCCGGGCACCAACGGGCCCGGCTATGACCATGGGATGAGGTCGGTGTTATTGAGCCGGCTGAGCGGTCTGGCCGGTCTGACCGATTCCGACCGACGGGCTGCTTAACACGGCTGCCGCTTCTTTTTCAACGACCGTGCCGCTAAAAAAGTCCGGGTTGGTCTCGCCCCAGAAGCGAACCGGATTGGTAAACACAAAGTCCCGAAAATTGTCCGCGTTCATCAGCCCGTTGTCGACCAGCTCGTGCGCCTCGCGTAAGACGCCAGCCATGTCTTGGACGTCGAAGTGGCCGACGTCTGAACCGAACAACGCGTGGAGCTCGGAGGCAAACGGATTACACCCGGTGTGAAAGGCCCAGGCGTTCATCCGGTCGTCGGCCTCGCAGCCAAAATAGAAGTTTTTGACAAACAGGTCTTTAAAATCTTCTTTTTTGTCAATCCGACAGGCCGCATAGTCGTCTAGGTTGTCTATCCCGCCAACATCCATCGCTGCCTTGGGCGGCATGGCTGTGTCAAACATGGCTTCCCGTTCGTGCATGGCGGCAACCATGTCCGCATGCCCGTAGGATTCCGTGAGCTGTAGGAGCAGGCGGCTATCCAGATTCTTGGGATTGACCTCTTCGAGAGCGTCGAGTTTCCGCTTTTCCCAGTGTTCGATGAGGTCCGCGTACAGCTGGCAGGCCCAGCCCACCCCGCCCTCCAAGAAGGCGAAGTTCAGAGTGGGGAAGCGACGCGTGACACCGCCTAGGAACAGCGCTTTGCACACCGCCTCATTCGCAACCGCGAAGTGGCCGATATGGTTGTAGCAAAAGTTGGAGGGGGACACGCGTAAGCCAAAACCGCGTGAGCCGGAGTGAAAGCTGGGGGCAACTTTGAGCTCTACGCATTTAGCCCACACCGGGTCGTAGTCATACACGCTGTCAAGGCCCAGGACGTCTCGCCAGGCAGCAATGTCGACGGCCTCGGGCGTCTTCTCGGCTACGGCTTCAATCGGACGTGCGATCAGGCTCCCCAACATGACGACTTTGAGGCCGAGCTGTTGGACCGCGTACTCAAGCTCTTCAATCGCTTCCTCCGGGGTGTGCATTGGAATCACCGCAGACGGCGTCATCCGATCGGCAAAAGGCCCAAAATAATCGGCGCTAAATGTATTAAAGGCCCGGCAGGCAGCCCGACGTGCTTCGGCGTCCGGGACTAGGGGCAAACCTAGACCAGCGGTTGGATAGAGTACACTAAAGTCAAGGCCGAGTTCGTCCATGCGTTCATTCATCAGCTTCGGCATCATAGCCGTGGCTCTGTCACGGGTGTTTTTAGTAGGAAGTGCCCAGAAGGCCTGCTGGGCCGTACGGTGGGCGTTCCGCTCGGCGAGTGACATGGCGAGCTGGCTCTGGACCAGCTTGGGAAACATGGAGAAGCCTTCGACCGCTTTGTCACCGCCGATCTTGCGGAGCTGGCCTCTGATCAAGGGACCAAATTCCAACCAGTGCCCATCGGCATCAACGACTGGATGGGAGAGGTCAGCCCGAATCTTTTCCGACGGTATGGCATGCCCGTTCGTACTCATAACATCGCCTCCTTTTGATCTGGCTAAGAGTAAGAAGTTTTTTTGCGTCTTTCAATACTCAGACAACAATATTCAGACAAAGGGTCGCAAAAAGCCGAGGAGGGCGGCGTTGACCTCGGCCGGTTTCTCCATCTGGACCCAGTGCCCAGCTCCATCTATGAGAACCTTGCCACGCAGGTCGGAGACAAAGCTGTCCATCATCTCCAGCATGCCGCCGCCGGCAAAGGACAGCACCAGGTCTTTTTTGCCGGCAAGGAAAAACGCCGGTGGCTCAACTTTGGCCTCGGCCAATTGCGGAGTGATTTCAAAATTACGATCAATATTCCGATACCAGTTGATCGGTCCACGAAAGCCGCTCATCTTGTACTGGGCTTCGTAATAATCGAGGTCTTCGGTCGTCAGCCAAGCTGGCAGGGGATCGGGATCGGGCAGACCGTCGAGAAAGCCGGCACTGGCTGGCTTCTGGGTAAACCACACCCCGTCAGGCGCGTCTCCAGAGGCCACATAATAGGTGATACGCAGCGATTTCCGGATATCGGCCTCCAACTCTGTCTCCGCCACCCCCGGCTGCTGAAAATAGACGATATACCAGAAGTTATCGCCGAAGTTTTCCTGGCGGGTCATCACACCGGCCTGCCCCCGGATATAGGGGACGCTCATGCCCACTACGGCCCGTACCCGCTCTGGGTGGAGCAGGGCGGTGTGCCAGGCCACCGGAGCGCCCCAGTCGTGCCCGACCACCACAAACCGCTCATGCCCCAAGGCATCGGCCAGACCGACGACATCGTTGGTCAGCTCAAGAATATTATAAGCTTCGATCGCTTCGGGCCGGTCGCTGCCACCATAGCCGCGCTGGTCGGGTACGGCGACCTGGAAGCCAGCCTCAACCAGCGGATCGATCTGATGCCGCCACAAATACCAGCACTGCGGAAAGCCGTGGAGCAGAATCACCAGTGGGCCCCTGCCCTCGACAACGGTCTGCAGTCGAATCCCGTTGGTCGCAATCATTTGAAAATTCCGTTCTTTCATCATGTTCTCCTTCGCCGCTTTTGGCGGACGCCGTTTAACCCGTGTGTAGCATATGATCACGGCTTGGCATACTGAGTCCCCGCCCCGGCTTGTGACCGGGAGCTGCCCGGGCAGCTCCCAGGGGGAAGAGACGCCCTCATATCGAAACTCACGACCCGCGCCCTGGTCACGAAAAGATCCGGGCCTCTCTCCACCGTCTGATCTGTTGATGGGCTTAGGGTGACAGCCGGCCCGTGGACTTCGGGAAGCCGGCCCCCGAAGTCCACGACCGGATCAATCCCCTGCGAGAACGGCTGATTGTCCAACTCCTTGGCGCGATTCTCAGACAGCTGCTTCCCAGGCCGCGAGCCGTCGCCGTGACCCAACTAGCCAGGTATGTCTGTCTGGCATATAATTCTGCCGCCGCCCAGCAGATAGCAAGGGGCGAGTTTAGCAGAGGAGAGAGATATGCGAGTTGGCAGACTTGGCAGGGCTATTTCAATGGGAGTGATGTTAGGAGCCGTGTTATGCCTGGCCGCCTGTCCAGGAGACTTGGAGGAAGCGGCTAAGGAGGCAACGAAAGAGGATAACGCCCAATCAGGACAAACTCTTGAAGAGTGTTTGGAAGGGTGCGAACAGACTGCCGCAAAACAAGAAGAAGACTGCGTCGCCCAGTTGTCAGAGGAAGAGAAAGTCGATCCCACAGCCTTTGACAGCCCAGTGCTAGCCTGTAGGAACGACGCCCGGGGCGATCTGACCGGTTGTCAGGTCGAGTGTAATATGGCAGCCCGCCAGCAGCGTTAGAACCTAGCGCTCCATGGCGAGGAACGGTTGAGGCGGCTGTGTCGACTTGAGCCTTGGTACGGAGGAGTACTGTATGTCTGAATTTGCTTATGCGACCGCACTTGAAATCGCGCAAAAAATTCGCCAGCGAGAGGTATCGAGTCGGGAGGTGCTTGACGCTCTCTTAGAGCGGGTGAGCACGCTCGATAAGCCGATCAACAGTGTGGTGACGATTGATGCTGAGCGCGCCCGATCGGAAGCCGAAGCGGCTGACGCGGCCTTGGCCCGTGGTGAGCTGTCTGGTCCCTTGCACGGCGTTCCCATGACGGTCAAAGACTCCTTTCAGACGGCAGGGATGCGTACCACCTCGGGGGCTCCTGAGTTGTCAGACTTCGTGCCCGAAGAAGACGCCTGGGCCGTCGCCCGGCTACGCGAGGCCGGGGCCGTCATTTTCGGCAAGACGAATCTACCGATCTACGCCGGAGATCTGCAGAGCTATAACGAGGTCTTTGGCACGACCAACAATCCCTACGACCTGAAACGGACCCCGGGCGGCTCATCGGGTGGCTCTGCTGCAGCCCTGGCCTGCGGTTTTACGCCCCTAGAGTTGGGCAGTGACATTGGGGGGTCGATCCGCTTGCCGTCGCATATGTCAGGGGTGGTCGGACACAAGCCGAGCTATGGTATCGTGCCCGCCCACGGACAGATTCCTGGGCCTCCCGGAACGCTGACTTTAGCCGATCTGGCCGTTGTCGGTCCTATGGCTCGGAGTGTTGAAGACCTGGAACTCGGGCTTGCCCTCATGGCTGGGCCGAATCGCTGGGAGCAGCCTGCCTGGAGGCTCGAGTTGCCACCAGCCCGCCGTCAGCGACTCCAAGACTACCGGGTTGCGGTCTGGTTGGACGATGCTCGCTGCCGGGTTGAGCCGGAGGTCAAGGCCTTGCTCGAATCTGCTGCCCGTCGGCTATCCGACGAGGGGGTCCGCCTTGACCCGGAGGCGCGGCCTGACTTCTCCTTGGAAAAAATAGCCACCACATTTCAGGCGCTGTTACAAGTCGCGCTCTCGGGCGGAGTCGCCCGCGATAAAATCGAGTTGTATGCGTCCGCGTCCGGCAACACGAGCGTTGACCGCACCCGGCGTTTTATGGCCATGCGCCACCGGGAGTGGTTGAGTTATAATGAGCGCCGCCTACAGATGCGCAAGCGCTGGGAAGAGTTCTTTCAAAACTGGGATGCCATCTTACTGCCGGTGATGCCGTGTGCGGCCATTCCTCATGATCATTCCGAGCCCCAAGCCGGACGAACCGCCGAGGTCGGCGGTCAAGAATATCCGTACTGGGATCTCATCACCTGGATGGCGCCGGCCGGTGCCTGTTATCTGCCCGTAACGGTTGTCCCGGTCGGGTGCTTGAACAACGGCTTGCCGGTTGGTATCCAAGTCGTTGGTCCTTATCTGGAGGATCGGACAAGCTTAGACCTCGCCCGCCATGTGCTGAGGCTGACCGGCGGCTGTCCGCGCCCGACGGGCTTCTGAGCCTGCCTTGACCGAACCCTCATTGGGACGAAGCGTTTCTCGAAACAGTGTAGGCCACATTTTTTTCTTCAGAATGCGGCGCACATCGCCTTTGTGGGGCGAGTCCGCTCGCAGGCCAGCGAGTCAGTCACTCCTGAAGCCAGCAGGGCGCAGGCGTTTGTGATCGCTGCTCTGAGCGCTTCTATTTCGGTCGCCCCATCGACGGTCCGACAGTCTTGCGCCCCCCGAAATTGCACACACACTTCACACCGATAGCCTCCAACCTGAAAGCTCGAATACACGACCAGAGCTATAAGGGCGGTTAGTACTCCTACCGCTATCCATGTCGTCTTTTTCATAATACGCTCTATTCTAGCCTGTCTGACACACAGCTCAAACACGAGAGAGTGAGCGGTATATGAACTGGATCTGGCTCGGACTTGTTGTCGGCTCTGTTGTCGCAGCCGCCTTTAACGGCACGATGGCGGCCGTTACCACAGCCTCGATAGACTCCGCCAAGTCGGCCGTGAGCCTGGCGCTGGGCCTAGTCGGGGTGATGGCCTTTTGGCTGGGCCTGATGCGGATTGTCCAGGAGGGCGGACTCCTGCATACACTCGCCCGTGTGTTGCGACCGCTGATGGTTCGTCTGTTTCCTGAGGTGCCGGCAGATCACCCAGCCATGAGCGCGATGATTATGAACATGGCCGCGAATATGCTTGGGTTGGGCAATGCAGCCACACCATTCGGCATTAAGGCTATGCAGGAGCTGGATCGGCTCAATCCACAGTCGGGAGTGGCCACCAACGCCATGGCCCTTTTTTTGGCGATTAATACCTCAAGCCTTGCTCTTGCTCCGTTGGGTGTGATCGCTCTGCGTGCCTCGCTAGGTTCGACCGATGCGGCGGGCATCTGGCTGCCCACCCTGTTTGCCACCTCACTCTCGACCCTAGTCGGGATTACGGCCGCAAAACTCTTACAGCGGGCCGTGCCAATCGGACTGGGGACAGATCCGTCCGAGAGTGCGGTGTCCCGGCGGGCTCAAGAAGACCAAGATATACGTCTGCCGGACCAAAAGACGCTTGGCACGGATCGGCCAACGTCTCGGCCGGGCTGCATGGCGGCGGGCGTTACGCTGGCCGCCCTGGGCTTTGGTTTTGCTTTGCATCTACGGGCGGGTCTGGTGGCCGAACTGTCGGTTGGAGAGGTGTTGCGGGACGCCGCCTCCACCTGGTTATTGCCGGTTCTCATCGTCTTGATGCTGGTGTACGGCCTGGCTAAACGGGTTGCCGTGTATGACGCGATGATCGCAGGAGCAAAAGAGGGCTTTCAGGTAGCGCTCAGGATTATCCCGTTTTTAGTCGCTATTATTGTTGCGGCCGGGATGTTTCGGGCGTCCGGCCTGCTGGCTGGTATTATTGCCGTCATTGGCCCAGTGCTCAGTCTATGCGGCTTTCCGGCCGAAGCTCTGCCGATGGCTTTGCTTCGCCCGCTGTCAGGCTCTGGAGCCTACGGTGTTATGGCCGAAATCATGCAGGCCGAGGGGCCGGACAGTCTGATCGGGTATCTGGTGTCTACGCTCCAGGGTAGTACGGAGACGACTTTTTATGTCTTGGCCGTCTACTTTGGTGCTGTTGGCATCACACGCGTGCGTCACGCCCTGACCGCTGGATTACTTGCCGATCTCGCCGGTATTATCGGGGCTGTTGTGGCGGTGCGTTGGTTCTTGGGCTGAGACGCCATCTCAGTCTCAACACTCCAGCGTGGGAGTAAGCCATACTGCTTAACACCTGCAATAGGATTGATCCTCTCTTCCTGGCCCAAGAGCTGGGATCAACTCCATTGCCTGATCTTGTCCCTTGGTTGTATTACGCTGTCGGAGCGGTGGCTACGCTCATCATCGGTATTGGTAAAGCCGGCTTTGGCGGTGGGGTCGGGATTGTCGCTGTACCACTCTTAGCCCTGGTGCTGCCCATTGATACCGTCCTTGGCGTGCTGTTGCCTCTCCTCATCGCCGGCGACATCATCAGCATCGCTCATCATTGGGGCAAGCAGTCGCGCGCCCACGTCCGTCGGTTGGGAATGGGCTCGGCCTGTGGATTCTGTCTGGGGGCGGTCCTGTTGACCTCTCTCCAGCACAGCACCAATTTTATTCCTCTTCTCAACCTGACCGTTGGCGGGATCTGTCTGGGCTTTGTCACGCTTCAGGTCTATCGTCTGCTGGGCGGCACTGTCCCCCGTTTTTCCGAGCACCCCCTTATTGGCGGATCAGTCGGGCTGCTAGCGGCTTTTGTCTCGACCTTCGCCCACGCGGCCGGCCCGCTCGTGAGCTTGTATTTACTCGATCAGCGCTTGGACAAGCACCAAGTCGTGGCGACCAATTTATTTGTCTTTTTTTGGATCAATCTAGCCAAGCTCGCCACCTATGTTGGACTCGGCCTCATCACCACGGCAAGCCTGGTCCAATCGCTGAGTTTTTTACCGTGTCTGCCAATCGGCACGGTGCTCGGCGTCTGGCTGCATACACATATTCCAGAGCGGCCTTTTATGGCAGTGTTGTATATAGGCGCAGCGGTGACGGCTGGTCGATTAATCTATTCCACGACTCTCGGCTGAGAGGCTTCTCTGAGCGCTCCATATTGCTCGTTACGGGTGCATCATGAAAGCGAGAGTTCCCAATTTATCGCCGCCCATACAGTTCGCCTGAAGACGGGCGTAGACTAGGGAATTGCGGACGAAGCGCTGTGCGATGCGGCGGAGCGCGCCGCGAGGGGCCTGGTCGACACCGACCTGGGCGGCGGCGTCATCAAGCAGCGCATCGCCCGGCGCGGACAGGGCCGGGCGGGCGGATTCCGCGTGATCGTGGTGTTGCCGGGGAAGCGCGCGTTCTTCGTCCACGGATTCGCGAAGAGCGATCGGGAGAACCTCCGGCGCCGCGAGCTCAGGGCGTTGCGGGTGCCGGCGGACGCAATGCTCGGGCTGGACGGCCTCCGCCTGGAAGCGATGCTGGCGAATGGGACGATCAGCGAGGTGAGCTGCGATGGCTAGGCAATACGGGAGCGGGGTGCTAGCGTCGGTACACGAGACCGCCCTCGGCATGACCGAGGCGGGAGTCATGTCGAAGCGGACGATGAAGGCGTTCGACGAGATGTGCCTGACTCCGGTCGAGGACTTGGCGCTGGAGAAGATATGCGAGATCCGGCTGCGCGGGAATGCGAGTCAGGCGGTGTTCGCGCACTACCTCAACGCGACCACAGTCTGGTGAGCCAGTGGGAGCGTGGCGCTTCGCTGAAGCTCCTGACGCTGGTGGTGAAGAAGGGTCTCGGCAGGCAGCGCTCCTTGCCGTTTTCCTGCGCGAGGACGTGCTCTTGCGCGGCGGGCAGCAACGTCAGCCGCTCGGCCGCAGTCCCGGAGACCCACGCCGACCAGTCGAACCCGTGGAACAGGCCGCGGCAGATCTCGTACTTCTCCAGCATCACCGCCACGGCTTCCGCCTGGTCGAGCGCCGTCCGGCCCCTGCCGCCGTTCTCGGTGTAGGTCGCGAGCGCCTGCTTGAGCTCGTGCGCGAGCCCGAGATAATCGACTACCAGCCCGCCGGGCTTATCCCGGAAGACACGGTTGACGTGCGCGATCGCCTGCATCAGCCCGTGGCCCCGCATCGGCTTGTCGACATACATGGTGTGCAGGCTGGGCGCGTCGAAACCGGTCAGCCACATGTCGCGTACCAGCACGATGCGGAACGGATCGTCGGGATCGCGGAACCCGTCGGCCAGCGCTTCCCGACGGGACTTGCTGCTGATATGGCGCTGCCAGTCCGGCGGATCGGAGGCCGAACCCGTCATCAGACCTTGATCTGCCCCGTATCTTCATCCGTGTGCTCCCAATCGGGCCGCAGACGGACCAGCGCGCGATAGAGGTCGATGCAGATGCGCCGGCTCATGCACACGACCATCGCCTTGCCGTCCATGGCCTCCAGACGGCGCTCGAAATGATCGACGATATCCTCGGCGACGAGGGCGACGCGCTTCTCCGCGCCGACGACGGCTTCGAGCTGCGCCCACTTGGTCTTGAGCTTCTCCTTGCGGTCGAGCTCCTCGCCCTCGGTCGCCTCCTCGAACCCGGAGTCGATGTTGGGTTTCTCGCCTTCGTCGAGCGCCAGCCTGGCGAGGCGGCTCCCGTAGTAGATCGACACCGTCGCGCCGTCCTCCACGGCGCGCTGGATGTCGTAGATGCTGATGTCGTCGCCGAACACGGCGCGGGTGTTGGCGTCCTGGAGTTCGATCGGCGTTCCTGTGAAGCCGACGAACGACGCGTTGGGTAGCGCGTCGCGCAGGTGGCGGGCAAAGCCGTCGATGAAGTCGTATTGGCTGCGGTGCGCCTCGTTGGCGATCACCACGATGTTGCGAGCACCACGTCCGGACGTCGCTCACGCTTGTTCTCGACGACGGTGAACTGGTTCACGGCCAGCCAGTCGTTGTTGTCAGGATCGTCGAAGTCGACGATCTTCGCCTGGGCGCCCCGGATTGCGCCGTCGGCCACGCGGTATTCGACCGTTGCGCCGTTCACCAGCAGCCGGTGTACGGTGCCGTTGCGGGCTTCCAGCGTCGCCCCATCGGCCGGTTCAGCTTGCGGAAGGCGTCATCAAGTGCCGAATCGGGAAGGGCAGGGTTGAGCCGGGCCAGCGCGTCGCGGAGCCGTCGTTCTAGAACAACCGCACCGTAATCGGTGCGCTCGGCATCCGGCGTTTCAGGGGCGATATCGGCGCCATGGGCGACGCTCCAGCCCAGCTGCTCAAGCCATCCGAGAGCAGCCTTCTCGACGACCAATTCTGAAAGCCCGCTCACGCTTATAGCTTTACCAAAGGGTTGAGGATGATAAAGATCACAAGAAGACGTCTGTCGACAAAATTAACGCGACCTTCTGACTGACAGAACGCCGCAAGGTCAACAAACCACAAGTCATGTGTCGATTCTTCGCCGACTGGCCGCTCTAAACCGCTCCGGGAAATCAGGCACCAACTCTATCTCGTACCTTCGACGATCCAGAACTTCAAGAAAACCCATCACATTCCTTTCCTCTACACTGATCTGACCGTTGATCTCCGAAATTTCGACATTCGTCTTTTGGCACAATGCTTTGAGGGTGGCGCAACTAATGCCGGTCAAGTCCTGCGTTCGGATTGAAGCAAGATATCGTGCAGCCCGTAAGTGTTCAGTAGCATATGCTTGGATTACGTCAAATTTGACAAAAGGCAACTCTCCACTCACCGCCTCCACATTGGCCGGGACCGCATCGAGGACCGCTTGCTTTAAATGGCCGATGAACTCGAATGCGGCTGGCCTCCAGATATGCACGTGATCGGTGTCGATGATCAAATCGAAGTCATTATCCAGACGAAAAACACGCCTCTCTAGAATCTGCAATGTGTCATCTAAAAGATGTACCCATTTCCTTTTGAGGTCGCCTTTGAATTGTATTGCCCGCCGCATGGCGGTGAGATGATGTCCCCCATTATCAGTCAAACGCACAAAATAAGATGAAATCCGGTCTGGCTCATTCACCGCGTCGGCGTCAACGGGAAGGTGGTCTGCATTGTGTAATTCTACAAGCCGTTGACATTGTGGATTATCAGTCGCCAAGAACAGGTACTCTGTCGGCGCGTGTTTCTCGGACGGGTCGTATTGGCTTAGTTCGTCGCGAACCTGCTGCATGTTATGCCAAGTCGTCTCAATCATTTCGTGCAGGGCAGTCTGTACGGACCTATTCACTGGAATTAGCACGAATTGATCATCTCCTTCTTCTTTGCGGCTAATCCCGAACTCGGTCGTTCGGATGTTTTCCAGATCGAACGCCAGATTCACGTCTTGCACTCCAGGTAGACGGTGTCGCTAATCCGATAAGCAGTGAGTCGATCAGGTGAAGCTAGATACCGCCTATAGGTGAGGAGGACAAACGGTTCCCGACCGGTGCGTGGGTTCTCATCCACTGGCGGCGATATCATGAATGCTTGATATCCAAAGAGAGCAAACAAGACGTTCAGATAATGCAAGTTGAGATGATAAAACAGAAATACTATGAACGTCAAAGCGAGGAACATTGCCGATAGATCCCGATATGTCGCAAGTTCCTCTCGGTAGAAAGGCAAGAGAATCGCGAAGAGATACACCAACACAGGTGCCCTATGATCGTCTACGGATCCGACGACAAGCTCCCGTCGGTCGTTCTGTTTCTTAGCGACTAGGATTCTGATCCAAAGAAACAATGTCGGGAAGAACGCCATCGCCAGACATCCGGGAACAAACCACGAGTCCGGGACAAGCGTTGTCCCGCGTATCGCCCAGAGGAGGAAGAGGGGAGACAGGCTGCTGAGAGTCATCAGCAACCGTGCGAACCTCAGTCCTTGCCGAGGCTGGCTCGAGCTAGACATGGCATACCCATTGAGAGCATGCCACTTCGATAGCCTTGAGTTTGCCGGAAGCGAACTTCGCCAAATCGACACAATTGGATTTTATGTTGTCGGTGTCGATGTACACTGGTTCTCCTTTAACACCGTTGGAACCGAACACGGGAACATCCCCCGCTGGATTTCTCTTCCCCTCTGGTAAACGCTTGCCATAAGAAAACGGGGCAAATTTCCCCACGGTTGTCTTAACGGGCCCATTGGTCGTGTGTGAGTTGGGCTGTAGCGGCCTGCTGTATCAGGTTCTCGGCGCGTGCAACACCGCATACTCCCGCTCAATCTCTCGGTGGAAGCGTGCCGGGAGGCCCGCCCAGTCCCTGGCCTCGACCAGGAAGGGGATGCTGGATTCGCGCAGCGCCTCCTTGAACGCCGCCAGGCGGTCGGCCGGGATTGTCTTCAAGTCCGGCCCGCGCAGTGCGAGGTCGAGATCGCTACCGGCATGGCTTCGCCCGTTCACGCGGCTGCCAGAAGCCCAGACCTCGACATCGGGCAGATATTTCTTCAGCAAGGATTCGAGCGTCGCGAGATGGCTGGGGGGAAGGGGGGGGCCGAGCGGGAGGCGTCCCCTTCGGTCGCCTGTACCACTCAATGCCGTGCCGTCGGATCTGCGCGCGCAGCGCGTCGTTGTCGATCCGGGCATGGAGAAGCAGGTCAACCCGCTGGGGAATGGTGAGAGCTTCCAGGGCCGCGGCCAGACGGCCCTGGTCCGTCAGGGTCAACTCTTTACCGAACAGGGCGATATCCACGTCGGAACTGGGGGTGAAGGTTTCCATCGCCCGTGATCCGAACAGAACCACCCGCTCCACGCGGTCATTGGAAGCAAGAACCTCGATGATCGCGTCGCGGTGTTTGTCCTTCAAACCGTCGATCATCGGTTCGCCCTCGCGCTCAACACCGCGTGAAGCCGCGTCAGAACGGGGTGGTAGAGATCCTTGATCATGGCCTCCGCTTCAAGCGCAACATCTTTCCGGTAGGCATGGCTCAGCACGTTGCGCTTATCGAGGGCTTCGAGCATGGTTTCGCAGTCGCTCTCGTCGATATACTCAGCCTCGAAGCTCTTGCGGATGACGGCGCGAAGCGTCTTCTCCTCGTAGCCTTCATAGAACAAAAGATCTTTCAACACCTTCCACGACAGTTCGAAACAGAACTCGAAGGTCTTGATCAGCCCCGCACGTTCAAGATCGCTGTAACGTTCCTGGTCGCAGGCCTCATTTAATCGTGCGAGGGCCGCGGCGAAACTCTCCAGCCGCTGCCTCCAGCGAACCTCATCGGAATTGCTCACGACTTGCCGCCCCCGAACCCCAGCGCTTTCAGGTTGTCGGCGATGACAGAGTCGAGCCTTGCGCCCTTGGCCTGCTGCTCCTGAAGCTTGGCGACGAGGCGCTTCATCTTGTCCTCGAACGGCTCGCCGTCGTCCTCGCGCGGCGGCGCGCCGACATAGCGGCCGGGTGTGAGCACATGTCCCTGCTTGCGTACTTCCTCCAGCGGTGCGCTCCGGCAGAAGCCGGGAGCGTCGGCATAGCCGCTCCCGTCCCCGCTCAAGCGCCAACAGTGGTAGGTGTCTGCGATGCGGGCAATATCGTTGTCGGTCAGTTCGCGATGGGTGCGATCCAGCATGCGCCCGAGCGTGCGGGCGTCGATGAAGAGGATCTCGCCCCGCCGATCACGGAACCTGTCGTTGCCCCGGTCCCGCGCCAGGAACCACAGGCAGGCCGGAATCTGGGTCGAGTAGAAGAGCTGGCCCGGCAGGGCCACCATGCAGTCCACGAGCCCGGCCTCGATCAGGCTCTTCCTGATGTCGCCTTCGCCCGACTGGGCCGACGACATGGAGCCGTTCGCGAGCACGAAGCCGGCCGCGCCGCCCGGTGCCAGATGGTGAACCACGTGCTGCACCCAGGCGAAGTTGGCATTGCCCTTCGGCGGAACGCCATGCTTCCAGCGCTTGTCGTCCGCGAGCCGCTCCCCGCCCCAGTCCGAGACGTTGAACGGCGGATTGGCAAGGATGAAGTCGGCCTTAAGGTCCGGATGGCGGTCGTTGTGGAAGCTGTCGCCATGGGCGATCCGGCCCTCTATGCCGCGGCTGGCGAGGTTCATCTTCGCCAGCCTCCACGTCGTGTAGTTGGACTCCTGGCCCCAGATTGAGATGTCGCCCTTCGCCTTGCCCCCGTTGCCGTTGCCGGTCGCGTGCGCCCGGATGAACTCGACCGACTGCACGAACATCCCGGACGAGCCGCAACACGGGTCGTAGACCCGGCCTCGATAGGGCTCCAGCATCTCGACCAGCAGCCGGACCACGCAGCGCGGCGTGTAGAACTCGCCGCCCTTCTTGCCCTCCGCGCTCGCGAACTGCGACAGGAAGGGAAGTATTCGTAAACGCGGCCGAGCACGTCCCGCGAGCGAGCCTCTTCATCGCCCACCCGGATATTGCCGATCATGTCGATGAGCTGTCCAAGCCGCTGCTTGTCAAGCGCCGGACGTGCATAGTCCTTCGGGAGCACGCTTTCGAGAGCGGGGTTGTCGTACTCAATCGCCGCCATGGCGTCATCGACGACCTGGCCAATGGCCGGCTGCCGGGCCTGCGCCCTCAGACGGTCCCAGTGGGCTTCCGGCGGGACCCAGAAGATGTTCTCCGCGAGATACTCGTCACGGTCCTCGGCGGCTTCCGCGCCCCATTCGGCGAGCACCGCCGCGTGACGCTCCTCGAAGGCGTCGGAGATGTATTTCAGGAAGATGAGGCCGAGCACGACATGCTTGTATTCGGCGGCGTCCATCGAGCCGCGCAGGGCGTCGGCCATCGCCCACAACTCGGTCTCATGGCCGGTCGTTCGCCGCCGTCCGGTTTCGCTGTTGCCTCGCCGTTTTCTGGGTCTTTCCCGCGCCATACAGCGTCCTTCCCGTCAAATGTGGCTCCACCGTCCGCCCCAGGACATTTGCCGGACAACGGCCCTTCAATCCTGTTCCAGGGCTGGATTGCCCGCGGAAATCCGCAGCGCACCGCCGGACAGCTGACAATCGACCGCTCGCGCCGTGCGACCGCGACTGAAGTATGATCGATTCCGGCCCTCCCGTTGCACCCATCAACGTATCAATCCGATCGGCGATGCGCTGAGCCGGATCGCCGATCGGCTGCACTGTCCAGTCGGCGGCGTAGCCCTCGGTCACATCCTGCGGCCGAGCATGGTTGACGAGCCGCTTGGTCAGCGAGCGCGGCAGCATCAACTCGCGCTCGGCCGCGGTGATAAACGCGTTGCGCAGCGCATGGAACCAGGACTTCGCACCGCTTCATGGCACAATCGTAACGCGTCTATCCGGATGGTCAACCCTGAAGTCAACCCGAGGAAAGGAATGGGAGCGTACCGGAGTCACCGTTTGGCGGAGTGGCAACGATGAACCCTCTCAAAGCATTCTAAATACGCTCCTATTGTCATTCCCGGTCCCCTCCTGTCTACGAATTCCTTCGATAGATTAGAGGGTTCTCGAAGATCCGCATTGGACTGAGCCGGCCAAAGTCTTGATTGCCGGAGGTTGAGCCAAGCGGATCGAGTGGGCAAGCGGTTAGCGTCCATACCAAGCAGCTATGGACGAAACTTCCCAAGCCCAGGGAATTTGACGACATGATCAAGGTCACGCCGGTGGGAAAACTTGCCGTACTCGAGGGCAACTCTGCCCATTTCCGACTCGCTGCCAAAGCCCACTGCATAGGGTCGGCCTTTCAGGATGATCCGCATTTGGCCGTCTCTGTGTCACAGGGCGATCCACTGCCGCACACAGCAGATGGACGCAGCCTCGCATTCGTTGTCTGATTGATGACACGCCCGGACAGCATTGGTGAGTTGATCGAGAACTTTGCGGCAGTACGACCGGCAGCTTCGGAAAATTCAGTCGGAATGAGAACGATTCTCCTTCGGTTGAACATCAGGAGGCAACTGGGAGCCAAGGAAGAGGGCAGACGCAACGAGCTATCTCGACGACTCAAGAAGCGGCTGGCTGCAATAGAGCAGGAAGAATGCCTGTTGGAAAAGCTGCCCGAGGGGTCCTACGCGTGGTGGACATCCTGCCTGTTTCCCAAGAATCCGTGCACAGCATGCAAGAGGATAGGGGTATGTCCAACGCTCCCGAAACCGAGCGGATCACTATCAGAGTGACCGTGCAATATGCATGCGGTTTGGGATTACGCCGAATCAATCCCGTTTATAAGCAGTAAGGAGCAAATGAGAACGCCGGTATTGAGGTGTCCATGCAAGGAGGCGTATACGCCGGCCAAGCGCAAAGTATCGGCTGCCCTGCAAGCCTACGCTCGCTGACCACGAGTGCCGACCGTGGGGCAGGGCGCGATATTGATCAGGTTCAGGCCGGCAGGTAGCTGGAGCCCCCTGGCGAAGAGTGCAGGCTTGGTGCCCCGTTCTCCCTCTCCCCTTCGGAGAGGCCTCGAGTGAGGACTTTTCTCCAGAGGCCCGTTAGGAGGCGTCACCATGGCCGTGCTTATCTGCGAGCTTGATGGGAGGTGCCGCCCCCGAGACCAGGGCAGGTTGACGCTAGTCCCCGGCCTGCTGGAATGCCCCGCGACGCTGGGGGCCTCGCCCTTGCCCCGCTGCTCCCTCAGCCTGGCGCTGGGTAGCCGCGAGAAGTCCCGGTTCTCTCCTCTCTCTGGAGTCGGTCGTGTCTATGGGCCAGGCTGAGGGGAGGGCCCTTCACACCATCTGACGCCTGGCAAGAGAGAGGGGTCCCGCAGCCAAGCGGCCCTCGTGCGGGCTGCCGTGGCCGGCCTGGTGCCGGGCCGGCAGCCGCTTCCCTGTTGACAAAAAGGCGGGCAGCGGGCAGCCTGTCCCGGTGTCCGCATCCACTGCCTCCAGAGCGAGCGCCTTGCCCCGCTGGCGGCGCCTCCCGTTCTGGGCCCTGGCGCTGATGGGAGGCCTGCTGTTCGCCGGCGTCGGGGTGGTGGTGTTGGACGACTACGGCGTCGGAGCGGATGAGTTTGCCCAGCGCCGCACGGCCCGCGCTACCCTCGCCTATATCCTGGGTACGGCTCCCGAGATCGCCACCCACAAACGCCACGATCGCTTCTACGGCATGGCCTTTCAACTGCCGGTGCTGCTGCTTGAGCAGGCGCTGGGCCTGGACGACAGCCGGCACATCTTCCTCCTGCGCCATCTGCTGACCCACCTGGTCTTTGTGGCCGGCGGCGTGTGTTGCGGCTGGCTCGTCTTCCGGCTGTACGGCCGCCGCCTGCTGGCCCTGGTCGCCCTGCTGCTTTTTCTCCTCCATCCCCGGCTCTACGCCCATTCTTTCTTTAACCCGAAGGACATTCCCTTCCTGGTGCTGGTCATGGTGGCGTTGGCGCTCACCCACCGGGCCTGCCGGAAGGACACGCTGGGCGCTTTCGCCCTGTGTGGCCTGAGTGTGGGGCTGGCCATCAACCTGCGGATCTTTGGCTGGATGTTGGTGCCGGCGGTCCTTGCCCTGCGGGCCGTGGACGCCTTCCTCGCCCCCCCCCCCCCCCCCCCCCCCCCCGCAGCGCCGCCACATCTTTCTGACCAGTGTGGCCTTCGTGGCCGCCGCGGGCGTGACCGTGTACGCCACGTTACCGGTGTTGTGGGCCAATCCGCTCCGCCTGCTGGACGCCGTGACGACGTTGGCTCACCTCCCGGTCCGCACCGAGCTGTTCCAGGGGCAGCTGATCCGGTCGGATGCCCTGCCGTGGGCGTACCTGCCGACCTGGTTTGGCCTCACCACCCCCCCGCTGACCCTGCTCCTGGGGGGGATCGGGATCGGGCGGCTGTGCTGGCAGGGCCTCCGCCACCCCCGCCGGCTGCTGCGTGATGGGGAGGGGCGTTTCGGCCTGCTGCTACTGGGCTGTCTGGTGGGGCCGGTGGGGGTGGTGCTCGTCTTGGAGGCCCACACCTACAATGGCTGGCGCCACCTGTACTTTCTGTGGGCTCCGTTCTGTGTGCTGGCGGCGATGGGCCTGCAGGCGCTCATGGGCCCGCACGGGGGCCGGCCGGCGTGGTGGCGCCGGGCGACCGTGTCTGGCGGCGTCGGGCTGGGCCTGGCCGCGGTGGTGGGGGCGATGGTCTCGCTCCACCCGCACCAACAGGTCTATTTCAACGTCCTGGGGACTCGCACGCCGCCGGGGCAGTGGTACGATATGGACTATTGGCAGGTGGCGTACCGGCAGGGCCTGGAATATCTGCGCGCCCGCTTCCCCGCCGCCACGTTGTATGTGCAGCACGACGGCCCGGCGCGGGGCGTCGTCCGAAACCGGGCGATCCTGCCCGCGGCGGACCGGGCGCACCTTGTGGTGACGGATGATGAGCGGGCCGAGTTTTTCTTCTACGAGGGCGCCCCCTGGGGGCTGTCCTCTCAGGAGAGAATCCCCGCGGCTCCCGCCCTCTATTCCCTGCAGGCCTATGGCAGTCCCCTGCTGACCATTGTGGCGCCTCACCGGGTGGGGGGTGCCGGCCGCCGGCCCCCCGGTGGCCCGGGTGCCGTTTGCCCTCTCTCTCCATAAGGGGGCGCTCTCCTCCAGCAAAGAGGCGTGCCAGCCGGCCGATACCGCCGCCCGGTTCTTTCTGCACCTGGGTGCCCGTGGCCGAGGCCGCTCTGCCGCAGTTCCGGCGTCCGTATGGGTGTGACACCCGGAACTTCGTTTTTGCCTGGTGGGGGAGGAGCGTTGACGGCCGGTGCCTGGCCCAAGTGCCCCTCCCGTCCTACTCGATTGCCCGGATCGAGACGGGGCAGTTCACTGCGGCTGGCTCGCTCTGGAAAGAGGTGTTCTCTGTCAGTGAGGGGTCAGCCGCGCCGTAGCGGCCACTTGCCCATCCGAGGAGAGGGCAACAGAATGGTTGCTTTTGCCACCCGGGTTACAGACGCCCTGTATCGGAAACGTTCTCCGTCGCTCGGCAGAGCGGCTGTCCCTCAGGGATTTCTCAGGATCGGTGGTGATGACTAGTCCATATGATGCTGTTCCTTATGCAGCTCCGAGCCATTTTTTCTATGGGTAGCTAAAGAGAGCAGGAGGCACGGTCGATTCCAGTCTGGTACGTCCTCCACCCTGCCGCTAAAACGCCGGAAGAGGGTCCGTCACTTAAGAGCGGTTGGACGCCGAAAAACGTCTGATGGCTACAAGGAGAGAAGGTGACCGTCGCTCGAAATAAGGGACGGAGCAACTTGAAGAGCTTGCACAGGGAGAGCCGGCACGACGTTTACAACATTCGGCCGGTGGCCAACGACGGAGGCGAGGTCTCCTGCCATGTCATGGGCATCGCTAAGGGGGGAAGCCGCCATCGGTATGAGGGAGTCGCCAAGCCAACGAGAAATAGACGCGGATATTCAAGCAGGTTCAGGATTGAAGTTCCAGAAACCTGGGGGTGGAAATAAGGCCAAAACGCCGTATTTCCCAGTATACGGGAGCACTCTGCAACGCTGCCCAATCCAGCGAATCGTTTTTCTAGCGCATCAGCTGGTTTCGACTCTTGGGAGGGACTGAGCGGACTCACAGGCCAAAATCCACCTGGAGATTGGCGTACACCTCATTGAGGCTGCGGACCAATTCCCATGGGACGCCGGGCGCCTCCCGGTCATTGCTCAGCATGATCAGAGGCAGCTCCTGACCGGCCGCGGGCCGTGGCTCGACAAACACCAGCATACCGGCCGCGCTGAGCTGGGGCTGGTCAAAAGCGATGAACCGATCCCGATCCCAAACACTATCCTGCATGGTCAAATCCAAAACTGCTGTCTCGCCTGGCTGGATAAGACCGCTAGGCTGTACATCCATGAGGAGCGTCCGGCCTTCGGGATCGGGATACGCTCCAAGGCTGTCTTGATTGACGAAGGACAGATAGCTCGTCGTAAATTTCCGCAGCAGAACGGGCGACTCGGCCAGATTTGTCGCCTCAACCTGTACGCGCAGGGCCCGAGTGGTGGGGCGGTATCGTATTTCCCTGATCGTCGTGTGCACGGCGTTAGGCAGCATTTGGGTGTCTGGCAGGTTCCACTCTCTGGGGGTCTGATGCGGAATGGTCGGCGGCATGTTGGCATTTGTGATCCATAAGCCGCCGATTAGAACGGCTGCCAGGACTGCGCTGAAGACCCCCGCGACGCTTCGATCCCGCCGGCTAAACTGCTCCTCATCCACCCCTTCGAGCAGCAGCATATGCCGCACCAAGAGCGGTTTTGATGCCCAGTAGACCAGCCAGGCCAGTCCCAGCAGACCAAAGATGACATGCCAGCCTACAATCCGGCCAAAGCCGAAATTTTCCAGGTCAATCGTTTCGCCAGTGGCTGAGAGCTGGACTTCGTAGCTTGGTGGACCGTCGCCGGACTCCACCTCGATCCACTTTGCCGGACCGACCAGGCCACCTGTTCCTGCCAGGTTGATCATAGGGTGCACGTGGTAGCGCCCCGGCTGGCGAGCCTGAAGAACGAGGCGAAAATCGTACAGTCGGCCGATCTCTATATGGAAGGCATTCTGGATGAAGCGGCCGTTAATCCAGCGTTCTTTGGTCGCCAGCTTGGGGCCCGGCACGAGAATACCGATCCAGCTTAATTCCGGCTCTGGCGGCTGACGTGGGGGATAACGGTAAAGAAACCGATCAGGGCGAGGATGAGCATCAGGTCGAAAATTTTCGCCTCTTTCATCCGGCCCAGAGCGGCGATTTCCTGCGCTTTCATACCGGTGACCGGGGACAGACTAGGCCTGGGCGGACGTCTCTTGCGGGACGGTCTCTTCGACCGCTTGTTCGGCCATGATTTTCAGGTTCTTGAAGATATGCGGGACGGTCGCAAATAACAGGGAAAATCCGGCAAAAAAGAAATATGTCGCCCAGGCAAACGGAAAGTGGTAGGGCTGTACAAACAGCTCTTCGGTGATCCAGCTAGAGTGGCCGAGTTCGTTAAAGCTGACATTGGCTAATAACAGCCAGGCTCCAGCCGGGAAGAGCAGGTACGAGATGGGAATCCCTCTGCCATTCTCTCCCACGTACAAGTAGTGCAGGCGTTTATAGGCGTACCACGAACTTAGGCCGGTCATGATAATGAGCATCGGAAAGGTGAAGAAAAACAGTGGGATATGGCTCGGAGTAAAAGCGGTGTCGCGGACTACAATCTGGTGCCACGAAGCGTCCTGCTCGGCAAAATAGCTCACTCCAAAGCCGAACATGGCGGCCACCGCAACTGTCGCCCACAGCTTGCCGATATGACTCAGTTCGTGCTGGGCCAGAATATGGCGGTGTTCACGGCGCTGCGCTTCACACACCCGGCAGGGCTTGCGGTAGGCCATCCAGCCCAGAAATCCAACCATGGCCAGAATACCAGCTTCGGTGTACAACAACCCCATCCAATAGGTGGCAAACTCGGGCGTCGTGGCATCCATCCCGACCGGAAACCACCAGGCCTGTTGCCATAAACGAATGCTCAACTGAACCAGCAGACCCAGACTGATACAGATGGCTAAGAAACGAACATAGGGCATCTCTTCCCGTATCCCCTCGTGACGAGCAAACATGGCATCCCCCTCCTTAAAGATAGCATCCTGTCTTGTAGCATAGGCGGAGAGAAGCGTATAGCCGAAGAGCGGAAAAGGCCGATGAATGGGGGAGACGGGCAAAGACCGGCCCGTATCGCCCGCCGAGCGTATATGGCGGCCACTGTGGACCACGTGCCTCTGATCAGACCTCTTGGGATGTGACGAGAGGATGTCCACGGGCACCGACTGCTCGCCTGCACAACCGTGATTAACCCAGCCCCCGTCCAGCGCCCCCCTAGGTCCCGCCCCTCGATGCTCCTGAAGAGCTGCCGGCTGAGACGGACACGGCTTTTCCTCTGAGGCCGTAGTTCTATTTGGGAGCCGTGGCTCTGGCAGCGGATCGTCTGCCGGACAGGACAAGGTCCGAAGACAGTGCGCAGGAGGCCTCACGCAGAGGTCACTCAAACGCTGGCATCACCTTGGTGGCAAACAGCTCTAGTGAGCGCTGAGACTGCCCCTGGCTCAGGTTGCCCCAGGCAAAGGCCAAGGTCGGATAATTACAGCCCGTCTCTTCGAACAGTTTCGCCAGCTGATCCTGCACCGAGCGCGGTGAGCCAACAATCGCCACATCGAGTTTGCGGGCGACTGAAAGCTCAGGGGTAAAGAAGATGTGGACTGTACCAAAATCTTTCCATAGCTTCATGATGTTGTCGTAGAACTGTTGATAGGCGGGGCGGGCGACCGCCTCAGCCTCCTCATCAGTGTCGGCAACATAGATGTGGCGCAACGCGCCAATGATGGGAGTCTTGATATGGGGATTAAGATTGTCTGGGTCATGGTGATGCTGACTCCACAGCTCCCGATACTGGACGATCGTCTCTTTTAGAGCCGGATTCGGACCACCGCCAACCATATGCATGCCACGCTCGGCGGCAAACTGGAGGCTCCGGAGGCTGGTCACCCCATGCCAGAAGGGCGGGTTGGGGGTCTGGTGGGGGTGGAGTTCGAGGGGCACGTCGAGACAGTCGTAGTATTTGCCGCTGTACGACAGGCGTTCTCCCCGCAGACCGGCTACCACCACGTCAAGGGCTTCCTTGAACATGGCTTGCGACCGGAGAAACGGCACCTCAAAGTAGGCTAACTCGTACGGCGAGACCCCCCGTCCAACACCGATTTCAAGGCGCCCATTGCTCAGGTGATCGAGCATGCACAGTTCTTCGACGAGACGGAGCGGATGGTACAGCGGTAGCAGATAGAGCAGGGGCCCGAGGCGAATCCGTTGCGTGCACTGGGCCGCGGCGGCCAGAAACACATTTGGCGAAGGGGCCATGCCGAGCGGTGTGGCGTGGTGCTCGGCCGGATGGTAGGCGTAGAGTCCCGCTTCATCAGCCATTTTCAGCAGTTCCAGTCGGCCGGCATAAAACTGACCGAGTGGTTCCGGTCTGCGCTCCAGATGGTCAAAAAAACCAAAAGCAATCTCACGCATGGGTGTTCCTTCTGGGTTGGCCGTGGACGAGCTAAAGACGGGCTTTCCACCCGCCCTGGGCGTTGAGAGCGGCTGTGTGGGGTAAGACCTGTTCGCTGAACTGCTCCATCTGCTCTTCGAGTTCTTGGCGCTGACCCGACGGGCAGTCAAAAATACACACGATTAATGAATATCCGGCCTGGGCAAAACGCTCTAGATCCGCGACGACCTGATCCGGCGTGCCTGTGCAAATACGGCGGGGCGTGGCCTGGGCGTGTGGGTCATGGGCTGCGGTCAGCCGGGCCGAACTGACACCAATCATGGCAAACTCGGCCGGATCTTTGTGTTGGCGCTCAAGTTCACGGCGGATAACGTCCTGGGCGCTGCTATAGCGGTTTGGCTCGGCGTACGAGTCAAGAAAAATAGGATAGAAGCCGTTACACAGCCGCGCCGCTCGTCGGGCACCGACCGTAGTGACCCCGCCATAAATGATCGGTGGGTAGGGCCGCTGGACCGGTTTGGGGTCCAGCGACACCGCGCTAAAATCGTAAAACCGGCCCTGGAAGCTGACGGCCTCGTCAACCCAGGCACGTTTATAGACCTCGATACATTCCTCGGTCTGGGGGGCGCGCTTGGCATAGTCGAGACCGAGTGCCTCAAACTCCTCCTGCATCCAGCCGGCTCCAACGCCAAATAAGAGCCGGCCGTTTGACAGCTGGTCGATAGTCGCCAATTGACGCGCGTCGCTCAGCGGGTTGCGGTAGGGCCCGATCAGCACGCTGGTGCCGAGCTTGAGGCGCCTCGTACTAACGGCGACCGCACCCATAATGACCGCGGCGTCGAGCATGGTATGCCGCGCCTCGTACGCGCGTGTACCAGAGGCGTTGGCCACATGGGCGCTCGTCGAGGCCATGGGCATGCACACATGATCGGGAAACCACATCGAATGATAGCCCAGGCGTTCGGCTAGCTGAGCAATCCGGACCGGCTGCATCTGTTCGGCTGTGATGGAGCGGACCAGAAAGTTCACCTCATCCCGATAGCCGAGGCCGTGGGTAGTTGCGTACAGACCGATATCCATGCTTATTCCCCTCTCATGAGTGAGCCCGTTCGCTCCCCTAGCACTCGGCGCTCAGTGTGGTCAAGAGGAGGTCCGCCGAACGAGGCCGGCACGCACTAGTCACACGCGCCGAGCCATTTTCCGCGCGTTTGCATTTCCATGTCGTAGCCCTCTCCTTTGAAGACCGTGCGGCTGGTCATGGTCGTGCCGGTCGAACTATAGGTCATACTCCCAGTCATCGGCGGGTTTCCCGCGCCACGACCGCAGGTCACGGTCGCGCTGAACGAGGTCCTGTCTTGCCTGACGTTGTGGAGTTGACAGTGGCCGCTCTTCGCGATTGAGGCTGCTGGATCCCAGCTCGAGTCCTTGACACACTGGATATCCATGCGCTTCTGTGGCTGGGGCTCAAATGACGCCCGGCTCTCATACTCAAACTGCCATTTCCCGGGCGTGACCTGAAAGGCATGGACGTCAGCCGGGATTATCTGGAATCCCAAGCCGGCTAGGACAACAAAGAATAGGGGAGAGCTCATAACACCAAACCTCCGGCTCTGCGCAAAGCGGCAAACGTGGGCGTGCCAGCCATACTGTGGACACGCCTGGCCAAGAAGGCAAGACCGGTGCCGTAGACCTCCTACGTGGTGACCGCGCCCTCTTGCCTTTCGGCGGTGGCCTATGCTTAAGCTCAGGAGAGAGATCTCTATCAGACAAGGGAGTCGATGAGGGCCGCTTGAATCAGCAGAGATCATCACCCATCTTCAGGAGGGAGGACACGATGGCAGGTACCCAGCACAGTCCACTATCACGCGTGATTCAGATTGGCGATATAGCATGGCAGCAATGGCAGCCGGGGATTCGAGCCAAGAGTCTGTGGAGTGACGAGGGGAGTAAGCGTCGGGCGATCATGACCCGGATTGAGCCCGGAACCGCCCTGCCCATGCACCGTCATGACGGCGATGAACTCATCTTTGTCCTCGAAGGGGCGCTCGGCGACGAATTTGGTACGGTCACCGCCGGTAACCTCGGCTACCGGCCAAATGGTTGCGTGCACACGGTGTCGAGTCCACAAGGGGCCACCGTTCTCGCCGTTATTACGGGCGGGATCGAAATGACGACCGCACTCGGTGACGCCCCACCGTCTCAGCTCTTTACACTCAGCGAGTTAGAGTGGGTCGAAGCGCGGCCCGGTATTCGGCTAAAGAACATCTGGCAGGATGAAGACACGGAACGGCGCGCCGTTTTGGCCCGCTTTGAACCGGGGGCCAAGCTCCCGCTCCACCGTCACATCGGCGATGAGCTGATTTTTGTGATTGAGGGCGCGAACGCGGATGAGGCCGGAGAAGTGGCGACCGGCAACATGAGTTATCGGCCCAATGGATGCACCCATACTGTCACGACGAAGAACGGCGCGACGTGTTTAAACATTGTGTGGGGCCACGCCGAGATGTTATGAAACCTCACCCGTCATATGGTATGGGTGTTGTGCCGTTTTTTCAGGCCGTCCGCTTCTCTAGGGCGGCTTTTACCTCGGCATAGGCCGGAAACTGGTGCGTCTCTAACTTCGAGTAGATCTTGGTGTCGTCAACGATGACCTCAAAGCGTCCGTCACCAAACGGGAGCAGGGTGAGGCCGCTGATCCGCTGCTTATACTCGTTTAACAGTTGTTCCGTCAAACTGACGGCTTCAGCCTCATAGCCTCAAGCCGCACAGTATTCAATCCGAATGTCCATATCCCTACTCCTTAGTTGGTCAAGCACGTCATCGCCAGCATCCCGCTACGCTCTGAAAGAAGGTGGTTGCTCCTTATCTTCCTGATCAAGTGGTGAGGGTCAAGCACCTCATCTTAACGAAAACGGCTTTGCTTTCTGCTGCCCTGTGGTTTATGCTCCGACCAGAAAGGAGACGTCCTATGGACTGGCACGAACACTGTGGTGATAAACTCGTCTCCCCCCAACAGGCCGTCAAAGAGGCGGTTCGCAACGGCGACGTGGTGCAGCTCAACTGGTTACACGCCACGCCGCTGACCCTTAGCCAAGCGCTGCTGGACCGCAAAGAAGACCTCCGTCATGTCAGAGTTGGCACGATTGGACCGCTGTTCAACTGGGACCAGCCCGGCGTTGAGCAAGCCTTTAGCATTGAGGCCACCTATCTGGGCACGAGTACGCGTCCGCTGATGAAGGATGGCCGGATGGAGTTTATCCCGGTGATGTACTTTCGACGTGGAGAACTGCCGCCGGGCCTGAAGTGCGACGTGTATATGACCCCGGTATCCACCCCCGACAAGCACGGCTACTGCAGTTTTGGTCATGGTTTATTCATGTCTAAAACCATGGTCAAAGCCGCTCGGACCGTGGTTGCCGAGATGCATGAGGACCTCATCCGAACCGGTGGTGAGAACTACATTCATGTATCGGAGATTGACTATGTTGTTGAGCCTAGCCAGCCGTCGGCCCAACTGCCGCCGACCCCGCGCAACGAAGAGGAAGTCGCTGCAACCGAGGTGATTTGTACCCTGGTCGCCAATAACCTAGTCCATGACGGCGATACTCTACAAATTGGTCTGGGCAGTGTGTCTTCGCCGCTCGCCCTGTACCTGGGCGACAAAAACGACCTGGGAATCCATACCGAGGTCATCCCTGGGGGGATCGCCCGTCTGGTCAAAGACGGGGTCGTGACTGGGAAATATAAAACCGTCAATCCCGGAAAAGTGGTGGCCAGTGCAGGTATCGGCGTGTTTCCGGATGAGCTGGCAATAATCGACGGCAACCCCAATTTTGAGTTCTACGATTTCACCTATACCGATGATCTGCGGCTGCTGGTTAACCAGCAGAATTATGTCGCTGTCAACAATGCGCTGGCGGTCGATCTAGGCGGTCAGGCCTGTTCCGAGTCGTTTGGGCCATTCATGTATACCGGGACCGGCGGCCAGACAACGTTCACCATCACCGCGGCATTCTGTAATCCCGGCAAGTCGGTGATTGTGACGCCCTCGTCTTCCATCGTTCAGGGCCGTCGGATTTCGCGTATCGTGCCGATGCTGGAGCCGGGCAGTGTCGTCACTGCCCAGCGCGCCTTTGTGGATTACGTGGTCACCGAGTACGGCATTGCCGAACTACGCGGCAAAACCCTCAAACAGCGGGCGGCCGCTCTGGTCGAGATCTGTCACCCAGACTTTAAATCGGACCTTCTCAAAGAGGCGCGGCGGATTTATTTTGTGTAAGGTGTCACCTATGGCGCATAAATTTACCAATCGCTTGGCGCAGGAGACGAGTCCATATTTATTGCAACACGCCCATAATCCGGTGGATTGGTATCCGTGGGGTGAAGAGGCATTTGCCAAGGCGAGAGCCGACAATAAGCCGATTTTGCTGAGCGTTGGCTACTCCGCCTGCCACTGGTGTCACGTGATGGAGCACGAGTCGTTTGAAGACGAGCGCATTGCCGCGCTGATGAACGATTTGTTCGTGAACATCAAAGTCGACCGAGAGGAGCGGCCGGACGTTGACGAAATCTATATGAATGCCGTCCAGATGCTGACCGGACGGGGTGGGTGGCCGATGACCATGTTCCTGACCCCAGATGGGGAGCCGTTTTATGGCGGGACGTATTTTCCGCCCGTTGACCGGCACAAGCTGCCGGCCTTTCCGCGCGTGTTGCAGGGAGTCGCTCAGGCATATCACGATAAGCCTGGGGAGGTGGCCAAATCCAGCAGACAGATTCTCGACAAGCTCCATGAACTCTCTCAACGCCAGGCGACGAGTCGGCCGCTCCAGATTGAGACTGTCCAAAACGCATCAGCTAATCTGGCCGAACACGTTGACCGCACCCACGGCGGCTTAGGTCGGGCGCCAAAGTTTCCCAACACGTCAGTCTTGAGCCTCTTTTTGCGCCAGCTGCATAGCAATCAAAACGCCGACACTTATCTGCAGCTGACGAGCCACACCCTACGCAAGATGGCCAAGGGCGGAGTGTACGATCATCTAGGCGGCGGCTTTCACCGCTATTCAGTAGACGAGCGGTGGCTGGTGCCCCATTTTGAAAAGATGCTCTACGATAACGCTCTGCTCACCCGACTCTACCTTGAGGCCTATCAGGCCACTCAGGATCCATTTTTCCGCGGTGTTGTCGAGGAGATTCTGGCCTATGTCGAGCGCGAGATGCTGAGCCCTGAGGGCGGATTCTATTCAACTCAGGACGCTGACTCTGAGGGGGTTGAGGGCAAATTTTTTGTCTGGGATAAAGAGCAGATCATAGACCTGCTCGGTGAAGACGTCGGCGAGATTGTGTGTCGGTACTATGACGTGACCGACGCAGGCAATTTTGAGGGACACAATATCCTCCATCCGTGTCTGGAACCGGACCAGCTAGCCCGGCTGTTTGGTCGTGAGAGCGACGAAATCGACCGGCTGCTCCAAACGGCCAAACAGCGTCTGTTTGCCGCCCGTGAGGACCGGATCAAACCCGGGCGGGACGAGAAGATTCTGACCTGTTGGAACGGTCTCATGCTGTCGGGGTTTGCCGAGGCGTACCGGGTGCTGGGCGACCCCCACTACCTCGATATTGCCCGGCGTAATGCCGAGTTTATGCTCACCAAGCTCTGTGGGAAGGCGCACGGTGATGACGAGCTGCTGGGGAAGAGATCAGCGTCCCCCTGCAACGGACGGCTCCTGCGCAGCTACAAAGATGGACAGGCCAAATTTAACGCGTATCTGGACGACTACGCGTCCTTTGCCACCGCTCTGCTCGACCTGTACGAGGCGACCGCAGAGCACGCCTATCTCGACCACGCCATAGCCTTGAGCCAGGTTTTACTCGACCGTTTCTGGGATACCGACCAGGGCGGCTTTTTCTTTACCAGCGATGACCATGAGCGCCTAATCAGCCGCTCTAAGTCGGCCTTTGACGGCTCAATCCCGTCCGGCAACTCATTGGCTACCTTTGTCCTGCTGCGTCTCTTCTCTCTGACTGAGCGACAAGACTATCTGGAGAGAGCCGAGCAGATCCTCCGCCTGTTTTACGATGCTATGGAACAGCATCCGTTTGGCTTTAGCCATATGCTCGGCGCGCTCGACTTCTATCTCAACCGCCCCAAAGAGATCGTGCTAGTCGGAGAGAGTCAAGCGCCCGAGACCCGCCAGATCTTGGCTCAGATCAACACGCTGTATCTTCCCAATAAGACTGTTCTGTGTCTTGATCCGCAAACGCTGGCCGACGGAAAAGGACCCTCGGCCCTGGACGGCAAGGTACAAATTGACGGCAAACTGACCGTATACGTCTGTCACAATTTTACCTGTTCGCCGCCGGTCACAGACTGGGGGGCTTTGAAAGAGGTGCTGCTGGCCTGAGACCACTCACCTCCGCACCTCAGACACAACGGAGAGAGTCTATGGGATTCATACAAGGCGTGCTGCAAATCCTCTTTTTTGTCGCCTTTGTCGGGGCCGGACTCGCCGCAGCGACAATCATTAGCAACGATCTGCCCATGACCGACCCGCCGGGCCTGCTGAGCCGTGTTGTGACCTATCTGAGCACCAACGTTGCCCAAACGACAAAAGACTCGGCGTTTCCTGAGCTGCGGATGAACCGTTATCAGGCACCTCCGGCCCTGTTGATCGATATTGCCCGGCGGGCTGCCGAGGCCTTGGGTTGGGAGGTAGCGGAGACCGACCCTGAGGTGCATACGATCAGAGCGGTCGTCACCACTCAAATGTTCCGCTTCCAGGACGAGGTCTTTATCCGCGCCTATGCGGCCCAGCCCAGTGGCAGTGCGCTCTACATCCGCTCTTCGTCTCGGGTCGGGAAGGGAGACTTGGGCACCAACACGCGCCATATCATGAACCTCAGCGAAGCGATCTACCAATTCGCCCCGCCGTCGACCCGCATCCGCGATGACGACGAAGAGTGGAGTCTGAGCGAGGCAATGAGCCAGGGCGGGGCGACCGATGCTGTGTCGCAGGCCGAAGAAGAGCAGGGGGCGGAGTAGGAGAGCGCCGGCACTCAGTGAGCCCTACCAGAAGTCGGCAGGCGTTGGGCAGGACGTACAGTTCTCCAGCGAAAGCAGAGCTATATGACAACATCTCAGACGCCACAAGGCGTGAATTCCCAAAAACCTGTACAATTCTACAGTGAAAACATCCCTATGGCCGGTGTCCTGTTTGTCCCCAATGACCGAGGCCCGAATGAGAGGCGGCCCGGTATTGTCATGTGTCACGGCTTTACCGCCGTCAAAGAGGTTATTCTCCCCGAGATTGCCCAGCGCTTAGCCGGTCTTGGCTATGTCGTTTTGACCTTTGACTATCGCTTTCTGGGTGCTAGTGGTGGCGAGCCCCGGCGTCAGATCATTCCCCTGCGTCAGATAGAGGATATCCGCAATGCGGTGACCTTCCTCCAGAATCAGCCCGAGGTCGATCCTGATCGGCTGGGTTTGTTTGGAGTGAGCTTGGGCGGAGCTAACGTGAGCTATGCGGCCGGTGTTGAGGACCGGGTCAGAGCCACCATCAGTGTGTGCGGTATTGGCGACTGCGGACGCTGGATTCGGGATGCGTGCCACTTCTGGGAGTGGCGCGCGTTGCTGCAGCGTCTCAAGGCCGACCAGGCTCGGCGTGTCCTCAGCGGTGAGCTGGAATACGTGCAGGCCAATGAGATTGTGCCCGAACCGAAGAGCACGACCGCACTCTTTGGGCAGATTCTGGATCAGTACCCACAGTGGAGCCGACACATTAGCCTGTCCTCGGGCCTCCCGATGATTGCCTATAAACCGGAGTCGGTGGTGGCCAACATTTCCCCCCGAGCGATTTTATGGCTACATGGCGATGCTGACGAACGGGTGTCGATGGAAGAGTCACAGGCCATGTATACCAAAGCCGGCGAGCCTAAAAAAATCGTTATCCTACCCGGCCTCGGCCACAGCGACATCCTCACCGGCGCGGGCCTGGAGCAAAGTCTGCCCTATATCAAAGCCTGGTATGCGCAGCATTTATAGCGAGCAGAGCCGGATGCAGTGTTCCACACTATCGAAGGAGCAGCAATGGCGGAACATGGTGAAGAATTTGTTGACCTGATCGGAGCCCAGGTGCAGGTTCTGCGGGGTGGAGAGGGGACACCGTTGCTCGTGCTGCACGGTGCCGGTGGCAACCCCGGCTGGCTCCAATACCACGACATGCTGGCTCAGCACCATGATTTGTATGTGCCGACCCATCCGGGTTTTGGCTGCTCGACCCGTCCTCGGTGGCTCGACTCCATGCCCGATTTGGTCGATTTTTATGCCGATTTTCTCGATCATTACGGTTGGCAACAGGTGCCCGTTGTTGGTTTCTCAATGGGCGGCTGGCTGGCCGCAGAGCTGGCCGCCAGCTGTCCTGAGCGAGTGTCGCGGCTGATTTTGGTCAATGCGGTGGGACTCAAGGTCGAGGGAGCCGAGATCGCGGACATTTTCTTACTGACCCCTCAGGAGCTGGCCGACCTGGCTTTTTATGATCTCGGACAGGTGGCCGAGCGGGAGCGGCTCTTTCCGCCCAAACCGAGTCCAGAACAAATTGTGCTGCGCGACAACAGCCAGCTGATGGCCCAGCTCGTTGGCTGGAAGCCGTATCTGCACAATCCCAAGCTCGTTTACCGTTTGCGCCGAATCAAAGCGTCGACCCTGATCGTGTGGGGCACGCATGACGGCCTCGTCCCGCTCGCCCACGGCGAGGCATATCAGCGGGCTATTCAAGGCTCGGAGCTGACGCTGATCGATCGCTGCGGCCACTCGCCGCAGTTTGAGCGCCCGGCCGAATTTGTGGCCGTGCTCGAAGCGTTTTTAGCCCGGGGGTAACGAAGAGGAACGTCGTGATTGACTATTATTACTTCAGTGAAATGCCGTATCCAGACACGCCTGAGCTGGATCAATATCCGTCTATTCGGCTAACCTATCCCAACAAATATTTCGACCGCAGAAAGGGCTCAGCCCTGATCCAGCGCTATCTTGACGAATACGCGTATGCCGAGACCGTCGGTTTTGACGGGCTGATGGTCAACGAGCACCATAACACGCCGACGTGTATGCACTATGCGGCCAACATCAGCGCCGCGGCGCTGATCCAGCGTACCAGGACGTGTAAGATTCTGTTACTCGGTAATGTAATTGCCCTGTGGGATAATCCGGTCCGCTTAGCTGAAGAGATCTCCATGCTTGATCTGATGTCCGGTGGGCGGGTGATATCGGGTTTCGTGCGGGGCATCGGCATTGAGCAGTTTTCGACGAACATTGACCCCGGGCTGAATCGTGAACGTTATCAGGAGTCACACGATTTGATTCTCAAAACCTGGACCCAGCCCGGCCCGTTCCGTTGGGAGGGCAAGCACTTTCAGTTTCGATACGTGAATCCGTGGTGCTTTCCGTTCCAAGAGCCGCATCCGCCGATTTGGGTGCCTGGTATCGGCAGCAAGGAGTCGATTAAGTGGGCCGCCCAGCACGGCTATCCATATGTCTCGTTTCTTGCCCCCCTGGACATGGCCGAGCAGTGGTTTGATCTGTACCGGGAAACGGCCGAACAGAGCGGCTATACCGCCACCCCTCAGAACCTTGGCTATATGACTGGTTTGTTTGTGGCCGATACCGAGGCAGATGCCCGGGCCTCCTACGAACACTACTTATGGCGGACGCAAACCTCGCTCAAAGGCCCGATGCACTACTATATGCCGCTCGGGATGACTTCACGCGGCACCACCTCGATTCTGTCTGAGGGCGTAGGTGCAAAGAAACACAAACCCGTTTTTCAAATGACGATTGACGATCTCCAAGAGGCGGGCGGTTTTGTTGTTGGCACCCCCAAGCAGGTGACCCAACGGCTCAAAGAGATCATTCAGCGTTTGGGCATCGGCCATATGCTCTTTGAGGGGCAGTATGGCGGTCTGCCCCACGATCTCACCATGCGCAGCATTGAGCTGATGGGCAAAGAAGTCTTACCTGCATTGCGTCAAGAACTGGCCTAAGAGAACACAGCCCCCGCTTTCGCGACACTGGACGTCGCTCCGGATACTCTCATGGCTATCGTGCTCTACATGGGGCGGGGTGGATTGAGCTCTGGCAAGAAGCTCTCGATACCGTTTGCGAGAGCGAGCATTTGAGAAAAGAAGAGGTCACCGATGAGTCGCCACCGATGAATCACTCTTGGGGGATCAAACCGGGCTGTCGTGAGATTTTCCATACACCCGCTCCTCCCGCTCGCAATGACCTGTCGCCAGCTTTACGAAAAAGCCGGCCCCGATGCTTGATGAGATCGTACTAGACTTCCCAAGTGGGAATCTTGCGCTTCGCCTCCGGTGAAGCAGTGACCTGGGGCGCATCTCCTGAACAGGTCGGGCGACAGTTAAGAATTGTTCAGGGTGCCGAAAAATCGGCTGTTCTCTTTACTCACCCTTCCATTTGTCTCTATACTTAGGCTGAGGTGAGCCTGTCGAACTCTGCTCTCTAACCGGATGGACACAGAACCGCGCGGGGGTCATCGCTGAGGTGCCCAGACAAACAATGGGGAGGGCGCTTATGGCCGAGTATGATAGTGTGATTAACAACGGCACGGTTGGCGATGGTTTGCGCGCGCCAGCTTACCGTGGGGATATTGGTATCCGGGGGGCAAGATTGCGGCCATGGGCAATGTTCAGGGTGATGCCAGCCGGGTCATTGACGCCACCGGCTTAATTGTTGCCCCCGGTTTTATGGATATTCACACCCCCTACCTTGAAGAGCGCCGGGCCAAATTATCAGACTTGGCCCGGCGTCCCGCCCTGAAGAACGACATGGAAGGTGATGTGATGGGTCGGCCCCACCGCCGTGACCGCGACGACGGCGAAGCCGCTCAGGTAGCGATGTTGCAGTGGGATCAGACCTTTGTTGACGATGTCCATCTGAACAAGAACAAGCCCCTACAAGGGCGAAGCGTCTCCGATATTGCTGCTGAGCAGGGTAAGTCCCCGGTTGATGCTATGCTTGATCCGGCCATTGAGGAAGATTTGAAGACCGAGTTCTTGATGCCCGGCCTGCTCAACGACAACGATGAAGCTGTCGGCCAGATTATCAAGCACCCCCTCTGTCTAAGTGGTGCCTCAGACGGTGGAGCGCATACCAAGTTGTTGACCTCCGGCCGCTATCCGCCCCACTTCCTGGCCTACTGGGTGCGTGACAAGGGGCTGATGACCCTAGAAGAGGCCCACTGGCGGCTGTCGACCATGCTGGGCTGGGCGATCGGTATCCGGGATCGAGGCTGGCTGCGGGAAGGCATGCCGGCTGACATTGTGGTTGACGATCTAGACAAACTCGCCGTGCTCCCCATGGAAGCGGCCACTGACCTGCCTAATAAGGACTGGCGCCGAGTACAGAAGGCGGCTGGTTACCATGACACCCTGGTGAATGGCCGCGTGACGTGTGAGGGCCAAACCGGCACCGGGGCCTTGCCGGGCAAGATGCTGCGCAGTGACGAGCAGGGAGCCTGACGAGCAGCGGGTAGGCCGAGCCCGTCCGCCGACGTTGATTAAGGAAGGCTCCTATGCCAAATCAAGACGTTATCCGTGCCCTGGAGCAGCTTGGCGTGGCCTATGAGCTGATTCGTATCAATCCGGCCGATGCTGACACGGTCGCTTTCTGCGAGAAATATGGCTATGCGCTCCAAGAGTCGGGCAACACCATTATTGTTGCCTCCAAAAAGGGCCCTAAACGGTTTGCCGTCTGCGTGGTACTGGCTCATACTCAGCTGGATGTGAACAAACGGGTACGAAGGCTGATGGAGGTATCAAAAGCTTCATTTGCAACTGCCGAGGAAATGCACGCCGCAACCGGCATGCAGGTCGGCGGGGTAACGCCGTTTTCTCTGCCGGCTGAGTGGCCGTTATACGTCGACGAACGGGTCATGCGGCTGGACTGGGTGGTGTTGGGCGGCGGTGGTCGGGACACCAAAATAAAGGTCCGACCGACGGTGTTTTCTCGTTTAGGAGCTGTAATCGTCCCAGACCTGGCGATCGAGCGTGGTGAGGCTGCGCCCTGAGCTCCGGCGCTGTACAGCGGACTGCCCGAATCGTCGCACTCAGAGGATCAACAATGTTCCCCAGCCGTCTACACCGTATCGCTTGTCTTGTCCGTTGGAGCCTGATGATCTGCATCGCCTTTGGTCTGTGTGCCTCCCCCTCCTGGACATACGCTGAGGAGGGAAAAAACGGCCAGGCCAGAACCTGGCAACTTCTCTCAGAGCTGTCTGCAGAGGAGTTGGTGCCTATTGATTTTTCAACCGATACCCCACGGGACGCAACGATTCCGTATTTGCCAGCCGAAGCCTATCCATTTGAAGCTCCCTACACGGCTGAAGAAATGGGTTTTCGGGCGATGGAATTTCCGCATATGCCGCGCTGGAACTGTGTCCAGATTGAAGACGGCGGGGTACTGACCCCCAGCGGTTATCTGTCCAACTTCAAAGTCATCGTGTTGGTCCATTATCGTGAACCAGCCGGCTTAGTCGGGCATCTGACCGCTCCACCGGGCGAACTCTTCTCCCGTTGGCTCACCCAAGATCTGATGCCGCCAGAAAATTATGGCAACCAGATGCTGTTTCTCAGCTATCGGACCGATCAGGAGAAACGTAAAAAGGCCGACCTGTTTGGTTATTCTCCGACCCTGCGCCGCGTCCGTCGTTTTCCCCAACCGCTGCGTCAGGACAAGATGATCGGCTGGCCACTGACCTATGATGACTCGGTGGGACGCGATGCCTGGGAGTTTACGTGGCGGGTGTTAGGCACCGATGTCCTGTATGAAACCGTGCGCTTCCCGGTCACCCGCCAGACTATCACTCTGGCTTCCGCGGACGGCTCGTTTAGCGATGTGGCGGCAAAAGATCTCAAAATTATGGGTGATGACTATGAACACTATAATCCCGACGGGAGCGTATCGACCTATGTGGTCGAAGCCCGGCCTAAGGCCGATTGGCTGCCCGACTATTATGCCGGCAAAATTATCTACTGGTTGGATCAGCACCTGTTTTATCCGTTGCGTACGGAGGTGCACGGCCCTAACGGCGAGCTGCTTTTTATTGATGAGCGGATCGCCACGTTGATGAATCCAGATCTGGGCGAGCGTGGCTATCATAATTTGATAGCAGTGTGGTGGGATGTCCGGCAGGATTTCTACGGCTACAGTGTGCATGACGCGATGCGCGTGAAAACCTGGTCTCAAAAAGACCTCGACGTGTTCTTCAGTCCCGACTTTATGCGTCGTGGCTGGTTTCCCGAACCGCTTAAAACGCAGGCCGCGATCAGCTCGCCTAAAGAGTTTTTTCTGCGCCCTTATCTGTACAAAAAGAAGTTTCCCGAGGCGCGCAGCTTCCAGCTACCGGCTGAGCTCGAAGCCCGCATTCGGGCTCAGAACGCCGCCGGACAGATCGTCTTCGGCGAATCGGAAGAATTTGTCCAGGCCAGTGTGACGCTGAAGTGATGCGCTCCTAGAGTCTGCAATGCCCGCCAGTCCATGATATTCCATCTGGACTAGCGAGGAATGTCTCTCTCGGTAAATATCAGCCCGAAAGAAGTGGTCACCCATTGAGAAGAGCGTTTCTGAAGGGTGGATTCAGAGCAAAGACGAGGCAGCACCTGTCGCTGGAATTCTGGCCGACCTGACCGATGCGGTACGGCATTTGAGGCTCCATCTAAAGGGGGCTTGGAATGGAGTTCAGCCAACTTTTTCTTCGCGTCTTATCCAAATTTAGCGAGTCAGAATCTTTCCACTCTCAGGATATCTCCGGCACGTTACCAGAGATGGGATCCATAGTGCGCTCTATGCAGGGAGTTCTTACACTCCAGTACGTTCGGTGTCTGAGTGCTGGTCGTGACTGTTTTGGAATCGTGTCCTCAAAAGCCGGGGAGGGGGACGACCAGATTTTGTTACCTTGACCCCCCTCGTGCATCCGTTTCCGCTCCGGTCCAAAAGCGCGTCGAGTCGGCAGATCGATCGGGACCAGCTTTGTCTGGTCTGATACCGGAAACCGACATCTTGCGACGCTCAACATCCCAGACAATACACCGCAATTCCACCTGAGAAACAACGCTGTGGACCGGATGCACCATCTACCACCGTGTGCTGAGACGTGCCACTAGTCCATGGTGTACTGTTGGCCTAGCCTGCCCAGCGAGGTCCGGGTCGACTAGCAGGTTGAAAGAGACCTGTTGGTGGGGGTGGAGCCTCTCACCACGCTGGCCAGGCCTACGCTGACGGTGGGACGCTGCGCAAAGGGAGCGTCCAGCACGGCCGCACCGAGACCGGCAACCGGGAGGCACCCTACTCACGTCGGGGGGCAGAACGGGAGGCGCCGCCACCGTGGCAAGGCGCTCGTGCTGTAGGAAGTCGGGCAGGGCACCGACCGGGGCAGGGCACCCGCTTCCCGCCTTTTCTCCAACAGGGAAGCGGCTTCAGGCCTGTCGCCGGCACCAGGCACGGCAACACGAGGACCGCTTGGCTGCGGGCCCCCTCTCCCTTGCCAGGCGTCACGATGGTGAGAAGAGCCCTCCCCTCAGCCTGGCCCGTAGACACGACCGACTCCAGAGAGAGGAGAGAAGCAGGACTTCTCACGGCTACCTTGCGCCAGGATGAGGGAGCAGCACAGTCCTCTCGCCATGGTGCTCTGGCTACCTACCGGCCTGAATCTGCTCAATATCGCGGACTGCCCCACGGTCGGCACTCGTGGTCAGCGCAGCGTAGGCTTGCAGGGCAGCCGACACTTTGCGCTTGCGCTTGGCCGGCGTATACGCCTCCTTGCCACGAGCTGCCATCTTGGTGCGACGGGCAGCCAGCTCGGCGTCTGACACCAGGACGTTGATTGAGCGCTTGGGGATATCAATCTGAATGATATCCCCATCCTCCACCAGGGCAATAGCGCCGCCCTCCGCCGCCTCCGGCGAGACATGGCCGATAGACAGGCCGCTGGTGCCGCCGCTAAACCGCCCGTCGGTTACCAGCGCACAGGTGGTGCCCAGCTGTTTGGATTTGATGTACGAGGTGGGATACAGCATTTCCTGCATCCCCGGCCCGCCCTTGGGGCCTTCGTAGCGAATGATCACCACATCGCCGGGCTTGAGCTTATTGTCAAGGATCCCGGCGCAGGCTTCGTCCTGCGACTCAAAGATACGCGCCGGCCCTTCCATGACCCAAATGGATTCGTCCACCCCGGCCGTTTTCACAATACAACCGTTCTCGGCCAGGTTGCCGAATAGGACGGCCAGCCCCCCGTCGTGGCTGTAGGCGAACTCGCCCGCCCTAATGCAGCCGTTGATGGCGTCGAGGTCAGCATGTTCATAATACTTCTCTTGGGAAAACCCCTGCTTGGTCCGGACATTGCCTGGGGCGGCGATACTACGTTGGTGGGCAAATTCGTCCGAAGTGGAGCGGCGGATATCATTGTTTGCAAGCATCTCGCCGATGGTTTGACCGCTGACGGTCCCCACGGCGGTGTGAATCTTTCCCAGCCGTTCCAACTCCCCCAAAATGGTCGGGATGCCGCCGGCATGGGCACAGTCCTCAATGTGGTATTTGGCAGAGGCCGGAGCCAGCTTACAGATACACGGCACCTGGCGCGACAGCCGATCAATATCGGCCATGGTGAAGTTTACTCCAGCCTCCTGAGCGGTAGCCAACAGATGCAGGACGGTGTTCGTTGACCCCCCCATGGCGATGTCCAATGTCATGGCGTTCTCAAATGCCTCAAAGGTGGCGATGCGGCGCGGTAGGACCGACTCGTCGCCGTCGATATAATAAGCCTTGGCCATCTCAACGAGACGTTTGGCCGCGCGCTCGAACAACTGCCAGCGTAGGGCATGCGTCGCCAGGATGGTGCCGTTGCCCGGTAGGGCCAGACCGAGTGCCTCATTCAGGCAATTCATACTGTTGGCAGTAAACATCCCGGAACAGGAGCCACAGGTCGGACAGGCCGCCTCTTCCATCTTCGCCACCTCTTCATCCGACAGGGTATCGTCCCCGGCCCCGACCATCGCGTTGACCAGATCAAGTTTAGCCGGGCCGGAGGAGAGCTCGGTTTTCCCGGCTTCCATCGGCCCACCAGACACAAAAATGGTCGGAATATTAAGGCGCATGGTCGCCAGCAGCATCCCTGGGGTAATTTTATCGCAGTTGGATATACAGAGCAGAGCGTCGGCCTTGTGGCCCTGGACCATATATTCCACACTATCCGCAATCAGCTCGCGGCTGGGCAAGGAGTACAACATCCCATCGTGGCCCATCGCGATCCCGTCATCTACCGCAATCGTATTGAACTCCACCCCATAGCCGCCCTGGCGGTCAATGACTTCTTTGACCATCTGCCCAACTTGGTGGAGATGGACGTGGCCAGGGACAAACTGGGTAAACGAATTGGCGATGGCAATAATCGGCTTCTGAAAATCTGCGGTCTGCATGCCGGTCGCCCGCCACAAGGCCCGAGCGCCGGCCATGCGCCGGCCCTGGGTGGTAATGCTGCTGCGGAATCCTCGATGCTGCATGACTGTCCCTCCTTCATCCTTCCCCCATTGTTAGCAGCTTAGCGGGCATAGCAAAAGAGCTCTCGGGGAAGAAATCCCGCGTGGTGCCGGTTGGAGTCTGTGGCAGGAGAAGGGAGAGTTCCCTTCAGCGAAGAGCGGCCCGCGTGGTAGGGGCTCCCGTTGGCGTGCCGTGACCGATTCCCGGCGGCGGGATTGCTGAAGCCACTTCCTTGTTGAAGAGAAGGCGGAAAACGGGTGCCCTAGAGCCCTCCCTCGCCTCGTTTTCCCTCCCTGCTCTCTCGTTTTCGTGATGACAGCCCGTGCCCTGCGACGAGAGGTGCCCGACATTCGTCCCACTGCCCGCCGCCCCTGGCAGTCCGGACTAGCTCGTGCGCCTCTGGCGAAGGCCCCCTCTCTGTAAGGGAGAGGTTGTGTCCCCCCGATGCCCTCTCCGACTTCCGACAGAGCGAGCGCCTTGACACGGCGGCGGTGCCTCCCGTTCCGCCCCCTGACGTGAGTAGGGTGCCTCCTCGTCGCCGGTCTCGGTGCGGCCGTGCTGGACGCTGACGGCGTGGCAAGCGACCCCTTTGCGCCGCGTGCCGCCGTCCCCGCCCACCTCGCCTCTCTACTGGGCACCCCCGACGCATTGCTCAAGAACCATGACCGCTTTTATGGGGGTGTCTTTCAGCCGCTGCTGCTTGAGCAGGCTTTGGGCTGACGGGATGACCGCAGCATACCCCTCTTCCGGCACTTGGTGACCCACTTCGTCTTTCTGGCCGGCGGCCTCTGCTGTGGGTGGTTCGTCTCCCGGCTGTTCGGCAGTCGCCCGCTGGCCCTGGTCGCCCAGGACTTTTCTTTTGCCTGGCGGGGAGGTTTCTTTGAGGGCCGGTATATAACCCAAGCCCCGGTCCCCGATTACCCGGATCAAGACGGGTCCATTTATTTCGGGTCCCGGGCGGCTGTGGCAGGTGGTATTCTCCGTCAGTGAAGGGGCGCTCGATAGGAACAGGGCAGTTCTGCAGCCGGGTTCTTGTCGGTCTTCCCCCTCTGAGGAGAGGGGGAGGGAAACAGTATGCTTGCTTTGTCGAAGCGTGACTTGGCATAAACGGGCGAACCCGCCATGGGTCGGGGACGACAGGGAAAAAGCGGACAGCTGACGCTGTCGAGTAATGCTTTGGACTGTGACGTGACACGGGGTGGCTTGGGACCTGACTCGTTGGCCGAGTGGCGCGAGTCCGCTAGGTGCTATTGCGCCACCACGGCGAGTCCCTCCGAACGCGGGCTCTGGTGTTCACAGTGTTCGTGCAGCTGGCGCGCTCTTGCGGCAAGCTCCCCCCAACTTCTCTGTCATCTGTATATGAACGGGTCCGAGGTGGGGCTTTTGACCGTACGTCTAAACGTGCCTAAGCCTGCGGGCCTGCGCTTCGGGACGTAGCCTAGAGGGGATTCGTAAATCCCGCTCTCACAGGTCCTCGAGATTCCCGACACCAGAGCGAGACGCGCGGCTGCACCATCTGCCGTTTGTGGATGAAAGCGTCCCCCTAAGGAGAGGCAGGTCCTGCGGACGGGACAGGCTGCGATAACCTCGCGCGCCCTAGCCCAGGCCGTGAAGCGCACCGCGCAGGAAACGATGCCCCTAGCGGCCGTCGTGCCTCTCCTGATCCACACGCCCGACAAAACCGGCAGGTGAGCACTTGATTTCAACTCCCCCCAGAGACCGTGGGCCGCCCTCAGACGGCAAGCGCCCGCGATCCCCTCGGTCACTTGTCCATGTCCCGGACGCCCTCCTGTTACCAGTCGCACTACGCCTAGCGGGGCGGCGAGGGGCTGATATGGGATAGCCGCTTTTGGGACTCAAGGCCTACAAGGCGTCCGACGGATATTTGTTGCTGAACAGGCCATCGTGATTGCTCTCGGTTACCAGACTGCCACCGGCTTGAGCTGAGGACTACCCGCATGCTAGTCAATAAGGAAGCAGAGGATCTCCTCAGGGGGGATTCTCGTTCACATCATTTTGAACGGTGAGGAGGACGGTCATGCCATTCATTGCTGTTCGTGATCTGCAGATGTACTATGAAACCCGTGGTAGCGGACCGCGCGTGCTCTTTATCAGTGGTACCGGCGCAGATCTGCGCCGGTCACCAAATGCCTTTGACACTCCATTCAGCCAGCATTCCGAGGTGCTGGCCTATGACCAACGCGGCCTCGGCCGCACCGATAAACCTGACGTCCCGTATACCATGGCGGACTATGCCGCTGATGCCAATGCCTTGCTCGACGCGCTGGGCTGGGAACGGTGCATGGTGATGGGCGTCTCCTTTGGTGGTATGGTTGCCCAAGAGTTTGCGATCCGCTATGGGCACCGGGTCGAGCGTTTGCTGCTGAGCTGTACCAGCAGTGGGGGACAGGGGGGCGCTTCCTATCCCCTACATGAACTTGTCGGACTCAAGCGCGAAGACTGGGCACGGCGGGTGGTGGAGCTAGGGGACGTCCGTCGCGATGCGGACTGGCAGGCGGCTAATCCGGACGAATTTCAGGCTCTTATCGATGAGACGCTGACCGGTCAGCGTCTTGGAGTCGACGAGCCAGGTCACGCCATAGGGGCCCGCCGCCAGATTGAGGCCCGCAAGGATCACGATACCTACGGCCGTTTACCGCATCTGACTATGCCGGTGTTTATCGCCGCCGGTCGCTACGACGGGATTGCACAGGTCGGCAATCAGCGTGCCATGCTGGGACAGATTGCGTCGGCTCAACTGGAGCTGTTTGAGGGCGGACATGTGTTCTTTCTACAAGACCCTCACGCCTATTCGTGTATGACCGCTTTTCTGCGAGGAGAGCGAGATAGTCTGCGTGGAGAAGTCCAGACGGGGTAATGGCGACCGGGGGGCTTGACCGGCAGGGGGTGCTGTTTGCTGAAGCGTGTGGTCAGCCGGCTGGACAGGACACGGCTGGCGCGCCCCGCCCCGGCAAGGAGGAGGGCCGCCGATCAACAAGAGGTCCTCGCCCTCCTTAGTCCAACTCCGGCGTACACTTCCGTCTCTCACCTCAGCCACCTCCCCCCGCTCTTCCCTCGACTCCCCGCCGCACCAGTCCTTGCCTGTGACACCGAAACAACGGGCCTGGACCGGTGAAGAGACGCCTTGCAGCTCGTCCAGATTGCCACTCCTGACCATGTCTCCCTGTTTGACGCCTCCGCTGCTTGAGACTCGCCCCCTGAGCGGCAGGCGGTTTGTGGGTGTTCGCCATTTCAATATCCTGCTCAATATTCCGGTTCAGGGCACCGGTGGGGACGGGTTGAAACTCGCTCGAGGTGGCCTGTTTGAACATCGCCGAGGTGCCCGGAGCGTTTCCAGTGGCCTGTGTGCACGACGAAATTATGGCTGAAGCTCCGCTGACCGAGGCGGGCCAGGGGGCGGAGTGGCTGGCCCGCCACCTGACCGCCGCTAGGCAAGAGAGTATTGGCGACCGTGCGCCAATTGAAGTTGAAACGACGATTGGGAAAGACTGGGCTGGGGCGCCGCGAGATTCTCGGGCGGCAGAGCGACTCAGCTTTCCTTCCGGTTCAGAATAGCGTATGAAAAATAGGAGTCTTGTAGAGGCACAGGTCAACGATAGTCTCTTTTTTGATGAGGTGGCTATCGGCATTCACCTGTAAAGGAGGGCATGAGAGACATGGCCGGACCGGAGATTATTAAGTTAAAACGTATTTTGCGCGAGAAAAACGCGGCGGCGGCGGGCAGGCCTGTCAGCTTAGCCCAGCGGCGGGCAGGCATGGAAAAAGTGGCCTTTCGGGTTGCCGATGATATTGGAGTTGAAGCCGTGACCGTGGCTGGCCGTCCAGCCGAATGGCTGCGTGCGCCGGACGCCCAAGCCGAGCGGGCCATCCTGTATTTCCACGGCGGTGGCTATGTGATGGGGTCGCTCAACACCCATCGCTCACTCGGTGGGGAGGTGTCGCGGACGGCCGGGGCCGCAGTACTCATGCTTGCGTATCGGCTCGGTCCAGAAGAGCCGTTCCCAGCCGCTGTTGAGGATGGGGTGGCCGCCTATCAATGGCTGCTGGAACACGGGTTTAAACCACAAAATCTCGCCATCGCAGGTGATTCTGCCGGCGGCGGGCTGACTGTGGCAACCCTGGTTGCGGCCCGTGATACCACCTTAACGCTGCCGGCGGCAGCCGTATGCATCAGCCCTTGGTCAGACCTGACGTGTTCCAATGAATCCTATCAGACTCGAGCCGAGCAAGATCCCATGGTTGGAGCGGATATCGGGAAAATGGTTGAGCTATATCTTCAGGATAAAAACGCGAAAGATCCCTACGCGTCGCCGAACTTTGCTGATCTCCGCTCACTCCCCCCGCTGTTGATTCACGTGGGCCACGATGAGGTCTTACTCGATGACGCAATTAAACTCGACCAAAAGGCGAGAACTGACGGTGTGAACAGTACCCTGGAGATCTGGGAAGACATGATTCATGTTTGGCACGCTTTCCACCCTATGCTGCCGGAGGGCCGGGACGCGATTGTGCGGGTGGGCGAGTTCTTACGCCAGCAGTGGGCCGCGGCCTAATGCTGGACGGGCGGGCCGTCTCAGTCAGGGCGTCCGCTGTTTCTCTGCGCCTGACCGTGCTAGTCTTGCGCGTATGGATCTGTCCCGTGTCAGACATCAAGACTTGCTTCAGACCGCCGATCAAGCGATCGGCGAAATTCGTGACGGGACGTCAGCGCCCGGGTCGAGGTCGGCATTTCCCCACACCCGGGCAGCTTCAGTCATGACCCTCAGCCCTCTTGAGCGTCCCCGTGGCAGTCTTGGCGGTCGGCGGTTTCTTTGTGAGCCGCAAGTGCACCTCGTCCCAGAGAGGGCGGGCTGGCGGCGTATGCAGGGACTGGTTCCTCCCATCAAATCCCGGACTGGCGAGAACGCTTCTCCACGACCTGGGCAGACCGAGGGGGGCTCGGTGCGGCAGTCACGTGTGCGAAGCCGTTTGGGGCGGTCGCCATTGATATCGGCCGCTAGTAGTTTGTGTGCGCCACTTGATACGATTGCGAGAGGTAAAGATGGATCTGAACTATTCAGCTGAAGAGAGCGCTTTCCGCGACGACGTCCGATCGTGGATCAAGGCCAATCTGCCCGACGATATCCGCGAGAAAGTCATCAACTATCAGGAGCTTAGCAAAGACGATTACATTCGTTGGCATAAGATCTTGGCAGCCAAAGGCTGGGTGGCCCCAGAGTGGCCACAAGAGTGGGGTGGAACAGACTGGACGATCGTCGAGCGCTATATCTTTGAGGAAGAGATGGGGGCGGCTGGCTGTCCGGGCCGTATGCCGTTTGGGCTGTCGATGTGTGCGCCGGTGCTGTTTCGGTTTGGGACAGAGGCACAGAAGACACGATATCTGCCGCGCATTTATAATGGGGACGACTTTTGGTGTCAGGGCTACTCCGAACCTGAGTCCGGCTCAGACCTGGCCTCGCTCAAAACGAGTGCGGTCCGCCAGGGCGATGAGTACAGAGTCAACGGTCAGAAGATCTGGACGACCCTGGCTCAGTTTGCTGACTGGATCTTCTGTCTGGTGCGAACCGATTTTCAGACCCAGAAGAAACAAGACGGCATTTCCTTTGTGCTGATCGACATGAACACTCCGGGTATTACGGTCCGGCCCTTGCTCCTTATGGATGGCGGCCATGAAGTCAACGAGGTCTTTTTTGATAACGTGCGGGTTCCGGCCGAAAACCTGGTCCACAAGGAGGGTGACGGCTGGACTGTGGCCAAATATCTGCTCGGTCATGAACGTCTCAACACGGGGAGTATCGGCACCTCTAAACGGGAACTGACCCGTCTCAAGGAGCTGGCCGCACGCCAGACCAAACACGGCCGCCCGCTGCGTGAAGACTCCCGTTTTGCTGACCGTCTGGCTCGGGTCGAGGTTGAGCTGATGGCACTTGAGATCACCAACCTGCGCTTTCTCGACCAGATGCGTGGCGGGCGTGATCCCGGAGCCGAGGTGTCTTTGCTCAAGATTCGCGGCACCGAGATTCAGCAAGCCCTGACCGAATTGATGATGGATGCAGTCGGACCATTTGCCCAAGCTTTTCAGCCACGTGAGGCGACAAACTTCGACGCCGACATCGCCCGGATTGCTCCTCGCTACTGCAACTATCGCAAGACGAGCATCTATGCCGGTTCAAACGAGATACAGCGGAATATCATTGCCAAAAGGTCCCTCGGGCTCTAGAGACGGCTCTCAGGAGAGAACATCGTGAATTTTGACTACACGGAAGAACAGCAGCTGCTGGCCAACAGCATCCAGCAGTTTCTCGCCCGGGAGTATACGTTTGAAGCCCGCCACGCGATCATTGAGTCCGAGTCCGGCTATAGTGAACAGGTGTGGTCTCGCCTCGCCGCTCTGGGTCTCTTGGGCCTGCCGTTTTCCAGTCAGGTGGGAGGCTTTGGTGGTCGTGCCGTTGACCTGATGCCGATTATGGCTGGGATTGGAGAGGGGCTGCTCGTTGAGCCGTATCTTGCCACAGTTGGCCTAGGCGGACAGTTCATTGCCCGGGGCGGTAGCCAAGCCCAGCAACAGGCGATCCTGCCCGCCCTGATTGCGGGGAAGTGTAAGCTGGCCTTTGCCCAAACGGAGCGTGGGGCGCGTTATGATCTGGCCCATGTCGGCTGTCGCGCAACCAATGCTCACAACGGCTATATCATTGACGGCGAGAAGTGTGTGGTCCTGCACGGCCCGTGTGCAGACCAGCTCATTGTTTCGGCACGGACCGCGGGAGAGGAGACGGACCCTAACGGCATCAGTCTTTTTGTGGTGGACCGCAATGCGCCCGGGATCAGCCTCAACTCGTATAGGACGATTGATAATCTTCGAGCGGCGGACATCCGGTTCTCGGCCACAGCCGTGCCTGCCAGCGCGTTGATCGGCACCGAGGGGCAGGCTTTCGCGCTCATTGAGGAAGTGACGGATTATGCGATTGCCTTGGTATGTGCCGAAGCGGTTGGAGCGGTGAAGTTTGCCAACGACGCTACGCTGGAATATCTGAAAACCCGCAAGCAGTTTGGCGTGCCGATCGGTTCATTTCAGGCCTTGCAGCACCGGATGGTCGATATGATGATTACCTACGAACAGGTCAAGTCCATGGCCTGCTTGGCTTGCGTCAAGGTGGATAGCGCCGATGCGGCCGAGCGTAAACGGGTAATTGCCGCGGCCAAGATCAAGATCTCCGATGCCTGCCGGCATATCAGCCAGGAGTCAGTGCAGCTGCACGGGGGCATGGGGATGACCGAGGAATTTAAGGTCAGCCATACCTTTCGGCGCCTGACCACGATCAGTCAGACGTTTGGCGATGCCGAACACCACCTCGAGCGCTTTGCCGCGTGTTGCTGACTTAGGAAGACGCGTGTGAGAGCCAGGGCCAACTCCGCAGGGATCCTTGAATGGGAACGAGACCGATGGGCAGAGGAATCTTCTCCGGGCGACCCGTCCATACGGAGACTCCCCCCGAGGTTTTAACTGGTCGTCGGAAGAAGGAGGCGGAGCCTGCCGCGATCCATATCCTCACGGATCGCTTGTAAGCAGATTTCAAAATCGCCTTCAACTAAACGTCCGCCGGTATCAAGCATGCCACACTCCATCATCAGATTGATTGAGGTGCCAAAATCGTCGGTGACCAGGTAGCCTTCCTGATCAATGGTCTTTCCGTCGGCTAAGTGGCGACACGGATACTGAGAGCGGGTGCGCTCGGAGACCGGATTGAGCGCTTTCATATAACCGTAGGCCGGTTTTCCGAGGGCATTGCCAAAGCCGATTTCATACGCCGTCCCGTCATCCATCAGCACTCCGCGGAAAGCGTTGCAGTTGGCAACGACAATGTCACAGGCTCGGATTTGGGCAATATCCCCGCGATAAATCCGCACGGCTGTTTGCAGGGAGTCCTCTTGATGCTCAACATTGTTGTCCATCGGGTGCAGACCGACAAAGCCGTAGCGCTCGCACAAGCGGCGCTGTCTGTGGGCGTGTTCCACCGCATCGGGCAAGAACACTTCGGGACCGGCTAGGTAGAGGTGGGGTTTTCTGACCATACGTGTCTCCTCTGTCGTGAAAATTTCATGCGCCGAGACAAGAGACGCTATTCGTGTGCTCCTTAGCGTATTTCTTCTTCCGAGAAAAACCCCCGGACAAACCATCCCTCAGACCCTCCCCAAGGCTGCTCCCAAATTTGATCGGCGCCCCTCTTCGGGGACGAGGGAGAGAGAGCCTAGGGGATGGTCTGTGTATAAAACTCGACATAAAATCGGACCGGGCCGAGCGGAGCAATATGATGAAGAACCTCCGGGACAATAATTCCCGGGCGCTCCGGCTCAAGGATGAACTCCCGGGCGAGGGGGGCGTGCGTAGCATATCGTAATTGTCCTTCTAGAACATTCACTTTTGCCCATACCCCGCGTTTGGTGGAGTGCGCTTTGCGCAGACCGTCTGGTATAGAAGACGCCTCAAATTCCGGCGTCCGTTTATACGCCTGGAATCCGCTCGGTAACTCAAAACGAGCGCAGTTTGGACAGATGAGTTCGAAGCCCAGCTTTGAACGCCGCCCCGCCTCGGTCGTTGTCCAGGGACGATTTTCAAACGGAGGACGGTGACGGACATGTTGACCGTGGCCGCAGTCTAATTCGGCCACCCACTCCTTCTCTTGGTCGCGATGAAAGCCCACAATCCGACGTTTCATAAGAGGCTCCTTTTCTATGCCATCATAAGGGTGACGATGCCGACGAGCAGGGCAACGATTGTGCCAAGCCCGGTTCCAAGGAGAGGGAGACGAGGCTCGTTGCGACGAGAGCTAGGCCGGGAAAAGAGCCAGGCACGCACCCCTAGTGGCAGCCAACGTATGGCCAGGAGAGCAAAACCAATCCCACCAGAGGCAAGAATCGGGATACTGACGCTGATGACTTGAGGGGTGACTAACACGATATCCCGGTAGTCGAGCGCTCTAGGCAAAGAGATCGACACGACGGTCAACACCCCATAGCCATACCCGCCGCCTACTACCACGAAGAACAGGCCGTTGAGAATGAGAAAGCCGAGGAGGCCTGATCTCGCCCGATCGGCCGCCTTGAGCAGCGTCCAGCTGACGAATCCAGATACAATATCATAGCCAACTCCACCAAGAGCAATACCGGCGTACACACTCCACGGCCACAGACGACTGTGGGGATCAAGATACAAGAACTGCCACAGCCCATCTCCGGCACGATATGGAATCTCGAACACGACTGACTCCAACAGGGCAAGAAGCTCAAGACCCGGCAAAAAGCACAGGAGGTGGTAGATGAGACTGCCGCCAAGCAACATAGAAAGGCCAAACGGCCGGGAGAAGAAGCTCTCTCTCAGGCGTTGGACACAATGATGCAGGAAATGCGAGAGCTCAGGCTGTTGCCAGTCGAAAGCGGTCTTTTTTTCATCCACAAACCAACTGAGGACAGCAAAGCTGAGTTTGCAGATCAGAAAAGATACACCGCCAAGGGCGAGGGCATTTCTCATAGGTGGGGTATTCCGCAGCATAGAACTTTTGCAGTGCTTGAGAAAGATCCCCTCATGCCCTAATTGACTATAGTCAAAATCTTATATTCCATGAGTTCCTAGAGGCTCCGGCCGGTACCGGCCGGAGCCTCTAGGAACCGGTTTTAGTCAACAGAGCTGAGTACGAGAGCTCTAGACGACGGCACTAGAGCGTGTTAATGCCGTCGCAGTATGGGAGGGATGGCAGAGCGGTTGAATGCACCGGTCTTGAAAACCGGCAGAGCCTTAACAGGCTCTCGTGGGTTCAAATCCCACTCCCTCCGTCCTCACAAGATGCCTAAAGGGGGCATCAGAGAAATTTCATCGGTATAGAGGCCTGGGGGCTGGGCAATCACGTCGAGCACGGCGTCGGCAACGTCGCTCGGAGTGAGCATTTTGGTACGGTCTAAGTCAGCCCCGCTCTTATCCCACAAGGGCGTATTGACCGCACCGGGGATGACGGCGGTGACTTTGATACCCTGACTCCGCACCTCGGCCGCCATGACTTTGGTCAGCCCTAACGCACCAAACTTGGAGGCGGTATAGGCTGCTGAACCGGGAAGGGCGGTCTGGCTGGCTAAGGACAAGATATTCAAAATGTGACCGCTCTGCTGGGCTAGCATGACCTTCAGCGTATGCTTGGCACAGAGATAGGTCGCCCGCAGGTTAATATGCATCATGCTGTCCCAGTCTTCGGTACTGGATTCGACGAGCGGCCCAAAACTGGCTCCACCGGCACTGGTGACAAGAATATCTATACGCCCCCACTCCTGATGGGTGTGGCTGGTGAGGTGTTGAATTTGGGCTTCATCGCCGACATCAGTAGGAATGACAAGGGCCGTGCCGCCGGCTGCGCGAATATCGTTGGCCACGGCGTTGAGCGCCGGCTTGGTACGCGCCGCTAAGGCGACCCGGACGCCCGCCATGCCGAGGGCCACGGCGATGGCTTGACCAAGGCCCGATCCCGCGCCGGTGACAATAGCAACCCGACCGTTCAGATTTTGTTTGGCCATACGCTTCTCCACCGAAGAGAACTGGTCAGGAAGACAGAGGCCCTAACGATCTTCTTCGCCGTGGTACTCAAAAAAGTTTTTGGGGGTTTCCCACACCCCGACTTTGGTGAGCCGCTCGCCAAGCCGTGGTTTGAGGAGGTCCCAGATCACCCGGATAATGTTTTCCCCGGTTGGATTGAGGGTCTGAAATTCCAGGGTATCCTTATTCAGATGTTTATGGTCAAAGCGGTCGAGCACTTCTTCTTGGACAATTTGCATCAGCTCTTCCAGATCTATGATCATGCCGGTTTGAAGGGCGATAGGGCCGCTGACCGTCACTTCGAGCTCGTAGTTGTGCCCGTGCCCGTGCGGATTATTGCATTTGCCAAAAACGGCCCGGTTCTCTTCCTCGGAGAGCGCGCTGCTGTGTAAGCGGTGCGCTGCACTAAAGCCAAAGGTTTTAGTTAAGGAGGCCATATGTTTTCCCTCTCCACCCGTCACATCAGCCCACAGACTCGGTTCTTCATACAGCCGGACTAGGGCGAGGCGATAATCTGCATTGTGTTGGGTACGCAGCGTATCTTCAATACGGTCGCGCATATACGACGCGAGATTTTCGGTCGTTGGGATACGGTCGTAGAAGGCCGGGTGGTCAAGATTGATGAATTGGTGATCGAACTCGGCGCTGACCTGTTTCAGAATGCGGTCGAGCTCAGTAATATTGATGACGAGACCGGTGTGGGCGGCCACCTGACCGGCGAGGGTGACGCTCAGGATATAGTTGTGGCCGTGCCCATGAGGGCTGACACATTTCCCAAAGGTCTGGGAGTTCTGCTCCGGTGTCAATTCCGGATTCCAGTACCGGTGCGATGCTTCAAATGCGACCAGGCGGGTTAAATAGTGCATATGTCCCTCAGTCGTGAATCCGAGCTGGCCTCACAATGCAGAAATCCAGATGAGCGGTCAATAGGCCGCCAGTTTGGTCTGTAGTAAAAGAGACGGAAGAGCTCAAACTTGACATAATTTTGCGGAGCGGACGAATGATTGCTGAATACAGATCTTCGTGATATTTTTATTGGCGAGCATCGCTCATCATCCTTGTCATCTAACGATGTACGGCGCGCTGGGGTGAGGGGGGGATGATTCGCAGGCACTCAGAGCGATTTTCGCAGGGTAAAGAAGCGGATAGGCTGGCGCCCAACGACCCCACCCTCAATTACGGATACGCCTCTCAAGGTTGGTCATAAAGCGGGCTCAGTTGAACCGTCCCTGCCAGCCGGATATTGCGAACGGGTCACCGTGTGGCCAACAGCGGAAAATCGTTGAGGATTAGGGCCTGATCAGAATCGAGTAGGGCCCGGTCACTCAGCAGGCGTTCGTCCTGCTGACTTGAGTATGGGCGGACTGAGCCAACGGAAAACCTCCCCCTTACTTGTGCTCCACGCCCATGTCCGCCCACACAGCCGCACGCCTCATGAGGCGTGCTCAGGGATCGGCCAGAGCTTTGAGCACGCGTATGACTTTGGCGATTTCCTCCGGCGTTACGTCGTCGGGCAGCTCAAGCACGGCGCGTCGGGCTGTGCCAAGCGGGATTTCTTGGCGGCACTGAGACAGGCGCCGTGGCTCATTCGGAATAGGGGCTTCGATAGGGGAGACGGGCTGAACTGATGCGGGGGGCGGCTCGTGTCGTGGCGGTCGTGCTGGAGGGGGGGGGAAGGGCAGGGGGGGGGAAGACAGCAGACGCGTTTGTGGTCCGAGGCCCGCAAACCGATAGGATTCTAAAAACGCTTTGGAGACGGTTTCGGCGTTTTTTTTGGTGAAACGGTATTTGATGATGAGTTGATTCGTGAGGTTAATATCCGAAGGCATGCCGCTGTTTTCGTATTGGCCGAGCAAGCCCTGGAAAATGGTCGGTCTGCCGATGGCTTCTCGAAGAGCTTGATGGCGATCGTTTTCATCTGCGGCATGCTCAATGTGCAAAAACAGATCGCTCACCCGTAGATCCTTGCCGATTGACTCAAGCAAGCCAAATTGGCGCAAGCTGCTCAATTTCCGGTTAAAAGGTCCCGATTGTGCCGCCAGACTCAGGTGTTCGGCTATGGACTCTCGGCTAATAGGGACTTGATGTTCTGCTCGAAAGATCTTGCGGACATCCTCCAAGCATTCCTGGATGCTGTAAGCCGGAGCGTTCGGGCTTTTTTGACGGACTCCTTGCCGTCGTGCGACGGGGGGTATTTCCATACTTGTTTCCTATCTTGTTGTGGAAAAGGCCATTATTTATTACTTCATCTCTAAAAATCAAGCTGTTATTACTCTATAGTATCTTTATATACCATATAAATTTACTTCAAACTTAAGATATTAAAATTATTGATAAAAATTTTACTTTTATTTTTTGTTTAATTACTATTTTCTTATAATTACTTTCTAATAAGTAATAAAGTAATCAGTAATTTAATACTTATTATTAAAATAATTCCTTCTTTTTATTTACTAAGGATACAATTACTGTAATTATTTCTTCACAGTATGTATTTGGCGATCAGCGGGGAGATTATTCCTCAAGCTTGAAAGAAGTAATTCAGGGGATTCCTCTTCTTCTTGACCCCTTTTTGGCAAGCCCTTAGACTCTTTGAAGAGGCAGAGCTATGGAAAAAATCACGGTTGCCATTGTCGATGACCATCCATTGTTTTTGTCAGGGGTGCGGCAAATCTTTAAAAAGCAGCCCGATTTTGAAGTGGTCGGGACGGCTGAAAATGCTGCCCAGCTGAGCGCTCTGCTCACACAGTATCAGCCAAGCATTGTGCTCATGGATATTGAAATGCCGGAGATGAACGGCCTCGACGCAACGGCTCTAGTCCGTCGCCGGGCTCCCGATACGAAGGTCGTGATTCTGACCGGTTACGACAATCCAGACCTCATTTTCCGGGCGCTCAAAATCGGTGCCGTGGGCTATTTGCTCAAAAATACCCGGGCCAAAGAAATTCGCGACACCTTACGCCGGGTGGCGGCCGGGGAGGTCGTGCTCAAGCCGGATCTGGCCGCGAAATTCCTGCGTGAATTCCACCGTGACCAGGAGGCTGAAGAAGTGCGCCGGCTCGTCCGGACACTCACCCCGCGCGAAGACGAAGTCCTGCGCCTAGTCGCTACCGGAGCGAATAACCGTGAGATAAGCGGCCGGCTTTTCATCAGCGAACTGACCGTCAAGATGCACCTCGCCCGTATTTTCCGTAAACTCCAGGTCAATGACCGCACAAAAGCCGCGATCGTGGCCCTCAAGGCCGGATTAGGAGAGCTATGAAGTGGTGGAGTAAGTGCCTGTTCTTTGTGGTGGTGTGTTGGCTGTGTGCCGGAGAGGGCCAGTCTGCGGTGTTTGCCGCCCCTGTGCCCTCTCAGGTCCAAGACATCCTGAGCGAGTGTCGGGCCGCCTATTTCCGGATGACCGATTATCGTGGCACGCTGCGGCACGAAATCTGGACGCCCGGACAGGAGCCACGCCAACAAGAGATCGGGGTCCTTTTCCGCAAACCCGGCTTTCTCATGCTGCGCTGGCGGACCGGGCTGTATGCCGGCACGACACTGCAAGCCCGGCCAGGCTGGAATAACGGAAATTTTCTGCTGACATTGGGCCAGTGGTTCAACTATGTCAAAGTCAGTGCCCCCCTTATTGAGATGAGCGACCCCTTTGTCTCGAGCCTCAAGGACGTCCATGAATGGCTCAGCGCACTGCTCGCCTTATCGCGCCGGTCGGCCTCGGACCGGAGTCTTCAGTTGGTTGAGGTCCGGGCCAATGCTCCTCAGCTGGCAGACGGGCAGGTGCTCCTGGCCGTCCCGGCCTTCTTGATTCCTTTCCGGGATAATACGGTTGCGGTCTATGAATTCATTATCGAACGCGGGACGGGCATACCGCTGGGTCTCACACTGCGCGATCCGCACGGTGAAATCCGTCAGCGCTTGGTCTATACTGCCTTGGAGGTCAATAGTGGCCTCACCGTGGACGCGTTTGCTCGGAGCCGCCAGCAGGCGATGGACGAGGCGGCCTCTCTCCCCCAGGCCAAAACCACGATTGATATACGCGGCTTCATGCAGCACTGGAGCCAGCGCTATGCCGAAATCAGGGACTACACCGGGGTGTGGACCATGACGCGGGACGAGCTCGGGACGCTCATCGTCCTGGGCCACCTGCCCTTTAAGTTTCGTCGCCCGTTCGAGGTGTATCTGCAGGTCAACAGCACGACCGCCGCCCTCTACCGCCGCGGCTGGAATGCCGGGCGGGTGCGGGTGCGGACGACGCTTGCCGGCCTGCCGGTTATTGGCGATATCGACCCTGAGGGCTACCTCGCCCAGCGCGGCCATCCGTATCCCATTACCAGCTTCGGTCTCAACCAGCTCGTCGAACGGACTCAGCAGCAGCTGTTGAACGGCTGGCTGCAGGGCGAGTTGGAGGAGCGCTTCTTAGGCGTCATGTCTGATGACGAACGGCTGTGCTATGTGTTTGAGTTTGTCTTTCCCAACAGTCAGTGGCGACTCTATCCCCATTACCGCGTGGTCATGTATTGGGATATTGCGCGTCGCCTGCCGATCAAGCTTGAGCTGTTTGACTGGAACGATCGTCTGGCCGAGGGGCATGCCTTTCGTCAGCTGCGTCTCAACGTTTCCCTCAGCGATGTCGATTTCCAGCCAACAAATCCACACTATGACTTTTTGCTCTTTGAGCGTGTTCCATGGCTCGATTGGTTTCTGACCGGCAGGGATTAGGGACGGTCGCCCGGTCTGAGCAGACTGGTCGGTTTGTCCTGCGGACGCGCCTGGCAGGCGGGGTGGGCGGTCTCCTTGCCGTGGTCGGCGTGTGCGCGTTCAATCTGGGCTACATCGGTCTGTACGGGGCCTTTCTGCCCCTCCTAGGTCTGGGCGCGGTCTTATGCATTGAGATTGGTGAAGATTTTTTTCTGTCGCTGCTGTTGCTGGCCTCGGCCGCAACCCTGGTCTATAGTGTGGGTCTGTTCGCCCTGCCGGTCATTGTCGTGAGTGTCGGGGGGATCGTGCCGCTGAGCCTCGTGCTGCAAGGGCGAGGCGCGAACACGGTGCCGATTGCGATCCGCACCGATCCCCACCCGGGCTGGCGTACGCTTGAGTTCGTCTCGTTGGTGCTGATCGCGGTGTTTGCCCGCTACACGGTGTACCGTTCCGGGGGGGGACGCATTCCGCTCCAGATCGGCGAATTTGGTCCCCTGGTGCTCTTTGTCTTCAGTGAGCTGAGCGGGTGGATGGTGTTTGCGCTGGGGTACGGCTGGCAGCACCGTTTGCGCTACGGCGTGCGGTACACTCCGGAGCTGGATTTTGCCTCAAGTCTGTCCTCGCTGTTGGCAACCGGCGTGTTTCTCATCTCCCCTTATGTGGCCATCATGACCCTGGGCTTGAATACGGCTGGGATCCCCGGCCTGTACCTGGCCTGTCTGCCGGTTGGGGCCGCCCATATCTTCATGCGTACCGTGACCCTCCGCCGGACCGAGATCGCGCGGCAAAATCTCCAACTCCAGGAGATGACTCGGGAGCGCTTACGCAATGAGCGGATGGTGGCAATTGGCCAGATTTCTTCAACGCTGTCGCACCAACTCCTCCAAAAAGTGGGCTTACTTGGGCTGCAGTGTGACCTGCTCCAAGACTGTCTGCACGATCACAGCCTGCCCCCCCCAGAACGGCTCGAGGAGGGCGACGAGCAGGCCAAGCAACTCGACGAGGCTATCCGCGATCTGAATACCACCCTGTCCGACCTGCTGATTTTTTCGCGCGACGTGGCCGTTCACCGGGAGCCCCATCGCCTTGCCGACCTGCTGCGTGAAGTGATACACGAGCTGCGGTCGGTGGCGACCGTCCGGGAGGTCGCGCTCGTGTACACCGGTGAGGAGCAGCATGTCCGGGTTTCGGTGGACCGCATTAAATTCAAACAAGCGCTCATGAACCTCCTCACCAACGCGATCGACGCCTCGCCGGCCGGCGGGCGGGTGGCGGTGAGCTTACGCCACCGCGAGGATCGGGTCCAGGTTGCTGTCCGTGACCAGGGAGAGGGGATTGCCGAGGCCGACCGAGAACACCTCTTCTCCCCTTTTTTTTCAACGAAAGAGAGCGGGTTTGGGTTGGGCCTGTCCTTTGCTCAAAAGATTATCGAACTGCACCAGGGCACGCTGCGCGCCGACAACGCTGCCGGGGGGGGGGCGGTCTTTGTGATTGAGATCCCAGACCAGAGTGAGGGGCAGGACTAGGGATGGAACTTGAGGGACGTATTGCGTTGGTGACGGGGGCCGGCCGACGGGTGGGCCGGACTATTGCCTTGACGCTGGCCGAGGGGGGGGCGGACGTCATCGTACACGTCCATACCTCGTCCGCACACGAACTCGCGGCCGCCATCCGGCGGCATAACCGCCGGACGCGCATCCTCAAGGCCGACTTGCGCCGGGTGGCGGACGTCCAGCGCTTGGGCGAGCAGGCCCTGGCATTCGCCGGCCGGATCGATGTGCTGGTGAATAACGCCGCTCTTTTTTACCCGACTCCGCTGGCACGGCTCAGCACCGCGGATTGGCAGGCCTTTGTGCACACAAATCTGACCGCGGCCTTCTCTTTAGGCCTCAAGCTCGGCCGGGCCATGCGCCGTCAGGGGGCGGGAAAAATCCTCCAGCTCGGCGACTGGAGCGGGCTGCGGCCGTCGCCGGGCTATTTGGCCTACTGTGTCTCCAAGGGCGGCCTCCACGCCCTGAGTGTGGCCTTAGCCAAAGCCTTAGCGCCCGAGGTCCAGGTCAATACGATTGCGCCCGGCCCGGTCTTACCGCCCGCCACGTATACGGGGGCCGACCTCGCGCGCCTCCGCCGGAACACGCCGCTGGGGCGGCTGGGCAGCCCACACGATGTGGCCCGTACGGTGCGCTTTCTGATTGAGCGGGGGGATTTTATCTCGGGCGCGACCTATGTGCTTGACGGGGGCTGGTTGGCCTGTGGGCCGGATGGCAGAGACACCCGCTCGTAAGGGTGCTGGCACGGAGCTCCCGGGGCAAAGAGATAGTGGTAGGAGTGGAGGGCGGTCTCATAGGCGAGGAGGGTGGACGAACACGTGCCATAGCCGTCGAGGTGGAGACACAGGCTGTTGCGGGTGTCGGGCTCGTCGGGCGCGCCCGCTCGTGCGGGAGGACGGGCGCCGTGGTCGGCCATAAGACGGCGCAGTTGAGCAGTCAGCGTGGCCAAGGGAGGCGGGGCGGGAGGCCGGCTGAGCTGGTGGAAGGCGGGGAGCAGACGCGCGATGCGGGGACAGCTGGGGTCGTTCACCTCGCGGTTGGTCACCAGGGAGAGACCCGGCTTGAGCGCATGCAGGGCGAGGGTGGTGGGCGTGGTGTGGAGGACATAGGCCTGCTGCGGATCGGCGATCACCAGGGTAAAGGCATTATAGGCCTGCGCTGAGGAGCGCACGAGGTGCTGGGCGGCCTGGGCGGCCGATGGGTAGCGGAGGGCGTCGAGGCAGAGTTGGCCGCGTGAGCGGCGACGCGGGTCTGGGGGGAGGGGGGACTGGCGGTTGAGAATGCCGGCCATGACGCCAGCGGCATTGACCCCGAGCCAGGTGCCGCCGGCGACCCGATCGCGCCCGCCCCAGACCCAGGGGGTGAGCGCCAGCTGCAGCGGGGGATCTGAGGGGCGGGTGAGCAATTCATCCCGGTTGGCCGCCGCCACAATCGGATAGTCGGGAAAGACGCGAAAATACAGGGCGAGGGTACACATGGTGGGGGCGGATTATAGAGACGGCGCGTGGCGCGCGCAAGCGCGCCACCGGGAGGGCGCGTGCGTTGTCTTTCGCCTACCCCTATGCTAGGGTAGCGCAAATTGCTCGCCTGGGAGGAAGGATGTTCGAATCTATTGAAGATGTAATCAGGAAATTTGCTGATGAGCAGTATATCTGTGATCGCCGTATTGCCACGATCGTCTATTTAGCGAGTCATTTGCGCAAACCGATTCTGGTCGAAGGGCCGGCTGGCGTTGGCAAGACCGAGTTGGCCAAGGTGGTGGCGTCATCCCTGCGCTGCCAGTTGATCCGTCTGCAGTGCTACGAAGGGCTCGATGAGGCCAAGGCGCTCTACGAGTGGGAGTACGCCAAGCAGTTGCTCTATACGCAGATTCTGAAGGACAAGATCAGTGAAACCCTCCAGGGGACGCTGACCCTCAAAGACGCGGTTGAGCGGATTGCCGACCAGGACACCGTCTTTTTCTCCGACCGATTCATTCTGCCGCGGCCGCTCTTGCAAGCCATCTCGGCCACCGAGCAGTTGGTCTTGCTGATTGACGAGATCGACAAATCCGACAGTGAGTTCGAAGCCTTCCTCCTTGAGGTGTTGAGCGACTTTCAGGTCAGTGTGCCGGAGCTCGGCACGCTCCAGGCCAAGCAGATTCCGCTCGTCGTGCTCACGAGCAATAACGCGCGGGAGATGTCCGACGCGCTCAAGCGGCGCTGTCTGCATCTCTACATTGATTTTCCGGATCACCAACAGGAACTCGCCATTGTCAAGCTCAAGGTCCCGGGGGTCTCTGAGCAGTTGGCGGAAGAGGTGGTGGAGATCATCCACAACATTCGCAAGCTCGACCTCAAAAAGGTCCCGAGCATCAGCGAGACCCTCGACTGGGCCAAGGCCCTGACCCTGCTCAATGTCCACAAGCTTGAGGACGGGGTGGTCCATGAGACCTTGAACACGATTCTGAAGTATGAGGGAGATGTGCGCAAAGCCGAGGCGGAGTTAAAGGATTACCTGCAAAAGAAGAAAGTCCAGACGGTCGGCCAGGACGAGCACGAGGACAAAGACCTCCTGCATTAAGGCTGAGGGGCGGCGGCGGGGGCTCCCCCGAGGGCTCAGGCCACCCCTCTCTGTAGAGGGTAGGGTATGGACGATAAGATTATCGAATTTGGCAATCTCCTGCGGCAGAACGGCCTCAAGGTGTCGGCCGCCGAGAATATGGACACCTTTGCCGCCCTCGGGCTGCTCGGCCTTGGCGAGCGCGCCGTGGTCAAGGACACGCTGCGCTCAACCCTGGTCAAGCGCGTGGTCGACATCCCGGTCTATGACGAACTGTTCGACATGTTTTTCACCGGCCTCGGGGACATCATCAAAGAGGCCGGGGCCGAGACAAGGCAGGCCATGGAGCTGTCCGAAGAGGAGTTCGCGCAGTTTCTCGAGCAGCTCAAAGACGCGCTTGCCCACATGGGCGCTGAGCTGTCCGAGTTGGCCCGGGCCCTCCTGGAGAACAACACCGGGCAGTTGGAGCGCCTGTTGCGCGAAGCGGCCGAGCAGGCCAACCTGCAGGATATTCAGCGCGCGTTTCAAGAGGGACAGTTTGCCAATGCGGTCGCCCAGCAGCTCGGCTTCGGTCAGCTGACCCAGGAACTGGCCACGCTCAAAGACGCCCTGCAGCAGGCGGGCCTGTCGCCCGAACAGATCGAGCAGATGATGGGCTATCTCGACCGACGCCTGCAGGACTTGGCCCACATGATTCGCAGCTATGTGCGGGCCGAGTTAGAGAAGCAGGACGCCCAGGTCCGCGACCAGCACAAGATGCGCAGCCTGGCCGATAAAAGCTTCTATTATCTGACCGAAGACGAGATTCGGAAAATGAAAGAGGCGGTCGCCCGGCTCGCCCAGCGCCTCAAGCAGGTGATTGCCATCCGGCGCAAACACGCCAAAAAGGGGCGGTTTGATCTGCAGCAAACCCTGCGCAAAAACCTCCAGTACGGAGGCGTGCCGTTTAAGATCGTGCTCGACAAAAAGAAAAAAGAAAAGCCCCAGGTGGTCATCCTGTGCGACGTCTCGGACTCGGTCCGCAACGTCTCGCGCTTCATGCTCCAGTTTGTGTACTCGATCCAGGATCTCTACGCGCGGGTGCGCAGCTATATTTTTGTCGCCGACCTCGGCGAGGTCACCCGGCTGTTCGAAGACAACGATATTCACGCGGCCATCGACTTATCGCTGCGGGGCAATCTGATCAACCTCTACGCCCATTCGGACTTCGGCCGGGCGTTTCGGACCTTTCATCGCGACCATTTTGCGACGATCACCAAGCGCACCACGGTGATTATCTTGGGAGACGCGCGCAATAACTACAATCTGCCCCACGAGTGGGTGCTCAGAGAGCTCCAGCAGCACGCCAAGCAGGTGATCTGGCTCAACCCGGAGAGTAAGCTCACCTGGGGATTTGGGGATAGCGAGATGGATCGCTACGCGCCCTACTGCACGATGGTCGAAGAGTGCCGCAACCTCAACCAACTCTACCGGGTGATCGATCAGTTGGTCACGGCCTAGCGGGGCCCTGGCGAGGGTCTCCTGCTGTGGGGCGGGGCACGGCAGAGTGGGGCGGGGAGACCCGTGAGGGCGGAGCAAGGGGGAATTTATGGCCCGAGAGAATTTTATTGAGATGCGTGTCGGGGGATTAACCCTCGACCCCATGACCAAAACGCCCATCGTTCTGCTCAAGGATGTCGACAATAAGCTCAACCTGCCGATTTGGATTGGGCTCATGGAAGCCACGGCCATGGCCACCGAGCTTGAGGGCATTCAGATGGCGCGCCCGATGACCCACGATTTGCTCCACACGCTGATTGCCGAGCTCGGCGGCCGGGTCGAATCGATTGAGGTCACCGCGCTCAAGGACAACACCTACTACGCGTCCATTCGTCTGCAGGCGGGGGACGCCACGCTGACCATTGATGCCCGCCCGAGCGATGCGATTTCCTTAGCCCTGCGCACCAAAAGCCCGATCTTCGTGGCCAAACAGGTCCTTGAGGCCTCCAGCGTGGTGCACCAGGAGGGGCAAAAGGACGACACCGACCTCTCCAATGTGGCGCGGGACAAGTGGGCCGAGATTCTTGAAAACATGTCCCCTGACGATTTCAAATACAAGATGTAGCCGGCATGCGACCCGCACGAAAAGCGACCCTCCGTCGTCAGCCGCTTGAGCGGCTGGCGCGGTGGGCCGGACCGGTGGCGCGGTGGAGTCGGCACCGGCGGCGCCTGTGTCTGAGCCTGGCCAGCCTGGGAGTCCTCATCGGCGGTGCCTGGGTCGGGGGCCGCCTGGTCTGGTCGGCCCAGACCGCGCACGGCCTGGAGGCCCTGCGGGTGGGGATGGCGGCGCACGCGGCCGGGGCGGTCGGGCATTTTGAAGCCGCGGCGGCGCACTTGGCCGGGCGGCCGCGCCAGTTGGCGCTCTGGTACCTGGGCCGGGCGGCTGAGCCGCACGACCCCGAGAGAGCGCTCCAGGCCTACCGCGCCATGGTCGCCGCCGCCCCACCGCCGGCCGCCGCCCACTACCTCGTCCCGTTTGCCTGGCTCAAGCTCGGCGACGCCGCCGAGCAGGCGGGCGATCTCGCGCGCGCGCGCCGCCACTATAGCCGGGCGGCCGACAGCCCGGGACCGGCGCAGGCCCCGGCCTTGTGGGCCGCGGCCCGGCTCTGTGAGAACACCCACGATCCCGAACAGGCCCGCCTGTACTATCGGCGCTTTCTCGAAGTCAGCCCCAGCCCGTCCTTAAAAGCGCTCGTGGAGTATAAGCTCGTCGAGTAAGGGCGGGGGGTTGCGGGGCGCCTTTTATGTCTGATAAGATATATTATGTTAACTTTTGTGGATATATAAGAAGTCTGATGACTTCTGGCAAAGACGTCGTATTGACGTCTCCCCCCATGCGGCCCTTTACCTCGGCGCTCAGCGAGTCCCGATTGACCGGGTAGACCTCAACCGAGTCGCCTCACTCTTCGCGGCGACGGACACGATGACCAAGATCACGGCAATCCCCCGCGGTTTACGCCGCTGAACCCGTCCCCAAGGTATGGGGCAACTCGGCCGCGGCTGAGGCGCTCAGAGCGTTTGACCTGTTGTCTGGCCAGGTACAGCTTTGGCGAGGGCGCGTGCCCTCGGCCGTGGGCGACCGTGGTGCGGCGACCACGGCGTTCAGATCAACCTCTCAACCTCTTCCCCGTCTTCCAGACCGTCGTGACCGGATGCAACATCTTGAGGCGAAGACGCTGAAACTTCGGCGTTTACGGCTGATCACCGCCCATACCACTGCTCGAATCGGCCGCCGCCCCAGGCCCCAGATTGCGCTGCGCGTGGAGTCAGCGCCTCGGAGCATGACGACGCTGGGGGGGTGGAATGTGGCGCGGGACAAGTGGGCCGAGATTCTTGAAACCATGTCCCCTGACGATGAGAAGTCGGGATGCAGGAGGGAGGCTCGTCGTCTGGGGGATGCAGATGCCGGCCGGTCGGGGCTCAACATGTTAACTGTGGACACCCTCAAGAATAATCTGACTATAGTCAAAAATATCTATTCCAACCTCTGACCCTCCTCCCCAATTTACATCTACATCCCAAAAACAAAAGAGTTAATAGGGGTTTTGATATGAGGGGGTGTTTGGTAGGGGCTGGAATTTTACACTCTGACTATAGTCAGAGTGTGGTGTAAAGAGGGGAAAAACCTTCTCCCTCAAAAGGCTGCTAGCCGTCAGCCTTTTGCTTAGCCTCATCAACCATGAGCTGAATGGTCCGCCAGTCCAGGACCTGGGCAATATTGCCCTCCGCATCGTGAAAGCCGACCGGGCCGTAGACATTCGCGAGGTAAATCGTATCAACGGGATGTGAGGTGGCTTCGTGCACTGCTCCGGCCGGCTCATAGACCCAGTCGCCTGCCCGTGCAGAACCGCCCCGATAGTCAAAGCCTCCCGAGATGACATAAAAGTCGGCCGCCCCAAGGTGCGTATGCGGCGGATTGACCTGCCCTTTTTTCGCCTTGATGAGCGCGCTCCAGGCTCCGGTCTCTTTACTGATCCGCAACACTTTAAACTGGTTGCCTTCTCCACTCTGAATCCATTCCTCTTCATCGGTCCGGACTAGGGCCGCGTCGAGTGGGTCGAATACCTGATGGACTGTCGCCATATCGTGCCTCCCTTCTGAGTCCCCCCTATCTTATGCCGACTGGCCCAGAACGCAAGCCTGCTGCCGTCCCCCCCTGTCGCTTGACACACCCGCCGCCAGGGGCTTAAAAGAAGGAGGCAGGAGAAAACGCGCCATGAACCGAGCACGACGACGCCGGCAACAAAAAAAACGCCCCGCCCCCCGACCACCCACGGTCGCCGCGATCAAAGCCGCCCTCCAGCAGCTGCCCTCACCGACACAGATCCAGCAGTATCTCGACACCCTCCCCGGCTTACCACCAGCGGCCAGGCATGAACTCCAGGTCTATGCGGCCGAGTTTCATGATGCCACCGATATCATCCACCACGGACCGGACACCACCGCTCTGCTCGACCGCCTCGTCGCCAATGCCCAGAGCTGGGCCGACACGATCATTGACCAGTCCCCCCAAAAGGGCCGGCGCGCCTGCCACGCGGGCTGTGCCTGGTGCTGCTATGTGCCCGTTGTGCTCGTCACCGCGGCCGAAGCACTCTCCCTCGCCGCCTGGCTTCGGCGCCATTGCACGGACGCCGAACTCGACGCCCTGCGCCACCGCCTCGCCACCCGCCTCCACCACCAGCAGGCTCCTCGTTCCCCCCGCCCACAGCCGCCCCGTGCCTGCCCCCTCTTAGATCAGAACCGCTGCATGGCCTACGAAGCCCGGCCCCTCAAATGCCGCGCCTGGAACTCGCTGCGCCTGACGGCATGTGAACACGCCTATGGACACAGCCCGTCTGCGCAGCAGGTGCCCATTGATGCCCATGCGTTTGTCATGGGCAATGCCGTGCTCAACGGTTTCATTGACAGTCTGACCAAAGCCGGCCTTGATGGGAGCCATTATGAACTCTGCCAGGCTCTGGCCCAAACGCTAGAGCAGTCCGATGGAGCCCAACGCTGGCAAAGGGGAGAACAGGTGGTGAACCCCTAGTGGGGAGTACCAAGTCAGCGTTTTTGGAATAAAAGTTTTTGACTATAGTCAATGAAAGCTTTTTGAAAAAAGAAGAGGCCGACCAGCGGTCTCTTCTCTCTCCCCGATTATTGCTGAGCCATCTCAACCGTCACCGAGGCCGCGCCAGCCGCCTCAACCATGACCTCCTGACTCAGCTCACCGAGCGTTTCATGCCAAAATTTCAGGCTATAGGAACCGGCAGGAACCGCTGTCAATTCAAACGCCCCGCTGGCATCGGTCACCGCGTAGTAGGGATGGTCGGTCACCACGAGCCAGCCTTTCATCCAGCCATGAGCATCGCACTCAACCCGCACCGTTTCGGGCTGCTCGAATTTCTGCGCCATCTTCTTCCGAAACTTCGGCTGGGCCTTATTGATCGGAGGGTTGGCCTCGCTGTAGGTGTGAATATTGTGCAGAATCCCGTCGTTGTTCAAAATATTCAGATCAGAACCGGCCGGGGAAAGAACAACGCGGGGACGGTAGACACACTCTTTCTGGTCCAGGGTCCCGCCTTCAGCACTCTGCGCCTTGCCCTTCTCAATATTGGTAATGGACACCACCACGTTCTTGAGCCCGTTCCCCTCGCCAACCACAAGCGCCTCATCAAACTTTTCTGTTTTGCCGCACACCTCCACGTCTTTCGTCGCTTCAATCCGGGCCATGGCCGGGGCCTCACCCACAAACTTCACCGTTCCACGAATCGTTCCTCCGTTGCTCACCGCCCCGCCCTCATAGCCCCACGCGTGTGAGAGGCCAACAACAGGCATACTCAGGACAGCTAGGGCGACTAGATGTTTACCACTGTACATATCTCCTCCTCCTTCACTTGGATAGGGTTCTTCTCCCCCGACGCGCCTCCTACCCGGAGGACGCCGCGGAGGACGCGACCGATTCCCCGGACAACGCGGGCCCCGGCGCGGTCTCGGGAGCAGAGTGCACGCGCTCCCCCCCACCAGCCGCCGGATCCGGCGCCGCAGAGGCGGGCTCTGCGGCCCGCTGCGAAACGCCCAGGGTCCAGATATAGTCCCGCATGGCTTCCATCTGTTTGGGTTCATCGGCCGCTAAAATATCATCCGGTCCGCCCGGATAAAAACTCGGCATACGCGTTCCCGGCATCAGGCTTTGGGGATCTTCAATCCATCTGACCACCCAGTCTGGATTCAGACGCTCTTTGGCCAGCTCTAAATCAGGCGCCCAGCCCTCGGGAGGGCCCTCGGGTTTTTTGTCGCCCTGCTGGTGACACGAGAAACAGGCGAAGTAGTCATCGGACATCAGCCTATTGCCCGCCTGCACCATATGGGGCGAGAGGTCGGCGGGATTGACGAAGGTGTAGGGATTGTCGAGCTTGGCCTGGGCGATAAAGTAGTCGACCGCGGTCCGGGCATCGGTATCCGTCAAATGGAAGGTAGGCATACGAACCTCAAGCCAGGGACGGATGGGGGTCGGCCCTTTGAGAAATTCGTACAGCCACTCGGGTTGGACCTTCTCGCCCTGCCCCTTGAGGATGGGCGGGGCAAGGGTTGGACTCTCGTGGTACAACGCCCGAATGTCTCCCCCCTTGTCCTCTATCATGTGGCAGCCGGTACAGTTGTAGTATTGGACTAAGCGCTCACCCGCAACCAAGGCCGCGGTCCATTTGCTGTGGGCATGGTAGGCTTCGGCAAACTCGCCTTCGGTCCGACTGGCCAGAAAGACCCGAATCAGGCGGATATCCTCATCCGGTAAATTAAACCACGGCATCAGTTGCGCAATGCGCTCGGTTGCATAGCCGCGCGGTTCCTTGATCTTATAGTACGTCCAGCCATCCCAGGTATGGGGAATGTCGGTCCGGTTCCCAAAATAGAGCTCTTCGAGCGTCTTGGAGCCAAAGGCGGACAGCTCCACCCCAATCCGCCCCTCTCTCTCCATGCCCGGAATCTCATGACAACCGTGACAGCCGTACTGGCGGATGAGCCCCTGGCCGTGATCGATCAGCTCGGGATCTTCGAGGTCGGGCCGCGCGGCAAAGGCGGCCGGTTCTTCTCCCAGGGTCATCAGGTAGGAGACGATGGCTGTGGCCTCCTCATCGGTCAGACGCAGACTTGGCATGGCCGTATGCGGCGAGTAGTCGCGGGGATTCTTGATCCAGTAGTAGAGCCAACGCGGGCTGGTCTTTTCCGCAATCCGGGCCAGCAGCGGCGCATACGTCTTGGTCGAGCCGACGAGGGTCGCCGTTTGCCCCTCCTCAAGCATATGACAGCCCCGGCAGCCGACCGAAGCAGCCAGGGCTCTGCCTCGTTCGACCAGCGCGGCGTCGGTCGGATCAATGCCCTGTGGCGCCGGCCTCGTGTCCAGCCAGGCCTGGCCCGCTTCTTGACTCGCGTCGAGGAGATAGGCGGCAATGGCTTCCCCCTCGGCCTGGGTAAAAAAGAACTGCGGCATGCGGGTTTGGGGGCGGAATTGGTGCGGGTTGGTCACCCACTCCACCAACCAGGACGGATCGGCTTTTGCCGCCACTCGTCTCAGATGAGGCCCAATCTTGCGGACCTCGCCATAGCCCTCAACGAGGTGACAGCCCGCGCACCCCACCTGCATGAACAGCTTCTCGCCTCGGGCGATATTCTCGGCAAATTCGACATTCTGCACGTCGGCGTGACACTTAATGCAGTTGGCCTCAACCTTCTCCCCTTCGAGCAGCGGGTGTTCCCAGAACTGCACGTTGCCGTGCGCCTGGGCAATGCTATTCGTGGCCACCCCCTGTCCCTCATGGCACGGCGTGCACCCGACATGCGTGCTCAGCAACAGCCGCCGATGGGGGTGGGTTTTGTACGGATGGGGCTGGTCCTCAAAGCCCCCGCGATCAATCCCCACGTGACACGAGATACAGCGGTCGACACGCTGCAGCGGGGTATCAAAATTACTCCGATCAAACTCCGACAAGACCACCTGCTCAATAGACGGGAAGTAGGGAATGAGGACACTCTCGGAGGCAAACAACACGGTATCATCCCGCCGCTGTTTTAAGCGCTCGCGGTCAGCGGTCAGCTGCCGCAGGGTATCGCTCCACTCTCGGACGCTGAGGGTGATTTCATCAATTTCGTTCTGGATCTGGTCCCGGTGGGCAGTGCTGGCTTTGAAGGCCGCATCCAAAACCTCGGCCTCGGCCAGCAGCTCATCAAGATGTTCCTTGGGGGCGTGGGTCGACTGGTTCGTTATAATGGCGTGGTCATACTCGTACCAGGCCACCTCAATCTCGCTGCGCACCAGCCGGAGGGCGTTTTCGGCATCGCCGGCCGCCACTTCGGCAACCGCCAGCTCGGCCTGCAGCTCGGCCTGACGCTGAGCCCCCTCCTCGCTGTTGACCTGCGCTTGGGCTGTGGCCAGTGCTGTCACCGCCTCCTGGTAGGCCGGATCATTGGCCAGCCGTCCCTCCTCCTGCTCGAGGTCTGCGGTCAGCTTCTGATAGGACATACGGGCGAACTCAGCCTGGTATTTTTTCCACGGACGACGCGACACCGCGTCGTCCCAGACCGACCAGACCGTCCCCATCAGTAAGAGACCAACAGAGAAGAGGAAGAGTCCGCTATAGGATTTTTTATCGTCGTCAAACTCTCTGCGTGCCATACGTCCCAACTTAGACCCGCACCCGCTGTTCAAGCAGGCGGCCAAGGTAAAACACTACAACGCCGGCCCCAAGGAGGTATAACTCCTTGCCCATGCTGTTGGCTTCGGTCAGGCCGACCATCAGCGCATAGCCCACAACGGCCAAGGCGAAGGCCTGTAAAAATTTTGCAACCCCCAGCACCACCCGCGCCTCATATATTCAGCCACGGTGTCACCATAATGTACTTGATGTTGAAAGCACTGCGCATCACCATCTTGACCACAATGGCGAGCATATTCAGAAACAGAAACGCGGTGAGCCCAAAACGCGCCATTCCCCAGCGGTGCATGAACTCCCGGCCTTTGAGCCACACCACCCACCAATACATCAGGACAGTCCCCACAATAAAGTACAGAACAACCAACCCCCCTCCAAAGGCGGCCGAAGTCCAGTAGTCGCGCAGCCCGACCAAATAGGGCAGATCCTGGTTCGTCATCGCTTCAACCTTATGGGAGTCCCACGGCTCCCAGGGCCAGAACCAGTTCCAGCCAGGACCGCGCAGAAAGGTCCCAATGATAACGGTGGACACCCACAGGACCTGAAAGCCAAACAGGAAGGTCAAAATCTCATACTTCCGCTCTTGAAAGGTATAGTAGCCGTTCCCTTTGGTATTAATGTCAATATAGGGAATGACCATCAGGCCGATAATGATAAAGGTCGGAGCAACCACGCCCGCATGCCAGGGATCAAAAAATACCAGGATTTCCTGTAACCCCAGGAAATACCAGGGAGCTTTTGAGGGGTTGGGCGTCCGCCCCGGATTGGCGGGCTCTTCAAGGGGGGCGTCGACCAACAACGACCAGAAGAGCAGAAAGACCAGGACGAGGATGGTGCACAGAAACTCGCTGCGCACCAGAAAGGGCCAGGTGTGGACTTTGTCGTCCCCAGGCTTGCCCGCTTTTTTCAGCGAGGCCTCAACCCGTGGCGTTGGAGCGGTCACTTCAGCCATACGTCTCTCCGCAAGAGCTTAGGAATCCTTGTGGACGCGGGGCTTGGCAATCACGTACAGCCCCCATAACACCAGGACCATGAGGATGGGCACAACGAGCACATGCATGACTCTTCCCCTCCCCTACAGTGGAGGACCGGAGAATCCGTCCCGCCGAATCCGCCAAAAGTGGACCGCCAGGAACAGACTGGTCACCAACGGGATAAAAATACAGTGCAAAATGTAGAAGCGCAGCAGGGTATGCGCCCCAATTTCTCCGCCGCCAAACAGAAAGGCCCGCGCGTCATAGACCGCGTTGACCCCCAGCAGCTCGCGGCCCGGACCTTCGTGCCCCAACAGCGGTGTGGCCCGACCCATGTTCGATCCGACGGAGACCGCCCAAATTGACAGCTGATCCCAGGGCAATAAGTAGCCGGTAAAGGACAGCAACAGGGTGAGCACCAGCAGAATAACCCCCACGACCCAATTAAATTCGCGCGGCGGCTTATAGGAGCCGGTCATAAAGACGCGAAACATGTGGAGCCAGACGGCAATGACCATGCCGTGCGCCGCCCAGCGGTGCATATTGCGCATCAACATGCCAAACGGCATATCAAATTCAAGATATTTGATATCCGCGTAGGCGTATTCGGCGACCGGCCGGTAGTAGAACATGAGATACACCCCGGTTATGGTCGTGACCAAAAACATGAGGAAGGTAATCCCGCCCATGCACCAGGTGAAGCGCAGGCGGGTTGAATGCTTGCGGACTTTAGACGGATGGAGATGGAGCCACACATTGCCCGACACCATCAGAATCCGGTTCCGCGGCGTGTCCTCGTAGCCGTGGCGAAAGATGGACTGCCACGCCTGCGATTCCATCACCTGGCGTTTGAGTTCGTCCCACTGGCTCATAGCGTGTCTTCCTTGGTTAGATCCTGAGAATACTGTCCGGATGTTGCTTGTTGGGGTCTCCCCCGGGCTGCATGGTAAAAATCTTGCTCATATCCACCTCGAGTTGCCCTTCCTCATCAAGCGAGAGCTCAAAGCGGTCCATCGGGCGGGGCGCAGGCCCTTCAAAATTGTAGCCGGCCTTGTCATAGCCGCTCCCGTGGCAGGGGCACTTGTATTTATTCTCGGAGCCCGACCAGCGCGGGGTGCAGCCGAGGTGGGTACATTTGGCAAAGATCGCGTAGAGCCCGATGGGTTCACGGACGATCCAGACGCGAAATTCCTGGGTGTATTTTTCGCTCACCTCACCGACCGGGTAATCGCCCGGAAAACCGGCTTTGAATTTCGAGGGGGGCAAAAAGAGCACGCGGGGAAAAGCCGACCGGACAAAGGCCAGCAGGCCTATCAGCGACACGAGGCCGAAGCCGCCCCAGCTGAGCCGACCAAAAAAGTCGCGCCGAGACCACAAACCACTCCGCTCAGCCCGCTCGGAGACCCGCTTCTTGCGTTCGGCAATCTGTTCGATACGGCGCCGCGCTTCGATTTCTCGTTGTTCTTCTTCTGAGATGGGTTTTCTGGCCATATCGCGCGTTTCCTCCTGCCGTGAGGTCTATTTGCGATGAAACAGCAGCGTATAGAGCCCTCCGCCAACGACCATGACACCCGCAAACAAGAGCATGACCATGCCAACTGGAGGAAAGAGAAGGAGCAAAAAGATGCCGATCAGGAAGAGCGGAATACTGAGGGCGAGAAGCCCCATTCCTCCTGTCTGCCTCCCTCCTTGGGGTTGTTCGGCCGCCTCTTCAACTAACGTCGTCTCGGTCTCTGCCTGAATCAGGCTCACGGCGTAATCCCGCAGTTCTTCACGCCCCTGGGTTCCGGCTTCGTTGATGAGACCGGAGAGTTCTTTGGTCAGGCGCTCAATCTTGTCTTCACGCTCCTGACCGGACTCTTTTTTTTCCGATTCGGGTGCCACAACTCCGCTATGTCCGGCCGATAAGTATCTGCCCCTTCCCATCCCGTCAAGCCCCCTGAGCCAGCGGACAAACGGCTGTATGCGACAAGGGTCTCCAGCTCATCCTCCTGCCGGACACGGTGCCGACACCGACTTCAGACCGCCGGGCCAATCCGCTCTATGCCAGCCATATAGGGACGGACGACGGCCGGAATCTCGACACTCCCATCCGCCTGCTGATAATTCTCCAACACGGCGATCAACACACGGGGGAGGGCCAGGCCGGAACCGTTTAAGGTATGCACAAATTCCGGTTTGGCCCCACGCTCTGGGCGATAGCGAATCTTGGCTCGGCGGGCCTGAAAATCCCGGAAGTTCGAGCACGAGCTGACTTCTAACCACTCTTGGCAGCCCGGGGCCCATATTTCTACGTCGTACTTCATGGCGGCCACAAAGCTCAGGTCCCCAGTACACATCTCGACCACCCGGTGGGAGAGGCCGAGCCCGCGGCACACATCCTCGGCATTCTCAACCAGAGTGGTGAGTTCGGCGTCTGAGGTTTCGGGCCGGACAAACTTGACCATTTCGACCTTATCAAACTGATGCCCCCGCTTGATGCCGCGCACATCACGGCCAGCCGACATTTTTTCCCGCCGAAAACAGGGCGTGTAGGCCACATGGTAAATCGGCAGGGCATCGGCCTCAAGCAGCTCGTCCCGGTACAGATTGGTCACCGGCACCTCGGCCGTGGGGATAAACCAAAAGTCTTCGTCACTGTCCCGGTACAGGTTCTCGCCAAATTTAGGCAGGTTGCCGGTCCCGACCAGACACTGCTCTTTGACCATGACCGGCGGATAGACCTCGGTATAGCCGTGCTGTGTGATATGCAGATCCAGCATCCAACTGATCAGGGCGCGTTGGAGACGGGCGCCGAGCCCTTTGAGGACGTAGAAACGGGTCCCGGAAATCTTGACGCCGCGCGCAAAATCAATAATCCCCAGCTGCTCGGCCAACTCCCAGTGCGGCTTGGGGGGAAAAGCAAACGCACGGCGGTCGCCAACGCGTCGCGTCACGCGGTTGTCGTGCTCGTCTCTGCCAACCGGAACATCCGGATGCGGGAGGTTCGGCAGCAGCAGCAAACGCCGCTGAAACTCCTCCTCACAGGCGGCCACCTCTTTTTCGTGCCGACGGACTCGCCCGCCAACCGCCCGCATTTCGTCAATAGCCTGTTGACGCGCTTCGGGGTCGGTTATGCGGCGGATCTCTTTTGAGCGGGCGGTGCGGTAGGCGCGCAGCGCCTCGGTTTCTTGGATGGCCGCACGCCGCCGGCGGTCACAGTCCAGCAAGGCATCAATATCCGCGGCCGGGAAATCAACCTTGCGGAGCTCACGTTTGACAAACTCAGGATGCTCACGGACAATTTTTATATCCAGCACGAAAACCTCTAGAGAGCGGAGAAGAGCTCAAACGCCTCAGTCTGGCGGTGGCCGCCGAGCCCCGCCCGCTCGGTCACAGGGAGCCTCTCACTTGACGTCACAGCCGGGGGGCGGGTCACCGGCGGTGCTGAGATGAGGGGTGAGACAGCGCCGCCGGTGCCGCCGGGTCACCGCACTCAGGGCCCGGCTGAGGCGGCGGCCCTCAAGCAAGAACCGCCGGACACGGGCCCCGCAATCAGTCTCCTCCAGCCACAGCAGATCTTTTGGCCACCTAATGACAGCGCCGCTCCCACAGAAATCGCTCCGCCGTCCCGGACAAAAGCGCCCCGCAGCGCCCTCGCTCACCCCCACCCTGCTCAAGAGAGTAGCCGAGAGCCCCTAGCCGGATCAAGCCCTTTCTTTTAGGATATCCAGCACTATGCGAGTGAAGCGACAAGAAGTCCAGCGGGTGGCGGTTTTGGCCCGTCTACAACTCAGCGACGTGGAGACGGATGAGCTCGTGGCCCATTTCGATAAGGTCTTGACCTACATGGACAAACTCAATGAGCTTGAGACAGACGGGGTTGAGCCCTTGGCCCAGGCGGTTGATATGGCAGGCCGCCTGCGCGAGGATCGGGTCACGACCGAGGCCGACGCGGACGCGCTGCTCCAAAACGCGCCACAACGACAAGCCGATTTTTTGAAAGTGCCCAAGATCATCGACTAACGACCATGGACCCCTCCCGCCTCACCATCCATCACGCCCGCGCGTTGTTGCAGTCGCGTGAACTCAGCGCACAAGAACTCACCCGAGCCGTTCTTGCACGAATTCAGGCGACTGACGGGACGCTCCACTCCTATGTCACGGTCGACGAAAAACAGGCCCTCGCCCAGGCTGAGGCGGCAGACCGCCGCCTAGCCAGCCCGCAGTCCCCTCCCCCACTGTGCGGCATTCCGATTGCGATCAAAGATCTTATTCTGACCAAAGGCCTGCGGTCGACGGCCGGCTCGAAAATCCTCGAGCACTTCATACCGCCCTACGATGCCAGCGTGACCCATCACCTCAAAGGCGCCGGTGCGGTCATTGTGGGGAAGGTGAACTGCGATGAATTCGGCATGGGGTCGTCGAACGAGAACTCGGCCTACGGCCCAACCCGAAACCCGTGGGATATTTCGAGAGTCCCCGGTGGTTCTTCGGGCGGTTCGGCAGCCTGCGTTGCGGCCGACCAAGCCTTGGCGGCGCTGGGGACAGACACCGGCGGCTCAATCCGTTTGCCAGCCTCATTTTGCGGCGTGGTCGGGCTAAAGCCGACCTATGGGCGGGTGAGTCGCTTTGGGGTCGTCGCCTATGCCTCCTCCCTCGATCAGGTGGGACCGCTGACAAAGGATGTGCGCGACTGTGCCACACTGCTTCAGGTCATTGCCGGCCATGACCCCCGAGAGTCGACCTCGGTCGACCTGCCGGTGCCGGACTATCAGGCGGCGCTCAAGCGTGGCGTCCGGGGACTCAGAGTCGGGATTCCCAAAGAGTATTTTGTGCCGGGCGTGCAGCCGGAGGTCGCCCGCGCGGTCCGCCGCGCGATTGAGGAGTTGGAGGCGCTCGGCGCTGCGCCGGTTTCGATCTCCCTGCCGCATACCGACTATGCTGTCGCCGCCTATTACATCGTTGCCACGGCCGAGGCGAGCTCAAACCTTGCCCGCTACGACGGAGTGAAGTACGGCTATCGGACGGAGCACGCGACGGGCTTGACCGAGATGTACCGCCAGACCAGAGCCCAGGGGTTCGGCCCGGAGGTCAAACGGCGCATTCTGCTCGGCACCTACGCCTTGTCGGCCGGCTATTACGAGGCGTACTATTTGAAGGCCCAAAAGGTGCGCCACTTAATTCGGCGGGATTTTCTGGCCGCCTTTGAGCACTGCGATATGATTGCCACACCGACCGCGCCAACAACAGCATTTCAGATCGGAGAGAAAGTCACCGATCCCCTGACCATGTATTTGTCAGACATTTTTACGATTGCCGTCAACCTCGCCGGGCTGCCGGGGCTGTCGGTCCCGTGTGGATTTGACACCCAGGGGCTGCCGATCAGCCTCCAACTGATTGGAGCACCGTTTGGTGAGGAGACGCTGCTGCAGGCCGGCTATGCCTATGAGCAGGCCACTGAGTGGCAGACGAGAAAACCCTCCATTTGAGCACCCGACACAATGCTCTTACCGGGGCGGCCGTCATCGTTCTCTCTGTCTGGCTGCAGCAAAAAATTGAGCTATGGAATACGAATCCGTTATCGGCCTTGAAGTCCACGCCCAACTGTTGACCGAGTCAAAGATTTTTTGCGGGTGCTCGACCCAGTTCGGCGCCGCGCCCAACCATAACACCTGCCCGGTGTGTATGGGACTCCCCGGGGTGTTGCCGGTCCTCAACAAACGGGTGGTCGATTATGCCCTCAAGACTGCCCTGGCCACCCACTGCCGGATTGCAGCCCACAGTCGCTGGGCACGCAAGAATTATTTTTACCCAGATCTGCCCAAGGGCTATCAGATCAGCATGTATGAGCTCCCCATTGCCGAGCACGGCTATCTTGACGTGCCGCTTCAGGATCGGACCACACGGGTGCGCCTGACCCGGATTCATATGGAAGAGGACGCCGGCAAGAATATTCACGACGCCGAGGGGGAGGCGAGTTTGGTGGATCTGAACCGCACCGGGGTGCCGCTCTTGGAAATTGTCAGTGAGCCGGATATACGCAGCCCTGAAGAGGCCGGGGCGTATATGCGCACCTTGCGCACCCTGCTGCGGTATCTCGAAGTGTGTGACGGCAATATGGAAGAGGGCAGCCTGCGCTGCGATGCCAATGTGTCAATTCGACCGCGCGGCAGTGCCGAGTTGGGGACCCGCACCGAAATTAAAAATGTCAATTCGTTCAGAGCGGTCGAAAAGGCGATTGCGTACGAGAGGACCCGTCAGATACGGGCCACCGAATCGGGCGAAAGGATTGTACAGGAAACCCGGCTGTGGGATGCTGAGCGGGAAGTCACCCGCTCAATGCGCACCAAAGAGTTTGCCCACGATTATCGCTACTTTCCCGACCCAGATTTACTCCCCCTTGTCGTTGACGACACCTGGGTGGCAGCCCTCAAAACCAGCTTGCCGGAGCTCCCGACCGACCGACAAAGGCGCTTTATCGAGGCATACGGCCTTCCGGCCTACAACGCTGCGGTCTTAACCGCCCATAAGGACGTTGCCGACTATTATGAAGAGGCGGTGCACGCTCAGGCGGTCGATCCAAAATCGCTGAGCAACTGGGTGATGGACAGCGTGCTGCGCGTGCTCAAAGACGAGACACTCGACAATCGGCTGCATATTTCCCGCTGGCCGTGTCCGCCTGCGCACCTCGCACAGCTCGTCAGCCTGATCCACGACGGCCAAATCAGCGGCAAAATTGCAAAAACCGTCTTTGACCAAATGCGCAGCAGCGGCCAGCCCCCGGACGCAATCATTCACGCTCAAGGGCTGCTTCAGGTCAGCGATACCGCCACACTCGAAGCCCAGATTGATCAGGTCATGGCCGCCAATGCAGATCAGGTTGCCGCCTACCGGGGTGGGAAGAAAAAACTGCTCGGCTTCTTTGTTGGCCAGATCATGAGGGCGACCCAGGGGAGAGCGAATCCGCAACTCGTCAACCAATTGTTGAAGACAAAACTCTCAGCATAGCTCAAAGGAGTACCGCCATGGATTTCACCTTTACCCCCCAACAGGAAACCTTCCGACGTGAACTCCGGTCCTGGCTCTCGACCCATGTCCCGCCCAACAGCGGCCAGCTGCGCCACCTGCATCCCCAAGCGTCGTCGGCCGATCTCACGTTCCTGAAAGACTGGCAAAAAACGGTCTACGAAGGCGGCTGGGCGGGCCTCTCGTGGCCCAAGGAGTACGGCGGCAGAGGGGCCTCGCTGGTTGAACGGATGATCTTTGATGAAGAGATGGCGGCGCATCAAGCGCCGGCCTTGATGAATGTGTTGGGACTGGAGATCGTTGGACCAACGATCATTACACACGGCACGGAAGACCAAAAGAGAAGATATCTGTCAAAAATTCTCAGCGGAGAAGAGGTCTGGAGCCAAGGGTACTCGGAGCCCAACTCAGGATCGGATCTGGGCTCTCTGCAAACCCAGGCCAAGGAAGAGGGGGACACTTTTATTGTCAACGGGCAAAAAGTGTGGACGAGTTTAGCCAATTATGCGGACTGGTGTCTGCTCCTGGTACGGACCAATCCCACCGCGCCAAAGCACCAGGGCCTCTCGGCCCTGCTGGTCGATATGAACAGTCCCGGCATCAATGTTCAGCCGCTGCGGACTATGACTGGCGAGAGTGAGTTCAACGAGGTGTTCTTCGAAGACGTCAAAGTTCCTAAGGCTCAGCTTTTGGGTGAAAAAGACCAGGGCTGGCGAGTGATTATCACCTCGCTGATGTTCGAACGCCAGGGTTTGGGATTCTACTTTACGTTTGCCATGCAGCGCGCCTATCAGGATCTCCGGCAAAAGGTCCACGGGGAGACCCGTTACGGTGAGCCGCTTAAGGATTCGCCCCACGTTCGGCAGAGAATGGCCCAGGCCTATATTGATAGTGAGGTGTTAAAGCTCAACAACTATCGCACGCTGACAAAACTTTTGCGCGGCACGCCGCCAGGAGCCGAGGGGTCGATTGCGAAGCTGCACTGGGCCGAGTCGAATCAACGCCTCCAAGCACTGGCGGTTGATATGCAGGGGCCCTACGCCCAGCTGTATCAAGACGTTGACGGGGACAACAACGCCTACTGGCAATACGGCTTCATTCGTTCAAAAGCGAACACGATTGAAGGGGGCACGTCGGAAATCCTGCGCAATATTATTGCCGAACGGGTACTGGAGATGCCCAAAGGGCGCTAGTCTCTCACAAGTGACCGCCGCTCTCTCAGCAGGGGCGCGGGCTACGCCGCCTGGCAGTGGCAACCCGTGAGGAAACCGTCCGGAACGCTCCTTCAATGGCAGCTGTATGGCTCGTGACCCCACTCTCCACGCGTGAGCTGGAACTGAGCGCATACCTTGACGGACCACGGCGAGGCCGTGAGCAGCATGCGGCGAGACTCCCAAGCCCGGCCTCGCCCAGGGGCATGACTGCCTCTGCCGCTCAGCGTCCCCAGGACTTTCCCCTCCCCCCTCCCCTGACGCTGGCCGACCGCAGCATTCAGCTCGCTCAGACACGGTGACGACCACTGTCTCCCCAGCTAGTCCTCGCATGGGAGCGTTTTGGCCTGCGCCCTCTTAGGAGCAGCGAGCCAGGACGGCTTTGCTGTCAAGCGCTGGAACATCTGCACTGCGCGCGTTCGCACGGACAGCGGTGAATCAGCTCCATGGCAGAGATATGAGATGAAGGCCGCCATACTGTCCAAGTGACCGTCTGGAGCACCATCCTTTTAAGCCTCCAGAGCAGGTTGGGCTTCTCTGAGGGCCTGATAAGACAGCCTACCACTGACCGCCCTGCCTTCCACAAACCGGAAGCTCGGCTGCGCGACCCAGGGAGCAGCGGCCCAAAAGCGTTCCCCTCCCACAGACCATGCCGGTTCTCGGTCAGAGTGTGCACTCGGTCTTGTCCCGGAACCGCCGGAGTTTGTCCGAGGCCGCCAAACAGCTCTGCTCGTACAGTCCGGCTACTCTCTCGCCGATATGGAATTGAGTTTTACAGTGGCTCCTACAATCGACGATTGGCAGCTGATCAAATATGCCGAAGAGCTTGGCTATGACCGGGTGCCGGATTCACAAATGATTTGGTCGGACTGCTGTGCCAGCCTCGCCCTGGCCTCGCACGCAACACCCCGCAGATCAAGGTCGGCACTGGCGTGTCTATCCCAGGCACCCGGGGCCTCTATGTCATCGCATCGCCCCGGGCCCCGCGTCTTCCTTGGCACAGGTTATACGGCTCTGCGAGTCCTGGGCATGAACCCGATGAAAATTCGGGATTGTCGTGAGTATTGACATTGTCGCCCCGCTGCGCAGGGCCGAGCAGCGGGGACTCGAAGCAATCCCCCTCCTGCCGCCCATGGCCTCGGCCCGCAAGGTCGTGAAAGATGTTGCCAGTCCCAAGCCTGCGGCCGAGATTATCTCGGTCGGGCTTGTTCCTAGACGGGAGTCGCCTCAGCGATTTCGTACAACAACCGCTCGGTTTCTTCCCAACCAATACAGGCGTCGGTAATTGACACCCCGTGTTCGAGCCGTACGCCCTCTTTCCAGGTCTGTTTCCCCGGTCTCAGATTGCTCTCGATCAACAGGCCCATGAGCGCATCCTGCCCCTCACGAAAGACCCTCAGGGCATCGCGACACACCTGGCCCTGCCTGGTGTGATCCTTGCCCGAGTTATCGTGCGAACAATCAACCATGATCGCCCGGGCGATTTCTTCAGACGCGACGAGTTCAACCGCCCGGGCAATATCCTCGGGACCGCAGTTCGGCTTTCCGCCCCCGCCACGCAACACAATATGTCGGTCGGGATTGCCGCCAGTCTTAATCACACAGGTCATGCCGTCGGCATTGATGCCCAGGAAGCTATGCGGGTGACGGGCCGAAATCATCGCATTAATGGCGCTCTGGATTTTGCCATCGGTCCCGTTTTTAAAACCGATCGGCATGGACAGCCCGCTGGCCATCTCGCGGTGGGTTTGGCTCTCGGTTGTTCGCGCGCCAATGGCTGCCCAGCTGATCAGATCGGCCACGTATTGGGGCGTGACCGGATCGAGCACCTCGACGGCGCATGGTACGCCCAGCTGGTTGATGTGCAGGAGGATCTCGCGGGCCATCTGTAAGCCGGTGGGAATATCACACGAGCCGTCTAGGTAGGGGTCGTTAATTAAACCTTTCCAGCCGACCGTGGTGCGGGGCTTTTCAAAATAGGTCCGCATGACAACAACCAGTCGATCGTGCGTGGTGTCAATGATTTTTTTGAGGCGCCCAGCGTACTCGTAGGCAGTCTCGGCGTCGTGGATGGAGCACGGGCCGGTCACCACCAGCAAGCGGCGCCGGTCCCGGCCATGGAGAATCGCGCGGATGGCCTGGCGTGTTCGCGAGATGAGTTCGGCTGTCGGCTCGGCCAGTGGGAAGTCGGCTTTGACCGAACGCGGGGTTATGAGGGGTTGCATATCGACCAGATGGGTATTTTCAAGTTGCTCTAGCATGGGGGGTGCCCACCTCTCTTGCGTAAAATTGTCAAGGAACAGATCATCGGCCGCGCTCAATCGCTAGCTCGATCGACAAGTTCCATGACGTCAAGGACCCGGACCCGTTCGTCGACCTCTTTGGCTTTGACGCCGTCACTCAGCATGGTCATGCAAAAGGGGCACGACACCGCGACCACGTCTGGATGGGTTTCCAGGGCTTGCTCGGCCCGCAGGATGTTCACCCGCTGGTCCTGGGGTTCATCCATCCACATCCAGCCGCCGCCGCCGCCACAACACATGCCGGTCTGGCGATGACGCTCCATCTCGTGCGGGGCTTTCCCCATGATCTTGGCAATCACTTGGCGCGGCGACTCGTAGATATTATTGTGGCGGCCGTAATAGCACGAGTCGTGATAGGTAACATTGAGATCAAGGTCTTCCCGAACGGTCAGTTTGCCCGCTTTGAACAGATGATCGACGAGTTCGGCCGCCGATAGCACTTCGTAGTCGCCACCAAACTGCGGATACTCGTTTTTCAGCGTATTAAAACAGTGCGGACAGTTGGCAATGACCTTGCGGACGCCATAGCCGTTCATCACCTCGACCGCAGCTTCGGCCATGGTCTGAAACAGGTATTCATTGCCCAGCCGCCGGGCGGTCTCGCCGTTACACGGCTCCTCGGGACCGAGCACGGCAAAACTCACCCCGGCCTTATTCAGAATTCTGGCAAAGGCGGCAACCGTCTTTTTGTTACGGTCGTCAAAAGCCCCGGCACAGCCCACAAAGTATAAATATTCCGCATTCGGATTGTCGGCGAGGAGGGGGACCGCTATCCCCTCGGCCCAATCCATACGCTTGTCGTAACTCATCCCCCACGGGTTCCCCTGGGTTTCCATGCCCTTAAAGGTCCGGGTCAGTTCGGAAGGAAACCGGGCTTCTTCCTGCACTAAGTGGCGGCGCATATCAACGATCTTATCAACATATTCGATCATCACCGGACAGGCCTCTTCGCACGCCCGACACGTCGTACACGCCCACAGCACGTTGTCCTGAATCAGGTTCTCACCCACCACATTCTCGCCCACGAGCGCGGCCTCGTGTTTGCCATTGGCCTGGTCAAACCGGGAGCCAATCATCTCAGCCTGATGATCATACAGATAGTCGCGCAGATTGAGGAGCAGCTGGCGCGGGGCAAGTTCCTTCCCACTGGCCGTCGCCGGACACTGGGAAGAACACCGCCCACACTCGGTACAGCTATACATATCAAGCGCCTGTTTCCAGGTGAATTGATTGATAAACGAGGTGCCAAAGGTCTCGGAGTTCTCCAGATCCATCTTGTCGAGCGCGCCGGCGGGCTCGAGTTTGCGGAAGAAAACGTTCGGAATTGAGGTAATAATATGGAAATGCTTGGAGCGCGGCAGCAGATTGAGAAAGGCCAGAATCACCAGATTATGGATCCACCACGAGGCGTCGCTCACAAACTCGGCAAATCCTACTCCAACCGTCGACAACACCAGGGCAACCAGGGATCCGATCGGTTGCCAGCGCCGCTCGGCTTCGATCACGGGATCGCCGGCCAAAAAGACCAACCGCCCACCGTCGTACAGCAGGCCGGAGAGCATGATCGTAAAGATAAAAAACAGGATGAGGACGGCTTCCCAGTGTGACTGCCCGGCCAGGCGCTCTTCGGCCGGTTTATAGCCAAACAGCCGGGGCGGATGCGACACCAGCCAGCGGTAGATGGCCACCGAAACCGCTCCGATCACGATGACCTCCATGAGGTCGCGCAGCACAAAGAACGGCCCTCCTAACTGATCGGGTGCAAAACCGGGCACGAAAAAATGCTCCGAAAAGGCACGGCCAAACATGGTCACAACCTGCAGACCCAGAATCAGAAAGCCCCAAAAGATGAGGATATGCATCCAGCCGGCCGGCTGTTCGCCGACCACGAACTTCTGTTGGCCAAAAGCGTAGACCACCACCGCCTTGATGCGCTCGGCAATCCGGTCAAAACGCTTCACCGGCCCGGCGGCGAGCAAGAGCCGAAGACGACCGTACAGGGTAAAGACAAAGAATCCCAGGGCAGCTAGGACGACGAGGAGAAAAAGCACACCAGACATTATCTTCCCTCCTTATACAACGAGCGAAGGGCAGCCATGGGCTGCCCTCTTTTCCACACTGACATTCTTTGACCCCTGAAGGGAGCGCCAATCCAGGCGCGCAAGGTCTCAGGCTCCTTAAGACGCCGCAGAGGAGCCTATTTCGCCCCCCCACGCGGTTTGAGTTCCAGGTCTTCCGGCGGGACGGAAGGCAGCTGCCAACGGATATAGGGTCTGTCCTTGAGTTCGTGATAGGCGTTGGCCTGCTCAATGGCCTTATGAAAAGCCGCCTCAAACGCCTCAAAATCCTTGTTTTTAATCGCCTCACCAACAGACGGCCAGTCCTCGGCCATGAACTGATTGAGCGCCTCTTCGTGCTTCGGCCGGGCATAGGCCCCGAGTTCCATCAACTCCGTAATCTCCGAGTACTGGAAGTTGGCCAGGTCCCAGTGGCCCTCTTTTGCCGCATAGAAGAGTTTCCAGGTTCGCTGTCCAATCTCAGGCATAATCCGGGCGAGACCCGTTTGCTGCCCCTGTAGGATAGCCATCTCTTCCATCGTAATTTCACGCTGACCAGAAAAAACGCCAAGCTCAAGCAGGATTTCTTTGACTTTCTCTCTGAGTGCATCATCAGCCATACGTTTCCCTCCTTACCAAATCGAAATGGGCCACGGAAGGCACCTCGCTTCCTTAGGCCGGGCTACTATACGCAAACTGGACAAGGTGAGCAAATCCACACGGCGGTTATCCAACCCGTATGGGCTGGGCCGCTCGTCGGGGAGAGCGATCGGCCCGCCAACTGTACGAGCGAGACCAGACCTGCGGCGTGTCTGGAAAAGCCTCGGATAAAAAGTGTGAAAAATGGCGCTTGGCCCGGCTGGCACTCGTCCGGGTCGGGCACGGGTTGAGCCGCTCTGCGGCCGTGAACAACTCATCGACCATTTCGGTATCAAGCTCAACCCTCAAACAGACTCGCCCCGGTGGGTCGGTGTCCGCACACAGGCCAATCTCAACTGCTCCTCTAAACAGATGGCGGGCGGTTTCCTCGTCCTGCCAAAACGACATGCCCACAACCAGGTTCGGCTCCTCAAGATAGACCGCGGCCAGCACGACTCCGTCGTGGGTGAACATTTTGACCCGCCAGGATACCTGGGCTAGAGCGATGCCAAACGGCTGAATTCGGCGCGCGAACATCTTCTGTGGCATATCCACATCCAACACTGCTCCCATAGCTCTTCCTCCTCCGCAACCCCGCCTCCGCTCTACCACCGAGCCGAGGGACACTCACCCCCACGGCCACTCCTCTCAGGAAGCCGGAGGCCACTCTCCGGCCTGGGTGACGTTCTTGTTAGTCCCGATCCAATCCCCGATAGGCAATAATCTCGCGCATGATCTCCGACGTTCCTCCTCCGATATTGGTCATACGCATGTCTCGATAAAAACGCTCAATGTGAAACTCTTCCATGTAGCCATAGCCGCCGTGAAATTGCAAACACTCAGAGGCCAACTCATTGGCCAGTTCAGTCGCGTACAGCTTGGCCATCGACACTTCTGTACTCGCGTCACGACCAGAGTTCAGGACATCGGCGGCGTAATAGGTCAGCTGGCGCGCCGCCTCAAGCTTGGTGGCAAGATCGGCCAGACGATGGCCAATAACCTGATGGTCAAAGACCCGTTTCCCAAAGGTTTCTCGTTGGCGGGTATAGCGAATGGTATCTTCTAAGGCGCGCTGAGAGGCGCTGACCGCCATACTCGCCGCGATCAGCCGCTCGTCCTGGAAGTTCTTCATAATGTAGTAAAAGCCCTGTCCCTCTTCGCCCAACAGATTGGCGCGCGGAACCCGCACATCCTCAAAGACCAACTCGCCGGTGTCTGAAGAGTGATTGCCCATCTTTCTGAGTTTTTTGGCCAACTGAAAGCCCGGGGTATCTCGCTCAACAATGAACATCGACACGCCCTTATGGTCGCGGTTTTTGTCGGTTTTGGCCGCAACGCAGAACGTATCGGCATGCACAGCGTTGGTGATGAAAATCTTCGCTCCATTGATGACATACACATCCCCGTCTTTCACGGCCGTGGTCTGAATCCCGGCGACGTTCGATCCGCCCGAGGGCTCGGAGACCGCGATCGCACACACCTGTTCACCAGCGATTAAGGGCCGCAGATACTTGTCTTTCTGTTGCGGCGTGCCGTAACGGGCAATGTGGGTGGTCGACATATCGGTATGGACCAGAACGCTCATCGGTAAGCCGAGCGCATGACAGCGACACAATTCTTCACAAAAGACCAACGCCATCCAAATGTCGCCCTCGCTCCCGCCATACTCCTCGGGCAGACGAATACCGAGAAAGCCGAGTTCGCCCATACGACGATACAGCGATTTGGGAAAGAGGCGCTCCTCCTCCCATTGATCAATATATGGTTCAATCTCTTTATCCACGAAGTTCCGGACCTGTTCGCGGAAGATCTCATGTTCTTGATTAAAATATCTGGACGGGGCCGTGAACATGCACACTGTCTCCTTATCTCCACACGCCATCAGCGACCTGTTCTTATTCAGGTTCGATGGCTCGCTCGCCGCGCGCTTCTTCCCGCAGGGCTTGGCGGAGGCGTTCGCGGGCCTCGTCGGCATCAAGGGTGATACCGATCTCTCCGTTGCTGCGGATGCCAAACTTCGCCTGACGGTGAAAGGCGAGCGCTGTCTCGGAAATGAGCCGCAGGACGCCCGTCTTGTCCATCTTGTGGGCTGTCAGCCGGTCAATCTCCTGGCTGCACACCCGGCGGAGCTGGTCAACAATACCTTTATGTTTTTCAATATCGAACATGGCATGGCCAATCACGCACTGTCCAAACTGCAAGACCGTATACGACCGCCCTTCCCGCTCCCACTCTAGCGTCCGTTTGGGCGGGACCGGAAACGCCCGAAGACGGTCAGCGATCCAGAGGTCTTCCGGGTCGGGGCTGTCCTTGCAGAACATGAGATTGATGTGTTGCATACCATCGGGCTTGGGATGAATTTCAATCCGCATGACAGTCTCCTTGGCACGCGCACGAGAAAAGACTCAAGAAGGGAGCTCTTCACGCGCGGCACGGCTCCCTCTAGGGCGCCTTTTTCGGACCCGTGATAGGACCGAAGCTTACGGATCGGTCCGCAGCTCGACCGCGTTGCCGTCCGGGTCTTTAAGAAACAGGACCGGGCCACCACCAATACTGGGCGGTGGGGTAAACTCGGCAAATTCAATCTTCCTTCTCTTCAAGATTTTCTTGGCTTCGTCAAGATCTTCAACCTGGAGAGCGAGGTGCGAACCCACACCGGGGAGATTTTTGGCCGCCATGGCGTTGCGCTGACCGATGAGATGAACCTGAGTGCCGTCGCATTCGTACCAGGCGCCGGGGATGCCTTTGATTTTAGGACGCTCAATTTCTTCAAAACCGAGCATCTTATAGAACGATTTCGCTTTTCTCAGATCGGTGATCGGCACGCCGGCATGGCGGACAGATTTGAGTTTAATCATGGCCAACTCCTCCTTGTGTGTAGGGTGTGGTTGTGGATTCAAGCTCCGTATCACTTTTAGGGACAAACAACAAGGGCAAAAATGACACCGGGAAGAACCAGACCGCTTCCAAGAGGTGTAGCGCTCTCGGTGCGTCGGCGACTTCAGGGGGGGTGGTGGCCCGGAGGTCTCCCGCAGAGGAGCGGCGTACCGGCAGTGAGCGCTCAGGGCGTCTTGCGGGCGACGGACCGCACGGACAAACAGGCCAATCCTCGTCTGCCGGTCCCACCACAGCGCCGGCTCCACCTTGAGCAGAGTCGCGATGAAGAAGAGAGAGACGCCCCCCGGCTTCCATGAACGGCACGCAAGGAAGGGGAAAAGATCGAGCAGGGCCACCGGCAAGCACAGGGTCAACGGACGACACGAGATCTGTCCCGAGAGAGACTCAGAGACCGGAAGTGAGGAGGACTTCGTTGTCTTACAACCACACGCAAGGACGATCACGGCGTGTCATAGTCCGTAGAAGATTTTGAGCACCCGCCCTCACGACAGCCGACAGGCTTGGCTCCGAATCAGACCAAAGTGGGAGAGAGGGGGATGAGGACGGGTGAGGGACTCAGAGAGTTTGTCAGACTGAGGACCTGTCGAGCTATGCGGCGGTCTAGGAGAGCGGCTGTGCCGGGCGTCCGAACCGCTTGGTATAGAGAAGTCTCTGCGGTATCACGGCATCCTGCCTAGCCCGGTGCCGACCTTGAGCGCTGAGGAGAGAGCCGAACGCTTGACCCGGCTGAAAGGGGGGCGGGACCTAGGCCCTACACGGAGACATCAACCGCCCAACGAAGAGATGGCCCGTCGGTGCCGCTTCACGCTGATCCCCTGTGCATGGACGGCAATCGTGCGGGGCGAGCACGCCCCCCTCCCACAACAGGCCGCGGCAGGCCTGAGACGAGGAGCAGGGTGAGCGGAGGTGGCGGCTGCGCACGGGGGGCTCTGCTGAGGGGGACCGAGATTGACGCAGGTGTCTAGAGGGTCGGACAGGGCTGAGCCGTCATCCCTGCCGCTGCCCCCCCCCTGCCACCAGAGCGGGCTCAGCCCTGCCTCTCCAGAACCAGATTGTCCAGCCCGTCACGGCTCGCCGACCACTCCGGAGGGACCACCACAGTCGTGTCAGGCTCCTCAATGATCAATGGTCCAGGTTGGGCGGTGCGCATATCCGCGCGCTGGCGAATCATCGCGTCCTGCACACCGTACTTGGGGCCAAAATACGCCTGGCGGGTGGGAGCTTGAGTATGGTCGGCCGAGGTGGGCCGCCCCAACAGATCGGAGAAACGGACGTTTCCGGCCAAAGCCAGCGCTCGCAGACGTAGGCTGACCAGCTCAATGGTGTCGTCCCGCTCATAGCCGAAAGCCCGGAGATGAGCCTGGGTGAACAGCCGGGCCAACTCGACCGGCAACTCGTCGAGCGCACCCGACGGAAACGGCTGGGTCAGCTCCGAGACCTGATAGCTGTAGCGCAGGTCAACGCTGCGCTCAAAGCGGACAGCCTCAACGCCAATCCCCTCTGCCCGCAGTTCCTCCCGGGCCACGGCTTCCATCTCGGCGAACTGCTCAAGAATCGCCTGCGGCTCAATCCGCTCAAGGGCGAGGGCGACGCTCCGCACATAGTCGTGCCGATAGTCAGCCAGCAGGAGGCCGAGGGCGCTGAACAGGCCGGGGTATGGCGGAACCAGGACCCGAGTCATACCGAGACTCTCGGCCAGAGCCACCGCATGAATCGGACCGGCGCCACCAAACGCGATCAGCGCAAACTCGCGCGGGTCGCGACCACGTTCGGTTGAGACTGCCCGCAGAGCGCGCATCATAGTAGAGTTCGCGACCTGGGTGATGCCGTAGGCCGCCGGCAACACTTCGAGCTGGAGCGGATCGGCAATCTGGACCTGGATCGCGGTCAGGGCGGCCGGTCGATCAATCTTGAGGGTCGCGCCGGCTATCGCCTCGGGGTTCATATAGCCCAGGACGACATTGGCGTCGGTCACCGTTGGCTGTCGACCTCCCCGACCATAGCACACCGGCCCTGGCTCGGCCCCAGCGCTGTGTGGTCCGACCCGCAGGACGCCACCGTCGTCAATCCAGGCCACGCTGCCCCCACCAGCCCCGACTTCCACAATATCAAGGGAAGGCGCGCGCAAGGCGTGCCCGCCCCCGCCAAACAGGCGCGTTGTCATCGTGACCCCACCCCCGACTTCACCGCCAGCCTTTTCCAGTGGCACCCCGTTTTCAATCAGACATGCCTTCGCCGTTGTCCCGCCCATATCAAAAGACAGCACGGCATTGTGGTGGGTTTCCGATACCAGGCGGGCCGCGGCCAGCACGCCAGCCGCCGGGCCGGACTCAATCATATAGGCCGGCCGGCGACGAGCGGCGTGGGAGGTCATAATGCCGCCGTTGGACTGCATAATCAGCAACCGCTCACTATAGAGCGCCAGATGCTGTTCGAGTCGGTTGAGATACCGATCGACCACAGGGATGAGCGAGGCATTAATGACCGTCGTGCTCATCCGCTCATACTCACGGATCTCGGGATGGACGTCGGACGAGAGGCACACGACGGTATCGGGGGCCATTTCTGCAATGAGTCGACCGAGCTGTTGTTCATGCTCAGGGTTCAGGTAGGCGTTGAGCAAACATACCGCAATGGCCTCAACCCGCTCATTGAGGAGCCGTTGAATACGGTGGCGGGCGTCGGCGAGCTCAAGCGGCTGCTCGACTTCCCCACTGCCCAGGATACGCTCCCGGACTTCAAGACGGAGAGAGCGGGGAATCAGGGGGGGCAGGCGGTCCCACGAGGCGTCATAGATGTTGGGACGGCGCTGGCCGCGCATTTCGAGTTCATCACGAAACCCCCGGGTCGTGATCAGTCCCGTTGTTGCCGTCGTATTTTCAATGACCGCGTTGGAGGCAATCGTCGTGCCATGCACGAAACTCTCGACCCGACTGTCGGCCTGGCCGGACGCTCTTGTCCTCTGAATCAGGTCCCCCATATCCTCGCCAACCCGGTCGAGTAGCGACAAGACCTTTGTGGTTGTCAGCTGCCCATCATCCCCGAGAATCATCACATCCGTGAATGTCCCGCCAATATCAAAACCCACTCGCATACTCCGGCCTTTCCGGCGGTCTCTCCTCTGCCGCGCGGCATGCTAGCATGAGAGCATGAACACGCAGAAATCCATCACAATTTCCCAGCTGCTGCAGAATCTGCAGGAGATCTACGACCAGCATGGCGAGCTGAGTGTCTATTTGTCGTGTCCGGCGGGCGGCTATGAACTGCCGCTTGAGCAGCTCACGGTCAGCCCGCTGGATGAGGAGGCTGAACCTCTGGTCGTCCGCCTCCACAGTCTTGTTGGCAACGAGGACGACGATTGGTAGCATCAGCGGCCGGAGAAGCGTGGCGCGCGCTTCTCCACAAAATGCGCCACCCCTTCTCTGAAGTCTTCGCTGCCCACACTGTCCACCACATCTGGAATAGACGCGTACAGGGCCTGGCCAAAATCCAGGCTCTGGGCCCGGAAGATCTGCTGTTTCATGGTCCGCATAGAGCGAGGAGAAACCATCAGGGCAAGTTCGAGCGCATAGGCCCGGACCTCTTCCATGAACGATTCGCGGGCGAAAACTTTGTTGACCAGCCCCATCTGCAGGGCTTCTTCGGCACTGATTTTTCGGGCCGATAAGAGCAGATCCAGCGCGTTCGGCAGACCAACGATGCGGGGCAACAGCCAGTCAATGCCGTGTTCGGCCACCAATCCCCGGCGGGCAAAGGCGGTGGTAAAGACGGCGGCCTGGGAGGCAAAACGGATATCGGCGTACAGAGCCACAATCAGCCCAATCCCGGCGGTCGGGCCGTTGAGCGCGGCAATAACCGGCTTGGGGACGGTCGGAAAATAGGCGTGGCGGTACGAGAAGGCCTGGGGCAGGTCGAGGCCCCCTTTGATCGGACCGGCGGCATACGCTTCAGCGCGCATTGCGGCCTGCCGGTCGCCCGGTGTCGCGTCCTGCGGGGGACTTTGGCTCGCCTGACTGAGCCCTGACATATCCGCCCCCGAACAGAACCCGCGTCCCGCTCCGGTCAGAATGATCACCCGCACCGCCTCATCGACCGTTGCCGTGCTCATGGCCTCACGGACCTCACGCTCCATGACCGGAGTCCAGGCGTTTAAGCGATCCGGTCGGTTGAGCGTCAGCGTTGCAATCCGGTCGTGCACCTCATACACAATTTGTTCATAGCTCATGGACGTCTCCTTATCACAGATCGGTGCCAGTCTTACAGGTATTGCTCGTCATCGCAATGCGCCCGAGCGAGCGAGTCGGCATGGCGCGTGTGGCATTCTGGGGAAGGGATGCCAAGAGCATCTGTGCCACCCCGCTTCTCTGGTGGCTGCCGGTGTGGAGCTATTCGCTAGGACTGCTCGGCTGAGCCGATCCATGGGCGCCCCCTGTCACTGCCGCGATTGCCAGCAGGCGAACGGCAGCGCCTTTGCCGCCAATCTCGTTGTGTCGGCCAAGGCGGCCAGTCTGACCAAGGCCGCTCCCACCTACCACGAGAAAGGGGCCGACCGCGGCCAGACCATGAGCTCGCGGTTGATGCTCAAGCACTCGGCCTCTCCAGAGACCTCCTCGTCATCCACGTCTCAAGCCTGGACACTCCAAGCTGGGTGCGGGTCGAGATGGATCTTGACACCGTCAGCGCCCAAGCGTGGGATTTCCCGGACCCGCAGCGCCTCGACCCCACAGCGCCTCGACCCCACAGAGCCCGCCCCAACGCAGGCCTGAGAGGCAAGGGGCCGGCGACAAGACTACAGATCCATCGGCAGTTCGAGATAGTCGTGGTAGATCCGATCGCGGTGCTCCAACAGTTGAGGAGACAGGGCGGCGGCAACCACGGGATCGGTGTTCACAAACGACGCCCGGAGCTGCTCGTCAATGGGACACAACTCGACCGGCAACGGCTGGACAAGCACGGCAAAGGTCGCCCAATAGATATCTACGGCCGAGAGGGTGTCGCCGATCAGAAATCGGCTGGCGCGTGCCTGCTGCTGAGCTAAGCGGGCACTGAGCGTTTCCAGGATCCGGGCCACCCGCTGAGGGGCGGCCTCAGCCTCGGCCTGACCGTAGCCGTACTTGCCGCCCATATAGGCAGCAAACGTTCGAGCCGCCTCTGGGGCGTTTGGATTCGCCAGGATACTGGAGAGCAACATCAGACGGCGTGACCAGCCAAATCCGGTCTCACCGCACAGCTCGTTGCACAGCCCACACATCACAATACGGTCCTCAACATTGTCGGGCATAAGCGACGGGTGCGGGGCCAGACGCTCGAGCAAATACAGCTGGTCATTCCAGATACTGCGGGGGCGTTCGTTGTTCCAGACCGCGACCGGTGCGCTGGCCTGATGCGTCCAGTCTTGCAGGGCAGAATCGTGGCCCTGGGCTTTGGCCACCCGGAGGTACGGAATTTTTTTCACATAGCACATCCCCTTCAGCCCCTCAGCCCACGGGTTCGGACGGCCCGGGGGCAGCACAAGGCGTAAGCCGGACGCAGTTTTTGCCTGTTCAATATCAATATATTCCGCCATACCGTATAGTCCTCCTGCTTGTTTTGAAGTTGTTCAGCTCTACAAAAGTCAAACGGGAATGTACAGAACGGCGGGGAAGACTTCGCTTGTGTCTTGGACGAGGACGTGACCGCAGGGCGGTTTCTGCTCCCGCGTCGGACGCGGGGTGTCCCGCGTGAACCGAGACCGCCCGCCCTTAAGACGCCCACGCCACCCCTGCTCCGCACCACCGGGACGCTGTTGGCCACAGGCACTCAGGCCAACAGACGGGGCTTGGCGCCCCCCTTCGTCCTGACCGGCTGCGCTGCGCCTCACCTCCGGCGCTGTGCTGACCCATGGGCCCGAGGGACGCCGGCCGCCTCCACCGCACCGGCCTCAGCCTGTCCGGCCCGCCCGTTATTTCAGCCCCGCTGCCTGCCCCGTGATCGAGTCTCCGCCGGCCAAGGGGGCGCGCCAAGTCGCGGCGGCGGGACCGATTACGGAGAACCTTGGTGGGGCAGATTCGAGCATGACTTGACCGGGGCGGCTCCGCTCCCCCCCTTCCCCTTGCCGTCGGGATGCTTACCTGATATCCCTTGCCCCTTCATCCACTCATTCAGCGAAAGGAGCGACTGCTGTGTCAGTGTCCCCCTGTGTTTGGACGTCTCCAATCTTTATCCTTTTCTTATGGTACGCGTCCGTCCAGGCAGATCCGCGTGTCATGCACATCGACCATCCCGCCAAACTCCCGTTGACCGGCTTTGCCTCTGCGTTTGACGTTGCTGACGATGTCAACGCCGACGGAACGCCGGACTATGTGATCGGCGCCTATCAACACCGGGTGGACAACAATGATCGGCAAGGACGGGTCTTTGTGTATAGCGGGAGGAGCGGGCTGCTGCTGTACACGATCGATAATCCGTCTCCCCAGCCAGATTCGGCTTTCGGCTTTGCTGTCGCCCGTATCGGAGACGTCAACGCCGATGGGATCGATGACGTAGTGGTGGGGGCCATCGGCCAGGGAGAGGCCGGCAGTGCCCTGTCGCTGACGATTGATGTCCAGCAGGGTGCGGTGACCGAAGGTCCAGAGATCAAGAAGGTCGGGAGCGGCCAAGCCTTTGTGTTTAGCGCCAAAGACGGGCAGCTCCTCTACACAGTCCAAGCGCCCAAGCAGGATGCCGGAGCCGCTTTCGGTTTTTCGACCGCGGTGCTGGGTGACCTCACGGGTGACGCTATTGCGGACTTCGTCATCGGTGCGCCTGCTCAAAGCGGATCGGGACGAGCCTACATCTTCAGCGGCCAGGATGGAAGCCTCGTGCAGGTCCTGAGCCCGCCGGCCCCACCCGGCCGGGATACCTTTGGCTGGTCTGTTGCCGGGGCGGACGATTTAAACAACGATGGGACGCCCGATATATTGATCGGTGCGCCGTACACCAACGTTGATCCTCATAGGATACTGGGGCGGGTGCATGCCATAAGCGGTCGAGACCTGAGCTTGCTGTACACCATTGACGCGCCCGAACCCCAAGCCGGGTCGGTCTTTGGCTGGCACATCGCCTCGGGGGGAGATATCAATAAAGACGGGATCGCCGACATCTTGGTTGGCGCGCCATATAAGGACGTGCAGTCGAACCGCGCCCAGGGCGAGGCCTATGTGTTCAGCGGCACGAATGGCTCACTCTTGCTTTCTCTGCACGACCCAGGCCTGAACAACGCTTATGCCAGCTTTGGGTATCGGGTGGCCTGGACGTCCGATATCAATGAGGACGGAGCCGCAGAGATCTTGGTCAGTGCGCCGCACCAAACGGTGGATGAATTTCAGATTCAGGGGTCAGTCTTTGTGTTTAACGGCTGGGACGGACGCCACCTGATTACCTTTGACAACCCCAACCCACACCAGGGCTCAAAGTTTGGCTACACGCTCGCCTCTCCGGGTGATTTGCACGGTGACGGCATCCCGGAATTTGCCATTGGCGCGTCGGGTCAGACGATTGGCAATAACGTAGCCACAGGACGGATTTTTATCTTTCAGTCACAGTAGAAACAGCCCCGCACAAAATTTGTTCCGGAGCTATAGACCCAGCCCAGACTTAGCGCTACCCTGCCAGGCACGACGCCACTTAAGGAGGGCACGCCATGTTGGGAGCTGTTGCACATGTTGGTATTACGGTCAGAGATATGGACAAGGCGGTTGAGTTTTATCGTGATACGTTGGGCCTCAAGGTGATTGGGGATGTCGTTGTCGACGGCCAAGAGGCCAGCACGGTCACCCAAGTCCCAAACGCCACACTGCGCGCCGTGTATCTGCGCTACAAAGACGATCCGACCAGCCCGCCGATTGAACTCCTCCATTTCATTGAACCGGCCGGAAACGACGGTCAGCCCTACCCCGGACTGGCCAACCCCGGGATCACCGAAGTCGCGTTTTGGGTCAAGGATATCGACCAGGTCTACGAAGACTTACGAGCTAAAGGGGTAGAGTTCTATTCGGCCCCGCAGATGTTTGATCTAGAGGGTGAGGGCTACGGAAAAATCAAAGCGGTCTATTTCCGTGACCCCGACGGCACGACCTTGGAGCTGATGCAGCACTGCCCGGAGTGAGGTGCCGTGGAGAGGGCTGGACAAAGACCAGCGGTTAGACCCGCGGCTGGGTGGCCATCCAGTCCAAGAGAGGTTGATCGGCCACCTCGGCGCTCTCCGCCAAGAGTTCAAGGACATCCATCGACATCCAGTAACGCACTCGTCCCAGCCAGAGATAGGGTGTTTTGACCGAATTGTTGACCTCGCCGCCGTGCAGTGAAGGAATAGCCTTGTGTGGCGGTCCCGTCTCCACCCACAGCTCAGCGCCAAGGTTCCGTCGCACCCATTCGTGCGAGTCGGGATGAATGAGATCCCAACTTTCGGGCTCTACAATCCGGGCTTTTTGGCAACGCATGGGTTCTGCCGCGTGTGCGGGGCTCGCCTCCCCCGCGCCTAGATGACCCCTTGGGCGGCGAGCCGGCCCAACTCGGCCTCGCTGAATCCCATGCCTAACAGGACTTCTCGCGTATGCTGGCCCAAACACGGAGCGCCGCTTTTGAAGCCGGTCAGCCGGTTCTGGCCGTCGGTCGCAACAGACACGGGGAAATACAGTTCGCGACCGATTTGCGGCTGATGGATAGCCTGAAAAGTCCCCCGTGCCTGGAAGTGCGGGTCGTCAAGATTTTCCTCAGGGTAGCGCACGCTGGCCCACAGCAACCCTTTGGCCTGAGCCTTATGGTAGACCTCCTCAGCGGTCATTGAGGCAACGAGCCGATCAACCTGGGCGCTGAGGTGCTTGTTCGCTTCGCCCGGAGAGCGTTCGCTCAGCCGGCGGTAGGCGTCCGACTGCAGATCGTGCTCAATCCCTCTCTCGTCGAGCATCTCGGCAATGACCCGCACGTCGCGGCTCCCCCAAAAGAGGAAGGCCTTCACGTAACGGCCGTCTTTGGTCCGACGCAGCCATGCCGGCGTCTTGGCCGTAGCGGCGTGGCGTCCGGTCTGACGCTGGACAACGTCTTGATTGTAGATATAGCACGGCAGCGCAACCTCGGTACAGGTGCTCACCGCTTCATGAATCGAGACATCAATACAATCGCCCTCATCCGTCAGCTCACGACAGTTGAGCGCGGCGGCCAGCACGAGCACCGCGTGTTCGCAGGTGATGTGGGAGGCCTGCCACATACCGGGCGCAATGGGTGGGGTATCGTAGAGACCGTCCGGCCCTGGATCGTAGCCGCACGAGGCCATCACTCCGCCCATTGCCAGCTGGGTCAGATCGGTCATTGTGAGGTCGCGGGACGGACCGTTCAACCCAAAGGGTGTGATTGTGCAGATAATAAGGCGGGGGGTTGTCGCTTGGATGTCACGGTACAGGGCAAGACGCCGCTCAACATCAATAGCCTGGCCGGAATCAATGACAATGTCGGCATGCCGCACCACACGTTCCAGCACGTCATAGCCGGCTGGATGCTCAAGGTCGCAATCGACGCTCTTCTTGCCCAGGTTGTAGCGCCAGAAGCACAGGCTGTGTTCCGGATCGGGCGACGAGGAGGCAAAAGGGCCCAAGCGGCGCGAGTTGGAGCCGTGACGTCCTTCTAGCTTGATCACCTCGGCACCGAACGAGGCGAGCAAGAGGCCGGCAAATTCTCCGCGTTCATCGCCGCACTCAACCACGACGCAGCCCTCAAGGGCTCGGCTTAAAGCTGCTTGGCTATTCAAATGATCCAGTCCTCCCTGAGCTGGGCAATTTCCTCGCCAGAGAGCCCAAGCACGTCACGATACACCGTGTCAGTGTCCTCCCCGATACACGGGGCTGCCCGCCCCGGCAGGCCACCAACGCTGAGCAGCATGTTTTGGGCGCTGGCCGGAAAATCTTCGACCGGCCAGGAACCGATCTCGGAATGCGGCAAGGACACAAACGCTCCGCGTGCTCTCAGCTGTGGATCACGGGTGAAACGATCGACCGACTTCTGTACCACGCCGGACGGCACCCCGCGTCGCTGGAGGCGGGCCATGAGGTGATAGCGCTCCGTCTTTTTTGTGAACTCGGCCAGCCGCCGATCAAGCTCGTCTTCGGCGGCTTTCCGTCCCGCCGCACGCTGAAAGCGGGGCTCGCTAGCCCAAGTGGGAGAACCCATCTCAGCGACGAGTTCCTGCCACTGTTCGTCGGTCTGCACCGCTAGAGTGATCCATGCATCGCTTCCCCGACATGGGTAGGCGCCATGCGGCGCCCAATCAGCAACCGGCATCCGGTTGCCGTGGCGTTGGGTGGATTTGCCGCTCTGCTGGGCTTCGAGGGTAGCCGTGCCAGACACCATGAGTCCGGTCTCGGTTTGTGACAGATCAATGTAGCAGCCCTGACCGGTCTTGCGCCGCTGTATCAGGGCCATCAGGACGTGCATCGCCCCGTAGTAGCCGGTTGAATGGTCAAGATACGAATAGCCCCAGCCGGCTGGCGGCATCGGGTCGGGTAAACCCGACATCTGGGTCAACCCCGACAGGGCTTGGGCGGTGGGCCCGACGCTCAGGTAGTCATGATAGGTGCCCGACTTTCCCATGCCGCTGATCTGCAGATAGATCAGTCCGGGATTAATCGCCCGCAGCACCTCATAGCCAAGCTCCCAGCGGTCCATTTGACCGGGGCTGTAATTCTCGCACAGGACCGAGGACTGAGCGATCAGGCGTTTAAATAAATCGCGGCCCTGGGGCAAGCTCATGTTGAGGGTAATGCCGTATTTCCCTGGATTCATATTGTTGAACAGGCCGCTGCGGTTGAGACTATCGGCCGCTCCGCCGGGCACCTTGGGTTGGACTCCGCGCAGCAGATCAAGCGCCCGCTGGTCGTGCCACTCAACCCGGATCACTTCGGCGCCCATCGTGGCCAGCATTCGGGTGGCGTTGGGACCGGCGACAATTTTTGTCAGATCAATAACGCGGATACCCTCAAGTGGACGCCGTTTTGTCGCTTGAGGGGACGATGCTGATCGTGCCATTGACGTTTCCCTTCTCCGTTATCCGCTGCCAGCGCGCCTGGCACTGGCTGCCTCGTATGGGATCAAGTTCTACACGACGCGACAAAAAAAGAAACCCTCAGCGTGTTGGCCAAAAAACACGTTGACAAGGCGACAGGCACGGCGTACGACAGGGCAAAAAACGGAGCAGCTCATGATTACGCGGATGCTTATCGATACCGTCCGGTCGCCCGCCTTTGATGGCACCTCGTTCGGCCAGGTTGGTCAGTATGAAAAACTGGTCGGCCGTGCCTTTGGCGAGCTTGCCCCCGCTAGCCCGCTCAACGCGGTGATTACCGATATTGGACTAGCGCCGCGCAACGTCCGAGGCCGGGTTGAGTATGCGACCGACTTTTACATACTCAAGCCGCTTGACCCGGCCCGGGGCAACAAAGTCCTCCTGTTCGATGTTACCAATCGGGGCAACAAGATCACCTACCTGCCGCTGAACTTTCCGTTTAGGGCCCCGCCCGAGTTTCCGCCGCTTAACGATCCCTGCACGGCTCAAGACATTGGGACTGGCTACCTCATGCGCCAAGGCTATACCATTGTCTGGACCGGCTGGGACGCGACCGCTGCGGCCGGGAACGACCGTTTGACCACCACCGTTCCGGTTGCCAGAGCAGGCGAGCGACCGATTGTCGGCCCCGCGCTTGAGGAGATCATGGTCGATAACGTTCAAACCGCCACGACCGGCCGGGCGGTGTATCGCTATCCCCTGACCTATCCGGCTGCCAGCCTCGATACCTCTCAGGCCAGGCTGACGGTGCGCGACTATCGGGGCGATGAGCCCCGCCTTATTCCGGCAACGGAGTGGCACTATCTCAATGCCTCGACGATCGGGCTCCTGCCCCAGGGCGAGCGGCCGTTTGAGAGCGGCAAAATCTATCAGTTTGTCTATCAGGCGACCGATCCAATCGTGGCCGGTATTGGCTTTGCCGCGGTACGCGATTTTGTCTCGTTTATACGCCACGCCCATGCCGACGAACAGGGAAACCCGAATCCATTGGCCCGCACGCTCAAATGGTCTCTCGCCACCGGACTCTCGCAGTCGGGCCGCTTCCACCGACCGTTTTTGTACTTGGGCTGTAACCAGGACGAAGACGGGCGACGGGTGTTTGACGGCATGATGCCGTATATCAACGGAGCTGGCGGGGGATTTTTCAACTATCGCTTTGCCCAGCCGAACCGGACCGCCTTTCAGCGCTGGAGCCATGTCTATCCAGAACAGATTTTTCCGTTCGCCTATGCCGCGCTCAGCGATCCGGTGACGGGCAAAACCGATAGCGTGCTCGCCCGCTGTGAAGCCTCAAGGACGACCCCAAAAATCATGGAGGTGAACGACTCCAACAGCTATTGGTTTAAGAACGCGTCGTTATCCATCACGACGCCGGACGGCAGCGCCGACCAGCCCGATCCACCACAGGTCCGCTTTTACCTGCTGTCGAGCATTGCCCACGGGGTCGCGTCCGGACGCGGCAGCTGCCAACAGTTGCAGAACCCGATTAGTCCAGGACCGGCTTTGCGTGCGCTCCTGACCGCCTTGACGGAATGGGTGACAGCCGACAAAGAACCGCCCCCCAGCCGGGTGCCCCGGCTGGCCGACGGTACGCTCGTCCCGCCCCTCCCGCAATCCAGCGTTGGGTTTCCCCACATTCCGGGCGTTGCCTATACCGGTGTGGTCAGCGTCCGTGAACTCTACGACTACGGACCTGAGTTCGACCGCGGTATCATCAGCACCCTGCCGCCGCAGAAGACCGGCCGCGCGTATCCGACGTTCGTGCCCAGGGTCACACCGGACGGCATCGACGTGGCGGGCATTCAGCTCCCGGACATTGCGGTTCCCCTCGGCACCTATACCGGCTGGAACCTGCTAGCCGATATGCCCAAGGACGAATGCGCAGCAATGGGATCTTTTATTCCTTTTGCCGCGACCAAGACACAGCGACTCGCCAACGGCGATCCGCGCCTCTCCTTGGAGGAACGCTATGTCACCCACCGCCGCTATGTGCAAGCGGTCGCGGCTGCAGCACAGCGGCTTGTCGCCCAAGGGCTGCTGCTAGACGAAGACGCCAGCGCGTATATCAAGGCTGCCGAACAGCGCCAACTCGGTCTGCCGCGAGGAGAAAGGTGACGCCCTTGCGTGACCGGCTCCTCGTGTCTGAAATATTTGACAGTATTCAGGGTGAGGGCGTCTCCCTAGGCGTGCCGTCCGTTTTTTTGCGTCTGGCCCACTGCAACCTCCGCTGTGGGTGGTGCGATACAAAATACACCTGGGACTGGAACACCTACGACATTCGCAACGAGATCCACGAACTCAGCCTCGACCAAACCATAAGCGCACTGCAGCAGCTGCGGCCGAGAAATTTGGTCGTGACCGGCGGGGAACCGCTGTTGCAGCAGACGGCTCTTGTCAGTCTGCTGCAACAGCTGGGCCAGAGTTGGACGAGCGAGGTCGAGACCGCCGGGACGCTCCTCCCCGACGCGCGACTGACCACCACCATCACGCGCTGGAATATTTCGCCAAAGCTGGAGAACTCGGGCAATCCGGTCGACAAGCGGCTGCGGCCGCACGCGTTGCGGGTGTTTGCAGCCTTACCCAACACCTATTTCAAATTTGTGGTTGCCACCCCCGGAGACGTTGCCGAGATAGCGGACTTAGTCGCGCGCTTCAATCTGCCCTCCGAGCGGGTTATGCTAATGCCCGAAGCGGCTCGGCCCGAGCGGCTCAACGATCTGGCCCAGCGCTTGGTTGAGGTGTGCCTGCAGCAGGGCTACCGGCTCGGCTATCGTCTCCACATCGCCCTATGGGGAGAGAAGCGGGGCGTGTAGGAGCACGAGAGCCGTGGCCGGCCCAACAAGAATAGGCTAGGATTGGCCTGACACTCACTGATCAGCCTCCAGAGAAAGGATGAGAAGGCAATGGCACTCAACTATGGCAACATTATTGATGCCGACGGGCATATTCTCGAACCCGTCGATACTTGGGAGAAATATATTGATCCGGCCTATCGTGACCGGGCCTTGCGAGTGCGCCACCACGACGGCAGAGAGGTGCTGGAGCTGGACGGCAAGCCGTCGCGGTTCTTTGATATCCGCACGCTGGCCGGCCTTGGGGCGATGGGGAAAAACAGCCAAGAAATGGCTGACCTGATAGAGCAGTCCTACCCGGGGAACGCCCCATTCGGCTCTATGGATCCCAAAGAGCGTGTCGCGCTTCTGGACCAGGAGGGCATTGCCAAGGCCATCTTATATCCAAGCCTGGGCTTGACCTGGGAGTGCGAGTTGGAAGACGCTGAGCTGTCTCTGGCCTACGCCCAGGCCTATAATCGTTGGCTGTGCGACTTCTGTTCCGATTCGGACGGACGTTTGATTGCCATCGCCCACATTTCGCTGGCCGATCCGGGTAAAGCTGCAGCCGAGCTAGAGCGCTCTGTGCGGGCCGGCGCCAGAGGCGCTTTTGTGGCACCGTATACACTGACCCGTATCCCGCATGCCCATCCCGACCACGACGTGTTTTGGGCCGCTGCCCAAGAGCTCAACACCCCGGTCGCCATCCATCCCATGGCCGAACATCCCAAGATTCGGACCTACCAGCGTTTTGACGGCATGGGCAAGGCGCGCTGGATGCAGAATACGCTGGGTATGCAGGGCCCCCAGCAAGCGTTCTACGGCCTGTTTCAATGGGGTCTGTTTGATCGCTTCCCCAAGGTCAAGGCGGTGGTATTGGAATCCGGAGCCGGCTGGATCGGGGCGGCCCTAGACCGTATGGACACGACCTATGAGACCAGCCTGGGCGACAATGTCCCGCTCAAAGAAAAGCCCAGCTTTTATTTCAAACGCCAGTGCTGGATTTCGGGCGACCCCGACGAACGGGCGCTGGCCCATATTATTGACTATGTGGGCGCCGATCGGTTCTTCTGGGCCACCGACTATCCTCACTTTGACCACCCCCGTAACTACATGGAAGAGCTAGAGGAGCTGGTTGCACCGCTGTCGGAGACGGCCCGCTATAACTTGCTGGGTGACAGCGCAGCTCGGGTGTACGGCATATAGCCGGCCTTCCCCACCTACAGTGAGGAAGCCACCTCTGTCATCCGTTTCATGGCCTCTCACCCCGCTTGGGGTTAAGTGGATGGGCAGGACCTGGCCAACAATCTCACAGACCCTGAGGTGATGCGCGGCGGAGACTCTCGCCCCCACCCCAGGCCTGCGAGCCGATACGCCGGCGTTGACCAGACCGTTTGCTGACGCCGCCGCCACTAGCGATTCGCCCTTCTTTGGTCTTGCGCGCCTACGGCGGGCCGGCGCCTATCTGGTCGGACGGCAATTGGCGCAGCACTCTGCTTGGAGGACCACAGCGGCTCTCGGCGCTGGCGAGCTGTCGGGCATCCGAACGAGGTGCTGCCGGCCGGACCGTGGAGACGGGGTCTTGCCGACCAATCTCCATGTCGGCCTAGTCACTCTGCGTGAGCCGTCACCGCTTGGCGTCCAAAGCATATCGCGTGATCGGGCAGTGGTGAGCCCGGCTGATATTCGATGTGGCCAAGGTGGGGGAAGCAAACGGCATTGCCGCCTGTGGTGAGACATGGCAAGGCCGGCGGGAGGGGGCTCCTGTGAGGGGAGTTGCGCCGATTTTGTGGCGAGTAGGCTGGTCCTGCTGCTTGTCTCCCGGTTGGTTTTTGAGGGCGTCACGGTCTTAGAACGCCTGCCCAAATCCGGGAAAATCGCCGCCGCACCAAGGATCAACCGGAATAGCCGCCCCAGCAGGCGGTCTCTCCGCTTTGTGTTGCCCAATGCCGTCCAGTGGCAAACGGTCCGATCAGAGAACATGCTTCCAGGCGTGATACGAGCTGCGTACCAAGGGTCCCGCCTCCACGTGTCGAAAACCGAGCTCCCGGGCCTGTTGGCCCAAGGCCGTAAATTCGTCAGGATGGACGTAGTGTGCAACCGGCAGCTGATCTTTTGACGGCTGCAAGTACTGGCCGAGGGTCAGGATGTCGCACTCGACCGAGCGCAGATCGCCAAACACAGCCAATAACTCCTCATAGGTCTCGCCTAGGCCGAGCATCAGGCCGGTCTTGGTCCTGAGGGCTGGGCGGACCTCTTTGACACGCGCTAAAACGCGCAGCGAACGTTCGTACTTCGCACCGGGTCGGACTTTTTTATAGAGTCGAGGAACCGTTTCGGTATTGTGGTTGTAAATGTTCAGAGGAGACCGGGCAACGGTGCTCACGGCCTCTTCGTCACCCTGAAAATCCGGCGTTAAGACTTCGATCGCACAGTCTGGGTTGGCCTGCCGTAACCGGCGGACCGTCTCGGCGAAATGGGCGGCTCCGCCATCGGGCAAGTCATCCCGATTCACCGACGTAATGACGATGTGAGACAGGCCCATCTTCAGCGCGGCGTCCGCGACGCGTCGCGGCTCATCCGGGTCAAGCATGGCCATACGCCCGTGCTTGACCGCACAGAAACGACAGTTGCGGCTACACACCTCCCCCATCAGCATAAACGTGGCTGTGCCGTGGCCCCAGCATTCGCCGATGTTGGGGCAGTGGGCTTCCTCACAGACCGTGGTGAGCTTGAGGGTTGAGACAATTCCTCTGGTCCTGGCGTAGCCTGGTCCACCGGGCATCCGGACCTTGATCCAGCTGGGATGACGACGGCGCCTTACAGACTGAGACTGTGCGGAGTGTTGGCTGTCAGGCCGCTCATGTTCCATACCGTTTCCTCCAAGAGCGTCCCACTCTGATACCCAAAAGTAGCGGCAAAGATTTCAGCCAACCGCCTTTTGACTGCCTGAAGAGCGACCGGACGCCCAAGTATACGCGCCATTGAAGTCATCCGCACATCGGCTAAGCCGCACGGAACAATCCTGTCAAAATACGACAAATCGAGATCGACGTTGAGGGCAAAGCCGTGAAACGTCACCCAGCGGCGGATACCAATGCCAATGGAGGCGATTTTGTCTGTACCAGACCACACGCCGGTTAAGCCTTCGCGCCGCTGGGTCTGAAGGCCGTAGCTTGTCAGGGTCTGAATCAGCACGTGTTCAAGGCTGCGGATATAGGCATGAACATCTCGACGGTGGCGGGCCAGAGCGAGGATCGGATAGCCGACGAGCTGACCCGGTCCGTGAAACGTCACCTGCCCTCCCCGGCTAACCCGGCGCACCGGAACGCGACCGGGCTTCAGCACGAAGCGTTCGTCCGCCCCGCGTCCCAGGGTAAAGACGGGCGGGTGTTCGAGCAACAGGAGCGTATCTTGGCCGGCTCCCTTACGGCGCTGCTCAACATAGGCCTCTTGCAGCGTCAGCGCACGCTGATATTCAACCAGACCCAGATCAAGGCATCGCACCTGCATATGCGTCAGCGCTCCTAAAAATGAACCGGCCGTCCCTCGGCGCTCAGCGCAGCTTCCATAATGGCTTCAGACCAGGTCGGATGCGCGTGGACCGTGCCGGTTAGCTCGGCGGTCGTCGCCTCGAGGGTGAGCGCTAACGCCACCTCGGCAATCAGATCCGTGGCCCCACGTCCGATAATATGGCAGCCGAGAATCTCACCGTACTGCTTATCGACCACGAGTTTCACCAGCCCCTCTTCATGTCCGGACGCCAAGGCTTTGCCGGATGCCAGGAAGGGAAATTTGCCGATCCTGACCTCGTAGCCCTGCTCTTTGGCCTGCTGTTCACTGAGCCCGATCACCGCGATTTGGGGCTGACAGTAGATGCAGGCTGGAATCCGCTGAGAGGCCAGCCCCTTTTCTCGTTCGCCAAGCAGGCACTCGACCGCAGCGGCTCCTTCCTCTGAGGCAGCGTGCGCCAGCAGGGGCTGACCAATAATATCCCCAATCGCGTACACGGACTCACACGTCGTTTGGAACTGCTCGTTGACCTTGATATAGCCCCCCCGGTCGAGTTCTACCCCGAGGGCTTCAAGGCCGAGATTGGCACTCAGCGGCGCGCGTCCGACCGCGACCAATACCTTGTTGGCGGTGCGTTCCTTGAGATCGCCCTGACTATCAAGCTGGACATCAAGGCGTGCCGGGAACTTTTCGATGCCGTCAAATTTGGTACTCGTCAGCACCTCAATGCCCTTTTTCTTAAAGCTCTTCTCTAATTCGTGGGCGATCTCGGTATCCACCCCAGGCAACAGCTGTGGCTCCATTTCAACAACCGTCACCCGGCTGCCAAAGACGTTGTAGATATAGGCAAACTCACAGCCAATCGCCCCCCCCCCGACAATAAGAATGGACTCCGGAATCTCGCTATCGGTCAGAGCCTCATAGCTGGTAACAATTTGCTTGGCGTCGATCTCCAATCCGGGCAGGCTGCGTTCTTTCGAGCCGGTCGCAATCAGAATACGGTCGGCCTCGACCTGCTGTTCCGGCCGACCGTCGGCCCCAATCACGACTTGGTGTGGGCCGATGAGACGCCCGGTCCCCCTCAACAGCGGGATCTTGTTCTTTTTCAGTAAAAATTCGACCCCTTTTGTCAAGCGACCGGCGACCTCCCGTGAGCGTTTGATGACTTGGCCGTAGTCACATGACAAGCCCTGGACTTTAATCCCAAAGTGTTCGCCCTCTTTCAGATCCTCATACATCTCGGCCGAGGTCAGGATCGCCTTGGACGGGATACAGCCCCAGTTCAGACATACTCCGCCAGGCTGATCTTTTTCCACAACCGCAACCGTAAGTCCGAGTTGGGCGGCCCGAATGGCGGCCACATAGCCGCCCGGACCGGCTCCTATGACAATGAGATCGTACCGTTCCACGTGGTCTCTCTTTCTCTACACCATCAGGCCGACCGGGTTTTCCAGCAGGCTTTTTAACTCCTGCAAAAACTGTCCACCGGTCAGGCCGTCAATGATACGGTGGTCACATGACAGAGTCACCATCATCGTTGACGCAATCGTGACCTGACCGTCTCGAACCACCGGCCGCTCTTTAATCGTCCCAACAGCGAGGATGGCTCCCTGGGGCTGGTTAATAATAGCCGTAAAATGTTCGATCGGCAGCATGCCCAGATTGGAGATCGTAAAAGTCCCACCGCTCAAGTCTTCGGGCCGGGGCTTACCGGTTCGGGCCCGCTCCACAAGGGCCGTGGCTTGGCCCGCAATGTCGAGCAGAGAGCGCTTCTCGCAGTCGCGCAAGACCGGCACAATCAAGCCGTCGTCGAGCGAAACCGCTAGACCAATATTAATCTGCTCCTTGTAGTCTCGGGCATCACCGCCAAACGTGGCATTGATACGCGGATGACGGACGAGGGCGAGGGCAACCGCCTTCATCAGGAGATGGGTATAGGTCACATCCGCGCTCACCCGGTTGCTGGCCGTGAGCGCGGTTCGTAAGCGGACCGCCTCAGACATATTAATCTCTGTGGTGAGGTAAAAATGCGGCACTTCCCGCATACTCTCCGCCATCCGTTTGGCGATGGTCGCCCGCATGCGTGAAAATGGCTCTCGGCCGCCGGGGCTAGAGAGAGCGGGGCGCGCCTCAGGTCTGGACTCGGCGCGCGTCTCAGGAGCGACACCGGGGGTAGGCCGGGCTGCGATATAGGCCTCTAGGTCGCGTTTGACAATCCGACCGCCCGGGCCACTGCCCGTCACTTGGCCAAGGTCGAGGCTCAGTTCTTCGGCCATGCGTCTGACCACCGGCGAGGCAATGAGCCGGCCGGTCCCTTCAATCGGGAAGGGGGACGAGGATCTCTTCGTGCTCGGGTGGTCATCTTCGCCCACCTTGTCTCGCTGGGCACGGATCTCACGCAGCTCACGCACCTTGGGAGCTGGGGGTGGGGCTGAGGGGGTGGAGGCCGGCGCTGAGGGCGGTGGTGTTTTGGCCGCCCCGTTTCCGGCGAGTGGCGCAAGCGCAGCGCTGTCCGAGGAGACGACTTCATCGGCGGTCCCTAAGCGAGCCATCACTCCACCGACCACGACCATACCCCCTTCCGGGACGAGGATTTCGATCAGAACGCCCTCGTCAAGGGCCTCCATTTCCATATCGGCCTTGTCGGTTTCAACCTCGGCGATGATGTCACCGATCTCAACCTGCTCCCCAACCTGTTTGAGCCACTTGAGAACCTTGCCCTCTTCCATGGTATCACTGAGACGGGGCATACACACTTCGATGGCCATGAACTCCTCCTCTCCTGCTCGGGGGGCGTTAACCACGCGTAGTATATCGCTCCTCAAACGGCGGGTGAAGGGGATGTTACAACAGACGAAACGAACGACGATGGGCCGGACACGGACCGTACTCCCGCAGGACTGCCCGGTGGGCCACCGTGCCATAGCCCTTATGGCGGGCAAAGCCGTAGTGCGGATAGCGGCTATCGAGCTCAGTCATCAGACGGTCTCGATGGACTTTGGCGATAATCGAGGCGGCAGCAATGCTAAAAATATCACGGTCGCCTTTGATAAAGGTGGTCTGGGGACAGGTCAGATCTGGGATAGGACGACCGTCAACCAACACCTGCTGAGGCGGGACGCTCAGCCGCTCCACTGCGAGGCGCATGGCTCTGAGTCCCGCCTGATAAATATTGATCCGGTCAATCTCCTCGACCGCAACCAGCCCAATCCCAAGAGCTCGGGCGACCCGACGAATGCCAACGTCTAGGCGCTGTCGGGCTTGAGCGGTGAGGGTTTTTGAGTCCCGCACGCCTTGGGGCCAGGCGGCCGGAATCTCTTGATCTGAGGCGAGATGTTGGGCGGAAAAAATCACCGCAGCGGCCACGACAGGCCCAGCCAAGGCCCCGATACCGGCCTCGTCAACTCCGGCAATCGCGTGGAAACCATGCCGCCACAACCTACGTTCTTGGCCAAGAGTGGGCCGCCTAGGGGGCGGACGAGGGGTCAGGGCTCGACGGGCCGCGCGCCTCACTGCGCGGCTCGCCGAGCACACACCACATACAGCGGATCGGAGCGGCCAGGGTGAGGACTCAGATCGTAAAACAACGGCGCCTCAAAACCGGCAGTGCGGTGAAAATACTGCTCGATCAACTCACGCCTCCCCGCGTCGCGGAGCATCTGCCAGAGCCGGATCGCCTTGGTGGGAAACATGCGGTTAGAGAAGAAGACGGCAAACGGTGCGCCCGGTTTGAGCACCCGACATACCTCGGCAAACACTTCGAGCGGTTTAATCAGATATTGGATGGAAACCGTGACCAACACGCCATCAAACATCTCATCGTCAAACGGGAGGGTCGGATTGGTATTCAGGTTGTGGACGACATAGTCGTCCAGATCCGGGTTATCGGCCATCTCTTCCATATTGAGGCCGAGGCCCACCAAGCGTTGCTTGACAAAACCCTGGGGCAGATGAGAGCGCCAGCTACTCATCAGGTCGAGCAGCACGCTGTTTGGCGCAAAGGCGGTCTGGACAAACTCGCCCACCGCCACAATCGCCGGCTCGTCAATGTGGACGACTTTGCGCGCAGCCTCATAAAAGCGCTCATCCTCCGTTTCGTCGACTCGGTCAAACATCTCAGCCTTAAACGGCTCGGGGTAGTCCATAGAGGGCCCTCCCTTAACGCTGATCTCTTGGTGCTCGGTTCACCTTACCTCACTGCCCCCAAAAATATCCGAGCGTGACAGCAGCGGTCTTCTGGGGCTTCTCAAACGACCGGACATGATCACAGGCTGGCCTCAACACGAACTGTGATCCGCGAGGCATGGAAGGGAGCACTGCCGCGTTCTCCCTCATTCGTCCACGTATACCACGTCGCCGCTGGACGGCAAGGGAGACAACGAGGACCTTCTGAACAAGAGCGGAAGCAGATCATCGTCTGCCTTGTCCGCCCCATGGGACGTCTGGAACCAACACGCTCAGCGCTTCAGGAATGGCCTTCAGGCTCACCGGCAGGGGACCGATCCGTTCTCCGTCGGCGTAAATGTCACCGGGCTGGTCGGAGTGCACCGTCATTTCACTCCCGCGCACAGTCTCCACCCCGGTATGGTACACGTGCCGACCGCTGAACACACGGGGAAACACGGACACCAACAACTCGAATCTGCCCATGCCGTTCACCACACACGCATCCAACTGCCCGTCGTCTGGTCGGGCGGTCGGCACTAGGGCCATGCCCCGACCGCTACTCCAGGTATTGCCGACAGCGATCAGCCAGCTGTAGCAGCGGCGGCGGCGGCCTTCGTACTTCAGGGTAAAGAGCCGGGGCTGGCTGCTGAAAATCGTGGCAACCGTGAGCAGCGAATACGCAGCATTCACCCGCAGGCGGGTCGAGGCGTTGGCTTTGCGGTTAATCTCGGCGGCAACACCCATGACCGCCACCGAGAAGAAGTACCGCCCGTTGGCCTGTCCGATATCGATCCGCCTCTGCCGAGCAGTGGCAACAGTTGCACAAGCAGCGGCGACATCAAGCGGGATGCCTAATCCCCGTGCAAAATCGTTGCCCCTCCCGGCCGGAATGATGCCCAGCGGCGTCTCAGTCCCGACCAACGGGCCGGCAACCTGACTCACGAGCCCGTCACCGCCAATAGCGACAACTGCGGCTGCCCTGCCAGCGACCGCCTCACGGGCCAGTCGGGCAGGCTCATGCACCGAAGAGCTGTAACACACCTCATGGGCCACACCGTGACTGGCCAGCAAGCGCGTGGCCTGTTTTGCCACCGCTCTCCCCCGCCCCCGCCCAGAGCTGGGATTGACAATGAGCCGAATATCCGTCATCGCCCCACTCTGCAGGAGGCAGGGCCCCCCACCCCCGGCTGGTCTTATCTGCCTCTCATCTTTCTCCGCCCCGCTCAAAATGGGCCTGTACAAAATTCCGACTTCCGGCCGAAGCCATGCTCGCGGTCGCCGAAATCTCTAGGCACAGGGCAGTCGCGGCAATACACTGGGCAAAACGGTAGACTTTCCCCGGACCGAGACAATCCATCAGTTGGAGATACGCCTGGGCGTGTGGCAAACTCGTCCCGCCCCCAACAGTCCCGACCTCCAGGCCGGACAGGCGGATCGTGATGTGAATGCCCTCCTCGGTCCGCGAAACCGAATCGTGGGCCATACTACTCGTTCCAACCATGCCCAAGTCCTGGCCGGTGGCGGCAAAGATCGCCGCCACGGCCGAGGCCGGCGTAAAGGCGAAGGACTGCATGCCGCTGGCATGCGATCCGTGTAGCCCGGCGTGCTCAAGGGCCACCAGGTCATCGGTCCCCACGCGTAAGACGCGCCGCAGAACAGGATCGGGCAGCGTCGCTTCTGCTCCAACCACTTTGCCATGACCAGGGAATTGAAAAAAGGCGTGGCTCGGCTTTTTATCGCCGCCCATATTTGTTTCAACAAAGACGTGGAGCGGCTCAAGTCCGGTCTCGCGCCAGAAACGCTCGCGTATAAACCCCTGATTCAGGGCATAGGCGTTGCGCGTCATCATATTCGGGCCGCAGGCATCGCCGGTCGTAAACCGATACAACACGTGACACATGGGGCCGATCACATGCGTCTCAAGTCCACGCAAGACGGCGTGCCGGCTGATCGGCGGGAGATCAAGCTGGGCTTTGGCGGGCGGAGCCTGCGCAGCCTGACGCAGCCAGGCGGCCATCGCCGTTTGTTGATCGGCCAACCAGTCGGCAAGGCGCAGCGCTGCCTGGGTCGAACCGAAGACAAAACACGAGTCTCGGGTCATGCTATCGGCCAGGACATGGGTGCGAATGCCTCCGGCTAGCGCCACGGCGATTGCGCCCCGTTGGACCGAGGCGGACAGGCCACCTTCGGTGTGGGCCAGCGGAACAAACACCTGTTCGTTGCTGCGCTCTTCTTCCCGGACAAAGCCCGTGTCGTCAAGTCTGTAGTGGCCCAGATTCACAGCCAGCGGGCCAACGACCCCGACGGGCAGCACCACATGCCCGGTCAGACACTCTTGAAAACGGGCCAATACCGATTCTGGGACCGGCCAGTTCAGGACGTGCTGGTGGCTCGTGTCCCAGTGGGCGAGAGCCCGAAGGTGGTCTTGTCGGTACTGCACCGTGTCGGGACGGTTCACCCGTGGCCAGCGCGGCAGACGAGCGGCGGACTGACGAACTGGACCGTGCCTCACCTATTTGTCCTGTGACGGTTCGTGGAGCTGCATACGGCGGACTTTCTTTTCGACATCGTGGACCACCGCATCAAACAGAAGCTTTTCGTCAAGACCGATAAAACAGGCTTCGTCTTTTAAGCCGGCGTGCATAGCCCGCATCATCCCGATCAGTTCGTCCTGCATCCTGAGGAAGCCTGGCTTGAGCTCAGGCCGACGCTTCAGCTCTTGCACGAGGTAGAGCTCGGCAAACGCCAAATGACGCGCCTCGTCGGTGATGATTCGACTCGCAAACTGGGCAAAGAGCGAGTCTGGATGGGCTTTGACGAGCAACCCGTAAAAATGGCGGGCCAGGATGTCACTCAACAGGATGCCCCACAGCCACTCGACCTTGTCGCGCGACTTAAACAGCCGGACCTGATAGCGAAACATGACTTTCAACTCACGGATCTCAATGGGACGGAGACCCATTTTGTTGTAAAAACGGGTGATCATCTCAAAGTGGCGCGCCTCGTCAAGCATGAAGGTCGAGAGGTACAGCTGGGCCTCAACCTGATGCGTGGCGAAAAACTGGGGGATCACCGAACTCGCCCCGACCATGGCGGTCTGTTCACCAAGGTAGACCGGGGTCAGCACGTGGGCCAACGCGTGTTGCTCAGCCCGACTCAGCCCCACAGGTTGTTCCCAGTCGATCACCGACGCCGACCACTGCCCCTCCACCCCCTTGCGGAACAGTTCCATGAGTTTAGTATTCTCAACACACGGAAACACCCGAATCACGCTCTCCCCCTATCCCTCCTCCGAATCTGCTCAATCCTGATTCATAACAGATCGTAGGGCAGCCCCCATATAGCAATCCTAAGGCTGACGTACAAGCATACCCCCATCGCCCGCTGGCGCTGGCCGACCACTTCAGTCTTCCTCCCGACCCTGCAGCCAGTCAACTGCCCGCCACACGTATTGGACACCGGAGAAGACAATCGCTCCCCCAGCCAGTACCCATACCGTCTGAGCCAGCGGGACTGGTAGCCAGTTCGGTGAGAGCAGCTCAATCAGCGCCATGCTCACCGAGACCAACAGTAAAAAAGTGCCCCACTTGCCAACTTGGCTTGGCTTGGTGCGAATTGTGCGACCTGTCAACAAGAAAAGGAGGCCAAAACCGCCCACCAACACGACGTCCCGGACCACCACTAAGCTCGTCAGCCACGCCGGCACACCGCCCATGACCGTAAGCGTAATCAGGGTGCTGCAGACGAGGGCTTTATCAGCGAGGGCGTCAAATCGCTTGCCAAATTCATCGGAGTCACTGCCCACGTAGCGCGCGACCTGCCCGTCCAGCCAATCCGTCATAGCGGCAAAGACAAAGGTGCTCAACGCCGCCACATAGCGCTCCCGGACCAGAAAAAACAGCAGGATGGGAATGGCCAGAACACGGACAGCAGTGATCAGATTTGGCAAGATCCGCGGATGTCGAAGCTCGAGGGAGTAGGAGAAGCTTGTATTCATGCGCTCAGCTTGTATCCGGCCAGGCCAGCTGCGGTCAGCCTCTTGCGGAGTTGTCCAGCCACCTTGGCCGATACCCGGGCGGTGACCCGGATGTTTGTCTCCGTGTACGTTTGTTCCATCACCCTCCCACTTCTGTGCAGAAAATCCAGGATCTGTCCAGCACCGAGGGGCAACTCCAGCCGCAGCACTTCGCGCTCTTGCTCCAGATGGCACTCGAGAGTGCGAAGCAGAGCGGCAATGCCGACTCCCCTCAGAGCCGAGATACCAAACTCGTCACCTGCGTGGGCCGCGCCCTGCTCCGCTCCGGGTCTCGGCCACCACCCGTCTTCGGGGGGCTCGGCAGGCAGTTGGTCAAGCTTGTTATAGACGGTAAAGGTCGGGATGTGCGCCACGCCAATATCTTGCAAAACTTGCCCAACAACCGCTTTCTGTTCCACCCAACGCGGATGGCTGGCATCAATCACATGCACAAGGATGTCGGCCGTCCGAACTTCTTCGAGGGTGCCCCTAAACGCGTCAATCAGCTGGTGGGGCAGTTTATTGATAAATCCGACGGTATCGGTCAACAAGACAGTCTGTCCACCGGGGAGATCGAGGCGACGGCTGGTCGGGTCAAGGGTGGCGAAGAGTTTGTCTTCGACCACGACCTGAGCACGGGTCAGGGCGTTCATCAGGGTGGATTTTCCTGCATTGGTATAGCCAACGAGAGCGATAGACGGAAAGGGGACCCGGGTACGCTCTTGACGGTGGAGGCCGCGCGTCCGTTCGACCTGCCGTAAACGGCGCCGGACCGTGGCAATACGTTCTCGAATACGGCGTCGATCATGCTCAAGCTGCGCTTCTCCGGGCCCCCGGGTACCGACCCCGCCGCCAAGCCGAGAGAGATGGGTCCACTGGCGGGTGAGGCGCGGCCGGAGATACTCGAGCTGGGCGAGCTCGACCTGGAGCTTACCGGCCTGGCTCTGGGCGCGCTGGGCAAAGATATCAAGAATCAGCTGACTGCGATCAATAACCTTGAGGCACAGAGCTTTTTCCAGATTGCGCTGCTGGGCCGGGGATAAATCCTCATCAAAAACCACCACATTGGCACCGGTCGCTGTGCTCAACTCCCGGACTTCAGCCAGCTTGCCCGTCCCAATGTAGGAAGCTGCCTGCACGCCATTGCGCAGGACCTGGTGTATCTGGCCGGAGACCTCTAAGCCGGCAGCTTCACTCAGCCGGGCCAGTTCGTCCAAAGACTCTTCGAGCTGGAAATCGCCGACGGGGGACCGGTCGTGTGTGCCCCCGTTTGGGGGCACTTCAACTCCGACCAACACGGCTCGCTCGGGCTCATTCACGGCCACAGCGCCCCGGCCCGTTGCCGACGGCCAACCTTGCGTATACTCGGCATACCTCGGATTGTAGCACCGGCTTAGCGAAAAGACGCCACCCCACTGCCAAAGACATCCTCCACCGCCGACAGCATAGCCCGGGTCGGGACAACGCCGAGGTCCCGGGGCAGAGCGATGACCGTCTCGCGGTGATCGGGGTGCAGGAGATGGAGAAAGGTCCGACACTCTCCTTGGTGTTGGGTCAACACCGACCGCAGGGCCAGCAGATCTTCTTTGGTCGTGGCCTCCGACGGCACCTGAATATGGACTTGGCTGACCTCGTCCTTGGCGATCGATTCCAGCGGGACGATCTCATCGGCAATAATCTGACAGCGATCTTCGTCCACATCGAGTGCGCCGCTGAGACAGATCGGCTCAGCGGCGTGTAGGCTTTGCTCGGAGCGGCGATATGCTTCGGGCCACACGATCACCTCTGTCACTCCGTCTTTGTCTTCGAGCGTGAAGGTCGCGTAGCGATCGCCCTTTTTGTTGTTCTTGAGTTTGAGTGCATGGACCACGCCGGCTAAGCGCACTTTCTCGTGGTGAGTCCGGCCTTTTATCATCTCGGTGGTCAGCGACACCACCCCGTGCAGGCGGCTCTCGTAGCGATCGAGGGGATGGCCGGTAATAAAAAAGCCCAGGATTTCGCGCTCATTGTTCAGCTTTTCCCGTTCCGACCACTCGGCCACCTGTGGCAACTCGGGTCGGGTTGGATCTTTACTGCCACCGGCCGCAAATAACCCCATCTGGGAACTATTCGCCCCTCGCGCTTCGTACTCGGCCCACTTCATAGTCATCTCACAGCCCGCCAGCAGCCGGGACCGCGGAAGCCCAAAAGAGTCGAGCGCACCGCATTTAATCAGGCTTTCCATCACCCGTTTATTGACCTGCTGGCCCTGCACGCGCAGGCTGAAGTCGTACCAGTCCTCAAATCGTCCGTTTTGGCGGGCTTCGCAGATGGCCTCAATCGCTTTTGAGCCCACACCTTTGACCGCCCCCAGCCCAAAACGAATACTGTCCCCCCCCACTGTAAAGCCCTCATCGCTGACATTGACGTCGGGCGGTAAGACCGGAATGTTCTGGAGCCGACAGTCGGCGATATTTTTATACGTCTTGCTGGTATCGCCCATCTCGATACTCATCAGCGCGGCCATAAACTCGTGAGGAAAATGTGTTTTTAGATAGGCGGTTTGATACGAGAGAAAGGCATAGGCGGCGGCGTGGGACTTGTTGAAGCCGTAGGCGGCAAAGGTCTCCATGGCGTCAAAAATTTCGCTGGCCGTTTTTTCCGGGATGCGGTGTTGTCTGGCCCCACTGAGAAACTTGCTGCGCTCCTCCTGCATGACCTCTTTTTTCTTCTTGCCCATTGCCCGGCGTAGAGAGTCGGCGTCGGCCAGGGAGTAGCCGGCCAAAATCTGAGCGATCTGCATCACCTGTTCTTGGTAGATGGTCACACCGTAGGTTTCTTTCAGCACCGGTGCGAGCAGCTTGTGAGGGTAGACAATCGCCTCTTTGCCGTGTTTGCGACGGATAAACTGTTCGGCCGCTCCGCTGTCCAAGGGCCCGGGGCGGAACAGGGCGATGACAGCAATAATGTCTTCAAAACAGCTGGGTTTTAACTGAGTAATCAATTTGCGGATGCCACTGCCTTCCATCTGGAAGACTCCGACCGTGTCCCCACGCGTCAGATTATGATAGGTAGCGGTATCATCCAGCGGCAAGGTACTCAGATTCACGTCTAGACCACGAGTCTTTTTAATCCGGTAGACGGTGTTGGCCAGCAGGGTGAGGGTTTTTAAACCCAAAAAATCAAACTTAATCAGTCCAATGGCGTCAACATCGGGCCCAGCAAACTGGGTCAGCACGCTGCCCTCTTTGTCCACAAACAGGGGCAGGTGATCGACGAGGGCGGTCGGTGAGATGACAATCCCGGCCGCGTGTTTGGAGGCGTGGCGGAGGAGCCCTTCAAGCTTCAGCGAGTAGGCAAACAGCTTCTGTTCACGCTGGCTGGCGGTGCGGATCTCGCGCAACCGGGGTTCCATTTCAAGCGCCGCCTCAAGCGGAAAATCTTTGCCCTGTTTGGGAGCCGGATAGAGTTTCGCCATGCGGTCGGTTTCACCATATGAGAACTCCAGGGCACGGCCCACGTCTTTAATCGCCTGTTTGCCCTTGAGGGTTCCAAAGGTAATGATCTGGGCTACCTTGTCGGAGCCGTATTTGTCCTTGATGTACTGGATCACCTCGTCCCGGCGTTCAAAGCAAAAATCGACGTCAATGTCGGGCATACTCTTGCGACCGGGGTTGAGAAAGCGCTCAAACAGGAGCTGATAGCGAATCGGATCAACGTCGGTGATCTGGAGACAGTAGGCAACCAGGCTGCCGGCCGCAGACCCCCGTCCAGGACCGACCGGGATGTTCTGAGACTTGGCGTAGAGAATGAAATCAGACACAATCAGGAAGTATCCGGCAAAGCCCATGTCCTCAATCACTGTGAGTTCAAACGCCAGCCGCTCGCGGTACTCCTGCTCGGCATCCGGACTGAACTCGGGATTGGCGGCTCTGATCAGGCTCAGGCGCTCCTCCAGCCCCTGTTGGGCGGTGCGCTCTAGGTGCTGCTCCAGAGATGCTTGCTTGGGAATGGCGAAGACCGGGAACTTAAAATCGCCAAACGACAGGTTGAGATTGCACCGGTTCGCAATATCAAGCGTATTGTCAATGGCCTGGGGATGGTCGGCAAACTCGGCGCGCATCACTTCGGGCGACTTGACGTACAGCTGATCCGTGCCCAAACGCCAGCGTTTTTCGTCGGACATGACTTTGCCGCTCTGCACGCACAGCAACACCTCGTGGGCCTCAGCGTCCTCAGCATGCAGGTAGTGGCAATCGTTGGTGGCCACCAGCGGCAGCGACAGCTGGTCAGCCAGTTCAATCAAGGCCGGGTTTAACTGCTCCTGCTCGGGGAGATGGTTGGCCTGCAGCTCGAGGTAGAACCGCTCGTCAAAAATGGCTGCGTACTCCTCGGCCACCTCCCGGGCCGATTTTTCTCGATTGCCCAGCACGGTCCGCGCCAGCTCACCGCTCAAGCACCCGGACAGGGCGATCAGGCCGGCGTTGAGTTCTCGCAGAAGCGCTTTATCGATCCGGGGCTTACGGTAGAAGCCTTCGACATAACCGGCCGTGACCAGGCGACAGAGGTTGCGGTAGCCTTCCAGATTCATGGCCAGCAGGACTAGGTGAAAATTGCCGCCGTGCTCATGGTTGTCGGCCCCGGACAGGTTTTTGTCAAACCGGCTCTGGGGAGCGACATAGACCTCACAGCCAATAATCGGCTTGACCCCGTTCTGCTCTGCGGTTCGATAAAAATCGACCGCCCCAAACATATTGCCGTGGTCGGTCATGGCCACCGCCGGCATGTTGTAGGCCGCCACCTGGGGCATCAGGTTGGAGACCTTGTTCGCACCGTCGAGCAGGCTGTATTGAGTATGTAAATGTAAATGCACGAATCCCATTCCAGCCCCCTCGGTCAGCGTCCGGGTATGACGCCGTCCCCCCTCATTCCCCACTCGATTGGAAACGGGCCGTTTTTACAGCGGAACATCAATGGCTTACTTGCCAGCTGAGCGGTAATACCATGCTCAGAAAATCCTTCCCAAATACTCGAAAAAATTGCCGATTGAACGCCGCCACGCAGCACCCTAGGCCACCTCCCGGGCCTTGACTTCCAGGTGGATGCCCTCCTGCTCCTGCAGGTAATGGATCACCGCAAACAGGCTGCCCGCCTGGGGATTCCCTTTCGGCCCGAACATGCCCCTGAGGCTCTTGCTCGACTTGTCGAAGACCCGGGAGAGTTCCTCAAACCCCACCGTCGCGTTGATATGGTCACGCAGCACGGCCTTGCCGGTATTGATATCATCGGCGAGCAGGCATTCGACCCCTTCTTGCAGCAGGGCCCTGCGAAACGCCGGATCCCGTTGGGCACGCGCCTGAATGGTATCCTTAAAATCCTTCGTCAACGCCATCATGTCACCTCTTGCCGTTTCCGGCGCTATAGTCGCGCCAATGGCCGCTCAGCCGCCGTTGGCGCACGGCACCGCCGAGGTGGGTTTCTGGCGCTTATAGTCGCGCCAATGCCCTTTTGCGGCGGCAATGTCTGCGTCCTGGCGCTTCTTGGTACCACCCGCGAGCAATATCACCAACCGATCCCCATCCTTGCCAAAGTATATCCGATAGCCGGGACCAAAATCAATTCGGTACTCACAGACGCCGTCACCAACACCTCTCACGTTGGAGAGGTTGCCCTGCTCCATTCGATGGACTGCCGTCGTCACCTTGGCCGCAGCGGCTTCATTCAGACGATCGAACCATTTGGTATAAGGACTGTTTCCCTCAGTATTGAGATATTCTCTAACCTCTGGCCCGTATAGCAGCATATATATTACCTTTCACAACAATAAGATTATGGGCTTGACAATCTGTCCATCTCCTTTGTTCATTTAAAATGAACAAAGGAGATGGATATGAATCTAATAAGCATATTTGAAAAACCTGATAAAAAGTGCCTTCTTTTTTGCAATCCTTTGAGCTTCCGACCACCCGCCCATACCCAGCGCATCAGCTGGGCTGGAACGTCACCGTACTCTACTCTCTACAATTCACTTCCTTAACTACCACGCCCCGTAATAATCTTCCCACCAGCATTTTCGATCGCGTCAAAAACCAAGTCCCGAACATTACTCAAGAACTCCGAAGACTGCGGCGTCGACTCGATACCAGATATCGGAGCAGCGGTTTGGTAGATATTGCGAACATCACGCGCACGACTATAAGAAGATTCTCTGCCAGCATGCTCGAATGCACGTGACCAATCGCTTAAGCGCTCCTGGATCAATCGCTCCATCGCCAGCGAATGGAGGGACTGGAACACCTCACGGCGAACGACACCGATCGCCTTGGACTCTTCCTCTTCATTATGCCCATGGGGATCCCCCTGCACGGGTTTATCGAGAAAGCAGGAAATCCTTTCACTAAGGCGGGCGATCAATTCTGCAACCGGTCTCAGGTAGTCGTACTCCACACCACCCATCCTCGCAACCCGCCTCGTCAACGCCTTGATACGGGTCCAGTGTTCCTTCGAGACGCTCTCTTGAGACTGGTAACCAAGTCGGGCGTTCCATAGCGATTGAAATTCCTGCGTTGCCGCTTGGACTGCAAGCGACAGACTCGCGGGATCGTATATCGGAGCAGCTGCTGGCGGCTCGAAGGGCTCGATAGCACTGCGGAAAAAATCCGCCAGCTCGCTGAGTTGCCCAAATACCCTTTTCGGGATCTTTGAAGCAGGCTTGTCCAGCGCACCGAGCATGAAGCACCGGTTGTAGAGATGTCCTTCCATGCTATTGATCACGGAATCGCCCACCGTTGTGCGCATGTTGCTAAGCGCGTTCTTCACCGAAGTTAAAACATGATCGCGTCTATCTGCGAAGCCGGAGAAATTGACGCCTTTTACCTGATCGAAATGGGTGAACGCTACGGCTAATTTGTCCTGGTGGCCACTGGTTGCAACTGAACGCACTACAGAAAGAGACCAAGGTTGCATGGGTTGCTCGGCGTTATCCACGAGGAGAATCACATCGGCCATCTGGTATCGACTGGTGAAGTGCGTGGATACATTCGCAACCGTTTCGGACACATGTCCCAAGCCTTCTCCGTCCATGAGCACCAGACCCTGTGTCTCGCCAAGCGCCTCGGCAAAAAACGGACCGCGAACCCGCACCCCTTGCACCAAGGGTGTCAGTAATCGCCCGAATGCTGGAGCATAGTTGCTCGAAAACCAGCGAACTTGATTGATAAACTCGTCCCTATCGGCAGATTCGAACGTCCATCTCTCGGGCCATTTGCCCTTTCGCTTGAGTTCACCGGCTGTCAGGTAGTCGGGCCGTTTCAAAACCTGATTGATGATGTCTTCGATGAGCGCATCGTAGCCGGGCATTTTTTCGAGGATTTCCTCAAAGTAACCCAATACCAGGTCGAGCTCCTCTCCCTTGAGGTCCTTGAGGCGCGATACATCTTTACCCCATTCCTCCGAGACCTTGGCTCTGGCGACTTCTGCGATCTCTCTGATACACTTGGCATACTCCGAAAGTTTCTCCTGTATTTCTCGGCGCTCTTCAGCCGATGGGTACGCACCCTCTTCAGAGACCTGTTCAGATGCTGGTTCGGAATGCTCCTCTACGTTATCGAAACCCCAGTCGTCATCGTCTCCCTGAATCTCCTGCTCGGACCAAGACCCCAGGATATAGCCCAACCGAAAGCGCTGATCTCTATGGTTGAGCAACTCCTTGACGACCTTCTCATCTGATTCACCCCGCCAGACGGCCTTGCAGGCCTCGTCGATTGATTCCTGGGTATAAGTCCGCACTGTTCCTTCAGGAAGGAAGGTCACGACAGCCTGGAAATCCCCACGATCCCTAATAATAACCTCGATATCCGAAACAGTGGTCTTGCCAGTGGAGGTCGAAGGGAAGCGATCCTTTTCCGGGTGGGAGCCGATCATGAGCCTCAGCAGTGATGTCTTGCCCGCTCCGGTGGTCCCAAGGAACAGCACCTTGGTGAAGCCGTCTTCTGCAGATGGAATCGGGATTACTTCATCCCTGGCCTTCCATGGATCGAAGTGTGCATCAGCTACCATGGGATCATAGAACCCATTGACGATTACTTTGGCAAACTGACGTTCCGCCCGTCCTTTCTGGTTAAGGCTCCAATACGATTCATCTCCGAGAAGAACATTCATTTCGTCGACGAGTTTGTCTGCTTCCGCTGCGTCCGTGGTTCCAAGCCCCCTTCTCACCTTGATCCCGCTGTTGCTGCGTGGGTCTTTCTTTACAACAGGGTGGCGGAAGGTCACCGCCCAAGCATTCCTACCCTGGGAACGTGTTTTTGAAGCTGAATATCGTTGTTTCACCATCGCCGTCTCCTTTGGATACACTTGCCAATCGTTGTTCCACGTTATACCAATTTAGATGGACATCATCCCTTTGTCAAGAGAAGCGGTACAACGTGGAACAACACAACAAACCACTTGTCACCCAGGCTTTACCGAACCCCGAGCCACCAAAATGCGTTGAGATGGCGGGTCTTGAATCTAGATGTAATGTATACTATGTAGTACACATTACATTCGGAGAATACATCCGTGAACATCGCGAGGCCCTGAAATCACAGGATCGGCGATTTTCCGTCCGGCAGGTCGCTCAGCGAATTGGTGTGGAACCCGCCTACCTCAGCAAGATAGAACGAGGGGATGTGGCGCCGCCGTCCGAGGCAAAAATCCGGGCATTGGCCGATGAATTCAGCGAAGACCCGGATGTGCTGCTGGCAATGGCTGGGAAGGTATCGTCGGATTTGCAGGAGATCATCCGAAAACGGCCGCAACTGTTCGCTGACCTGATCCGTCAGCTCAAATCCGCACCGGATCACGCCATTTTGCGTATTGCCCAGGATGCCCGTGATGGCGACTGGTAATCTGTGAAGGTAAGACAATGATCGAACTACCGAACAACCAACTGACCTTCCGGTTTCCAGAGGTCCACCAAAAAGCGGTGTGTAGCATCGACTTCCAGCGCACCCTGCGGATCCCGGATGACAACCGGGAGTATCCCCTTCCCCCCCCCCCCCCCCGGCCTGGGTCGGTTCCCGATGGAGCACGTGGATGACTTTGCAAACAAGTTGCCTGATACCTAGCGGACACATGGTGGAGTCTCCATACCCATGTATCAGTCAGAGGCACTATGGATCAATTTCTCTAGCGACTACCCCTGCGCCGTCAAGACTACCGCTGGCAAGATCAATGCGGTTTCCTGGGAATCCTGGAGCAATGTTCTTTCCGGTGATCCGCCGCAGGACTGCGCGGTGATACCGGAACAGCCCTGGCTGGATGGTTTCAACATCTCGGAGGACTTTATTCGGCAATTTGTCGCCATGCCGCCGGGTGAAGGCTTCACAGCCGAAGAGCAGATCACCAGGAAGGCAGAACACGAAGGTCTTCAGATTATCGTCTACCCGATGAAGCATGACGTGTACGTCGAACATTTTGAGCGAGCCGTGGAAGCAGATCTGGACTACCTTGAGATGCCGATGTTCAGTCGCACGGTCTGCGAATCGGCTGTCCTGGATATGGGGCTTGCTCCAGATGGTTTGATGCGGCAGGAGATTTACGAGGACGAGTACGGCATTGATGCATGGGATCCAGACAACGGTTTCCGGTGCTTCATACACCTGGCCAATAGCGCGCAATATATGGCAATCACAGAGCACTAACCGCCACATAAGCCGCCAACTGCCGATGATTACACGAGTACCAGGCTACCCTGGTTTGACTACTACAGTGACGGCAAGGCGCTTGCCGGTTCTGACGCATCAGGCAAGCTGGCCAGTCCCGCAGCAAAGGAGATTGAGAAAGGCAAAGGACTGCTGCCGGACAACGGACCAGTTCATCCTAAAACTGTCAAGATAATCAGGAAAGGTAATGTGGTCCGGGATGGGAAATTCTGAAAAGTCGGCACCCGAAGTATGGCCATGGCGCCTGTCACCATCATAGAGATGGCGACCGAGGACAGCGCCGACGCAGCCACTACGCCGCCCGATGCCAAACCGCCTTTGGCGACATTCTCCACCGTGCTCATTAGCCCGGTGCTGCCGGAGTTGTGTGCCACGAGATCGTCATTCGACCACGTTGGTGGCGCCTGCGCCAGAGCGGTCCTGTCCTGGCGCAGGCGTGGGTCGGCAATGGTGACCAGCCGCACCTGTTGTTCATGGGTACGTATGTCCGCAGCACTTGGGAGACCTTCGACCACTGCATGGTTGAATCCAGAGGTCATCGAAAGCGCCGCATACCACCACACCGAGATGTTCACCGTCGCCGGCGAGCCGGTGAAGCCGGTTGAACCGTAGGTGCTCTGGGGCGCGGCCACGGGCGTCGTGGCGGACGTCGGATCGATCAGTGTCGGTGGTGGCGTGTAGTTGAGCGAAGCGGCATTGAGTGGAGTTAATGCGGCTGGTTGTCCGGCCAGTACCACCATCAGTAGTGCCATGAAGAATTCCAGCTCCATAGGCCGCAGAGAGAGCCCGGTGACGGTACCAAACTCCCCGCCCTCAGCCGATCCCCGCCAGTTGTCGATCAGGATACTGGGAAACGGCAGGAAGACGATACCGGTGCCAACCAGCACATCCCAGAGGATGCCGTAGAAGGTCCAGCCGAACAGCGCAGAAGTGTAACGAGACGATCGGGAACAAAAGGCTGCCAATGATAGAGGTGGCGAATGTGATGAGTGTCAACGACCGGAAAGTCTGTCATCTGTCCCCTATCTTCGGCGGCTCTTGGACGGCCACGGGAGTGTGCCATCAAGCTCTTTGAGAAGCGGCTCGTCCTCATCGTCCTCGTTTCTCCGCTCAAGCGCTGCTCTCGCGCTTTCGTCAAACCAGATGAGCGAGAGACACTGGTTCCACTTCGGCAGGAGAATGGCCTCTTCTGCCAGCAACGGGTGATTCTTGATGCCACCGTTAAACCATATATACGTTGGCAGTTCGTCATAATCCTCACTTTTCGATGTTTCCTGAATAAGCCGGTGCGCCACGCTGCCCTTGGGAACGGGGATGTTGAAGTCGATCCATCCCTTGAGTTCGTTCAGGAATTTCGAACGCGAGACATAGCGAATATGCCCGTCTTCGCTCAGAACAAAAGCACAGGGTTCAGGTGCGTTAATTGCATAGCGCGAACCTGTCGCGGTGAGCGACGCCTTGTATCGGTCCGCCAGTGCCTTCACCGCTTCTAATGAGATATCAACGTCGCCGACATCCTTGCTGAATAGCTCATAGGGCAGTAAGCATTCCGCCGCAAACACATCGCAAAGTATTTCTTCCTGTGGGCGGCGCCCGCAACACAAGAGGGCTCCCGTTATCAGCTTCGGGTCATGATGCTGTGAGGGGAGTTCGAGAACGATATGGGCAATCTCGTGGAGGACGGTAAAGCGCTGCCGCTCTTCCCGGTGATTCCCATTTACGATAATGATGTGCTTGCCTTTGTGGTGGGTCGTCTGGCCGGACTCATTATCGCTCAAATCGTACACGAGCTTGATCTTCGCGTTCGCAGCGGCAGCCAGGCACTCAAGTTCGATCGGAACCGCCGTAACGCCAGCATTTTGGACGAAGTGGCGGGCTTTGAGGATAGTCTGGAACTCGTCCATTCACTCCTCGTCTTCATCAAACAGCGCGGCCAAACGGTCAATATGCCGGCGCCACTCATCCTTCGTTTCCGGTCGTTTACCCCGGAAGCTCATTTGATAGGCAGGTTCAAGCAGCTCCAGGGGGCGGGCTTCGTCCTCGATAAAGACGTCCACGAGCTGCTCGTTCACTGTCTTGCCGACCAGCAACCGCAGTAGGTGCGCCTGCCTGGACGTCAGTTCTAATGCACGGATAAACGACTCAATGACCTGTTCGGAAGGTGCGGTCTTTTCATTCTTTTCCAGCCGGTGGATATAGGCATGGTCGATTTTGCAGAGCTTACCAAACTCACGGAGGCTGAGATTGCAGTCTTCCCGGAACTTTCTCAAAACGTAGCCGAACGACATCAGTGCCCTCTTGACAGATGATAAATGTATCTGTAAATATGTTGTCTGTACAGACAACGCCTATTGTCCGACCCCATTAATTCCGGTCTCCCAGGTCGATTTTATGGTTCTCACGCCGTCGTCTGCCCAGACATACAGCATAACCGGAACCCTGCTTGCTGACAAGGCGCCTATGAACTGGAGGCCCATAGGCGAGGCGAGGAGCGGAAATCCCGCTATCGAGAATGAAGAACAGTAAAAAATGATGGAAAACAAAAAAGTAACGCAGCAACCCAAGCGCCGCATCCTGTGCATCGACGGAGGCGGGATTCTGGGAACTTTTCCAGCAGCCTTTCTGGCCAGTCTTGAAAAGCATCTTCAAGACCCGATCGGGTCGTATTTCGACCTGATCGCAGGCACGTCCACCGGCGGGATCAGCGCCCTTGGCCTAGCGATGGGGCTGCGCGCCTCGAAGCTTCTTGATCTCTATGAACGGCACGGCCCGAAAATCTTCGGGCACGGACACGGGCCGGTTTCAGATTTTGTCTTCAGCAAGCTGCGACTCGGGCGTTGGCTGTTCATGAACAAACACGATACCGCGCCGCTGCGGTCCGTCCTAGAGGACGTGCTCGGCAGCAAACGGATCGGCGATGCGAAAACGCGTTTGCTCATCCCCGCATGGAATCCGGTCGCGCACTCCGTATACATTTACAAGACCGCACACCACACGCGTCTTCACAACGACTACAAGTCCCTGGCGGTCGATGCCGCGCTGGCGACCGCCGCGGCGCCGACGTACTTCCGCCACCATGTTACGCAACATGCGGTCGGCCTGACCGATGGCGGGACATGGGCGAACAACCCAACGGCGCTGGCTGTCGTTGAAGCGATCACGATGCTGGACTGGCCGCGCGAATCACTCCATGTGCTCAGCCTCGGTTGCCTGGAGGAGACCTACACCATCCGAAAATGGGCAGGGATCGGGACGCTTGGCTCCAAGATCATCAAGCTCTTCATGGACGGGCAGTCGCACGGCGCAATGGGCATCGCCAAGCTGCTTACCGGCCATGAACACGAGCGGACGGCCATTCATCGAATCAATCCCACCGTCCCTTACAACACCTACAAGATGGATGACATACGGGCCATCCAGGATCTAATGGGGCTGGGCTTTTCCTTGGCACGTGATCGGCAACCGGTTCTCGGTCACGTGTTTTTCAGTCAGCCAGCGGAAGCGTTCGCGCCGGTCCATGTGCTGAACTAAGAGCCGGATGTGGCATTGAGAGAGAGGTTGTCAGCATGACCGTCGATATCACGAAGTATTCGAAGTTTCTGGAGCAGGTCGCCAGCGAGATCGACATCCCGCCCGGCAAGTATCAGGACGCGGTGGACCGCTATCAGGCGGTCGGCCGCTGGCTTGAGCAGGGGGAATATCCGGGATGCTCCGGCGAACTCAGCATCTATCCGCAAGGATCGTTCCGGCTCGGAACGGTCGTCAGGCCCATCCGCGACGGGATCGAGGCATCCTACGACATCGACCTCGTGTGCGAGATGCCGTTGCGGAAGGATCAGAGCTTGCCCCAGGCGATCAAATCCATGGTTGGCAACCGGCTCTGGGAGCATGGAACCTATCGGAAGCTGCTCGACCTCGAAGGACGGCGCTGCTGGACGCTCGAATACGCCGAGCAGGACGGCGTGGGTTTTCATCTCGACGTTCTGCCCGCTGTGCCGGACGGGCGCGGGCTGGCGATCACCAACAAGAACGGCTCCGCCTATTCCTGGTCGGCAAGCGATCCGCGCGGCTACGGGGCATGGTTCGACGGAAAGAATGACGCGGCTTTCGCTCGTGCGGTCGTCGAACAGAAGCAGAATATCCAACGCCGCGCACCGCTGATCTACTCGAGCATAGACAAAGTGCCCGACCAGTTGGTCCGCACACCACTTCAACGTTCGATCCAGCTCATGAAGCGACACCGGGACCTGCGCTTCAACCACCCCGACCGTATCGACTACGCTCCGATCTCGATCATCATTACCACGCTGGCTGCGCATCTTTACGGAAATGAGGCGGATGTGTATTCCGCTCTTTCCGGGATCATCGGAAAACTCCAGGCGCACGCAGCGCTCGTCGAAGGCAAGACTATCGACCGTTCCCTGGCAGCGATGAGGCTGATCCAGAGACGCCCGGACGGCACGTGGTATATCGGCAACCCCGTCAATCCGGCCGAGAACTTTGCGGACCGCTGGCATGAAGACAACCATGCCCGCCCACGGGCCTTCTTCGCGTGGGTGGATGCCCTACAGAAGGATCTGCTGAACATCCTGGGCGAGGCAAACCCGCGCCTGCTCAAAGAGCACCTGGGCCGGGTCTTGGGCGCCGCAGCCGTATCGAAACATCTTGAGGTTCTTGTTCCGCCCGCTCCAGTAATCGACACGCCGCCGCGCATTCATATCACCAGCCCCGCGAAACCGTGGAGGCAGGTGTGAAGGAAGACTTGCGGCAGCAGATCATCGAACTGTCGGGCGTTCACAAAGGACTCACAAACATTGTCGAACGCGATGCCGAAACAATCGTTTCCGGCACGCTGCCTTTCGAGGCGTCCGCCAACGGGCTGGAAACGATCACGGAATCGTTCGAAATCGAATTGATAATCCCTCGCGGCTTTCCGGAGCCGCTGCCGCGGATCAAAGAAATAGGCGGCCGGATCGTGGCCAACTATAAGCATCGCAATCCCGACGGCACGCTGTGCCTTGCCGTTCCGGTCGAGCAGCGCCGAGTGTTCTTCGACCAGCCTACGCTGCTCGGATTCGTCAATCGGCTGGTGATTCCTTATCTCTACGGGTACTGCTTCTGGAAAAAGCACGGGCGTCACCCATTCGACGAAGCGGCGCACGGATATGAAGGCATTCTGCGTCATTACGTCGATACGCTCGGCCTGCACGATGACCTCGCGGCCCTCGGTGCCATATGCTTTCTCTTCGAGCATGGCTATCGCGGCCATCATGAATGCCCGTGCGGGAGCGGCCTGAGAGTCAGTGCGTGTCACGGCCCCACGTTGCGCGCCCTTTATGAGCACCATACGCCGCAGACCCTGCGGAGCGACTTCATCGCGATCTTCGAGAGGTGCTATACGAAGTTTCAGAATGGACAGATCTCCTTTCCGCAACCGCTCCAGCTGCAACTGATCCGGCTCCTGAACAGGTTCAAGAACTAATGCCTTTGGGTACTCTCCCTGGTCAACGTTCGGAACCGCGGCTGAACGGGTCTTAGACCAACATGCCGCCAATGTCGATTGGTGAGTAGGTCACAATCATCGGCCTCAGCGACTTTCTGCAATCCGCTCTGCGATGACACGCACCGCCTCGAGTTCACTACAATTGCGCTCCTGCATAATCGCGCCACGCTCGGCCTTTTCGTGTTTCCCAGTCATGGCAAGCACCAGTAATAGCGGCGGCGGGACATTACGAAATAGCGCGTCCATATTGTCAGAGAGCATGAGACCTTCGACATACTTCCCCGGCTCTTTGCGGGCCGACTACAACAGGCTGCGCTGCACCTCGGTCAAATCCTTGAAGCGGGCGATTTGTTCAGCCTCCTCCTTGGGCATCACCAGGCAAAGCCACCACTCCATCATGTTGAGCATCTTGCGACTGGCATCGGGGAAGTCTTCCAGATTCTGGGTGGCAATCCAGAACCAGGCGCCGAGCTTGCGCCACATCTTGGTGATCTTGACCACATAACGCGCCAGCAACGGATTGGTGGTAATGATGTGCCCTTCATCGGTCGCCACCAACGTCGGCCTTGCGTCGTGCTGGTGGCGTTCTACCAGATCGTTGATATGGCTCCTCATGGAGCTGTAAGCTGATCTTCGTAGCCTTCCTGAGCCAGTATCGCCATCTCCAGAATCGTGATGTCCGCCTCGGGCCAGGGGGTGCCCGGCCGGTTAAAAAAGTGTCCGGCGAGACCTGAATAGAACAGCGCAGACCGTCCCCCATCTCGATGACCCGGTTGCGCCGGTGGTCGGCAGGCTTTCATCGTGCCCGATACTCTGGAGTGTGGCGGCGACATCCTGGGTGGGCACCTGATCGCGGCCTGTCTCCTTGACGGTTTTGGCCGCCAGGAAAATCGCATTCCGGATTAACAGTCGGTCAGCCCGGGTCATGAGTGCATCCTCGCGTTCGTCGTCCCCGGTGATCATGATACAGGCCGCAATCTCCATTTCGCCGAGCACATCACGGCCGGTGCCCTCATCATCCAGCTCGTCGTCTTCTTCCAGTGCGTCCAGATCATCCCGCAATTGCTGACGTTCCTTTTGCAACACACGCAAGGCATCGGCAAACGGCGGCAGAGTGACATCAGTATTGGGGTTCAGGGTAACCGTCTGTCGATGTACCGGATGACTATGCTGCCGGACCACGACTTGTCGTGCCGCCGACCAATGGCACCTACAGCCGCAGCGGGACCAACCAGGCATTCGCCGCTGCGGAAGAGATTCTGCGTAACCGTGGCGACCAACCCCGGCGGAAGCAGAACCGCCTGACCTTCCCGGCGCCGGATGACGATGTGGTCAGCCGCCTGAAGGAACAGGGCCGAATCTTCCCGGTCCGGCAATCCATTGCAGCTTGGATGGTGGGACCCGGCTTTTTGACTTCGCCTGTTTCCGCAGGCGATTCTCGATTTCCGCGCGGTATGCCGGCAGCGGCGGCCGCTTCGGCGTTTTACCCAACGCCACCCCGGCCCAATATCCTCTCGGTGGCATGGGCACCTGAAGTTGCCGGCACAACTTGCCTAGGGCCGCATCGGAAATCCCCAACTCGCGTGCCGCCTCTGTGGCTGGCCGTTCCCAAATTGGAGCGAATAGCTCCTCGCCTGACGGAGCCCCATCCTTCAACAAATATCATCCTTCGACATCTGCGGTATTCGAATGTCCCACACGGTTTCTTTTCCATGGCAACTGCGCGCCGGCGTAAACTACTTTCGGCGTCGAGTTGCTTATCTTCCTCCGCAAGAAATCCCTGGATGTCCAGAAAATGTTTGCCGGAAAGAGACATTATTCAATGTCCTCCTCCTATGGACAGCTTTGGTAGTTCGGTACTGCTGACTGCCGTGATATCGAAAGGCACAATATTCACCGTCGCTCCCGATCCCTTAAAATGTAGCTGAACCGGCATCGTCATCTTCTGCTGCATGGGGTAAATCAGAAACAATTCTTCAACACGATACCTTATCGCGTAACTTTCCAGTTGATACAGATCGGCCTGAGATATTCTCAGCTTCCTTTCTTCTTCATCCAGCAGTTTCCACTTGGCATCCGCGATTGCTACAACCTGATTATTCTCGTTCAAAAAGGAAATGTCGGGCTTCATCCTGAAGACATTCCGATCGGTATCCTTACGCCGGGCTAAATACTTCTGTGGGCCCTGCTCTCTTACCCGCAGCCCCTCACTCCATGCCTTCCTCCTTAATTCGGCACCAACGTATGCCTCGAACAGCTGGTTCATATCAAACAGGAGCGAAACACAGGTTTCCTTTCCCGCCAGAACATCCGGATGCACGCCCTCCAGGAAGCGCCTGCATTGGTCGAATATCGGCTCATATCTGGCAGTTGAACGATCAAAGCTCAGCGAATCCAGCAAAGCGGTGTCTACGGCTACATCGCTTATCGGGTCAAAACGCATGAGGAGTTCAGACACCTGAAGACGCGCACGATTTCCTATTGCCGTTTTCAGCAATAATTTCAGTACATATTTCAATATCTGATTGTGGATGTTGTCCTCGCTCAGCTCATCATACTGACAATAAAGCCGTTCACGGTGGGCCAGGTTTTGCTTGAATTGCTGCTCAATTCGTAATCTTCCACGTAAGACGTTGAGATTCTCGTTGCGCTCTATGTATGTTCGAATCATCCCCTGCATCATCTCGGCATGCAGCTGGTCGCAAAAATTCAGTATGAACACATCCAGAAGACTATGCTTCTGGAGCGCAATGCCAGCCGTGCCCGCTCGACGGAGCTTCAGGCGGCGTGCCTTGGAAAGCATGCGTACCAGCGCACGACGGCTGGACCCCAGGTCAACCTCAACACCGTAAATCTTGGGAAGAATCTCTATAGATAAATTTCCCAATGAGATGACGCCGCAATAGTGCCCAAATTTGATTCGCCGATTCCCCCAAGACCACGCTTTTGCCGGCAGCTCTTTCTCAAGTCCGTCGAGTGCGTCGGCATGCGCATGATCAAGCGCCCTCCGACCTCGTCCACGAGATCGGAGAATTGGGAGAGATTCATGCTCGATTACCGACAGCACCTCCACAATCAGGCACTCTCTTCGTATACTTTCCTGACTGCATCCGGCGTGATCTCATCCGGGTCTACAATCCGGTACTCTGTAAGGTCGTCGAAGTCGTCATGATCGACCCCAAGCACCTCTTTTTTGTTCAGCGTGTCATGACATACAATCTGTGGTTCCAGTTTTTCTCCCGCCGGATCTACATCTCGGAATACCAACTGGATCCTGTGCCAGTCCTCATAGAAATATTCCTGCAGAAGGGGAATAATCTTGTTGAACAAAACCACCTTGAGACCATCAAAATCACGCACGTTGATGAAATAGGCATGCCCAATCGTCATATCTCTGTTCAACAGGAAGCGAATACGACGATTCATGGCCTCCAGTAAGGCACGCAGGTTGATAACGCCGCCATCCCCATCCTCGATATAACCGTCACCACGGGAGCCGCTGATTACGCCGGCATCCGGCATCAACTCTTTGAATTGGAAACGACGTCGTAACGCAGTATCCAGTAGGGCTATGGAGCGGTCCGCTGTGTTCATGGTCCCGTAGACGTCCAAATTTCCAGGGACACTAAATCGCGCGCCTGAATAAGGAAGAGTCAATTCCATCCCAGACTTCAGGTCTCCGGCGTCGTTGTATACCGCCCTTTTATCTTCTTCCATCAAGGTGATCAGCTCGCCAAATATTTTGGCAATGTTCCCCCTGTTGATCTCATCAATAAAAATCGCGTACCGCTGATCGGGGTCTGCTTTTGCCCTCTGGCATATCCGCTTAAAAACACCAGGCACTACCTGATAAGCGATCTCTCCGGTTTCCTCATCCTGAACAGGTCTCATACCCTCGACGAAATCTTCGTAGCTATAGGCCTGATGAAACGCCACGTATTCATACCGTTGATGGGACGCCTCTTGCTTGGGACCGGCCTTCCATTTCTTGGCTTGTTCCACCTGCTCTGCACATTCTTCCTCCCAGTCATCGACCAGTGACCAAGCGCTATTTGACTTCTTGTCGAATACAAGGGGTGCACTACGGTTCTTGTCTGGGACGGTCCTGGAATTTTCACGGGTATGTGCCCGAAGGGTTGCCGATATTATTTGCGCGATGTTTCGATCACGCCCCAAGGCCTTCGCCTTCATCTGTACGTACTCATGATTTAAAATTGCATTGGCCCTGCCCTCACCGCCCAGGTCGTACAATGCGCCAAAGATCACATCAAACCACCTGGCATCCGGCAACTCCTGAATCAGCCATGCCTCACGGCTTAGGGTTTGCTTTCTGCTTGAATACTTTTCCACCAGACGATTAAGTTGATAGGTCTTTCCTGTTCCTGGAGGACCATACAGAATCTGGTTTATGGCCGCCTTGACACTTCCATTCTGCTTTTTATCATCTGGCTGCTTTGCCGCCTCAACGACCTTCTCCCAGACCTTCTCCAGAGTCCCGGCCGATCGCTGCTTTATCTCGATACCGGAAGCTTGTGGTGACCATTCCTGCTTATCGACAGCAATCCTCTCCAAATCGGCTTCCGTTACATAAGGGTCATTCTGCAGTGGATCCTGAATCCGTGAGAATCCCACATCCACGTACCGGTATACTTTGCCCTGCTCGGCCTTTGCCTCGTCCCAATGAGGCGCCTCATAAGGACCGGAAACAATATTTCCAATAGCTATAATTCCTTTCGGAGGCTCGCCCGTCCTCACCAGAAACGCTTTGTCGCCGGTACTGGCATCTTGACTGGCACATCCCCATCGGTGGGTTACCGTTTTCCCTTCATGTGTCGCTGCCCGGTCATCAGCCATAGACTCCCACTCCCAGTTGCTCGAATTCCAACTGAACAGCCACGTCCTTACCCTAGAGTCACCCCAGAGATCGCGAAGCGGGGTATAATAAAAGTCCAACTTCTTAGTACCGTACTCCTCTTCCTTTTGCTTACGTATCTCAAGGAAGTTTCGGTCGATCTCTAATGCCGAGAGATTCCTGACCTGTGCCGCAGACTTTCCTGAGAAGGCCCGGACAATTCTTCGTCGCTCTCTCCCTCCGAAAATATGCTCAAAATCGTCAGGGAACAGCAAAAACAGGAACATATGACGCAATTGACGAGCGTCGCATTCGGGGATTTGTTCAAGCCACTGCGCGAATGCCCAGCCATCGGCAAGGAGCTTATTTCGTTCCTGGTCTGTCAGGATTTTGAAGGCAATCATGGCACGAATAAAAAACACCAACTCCTGCCGGCGACTGGTGTTAAAATTTATTCCTCCGCTGCCTACGCCACCCAGAACATCATCCCTTATCCACTCGGAATCCTCTGGAAACGCCTCTCCTGACCATTCCCAGATACTCTTTATGCCTTCGCGCTTCTTCGATTCGCTGATGTTGAGAGGGCAAAGAAACATTAACCACAGCATCTCTGCTGCGAGTTGCTTCACTCCTGACTCAGTCGGCTCCAGCTGAGCCCCCAGTTTTTCGTAGAAATTCCCTTCTCCTGCGTCAGACTGATTAACGAAATGGTGATCCAGCGATTCCAAATATTCAGATGTCCAAATTGACCCCTTATTGAATACCGACCCCTCCGATAACAGCCCGACATTTTTCCAGTGCTCAGCTGCTTTCAGGATGGGTTCGACCTGCCGTTTCTCACCACAATATCGACTCATTCACCAGTCCTCTCCGCGCGATTATTCAATTATATGGCCTCTATGTTCTTACCCGGAAAACTGGGGCAAACAAACCCAGTCGTTCGAGCCGTATCAGACGCTCTCGATCAACTGATAGACCAGCTTCTACAATGGCCCGTCCCGCGCGTTGACGGGAAGTGTACGCAGCTTATCGTTAACCATCACCTCCTTAATTCGCATGAGATTTTGTCATCGCCATTCCTTCGCCAACATTAAGAAAGAGAAAGCGCCGCCTTCAAATCCTCATGTTCAAAGGCCGAGGCCATGCGATTGATCTCGGCTTGCGTCAACCCCAGTCGCGCGGCCTCTTCGCGCCAGGTTCTCACGGCCATCCCGACTTCGGCGGCAATCGCGCGTGCCTTGTTTTCATTCAGTTCAAAATATCCCACCACGCTCATCGCCAGGTCCAGCGAGGCTGAGCCGTCATCAAAATCAATGGCTGTTGTCAGAACGCGTGGTTTGATATCCGTGGGTACCGGATTAAGATCATAGGCTGGGGTCAATTGCCAGCCGTCCGGACCGGTATAGAGGAAAGCGTGATTACGTAAATGATCATCGGTGTTGGAAATCAGAATATTGAAAACGATACGTCGCCAAAGCTCATGCATATCCCGGACCGGGCCAGCACCATACCGGCGCAGTGCATCAACAAACTCGAGATAACTGCGTGACTCGTTGTCGCTGGCCCCGAGCATACTCATGGCTGAAAGAACTGGAATACGCTCGCCCTGCACTCGGTCGAAACGACGCAACAGCAGTACCGGCTTGTTCAACACATACTCAATTCGCCAGTCGGGCACGGGGATACCGGACTTTGCCGCAAGACGCAGCGCAACCCCTTCCCAGAGAACCACATTGATCTCGTCATCCTTGTGTGGAAACTTGGCAATGGTAAGATGCCCGTCCCGGTCCCAAACAGAAGCCTTGGGACGCGCGCCACCCAATGACGAGCCAGGGGCCAACAGCAGGCGCAAATCCTCGTCGCTATCCGTATCACCAACGACATGTTCCGCTGCCGATAGCAGTTGTGGCAAATCAATCAGGGGCGGTATGCGTGCTGCTTCATGTTCGGCAAGAAACAGGCCTCCCTCCTGACTGGCAAAGCGCAAGGCGCCCTGACGGGCTTCATCATCAACCCCAAGCAGATAGTCGATTTCCATCAAAGTGCGTAGCGTTTCACCCACACGCTCAGCCCGTCGTCGTTCAGCCCGACGCATTAGAACCCGACCCCAGCGGTCTGGGGCGGAGTCGCCAATGGTGCCAAACAGGAGCCTACCTGACGTGGTATGAAAGGGGCCCGGGCCAAGCGTGAGGGCCGGTTCCAGAGCGAAACGGTTTGCATATGCGAGCCAGCTCGCATCATATTCGAAGGTGGCGCTTTCTCTGCCCTTACGCACGCGCGCCCACAAGCGTCCCGCCAGATGCGGCGTGCCGTCAATCTCCACATAGACAAGCACTGCTGTTTCCATCAGGTTTTGCTCTTCTGTCCAGACCGGCGCGGCTTGCGGATACGTTGCGGCAAGCGTTCCTCTTCCAGCTCCAGACCCACCACATCCGTCCTGACATCCGCCAGGTCGCCCAATCGTTCCGCCATACCCAAAACAAAGAGCACATTGGCGTAGTTGCCGAGCGAAACGCTGGGATCACCCTTTTCTATCTTGTTCAGCGTTGTTCGACTAATAGAGGCCCGTTCTGCCATAACAGCCATGGAGATGCGCCGCCTGAGCCTGGCATCACGGATATCCTGGCCAAGCTTGCGCAGAGCCCGCCTGACCGGAATCGGCAGCATCAAGTCCAGCTGAGTTTTGCTCATTTTTTCGTCCATCTTTATGGTCATTATACCTCATAGCATATATTATTATGGACGTTATATTAATTATTCGACGTTCAACAACTCTAAAATCTGAAATACTGATGCGATCCTCGTCGCGGGAGCTGAAGTCGATCCCGGAACCCGGATCCGAGGAATCGTTGACACCCGACACACTCATCCGCGTGAACACCTCGACCCTGGGCAGCTGGGTTGGTGAGCATCTCGGCCGTAGCCAGTTCCTTCACCCGTAGTATGATCATCGCAAGAAAATCCAAATTTTGCTGCTCATGACAGCAAACCATCTAAGAAGAGGGCTTTGGATGCGGTTAGTCTTCGAAGAATGGAGTCCGCCGGTGCTTGGCTCAAGAAACAAGGACGCTTCACGGATATGACTTCCAAGCTGAAATCGCTTGCTACGGAAATCCAAAAGTCTGCTCCCTACTAATAGCTAAAACTCACTTTACCCGTAGGCTCAAGGGGACCCGCCGCGCCGTCAGGTCCGCTCGCTGAGCATCAAAGGACCCATACGGGATCAGGGCCACCGCTATCAGAGTACGGAACCCGACGATTGCGGCGTGCCGTTCTTCAGCCAGGCAGCGAAGGCACCTTCAGATGCCGTCCGAGCCGGCACGCTGGGCGATGAGGTGAGGGGCTATTCAAAGTAACCGCTCAATAGAAATTACGTCAGCTCTTTGTCTATGAACCCTAAAGTATTGGCGTTTTCCAGTAGAGTTCTTGATTTGGCTTTATCGATCCCGCTTGGAACCTCAGCATCAATTTCAAGCTTTAACTCAACTGACGCTCCGGGAATTGTCGTCAGCTGCTCGATAATTGCTTCGACCAATTGGTGCATATCTCTGGCGGGTCGGTCAGAAGAAATCAATACTGTACCCTGAAACCGTGTAGGTAGCTGCTCAGTTGTCGCTCCATCATCTTCTGCTTTGTCTCCGCCGGTACCAGGTTCAGCGACATCCTCTACTGACGGTGCTTCGTCCCCACCACTTTCCATATCGGGCACGGGCATGTTTTCATTGGCAATGTTTGGTCGCACGATGACGCTGTCGGCGTCTATCACAACCAGTGTATTAACACCTTGGTCGATTACCAGCCCTTGGTATTTCCCGTTTGCGTCATCAAAATGCTCCGCATATGCGAAAGGCCCAGGAACAGTCTGCGATATTGCCCCCAAAACTGATTTTGCTAGAACCTGCTTGTCTCTGAGGCGAGGCATATAGACATACCGATTATGAAACTCCCACAAGTCGGCTAACCCTAAGTGTGGTTTATCTGCCCAGATATACTTTTCGAGGTCTCTGTTCAGCCGAACAGGTCCCAGCTCGGTGAACATGGCCTCCCCGCTGACCATCTTTTTTGTCGCGCGGACCAGCACGTTATCTTGAGTTGATAGCTTCTTGGCAATCAACTCAACATCTTCATGGGCATCCGATTGGCTTGGATAAATCATCCAGCTCCATGCTTCTTTGAGGCGCGTGTCCAAAGTCGAGTTCGCTTCTTCTAGCTGCTCTTTTGCTCTAGCTGCGTCGCTTTGAGTCAAATTCAACCTGACAGTTTTCGATACAATACCTTGCCAAGCGATTGAGTAACGGACCGCTTCTTTCAAATTGTCCAATGCACGCGAATCGGCTGCAATAAAGGCTAGAGTGTTCCGATATACGCGAGGACTTGATCCGCGTTGCAGCAGAATGTCCTTTGCTTCGGTCATAGCTTCCGACTCAGTGCAACCACTTGAATGCACATGTTTCACGCCCAAAACTGCTGCGCGGACGCCTCCAGGCTCATCGGTTACGTCGGCCGATGAACTGGGCGCACAATGGACAGAATCGAACCCACCACGATCTGCAAGTTTGTTTACATACTTTGCAAGCAGTTGGTCGATGGTTACGAGTATCAGCTCTTCTTCGAGTTGTCTCGCATCATCCGCCGCCATCCGGCTTAGGCTCGGTGCGGTTGAATACCAATATCGTCCGAGATCGCGGTGAAGGAATTTCGCCTGATTTGCCAAACGGCGTAGGGCGTCTCCAAAAATATTCGTCTTTTCTCCCGGCTGTACAACACCAAGATTTATGTGCTTATCATCAAGCCCTTTATTTTGTCCTTCTGAAGTGGGCGCTGAACCCAGGAATAAGGCGCGAGCAACTCGCCTGGTTGCTGAATAGCGGTTCAGGTTAGGCGCCCCCTGATCTATTAGGTATGGCGTCGATTGAGTTCCATCTATATCTCCAGCAATGATGGAACCCCAACCTTGGGCTAGATATTTGCTGAGCTCCGGCTCGACGCGAGGCGAACTAGCTGGAACACTTCCCGGCATGATCGTGATCGAAGGGTCGTTTGCCATCCAAAGCTGATGGACCACTTGGGCCATTAGGCGAAGAACACCTCGTGTTCGTTGAAACTTCTCTATCGATCCCCAGGTAACGTAGAGCTGGTCAAACAGCTCGGGATGAATCGGATATGCCTTTTCCAGCTTGCGACGATAGTCTTCGGATTCGCATCCCTGTGGGAAAGAATCCGTGTCTTCACGATATAGTTTTATGAATTGCTTTATCGCATTGTCCCGATGGCGGGCTTTTTCACCGGATATTTCCTGGAAGAGACGCCGACGGACGATCTCATAGCTTTCTTCCTGTGTTGCAGGCATCCATGAGGATTCAACGCGGCTAAACGTCTGTTTGAGTCGAGCGAGTGCTTCTTGTCCACCTTCGCCGCCAACCTCCATCTGGGACGCTGGCAAAGACGCAACTAGCAATGTTTCCGGACATGCTTTAACGGCTTCTGTCAAGGATTGAACGAAAGTCAGGTTCGCATCAAACGTTCCTGATGGTAAGCCTTCTACCTTGTATACCTGTCTGAGGTAAGCAACCCATTCATCTACAAGTATTAGGCATGGGCTGTAAGCTTTGAAAAGCTTCTCAAGTAGCTCTGAACCAGGTGAAACGCCTTTCTCGTCACAGTCCTTGACGAGTGAATATCCTTCCTTTCCTCCCAATTGCCATGCCATCTCTCCCCAAGTAGTGCGTATGGTGAGTCCGTCTACCGTTTTGATCACATCTTGTGGTCCACGCGATGTTCCCACCAAAACGGCACGGCAAACATTTTCCGGAATACTCAAACCTTCTTTCTCAAGTAACTGGTCTAGTCCAGCAAGGTCTTTAGCGCTGTGTTCGCCGACCATATGATAGAGTGCCAGCAGGGAGTGTGTTTTACCGCCGCCAAAATTCGTCTGTAGCTCGACGACTGGATCGCCCCCTTTGCCGGACAATCTCTTGGCAGCATGAGCGAGCATTACGCTGAGACCATCCGTTAGGTAGGTGCGTGCGAAAAACTCTTGAGGATTCAGATATTCGGATGGTGCGCTTCCGTTATAGACTTTTGCCAAATCTGCGGCAAACTCCGCCTGCTGAAACTCTCCGGTAGCAACGTCATCGTGCGGGGTAACAACTTCTTTCCAGGGCAATAATCCAGCGACGGCTTCTACAGCAATATCGAATTTCTGGGTCTTTTTACGTTCCTCATTTCGAGCAAGTTCGCGGAATTTGACGCGCAGCACTTCGTCTCGCATTACACCGACTTTGTCCGCCGCTTCCGAAGCGCTGACTCCTGTTAGGAGTCGCCGGATACTGTCCAAGGCCCGCTCTGCGTCGTCATATGAGAACTTTTCGTTGTGTGAAACCTTGTTACGAACCTCCATCAACTCAGACACCAGAGATCGCTCTGTTCGACCTAAAACATCTCGAAAAGCTTCATTCCAGAATATTTCCATTACTTTCAGAAGCGCCTGCTGGTCCCAATTAACTTCACCGTCTTTGTTTGGACGCAGACCGTGATATCGTTCCAGCACTTCTACTTGCCAATGACCTTTAATTGAAGATTCGAGGCGTTTCTCCACGAAGCTCGCAAGGCCCTCTGGGAGAAGCTCCATGCCTTCGAATACATACTGTCGAGTTGATTTTGCCATTGGTGATCCCCTTAGATCATGCTGAGCTGTTCTTGTCCCAGCTCTACGTCTGAGATCGTTGCGGCCTGTGCTGTGAGGTCCGGCCATACAGCAATCAGAGAATTATAAGAGCTAGCTTCCTTCGACTCTCCCTGTTTATCGCAGATATCGAACAGGCGGTATGCGAGATCACGAGCCGAGTCCGCCGTTCCCGGACTCATCCGCTTTAAGAGAGTAGCCGCCGCATATTCACCTTCATCCTGTAAGGCGCGAAGTAAATACTGGGTGCACTCCCATATAGTAAGATGAGTATCGTTTGCAGGCATCCATCCGTCTTCCAATTCGGCACGGGAAAGTAGCCGGACTTTGCCAGCAGAAGATTCGACAATGCCAGCGTGCTTAACACTATCTACCGACACACCGCGAGCCCGCGCTAGATTGTCGGCATCGCCGAATTCTCCAGCGTTCAATCCGTTCTGCTCAAACCAGGTCACAGCGAATCGGGTTTCTGCATCAAATTCGCCCTCCTGTTCTGTCAAAAATGAATCCAGCTCTTCATTGATTATTTGCAATGCCGATTTCACCGACATTGAGGTGTCATCGCTCTCCAAAACTGATTTGTATCGGCTTAATATTCCGATACCGGGGCCAATGGATGCTTGCGAGACATCGACAGGAGCAATGTTTGCGTGATGCATTTCCTTTAATGCAATGGGCAGCTCTTTTTTTAGCGCACGAATAAATTCAACCCTGGACACGATTTCCGCGTTTTTCCGGCGTGGACGGCAGGACATAACAACGGATGTTGCCAGAGCATTCCGGTTCTTCTTCAAATTACCAACCAATTCTGTTCGAACTGGCCATGTGGCTCCGATTTGATAGCCGGCCGCAATTATCGATTGTAGGAAGGTTGCCCAACCCTTTGACGATATTCCTCCTTCATCGACCTCTCCCTGTCGAAATGCGTAATAGATCGATGCTGGTACGTCCTGGCGGCCTTGCGTAGCCATGTGCCGCAACACTTCCGTCATTCCATCAAGGAAGAATTTGTCTGCTTCGTCTCGACCGTGATGCCTTTTATAATCCGCTACTAACTCTTCTGCTTTAGGAGCCAGTACTGTACCAAACAGGTCGCTGTATTGATCCTTTAACGCCCGGCGTAGCCAGACGTAAAAGAAATCGGAAAGGTCGGCGTAGGGAACGTTATCGTAATAGGGTGGATCGGTCGAAACTACGCGATTGTCGAAGTCCACGTTTTGGGCATCATTCTGTATTAATTGACCGCTCGCATTTCTACGTGGAAGTGCTCTGACACTCTTCTCAAGATACTCAACCTGGCCGATAAAATTTCCTGACGATGAGGAAAAAGGATTTCCTTCAGCAGTATCCCATCGCATTGGCAATGCTTGCATTGCAAAAACCTGTTCAACCTTTTCACCGCTGGTATGCCAGAACGTATTCGTGGATTGTCGGTTGGCCAACCGACTGACACCTAGCGACAAATAGACTTCAATTGCTTGACGGTAACCTTGAGGGCCATTTATCTCTCCCACGAGCTCCGGTATCAGGTCAATGAATGTATTCAATGCTACAGTTTGGCGGTCCATAAAAAGATCGGACACATTTGTCGGACCATAGTTTGTTACACTCATATATTGCGGATGTTGGGATAACGGAAACTCAGGTCTCCAATCTGGCTTCTCTGAAAATGCAAGTTGCTCATGCTCCTCAGTCGGAGAGGCATAACGCCTACCGCCTTTGCCCTCAGCAACTATCGCTACTAGGCGCCAGCCCATTCGCCCGGTCATGCCTTCAGCTTTGACGTATTCGGCTGTAACAGCGTCCCCACTCAATATGCATCTAAAATTTGCCCCTCGACCTGACTTTGTGCCCGCTGAGATTGTTTCTTCATCTTTGGGTGTCCCACGATGTACTTCGAAAGAGATGGATTTGCCATTAATGACCGGCTGAATCCATACCTTTTTCTTTGGCTTTTTACAGAGCCAGTAGTTTGAAATTAGAGGTATATATGCGCCACCCATTGCGGGGTTTGGGCTCGCAACTGTTCGTGCCCATAGCCAAGCGAGAACGGTGGCTTCTCCGCCCCCATCTTCTTTTGAGAGAGTTACCTTTGGGTAAAGGTGCCCAATTTTTTTCCAGGCTCGTTCCCGGAGCTCTCCTGCGTACCACAGGATGTCTTCGGCCAATCCCTCCGCTCCCTGATAGTTCAGTTGCTCCGCTGATCTAGGGTGGACTGGTTTCATATCTTTGTATTTGGGTGGGATTTCTATCATCGCCTTGCCGATGATTACTGCGACGGGATTAAGATCGCTACCATATGCTGGCAACCCTAAACGCTGCGCTTCGAGTGGGATTGAACCTCCTCCAGAAAATGGATCATGAACCGGAGGCAGTTCGCCGTCGCAACTTTTCCGAATTTCCTCTCTTGCGCGCTCCAGTACACCTTCGTTTGTACTATTTTCCCAGACAACGAGATCTTCTATGATTTTAAAGAGCCGTTGTCGCTCTTTCTCTTGCGCTTCCTCTGTCGGAAATTTATCCGGATGGGCCGATGGATCATCCACAAGTTGGGAGAACAGGATAGCTCGACAAGCTGCAAGCGGACGACGTGCCCACCATAAATGCAGAGTGCTTGGATGACTGTGTCGTATAGATTTTTCTCGCGCCGATGCTTTGTTTATAGCCTCCAAAGGTATTGCAACTTCAATCAGCTTTTTCTTGTAATTCTCTTCCGTCATTGAGGGGCCCCTGCCCGCTCTAGCAGGCTGTTTAAGTTAAACTGGATCGCCGTATGCTCGAACGATGGCTCATGTTCAGAAAGAGCGCCGCGTACATACTTTGGTTCATGCACGTACTCTTCGTTTACTTGGACTATGGCTAAAATGTAATCGTCTGGTTTGTTAAGCGAAGTGATAATTTCATTGCGCGTTAGCATCACGTTGTCAGCTCCCTCAATCCGGCCTTTCACTTCTATAAATCGTTGAACCTTCTTCTCAGGATCGAAGGATAGAATGTCGTAACCGACTTTTTGCTCGGATACGTCACATGGCTCGTTGCCGAGTGCGCGCTCCGTCTCCATAACCGCATCCATCGCTTTGATTTCGATTTCACGACGGCTGGCAGCGCTTTCTGCAAATCCCTTTGGTATTGTGCTTTCCCCTTCTGCGTTTGCTCTGCTGAGGAGACCTTGTGGGATTACTATTAATCCTCCACGGACTACAGGTGCGGAAGCAGTAATGCTTCTCTCTTGGGCGAGTTGTTCCATCCTGCGCTTTAATCGGTCAGCTAGGTCTTCAGCCCTGCGCTGTGCATTCTCCCAATTCAGCCGGGTCTTCTTGCCGGACTTTGCTTGCTCTTTAAGCTCAAAGGCCCGTGAATCCCAGAAATTTATCTCTTTCTTGAGGCGTGCTTGAACCTCTCTCTCGGTCTTCTCTACTTCAGGTAGTCGTCTTTCCTTTACCTCCTTGAGGTGTCCTTGAGCCAACTCCATGATGGCGAACTGTTTGACCTTCGATTCCAGATCATCTGAAAGCCAGTTGGCAGTAAGGTTTTGCCTGACTGTATCTGTCTCGTCGGGAGTTACCGCTCGCAAATTCAAATGTGGTGCTATCCCCGCATTGGTAACTGTTCCGTCTTCCTGAATGCTCGCGAATTGCAGTCGTTGAGATACAATCTGTGCTGCGCCTGAACTTGTTTTCCGTCCGTCTTCTATGCTGTGTTCCAGCAAGAAGACAGCTCGAATATCCTCGCCTGGATCGGTCTCGTCTACCATGATCGCGCCGAGCTTCATGAGATCGCCATATTGCTCGCGAATCAAGCTTATTACTGACTCTAGCAGCGGGTGACCCGGGCACACGAACTCGGCGACGGGCTGCCGGTTAATGAACTGCTTGTCGAAACAAACACGCTCAAAACGCTTTTGAATAGGCGCACCGGTTCCGATTAGCCTGTCCCGCTCCCGTACTCGTACTGGAACATGCGTGATCTCGAACCGGCCTTCTTCCCGATCCTTGATGCGGCCACCCAAATGCTTGAATGCTTCAATGAAAAAACTTTGAATGTGATGCGGCTGCAATCGCTGCGCCTCTGCCCGTTCCATTTCGAGGCGGGCTCTCTCAACCGCAGACTCGGGCATCATGTCGTTTGTTAGTTTTCGTTTCTTCAAAAGATGTTCGATGTGGTGGTAATCAACCGCTCCGTCGATCTGCTTGAAGAGGTTTGCTTTTACATCGTCTCGCTCTCCGTATTGGATTGCATCCCAGAGCAAGTCCTTTAACGATGTGCCTTCGAATAATTCTCCCAGAACATCGTAGACACGCCCCTTGAGTGCGCTCCGGGCTGTTTCGAGTTTTTCAAGTAATCGCGCATATACTTCTCCCTCTCTCGTCTCTGCCGCGACGAGATTCCAAAGGTGGCACACCTCTGTCTGCCCAATGCGGTGGATTCGACCGAACCGCTGTTCGATTTTGTTGGGATTCCAGGGAAGGTCGTAATTGACCATCATATGCCCGCGCTGAAGGTTTACACCTTCGCCAGCGGCGTCGTTAGCCACCAGAATCATCAAATCCCGATCCTGCATGAATCTGTGGATGACCTTTCGACGCTCTTCTCGTGCTACCCCGCCGTGTATAACTTCGACGTTCTCTGGTTTACCCAGTCGCGTTCGAATTTTTCCTGCAAGATAATTCAATGTGTCCTTTGCTTCTGTGAAGATAATCAGCTTTCGACGTATACCTTCACTGTCGATCATCAACTCATCATCAAGTATCTTGTTCAGCTGAAGCCACTTGGTGTCTTTGCCGGAGCGTAAGATAACCAGTGCCTGCTGCTCCAAACGCTTCAACGTATCGACTTCGATCTCCAGCTGCTCAACACTCTCGGCCGTGGTTGCTGTTGTCGAAATCGTCTCTTCAAATTCCTCGACTTCGTCCTCGCCATACTCGTCGATGTTTTTCAGCACTTCGTCGCTGAGCATTTCAGCGCTCGACGAAAGGTCAAATTTTTTGCCTCTTGCGATAAGCCGGGCTTCGGCAAGCTCGTTCTCCAGCCTTTCACGACGACGTTTCAGAGACTGGTAGATGGCTGCCGGTGAAGAGGCCAGGCGGCGCTGTAGGATTTGCAGAGCAAACCCTACGTTGTTCCGCTTCTTGCCGTCTTCCTCTGCGAAGCGCTGGACCCGGTTCATCTCGGTTCGGACATACTCCGTGACCGCCGCGTAAAGCGAGGCTTCCTCATCAGACAGATCGTATTTGACCGTGTAGGCGCGTCTCTCTGGGAATAGCGGCGTGCCGTCGAACTTCAGCAGCTCTTCTTTGGTGAGGCGGCGCATCATGTCTTCCGTGTCGGCGTAATGCACGCCATCTCGGAAGCGACCTTCAAAGCGGTCCCCGTCGAGGAGCGCCATGAAGAGCTGAAAATCTTCTTCCTTGCCGTTGTGAGGTGTCGCCGACATCAATAGCAAGTGGCGGCATATTCGGCCAAGCTTTTGTCCGAGTTGATAGCGCTTGGTGTATTTCACCTCTCCGCCAAAATAGCTCGCAGACATCCGGTGCGCTTCGTCCGAGATTACGACATCCCATTCGTTCGAGCGAATGAGCTTCTCCTGTAGCTCTTCATTACGAGATAGCACGTCCAGCTGGGCAATCAGGTGATTCCGATCATTGAACGGATTGCCTGATCGGGAGTTTTCGATCATGTCCCGGCTCAGAATGTCGAACTCCAGATTGAACTTTTCTCCAAGCTCATCTTGCCATTGCTCGACTAGGCTGCCTGGTGCCACAACGAGGCACCTCTCAAGATCGCCTCTGGCAATCAGCTCCTTGATCAGCAACCCGGCCATTATCGTCTTGCCTGCGCCTGGATCATCGGCGAGCAAGAAACGAAGCGGCTGTCTTGGCAGCATTTCTCCATATACGGCGGTTATCTGGTGCGGGAGTGGCTGAACAAGGCTCGTGTGAATGGCGAGATAGGGATCGAAATGATGTGCGAGTTTGATTCTGTTCGCCTCAGTTACTAGGCGCAGCAGTTCGCTGTCTGCATCAAAAGACCATGTTCTTCCGGCAGATGCGATTTTGAGCGTATGTTCCTCATCCCGGGAGATGAGGCGATCCTGAACACTACCGTTAGAATCCTCAAATATCACTTTTACGGCCTGGTCGCCAAACCACTCTATATTGACGACCTTGGCTGTTCCTGAGGGCGTCAAACCCTGAACTGAAGCACCAGCTTTCAGGTCTTCCAATGTCGCTGATTTTGTATCCGTCATTCTCGGCCTCCGAGTGTCCGCCTGTTCAACATGCAAACCGAGCACCTCGCTTGCCTGTGAACAATTTGTCTCCGACACTCACCCCATGGCCTCGTTGAGTGCGTTATCGAAGGCTTCTTTATCAGCAACCACAACCGGCACTTCCTGGGGGTCGTCCAAGGCGTTGGCGACATCTAAGCGGAATCGCTTGTTGAAATCACAGATGAGAGACTTTCTGAGTTTAAGAGATAAATAATTGTTTTTCATATCGTAATCTGAGGTAATTATTCTTTGTTGTAACTCTGAAAGCTTCGGATTGGGAATGAGCTTTACTTCTATCATGTCGTGCCATTGCTTATCTTCTGATGCTTTCGCTTCGGCCGCGCCGGCCTCGTGGCACTTAAGGCAACGCGAAAGCACAAAGTCTTTGAACATGTGTGAGATGTGGCAATAAGCCCGCACATACCACCGGAGCCCGTCGCTTCCAAATGCATGTGGGTTTATGACACGCCAGATTGCCTCTGGTCGGTTCGGGCTCATTGACTGGTACCGAACTTCAACAGCTTTTCTTCTCGTATAGCTGCTAGCAGTGAACGAAGGACGGCAGTTCGATCCGACGATACGGTATCAGCATCCATGCGACGTCGGGTAGTTTTGACAGCCAGGTCTCCTGCGGCGCGCTGCTTCCGTCAGTGACCATGCGTAGTTGCGATAAATACTGATCTGAATCGGGCTTAAAAAAACGTGGATTAAACTTGCTAGATGCGAAGTACCTCTTTTCACTTTTGTCGTACTCCAGATTACCTGCAAATATACCATTAAAAAAGCTTGCTTGACGGTGCTAGAGAATGCCTGATACTGCCAGACAATATAAGAAAAAACCCATTTAATACAATGGGTTATAGTGAATTTACCTGCCTGATACTGCCAGACGTGGAATCATTCCCACTCAATCGTTGCCGGCGGCTTAGAAGAAATATCCAGCACGACCCGGTTGATCCCTCGGACTTCATTGATGATGCGATTCGATATGGTGCTCAGCACCTCGTGCGGCAACCGGGCCCAGTCCGCGGTCATACCGTCTACGCTCTCAACCGCCCGAATAGCGACCACGTTCTCGTAGGTCCGGGCGTCTCCCATCACCCCAACGCTTTTGACCGGGAGCAGGACGGCAAAGGTTTGCCACATTTTATGGTAGAAATCCGTCGCTCGGATCTCCTCATCAACGATGGCGTCGGCCTGGCGTAGGAGCGCCAGCTGTGACTCCTCGACCGCGCCCAGCAGACGAATAGCCAGCCCTGGACCGGGGAAAGGCTGGCGTCCAACAATCTCCTCAGACAGCCCCAAGACCCGCCCCAGCCCCCGGACCTCGTCTTTGAACAACTCACGCAAGGGTTCAATCAGGGCCAGCCGCATGCGCTCAGGCAGGCCACCGACGTTGTGGTGGCTTTTGATGGTAGCCGACGGGCCCTTGAACGACACCGATTCAATTACGTCCGGATACAGAGTCCCCTGGGCCAGAAAGTCGGCCTCCAACGGTCGGGCAACTTCTTCAAAGACGTCGATAAAGGTGTGGCCGATAATACGGCGCTTGCGCTCCGGGTCTTCAACGCCGCTCAGATTTTTGAGAAAGCGTTCGGCTGCATTCACACACCGCAGTCGAATCTCCAGGTCGGAGAAGGTCTGCTCGACCTGTTCGGCTTCGCCCTGGCGCAGCAGACCGTTATCCACGAAAATGCACGTCAGGCGCTCACCGATCGCCCGGCTGAGTAGGGCGGCCACCACCGCGGAATCCACACCACCGCTCAACCCGCACACCACCCGACCGTCGCCTACCTGTTCACGGATGCGGCCGATCTCGTACTCGACAAAGCCTTCCATCGTCCAGTTGGGCTGGCAGCCACAGACCTGAAACAGGAAATTATGCAACACTTCGCGCCCGCGCTCGGTATGGACCACCTCGGGATGAAACTGCACGCCAAACAGGCGTCCTGAGGCGTCGCGGCAGGCAGCGATTGGAGAGTTGGGCGAATGGGCCAGCACAGACCAGCCGTCCGGCAGACGCTCTGATTTATCACCGTGACTCATCCACACCTGGCTGGAATCGGCATCTGAAAATCCGGCAAACAGATCACGCCTGTCGTCAACAAACAGCCGGGCCGCCCCAAACTCGCGTCGCTCAGCCCTGGCGATCTTGGCCCCGGCAAGCTGGTGCAAGACTCCCATACCGTAGCAGATGCCCAGAAAAGGCACCGGCGTATCAATCACCGCCGCCTCCAGCATGGGTGCATCGGCCTCGTACACACTGGCCGGTCCACCCGACAGAATGATACCCTCCGGTTGCAGCTCGCGGATGGCCTTGGCTGCCAGTGAGTAGGAATGAATTTCGCAATACACCTGGGCCTCCCGCACGCGTCGAGCGATCAGCTGGGTGTACTGACTGCCAAAGTCAAGGATAAGAATCATAGGGCTGTGTTAGCGCGAAAAGTGTTTCGTGCTACTCCATGTGGTAGTTGGGCGCTTCCTTGGTGATAATCACGTCATGCACATGGTTCTCGCGTAAGCCGGCTGGGGTGACCCGGACAAATTTCACTCTGGTCCGCAGCTCGGCCAGGGTCCGGCAACCGGTATAGCCCATGCCGGCCTTGAGGCCGCCGACCATTTGGTCGATGATCATGCCTAGACCCCCCTTGTAGGGGACCCGGCCCTCGATGCCTTCGGGAACAAGCTTAGTGGTACTCTCTTCATCCTGAAAATAGCGATTGCGGCTGCCCTCCCGCTCGCGCATAGCCTCCAAGGAGCCCATGCCACGGTAGAGTTTATACGTCCGGCCCTGGTACAGAATCGTCTCTCCGGGGCTTTCTTCGGTTCCGGCAAACAGGCTGCCGATCATGACCGAATGGGCGCCCGCGGCCAGAGCCTTGACTATGTCGCCGGAAAAACGAATCCCACCGTCGGAAATGACCGGCACGCCGGCGTCTTCGGCCACCCGAACGCTCTTGGTAATCGCCATCAACTGCGGCACTCCAACGCCTGATACGACCCGGGTGGTACAGATTGAGGCCGGTCCCATACCGACCTTGACCGCATCAGCGCCAGCTTCAATCAGGTCGCGGGTGCCCTCTGCAGTGGCGACATTACCAGCCACGACCTCAATACCCGGAAAGGTCCGCTTAAGCATGGTCAGGGTCTCAACTACGCTCCGGGTATGACCGTGGGCCGTATCAATCACCACGACGTCGGCTCCGGCCGTTACCAAAGATTCGGCACGCGCTTCTCGGTCGGCTCCAGTCCCAACCGCCGCGCCGACCCGCAGCCGGCCAAACGGATCTTTGCAGGCCAGCGGATGCTGGCTGGTCTTCTCAATATCCTTGACCGTAATCAGACCCTTGAGATGCATGTCCTCGTCAACGACTAGGAGCTTCTCAATCCGATGTCGGTGCAGGGTCTCTTTAGCCTCTTCAAGGCTGATGCCGGGTTTGGCCGTCACCAGGCGATCTTTGGTCATGACCTCGGACACTGGGCGGTCCAGACGTTTCTCAAAGCGCAGATCACGGTTGGTCAGAATGCCGACCAAGGTCTCGTCTTCGGTCACCGGCAGACCGGAGATATGAAACCGCTCCATGATCTCCCGCGCCTGGGCGATTGGCTGGCCGGGACGCACGGTGATGGGGTTGGCGATCATGCCGCTCTCATGTTTTTTGACCTTGCCGACCTCTTCGGCCTGGGCATGGATGCTCAGATTGCGATGGATGATGCCGATGCCACCGGCTTGGGCCATGGCGATAGCGGCCCGTGATTCGGTCACGGTATCCATCGCCGCGCTGACCAGCGGGACGTTCAGGTTGATCCGACGGGTCAGCGCGGTCGACACATCAGCATCCTTGGGCATGAAATCCGACGCCGCCGGCAACAGCAACACATCATCAAAGGTGAGTCCTTCTGGGATTTCGGCAGGTAGCATAGCTGGGCTCCTCACAGACTGACGCATGCAAAAAAGCCCATCTCAGCAAAAAAGAGACGGGCTTTCAGTTCTGACTATGCTTGCCACTATGAGCATAGTTTTTCCTATCAAAGCGCTATCCCTTTGACAAGAACACCCACTGATCTACAAGATGTCGTGGTCTGGGCTTAGACAATTAGGCGCCTTCTTTTTTCATACTGGCGTAAGTCGGATGGTTCATCCAGCCCAGGAGCCGGCGCGGACTCGTGACAACCGACACATCGTCAAGCACCTGCGCTTGGCAGGCTAAACGGTAGGTTTTGCCCTCCCAGCCGTTCTTTTTTTCATCCGCTATCGTGCGTTCGGAGAGCGCCCGATGATCGTCCACCTGCACCCGACAGGTGCCGCACAGGCCGCGACCCCGACAGTTGAGTAAGCTATCAGGAAACGTGTACAGGTTAATTTTATGCTCCAGCGCTACTTCTCGCAGGTTCGCCCCTTGGGGCACCTCAACACTCAGCTCTTGCTTAACAAATGTGACCAACGGCATGCGCTTGCAGCCTCCTTTGGAGTCATGTAGGCAGTATTATGTATCTGGTTCAGGGCAACAAATCCAGGGGAACCTATGCACGTCGATATCAGTTGTCAAAAATGTGGCCACCGCCGGCGCATGGATATAGGCGCCCCGACCGCTAGCAGCGCGTCGGGTGGCCCAAGTGAGCGTGAGCTTGAGGAGTATCTCCATCTGCTGCGTGAGCGTTTATCCCATCAACCCAGCTTTGCGTGCTTTGGCGGGCATTTCGAGTTTGCCCCACCCCTGCCCCAATTTTGGGAAATTCACTGGGACACCTTAGGGGATGAGTAAAATGCCCAGTCCATCAAGCGTCTCACTCAGCACTCACAGGAAGTCTCCATGACACGACACCAGCAACCGTCCAAGGAATTCTTCGACGCCGTCGCAACGCCCCAGGCATCGCAAGATGTGGCCCGCTGGCGGCAAGACCAGAGCTACTGTCCACCATTCGAAATCGTCCGCTGGCGGGTGGTTGATGAAGAGTGGGAAGGACATCGTGCTATAGACGCCGTGGTGGTTGTCAAGATAAACGGCCAGGAAGACAGTGAGACTGCCCAGGGGGTGGGCGGCGTCCAGGCCCTAGATTCGGCTTTGCGCCGGGTCTTACTCCACCATTTTCCGCTTATCATCAGAGATGTACGGCTCGTCGAGTTGTACACCCACCGGGGCGGAAGTGGGACCGCCGCCGAGGTGGTGTCGATTATGAAATTTAGCGACGGTCAGCAGCAGTGGAGCACCATGCGAAAATCGCGCGACCTGCTGGCTTCGGCCTGGATGGCGCTGGTTGACGGCTATGAGTGGGCGATTACCACCCTGTTGAACGAGAAAAACCGGAAGGGATGAGCCCATCCGGTCCTCTCCAGCCCAGTGTCAGCCTTTTTTGAACGGCGTTCCCCACTGATCGACACAGCTCACCTCTTCAACTGGGACGCGTGTTACTGGTCCAAACCTGCCCATAGGGTAGCCGATTGGCAGCAAGGCATAGGTCGAAACGTCTGCGGGCAGCTGTAAAACGGTCCGAATTGCTTCTTCGTGGAGCGAGGCAACCGTTGTCAGGGTGGCACCGAGTCCTAGGGCGCGACATGCCAGCAGCATATTCTGGACCGCGGGATAAATACTTGAGCCGGACAAACGCGCGAGTCTCGCCGCGAGCTCAGGCGGCATAGCCCGTTCTTTGAGACAGGCGAACAGGAGGACCGGGACCTCGGCCATGTTTTGGGCCAGATACGAAGCAGCGTCGATCAGACGGCGAAACTTGCCCTCTTCCATATGTTCGGGTCCGGGGCGGCTCCCGTACATCTGTTCCACCTGGGCCCAGCCCTTTTGGTAGACCGCAGCCACCTGTTTTTTGATATCCGGGTCTTTGACCACCACAAAACGCCAGTTTTGAGTATTGGTCCCGCTCGGCGCTCGAATCCCGGCATCCAGGACTTGGTAAATAAGCTCGTCTGGAACCGGATCGGGTTTCAGACGGCGCATACTCCGGGTTGATGCCATGATTTCAAACAACTCGTGTTGTGCCATTTTCTCCTCCTTAATCCGCAGCACCCCCTTGTCGGAAGCCCAGCGTAACGCTACAGTACCGGGAGCCTCACAGAAGAGTCGCCGCCATTGTGCGTGTCCGCCTCAGGCGTGTCAAACTTCGCGTTCCGAGGAAGCGACCAAGAAAGCGGGGAGACATATGAAAAATCGGATGTGGATGAGGACGGGACTATTCGCCGTGGCTCTACTAGTGGCCGCCTGCGGCTCGCAATCCAGCCTCTCCGGCGCGGCCCTGCAAGAGAAATATCCCGATAAAAAATACATCAACATCGACGGAGTAGCTCTGCACTATGACCAACAAGGTCTGGGCCGACCAATGGTTTTATTACACGGACTTGGTACCTCGTCCTACATCTGGCGCAACATCATCCCAGGTCTGACCTACGGCACAACCGTCTATACCCTTGACCTGATGGGCTTCGGCTATTCGGAAAAACCTCAGGATCGGCGCTACGATATTGAAACCTACACTTCCCAGCTCAGCACCTTTCTGCAAGAGCTCAATCTGGAAAATCCAATCCTTGGCGGTCACGGGGTCGGAGCCCTGATCGTCGCTCTGCACGCGGTTCGAAACCCTGAAGCAGTCCGCAAGCTCATTCTGGTCGGCGCCCCACTGTATGACAACAGCCCGCCCCTCAACGTCCGTTTACTCGGCCTGCCTGGGCTCGGTCGGCTGTTGACCGGCGACTGGTTTCTCAAACGCGTCTTCCGAGCCGGGGTGGAAGACCAGGACAAGATGAGCGATATCGCTCTCAGGCCCTATCTAGCGCCCTATCAGGACGACCCTGGAGCATGGACGAGCCTACGGAAGTTGATCCGAGAGTTTGATGCCGGTTTGGTGCTCGAACAAGAAATCACGCCCACGTTGTCCCAAATGGATATCCCGACCCTGCTGGTTTGGGGACCGCACGACGCCTTTGTACCGCTGGAGGTCGGCCGCCAGCTCAACAAAGAGATCCCCACCTCGGACATCTCGGTCATTTTACGAAGCGGCCACTATGTGCAGGAAGACCGCCCGGATTTGGTCCGGGCAGCCTTCAAGGATTTTCGAGATAAGGGCTGAAGCCGCGCTTTTCGAATTGACATCATGGACCTTATTCGTCTAAATTATATTACTCCGTAGACGAAAGGAAGAGCCTGATGAGCTATGAAGAAATCGAGTTTCAGAGAGACTGTGAAGTCGTGCAGATCCCTCAGGGAACAACTGTGATCATCCCCAAGGGCACGCCGGGCGTGATTACCCAGGCCCTTGGCGACACCTATACCCTCCAGCTGCCAACCTTGGGCGGCTTGTATCGAGTGTCGAATGCCGATGCCGACGCGATTGGCAAACGGCCCACAGTGGAAGCAGAAACAGCCTCGGAAGCAGACGATGGAACGCTCAGCGAAGAGCAGGTCTGGGCGGCCCTCAAAAATGTCTATGACCCCGAGATTCCGGTAAATATTGTGGACTTAGGGCTGGTGTACGATATGCAGCTGCAGTCGCTGCCCAACGGCGAGAGCAAAGTCGAGGTCAAGATGACGCTCACCGCGCAGGGCTGCGGCATGGGTCCGGCCATTGCTATGGATGCCCAGCACCGGATTGAGAGCCTGCCGGGAGTCGAAGAGGCCGACGTGCAGGTCGTTTGGGATCCGCCCTGGGGACCGGAGATGATCTCGGCCGAGGGCAAGCAGCGACTCGGTATTGAGGGCTAAGCGGCTCAGTTCCTCTTCCCGGCCGGGAAGAGGAACCCTTTCAATGGCCGCTCCGCTTTAGGATCGCCTCCGCTCGGCAAGGAAAATAACCGTTGCGGCAATGACGATCCCGAGAAACGCTCCCATCAATAACGGGTTACCACCAAACAGTTCACGTAGATACCCCATCTTTTTCCTCGCCAGCCCCCCCTAGCCGATCAACTCCGAGCGGACCAGCCAAGCCCCGTCTGCCAGGGCCTTCATCTTTCCCTGGGCTGCGGTCCGCGAGCGCGGAATCATCCCACAATCGGTGCACGGATAGAGGTGCTGTGGCTCAACATACTGCAGGGCGGTACGAATACGGGACGCCACGGTCTGCGGGGATTCGATCTCTTCGGTGCCGACATCAATCACCCCGACCATCAGGTCTTTACCCTGAGCCAGAGCCAAGACCGAGGGATCGACTCCCGAAGCAGCGCACTCGACCGAAATCATATCAATGGCGCTAGTTCGCAGTAGGGGTAGCGTTCGTTCGTAATGACTCCATTCGGTATTACGGCTTTTCCACTCGACTACTGGGGGAATACCGTAGCCATAGCAAATATGGACCGCAATTTTAGCTCCCACGCCTCTGGCCGCTCCCTCAAGGGTACGGATACCCCAGTCCTCGACCATGTCTAGATAAATATTAAAACACGGTTCATCGAACTGGATGATATCGCAGCCGTTTTCGGCTAACTCGACTGCCTCTTCGTTGAGCACGTTGGCGATCTCGGTTGCCAGAGTCTGGCGACTCCCGTAGTGCTCGTCGGCCAGGGTGTCGGCCGTGGTCATGGGGCCGGGCAAAGTCACCTTGACAGGCTTGCTAGTATGCTGTTTCAAAAAGCGCAAGGCATCAACAAGAATGGCTTTGGGCCGCCGGAGAGGCCCCACCACCCGGGCTGCATCGACCCGGATACCGTAACGGTTGCCACGGGTCTCAATCTTCGCCAGGCGATCAAAATCAAGGCCGGTCAGCCCTTCACAAAAGCCCCAGATATAATGCCGGCGGCGTTGCTCGCCATCGGTCAGGATATTGAGCCCGGCCCGTTCCTGGTCGGCAATCGCCAGCACGACCGCATCGTCGCAGCCTTCGGCCAGCTGGGTCTCATCAAGCTGCCAGGACACATACATCCGGTGGGGTGGAACGAGCCAGGTCGGACGCGGCAGGCTGCCGACGATCATGGTTTGGAGCATACGAGGACTCCTCTACAGCGCCTGCTCCCGATACCAATCTAGCGCCCGCATCACTGGCGCGTCGGTAAACGAAAACAGCAAGGCGTCTTGATTGGCCGAGCGATTCTGGTGGCTGTGCGCCGCCCACAGAGGCAGGGCAAACACATCGCCCGGGGCCCAATCATAGGCACGTCCGTCTATATACGTACGACCGTGACCCTGCACGGCCAAATAGACCGCGCTGGCACTGTGGCGGTGAGCCCGGGTCGTTTGGTTGGGTTTTAAGCGCTGCAGAAAGCTCGCCATGGTCGGCAGCGACGGTCCGCCATTCACTGGATTCACATATTCGAGCAGGCCGCTGTCGAACGGACTTTCCTTGTCTTTGCCCAGACTCATCAACATAGCATAGGCGTCTGTCCAGGCGTATTTCAAAAGCCCGGACCGGCCGTTGTCAACCGCTCGCTGCCAGCTGGGCAACAGCCCCCCCTTACTGTAGACGGCCACAGACGCATTGAGCGGCTTGGTGACAGGCTGGACTTCCTGGGGAAAGGGTTGGGTGAAAATATTCTCCAGCAGGGATGCCAGCGGAAGGTCCAAGCCGTCGAGCCACACCACGGGTTGATCGCCTTCACTGCCGTGGTCGTGCCAGGTCCAGTTAGGAGTGAGAACAAAGTCACCAGGGGCCATCGTCATTTTATCGCCGTCGACGACCGTATAGGCGCCCTCGCCTTCTATAATGAAACGCAGCGCATTGGGCGTATGGCGGTGAGTCCGAGCGATCTCCCCGGGCAGGATGAGCTGCAAGCCGCCGTATAAAGTCGTGGTCGTGGCCACACGGCCCTCCAAACCTGGGTTGAGGAGCATCAACACCCGCCGCTCGGCCTCAGCGGCAGTCACGACCTCGCCTGACCGCAATAGCTGTGGGCGCAGCTCTTGCCAGGACCACAGATGGGGAAGAGCCCGGGTGCGGGGCTCAGGCGTCAATATTTGTCCCAGCACCTTCCATAAGGGGCCGACGTTGAACTGTGACAGGCCGTCAAGAAAGGCGGTGGCTTCATCTGGGCTCGGCATAGGCGCGCCTCCTCACCCAGTGACAATATCGCGTCAGGAGACGGAGCGTCAATGGTGGAGGAATGGGGATGGCTAGGGATTCAGGTCGAAGGGCCCTGAGGGGAGGAGAGCCTGTACCGGGCCGTGGTGCAAACGCTCAAAAATCCGCTTGGTCGCCTCGGAGCGGTTCAGCGTATAGAAATGGAGACCGGGTGCGCCTTGTTCGAGCAGTTCTTCACACTGCCGCCACGCCCACTCAATCCCAACCTCTTGGGACGCCTGTGGGTCATCGGCAACCGGCTCCAGACGGGCGACGAGTGCGGCCGGAATCACTGCCCCGCACAGCCGAGTGATGCGGACAATCTGGTGATAGTTCACAATCGGCATAATCCCCGGGATAATTCGACACGGAAGGCCAAGCCGACCGGCCCTGTCCACAAAGTCGAAATAGTCCCGATTGTCGTAGAACAGCTGGGTAATGACAAAATCCGCCCCACAGTCAACCTTGTACTGGAGCCGCAGCAGGTCAAGCTCCCTGCTCTCGCTCTCAGGGTGAGGCTCTGGGTAGCCGGCCACGCCAATACAGAAGTCGCCGCTGGCACGGGCGAGCGAGACCAGTTCATTGGCGTGAGCGAAACCGCCCCACACCGGCTCAAAGCTGGCCTGCCCGCGCGGCGGGTCGCCCCGTAGGCACATAACATTCTCAATCCCCCGCACCCGCAATTCTTGAAGGATCGTCCGCAACTCAACCTGAGTATGCCCCACACAGGTCAGGTGGGTCATGCCAACAAGCCCCAGCTCATCCTGAAAGCGGCACACCAGATCAATCGTATTTTTCCGAGTCGTTCCCCCCGCCCCATACGTCACCGAGATAAAGCTCGGTCCAAACGGCTTTAACTCACGGGCACGGACAAACAACTGCTCAACATCGGCCGGATTTTTGGGTGGGAAAAACTCAAAGGAAAACGTTTGGGCTTGGGTCTCAAAGAGGTGTCGAATTTTCATGTCTCCTACAAGATAGCCCAAAGCGCTCGATCCGGAAAGCGAGGGGAGTACGCCGGTTCATCAACGAAAATCGGGGGGCGGATAGCGTTGCTCCACACATTCAAGTGTCTTGTAAGCGTGCCATCGACGAACCAATCTCGGGTCCGCTCTATACCGCAGTCGGTTTCCATCGCCATGGTGATGGAAGGAGGCGAATTAGTAACCGGTGCTCTAGATTAGTATCGGGCGCTCGGATCCGCGCCGGCTACCAGGCAGGCTCTCAACCTCAGCGCCATGCGTAGGCGAGTTCTGAAAATACAATCAGGGACAAAGGGAGACCGTCCCGCGCGGTCCATTCACATCAGCCCCAGCGGTTCAACATGACAAACCGTCCTTCCACTCGGCACACATCAGAGTCCGAATCCTGTCCACGCTTCCTGCGCAGTTCGTGGGGCTCGGCCCTAGCGATGAGTTCGGGCTGTGAGGAGCAATAGCACCCAGAGCCCCGCATACGGAGAGGTGCTCGTCAACACTCCGAGTGCCGTGCGCTTTCGTTCCATGCACAACAATCACTTCCCCTCCTCAGGGGAACACTAGAGAACCCCAACAGTGGCCCCTACTCCCCGCAAAAACTCCTCTCCGGCAGTCCTCAGCCCGTGAACCTGCTCCGGGCAACCTCCACTGTGTCGTCGGAGGCGAAGGCTGTTCTCCATCGTCCGGCACAGGAAGCGACTCCGCGCCGGTCTCACGGCTGGTTGTACTGAGCGGGCGACCCGACTTAAGGTCTCCATGCGGTGTGTCTGCTGCGGACCCCGGCAGAGGCAATGCCTCCCGTTTTGACTTTACAATCCGCCTCCGTCCAGTGTACGATCCCGCGCGGGAGTCCTTACAAAGGAGGAACTATGTACTCACTGAAAAATCAAGCCTGCATTGTCGGGATCGGCGAGACGGACTTTACCCGAGGCTCGGATCGCACCGACCTGTCTCTGATGCTAGAAGCCTCAATGCGGGCCATCAACGATGCCGGTCTCAGCCCGCACGATATTGACGGCATTATTCCGCCTCCCCTCCCGTCAACGGCTGAACATTTTGCGGCCAATCTGGGCATTGAGGATCTGCGGTACTCGGTCACCGTCCACATGGGTGGCGCCAGCCCGGTGACCTCTCTGCAAAGCGCGGCTATGGCCGTGGCCTGTGGCGTGGCCAAAAACGTCTTGATTCCGCTCGGCTGGAACGGCTACTCGGCCATGCGGGTTCGTAACCTGGGGCGTCCTGAAGGAGGCAGCGGCAGTGGGGCTCCGGGCGTTATGGCGACCACCATTGGCGAATATTATTTGCCCTACGGGGCGTCTGTGCCCGTCCAGTGGTACGCCTGGCTGGCCACCCGCCACAAAGAGCTGTACAGCACGCCGGACGAAGCCATGGGATCGATAGCGGTTGCCTCACGCAAGCACGCCCAGTTGAATGACAAAGCCTATATGTGTGGCCGTCCGCTTACCATGGAAGACTATTTGAACGCCCGCTGGGTGGCAAAACCGTTCCGCCTGTTCGACTGCTGCTTGGAAACCGACGGAGCGTGCGCAGTCGTGCTGACCTCGCCAGAGCGAGCCAAAGATCTGAAGCACGATCCGGTCTACATCTCGGGAGTGGCAGAGGGGCACCCCTATCCGGCCGACGATATTCCCTCACGGCCCGATCCGTTCACCATCGGCCTGAGTTTTGCCGCTCCGAACGCTTTTCAGATGGCCGGCGTTGAGCACAAGGATATTGACTTCATTGAGATCTACGACTGTTTCTCCTACGTCGTTCTGCTCCAGCTCGAAGCCTTAGGGTTTTGCGAACGTGGCGAGGTCGGTGATTTTGTCCAGGGCGGGCGCCTGGAGCTGGGTGGTGAACTGCCCATCAACACCCACGGCGGACTGCACTCGGAAGCCCACGTATGGGGCATGAACCATATTACCGAGGCCACCCGCCAGCTGCGCCACGAGGCTGGCGAACGACAGGTCAACGATGCCGAGCTGGGCTTAGTGACTGGCTGGGGCGACTTTGGAGACGGCAGCCTGGCCATCTTACGGAGGTAACCATGGCACAAGAAACGAACGCCTATCCACGCCCCCTCCCGAAGCTGCGCAACAGCATGGCCATCGAGTTTTACGACTACTGCAAACAACACCAGCTCCGTTTTCAGCGCTGCACCGACTGTGGCACTTGGCGCCACTTACCCCGTGATATGTGTGCCAAATGCGGGTCTTTCAACTGGGAGTGGGCCCAGTCGAGCGGTAAAGGCAAGGTCTTCTCGTGGACCACCGCCGTCCAGCCCATGCTCGCCCAGTTTGCTGACATGGTGCCCTATAGTCCAGTTGTGATAGAGATGGAAGAAGGCGTGCGGCTAGTCAGCTGGTTAACGGACGTCGAGCCCGACGAACTCAGGCTAGATTTACCGGTCGAGGTCGTTTTCGACGATGTCACCGCAGCGGTGACCATCCCCAAGTTCAGGCGTGTCGATTAGCACCGCCGAGGTACCGTTATGGAAGCATTCCACGGCTTTCGCCTCCCTCCGGAGCTTACCCTGCTCCGAGATCAAGTTCGGCGTTTTATCCGCGAAGAGATCCTTCCGCTCGAACAGCAGCTCGACCCCGACGCCCCGGATCTCCCAGAGGCAGACTACCAACGCCTGATGGCTCAGAACAAGAAGGCCGACCTGTGGTGCTTGGCTGCCCCTGAGCAATTCGGGGGCGGGGGAGTCAATACCTTTGGCATGTCGGTGGTGTTGGAAGAAATGGCTCAGCACCGGATGGGCCTGTACAACCCGGGCTGTGGAACCTTCGGCCGCTATCCACCAGCCCCGATTTACGCCGGCACGCTCGATCAGATCCAACGCTACGCCGTACCGACCTTGCGGGACGGCCTCAAAACCTTTTTTGCTATTACCGAACCCGGCGGTGGCTCGGACCCGGCCGGAGCTATTCAGTGTCGAGGCGTTAAAGACGGCGATTCGTGGATCATCAACGGCACAAAGATTTTTATTTCCAACGCCCACCTCGCCGAGTGGGGAGTCGTCTTTGTGCGGACCGCTCCGGAAAAAGGCCGCCAAGGTATTAGCTGCTTCATTATTGACAAAGACACGCCGGGCTTCACCCCGCGTCCGTTCAAAACCATCCGGACAGTATCGGTTCCCAATGAGGTCTCGTTTGAGGACTGTCGGGTGCCGGCCGACAAGATGATTGGGGAAGAGGGTCAGGGGTTGTTTCTGTGTTTTGATCTCCTGACCAAGGCCCGCTTTCCGTACTCGGCCGCCAATCTCGGCGTGGCTGTCGCCGCCCAGCGGATGGCTATCGAACATGCCAAACAACGCGAAACATTCGGCCAGCCGCTCAGTCGACGCCAGGCCATCCAATGGATGCTGGCCGATGCCGAAGTCGAACTGCGCGCGAGCCGCTGGTTGATCTGGGACGGGGCTTGGAAAGCCGACCGGGGGGAGGACGCCCGCCTTGAGGCCTCGATTGCCAAACTGTATTCGAGCGAGGTTTTGGGCCGGGTAATTGACAACGCGGTCCAGATTCACGGTGGCTACGGGGTGACCAAGGAGTTTCCTCTAGAGCGCTGGTATCGCGAAGCCCGTGTACGACGGATTGGCGAAGGGCCCTCAGAGGTGCACCGGATGGTGATTGCCCGGTCCTTATTCAGATAACAGCGTATCGCTTACCACAGGACTATGGATATGGAGATCATCAAGACCACAATGCGCGATTTCGTTGCCACGGTCACCATCGACCGCCCGCCGGTCAACGCCATGAACCGTCAGATGTTCAACGAAATTCAGGCCGCGTTTGACGCACTGAACAACCGCTCCGAGGTACGGGCCGCGGTTTTTACCGGCGCCGGCAAATGCTTTTGCGCCGGGGCCGATATGAAGGCCCGTTCGTCTTCGCTTGAAGGCCAGCAACAACCTCAGCCCGGAGCGATGTGGGCACACTCACGGGCGGCCCGCGAGGCGTTTCACGCCATCCTCGAGTGTTCGGTACCGGTGATTGGAGCGATCAACGGTCCGGCGCTGGGCGGTGGACTAGCCCTGCTGGCCTCATGCGACATACTGATCGCGTCCGAGAGAGCCCTGGTCGGCCTGCCCGAGATCGATGTGGGTCTCCTTGGCGGTGGGCGGCACGCCCAGCGCTTGTTTGGGGTATATAAGGCGCGCAAAATGATGTACACCGGCGAGCGGGTCGGAGCCCAAGAACTGTACCGCAGGGGCATTGTGGAGACCGTTGTCCCTCCCGATCAACTCCTCGCCACCAGCCACGCTCTGGCTCAGGAAATTGCCGCCAAAAGCCCGCTGGCAATCCGTCTGGCCAAACACGCCATGAATAGTATCGAGTTCATGGATCTGCGTGATGGCTATCGGTTTGAGCAGAACATGACCCATGAGCTGTCCGGCAGCGAAGATGCGAAAGAAGCTGTCCGAGCGTTTGTCGAAAAACGCAAGCCGGTGTTTCAGGGGCGATAAGTTACAACTGCAGCGGAATCAGCAGCAGGGCCAGCACATTAAACACCAGCATTAAGCCCGCAATGATAACGCAGTAGCCCATGATGTCGCCAAAACGGAGGCCGGCGACAGTCAGGATAGGAATCGCCCAAAATGGCTGAATCAGATTGGTCGTCGTATCGCCGTAGGCGTAGCTCAGCGTCACCGTTGGGATCGACAGGCCCAAAGACTGTCCGGCTGGCAGGAGGTAGGAAGCTTCGACAATCCACTTTGAGCCGCCGGAAGGAATAAAATAGTTTAGGACCGCGGAGTACAGATATGCAATCAGCGGGAAGGTTCGCGGCGAGCCAGCACTCACAAACAAGCGGGTCAGCGCTCGGCCCAACTCTGTATACATCATCAGACCAAAAATACCAGCGTACAGGGGATACTGGATCACAATCCCCCAGGTATTTTTGATTCCGTCCTCACACGCGGCTAAAAATGACTTGGGATGCCAGTGCAGCAACAGGCCGAGGGCCATGAACAAGAGGTTGTAATTATCAATCGTCCAGGCCCGGCCAAATCCGAGGCTGCTGAGCTGTGAGACCAGATACAGCAACAACGCCCCGCTCGCGATCAACGACCAGCCCGGCCACCACTCTAAACGTTCGGCCGGCATCAGGCTTGACGGGCGGGTTTGGAGCACATGGCCCAAGGAGAGACGCTCGACCTGAGTCTCGGATACCGTGACCGCCTCGGCCGCTGAGGGCACCAGAGCGGCGGCAATCAGTATCCCTCCTAGGCCGGCCAGGACCGCGTAGCCAAGATTAAACGACGCAAACAGGGTCTGGGTCGTTGGTACGGTCTCGGTCAGCACGCCGGCCTGGATCAGAAAATTATCCGGCGTCGCAATAATGAGCGGAGCCGAGCCGGATAGACCAGTATGCCAGACGGTGCCAACTCCCAAATAGGCGCAGGTGACGAGCAAACGGAAATCGACCCGCGGATTGGTTCTCACCACAAACGGCAGAAAGGCGGCGGTCACCACTAGGCTGAACGCCCAGTTAAGCCAGGCGGTGAGAGTTGAGAAACATGCCATCAGGACAATCGCTTGACGGGGTCGAGCCGGGTTAGGCCAGGCGGCCATCCACACAAAGGCCCGTCTGAGCGGCGGAGACACCGCGCAGGCATAGGCTAAGACCATCATCAGGGTGAACTGCATGGCCAGACTGAGCAGGGTCCATAAACCCTGACCCCAGGCCTGCAGTGTGGTCGCCGGCGATGCGCCTCCGACTGTCATCGCCAAGCAGGCAACAAGCAGGCTCAGCATCACCGCAATAACCCACGAATCAGGAACCCAACGTTCCGTCCAGTGGGTCAAGGCCAACCCAATGCGGGCCAGTATTCCCATAGGTCCTCTTCTCCGATCCGCCTGTCTTCAGATCCCGGGACACGCAGTGCTTTCTGTGACCTCCGGGCTGGGGTTTGGAGAGTGCGACGCAGCGCTTGTTTGAAGACAGTGCATGCGTTCTGGGAAAAATCCCCAGGGGGAGGAAGTACTCGCTCTCTGCTCCCCGGTCGTTTTCGGGGAGCGCTCCGTCTGCTTGCTCCACCACCACTTCTGTACACCGTTGTATACTGAGCGGAATACACTTTTTTCATAAGGGGGTCTGTATCGAAAATGGCGGTGCCTTCCTGACAGGCGTCATCGGCAAATGCGTATTCAGAGCCGAACTTGCGAAAATCACCTTTGCCGATAGGCTCACTCTGTCCTGGGTCACATCGGTCCTCGGTCCACTGTTCAGACAGAGATCCGTATCAGGTCGGGGTCAAGCTCGGCCATACAGAGATGGCGCGTATTCCAGAACACAGGCGCGGAAAATCCTCCCTGTTGATGTGAAAAACGCGTGCCCCTTTTGACGTGTTGTGGGCTCACTATCCCACCCCACCCGCATGGCCTCAAGACGCGGGGGAACTCGTGGCACATATGCCGGGTCAATCGGACGCGCAGAGCGACGACAAAAAACAAGCCGGCCCGGAGACGAATTATCGTCTCCGGCCGAGTCGTAGAGCGAACAGCGATTATCTTTAACCACCCTCGTAAACTGACCGCAACGAGCGGAGAGTATTCAACAAAACGATACGATTTGAACGGGAGCATGGTGGAGAAGGCGACGGTCAGCGATAAGGAAGAGCCGGAGGGCGTCTTGGCCGCCCTTCTTCGCGATTAGTAGAGATGAGGACACCATTAGAGGCCAAGTGGGCTCCGAACGATGCGATCGGAAAATCCACCACGGATACCACTCCGCCCCGACCTGTGTGGTGTCATGCCCTGCACCCCATCGGCGGCGTCCCTCTCGAGTGGCTAGGTGAAGGGCCCTTAGAGAACGGGAGCAGCGTGGGGGAGGTCGGGGTCGCTTTGTTCATCCAGAACGATGAGCGGCAACCACGGGAACCGAGCCATCCCTCCCACTAGGGCGTTAATTCTGCCATGTCGATGTGAATGGTCGGGCTGGCAAAGTGAATAACGTAGGCCGGGAGGATAGCAAAGAGAGCGGCGGCTCTCACAGCCTCGGTATCCGAACCGCACTGCGCAAAGTATGCGGCTGACCATGGCAGGAGACAAGAGAAGAAGGGAGAGCCCGCACGCCATTCATCCCCATGGTCATCCCTCAGCATGCGATCTTCCCTTTGCTGTGGGGCTCAGCTGAACGGTCTGAGCGGACAGCGGTGACAGGTGCGAACCTCACGAGATCCCAAGTTCCTTGAGCAGGCTGGCCCGGTTCGTCCAGTCTTTGGAAACTTTGACAAACAGCTCTAAGAAGACCTTGCAGCCAAAAAAGGCTTCCATCCGCCGCCGGGCAGCCTGACCGATTTTCTTGAGCCGAGCGCCGCCTTTGCCGATCACAATCCCTTTCTGCGAGGCGCGTTCAACGTGGATCGCGGCCCGAATAACCAACAGCGACTTGTCAGCCCTCTCGGTAAACTCTTCGACAACCGCTGCTGTCGTATACGGAATTTCTTGTTGGGTATTAAAAAAAAGCTGCTCACGGATCATTTCTTGGGCTAACACTCGCTCGCTCTGATCGGTCAGTTCATCGCTCGGATACAGGGCCGGACCGACCGGGAGGAACTGGATCAGGGTGGGCAGCAGTTCGGCGGTATTCGTGTCGCGCAAGGCGCTGACCGGAACGATCTCTCGATGAGGTAAGAGTCCGGCCAAACGCTCTAGCACCGGCAGCAGAGCCGGTCGTGGCACCAGATCAATCTTATTCACCACCCCGATGACCGGTGTAGGAAGGACGCTGAGACGGGCGGCGATCTTTTCGTCGCCATCCATAATGCCGCGCTGAGCATCGACGAGGAACAGCACCATATCGGTCTCTTTTACGGATCCTAAGGCCAGTTCGACCATGTGCCGATTGAGGAGAGAGCCGGTGTGGCCGTGGATGCCCGGCGTATCAATAAAGATCAGCTGGGCTCGGGAAAGCGTTTTGACCCCCATCAGCCGGGTCCGGGTCGTTTGCGGTTTGGGAGTCACAATGGCGAGTTTTTCCCCAACCAGGGTATTCAACAGAGTCGACTTGCCAACGTTGGGACGCCCAATCATGGCAATAAAGCCGCACTGGTACTGATGAGGTGGACGAGGACGATCACCTGAGCAAGAAGGGACTCTCGTCAACCTTGGGTTCGCAGACTCGCGCATGAGACTCTCCCGGCCGAGGCTAGACCGGGGGGCCAAAGACGACCTTGGCAATCCGCCGCCGCCCGACTTGGACAATCGTCTCGCCCTGGGTCGGGACCCTGAGATCCGGGTTGTCTACCCGCTCCTGGTTGAGACGAACCGCCCCCTGTTGGATCATACGTCGGGCTTCGCTCGTCGATTTTGTCAGACCGGCCTCGCGCAGCAGATAACAGATCCAGACCTCGGCCCCACTGTCGGCCCAGGGGATCTCTTGCAGATCGCTGGGCAATTCGCGGCGCTGAAAACGTCGGGCAAAGTCAGCCGCAGCCTCTTCCGCGGCAGTCCTATTATGAAAGCGGGTAATCAGCTCGGCCGCCAGCTGCTTTTTGGCCTGCATCGGATGGACCTCGCCGCGCTGAATGGTCTCAAGTTGGTCACTATCGACCGTGCTCAACAGCTCGTAGTATTTCCCCATCATAGTGTCGGAAATCGACATGATTTTGCCGTACATCTCGTTGGGCGGATCGGCGATACCAATGGCGTTGCCGAGCGATTTGCTCATCTTCTGTACCCCATCCGTGCCTTCGAGCAGGGGTAAGGTGAGAATGACCTGCGGTTCCTGGCCATGGCCGCGCTGGAGTTCACGTCCGACTAGCAGATTGAAGCGCTGATCCGTCCCCCCAACCTCAACATCAGCCGCAAGGGCAACCGAGTCGTAGCCCTGAACAAGCGGATACAGGAGCTCATGGACGTGAATAGGCATACCCTCCTTATAGCGTTTCGAGAAGTCGTCCCGTTCTAAAAGACGGGCAACCGTGTACCGACCGCACAGACGGATAAAGTCGGACGGGGTGAAGGTGTCCATCCACTCGGAGTTAAAACGGACCTCGGTCTTGTTCCGATCCAGGAGCTTAAACACTTGCTTGGTATAGGTTTCGGCATTTTCCAGGACCTGCTCGCGGGTGAGCGCCTTACGGGTCTCTGAGCGGCCTGTTGGATCGCCGATCATGCCGGTAAAATCGCCGACCAAAAAAATCACCACATGCCCCAGCTCCTGAAACTGGCGCAGTTTATTGACCACCACCGTGTGGCCGAGGTGCAGATCGGGAGAAGTGGGATCAACCCCGAGCTTGATCCGGAGCCGACGACCCGTTTCCAGCTTCCGTTTCAGTTCCTCAAGCGGAATAATGTCAACCGTCCCGCGCTGAATTTCGCGTAACTGGTCTGCCACAGACAGAGCCATGTCTTCTTCACTTTCCTTCCTTGTTACTCAGCGGGCAAACTCGGTCGCCCGCATCTCCCGGATCACGGTAATCTTGATCTGACCCGGATAGGTCATCTCATCTTCGATCTTCTTGGCCACCTCACGGGCTAAGAGGGCGGCCTCGCCGTCCGTCACCGAGCCGGGACTAACGATGACCCGCACCTCGCGGCCGGCCTGTACGGCGAACGACTTTTCGACACCACTGAAAGAGCGGCCGATTTGCTCCAGATCCTCCAGACGGCGGACGTAACTTTCGAGCACCTCCCGCCGCGCGCCAGGTCGGGCCCCAGACAGCGCATCGGCGGCGTCCACGAGGGGAGCCAGCACGGTCTCGGCTTTGACCTCTTCATGATGGGCGGCAATGGCGTTGACGATCTTGGCCGATTCGCCGTATTTGCGAGCCACATCGCCGCCAATAATGGCGTGCGAGCCCTCAATTTCGTGAGACACTGCTTTACCAATGTCGTGCAGCAGGGCGGCTCGTCGGGCCTGTTTTTCATTTAAGCCCAGCTCAGCGGCCATGATCCCGCACACATAGGCGGTTTCAATCGAGTGCATCAGTACGTTCTGACCGTAGGAGTAGCGATATTTCAGCATGCCGATGAGCTTAACAATCTCCGGATGCACCCCATGAACGCCCAATTCTAAGATAGCCCGTTGGCCAGCCTCGCGGACCGCCTCCTCAACCTCTTGTTCGGCTTTTTTGATCACCTCTTCAATCCGGCTTGGGTGAATCCGGCCGTCAGAGATCAGCCGTCCGAGTCCCACCCGGGCGATCTCTCGGCGGATGGGGCTATGGCTCGAAATCAGCACGGCTTCCGGCGTATCATCAACGATCAGGTCAACGCCGGTGGCCGCCTCAATAGCACGAATGTTGCGCCCTTCGCGACCAATAATACGTCCCTTCATGTCATCGCTAGGCAGGGGAATTACCGCGGTAGTGCGTTCCGACACAAACTCACCGGCCAGACGCTCGACCGCAACGCTGATGATCTTCCTAGCCCGACGTTCGGCCTCATCACGGGCTTCTTCTTCGATGGCCATGATCTGACGCGCCGCCTCACTACGGGCGTCACTCATCATCTGTTCGAGCAAGACATTTTTTGCTTCCTCGCGGTTCATTTCCGCAATCTGCTCAAGCTTCTGACGAGTCTCTTCTATCAAGCCCTGATACTTTTGTGTTTTCTCGTCGAGCGCCTCTTCTTTGGTTTTAAAACCCCTCTCCCGATGCGACAGCTCGGTTTCCCGATTGTCCAAGGTTACCGCCCGCTTCTCAAGGATTTCTTCACGGCTCTGTAAACGTCGCTCGCTCTGTTGAATCTCTTTCTTCTGTTCACGGCGTTCTTTCTCAAACTCCGTCCTTGACTGTAAGAGAACCTCTTTGGCCTGTACCTCGGCTTCCTTCTTGATGACGGACGATTCTTTTCGGGCCTCCTCCAGAATGCTCTTCGCTGCTTCCTCAGCGTTGACGATTGTTTCCTGCTGCCAACGTTGGCGCAGTAGTATGAGCACCCACACCCCCACGCCGCCGAGCACCACTCCAATTAACCAGTAGAGCAATGACCTCATCTATCACTGACCTCCTTCCATCCCCAGGGTCGGAGGGCCTTTACACGTGTAAAACCACCTCCCAATGACATTTCAGTTGTATCGGGGGGATTTTTCCTCCATCCCTCAAATTGCCTGGTGGAAGAACCTTCCACCAGGCCCTCGGCTGTGGCACGGAGAAAACCGGATGACAGAACTGGATGGGAGCGTCTCAGCCTAGGATCGGCGGTTTAGCAAATCCTGCGGAGAAGACGTTTAGACTGGCGATGAGGAAGACACAACGTCTTATGAGACGACACGGCCATTGCTTACGCCTTGGTTCTTTTCACTCTGCTCAATCCGTTCAAGCAAAACCGCAGAAAGACGTTCTGTTTCTTCTTGGATCTCTTGTTCTCGCTGACTGGCTTTGTGGCGCTCCTCTGCAATGCTCAGAGCCGCCATAATTGCAATCCGAAGGGGGACGACGGTTTTGGTGCTGCTCGCTATCTGACGCATACGCTGGTCAACATAGTTGGCCAACTCTTTCACGTACTGGGTCTGCTCCTCGCTGTTGACCGTGAAAGTCTGGCCGAAGATTTCGACCTCAACCAAGGATTTCATCGCCTCATCTCTCGTCGCTCAACTCTATTCCAAGCCCGTCAAACTGACTCAGAATCCGTTCCAGCTTTGTCCGAATTTCCTCTCGTTCCTGTTCGTACTGCTGGAGCTGTTCACGTAGACGGCCGTTTGCTTGCTGTTGCTCACTCAGGCGCTGCGTCAATACCGCTTTCTCCTGGCAAAGTCGCTCGTGGCGCTCCAGCATCTCATTGAGCTTTTCCTCAAGAAGTTTCAGGCTTGGTACAGCCATATCATCTAAAAGCAAAGGAAAAGTTCAAACCGAGTGTAGTGTCCTTAGCCCTGTGAGTCAAGAGAAGTTTCGGGGTCCTCAGGAGAAAAAAGCGCCTCAACAAATGCGGTCGCCTCAAAGTCGTGCAGGTCTTCGGTCCCCTCCCCTAGGCCAACTCCCCGAATCGGGACGCCGAGCTGTTCAGCAATGGATAACACCACTCCGCCTTTTCCAGAGCCGTCCATTTTTGTCAGGATCACTCCGGTCAGCGGAAACGCGGCCTGAAAGGTCCGCGCCTGACTCAGAGCGTTTTGGCCGGTTGTCGCGTCGAGCACCAACAGCACCTCATGAGGGGCTCCCTGGAGTTCCTTGGCGACCACCCGGTGCACTTTTTTGAGTTCTTCCATGAGCGGCGTTTTGGTGTGCAACCGTCCTGCGGTATCGATCAGCACGACGTCAACCTGACGGGCAATCCCGGCTCGAACCCCGTCAAACGCCACCGCTGCCGGAGAAGCTCCGCTCCGATGTTTAATGACCTCTACGCCGAGCCTATCGGCCCAGACCTCGAGCTGCTCGATAGCCGCGGCTCGGAAGGTATCTCCTGCCACGAATAACACTGTTTTTTGTTCCTGGCCAAAGCGAGCCGCCAGCTTGGCCAGGGTGGTTGTCTTCCCCACTCCGTTAATACCAACCATCAGGATCACCCAGGGCCGGGCTTGACCGACTAACGGTGGGCCGGAAGTCGGCAAAAGCCCGATCATCTCCTCTTTCAGATAGGCTTTCAGTTCCTCTCCGTCAGTCGGGCGATCGCGCTGGCAACGAGCTCGCAGCCGGTCGATGAGGAGCAGGGCCTCGTGCACGCCCACATCCGCGCCGATCAGGACTTCTTCTAGGTCATTAAACAGGGCGTCATCAATAGGCCGGCCGCGTAAGATTCGATCCAGCGGCGCGCGAAAGACCTGGCGTAAGCGGGACAAACCACGCCGCCAGATTGACTGTTTTTGCTCGGGCGTAGTTTTCTTTCGCCACAACAGGGCCATTAGGAGAGACTCACTGAGACCACGGTTGATACGCCCGGCTCCTGCATAGTCACGCCGTACAGGGTCGAGGCGGCTTCCATTGTCCGTTTATTATGGGTGATTAAGACCATCTGAGTTGTTTGGCTGAGTTCTCTGACCAGTTGGTTAAAGCGGTCAACGTTGGCATCGTCGAGCGGAGCGTCGACCTCATCTAACACACAAAACGGGCTGGGACGAATCAGAAACAGGGCGAAGGTAAAACTCAACGCGGCCAGCGCCTTCTCGCCACCGGACAGAAGCTGCAGGGAGCGTAAACGTTTGCCGGGCGGCTGGACCGAGATTTCTACCCCGCTGTGGACCAGATCATTGTCATCGGTCAGCCCAATCTGGGCGGTTCCGCCTTGGACCAGACGTTCATAGACCTGACGAAATTTCACGTCGACCATGCCAAAGGTCTCTTTGAACCGGTCGCGTGACTCTCGGTTAAGCTTCGCAATCGTACTCTGCAGGTCGGCAATTGAGGCTTGTATATCCGCCTCCTGTGTCTTCAGAGACGTATAGCGCTCTTCGACCTCGGTCAGCTCAGCCGCCGCGCCGGGATTGACCTCGCCGAGGCGACCGATTTTGTTACGCAACTCTTGGCGGCGCTCTTCACCTGCTTCAATCTCAAGCAGGTTGGGCACATACACGGCCAGTACTCCAGGAATAGCGACCTCGTAGCGATCATATCCAGCCGTATTGATATGATCGCAGCTGACCCGTTTTTCAGCGCTCTTGACCTCAAGCCGGGTTTTCTCTTCTTGGAGCCGGCTCCGGGCGGCTCTACACTGCTCGAGGTGTTCCTCATACACACGACACTCCGCCCCCAGCTGGGCACACGACGCTTGCCGGCGTTCCTGTTCTTGGCTCACCGCGGCCAGCTCGGCCTGGTATTGGACAACGCTGGCTGCCTGTACAGACAGGTCGGCCCGCATCTTTTCGGCCTCTCCCTGGGCGGTGCGGTGTTCGGTTTGGCAGAGGTCGGCGCGTTCGGACAGCTCAGTCTGCTGGTCCTGAAGACGCAAGCGCTGGAGGCGCAGACCTTCCTGGCGCTCACGGCGCTCGGCCACCCGCACCCGCAGTTCATCACACACCTTTCGCTGGTGTTCGAGCGAAACCTTTGTCTGGGCAACCTGCTCTTGGCGTTCGGCCAGCCGATCTTCTCGCTCTTGGCGCTGACTGTCCAGCTCGGACTCCCGGGCAGCGAGACTTGCAATCTCAGTGGTCAGCCCCCTCTTCTCCTCCTCCAGGGTTTGGTATTCATAGCCAACGCTCTCTTGCTTATCCAGCAGGCGGTGCTGTTCGCCTTCGAGTTGAGCGACCCGGCGCTGTAGCGTTTGTCTCTCTTCGCTTAGGACACGGTTCTGCTCCTCTAAACGGGCCAACTCGCCTTCTAGCTCTTGTCGGCTCTGCTTGGCCTCTTGACGCCGCCGGACCAGGTTGGCGACAACGTCCTCGTGCTGTTCGACCTGGTCGCGCAGATCACGAATTTCCCGGCGTCGCTCCAACAGACCCTCTTGGGCAAAGGTCTGACTCCCGCCACTGACCACACCCTGGGCGGTCAGAACCTCGCCACGCAGCGTCACGAAGGTTCGTGGCTGGCGGTCGCGCTGCCAGTACTGCAGGCCAGTCTGCAGGTTAGGTACCAAGAAGGTATCGGCCAGCAACGTCTCGACCACCTCACGACACTGCGGCTCAACCGACAGCAGGCTGAGCAGAGGAGTCACCTCATCCGGCTCGGCCGAAGCCATGACCACAGACACGCCCTGACCGACGGTCAGAGCGTGACCGTTTTGTTGGGACACGCCCAGGGGCTGTGCGCTGCAACGGGGGTGGAGTGGAATAAAGCTGCCGTGGCCCGCCTCGGTCTGACGCAAGTACTCGACCGCCGTGAGCCCGTCACCGACCTCGGCAACGACGATATACTCGAGTTTTTCACCCAGCACAGCGGCCACCGCCCGTTCATAGCTATGCGGTACATCAAGCATCTGGGCAACAACCCCGACCACCTGGCTCAGCGATTCATCTCCGGCCATAATCGACTGCACCCCGGGCGCATAGCGCTCATAGCCCTGCTCCATCTCTTCGAGCGTAGAGAGCCGGGTGCGTAGCTCGGCCTGTTTGGCCCGGGCTCCGGTCAACTCTTGCTCCAGCTCTTCCCCAATGCTCACCACAGTTCGTAGGCCGTCGGTTTTCTCACGCCGCTCCCGCTGGCCGAGTTCCAGGCGTTCGTGCAGTTCGGTCGCCCGCCTGCGGGTCGTGTCCAGATCCTGCCCAGTCTTGGCCAAGCTGGCCGAGACCTGGTTAGCCTCAGCTGCTAAAACTTGCAGGCGTTCTGCCACTTCTTCCCTCCGGCGACGGGCATAGGCGAGCCCGTTTTGGACCTGAGCGTGCTGAGTCAGCAGGTCAACGAGCTCGGTTTTTAACTCTTCGGCCGCTGCCTCAGACGCCAAAAGGGTGCGCCGCAGCCGGATGCTGTCCTGTTCATGGCGCTGGAGCACTGCTTCTTCCTCAGCCAGCCGGATCTGGCCCTGGCTGGCCTGCTCGGCCAGGCTTTTCATCTCGTTGTCGACTACGCCCCGGCGTTTCTCCACAGCCGCCAACTCGGTTTGGGCCGCGTCGGCTCTATCGGCAGCCCGCTGTTCCTGTTGCCGGAGAAACTGTCTGCGCTGTTCGCTCTGCTCAAGGGCGCTGTGTATCGCGTGACCTCGCTCCTCGCTGGCGCGTAGGGAGGCTTTTTGGTCTTCTAAAGCTGCCCGCGTTCGAGCGTGCTCGGCCTGAAGCTGCTGAATCTGATGTTCGAGGCCGGTTTGCTCGGCAACAACCTCCGTCCGGCGCGCGCCAAGACCGACCAATTCATCGAGCAGGGCTTGGTAGGCTTTACACAGGAGCGTCAGGTCTACGGTTTTCAGCTCTCCTTGCAGGGCGTGGTACTGGGCAGCCTTGTTGGCCTGACGCCTGAGTACGCCCAGCCGACGTTCCATTTCGGACAGGAGATCGGCCACCCGGGCCAGATTGTCCTGAGTACGCTCAAGCTTTCGCTCGGCGGCCAGACGACGGCTGCGGTATAAACTGACGCCGGCGGCTTCTTCAATCAGCACCCGAATTTCATCCGCTTTCGCGTTGATCAGATGCTCAACCCGTCCCTGTTCAATAATCGAATAGGCCTTGCTGCCCGCCCCGGTGCCGAGGAAAAACTCAACAATATCCCGCAATCGGCACGGAATATTGTTTAAAAAATACTCAGAATCACCTGATCGGAAATAGCGGCGGGAGACCATCATCTCGGTCCAGCCGTCAGCGATCTGGCCCATGGTATCAGCTCTGCCAACTGCTTGAGGCAACGGGGCGGTTGGGGAGGCGGTATTTTCGAGCACAAGCTTGACCTCGGCCATACCTAGCGGGGGATTTCCTTGGGTGCCAGCAAAGACAACGTCACCCATTTCGGAGCCGCGCAGCTGACGGGAGCTCTGCTCACCCAAGACCCAGCGTAAGGCGTCCACCACATTGGATTTTCCACACCCGTTTGGACCGACAATGGCTGTCACCCCAACCGGGAATGTCAGCAGAGTTTTATCTTTGAAGGATTTGAATCCAAGGAGTTCAATCTGTTTGATCCTCACTGCCCTGCCTCCCCAGTCCTCCCCAAGCCCCCATCCAATTTATCCCAAGAGAAAGGGTTCAAGGATTTGTTGAGTTACTATATCGTGTATAGGGAAAAAATCTAGCGTGTTCCGCGCTTGCCTTTTTTCCTCTGGCGGATTAGCTTATGGAGGGTGGGGTTGAACCTCAGCTTTCAGTTTGGAAGAAATATGCGTAAAGCCGCGTCGTTTCTGCACCGCCAGCAGCCCGTTAGGTGTATCGGGCTGCTCGTCTGTCTCCTTCTGCTGTACCCCCCGATTACAGCGGCTCAGCCCGATTGGGCCGAGGTTGAGCGGGAAGCCGCTCAACTGCTGCGCCGTTATATCCAGATCGACACCACCAATCCTCCGGGCAACGAGATGGCCGCAGCCCGTTTCTGGAAAGACCAGCTGACCAAAGAGGGCCTTGAGGCTCAGGTGTACGAGTCCCAGCCTGACCGTGGGATTGTGTCCGCCCAGCTCACCGGCAGCGGCGAAAAAAAGCCGCTCATTCTGCTCCACCATATGGACGTCGTGCCCGCCCATGCCGACAACTGGGATGTCGAGCCGTTTTCAGGCGTGGTCAAAGACGGCCATATTTATGGCCGGGGAGCGCTTGATTGCAAGGGCACGGCCGTCGTCCAGTTTCTGGCCATGGCACTCCTCAAACGCCACGCCATTGACCTCAAACGCGATATTATCTTTCTGGGAACCGGCGACGAAGAAACCGGCGGCCAACATGGGGCGGGTTGGTTTCTTGACACGCACTTTGACCGTATTCAGGACGCCGAATTTTTGCTGACTGAGGGCGGCGGGATTCGTTATGAGGGAGAAACAGTCTCGTACTCCGTCAGCGTGGCCGAAAAGTCGCCCTGCTGGATTCGGCTGACAGCTGAGGGGCCCCCCGGCCACGGCTCAGTCCCCCGGCCCGATAGTGCGGTCACCCGTCTGCTGCGCGCTCTGACCAACATTGGGCACTATACCACCCCGATCAAGGTTGTACCGGCGGTGCAGGCCTATTTCTCAGCCCTGGCCGAGCGTCAGAATGACGAAACAGCGGATCAGTACCGTAATCTTGAACGCGCCCTGGCCGACCCAGATTTTCGTCAAGCCTTCATCGCCCACCCCCGTAACAACGCCCTGGTTCGGAATACGATTTCTCCAACAGTGCTCAGCGGTAGCCAAAAGACCAACTCGGTCCCCGCCCAGGCCAGCGCCGAACTCGACTGCCGGTTGCTGCCCGGTGAGGACCCCCGACACTTTATCGCGACACTGACCGAAGTGGTGAACGATCCCCACGTTGAGCTGTCGGTCCTGCTCAACTTTCCACCGGTCTCGTCTGCGGCCGATACGCCGCTATTTCGCGCCATCCGCGCTGTAGCCAAGCGCAATCATCCCGAGGCGCTTGTCCTGCCCAGCATGCTAACCGGCTTTACCGACAGCCGTTATTTTCGTGCAAAAGGTATTATCAGCTACGGTTTCTCAGGGATTGCGCTGCAAGCCGGGGAAGACTATGGGGTGCACGGTCCCAACGAGCGGATTCCGTTGGCCAGCCTAGGCCAGGCCACCCGGATATTGTTTGAGGTCTTGCAGGAGCTGGATAAATGGGGTTAAGCGACGGTGGTCGCTCGCCGGCCTCGTATATCATCGCCGTCCGCATCGCTTTCCGAGCTGTGACGAATCCAGGGGTGTCCCCACCCGCACGGCCCCGACGTCCGCCTCGCTTCTCTCCTGTCCGTTGTTGTACCAAAAGGCTGGTTTCCGCCCGTCACGCCCGGAACACAATTCCTCACCGTCGGTGGCAAAACCCATCATTTGGAAGACTCCTTTCGCGACCGTGTAAGGTTGCTGAAAATCGTCACTATCGCTGAGAGTATTATTGAATGTTCACGTGAACACCGCCACGGACTGTTCCACATTACCTGTGGCGGAATGAGGCTAGCCGACTTTATTCTCGAAGCGACATCGGTTCTATCAGAACCGGCCAGTACGTACCCGGGAGAGGTCCCATCTTGGGAAGGCAGTTTCTCTTTTGACGACGAGCGACGCTCACCTGCAACCCGGTAGTGGCATAACCTGTCCAGCACCCAAGGAAGGGAGACCGACCATTAAGGCAGTTACAAGTAGACCATAGAACAGCACGGTCCCAGGAACCGCCCTCTTGGCATAGCAGTGCCCCATGACCGCATCCGGAAGTTGTTGATTATCAAGACACCACTGAGGTCAGACCGAAGAGGAGCAGGGCCAGTAACGTCTTACGCATCACTATGAGGTGTACCAGCCAGATCAGGTCAAGCACAAAAATTGTCGGCTAAAGAGAATCTTCGAAGGAGCGGAGTACTCGTGCCTCGGGCGCGCAATGTCTCAGACCGCTATTTGGATTGCCGCTATCTAAGACGGTCCAGAGTAAGGAACGATAGGATGTGGACTCAGCCTTGCTTCCTGATAAGCCCCAGTGGTACACCTCAGGATTATTACGCACCCTGAGGAGTAACGGCAATGAAGACACGCGCTGCAATCGCCTGGCAAGCAGGAGAATCCCTCGAAATTGAAGAGGTGGACATTGGAGGTCCGAAAAAAGGCGAGGTCATGGTTCAGCTCAAGGCAACCGGCGTTTGCCATACAGACGCATTTACCTTGTCTGGCGATGATCCCGAAGGCGTTTTTCCGGCCATCCTCGGCCATGAGGGGGCTGGTATCGTGGTTGAGGTCGGCGAGGAGGTCAGGAGCGTCAAGCCGGGCGACCATGTCATCCCACTGTATACCCCCGAAGACCCCAACTGCCCGTTTATCAAATCCGGTAAGACCAATCTGTGCCAAACGATTCGCGGCACCCAGGGGCGTGGTCTGATGCCCGACGAGACCAGTCGCTTTTCTGTAAACGGCAAGACGATTTACCACTACATGGGCACCAGTACCTTCAGCGAATACACCGTCCTCCCCGAAATCGCTACCGCGGTGATTCAAAAAGAAGCGCCGCTGGAAAAAGTGTGTTTGCTGGGCTGCGGTGTCACGACCGGTATCGGGGCGGTAAAAAACACGGCCAAAGTTGAGCCCGGCAGTACAATTGCCGTCTTTGGGCTGGGTGGCATTGGGCTGGCTGTGGTGGTCGGCTCGGTCATGGCCAAGGCTTCACGGATTATTGCAATCGACGTCAACCCAGCTAAATTTGAGTTGGCCAAAAAGTTCGGAGCGACCGACTGCGTCAATCCCAATAGCTGCGACGTCCCGATTCAGGACGTGATTGTCGATATGACCGACGGTGGCGTAGACTATTCGTTTGAGTGTATTGGCAATGTGACCACTATGCGGGCCGCGCTGGAGTGCAGTCACAAGGGCTGGGGCGAGTCGATCATTATCGGCGTGGCCGGTGCCGGCCAAGAAATATCGACCCGTCCGTTTATGCTGGTCACCGGTCGAGTGTGGCGCGGGACAGCCTTTGGTGGCGTGAAAGGCCGCTCAGAACTCCCCTGGTTTGTCGACAAAGTCATGACCGGCGGCATCCCGCTCGACGACTTTATCACCCATACCATGCCCTTAGACGAGATCAACACGGCTTTTGAACTCATGCACGAGGGTAAGAGTATCCGGTCGGTTGTTCAGTACTAAGCCGAACACAATCATACTGAGGAGTGCATATGAGTAAAAATGACGCCGTACAGACCGATCATTCTCCACTACTGACCAGACGCGGTGCGCTGATGGGCGCAACGAGTCTCGGCCTAGCCGCTTTGGCCAGCCCGGTACTCGCCGACAGCCATAGCCCTCATGAACACGCCGCTCCAGCGGTGAATCCAGCAACCCGGCATCGCTCCCTCGTTTTGACCGCGCTCGAGTGTGCCGGCATCGGACAAATGTGCCTCCAGCACTGTTTTCAGCAGTTTGCCGCGGGCGACACCACGCTGGCCGCCTGCGCTATGCGCAACCAGGAGATGATAGCAGTGTCTGAAGCTCTGGCCACTCTAGGGGCTGCGAGTTCAGCCCAGCTTAGCAACTTTGCCCAGGTCTGCATTGCCATCTGCAAAGCTTGTGAAGACGAATGCCGCAAGCATCACCATCACGCCATCTGCATTGAAACCGCTGAGGCGTGTGTGAAGACGATAGCCGAATGTGAGAAGCTCACGGCTTAACACCCTCTCACCCGACGGGCAGCACCGGTTTACCCGTCAAAAAGACGCGCACCGTAGCCCTCTGGAATCGGCTATGCTATAAGGGCCGCTCCCCATCCGGCTAGTAAGACAATACTGAGGAGACTTTTTCATGTCGAGATTGTGTCCGGTCACTGGCAAACGCCCACGCACCGGGAATAATGTATCCCACGCCCACAACAAAACAAGACGGCGTTTTCTTCCAAACATGCAGACCCACAAGTTTTGGCTTGCGAGCGAGAAACGCTGGATACGCTTACGTTTAAGCGCACGTGGGATTCGGACGATTGATAAGCTGGGTATCGAACGAGTCTTAAAAGATATGCGTCAGCGCGGTGTCAAAGTGTAGACGGGCCTTGCAAAAGGAGGATAAACCATGCGCGAAAAAATCAAACTGGAATCGTCGGCCGGAACCGGTCACTTTTACATTGCGACCAAAAATAAAAAGACCATGACGGATAAACTCGAGCTCAAAAAATACGATCCAGTGGCTCGTAAACACGTCATTTATAAAGAGACCCGCCTGAAATAGCAGCGGGCGAGCCCGCAAAAGAAGTCGACGCACTCCGTCGGCTTTTTTTCTGGTGTCGATGGACGGCCCGGTCAGTCGAGCACCTTGCCCGTTCGCTTACCGACGCGAACCTTTTTCCCCTCAATAATCCTGAACCCGACCCGGGTCGGGCGGCCGTCGTCAGGGTCAAGCGGCATGACATTGGAGATGTGGAGGGGCGCCTCTTTCTCAACAATACCGCCCTGCTGCTGTTGCTGGTTCGGTTTGACGTGGCGTTTGACCATATTGAGGCCGCGGACCGTGACCCGGCCTTGTTCCGGAAAAACCTGGAGAATCTCGCCCATCTTGCCTTTATCCTTGCCGGTCATGACCTGAACGGTATCGTTTTTTCGGATGCGGCTTGCCATCGATTTCGTACTCCTTACCCAGCTGTGGAGACCCCTATCATACACGAGGATTCCAACTAAAGATAGCTCCCCTGCCGGATACCGGATTCCACCCTGCTCACCCGGCCTGCGTGTCTATCTCTTTTTACAAAGGTCTGGAGCCCTACTCGCTATGTGTAGAGCGTTGGACAGCGGGTGGCTCGTGCCAAGGTCCGACCACTCAAACACCACAAGGCGACCTGTTGCAGACAAGATGACATAGAGTGTCCGTATATTTGCTCCGCCGAAACATAGCCTAGTGGTGCACTGGGCTACAAATACACTCCGTCACCCATCTCTATCAATTCAACGTCTTATTGACACCGACACACTCTCTTCCCGCGACCAGCTTTGTTTGGGAGTCTGCGGCTTTCTTGACGATTTGTCTCCACGATGAATACGCGTGCTGAGCGGACGCATGTAGATCAGTCGGTCTCTTTCTCAGACGAAAGGCACCCATGCTTCAGTGGCTGATTATTGGTAGTGGTATCCACGCCGCCTCTTTCTCCCTCTCTATTACCCTCCCACCGCGATGGAGTTTTCCCGGAGTGGGTGGGAACCCCCCACCTCCTCCTTTGGCCTGTTGGTGGCAACGAGTTCATAGATACTGGCATGGAGCTGCGACATCCGCTAGAGATCCACAAGCTTAAGGGCCAGACCCAATGCCTCTTCACCCGCCACGATAACAATGCCCCTGCAGTTGCCTTTAGCGGCGTCTACTGCAATCGGCCCTCAGGAGCGTTGTTTCAAATACACGTTGGACAGCTCCGTATAATTTAGTGGTACGACCGAGCTGGGATCCTCTGTCCATACAAGATGACCTCCGAAACACCCCATGGTAGCCCGACATATCTTACTGGCTCTCTCGGACCACCTGAGCCAGCCTCTCACCACGCGAGCCCAGCGGTGTCAGACTCTTCACCATCAACGGCGGCTCATAAGCCGCCCCTCCCTCTCGTACAGTGCGCAGAATGCGTTTGGAACCAACGCGTCCGACCAAGTCGCTGACGTGATGGGCCAGAGGCCCCGGCGGGAGCCACCCACGGAGGTCGGGCAACAGAATCAGGAACTCGTCCAGCTGATAGGAACGAAACAGGGACGGCCTCCAACATATCCCAGATCCGGGGCTCCCTTAACGGAAGGAGCTGACAGGACAGATATGTCCTTTTCGGAGGAAGGCCCCATTACGCCCGCTCTGATGAACGAATCAAGTCCAGTGATGGCTGTGGGTTTCCTCGTGAATTGCGGAATTAGAGGTGGCGCGTGCCGCACCTACGGCCATCCAGTTATTGATCGCAGCTTGCGCCGGCATAAGGAACCGTAGGGTCCCGGCCATTCCCTCATCAAAAGAAAGAGGACCTGTCGTCTGCACTATCATAGGGGCAGGCCTCGCTGCTCAACGGCTTGTGTAAGGGCGTAGGGAAGCATCATATGAAAACATCTTTTTACAGGTGTTCTTTTGGTTACCGACTCCAGAGCGTTGATCTAAGCATCCCCTCCTCTGTTTGGCTAGCGAGGGCGATATGGTGCTTATCGCCGCCCCAGAGGCAGAAGAATCCTAGAGGCGCCCGGGATGGATAGACCTCCAATGTCCTATGTACAGCGATCGCACAAGCCCTTGAGCTGCACATCGACTTGTTGAACACGCACCGAACGCGGCACCGCTGTTGGCGGGTCTATATTGACGCTCACTGCAGGAAGACAGGAGACTTCGCCACAATCCGTGCACATGAAATGCGGGTGCTCAGCTTGCCGTCCATCTGGACCACTCCGACGCAGCTCAAAACGCCACACATGGTCCCCAACATCCGTCCGCACCAGAAGGCCGACCTCGGTGAGATCAACTAGGTTACGATAGATCGTGGCCCGATCAAATCCTTGCTCCTCCAGCGCGTTAAAGATTTCAGCATGGCTAAGCGGGGTTGTCACCGACTGTAGATAGCTCAACACCGCAATCCGAGACATTGTGCCGCGCAGTCCGGCGGCGCGGATACTGGCCCGTATTTCGCTCATCGAAGAATGAGAGGGCTGAGATGGCTTCATCGACCTGCTCCTTGCCTGTCCCTGATTTTTTCATTGTATAAAGAGCTGTTCCATTTTGCAATTAGAACGGTGTTAAGATCAGGACTATCTTAATTGACGTGCGATAGGAGAGAACAACACTCGGCCTGCGGGGTCCTCGGGCGTGAAGCTGTTCCTAGTATGAACACGAGCTGGTGATTAGGGCGAGAGGCGGACTTCCTCTAGTCTCTGCTCCGTCGTAGGAAAACAGCCTTTGTTGGATTAGTGAAACGGACAAACTCTTCGGTCCGTCAGATTGTCTTTGGTACGGTGACCCTAGGTTTTGAGAACCAACGGCTCAGCAGGCGAGACAACATTTTGATCTGGGTACATAACCTGAGGCTGATCTGCCAATACCTCTTGGAGAGCAAGCGACAGATCGGGCCGATGGATACAGGAGACACCCCTGTCGGGAAAAGCCCGAACGGGATATTCCTGCCCGTCTCACAGCTCAGCATCAATAGTGATCGCCCCACAGTCGTTGACCAACACAGCCGGCCTCAGGCTCTGCATCGGCCCCGTAGGTTCATAAAAATATCGCCTTCCCGCTCGCTTCCACGCGAAGGCATATACCGGGACCCACTGGATATCGGCTTGGAACAGACTCTCTTAGCACAGCTGTTTTGTCTTGCCAGCTTTTCCCGTGCCCTGCCGCCATACCCTTGCCTGTGGACCTGGAGATGAGATATTGAAGGACTCATCACGAAACGGTGCATATATCCTCTAAGATACGTTTCAAACGTTGGCAATTCATTTATCAATACGTGTCAATAAGAAATATTGTCCGATCGCTTCGTGCATACTGCAGTCTTTAGGTCCGAGCACTACGGAGGACCGTCGTATGGGTGATCTTCATCCATCTCCCCTTGATCAAAGCCCGACGCTTTCGTCTTCAAGACAGAGCATGGATGAAACCGTAGGTCTTGTTGAAGAGGCTGACGATCTTCGACCAAGCGGACGAAGGGGACGACTGAACTTGCTTCAGCTATACCTCCGGCGCGCCCATGTCAGGAGTGTCGAGCGATGGGCTAAAGCAGTTGAAAAGTGTGTCACCATAGATCACCTTCGTCAGGTGATGGAGAAGCGGGTACCGCCAATTGTGAGAGAGTATTATCGCGGCGGAGCCGATAATGAGATCACTCTCAGGGATAATATAGCAGCCTTTCAAAGAGAACGTTTTAAGCCAAGATCGGGAGTACAGCTTGGATCGGTAGAGATGCGGACTGAAATTCTGGGGCAGACTATTGACTTGCCCGTTATCGCCGGACCGATAGGAAGTCTCAGGATGCTCTGGCCTCGTGGAGAGGCTGTCGCGGCCAAGGCTGTCGGGGAAGCAGGAACGATATGCGCGCTCTCAACGCTGACAGGCACTGATCTGGAAGAAGTCAGGGCGGCCTCAAAAGGACCGTGTTGGTATCAGCTGTATCTAGTTGGTGGAAAAGAGATAGCGGCCAGGGGTATTGAGAGGGCAAAAAAAGCGGGCTACTCCGCTCTGGTGCTCACTATTGATACGGCTGTGCCTGGCAATCGCGCCCGCCACGAATGGATGGGGGCCCCACAGGCGATCAATGGCACTCCATTCCAGAAATTGCAATTTGGACCACAGATGATACGGCATCTCTCCTGGCTCAAGAGCTTGTATGCGGACAACGGGCTGATGCGGTTCCGAAACGTTATCCAGAACGATGGGCAGCCAATGCCGTACGCTGATATTGGGACTCAACTGCGCGCTTCCGTTGTCACCTGGGAGCACCTGCCCTGGATTCGACAAATCTGGGGAGAGGATAAGCCGATTATTATCAAGGGGGTCCAGTGTGTCGAAGATGCTCAGCTTGCGGTCGATCATGGAGTGGATGCTATTGTCGTATCCAACCATGGCGGACGCCAAATGGACCGAGTATACCCGACCTTGTACATGCTGAAAGATATTGCGGCCAAATTGAAAGGCTCTGCGATGAAGATCTTGTTGGATGGCGGCATCCGGTCAGGCGGAGATGTTGTCATTGCCTTGGCGCATGGAGCCGATGCCGTGCTGGCTGGACGGGCGTATATTTATGGTCTTGGAGCTGGTGGCGAAGCAGGGGTTCGCAAAGCGTTTGTCATCCTGAAGAAAGAAATCGAGGATACTATGCGGCTCCTGGGGTGTGCTTCAATCGACGCCTTGCGGGCAGAAGACCATCTGCTTCCGTATCCCTTTACCGAGAAGAGCGCGTAGTCCGCTATGAATGCACCAAGCAATAGTGTCTCCTTCACTCCACTGCCACTCCTCAGAATCGTGTGGCGGCTCTTGTTTGTCGTGCTGCTGGGGATGAGCGGCGTCTTGGTATGGCAGACCTTCGAAACACCATCGCTGTCGAGCTCACCGGACCGTTTACCGGTCCACCGGACTGTCCCGGACTTTCGCCTATTTGCTCATAGTGGTCAGCCTTTCGGTCGCCAGTCTTTGTCCGGCCGTATATGGGTGGCAAATTTTGTGTTTACCCGCTGCCCCGGCGTGTGCCCTCTGCTGTCGGTCCAGATGGCAAAGCTACAAACCAGGCTTGAAGAGACCGACCAGCCCTCGGTTCGGCTAGTCTCTTTCAGTGTTGATCCGGAATGGGACACGCCGCAGCGACTCAAGGACTATGCCAACAGGTATGGCGCTGATTCCAAGCGCTGGGTTTTTCTGACCGGTGAGCTGAACGTCGTTCAGCCTTTGGTCAGAGACGGCTTTCAGCTAGCGATGATGAATGCGCGGCCAGAAGGGTCTCATACGGGCCACGGACCGGCTAAGAGGCTCGAACAAATCGTCCACAGCGACCGTTTTGTGCTCGTTGACCCGGAGTTTCGTATCCGTGTCTACTACCGGGGCGATGAGGCAGATTTGATTGAACAGGTGGTGCATGACCTCGCGATCTTGCGCGACGAGTACCCACCTGTTCACCGGTGACGCCCTGTCTTCTAGCCCATGGTACAGACGTAGTAGTTATTCAGCATATCCTGCTTGACGTTTTTTATCGTGACCTGACTAAACCCAGCCTCGCTCAACAGCTCCAACGCCTTGTGTTTGCCCCACATTGCCCCGAGACCCTCACCACGGAGGGCCAATGAGACAGACATTCAATGCATACACGAGACAGTGTACATCATTGGTCCCAAGACGTGGTCGAGATTTTCCTCTAAATGGCTTGAGCTGTTCACATCCACCATCAGAAACGTACCGTCAGGCCTCAGCGCTTCGGCAATCCCCTTGAGCACGGCCCGAGGATGAGCCTGGTCATGAATGGAATCGAAAGCGGTAATGAAGTCGTACAGGTTGACATCGCCTAGTTCGGTCGCGTCTTGGACGGCAAACTTGACGTTGGTGAGGCCCCACTCTTGCGCTTCCGCCTGGCCCGCAACGATACCTTCTTCTGAGAAATCGTAACCAGTAAAGCGGCTGTGTGGAAACGCCTTGGCCATCAGATTCACCGCGTGACCACTGCCACAGCCGACGTCGAGAACGTCGATGCCGGTGCGTAAACGGTCGACTATCTGGGAAATGAGGGGCAGAGTGATGTCAACAAGTGACACATCATGCACGGCTCCGCTCATCTCGGCCATCAGCTTATGAAAGTCCCCGTAGGCCGAATATGGTACGCCACCCCCGGCGCGAAAACTATCAATAATGCCTTGCTGAACTCTGGCCACCATCGGGATCATTTGCATCATCGCCGCCAGATTCCTTGGTCCCGCTGCCCGTGTGATAGCGGCGGCATGCTCAGGCGGGAGCCGGTAGGTTTTGTCAGCCGGATCATAGTCCACGATCCGGCCGGTCACCATGGCGCCGAGCCACTCGCGCACATAGCGCTCGTTTAGGTTACTTGCCTTCGCGATTTGTTCACTCGTGGATGGGGCTAGGCTGGCCAGCGTGTCAAAGAGGCCGACCTGATGGCCGATGACCATCATCTGGGCCACACTGGCGTCGTTGAGGATACTGAGCATCTTTTTGGAAAAAGCTTCAGCTTTTGCTTTGTCAAACTGTGAGTCCGGCATCACACACTCCTTTCTTCTCTGGGCCTGTTCTGTCACACCTTGCCCAGCACTCGCAAGAGGACACTTCATCCTTGCTCCCCCTGTATTCGGGCGTCTTTTGCTTTCAAACCTCTTGACACTGGAAGTACTTGCTATAGAATTGCAATAGTATCCATGTGGCAAAAACAGCACCTAGTATCCTGGCAGAAAAGCCTAGCCCTGCTGAGTCTGCTCGTTCTGTTGTGCGTGTCCTCCGCCAGAGTTTCTCATATTCACAGCGAGCCCGCAGGCAGTCTCGCCCAGCAAGATTGTGTGCTGTGCGTCACAGGAGGACAGAACCCTGCCCTTCTCGTCCATATCCCAACTGCGGTCGTTTATCTGTACACCACCCTGTGTCTATCCATTAGGGCCGAGCAACACGCTGCGGCCGACTATTTGTGCTCTGGCAGCCCACGTGCTCCCCCTGTTGTTCGGTCATTCATATCCGTTTCCAGACTCCGGTTGCGGGCCTACCGTGCCTGAATATCGGGCCAACTCACACGTGTGAAGCGATAAGATCAGCTCAGTGCGAGTCGCCGTCCATACTCGCCTCTCACTGAAAGCGGGGCAACAGGTCTAGGGTGCTGATATTGACCCACTCCCGCTGTTCTGCGTCGCCTCACCTATATCTCTGTCACAGAGACGAGACAGGAACAGGAAATCATGAGGATGATATATACAAACATACTGTGCCGGCTTGTTTGTGGAGCCGCCGTCTTGGGGGGAAGTGTACTCGCTGCCACGAGTGTGCGGGCCGCTGAGATGGAAGCCCTCAAGGAGCAAGTTCAGAGCCTACAAGAAACCGTTCAACATCTACAAAACACGATTCTCAAAATGCAGCGAGAGGGCGCGACCAATGAGGAACGCATCCAACAACAGACCGAAGCGGGTGCTTTTACCGAGCAGCTCGACTCTCCGCTCGACAAAGCCATTCGGCAGAGCCTGGCCGAAGGCCGTCAGCCATCGCTCAGGGCACGGCCGGAGGGTCTGTGGTCGCGCCCCCTGGGCGGCGGAGCGCAGCTGCGTCTTATCGATATTGCGGCCGATGTCTTATTTTACGCTGGCGGCTCCAGTGAAAAAGGCGAAGCTCTGTCTACCATCCAGGGCGGGGCGCACGAACCGAACAGACGCGGCTTCACTCTGGGGCAGGCCGAGTTGTCTCTGAGCGCCGCGGTTGACCCCTATTTTCGGGGAGAGATGTATCTGATCAGCGCCATTGACCCGGTCGAAGGCGAAACCATTGTTGAGCTGGAAGAAGCCTTTCTGACAAGCACCGCCCTGCCCTATAACCTTCAGTTGGAAGTTGGTCACTTTTTTACCGAATTCGGTCAGATCAACACCCAGCACCCTCACCAGTGGGACTGGATCGACCAACCGGTCGTAAACTCGCGTCTGTTCGGCGGCGACGGCATGCGCCAGACCGGCTTCCGCACCTCGTGGCTCACTCCGACCCCGTGGTTCTCGGAGCTGCACTTCGGCATGCAGAATGCCAACGGGGTCCAGATGGTCAGCTTCCGAGGCGAACGCCACAGCCACGCCGGTGGAGGGCACGGCCACGAGGAGAATCACGTCGCCAGTAATGACGAGGACCACCTAGACGATCACGACGAAGACCACCTAGACGATCATGACGAAGACCACCTAGACGATCATGACGAAGACCACCTGGGCGATCACGACGAAGACCACGGCCATACTGCGGAGAACGGCCACGCCCTAGAGTGCGCCCTGATCGGCTGTCGTCCAGCCGGCCGGAATGTCTTTGACGGGTTTGGCGACTTTGTCTATCTGGCCCGCTGGAACAACTCAATCAATCTCACCGACAACATCACCGGAGTGCTCGGCGTCTCAGGGCTGTACGGGCCAAACGCCACCGGCGACGACGGCGATACGTGGATCTACGGCCTGGATATGAAATGGCGATGGAACCCCGACGGTAACTTCCGGGGCTGGCCCTTCCTGAGCTGGCAGACTGAGATCATGCGGCGCGATTTTCACGCCGACCGCTACACTCATGAAGAAGACGAAGAAATTCTGTATGGTCGGACCCTGAAAGACTGGGGTCTGTACACCCAGCTGTTGTACGGCTTTCGCTACGGTTGGGCGGCCGGCCTGCGCTATGACTACGCTGGCGGGAGCGGTCCCAGCATTGGCGGCCGACGGAACGACCCCTTTCGGAATGATCGCCACCGCCTCTCCCCACTTCTCTCGTGGCGCCCCTCAGAGTTCTCGCGCCTTCGCCTCCAGTACAACTTTGATGATGCCTCGCATCTCGACTCCAACGCCCACAGCGTATGGCTGGGCTTCGAGTGGCTATATGGAGCGCATCCGGCCCATAACTTCTAGGAGGATTCCTGTGTTCATCATCCGCCCTGTCATTTGCAGTTTTATCCTGAGTCTTAGTGTGTCCGCTCTGGCCTACGCCCAGCCACTTCAGGTCTGCGCGACCGTGCCCGAACTCGGCAGCCTCGTCCGTGAGATCGGCGGCGAACAGGTCGCCGTCACCGTGTTTGCCAAAGGCACAGAAGATCCCCATTTTGTTGTCCCCAAGCCGAGCTTTATTAAAGCCCTGAACCAGTGCGACGCCTACGTTCAGATTGGCCTTGACCTAGAAACCGGCTGGGCCCCGCCCTTGCTGTCCAGTTCGCGGAACGCCCGGTTGCAGACCGGCAGACCAGGATATATCGACGCCTCGGTTGTCGTTACCCCGCTTGAGATTCCAACCACAACAGTCGATCGGTCTCTAGGCGATGTTCATCCCCTGGGCAATCCCCACTATCTGCTGAATCCTGTGAATGGCCTACGCGTTGCCGGCTTACTCCGCGATCGGCTGTCAACCCTGCGTCCAGGCGCCAGCGAGGACTTTGCCCGGCGCTACCAGGACTTCCGCCAGCGGCTTGGCGTCGCGTTGGTCGGTGAAGCGCTCTTTCATAAGTACGACTTTGAAAAGCTAGCCCTGCTGGTCGAACGCGGCCAGCTCGTCCAGTTCCTTGATAGTCAGGGCGAAGAAGCCCTGCTGGCCGGCTGGCTAGGCATGATGCAGCCGTATGAAGGGGCAAATATCGTTGGCGATCATAACGCTTGGCCCTATTTTGCCCATCTGTTCGGCCTCAACATCCTTGCCTACCTCGAACCCCTACCCGGGATTCCGCCAACAACCAGCCACATGCAGACTGTCATTGAGCTGATACAGACGAACCAGGTCAAAGCTATTCTAGCCGTGGCCTATTATGATTCCCGCTACGCTGAGTTTGTGGCCAGCAATACCAGCGTAACTATCGTCAACATGGCTGACCAGGTGGCTTCCCGGCCCGGCATCGACACCTATCTGGCCATGCTTGACTATAACGTCACACAGCTCGCCTCGGTCTTGGGGGGCGCGACATGAGCCAACGGGGCGTTGCCCCTTTTTGCCTATGGCTTGACCAGTTCGGAGCCGGGTTATCTCTGGTGTGTGCTACCCATTGCCTGCTCACTCCGCTTCTGGTAGCAGTCCTACCATTCCTCAGCCTGAGTTTTCTGGCAGACGAAATGACAGAAGTTGTCCTGTTGAGCTCTGCCATCATCCTGGCCCTGAGCAACCTGTGCTGGGGATTCCGTCTCCATAGAGGCGGCCAACCCTTCTTCCTCTTAGCCGCGGCAGTGGCAGCAATTACCGCTAGTCGCCTGTTTGCCGAAGGAAGATTAGAGATAACCCTAGTGAGTGTCGGCGCTGTCATTCTGGCTACCAGCCACCTGCTGAACCGACACCTGTGCCGGACCTGTCTCAATTCAGCGTCCGAAACACCGGCTCCCTAGGCATGGAAGGTCCTGAGACTGTCCTGCAAACCCAGTCCTTGTCCCTTGGCTACGGACACAAGGTCGTTCTCGCCGACGTGAATCTGACCGTCCACGCCGGCGAGTTCTGGTGCTTCCTGGGCCGGAATGGGACTGGCAAAACCACCCTGTTACGCGGCCTGCTGGGCATACTTCAGCCCCAGGCCGGACGGCTGGTGTTTCCTCCTCGGTTGGGCCACCTGGAGTGCACTGGCTTTGTCCCCCAGGACTGCGAGATCAACCCCAGCCTGCCCATGACAGTCGGTGAGTTTGCGCTGCTGGGCCTGGTGGGCATCCGCGTGGCTCGGGCCCAGCGGCGCCGGCGCTTGATCTGGGCCTTGGACAAAATGGGGCTGGGCCACCTGGCTGACAAGGACTACTGGTCGCTGTCCGGCGGCCAGCGCCAGCGGGTCCTGGTAGCCCGAGCTCTGGTGCGTCGTCCGACCCTCCTGCTCCTAGACGAGCCGACCAATCATCTCGACTTGGTTACGGAGGATGCTTTCCTGCAAACCCTGTCCGCCCTTCACACCGAGGAGCGCAACACAGTTCTGTTTGTTACCCACAAGCTGACAATTGCCTCCCGCTACGCCACCCACATCGGGTTTATCACCGGCGGGACGCTGGCAGCTGGGACACGCGCTCAGATGCTTACCGCTGACAGGCTTGAACAGCTCTACGGTCAAACAGCAGGGCGGCTGCCTCAGGTCCAAGCCGACACCAACCCCCTGTCCGCGGCCGGGAGTTCGGGGTGATCGACAACTTTCTCGCCTCCTGGCCGTTGTTTCACTACGCCTATGTGTCTGGCTGGCTGATCGGCCTGCTGCTGTCCCTTATCGGCGTCCTCGTCGTGGCCCGAGATCAGATTTTTATTGGCGCGGCGGTCTCTCAGGCTTCCATGCTGGGCATTGCTATCGGTATATGGCTGGGCGGTGTAATCAGTCAGGATATCCACAGCTGGTGGCGATCCGACCTCTTCCACTCGGCAATGGGCGGCGTGTTTGCCGTATTGGCCGCCCTGCTGACGGCCAGCGGCAACCGGGGTGGCGGCCAAGAAACCCACGAAGCCCTTACCGGCTGGGTCTTTCTGGTGTCGGTCAGCCTAGCCATCCTGCTGATGGCCCACAGCCCCATCGGTATGGAAGAGATCAACCGACTGTCATCCAGCACCATCATCGGCGCCAGACGGACCGACGTGTGGATTTTTACCGCCATGCTGCTGGGCACGGCTATAATGCTGTGGAGATATTCCTATCAAGCGCTGCTGCTGGTTATCGACCCGACAATGGCACGTGCGGTCGGCTTGCGGGTAGAGGTGTGGAACGGCCTGATTGCGGTCTGGCTGGGGCTGGCGGTCGGGTTTTCCATCCATGTCTCCGGCGTAGTATTCAGCTTTGCCAGTCTGGTGCTCCCGGCCCTGGCGGCCAAAAATGTCTGTCGGGAAAGTCGGCAAATGTTTGTGATCGCCCCGGCCGTCTCGCTGGTAACAGACGTGTCAGCCTTTGTCCTAGCCAACTACTACGACTATCCTCCTGGACAGATGGCTGCAGCGTGTCTCTGCCTGCTAGTGGTGGGCGGGTGGATAGTTCGGCGGTATAGGACCAGTGGATAATGGTTGGTGGAGGTGGAGAAAAATGGGACCCGGAGCTGCGGTCGGGATTCCCCCCCGCACGCCGTCCGAGCGCTGGCTACGGATTGGCCTTGGCCTCGTTATTGCGACGATGCTGTATAACATCGTCGAAGCGGTGATTGCGCTGTGGGCCGGTACCGAAGCGGCGAGTATTGCGCTGATTGAGTTTGGCCTCAACAGCCTGATTGAACTCCTCGCCGCCGGGGTCCTCTTGTGGCGTCTCGCGCTTGAGCTGCAAGGCGTTGCCATAGAACGCATAGCACGCGCAGACCGTCGGTTACACCAATTTGTAGGCGTCTCGTTTTTTGCTCTGGCCGTGTACGTGCTAGGCCAGGCCGGCTGGATATTGTGGCAGCGGGAAGCCCCACACGAAAGCCTCATTGGTATTGTCCTGGCTGGCCTCTCACTGACAATTATGCCGCTCGTGTCCCTTGGAAAACTTCGGGCGGCGGCTGTCGTCGGGAGTCAGGCTCTGCGGGCCGAGGCAAAAGAAACCCTCGCCTGTTCGTATTTGTCATTCACACTCCTGCTCGGTCTGGGAGCCAATGCGCTCCTAGGTTGGTGGTGGGCAGACCCGGCCGCCGCTTTGAGCATACTGCCCTGGCTAGTCAAAGAGGGCAAGGAAGGGCTGTTTGGTACGCAGGAGCCAGCAGCGTGACACGGGCAGAGCACCCTACTTACAACTCTGTCGCAGTAGTATAGTCTGCTTCCTCATATGACTGCTTTCTGGATTGCAGGCGCTACGTGCGTCCTCACCCTAGTCGGCGGAGTGCTGGCCCTCCGTTTTCGGTCTTATCAAGGCGTGCTGTTTGCCTTCTGCGCCGGGGCCCTGATGACCGGGGCCTTAGTGGAGATCTTGCCCGACGCCTTAGCGCTCTTGAACTCGACCGATAGTCTCCTTGAGTACCACCACCTGCAGCTCGCCTGCGTATGCGGATTTTTGTGTTTTTACGTGCTTGAGTATGCCACCCACGACCGAGACCCCCCCGAAGAGCGAGAAGCCCATCATGCCCATGTCTCCCATGCCGGAGGGCTGGGAGCCCTCGGCATTATGGTCCACAGCCTAATTGACGGATTTGCCATTGGGAAAGGCTTTCACATTCACGACCATATCGGCTGGGCGATCGCATTAGGAGTGACTCTCCATAAACTGGCCGACGGTGCCAGCGTGGCGAGCCTGATGTTGGGCACCCGGCACTCGCCCCGGGCGACCACCGCAATGTTGGGGCTGACCGCCCTCGCACCTCTCTCCGGCGTGTGGCTCCAAGCCTATGTGACGCTCGCCACGCCGCAGTTAGCCTTACTGCTGGGATGGTTTGCTGGCGTGCTTCTGTATCTCGGGGCGAGTAGTCTCCTGCCAGCCGCCCATGATGCTAGCCATTCCCGCCTCCTGCCTTTGGCAACGCTGGCCGGAGTCGTGTTTATTTATGGAGCCCACCTGTTGGCGCAGCACTGACCGAGCAAAGAAGATCTAGCCGACAACCCCTTATTCTGGAGATAGGCCAACTCGGTGCCATGCTCGGACTTCTCTGTGTTTTCCTCCGAAAAGAGCCTTAGTTCTGTTGGGCTTCCTCGGCACCTAACACTCCAGTACCGAGCCTGCGAGGCCTCATCTCTACCTGGCTCAAGATCGCGGTCAACGCCATGCTCTCGCTCGACCACGACGACGCACGCCGCATCTGGGTCGTGCTTGACGAGCTCCCCACCCTCCACCAGGTCCCCTCGCTCCAGCCGGGGCTCGCCGAGTCGCGCCAGTTCGGTGACTGCTTCGTGCTCGGCATCCAGGTGATCTCGGCGCTCCGCGACCTCCACGGGCGCAACGGCGCCGAGACCACCTCGGGCCGCGGCCCCGCGTGGTGCTTGCCGCACCCGACTGCGACACCGTGCAGTGGTCGGCCGACAGCCTCGGGCGCAGCGAGGTCGAGGAGATGGCCGAAGGGTTCTCCTACGGCGCCAACACCATCCGCGACGGCGTCTCGTTCACGCCCAAGTGCGAGCTGTGCGCGCGCCCTCACCTCGGAGATCATGCAGCTGGAGAGCCTCCACGGCTGGCTCCGCTTTCCTGGGCCGCTCCCGATCGCCCCCATCCGGCTCAAGTATGTGAGCCGCCCTAGGGCCGCCGAGCGGTTCATCCCGAGGGCGGAGGCGGTGCGGGCGGCCGGGAACGGACCGGGCCGGACACCGTAGTCCGTCAACCGCGCGGCGACGGCGCCGCAGTCCGACAGGGAGAGACGGTCCCGGCGGTCGATGGCAGCGGCCGATGCCAGAGCGCCAGCGAGGATCCCGACCTGAAGGCCACCACGCGAGGCTCGCCGATGCGCCGGCGAGATCCACCAAGGCGTTCGATGAAGCTCGGGATCCAGCCCGCTGGGCCGGAGGTGTTCAAGGCCGACAACCATTGCAGGGCGCCTGACGGCAGCGGCGCGCCGGCTCGTACTCCTCGCCAAGGACGGCAACCGCATCCACCGGCCCGGCCGCGACCTCACCTTCTCGGCGCCCAAATCCGTCTCCCTATCGCATTGGTCGGCGGCGACAGCCGAGTGGTCGGTGCCCACGACCGGGCCGTCGCGCGCACGCTCGCCTGGATTGAGACGAACGCGGCCGAAACCCGCATGCGGCTACACCGGAGACCGGCCGCATGGTCCGCGCCGCCAACCAGAGCACGGTGGCCGCCACCTTCCGTCACGATACCTCCCGCAACCTCGCCCCCCAGCTCCACACCCACGCGGTCCTCGCCAACATGGTCCGGGGCAAGGACGGCAGGTGGCCGGGGTCGATCACGAGACCCGCGAGGTCCTGCTGGAAGGCAGCGAAGGAGGCATGGTGCGCTGGAAGCCGGGGGAGATCGGCGGACGGCAGGGCGGCAGTGAGGTCTACTGCGTGGAGGGGATCGAGCTCCGTGCCGGAGACCGCGTCCGCTGGACCTGCAACGACACCGGCCTCGGGCTCGTCAACAGCCACACCGTAGAGGTAACCGGGGTGAACAACGGCCGTGTATCGTTCCGGCTCAACGATGGGCGCGCATGCTCAGCCTGAGCGAAGGCGACCCGCAGTTGCGCCATCTCAATCACGCCTGGGCCTCGACGGTGCAGGCCTTCCAGGGGCGCACCGTCGCCAACGTGATCGCCGCGATGGAGGCGAACCACCCTCATCTCACCACGCAGAAGAGCTTCTACGTCGAGATCAGCCGGGCGCGGAACCGGGCCGAGCTGCTAACTGACGATGCGGCGAGGCTGCACGAGCAGTTGAAAGCCGTGACTGGAGAGCGTATCTTAGTAGCCGGAGGGGACTGGCGAGGGGGTACAGGGCGTGCCCGCCAAGGATGCGGAAGCCGGGGTCCAGAGAGAAGGGGCGTTGGCGCGCGACAGCGAGGCGGATCGTGGAGACACCGCCCAATCGCCGAGAGCGTCGATCGGGATGCGCAGGCGGCGAAGGACCGCGAGCCCTCTGGACCGGTGCATGGTCAACGGGTCGAGAGGGACCTTGGGCAGTAAGGCGCAGGCACGGGCCCGCGCGCCGAAGAGCGTGGACCGCGAGCTCCGGCTGCAGTGCGGTTTGCATTATGGTGCGATGACGAGACCACCACGGTCGCGGTTGCGCGAATGAACCTCGAAAATGGGTGCGGCCCGTGCTGAACGGATCGTTTGCCTGAAGAACTGCGAAGGGATTAGACCGGTACCACCATGGATTTATCGACCCGCCCGCTCTTCGCGGTGTATGTCATGTGGCATCCTTCCTATGCGGATGGCAGGAAGATTGCGGATCGGCTCCGCACTGACTACGGCAGAGATCTCTATAACACCGTGGGCGAAGAGCACGGGGTGAGTGTCCTTGAGCGTAGTGATCCCCCCGTGCCGGGCGCGTCCACGCCTTTGGCGATCGACTGGGAAGACGCGGAGTTTACGGCGGTCGTCGTTCTGGCCGAGGCGATGCTGGTCGACGATCCCGAATGGCCCGACTATGTCCGCGATATCGCCCGGGCCGCACGGACAAGGGGAGTCCCCGTGGGCTTCTTTCCGGTGACGATCGACCGTCGAGGGCTCGAGCTGGGGCTTGATCAGCAAGCGTTGCGTTGGGATCTGTGGGAGGAGCGAGAGACGGACCAGCATCGACGGCTGACCTCGGACCTGACCCATGAATTCTGCCGCATGCTCCGGCATCGCCTCGACGAGCTCCAGCGACCGGATGGGGGGGCGTCCCCCGAGCGCTATCTGGAGAAAATCCAGGTCTTCATCAGTCACTCGAAGCATGACAAGGACGGTGAGTCCGTGGCCCACGACATCCGTGACTGGATCCACAGACACAGCCCGCTCGCAAGCTTCTTTGACGTCCATGACATCCCACCTGGGTTGCCATTCGGAGAGGTCCTGCGACACCAGATCGGTGCCGGCGCCGTCATGGCGGTGCACACCGATTCCTACTCCACCCGGGAATGGTGCCGCCGTGAGGTCATTGAGGCAAAGCGTCGTCTGGTGCCGATGCTCGTTGTCGATTGCGTGCGCGACATCGATCCGCGCGGAATGCCGTATCTCGGTAACGTGCCGGTCGTCCGCATGGAACCGGGCCGAACGGACCGGATCGGAACGGTCGCGGGCTGCCTCCTGGATGAGGTCTTCCGCACCTGGTTGTGGCTTTGCCGAGTCGGGCAACATCTTGCAGATTCTCCGGGCGTCCTGTTCACGGCCCGGCCGCCCGAGTTGATCACGTTGGCGGCATTGCCCCCTGGCAGCGAGGACTCGGCTCCGGTGATCGTATATCCTGACCCCTTGATGGGCGCCGACGAGCAGAGACTGTTATCGGAGATTGCCCCGGATGTGCGTGTGCGGACCCTGACGGAATGGCTGGAGGAACGTCGATGACCCTATCCCAGACCAAAACAGCGACCGCGATCGGAATCTCGGTTTCGGAGAGCCCCGACTTGCAGGCGTTTGGATTGAGCGACGGGCATTTGCGCGATGCAATGGCCGAGATTGCGCTGCATGTTCTGGCCTCGGGAAGGAGTCTGGCCTACGGCGGAGACCTGCGACAACACGGATTTACGGAGCTCTTGTTCGAGCTTGTGGGACGCTATCGGAACCATCCGCGACACGACGGGACCATCGTCGTGACCGACTATCTGGCGTGGCCGGTGCATATAAGGATGACCCCCAACGATCTCGCCACCTTCTCCGCCGAACACGAGGTTGCTGCCCGCCTCGTCTTCCTCGCCGACGACGGCGAGCGTCTGGCCTGGGAACAGCGGCTGAAACTTCCAGCGCATGAGCCTGATGACGAGGAGTGGACGAAAGGGCTGACGGCCATGCGAACCGTCATGCGCTGCGATACTCGGGCGCGGATCGTGCTCGGCGGAAGGGTCGCCGACTACAAGGGGACAATGCCCGGTATCGCGGAGGAAACATACCTGTCTCTGCAAGCCGGGCAGCCGGTCTTCGTGCTCGGCGGGTTCGGAGGGTGTTCCCGAGACATTGCGGAGACGATGGGCTTTGCCGAGCGCTGGGCAGGTTCACGCGGTGACTGGGTCGGTCGAGAGCGCTTTCGTCCCTATTCCCCGGACGACCTCCGCAATGGTCTGTCCCGCGAGGAAAACGCCGTGCTCGCCCGGACACCGCACATTCAGGAAGCGCTCACGCTCGTATCGCGAGGTCTTCGCCGGGCCGTCGGCAACGGAGATAGCGGTGCACAAGGTATTCATTAGCTATCATCACGGCAGGGATCAGGGGTACAAGGATGCGCTGGGCAGGTTCGGCGCAGAGAATGCGATATTCGTGGACCGCTCTGTTGACACCGACGACATCCCGGATGACTGGGCCGATGAGCAGATCCGTCGCGCGATAAGAGACAGGTATCTCAGGGATTCGACGGTAACTATTGTACTAGTGGGAAGCGAGACCAAGCGGCGAAAACATGTCGATTGGGAGATTCATTCGAGCATGTACAACGGCTCGGTGAACAAGAGGTCGGGGATAGTGGTCATAAATCTGCCAGGTATTTCCGACACTTTCAACGCACCCTACGGCGCTCAGGAAAAGAAGCTGTTGTATCCGGGCGTTACGTCATGGACGAGTATCGATCAGCGGTCGGAATATAAGCGACGATATCCGTACATGCCTGATCGGATCATCGACAATCTTCTGAGGAAGGACGTCACGATTTCCGTCGCGCCGTGGGAAAGAATAAACAAGTCTAGGCTCGAATTTCTGATTGAGGCCGCCTTCAGCAACCGCTCCAACTGCAGATACGACCTGAGTAGACGAATGAGACGGGTGAACTCGTGAACAAACTTGACAGCCGCCGATTAGGATCGAGCCAGCGACAAGAGAGATCGGCAACGATGTACGCGAGACCCGGTATCGAATCGCTATGCTTATGTGAACGGCTTTGGCAGTCTATTCGTCGATACGGAACGACCCGAACGTGCTCTTCATAGCCGGGTTGGCGAACGGCGACGACGCAAGCGCGGGCTTGGCGGGCCGCGATGTCCCCACTGACCTCGCGGCCGCAATGGCGCCGCCGCCTGCCTCCGGCACTTCGCGCTCGCCGACCGCAACGGGAGGATCGGCTGCTCCGGGCGGCGCCCGGTAAGACCCGGATATCGCCGAAGCGTCGCTCACGATGCCGGAGGCAGATGCCCACGCCCGATCGCGGGAAACGGCGCGGTCGGCGTGGCCCAGCCCGCGTCGACCCCAACATGCGAGGCGCGTCGAGTGTGTTCGCGTTTTGATCACCTTCAAGTTTATCACCCAAATCCGACCCTTGAACATTCTCGAAATCTTCGATTGAAGCGATCTGGATGCCATTTCTTGTTGCGGCAAACTCGTGTGTCAAATCCGCCGCAGTTAGCCTTACTGCTGGGATGGTTTGCCGGCGTGCTTCTGTATCTCGGGGCGAGTAGTCTACTGCCAGCCGCCCATGATGCTAGCCATTCCCGCCTCCTGCCTTTGGCAACACTGGCCGGAGTCGTGTTTATTTATGGAGCCCACCTGTTGGCGCAGCACTGACCGAGCAAAGAAGATCTCGCCGACAACCCCTTATTCTGGAGATCGGCCAACTCGGTGCCATGCTCGGACTTCTCTGTGTTTTCCTCCGAAAAGAGCCTTAGTTCGGTTGGGCTTCCTCGGCACCTAACACTACTGCTCCCGCCTCGCTCAGCTCCTGAATCTCGGCCTCTGAATAGCCAAGCTCACGCATGAGCTCAGCCGTGTGCTCGCCAAAGAGGGGCGAGCAGCGGGTAAGACGGGCTGGTGTCTCGGACAATTTCACTGCCGGGCCGAGCACCCGCACCTTGCCCCCGACCGGGTGATTCATCTCCTGAACCATGCCGCGGGCCTGGATATGGGGATCGTCAAAGACTTCGGCATAATTGAGGATGGGCCCGCACGGCACGCCGACTTCTTCGAGCACAGCCAGCCAGTGAGCGCGAGTCTTTGTGCTGGTCACGTCCTCAATGTCCCGGGTTAACAGATGGCGGTTGACGACCCGTTGACGCTCATTTTCGTACTCCGGGCGCTCAAGCAGCTCGGGGCGACCAATGGCTTGGGCAAAACGTTGCCAGGTGCGGGTGTTGGCCGCGCCGAGATTGATGTATCCGTCTGCACATTTGATGGCTTGATACGGCGCGGACATGCGGTGGGCCGAGCCCATGGGTTCGGGAATTTCTCTCCGCGAAAAGTACTGGGTCGATTCCCAGATCGATAGGGCTATGCCGGCTTCAAGCAGCGAAGTGTCGATATACTGTCCCTGACCCGTATTTTGACGATGGATATAGGCGGCCAGAACCGCTTGGGTGGCAAACAGGGCCGCCGCTAAATCGGTGATCGGCACACCACATTTGACGGGCGGACGCCCCTCTTCTCCGGTCACCGACATAATGCCCGACATACCTTGGGCGACGAGGTCAAAGCCGCCCTTTTTGGCGTACGGTCCGGTTGCACCAAAGCCCGACACCGAGGCATAGATCAGGCCCGGGTTGATCTGGCGCAGGTCGGTGTAGCCCAGGCCAAAGGCGTCCATGACACCCGGACGATAGTTCTCAACCCAAATATCGGCCCAAGCCGCCAGCTTCCGGGCCAACTCTTGGGCTTGGGGGTGTTTGAGGTTGAGGACCATACCACGTTTGTTACGATTGATGGCCCAAAATGCCGTACTCTCCATACCCTGGCGTCCGCCCATGCCACGCGTTGAATCCCCGCTCGGCGGCTCAATCTTGACCACATCAGCGCCAAGGTCGCCCAGCAGCAGGGTGCAAAACGGTCCCGCCATGACCTGAGTAAAATCAAGAACTTTTACCCCCTGGAGTGCTTGTTTCACCGTACCACCTCGTCTAAGGGAGAGTCTTCACTTGTGTTCGGAAAGATCTGCTGAGAAGAGGGCCGTGGACGGCAAAGAATGAGAGGAAAGCCCAGGGCCGACCATCTGACAGACTCCGTCTTGCCTCATAGTCTCCGCCTCGTCGCCGCTCCTCATATATTTTATAGCCGTCCACCACCCTGCCTTTATCAATACCAGATGGTGAATCTGCAGCCCAGCCGACTCCCGTATTCAAGCTATACGCCCACGGACCAAAATCGGACAGAGGCGCGAGCACTCCCTGACGGCATTTTGACAGCGAGGTCATCCCACTACCGGCGCCTCCTGAGGCAAACGATTGGGCGGTCCGCGCAGTATGCCAGGGAAAAGACGTCAAACACAAGAGGATGGGCTTGCAACAGGCTACTCTTTTGCGCTAGGCCAAAAGGCACTTGTACCGTAAAGAGGGAAAAGCTATGGACGAACACAGCGCCGTGCTGACCGCCAATCGAGCCTTCTATCAAGCCTTTGAAACACTAGAGATGCGCGAGATGGAAAAGAGATGGTTACAAGAGAGCTATATCAAATGTGTCCATCCGGGCTGGCCGCTCTTGTGCGGCTGGGGGCCGGTGATGGCGAGCTGGGAGCGGATTTTTACCAATACGGAATCGATGCGATTTACCCTGAGCGATGTCCGGGTTGAGGTGCTAGGTGACCTGGCCTGGGTCGTGTTGATCGAAAATCTCGAATCAAGCGGCCCAGACGGCGGTTCCCGTTCCCAGGTTTTAAGCACGAACGTCTTCGAAAAGCGGGCTGGTGAATGGTTGATGGTCCATCACCACGGGTCGCCGATCTTTGCCCCACCAGCGCCACCCGAAGATCAGTTGCACTGAGTTCTTTTTCAACGGAGGAGTCCCCTATGTTTGTACAGGCAACCCAGCTGCGAGTGGGCATGCTCATTGTGTATCATGACGCCCCCCATCGTGTGATGGAGCTGATACACATCACTCCAGGCAATAAACGCGGCTTTGTCCAGACCAAGCTGCGCAACCTGCGCACCGGTCTGCAGACCGAAAACAAGTTTCGCTCAGACGACAAAATTGAGCGGGCGGTGCTTGACCAACAAGAGATGCAGTATCTGTATGAATCTGGCGGTGCCTATCACTTCATGAACGCCCAGAGCTATGAACAAATAGAGCTGTCACAGGACAGTCTAGGCGAGGCGGTCCAATATTTGACGCCTAATCTGATGATCAAGGTCGATCTGCATAACGACCAGCCGGTTGGTATTTCCCTGCCCAAGACCGTGGACCTCAAGGTTGAGGACACGCCCCCCTCCCTCAAGGGCGCAACCGTTAACAATGAACTCAAACCGGCCACGACCGAAACCGGGCTGGTTGTCCGCGTCCCTGGTTTTATTGAAATTGGAGAAACCGTCAGGGTCGATACCGAGACAGGAAACTATCTATCACGGGCGAAATAGGAGTTCGTCCGCCTACGACGGATGGGCCGTCCTGTTTTCCTGCAGTTGGTGTCTGTCGCGGGCCTGCTTCTCGTTCTCAGCCACAACAACGGTGAACAGCGATAACGGAGACGTTTTAAAACGCTTTTCAATCCGAATCGGCACCTCGCCAAACGCCTGCGTCAAACGCAGTGAAGCACTCCATCCCAGACGCCGGGTGAGCGGGTCGAGTGCACCGACAAGCGGTCCAATCACGGGTTTTGTCGTCCGAAAATGGTTAATAATGACGACCTTACCCTCGGGCTTACACACCCGATGGATTTCGTTCATCATTCGGACCGGGTCAGGCACGACGCTGATAACGTGAAATGAGGTCACATAGTCAAACGAGTTGTCCGGAAAATCGAGATTTAAGGCGTCCATTTCCCGCAGCCGGATATGGCGCCAGCCATTGTCGAACGTTTTTTCCCGCGCCCGCTCCAGCATATCAGGCGCCAAATCAATGCCCGTCACCTCGCAATGCGCAGGATAAGCCGCTAGCGACAGACCGGTTCCGACTCCGACTTCAAGCACCTTTGCGCCCGGCTGAATATTCAGAGCCTGAACGGCATTCGTAATCCGCTCAGTGAAAAGTCGAGTAAAAATCCGATCATAGAAATGGGAGAAACGAGAGTATATTTTACTCTCATGAGGATTTTTCAGCACCCCTTCTTTCTGCCCATAAATCACGGCACCCTCCCTATCCCAAGTAGCTATGTGTTGTTCCCCCTCGGTTCGCGCGGTATACCATACCGCTTAGATGTGGTCAACGGACACAGGAACCTGTGCCCTATTGGTGGGCCACGCCGGGGGAGGTAATTCTGAGGTCTCGCACCCGGAGCTGTAAACCAGACAAGCCATTCCACACATGGAGCGTCGGCGTATAGACTATATCTAGCCGCGCGCCCCGCTCAAGCGACACATGTCCGAAGCCGAAGCCGATGGCATCAACCGGATTTCCCCCCTGGGCCGAACGCAGCACAAGCTTTAAGTGGCCAACTTTACCGCGTGTCGAATCGGCCCCAACAACTCGTTGGGACACAACTTCCACCTTGCGCGCCCAAAAGACTGGCTCGGGATTACCCTGTCCATACGGCTCAAGCTGACGAATCTCATCGAGCGTAGCGGCGCTCAGCGCGGCCAGATCAAGTTCGTCATCAATTTCGATAACCGGGAGCAATTCCTCAGCCCCGACCCGCTGGTGGACCACGGCCTCAAATTGCTCGGCAAAAGCGGCAATACGGTCAGCCCGAATCGAGAGGCCGGCTGCCTGACGATGCCCGCCATAGCTGTCAAGGAGGCTGGCACAGACAGACAGTCCCTCGTACAGATGAAAAGCTTTGGGACTCCGTCCAGACCCCTTGGCCATCTGTCCGTCTACAGCAATCATGATGGTGGGCCGCGAGAAGCGCTCGACGAGCCGTGAGGCAACGATACCGATCACGCCTGGATGCCAGTCCGGGGAGGCTAGGACCAGACTCTTGCGCTGGGTCAAATCGGGCAGTGCTTCAGCCAGACACATGGCCTGCTCAAGCATCTGGTGCTCAATGTTTTGACGGGCCCGATTCTCTAAATCTAAGTCCGCGGCCAGCACCCGTGCCCGTTCCATATCGGCGGTTGTCAGCAGTTCGACCGCCTTGTGGGCTTCGGCTAGACGTCCCCCAGCATTGATGCGTGGCCCGAGTCGAAAGCCGACATAGCTGCTCGACACCTCGGCCTCACCGCTGACCTCTTTGAGAGCTCGAATACCCGGCCGCTGCGCGTCGGCAATACGCCGTAAGCCATAGCTGACGAAAACACGGTTTTCCTCGACCAGCGGTACTAGGTCGGCAACCGTGCCCAAGCACACCAGGTCTAGGTAGTGACGCACGTCCGGTAGACCGGTTTCGCCCTGTTCACGCATGGCCATACGGATCCCCATCAAGAGGTAGAACACCACCCCAGTCGCGGCCAAGCCGGAAAAGGAAAACGAGCAGGCCTTGTCCATCGGGTTGAGCACCGCATAGGCGGGGGGACGCTGCTCGGGCACCTGATGGTGATCACAGATAATCACATCTATGCCCAAACGCTGGGCGAGTTCTACTTCGGTATGCGCAGACGCTCCGCAGTCGACCGTGATCAGCAGCCGCGTGCCACCTCTGGCAAGCTCGTGTATGGCTGTCGCGTTCAGGCCATACCCCTCACGCGTGCGGTGCGGGATATACACATCAGGCCGCATACCCAGTTCACGTAAAAACAGGACCAGTTGCGAGCTGCCGGTAACGCCATCAACATCGTAGTCGCCATAGATACACACCGGCTCAGCCTGGGCGCGGGCGCGCAGCACGCGCTGGGCGGCGCGTTGCATATCTGGAAAGAGCAAGGGCGAGCGCAGCCCCGCCCGCAGAGTAGGCGCTAAAAAGGCGGCGACTTTCTGCGGTGTGTCAAGATCACGGTTGACCAGCAGACGGGTAACCAGGGGCGATATCGGGCTAGACCCAGCCTCAAGCTGCCGCAGCCGTTCATGATTGGCCGGGCGGAGCTGCCAGCGTTTTTGAGGAAGACCGTGGAGCGGGGACGGACTCACCGCCGTCTCCCCTCCCCGCTCCATAGCAAAACAATCGGGCTGGCAACATAGATCGAAGAGTAGGTGCCCACCGTGAAACCGACTAGCAAGACAAAAGCAAAACCGTTGATGACCGATCCACCCAAAAAATACAGCACCACAATAACCATCAGGGTCGTCCCAGAGGTAATCAGCGTCCGACTGAGCATCTCATTGATACTACGCCGAATGATCGTCGCGAGGGTCTCCCGGCGCATTTTGCGGAGATTTTCCCGAATCCGGTCACACACGACTACCGTATCGTTGACCGAATAGCCGATGACGGTCAGAAAGGCGGCCACAATCGGCAGATCAAACTCTACATCCATTAGCAGCAGTGCGGTGGCCGTAATGAGTACGTCATGAAACAGCGCGACCGCCGCGCCAATACCAAAACTGAGCTGAAATCGAAAGGCAATATAGGTCCCCATGACTACGGCTGCAAACAGCACGCTCAGAATGCCCCGCGTCCGTAGATTGCGCCCGACCTTGGGTCCGACCGTTTCGACCCGTTGGATGGGCAGCAAGCGCGGGCCAAAGCGTTCTTTAAGGGTATCTTGGACCTGAACGGAGGGGCTCGTCTGACTCCTGTCGGTAGTAATATCCGTCTCCGGCGCAGCCATACGAATCAGAAATTCATCTCCAGACAGGCCGAAATCCTGCACGGATAGATCCTGAATATCGGTTTCGGACAAGGCCTGGCGGACTTCGGCAATAGTAGGCGGGTCGCTAAACTTCACGTGCACAATCGTTCCGCCGGCAAAATCGACCCCATAGGTCAACCCGCCCCGGACAAAGAAGGTGATCAGACCGATCATGACCATCAGGCTAGAAAAGACGGCGGCGATTTTGGAATAGCGCAGAAAGTCAATATTGGTTCCGGGTCTGATCAGTTCCATTTATACACTCAGTTCCGCCACACGATGCTTCGATAAGAAATAGTCGTACACAATCCGGGTCACCACCACCGCGGTAAAGACGGTACTCACAATCCCGATACACAGCGTGACGGCAAATCCTCGGATCGGTCCCGAGCCAAACTGAAACAGAATCAAGCCTGACAGAAAGGTCGTAATATTTGAGTCAACGATGGCCGGACGAGCGTTTTCATACCCGGACTCGACCGCGGCCCGGGCGCTTTTGCCACGCCGCAACTCTTCGCGTATCCGTTCGTTAATCAACACATTTGCATCAACCGCCATACCGACCGTCAGAATAATCCCGGCAATACCGGGCAGGGTCAGAGTGGCCTCAAACATGGCCAGGGCGGCCAGCAGATACAGAATATTGAGCAGCACCGCAAAATCGGTCAGTAACCCGGCCAGCTTATAGTAGATGACCATGAACACCACAACGATGACGCCGCCGATAATAAAGGAATGCACGCCCTGACGGATTGAGTCCTGACCGAGCGAGGGTCCGACGGTTCGCTCCTCAGCAATAGTCACTGGAGCCGGTAATGCTCCGGCCCGCAAAACAATGGCGAGGTCGCGAGCCTCTTTAATATCAAAGTCACCCGTAATCGACGCCCGGCCACCGCCGATACGTTCACGGATACGGGGCGCCGAGTACACGGTATTGTCAAGAATGATGGCGAGCTCACGACCGACATTGGCGCCTGTAATTTCTTCAAACACCCGAGAGCCGGCACTGCTCAGAATCAGCTCAACATACGGCCCCTCAATATCAACGCTGGGACGCACCCGCGCGTCGGCAACCGCCTCGCCGGTCATTAAGGTCCGCTCTTCGAGCCGATATTCCGAAGTAATAATCTCACCGGACAGCGGATCACGATCCTGTCCGTTCAGTGTGATCGTGCCTCCCTCTGCCGTGCCAGGCACGGCCACCAACTTAAACTCCAGAACCGCGGTCTGGCCGATGAGCCGTTTGGCCCGCTCGGCATCTTGGATGCCGGGCAGCTGGACGACCACCTGTTCTTCTCCACTAAACTGATCGGTCTGGCGTTGGACAATCGGTTCAGTCACCCCAAACTGGTCAATCCGGTTGCGCAGTGTCTCAAGAGTTTGGTCGATGGCGTATTCGTGCACGGTGCGGACCTGGCGGCTGTCGTAGACCAGCGTAATTTCGTCGTCTGCGGCCGGTGGCGCCCCGTCTGGCACGAGGTTGGGAAACCATTCGGACAGTACAGTTTCGGCTTGATTTTTGGCGTCTTGGTCGGGCAACCGGAGACGAAGAGCTCGGTCTTCGCGGCTAATGGTTGTCACACGAATCGCCTCGTCGTCCAAGATGCGCTGAATCTCAGCAATCGTGCGGTCAAGGTTGTTCCTGAGCGCCTCGTCCAAGTCGATCTCAAGCAGGAGATGGGTGCCGCCCTGCAGATCGAGTCCCAATCGGATATGGTTGGAGGGCAATACGGCGCGCCACCAGTCGGGCACTGCCGGTAGCGAGGGCATCAGATAGACGAACGCCCACACGGTCAGGCCAGCAACCAGAGCGATTCGATACCCAAGCCCCCTAGCCATTACTTATCCTTCCCGTCCCGCCCTTCTTTGGTGTCTTTTCTGCCCTTGCCGCCAAGTAGGGTTTCAATCCGTGAACGGTCAACCCGGACGCGGACATTTGAGGCAATTTCAAGCCTGACGTCGGCCTCTCCGACCTCGACGATTTTGCCGTGCAAGCCCCCGGCCGTCACAACTTCATCGTTGCGTTTCAGATTCCCCAGCATGACTTTATGGGCTTTGGCCTTTTGTTGTTGGGGACGAATTAACAGAAAATAAAACACCGCGAAGACCAGCACGAGAGGTAGAAATTGGACTAACGGACCGGGTCCGGCGGCAGCTCCCTCTTGGGCATAGGCTAGACTTCCCATAGCGCTTCCCCTTTATTTAGGCCATGCTTGGCTGCGACGTCTTTGAGCTACTCCCAGGCTGGCCAGAAATGGCTGGGCAAAATCGGCAAAGCGGCCAGCGGCCAAGGCTGCTCTCATTGTACGCATAAGCGACTGATAAAAATAGAGATTGTGAAGAGTATTGAGCCGGGCCGATAAAATTTCGCCGGCGACGGCGAGGTGGCGCAAATAGGCCCGCGAGAAGTGTTGACAGGTATAGCAGCCACATCCCTCCTCAACCGGCCGCGGATCAGACGCGAACTCCGCCCGTCGAATATTCAGCCTCCCGGTACGGGTAAACAGACTGCCGTTACGCGCGTTGCGGGTCGGCATGACACAGTCAAACATATCGTAGCCGAGTGCGACATAGCGAACTAATTGGGCTGGCGTGCCAACGCCCATAATATAGCGCGGACGGGCGGCGGGTAAGAACCGGACGGTATGGCTGGCAATGGCGTGGGTGACCGCCGGATCTTCCCCAACACTGAGGCCGCCGATCGCGTAGCCACAAAAATCCAGCGCAACCAGGGCCCGAGCGCTCTGTTCACGCAACTCGGGAAACATGCCACCCTGAACAATGGCAAATACCGCTTGATCGTCCCGGGTTCTGGCCGCCCGGGCTCGCTCAGCCCATCGCAAGGTTAGGGCGTGGGCCCGTTCAGCTTCATCAAAACTGATCTGAGCTGGCGGGCATTCGTCCAGGGCCATAGCGATATCGACCCCGAGGCGTTCCTGGGCACGGATAACCGATTCCGGGGTCAGCAGATGTGAAGAGCCGTCTAGATGGGATCGAAATTCTACCCCCTGCTCGCTCAGTTGACACAGGCTCTTGAGACTAAAAATCTGAAATCCCCCGCTATCGGTCAAGATGGGGCCGTCCCAAGCCATGAAACGATGCAGACCGCCAGCCTGCTCAATACGCTCAAGCCCCGGTCGGAGATACAGATGATAGGCGTTAGCCAGGATGATTTCAGCCCCAATTTCGCGCAGTTCGCGCGGGGTCATGGCCTTGACCGTTGCCTGGGTTGCAACCGGCATAAAGGCGGGGGTTTGTACCTGACCGTGAGCCGTCATCATACAACCCAGGCGCGCCTGGGTGTGAGAATCGGTGTGGGCCACACTGAAACGAAACATGTCGCGCTAGTCTTGCCGGGCTGTTGTATGCGTTTTTCGACGAGCGTGCAACTCACCCCCTGAGGCGGTTGGTCTACCAAGAGTCTGGAGCAGACACACCCGGAGAGGCCGCCTTCCTTTCCGCTCCCCTACACAATGAACATGCCGTCGCCATAGCTGTAAAAACGGTAACCTTGGGCAACCGCCTCGGCGTAGGCACGCAGGATCAAGTCTCTCCCGGCAAAGGCGGCTACCAGCATCAGTAGGGTCGAACGGGGCAGGTGAAAATTGGTGATCAAGCCGTCAATCACCCGAAAGCGGAAGCCCGGATAGATGAACAGGTCGGTCTGCTGTCGACCGGCTCGGACAGAACCGGCGGGATCACAGGCTGATTCGAGGGCTCGGGTAGTGGTTGTGCCCACCGCAACGACTGTTCTAGCCTGGGCTTTGGCCCGATTGATACGGTGCGCGGTCGCGTCGCTAATCGAGAACTCCTCCTGCTCCATGGTATGCTTCTCCACCTGCTCGACCCGCACCGGCTGAAAGGTGCCAACGCCGACGTGCAGCGTTAGGAAGGCGGTTTCGATGCTCTGTTGGACGAGGCGGTCGAGCAACGCCTTGGTGAAATGCAGTCCTGCGGTTGGAGCGGCAAGCGCTCCGGGCGTACGCGCGTACACCGTCTGATACTGTTCACGGTCTGCAGCGCGGCTGCCCGCAGGGCGTTTGATGTATGGAGGCAACGGCAGCTGCCCGTAGCGCTCAAGCAGCCGGTGAAAATCATCTCTAGGAAAAAACTCCAGCCTGCCACGCCCGGCCTGCGGCGGGGTCTTCCACTCGGCCTGCAACTCGGCCGAAAAGAGAACCTGGGCCCCAGCCCGAAGGTGTTGTCCCCCCTTGCACAGAACGTCCCACACCTCAGCCTGGCCCGGTTCACGACGAACAAGCAAGACTTCGAGTTGTCCGCCGGTCTCTTTCCGGCCCAGCAGGCGGGCCGGTACTACCTGGGTATCGTTCAGTACCAGCAGACTGTGGGGCGGCAGGAGAGAGGGCAGGTCGGCAAAGTGGTGATGAGAACACGTCCCTTGACCCCGGTCAAGACGCAGCAGCCGCGCGCTGCTGCGCTCCCGCACGGGCTCTTGGGCAATCAGCTCGGGCGGAAGCTGGTAGTCAAAATCGGACAGCCACATGGCCCGGGCTCAGCAGGCTTCACCCTAGGTGGTTCGCCCTTGGCCGTCGCCGGGCTGCTCCTGGCCACCACCGCCGGCCCTGCCGAGGAAGGGCTGGAGGAGGTCGATTGGAACCGGGAATAAGGTCGTTGAATTATTCTCGGTTGCGACCTCGGACAAGGTCTGGAGATAGCGCAGCTGGAGAGCAACCGGATGTTGCTCAATGATTGCAGACGCCTCGGCCAGCCGTTGGGCGGCCTGAAACTCGCCCTCGGCGTTAATCACCTTAGCCCGGCGTTCACGCTCGGCCTCGGCCTGACGAGCTAGGGCACGCTGCATCTCCTGGGGGAGGTCGATGTGTTTGACCTCGACCAGCGATACCTTAATACCCCAGGGATCGGTTTGGGTATCCACAATTTCCTGGAGATCGGTATTAATCTTATCCCGCTCGGACAGCAGGTCGTCCAGCTCGGCCTGCCCGCACACGCTGCGTAACGTGGTCTGGGCCAACTGTGAGGTGGCAAACAAATAGTTTTCAATCTCGACCAGAGCTTTACTGGGGTCGAGCACGCGAAAATAGAGCACCGCGTTGACCTTCACCGAAACGTTGTCACGGGTAATGACGTCTTGGGCCGGGACATCAAGGGTCAGCGTCCGCATATCAACCCGAACCATGCGTTCGATAAAGGGGATCACGTAGATAATGCCCGGTCCCCGGTACGGCACTAAGCGGCCTAAGCGAAATATCACCGCCCGCTCATACTCGGATAAAATCTTGATCCCGCTAATCAGAATGACAAGCGCGATCAGGAGAAATGTCGCCATTGATCCAAAACCAAACATTGCCTCGTCTCCTTTATCCCCAGTTTGCCCTGTGCACCTTCAGGACCATATGGACGACATCAACAACCCGGACTCGCTGACCTGTCTCAATCTCGTCCTCTTCGCTCTCCGCATTCCAGTACTCGCCGTGCAGCCACACCTTGCCACGCGGCGCAAGACGTACCCGTACCTCCCCAACCTCGCCGATCAGCCCCTCCGTGCCCGTGACTGGACGTCGGCGATAGGCCTTCATCGACAGGCTCCCGGCAATCAACATAAACAATCCGACACTCAGAGCGGCGCCAAAAATCACCCCCCGGTCCAGCGCCAACTCGGCGTCAGGCGAATCAAACAGAAACAACGACCCCATCACAAAAGCGACAATCCCGCTCACCCCCAGAATGCCAAAACTGGGCAAGAACAACTCAGTCACCAAGAGCGCTAAGCCGAGGAAAATCAGCACGAGACCGGTGTAATTAATCGGTAAGACCTGAAACGCGGTTAGAGCCATAATTAAGCATAGCGCCCCGACCAAGCCTGGAAACAAAAGGCCGGGGTTCGAAAACTCTAGGTACAGTCCCAGAATTCCGGCCATCATCAACAGATACGCGACCTGGGGGTGGGCTAAGACATTTAGAACCTTGTGTTTGAGCCGCATTTCTTGGCGGACGACATAGAACGAACGGCCAGCCCCCTGGGCGGCGGAAAAATTCAGCGTTTGCTTGGTACTCCTGACCTCAACCGTCCGGCCCGATGCCTGACGCAACAGATCCTGAACATCGTTGGCGACTAGGTCAATGACCTGTTTTTCCAGTGCTTCGGTCTCGGTAATCGCCACACTCTCACGCACCGCCTGCTCTGCCCACTCGATATTCCGCCCCCGCCGCCGGGCGATCGACTCGCTAAACGAGGCGGTGAAGTTTTCGGCCTTCTCCCGCATATCGCCTTCAATGTTCTGCCCCCCCCCGGCAACCGGATGGGCCGCCCCAATCGTCGTGCCGGGAGCCATGGCCGCAATCGTTCCGGCCATGGTGATAAATACCCCAGCCGAAATCGCGCCCGAGCCGCCGGGGGCCACATACACAATCACCGGCAACGGGGCGTCCAATAAATCCTTGACAATCGTCTTGGTCGACGACAACAGACCGCCGGGTGTATCAAGCTGGACAATCAGGGCGAGCGCCCCCTGGTGCGCGGCCTGCTCAATGCTCTCCCTGATAAAATCCGCCACCGCCGGGTTAATGGTGGCGTCTACCACGATCAGGCTGATATGCGTTCGACGCATATCAGCCTGCGCCATGCTCCGAGTCTGCCGCCTGTCTTCTTGATCGGCGGCTTGTCCGGCCTCCGACGCGGCTTCTTGTGCCATGAGCGTCTCGCCGTGCTTCAAGCTTAGCAGCAGCACAGCACACAGGACGAGATACAGCGATCCAACAGTGTATTTTTGCACTGCTCAGCGATCCTTTCCAAAAGCCTGTATCTCTTGTCGTTTTAACATCTGACCTTTGTCCTTTGACTTTTCAGAGCCTCCCTATCTCCCGCAGCACCGCCTTTATATCCTGCCACACCAAACGTTTAGCCCTTGGGGTACGCAGCAGGTAGGCTGGATGCAGCGTGGGCATGAGTTTGGTTCCTTGATAAGTGTGCCACACTCCGCGCAGTTGCGAAATCGGGGTTTTTGTCTGAAGCAAGGTGCGGGCGGCAAATGCGCCTAAGGCGATAATGATCCGCGGCTCAATAAGTTCGATCTGCTTGCGCAGGAACGGTTCACAGGCAGCAATTTCGTCCGCCTCGGGGTCACGGTTGTTGGGCGGCCGACATTTCACCACATTGGCAATATAGACCTCCTCCCGGCGCATCTTCATCCCTTTGGTAATAATCTCGGTCAGTAACTGCCCGGCGCGCCCGACAAACGGCTCGCCCTTGAGGTCCTCATCATAGCCCGGTCCTTCACCGACAAAGACGAGTTCGGCGTGCGGGTCGCCAACACCGAACACAATCTGGGTCCTGTGCTCGCACAGCTTGCAGCGTTGGCAGTCGCCAATCGCTTCACGCAGGGCCGGGAGACTGTCAAGCTGTTGCCTGTCGATATCAGTATGGGCGTGTTGCACGGAAACTCCGTCTTTGGCCGAGCCCTCCGCCTGGATGGGCTGGGAGGGGGATGGTGGGCCGTGCGTTTCGGGCTTGGAGACATGTTGGGCTTGCGGCAGCCCGTCGACCCCACCCTCTTTAAGAACCTCGACGTAGCGCTGCAAGGAGTCGGTTATCTGACGAAGCTGGGCGTAGGACGCGTCGGCAGCCATGGTCTCGCTCGTCCCTAGGTGGACCGCTCGACCAGCTGACGAATAAAACACCGTAAACTGTCCACATAGGCTGAGGCCTGCAGGTCGGCTAGAGACGCCAGGGCTTGCTGGCCGTAGGTCCGTGCCTGGAGCTTGACTTCGGTCAATACCCCGGACAGCCGGATCTGTTCAAGGGCCGAGGTGATCTCTTGATTCGTCGCCTGAACATTTTGGAAGACCTGCTTGACCTCGGCGTTCGAGTCGATGGCCAGCACCACGGGCAAAGAAGGGTTGCCCTCTTTGAGATCGATCCCAACCGGCTTACCGGTCAGCTTATCATCTCCCTCAACGTCGAGCAGATCGTCCACAATTTGGAACGCCATGCCGACACAATAGCCACACGAGGCCAGCCTCTCGACAATATCGGTCGAGGCACCGGCCAGATAGGCGCCTAGCCGGGCAGCCTGTGAAAACAGGGAGGCCGTCTTCCGCGAGATAATCTCCAGGTAATCCTCAGCCGTCACCGCCGGATTCCGGCGAAACCGGCCCTGCATGACCTCCCCCTCGGTCAGGTTGATACACGCCTCGGTCGCCCAGGAAATGATCCGCTCCTCAAAGCGTCCACACAGAGCAAACGCCCGTCCAAACAAAAAATCTCCGGCCACCAGGGTATCCGACAGACCAAAGCGCTCCAGCGCAGAGAGCTTTCCCCGACGGATTCCTCCCCCGTCGATAATGTCATCGTGCAACAGCGAGGCGGAATGAATGAGTTCCAGGGCAGTCGCGATATCAACGATATCGTGTGGATCAGTGCCTCCACAGGCGCGAAAAACCAGCAGGGTCACCCCCGGTCGCGCTCGCTTACCACCCGCGTCAATCAAATAATGCCCAATCTCGCTCAGCAGGGGTTCCCGAGAATCTAGGAGTGTGGCCAGACGCTGTTCAACCTGGGCTAATTCTTCCCCAACCAAGATGTGCGGAGCAAGTCGGGGATCGAACTGGGAGTCGGGAGAAGGGGATGTTTTTATAGACACATGCGTACTCAAAACAGGCAGCGTTCCTGAAGAAAAAACTCCGCAGATCAGCTCCCATAATGCCAAAGGGGGGGAAAAGGTCAAGGAGAGCGAACCCGGCCACAAGCAAGGGCGGTCGGCCTCTGTCCTTTACTTGACCCTAGGCCTGTGCTTAGAGTCTTGGCTGCAGAAGGAATCCCCACGGGCGGGACATACCAGACCTCGCCTATCTTTAATACCTATGGCCCCTCTCTCCAGCTGTCACCCGTGGCTCGGGTCGGCTCTTATCATCTATGTGATCGGCGCCGTAGCCCTCAGCATGCGAGGCTTTTTGCGGCGGGTCGGTCCGTCCTCCCAGTCACGACGAGAGAGCATTATTGGCTGGATGCGGGCAGAGATGGCTTCGCTTGAACCCAGCCTCGAGCGTCTGGAGCTGTCTCCGCTGACCCTCACGTATAGCCAGATCGGTTGCAGCGCACTGGCCGGGCTGGCCTACGCGCGGGGCGCGGTCTTTGTGGGGGGGTGGTGTGTCCTGGCCAGCGGTATTCTTGATCTGCTCGACGGCGGCCTCGCTCGCCGGACCAACCAGGTCTCGCGCCGCGGGGCGTTTCTTGATTCGGTCATTGATCGCTATGCTGAGTTTGTGACCTTTCTAGGATTAGGCGTTTTTTTCGGTGGCTCGTGGCTCGTGTTTATCGTGGTATTCGGGCTTTTCGGCTCCCTCATGGTCAGCTACACTCGGGCTCGGGCGGAGGGCTTGGGAGTAGAGTGCCGTGGGGGGCTGATGCAACGCGGCGAGCGCTATGTTCTCCTGAGCCTGTCCTCTTTTCTGAGTGTGGCGATGAACCATCTGTTATGTTCATCTTCCCACCTCATCCTGAGCGCCAGTCTCGTCTTCATGGCCGTTTCAACCAATCTGACCGCCCTGTCTCGGGCGCGGAATATCTCATCAGCTCTATAAAGATGAGGACCAGCGATGAAAACGCCCCCTCTGCCGGGCCAGGCTGAGCGTTTCCTCGGCAGCCTAGTGATAATGCTAGGCGCGGGTATTGTACTCGACACCTCTTACCAGTCGAGCGGAGTCGGTGTGATGCTGGTCGGATTAGTCCTGCTGGGAGTAGGCTGGCTGGCATACTGGCGAAGCTCCAAATAGGGGCGAGCCGCAACAAGATCAAGCCAGAAATTATCGGTCCGGCGGATTCGTAGCGCTGGCCCTTGAGTTTCTCTGCTCAGGGGCACCTCTGCACGGCAGCGGACTAGGCCTGCAGCCACGGCGGGGCCATCCTTAGGTCAAAAGCCCGCTCAATGCCGAACGCCATTGCGAGCGACAGTGCGGCATTGTCGTTCGGCAAGGCCGAGAGCAATACCCGGCGAACACCCGGATCTCGGCTACCCGAAACTTCCGTACGGATGAAATCGCCCGAATGCAAGGAGAAACGGTGATGCCCGTGGTCGCCGTCAAGGATAATCCTCCAAGTTCAGACGGGCGATACAGCCGTCCTCTTCATCAGACATGCTCCACGAGGTATGCAGATACCGCCATACTCCTTATCGCCCTGTGCCCCTCGCCCGGTAGCTCGTGGACACGCCGGCCATACAGCGCGTTAGCAATAACGTCGTCTCGGATCTTCGGTTAGAAGCAGCACTGTCAACATCTGGCACATGCGGTCAACCAAATCGTAGGCATCAAGAAGCCTTGTCCTGGGCTCAGAGGACGCCATCCTCTGTGGCGGCCAGAGTGCCTAATCACTTCATCAGATGCATGGGGTAACCCGACACATTCCGCAAGCCTGGCCATCGGCCTTGTCCTGTCTTTCCCTTACTACCGAAGCGTCATTGGTATACCCTGAGGAGACTAGCTGGCATAGTGGTGAACCCGACTATTCAGGAACGGAACAGCAAACGTTAACGCTATGAGACAATCCGCGGAACGATCAAAAGTCATTCGTCTTGTCGAGTAGTTGACCCGACTAGCATTGCTGCGCACCAAGGTCATTAAGAACATCAGCCAGTATCAGGACATCCTTTGGTTACATGATATTCCAAAGCAAAAAAAGTGTTTTACGCGGGCGTGGGGTCGCGAGGAGAATTTTGACCCGGACGTGTGGATTGAAGTCCAAAATCGGCAGGAACCAGCCTTGCCCAAAGTTCCTCCCGAATGCGAAGATTGGATTGAAAAAGCTTCCCTCCGAAACAAAAACGACAGGCCCGATCTCCTGCCTGAAATTACGAAGCAGGTCAAAAATCCTGTCCGGCAAGAGGAGTCCTACCAGCCCGACTCTCGCCGAGAATGCCTCGACGATCACCCTGAAGTTCGGAAGGCATTGGCAGACGCCGACGGCCGCCCAGCGTATCCAACGCCACTTGGAGGATAATCGGACGCTTCTCAAGCCTCCCCCACCCTTTGATAGCTGGTTCGAGGTTGACACTGCGCTAGAGCTGACGAGGAAGGGCTTCACCGTTCTTCCTCAGCATAAAGTCGCGAACAGGCGGATTGACCTTGTGGTTGCAGGTGGGGCCCGCTTGGCGGTCGAGTGTGACGGAGATACATGGCAGGGCGCGGAGCGATACGAGGAGGACCTGCATCATCAGCGGCAATTGGAACGGTACGGTTGGGAATTCTTTCGGGTTCGCGCATCAATCAGCTTTCTACGCCAACAAAGAAGCTGCCTTAGGGAAGCTGTGGCCACTGCTCGAAGAAAGAGGCATTGTCCCGACAAATCCCGAGCAGTGATGAAATGACCGATCTTGACGCGGCGAAGAATTTCGATGTGTGGATGATGACTCTTGGGCGATTACGAGGGCGAAAAGCGCCACTGAAGCTCTTTTGAAAAGACCCCTCACCCCCGAGCAAACTGCTGGGATAAACAACGCGTGAGGCGCGTTTGCACGCTTACCACAAGCGACGCCGGGCACAGAGAGATGACCTTAGAGGTAATTCGATTCCTTTCTATCAAATCACCGGTATGGAGGGAGGGGAAAGATTCTTATATCCTCAGTCCACTCACGTCCTCGCTCACCATCAGGACCAAGAAATTCCAGTGGAAGTCGAGGGAGGCTGCTTCAAGGGAAGCTGGTGCTAGGTACCTTGCAGATGGTACTTGAGTGGAAGGAAACGCATACCATCAAACGGCCCAACTGGGCTGACTTTACCCCAAAGTTTCTGTCTTAGCCCGGCAGAAGGGAGCAAACGGGTTATCTGAGCGGACAGGGCTCATAGCAGCAAAGGCGGTGACGTATGCTGGAAGGAAAGCAGATTGTCTTAGGTGTCAGCGGCGGTATTGCCGCCTACAAGGCGGCAGAACTCGTTCGCCAGCTGGTCAAAGCCGAGGTCAACGTTCGGGTCATTATGACCAAAAACGCCCAAGAGTTTATGACGCCGCTGACCCTCCAGACCCTATCGAACAACCCGGTCTCAACCGATACCTTTGACCTGACCCAAGAGTCCGAGATCGGCCATATCCGTCTAGCCGATATGGCCGATCTCGTGCTGATTGCCCCAGCCACGGCCAACATACTCGCCAAACTCGCTAACGGCTTAGCCGACGACCTGCTGACTACTGTCCTGCTGGCCACTACCGCTCCGGTCCTGGTCGCTCCAGCCATGAACGTCCATATGTACGCCCACCCGCTGGTTCAGGAGAATCTGCAAAAACTGGCCACCATCGGCTATCACCTTGTTGAGCCCAGCGCTGGAGAGCTGGCCTGCGGCTATGAGGGCCAGGGCCGTTTGGCCGAACCGGCCGATATTGTAGAGGAAGTCCGATCTGTCCTGAGCAAAAAAGATCTCAGCCACGAGCGCGTTATTGTCACCGCCGGTCCCAACTGTGAGCCGATTGATCCTGTCCGATATATTACCAACCGTTCAACCGGAAAAATGGGCTATGCCATGGCGCGCGCAGCCCAGCGGCGGGGCGCGCAGGTTAGCCTGGTGAGCGGTCCGACCTCTCTGCGTCCTCCACGCGGGGTTGATTTTTATCCGGTGCGGACTGCCTGCGAGATGCAGCACGCGGTCTTAGCAGCCTACCCGCGAGCAACCATAGTTGTCTCCGCTGCCGCTATTGCCGACTATCGTCCGGCTACCGTCGCAACGCAAAAAATCAAAAAAGCCGCCGGAGAGTTTGTCATCGAACTAGCCCGCAACCCGGATATCCTAGCTGGCCTCGGCCAACAAAAGGGCCAGCGGCGGCTGGTCGGCTTTGCTACTGAAACGGAAGATGTGCTGCGCAACGCCGAACGGAAACTCAAAAGCAAAAATTTGGACATGATCGTAGCCAATGACGTAACCCAAGAAGGCGCAGGCTTTGCCTACGATACCAATATTGTGACGCTGATTGACCGCACCGGTCGGGTCGAGCCCCTCTCGCAAATGAGCAAGGACGCGGTTGCACACGCTATTTACGACAGACTGCTCGCGCTGAAATAGCGTTCAGCATTTTCTTCTCATGTCTGCGCCCAAACCTAGCAAGCTCCTGATCGGGTTGCTGTCAGCCGACCCGGCTCTGTTTAGCGCGGTCGAACGAGCACTTGCGCGCGACCACGGCCCAGTCGACTTGAGAAGTGAGATCCTTCAGTGGAAAATGACTCGGTACTATGAGAAGGAGATGGGAGCGCATCTGCTGCGCCAATTTATGAGCTTTGAGCGGCTCATCTCACCCGCAGCGCTAGCCCATCTTAAGCTAGACACGAACCGCCTTGAATGGTCGTTCGCCTCTCCTCCGACAGTCGATGGCGCTCGTCGTCTGAATATTGACCCAGGCTATCTTGACGCCAATAAACTTATCCTCGCCTCAACAAAAGACCAAGCTCATCGGATCTACCTATCCCAGGGGATCTACGCCGAGGTTACACTGCGTTATCACCACGGCGCGTTTCACCCCTTCGACTATACCTATCCGGACTACTGCTGGCCGCAGACGCAGGTATTTTTGAAACGGCTGCGCCAGCGCTACCTCGAACAGCTCCGCAAATCGTCCGGCACTCGCTAGGAACCCAACAGGCGCCGCACCGCCTGCGGCAAACGGGTAACCCTTCCCGCATCATTAACACACGCGTGCACGGTATACCCCTCGGCAATCAGGGCCTGGTCGGCCTCCCGTACAATGCGGTAGCCAAAACGGATGCTCGCCCCCTTCACCCACTCGACCCAGGTCCCAACCGCGAGCAGCTGGTCAAAACGAGCTGGTAGCCAATAGCGACAGTACGCTTCACGAACCGGGAAATGAATCCCTTCAGCCTCAAACTGCTGATACGGCCTTCCCAGACCGCGCAGCAGCTCCACCCTCCCCTCTTCAAACCACGGTAAAAACGCCGAGTGATGGGCCATACCGGCTTGGTCTGTCTCCGCATAGCGGACGCGGACGGTGTGGCTATGCGCCTGGGGAACGAGCGATTCATCCGACACTGTCAGCGTCCCATGGAAGGTGCGTTCCTGGCTGATAGCCGACCGCGCTCTCCCTATCTTCCCTGCCAATTCGGTTTGCGCTTCTCGGCAAATGCCCGGGGGCCCTCTTTGACATCTTCGGAGTGGAACATCTGTTTGAGGGCCGGATAGGAGTCGGCCAGCGCTTGATCGAGCGGCAGCCCGAGGCCTTGCATCGCACACTGTTTAGTCGCTCGGACCGACAGAGGGGCACATTCGAGAATTTCATTGGCCCAGCGGCGGGCCGTGGCCATCAGATCTTTGAGCGGGACGACCTCATTCACAATACCCAAATCGAGGGCCTGTTGGGCGGTCATGTGTTTGCCGGTCAGCAGATAGCCCATAGCTATTTTAAGCGGGATCTGACGCGGCAGACGATGCACCCCACCGGCGGCGGCGGCTAACCCGACTCGTGGCTCGGGCAGGCCAAGTCTGGCATGATCGGCGGCAATGATAATGTCACAGGCCAGCGCCATCTCAAATCCACCGCCGAGCGCAAATCCGTTGACCGCGGCAATCATTGGCTTATCAATATCGGTGCGGTCGGTCAGACCACCAAACCCACCTTTTGGAGGCGGTCCGGTCGGCATTCCCCTAGAAGCGGTGTATTTCAGATCATTGCCGGCTGAGAACGCACGTTCTCCGGCTCCTGTCAGCAGGATCACCCACACCTCATCATCGGCAATGGCATCATCCCAAATACCCGAGAGCTCGGCCGTGGCTGGCGGATGGACTGCATTCATGACTGCCGGGCGGTTTAGCGTAATTGTCGCAATATGATCTTTTTTTTCATAAATCACATACTCGTAGGCCATACTTCCTCCTTAATAGTACATACCCTGAAATGTTCACAGACTGCGTCATGCGCAGCACGGCTTGGATACTAGCGTCCTCCCATGCTAAAAGCAATAAAATGTCCGCTGCAGCGCACAAAGCGACCGGGCAGGTTGCTCTGATTACGGGTGCGGGACGGGGGATAGGCCGAGCGATTGCGTGCCGCTTCGCGCGGGCCGGTATCGCACTTGTTCTGGCGGCCCGTACCGCAAGCCAGCTGGGCGAGACGGTGAGTCTTGTCCAGCAGTGCGGCGTTGACACTCTGCCTCTCCCAACCGACCTGACCGAGGACGGCCAGACCAAAGCCCTGGTCGAAACCGCGCTCTCGCGTTTCGGGCACCTTGATATTGTCGTGAACAATGCCGGCGGCGGCCCACCGCGCACCCCGGTTGTCAAAGCGCGGCGAGCCGACTGGGACGTCACGCTACGGACCAATTTATGGGCAACGATGCTGGTCTCGAAGCTCGTGCTGCCCGTCATGATCGCCCGACAGCAGGGAACGATCATCAATATCTGCTCGCAGGCCGGTCTGGTTGGCAGAGCTGGCGAAGCCGCGTACGCGGCGGCTAAGTTTGGAGTCAGAGGCTTTGGCCAAGCTCTGCTCGAAGAAGTCCGGGAAAAAGGGATCAAGGTCTCAACGATCTATCCAGGCTATGTCGACACGGCTATGATCCCAGCTAATAAACGGCTCACGCGCCGCAAAATGCTCAGCCCCGACGATGTGGCCGAAGCCGTCTATCAGGTCGTGATGTTGCCCCCGGGCTGCTGTCCGGTCGAACTCGTCCTGCACCCCCAACACGATCCCTTCAAGGCGTAAATGGACATTTCCGGTAAAATCGCTCTTGTCACCGGCGGCGCAAAACGGGTCGGTAAGGCGATCGTTGAGGCGCTAGCCGCCCGGGGCTGTCACGTCATTGTCCACTACCATCGCTCGCAAACCCAGGCCGAGGACACCGTTCGCCAGCTCCGGGCCGCCGGCCATCAGGCACTCGCGCTTCAGGCTGATGTCTCCAAGGAAAACCAAGTTGAAGACATGATTGAAGCGGCGATCTCGCGCTTCGGCCGCATTGATATCTTAGTCAACAATGCCGCGCTGTTCTATCGCACCCCGGTTGAGACGCTCAGTATAGAAGACTGGGAGCGGATTATGGACGTGAATCTGACTGGGACCTTTCTGTGCGCCCATAAAATTGGCCTGCGCATGCGGGAATGGGGCTGGGGACATATTATCAATATCGCGGACGTGGCGGGTCTGCGACCCTGGGCCGATTACATTCCCTATTCGGTATCAAAAGCTTGTGTGCTGACCTTTACTCAAGGCTTAGCCATGGAACTCGCCCCCCAGGTGATGGTCAACGCGATTATTCCCGGTCCAGTCTTATTTCAGGAGGAGACGCCCAACAGCGTTCGGCAGCGAGAAATTGAGAAAACCTTGGTCAAACGAGCGGGCAGCCCGGAAGACGTAGCCCAAGTCGTCGTCTTTGTCGCCGAGTCGGACTATAGTACCGGAGCAAGCTTCCACGTTGATGGGGGAAGAGCGTTGGCCTAAGAGCGGGGACTCAGCACTTGTGGCTCTGCCTCTTGTGTATCCTCCTAGAGGGGGCCAGCGCTGGCCTCAGTGTGAGAAGACAAGGCTTTGAGGGCTGATGATACCACGCTGCAATAGAGAGCCCGCTTTGGTCCTGTTTGGTGATCTACCAGATGGGGCAGACCATGTCCGCAGGTGTGGGTGGGCACTTGCAAGAGGTGCTCCGAGTGACCGAGGAGATAACGGTACAGGTGCGGCGGAGGAGATGGCGGTCCAGGAGAGGTGAGTTGCTGCGGCTGTCTGTGGAACTGCCGCAATCAGTTCTGTCACGACCCCAGATCTTTGGCTTTTTACGACGCTTGCTTCCTCAAAAAGAACGTGACGCTCTGAAAAACACCCGGGACCTTGCGCACGCCGAGCCGCCAAGTATGCTGCAGCACTATGCAGCTGTACACTAAAATTCTTATCGGTATGGTGGTGGGAGTAGTCATCGGCCTCACACTAGGACCAAACTCTCCCCTCCTCAGCCCCAATCTCTATAAAGTCGCCGACGCTTCCCAGGCCCATTTTCAGCGTGACCGCGACGACGCAGACTCGGCAGTTGGTCTGCCCAGTGGGGCTGAGCTGCGCTTCATGGCTGAGGAAACGGTGACCGAGGCCCGCCTAGATGAGAACGGACGGGCGAGCGACATCCCGGTCTGGGTCAGAGGTCATTTTGTGTATACCCGCTCGCTCGCCTTGCACGACACCTCGGGCGCAATCCACACCGCCCTCGGCAAACCGCCAATAGGCCAGCCGGTCAAAGGCTGGTTACGGATCGAGGCTCAGCCGCTGGCCGGCGGCGGCTTTGTCCTGTCTCCCCAGCCGATCAGCGCCTTTGGTGACACAGTCCTCGCCTGGCTGCGTCCGGTCGGCGCCCTCTTTCTGCGGCTCATCCGCATGGTTATCGTGCCGCTGGTGTTCGCCTCCCTCCTCGTCGGCGTCGCCAGCCTGGGCGATGTCCGCAAACTCGGCCGCCTGGGCAGCAAGACCCTGGGTCTGTATCTGGCCACGACCGCCATAGCCGTGACCATTGGCCTGATTTGCGCCAATACCATCCAGCCTGGCAACTTTCTGAACGAGGCCGACCGTGTGTCTCTCCTGGCTCAGTTTGATTCAGCCGCCGGCAGCCGGGTTTCGGCCGCAGCCGAAGCGCCCTCAACCGTTGACACTGTGCTGTCCATTATTCCGACCAATCCGGTCACCTCAATGACCGAGGGCGATATGTTGCAGATTATCTTCTTTGCCATTGTATTTGGCATTGCTCTGACCCTGCTCGGACGGGCTGAAGAGACACAGGAACACAAATCACAACCGGTCGTTAGCTTTTTTGAGCGAGTCCAGGACGCTATGATCATTGTCATCGAACAGGTGATGCGGCTGGCCCCATTCGGGGTCGCCGCCCTGGTGGCGGAGGTGGTCGGCCTGAGCGGCTTGAGCATCCTCCAGGCCCTGCTGGCCTATGGCCTAACCGTCGTGCTTGGCCTGGCTATCCACGCCGGGATCATCTATGGTGGGCTCGTCCATTTTCTGGTCAGGCTGCCGTGGCTCACTTTTATGCGGTCCATCCGCCAAGCCCAGATGATCGCCTTCTCAACCTCATCGTCCGCGGCCACCCTGCCCATTTCACTTCACTGCGCCGAAGAGCGGCTGGGGGTGAGCAATCCGGTCGCGAGCTTTGTGCTGCCCCTGGGTTCAACCGTCAACATGGACGGCACGGCTATGTATCAGGGCGTGGCCGCAGTGTTTATCGCCCAGGTGTTTCAACTCGACCTCTCTCTACAAGCTCAGCTCAGCATTGTCCTGACCGCGACTATGGCGTCCATCGGAGCGGCTGGCGTACCCGGAGCTGGGATGATTACCCTGGCCCTGGTGCTGACCACCATCGGGGTACCGATGGCCGGCCTCGCTCTTATTCTGGGCATCGACCGGCTGCTGGACATGTGTCGGACGGCGGTCAATGTCACAGGAGACCTGGCAGTCACTGCGGCTGTAGCCACAAGTGAAGGAGAGACTCTGAGCCCGCGACCCGACGCCCGAGTTGAGGCGGACTGAGCTTCAGGACTCGGCCAGAAACGCCCCAATCGCTTGAAAGTACGCTTCGCCACCGACCAGGTGTAAATTGACATGGCCCCCGTCCACTACGCGGTGGAACCGTTTGGGCGGGTTGGCCAAGGCGAACAAATCCCGACCTTGATGATACGGAATGGTCCAATCGTCGGTGCCGTGAATGACCAGCAGAGGGCGGTTGAAGTCTGTGATCGTCCGGGCGGTGTTCAGATCGTTCTCAACCACAAAAGCCAGGGGCGGTAGTATTAGATCGCCCATTGCCCGTAACGAATAGAACGGGGCCAGGAGAATCGCCCGGTCCGGCGGCTGTTCAATGCCAAGCTCAATGACCGCAGCACAGCCGAGCGATTCACCGATGTACACGAGTTGCTTTCCGTCTGTCCAGCCTTTTTCCTTGACCAGTCTAACGGCCGCCCGACTGTCGGCCAGAAAACCGGGAATCGTCGGCCTGCCTCGGCTGTTTCCATAGCCCCGATAATCGAACAGAAAGTGCCCAACGCCCAGGTGGTCGGATAAACGACGGGCGTGATCGAGCCGGTCCCCGATATTTCCAGCATTGCCGTGAAACCACACAAACAGAGCCGATCCGCCGGGGAGATACCAGCCATGTAAGACACGGCCGTTAGGTCCGCCAAACCAGACGTCCTCATATTGAAAGCCGTACTCGGCCGGCGAGGTCGTCAGCCTGGAGTCGGGATGAAAGACCAAGCTGTTCTTCAGCCATTCGAGCGGCGTACCGAAGAGGGACAGCAAGGCGGCCGCTACCGCGCCGCCAACTGTGCCCAGAACTGTTCGACTGACCCCGCTCTCCATGGCTGACGACCTCTAATTCCCCTTCAGAACTGGTCATGGTCTTCGGAAAGCCGCCTCTAATTCCCCTTCAGAACTGGTTTGTATACCCGATAAATATTTATATTACAATGATTTTTTGATTTTCTTACTGAGGATATGTAGGGCTAAAATTGATCAATTGCAACATCCAAATTCTCTTTGGACATGGAAATCAACCAAGCGGAGGAGCAAGACGCCCTGGTGGCTCCCAGACGTCTCTCAGGGAGCAAGGCGCACAAAGAACTGATGGCGGTTCACCTCTAACGGAGGCGAGGTCGATACTGAGCGGTCGCAGCTTGATTGCATCATGTGCTACGGCGCGACTGGCCAGATTGTGGATGCCGTCGTCCGAAGAGCGGATCTTGCACATTGTCGAGATGGCCAAAGACCCCGCTACCAAACCCGACTGTGCGCCGATCGATATGGCCGCCAGCAACGTCGATATCTACGACGCCGCGGCCAAACGCTTCAAAACCGACGACACCGTCTATCTGAACACCACCAAAACCCGGCAGTATTTCGCCACCACGATTCGTGACGCAGGAGTCAAACCCGTCCAAGCCCTGTGGAATATTAGCTCGGTCCGCCACACCCAGGCTTTTGTCGAAATGGGCCTCTTTGAAGAGCCGCTCTACACGAAATCGCGTTGACCGAGGGCGGGATTCTGGCCGGTCATCCAGGGACAATCAAGGGGATGAATGCGTTTCTCGACTTCATCCCCGAGACGGACACGTGGCAGTGGTCGGTTATGTCCTACGGCGGCAACCTCTTCCCCAGTGCAGCCGCGGCCATGGAACGTGGCGGACACGTCTCCATCGGCCTAGGCGACTATAACTACCGTGAAATGGAGTTGCCCACCAACGCCCACCTCGTTGCTCGCCTCGTCCAGCTAGCGCGAGATATGGGGCGTGAGGTGGCGACGCCGGCAGAGGCGCGGGAAATGTTGAGGATTCCGTAGGCGTCACCCGCACTTGCAGGGGGGGAGTTATGTTTCAGGTTTCACGTTTTTCTGCTTATACAGCCTCTCTCGGCCGTGGCGCAGATCCTCCCAGGTCAGGCCCTCTTGTGGCGCTTCCCGCCCGCCCATAAAGTGAATGCTGGCCTGGACGTAGCCGTCGATTTTTTCTTCGTCAGACAGGGCGTGAGGGCTGAGTTCCAGGTACTCACGCATGATGAAGTCACCGCCGCCTGGATGAAAGATCTGTCCATCGCCCCGCTTACGCGCAGCCGCTAACTGCTGGAGCGATACGCGCAGGGCTAGGGCATCGCCTAGCACGAAAGAAAACGGCTTTGCATCCACATAGTAACAGCGGCCGCCAAACATCGCTTTACTGGTGACACCCGGCACTCCCAAACGGGTAAGCGCCTCCTCTAGAGTGAGCTGATGACGTGGGGGAGGTCTACGGCGAGGAGCAGACTGCGAACGGACCGATTTGCGCTTCCCTTTTGGCATAGGGTGGGTGCATAGCACAGTTGAAGCTTTGCTTGCATCACGTCCGCCTGCTGTGCCACTATGTCAGGAGAGATGAACGATGAGTGACTATAAGGAGGAAAGCCATGCAGGCCTTAGATCACATTAGAGTTCTTGACCTGACACAGTTCGAGGCTGGTCCGTCGTGTACCGAGATTTTGGCCTTTCTTGGGGCGGATGTCGTCAAGCTTGAACCGCCCAAAGGTGGGGACCAGGGGCGCTACCTGATCACCGATAAACCGGGCCTGGATTCGCCCTACTTTTTGCTGTTAAACGCGAATAAAAAAAGCATAACGCTCAACCTGAAAAGCGAAAAAGGCAAGGAGCTGTGCAAAAAACTCCTTCCCCATTTCGACGTGCTAGTCGAAAACTACGGTCCGGGAGCTCTCCAAGGGCTGGGCCTTGGCTATGATGTGGTGTCTCAGATCAACCCCCGTATAATCTATGCTCAAGTGAAAGGCTTTGGCACCTACGGCCCCTATTCGAGTTTCAAAAGTTTTGACATGATCGCGCAGGCAACCGGTGGAGCCATGAGCATCACCGGCACCTCAGAAACTCCACCGCTGCGACCCGGCCCCACGATCGGTGATACGGGCACCGGTGTTCACTGTGCCGTCGGCATTCTAGCTGCGCTGCTACAACGTGAGAAAACGGGCAAAGGCCAGCGACTTGAGGTCGCCATGCAAGACGCGGTCGTCAATCTCAGCCGTATCGGCATGATGGGCCATTATTACGGCAGCGTCCCGGCTCCCCGCACCGGCAATCGAGTCTCGACTCTGGCCCCAACCGATCTGTATCCGTGTGCACCAGGTGGCACGAACGACTACGCCTTTATCATTACCACCACTCCAGCGATGTGGGAGATTCTAGCCAAAACTATTGGGCGCGAGGATTTGTTGAACGATCCCAGATTCGCCGATCAGTCGAGTCGCAACAAACACGGCGCCGAACTCACCGAGATTATCTCGGCCTGGACCACTCAGCGCACCAAGCATGAGGTCATGAAAGCCTTGGGCGAGGCGGGCGTCCCGTGCGGTGCGGTGCTCGATAGTGGCGATATTCTGGAGAACGCGCAGCTGAAAGAGCGCGGCATGATCACCACCATCGAACATCCCACCCGGGGGAGCTTCACCATGCCCGGCTGCGCCGTACAACTGTCAGACTCGCCAACCGAAGTGAAACCGGCTCCGCTGTTGGGCGAACACAACGCCGACATCTTAGGCAAGCTGTTGGGTCTGACGCAGGCCGATTTGGCCGGACTCAAAGAAGAGAAGGCCGTCTAAACATGATGCATGCAAAACGATGAATGATGAACGGAAAACGAAAGTTTTTCCGCCGTTCATCGTTCGTCATTCACCATGCATCATTATCTTTGTCCTGGCCGCCGCCTGCACCTCGTCGCCCGAGGTCGTCCTCTATTCACAGACCAGAGCCCCGATCCGGGTGAGTGTAGAAATCGCCGATACCCCGGAAAAACGCAGCTACGGCTTGATGTACCGGACAGCTATGCCCGACCAACATGGCATGCTGTTTATATTTCCGAGCGAAGCCGCCCTGTCCTTTTGGATGAAAAACACCCCCCTGTCGCTCGATATTATTTTTATCAACGCCGCCCGTCGTATCGTTCACATCGCCCCACACACCACCCCGTTTTCCGAAACACTGATTCCCTCCGGAGAGGCCGCCCAGTTTGTCCTTGAGGTCAAGGCCGGATTTTGTGAGCAGCACGATATCAGCCGTGGCGCTCGGGTAGAGTTTGTTCGGGTCCCCACCCCGCTGAGACGCTGAATCTGCACGGAGAACGCTAGACCCCTTCTTCATTAGTATTCAGTCTTTTTCCTACCCTTCCTTGATCTTTTGCGTCCCTCATATTACAAGATCTGGGTCTCAGCTTAGCAGGGAGAAAAGCAGGATGATGGTATGGACTTGCAGGAAAACTTACACGAATTGACCCGTCGTAACGAACAAGCTCTTCAGGGAGGCGGTCCGTCACGGATTCAGCGCCAACATGATCTCGGCAAGCTCACGGCTCGGGAACGGATCGATCTGCTCCTCGACCCAGGCAGCTTTGTTGAGCTTGATCGGTTTAAAACTCACCGCTGCACCGACTTTGACATGGACAAGCAGAAGATACCGGGCGACGGGGTCGTGACCGGCTACGGCAACGTTGATGGCCGGCAGGTCTTTGTCTTCTCCCAGGATTTTACGGTGTTTGGGGGCAGTCTGTCAGGTGCGTTTTCCGAGAAAGTCTGCAAGGTCATGGACCTCGCGGTCAAGACCGGCTGCCCAATCATCGGCATTAACGACTCGGGCGGGGCGCGTATTCAAGAAGGCGTAGCCAGTCTGGCCGGTTACGCCAATATCTTTCACCGCAACGTCTCATCGTCGGGCGTCATCCCCCAGATTTCAGCCATCATGGGCCCATGCGCCGGGGGCGCGGTCTACTCTCCGGCCATGACCGATTTCATCTTTATGGTCGAAGACACTAGCTATATGTTTATTACCGGCCCGGAGGTGATTCGGACAGTGACCCACGAAGAAGTCAGCATGCAGGAACTCGGCGGGGCTTCCACCCATAATGCCAAGAGCGGGGTGGCCCACTTTGCCTCGTCGAACGAGCGCGAGAGCCTGCATACTATACGCGAGCTGCTGAGCTTTCTACCCAGCAACAATATGGAAGACAGCCCAATCCGACCGACCAACGACGACCCCAACCGGCGCGATGAAAAGCTGAACAGCCTCGTTCCAGATAATCCGAACAAACCCTACGACATCAAAAACATCATTACGACTGTGGTAGACGAAAACTATTTCCTGGAGGTGCAAAAAGACTACGCCCGCAATATCGTCATCGGTTTTGCCCGTCTCGGAGGGCGCACAGTTGGCATTGTCGCCAACCAACCGGCCTTTTTGGCCGGCGTGCTCGACATCGACGCCTCGGTCAAAGGCGGTCGTTTTGTCCGTTTCTGTGATTGCTTCAATATTCCGATTGTGACCCTGATCGATGTGCCGGGTTTCCTGCCGGGCACCTCCCAGGAGTATGGCGGCATCATTCGCCACGGGGCCAAACTGCTGTACGCCTACTGCGAGGCCACTGTTCCACTCGTCTCGGTCATTACCCGCAAAGCCTACGGCGGGGCCTATGTCGTGATGTCGAGCAAAGAAATCGGTGGCGATATTAACTTTGCCTATCCCGCCGCGGAGATCGCCGTGATGGGCCCAGACGGAGCAGTCAACATTATTCATCGCAACGCGATCCGCAAAGCGGACGACCCCGATGGCGAGCGCGAAAAGCTCGTTGACGAATACCGCCGGACCTTTGCCAACCCGTTCAAGGCGGCAGAGATGGGCTATATTGACGAAATCATCATGCCCGCCGATACCCGTCCCCATCTGATCCGCTCGCTCGACATGCTGCATGACAAGCGGGACAAAAATCCGCCCAAGAAACACGGGAACGTTCCGCTCTAGAAGAGTGGGGGAAAGAAGCATGTTCAAACGTATTCTCATTGCCAATCGAGGCGAGATCGCCGTCCGGGTAATTCGCGCCTGTCGTGAGCTCGGTGTGGAAACGGTCGCGGTGTATTCCGAAGCCGACCGCACCGCACTGCACGTCCAATACGCCGACTATGCCTACCCGATTGGTCCCTCACCGTCCGCTGAGAGTTATCTGGTCATCGACAAGATTATCGAGGTCGCTAAAAAGAGCGGGGTCGAGGCTATCCACCCAGGCTATGGCTTTCTGTCCGAACGGGCCACGTTTGCCCGCGCGTGTCAGAAGGCCGATATCACCTTTATCGGCCCCGGTCCTGAAGCGATTGAACAAATGGGTGACAAGGTCACCGCCCGTAGCATTATGCAGCAGGCCAAGGTCCCGGTCGTTCCCGGCACCGATGTGCTCGGCGATGAGGACGAGGTCGTTGCTGCCGCGCGAGACATCGGCTTCCCGGTCATGTTCAAGGCCTCGGCCGGCGGTGGTGGGAAAGGCATGCGGCTAGTCAGCTCCGAAGACGAGGTCGTGTCTGCCCTGCGCGGCGTGCGTTCCGAAGCCAAGTCTTCATTTGGCGATGACCGCATGTATATGGAAAAGTTTGTCGATAAGCCGCGTCACGTTGAGGTTCAGGTCTTGGCCGATAACTATGGTCACACCCTCCACCTGTACGAAAGGGAGTGCTCGCTGCAACGTCGCCACCAGAAAGTTATTGAAGAAGCGCCCTCGACCGCGATCAACACCGAGGTACGAGAACACATGGGTCGGGTTGCGGTTGAGGCGGCCAAAGCGGTCAATTATGTCGGGGCTGGCACGGTTGAGTTTTTGGTTGATGCGCAGCAGAATTTTTATTTTCTTGAAATGAACACGCGTATCCAGGTCGAGCATCCGGTCACCGAGTTAGTGACCGGCGTGGATCTGGTCAAAGCCCAGATTGAGATCGCTGCTGGAGAACGTCTCGCCCTGCAGCAAGCAGATATCAGGCAGCACGGCTGGGCAATCGAGTGCCGTATTTATGCTGAAGATCCAGCCCGCGACTTCTTTCCCTCACCGGGCAAAATTGAGGTCTTACGGACGCCGGGCGGGAGCGGCATTCGCGATGACAGCGGTGTCTATGAGGGCTGGGAGGTGCCGATCTTTTACGATCCGATGATCTCCAAGCTCTGTACCCACGGCAGCACTCGTCAGGAGGCCATTCAGCGCATGCTCCGCGCCCTGCAAGAATATACTGTCGAGGGCATTATTACCAATATTCCGTTTCATCGTTGGGCGCTCCAGCATCCCCGTTTTGTCCGGGGCGATCTGGACACCGGCTTTATTCCCCAGGAATACCACGGCCTGGCCTTTGAAGAAGACGCGCTGCATCAGGAAGTCCTGCTGTCGGCCGCGGCGCTGGCCGCTTATCATAAGGACCAGACCGTTCAGCGCAGCGTGCCCGACACCGACAGCAAGGGGAGTCAGATGTCGGCCTGGCGTTCGACGAGCTGGCGTGAGGCTTTACGGTAAAACATTTGGGCGGATAGAGGCCCCCCCTCTCCCGACACGGACTGGCTATGGCGTATATTGCAACCCTTGATGACCAGACACATACGATTGAGGTCCAGGAGCTGGAAGCCGACCATGTGTACCGGATTGTCATAGATGGGAAAGAACGGATCGTTGACGGCCGTCAGCTGTCGGCCCATATGTACTCGCTGCTGGTTGAGGATCAATCGTTTACCATCGACGTGACCGAAAAAGACGATCAGTACACGGTGTCGTGTGAGGGCAAGACGTTTCGGTTCAGGCTGCTTGACGAGCGGCGTGCCCTGCGCCCTGGGGAAAGCACTAGCACCGGGGTGGGCGAGAGTGAGATCCGCTCGCTTATGCCGGGAAAGGTCGTTGAGGTTTTGGTTGCCGTCGGCGATACGGTTGAAAAAGACCAGGGCATCCTCATCGTTGAAGCCATGAAAATGGAAAACGAGGTCCAGGCGTCGACGGCCGGTACGGTCAAAGCGATCCTCGTCGCCACAGGTCAAGCTGTCGAGGCGGGTGAGTTATTGGTTGAGCTGGAGTGATGCGCAACGCCCTCTCCGTCACCGAGCAAGACCGTCTAGCTCCTTTTTTTACCAATCTCAGCGAGCCGATTTTTGGCCTGAAATTACCCCAAGAAGTCGCCGGGGCTTTATTCTCACGCTACAGCCGTTCGTCCAAAAGCCTACGCAAAATTTTCTTAGACGAATTTCTGGGCAATGCCGATTGGCCGTTCGGCATGCTCCCCGGCGGCCACGATGATCGGACCGACGCGGTCAAAAAAGCCAGGGCGTTTTATGAGCGGGTGTTGATCGGCTATGGCGACGACTCGGTTGCCCAGCTCGGTGCTGCCCACCTTGCCTGCGAGAACGTCTCAAACGTCGCCGCCAAGCTGCTCGAAGACGCCCGTATCGGAATCGCGCCGCTGGAAAAATCGACCCGCTACGTCCGTTTTGATACGACCGATCACACCGGCGATTTTCTGTTTGCCAAAGAAGTGGCCATCATGGCCTCATCGCATCAGGATGCCTATCTCACGGGCATCCGCCGCTTGTTCCAGACCTATGCGGATCAAATGGAGCCAATGATCGCCTTTATGCGACGCAGCCTGCCAATCGAAACCGTGGAGTGGACACATCCGCAGAGCGGCGAAGCGCTCACCTATCAAGATACCGCATCCGACGCCAGGCTGCGACGCTGGGCCGAGGGGGCCTACCGTTCAACCGTACGCGCCCAAGCCTGCGATGTGTTGCGTCAATACCTTCCGGCGGCCACGCTGACCAATGTCGGCCTCTTTGGTATTGGTCAAGCCTTTGAACATCTGCTCAACAAACTGTACTCGCAGCCGCTTGAGGAGGGCCGTACCATCGCCCGGGCCATGCACTGTGCACTGAACGAGTTGATCCCCTCGTTTGTCAAACGTGCCCAAAAAAATCCCTATTTGGCCGACACCTCTGCCGCGGTTCATGCGGTCGCCGCCCGTCTCTTTGCCGCCACGCCGGTCGAAGCCAACCGGTCGGTTCAGCTGCTTGATTATGATGTCGACGCCGAAGATAAAGTCTTGGCCGCCATCCTCTACCCCCACCTTCGTCACCCTTTGAGCCAGGTGCGCGGCGTGGTCAAAAGCCTGTCTTCAGAGCAGCGCGCCGGGCTCTTCGACGAGTACATCCGTCGTCGCCGCCATCGGCGTGAGAAACCCGGCCGTGCCTTAGAGCAGGCGTATTACACCTTTGATATTATCGCCAACCTCGGGCTGTATCGGGACCTCCACCGTCACCGTATCCTGACCCAAGAACGCCAAGATTTTACCACCGTCCACGGTTACGACATTCCCCAAGAGATAGAGGAAGCTGGCTTCAAGGCCGACTTTGTGCGCAGTATGGACCACGCGGCTGAACTGTACGAGCAGATCTACCCTGAGCTGCCCTTCCAGGCCCAGTACGTCGTGCCGTTTGCCTACCGTATCCGCTGGACCATGAAGATGAACCTGCGCGAAGCCGTGCATATCGGCGAGCTACGAACCATGCCCCAGGGTCATCCAGACTATCGGCTGATTGTTCAGGATATCTGGCGCGAGATTGGGAAAGTGCACCCCCTGCTGGCCACAAGCGCAAAATTCCTGGACTGGAATACCTACCGACTGGGCCGACTCCAATCGGAGCTGCGTAGCGAGTATAAGCGGGCCAAGGCACAGGCCGAGGCCGACCTCAATCCCACGTGACCTGATGTTCTTGGGCGACAAAGCTGGTCACTAAGTCCAGGTCGAGGAACTTGCCCCCGTCCGGCCACGATTCGTTTTGAAACTCCGAGGAGTCAAGCATCGCCTGATAGGCCTCAGGGCTGTCCAACCACAGCTGGGCCACGCCGTCCCACCGAGGTTCGGCGTACTGGTAGGCGGCATCAACGGTATGACACTGAACATAGCGGCGTAGACCAGGCAGCCGCTTCACAATCGGCCCGTGCACTTCCACCCAGTATTGGCGAAAATCGGCCAGCGACATGCCGGGTTTGCGCCTGAGCTGAAAAATCCCCTTGGTCAGCTGGGGTGTCTGTGGGCCGTCCAGAATGACGTGATCTTGGGTCACCAGCCACTCGACCCGGTTTCTGTCAATAAAATTGGACTCGTCGGCCAAGGCCCCGTCCACGTATTCCGGCGTTTCACGCAGAGCGTGAAACGCGGCTTCGTTCTCCAGCCAAACTTCAGCCGCTCCGTCGTAGGCCGAATTCGTGCCCGCAAACGGAATACGGTGGCTCTGTTCATAGCGCACCAGCTGGGGAATTTTAGCCGCAATAGGACCGTGTGTCTCACGCCAGTAGCTGTGGAACTCAGCCTCCCTGAGCGACGGCTTACGGGTGATAAAGTACAGTAGATGGATCATTTGGACCTCCTCCCTCTCCCCTCCTCTTGTAGGGTGTTGCTCGCCCGTTTTCCATCCCCCCATCACGCACAAATACCACCCTCAATTTTGCGACCAAAAATCCGACTGCTATAATACGCCTCACAAGGTGCAGACAAGGGGATAGACAGCCCATGAAAATTCTTGTGGCCGAAACAGCCGGATTTTGTTGGGGGGTACGGCGAGCCTTAGATCAGGCGCTTGATCTGGCCAAAAAGACCGATGGCCCAGTCCAGACCTTCGGTCCGCTGATTCACAACGCCCAGGTCATGGAAGAGCTCACAGAGCAGAATATTCACGCCTTTGAGCAGCCAGGCGACATCCATGGCGGCACAGTCTTGGTTCGAGCCCATGGGGTTCGTCCAGAGACGTTTACACAACTCCGGGCCGGTGGCGCAGATGTGTACGATGCGACCTGCCCGTTAGTACGAAAAGTGCAAAAGATCATCACCAAGTACAGCAACGACGCGTATGACATCGTTATTGTTGGAGATGATCACCACGCCGAAGTCACAGGTCTGAAGGGCTATGCCTCAACCCGCTGTTTTGTTGTTACCGATGAACATCAAGCTGCCCAGCTGCCCGAGTTTGAGCGGGTGTGTGTGGTCTCTCAGACAACTCAGAACGACGATACATTTGCCCGCACGGTCGAGGCCATCAAACCTAAAGCCACGGTTATCCGGGCGGCGAACACGGTGTGTGAACCTACTCGGGATCACCAGAGCGAGACGATTGAGCTGGCCCGCCAGGTCGATCTCATGGTTGTTGTCGGCGGTCATCACAGCGCCAACACCTGCCGTCTGGCCGATTTAGCTGCCAAAGAAGGCCCCCAAGTTCTACACATTGAGACCGATGCTGAACTCCAAGACCACGATTTCAGCCCCTATCAGTCGGTGGGCGTCACTGCCGGGGCATCAACGCCCGAGTGGATGATCAACCGGGTGGTCGACAAACTGGAGTCCTTCAGTCAAGAACCGGTCAACCGGCTCAACACCTGGCTCAAACACCTGATGGGTGTCCTGGTCGCCAGCAATGTATATGTTGGTCTAGGCGCTGCCTGTCTCGCCCTAGCGGCCAGTCTGTTGTTCATTCCACACCTGTCCCGCAACATCCTCATCCCGCTGATGTCAACGGCCGGCTTTTTCATCCTGGCCATGCATACAGTCAACCGCTACCAAGAACGCTCGCACTACAGCGGCTGGGGCAGCTTCTCGCCGCGTACCTTTCAACGCTTTCAGCAGGCGATGTTGGGAGTAGCGACGATTTCCCTGACTACTGCCCTGGGTCTGGCCGCCACCCTGGGTTTCGGACAGTTTTTGGCCCTGGCCATCTTCGGCGGTTTAGGCGCAATCTACGGCATGAAGCTCATCCCGTTGTCGTGGGCGAGGCATATAATGGGTCTCCGTAGTATCAAGGACCTCCCGGCCTCCAAAGATCTGGCCGCCGCCCTGGGTTGGACGGTCGCCTGCGCTGTGGTTCCGCTGATCACGGTCGGCACTAGTTCGATTTGGCGGGCCGCTGGCGTGCTTGCCTTTGTCTTTCTACTGGTGTTTTTGCGTGCCGCCCTGATTGGCGTGCGCGATGTGCAGGGCGATAAGATCATGGGGATGGAAACGATCTTCAAGGTTGTGGGTAAGCGTCGCACCAAAGCCGTGCTAGTCGGAGTAGTGGTAACTCTGAGTATCTTACTGCTGGTCCTGACCCTCCCCTGGCAAGGCCTCCCCCTCGCCGCGTGTTTATTTGTCGTGATTCCGTATAGCTGTGCGGTCAGCTGGGTGTATCATCAGCGCTTACTGCCCAAAGGTGCTCCAGGGGAGATTTTTGTTGACGGCCAGTTCTTACTGGCTGGCATGATGACCTTGCTGTGGATATGCATCAACATAGGATAATTGGTTCTCTGAAAATCCCGTCATCATTCTGAAAGCGGATTCGTTCCAAGCCACGCGTATCCCCACGTAGGCCCGGTCGGCGCTGCGACCGGCGGCATTGGGGCCTCCAGGCCGTTAGGCCCAGTCGGCAACCTCGCCCGCCCGCCTCAGTCGTCCGCCGGGACAAGGCCCATGGTCAGCCGCGTGCCGGTGGCTTCGGCGTAGCGGCGAAGCGTCGCGAAGGACGGCGACATCCGCCCGCCTTCCAGCCGCGCGACTGCGGACTGCGTCGTGCCAAGACGCGGGACAAGCTCCGCCTGCGTCAGCTTCGCCGCCGCGCGGGCGCGGACCAGCGCCTCAGTGAGCGCATACTCCTCGTCGACGCGCACGTATTCCTCAAAGCGTGCCTTCAGGTCTTTCAGCTTCGTCATGGCGTCACCTACCTCATCCGCTCTCAGGCGGTTGCGAGCGCATGGCGCAGCGTCTTGCGCGCCTTCTTCGCAAAGACGTGCACCACCCCACCCGCCGGCCCGCCGCCGTCAGGTGGATCCCTCGCGCGAGGCCACCCTCGGCCAGCACCCGCAAGCTCCCACAGCTTCCCTTCAAGAGGCCTGACATGCGGTGCACGGAGGATCAGCCCGACATTCTCCACCGTCTCAAGCAGCCTAAGCAGCCGGGGCGCGCAACGCCACGGGCAAGGCTGCGATTTCGGCGTCGACGGCCGACACGGTTTCGACCGTCCAATCCATCTCTACCATATAGCGCATCCGCTCTATGTTTTCAGGTGAGCGAATCTGGTGAGCGCGTGATCACCACCGACTTCCGGGCTGCGGAATTTCGACCGGATCGCAGCGATCCGGGTGCGGGCGCCGACCGGGCACCCTGTATGGCGAAAGGTCTTCGGCGGCTGCCAGTGGCCTCCCTTGCGGCCTTGCCCAGGCCGATACGTCCCGCGCCGCCGAGAGTCGGAGTCCGGCCGGGAGCTGGGCGGCGCTTGGGACAGAGGCACTGCCGCCGTTCCCGACCACCAGCAGATGGAGACAGCAGCATGACGGCAGCAATGGCGATACCCGGCAACACGGCGGACACGTTCCCGGTGCATTTCTTCGGCGGCGCTCCCGCCTTTACGCGCGATGGTGAGTTCCGGATTCACGGGCGGGGAGGTTCGGAGACTGCCAATCTTTCCGCTGGAACATGGGTCGGCATGGCGGTCACGGACGATGGCGGCGAGGACTGTGGCATGGAGTCGATGCGGACATCGGCCTCTCCTGCGTCGGCGCAAGTCGCTCCCCAGCCTCGGATCGCTGTCCGGGCACCGTCAGTATGCGGCACGCCCGCGCTGGCGATCGTCCATGAACTTCCAGACCAGCACGAGACACAGCAGCGCGCCGCCGAACCCGGACACCGCGCCAAGCGTCACGCCCTTCCATGCTGCCTCCCGGATGTTCTCCCGCGCCCACCGCACCCTGTAACTGTCGGGCAGCCTGGAGCGGGTGACGGTTTCAACGGCGCCGTCCGCGTCGAAGCCAGCGCCGATCATAACGTCGGCGACCGTGAGCTTGGCCGCGGTCTACCCAATCATGCCCGGTGGTGTCGCGCACCAGCGCGACCGCGCAGGCAGGTATCGCCATCAAGACGGCGCCCGCCGGCCCGGCGATGAGCCCTTGCCGCCACAATCCTGGATCGAAGACGGACCTCCAACCAACGCTCGGGCCATGACGTGCGCGGTTTCCCAACGCAGTGTTCTCCCGGCTCCTGCTCTGCCGGACCGCCCTCGCAGCCGCCTCGGGACGCGGTGGCTGCTCGGCTTTGCCGCCCCCCCTACCTCGTGCTCTGGTTCCTCTTCCTGGTGGCTTCGCCGTTCGCCGCGGCCCGGTTCTCCCCGGTCGCCACGGCGCGCTCGCTGCCGCTCCTCGGCCTCCCCTTCCGCGCGTGGGCGCGCTGGAGGGCCGAGGTGAGGCGGGTGAGGCCGCCGAGCCCGCGGGCGAGGGAGGCCTGACCAGGGCCGACATTGGCTGCCCGGTGGTCGCTAGGCAGCTTGAGGACGTGGCGGGTTGTGTTTTCCATTTTCCAGCGGGCGCCGTCGGCGAGGGCGGCTCCATTGTCCCGGGTCAAGGGTATCGAAGGCGGGAAGACAAACACGAAACGAGGAGATGCGGATTTGGTCGGAACCTAGCGGTTTTCCCACTATTTTCGTGACCAGGCGTACTCAAGCGTAAGCCTGTCGGACTCTCTGGACAATCGACGAGAGATACGCCGAACTATAGCAATAACTTTAGAGGTGCCTCGTTAGTGTGAGACCTTTGTCTTTACAGCGGGACGTTTCCGGTCCGACCATGAATCCAAAAGACTGTTCTGGCCAGTTCTTGAGGAGTGCCGGATATGGACGGGAGGTCTGCGCGTTTCACACTCTTTTCGTTTTTGGTGGTTTTTTTCGTTTGAACAGCAAAATCGACGATCAGGAATGTGAGCTACACGTCGTTATCGTCAGCAGTGCCAAGATTTGATTGGATCGGGGAGGTCTTGGAAGATCGGCCTTCCTTCCCATAGGAGATATGCCATGCGTCCCCGCTCCTTGCCTTACTGCTTGCAGTCGACCCCTACGGCACCCGCAACCTCAGGAGCGGACATGGTATCGGCCTGCTCTATGATGTGGAGAAAGCAATCAAGATGGGCAAATGTCGCCAGCGTCGGACGCCTAAGGGGTCGGTGTTACGGCAAGATGTCCGTAGGGAGGACAAATGAGACACTGCTACGTTGGCATTCTAGTCATCAAGTTTAACCGTGTTCCCCTTTGTCGCCCACTAAGGTCTCTCCAGCGTTTAGCGGTGCCTGACCAAAGGGGCCTATGTCAACGTAGGTTCTCCACCGGGCGAAACCCCGTAATGGGATCTGCCACGATCGGAGACGCTGCCGCTGTTCGGATGCTAGGCGAGGATAAACGCAGGGATGCAAGACAAGGTAGGCATATCAGCGCTCGACTAGGGCATTGGCGCACCAAGGGGGCCGCCTCCTCCAAAGCCGTGATGAAGGCAGTGCAGTAAGAGAAGTAGCCCAAGCCGGGTCTTGCTTAGTGGTATCTTTAATTATGTGTAGCAGCCGCTCATAGTCTGCGTCATCCTGCGAGACTCCCTTGCGTCTCCTTCCGTTATTTCTCGGTTGATTGAGCTTTCCGCAAAGTTTGCTCCTGAGAGCAATTCCCTTCGTCCCCGATTTTACGGAACCCGGACCGGGACAGGTGGTGTTTGTTCAGTCCCCCTCTAACCTGAGCCCATCCAGTGATTATCTGATGCTCGCTTTGTGCACGCGGGCGTTGCAATGCTTGTTCGTGTCAGCCCGCGCACTCGGGCGATCATTTCTGGGCTTAGGCCACAGCAGCCGCGCGTTTGGCCTCATCGTCGGCCGTCGGCTCTTCAACCTTGTAGAGTTTTTGTCCGTTGTCCCACAGGATCTTGCGGCGGATTGCTTCGTCACAGTCATCAAGACCGTGTTTGATCCGATCATGGACCTCATCTCCGTACAGCGAGGTCGGATGCGGAAAGTCGGTCTCAAACAGGATCTTGTCAGCCCCAACCTTATCGATCAGGCGCCGGGGCGCAATTTGCTCGAACCAGTAACAGGCGTAGATGTTACGGGCAAAATACTCGGAGGGCAACATGTCAAGATCGGGCCGTTCTTCCGGCACACGATTACCCAGGAACTGATAATCGAGCGCCTCAAGGGCAAACGGAATCCAGCCGATACCACTCTCGACCGAGACAAACTTAATGTCCGGATAGCGTGGCAGTACCCCGGAGACGAGCAAGTCGCTGAGCTGGATGCCGTTACGCATAAAAATATCGACCGACAGCTCGGCAAAGGCAGTCATTTTTCCATACTTGGCAACTTTATCGCGGCGCAGCCCCCCGTCCATATTACCGGATCCGATGTGAAAACTAATCGGCAAATCAAGCTCAACGGCAACTTCCCACAGCGGATTCCAGTGCTCGTCACCTAACAAGGGCTGGCCCAGGGATTGTGGCTCGCCAGTGAACAGAATACCCTTGTGTCCCATAGCGGCACAGCGACGCACTTCTTTGACCGCCTCGGTCACATCCCAGAACGGGGTCGAGGTAATTGGCAGCAGGCGACGCGAATCGGCCGAAGCCCACTCGGTCTGCCAGTCATTGTAGGCTTTCACACAGGTAAGTTTCAGCTCGGCATCTTCGAGTCTCAGAAACTCCTGGCTGCCAAACCCGCCAACGTTGGGATACATGACCATCGCCCAAATGCCCATTTTATCCATGTATTTCAGGCGTTCCTTGGCGTCGTAGGCCCCGGGGTGCATCTCTTCGTAGCTTCTAGGCCAACTCATCATGTCGCCTACCCCAGCCGTTGCGGTCAAACCCGGATTGGCAATACGTCGGTCACCGATGAACCACCACAGCCGGCCTTTAGCATCGGTGTCCACACGGGGCACAGCGTCCTTCATCCGCTCGGGTACCCGGCTTGTCCACAGATCGGGCAGTTCCGTGACATGGGTATCAACGTCGATAATGGTATAACCGTTCATGCTCTTCCTCCTTTGGCTGCCGTGCCGTTTCGATCGGTACATGGCTCACCTAGGCTTTTTCGTATCATTTCTGATATTATACGAAGTCTGCCCGCAGGCATAGACTGGCCGGACAGAGAAGTCAACAGACACAGCCGTCACCGGAGGGCGGACAATGTGTAGAGCTGACAGAGCAATTCAACTGCATTTTGGAGCCCTGTATCGGACCGTTGAAGACGACATCTCCCACTCTGTGACGGTCGCCTATCGCGGCAGGCCGGAGCGGCCGCTGAGCGCCGGCAGCATCGCTCGCCAGGTGGCCAAAGCGATCGGGGTCGAGGGTTTTTCTATTCGTCCTGAGCGGCTCGTGGAGTGGGTCGACGTGTTTGAAGAGCGGACGGGCCGTAAGATACTCGAAGCCCCGTTTCCGACACCCGTCCGCCCACCTACCGCTGGGTCTACCACCTAGATATCCGGGGAGGAAAACATGATTGACCATATCTCGATTAGCGTGGGTGACCTGGTACGCAGCACCAGCTTTTATCATACCGTTCTTGCCGCGATCGGCTTCAACAAACTGGTCGAACGCCGGGACACGACCGGCTTTGGGAAAAAATATCCTGAGTTCTGGCTCAACCTCCGCTCCCAAATGGAACGGGTGAGTGAGGACAGCGGGGTCCATATCGCGCTGCGCGCCAACCGTAAGGAGGCAGTCGATCGCTGCTATGAGGCCGCCCTGCAAGCCGGAGCGCAGTCTGATGGTGAGCCGGGTTTTCGGCCCGAGTACCACGACAGCTATTATGCCGCGTTTATCCGCGACCCCGACGGTAATCGCATCGAAGTGGTGACCTTTGTGACCGACAAGAACTGAGACTCTAACGAAAGGGCACCCGCCTATGTCAGACCGTCCGATTAGCCGTTACCCAGTCGCCCGGCTGGAAGATTTACCCCAAGACATCCGTACCCGGATCACCAAGGTGCAGGCCAAGGCCGGGTTTATCCCTAATGTATTTTTAGCTCTAGCCCGCCGGCCAGCCGAGTTCCGGGCGTTTTTTGATTATCACGACGCCCTGATGCTCAAAGACAGTGGCCTGTCAAAAGCCGAACGAGAGATGATTGTCGTGGCCACCAGCGCCGCCAATGATTGTCACTACTGTGTGATCGCGCATGGAGCGATTCTACGGATTTACGAAAAGAATCCTCTGATCGCCGACCAAATTGCGGTCAATTATCGCCGGGCCGATCTCACGCCACGTCAGCGCGCGGTGCTCGATTTCGCCGTAAAAATCGCCCTGCGGCCCCAAGAGATTGAGGACGCCGACCGCGCCCAGCTCCAGCGCCACGGCCTGAGCGAGGAGGACATTTGGGATGTCGGTGCCATTGCCGCCTTCTTTGCCCTGTCTAACCGAATGGCACACCTGACCGACATGCGGCCCAACGACGAGTTTTATAGTATGGGACGAAGCCGCTGAAACGTGCCCATTCCTCAACCATTGCCCGCAGTCCGTTCTCGACCGGGGCACCCCGCTTGATAGCGGCCGGGGCGTACCTCGTGACGAGGAGCCAAAAGGTAGCCCGGCCCCCGAGGCTAGGCTGCCCTCTTGGCCTCTATTGACCCGGCCGCTAATCTTGGGCCTCAAAAACCTCATTGGCCAGCGTGGCCGCGGTCATTGCGGTCGGCCAACCAGAGTAGAACGCCAGATGGGTAATGAGTTCTCCAATTTCCTCTTGGGTCACGCCGTTATCTAGGGCGCGTTGCAAATGGAGGCGCAGCTGCTCGGGCCGGTACAGCGACATCAGGGTGGCGACGGTAATCAAACTCCGGTCACGTTTGGACAAACCCGCTCGCTCCCAGACGTCGCCATACACCACCTTCTCACTCAGTTCTATGAGCTTAGGGGCAACCTTGCGCGCTTTTTCCCGGGCCGCGCTGACAACCGCTGCGGTGTCTGCCATAGCTTCCTCCTTAATTCTGTGTCTTTTGCTCGCTCATTTGTGCTCTAAATAAAACGCGGTCGGGTGTAGACCGGCAACCCAAAGGTCCGCCGACCCAGCAAGGCCTTGCCGTCCAGACCGGCAAATGGCTGGTGAATAACGGCGGCCCGGACATCACGGTACATCTGTTCGAGCGGATTCTTCTTGAACAGGGCCGCGCCACCGACCATACGCATGGCTTGATCCACTACCCGCACACAGCTCTCCATCACAAACTGATAGCACGAGATCAGGCCGACTAAGTCGTCCTGAATACGCAGGCCTAGATCGGCGTGGGGGGCAATCGCTTGATACAGCATGGCGCGTGCCGAGCGCAGACCAATCTCCATCTCGGCCGCCAACAGTTGGTTACTGGGATAGTGGGTCATCGGCTGCTCAAACGGCTCTTGGCTCCGCCCCGACACCCAGTCCATGGCATAATCCCGCGCGGCCTGGGCCAGCCCGAGGTAACAGGCCGGGCCTGAGGCGACCCACCACGAGGCGGTGATATTAGCCAAGACATCCCAGCTCTGGGCTGGGCGTAGCACCGCCGCGTCGTCCGCCACAAACACATTGTCCCAGACCACATCGTTGCTCTGCGACGAACGGATACTCATCGTATCCCAGTTGTCCTGAACCTGGACGCCCGGGGCCGAAGCCTCAAAGAAACACAGCAGACACTGCGGCCCCTTATCCGGATCGTCGTCATCACAGCGGGCAGTGGTCAGGACATAGTCCGCCCCCGCGGACATCGTGCCAAACCCGCTGCGGCCGTTAAGTCGATAGCCGCCGTCCACCCTAGTCGCTCGGCGGGTCGTATCGTTGATCCCGGCAAAGCCGATTGAGCTGTTCATCTTGGGGTCACTGACCGGTCCACAAAAGATAAGCTTTTCACTGACCGTTGCACGGAGCAGCTTTTCAGTCGCGTCCAGCTGGGGACCCTCGCCCCGCTGATTGAGGCGCCACAGGTCGGCTAGCAGGGCAACAACAATATGGTGCATATTCACCGCGATCGCCATTGGTAGGTCACCCTGGGACAGACGTTCTTGGGCCAGCGTAACGTCTAGCGGGCTAGCCCCTCCCCCACCTAACTCCTCGGGGACGATCAACGCCGTATAACCGGACGCTTTCATCGCCTCGACGTTCTCGTGCGGGAAACTACTGTCACGGTCGTGTTCGGCAACACGTGTTTTAAAGTCTTTGGCGTGGGCGGCTGCGATATCAAGGAAGCGTTGCTGTCGTTCAGTTGAGGGGACTGGCATGAAGTTTACTCCTGAGCTGACATTGTGGGTTCTATTATTATGGCCATCCTCCTGGCTCTCGGCAAGGACTGAGCACACGCCGGCTCCTTGCGGTTGAAATCGAGGCATGTATGATCTGGCGGAGAGCGACCAGACGAAAGGAGCAACGTATGGCAACGGTTCAAACAGTCCTGGGCGATAAAACAACGGACGATCTAGGTTTCACCCTCATCCACGAACATCTCACTGTTGGTTTCCCCGGTTATGAGTGGGATAACTGGCGCTTTGACCGCAAAAAAGAGATCGCCGGAGCGGTCGAAAAACTGAGAGAGATCAAATCTCTAGGTGTCACGTCGTTTGTTGACCCGTGTCCCATGGAGCTGGGCCGCGATCCTGAGTTTGCCGCGGAATGCGCAGAAAAAGCCGGCCTAAACGTTATTATGGCGACCGGCCTCTACAACGAAGCGCTGGGGATCCCACCCCACTTCCGCAGTCTGGCGCCCGACGACATTGCCGAGGTTTACGTTCGCGAGATTACCGAAGGGATGGATAAAACGGGGATCAAAGCCGGCCTGATCAAGACCGCTACAGGCGGAATTCCAGGGATGACCGAAACCGCCACCACGATTGGCAAACACGAGGAGAACTGTTTGCGCGCCGCCGCCCGGGCGCACACCGCGACCGGTGTTCCGATTCTGTGCCACAACGATGAACTTGGACCGTTCGGTCGTGAGACGCTAGACGTGTTTGAAGAGGAAGGGGTCGATTTTAACCGGGTGTTGATCGGTCACGCCTGCGGGGTCGGCAATATGCGCTATTACTTCGATATTTTGGAGCGCGGGGCATGGTTGGGCTTTGACCGGTTTGGAATCGACGTGATTGCACCGGATAAAATGCGGCTCGCCTCCCTGATTGGATTATTGGCGGTCGGCTATGACCGGATCATGCTCTCCCATGACGCCGTACACTGTCTGATGGGTCGGCCCAGCAAAACCTGGGACGATTTTGTGGCCGCCTGCCCCAACAACAACTACACCCATATTCTGAAAAACATTATTCCAACCCTGAGTAAAGCCGGGGTCAGCGAAGGCACAATCCAAGCCATGACAGTTGAGAACCCAAAGAGTTATTTCGGCGGCTAGGCTCAGAACAGCGGACGGATCAGTATCTCACAGACCGTCTCCAAGCTGAAGGAGGATGATATGGACGTTGGCTTACTGTTTCCCTTTCGCAATCCCCCCCAGTGGCGCAAACCCTTCCCCGAGTTCTACGCCGAACAGCTCAAACAGACCCAGATTGCCGAGGAACTCGGTTATGACACCATTTGGCTAACCGAACACCATTTTGCCGAGGACGGCTATTCGCCATCCTTGCTGCCAATTGCTGGCGCGATTGCGACCATGACGAGCCGGGTGCGGATCGGCACCTTTCTGTTACTACTCCCCTTGCACAACGCCGTGCGGGTTGGCGAAGATGCGGCGACCGTCGATGTTATCTCCAACGGTCGTTTTGATATGGGCTTCGGACAGGGCTATGCCCCCTCAGAGTTTGAGGGCTACGGCATTCCCCGCAGAGAGCGTGCCTCGCGGCTAGAAGAAGGCATTGAGGTTATTCGGGGCATGTGGACCCAAGATCCGTTCTCCTACCAAGGCCGACATTACGACTTGAAGAACATCAGTTTAGTGCCTAAACCGGCCCAAACCCCGCACCCGCCAATTTGGATTGGAGCTGGGCAGAAAAAAGCCGTTGAGCGGGCAGCCCGGATGGGGTGCCACTTCTTGGGGACTTCGGATCCTACCGCCCAAGACATCTACGACAGTGCGCTCCGCACTCACGGCCATGACCCCGAAGATTTTCACGCTGCCCAGCTCCGCTGGGTACACGTCGGCTCGACCCACGATCAAGCCTGGGACAACGTCCAAGACCACTTGCACTATATGTTGAGCTGGTACGGCCGCTGGCTGGCCGAGGCCAAAGACTTTGCCGGAGCCGAAAAATTCGCCCAGCTCCCGCCCGCCTCAGAACTGCGCAATGTCACCGATCAACTCATCGGCGCACCACTTGTTGGCACCCCAGAAGAAGTCGGCCGCGAGATCGAAAGTATGACCAACACTATCCGGACGACCCATATCGTCATGGGCATGCATCTACCCGGCTTGGATCCGACCAAGAGTCAGCAGTCGATGGAGCTGTTTGCCAAAGAGGTAATGCCGGGGTTACATTAAACATCCAACTTGTACGGCGGAAAATCGGGGAAGACGGCAGACCGAGCAATGGGTCCTGAGCGGTCAAAATACTCAAGAGAGTCCGGTTATAGCGTCGGAACTCTTTTCGCCGGTTCTCCTGTCCACGCTTTTTTCTCCTGAACTTCTTCCTCAGGTATTGCTCAGAGACAGGATTTCCACACAGACGCCGGAAGCGACCGAGCATTCTGCTTCGTCCCTGGTCTGATGGCGGGGCTCTGCTGAGGCCCAGGCCCCAACGGTCACTTTTGTCCCCGAGGAGCTCCAGAGTACGCGTTCGGTGAGAATTGTCCCATAAGACTGTGTCGGGCCTGACGTCTCCGGGCCGACCTAAGAGAACGGCAATCGTTCCTGAGAGCACGGCATGGTAGACTCTTTGGTGGGAGGCTCCTTCTCCTGTCCAGAGAGCGCAATTTTAGAGGAGAGGTTTTATCATTCCGGGCGGGTGCAGACTTCCTACCGGTTCATACTAGGACCTTACTTGGGAAAGCCCAGGATTGCCCTCACGCAACACGGCCCCCCGGGGCTTCAGCCTAGACGGTATTAAACCCGTCGGCTTCCAGGACTCAAACGGGAAGTGGATGTATCGAAGGGGAGTATCTGAGGTTTTCTGTCTGGCAAGACTCTCGCCCTGCCAGGAAAGAAAGCCTCAGGCCGCCATCAGCTCGGCCAAAGCCTGCGGGTCGCTCACCGGAGCCGGCTCGCTGCCGTTCAACGGGACCGAACCGGGGACCCGCTCATACGGGCTCACGAGACCGAGCGATTTGCCGTGCTCACGCATGGCCGGAATGACATCGCGGTTGATCAACTCCAAGCACCGCCTGCGGTCCTTGGCCGAGACCGGACCGTCGAGCCAAAAGGAAAAGATACCGGGCCGCAGAATATCCTGAATCTTCTTGAGTTTGGGAATGACATCGTCCGGCGTCCCAGCGATCATGACCATATCTTTGAGCACATCGGGATAGCTATTATAGATCGTCTCCTTGACCCCTTCGACCTCTTCATCGGTCTCTTCGAAGCCGTCGCCGTACAGGGGCTTGGCGGACGCATTGATGCCAAAATTGCTCTGGGCCAAACGGCGGGTCGCCGCCTTTGAATTATAGCCCGGCGGGAACATCCATTCCGGACGGGCAAAGTGGGCAAAAGCCCCGCCGTACAGAATGCGTTTGCCTAGTTCCTCGGCCCGTTCCTGGGTATCGGCAACCATCACCGGCTGCAGATAGCCAAAGTTCTCGGGCCCGGCTTGGTAGCCCTCGCGGGCTGCCGCCTTGGCGTAAAAATCCCACAACTCCAGCGTTGGTTCCAGACGGGTGGCGAGCGCAACGTAGGGGTAGCGCCGCTTGGCGCACCAGAAGACTGTGTCGGGACTGATCAGGCCGGGAATCCACATCTGTGGATGGGGCTGCTGATGGGGCAACACCCACGGATTGACATGGCGGAAGTGGAAGTGTTTGCCCTCATAGCGGAACGGACCAGGGGTCGTCCAAGCTTTGATGATAAAGTCAATACCTTCCTCGAAATACTCTCGGTTGAGGGCGGGATTGGCGTTGTTGGCGAGTTGCTCAGAGCCAGCGCCGCGTACCCAGCCGGTAACCATACGTCCCTCTGAAACGAGATCAATCATGGCCAGCTCTTCGGCTAAACGCAGGGCGTTGGACACGGTCGGTACGGGATTGCCAAGCAGGGCAATTTTGACCCGCTTGGTGGCCTTGGCCAGAATGGAGGCCTCAACGTCCATAACCGCGCCCAAGCAGAACGGCGTCCCGTGGTGCTCATTGAGCATCACACCGTCAAAATTCAGCAGCTCTTGATCGGTATAAATCTTCTCGTCCAAATACTGGTTCAGGAGCCGGGCGCCGTGTTTGGGATCAAACAGACGGTTGGGCGCGCCAAAGAAGCTTCGTCTACGGACGATGTCGGTTTCAAGTTCATTGTATCTGGCCGGATCCTCTTCAGGATCATAATGATAGGCCCGTTCAGTAAACCACATAAAATGCATACGCTATCCTCCTCACTTGCAGCTTCTCCCAGCTTTTGGGTGTACCTGGGATATTTTTCTATTATCCTCACCGTCGCCTCAAGAAAAGAGGAGCAAACGACAAGTACTCATTTAGCTGATTCCTCGCCGGACCGCGGTCACCCGCTGTATATCGTAGCCGTCAATTACCTGCGGCTGACCAAACTGTTCGATCGCCGGCGCAACCTCAGCTAAAGAGAGCGTCAACAAGAAGAGACGGTGAGCCTCAGCGGGCAGATCATCCAGCGGGAATTGCTCTACATAGGCAAAGATGTCTTCCATCCGGGTCAACACGCTGTCATAAAACGCCTGCAGCTCGGCCAGGCTGCTGACCTGACGCTTGTCACTGCGTTCCTTCTCAGTTGCTAAGCACCAGGCCAGCCACGGCTCCAGGTCGCGGAAAGCCTCGGGCAGACCAGGCTCAGGCATGGGCGGCCTCTTTTCCGTTCCCTTCAGAAACGGCCGAAACGGGCTGATCGGCGATCATCTGTTCAACCACGTGGTGACTATGGCGGACCAGGATTTCTTCATCCTGCAGATAGAATCCCTTTTTGGCCCCTGAGCCAAGCATCCGCTGGGTTTCTTCCAAAGTCCGACCGTCTTCCAAGATAATATCACGGAACAACACGTGGCCGTCCTCCTGCATAAAACGCTGCCCCACGGTTTTTGCCCGAGGAAAGTACTGGGTGGAGTGCCAGATCGTCCGATCGACCGCGATCGGCCAGAAATTATGGGTGAAATACGAACCCTCGGACACATCGACAAAAAAGCACGGAAAAATGACGTTGAGATCCAAGGTCCACTGGTCGTGTCGGAGGGGATTCACCCCGGCCGGCAGCGCGTCCATGTTAAAATCTTTGCGGATGAGAAAGGTCCCATGCTTGAACGCCAAGGACGCCACCGGAGTCGGCTCAACCTCCATGTTGCCAAAGACCGAAGCGCTGCCGTGGCGGGGATAGAGCCGAAAGTCGAGAGCGTGCCCGTACGGATTGGTCTTGCTAGTAAAAGAATCGGGAGCGGAACGACGGTGGAGAAAGCCAACGTGGTAGATCTCCTGAAAGGCGTCCTTCACCACTTTCCAGTTAGCCCGCACCTCGGTTGTCCACGAAGCGCTGGTGGCCGAAACTTCGTCAAACGGATAGCCGTCCAAGCCGCTGCCCAATTCCCCCAGATATTCCGAAAGGGTCTCCTGAGGCTGAGGAGCGAGGTTGATGAAAATGAATCCCTGCCACACCTCGCAGGCGACCGCTGTCAGGCCGAGTTGGTCTTTTTGCAGATCAAAAAAATTCTCTTCATCAGGAACGAATTTGAGCGCGCCGTCCAAAGCGTACGACCAACCGTGAAACTTGCAGGTGAACATCTGACACTGGCCCCGCTCATTCCAGGCGATCTTATTGCCGCGGTGGGAGCACATATTGTGGAAGGCGTGTACCTGACCTTCTTGGTCGCGCACGACCAGGATTGAGGTCTGACACATAGCAATATCTCTCACCAGATAGTCACCCGGATTGGGAATCTGCTCAACCCGGCCAACGTTGAGCCAGACCTTCTTAAAGATATGCTCCCGCTCCAGCTCAAACTGCTCAGGGGAGGTGAAGACCTCGGCCGCGACCGGCCCCCGGTCAAGATGTGGATAGCGATCGTGCCATTTCAAGCTCTCAGCCTCGCCATTTATCCTCGTTACAGAGCCGTTTGTGACGGTTCTTGTCATGCCGTTCCTCCTTGCATCCTCTCAGACAACGGGCCGTGTATTCTAGGCCAAACCCTTCACCAAGAAAACTCCTGAGGGCTAGGCGTACGCCCGAGCCTGATGGTATATAGACAACCTACACGACCACCCTGTCAAGGGAAAGGACAGACTCATGTCAACAGCCGGACGCCACGATACCCATCCGTCCTCTCCAACCGGTCCGGAGCTAGTCAAACGTGCCCGAGCCCTGATTCCGCTGCTGGCCGAACACGCGGCCGAAGCCGAACGGCAGCGTAAGCCGGTCGATAGCGTTATCAACGCCATAGAGAAGGCCGAGATTTACAAGCTGATGGTGCCTAAATGCTACGGTGGGCTGGAGCTGGATATGGATACCTTCTTCGATGTAGGGGTGGCCCTGGGCGAGGGTGACGCCTCAACCGCCTGGGTGTCTAATTTTTACATTGAGCACAACTGGATCTTTAGCCAGTTTCCCGAGTCGTTTCAAAAAGATCTGTTTGCCACGCGCACCTACGTTCTTGCCCCGGCCATGATTTCGCCGACCGCCACGGTCAGTCCGGAAAAGGGCGGATTTCGTATTAACGGCCGCTGGCAATGGGGGACGGGCGTGATGCACGGCGACTGGGTGATCCCGGCTGCCACTGAGATACGGCCTGACGGCCGACCCGAGCCGCGCTGGTTCGCCTTGCCGGTCTCTGAGGTCAGGGTGGAAGACACCTGGTATGTCGATGGCATGATCGGCACGGGGAGCAACGATGTGGTCATTGATAACGTCTTCATCCCTGAAGAGCGGGCGGTGTCAATGCGGGAGATGATGAGCGGCCATGGGCCTGGCTCCCGCATCCATGCCGGTCCGCTGTACCGGACACCAATGATGCCGATCCTAACCCTGGCCGCGACCATGCCCGCCCTGGGCCAGGCGAAAACGGCGCTCCGGCTGTTTCGAGAACGGCTGACCGAGCGAGTGTTGCTCGACACCAACAAACAGGCCGAGCGGCCTGCCTCACAGATGCGGCTCGCCCGAGCCGAAATCGAGGTGTGTGAGACCGAGCTGCTGCTGCGGCATTTAGTTGAAGACATATGCACCAAGCGCAACACGGCCACGCTTGAAGACCGGGCTCGCTGGGCCACCCAGCTGGCGCTGGCCGTCCAGCAGTGTAAAAAAATTGTTCAAGACATCGTCGAAGCGAGCGGCGCGCACGTCCATTTTCAGAACAATCCGCTACAGCGTACGCAACGCGACCTAAACACCTTGGCGTGTCACTTTGTCTTTGATCTCGACGGCAAACTCGAGTCCTATGGGCGGCTGTTATTAGGGCAGGAGTTAAAGGGTGGCGCGCTCTTTTGAGCTTTTCACCAAGGAGACAAAACATGGCAATCACCGAACACACGGTCAAAACGGACACCCATACAACATTCTATCTCGCCGCCGGTCCTGAAGACGGTCCGGTGATCATCTTTGTCCACGGCTGGCCGGAACTCTCGATTAGCTGGCGCCATCAGCTGCCCGTCCTTGCCGCGCTGGGCTTTCGCGCTATTGCCCCGGATATGCGCGGCTATGGGCGCTCATCCGTGTATACCCAGCACAATGACTACGCCCAGGAGAAGATCGTTGGCGACATGCTTGGCCTGCTGGACTCCTTAGGCACGGACAAAGCGGTGTGGGTCGGCCACGATTGGGGAAGTCCGGTGGTGTGGAACCTCGCCAGCCACCACCCGGATCGTTGCCACGCGGTCTCAAATCTCTGTGTGCCCTACTACACACTTGAGCGGGGGCTGGCTCATACCCTGAGTTTGGCCGACCGCGAGCTGTATCCCGAGGACGAATTCCCGGCCGCTCAATGGGACTATATGCGCTACTATGAAGAGAGCTTTGATGAAGCAATCGCCCCCATGGACGCCAATGTCTCGGCCTTTGTCAAACTGCTGTTTCGCAAAGGCAACCCGGATGGCGAGGGGCAACGGGCGATGACGGCAACGGCGCGGCGTGAGCGCGGCATGATTGGCCGGCAAGAGATTCCTGATCTGCCCCGGGATGACGATATTGTCAGCGCCGAAGAGTTGAGCAGCTATGTCTCAGCCCTGGAGCGCAACGGCTTTTTTGGACCCAGTTCGTGGTATATGAACCACGCGGCCAACGCGGCCTACGCCCTGACCGCTCAGAACGACGGCTACCTCGACCTGCCGGTCTTATTTCTGAATGCTCGCTACGACTATGTGTGTGAGTGCACGCACTCCCGGCTTGCCGAACCCATGCGCCACTACTGTCGCAATCTCACCGAGGTCACGCTGCGAACAGGACACTGGATGGCGCAAGAGAAGCCGGTCGAGGTCAGCGCGGCTTTAGTGAAGTGGCTGGCCACATCGGGAGCGGCGATGTGGCCCCGAGCGAACTGAGAGCGGGCGTCTTCAAACAGCCGCTTGGAGCGGGTGCTAGGAACGAATCCCGTAGAACTTCCTCCCGTTATCGCCCAAGACCTTATCCACCGACGCGGTCGGCAGTGACGACAGCACCTTGCGGATTTTCTGAATCGGCTGCACAAAGCCTTCCGCGTGGGGATAGTCCGAGCCGGTAAAAAAGCGGTCGTCGCCCAGAAACTGCACCATCAAAGGAAACATCTTCTCTTCCGGGTCCCCATTGATCCAGATATTGCGGGCCAGATATTCGCTCGCCGGTCGCTTCATCTGCGAAGTGTGGCCCATGTACTTGAAGCGATAATCGAGCCGCTCCAGCCATTCGCCGACCCAGCCGACCATGGCTTCAATAGTGGCCACGCGCAGTTTGGGAAAACGCTCGAACACCCCGTCATACACCAGCGTGGTCAGGGCCTGACGCGGGTCCTGGATAATGTTCATGGTTACGTACATGAAGCCCGGATTCACCCCTTCGTAATACTCACTGCCGGTGTATTTCCCGTGGATGACCAGGTGGAGGCCGATACTGAGGTCTAGGCTCTGGGCAGTGGCCCAGGCCGGATCAAAATCCGGATGCCCAAAGCTTTTGCCGTTGATCGGAGCGGCCGCAATAAAGATCGTCCGACACCCGAGCTTGGCCACCCGTTCCATTTCGCGGACGGCCAAGTCTGGGTCGCGCAGTGAGATATGGGCGGCCGGAATAAGGCGGTCAAGGCGGCCGGCGCATATTTCAAAGGCCCAGGTATTATAGGCGCGACACAGGGCATCGGCCAAATACGGGTCTTCGACCTGTCCCTCCCAGAACAGACCTAGGGTCGGATAGATGACTTGGTAATCAAAGCCCTCTTCGTTTAAATAGGTGACGCGCTTGCCCATATCTTGCCAGGCATCGGAGTACCCCAAGTAGCGGTCAAAAGTGGACAAGTCCTTGCCGGCCTCTTTCTGGCCGTAGCCGACGACTGCTGCTAGCAGCTCGTCTACATCAATCGTCTGCATGGGTTTGCCATCGACAATGAGCCGCTTGATCCCCTCGGCGTCTTCCCCCATCCGCATAGTCCGCTCGCGGAAGGCTCGATCCGTATACCGCTCAAATACGTCCAATGGTTCGATAAAATGCCCATCACCGTCGATGAATCGCATACCTGCTCCCCCTTTGAGAAACGTTTGCTCCCACAGGAGCAGACACCCATGAGTCCTGTCAAGAGCATGAAATCCCCCCTCAGCCAGTGCCAGACCTCGAAAAACTGCCAGAGATGTCGTACTGGAGAGCTCTCCTAAGCAATAGGACAGCAAGTGTGGCAGCCTCTAAGAGAGAGAAGGTCCGAGCGGATAGAGAAATACAGCCTACAGGCAAGCCATCCGACTAGAAAAATTCTCATCTCTAGGACAGCTCTCGTCCGCTATTCCTAAGAGAGCCAAGAGGGAGAAATTTGCCGGGCAAGACAAAGCAGAAAGTACTCAATCGTCCAAGGAGCGGTCCTGGGGTGATGGCCTGGAACTGAGGGAGAATCCAGCGGAGAAGCATGAGCGTGGTAAGCAGTCGAGGCCGGGCCAATACTCGTACTGGACGCGCTTATCGCTTCCCCGGCCTTCTCTTCGCCGAAAACGTTCAATATGAGCCTGTTGAGGAACAAGTGTTTGCCTAACGGTCCTTTTCAGGGTCGCTGAGAGGACTGCTCTACAAGGGAGGCCGTCGCGGTGATGCGTCCGGAATAAATCCAGCCCAGGCGACGTTTTGGTTGCAATGGCCGTGGCTATCCCATTGACGAATTTTGGGATAGTCCACCCGGACTCCTCATTCTTTATGTCAACACATCGACATATCTAGCGATGAAAATTGCTCGCCGATATAGGCAGACCTCCAAGAAAACCACCCGATAAAAAAATAAGCCGAAGAAAATCTTCGGCTTATCGGCTCAGGGTTAAAAACTCACCTGACACCAAGAGACGGTGCCCACTCCCCTATGACCCTCTTTGGGCTGGCGTGGGTCAATGGTCTTGCTGCCAGAGGGAACGCCAAGGAGTCTTCTTCATAAGGCAGCTCACGGGGCTTCAGCTGCCCGTCGGCAAGAGACGCGTCCTTTGTTCAGGGGCATAATCATAAGGCCACCTCAAACAGACCAGCCGCACCCATACCGCCACCGACACACATCGTGATAACGACGTAGCGTGCCCCACGCCGTCGGCCCTCGATCAGGGCATGTCCAACCATGCGGGAGCCACTCATACCGTACGGATGCCCGATCGAGATCGCACCACCGTTCACGTTCAGCTTGTCGTTAGGAATACCGAGTTGGTCACGGCAGTAAATGACCTGACAGGCAAAGGCTTCGTTCAGCTCCCACAGGTCAATATCGTCCATGGTGAGCCCGTTGCGTTCGAGCAGCTTGGGCACGGCAAAGATCGGGCCAATGCCCATTTCGTCGGGCTCACACCCGGCCACGGCCATACCGCGATACATGCCCAGCGGTTCAAGACCGCGTTCCTGGGCATATTGACGTTCCATGAGCACACAGGCCGAGGTGCCGTCTGACAGCTGGCTGGCGTTGCCGGCCGTAATAAAGCCCCCCTCGCCCATGACCGGCGGCAGCGCTGCCAGGCCCGACGCGGTGGTGGACGGCCGGTTACACTCGTCTCGGCCGATGGTGACCTCTTGGCGGGTCTGTTCTCTGGTCTCCTTATCGGTAAACAGCTTGGTCACGCTGACGGGGATAATCTCGTCGTCAAAACGCCCAGCCTGCTGTGCCTCGGCCGTCCGCATCTGGCTCTGGAGGGCGTACTCGTCCTGCGCTTCACGCGAGATGTTGTAGCGCTTGGAGACCACCTCGGCCGTATCAATCATCGCCATGTACAGGTCAGGCGCATTGGCCAGGGCAATGGTGTCGGCGCTCCGGTAGACGTTCTGATGTTCGTTCTGTACCAGGCTGATTGACTCAATACCACCCGCTAGGACGGTCTGCATGCCATCGGCAATGATCTGCTTGGCCGCCATTGAGACGCTCATCAGACCTGAAGAACACTGGCGGTCGATTGTCTGGCCCGAAACACTGACTGGCAGTCCGGCCGCTAGAGCGCACTGGCGAGCGACATTAAACCCCTGAGTGCCTTCCTGCAGAGCCGCCCCCATAATGAGGTCGTCGACTTCACTCGGTTCGACCTTCGCCCGTTTGAGGGCTTCTTTGATGACCGGGGCGGCCATGGTCGGTGCTGAGGTATCATTGAACGCCCCACGATACGCTTTTCCGATTGGGGTCCGGGCGGTAGAGACGATGGCAGCTTCTCTCATACGAGCATTCCTCCTGTGCGATGTTGAGGCTAAGATAAGTGCCATCTTCTCTCATGGCACGCAAGCGCCCGACTCAAGACGAGCGGCTGACCCACCCCAGGCGACTTTTTTGCGGGACCGCTCAGCACTGCGGGCTCCCACGGTCATTTCACTTGACGTCGCACTTAAAACCCCCATGACCACGACCGCTCAAGCCTAGCCTAAACGCCGCACTACACAGCTCACCCGAGCGGCCTCGTCGGGGCTCATACCAGACGGGACGAGCCCTCTGTCAATAACGAGCGTTTTGAGTTCGGCATCAACCCAACTGGCCACCGGCTGAAAACCGCGCCCCTGGTAGGCTTGGGTGGTTTGGCCGCCCATGAAAGCCATGATAGAACGGGGAGCCGGAACCGCTTTGGCCACCAGCGCCTCAAACCCGGCCCGAGTCGCCCAGTCAAGCAGGACATCAAGCAGACGGAGCCCAATGCCGCGGCCCTGATAACGAGGGTCTCTGTCATCCGTGTCATCAAGCTGGCCCACATGGTAGCAAAATACGGCCAAGGTTTGTTCAGGCAAACCTACACCCCGGTCTCCAAAATCGGCCCAGTACAGGGGATGCCACAAACCCTGGGGCGAGCGGGTACCGGGGACATAGCGGCGAAACTGGAGTTGGCCGACGTGTTGCGAGCCGTCAAACGCTAGAATCGCACTGGAACCGATATCACCAATGCGCTGACGCACCTCTTCGAGTTCGCCCTGGTGGGTGATGGGCACCGTGCCGACATCGGCGGCCACCATAGGGCGGAAGACGATTGTATTAGGGGGATTGCTCATAGATCACCGTGCCGTCTGCGTCCTCACTGGAGAGGTGATAACAGGCTACAGCGTCCAGCGACGCAAGGCTAGTGCGGGGAGCGGCTTTGCCGCCGTGACAGGAGTGTGGTATGGCCTAGGATAGGGAGGGGCCCGGACTATGCCGCTTGGAGAATTACTGTGCGAGTACACCGGCACCATCACTTCGGTCAAAGTCTTACCGTTTGAGGGCACCGAGTTTGGGGCCAAATACGAGGTCACCCAGACGGGAACCTCGACCGGCCGGCTGCACACCTCGGCAATCGGCAGCAACTATGTCCAGATCCACCCGGACGGGACAAGCACTACAAAATACTACGGCATCTGGACGACCAAACAGGGCGAGACAATTCTGGTCGAATCGGGGGGGATGAGCGTGCCGCTCGGGGACGGACGGGTCCGCTTCGGCACAACAGTCAAGTTCAGGACCCGCTCTCAAACCTACGCCTGGCTCAATACCACTATAGCCGGCTTTGAAGGCTTGGGGAATTTCTCGACCATGGAAATCAGCGGCCAAATCTACGAGTGGCGCTAACATCTTGAGACACAGGAGGTCTAGCGATGGGATCATCCGAGACGGTTCCGGTTATTGACATCGCCCTATTTCGTGCTGGGGCAACGCACGGGTCGCCCCGGCCCGATAACGGTCGGCACGCCGTTATTGAGCAGGTCAGACAGGCGCTTGAAACCATTGGGTTTTTTGTCATTACCGGACACGGCATCGCGCCCGATCTTCAAGCCCGTACCCTACAGATCGCCCGAGAGTTTTTCGATCTGCCGGAAGACGAAAAGCTTCGCTACTGCGAGGTTCCTCACAGCTTTATGGGCTATAATCCGGTCGGGGCAGAGCGGGTTGCCTACGCCCACCATGACGAGTCGGCCCCAGACCTGAAAGCAAATTTTACCATGGGTCGCATGGACGTTGATGAACGCGACCCGTATTACAGCTGTGAAACCGGCCGCCAGATGTTTCAGCCGAACATCTGGCCCGGCCGCCCCGCCCGGTTCCGGTCGATATTGACCGAGTACTCTGCCGCGGGCGAAGCCTTAGCCCTGAGCCTCATGGAGATCTTTGCCCTGGCCTTGGATTTACCCCAACACTATTTTGCCGACAAACTCGATAAGAGCATGAATTTCCTCCGCGTGCTGGATTACCCTGCCCTCACCACGCCACCGCGTTCCAACCAGTTCCGGATTGGCCCACACAGCGACTACGGTACGCTCACCCTAGTGACTGCCGACGGTCCAGGACTACAGGTCAAGACACGGGCGGGCGAGTGGGAAGACGTCCCCTATGTGCCGGACGGTATTCAGATCAATATCGGCGATATGATGGAACAGTGGACCAACAACAGATGGGTCTCAACCCAGCACCGTGTCTTAGTGCCGACCGACCCGGCGGCCCGCCGCCAAGCCATCGCGTTTTTCCTGACCGCTAACTACGACACCGTGATTGCCCCGTTTGAGACACTCGTCGACCGTGCCCATCCGGCCCGCTATGCTCCGGTCAGTGCCGGACAGGATTTGCTGGACAAGCTCGTTCGGCAGTATACCCGTGAGGGTCAAGAAGAGCAGAATGTCTGACACGTTCCCGTCAGCGGGACTCTGTGCTGAGTTAAGGAGGAAAGAATGGAAGTTCATGGAAGCTGTGAGCCAAGGTTTCAAGCCGTCCGTGAGGAGTTTGAGCGCAATTTTGAACAGCGTGGTGAGGTTGGCGCCTCGGTGTGCGTCACCGTCCAAGGCCACACCGTTGTTGATCTATGGGGCGGCAAGGCCAACGTCGAGACCGGAGCGGCCTGGAATGAAGACACGGTCAGCATTGTCTTTTCCTCGACAAAAGGGGCAACAGCGATCTGTGCCCATATCCTCGCCTCACGGGGTCAGCTCGACCTCAATGCCCCGGTGGCCCGGTACTGGCCGGAGTTTGCCCAGTCCGGCAAAGAAAATATTCCAGTCAAAATGTTGCTCAATCACCAAGCCGGTCTGCCGGCGGTACGCGACCCCCTGCCCCAGGGAGCCTACGCCGACTGGGATCTCATGGTCAATACGCTGGCCACACAAGAACCGTTTTGGGAACCTGGCACTCGGAACGGCTATCACGCTCTGACCTTTGGATGGTTAGTTGGCGAGGTCGTTCGGCGGGTGTCCGGCAAATCGCTGGGGAGTTTCTTTCGGGACGAAATCGCCAATCCACTCGGTTTAGACTTTTGGATTGGTTTGCCCGAGGACAAAGAGGCACGGGTTGCGCCGATGATTGCGGCCGAGCCGGATCCGAACAGCCTGTTCTTCCGGGAAATCGCCAACCCCGGCTCGCTTCAATCCCTTGTACTGCTCAACTCTGGAGGCTATATGGGCGCCGAACCAGAGTATGACACGCGGGCGGCGCACGCGGCGGAGATTGGTGGCGCCGGCGGTATTACCAACGCCCGCGGACTCGCCGGGATGTACGAACCCCTTGCCCTGGGCGGCAAAAAAGGCGGAGTCGAGCTGGTTAACGCCGACACGCTGGCTCAGATGGGCCGGGTGTCCTCATCAACCGGCCGAGACGCGGTGCTGATCATGCCGACCCGGTTCGCCCTAGGTTTTATGAAAACCATGGACAATCGTGGCGAGCCGATGGGGGTACAGGACAGCGTGTTGACCTCTGAAGAGGCTTTTGGTCATGTTGGTGCGGGAGGGTCGTTTGGTTTTGCCGATCCAAAAGCTGGCATGTCCTTTGGTTACACGATGAACCGGATGGGTGCGGGCGCATCGCTCAACGAGCGTGGCCAGAGCTTGGTGGACGCGGTGTATCGGGCGCTCGGTTACCGCTCTAGCGACTCGGGTGCCTGGACCTGAGGCCGTCGGTCCAGGAGCCGTCTTAGAGCCCAGATGACCTGATTGGACATTGCTTTGTCGGGCGGCAAGCGGCCCTTCAGGCGGCCCTATACCGGTCGCCTGCGCAGCAGATCGTTGCTCCGAGAATCGTATCCCAACCCAGACCGGCCTAGGCGTCTTCCCAGCATGTTCGTCCAGTCGGTCGCGTTCATCCGGGCGCATGCCGCCGGCAACGGCAATGGCGGGAGAGTCCCGAGGGGCGCCGGGGCCGACATCTTGATTTACGGCCGGGAGTCGAACTATACCACTTGGAGGCTCGCGAAGATGAACCTCGCCATCGGCGGCATCGAGGGGCAGATCGCCCACGACGACAGCTTCCACAACGCCCGCCACCCCGCCCTCAAAGCCGACTTCATCCTCGCCACCCCGCCGTTCAACGTCTCCGACTGGGGCGGCGGGCGGCTCGCCGACGACAAGCGCGGGCAGTCTGGCGCCCCGCCCAAGGGCAAGGCCAACTTCGCCCAGGTACGACACATCGTCCATCATCCGTCACCGGGCGGCACGGCCGGCTTGGTGGCGGCCAACGGTTCCCTATCGTCCACCCAGTCCGGCGAGGGGGCGATCCGCAAGGCCTTGATCAAGGCGGGCTTGGTGGACTGGATGGTCGCCCTGCCGGGTCAGCTCTTCTACTTGACCCAGCTCCCGGCCCGCCTGTGGTTTGTGGCGCGGGACCGGGGCGGCGGCAGGTTTCGCGACCGCCGCGGCGCGGTGCTGTTCGTCGACGCCCGCCCGCGCGGCCGCATGATGGACCGCACCATCGCGGGCTGAGGGACGAGGACATCGCCCGCGTCGCCGACACCTACCATGCCTGGCGGGGTGGGGAAGGCGTGGCCGACTACGCGGATATGCCCAGCTTCCGCAAGAGCGCATCGCTCGACGAGATACGCCGGCACGGCCATGGGCCCACCTCCGATCGCTATGTCGGCGCCGCGCCGCAGGAGGACGCCGCCGAGCCGTTCGAGGACACAATGCAACGGCTGGTCGCGCAGTTGAGAGAACAGCAGGCGGAGGGGGCCGGGCTCGACGCGGCGATTGCCGAAAACCTCAAGGCGCTAGGCTTCCGGGAACACGGATCATGAATATCGACACCGCCTCTCTGCGCCGCTGCATCGGCACATTGGAACTCGCCTTGGGCGGGATCGGCGAGCACCGGGAGACGAACGATTTCGTCTATGACATATACCGCGCCGCCTGCGTCAAGGAGTTTGAGTTGGTGCTGGAGCAGAGCGGCAAGCTTCTGCGAAAGCGTCTTGCCGCCTACTTCGCGACCAACCGGCAGGCGGATCGCCTCACCTTCAAGGACCTGTTTCGCCACGCCGCCAGGCACGGACTGATCGAAGCCGATGCCGCAGAACGCTGGCTTGCCTATCGCGACAATCGCACGGCGCACGACTATGGCGCAGGCTTCGCCGAATCCACGATGAAGCTCTTGCCGACCTTCATCGTGGACGCGAAGGCGCTGGCCGGTGTGCTTGAGGCGGCGGATGACTGACAGGCTGCATCTTCTGCCCAGGCATCGGGCGGTGCTGGAAATGCTTGTGCGGGAGCACCTGTCTGGTATCGAGGTCTGGGCCTATGGCAGCCGCGTGAACGGGCGAAGCCATGCCGGCAGCGATCTCGACCTCGCGCTGCGCGGTCCGGACTTGAAGACAATCCCGGCCGACCGTCTGGCGGCGTTCGAGGAGGCGCTGCGCCAATCCAGCATCCCCTTCCTGGTCGCAGGGACTGGGCGGGCCTCCCGGAGCGCTTCCACCGCGAGATCAAGCGGGAGTATGTGGTGGTGTACGCGCCGAGAACCGAATGCGGCAGGCCGCCCTAGCACAACTCACGCACGACCAATGGGCCCGTTAAGACAACCGTGGGGAAATTGGCCCCGTTTTCTTATGGCAAGCGTTTCCCAAAGGGGAAGAGAAATCCAGCGGGGGACATGCCCGTGTTCGATTCCAACGGTGTTATTGCTTATCATGATGTCGCACTCACAAGTGGGCCGCCTGTCCTCATCGGACGCACAGGAATGGTGGGAGCTGTTCATTACTCGTCCCCACCAGTTTGGCCTCTTGACACGACATTTTATGTCACGGGAGAGGGTGCTGAGTCCGTTGGATTCCAATACGATGCTCTCCAATCCATAGGGTTGCAAAACCTAACCTTCGAGAGCGCGGTTCCCGGCCTCAATCGTGAAGAAGCGCACGCGTGCGACTTGCGCGTGCCCGACGTGTCACAACAGCGGGCCATCGCCCATATCCTCGGCACCCTGGACGACAAGATTGAGTTGAACCGGCGCATGAACGAGACGCTGGAGGCGACGGCGCGCGCCCTGTTCAAGTCGTGGTTCGTCGATTTCGACCCTGTCCGCGCCAAGATGGCAGGCCGCGATACCGGGCTGCCCCAGGACATCGCGGATCTTTTCCCCGACGCCCTCGACGACCAGGACGTACCGATTGGGGGGGAGGTTTCGGAGATTGGTAAGGAAGTCCATGCTGTGGGAGGCGCAACTCCTAAGTATGAAGGAATCCGCCTATTGGCACGAAGACAAGCAGCACCGGGCCACGCCGAAGGACCTTTCGAAGCCGACGTCGCCTGTGTTGCTGGAAACGGATGGGAAGATTACCAGCGCGGGCGTGAAGAAGATCAGCTCCAGCCTCCTTGCGGTCGGCACCGTGCTTTTGTCACCGCACACTCCTATCGGTTACCTGGCAATTGCCGAGCTGCCAACTACCATAAACCAAGGCTTCATCGCCATGGCCTGCGAAAAACGCTTGCCAAACCTATACGTTCTGTTCTGGTGCTGTGAAAACCTTGACTACATCTAAGGATATCTCGGGCGGCTCCGCATTCGCCGAAATCAGCAAGAAGGCGTTTCGACCCGTTCCGGTAACGATTCCTTCTAAGGAAATCCTCGCCGCATGGGAAGACGTCGTTCGCCCACTTTACGATCGTATCGCCACGAACACCAAGCAATCTGCTTCGCTTGTTCAGACCCGCGATCTGCTCCTTCCCAATTTGATTGTCGGCAAGCTGCGTGTGGCCAGCATCTTTCGATCAACGGAAATGGCATAATGAACGAAATGACGACGAAAGGGGAGGCGCCGCCGAGAATCGAGCGCCTCAAGGTAGGGAATTTTCGTGCGCTGCAAGATGTCGAGTTCACGCGTCTGACGCCGCTTACCGCACTGCTGGGTCCCAACGGTAGCGGAAAATCCACGGTGTTTGATGTTTTTGCCTTTCTGGCTGAATGCTTCGAGAGCGGTTTGCGTCGGGCCTGGGAAAGACGTGGCAGGGCGCGGGAGTTGAAATCGCGGGGCGGAGAGGGTCCTGTTCTGATCGAAATTGCTTATCGCGAACAACCACGTAGCTCCCTGATCACTTATCACCTCGAAGTGGATGAGAGAAACGGTCGCCCCATCGTGGCCGGGGAATGGCTTCGATGGAGGCGGGGAAGCGATGGAGCACCTTTCAGGTTTCTCGACTACGCCGACGGAAAGGGACGGGTCATTTCCGGCGAACTGCCGGACGCACAGGACGAGCGGATCGAAGTTCCCCTGAGTGCTCCCGATACCCTTGCGGTCAACGCGCTCGGCCAATTGGCGGAGAATCCCCGTATCGTAGCGCTCAGGAATTTCATCATGGGATGGCATATGTCCTATCTCTCGTCCCAGGAGGCCAGGGAACAGCCGGAAGCGGGACCGGAGGAGCGGCTGAGCAAGACCGGGGACAATCTCGCCAACGTGATTCAGTATCTGTCGGAAGAGCATCCTGCGCGTCTGGAGTTCATTTTCAACAGGCTTAGGGAACGGGTCCCCAAGATTCAGAACGTCACAGCGGATCAGATGCCTAACGGCAGGCTTCTGTTGCAAATCAAGGACGCCCCATTTTCCGAACCAGTTACGGCCCGCTTCGCATCGGACGGCACGCTCAAGATGCTCGCCTATCTCGTGTTGCTGAACGACCCGCTTCCGCCTCCATTTATCGGCGTCGAGGAGCCGGAGAACTTCCTGCATCCCCGTCTGCTCTACGGGCTGGCGGAAGAATGCAGAAGGGCGGCCGGATCCACGCAGGTCCTCGTCACCACCCACTCGCCGTTCTTTCTCGACGCGCTGCGCCCAGATGAAGTGCGGGTGCTGTGGCGCGACGAATCCGGCTATACGCGGTGTCATCCGCTGGACCGGGACGAAAAGGTAAAGGCGTTCATGGACGCCGGCGCTCAACTGGGCGACCTATGGATGGAGGGGCATTTCGGAGTCGGAGATCCGTTGACCGGAGGCGGAATGCCGGCGTGGAGAGGAGGCGACCACTGAGAATGTCTGCTTCCCATTTCGAATTTCACGTGGAAGGACTTTCCATGGAAGCGTTTCTCGCTGCCTGGTTGCCACGGGTGCTTCCAGAGAATTGCACGTTTAAAATTTACCCGTACCCAGGCAAGGACGCCCTGTTGCGAAAGATCGGAGATCGCCTCAAGGGTTATGCGGCATGGATGCCGGACGAGTACCGTATTGTGGTGATCGTGGACCGCGACGGAGACGATTGCGAGGAGCTCAAGTCCAGACTTGAGAAGGTCTGCGATCGTGCCGGGCTGCGGTCGAGGCGGGCCGGCGGCGGCCCTGATTGGCAAGTCGTAATCCGCATCGCGATCGAAGAGCTTGAGGCTTGGTATTTCGGCGACTGGCAAGCTGTATGTGGCGCCTATCCGCGCGTATCGCCGAATATTCCAAACCAAGCTCGTTACCGGAACCCTGACGCGATCACAGGCGGCACCTGGGAGACATTCGAGCGTGTCCTGCAAAGGCACGGCTTTTTCAAGCAGGGAATACCGAAGGTGCAGGCGGCCACCGATATCGGCCGACATATCGACCCGGCACGCAATCGGTCCCATAGCTTCGCGGTCTTACTCGATGCCATCGCCGAGGCCACCGCGTGAAATTTTCAGAATCCGACGTCGAAACCGCCGCGCTGGAATGGTTGGAGGCCCCTGGCTGATCCAACGCCCATGGTCCGAAGATCGCCCCCGACAGGCCCGGCGCCGAACGCGCGGACTACCGTGCGGTCGTGCTGCAAAGACGGCTACACGATGCCCTGGCTCGGCTGAACTCCGACCTTCCCGCTGCGGCACTCGACGACGCCTTCCGCAAGCTGATCCGTTCGGAAGGAACCACGCTGGAGGCCCGTAACCGGGCCTTTCACCGTATGGTCGTGGATGGCGTGACGGTGGAGCACCGCATCGCGGACGGCTTGATCCGGGGGGCGCAGGTCCGTGCGATCGACTTCGACGAGCCCGCCGATGACGACTGGCTGGCCGTGAACCAGTTCACGGTGGTCGAGAACAAGCACGAGCGGCGCCCCGATATCGTACTGTTCGTCAACGGCCTGCCGCTCGGGGTGATTGAGCTCAAGAACCCCGTCGACGAGAATGCCACGATCGACGCCGCATTCCGGCAATTGCAGACCTACAAGGCGGAAATCCCCTCGCTGTTCGCCTTCAACGCGGCGCTCATCGTCTCGGACGGGCTGGGGAAGCGCGCATCGGTACGCTGACGGCAGGGCGTGAGTGGTTCAAGCCCTGGCGCACGATCTCCGGCGAGACGCTGGCCGATCCGGAGATGCCGCAGTTGCAGCTCATACGCGAAGGCGCCATCGCGTCGCGCCTGAGAGACCAGCGCGATGGTCGGCGCCGCGAAGAGGATTCGCTGTCCGTCCTGAACGATCTCCTCGGCGATGCGAAGGGCGGTGAAGGTCTTGCCGGTGCCGCAGGCCATCATGAGACGGCCCCGGTCGTGATTGGCCAGCCCGCCGACGGCATCCTCGACCGCTTCCTCCTGAAGCGGCCAAGCTTCTGCACTGGCCGTTTGGCGTCCCGTTCCTCGACCTGAACATCAAGATGTTGGCGGAAGTCGATCTGTGTGACCTGCGGATGTACGTTCTGGATGGCACGCTCCGCAATCGGTCCCCACCGGCACGTCGCCACGATCCAACGCAGACGGAACACGGGCTGCAGCCGCCGAGAAACTTGTCAATCTCGCCTTTACGCAGGATATGCCGGTCGTCATAGCACTTGCACTGGATGGCGACCCATTCCCCTGAGGTCCGCCGGGCCACGAGATCGATGCCCATGTCACGGCCATCGAGTCCGATCAGTGCCTCCCGCTCGGGCCAGTCGGGCCAGCGCCAGATATCGCCGATTTCGAACTCGGGCTCTTGAAGCGCGATGCGCATGAACAACTGCTCGAACCAGCGCCCTTTCTCGGACTCGTCGCGGCTCTCGGAACGAATACGGTCAAGGATGGCGCGGGCAGTCGGTCTTCCCGCGAGATCGAGGCTGATCTGCGCTTCAGTCATAACTGCAACGCCAGACGGGGCTCCACGCCGTATTCATCGAAATCAGCGCCAAGCGGAAAGAGCACCAGTAGGCCCATCGTCCCAAGGTATCCAAGACGTAGATCGCAATTTTTATCATCCATCTTTAGCGATGCGCGCTGCCGACCCTTCGCTCTGCGACCCCACGAGCGACCTGGCCATCGTTTGAATCGTCGGCCTGTGAGCGGTCGGCACTTAACCGGTCGCGCAGATCCGTACCGGCTTCCAGTGTCGGTAGCCGGGCGATCGTCGTCCCGTGCTTCTGTTCCGCAAGGCGCAGTTCATAGAGCTTCTGGAGGTTGAGCCAGAACTCCCCCGAGGTGCCGAAGAAACGCCCCAGCCGCAGGGCCGTGTCGCTGGTGACCGACCGCCGACCGTTGAGAATCTCGGTGACGCGGTTCACCGGCACTTCGATCCGCCGCGCCAACTCCGCCGCGCTCATGCCGAGCGCGGCGAGATCCTCGCGCAGCGTCTCGCCGGGGTGGATGGGGTCACGCATTTCATGCCTCCTCTCAATGGTAGTCCACTATTTCAACATCGGTCGGGCCGGACCGGAGGCCGCCTTCAGATCGCGCCCGGCGCTCTTCTGCTCGCCAAGCCGCACGCCCGGCCAGAACAGGGCGCTGAACCCCGAGCGGTTGTCCAACTTGGCGCCAGGCGCCTCGTAGCGCGCGCCGCCCCGCCGCCGCCGCACTCCGAGCCCGTCGAAGAAGGCGTGGTAGAAGCTCTGCGTTTCGCCCTTCTCGTAAGCCGCCTCCCGTCAGGCCTCCGCGAAAGGCGGCGGCCCGGACGCGAACCTCGTTCCGCGACAGGCGCACGGCCTACGGCGCTTCCTGCTCGAAGTAGTCTTCGTTGATTCGCTTGACCTCGTGATAGTGCCACCTTCGCACGCCGATTCCATGCCGGACCATAAGGCGCGCCAGTTCTTCGCCGTCAATCAACACGATCCGCTTCGGACTCCGCGCCACGTAATCCTTCGCAGCGCGCGTGAAACTAGCGGTGGTGATGAACACGCCCTTGGTCGTGCCCGCAGCGTCGATCGCGCCCGCGAAGTTGCGCAGATCGCCTTCGCCCACGGCGTTGCCTTCAACGTACTTCTTCGCCTGCACGTAAACTTCGTCCAGGCCGAGCGCGTCCTCCCGGATCGTGCCGTCGATCCCGTCATCGCCCGGACGTCCCGTCATACGGCCCATCGTGGCATCACCGCCGCCGTAGCCCATCGCGATCAGCAAATCGACGACCACCCGTCCGAGAAACGCGGGTGCCGCATTGCGAACCCGATGCAGCACATCGGCTTCCAGAACGCTGCTCAACTGTCGGGCGGCCCGGTCCATTGCTTCCTCCGGCGTGTCGGAGGTATCTTCGTCCTGCTTGGACACCGCATCCTTGCTGGAAGGCGGAGCGTTCGCCCGTTGCGACCATTCGACGAAATCGGGGAACTCTCTAAGCAGGTTTATATCGATGCGAGGAGGCTTACGGGACAGCAAGCGTTCACCTTCTTGCGTCAACCGATAGACGCCGCGACGGACCCGCTCCAGCAGCCCGGCGCGCTCCATGTAGAACACGGCCCACCTCACACGGTTCGCGAAGACTGCCTGCCGACTGCTCGGGAACATTTCCCCGACATCTTCGGCAGAGAGTCTCTCGGCAGCGGCAATCCGTCCGCGGACTTCGGAAAGCGACAGCTCCTCACCGCCGGCGAACGCCTTGAGGGTAGGGAGCATCAGCGACTGAAAATCAGGAACGGGCATCGGCCACCGTGCCTGTTGCCACCGACTGCCGGGGCGTCACGCACTTCGCGATCTCGTGGCCCACCGCGATCTCCGCTTGGCGAAGCTCCCACGTCTTCTGCAAGTTCAGCCAGAGTTGCGATGTCGTCCCGAAGTACCGCGCAAGCCGCAGCGCCGTGTCCGCGCTCAGGCCCCGCTGGCCGTTCAGGATCATCGTCACCCGGTTCACCGGCACCCCCAACGCCCTCGACAGCGCATTGGCCGACAGCCCGAGTTCGTCGAGTTCGTCGAGTTCGTCGCGCAGGACTTCTCCGGGATGCATCGGCTTCATGCCGTTCCTTGCGTTCATGTCAAACTCCCTCAGTGATAATCCACGATCTCCACGTCGCACGGTCCTTCGTCCGTCCAACGGAAGCAGACGCGCCGCTGCGCGTTGATCCGAATGCTGTGCTGACCGGTACGGTCGCCCCGTAGCGCTTCCAGCCGATTGCTCGGCAACGCGGCAAGGTCTGCGAGCGTCTCCGCGCTGTCCAGCAGAACCAGTCGGCGCACCACCTGATTGGCGAAACCCTGGAATGCCGCGTCGCCCCTCGAAGAAGCTGCGCGTCTCCCGATCCTGGAAGCTCCATATCATGCGCGCCACGGGTTAACAACGCACGGCGACCTCGGTAATGTCCGGTAGCGCGTACGCCGCTCAGTTCAGCGGCGTACGCGCGTGTGCCACGGCTCCTGCTGTCGACCGTGACGGACAAGCCCGCACCGCCGCCAGCAGTGCGGGCCGAGTGAATGACGTTGCCGGTGAACGAGACTTCGCACATTGATTTGTTACTTCATGCTTCCTATAGTACTGCTCGGAAGCCGCGCGGCGGTGCGGGGATTGTCTCCGCAAATGCGCGGCGGGCGCTGCCGCTCAAGCGCCGCTCGGGCTAAATGCCGACTGCACAACGGCTTTCAACACCCGACTGATTGAGCGGTCAGGAAGCGCGCTAGGAACGCCCATCGGCGCGTGGTTCTCACACCCCACGCACCGATGGTGCATTGAGCGAGCCCGAACCGGTTCGCCGCCACCGGACGTTTTCCGTTACGCGACAGTCTCTTAGGCCCGCTCCGGTCTAGGGCCACGCTCCCCCGCGCGGGCCGCCTTGTCTGTCCCAAACCGCAGTCCTGTTCCCTGCGAACGGGCGGCGCCCGAGGGAACAGACCACGGAGCCGTGCCCAGGCGCAGCCCCGCCGCCAGCAACGAACGGACGGTCCGCCGCACCTTTCGCGAGCAGCAGGGCGGACGAAACGGCCTTGACCGTCATGGCCAGGGACCTGCCCACCTTCGGCCTCAAGGTTTCGAAGCAGGGCACCGAGCCCTGCTTCGTCCGCGGCGCTCACAAGCGCGGCGCGGAGCACCTCATCCTCGGCACGGTGGACGAGACCACCGCCGAGAAAGCCCTCATCGCCCGCACGGCCGTGAAGGCTAAGCGCGAGACCAACCCCCTGTTCGCCGATTTCGCCGCCGAGTTCACGCCCCGCCAGGGGCGGCGCTGGCAGCCGTCAACCCGGCAAGGCAACTGCCACCTGATTGACCGTCACATTTCGGCTCTACACGTTCTGGGTGGATGTCCGCGACGAGGCGGGGCTCCCAGGCCTTCGCATCCACGATTGCCGGCACCCCTGGGCTTCGCAGAGCGTCATGAACAGTGTCGGGCTCACCACCGTCGGGCGGCTGCTCGGACACCGCCAGCGCGAAACCACGGCAATCTACGCGCATCTGGACGATGGCGCGCTCAGGGATGCTGCCACACAGGCTGCGGCCGTCATCGCCCGTGCCATGGGATACCGGGCGGAACCCCGCCGCTGCCAGCCGACGCGAAAGATGCTGCAAACCGCCGGAACCGCGCAGAGCGGGCTACGTGATCCAAGGCCGAGAACGGCAGGCCGCCCCAAAGTTTGATCGTGATTTGAGCAGCCGAACCACACCACGAAAAACCCGCGCAAGTCGAAAAATGGGATGCGGGGGCGGAGTTGGACATCGCGAAATCAGAGCACGGCAAACGACCCTGATGAACGTAAACCGTTTCCGCTCGCCAAGACACTCTTGATTTCAGTCCGTGCTCAGCCTTTTGTACACTTGAACAGATCGCGGGGCTTGGCCCCCGTCCATCCGAACCACGAAAGTCAAAGTATTTGCCCGTGCCATCAACGGAGATCATACAGGCGCAATCGTAGCTGTAATCATCTGTCAGGCACCAATCCTGCCGACGCTCAATGCCCTCTATTTTAAACCGAGTTCGTTCGCTGAAGCCGCTGAACTTCACCTCACCGGTGCTATTCAGCAAGTTTGCATTCAGCGTTACGCAGTCTGTTGCGAGAAAGCCGCAGCCGTCGAAGTAGTCGCCACATCTCCACCGTTCGACTTCTCTCGTCGCTTCCCCTGTCGGTATCGCGTCATCTACGTTTGAGCAACTCACAACGAGCCCCAGCGCCACGACCATGGGGACCGCCAAAACCGATGCGATGGAACCTCGAAAACTCGCTCATCCCGCATCCTCCGCTCACCCTGCCCTGCCGGCCGCCGCATATTGGAGATCGACGAACTTCGCGATGATATTGACCCTACCCTTCGCATCAGTCACCTCCAGCCGGCCTTGTCATCGATGACAACGCACTATCGTACCTTTGATCATCGATCAGGTTCGAAGACGAGCTCGGGAACCACCACCTCCCAGTCATCGCACCTCATGGCGTCGTGGTATTTCGGTTTCGACGCCTCGCGACTCCAGCCCATCACGGCGAACACCTCGGCAGACCGGCACCGCATTCCGGATGGTGGTTTGAACGATTGAGCAAAACGCCCCACGGCCCGACCCTCCCTGTCCAGCAACTCCCAACGCCCGTTCTTCCCAACTTGAACGTCTAGGGGGTCGCCGATCGACAGCGAGGCGATGGCGCCATGCATCGGATCGCCGGCACGGTGGCGCCCGGCGAACCCCAGGTCGACATCCTGAAGCGTCGGTCGAACATGGCAGTACTCAGCTGCCTCTGGGCACGGGGAAAGCTCGGCAGCCTCTCGCCGCATCGTTGCGGCATGGTCAACCAGTTCGGCCTGGAAGCCCCGGGAACCGTCGAGGCGCGCCAGCGTGAGCGTCTGCCGCGCCCTCGTCATGGCTACGTAATACAGCCGGCGCGGCGCGTCTGGATCTTCGTCGCGCCCGGCGCGGTCCCAGCCGCCGTCCAGAACCGCCACATGATCGAACTCCAGCCCCTTGGCGCGATGGGCTGTGAGCAGCAGCAGTCCCCGCTGGCGGCGACGTACGTCCCGACCCCACTCGGCCAGCCACTCGATGAAATGGTCCACCGGGGTCTCGCCGCCGCCGGTTTCCAGCGCATGTTCCTCCACGGCCTGCCGCAGCAGGTCGTGCCAGGGATCAGAGGGTCGTGCGTCCACCCAACCGCGCAAGGAGGCGCTGTCGACGACCCGCGGTTCTCGTTCGCGCAACCACTGGACGAACGCCCGGGTTTCCCGCAGGCGCCAGAAACTCGGAATCTCCTCGTTCGCCATCTGTACCGGGACGTTATACGCCTCGCAGAACGCCCGCACCGGAATCAGATACTTCCACTCGCGCGCGATCGCTGCGCATTTCAACCAGTCCCACGTTGGCGCAAGCTCGGAGAGACGCAGCAGCTCTGCCATAACGACCCGCGCCTGGCGGACCGCGTCCCCTCCGGCTGGCAGGAGTTGCACCCGCCCACGCGAGACCGGGTCCAGCTCCGTCCACTCTCCGCCGGATGGATCCCTCTCGCGAGCGCGATCGACATAGATGGGATGCCGTGCCTTCATGCGGCTCCGCGCGGGCTCAATCATCGCGTTGGCCGCCGCCACGATATTGGCCGTCGAACGGTAATTGGCGGTCAGGTAGGTGGGTTTCGGTCCGTAGTCCGATTCGAATCGCCGGATGAACTCCACCGACGCGCCGTTGAAGGCATAGATGTTCTGATCGTCGTCTCCGACCGCGAACATGGTGAGCTTGCTCAAGTCCTCATCCAGCGTCCGGCGTGCGAGGGCCGAGATCAGCTCATACTGCTCGGGACCGACATCCTGGTACTCGTCAACCAGAATCCATCGGAAGCCCGATAGTAGGCGCTCACGGCGTTCATCCGCTTCCTCCGGCGACAGCTCCTTGCCGCGGAGCAGCGCGACCGCGCGGCGCATCACGTCCCGGAACGTCCCGTCGTCCGGGCGCTCCGCCCGGCCGGTGAAGCTGGCGCCGGCTAGGCGCATGGCAAGCGCGTGACAGGTGAGCACCGTCACACCCTGGGCGTCATCGCCGATCAACTCCGCGAGCCGGCGGCGGATATCGACAGCGGCATGACGGTTGTAGGCCAAGGCAAGGATGCCCCGGGCGTTTTCCCGTCTGACGCGAACCAGCCAAGCGATGCGGTGCACCAGCACGCGCGTCTTGCCTGAACCGGGGCCCGCGAGCACCAGCACGTTGGTCCGTTCTCGCTCGTCAGCCACGATGCGCTGCTGGACCGGGTTCCTCAGGCTTTCGACGATGTCCCGCCATGACGCTGGCGTCGTCTGCCGGCCGATCTCCCGGTCCCGACCGGATAGCCACCGGGCCAGAAACCCCTCCTCAGTGAGTGCGAAATAGTCCATGGCCAGCTGCAAGGCTTCGCCCATGGCGGCGAGACCACGCTCGGCGAACTCCTTCATGACGTGGATTTGCAGCACCTGTCCCTTGTAGTGGAGGGCGAGGGGTTCGAAGTCAGCCCTAGAAAACCCCCGGCGGTCCCGCTGTTCCAGTCTGATCGTCATGGCGGGGCGGAACACCGCGAGCCCCTTGTTGAGGCGGAGCACCTCCTGCTCGTGGAGCCATAGTAGGGCTCGGTCGAGCAGCTTGGCCGGGTTCCGAACCCTGCTCTTAAGGACCAAGTCGGACTCGATCGCCTGCAGGAGTTTCCCGAGCGTGGTCTCGGCCAGAAGATCGGTTCCGCGGCTCCCGGACGGGAGGCAGCCGAGTAGATGTTCCAGCAGGCGGAGAGCCGCCTCGCGGCGTATGCCGGCGATCCTTTCCAGCGTACCCCATTTCCGCTGCAGCGTGACCCACGCGGTCTCCGCATCGCGCTTGCGGACCGTGAGGCTGCCCACGGTGCCATCGTCCTCGCCGCGTCCGTCATAGGCGATACCCCGGACGATGCGGAACAGCTGTTCCGGTAGCGGATCGGCCTGACTTTGATCCCGCAGCACCTGTGCGGCGATACGCAGATGGAGGGGCGAACTCTCTCCCTTTCCGAGGTCAGGAGCGGCCTCTCGCATGTGGGCGATGAGGGCGGTCTCCAGCGCGGCCGCCTCTTCGAAGCGCTTCCGCGACGAGCGGGCCACGCCCGTGTGGACGAACGCGGTCAGCGCCGTGTCGTTGCTAGCGATGCCGAACCGTTCCAGATCGTAAAGCGCACCGCGCACGCCCTCGGGACTGAGCCCCGAGACACCCGTCAACTCGTCCGTGCTGATTCCTTCGTCAGCGTTCGCTCCGATCAAGGCTTCCGCGATGCACAGCAAGTTCCCCCGATACGCATCCGTGATCTTCGCGTTGACGAGCCGTCGTCGGGCCTCCTCCACCGAACCCACGCGGAGAGACGACGGAAAGACCTGTACGACGTTCTCTTCCCGGGTCAGGAGTCCCGTCTCCTCAAGCCAGGCGATGGCGGTGCGCACCCGGGTATCATCCGTGGCCGAGTCGCGCTCGAAGGCCTTGTCCTCGTCCTCGCCGAGGATCTCGCCCGCGCTCGCCACGATCTCCCCGCCGAAGCGTTTCTTTCGGTCGAGATTGCGCAGTGCCCTCAGGATGCCATGAATCTCTTCCCTGGTGAGTCGGGAGCGCGCCGACATGCCGAACTGACGCTCGACATCGCCCGCCGCATAGAGCAGCACGCAACGCGCCGATGCCCGGTCCCGGCCGGCCCGGCCGGCCTCCTGCAAATAGCTCTCCAGCGACCCTGGAATGTCGGCATGAACGACCAGCCGCACGTCCGGCTTGTCGATGCCCATGCCAAAGGCGTTGGTGGCGGCGATCGCACGCAGTGCGCCGTCGATGAAGCGATGCTGCACCTCTTTCTTCGTCTCCGGCGGCAGGCCCGCGTGGAAACGGTCAGCTGCGACGCCTTTCAATTGCAGGTACTCCGCGACATCTTCGCTTTGCCGGCGGGTCGCGCAGTACACAATAGCGCCGCCCGGCATGTCGGGCGGCAGGCAGGACATCAGGACCTGATGGATGTGGGAGAACTTCTCGCCCCCGGTGGTCGGGATGACTTCAAAGGTGAGATTGGTGCGTTCAGCGCCACCGTCGAAGACCGTCAGCTCAATTCCGAGCTTGTCGCGGAAGTGCCGCACGATGTCGCCGATGACGTCCGGCTTCGCGGTTGCGGTCAGACACAGCACGGGAGGCACCGGTTCGGCACCGGCCTTTTCGCGGATGAATCGCCCCACATACCGGTAGTCGGGCCGGAAGTCGTGGCCCCAGCGCGATAGGCAGTGCGCTTCGTCCAGCACCCAAGCGCCGATCTCGCGCTGGTCGAGCGCCTGCCGAAGGGAGCGGGAACGCAACTGTTCCGGCGAAATCAGGAGGATGCCCGCGTCTCCCAACCGAACCCGGTCCAATGCGTCCGCACGCTCGGGCATCGACAGCAGGCCGTTGATCGTCACGCAGCACCCGATGCCATGCTCCTCCATCCCAGCTACCTGATCTGCCATCAGCGCGACCAGAGGCGATATCACGACCGTCAGCGCACCGGTCTTGTCGTAGCGCGACAGAGCGGGGATCTGGTAACAGAGCGACTTCCCCGTGCCGGTGGGAAGAATCCCGAGCGCGTGCCGTCCCGCCATCGCCTGCTCGACGATGGCCTGCTGCATGGGCCTGTCGTCGTCCGCCGGTTCGGGACGAAATCCGTCAAAGCCGAACCAGCGTCTCAGCTCCTTGCCCGCGTCATGAAATTCCCGGCACCAGCCGCAGGCCGGATCGGTACAGGCGGTATCCCTGAGACGGCGCACCAGCCGGCCGGCTTCCGGAAACTGGTGGCGTACCCAGGGCGGCATCACGGAATTGCCGCCCGCCACGGACAGCCATGCCAGGGCATAGGCCAGCGACCAGCCGAGTTTGTCCGTGCTCGCCATGACCTCGCGCGCCTGGGTCGTGCAGGCGGCGTGTTCCAGTCTCCGGTCTATTGCTGCCGCGGCCTCAGCCTGCGACGGACGGCGAGCTCGCCGAACCTGCCGGAAGAACTCGTCCAGAGCGCGGTCGTGGCCCGTGTGCCGGGGGGTGCACAGCCAGTGCCAGGCGGTGAGCAGATCCGGCGAGGTCTTCGCCAACGTCTCGCGCTCGTCCCCGAAGAGCTTCAGCGCTATGCGGGAGTCGAGTTCTGGATCGTTCACCCGGCCGCGCTTGAGGCCGCCGTCCTGGTAGTGCTTGACAAGGCTGTGATAGGGGTTGCGGGGGAAGGCGAGTGGGCTGAGGCGCAGCGTGTCCACAGCCGGCAGCATCAGCAGCCGGAGGTCCGGCTTCGCCGCCTTGAGGTGGGGCAGGTCGAAGGCGATCAGATTGTGCCCCAGCACGAAGGACGCGCTTTCGGCGAAATCGTCGAGCTTCGCCAGCGAGGCGGCCAGACTGCCGCCGGAATGCGTCAGGCTGCGACCGGTATCCGCGCGCACCGCCCCAAAGGCATGAATGCGGTCGTCCTTGCCGACCTCGATATCGAGAGCAACGCAGCGCAGCCGGGGTTCGCTCATGTCCGCTCTATTGTCCCGAGCATCGTCACCCGCCGGCGCGTGGTTCGCGCACTACATAGATGTGCGGAGGCTGCCGTCGCACGGTTCATGTTGCCGTCAATGGGTCAATGACCTTGATGCCGATATCCTCACAATCCCGGATGTTGCGCGTCGCGATGGCCATACCGCGGGACCGGGCGATCGCAGCGAACTGGCAGTTCGCCGGGGCGATAGGACGCCCGGTGGAACGTCGGCCCGCAGCGATCTCTGCGTAGGCGCGTGCCGCGGCACTGTCGAACGGCAGAATCCGTTCGCCAAATCCCTCATCGAGCCACCGGGTCATGGCGGCGTCCAGCTCATTCTTCCGCCAGCCGGCCGGAACGATTGCGACGCCGTAGCGCAGTTCGGCTTCGCTGATCGCCGCCAGAAACAACTCCTCCGCGTTCCGCTCCGCAATCCATGCCGCGACCGAGGCCGTCGGCGCCGGACGCATGAGTTCGGACGCAACACTCGTGTCTATGACGTACATGCGAGGCCGCTGCTCAGGTGAAATCCGGAGGTTCGCGCATCAGGCCGCGCGGTGGGAGTTCCAGCTCGATACCGCCAAGGGGCGCGAAACACTCGCGGGTGAATGCCGCCAGATTCCGCAGCCCTGGCTTTCCGCCGCTCACGGCTTCACGCAGGATGATGCGCGCCTCCTCCTCTATAGACCGGCCATGCCCTGCCGCCCGCACCCGCAGACGGGTCTTCACGTCGTCCTCCAGATTGCGGATCGTGATGCTCGCCATGGTTCTGTCTGCCATTCCTGCAAGGGTTTCATTCTAAGCGCGATTGCGATCCAATCAAGGCCGCAATCCGAAACGCTGACCACCCCGTCATTGATCGACCCCTCCAAGAGCTCCGCCGTCTGCCGATTCCTGTCGGCGCACCACCGCGGACAGCGTCGTTTCCGATTATGTGCCGGTTGCCCGTATCCGCATGGCCGTCACCGCGTCTCTACACACGCGACGGTAGACACAGGGCGGTTGCCCGTATCCGCATGGGCGTCACCCCGACCGTTGCTTGTTGGCCCCGGCGCGGCACCGCTCGCCGCTAAGAGGACGAGTCCGACTGTGAGCGGGACGGCGGGCGGCGCTCTGGAGGGAGCCGTGCCCGCTACCCCCGTCCATCTCACAAAGGAGCACGGCATCATGCAGGCGACCCTGGCCCCGCGCAGCGACGCGCAGCTCTTTCTCACGCACTTCGTCGGCCGCTGTCTCGACGACGACCGCTACGTCGTCCAGCGGTACGTCTCGAAGGCAGACGGCCAGCTCGTTCCCGTACATGCCGACGGCGCGAAGCCGAAGGGCCGGGGCGTGATCGTCACCGCGAAGGCAGGCGAGAAGCTGAGGCCCGCGCGACGGGGTCAGGCGGCGCGACTGCGGACTGCAGTACTGGGTCGGAGCCGGACCGGCGGGTTGGCCCGGTACTATCCGAGATGCTAGATTCCTATGAGGCAGACTGCAACCTCAATGGCAGGGACCTGGACAGAGAATTGCTTGAGAAGGCGCGCGGCATTGCCGGACGTCTGACCGGTCGATCTAGTGTGCCTCAATCTGCTACGCTGGAAAGGGAGTTCTTGGGCCCGTGAGTTCGCGGTTCCGAACATTCAGAAAATGCCGATTGACACACAGGTCGTCTCACTAGTCGAAGCACGGCTTAATGAGGCCCGTATCGCGCTCGGCGCAGGTGCTCATTTGTCTGTCATCTTTCTGTGCGGCAGCGTCCTAGAAGCTGTGCTCCTTGGCGCAGCTCAGCAGGCTCCGGCAAGCTTCAATCAGGCGAAGGCGGCGCCGAAGACAGCGAACGGTTCGCCGAAACGCTTTCCTGAATGGCCCCTTGCGCAGTTAATCGACGTTGCCCGCGAGGTTGGCGTTCTGAAGCTCGCCATCAAGAAGTTCAGCCACGGCTTGCGCGATTTCCGCAACGACATCCACCCGTACGAGCAGATGGGCGCGGGTTTCACACCGGATGAACACACCGCCAAGGTGTGCTTCCAGGTCCTGAAGGCCGCTCTGGCGAGCCTGGCGGGGGAGCGCCCATGATCCGCGTCCCCGTCAATCCCAAGCTTCTGCGTTGGGCGCGCGAGCGCGCCGGGGTCGCGCCGGAAGATCTGGCGGCGCAGTTCCGGCAACTGCCCGAGTGGGAGGACGGCCAAACCCGGCCCCCCCTGAAGCAGGCGGCGGCGTTCGCACGCGCTCTCCATGTGCCGGTGGGGTATCTGTTTCTTTTGGAACCGCCGGAGGAAGCCCTACCCATTTCGGACTTCCGTACCTTCGCCGGGCACGCCGTCCCACGCCCCAGCCCGAATCTGCTGGACACGCTCTACGCTTGCCAAGAACGGCAGAGTTGGTATCGGGAGTTTGCCCGCGTCGCCGGCGAACCGGATCTCGGCTTCGTCGGCAGCGCCTCGGTCAGGACCTCTCCTGAAACTGTTGCGGCCCGTATGCGAGAAACCTTGGCTTTCGATCTGGCCGTTCGCCGGGAGTGTCCGACCTGGACCGCTGCACTGCGGCTGTTCATCCGTCAGGCTGACCAGACCGGCATTCTCGTCATGGTGAGCGGCACCGTGATGAGCAACAATCGCCGCCGTCTCGATCCCGCCGAGTTCCGCGGCTTCGCGCTGTGCGATCCGCTCGCGCCGCTGATCTTCGTCAACGGCAAGGACACGAATGCGGCGCAGATGTTCACGCTCGCCCACGAACTCGCGCATGTCTGGCTTGGCGCTTCGGCTTTGTCGAACATGGGCGCGGCGCCCGGGCGAGGCTTCAGGAACGAGGAAGTGTGGTGCAACACCGTGGCGGCGGAGTTTCTTGTGCCGCTGGAGGCCCTGCGATCCGATCTGCGCCGGAACGAGCCACTCCCGGACGCGCTGTCCCGGCTGACGCGTACCTTCAAGGTCAGCACGTTGGTCATCCTGCGACGCCTGCTTGATGCGGGCTGGCTGACTCGCGAGCGTTTTGACACCGCCTGGGCGCAGGAGAATGAACGCCTGCGGAAGTTCGTCCAAGCGGGCAGCAGCGGCGGCGACTTCTATCGCACCACGGTTGCGCGGGTCGGGCGGCGGTTCGCCCGCGCGCTGGTCGTGAGCACGCTCGAGGGCCAGACGCTCTATCGGGATGCTTTCCGGATGTTGGGCGTTAAGAAAACCAAGACCTTCAACAATATCGGGCGCGAAGCCGGGGTGATGAGATGACGGCCTATCTTGTCGATACGAACGTCTTCATCCAGGTCAAAATCTGCACTATGGCTTCGATTTCTGCCCCGCCTTCTGGGACTGGCTGGTTGAGCAAAACGGCACGGGCAAGGTCGCGAGCATCGAAAAGGTCGCGGACGAGCTGCAAGCCGGAGACGACAAGTTGGCGGAGTGGGCCGCAGCGCAGGGCGACGGATTCTTTCTTCCACCGGACGACGCGGTGTTGCCGGCGCTCCCTGCCGTGAGCAACTGGGCAAGCGGCCATGGATACCAGCCGGCCGCTGTCGCAACCTTCCTGCAGGTTGCGGACTACTGGCTTGTCGCGCATGCGCTGGCTCACAAGTGCATCGTCGTCACGCACGAAATCCCCGCCGACACCACCAGCAAGATCAAGATTCCGAATGCCTGCATCGGCCTGCGCTGCATGAGCCCGTACGAGATGCTCCGCCGCGAGCACGCAAGATTCGTCCTGGGAACGGGCAGAGCCGCGGCCTGATGGCTATACTCACCGAAAGCGAGGTGGAAGACGCGGCTCTCGAATGACTTACAGGGCTGGGTTTTGCCGTGCTGCACGGACCGGACATCGGCCCAGAGGGTCCGACACCGAAGCGCGGCAGCTACGATGAGGTACTGCTCACCGGTCGGCTCCGCAAGGCGCTTGCACGCCTCAACCCGCACCTGCCCGCCGAGACGCTGGAGGACGTGGTGCGCAAAGTGCGGCAGACGGAAATCCTCTCCCTCATCTAAGGAGAACCGCCGCCTTCACCGCTACCTGATCAAGGGCGTGCCCGTCGAGGTCGCCCAGGAGGACGGCAGCATCGGCGGCGATGCTGCTCGGTTGATCGACTTCTCCGACGCCGATCCCAACGACTGGCTCGCGATGAACCAGTTCACGGTGATCACGGGACAGAGCAACCGCCGGCCTGACGTGGTGCTGTTCGTCAAGGGCCTACCCCTGGCCGTGATCGAATTGAAGAACTCCAGCGACGAAAATGCCACCCGCGAAGGGGCGTCCAACCGGATCTGGACCTACAAGGACGAGATACCTTCCCTGTTCCGCACCAACGCCGCGCTCATGGCCAATGTAATTATTAGGATAAATAGATTTCCGGAGACTCTTAGGAAAGCGTTTCCAAAAAAGTTTGCCGATCTGCCCAGGTGGGCGATTGTCCCTCTGTCTTGCGGGCCTGTCCGGGTTCAACGTCCAGCTCTGAGTTTGTCAACCTCAACCCCCTCATGCTGCAACAACCACCGCTTGCGCTCGACTCCTCCAGCATAACCAGTCAGGGTGCCGTTTACCCCGAGTAGACGGTGGCAGGGTACGACAATGACAATTGGATTGAGCGCGTTGCTCATCCCGACTGCCCGGTAGGCGTTGGGCTGGCCGAGTTTTTTCGCCAACTGTCCGTACGACAGAACATCGCCGGGTGGAATCGTGCGCAACGCGGTCCACACCTGTTGTTGAAAATCGGTTCCGCCCAGGCTGACCGGGAGCGTCTCAATTACTCGAAGATCGCCGTCAAAATAGGCCTGGACTTGGCCACTGAAACCGTTGGGGTCGACCGCCCCGGACAGACGATAGTGCCCATATCGACGCTTCAGCAGCAGTAGCATTCGTTCCTCAGTGTCGGCGTAGTCAAGTGCGCACAAACGCTGTCCATCAGCCACAATCAGCAACGTTCCAAGGACCGACTCAAGCCGGTCAATAGTCAGCTCAACCATCAGCTTTTGATAGCGCCTTTGAGTGGCGGGTGTAAAGCGCGGCCCGGCTCTTGCTACACAAAACATGATTTTGTACCGTGGCGTCTGTACCTATGAGGGGACCCTATCTAGCCTGCAGTTTCAGACGGATTGGCAGGAGCCCAAACACACGAGGAGGATAGCGATGGCGAATGCAGCTCCAACCGAAGGCCTCAGCCATGTTGAGGGCCTCTTTCATTATCTGGCCAATACCCAAGAACGACCGGCCTACCATGTCAACCCGGACCGTAACAGTCCGCCCAAAAGACCGGCTCAAAACAAGCACACCATCCCGGTCTACAACGGTCGGGACGTCCAGGACCAGCTGTCCCTAGACCAACAGGGCCTGATGCTCACCCGCCGCGGGACCAAGGTGAAAAATTTTTATGATCCAGACGAAGTCAAAGCGGTCTACTATCCAGAGGCCGCCCAGCTGGTCAAAGACCTAACCGGGGCCTCAAAAGTAGTCGTCTTTGACCACAACGTTCGTTGCGCCCCACGCGCCAAGCGCGGCGAGACCGGGGTGAGCTCCCCGGTGCGATTTGCCCATAACGACTATACGGCCACGTCGGGTCCCAAACGGGTGCGGGATCTGTTGCCCGCCGAAGAGGCCGAGGCCCTCCTCAAACACCGCTTTTGTGTCATCAACGTTTGGCGCCCGATTAACGTCCCGGCTCAGGATCAGCCCCTAGCCGTGTGCGACGCGACAAGTATGGACCCCAAGGATTTTATTCCGACCGACCTGATATTTTCCCATCGAACCGGTGAGATCTATTCGGTGGCCTATAATCCTGAGCAGCGCTGGTTCTATTTTCCCAGCCTGGAACCCGGCGAAGCTATGTTGTTGAAGTGCTACGACTCAATGGAAGACGGTCGGGCGCGCTTTACCGCGCACTCGGCCTTTGCCGACCCTACAGCCCCAGCCAACGCGCCGGCACGCGAGAGCATCGAGGCCCGGACCTTCGCCTTTTTTGCTCCACAGGCCTAGCCGCAGTTCGTATCGCGCAGGGCCGGTCGCCCAGCCCTGCGCGGCTGCTTCGGCCCGCTACAGCCCAGCAATCACGTCTTTGACCGTCTCCCACTCGGCAATGGGCGTAAAACGCCGTCTGAGGATATGGCCGTGGGTGATGCCCCGCAAGAACGGACCGACTGTAGTTGTATGATCCTGAATGTCGAGCACCAGAATCAGTTTCGGTTCTTCATTCGACACCCACGGACCAGCGATTTTAGTGACGCCAGGCGGAAAATTCCCGGCCACTATACCGTCTATAGCCTGCACGATTTCCTTGGCCCTGTTTACACTATCCACGTTCAAATACAGCTCCGCCAAATGTAAAGCCATCAGTCATCCTCCTTCATTGGTGGACATCTTAGGTGTCGTCCGACCAGGATTCAATCTCCACCAAGGCATGGGCGATGCGGTGCCGCAGCGCTTCGGCCGACTCGGGCGTCCACTCATAGAACCCTTTGCCCGTTTTCACCCCCAGCTCGCCGCGTTTCACCTGCTCGGTCAGAACCGGCGATACCTGTGAAGCGTTCGACAGGTGTGGATACACACCGGCCATGGCTGCCGCCAGCAAATCCCAGCCCGCCAGCTCAAACACCTCAAAGATTCCCGCCACCGCCCAGCGGCGTCCGATACTATTTTTGAGGGCCGTATCAATGGCCTGGGGGCTGGCGATCCCCTCTTGGACCATCCACAGTGCCTCACGCAGCAGTGCTCCCTGAAGACGGTTGAGAATAAATCCAGGCACCTCTTTTTGGACCACGACCGGCCGCTTGCCGATCCGGGTCAACAACGCCGACATGGTCTCGACCGTCTCGTCCGAGGTTGTCGCACCCCGGACGAGTTCGACAATCGGGATGAGATAAGGGGGATTGGCGTAGTGGGCGATGATGATCTTATCCGAGCGCCGGAGTTCGGTTGCAAACTGGCCCAACATGAGGGTTGAGGTATTGCTGGCCAAAATCGTGCGGTCCGGACACGCGGCGTCCAGCTCTTGAAAGATGCGCCGCTTGAGGCTCGCGTCTTCATACACCGATTCAATGACCACATCCGCTTCGCTGACCGCAGTTTTGAGAGCAGGGCTGGTACGAATCCGGTTTGGCACGGCCGCCGCTTGAGAGGGAGACACAACGCCGAGTCGCTTGAGGCGATCGAGGTTGGCCGAAATATTAGCGAGCGCGGTAGGGAGACTCTTGGCGGGCCGCGAGGGCAGCCAGCCCGGATAGCCGGCAAGGGCAAACTCCTGGGCGATGCCGTGCCCCATCAGCCCCGCGCCAACAACCGTGACACATTGAATGTCGTCACCATCCATCCCGTCCTCCTGTCGTCCCCTCGGGACTTCTCTTCGCGAGACCCTTCATGTCAGAAAACAACGGGCAAGACGAGGGCCTCCCAACAAATTTTGACAAGCCGGGCAAGACTGGGCTAGAGTTGGGCCCAACTGCCGAACGGAGAGGGAGGGACTGGGATGTCAAAGAAGACCGTGCTCGTTGCCGGAGCGTCCGGGCTTGTCGGCTCTGCGGCGGTGCGACATTTCTCCGGCCTGCCGGACTGGGAGGTCGTGGCCGTTTCTCGCCGGGCCCCACCCAGCCGGGAGGGGGTGAGGTTCCTCTCGGTCGATCTGACCGACCCGTCCCGCTGCGCTGAGGTTTTCCGCCAGATGAGCGAGGTGACCCACGTGGTTTATGCCGCGGTGAACGAAACACCGGGCCTCGTGGCGGGCTGGCTTGATCCACACCAGATGCAGACCAACCGCAGCATGCTGGTCAATCTGTTTGAGCCCCTTGAATCTGTCGCCAAAAACCTCCAACACATCTCGGTCCTGCAAGGCACCAAAGCCTACGGCGCGCATATTGCCCCCTTTCCGGTTCCGGCCCGGGAACGCTGGCCCCGCCACCCGCACGCCAACTTCTACTGGCTGCACGAAGACTACATCAAAGACAAACAGCAGGGCAAAGATTGGCACTGGTCCATCTGGCGCCCACAGCTCATCTTTGGTGAGGCTATAGGCAGCAATCTGAATGTGATTACCCCGATCGGTGTGTACGCAGCCCTGTTAAAAGAACAGGGCAAACCCCTGTCCTACCCTGGCGGCGCGCCCTATGTCTTTGAGGCGATTGACGTCGATGTCCTGGCCCATGCACTGGAGTGGGCGGCCAACGCCGATGCCAGCCATAACGAAATCTTTAATATCACTAATGGCGATGTGTATGTGTGGCAGAATGTGTGGCCTGTGCTGGCCGAGGCGTTCGGCATGGAAGTTGGTCCGCCGCAGCCCTGTTCGATGGTCGAAGAGCTGCCCAAACACCAGGACGAGTGGGAGGCGATTGTGAAAAAATACAATCTCACCGCCCCAACAGACGTCCAGGAATTTGTGGGAGAATCCGCAGCCCTGGCCGACTTCTGTCTGGCCTATGGCAGGAATCAGGCACCTCCCCCCATGCTGGTCAGCACGATTAAGCTGCGCCAAGCCGGCTTCCACGAGTGTATGGATACTGAGGACATGTTCCGCAAGTGGATTAAGCGCTTTCAGGAGTTGCGCTGGCTGCCGCCGCAAGCGGTGTGACGCTGCCCCTCGCTTTCTGCCACGGTCAGGCCGCGATCATTTGCCGGGCTGGCATCGTCACCCACTCAACAACACGCTGAGTTGCCTCAAGGGTGCTGCCACACCACAGACTAAAAAAGTCGTCGGATAAAGACTGATCAAGCGGAATCGTCTCACTGGCCGACAGGGCTTTGGCCCCATCAAAGTCCACATAGGCTAGTCGAGCGGTCAGTTCTTCGGCCGGTCGCTGAAACGAGACGCCGGGAAGAACCGCAACCCCGGTCTCTTCGAGCAAGCGCTCACAAAACGTGGTGCTGTCCCGGATATCGCGTTTGGCAAGATGCACGCCAAAAGGGGAGAAATCCGGAAACAGATAAAATGCCCCAACCGGCCTCCGGATCCGCACTCCGGCTTGGCGCAGTATCTCGGCGCAACGTCGGCCCAATCCGGCCAAAATTCGCCGTACGTGCCACAGGTAGCGCTCAATGGCCAGGCCGTTTTTAAACGCCCGCACCGCAGCAAACTGAATCGGCGTACTAACCGAGGTGTAGGTCTCACTGGCAACCGCGGCCATGGCCTCCATGAGGCAGGATAAGTCGGGCGGAAACGTGAAAGTGCCCAGCCGCCAGCCTCCGGCTCCGCACCACTTCGATAAACCCGAACTTACAATTGTCCCTTCGGGGTAAAATCGGGCAACCGAGACATGCTCCCCCTGATGGTGCAACTGACCATAGATTTCATCAGACAGCAGAATCACGCCAAACCGACGGGCAATCTCGGCAATCTCTTGCAACTCGTCCGCGGTATAACTGCCCCCCTCGGGATTGCCCGGATAATTGAGCACCAGCAGACGGGGCCGATCCGGATCCTCCTGACAGATGGCGACCAGCTGCCGGGGCGTCACCCGCCAGTTGTTGGCAAAACGGGTTGGCACCAACCGGACCTGCCGACCAATAATCCTGGCCTGCGGCACGTAGGATACCCAAGACGGGGATGGGACGAGCAGCTCACCGTAAAAGGTCAGCTGCAGCAGAAACATCAGCTCCTTGGAACCGGGCCCGATCAAGACATGCTCGGGCTGCGCATCAAGCCGATCTTTTTTGCGGTGAAACTCGGCCACCGCCTCGCGTAGAGCGGGTAGCCCCGTCACCGGCAGATAGTCTTTTTCGCTGGCGTGCAACGTTAGGGCGTCAACCACCTCGGTTGGCACCGGAAACGGCGACTGGCCGAGCCCCATTTTGTAGAGGCGTCGTCCTTCTTTCCGCAGCGCGTTGCTGCGTTCATTGACGGCAAGGGTGGCGGACTGGCGTAGTCCACGAATATTCAGGTTTAAGCTGACCGATCGCCTGTTATGGCTATCCTCCACATCCTCCTCCTCTCCGCATCCCGCGCCAGTCCCCCATACCGTCTTATTCTGCTATCGCGGCAACAAAACGGCTCGACCGGGCGGCTACCATAGCAGCGATTATGTATAGAGCAGTGTACCAGATCGGATCCTCAAAGGAAATAAACCGGGCCGCCAAAAGTGAACGGCAGGTGCAAAAAATACGCGTGTCTGCTATGTACTGTGGACTATTTCGCGCTCACCACACACTCAAGGAGGATTGACATATGGCTTGGGATTTTGAAACAGAGCCGGAGTTTCAAAAAGAACTTGACTGGATAGACACTTTTGTCCGTGAGGAAGTCGAACCTCTGGACTATGTGCTGGGCAACCCGTATGACATTCAGAACCCGCGCCACCGGAAAATTGTGCCCACGCTCCAAGCCGAGGTCAAACGGCACGGCCTGTGGGCCTGCCATCTCGGACCAGAGCTAGGAGGTAAGGGCTATGGGCAGCTCAAACTGGGGCTGATAAATGAGATTCTGGGCCGTTCACGGTTTGCACCGATTGTCTTTGGCTGCCAGGCGCCAGACACTGGCAATAGCGAAATTTTGGCCCACTACGGTAGCCCGGAGCACAAGGAGAGATACCTGAAGCCGCTGCTCAACGGCGAGATTGTGTCCTGCTTTTCCATGACCGAGCCGCACGCCGGAGCCGACCCCAAGATGTTTCGGTGTCGTGCCGAGCGAGACGGCGACTTCTGGGTCATCAATGGGGAGAAATGGTTTTCGTCCAACGCCCGCTGGGCAACGTTTCTGATCGTCATGGTCGTGACCGACCCGGACGCCCCACCCTACCAACGCATGTCCATGTTTATTGTACCGACCGACACCCCCGGCATTCATATTAAGCGCAATGTCGGCCTAGCCGATGAAGCTGAGGGCGAAGGCGACCACGCCTACATTCATTACGATCATGTGCGGGTGCCAGCCGAAAATATGCTAGGCGCTCCCGGCCAGGGCTTTGAGGTTGCCCAGACCCGCTTGGGCGGCGGCCGTATTCACCACGCTATGCGGACTATCGGCCAGATCAAGAAATCGTTTGACATGATGTGCGAGCGGGTCCTCTCACGGGAGACCCAGGGGGAACTCCTGGCTAATAAGCAGATGGTACAGGAGAAGATCGCCGACTCGTGGATCGAGATCGAACAGTTTCGCCTGTTGGTGCTACGCACCGCCTGGAAAATTGACCAATACAACGACTCTCGCAAAGTCCGCATGGATATTGCCGCCATCAAGGCGGTCATGCCCCAAGTCTTCCATCAGGTCGCCACCCGCGCCCTCCACCTGCACGGCGCCTTGGGCGTGTCCAATGAAATGCCGTTCTCAAAGCAGATTACCGAGGCGTTTGTCATGGGCCTCGCCGACGGCCCGACCGAGGTCCACAAAGTGACGGTGGCGCGCCAAGTCCTCCGCGAGTACACAGGGACCCCGGGGCGGTTCCCGACCGGCCACCTGCCGGCGCTCCGCGAGCAGGCGCTGCGGAAGTATGGCGCGGTGTTGGAGCGGGAGGGGGACAATCTGTAGCGGCGGGGGCGGACGCGGCTGACCGAGGCAGCGGCGGGAACGCCGTCATTCATACTGCAGGTCGTTCAGTCGCCAATAGACCTGCGTGCCTTGCAGGGGGCTATTGCTTTGGAGCAGGTCAAAAGCAGTCTGGCCATCCGACGTCTTGGCGGTCGGGTCTGCTCCGGCATTGAGCAATGCCGTGACCACTTCGGGGGTCCTGCTCCACCGCGCCGCACTATGCAGGGGGGTGAAACCGTCCTCAGTGCGGGCGTTGACGGCCATCCCCGCTGCTACCAACACCCGGACCACTTCGGGGATCCTATCGAACCCCGCCGCAATATGCAGGGGGGTCACGCCGGCCTTATCGCGAGCGTTGACGGCCGCCCCCGCTGCTACCAACGCCCGGACCACTGCGGGTGCCGCCGCCGCAGCAGCACGCAGAGGGGTGAAACCGGCCTCAGTACGGGCGTCGACGGCCATCCCCGCTGCTACCAATTCGGGGGTCCTGACCATTTCTGCTGGCGTCATCCTCCCCAGCGCAACATGCAGGGGGGTCCCACCCTTCTCAGTACGGACGTTGACGGCCGCCCCCGCTGCTACCAACACCCGGACCACTTCGGGTGCCGGTGCCGCCGCAGCATGCAGGGGGGTTAAACCGGCCTTATCGCGGGCATTGACGGCCGCCCCCGCTGCTACCAATACCCGGACCACTTCGGAGGTCGTACTGAACGCCGCCGCAGCATGCAGGGGGGTCCCACCGGCCTCAGTACGGGCGTTGACGTTCAGCCCTGTGGCCAGTAACGTCTTGACGTCCTCCGGCGTAGCTGATCTCCAGAAGTCAGGGGCGCACCATGGCCCGCATTCGTCGGCTTGACCGGCAGACGGCCCAAGCCAGAGCAGCAGAGCTAGCACGAAGGCCGGGAAAAGAGAGGGGCGAGGCCCCCCGCTACCCGGACCACGACCAGCCCCGCACAGATGCTCCAACACGTGACCTCTTCTCATCAGATGAGACCCCCTCAGCTTCAGGCCGGGCAGGCCTTGGCCAGGCTATGACACAGCGGCACCCTGCTCCGCGGGACAGCACCCGCCCTCCTCCCCGCTCGCCCACCCGCGCCGCGGGCCCGCCCCCGGCTCCCTCCCTGCAGGGGAGTGCCCCGGCGAGCGCAGGCGGGGCAGGGCGCCCGTCAACACGGCTGCACGGCTGCACGGCTGCGGGTCCTCCTTGGCAGCGACGTCCCAGGACTGTAACGGGACGTCGCTCGGCCACTCTGAGGGCTTGCCGTGGCTCTCCAGGGAGTGCGCCTGAAGGGAGCTCAGCGGCTCACCGGAGCCTCCTCAACAAGACTGCTTGCTCCCTTCGTCTATTTGCCGCCTTCCCAGAACGCAAGCGCGCTCACTCTCAGCGCAGGCAAGCAGGCCCTGTTGGAGGCCTCTCCGCCTATGTCCCACACAGGCGCCCTCTCCACGGACGCACAGCTCACACCTGCCCCAGACTCAGCTCGCGGTCCAGCTCTGGATCAAGCTGCACCCCCAGGGTATTGAGCACCATGGAGACCAGCTGGTACTGCCCGATGGCGAACACCAGATCCAGCAACTGCGGGGTGGTGTAATACGCGCACAGGCCCTGCCACGTCGGGTCACGGATAAAGGCGTCGGCGTGCAATTCGTCGGTTGCGGTGAGCAGCAGCCGGTCCCGCTCCCCCCACTCCGGGGCCGCCGGGCCTTGGGCAATCCGCCGGACCTCGGCTTTGCTCAAGCCGGCGGCCAGGCCGATCTGGACATGCTGGGTCCACTCATAATCGGCCTGGCACAGATAGCCGATACGCAGGATCACCAGTTCGCGCTCGCGGGCCGGCACCGTTGATTTGAACAGCACATGATTGGCGAACACCAACCACCGGCGCAACAGGGCTGGATGGTGAGCCAGGGTCGTGAAGATATTATACCCCGTCCCGGCATCGACCAGGGGCCGCAAGATGGCCTGCACCTGTTCGTCCCAGGCGTCTTTTTCCAGCGGCGGGATACGGGGGGTGTTTAGGCGGGTACTCATACGGACCTCCTTCTCTCTCTTGCCGGCCTCAGAGACGCGGCGTGCCAGCGGGCTCCGGAATCACCGGGTTCTCAAGCTGGCCAATGTTCTCAATCCGCATCCGGACCGTATCCCCCGGCTTGAGCAGCTGGGGCGGCCGCATGGCAAACCCCACCCCACTCGGCGTGCCGGTCGAAATCACGTCCCCCGGCTCAAGCGTAAACGCCGTGGACAGATGCTCCACCAGATCAAAACAGTCGAACAGCAGCTCACGGGTGTTCGAGTCCTGACGCAACTCCCCATTGACCCAGGTCTGTAGCGCCAGGCCGTGCGGGTCGCCGAGCTCCTCCCCGGTCACAATACACGGGCCGAGCGGACAGTGGGTGTCCCACGACTTGCCCATCGTAAAGGTCGGCACCCGCAGCTGCCAATCCCGGACGCTGACATCGTTGGCAATGGTATAGCCGGCAATCACCGCCGCCGCTCGACTTTTGGGCACATGGCGGCAGAAGCGCCCAATGACCACCGCCAGCTCGCACTCATAGTCCACCTGGGCTGACGCCCGGGGAATATGGATCGGGTCGGTCGGGCCGGTCACGGCGGTCGATTGTTTGTTAAAGATCATCGGCACCTCGGGCGGTTTCATGCCAGCCTCAGCAATGTGATCTTTATAGTTCAGACCCACCGCGAGGATCTTGGGCGGGCGCAGAATCGGCGCCTCGATGGTGACTTCGCCCCGCGCCAGGCGGCCGGCGCCGGTGGTGGCGGCGTGGTGGGCGGCGGCCAGGGCCTCACTGCCGGCCCGCAGGAAGGCGCACATTTCGCGCGGCAGGGCGGGCACGGCGGCGGACAAGTCTACCACCTCCGCGTTGTCCAAGACACCGATGCGGGTTGCTCCAGCGTGGGTGAACGTGACAAGTTGCATCCGCTCTCCTCCTTAGGGCGTGCCGCTCTTCCTGAGCGTGCCCTGCTGTTTATCTTTGATGTAGTCTTCGTGCAGCCAGTAGAAGTTGGCGTGCGGGTGGCGGGGCCAGCGTTCCCGGGCCGGAACCGGAAAGGGGGCAATATGCGCGCCGTAGGCTTTGGTGCCTTGCAGGACCGAGATGTGTTGGAGGGCTTTGGCGACAGAGGCGAGGGGCTCAAACAGATTGACCAGCATGCTGCGGTTGGTCTGCATCTGGTGTGGATCAAGCCAGCCCGCCACGAGGCCCGGTGTTTCGTTCACCGCGGCATAAACCACGTGGGTCACCTCGCTCATCTGGCGGAAAACCTCAGCGCAGCGGGACGGGTCGGTCAGATCGACCGAGAGGAACCTCACCCCCTCCCGGCTGGGTGGGGCCCGGCGAGAAACGGCCACGACCTCCCAGTCCGGCAGGCCGGAGAAATGTCGCACCGCCGCAGAGCCGACAAGCCCGGACGCTCCGGCAACGAGCACGGTCTTCTTTGACATCCCAGTCCCTCCCTCTCCGTTCGGCAGTTGGGCCCAACTCTAGCCCAGTCTTGCCCGGCTTGTCAAAATTTGTTGGGAGGCCCTCGTCTTGCCCGTTGTTTTCTGACATGAAGGGTCTCGCGAAGAGAAGTCCCGAGGGGACGACAGGAGGACGGGATGGATGGTGACGACATTCAATGTGTCACGGTTGTTGGCGCGGGGCTGATGGGGCACGGCATCGCCCAGGAGTTTGCCCTTGCCGGCTATCCGGGCTGGCTGCCCTCGCGGCCCGCCAAGAGTCTCCCTACCGCGCTCGCCCATATTGCGGCCAACCGCGACCGCCTCAGGCGACTCGGCACGGTTTAGCCGGGGGAGCCTCCGCAGCAGCCCGCCTCCCCAAGAACGATGCGCCTGAACGTCGGTCACCAGAGCTTCCCCGGCCCACTCCCCGCCGGCTCGTGGCTCACCACGGGGAAATCGTCCAGAAAAGCCCATCGCCCGGCCTCATCGCACAAGGCCCCGACCGCCACCCGCGTTCCCACACAAACCGGCGGGGCACCCGGAATATCCCTGGAGCGGTCAACGACGGCCGTGTCTGTTCAAGGCCCGCCGGTGCCTCCCCCCGCCTTGAGCCGCGGGTAGACTTCCCGGGCAAACAACTCCATCCCCTTGACCGTTTCTTGGTGGTCTAAGTACCCGGCTTGCCCCATCAGCAGCATATGGCCAAACCCGCCGACGTAGTCGTAGAACTGCATGATCTGCCGATACACACTGTCTGGATTACCGGCAAAAACCAGTCCGTTGGCCATGAAGCGCTCCAGGCTGGGACGCTGGAACAGTTTGAAGATGCCACCCGCCCCGCGCAGCGCCCCGACGCTCGCTGCCGTCGCCTGATAACCGGGGGGATTCGTGAACTGGGGCGGCACCTTGTTCGACTCGACATACCACATCAGCTTCCGCGCCCCGGCCAAGCCGGCTTCGTCAGTCTCCCCGGTATAGACCAGAGCCGCGTAGGCCAACCGGTCGAGGTCGGGCGGGGGCATCCCCAACTCGACCCGGCGCTTGCGATAGGCATCAAAAATCGCTTTCGTCCCCTGGAAACCCGTTAAGAAACAGGCGGCCACATGGCCGTGCTCACTCGCCTTTTTGGCTGTGGCGGGGCTCAGAGCGGTGATCCAGACCGGCGGGTGGGGTTGCTGATAGGGCCGCGGCCAGATGTTCACTTGCCGGTGGTGGAAAAACCGGCCCTCCCAGTTAAACGGGCCGTCATGGCTCGTCCAGGCTTTGCGGATCAGATCGTGGGCCTCCCAAAAACGTTCGTGCATCCGGGTCGGCGGATGGTTGCCGGCGGAGATCTCGTAGGGCACCCCACGGACAAACCCAACTTCAAGCCGCCCCCGCGAGTACACATCGACCATGGCCATCTCTTCGGCCACCCGGACCGGCTCGCGCCGGTTGGCAATCGGATTCCCCAAAATCAACAGCCGCGCGCGCCGGGTTTCGCGGGCGAGAATCCCCATGATGATCGGTGCCGCGGGATTGAGGTTCGTGGCGGTTTGGTGATGCTCGTTGACCATCACCTCCAGGCCAAGGGCATCGGCAATGACCCACTCGTCGATAAAGCGGTGATACAGGTCGGCACCGAGCTGGGGATCGTAGTAGCGGTTGGGCAAGGTGACCCGGATTGAGTTGTAGTCTTTGGCATCGGGGAGCACGTGGTAGGCGTTCTCGCTGAAGTGCCAGGCCTGCATGGCTGTCTCTCCCTTCCTCGCCGCGCCCAGTTTCCCTTAGCCAAGAAAACGACGAATGTGTTCAACCAGGCCTGCCGGCTGTTCGCGGTGTGGCCAGTGGCCAGCCCGCTCAATGATTTCCAGGCGAGCGTCGGGAATTGCTTCGCAATAGGCCGCGCCGTAGTAATCGGGAAGCAAAAAGCGGTCACTCGCGCCCCACACCAACAGGGTTGGAATACGAATCCGGTGTAAACGCTGACGGAGCTTGGGATTATGAAAATACGGCTCCCAGACATACAGCGCCGTGGCTGCTTGGTTGCGGATGACGACCCGCAGTTCATCGTCGGACATCGCCGTATAGTCTTGGACCGCCTGGCTGGGATCGTGATACTGCAATCGTGCGACCTCGTCCGGCGGCAGGGCAAAAATATCCGGGATGTCGCGCGTCTCACGGTCACCGATTTTGATGCCGGTCGGCGCGACCAGCACAAGCTTGGCCAGTCGCTCAGCACCCTTGACAGCCATCTCGGCGGCTATCCAGCCGCCCAACGAGCAGCCGACAACAGTCACTCCGTGTAGATCAAGCACCTCAAGCAGGTCGAGGTACAGATAGCTCAGATCATCGACCGTCTCGATAGCGTCCACATCTGGGGCGTGACCAAAGCCCGGATGCCAAGGAGCGATCACGCGTCCCTGCTCGGCCAACAGGGAGAGAAAGGACGCCCGAGGCTCAAGACCCGACTCGCCGTGTAAGACAAAGAGCGGACGGCCCTGCCCCTGATCCAGGAGGGTCAGCGGCACCCCATAGACGGTCCGGTGGATCATGCCAACTGGTTCGGCTTGTGTCATGCTGCTCTTTAGCTAGCACGCCTGCCCCGGATGGTCAGCCCCTCAACAGCCTGCCCCCTCACCCCAGGGTCGCCAGGACCTCCTTGGCGTCTTGGGCGTCCGGCGTATCAAGCCCCTCGCTGAACCAGCCGTACACCGACTCTACGACTTGTTGAGCCTGTTGGACCTTCCCCTGCTGCTGCCGGAGGCGGCTCAGGCTGAGTGCGGCCCGTAATTCCCAGGACTTTGCGCTCTGACGGCGGGCAATTTTAATGGCCAGCAACAGACAATCTTCGGCCTCTGAAGAGGGAGCTTGAGGTCCAGCCAGCCCGTTCTCCCGAGCCAGCAGCAGCTCGCCCCGTAGCCGGTACAGCTCAGGTTCACAGAAGCGCTCGTTTGTTTCCCGCACGAGGCGCAGCGCGTCGACCAACACCTCCAAGCCCTGCTCCGCCTGGCCCGCCTCGCCGTAGGCCGCCGCCAGCAGGCCCAGCAAATAGGGGCGCCCCCACCCCACCCCGCTCTCTTGGGCCAGGGTCACCCCCCGCCGGATCTGCGCAATACCAGCCGCGGCCTGGCCCTGTTTGGCCAGCGTCCAGCCCTCGAGTACGCCGGCCACAGCGGACGGGAAAGACAGGCCGTGGTCAGTCGCCAAGCGCAGCCCCCGGGCCGCCAACTCGTGGACCAGTCGCCACTCGCCACGGTGTTGGTGCAGCCAGGCGGAGCACAGCAGAGCCCAGGTCCGCTCCAGCGGAGCGGTCGCCTCTTGGGCCACCCGCTCAGCCTGGGTGGTGAGGCGCAGCGCCTGCTCCGGATAGCCCAGATACCACACGGTCCAGGCCGCCAAAGAACAGGCCAGCGTTTGCGGGTTGGTCCCATAGCGCCGGGCTAGGCGGCGGTGTTTGGCGGCTTGGTAGAGGGCGAGCGTCTGCTCAAAATGTTCACGCGCGGCCGCGTAGTCGCCCAGCCACAAACACACCGCGCCCAGCCCGGCATGCGCGGTCAGTCGCAGCGCCCGTTCTCCGGTCTGGTCGGCGACGGTGAGCTGGTGGTCGGCCAACTCCCGGGCGGTCTGGTACTCGGCCCGGGCCGCATAAAACTGCCGGACGGCACACAGGAGGGGGGCCAGCGTCCGGTCCGCCGGCAGGTGCGGGGCCAGTTCGTGGGCCCGCCCATACGCCTGCGCGACCTCGGGGGCCCGCAAACTCCGCTCCGCCGCCCACACCCGCCCTAGCCAGGCCTGGAGCGTAAACTCGAGGGGGGTGCGCGTCGCCGCATCGGCCACCTGCGGCAGCGCGGCCAAGCCGTGCTGCAGGTGCGCGGCCGCCTCGCGGTAGGCCGCCTGGCCGTAGGCCCGTTGGCCGGCTTGGAGCCAATAGGCGACGGCTGGTTCGCTGGTCCCGGCCTTGGCATAGTGCGCCGCCACACACTCCGGGTGGGTCTGGACGAGCTCGGCGCGGTGCCGGGTTAAGAAGGTGCCGTAGTGGTGGTGATATTTTTGGGTCGTCGGGGGAGGGGTGGCGGTATAGGCCACCTGCCGGATCACCTCATGGGCAAAGTGATAGCGCGCCTGAGGCCCCGCTCCGTGTTGGACAAACAGCCCGGCCCGGACTAACTGGGCGCACTGCTCTTGGAGGCAGCCCTCATCTGTGGATAACAGGCTACGTAGCGTTTCATACAAAAAAGCGGGCCCTAGCACGGCCCCAAGTTGGACGGCCTCTTGGGCCTGGGGCAGTTTCTCCAGCCGGGCCTCCACTGCCTGGGCTAATGTCGTCGGCAGCTTCAGCTCAGCGAGCGGGACGTGGAGAACATCGTGCCCATTGACCGGCCTGAGCGGGGCTGAGTCAAGAGCAAGTTTGGTGAGCGTTTCGGCAAACAGCGGAACGCCCGCACTAGTTGTGGTAATAGCATCCACCAGTTCGTCAGGCAGCCTCACCCCGTCCGCCAGACGCCTGACCAGCGTCTCGGTGTCAGGCGCTTCCAGGGCTTCGAGCGATAGCGGAGTCGTACACGAACGGTTTGACCAGGGCACGACAAATTCTGGTCGAAAGGTACAAACGTTGAATATCCGGAGGCGGGGTATCTGCTCAATCAGCAGGCCGAGAAGCTCCAGGGTGGACGGATCGGCCCAGTGCAGATCCTCCCAGCACATAAAGACGGGCGTCTGTTGAGCTTCGTGGAGGAGCCAGGCGGTCAGCCCTGCGTACAGCGCTCGGCGTTCCAGGCGGGGGGAGACAAGCTGCGGGCCGGGGCGGTCGTCAAGTGGGACTGACAGCAGGCGGGCAAAAATCGGCAGCATCTCATCCACCGCCAGATTGGACGCCCGCAAGAATGTCTCCAGCCGAGCTAGCCGATTGGCCGCTGCCGGCCACTCCAAGCGATGGTGTAAGTGTTCAACAATAGGCCCCAGCGTGGACAGCTGCCAGTCGGACCGACAGCGAAAGCTGAGACACCGCGCCCCGTCTTGCTGCGCGACGTGAGCGAGCCAGCTCACCAGCTGGGATTTGCCAATCCCTGCCGCGCCGCCCACCAGTACAACTTGGCCAAAGCCCTCCTTACTCTGCTCCCAGCGTTGCTCACACAGCCCGACTTCCACATCGCGGCCGAGTAGAAGTGGCGGTCCGGCTCCAGTCGTTGCGTCCTGGAGCAGGCCAGCCACCTGTTCATTGGTCGAATCTGACTCAGCCGCCTCAGGGCTGCTGGGGGTGTCTTCCCCCAGTCCGGTGGCCTTACCGGCGAGGGTGGACGGGGACGGAAGCGAGCTCTCCGAGTGAAGACAGGCGTCGTGCGCGCCAGAGTCGGACAGGGGAGAAGAAGGTTCCTCCACAGGTTGGTCTTCTCCTACCCAGACCAAACCCTTGCCGTCTTCGTCTGTGGCCAGCCGTTTGAAGACAAGCTCGGTGCGCAAATCTTCCAGCAGTTCATCATCACAGTCCAGACCACGTTTCAGAGCACGGTAGCTTATCCGCCCTTCCTGCTGGAGACGGGCGAGCACGACCGGTAACACCTCCCACAGATCGGATCCATCAAACCCACACCGAGCACAGCGCATGCGGCTTCGTCCCTCCCTTCAGCCCGTCAGGAACGAGTCATCTACAAGGATATGGCCTCGGGATCAAGCGACCCGCTCGTGCCGGCCTGCCCGGCCCACTCTCCCCTCGCCTCCCGGTGGCAGATATGCTAGCCTACAACTTACAAAAACACAAAAACAGTGTGACCCATGAATCCAGACCACCTGCTAACATTTTGGTTTGCCGACGCCGTCACTGACGCCCAGGCGGCAGAGAAACGCTATGCTTTCTGGTTTGAGGCGGGTCCACACATTGACGCCCAGCTGCGGGACCGCTTCTCCGGGGTGTACGCCCAAGCCCGCAGCGGAGGACTACAGGCGTGGCAGACCGCGGCCCGCTCCTGTCTAGCGCTTGTCATTGCCCTAGATCAGTTGCCGCGCAACCTGTTTCGGGGCACTCCGGCGGCGTTTGGTACAGACCTACAAGCCCAGCAAATCTGTCAGTACGGTCTGGAAAAAATGTATCTGACCCAGCTCACACCCGTCGAACAAGCCTTCTTTCTCATGCCCCTGCAGCACGCCGAGGATATCACGTTGCAGGAAGCGTCGGTCCGGCACTGCAAGACCCTGTTGGCCCAAGCCCCGTCTGAGTGGCACGCGTTTCTCAGCTCATGGCTCGACTTCGCCCACAAACACCTGACCATCATGCAGCGTTTCGGCCGCTTTCCGCACCGCAATGCCATCCTTGGACGCCGCTCCACGCCAGACGAGCAGGCGTTTCTAGATTCGGGGAGCGGGTCGTTCGGCCAGGCCCCGGCAACCGAGGCAGGCGGGCAGTCTAGGTCCGGATCAACCGACACAACCTAGCCCTACCGCCCTCTCGAATTTCCGCCACGAAAATGCTAGCGTCTGCCGCGTCTTATCACCACACACGCGGAGGCGAAGGAGGGACAAGCATGGAAACACGTCCGTTGGGCTCATCAGGCCTACAGGCCAGCATTGTTGGGCTGGGCTGCAACAATTTTGGCATGCGCATTCAGCTCCAAGAATGTCGAGCCGTCATTGAGGCGGCCCTTGACGCCGGGATCAATTTTTTGGATACGGCCGATCTGTACGGGTTCGGCACGTCTGAAGATATGATTGGCCAAGTGCTGGGCCCTCGCCGCAAAGACCTCATCCTGGCCACCAAATTTGGCGGCGTCGCCAAGATCAAAAAAACCGGCGAACGCTGGGGCTCGCGGGCCTATATCATGGCTCGTGTTGAGGAGAGCCTCAAACGCTTGCGGACCGACTGGATCGATGTCTATCAGATGCACTATCCGGACGAGACCACCCCGGTTGAGGAAACGCTTGAGACGCTAGACGACCTAGTCCGGCAAGGCAAGGTCCGGGCCATCGGCCATTCGAACTACACCGGAGCGATGATTGACGCCGCGGAGAGCATGGCTCAGGACCGAAACTTTGTCCGCTTTGATACCGCCCAGAACGAGTGGAGCCTGCTCAAACGGGAGGTCGAAGATGACGCGATCCCTGCCTGCGACACCCATAAGCTCGGCCAACTGCCCTACTTTCCCCTGGCCAACGGGTTGCTAACCGGGAAATATCGACGCGGCCAAGGCTTTGACCCCGACACCCGCCTAGGTGCACTCGAACGGTTTCAGAGCTGGGCAACGGACGAGAACTTTACCAAGCTTGAGGCGCTCCAAACGTTTGCTGAGGAGCGCGGTCATAGTCTGCTGGAACTGGCCTTCTCATGGCTGGCCGCTCAACCGTGTGTCGCCTCCGTCATTGCCGGCGCGACGAAACCGGCCCAGGTCCGCGCCAACGCCGCGGCCGCGGGCTGGAAGCTGTCGGTCGCAGATCTCCAAGACATCGACGCGATCGTTCCCCATGTCGCAGTCTAGGCGAAGGAGCAGCCATGGAATATCGCCCCCTCGGTGGCAGCGGCATAAAAGTCAGTCATTTCTGCCTCGGCGCAATGATGTTCGGCAAGATGGGCAATACCGATCACAACGAATGTGTTCGGATTACCCATACCGCACTTGAGGCCGGGATCAACTTCATCGACACCTCCGACGCCTACTCGAACGGTGAGTCGGAACGCATTCTGGCCAAGGCTCTCAAAGGTCGACGGGACGAGGTGGTGCTGGCCACCAAGTGCTTCTTTCCCACCGAACGGGTCGGTCAGTTTTCCAGACAGGCCAAAGACGTCAACATTGGCGGTGGTTCACGGCGATGGATCGTTCGGGCGGTTGAGCACAGTCTCCAACGGCTGGAGACCGACTATATTGACGTGTACCAGCTCCACCGACGCGACTGGGACACCGAGCTCGAAGAATCGCTCGCCGCGATGACCGATCTCCAGCGTGCGGGCAAGATTCGGGTCATCGGCACCTCAGCCACACCCGCCGAGTGGATTGTCGAGGCGCAGCGTCTTGCCGAGCAGCGCAATCTGGCTCGGGTGCGCAGCGAGCAGTGTATTTACTCCCTGCTCAGCCGGGGCGGCGAAATCGGCGTCTTCCCCACTTGCCAGCGACACGGGGTCGGCACCATGACCTACGCCCCTCTCGCCGGAGGCTGGCTGACCGGCAAGTACAAGCGCGATGAGCCGCTGCCGCCCAACAGTCGCGCGGCCGGACGCCTGGGACGCATGGGAGTGTGGAATGTGGAGCGGGCAGAGGTCCAACGAAAATATGATGTGGTTGAGCAGCTGTCCGCCCTAGCTGACGAGGCCGGCTATTCGCTCACCCATATGGCCCTGGCCTTTGCCGCCGAACACCCGGCCGTCAGCGCCATTATCATTGGCCCGAAAACCTTTGAGCAAGTCGAAGACAATCTTGCCGCCGTAGAGCTGCGCTTACCCACCGATGTCCTCGATCGGATTGACGAAATCGTTCCGCCCAGCACCAGGATCGATCCAAAGGAATCAATGATCCCAATCCCGTGGCTTGAGGACCCCGCGCGGCGGCGACGGCCAAGCACCTAAGACTGGGCTTCTCTGCCTACTACTAAGACCGGGCACGGAGCGTGACGGACCACCCGCTCGGCCACACTGCCGAGCAGGACATGGCTTAAGCCTGTCCGGCCATGTGAGCCCACTACGATCAGATCGCTCTTGGCCTGTTTGGCGATTGTACAGATATCGTGAAACGGTGAGCCAACCACGACCATGGTCTTGATCGCGATCCCCGGCTTCTCGGCCCGGTCGGCCGTCGCCGCGATCTGTTTCTCGGCGTCATCCTTCAGGCTGCTCTCATAGTCGGCCGCATTAAACCCGCTCTCACCAATCATCATTGGCGGGTAGGTAGGCGTAGGGACAACGTGGAGCAACTCAAGCGTGGCCTGCCACTTGTCGGCCATCTCAAGTGCCCAGGCAAAGGCCCGGTCCGAATACTCGGAGAAATCGGTTGGCACCAGAATTGAGTCGATAGTCATCACTCATTCCTTTCTTGTGATACGCTTACTGCATAGTCACCAATATCACGTCGCAGGCCGGTGATAGACCAGCCGGTCGTCAGACCAAGGTGAAACCAGCCAAAGGCCAGTATCCCGAGTGCCAGCAGCGTGTCACCGACCACCCGAAGCCAACGGAACATTTCCAGAGGCGGAGTTTGCAAGAACTCCGCCGAACGGGCATACCACATCCCGTGCTCTACGCTAGCCCACGTCTGGGCAAGTCCGACCGGTAAGAGGCTGAGCAGGATCTGGAGTCCCATCCCAAGGTTCATGGCCCAGAAGGCAAAGCTAAGGGCCGTGGTCTTCCACTCCTGCCGCAGGCTGAGAATCCGTAGACTGAGGAGGCACAGGCCGATTCCCAGCATGCCATACACCCCAAACAGGGCGGCGTGGCCGTGGACCGGTGTGGTGTTAAGCCCTTGCATATAGTATAGAGCAATGGGCGGATTGATCAAAAAGCCAAACAGCCCGGCTCCGACTAAATTCCAGAACGCCACCGCCACAAACCAGTAAATAGGCCACTTGTAGTTGCGCACCCACGGGGCCAAACGCGCCATCGACCAGTTCTCATAGGCTTCAAAGCCGATCAACACCAGCGGCATCAGTTCCAGGGCACTAAACGTTCCACCCAAGACCAGAATGATCGGGGTGGTGCCGGTAAAGTAGAGGTGGTGGAACATGCCCAGGATACCACCAACGAGATACAGAATGGTGGTGAACAGCACGGCCATGGTCGCCGCGCGAACCCGGACGAGCCCCAGGCGGGTAAACATAAACGCGATGACTGTTACTGCAAAGACCTCAAAGAATCCTTCTACCCACAGGTGAACGACCCACCAGCGCCAATACTCGGCAAGCGCCAGGTTGGTATGCCGTCCCCACATTAGGCCAGCGGTGTAGAACAGCGCGATAGCGCCCGCCGCGAGGATAAAGATGCTGAGCAGCTGCTTGTTTGCCCCGTGGGCGGTCTGGAGGGCTGGCCACAGCGCACGGAGCATCAGCCCGACCCACAAAAACAGGCCCAGCGCAAGCAACACCTGCCAGAAACGTCCGAGCTCGACATACTCATAGCCCTGATGGCCAAACCAGAAGTTTGTCCCACCTTCGAGCTGATGGTGGATGGCCAGGGCTTGGCCGACCATCGAGCCGGCAACCACAATCGCCAGGGCGACAAAAAGACCGTTGACCCCTAGCCGTTGAAAGCGCGGCTCGCGTCCAGCTATGCTGGGGGCGAGACACAGACCGGTCGCCAGCCAGGCCGTCGCGATCCAAAAAATACCGAGCTGGACGTGCCAGGTGCGGGCCAGAGAGTACGGCAGCCACTCGGCAAGAGGAATACCGTACAGCGCCGTGCCTTCTACTCCATAGTGGGCGGTAACGACGCCGGTTATCATCTGAGCCAACAACAGCGTCCCAACAACCCAGAAGTATTTGTGGGTTGCCCGCATTGAAGGCGTCAACTCAAGATTGAGCAGTGGATCGGTGGGCGGTCGTTCGTGGGCGTTGCGCCAGAAATCACGCCTGGCGGCATAAAACCAGGCCAAGGCGCCAATCCCTCCTAGGAGGAGCACAAAACTGGCGACCGACACCACAAGGAGGGTGCCGGTCGGAACATTCCCAACCAGGGCTTCTGGTGGCCAGTTGTGGGTATAGGTGATGTCGTGGTTAGGGCGCTCGGTCACACACGCCCAGGTCGCCCAAAAAAAGAAGACGGTGAGCTGGGAAGCGAGTTCGTCGCTAGCCACCGTCCCGGCTGGCATGGCGTAGCTCTCACGTAAGCTGTCATACTGGGGATCGGTCCTGAACAGACCGAGGTAGTGCGCCTGAACGGCGTCAATGGCCTGAGCCCGGAGGGCCGATACGGTCAGCGTTTGGGTGCGTGGGTCATAGGTGTTTGTACGCAGCTCCGCCTGGAGGCGCACCCGCAGCGCGGCCTGACGCTCGGGTCCGAGGGTGTCATAGCTGCCCTCGCCTTCCTGGCGGGCCCAATAGTCCAGTAGCCAGACCGCCTCCCGATGCAGCCAGTCCGCGGTCCAGTCCGGTGCGGCATAGGCGCCATGGCCCCAGATTGATCCCAGATTATGGCCCCCAATCGAGCGCCAAACGTCCTGGCCAGCCCGAATGTCATCACCGGTGAAAAGCGCCCCGCGGTCTGAGCCGGCAATCACAACCCGCTCAGGCACCGGCGGCGCCATCTGATAGACTTCGCGTCCGTAGTACAGCAGGGCGACGAATGAGCCGATGAGTACACCGGCAAGCAGGGTCCATAGCAGACGCAAGCTCTCACTCCTCCGACAAAACAGAGTCCGGCGAACTCAGTTCAGTATCCCAATGTCGAGACGGCAGCGCTACTCCTCAATGGAGCGTGCTAACGGTCTGTTCAGCCGCAACAGCGTTCCATTCCCCCGGCGCGCTATTTGTCCGGACGGGACAAGAGGTGGGTGAGGCGCTCCATGAATTGTGCGATCCACTCACCGCCCCGATGTTTGGAGAGCGCTTCCAGTTCGCCCTTATCAAGCCAGAGCCCCTGACATTCCGGACACTCATCAATCGTGATCTCATGGATCTCCCGCTGACCAAGTCGTGCCCCACACCGCGGGCAACGTAGGTGGACGAGTTCGCGAAAGAGCTGCTCCTCTTCGTCGGCCTTTTTTTGCCTGAGCTGTTCGATCAGCTCCCGGTCGCGCTCGGCGAAAAACCGATTTTCCTCGGCGCGCTCTTTTTTGTCCAAGAATTGGCCTAATCGATCTTTTTCGTCCATCGCTCTTCCTCCTCAGCATCTGTATGAGCCGCCCCTAGTCCATCTCCGTCACCAGCTGAAGCATATCGGTCTCGGTCACGATACCGACGAGCTCGTTGTTGTCGAGGACCGGCAGACAGCCAACCCTCTCCTTCAGCATCAGCCGGGCGGCTTCCTGGACCGATGTCTGTGGAGCAATCGTAATGGGGGGATATTTCATGACTTCTTTGACGGCGATGGTGTCGAGGAACTCCCGTTGGGCCTTCTCGCCATACTTCATCACCGACCCCAGCGAAGCCTTATACAAGTCGCGCTGGCTCATCACTCCCACCACCTCGCCATCCTCAAGGACCGGAAAATGACGCACGCGGCCCAGGTTCATGATGTCCTGAGCGAGTTGGAGCGTATCGTTGCGCCCCAGGGTCGTCACCTCGGTGTTCATTATCTCCCTGACAGCTTTCATACCAACCTCCTTAGTCTTGCGCCGGTCGGGCGGACTGCGTGTCACCCAGCGCGCTCCTGGCATTTTCTGAAATCGTCCAGATTGACTTTTGACACGCTCTCCCCTTTAGTATGAGTAGTATACGTTCTACCTCATTTTTTTCTAGGAGTGGCACACCCGGCGCATACGCGAAGGAGGACACATCTATGCCCGAATTATTTCGCAAGATTCTGAGTCCGGTCTATTTTGATGAAACATCTCAAGAGGCACTCGAATACGCCAGACATTTTGCCCAGCGGAACGACGGCAGCGTCTCTCTGCTCCATGTTGTCCCAACTGACGAATTCCACCTCTTACGGCGGGTATATGAGCCTGAGAGAGGCGGCGGTGCAGATCAGGATTGGGCAGAGAAGATCTCCCGCGAAAAATTACAAGCCCTGGCCCAAGCACACCTGAACGAGACCCGGTATGAAATCCTCACCCGTCTCAACAGCGATCCTGCGGTCGGTATCCTTGAGGCCCGGAAGGATATCGGCGCAGACCTTGTTGTGATGGCGACCCACGGACGGACAGGCCTGGCGCACCTGATTCTGGGCAGCGTAGCAGAGAAGGTTGTTCGTGAAACCACCGTCCCGGTCTTTATCTCTCGGCACGGCGAGCACATGTCTGAGTCCCGGTCCTTTCAGAAAATTTTGGTGCCGGTCGATATTACAGAGCAGTCAGGCACGGCCCTGAACTACGCCCGTCAGATTGCCGAGCAGTATGGGGCAACCGTCTATCCCTTGCACGTTGTTCCAGCTGCGGATAGCGACTTACTGCTCCGCGAGGTGTACCGCGCTAGCCCCCAAGCTCCGGCCGATCATGTGTATGCCGAAAACGTCGCGCGGCAAAAGCTCGAAGAACTGACCCAGACCTATTTGGGTGGAGTCCACGCCCAGATCGAGCTACACGTGAGCGACGATCCGGGTCGGGCAATCATCGAAACGGAGAAATCCATCGGGGCGGACCTGTTGGTGATGGCAACCCACGGGTTTAGCGGTATGTTCCACCTCCTGCTGAGCAGCATCACCGAAAAGATGATGCGCCAGGCGGGCTGCCCAGTGTTGGCCCTCCACCAGTAAAACAGGGCCGCCGTTCCACACACCCCCCTGTCCACAGGACGGCTGGGCCGATGTGGCTCAGCCGTCCTTTTTCGACCTCTTCTTTGTGGCTTTGCCCTCTCGCAACAGACGCTGCAAATACTCCAAGAGATCGCTGTCGGTCAGAATGCCGACCAGTTTCTTTTTCTCAATCACCGGCAAACAGCCAAATTTTTCGATCAACAGCACCTGAAGAGCGTCCTCAATATCCGCGTCCACTTCGACGGCCACCACGCTTTTCGACATCACATCCCGAACGGCAACCTGACTCAGCCACCGCTGCTGCTTATAGGGTGAGGCTTTTAACAACGACGATACCGCAGCCCGCAGCAGGTCTCGTTGGGAGACGATACCGACCAGTCGGTCATCGGCCTGGACGACGGGCAGATGCCGGAACCGACCCATGCCCATGATGTCTTCGGCAACGTCGAGGGTATCGTTCGTGCGGAGCGTGACGAGATCGGTCTGCATCAGGTCTTTGACTTTCATGCTGTATCCTTACTACGCTGAGCGTCCAACCCTAGGGGGCTCAGTCCTCAAACACAGTCGGCTCATGCCAGCGCCGGCTGACGATGAGTTTGCCGGCTTGTGAGCGTCTTTTCCGAAAGCCCAGCAGGTGGAACAGCTCCAGCCCGAACCAACGTGCAATACGTGGATCAACAACCAGCGTGGCGGTCTGCTCAGGGTGGGGACGTACGCCGGGCAAAACCATGACCAGCCGTTCAAGCCGCAGCCGGCGGAGCCACGCCGCGAGACGCAGCCACACCGTCCGCACCCCTCTGACCAAGAAAAATCCGTCCGTCCCCTGTCCCTGATAGAGCGGCATGAGGATCTGCCCAGACTCGGCGGCCCGAATCGGCCCGTGGCGATCATGGGCCAAGAGCTGGCCGCGCTGAACCGGCTGGAGATTTGTGAAGCCGGGCTGCATGACAAAGTTATCGCCGGCTTGGATCAGATGATGATGGCGAATTTCTAATACCGGAGGGAGCGGGGGGGCGGATGACGGCAGACGACCACCGCTCAGTTCGGACAGAGCGGGTGGCGACATGCAGCCCGCGGTTGCCAACACACTCCAGATTGTCGCGGTATGGTTCTCTACCGCTGCCGGCGAAGCGTGCTGCCCCCCCTCAAAGCCGAGAGCGATATAGCCCTGGTCGCTCAGATAATTCAGCAGCGTTCCCTCAAGCTGTTCTTCTAAACCGAGGATCACCGGGGCCTGGAGGCGAAACGCAAAGCGACGATTGAGAAGCGAATCTCCAATCACCACAAACGGCCTCCCCGCGGCAGAGGTGGTGTGTAAGTCCAGAAAAACAACCGGCCCGTGGCGTTGGGCCAGCTGAGTTTCAATCGCCGCCAGCAGTTCGCGCTGCTCGGTGTCTTCCGAGCTGGCGTCGGCGGGCCGCTGCTTCAGCGCCTGAAGACGCTCGGGCAACCACACCCGGTTGAAATCCTCATCAATATATCGACAGCCACGGGCCAGGGCCGCTCGGTTCCCGGTCAGGCCAACAAACGTGCCCCGAAAGGGCAGGTTTGACTTGTGTAGGCTTTGCAGCACCTGCCGCAGGGCAAACACCCCGGCCGGCTCATTGCCGTGCATCCCTCCGATGCTCAGCACCAACGGCCCGGCGGCGTACCCGCCATAGCTGCTGAGCACCCGAGGAAAGACGGATGCCTGGGCTGGGGGCTTATGCGTCATGCGCGGCCGACTCCTGGCCGGACTGTTCAAGCAGCCGGGCCGTCATATTAAGAATATCACGCTCTGTTACAATACCAACCAAACGCTCGTGTTTGACCACGAGCAAATAATCACTGTTTTCTTGCCGCATCCGGGCAACCGCGTCCAGGACCAGGGTTTCCGGAGGAAGCGTAATCGGGTTGTGCTGCATCACTGCGCTGACCGGCAGCGGGTCGCGGTCGGTCTGAGACAGCCCGTGACGCAGGACCTCAAAGCACGAGATTAGGCCGACCAGCTCACCCTGCTCATCCTCAACCGGGATGTGACGAATCCGTTGCCAGTCCATCAGATTGGCTACCAGGTCGAGCGGCTCATCGGGATGGACGGTAAACAGATCGGTGGTCATAAATTCTTCAATGCGTAAGGCTTGCAGCCGTGCGCCACGGCCTTCTTCTAGCTCGGCGGGCGGCCATTCATGTACGGGTACTCCCTCCCATTGGCGATGGACGATAGCCGCGGTGAGCGCGCTCAGCCGTGCCTCCTGGGTGTCGGTCCCCCGCATATCGGCCAAAGAGCGGAGCAACCAAGACGCGCCTGTTCTGTTCAAGGCCACCCGTTGCTCTATCACGCCGAGGTAATGATCAATGTCCGCACTGTCCAGGCCTGCCGTGCGTAGTCCGTGCTGAGCCAGCGGGAGTAAGTCCCGGGCGATCAGCTCGCGGGCGAGCATACTTTTCCCGTTGAGCCAGGTAAACTGGGCGTCGAGCCCCATCTGAGCCGCAGCCAGAAAGTTGGCCTCAGCATGGTGGAAGGGCATTTTTTTGGTGATATCCCCATAGCTGTCCTGCCCGCCACGGAGTAAACCGAGGAAGAAGGCCGCATTGGCCACTTCGTCAACAACCGTTGGGCCGGCCGGAAGGACGCGGTTCTCAATCCGGATATGGGCCTTGCCCCCACCAATGCCAAAGCAGCCCCTATTCCAGCGATAGACTGTTCCGGTATGGATACGCAGGGCCTGTAAGCCGGGCAGTCCGCCCTGCCCGAGCACGCTCCAGGAATCCTCTTGTAACGACGTCCCTAGCAGGACTCGAAAACGGGCCAAATCTTCCTGGATCAGTTCCAATATAGAGCGGTGCACCCACTGCTGCCCAAAGCTGACCCGAGGGGCACGCTCACGCATATAATGACACGCGCTACGCGTATCAACCGCCTGCTGAAACAGCGGAATCCGCGTTTCCTGCCACAGCCGACGTCCAAACAGGAGCGGCGAGTTGGTGGCCACGGCCAGGAGTGGGGCGGTGATGGCTTGGGCAATGTTATAACACTGGGCAAACTCTGCCGGCCCGACTTGGTAATGGACTTGGAAACTGGTGCAGCCCGCTTCTAGCATGACCGAGTCATGTTTGACGTTCAGTTCATCCACCCCTTTGAGTTGAAATTCGTAATCGCCTCCACGGAGTTGGCCGAGGGCCGTATTCAGCTCCCGATAGCGTGGCTTAGGGGTCATATTGCTCAGCGCGAGGTCAGACTTCCGCAGCGTCGGCAAAATCCCGGTCAGCACAAGCTCGGCCCCAGACTGCTGGGCGACGGCTCTGACTTTGGCCAGCAAGGTGTTGAGCTGGCGATCGAGTTGACGCAGGCAGTCGGTCCGAAAGGCCAAGGGATCAAGATTAATCTCGAGGTTAAAGAGCCCCAACTCTGTAGTGTAGTGCGGGTCCTTGATCCGCTCCAGAATTTCGAGCGCAAGCGGCGCCGGACGCCGGGTGCTGTCCACCAAAAAGAGTTCTTGCTCCGCCCCGATTCGGTGAACGTCGGACTCGATCATCCCCTCGCCAAGCATGTGTTCCAGCGCACGGACATCACGCAGCAAGTGCGAGATGAAGCTGCGGCGTTGGGCGGCATCGTTGTCGTGCTGTACGTCTTGAGCTCCCACAGCCCATCCTTAACGTGTCTGGGTGGGTCCTTCTCCCGGTCGTGAACGGTCCGGACAACCACATCGGGGGCGCTTTTCAGCCCACAAGCCGTTCGACGGGCGCTCCGTTAACTGTCCAGCCCGTATAACCGGGCTGCATTGCCCGCCACCATCTGGTACACCTCATCTTCTGGAACTCCGGCAAAATCCCGCGCGATCTGCCCCTGTGAGCAAGGAAACGTCCCCTCGGTATGGGGATAGTCCGCCCCCCACATCAGACGCTCCACACCGAGCAGCTCGCGGGTCAGAATCCCCGCTCGGTCATCCTCAAAGGTGGCCCAAAACTGGCGTCGAAAATAGAAGCTTGGCGCTTCCTCAAGTCGGGGCTCCATCCAGCGCCGGTGGTCCTGCCACCAGTGATCCATATAGGTCAGGACCGAGGCAATCCAGCCAATCCCCCCCTCGGCGAGCACAAAACGGAGCTGGGGATAACGTTGCGGCACCGCGCTCCAGAGCAGATCGGCCATCGCCCGCATAATCATCCCGATCTTCCCGTCAACCAAGCCCACGCCAAAACCGACCCGATCGCACTTCACCAGGAGCTCTTCTCCGGTCCCGGTCCCGGCGTGGGTCGAGACCGGCAGGCCCAGCTCCTGCAAGGTCACCCACAGCGGCCGATAGTCGGGATGCGAGTAAGGACGCTCCTCGACCTCGCCCGGAATTGAGACGGCCCGCAACCCAAGTTGAGCAATCCGTCGGGCCTCTGCACACGCCCACTCAATCGGTCCACGCAGCGGCAAAAACGCTGTTCCCAACAGGCGGTGCGGGGCGCTGGCACAGAACTCAGCCAGCCAGTCGTTATACACCCGCATTACTTCTCGTTGGTATTCGGCGTCGCGGATATAGAAGAAGTGGAGGCCCAGCATACCGGGATAAATCACCTCGGCCCGGACGTGGTCTAAGTCCTGATCGGCTAAACGGGCCTGGGGATCCCAAGCCCCCGGCCGGGTATCGGCATATCGGTGTCCGAGCGAGGAGCGAATTTCACCGGCGATTTTCTCTTCAAGCATCACTCCTTCCAGCCCGACCGGCAGCGGAGCCAAGCCATCGATCAGGTAATAGTCGGCTTCGGGCCGAGACTCGACCCGTGGCGCACGTTGGCGAAAACGTTTGTCCATCCGCCTAGTCCACAGATCTCGGGGCTCGACAACATGGCCGTCGGCCGAAACATAGCCGTCCTGTATCCCCATAGTCATAGCACGCCTCCTGTACGGATACAGAGCATACATTGACACGCACGGTAGAAGAAGGCCAGAGGGCAGCCCGTGGCGTGGGATTCGTGCATATAATGGCTGACATGGACGGGACGGATCAGCAGATTGGCAAGAAGCCCGACGGCTAGCAGAGCCGCCATGGCATACAGGGGTGTTGTATTATAGAGCGTAGCCGACGGGTCTGAGACTCTGGATGGAGCAATATCCAGCAGGGCTGGAATCGTTTACCGTCTGTGTCTCAATCAGTTCGGCCAGAGCCGTTTTCCCCGCCCCAAAGGCTTGGACGAAATCGTGCTCGGGCACCTGGGCGGCACGCGGCTCCAGAGCGTTCCAGCACGAGGACTCCCGCAACTGAGCAATGACCACCGGGCCGACCACCCCAGCTGCACTCCAGGCGGTGAGGAGCCGGCCGTGGATCGCGCCCACATGGCGGGTCCCGAAGATATCGGCCAAATAGGCGGGAATCGTCGCAAAGCCGCCCCCCTATATGGTGAAGATAAGCAGAGGCGCGCCGTAGAACACCACAAGCCATTCCACCGCTGGCCGCAGACTCGCCGCTGCCGCGCTGTACGGCACGCTGAGGTAGAGCGCGGTGCCGAGGATGAAGAAGATGCCATACGTCGTCTTGCGGCCGATTATATCCGACAAGCCGGCCCAGAACACCCGCCCCAGCATGTTGAACAGGCCGATCATCAACACAGAGGTGGCGGCAAAGGCCGCGGTCACGATGGATGGGAAGAGTGTCCCAAAAATCTCGTTCAGCATCGTTCTGGCTACCCCCAGTACCCCGATACCAGCCGTAACGTGACAAAACAGGACCAGCCACAGCAGGTAAAATTGGGGGGGTTCTCAGAGCTTGATCGCTATGGACGTGGTGGCGAGTCCTCATGCTGTCCGGCTCGGTTGGCTCTTGCCACCCGGCGGGCTGCCAGTCGGCCGCCGGCAGACGAGACGAGAAGGCGGCGAGCGTCATAACAGTGAAGTACACAAGACCTCGGGTGAAGGTCGCCGCCACGCCGGTTGCACCGTTGCCCACGACATCCGCCCCAGCGGCCAGATTGAGCTGAGCCGCCTCTCCCGACCCCAACACCACCACCTCGCGGAGCACCCCCGCCGACGTTTCCCCATACCGCCCCCCATCACGGGTCAACAGGGGCGGGCTCTCGGCACTGCCCAGATAGTCCGGAGTGACGACAAAGGTCGCCAGCAGGCTTTCAATCAGGGGCGTCCCCAACACCGCCTCCCCGCCGAAACCCATAGATTGCCATCCCGGTCGCGACCCCCCGCCGGTCCGGGAACCAACGCAGCAGGGTGGCAACCGGCGAGACAGAGCCCAGACCCAGTCCACACCCACCAATCACGCCGTAACCCACATACAGCAGGACGATTTGGTGGGTCAGGATGCCCAACCCACTGAGGAGGACCCCCCCAACATAGCGCGGCTACCACTCCTCCCAACCGCGGGCCGACCGACCCCAACCCAAAAGGCCCAAATCACGCGCCATACCACTCCTCCCAACCGCGGGCCGACCTCTTCCAACCACTTGCCGGCAAAGGCTGCCGCCAGCCCCAGACACACAATCGCCACCGAGAACATCCAGACCACCGCCGGCAACGACCAATCTCCGGCGACCACGCCCAGCACCGTGGTCAGGGCCGGGTTGAACAAACTCCAATGGAACCAATGCACAGATGGATGGCGATGGAGGCCGGCGGCACAAACCAGCGATTGAAATCCGGGCTAGCAAGAATGTTCCGCTTGTGCAGATGTAGACGGTCTACCATAAGGGCAGCCTTCACACTGCCATAGCGGGAATGGGGAAAGCCCGGAGCACCGCGCACGATAGCGTGGTCGGTCTTCTGCCACTGCTCAGAGACAGACGATCTCGTCTCTGACGTATGCGGCACAATCTTTCCGCTCTTGTCCGGATAAAGTCACCCTTTTGGCAAGCCCAGCACCCGCTCGCCCATAATATTCCGCTGGATCTCGCTCGTACCGGCCGAGATAGTGTACTGCCGGGCACTCAGCATCCGGTTAAACCAGCGCGGGGCGTCGGGCACCACGTCTGAGGGCTTGTTCACCGTTGTATGGGCACCGAGCAGTTCGGTCGCAAACTTGGCAATCCGTACGCCTAACTCAGACCCGCACAGCTTGAGCAGCGAGCCCTCCGGTCCTGGCGGCTGGCCCTTGAGCATTCGGGTGATCCCACGCAGGCGGGTGTACTTGAGGCTTTCGCTCTCAGTCTTTAAGCCGACCAGCCGCTGCCGCACCCAGGATTGCTGCCAGGCGGGTTTGCCATCAATCAAGACCTGTTTGGCTAAGGCGACGAGGCGCATGATCTGGTCGTTGTAATTACTCACCCCGGCATACGCCCGCTCGTACATCAGGGTGGTGACAGTGACCTTCCAGCCCTCGTTTTTTTCCCCAACAAGGTTGGGCTTGGGGACTTTCACCTCATCAAAAAACACCTCGTTGAAGTGGGCGTGGCCGTTGAGCAAGACGAGGGGTCTGACGGTGATCCCCGGTGTTCTTATATCGGCTAGGAGATAGCTAATACCTTTGTGTTTTGGCGCGTCGGGATCGGTCCGGACCAACATGAAGATCCAATCCGCGTACTGCGCCCCGGACGTCCACACTTTCTGTCCGTTGACCACAAAATGGTCGCCCATATCAACGGCTCTAGTTTGTAAACTGGCCAAGTCCGAGCCGGCCCCAGGTTCGGAATAGCCCTGACACCAAATAAGCTCGCCACTGAGCGTGGGTTGCAGAAAACGCTCTTTCTGAGCTTGACTGCCCCACTGCATCAGGGTTGGTCCACACAGGGAGATGCCTGAATTGCCCGGCAAGACCGGTGCCCGCACTCGGGTATACTCCTCCTCAAAAATCACCTGCTCCATGAGCGTGGCCCCGCGCCCGCCATACTCCTGCGGCCAGGCAATCCCGACCCAGCCTGCGTCGTACATCTGACGCTGCCAGACACGGCGGCGCTCAAAGGTCTTGCGATCCGGAGCGATCCGTTCGTCCTTGGCGTCATCAACACACAGCTCGGGCGGCAGGTTGACGTCGAGCCAAGCCCGCAGCTCGGCCCGAAAAGCTTCTTGCTCAGGCGTATAGTGAAAATCCATGCACCTCTCCTCACAGGCAAGAAATGCTGTACGGAAAGAGAGAGGGGGGAGTAGAGCCGGTGCCGAGCTCTTGGTTCCCGCTCTCTCGGGAGACGGAGGGGGGGGCTAGGCCGAGGCAGCCATCTCGGTATAGCCGTTCTGATCCTTGGGCAGTTGGAAAGCCGCGTCGTGCTGCAGCACCGGCAGAATTCTCTCGGCAAACAGCTGGTAGCTGCGGCGCAGTTTATCAATGGGCAAGCCACCAAAGCCAAAAGTGTTCACAACGTGCTCAAGGGCGACGGTCGAATGAACGTAGCGGAACTTTTCCAACACCTGATCGGCCGTGCCTGCCGCGTGCAAGCTACGATAAAATGCCACCGCCTTAGCCTTGGCTTCTTCATCGGCGTTCAGCTTGGCGTACGTTTTTGCCATCTTTCCGTAGAACTCGTAGCCTTTGACGTCATTCAAGCGGCCCGAAGAGAAGCGATAGTGTTCTTCGATAGAGTCAAACATGGCACCCATGTGGACTTGAGCCAAATCCTCGGCCTCTTGAGCGTCGTCCGACACCAACACGTTGAACAGCCCGATCGGGGGACGCGGCTGAAAGCCGCTGGCCAGCGCATTCTCAACGTAGCGCTGGTAGTCCGCAGCCGTATCCTCCCAACTCCGCTGGGCAATGATCAACACCCCAAGCCCGAGCTTGGCCATAATCTCTGCCGACTCGGGGCTGACCGAAGAGGCGTAAAAGCGCTGCTCTGGATGAGAGATCGGACGCGGACGGATCTGAATTTCTGGAATCTGGTAAAATTTGCCATCGTACGAGAAGCTCTCCTGGGTCAGCCCCAGACGAACGATCTCCGCGCACTCGACAAACCGTTCGCGCGACTCGTGCATTGGAATGCGGTAGCCCTCATACTCGACCGTGGCCGCCCCGCGACCAAAGCCGATAATAGTCCGGCCGTTTGACAGGACATCAAGCAGGGCAATGTTCTCGGCCACTTCGACCGGATCGTGCCACGGCAGCACGATCACTGCGGTGCCAAGCTGGACCCGCTTCGTCCGACCAGCAAAATAGCTCAGCATTTGGGTCGGGTCCGGCGACATGGTATAGCCGGTGAAATGGTGATCCAGCGCCCAGATCGAGTCAAACCCCATGTCTTCGGCCATGTCGGCCAGCGCTAGTTCCTCCTGATACGTCTGAAAATCAGGTTTGCCATGAAAACTCGTCAATTGGGGTATCATGCCAACTTTCATACCATCCTCCTTGTTTTTGCCGCCTGTGATATCCTGTCCTAGCAAACTATTGCGCAACACATTATACAAACGGAAAAAAGATGCAAGCAGAGATCACGCCTCCGCCAGCCGCACGTCTGGAACAGTCGGATGTCCGAAATGCTTGCCAGACACCGCCCCCACCTGCATGGTCTTGGGGACGAAGGAGGGCCTGTTATGGAAGTATCGTACGCCCAGTCTCTGGTCCCAGTTCGAGCGGATATCCGGGCCGCGCATGAGACGATTTGGCAGAAACTAGCCGAGCCCGGCACCTGGTGGACGGGTGCTGAACGGATTGCCATCGCCGCCGAGGTGCGCAAAGCCTACACCTGTCGGTTCTGTATCGCACGCCGCGCAGCCCTCTCCCCATCGGCCGTTGAGGGCCAGCATGACACGACCGGCCTTGTGTCCGAAGTCATGGCTGAGATGATTCACCACATCACGACTGATCCGGGCCGTCTGAGCAAGGAGTGGTACGAGCGGCTGACAGTCCAAGGGCTGCAGGACACGCACTACGTTGAAGCCTTGGGCGTGTTGGTCCGGACGATCAGCATCGATACCTTCTGTCGGGCGCTCGCCGTTCCCCTCCACCCTTTGCCTTCGCCTGTAGCGGGGACTCCCTCCCACTACCGTCCACCGCTGGCCCAGGACAATGGCGAATGGGTGCGCACGCTTCCACCGGGAGAAGTCCACGGTCCAGATGCGGATATCTATGGCGGTCGTGCCGCCGCACCCGTCCTGCGCGCGCTCAGCCTCGTGCCTGACGAAGTACGTTTGTCGATCTTCACTCTGATCCCAGCTCAGTATATGGACCCGTTTCGGGTCAGAGACCCCAGCTGTGACCCGGGTCGGGCCATTAATCGGGCCCAAATAGAGCTGCTGGCAGCCCGCGTCTCGGTCCTAAACCAGTGCTTCTATTGAACGACGAGCCATGTGGTCATGCTCCGGGAGAGCAGTCAAACACAACAGTTGACCGACACTCTTGATCTGAGCGCGGTGACTGATCTGGCAAAAGACAGCGGCGTGGCACATGGGAAGCTGCTTATCCGTTTTGCCGAAGCCGTATTGGGCGACGACGAGGCTGAGCGGCAGACCCTTCGCCGCGAGATGCTTGAAGAAATCGGACCACAGGGATTGGTCGATGCCGCCGGTATCGTTGCCACGTTTATGCAAATGGTCCGGATTGCCGACGCGACCGGAATCGCTGTCAGCGACCCAATGCTGGACAAAAGCAGCGATTTCCGAGAAGAACTCGGTTTGAACCGCTTTGGTTCGGCTCGCAACACGTTAGGTGAGACAGCTGCCTAAGCCGGCCCCTCTTCATGTATGATTTTTTGAGTTGGACGCCCGGTCATGCTGAGGTTGACCGTTTGCTGCGGCGGGCGGTGTCGCGCTGGGAGCGCTTGGCGCTTCAGAATAACCTCACGTCCTCGGATCAGCTCGACGCCCTCCCCTCAGAGCTCATCGGGCCTGATGCTGACATTCCCCCGAACTGGGCCGCGACCTACTACATGATGCCTCCCGCCGATCAAGTCCTGCTGGCCTTTGCCTGGCTCCACTGGTGGCAGCAGGCGTCAACCGAAGAACCCGGCTTTGCCGGCTGGCTAGTCCGAGGGCCCGGCTTTTCCCTCAACCATGCTGCGATGTTGAAAGTCCTGACCCAGAAAAGCGACGGGGTGTTAGGGATTTTGCATAGCTTTTTAGACACACTCGTCGAGCAAGCCGGCGACTGGAACGGCGACCGGACCGAGCGGCCGGAAGTTGTCAGCCTGCTCGCCAGCCTCGACGCTGCGTATCGCTATACTATTCACGACCGTGAGCTGTGGCCGGCGGTCTTAGGCCTAACCCAGACGGACTAAACCGGCACATCAGCCCTTGGAGATGAGGAACACGACCATGCACGATCAGACAAAATTTCTGCTTGACGACAGCCGCATACCCCGAGCCTGGTACAATATCAACGCTGATATGCCGACGCCGCCGTCGCCTCCTCTCCATCCGGCAACGAAGCACCCGATCACCCCCGCATTTCTGAGTGATTTTATCATCCTTGAGCTCATGGCCCAGGACGCGAGTCAGGAGCGCTATATTGAAATTCCTGAGCCGGTGCGTGACATATACAAGCTGTGGCGACCGACCCTATTGTCCCGTGCTCGTCGTTTGGAGCAACACCTACAGACTCCGGCTCATATCTACTATAAATACGAGGGCAGCAGCCCGGTCGGCTCGCATAAGCCGAATACCGCCGTTGCCCAAGCTTTCTACGCCAAGCAGGAGGGTATCCGGACCCTGACGACCGAGACCGGAGCCGGACAGTGGGGATCGGCCCTGTCAATGGCCTGCAACTTCTTTGGCCTTGGCTGTGCAGTCTACATGGTCCGTATTTCCTACCAGCAGAAACCGTACCGCCGGCATGTGATCGAAACCTATGGCGGTACGGTATACGCCAGCCCGTCCGAGCGAACCGCTGTCGGCCGCAGGCTGCTTAGCGAGCATCCCGAGCATCCGGGGGCACTAGGGATTGCCGTGTCAGAAGGGATCGAAGCCGCCCAAACCTCGGACGGTAACACCAAGTATAGCCTCGGCTCAGTCCTGCCCCATGTGTTGCTGCACCAAACCATTATCGGCGAGGAAACGCTACGACAAATGGAGATGGCCGGCGAGTATCCGGACAGTGTCATCGCTTGTGCGGGCGGTGGATCAAATTTTGGCGGCTTTGCCTTTCCGTTCCTTCGGGAAAACCTCAGGAACGGCAAAAAGACCAGAATTATCGCCGCCGAGCCAACGGCCTGTCCAACTTTGACAAAAGGCCGCTATACCTGGGATTGGGCAGATACCGGCGGCATAGCCCCCATCTGTCAGATGTATACGTTAGGCCATTCTTTTGTGCCGGCCCCCATCCATGCCGGCGGTCTGCGCTATCACGGCATGTCCCCCCAGATCAGCGCGCTGCGTCACGCTGGCCTGATCGAAGCCGTGGCGATCGACCAGCTAGATGCCTTTGAAGCCGGGGCAATGTTTGCCCAGACAGAAGGCATCTTCCCCGCCCCGGAAGCAAACCATGCGGTCCGTGCGGCGATTGACGAAGCTGTGCAATGCCGAGAACACGGAGGGAAAAAAGTCATTGTCTTTAATCTCAGCGGCCATGGTCACTTCGATATGGCGGCCTATGCCGATTACCACGCGGGCACGCTGCAAGGTTCCACTCATCCCACCAGGGAAATCGAGCGTGCCATGAAGGAGCTGCCAGAGGTGAGTTTTTCTGGAGGTTAGCACAAAGGGGACGAGAAGTTCGGGCCCAGCGACCAAGAGCGACACGGTCTTCCCGCGGCGGAGATCCCTGAGCCGACCGATTTGACCGGCTCCTTGCCGCTGTGTGGTGGGCAAAGAGACACACTTTATTCGTCCCCGTAGCCAAGCTGCTCGTTCAGGCGTGCAATAGCCTCAACGTAGCCGCTGGCCATATCCCGGACCACATCGCGCACCGAGCGCAGCCCCCTCTGCCCGCCGATGCCCTGGCCGGTCGGATAGGTGTACAGCTGGTAGGCACCGGATTCGGCAGTCACTCCCGCTGCTTTCATCCCGCGATCAATCCGGCGCAGGTAGTTATAGGCCAAGATACTTTGCAGCGGGGTTGTAAGCGGTTCCGGTGTGTCGTTGCGCTCCCACTCATCGGTCCACGTGGAGCGCAGAAAGCGGGCGTGCTTGCCGGTCATGGATTTTGTGCGGACCGTGCTGCTTGAGTCAGCTGCCAACAGCTTATCTTTGGCCATCCGATCTAGCTCAGACTCGGTCGTGGTCAACCACACCGTCCCGCACCACACCCCTTGAGCACCGAGCGCCATAGCCGCGGCCATTTGGCGCCCGCTGCCAATGCCGCCCGCGCCTAAGACCGGCGTTGGAGCAACAGCATCCACAATCTCGGGGATCAGCACCATCCCAGCGATGTCTCCGGTATGGCCACCGGCTTCGTAGGACTGGGCAATGATGACGTCAACCTGGGCTTCTTTATGCCGCAGGGCATGACTCTTTTTGCCCGCTAGCGCGCCGATAAAAATGCCTTTTTTATGCGCGGCTTCAACCACATAGGCGGGCGGAGTACCGAGCGCGCTCACCAGAAACTTGGCCTTATGCTCCAGGGCAATATCGATAATTCCCTTGGCCTCTTTCTGCGAGTAGCGCAGCCCACGCCCCTTGGCCGACGGCACGTCGGGTGGCAGTTCGGGCACCCCCGCCTGTTCCAAAAGATCGTCCAGAAATTTTTTATGGGCTTCAGGAATAAGCTGTTCGAGCGACTCGCGCGCCAGCCCCCCCCTCTCGGCCCCGACATACTTGGCCGGCATCATCAAATCGACACCATACGGAATACTGCCCAGCTGCTCATCGATCCACCTCAGATCAATCTCCAGCCGTTCGTCGGTATGAATCGCCGCCCCAAGCACGCCGAGTCCGCCTGCCTTACTGACCGCTACGACCACATCACGGCAGTGGGTGAAGGCAAAAATAGGCAACTCAATTCCAAACATTTCAGTCACTGAGGTTGGCATGTCTTCCTCCGTGCTCAACGTCCCTCTTCTGCCCCACCTCATCCACCGGCGGTAGCCATTTGCGGTCTTGAAAACGTTGAATCCACTTGCGGAAACAATCTTCGGTATCCATGCAGTCGGGAAAGCCGGCCTGACGGAGTTTGATGGTGCTGACCAGCATAGGAGGCGGCGCCTGGTCTCTCCTTCCAAAGCCAAACGAAAAATCGGCCAGAACAAACGACTGACCGACGTACTCTTTGAGGCTTTTCGGAGCCCGCAGCCCATACTTATCCACAATCGCCCCCCATTCCGCCTCTTGTTTAGGCATTGCTTCGGCCAGCGAGCACGGCTCCGGCGGCCCGACCTGCATCCCGAACGCCTCGGCAATGAGCGGCCAGACATTCTGCCACACAAAGACATCGCCGTTGGTGATATTAAAGATTTCGTTCTGGGCGGCCGGCGCGGTCGCCGCCCACTCAAACGCCCGGGCGTGGATCTCTGTGTCAATGGCTTCAAACACAAATGGCGGTCCACCCGGAAAAGAGAGCGGCAGTCCGGCTTCCTTTCGCAGCGCGGCATAGACCCCAAGGGCGGGAAAGATGTTCATGTGGCTTCCGAGCGACTCGCCAAGAATAAGCTGCGGGCGCCAGACCGTCCAATGCCACGGCTTGCCAATCTGGCGGTCGCGCAAATAATCTTGTTGCAGCCAGTAAAAGTTTTCATGGTTATGACGTGGCCAGCGCTCGCGGGCCGGGACCGGAAACGGCTCAATATGGACGCCGTAGGCTTTGGTGCCCTGTAGCAGCGAGACGTGCTGCAAGTCTTTGGCCGCCGCCTCAAGCGGGTCAAATAGATTGTCTAGCATGGCCAGGTTGGTTTGCATCTGGTCTTGCTCAAACCAGCCCTCGACCAGACCCGGCTTCTCATACAACGCGGCATAGATCACGTGGGTCACGTCAGACATCCTGCCAAAGACCGCGGCGCATTGCGCCTTGTCTTGGAGATCAACCGAAATGACGCTCGCCCCCTGTAGGCCGTCGGGGATCCGGCGCGACACGCCAACCACGCTCCAATCCTCAAGCTGGGCAAAATGCTTGACCGCAGCAAACCCTACCAGTCCAGATGCCCCAGCAACCAACATTTTTTTCTTTGCCATGGGAAACCTCGCTTGATCGTGTAGCACTAATGACGATCGACCCAATCCCTGCTCTCCACCAGAGCAAAATCATCGGCCGCTTCCTCACTCGGGAAGCAGCGGCCGCACTCGCTGAGCGGGAAATATTCATGGACCACGCCGTCCAGCAAACGGAACACGCGTGATCCAGGCTGCCAATCCCCCGACTCGAGCTGTTTTGAGCGTGGCTCAATAATAAATCCCCCGTACGATTCACTTCCCCCCATCGTCGGACCTCCTATGGTATATTACCACGTGCTCATACCATCAAAAGACGACCGCGCCTATCAAGACCGACAGCGCCGGCCCGTGTCTGCGATTTTGTGTGCTGAGGACAGGAAATGGTCTTGTTTGTCAACAACAGTATGATACGATCGTTTGAAACGATCGTTTGAAATGGTTTTAACAGAAAAAAGCAAGACGACTCGCCAGAAATTGTTAGCGGTCGCCACCGAGATTTTTGTCAACAAAGGCTTTCACGCGGCCAGTATACGCGAAATCTGCACGACCGCGGGAGCCAACTTAGCGGCCGTGAACTATCATTTTGGCGGCAAGATGGAACTCTACAAGGCAGTGTTGTCGCACGCCTTTGAAAACGCCAAGCCGCCACGTCCCATGCCTGAACTTGCAGATGATCCGAGCCATCCACAAGAACAGCTGCGGACCTGGATCACTTGGAATGCCGAGCGCATGCTCGGTGCTAGAGGACATGCCGTCTACGCGTTGATTGTCAAAGAGTTGCAGAACCCGACGCCAGCCTTCGACGAGTTTTTTGAGCGCTCCATGCAGCCCATCTATGCGGCTGGCGAAGCTCTGATTGCGGCTGTTCTAAACGTCAGCCAAGCTCATCCGCTCGTCCAGCTGTGCTGCAACAGTGTGTTCGGCCAATGCCTGATCTACCGCTATTCGCGGCCGATCATCGAACGTTTTCAACACCACGCTCCCCATCAACAGCTTGAACTCATTCAGAGATTTCTCCAGCACGATCCGCTTATCATCTCTGACCTGGCCAAGCATATTGCCGACTTTTCGCTGGCCGGCATTAGAGCTCAGGCAGAGCAGATCGGGAAAAATAGAAACGGGATGGAATAGCTAGCCTGACGTGTATCATCGACCATGTGGACAACATCTCTACAAGCTTTGGTCTGCTCAATCCTCCTAGCCTTTGTGACTAACAGCTGTAGCCCATATCAGGTGCGAACTCTGAACCGGCCCGAAGTCCCGATGCTGAAAACCTATCATCACGCCATGGACGGCACCCGGGTGATCGGCGAATGGTGGGAGGAATTTAACAGCCCGGCGCTCAACGCGACGGTCGAACAGTCCCTGGGAAACAGCCTGGAGCTCCGACAACTGTGGAACCGCCTCACTCAGGCCTACGCCCAGGCTCGGATCGAGGGCGCCGAGATATTCCCGCGGGTCAATCTGAGCGGCGGCGCGGCCCGAACCCACCAAGTTGACCGCGACCCCCAAGTCCCATTCGGCGGACAGGCTGGACCGTCCACCCGGATTACCCATACCGACCGCTATTTTGTGTCCACCGGTCTGTCGTACGAAATTGACGTCTGGAAACGGATTGCCGCCCGCCGTCGCGCGGCCGCGCTGGAGTATCAGGCCAGCCGTCAAGACGTTGAAGCCAGCGCGATCCTTTTGACCGGTTCTGTGGTAGACGTCTGGTTCATTCTTCAGGAACAGAAGGCACTGCTGGCCTTACTGGAAGAGCAAATTCAGGTCAGCCAGTCCCTGCTCGATCTGACCGAAGTGCGTTTTGGGGTTGGTGCCGGCTCCGCGGTTGATGTGTTGCAGCAGCGCCAGCAGTTGGCCGCCACCCAGGCCGAAATTCCTCTGGTCCGCTCAACTCTCAGTACTGCCTACAATCAATTAGCCGTGCTGCTCGGCACCTCCCCGGGAACGCTTGACCCCAGCATTCCGGATGGGGACCTGCCCGACCTGCCCCCGTTTCCCGAGTTGGGCGATCCGGCCGAGCTGCTGATGGCTCGGCCGGACCTGCGCTCCGCTCAGCTCCGCCTGCAGGCCGCGGACTTTCGGGTTGCTACCGCGGTGGCCGAACGGCTGCCGCGCTTGGTCCTTGACCTCTCCTACGAGTTCAGCGCCCGCAGCTTCTCAAGCGTCTTCCGCCAAGAAGTCGGATCCCTAGTCGGCAACCTGGTTGCGCCGGTTATTGACGGTGGTCAGCGTCGCAACCAGGTCTTGCGCCACAAGGCGGTCGTCCAAGAGCTGCTCGACCGCTTTGGCCAGCGGTATCTGCAAGCTCTGCTCGAAATTGAAGACGCCCTGGCGCGGGAACGTTTTCAGGTCGAGTTGATCGCCAACCTGGAGAATCAGAGTTCGCTGGCCGAAGCAACGCTACAAGAGTCCCAGTCACGCTATATGCACGGTCTGGTCAACTATGTGACCGTCCTGATCGCCGTCCAATCCTTACAAGGTCTGCAACGCCGGCTGATCAACGAAAAACGCCGCCTGCTGAGCAATCGCGCCGGCCTCTATCGGGCCCTAGGCGGGCACTGGACGGGCCACCTGACCGCCCCTCCCACCCTCTGGTCCGCGCAAATCACGGCCGCTAGGACGCACTGATGATATACTGGGCCAAACGACTCCTCCAAACTCTGCTCCCTGTCCTCATTCTAGGCAGTGGAGTGATGGGCGCTCGGGCGCTGATTGCCAGCCGGCCTGCAGTCCAAAAAGCGGCTCCACCAGCAACCGCGACCGTTGTTGAAGTCCTCACCGTCCACTCCGAAGACATACGCGCCGTGATTTCAGCCTTTGGCACAGTTCGGGCCCATCAGGAATTAAGCGTTCATCCCCAGGTCGGCGGCTCTGTAACCCAGCAGCATGCCAACCTGACCAAAGGCGGCCTGTTGCAGACTGACGACGTACTGCTACGGATTGACTCCCGCGACTACACCTACGCGGTTGAGACCCAGCAGGGTGCTCTGGCCAAAGCTGAGTTTGAGTTAGAGCTTGAACTCGGCAAGCAGGTCATTGCCCAGCGTGAGTGGGAGTTGCTCGAGCCGTCGATCGAGGCCAGCGAAATGGGCAAACAGCTAGCCCTACGCAGACCCCATCTGCGCGAAAAACAGGCCGCGGTAGCCGCCGCCAAAAGCCGTCTGGCCAAGGCCCGGCTCGACCTCCAGCGGACGACCTTGACCGCCCCGTGTAACGCCCTTGTGCTGGAGGAATCGGTCGAGGTCGGCCAACTCGTCATGTCCCAAACCCCCGTGGCCCGCCTGGTGTGTACCGACGCCTTTCGGGTCGAGGTCAGCCTCCCCATACACGACCTGACCTGGATCGATATTCCCGGGCCGACGCAGCCCACCGGCTCACAGGCGCAGGTCATTCGAGACCTGGGAAATGGCAAGACCGCCCTGCGCCAGGGGGAGATCGCCGGCCTGCTTGGCGACGTCTCACAAAACGGCCGCATGGCCCGTCTCCTCGTCCTGGTCAATGACCCTCTGAACCGTCAGCACTCCCAAGACCGGCGACTGCCGCTGTTGCTCGGAGAGTATGTGCGGGTCGAAATTGACGGGCCTCAGCTGACCGACGTGTTCGTCCTCCCCCGTGGCACACTCCGAGAAGGCGGCCGGGTGTGGGTCAAAAACGCCAGCAATCAACTGGAAATCCGACAGGTCGAAGTCATCCTAGGCAGACACGACTCATTGCTCATTCGGCACGGTCTGCAGGATGGCGACGAGGTGATTACCAGTCCCCTTCCCGCCGCCCTCCCCGGTATGGTTCTCCAGAGCGCACCCGAACCCTCCTCGCCGACCGAGACCCTCCCCCGGACTCTTGACGAAGACCTGGTCTAAGCACATGGAACGCACCAATTCTGAAGCCGATTCAACAACCTTGCACAGCGGCCCGATCGCCTGGATGGCCCGCAACCACGTTGCCGCCAATCTGATTATGTTGGTCATTGTCTGCGGTGGCTTCATCGCCAGTACCCAGGTGAAACAAGAGGTGTTTCCCGAGTTCGCCATAGATGTCATCGTGGCCAGCGTCCCCTATCCCGGAGCCAGCCCGGCTGAGGTTGAGCAGGGGATCATCCTGTCGATTGAGGACCGGGTCCGCGGCATTGAGGGGGTCAAAAAGGTTACCGCCATGGCCCGCGAGAACCACGGCTCGGTGGTGATCGAACTGCTCACCGGCGCAGCCCCAGACCGGGCCCTCCAGGATGTTAAAAATGCGGTGGACAGTATCCTCTCCTTCCCCGAAGAAGCCGAAAAGCCGATCGTCAGTCTGGTCGAACTCCGCAATCAAGTGCTGACGCTCATGATCTATGGCGACCACGACGAACAAACGCTGCGCGACCTCGCTGAACAGATCCGCGACGACTTACTTCAGCGCCCGGACATCACTCTGGTCGAGCTCGGGGCCGTGCGCCCGCTTGAGATTGCCGTCGAGGTGCCCCAGCGCAATCTGCGCGCCCATAATCTCACTCTGGGCAAGATTGCGCGTGAGATACGCGAAGCCGCGGTCGAACTACCGGCCGGCGGGCTGAAGGCTGCCGGCGGAGAAATCCTGCTGCGTACCCAGGAACGCCGCGACTATGCCAGCCAATACGCCGATATTGCCGTTGCCTCAGCCCCGGACGGCTCCCGCATTACGGTCGGCGATATTGCGCTGATCACCGACGGCTTTGAAGATTGGGACTTTGAGGCGTTTTTCAACAACCAGCGCGCCGTCCAGGTTCAGGTGTATCGGGTCGCCAAGGAAACCCCGCAGTCGGTTTCCGCCAGTGTCCACGCCTATATTGACGAGATCCGACCCCGGCTGCCTGAAGGGGTCGGCCTGACGGTCTGGAACGATTGGTCTGAGATCTACCGCGACCGGATGCGCCTGCTGCTGAAAAACGCCTTCCTCGGTCTGATCCTGGTTCTGCTCCTGCTAGGGCTGTTCCTCGACCCCAAGCTCGCCTTCTGGGTCACCCTGGGCATCCCCATCTCAATCATGGGCGCTTTTCTCTTCATGCCCCTGAGCGGAGCGTCGATCAACATGATTTCGCTCTTCGCGTTTATTATTACCCTGGGCATCATCGTTGATGACGCGGTCGTCATGGGGGAGAACATCTATGAAAAACGCCAGCGCGGCCGGCCGTTCCTCGTGGCGGCCATTGAGGGCGCGCAAGAAATTGCTGGGCCGATTATTTTTGCCGTGCTGACCAATATCGTTGCCTTTCTGCCGCTGGTGTTTGTCCCTGGTGCGGCCGGCAAGTTCTTTCTGAATATCCCGGCGGTGACGATCGCCGTATTTAGCGTCTCGCTGATTGAGTCGCTGTTCATCCTTCCGGCCCACCTGTCACGTCAAAATACACCCAGCCGCCTGTGGCAGACCCTCAACCGTCCCCGGCTGGTCTTCGGGCGTCTGCTCGAGGCGTTCATTAGACGAGTCTACCATCCGCTGCTGCAGACGGCCATCGTCCACCGCTACACCACCCTGATGACCGGTATTGCCGCCCTGCTGCTCGCCCTTGGCGCAATCGGGGGCGGTCATCTCCAGTTCAGTTTCATGCCCCGCATCGACTCCGACCTCATTACCGCCCAGGCCACCCTGCCGTTCGGTGCTCCGTTGGACACCTCACGACGGGTGCGACAGCAGCTGCTCGAAGCCATGCAGGTGGCCGTCGCTACCCATGGCGGGCCGGCTATCGTTCGCGGGACGTATACACAGATCGGGGCGGTGCTCAACCCCGGCGGCCCCAACGATGGACCGCCAAAGCTGAGCGGCGGCCATCTGGCCGGGGTACAGCTTGCTCTGGTTCCGTCCGATCAACGCGATGTCAGCGGCGTTGAATTCGCCAACACCTGGCGCCAGGCAGCCAGCCATATTGCCGGCCTGGAATCGCTAAGCTTTCATGCCGAATCCGGCTTCAGCAGTGAGGCTGCCCTGGACATCCAGCTCACTCATCGCTCGCGCCAGGTGCTTGAAGCCGCCGCCGCAGACCTGGCCGGCCTGCTGGCCGGCTATGCCGGTGTCGCCGATATTGACGACGGCGTCTCACACGGCAAACCCCAACTCAGCCTTACCGTCAAACCCGAAGCCCGCAGCCTGGGGATCAATGCAACCGACCTCGCCCGCCAACTGCGCGGCTCGTTCTATGGGGCCGAAGCTCTCCGTCAGCAGCGCGGCCGCAACGAGATCAAGGTTATGGTCCGCCTGCCCGAACACGAGCGGCGGACCGCCCATACCATTGAGCAGCTGGTCATTCGGACTCCCCAGGGCGGGGAGATTCCCCTCATTCAGGCTGCCACGGTCGACTATGGCCGGGCCTATACCGAGATCCGTCGCCGCGAAGGCCGGCGTATCATGGCGGTGACGGCCGATGTTGATGAGAGCGTTGCGAATGCCAACATGATTGTGACCTCCTTGGAACAGAACGAGATCCCCTTCCTGATGGAGAAATATCCCGGCCTCAATTATACCCTGGAGGGCGAGCAGGAATGGCAAAAAGAGTCAATAGCGGCGATCGGCTTGGGTTTTGTTTTCGCTCTCCTGGCCATCTATGCCCTGCTGGCTATCCCGTTCAAGAGCTATATCCAGCCCATCATTGTCATGCTGAGCATTCCCTTCGGCATTATCGGCGCGGTCATCGGCCATATTCTGTTGGGCTATACGCTCAGCATGATTAGCCTGTTCGGCATCATCGCCCTAGCCGGGGTGGTGATTAACGACGCACTCGTTCTGGTCGTCACCGCCAACCAACTGCGCGAGACCACGCCCACCCCCCTAGAGGCCATCTGCCGGGCCGGGATGCGACGCTTCCGGCCTATTCTGCTGACTTCGCTGACCACCTTTTTCGGTCTGATGCCGATGATTTTTGAGACCTCTATGCAGGCCCGCTTTCTGATCCCCATGGCCATCTCAATCGGCTTTGGCATCTTGTTTGCGACCGCTATTATTCTCCTGATCGTCCCGGCTGGGTATATGATTCTGGAGGACCTCCGCAGCCTCCCCCGGCTGCTCCGGGCAAGCGCCGCCCGGCCCGGCCCGACGGCTCCCCCCCAGACGAGCGACGTCCCTCAACCCGACTAGGGCAGACCTCAGACCGGGGGCCGGCGTGTTACAGCAGCGCTCCGGGCCCAAGAGTGCCACCGCCGGCAGTGGGCGCTCAGCGCTTCGCATACCGTTCAACGGCCTCCTCATTCCAGACCAGCCCGTTTCCTGGCGCATCAGACAGTACTGCCTGGCCGTCGGTGATGATCAGCGGCTGGGCCAGGATAGCGTTGGCCCAGTCCATATATTCAAGCCAGTGTCTCGTCGGTGTGACAGCCAGCAGATGGGCGCTCAGCTCAGGATACAGATGACTCGATATCGGCATACCCATCGGCTCAGCTAGAGCGATCGCTCGCAACCAACCGGTGACGCCGCCAATTTTGACCACATCGGGCATGAAAAAATCACACGCCTCAGCCGCTAATGCCTTGGCCATGTCGTTCACTCCCCAGCAGTTCTCGCCAATCTGAATCGCCGTGGTAACCGCGGTTCGAATCCGGGCGTGGCCGACATAGTCGTCGGCCCGGGTTGGTTCTTCAACCCAGTACAGCCCTTCAGCGTCCAGCCGGTGCACCCGCTGCTGGGCTTCGGGCACGGATAAAGCCTGGTTGTAATCGGACATGATGCACACTCTGTCGCCGACCGCCTCACGAACTGCCCGGACCGCGGCCACATCGGTCCCGATGTCGGGATAGCCCAGGCGAATCTTGACCGCTCCAAAGCCGGATTTAACAAAATCCTGGGCTTCGGCCGCCAGGTGTTGGCTGTTGCTGATGCCCAGACCACAGCTGTTGTAGGCCGGTATCGGCCGCTCCTGCCCCCCGAGTAAGCGGGCGAGCGGTAGTTCGGCGGCCTTGGCCAGGATGTCCCAGGCGGCAATATCAATGCCGGCCGTGGCCATACTAACCAAGCCCTGGGTTCCGAGCAGCTGAAAACGCCGCCGGAACATGTCGGCCAGCGTCAGGGGTGAGACGGGCTGGTCGACAATCAGTTTTTCGACTTCGCTGAGAAAGACGACCAAGGACTTGAGGGTGAGTGGGGTATAGCCAAAAATATAGCTCCGGCCGGTAATGCCCTGGTGTGTTTCCAGGTCGAGCAGGACGAGCGGAGCAATGCTGACCTGTCCACCGCCGGTCAGCAGCGGACGCGGCATCGGGACCTCAACCGCCCGGGCATTCAGGCTGCAAATCGTGTAGGTGTCGGATGTCATTACTCCTCCTCAACCGGCCGCGTGATCCACTGCGGGTTACTGATGGCGAGCTTTTCATGAACCGTCTGTCTCAGATGGCTGAGCACCTGCTCGCGGTAGGGTCCGCTGTCGGCCTCGCCGTTCTGGATACGTCCGCACAGCTCTTCGGTCCGTTGCCAGATACTGTCTCGCACCGCAGCCTGGCGAGTTGGTCGTTCGGCTGCTGACAGCAGTCCGTCCAAGCGCCGCCACTCAGCGGCTGTGTGCTCTTCTGTGTGTTCCAACTCCCGCATGACAATGCGGAGGACATTGGCCGCTACCCGACCGTAAAACTGGCGTGATCCCGACAGGTTCGGTACCATTTCTTGGTCGAGCAAACGGGTGACCGCGCTCAGCAGTTCGAGGATGGTTGGACGATCTTGCATTAGTCCTCCATTAAGTGGAGCAATTCCCACTCGGTCTCGGCTGTCCGCCGCCCAATGGCGGCCAGTTCAACGCTGGGATTCAGGCCATCCAGATACGGCTGGGTCATGTTCAGACAAATAACGCCCCAACGCAGATTGCCAAAGATTTCCCAGAACTTGAGACGCTGCAGGTCAAGCGGCCAGCCGCCAGCCTCTTCATAGGCCCGCTGGAATACGCGCCGTGTCCCCACCCCAGCGACCGGGAGATGATCGTTACCAAAGCGCCACGACCGTACACAAATCCAGCCCAGATCCTCCATTGGGTCACCGATATGGGCCAGCTCCCAGTCTAGAATTGAACGGACGCCTTCCGGGCCAAACATGATATTGCCCATCCGGTAGTCGCCGTGCACCAAGACCCGTTCACGCTCCTGGGGGAGGTGTTGACCCAACCAGCGAAAAGCCAGCTCAAAAACCGGGTGGGGTTCGCGGGCCATACGCTGGTACTTCTCCATGTAGCGGGCGATCTCTTCCTCAGCCGCGGTGTGTGTCCCTTGCGGAGCCGGCAAGTCGCCCAACTGATGCTTCTCAGCCGATATCCGATGAATCCGGGCCAGCGTGGCGCCCAGCTCGGCCGCCATGACCTCTCGCGCGCGGGCGTACTGGGCGTCGCGGAACAGGCGGCGCGGTAGGGTTTCGCCGGCGACTCGCTCCATAATGAAAAAGGGCATCCCCAGACTGCCGTCGCCTACAAAATAGGGCTTGGGGGCTAAGACCCCCTCAGCGGAGGCCGCCGCAATCACCCGATATTCCAGACTGCGCTCCATAAACCCCTGCGGCCCCTCTTGGGCGTCACCACGAAGAATCAGGGGAAAGCTCTTGGTCTGCCCAGCCGTGGTCTCCAATTTGGCATCAAACGCCCAGCTTTGGCGTGACGCGCCGCCGGTGAGCAGCCGCAGGTCTTTGACCTCAAGTTTTTTGACCATCTGTTGCTGTTGCTCCGGAAAGGCCCGGAGCAGAAAATCGGTTAGCACCGGAGCCAATTCTTCCGGGGTCGCATATGTGTTGCCACGACTCATTACAAACGCCTCATATTCATCGTCCGTCTCATCGGGTACCGCTGTCAGCCTCTTCACTAAATCGGACAGCCAAGGGCCGTCAAGAGAGCCCCTCCCAATTTCAGGAGAAATCTGCTATCAGGAGGGACATCTTAAATATCCCGAAAAGGAGCGGCATCTATGAACTTTGGGTATTTTACTGAGCGGCCGTATCGCTGGGTTGATGAGGACGAAGTGCTCGGACACGAGGGTTTCTTTGCCATCCCGAATGACCGTTTTGACCGTGATAAGGCGGCGGATGACTACAATTACTTCCTCGACGAATACTGTTATGCAGAGGAGATGGGCTTTGATTCGCTGATGCTCAACGAGCATCACGGCAACCCGTTTTGCATGGGCAGCGTGATGAACGTCGAGGCGTCCATCCTGGCCCGGATTACCAACACGGCCAAAATCGTCTTGATCGGGAATCCCCTGCCGGTGATCAAACATCCGCTCCGCATGGCAGAGGAGCTGGCCGAAATCGACCTCATCTCACGTGGCCGACTCGTCACCGGCTGGGTGCGGGGTGCCGGCAGCGAGCAGTTTTTTAATAATGCCAACCCGACCTATAACCGGGAGATGTTCAACGAAGCCCACGACTTTATTATTCAGGCCTGGACCAAACCCGGGCCGTGGCGCTATGAGGGCAAACATTTTCACTATCGTCACGTCAATCCGTGGGCTCTGCCCTACCAAAAACCCCATCCCCAGATGTGGATTCCCGGCGTGCTGAGCCCTGAAACCGTCAGATGGGCGGCCGAACACAACTATCCCTACCTCGCCTTGGTGACCGCGCTCAGCCCGACCTGCGATCTATTGGACTTTTATGCCGATATCGCGGCCGAGAACGGCTATCAAGCCGGTCCGGAAAATTTCGGCTACCTCATCGGCGTATTCTGCGCAGAAACCGATGAAAAAGCCCAAGAATTGGGCAGGGGTTTTGTGTTTGGCGGCGGGGCCAGCGCTTTTTCGCGCCCGGAACACACCCTGCCGCCGGGCTACAACTCCAAGAACGCCATCCGGCTGCTGGCCAAGCGGCCGAGTGGCGGCTGGGTTGGGGTAGATTCCGACCGGCTCAAAGAATCCCAACAGGGCAAGCGCAAGACCAAAGACCTGGACGAGGTCCGACAAAAACTCCTCAAAGCCTACAAGCGAGCTCAGGACGACTACCTGATGGTCATCGGCTCGCCCAAGACGGTTATCGAAAAGGTCAAGACGATGATGCGCGTGCTGCGTCCGGGCGCCTTCTCCTGCTTTAACGTGCAGGGACCGGTCAGCAATGAAGACCGGCTGACCAGCATCCGTTTACTCGCCCAAGAGGTCAAGCCGGCCCTGCAAGAGTACGCCAAGGACATCGGTCTGGTCGATCCGTTTACCCGGCAGCCGGGATCGGTCAAGCTCAATCCGGGCACCAAGCGCCTGCCGGTCGTAGACCGCACACCGCTGAAAAATCTCGATATGCTGCCGAACTAGCGGGCGGAGACAGGCGAATGATGGTTCATCCTGACCGTTCGATCGGGCGGACAGGATGAACCACAGGATGTCCGCGTCCTTCGGCCTGTGGCTGCTCTTCCCCCCTGTCTCTCGGCCTCTCTTTCCCCCGATACATTCTTGAGGAGCCCCGTATGGACTTACACCGCCCCGGCGTTTTCTGTTTTCTGGACGGTTTAAGCGGAGACCAGGCTGGTCAATTTGCCCGCCGCGTCGAACGGCTAGGTTACAGCGCGCTGTGGTTTGCCGAGGCGAGCGGGCGGGAGAGTTTCTCGTTCGCCTCGTATTTGCTCAGTCAAACCGAGCGTCTTGTTGTGGCAACCGGCATTGCCGTGATCTACTCCTATGAGCCGATTGCGGTGGCCAATGCCAGCCGGACGTTGGGCGAACTGTTTACGGATCGTTTTGTGCTGGGACTCGGTGTCAGCAACAAAGGCGGTAATCAGCGCCGCGGCATTCCCTACGCAAAACCGCTGAGCTTCACCCGTCAATATTTACAAAAGATGCGAGCTGCGCCGTATGTCGGTCCCGCTCCCCAGCCTGAGCCGCCAGTCGTCCTAGCCGCGATGATGCCCAAGATGTTGACCCTGGCCGCGGCCGAGACCCGCGGGACGCACACCTATTTCACCACCACCGCACAGATCACCCACACCCGCCAAGCTCTGGGTCCGGAACCATGGCTGTGTGCCGAACTCGCTGTGATGCTAGAAACCGACGCGGCCAAAGCACGCCGTGCCGCGCGCCGCTATATGCGCACCTACCTCATGATAGACCACTACGTACGGCGCCTGCGGACGATCGGCTTCGATGACACGGACTTCGCCGACGACGGGAGTGACCGTCTGGTGGACGCGCTGATTGCCTGGGGCGATGCGGAGCGTATTCAACAACGCATCGACGCGTATTATCAGGCCGGGGCCAGCCATGTGTGCCTGCTGCCGCTCAGCTCTGAAGGCGGAATGAATCCACACCAGCGGGCGCTGGAAGCGCTCGCTCCACACTAAGGAGCGGACTATGCAAACCCAACGCGCCGTTGTTGTTGACCCGGAGGTAGCGGGCCGTTTGGCTTTCCACGAGGTGGAAGCCCCCAGTCCTGGAGAGTCGGAGGCTCTCATTCGGGTGTGTGCCATCTCACTCAACCTGGGTGAAACACGCCGTGCCTTGACGATATCGGCCGCCGGAGCGCGGCCCGGCTGGGATCTGGCAGGCATTGTCGAACGATCGGCCGCCGACGGATCTAGTCCCCGGGTTGGGGCGCGGGTGGTCGGGTTTGTGCCGTCGGGCGGCTGGGCCGAGCTTGTTGCCGTTCCCGGTCACTCCTTAGCCGAACTCCCCTCCTCCGTTTCGTTCGCCCAAGCCGCGACCTTACCGGTGGCCGGCCTGACCGCTCTGTACTCGCTGGAAAAAGGTGGGTTTCTGCTCGGCAAGTCGGTATTGGTGACCGGTGCGTCGGGCGGAGTCGGACATTTCGCCTGTCAGCTGGCACGTGATGCGGGCGCTCGTGTTGTTGCCTCGGTTCGGCGCCAAGAGCGGGTCCGCCAAGCCCAAGCGGCCAAGGCACACGAGGTTGTGGTCGGGGCCGATCTGGCAAACGCCCGGAAACTCGGGCCCTATGACCTCATCATGGAGTCGGTTGGCGGTCAGTCCCTCACCAACGCTCTGACCATGCTAGCTCAAGACGGCGTGTGCGTGCTGTACGGCGTGTCACAAGCGCCCGATGTGTCGTTTGAGGCCCGGCAGTTCATGGTCATCGGGGGGGCGTCGTTGTACGGCTTTATTCTGTTTCACGAGGTGAAGCGCCACCCCGCCTCACACGGCCTGTCACAGCTGTTGCGGCTAGTTGAGGACGGCCGTCTTGAGCCGCCTATCGAGGTCGAACAACCGTGGACCGAGATTGCCGATGTGGCCCAGCGTTTGTACCAGCGCGAGATTGGCGGCAAAGCAGTACTGGTGGTGTCGTAGATTGTTCGGAGAAGAATACGTGTGCAGTATGGCGCGCCCTGTTCTCCCACCAATTGATCCGCCCACCTCATTGGGAACCCTTGGGCGGTTATACGGGAAGCTGCTCAGACCTTGGATGACGGCGGAGCGACAACGATTACGGAGGCGTTTGAACAGAGGAGGCCCTCATCCTGAGCGGCGAAAGAGCGCGTAGCCAAGCTTGTGATGGAAAGGACTGTCGATCTTGTGACCCAGGGCGACGTCTAGGCAGCCCTGGACGTGGACGCCTCTCGCCAATGCAGTTTTCAGCGCGTTGCGCTCTGGCCGCATGCGGGCTCTCCCGCATCATGTGATTCGGCGGCCGCTCTCATGGGCTGAGCTCGCGCGAGACGTCGATGGATTCCAAGGGTTCGTTCACCTCAATAAGCGGCGACCGACAGCCTATCGGTCGCCGCTCTGGTTCCCGCCTTCTTTTGCCCAAGACGCCAACAGAGTCGGTGAAAGGCACACAGTTGTCCGCCCCTAGCGTTCGGCCAGAAAATCGCTCACCGCCTCAACAAAGGCGTCCGACTGCTCATACGGCAGCATATGGCCGGCCGCTTCGATGAGCGTTTTCCGAGCGTGAGGGATATGCGCCTGAAAACGGTCGGCATACACCGGCGGGATCAAACGATCACTCTTCCCCCAGACCAAAAGGGTCGGCGCGGTCAGGCGGTACAGCCGCTTGGACAGACGACGGTTTGGAATCGGGAAGAGCATCTTGCTAGCCGTGCCCATCCGCCTGGTGTTCCCAATATAGAACTCTTTGAGTGCCTCGGGGTCTTTGAGATCAAGCCCGCCGGTCAACATTGCCTCGCCGGCCGCGCGGTCATGAAACAGAGATTGGGCGAACTCATGGGGCAAGAACGAAAACAGGTCGGGAATCGGCTGTTCGGCAATCCACAGACCGGCCGAGGCAACCAACACCAGTTTAGCCAGGTCGTTCGGTGCCACACACGCCATTTCAGCAGCGATCATTCCACCCATGGAGTGACCGATGAGATGGACATCGGAGAGTCCCAGAGCGCCCACGACATCCCAGCCGTGCAGGGTAAAGTCGAGCATATCCTCCAACAGGTCTTCGCCACTCGACTCCCCGAAGCCCGGCAGCTCGGGGGCGAAGACCTGATAGCGCTCGGCCAGGCGGTCCAGGAAGGGTTCTTGGCCAAACAGGCCGCCGGCCCCGTGTAAAAAGACCAGCGGCGTACCGCTGCCAGCCTCAAAGACACGGACCTTAATCCCCGGCCGGGTCTCAATCATCCGGCTGTTCACAGAGGAACCCTCCCGTTAGCACGGGCTTTTTCGATATTCGTTTCGGGTTCCAGCCGATCATCCATGGGTTGGCACCACCACCGATTGTCATCCTTCCAGTCTGGCCACATGTCACGCAGGTGAGGCATGACCTGTTCGGCAAACAGCTGGGTTGAGTAGCGTGTCTTCCAATCCGGCATATTGCCGATGTGGATCAGGCAGAAAACATGCCCAACGTGCAAGCCTTTGATCATAGCTTCCATACGTTCGCGCACGGTCGCCGGGCTACCGGCAATGATGTAGCCCTCGTCAAGGAGCTGTTTCCAGGTCAGGGTCGGAAAAGTCTGCTGCATATCCTCACTCAGGGCGTTCAGCACATTCGCCTTGATGGTTTTAACCGTCCGATAGCCCGGTGCGTCGGCAAAGCCGTTGTAGACGTGCAAACAGCGATTATAGAAATAGCTCACGTGCTCGGCGTAGAGCTTTTCGGCTTCCTGGTCAGTATCAGCCACACAAACGGTCTGGGCAAACGCGCCCCGGTAAGGAGACTCATCTTTGCCACGCGCCGCCACCCGGTCCCAGTAACCGTCCATCAGCTGCTTGCCGCGCAAGTAGCCGGTAAACGACAGGTAGGAATAGTTATAGTCGTTATCTAAGCAGAAGTCCCAGGTTTCGACCGAGCCGCCGCCGGGAATATAGATTGGCGGGTGCGGCCGTTGGAGGGGTTTGGGCCAGCAGTTGACCCAGCGTAACTGGTTGTATTTGCCATCGAACGCAAACGGTTCTTCTTCAGCCCAAGCGCGCATAATGAGTTCATGCGCCTCGGCGTATTTATCGCGGGTCGTCGCTGGAATCTGCCCGTAGCAATAGTTGGTGTCCATCGATGTACCAACCGGGAACCCGGCCAGCAGTCGGCCACCCGAAAGCACGTCCAGCATGGCGAATTCTTCGGCTACCCGAATCGGCGGGTTGTAGAGAGCGATGGAATTACCGATTACCGCCAGCGCCGCCTGCGATGTCCGCCGAGCCAGACCGGCGGCAATGATATTGGGCGAGGGCATCAGACCATAGCCGTTCTGGTGGTGCTCATTCACACCAATGCCGTCAAAGCCTAGCGAGTCAGCGTATTCGAGCTGATCCATATACTCATGGTAGACAAAATGACCCTTTTGGGGGTCGTAGAGCGAATTGGGCAAATCCACCCAGACCGAGCGGTAGTCCTCCCGGAAATTATCTGGGAGATACGGCCACGGCATCAGATTGAACCAGGTAAACTTCATAACGACCTCCTTAAGAAAAGGGTTTGCACGATGTTCATTCTCGGACACTGGCATCTCAAGATTACGTTGAAAAGTCAGTAGCGTCGAGAGGGGATTCCAGTCAGACTCGGTGTGTTTGGCAACAGCCGCCGCGCAGCATGTCCCGCCCCGCTCTTCTATTCGGGGATTTACCCCCGCATAGATTGAGTTATAAATTGTTGACATGAAACGCGTAGCCGCATCTGAAACCCGAAGACACAGGAAAAGCGCACTCTCCAAGCTCTCGCTCTGTGCTGCCTGGGCCGGACGCAGGGCGGACGGATGGGTGGGGCGGACGCTGGCGTGATCAGTTGACGACCCCGGTCACACGGAAGAAGGAAAGCGCGTGAAATTCGGTATTCTCCAATTCTTCAGTTGGCCCGGGCGGCGGGTGACCCTGCCGACCGTCTATCAACGGACACTCCAACGCATCGAGATCATGGATCACGCCGGCTATGATGCAGTGTGGCTGACCGAGCATCACTTCACCGATTACAGCGTGTGTCCGTCAATTCCGGTCATGGGCAGTTATGCGGCGGCCCGGACAAAGAATTTGCGCATTGGGACCGGAGTGAGTCTGGCCGCATTGTACCATCCGCTGCGTCTAGCCGAGGAGATTGCCCTGCTTGACCTCCTCTCCGGCGGGCGGGTCAACTGGGGAGTCGGACGCGGCTTTGATGTCAATGAGTTTAAGGCGTTTGACGTTCCTCTGGACGAGAGTCAGGCCCGCTTTCACGAGAGCGTCGATATTGTCATTAAGGCCTGGACGAGTGAGCGGCTGAGCTACAGCGGCCACTATTATTCATTTGACCAAGTGGAGGTTCTGCCCAAGCCGCTCCAGCACCCCCACCCTCCGGTATGGACCGCCGCGTCCTCCCCGGCTGCCATCGCTTGGTCGGCCGCCATGGGCTACTCGATTCTCATGGATCCCCACTCGACCCACGTGGAGATCGGTCAAAAGTGGGCCAGCTATCGGGATCAGCTGCACCACCACGGTCATTCGATCGCCGGTCGAGACACGCCTATGGCCCGCCTGGTGGCAATTGCCCCGAATGATGCTCAAGCAAGGGAAGTCGCGACCCAGGGGGCGCGCTGGCTGATTGACGCCTATGTTGATCCAAAACGGTTTGGCGTTGTTGATGATCCGGTTCAGAACTATGTGGATCGAGTCATCGTTCACGGCTCGCCCGAGCGGGTGGTCGATGAGCTCGCGCGGCTGCACGAGGAAATCCATCTCGATTATATTATCGGCGCACCGCTAAGCCACCAGAGCTTTTTGCTGTTGACCGAAAAGGTGCTGCCACGCCTCGCCTAAAACCGGCTATGAAACACACCGGCTTGCATCTCCGGCCAGAGGCAGGCATGTTTGTCACACACGGTGTTGAGACACTACGCCAAAAAGGAGGGCATAATGGCACTACCGCAAGATATTACCCCGTTTAACAGCGAGATTATGGACTCGCTTGCCCGGACCTCGGACATGGACTGGATTCCCAATGCGACAGATCCAGAACGTGCCTTTATGAAGGTGTTGTGGACCGGTTCAGAGTCGGGTAGCTGGGCGGTGCTGTTCCGTTGGCTCAAGGGTTATGCGGCGCCCCCGCACAAGCATCTGAGCGCCTCCCACACCTTCATTCTCAAGGGCAAGCTCCAGGTCCGTGACGGCGTCCTGAACGCCGGCGATTACGTGTATGAGCCCAACGGTATGATCCACGGGGCGACCACCGCCCTTGAAGACACCGAGTACCTGTTTATCTGTAACGGCCCAGTGCTGTTCTTTGGCGAAGACAAATTCGAGGGCTATATTAGCTGGGAAGAACTCAAACGCGCTCAGGAGGAGTTTGAGGCGTCCAAGCAAAGCGCCAAGCGTCCAAGAAAAGTACAGCGTAAAGAAGCCGCGTAGTAGGCTGGAAGGGCGACTAGTCGTCCTTCCAGAGTATCAGGACAAGCCCATCCCACCATCTACCAGCAACATCTGACCGGTCATATACGAGGCCAGCGGCGAGGCTAAAAACAGGGCGATTCCACCCATCTCTTCCGGAGTGCCCCAGCGGTGGAGGGGGATTTCGCTTAAGGAGTCCGCGTAGCGACGCGGATGATTCCAGGTCACTTTGGTAATCTTGGTGGCAATCAGGCCTGGTGCAATACCGTTTACCCGAATACCGTCGCATGCCCAGGCTTCACCGAGCGTCATCGTCAAGGTCCGCAATGCACCCTTGCTAGCGCTGTAGGCGGGATTCCCAAAGACGGCAAAAAAGCTCGCTCCCGAGCCCAGAATGACCACACTCCCCTTGGTCTCCTTCAACATGGGGTAGAACTTCATACAGCAGTTCATGACGCTCATCAGGTTCACGTCAAGGACTTTGCGGAAGTTTGACATCTCAAACTCGGCCCGTTTGTACATCACCGTCCCTTGTGAGGCGATGAGCACGTCGAGCTTGTCAAAAGGAGGCTGGAAACTCTGCACATTGTCGTCTTGTGACACGTCGAGTTGAAAATAGTGTAAGCCGCTCAGCTCTGAGCCGTCTTCGTTGCTGTAGTCGTCGGCAGACGCTTTAGTGCCACACACGTACACCTCAGCCCCATGGTCTCTGAATTGCCGGGCAATGCCATTGCCGATCCCGCTTGAACCGCCGATGACCAGAACCGTCTTGCCGCTAAAATCAATCTCGTTCATGATACGCTACCTATCTGTTTCTGTATTTCAACGTGACCTGGCGCTGAGGATGCTTTGTAGCATCAATGTTGGTATACACCAACATGGCCGAAAACGCCGCAAAGACAAGGAGGAACACAGACATGCGTATCGGTATGATGATTGGCGAAGGGGCGGGGGAGAGCCCGCGTATGGACGACGTGATCCAACGGGCGCAGCGGGCAGAGGCCGCAGGGCTCCACTCGGCCTGGCTGGCCCACGCTTTTTCGCACGACGCGATAGGCCTACTAGGAATCGTTGGACGCGAGACAAATCGGATAGAATTAGGGACGGCCGTGGTACCGACCTACCCGCGCCATCCGGTGGCCATGGCTCAACAAGCGCTGACGACCCAGGCGGCTAGCAAAGGGCGCTTTACCCTAGGTATCGGCCTCTCTCATAGATTCGTTATTGAAGACATGTACGGGATATCCTACACCCGTCACCTCAGCCATATGCGCGAGTACATGGCGGTCATGAAGCCGATCTTGCAACGTCAATCCGTCAAACATGAGGGCCATGAGTACCGGGCCAATGTGAATCTCAGCGTCCAGGGGGCCAGCCCAGTGCCGGTCGTGTTAGCTGCCCTGGGTCCCAAGATGCTCGCCTTTGCTGGACGCGAGTCGGAGGGCACTGTGACCTGGATGGCCGGTCATAAAGCGCTGCGTGAACACGTTGTTCCGCGTATCACCAGCGCGGCCAAAGACGCCGACAGGCCGGCCCCCCGAGTGATTGCCGGTATGCCGCTGGCCATTACCGACGACCCCGCCGCAGCCCGAGAGGTCGCGGCCAAAGTGTTCGCTATCTACGGTAATCTGCCGGTGTATCGGACGATGCTGGATCGCGGCGGGCTTGACCAGCCGACGGAGGTCGCTCTGTTGGGTAACGCGGCAACGATCTCGGGAGAACTCAAGCGTCTTGAAGATATCGGTGTGACCGATCTGTGCGCCTTCGTCTTTCAGGCCGATGCGGGAGCATTTGAGCGCACGGTTGATTTTCTGAGTTCGCTGTGCTGAGCAGCCCGAGAGGCTGAGGGGCCGGCTCATACTGCGGCCTCGGCCTTCGGACCGCTCCCCCGCACAATCCCCTCCATCCGCAGCCGCACCGCCCGCGTGGTTCGCTCAGGATCGGCAATGATATAAAACCGGCCCTGTCTGATACCTTGGACCGTGACCTCGGCCAGCTGTTGTGGCGTCATGCCGACTTCCTGCAAACGCTCATGGCGGGTCTGACGCCTGTGGATTAAGGCGGCCTGGATCTCTTCGGCCCGCGGCACCAGAAGCTCTTGGGGGCGGTTTCGGTCAGCGTATAGAAGATTTGTCGCAGTTGCCCCGGGTACCAACAGGGCGGCTTTGAGCTTTGATCCCGCCGCCTGCAGGTCATAATGCAAGCCTTCGGTCATTCGACTCACGGCGTGTTTGGTCACGCCATACACCGAGCTGGTACCGGTCGTCAGGCCCACGACCGAGCTCGTATTGAGAATCAGCCCCTCCTCACCGTGCTCGATCATGCGTGGGACAAAGGCCTGCATACCGTACAACACGCCGTACATATTGACCGCCATAATCCACTCCCAGTCTTGATCCGGGATCTCCCAGATATGGCCCAGCCCACCAGAAACACCGGCGTTATTACACACGATATGCACCCTGTCGAAAGCCTCAAAGGCCCGATCGGCCAGAGCAAAAACGGACTCTCGGCGTGAAACATCGGTCTTGACCGCTCTCACCGGCGTACCGGTCAGCCGCAGTTCCTTCTCCATCTCCAGTAAGGCCGCCTCTTCAATATCGGCCAGCACCAGTTTCATGCCCTCTTGGGCAAACCGTCGGGCCAAGCCCTGGCCGATGCCGCTCGCCGCTCCGGTAATAACCGCCACCTTTTCTGCGAAGTCTTGCATACCGCGCTCCTGTTTAGCATCGCCTGTCTTGGCCGGCTCCTCCTGCTGTGGCGCCCCAAGCGTGTCCAACGACCCAAGCAGACTCAGCTCTGTCCCAGCTGGCGATACACCTGCGTCTCAAAGCCTTCTAAAGCCTCTAATGCCTTGGGGTCAAAGAAGGGCAGGAGTTGCATCATGATGACGCCGGTGACCTTCTTGTCCGGATCAATCCAATAGTACGAGTTAAAGAGACCGGCCCAGCTGAGACTCCCGGCTGAGCGACCGGTGTTGAGCGCTTGGGTGTTGATCAAAAATCCAAGCCCCCACTTTTTCTCCATGCCAGGGAAAAATTCGATGTCATTAGAGAGAAAGGGAATCGCCGATTTGGCCATCCCAACGCTCAGTTGGCCGATATGGTTTTCGCCCATCAGGGCGACCGTCTCAGGCTTGAGGACCTGTGCGCCGTTGTACGTCCCACCAGCGAGCAACATGCGTAAAAATATCAGATAATCGCCAGCGGTTGCGTACAGCCCACCCCCACCGCTGAAAAATCGCCCATCAAAGGGGGGGAGCTCAAACTCAATCTGCTTGAGCGAGCCGTCTTCTTGGCGCTGGCAGACCCCGACCATACGGGTGTGTTGGTCTGGAGGCGGGGAGAAATCGGTATCGGTCATGCCGAGCGGCTGAAAAATATGCTCCCGGCAGTAGTCGGCTAAATTTTGCCCGCTGAGATGTTCGACAACACGGCCAACCCAGTCGGTGCTAATACCGTACTCCCAGCGTTGGCCCGGATCAAACACCAAGGGCGAGTCCAGGAATCCATCGCCGCCATCGTTAAAGCTGGGGATGGAGGATTGTTCTACCAATTTCCTAAACTCGGCGTTCCAGAGCTCATAACAATACCCGGAGGTGTGGGTGAGGAGGTGTCTGAGGCTGACCGGGCGGCCGGCCGGACGGAGCCTAGGGCTGCCGTTTGCGTCAAACCCGTCGAACACCCGGCGATTGGCCAGCTGTGGAATTTTTGTCTCCAAGGCTTCATTGAGCGCCAGCTTTCCTTGCTCAACAAGCTGCATGGCCGCCACAGAGGCCACCGCCTTGGTCATCGAAGCAATGCGAAAGACGGTATCGGTCGTCATGACCGGAGCCGTTGCGGCCCCACGTCTGCCGGCCGCGCCTCGGTAGATGATATCGCTGTCGTCGGCCGCCATGGCAACGATGCCGGGGATGTCGCCGGATTCGACCGTGCGGTTCAAAACAGTGTCAATTTGTGCCATGGGCATCCTCATCATGCTCGTGTTTCTGAAAACGCTAGGGTCGGAACCGCTCCCCGTGTCCACCCGCCTCCGGCTCTTCTCCAACCAGTCCAAGACGGGCGCCTACGGAAGGAGCGGGGCTTTTTGTCTGGCGAAGTCTAACAGCAGCCGTCCGGTTTATGCCCAGAGCTGGTCGAGAAAGGCGCCGAACTCTTGATTGAAGACTGCGGCCTGCTCGATATTGGCCGCGTGTCCGGCATCGGCTAGGAGCACTTTTTTTGCGCGTGGAATCTTCGCAGCCATATAATCGGTCGCGGCCAAAAAGGGCTTGTCCCGGTCGCCACTCATCACCAATGTTGGGACATCCACTGACCCGAGCGCATTCATGACTCGGGCATCGTGCTGGGTCAGGATGCCACGAGCGGCATGGGCTAAGCCCTGGGCCGAGCGGTGCGAGCCGGCCCGAACCTCAGGACTCTGCCCAAGCGCCGCAAGCCCCTTTTTCTCAAACGCATCGGCAAAAGACTGCGCGCGTTGATTCCACGCCTCACGGGGGGAGTCTTTGCGAAAGCCGGGTCCCGTACCGAGCAGCACCAAGCCTTTCACCCGGTCGGGATACGCGCAATAAAACGCGAGCGAAAGATAACCACCGAGTGAGTGCCCGCCAAGCACGGCTCGCTCAACGCCCTCGGCGTCTAGCAAGGCAACCATATCAGCGATAGACAAAGCCTCAGAATACGCCGCCGGGTCATCCGGGCTGTCCGACTGACCGTGCCCCCGCAGGTCCCAGGTGATGAATCGGTAGCGTTGGGACAGAGCTTCGACCTGTGGGTTCCAGGCAACTGTTGTGGCACTAAAGCCGTGCGTCAGCAGCACGGCCGGCCCTGAGCCGTGCGCTTCGTAGTGAATATGGATCCCATTACAATCAAGAGTCGGCATGCTATGCCTCCATTCAGAACAGTGCGGAATACGTCGCGCGCAGCATTGCATCACATTTGCCGCGTCAGGGAAACCGGTAAAGCTGTGTTGGGCTGTCCGGGACTGCCCAGAGAAGGAGAAGACGATGGGCGGTATCCAAGATGTGGAGGAAGGCGCCCTTTGGGCAAAGAACCTGTCCCGGAGCCTTTTCGTGCCATATCCCAGGCCTCGGAGTTGGTCTCGCAGGAACCGATCTCCGCTAGGCTAGGGGCTTCGGAGAGCACCCCAAAACTGGGCAGTGGCCGCAACTCCGCGACAAGAGAGTTCCGGCCGAAGTCCCTATGATCCAGAACTAGTCCGCCGACTTCGCCGGACAGGCATGTTCTCAAGCCGTGTGCCCCGCCCACCGGAGCCTGACCTCTGCCGTTCCGCTCCCAATCCCAGCCGGACTGTGATATCAGAGTGCAGTGTCAGAGAAGGACACCGATTATGGAGGGGAAGATGTGCTCAACATCGCCCACGCCGTGCATCTCGGTCATCTTGCCAACGTTTGAGCGGGCATCCTTACTGCCCCGGAGCATTCGCTCGGTCCTAGCCCAGATCTTCACCGACTGGGAGCTGGTTGTGGTTGACGATGGCAGTACCGACAACACCGCTCAGGTCGTCCAAGAATGGTGTCGCAAAACGTCTCGGATTCGCTATCTTTACCAGGATAATCGGGGAGTCGGTGCGGCTCGTAATCTCGGCATTCAGCACGCCCGCGGGCGCTATATCGCCTGTTTGGATAGCGATGATGAGTATTTCCCTCAGCATCTGGGAACGCGGCTCACTCTGCTACGCCGCCATGATCTCGACCTGGTACAGGGAGGCGTCCGCGTCCTGGGAAAAGACTGGACGGTCGACTTTTTCGATCCCCAACGGCTGGTCCGGCTGTCCGAGTGTGTTATTGGCGGCACCCTCTTCGGCAAACGGGAGGTGTTTCTGGCCCTAGGCGGGTTTGGCGATCTGAACTATGGAGAAGATCTCGACTTGTGGACCAGAGCCCGGCGACGCTTCAAGGTAGCGACGTTTCGGACCCCAACCACCTACTGTCTGCACGAAACGCCCGACAGCCTGCGGATCACACGCTACAACAAATGGGCAGACCAGAAACACGCCTGAGATCCACTTCTACTCAAGGCTGGAGAGTCGGTCGCGCAGTACGTATACGCCGAGATAAAAGAGCGGCGTATCCAGCACAGCAAAAACACATTTGAACGCGTAGGACGATAAAACCAGGGGGATCAACTTCGCAACGGAGTCAATCTCCTCCCCAATCCCACCCGACGCGTACAAGACGGACGAAATCAGGACCGTGTCGACAAGCTGGCTTAACAGCGTTGAGCCGTTGTTGCGTAGCCACAAATGCCTCCCCCCGGTAAGCGTCTTCCAGAAGTGAAAGAGCTGAACATCCACCGACTGGGCAACCAAATAGGCAATCATCGACGCCACCACATTCGGCTTCATAAACGCGTACACCTGCTCAAACGTCGCCGTTGCGCCCGACACGCCGGTAGCGTCCGGCAGCGTATGGCCAAACCACATCAGGAACAGCATGAAGATATTCATGCCTAGGCCGACCCATACCAAAGATTGGGCGCGTTGGCGGCCGTACAGTTCACTAATCAGGTCGGTCGCCAGAAAGGTAAACGGATAAGCCAACAGGCCGACCGGAATGACGAACCAGCCCAGCTCAACAAACTTGGTGATGCCAACGACATTACCCAGGGTCAGGGCGGTGAGAAAAATACCGGCCAAAAAGGAATAGAAAACGTGGCTGGTATGGATCGACCAGGGTGAGGAGGCAGTATCAAGAGGGGAGTCCCGCATACGAACGGGACACACAAACACGAGCGGTGCGGTTTTGCAAGCCGTCCCGGCCTTGGAATCGGCCCGCGCTCCAAAGAGCCGGTTCAAGGCATTGCTCACGGGAGCGTTCTCTGAGACATTGGGAGCCGCCGAAAGGAGGAGAATGATGAGTCATACTCGAACGGCCAGTCCCGAACCCCATGTAGGAAAAGTGCTTGAGCGTCGGCTCTTTCCCGTCAGTCAAAATATAGTGGACGATTATTATCATGGCTTAGCCCTCGCCGCCTCGGCACCCCAGATGTCCGCGGTGCCATCCATGCTGGCCAGCGGCTCGGATAACGGCTACTTTGATCAAATCTGCTTCAGCAATCATTTTGGCCATCTGTGGATGCGCCAAGAGTGGGAACTCTTTGCCTCGCTCGAGGTCGGACACGACTATGAGACCACCGGCTACATTGCCGATATCTATCAGCGCCGCAACCGTCGGGTCGTGCAGTACGCCGTAGAGCTCCGTGATTCGGCGGGTGAGCTTGTCCTGCGCAGCCAACACCACCAGAGCTTTCTGCTCGATCAACACTCTGGCGAACTCCAGTTCCGCGATCCAAAAGCAAAATCCGCCGCCCGTAAGTTTACCGTCCCTCAGGGCCAGCCGTTTGGTCCGCTTAAGCGCACGATTACGCTAGAAATGTGTGATCGGTTCTTTGGCGGTGACGTTAACTACCACACTGATCGTGAGGCCTCGCGGAAGCTGGGATTTCGCAATGTGGTGGTCGGAGGACGGATGACAATGGCGTATGCCGGTCATATCCTTGAAGAGCACTATGGTGCCGCCTGGTGGACCAGCGGCCGGATGGATGTAAAATTTACCAACCCGGTATGGGAAAATGACACGGTCATTGCGCGCGGGGTCGAGCTTGGTCGGATCGAGGACGAGCCTGGCAGAACCGCCGCCTTTGTCTGGTTGGCCAAGCCGGATGATACGGTTGTGCTGATTGCAAACGCCAGTGTTGTCCAGTAAGCCCAAGCCGCCCGGACACGACGTCCGGGCACGACTCATACGAGACGGACTATTTGGCTGCCGCCACTTGCTGTTCAGCAAAACGGAGATCCACATCGGTCGCGAGCTTCCTGTGTGGGTTGTAGTGGGGGATGATGTGGTCGCCGATACGCCGGATGGAACGCATAATGTACTGGTGCGGGATCCGACCGGCCTGTTTGAAGAAGATCACCTGGTTGAGTCCACCCTGCTCAAATTTTTCGAGCTTGCGGGCCACCTCATCCGGGTTGCCGACCGTGACCATCGGATGATCTTTGATCTGTTGGTCGCTGAGGTCGTTGGCATCCTCGTTCAGATCAAACAGCTGGCGGAGGTATTCGTAGGAGTACAGATTGTTTTTCACCATCAGCGGTTCAAACAACTTGGCGACATGGTGGAGGAACCACCGCGCTCCGTCAATACCAGCTTTCTCCTCCTCTTTGTTCTCGGCTACGTGACAGATTGCCACCCCGGCAAAACGGTCGTTAGTGACCTTGCTGACCACATCGTTGGGATTCTGGCAGGCGGTCCGGTAGATATCCACCGTCTTCTGGACCTGCTCCCAGTTGAAGTTGAAGCTGAGCACGCCAAGCCCACGATTGGCGGCCATCTCGTAGCTATCCGGGGCCACACAGGCCATCCACATCGGCGGATGCGGATCCTGAATCGGCTTGGGGACGACCATCCGAGGCGGCACCGTAATCGTCTCGCCCTTGTATTCGAGAATTTCGTCCGTCCAGGCTTTGACAATCACATCGAGCGCTTCTCGGACTTCGAGGCGGGTCCGTTCATAATCAACCCCGAATCCGTCCAACTCCTGAGCGGTGGTCGAGCGACCGGTGCCGAGGTCCATCCGGCCGTTACTCAGAATGTCGAGCACGGCAGCCTGCTCGGCGACCTTAATCGGATGATTGAAGCGATGGGGGAGTAAACGCACGCCGTGGGCGATCCGGATATTTTTGGTCCGCTGCGAGACGGCTCCGTAGAAGACCTCGGGGGCTGGGCTGTGCGAATATTCTTCCAGAAAATGGTGTTCAACCTCCCAGACGTAGTCAAAACCGACTTTATCTGCCAGCTCCACCTGGGCTAGGGCCTCGTGATACACGTTATAGCTGCTCAATTTGTTCCACGGCCGGGGGGTTTCCATCTCGTACAAAAGACCAAATTGCATTGCGCACTCCTTCCTCTCTTGACAGACTCACGACAAGCTCATGTCAGTGTGCCTATTTTCTCCCCAACTATCCACCCCTCTTCGTTACGCCTCCAGTGATAAGGATGCAGGTGCTTGTTGGTGATAGGATATGGGATCCCATGGACAGTTTCTGCGCCAAAATTTCTCAGACGCAGCGCCCAGTCATGGGACACCTTGGAGATGAGGCAACGCCGTACCAGGAACCAAGGCCAGCGCGCTACCGAAGAGGTGGGACATGAAACCGGGTGCAATCCCACAAGTTGAGCGGAGCGATGAGAACAGGGACCTCTTTGAGCCACTGTCCTCATGTCATTAGAGGGCTTTACGGCAGCGCTCCTCTTGCCGGTCCACAATGGCAAACCGTGGACGAGGCTCTAACGACGCTCCATTCGGGACCGGCACCTTCCTAAGACGCGTTCAATGCAAGCAGACACCTGGAAGGGGCGGGAGAAAAACGCCCCCCCTTTCCCCTGTCCCTCGGCCGCGCGTGCGCTCACTTCGCCATTTGCGCCCGCCGCCGAATGGTCTCCTCCAGGTCAAGGACCAGCGTATCAGGATCAATCACCACCCCGTAATCTTTTTCCGCCTGTTCGACACTAACGTACTCATCAAGGACGTCATCCAGGACCTTTTGGGGATCGCGTCGAAACGGATCGCCCCAACCACCCCCGCCCCCCTTGAAGGTGGCGATGATTGAGCCCGGCGGGGAGGGGCGATTGGCTGCCGATTCCAGAACTTCCTCCTCGTGTTCGGTTCCCCAGTTGAGTACATAGCGGCTGCTGGCACCGTCTTTCCCACCCACATAGCCCGGCGAGGTATGCCGTACCCCGGTCAGGGCGACATTAATGATTGATTCGTCCCGTACACTTTCCCGCTTCATGGCAAAGCCGGGCACACCGCGCCACTGGCCGGGGGCGGCGGTATCCGAGACGTACTCGTACTGGTGGTAGAAAAACGGAAACTGAATCTCGCTCATCTCGACCGTGGAATAAATCAGTCCACACAGCGGTGCCGGCCAGCCCCCCCAGCCGTCGCTCCCCTGAGTGCCGCTCGCCGCCACTAGGGTATTGCCGTACTCAATGGTGACAAACATCGAGTTGTAGCGCGAGTCGTGTCCATAGGTGGTGCACAAACAGTAGTTGAGCGCCACCGCTCCAGCTTGGTTTGGTACCGCCTGCTCCAGGGCACGCATCGTTGCCGTCCCGATATCGCCACCAATGACCACAGTACTAAACATACACGGTGCGGGCGGGAGTGGGTTGACCACCGTGCCCTCGGGAGCGCTAATCCGAACCGCCCGGAACACACCAGAGTTGATCGGAATATCGTCGGGCAACACCGAGCACAGAGCGGTATAGACCCATGACGCGGTATTGCCAAACGGGCTGTTCACAAAACCCGGCGTTTCGGGGCTCGATCCGGTAAAATCGCCGCTCAAATCCGAGCCCTCAATCTCTACTGTCGCCGTGACCTCAACATCATAGTTGCCCAGGCTGTCGTGGTCGAGGACGGCGGTCCCCCGATAGCTGCCATCGGGCCACTTGGCGACCTCGGCTCGGAACCGTTTTTCGGCGTAATCTAGCGTGTACTCAATACTGTCGTTGACCACCTCACCACCGTACTTGGCAAACAGGGCCTGAATGCGCTGTTCGGCCAGATTACACGCCCCAAACATGGCCGCCAGATCCCCCCGCAGCACCTTTGGAATACGTGAGTTCGACAGAATCCAGTCTAAGACGTCTTCGCGGAGCTGTCCTTTCTCAAACAGTTTGATGGGCGGAATACGCAGAGCTTCCTGCCAAATATCCGTGGCCTCAGGATTATAGCCGCCCGCCACCGGTCCGCCAAAATCGGCCATATGGGCGCGCACGGACGGAAACAGCACGGGCTTGCCGGCAAAAAAGACGGGCTTCATGACCGTCCAGTCGGCGTGATGCGTCCCGCCATAATACGGATCGTTGACCATGACCACGTCACCCTCGTGCAGGTCATCACGAAAGGTGTCCATCAGCGCTTCGACGGACAGGATAGAGGCAAAGATATGAACCGGAATAGCCGTTGCCCGGGCAACTAGGCGAACATCGTACCCATCGTAAAAGAACACTCCGGTTGAATAGTCGTGGACCTCGTTAAATAGTGGGTGGACCGCGGTCCGTTCCACGGTCTTGCTCATTTCCTCAGAAATCGCTTCCAGCGAATCTTTCACCACCAGAGCGGTTATACGGTCGACCATAGATGCTACTCCCTCGGAGAGCGGGCAAGGCTTGGAATTATCTTCTTTCACTCTAACCTTCGATACTGAGAAGTGCAAACGTGAGGGGCAGGCCCACTTCTAGCTCTCGCGGGCGACCGTCTCACCCGTGCCTGTTATCCCTCTGCGCGACGCAACGGAAAAACCGCGCATGCCAACGAACTCCTCAGGTCAGCTCCTTAATTTTCATCAATCTCTGGTGGGCGCGCTTAGGATGAGCCGCTGAGCTTAGGAGAGTATGCCCTCCCTCAAGGAGCTCAGTAGTGCTCTATGTACGCGAAGGAGCCGGAGCAGTTGCAGCTCCTTCGAGAGTACATAGAGCACTTCACTTTTTGCAGAAATCACCTGAGCGACGTCCGTATCAAGATGCCGGGCCAGTTCGCCAAAAAACCGCTCCTCCCGATCACGCTCTTGTATTGTACGGGCTTCGCACAGAACGCACCTCCCATGCGAATGACTTTCGCATCACCGCGGGGCCCCTTCATACCGGCTGACCGCGGTCTTGAGACCTGTTCCCTCCCTATGTCAATTGCAGACTGCTATGGCTCCCGGCCGTTTGCGGCTCCGTTCCGGGTCTTATGACATAATCAGATCTCAGTGGATTGGCGATGGAGCCTGCTGCAAAGGCATTGCCACTGACATCGCAGCCTTTATCGGGGGGCAGAGGAACCCGGCCTGTCTGAGCGCGCTATCGACTACAGCTCCCGTGTCGCGCGTGATGCTAGGTGAGAAGAGACAGACCGTTGTTGGCGAGGACACGGCTACACTCGGCCAAGACCGCGGTGAGCTTTGTCGCGAAGAGTTCAGGATTGGGGTCTTACACCTCGCTTGCCCTCGTCATCAGTGCACCCGCTCTAAACGCCGATACGCAGAGAGAACTTCAGGGGCCGCGGAGCGGAAAAATGCCGCCTGACAGACGATGTAGACGACCGATTTATATTGCGGCCTGCGACTTGAGAGTCGAGCTTCATCGCTTCGCCGACCGCGCTCCCCATGAAAGGGTCGAAGAGGACAATACGCTCAAAAAGCTATTCTTGTTATAGAAGCGCTTCCAGAAATCCTCACAACCCTTCAGACATGCCCCCAAGACATACCCCGGAAGACCGAGCCTCCCCGCGCCCACCACTTGTATAGTAGAGAGGACGGGACGACTCTTTGCGCCAAGATTCCCGCTCGGCTGTGTGGGGAGAGTTCCGCAAAGGGAGAGTCTCTCTCTATGAGTTTTGCCATGAGGATTATTCTGACAGTTGAGGCACGGCTACGGTAGGCCGCTTTGGGCGGCGGGACTTGCGGGCGCGAAGGATATCCCGTTGAAAGGGGCAGAACGACTCGTGGGGTTGTCAATCACGATACAGGGGAGAGAATTCCGGCACTTGTCATCTCTAACACTACGGTCAGTACACCGCGCCTCGCATTTGGTAAGCGCTGCCGAATCACGCCGTTTGATCACAAGCATGCGGCGAAGGGAGAAGAGGCTCAGCTTGTAATTGAGCGGGGTCGGATACGTGTACATTCGCCGCTACCGAACAGAACCCTCTCCATATGGGTCAGCATACTCAATACTCGCTCCGATTGGCGCCCTTTGCCTCCTTCGTACAATTCAAAGCCGTAAGTGAGGAAATCGCTGTCCATCAGGATAGAGGTCACAACCGTCATTTGCCCAGCAAGGCAAAAAGGGAGCAGCAGGCAACGTCCACACCATCTCAGCCAACCTTGACAAGCGCCTTCCTGCAGGGAAGACGGCTATTATAATCAATCGTTATCCCTTTTGGCTCCTTTCCGTTCCCCTGCTGAATGAGCTTTTTCACTTCACAATCCCAGCATCGAGGTGCTGAACTTACGTCGCGGCATGATATTGAGCGCGGTCAACTTTCCAGCATAAATGATCTCGATAGCAAGGAGGGCATGCTTGATCTCATCACCACCCCAAGAGTCGAATGGGTCGTCTTGAACCGTGCCAACTCGCGACCAAGGCCCTAGAGCACTCGGTATCACTCCTCAGCGCTATCTTGGCAGAGAGCTCGGTCTATACTCGTTCAACGATCTACACGGTATTCATATCTTTACAACCGCGGAAACGGACAGCCCGGACGGCCACAGCCTATAATACGAAACGGCAGCGCCGGCGGGGCAAACGCGGCCTCTAGCCGCCTGCCAGGAATTTGTCCCGCCCGGGCCTGCTGTAGGACCTTATTCACCACCTGTCCGACGGCTAAACTTGGCTGGTAGGGAGACCACCCGACTGACATGGGGAGCTTGGCGTGCAAAAAACTGAGCTCTGGAATAACAAAAGACAGGGGACGCAGCAGCCCGTCATTTGCCGGAATTGCTGCCCACAGGGCCGTCAGAGGCAGGAGGACCGCGGCCGTGACCGTTGCTGGCGTGCTGTTCACGAACCCTTTGGCCGCGGCCGAGCTGCCGCTGAAGTCGAGACGGATCGTTTCGTCGGCAACCGACAGCTTGAGCACAGCCCGAAACTCGCTGTCTTCCAAACACGAATGGACCGGCTCACTTTCGGCCTGCCACTCCCCAGGGGCGATTGTACGGATCGCGGCCCGCACTAGCCCTTCGGTGTTGGTCAGAATGTCTTGCAGCGCCTGACCGTAGGCCTCAGCAGTACGCTCGGAGACCAGGCCGACCACCTCATTCTGGCATGACTCCAAGGCACTGACTAGCACGTCTAGGTCTTTTTCGATGAGATGCGGGAGGCGGCTGTTGAGCGTCAGCATAGTCAGCACATCCCGCTGTAACACCCCGCCACGGTACAGGCGTATCGGCGTGACTCGTACGCCTTCGGCCCAGATTTCTCGGGCCCGAGGGAAATAGCCGCCCAGAGCGCTCCCGCCGATATCGGCGAGCGGGACCTGAAGCGTGGCATAGCCGAGCAGACGGCCACCGACAAATAAGGGCTTGAGCAGCGCCACATCTTGCACGTGGCTGCCGCCGGAAAAAGGATCGTTGGTCAGGACAATATCACCCTGTGCCAGCCTGTCTCCGAAATAGGCTAACACCGCGCGGGTGACCGCACCGAGGATGCCGAGGCGGGCCGGGTTGTCGATGGTGACGACCTGTCCGTCGGCCGTAGTGAGAGCGCAGGCAATGTGACGTCGATCGATCAGGGCCAGAGAAGCCAGCGAACGGAGGAGCTTGGGACGGGTACGCTGAAGGAGCGCGACGAGCCCCGCTGCAACAGTCTGTCGCCGCCTCTGATCAGTCGTCATCTTATAAGACCTCAATAAGGTAGCTGAGGTGTTCGTTGAGCTTAGCGCGTTGGCCCGGCAAAATCACAATTGAGGTTTGTTGCTCTTCAATCACCGCCGGTCCCTCGATCACATTCCCCGCCACGACCCGATCGCCGTCATAGATGTCGGTGTCTACATAGTCGAGGGCAGAAACAAAATATACCGGCCGTCGGCCTGTGGAGGCCGCCCGTGGGTCAGCGGGCCCGAATCGGGCGGTTTGGAAGTGCGGTTTGGGACGGACGCCGACCAAGTCCAAATGGACGCTCAGGATCTCAACCTCGTCGTGTGGCTTGTTGAAGGTATACAACTGTTGGTGAAGACTGTGGAAGCCGTCAATCGCGGCAGCCAGCTCAGCCGGCCCGACCCGGCCGTCTGGGCTCGGCACCTCGACCGTGACCTCATGAGTCTGTCCGACATAGCGCATGTCTAGGGAGAACCGGGCCAAGACGGCGTGCAATCGGGAGCGCTGACCACCGAGTGCTTCCTCGGCTTCGGCTTGTATCCGCTCGAAAAGCGTATTTAGCTCAGCGAGATCAAGCTCACTGCCGCGCGCATAAAAACTTCGCACCCGGCTTACCCGCAGGTCGGACAACAGGTCGCCCAGCGCGCACAGCACCGGGGCGGTACTTTTGGGGACAACAATCGTCCGAATGCCGAGAGCATCGACCAGCGCCCCTGCGTGGACTGCTCCAGCCCCGCCAAACGCCGTGAGCGCAAAATCGCGCGGGTCATAGCCCTTGGCCAGGGAGACCTGGCGCACGCTGTTGCTCATGCTGTTATTCACGATCCGAAAGATCCCACTCGCCGCTTCGAGGAGAGACATGTCGAGCGGTTGGGCAATTTTGGTGAGAATCGCCCGCTCGGCGGCCGCCGCATTGAGCCGCATCTCTCCGCCCAGAAAAGAATCGGGATTGAGGTAGCCCAAGACCACGTCGGCATCGGTGACCGTGGGCTCTTGTCCACCAAATCCGTAGCAGGCCGGCCCTGGATGCGCCCGAGCACTGCGTGGGCCGACACGCAGGGCACCGCCCTCATCGACCCAGGCAATGCTGCCGCCCCCGGCCCCAATGGTGTGAATATCGATAAACGGGACCGCGACCCGATAGCGGCTAATCCACTGATCGGTACCGATCTTGGGCCGTCCGTCTTGGACCAGACACACATCAAAGCTCGTCCCGCCCATATCAACGGTAATGACATTACGAAACCCTGAACCCTGACCAAGCCGGGCTCCTGCGACAACACCGCTGGCCGGTCCGGACAGCAGAGCTTGGACGCCGTGCCGACTGGCCTGCCGTATACCGGCTATCCCGCCGTTGCCATGCATAATGAAGAGCTGACCCTGAAATCCGCGCGCCCGGAGTTCTTTTTCCAGCCGCTGCAGGTAGACCCGCAGCCGGGGGGTCACATAGGCGTCAACCAGAGTGGTACTGAGGCGCTCGAACTCTCGGACTTGGGGCAAGATTTCAGACGACAGGCTGATATACACGTCGGGGCAGATCTCACGAATGATGTCGCGCGTGCGCAGCTCATGCACCGGGTTGACGAACGAAAACAGATAGGCAACGGCGATTGCCTCCACCTGCATGTCGGCCAAACGCCGGACCGCAGCCCGGACCTCGTCCTCGACGAGTGGTTTGACAATGACCCCGGCTGCGTCAATCCGTTCGGTGACGCCCAACCGACGCCGGCGCGGGACAATGGGGTGTGGGGCAGGTAGCCGAATATCAAAAGCGGTCTCTTTGTAGTTGCGCCGGATCTCGATGATGTCGCGGAATCCGGCCGTGGTGATCAACCCGGTATGTGCCCCGGTGTATTCCAACATCGTGTTGGTGGCAACAGTCGTGCCGTGCACAATGGTTGAGATTTGGCTCAGCAGCTGCGGGCTGTCGAGTCCATACTTGGCCGCCAATTTCTCAATCCCACTGAGGACGCCAATGGCCTGGTTTTCAGCGGTGGACAAAACCTTGAGGGTCTCAATATGACCCGTTTGATCGGCGCACACCAGATCAGTGAAGGTCCCACCGACGTCAATCCCAAGGTTGTAGACGGCCATGCGTATTCCACCCCCGCTCTGTACGGTCAGGCCAAGTCTCAGACTCCCCTGCCCCCATATCATGTTGGGCTAGCGGGCTGCTAGCGGACTGTGCTACAAAGCCGGAAGGGTGAAGGAGATCCGCATGCAGACATCCCGGCAGAAGCGCCAACTCCAACACGACTATGCGGTGACCGACGAAGAGATTCCGGTCATTGATCTCGGCCCCTATCTGAGGGCCAGACCCGGGGCAGCCGAGACGACTGCGGCCGAGATGTGCTATGCGCTCGAACGTATCGGTTTCTTCTTCATTATTAATCACGGGATTGCCAAAGCCGTGCGCGAGCGGACGGTCAAGGCCACCACCCGTTTCTACGCGCTGCCGTTGGAAGCAAAAATGACGCTCAAGATCAACCGGGCCGGGCTGGGCTATATCCCGCAGAGGGGCGAGTTCGGCAAAAACTCCCGCTATTATACTGGGACCAAAAAACCGGACCTGAGCGAAGCCTTTCTCCTCCAGCGCGACTGGGGGACATGCCTGCCCCACAGCCGCAACCAATGGCCTGCGGGTCAACCCGAATTTCAAGCCGCTATGCAAGAGTTCTTTGAGGCCACAGAGGACCTGAGCCTGCGCATGCTGCCGCTGTACGCCCAGGCGTTGGGGCTGCCGGAGAATTTCTTTGCCGACAAATTTCCCAAAGGGCGCTGTTTGAACGTCCTACGCGTGTCCCATATGCCGCCCGACCCGCTTGACGATAATCAGTTCAACATCTGCCCCCACACTGACGGCTCATTCATCACCCTGTTAGCCACCTCAGAGCAGCCCGGCTTGGAGATTCTGACTCAGTCCGGCCGCTGGATCAAAGCCCCGCTGATTCCGGACGCCTTTGTGGTCAACTCGGGCGACCTGTTGGCCCGCTGGTCAAACGGCCGGGTACTGTCTACCCCGCATCGGGTGGTCAACACCTCGGGCACGCACCGTTACTCAATTCCGTTTTTCTTCCAACCCGCGTCCGACACCGTTATTGACTGCCTGCCGACGTGTTGCGGGCCGGACAATCCGGTCAAAAAACCGCCGATTACCTGTGGGGCCTACGCCAAGAAGTTTATTGAAGCCAGTTTCGCGCTAGGCGATACCATCTATAACGAGAGGGGAGAACTGGTTTCAACGGCTCCCGTGAAGGAAGACGCCTTCGTCAGAAGGTGACGACCAGTTCTCTGAGCCCGCGCAGCGTCACCATTTCGCGCCACTCAACCTGGTCTCTTGCCAGCCGCAGACGAGGCATCCGTCTCAGCAGAGTATTGATCGCCACCTGGGCTTCAACCCGCGCTAGCGGTGCACCCAAACAATGGTGGATACCATGGCCGAAGGTGATATGCGGGTTGTCCTCGCGGGTGATGTCGAGTCGGTCAGGATCGGCAAACTGCGCCGGGTCATGGTTGGCGGCGCCGAGCACGATCAAGATCTGTTGGTTCTGCTGAATACGCTTGCCGCCAATTTCGAGCTTGTCGAGCGCAACGCGGGCCGTTATCTGCACCGATCCATCGTAGCGTAAGAACTCCTCAACCGCGGTCCGAATGAGGTCGGGGTCCGCCCTAAGTCTGGCCAACTGGTCTGGATGCCGCAACAGGGCCAGCAGCCCGTTGCCGATCAGATTCATCGTCGTCTCGTGGCCAGCCGCAAACAGGAGAATGATATTGGACAACAGTTCCTCTTCACTGAGCCGGTCGCCGGCCTCTTCGACGGCAATCAGGGCACTGAGCATATCCTGCCGCGGCCTGGCCCGCCGCTCAGCGATCAGGCGGGTAAAATATGCCATAAAGGACTCGGTCGCGCTGTTGGCGGCCTGCACGATTTCGGGCGTGACGACCGGATCGATTGAGCGGGCCAGCGTCCCGGTCCAGTCTTTGAACTGATCCCGGTCTTCAAGCGGCACGCCAATGAGTTCGGCAATCACAATGACCGGCAGCGGAAAGGCCAGCTCGCGAATAATGTCGCAGCTCCCCTTGGCCGCTGCCCGGTCCAGCAGATCGTCAACAATCGTCTGGATATGGGGCCGCATCCTCTCCACCACCCGCGGAGTGAACGCCTTGGTCACCAGTTTGCGCAGCCGGGTATGATCGGGCGGGTTTCTGAGCAGCATCCATTGTTGCTCCATATCGACAGCCGCCCCTGCCCCGCCGATGGCTTCGATATAATCATTATAACGCTCCCAGTCGCGAGGATTGGCGCTGGCCTGGGAATGACGCAAGACGCGCACGCAGTCGGCATAGCGGGTCAGCACCCAAAAGTTGAAGGCGTCGCTCCAGTGCACTGGATCAACCTGACGTAATTGCCGGTAGAAGCGGTAGGGATTCTCCCGGAACTCGGGCACAAAGGGATTGAACTCAACCGGGCTGGCCAAGGATGTTGCTCCGCCGGTCGGGCTTGGCGTATCGGTCATAAAGACCTCCCTTCTTTTGGCCTGACACTCATATCAAAGAGTCTGCTGTACCCAAACCCCATACTTCCTCCTCCGCACCTGAGCTGGTCCATACCGCTCCTCTGCCACAACTAAGGAGAGGTCTCTCGCTCACTGCGTCGGCCAGGCCTGCGGATTCTTGGGGCGGAACACGATCACCGAGGCTGGACAACGGCAGCCGTGACCGCTCTGGTCAAAGCCGTGGACGCGGGAGGCATGGATCACAAGCGGCGGGCAGGCTACGGCACGCGGGCATTGAGACCGTCCAAAGGCGCCTCCTCATCTTGAAGATGGAGGGAGTGAGCACGATCCGGGGTTACCCGGACCCTCCTCCGAGAAGCGACGCGGCGGTGAGGACTTCGTGTTCGGGGAAACAGGTTTTCAAAAGGCGTCAAGACTGCGGAGATATTGTATGACCTCGGCCCGGTAGTCTTGTCCGGAGCCGGGAAGCTGCTGTTCTGCTCGCCCGTCAGCAATTTCAACCACGCCCTGTAGAGGTTCAAGGCGTCCGGCACCCGCTGCGCTGCGGTGTCCCACGATGGCGGAGACCGCGAGCGTGATGCTCGTCAAGGCTGTGCAGACGGACAGACGTATTGCAGAAGTGCCGGGAGGGCAGCACTTCCCCCGACTCCGCTTCATATCTGAAGAATCCGGCCCCATCTCCGGCCTCTGCTTCGGACCGTCCACCATGGTGTGCTGTTGTATGGTGCGGCGGTCTACACCTGAGCATCTCTTTGCTGCTGGCGGGCGTCTTGTGCCATCGGACTGTCGGCCGGACTCTGATCGGTGCGCTTGAAGAACGGCCTCGTCGTTGAGGGCGGCCTTATGACCGGCCTCATATGGTGCTGCCGGACGCAGCGGGAAGTATTTGGAGCCTGTGTCGCCGACAGTCGGCCCGGACATCAAGATGTGGACGCGTGTTGCGATTCCGTCCATAGTCCCGCTGCTCCGGGGAGTACGGCTCACTTCTCTGCCTTCCTCATCCGCCCGCTGCTTGTAACGCAGGCGGCCATGCGCCGGGGCCGTCTGGGACAAGATCTCTGAGAAGTTTTGAAAGGGGAAAAAAGTCCAAATCAGTGGGACGGCAAGTTGCGGGCCGAATCCAGAGGCGCAGAGCTCCACATGGGAAAAGACTCACTATTGGTGGGGGAGCAAGGCATTGCTCGTCAGCGGGCCGCACTAAACGTTGGCGAGCAGAGCAGAGGGGAACGATGCTTAGGCAGTATCAGTGCGCGGGCTGCGGAGAACTGGGTTGGCAAAAGCTAGCGGTCGTTAGGAGGAACATTAGCAACTTCTGGCTGATACCGCCACTTGGCACGGCGGACGACAAACCGCGAGACGCCTTTTTCGCGTCGGCGGTGGTCGGCGCGGCCGTCGTTGCTATCGGGCGAGCACGGTGGGCGGCCCAAGTTGGCCGAGTGCGTTTTGTGGCTGGGCGCACCGATGCTCTTGGGATGCGCTGCTTCTCTGTCGAACGACGTTCGTGTCCGAAACGATCAGGTCGTGTTTCACCGTCGTCCTCTCCCATTGAGGTGTGGCGGACCAATCAGGGAATCGTCAACACCCGTCTCGTCATTCAGTCCGCCTTTGACACGTACGCGGGCGAGGTCGAGAACCGAACGCTGCTGATATTGGGGCGACTTTCCTGAAGATGGACGGCATACCGGAATCCGGATTTTTCCTTCGCCTGGGTTGCGACGTGGCGCGAGATATGTGGCAATCTCTGCCTATCCACCCTCCCGCCACAATCAGGACCGGCCAGTCGGCGAAGGAGGGCTTTGGGAAGACGAGTTGGCATTCTCAAGGATGAAGCGGCATCGCCTAGGAACGTATCGGTCGGCGTACGAGTCTGTTATCTCCGGCGATTCCGGAGAGCCGCCTGCCGAGTCCACCCTTCGACATCCGGCTTAATAGAACAACGCTGATCTCCCTCAAAGGCGCCGTAGGGGATATGGAGGTGAGATTCTTCCCGTACCTCATCCCGTCGGGCGTAGCCGACCTTCCCGAATATGGACAGCAGTACAGGGTCGACACATGTGGACTTCGGCGAGCGTGGCGTGAAGCGGAAAGTGTCCGGCAATCGTCATGCGCCCCGCCTGATGCAATTGCCCGCATCAGGACAGGCTCGTGGACTTGCGGAAAGAGCAGCCACGTTATGGAAGACAGGGAAGTAGCGGGGGATATGGCGCGCGCTTGGCAAGCCACCGCTAGCATCGTGGGCAGAAAGCCGGATGACTCTGGGAAAGCCCGCGTATTTCTGCGAAAAGGCGCAGCCCGACTTGCCTTTTGGTCGGGAATTCTATAGGTGAATGATCGTTCAGGTACCAACGGAACGGTTCTAAGCACGCTGTACCGTAAGGAGGGAAGCATGGCGGAATACGATCTGCACATCACAGGTGGCACCCTAGTTGACGGCAGCCGGGCTCCACGCCGGCGGGCCGATATCTGGATCACAGACGGAAAAATCGCCCACATTGGCACCGATGCCCCCGGTTTTGCCAAGCAGACCATCGATGCCGACGGCCTGATTGTCGCCCCCGGTTTTATTGATCTGCACACCCACTACGACGCCCAGATTCGCTGGGACCCCTACTGCACCATCTCCGGCTGGCACGGCGTGACCTCGGTGGTGCTGGGCAATTGCGGCTTTGGCTTTGCCCCGGTCAAACCCAATTTTCGGGAACGCTCCATGCTCACCATGACCCGGACCGAGGCGATTCCCTACGAATCCATGAAAGTGGGGATGAACTGGGACTGGGAAACCATTCCCCAATATCTGGACTCCTTGGACCGCTCGCCCAAGGGAGTGAATTGTATTCAGTACATGCCAACCGCGTCGCTGATGACCTACGTCATGGGTCTTGAGGCGGCCAAGAGCCGGCCGGCGACTGTGGACGAACGCCAGGAGATGAAGCGCCTGCTGCATGAGGGCATGGACACCGGCCTGTGCGGCTTCTCCATTCAGCGCCTCGGCCCCGACTCGACCCAGGCCGACTATGACGGCTCGCCAATGGTTACCGATACGATGGCTGACGCCGATATCCTGAATCTGGGCGAGGTGCTGAGCGAACGCGGGGACGGCTTCATCCAGATCACCCAAGCCACTGGCAATATCAAAGCCGACCTGCGCTTCCTGGAAAAATTGGCTGCCACAGCCAAACGGCCGATCTTGCACAACGCCATTGTCCCGGCCCGTAAAGACCCTAAAGTGCACCGCCGTAGCCTGGATTGGCTGGAGCGCTGCCGAGCCCAGGGTCTGCCCATCTATGGTCAGACCGGAACGATCCGAACCGGGTTCGCCTTCACTCTGGAACACTGGAACCTCTACGATGCCAGTCCGGCCTGGCGCGAGTTGACGACTGGCACCAAGCAGGAAAAGCTGGACAAGATACGCAACCCGGCCCTGCGCGAAGCCGTCAAACGCGAGGCCGAGGAGGCCGACCGTCGCCTCCAGATCATTCAGGCCGGGGTCGGTGGGGCTATTCCCAGCCTACTCGTCCAGAGCGTCAACAATCAGACCGCTCTCGAAAAATACATCGGCAAATCACTCGGCCAGATCGCCGAAGAAGAAAACAAGACACCGATTGACGTGATGCTCGACCTGTCGCTGGCCAGCGATCTCAACGTGGAGTTCCTCGGCCCCAACAAGGGCTTCAACGCCCAGTATATGGCCGAGATGATTAACGACTCTGACTACACCTTCCCCGGCGTGTCAGACGGTGGCGCGCATACCAAGTTTTTTACCGGCGGAGCCTTCACCACCGACTTTTTGCACTGGCTGGTCCGTGACGAACAGCGCATCACCCTGGAAGAAGCCCACTATCGGCTATCCGCCCTGCCGGCCAAGGCCGCGGGCTTCCGTGATCGTGGGGTACTCAAACCGGGCGCGGCGGCCGATGTCATAGTCTACGACCTGCACGGTCTGGGCATTGAGCCGGACTGGATCGGTGAGATCTCCTACGACTTCCCCGGCGGAGAATGGCGCCGGGTGCAGCGGGCCAAGGGGTATCACGCCATTATCGTCAACGGTCAGCTGACCTTTAAGGACGGCGACTGCACCGGAGCGACGCCGGGCCAACTGCTGCGCCACGGCCTGAGTCGAAGCGCCTGAGCGGCTTAAGGAGGGAAAAACCATGCTCTACGACCTAGTGATTCGCAATGGCCGCGTTGTTGACGGCTCGGGCATGCCGCGCTTTCGGGCCGATGTCGGGATTGTCTCGGGAAAAATCGCGACAATCGGAAAAATTCGTGACAGTGCCAAGGAAGTCATTGACGCCGAGGGCTATGTGGTCACCCCGGGGTTCATCGACGGTCACACCCATATGGACGCCCAGGTCTTCTGGGATCCCCTTGGCACTTGCTCGTGCTGGCACGGCATTACCAGCGTCGTCATGGGCAACTGCGGTTTCTCGCTGGCCCCGTGCAGTGAGGAAAAAAAGCTCATGGTGATGCGCAACCTGGAGCGGGCCGAAGACATCTCGCCCGAGGCTATGGAAGCCGGCATCCGCTGGAGCTGGACGACTTTCCCTGAATACCTCGACGCGGTTGAGCGCCTGCCCAAGGGGATTAACTACGCCGCCTACATGGGCCACTCGGCGCTGCGTACCCACATCATGGGTGAGCGCGCCTTTACCGACGAGGCCAGCGACGGCGACCTGGAGGCGATGAAGAACGAAATTCGAGCTGCGATGCGAGCCGGCGCGATTGGCTTTACCACCTCGCGGACGCGCAACCATCAGACCCCCGACGGCCAACCGGTTGCCAGTCGGTTAGCGAGCTGGGAAGAAGTTCGGCAGCTCGTCGGCACCATGGGCGAGATGGGAACCGGCGTGTTTGAAATTGCCGGCGAAGACACCGGTCTGAACCCGGACCGCATCCAGGATTACCTGGATCGCCTCAAAGCGCTCGCTGTTGAGAGCGGCGTCCCAGTCACCTACGGAATGTTCAGCGCCCCCAAAGCGCCCGACTACTGGCGGCCATTCTTTGCCCTGGCCGACGAGACGGCCGAAGCCGGGGGACGTATCTTCGTGCAGGTCCATAGCCGCTCTATCAGCGTGTTGCAGTCGTTTGAAACCACCACCTCGTTCGACAAACTGCCGGTGTGGCGCGACATCCGCAGCCGGCCGCTCGCCGAGCAGGAAGCCGCCCTGCGCAATCCCGCCCTGCGCCGTCAGCTGATTGAATCGGCCAACAACCCGCCTCAGGACCGCAGCCGCGCGGTTGGTGCCGAGGCTCGGGCGGCTAATTTTAAGTGGCTCTTTCCAATTATGGACCGGGCCGTCCCGCCCTACCAGTCGCTTCAGGAAATTGCCCAGGAACGCGGTCACGATCCGATCGAAGTCTACATTGACCTAGCCCTGGAAAAGGGCTTGAAACGCTTCTTCATGCAGCCCTTGACCAACACCAACAACGATCACGTCCTGGAGATGATGCGCCACCCCCGCTCGGTCATCACCTTCTCCGACTCCGGCGCTCACGTGTCACAGATCATGGATTCGTCGCTGCAAACCCACCTGCTGAGCTACTGGGTGCGAGAGCAGGAGGCGATGAGCTTAGAAGAAGCGGTGCGGCAGCTCAGCTTTGTGCCGGCCTCACACTGGGGCTTAACCGGCCGCGGTCTGTTGCGCGAGGGCTGGCAGGCAGACGTGGTGATCTTTGATCCCGAGAGGGTTGCACCACAAGTGCCGACCCTGACCTACGATCTGCCGGCTGGCGCCCGACGTCTGAAGCAAAAAGCCGACGGCTTTCTGGCCACCATTGTCAACGGTGAGGTCGTCCTGCGCAACAATGAGCACACCGGTACTCTCCCCGGCCAACTGCTGCGCGGCCCGTTGGCCACCCGTTAATCCCACTCCACCTCAGTCTTAGCCGGCCCGCATCCCCTGCGGGCCGCCTTTTCCGTCCCCTTCTGCCCGGCACCCCAAACCATTAACGAGCCCCCTCTCACTTACCTTTGGCGGGCAGCTTTCAGAAACGCTTCGAACAGAACCGCTCTTCTGCCGTGCTCCCTCGGCCTGCGGCAGACTCTTTGCAAAAGAAGGACCGGAATACGACTGCCCAAACCCACTATAGCCACTGCCCTGCAGCCTCAGATCTCGACAGCTGGACGTGGATCAGGGGCCCCGGCCGGACGAGAGATTTGAACCGACTTGGGCGACCGGACAAACGCCGCCCCGTCTACGGTCCTCAGCTGTCCACAGGCCGCCGCTCGACTCCCTCTACCGACCTTCAGACCAAGGCGCGTTAGGCCAAGTTCAGCAGCTTAGCGGTGTTGTCACGCATAACCGCCCGGACCGCATCGGGAGATAAGCCTGAGAGTCCGTCCAAATAATCAATTGGTTCCGCGCAGCCCTCGGGATGCGGCCAGTCGGAGCCCGCCAGCACATTTTCGGCTCCCAGCAGGTCGACAAGGGCAGGAATATTTTCTTCGGGGAACGGCGAGATCTTAACGTGCTGTTTAAAAATCTCGCTGGGTCGCCCCGGACAGTACCCATACGTCCAGTCGCGTGGACCACACAGGCGTGCGACGTGATCCATCTCGCGCAGCAAGGGTGCAACCCAGCCCGCACCGTTCTCAATGCTGACTACCTGGAGGCGGGGAAATCGGCCAAAGAGGTTGTGAAACACGAGAGCACCCAGTGTATCGGCCGTCGCCCGCTCGGTCGAGGCCGCGACGCGCTGGAACGGGGTCAAACGGTGGCTGGGCGGCGTTGGATTCTCGCCCCACTGCGCCGAGTACAACTCGGTCAGACCATCGTTGCCGAGGTGGAACACCACCGGAATACCGGCCTCTTGGCAGCGCGCCCAAAACGGATCGAACAGCGGATCGGCTGGCGAGTGGCCGTTGACCGGACCCGGGGTGAGATTCACACTACGCGCTCCCTCGGCGAGGACCCGGTCGAGTTCGGCCACGGCCAAGTCGATATCGACTAGCGACAGCATGGGGAGGCTATAGATGCGGCCCTGGGTGCCAAAACCCCAGTCCTCCTGCAACCAACGGTTAAACGCCCGCAGATTCGCAAACAGAGCCGGCGGATCGTGGCGTAACTCGTGCGCCACCCCAACACCAAGAGTGGGGAGCATAATCGCCGCCTCCACACCCTGGGCGTCCATCTTTTTCAACCGGGTTGGTCGGTCCATGGCCTCGGGAAAATCCTGGGCGGAGAGAGTCTCGTCGTGGACAAGCGAGTTGCCCTCACCGGCGTGGTCCTTCAGGTAGTCCTGAAGCGCTCCCGGCACACCGGTGTGGTCACCAGGAATAATGCTGAAAAATCGTATGCGTTTGTCACCGATATAGACCCGTCCGAACTGGGCGTCGCCACGGCGAATGTTGACCACCCGATCGGCATACGCCGACTCTATGTGTCGCGTAAAACAGTCATCCGGCTCATAGTAGTGATGATCTGCATCAATAATCAAAAAGTCCAGTGGGGACGCCGGCCGCGTCACGTCATGCTGTCCAGCGGTCACGCTCATAGCTTCCTCCTTTGTGTTTCAGGCCGTGCAGGATTAGATGACACCGTACTACCCCGAGGCAGGCCTAGCAAGTTCAATGCTGTCTGGATTCTGACAGAGGTCTCGAGGGGGTCTTCACCGCTTCCTAAAGCGTGGTGCGTCTTGCTTATGGACAAGCCCTTGGGCTAGAGTCGCGGGCAGTGAGAAGGCCATCTGACCACATGGAGGAGAGATATGCCAAAGCAGGGTGTGGTGCCCGATGAGTTGACCCAGCCCTTCTGGGACGCTGCCAACCAAGGGCGGCTAGTCATCCAGAACTGTCAAGCCTGTAGCCGGCTTCAGCATCCGCCGGGGCCGACATGTCGTCAATGTCGGTCAGGGGACACTCTGGAATGGAAGGAGATGAGTGGACGGGGCAAAATCTACAACTACGGGGTGGTGTACGACTGCCCGATCAGGCTGCTTCAGGAGGATCAACCGTTCAACGTTGCCGTCATTATGTTGGACGAGGACCCAGGCATCCAGATGTACTCCCACCTCCCTGGAACTCCAGTTGATGAGGTCCCGGTCGGAGCTCGTGTCGAGGTGGTGTTCGAGGTGACCCCAAACGGCCAAAAGGTTCCCGAGTGGCGTGTCGTAGAAAGGAATGAAGCATGAGTACCCAGAATCCTCCAGCTTCCATGTATCGAACCACAGAGGGATTGGGGCTATGGGAACACAGGGGGAAGGTTGCGGCCGTCGGAGTCGGGCACTCTCCGACGGCCCGGCGCTGGGACGGCAAACCCGATACCTGTGTAGGGGCCTGGAGCCTCCAGGCGCTGAGGAAAGCGGTCCAGGACGCGGGCGTCTCGCCGGACCAGATCGACGGTTTGGTTGTCGTCCCTGAGACCACGACGGGAGCGTACTGGCCAAAAGGCAGACCCATCCCAACAGATGTCGTCACCGCCTTCACCCCCACGGACCATCCCTTGGACGGTATCGCCAAGTTGAGTGCTGAGTGGCTCTTGAAGAACATGCCGGAGCTGACACATGTCAAGTTCACTATGCACGCTCCGGGATGCATGTCCAACGCTATCGTCGTTGCTGCCCAAGCCGTGGGTGCTGGCCTCACCCACACCTGCCTCGTGCTCAAGGGCTGGCATAACCTCGAAGGCCGCTACTACCAGGGCGGGTCCAACGCGCAGGACTCCCTTTCCGGGACGAGCGCCCTCAGCCGTCTGTGGGGAGCTCCGGCTTGCTACGGAACAGCCCTCCAGTTCGCCGAGTACTGTCGCAAGTACGGCAAAACTCACGACATGATGGCCCCCTTTATCTCGAACTCCAGAAGGAACGGCCTACTGTTCCCGGAGGGATATTGGGCTCAGCACCGACCTGAACAGTTGACGGCAGAGGACTACCGAGCCGCACGGTGGATCGCCAAGCCAGCGAACCTGTTCGATAACGACATCCCGATCATGGTCGCCGCGGCCTACCTGTTCACCAATCCTGAACGGGCCAAGGACATGAGGCAGAAACCCGTCTACATCCTCAACCACACGTCGAGCAGGACTACGCCCAGGAGTCTTACCCCAACCCTAGAGGAGGTTGAGGAGGACACCGCCAGGACGGCCAGAAAGCTCTATGAGGGCGCCGGGATCACCGCCGCCGACCTGTCCTTTGAAAACATGTATGATGGCTTCGCCCAGTTCCACCAGTTCCACCTCGAGGGCCTCGGCTACCGCGGGATTAAATTTGGAGAGGCTCTAGACTTTTACCAGACAGATATCAGTATTGAGGGGCCGAACCCTGTTTTACCCAGCGGTGGGAACATCGGGAGTGGCCGCAGCCGTTTCTGGATGCACACCGACTGCATCCAGCAGTTGCAGGGACGGGCGGGGGCCCGACAGGTCACGGGGGTCAAGCCTGAGATCGCGGTCTCCGGTGGGCCCATGCCCTTGGGCGGCAATTTTACCGTGTGGAGTGCCGCTCCTGACTAAAACCTAAGGAGGAAACTGCTTGATGATACTGATAAGTTTTGACATAGACGGGACCCTAGAGGTCGGTGATCCTCCCGGAGTCCTGACTATGGATATGGTCAGAAGAGCCCAACAGAAGGGATTTTTGATTGGCAGCTGTTCCGACCGTCCCATCAGCGCCCAGCGAGCCATCTGGGAGCGGCATCACATCCCGGTAGACTTTGCCGTGGGGAAGATGATGCTGCCCGACGTCAAGGCGAAGTTCGAGGCGGAGGTGTACTATCATATTGGCGATAGAGAAGACCTCGACAAAAAGTACGCCCTTGACGCCGGTTTCGAGTTCCTGTGGCCTGACGAAGCTCTTATGAAGCCCTGGTTTCTGCCGGACGGTACTCCTAGACACCTCTGAGCCCCCCTTTTCTCGGGCTTTGGTGTGTGGCGGAAGCTGCTGAAGTTGACCAGCTTCTTTTTTATTGAGCCTCTTCCGGGTACAATTCCGGGAACAGACAAAAGGAGGGACATCAGATGCCAGCAGCACATTTTTTTGCCAATGATCTTCAGGAAGTCGGCCTTGATCCAGAGAAGGTCCAGGCCTTGTTCGACCGGGCCGAACGCGAGGTCAAAGAAGGCTTACTGCCGGCCACCCAGGTCGCTATTGCCCGCCACGGCAAGATCGGTGCAATGCAGACCTTTGGCACGGGAGTTCAAGGCGGCACCGAGAAGCCGGCGACCAATGACACCCATTTTGTCATCATGTCTTCGACCAAGGCGCTGACCGCGGCCGCGTCCTGGATCATGATGCAGGAGGGCAAGCTGCGTATTGACGATCGTATCGCCGATTATATTCCGGAATTTGGCACGAACGGCAAAGACGCGGTGACCGTCGAGCACTGCCTCGTCCATACCTCGGGCATTCCCTATGCCCCGCACTGGCAGAAAGAATGGGCCGATTCCCAGCGGCGCTCAGATCGCTTTGCCCAGTGGCGGCTCAGCCATACGCCGGGGGAAAAATTTGAGTACCATATTTCGTCCAATTTCTGGGCGGTTGCCGCTGTTATCGAAAAACAGAGCGGCCAGAGTCTGAGCGACTTTGTACGAACGCGAATCGCCGAACCGTTGGGGCTGCCAGAGCTCCGACTCGGACTTCCCCCCTCGGGCAACGAGCAGGTCGCCGACGGCGTGTGGGTTGGTCAAGATCTGAGCCCCGAAGAGTACGAAAAAATGGGGCTCAAAGGTTTTGGCAAGACGACGAGCGCTATTAGTGAGGACGGCGTACTCGAACTCAACGAGCCTCTCACCCGCCAGGCCGGCTCGCCGTCGGCCGGCTGTATCACCACCGCCGGTGATATCGCCCTGTTTTATCAGGCCCTGCTCAACGACGGTCGGGCGTATGATGGCACACAGATCTGGCAACCCGAGATGCTCAAAGAGGCACGCCGTCCGCGCACCGGTGATCTGAGAGACCCTTTTCTGGGTCACCGCGCCCTACGCGCCTTGGGCATTGCCATAGCCGGCGGAGACGGCAAGGCCAACCTGCGCGCCTTTGGTAAAACCAACTCGGCCGAAGCCTTTGGTCATCCAGGCTTTGGTGGGCAGAGCGGCTGGGCGGATCCGGCCACCGGCATCTCATTCGGCTATCTGACCAACGGGTTTGACCGCAATGCCCTGCGTGAGGGCCGCCGTCGGGTCGCCCTGTCAAGCCTAGCGGCTTCGTGCGCGGCCTAAGAAACGGGACGCTCCCCTGTCACGAACAGTGCTGCAGGCTCGGTGGCAGATCAAGGGCCGGATTGCGTTCAAAAAATCCAACCGGTATCAGGCTAAAGCCACTGTACTCAACCGGCATCACCGGCCAATCTTCGGGACGGGGAACATGGGTTACCCCGAACGTGTGCCATACTACGAGATCCGTATTCTCAATATCGCGTCCGCGTGAATAGGCCAGCAGCCCGCCCCCGCCCGGGCTTTGCAGGCTCATATCACCGGCCGCACTCAGCTCCTCGGCATCGAACGCGGTGACCCACAGGTTATGCTGGGCAAATCCGGCCCGTCGTCCGACGTATGAGTCCTTGTCAGCAAACAGGGTTGGGGTTGCCCCGGCAAGCAGTTTATAGGCAACCGGGACGCCCAGTCGGTTCAGACGCTGCGGATTCACCACTTGCCAACTCCGACTTTTGTGCGGTGCGCTGTCTCGGCGCGCTTCGGTCTCCGACCGCAGGAGAGTACTCTGGGCACGAAACTGCGTTCCGTGCGGATTGTCCGGTCCGGGCAGCAGTGGCTCCACATCAACCTCGTACACCGTATTGTTCTCTCCGTCGAGGTCAAAGTCGAGCCGAAAGCAGAAGAGGTGTTGATGGATGGGGGAAGCCAGGTTTGGCGCAATCAGCGGCGCAAACTCGGGCCTCTCGGTACCGGTCTCAACCGCACTCACGCCAACGATCCCGGTCAGTTTGATCTCCATCTGAATCGTCCCGTCCAGGTACAGATACCAGTAGAAGCCGTACTCGTAGTTCCCAACCGTGAAGAAAGAACTCACCACCAGCCGCCGCGAACGACGGACCTCGGTATGGAAAGTAGGGGCGGAGTGGATATCCATGTGCTTCCACAACACCCCGTAGTCCTCTTCGTGTATGCAGATCGCGTTCTCGACCGTCATGGCCGATCCGTCGTGGGCGATCGTGTTGATGTCCAGGTAATGAATCTCCCCGAGACAGTCGCAGCCGAGCTTGAGCGAGTTGGCCAGATTCCCAATCGAGGTCTCGCTGGCGTCGAGGACATGTTTCCAGGAATGCATCGGGTCACTGTCGCCATACGGCACTACCATGTCGGCCAGCGCGGCCCGGTACAGAATAGATCGTCTCTGCCCCCCGTCCTCATAACACAGCTCGTGTAACACGAGACCGTGCTGCGGATGCATAGTCACCCGAAAAGACCACTTCTGCCAGCTCACAGCATAGCCATCAATGCGAAAACTCGGCCCCTCCGGCTGGCTGATGTCGAGTGGTTTGAGGTCGGTGCGGAGCGCGGCCTGGTGCTCTGGCTCATAGCGTCCGCTCTCGGGCGGAATCGGCCTCACCCCGTGGTCTTCGACATGCACCACGCGGCCTTCGGTAAGATCGAGGTAGGCAATAATGCCGTGCAGCGGTCGAGCGTAACCGTTATCGGTTTTGTCCTGCCGCGCAAAGGCAATCGTGCGGACGAGGCGATGGCCGGAGTCGACCCCGTTTATGGCTGGACCGCTGGCCGGCCACATGTCGATCTGCACCCGATCAAAATCCTCAATCCCGCGTCTGCGGACGGCCTGCTGCCAGGCGGGATGAGCCTTGGTTATCTTTATCGCCCGGATAAAGTCTCTGCCGCTGAGCGGTGCCTGCACGCCGGCTTGGCGCCGGACTTCGAGCAGCTCGCCGCTACTGATATTCAGCCGCGCGTCAAAGCTGCTCTCCTCAGCACGCTCATCTACTCCCAGAAAACGCAGGATACGCGTGATCGGCTTCCCTGGTGTAAAGTTCTTGACCGCTTCTTTGGGCGGTTCAAGCAAACTCACGCTGGAAAAGGCAATACGCCCCTGACACGCCCCCGACTCGGACAGAATCCTCACGCCACGTTCAATCTCAGCCCGTGTCGGGGGATGCAGGGGATGCGGCGGCACGAGACTCGGGGCCATGGTGTTAGAGGACAGAGCTGGATCCATTCCAGGCGTCTCAGACATTGGCATTTCTCCTTCACAGCCGACTGTGGTTATGCGCTCGCCTCTTATGCGGCCTTGGTCAGCACCAAGCTACCGAACACATCGCGGCTGATCTCCCAGTCCGGCGGAACCAGGACGGTCGTGTCAGGCTCCTCAACAATGAGTGGCCCGGGCTGAGGGTGAGCGATAGTGCTGCGGCTACACACGGTCGTCTGTCGCAGACCGTGGCGGGGCCCGAAGAAGGCCGGCCGGGACTCTTGAGGAAGCGGACAAGGCACAGCGTCAATCCGGCTCCCCAGGTCTCGAAAGCGGATATCGCCAATAGTGGCTAAGGCGCGGAGGCGGAGGCTCACCAGCTCGATCGGATCGCCGGTGGTATAGCCAAACGCCTGTTCATGGGCCGTCTGGAAGTCGTGAGCGAGTTTGGCCGGCAGGTCTCCGATGTGAGCGCTAGTGGAACACGGAATGCTGAGGTCTTGGAGTTGATAATCATATTTCATATCAACATAGGGCTCAAAGCGAATCAGCTCACTGTCAATGCCCTCGGCCTGCATCAGATCTCGGGCCTCGCCCTGCATGTCTGCGTACAGCTCCTGAATACGCTCGGGCGGTATCTCGTCGATCGGCGTCACAACGCTCCGGATATAGTCATGACGGTAGTCGGCCAGCAACAGTCCCAGGGCGCTGAACACACCGGGAAAGACCGGGATCAGGACTCGACCGATCTCCATATCATCTGCCAAGGCCGCGGCATGGACCGGGCCCGAGCCGCCAAAGGAGACCAAGGTAAAATCACGCGGATCACGCCCCCGTTCAGTCGAGACCGCTCGGAGGGCCCGCATCATGGCCGAGTTGGCAATTTGGCTAATCCCGTAGGCCGCCTCACGAGTATCTAGTCCCAGCGGATCGGCGATCTGGCCCTTGATCGCTCGCCAGGCGGCTTGATGGTCAATCTGCAGCGTCGTGTTGGCAATCGCCTCGGGGTTGATGTAGCCGTTGACCACGTTGGCATCCGTCACCGTCGGCCTGTTTCCGCCCCGTCCATAACACACCGGTCCGGGGTCGGCCCCGGCGCTGTGGGGTCCGACTCGCAGCGCCCCGCTATCGTCGATCCAGGCAATGCTGCCGCCGCCGGCCCCGACCTCGACAATGTCGAGCGAGGGAACGCGCAGTGCGTGGCCGCCTTTGTAGAACTGATGGGTGGTGACGTTGGCGGCCCCACCAATTTCGCCCGCCGCCCGCTCAGCTGGCAGCCCGTCTTCAATCAAACATGCCTTGGCCGTCGTTCCGCCCATATCGAACGACAAGACCTTGTCCAAGCCGCTCTCTTTACCCAGCCGGGCCGCGGCTAAGACTCCGGCCGCCGGCCCGGATTCGATCATAAAGGCCGGCTTGTTCCGAGCCAAGTCGGCCGACATAATCCCGCCGTTCGACTGCATCACCAGCAGCCGACCGCTATAGGCCGACAGGTGCTCTTCGAGTTGATTCAGATAGCGGTCAACGACCGGAATCAGCGAGGCGTTGATCACGGTTGTACTGGCCCGCTCGTACTCCCGGATCTGGGGATAAATATCGGACGAAATACACACAACTGCCCGGGAGCCAAGTTCATCGACAATCAGCCGCGCGACCTCCTGCTCATGGGTTGGGTTCAGGTAGGAATTGATCAGACACACGGCAATGGCCTGCACCCGATGCGCGGCAAGGCTGCGAATGACCCGGCGGGCTTCTTCGGCGTCCAGCGAGCGCTCAACGGTTCCGTCGCCCAAAATCCGTTCGCTCAGTTCCAGACGTAGCTGACGCGGCACCAGCGGACGCCCTCTGACCCAGTTGGGATCTTGGAGATTTGGTCGCCGTTCGCCCCGCATCTCCAGATCATCGCGAAAGCCGCGTGTGGTGATGTAGCCGGTCGGTGCGGTCGTGCCTTCGATAACAGCGTTGGATGCAATCGTTGTGCCGTGGACAAAATTCGCGATCTGTTCAGACGCGTCTGCCTGACGAATATGGGCGGCGATGTCCTCGCCAACCCGGTCAAGTAGAGACAAGACCTTGGCCGTGTCAATCTGCCCGTCATCTTTGAGTACGATCACATCGGTAAACGTCCCGCCGATATCAAACCCAACCCGCATGAACGGTGCCCCTCACTCCTAATCCGCCACCGCGGCCAGACCTTGCGTGTCTCCCCGCAGTTCCAGCGTCTGTTCCTCGTCGACGTCCAGGCTCTGGGGATCGATTACCACCCCATACACCTCACGGGCTCGGTCAACCGAGATCTTGCCTTCGAGCACATCGAGTCTGACCAACGCCACGTCGCGCTCAAAGGGATTGCCATAGCCACCCGAGCCGTGGACCTTATGGTACACGCGGTCGCCCGGCTGGACCTGAAGATGAACGTGTGCCTGGGGAGTCAGCACGGTCTGCTGCTCACCCGAGGTGTGGATATTGACCGCGTCACCGCCCTGTCCACCACCGTCAAGACCCTCCGACCCCCGTAGACCAACGGTCCGGAGCAACACTTCGGCCGGCTTTCGGAAACGCCACTCACGGTAAACCGATACCGAGCCACGGTGGCGGCCCGCCCCCTCGGTATCGGGCACAAAACCAAAGCCCTCGATCATGACCGGATACTCCCGCTCAAGCAGTTCGGCTGGCATTGACCCGTAGCCGCCGCCCATCACGAGCGGCGAGGCGCCGTCAACCCCATCGACCTGGGGGCGGCCGCCCCAACCACCAAAGAACACGTCCATAAACGACTGATATTTGCCGTCGGTGTGTGAGTTGAAATGGAGCATATCCGCCCCCTCGCCAACTCCACCGAGCCTGCCGGGCAGTGCCTTGGCAATCGCTCGGTAGACCATATTGCTGAGCGACATCATCAGAGAGGCCCGGCCGCCAACCGCGGCCGGATAGCGCGGGTTCAGCAGGGTTCCTTCGGGTACGATGATATCAATTGGCCGCGCAAAGCCGCTGTTAACAATCACATCGGGGGGCAGCAACGACTTGAACGGTGCCCGGGTTACGGCTTTGGTCGACACCAGGGGCGCGTTAATCGAGGCGTTGATCTGGGGCGGGCTAGACGATAGATCGAGCGTGGCGTGATCGCCCTCAATGCGAATCACGACATCAAGCGGGACCGGCCCACCGGTGACCTCGTTCTCATCGACAAACAGCATCTCTTCTCGGTACTCGCCCGACGGGATCTGGCTTATGGCGTGTCTCGTGGTCTGCTCGGCGTAATCGACCAGGTGGTCGCAGGTGGCGTTCAGCTGCTCAAAGCCATATCTGTCGATCAGCTTAGTCAGCTGCTCCTGGCCTTTCCAGCAACTTGCCACTTTGGCGTCAACGTCTCCGACCCACTCCTCGGGGGTGCGGACGTTGGCGACAATCAGATCGAGCAAAGCCTCGTTGCGTTTGCCGGCGTCGTACAGCTTGAGCATAGGAATCCGAACGCCTTCCTCAAAGCTCGACTGGCACAGGCTGGAAATGCCGCCGGCAAAACGGCCGCCAACATCGGTGTGATGCGAATAGGAGATCAGAAAACCGGCCAGTTCGTCTTTCCAGAACGCCGGTGCAACGAGGGTGATATCCGGCATATGGGAAATGCCGCAGTAGGGGTCGTTGGCAATGATGATGTCACCGGGTTTGAGCGAATCGCCGTGCTTGGCCAGTATGTTGTCCATGGTGTCGATAAAGACACACATCTGATAAGGAGAGCCGCCCTCCCCAACGATCCGACCGTGGCGGTCGCAAACCGCGGTGGCAAAATCGCCGACTTTGCACATACCGGAGCGCCCGGTCCGATATACGGTCAGGGTCATCTCCTCGGTAATCGCTGCAATCTGATTCCGAATGACTTCGACTAAAATAGGGTCAAACGGTCGGGCCATACTGCCTCCCTAGCTGCTCGTGCCACCGTGCGATTTTTCGTTCCCTCTCCCGCCGAGAGAGGGCGGGGTTAGCCTTCGTTCTCTGGGCCGAACGAGTCGGTGGTAATCCGGCGCGACTTAAACTTCCAGTCACCGTCAACCTTGGCGTACTCGTCGTCGTACCAGCCCCGCATCTCCCACTTCTTGCCGTCACGCATCAGGTGCACTTCGACATAACACGTGCCGGTGGCCGAGTCTGGGCCGGTCAGTTCAATCACGTGGTTGTGGATGAACGGGCGGGGCTGTATATCGTCCAGGCCGTTCGCGATCATTTTGCGCAGATTATCCCGTCCCTGAGCCCCTGGGAGATCGGGGTTGTCGACCGAGAATGAGCCGTCCTCGGTAAACAGGTTGGCGTAGCCGTCCAAGTCCTTTTGCCACACACAGTGACAGTACTGTAGCGGCAGATTCCGAATCGCTTCACGGTCAATCACTGCTTGCATTTGGGTTTCCAGGTCTGCCATAACTCCCTCCTTGAGTGGCGTACTTCGCCCCCGAGCATAATCTGAGCGGGGCCGAAACGCAACGGTTGCGGCCTGACTTTTCCGCCCCCCCTCTCAGCCCTCGGCCAGAAACGACGGACTGCCCGTTTTTGCCGTTTGTCCCCCGTCGGCCACAAACGCCGAACCGGTCACAAACGAGGCCAGATCGGAGGCGAGAAAGAGCACCACATTGGCTATTTCTTCGGGCTCACCCAGCCGTCCCAGCGGAATAGCAGCGTCGAATTTGTCTTGAAAGCCGGCGATCTCCAGGGCCGGAGCGATCAGCGGCGTGTTAATCGCTCCCGGACACACGCAGTTGGCCCGAATCCCGTTCCGCGCATACTCAACGGCCACCACCCGGGTGAGGTTGATCACTCCGGCCTTGGCCGCATTATAGGCGGCAATGCCATAGTCGGCGTATAGACCCGAAATCGAGGCGGTGTTGACAATCGCTCCGCCGCCATTTTTGCGCATCTCGGGAATGGCGCGTTTCATGGCCTGAAAGACCGCCGTCAGACCCAACTCAAGCGTCTTGTCCCAGACCTCATCTTCAAGCTCGCCGGTCCGGGCGGCAAACCGGTCGCCCGGCAGACCAAAGGCATTGTTATGCAGAAAATCGAGGCGGCCAAACTCGTCAACAGTCTGTGAGATCATCGCATCAATATCGGCCTGTTTGGTCACGTCGGCGATAAGCGCGAGCGCTCTGCCGCCAGCGGCGGTAATCTCGGCGACCACCCGATCGGTCTGCTCCTGGTTAATATCGGCGACCACAACCGCACCCCCGCGCTGGGCAAATCCAATTGCGGTGGCACGGCCGATGCCCGAGGCTGCTCCAGTGACCAGACCGACTTTTGCGTCAAATTTCATCCTGTTCTCCTCTAGAAAAGAAATCAGGTGCCGGGTGGCACCTGATAAGTGGTGAGATCCCGACGTCGGCCGGCTCAGTCCAGATTGAAGATACGCGCCGCGTTATCCCAGAACAGCTTACGCTTGGAGACCGCGGGAATTGGCTGATCGAGCATGGCCTGCACGCCCCACGGATAGGTGCCGTCTGGATGCGGGTAGTCAGAGTCCCAGGTAAAGTTGTCGTCGCCGACCAGCTCAACCGCAGCTTTCATGGTCGGTTCGTCGCCCCGGAAGGCGACGCACACGTTGGTTTTAAAGTATTCGGTGGGACGACGGGTCAGGTATTCGTGCTCGGCGTTCCCGCTAAAGCTCCAGTGCTGTTCCATACGTTGCAGCCAGTACGGCGTCCAGCCGCCGTCTCCCTCAACATGGATCACTTTTAGATGGGGGAACTTCTCAAAAATGCCGAACCAAATCAGCCCGGCCATAGCCGCCATGGCCTCAAATGGGTGCGACAGAATATGCCCACTGGTGTGGGTGTCCATCCGGTCACCGAACGACGGCACCGAGGCCGAGGCCGAATCGTGGGTCGAGATGGGTTTGCCGATCTTCTCGATCTCGGCCCACAGCGGATGATAGGCCTCGTGCCACAGGGTACGGCCGCGGACCGGATTGGGACGCATATAGTAGCTGACACAGCCGGCTTCGGATGCCCGATGAGCCTCTTTAATCGCCTCCTCGACGTCCTGCATCGGGAGGGCTGCGGCCCAGCGCAGGCGTTCCGGTGCCAGCGAGGTATAATCCGCGGCCCAGCTGTTGTAGGCCCGTACGCAGGCGGCGAGCAGTTTGGTATCGTGGAACTCCCGGCCCAACATCTGTCCCGTGTAGGTCGGATACAGAATCTGGACGTCAACCCCGTGTTCGTCCATGTCGTCGAGCCGGCTTTGGGGGCTGAACTCGGTGCGACGGGCTTTGTCGAATCGATCCATGGCCTTGGTCGCGGCTTTGAGAAAGGCCTTGGCCGCCATCGGGTACTTCCCCTTCTCACGAGTGAACGACTCTCCCTCAACCAGGAAGGTCCGGCGCCCCGACCCCGGAGCCCTGCCCATTCGGGGACCCTGCGATTTGTAGGCGTCCTCCATATGCTGCTCCCACAGCCACTCAGGCTCCATCATATGAGAATCGGTATCTACAATTTTGAATCCATCACGCATTGCTGTTTCCTCCATTCTGACTGAGCGCTCACGGTCTGAGGCACCGTCGGCTCAGCCTTTCGGCAAGCCGAGCACCCGCTCGCCGATGATGTTGTGCTGGATTTCATTGGTCCCGGCCGCAATCGTGCTGCGCCGTGAGGCCAACATGCGGTGCGACCATTTGCCCTGGTCAAGGGCTCGCTCGGCCCGATATTCAAACTGGCTGTACGGTCCGAGCAGCTCCATCGCAAACTCCTGAATACGGTGGTTCAGGGTGCTCGTACCAAGCTTCATCATCGACCCCTCGGGTCCGGGCGGCAGGCCCTGGAGCTGACGGGTCAACTGACGAAAGCTGGTGTACTTGAGTGCCGAGGCCTCGCAGGCAAAACCGGCTATCCGTTGCCGCACATAGCTGTCTTGCCAGGCTGGACGGCCATGACGTTCGACCTGTGTCGCCAGGTCGATAAGCTGCTTGACCTCAACCATCATGTCGGTTCGCCCGCCATGAATCGTACGCTCGAACATCATGTTGGTTATGGCCACCATCCAGCCCTGGTTTTTTTCGCCCACCAAGTTGGCCATAGGGACTTGGACATCTTCAAAAAACACCTGGTTGAAGCCGTGCTCACCGGTCATCTGGACTAGGGGGCGAACGGTGATACCCGGACTTTTTATATCAACCAGCAGATAGCTGAGGCCCTTGTGTTTGGGCACCTCGGGATCGGTCCGGCACAGCAGCGTCGTATAGTCGGCGTGGTGCGCGTTCGAGGTCCAGACCTTGGAGCCGTTGACCAGGAAATGGTCGCCCTGATCAATTGCCCGAGTCTCAACCGCGGCCAGATCAGAGCCGTGGTTGGGTTCCGACAAGCCCTGACACCAGATCTCCTCAGCTGGCGGAATTTTAGGAATAAAGCGTTGTTTCTGTTCAGGCGTGCCCCACTGCATCAATGTTGGTCCAACCCTGGCGATGCCCTGAAAATTGACTGTGGGAGGGGCTTTGGCCCGGTCGAGCTCTTCGTGGTAAATGACCTGCTGGACCAGGCTGGCCCCGCGTCCGCCGTACTCTTCAGGCCAGTGGATACACATCCAGCCGCCGTCGTACAGTTTACGGTGCCAGGCCCGGCGACGTTCAAACTCCTCTTTTGAATCCGGGTCGTGCAATTCGCCATCATCCCGCCAGTCCCGGGGGATATTGTCTTTGAGCCAACTCCGAAACTCCTGGCGAAAGGCTTCCTCTTCTGGGCTAAAACTAAAATCCATAGCTGTGCTCTCTTGTCTGCTCCCGGTCGCGTCCGCTTAGCCGTTGTCCGATAGCTCGGTCAGCAGCTCGGCCAAATCCAGCGATCCACGGCTGGCCTGAATGTTGCCCTGGGAATCTCGGGGCCAGGCCTCGGGCGGCCGGTCAACCGACAGTTCCACTCCGTTGCCGTCAGGGTCGGCCAGATAGATGGACTCGGACACACCGTGGTCAGAGGTGCTCTGCAGCGGGTAGTCGGCCTGCTGCAGTGTCTGTACCGCTCGTGCCAGCTCCTTACGGCTGGGGTAGAGAATAGCAAAGTGATACAGTCCGGTATGTCCGGGTGGGGGTGGGCTCGCCTCCGACCCTGCCCAGGTATTGAGCGCGAGGTGGTGATGATAGCCGCCAGCGGATAGAAACACGGCCGAATCTCCATAGCGCATGGTCACTTCAAAGCCCAGCAGACCGCGATAAAAGGCAAGCGACCGCTCCAGGTCGGTCACGGTAAGATGGATATGGCCGATGTGGGTCTGGGGGTGAATCGGCTTGGACGGGGCTGTCGCTTCTTGTGTCATAGAGACTCCCTCCTGAAGCTTCCACCATTTTTGAGGATGCAGCCTTGCCAATTTGGGACGAGGCCATCGCAGTGCAAATACCGCACGATCTCTCAGCGAGACGATTGAGCCGAATATACAGCGAGTCCATCAAAGCTGTAAAGCCAGCACGCAGAGGCTCAGCCGTTTATAAACGCCCCTTCGCTATCTAGCTGGGCGAGGATTTGCATCCATAAGCCCAGGGTGATGCCGCCGCCGGGGATAGCGGCGGACTGACCGGCCTCAAACAGTTCACGCTTGGTCGCCCCGTGCTCAATCGCCCGTTTGAGATGCGCCACGGCGCCTTCTCGACGTCCTGAGAAAACCAGAACAGCGGTCATAACCATCTCGCGATACTTCACAGCCAGGGCCTGGCCCTCCCCCGTTCCCTTCTCGCCGTAAGCTCTGAAGGCCTTTGAATAGTCGGGATCTTGCTGTTCCATCCAGTCCAAAAAGGCGTACAGTTTTGGGTCGGCCTCGGTGTAAGAACTGGTCGCCGCTCTCGTTTGTGATGCGTTGCCAGAGTTGCTCATGAAATCCTCCTTATTTCTTTGGCCATAGCATTTTAGACTGCTATGGCCAAGAGATTCGGCGCGTTCATCCGTGAGCTTCCTCACGCCATAATCTCTCCGCCCCAGAGCCGGGGTCAAAACAGCTCTACCGGCAGCAGCCCCTCAATCCCGCCCTCCGTCAGCCGTGGTTCAAGTCGGAACCACGGCAAGGCTCGTCCGGCCCAACAGCAAAGTTGGCATCATGAAGCGTTTGAGAAGCACCTGCACCGGCTGTAGGAGGCCATACCAAGGCCCTCACCGCCCTCCTCAACGCCGGCGCCCGTCCCCACTCCAGTCCGGCGTACAGGTTGAAGTTGTGCCGAGACGCAATCGGTACGAGGTCCGCCGGCCGAATGTGGCCGAGGTCGAAACGGTGCTGTGGCCAAGCCCGGTCATAGACGAGGACGCAGTAGGCCCATTGAGGCCGGACCCCGGGCAAACACCCATACACGGCTGAGTCGACCCCGGCGCCGGCCGACCGGACCGACCCGCCCAAGCCGAGTGCCTGTTGAGCCGGCACGTGTGGTCGAGGAATCGGGGCGGCAAAACCCGATCTTCCGGGCTGTCCGCAGGCTCTCTTTTCAGAACGCCGACGCGTTCTCAGGAGATACGCAAGCGGTACAATTGATTCGGAGCGTGGAAGCGTTGCTGACCGGCAGCCCCCAAGCCTGTAGCCTCAAGACCTTACGTGTCGCCGTATCCTGATCGCGCTGAACATAAACACCGTGGTCGGCCATGTGAGCCGTTTCGCATGGAAGCAGAATACCAAGCAATTGGAGTGCTGCTTCTATCTGGATGAGGCTGTCGGCTCAGCGGCCGGTATGTGGACCCGATACGCCGCCAAACCGCGCCGGGTCATGACAAAATCGCACCGCAGCCGTGCTCGGTGTACGACGGCGTGTGGGAGAAGCCGGGAGGCGACCTCGGAGAAGCCCGGCCGACCATCGCCGCCTAGGCAAAAAACGATCGTCGCGAAACGAGCGGCTCTGGACGTCTCGGTTCGGACCGTGAACGAACAAGGCGGCTTGGGACGCGTGACGGAGCAGGGATCACCGCCAAATTCGGCCCAAAGAGAGTTGTCGTATTCAGCGCTGGAGGGAACCCGCTGCACCAGCCTGAGCGGCCGGCTCAATATCCAGCGTCGTTACACGGCGCAGTTCACGGGGGTATTTGCCATCCTCGAAGGGCCGGGCGCGGTGCATCGTAGCCCGGTTGTCGTAGATCACCAAGTCCCCGACGTGCCACTTATGGCGATAGACAAACTCCGCTTGGGTGGCATGCTCAATCAATTCGAGCAACAGCAATCGGCCCTCGGGGATTGGCCAATCAAGGATCTGTGAGGCGTGGGCGGCGATGTAGAGCGACTTCCGTCCCGAGCGCGGCAGAGTCCGAATCAGGGGGTGCACCTCCCCCTTCAAAATTTCTCTCTCTTTTTGTGAGAATTCAAAGCCCAGGATCTGGCGTGAATAGGCGATTGAGTGATGCACCCGCAGTCCTTCCAACCGGGCTTTCAGCTCCGGCGTCAAGGCATCGTAGGCCGCCCGCATATCGGCGTATTCGGTATCGGCGCCAATCGGCGGAATAACCCGGGCGAACAGCAGGGAGTAGCGTCCGGGCGGATTTTGGAAGGAGGCGTCGGTGTGCCACAGTCGATTGCCCAGTCCATACATCCGCCGCCGATCGTCGGCCGGCTGAATCTGTCCGTCAGCGGTCAGATTGGAAACATCGGCGAGGGCTTCGTTGCCAAACCGGTTCTTCTGAAAGGCGCTGATTCCGGTTTTGAGGTGTAGCTCACCGTCAAGTCGGCGGGCAAACGCCAAGTGTTCATCATCGGTGAAGCGTTGGCCGCGGAACACGAGCAACGCATATTCGTCCATACCAGCCCGGATCTCGGCCAAAATTTGCGGATCATGAATCCGACGTAGGTCAATCCGATCCACTTCGGCACCAAAACAGGGGTGCAGTTTACGAAAGGTCACAGCCATACCGGCCCCTCCTTACTCATCGAGCCTGGTCAGTCAGAATGGAAACCTACGGTTTTCCAGGTAAAGAGTCAACAAAAACCGGTGCCTATAGCCCCACCCGGTCTGAAGCGGTATGATCCATCGCCAAAAGATCGCACAGGAGGTCGGTATGGATATCGGAAAAGTTGGTATCTGGTTTTTTCTGGACAGTATGAGCGCACCGGACAGCGCGGCCTTTGCTCAATCGGTCGAAAAAGCAGGTTATAGGACGCTGTGGATTCCGGAAGCAGTTGGGCGCGAGCCGTTTGCCCACGCGGCGTATTTGCTGAACAACACGGAAACGCTCAACCTGGCCACCGGCATTGCCAACATCTGGGCGCGGGACGCCTACACGATGGCCACAGCGACCAATACGGTCGCCGAATTGTCGGGCGGCCGCTTTGTGCTGGGCATTGGCGTCAGTCATAAGCCGCTCGTCTCCAACCTGCGCGGGCACAGCTATGACAAGCCGTACAGCTACATGAAGGAGTATCTCCCCAAGCTCAAGGATGTTTTTTATCAAGCTCCTAAACCCGCGGCGCCAGCCCCGATCGTAATCGCCGCCCTGCACCCCAGGATGCTGGCCCTCTCCGCAGAGCAGACCCAAGGCACGCATACGTATTTTGTGCCGCCCGAGCATACGGCTAGGGTCCGAGCCCAGATTGGTCCCGAGCCGTGGATCTGTGCCGCCCAGGCCGTCATTCTGGAGACGGACGCGACAAAGGCCCGCACCGCCGCACGTCAATACATGAAGACCTATGTCCCCCGCCTGCCCAATTATACCAGGAACCTGAAAAATCTGGGCTGGCCGGACGAGGCGTTCGAAAATGGCTGCAGCGACGCCCTAGTCGATGCCATTGTCGCCTGGGGGAGCGAGGAAAAAATCCAGGACCGCATTGACGCCCATCTCAAAGCGGGTGCGACCCATGTCTGTATTCTGCCGATTCGGGCTGATGATGAAAGCTTGCCGGATCCGCGCATTGTTGAGGCGTTTGCCCAGCCCTGACAGCTAATCTTCAGATCACACAACTTCTTTACCATCTGGAGGGCATAGGGCTTTCCCGGTAGCGGGGACAAACCGGGCGCCTCACCCCGGCGGAGCCCCGTGGACGGTAGCACTTCCCTGGTGTCGGGGGCAAACCGCATGGGAGATGACCAGCTGATTCTCCAGTACGGACCCCGTTCTGGGTGCGGGCCTCTAGGGGCTCCCCGTAATACTGTTCTCTTTTGTTTTCAGCGGTTGCCCGAGCCCAGTACCACGGCTTGGGGGCGGCTCCCTGTCCTAAGCGTGCTCTCAAACTTCAGCCCCGGAGGTGGTAGGATTCGGCCGCAGACAAAAGGAGGCAAGGATGCAATACGACCTGCTGATTCGCAATGGTACAGTCATCGACAGCTCGGGGCTGCCCCGTTTTCGAGTCGATGTGGCCATCGCCCACGGAAAAATTGCACTGAGGGGGTCTCATCTGATGAGAAGAGTTCACGCGTTAGAACAACTGTGCGGGGCTGGACGTGGTCCGGGTAGCGGGGGGCCTCGCCCTCTCTTTTCCCGGCCTTTCGTGCTGGCTCTGCTGCTCTGGCTTGGGCCGTCTGCCGGTCAAGCCGACGAATGCGGGCCATTGTGCGCCCCTGACTTCTGGAACTCAGCCACGCCGGAGGATGTCGAGACGTTACTGGCCACAGGGCTGAACGTCAACGCCCGCAGTGAGACCGGCTGGACCCCCCTGCATACTGCGGCGGCGTCCAGCACGACCCCCGCAGTGGTCCGGGCGTTGGTAGCAGCGGGGGCGGCCGTCAACGCCCGCAGTGAGCCCGGCTGGACCCCCCTGCATGCTGCGGCGGCGCTCAGCACGATCCCCGACGAAGTGGTCCGGGCGTTAGTAGCAGCGGGGGCGGCCGTCAACGCCCGCGATAAGGACGGCGCGACCCCCCTGCATAGTGCGGCGGCACAGAGCACGATCCCCGACGAAGTGGTCCGGGCGTTAGTAGCAGCGGGGGCGGCCGTCAACGCCCGCAGTAAGATCGGTCGGACCCCCCTGCATAGTGCGGCGTTCAGCACGACCCCCGCAGTGGTCCGGGCGTTGGTAGCAGCGGGGGCGGCCGTCAACGCCCGCGATAAGGACGGCGCGACCCCCCTGCATGTTGCGGCGGCGTTCAGCACGACCCCCGCAGTGGTCCGGGCGTTGGTAGCAGCGGGGGCGGCCGTCAACGCCCGCATTGAGAACGGCCAGACCCCCCTGCATCAGGCGGCGTTGCAGAGCACGACCCCCGCAGTGGTCACGGCATTGCTCGATGCCGGAGCAGACCCGACAGCCAAGATGTCGGATGGCCAGACTGCTTTTGACCTGATCCAAAGCACTAGCACCCTGCAAGGCACGCAGGTCTATTGGCGGCTGAACGACCTGCAGTATGAATGACGATGGCGTTCCCGTCGCTGCCTCGGTCAGCCGCGCCGCATCCGCCCCTACAGATTGTCCCCCTCCAACTCCAACACCTCGCCATACTTCCGCAGCGCCTGCTCACGGAGCGCCGGCAGGTGGCCGGTCGGGAACAGCCCCGGGCTCCCTGCATACCCGCGGAGGACTTGGCGCGCCACCGTCACTTTGTGGACCTCGGTCGGGCCGTCGGCCAGACCCATGACGAACGCCTCGGTAATCTGCTTCGAGAACGGCGTTGCAACTGAAGCCGACGGTGGTTCGAAGTACGGATCAGCCTCACCGTTGTCTTGCCAATTCGGAGCGAGTGGCTCGACGCGCTAGTATGGAACACGGGCGCGGTAGCTACTTGAGCGGTAAGGCCGAAGCGCCGCGCGGCTTCTGCGCCATGGACCTGGACGGTTTCACCATTTTTCTTGGCAAGAACCCGAACGACATCAATTACTCCGGGAAAGACCTTACCGACAAATCGGCTTTTCCTGGGACGGACGAAGACACCGCCACCAGGCGCTCGATCTCACCTTCACGGACGATACGCGAGAGCGCCCGGCCGACGGCACCAGGCGAACCGTGTGCGGTGGAGCGTGAACTCCTGAACACTCTTCCTCTCGGCAACTTTTTTATGCGGGTTCGTAGGCTGATGGCGTGGATATACGAGGCTCCTTATTTGTCCGAAAAAGCAACAGTTTTACGGACAACTTTCAAGAAGCATTTCCTGAAACTGACGCGTTGACAAGACGCCGACTAGCGGGGACAAACCGGGCGCCTCACCCCGGTGGAGCCCTGTGGACAGCAGCACTTCGCTAGTGTCGGGGGCAAACCGCATGGGAGATGACCGGCTGATTCTCCAGGATGGATCACTGTCCTGGTGTGGGCCTCTAGGGGCTCCCCGCAATACTGTTCTCTCTTGTTTCCAGCGGTTGCCCGAGCCCAATACTACAGCTTGGGGGCGGCTCCTTGTCCTAAGCGTGCTCTCGCACTTCAGCCCCGGAGGTGGTAGGATTCGGCCGCAGACAAAAGGAGGCAAGGATGCAATACGACCTGCTGATTCGCAATGGTACGGTCATCGACGGCTCAGGGCTGCCCCGTTTTCGAGCCGATGTGGCCATCGCCCACGGAAAAATTGCGGCGATTGGCCGTATTCATGACAACGCAAAAGAAGTCATTGATGCCGAAGGCCACGTTGTCAGCCCCGGCTTTGTCGATGGCCACACCCACATGGACGCCCAGGTTTTTTGGGATCCGCTCGGCACCTGTTCGTGCTGGCACGGCATTACCAGCGTGGTTATGGGCAACTGCGGTTTCTCGCTTGCCCCGTGCGCGGAAAAGGACAAACTTCTGGTGATGCGCAATCTGGAGCGGGCCGAGGATATCTCTCCCGAAGCCATGGAAGCCGGGATTCCCTGGAGCTGGACCACCTACCCGGAATATCTGGACACGGTTGAGAGACTGCCCAAGGGCATCAACTACGCGGCCTATATCGGACACTCCGCACTGCGCACCCACGTCATGGGTGAGCGGGCCTTCAGCCAGGAGTCCAGTCCAGATGACCTCGAAGCCATGACACACGAGGTGCGCAGCGCTATTCAGGCCGGGGCAATGGGATTTACGACCTCCCGAACCAAAAATCATCAAACGCCGGACAACCAACCGGTCGCCAGCCGCCTGGCTACCTGGGACGAAGTGCGTCAGCTCGTCGGCGTGATGGGCGAGTTGAACGCCGGAGTGTTCGAGATCGCCAATGAGGACGCCCGGTTCGACCCCGACCGAATTGGCGAGTATATGGGACGCCTCAAAGCCCTGGCCGTCGAAACCGGAGTCCCTGTCACCTTTGGCATGTTCAGCAGTCGTCAGGCTCCCAATCTCTGGCAGCCCTTTTTCAAGCTGGCCGATGATACGGCCGAGGCCGGCGGACGGATGTTCGTCCAAGTACATAGCCGTCCCCTAAACGTGCTCCTATCGTTTGAAACGACCACACCGTTCGACAAGCTGGCAGTATGGTCTGATTTCCGTAAACTGCCGCTCGCCGAGCAAGAAGCCAAACTGCGGGACCCGGATATGCGCAACAAACTGATTGCCGCAGTCCGTCAGGCGCCACGCAGGGCAAATACCGGCGTTGGAGCCGAAGCTCGGGCGGCAAATTTTAAGTGGCTGTTCGTCATGGACTCGGCAACCCCGCCCTACCGCTCGGTGGCTGAGATCGCCGATGAACGCGGCCAAGATCCTCTTGAGACCTTTCTCGACCTAGCGCTAGAGAAACATCTGCAACGCTTTTTTTTACAACCCTTGGTTAATCACAACCAGGACCACGTGTTGGAGATGATGAGGCATCCCCGCTCAGTTATCACCTTCTCGGACTCCGGCGCCCACGTGTCACAGATCATGGACTCATCGCTACAGACCCATGTGCTGAGCCATTGGGTCCGAGAAAAACAGGCCCTGAGCCTAGAAGAGGCCGTCTGCCAGCTGAGTTTTGTGCCTGCCTCACACTGGGGTTTGACCGGCCGTGGTCTGCTGCGGGAGGGCTGGCAGGCCGATGTGGTGATTTTTGATCCCGTAACGGTTGGCCCTCGCTTACCACAAGTCACCTACGATTTACCGGCCGGGGCACGGCGCTTGCAGCAAAAAGCCGACGGCTTTCTAGCCAGCATCGTCAATGGTCAAGTGGTATTGCGCGACAGCGAACACACCGGCGCCCTCCCCGGCCAGCTGCTGCGCGGCCCGGCGGCTCAGCGCTGAGCGCACGTTGTTTCTCCCTGACGGTTGAGGCGGGCCTCCCTCCCCGCTTCGACCCATTTTAGTACCACCCTCCAGACCGACAAACCCATTTCAGCCTACGACTCCTTGGCCAAAACCGTCTTCGGGCTTTAGAAGCGTGAGTGCCTATAATGGCCTGCTCTATCAATCTGCAGTTGTCCCTCCTAGAAATCGCCCGCCCACACCCCATGCACCGTTGGTATATCGAGCGAGACCCAACGGATTGGCCGCCGCCGGACGTTTTCCGTTGCGCGACAGTCTCTCAGGCCGGATCCGGTCTAGGGCCGCGATCCCCCGCGCGGGCCGCCTTGTCTGTCCCCGAGGGACCAGACAACGGAGACGTGCCCATGCGCAGCCACACCGCCATCAACGAACGGACGGTCCGCCGCACCTTTCGCGAGCAGCAGTTCGGACGAACCGGCCTGACCGTCATCGCCATCGACCTGCCCGCCTTCGGCCTCAACGTTTCGAAGAAGGGACCCAAGCCCTTCTTCGTCCGCGTCGCCCACCCAGCGCAGCGCGGAGACCATCCAGACACCCGAGAGAAAGCCCTCCTCGCCTTCGCGGCCGCGAAGGCCGAGCACGAGACCGGCGCCCTGTTCGCTGATTTCGCCGCCGAGTTCATGTGCCGCCAGGGGCGGCGCTGGAAGCCGTCACCCCGGCAAGGCAACTGCCAACTGATTAACCGTCACAGCCTGCCCTTCTTTGGCGCTATGCACGGCGCGGAGATCTCCCGCGCCGACATGCGGCGGTGGTGCGACGCCATGAGCGGCACGCCCGGCAACGCCAACCGGACCCTGCCCGTGCTCTCCGTCATGATGTGGTAGGCCGAGCTGTGGGACCTTCGCCCGCAGGGCTCCAATCCCTGCCGCAACATGCGCCGCGACAGGCCGCCGCGCGAGCGGTTCCTGTCGCTGGACGAACTGAAGCGCCTCGACTTCGTCCTCGACCATGCCGAGGACAAACAGGCCGCCTCCGCGATCCGGCTCCTGCTGTTCACCGGCGCGCGGTCGTCCGAGATCACCGGCCTCCGCTGGGACTGACTCCGCGACGCCCGCGCCGTCCTCAACTGCCGCTTGACGCGGCGCGCCGGGAGGGCGCGGCCGTCCTCGCCCGCCTGTGGGGCGGCGAAGACGTGACGCCGTCGCGCAAGAAGAAGGTGCCTGTGTTCCGCGACTTCACGGCCCGCTACCGCGAGCGGCGCAGGCACCGTTGGAAGCCGTCCTCGCTCGCGACCTTCGACATCGCCCTGCGCAACCGCCTGGTGGCGCATTTCGGGCGGCTCCGGCTCAATGCGAGCGATCATGCCCGGGATGCGGCAGGGTTCAACGTGGCGAGCACCGACAAGCCTGGCGCCGCCAACCGCGCCTTCAAGCTCCTGCGCGCCATGCTGGCCGGTGTCTGCAATCCGTCTGCTGACACGGACCGGGGCGCGGTTATCCGAAGTCATCAACCTGAGATGGGACGAGATCGGCGAGGACGGTGCGAGCGCGCGGCGCGCCGATTCCAGGACCGGCCCGCGCACCGTCTGGCTCGGACCCGAAACGGCAAGGCTGATCGCGGAACTGCCACGGGCTCCGCACGCGGCGCGGGTGTTCCCCGAGACCCTCACGTCGGATCGGCTCTACACGTTCTGGGTCGGGATACGGGAGGAAGTCGGACTGCCCGGCCTCCGCATCCACGACTACTAGCATACCTAGGCCGCGCAGGGCGTCATGAACGGGGTCGGCCTGACCACGGTCGGCCGGCCGCTCGGACACCGCCAGCGCGAGACCACGGCGATCTATGCCCATCTCGACGACGGCGCGCTACGCGATGCTGCTGCGCAGGCTGCCGCCGTCGTCGCGCGTGCCATGGGGTACAAGGTGGAGCCGCCTCAGGTGCCCGATGATGCGGAGCACCGCGATGTATTGGCTGCAACGCCTGAGTTCTCAAGGCCGCGCCAGAGGAGAAGCGATCTCCTCTTTGGCTCAGACCTACGGACCCCACGTGGTCAGATGACACCGAGTCGAAAGGCGATGTCAGGTCGCCCCTCAGACGCCCAGCCTTGGACTGGCTGTGATGGTACTCCCGATATCCTGACCGATTGCGCATTCCGTCGCGGCAAATCCGGCGGCAGCTCAATGGCGGGTGATTGCCCAACTGTTGCATTTTCGGCCAAATTGGCCAAAACTGGCACTACCACCAACGGGGAGGTTCATGCAGACCCTGAGCGCCAAGGACGCAAAGTACGGCTTCGGGCGGCTGATCGGCCTCGCCCGCGCCGAACCGGTCGCCGTGGCCAAGCATGGGCAGCCGGTTGTCGTCGTGCTATCGGTCGAAGAATACGAGCGGCTGAAGTCGCTGGATTCGCTTGAAGCGTGCACGGAAAGGGAGGATCGGGATTTGAGCAGCAACGGGTTGGGGAACCGCTGACCGCCATGGACAAGCCAAGCCTCTCGGAACGCGACATCTGCACCAAGTTCATCGCGCCCGCGCTACGGCGGGCGCGATGGGACGAGATGTTGCAGATCCGCGAGGAGGTGAGCTTCACCAAGGGCCGCATCATCGTGCGCGGCAAGCTGGTCACGCGCGGCAAGGCCAAGCGCGCCGATTCCATGAGGACTCGGCCTGGCGCGAGATCCTCGAGTACTTCTCCTCCGCGACCCAGGTCGGCCTTACCGCCACGCCCAAGGAGACGAGGTACGTTTCGAACATCGCGTACTTCGGGGACCCGGTCTATTCCTACTCCCTGAAGCAGGGGATCCACGACGGTTTCCTCGCCTCCTACACGGTCATCGCCGATCTGGAGTTTCCCCTACCGCGCTGCGGCGGACCCCGAAAGAAGGTCTATGTCGATGGCGTCGAAGCGGCCATCGTGGCCGAACGGGTGGAATATCTCGGCGAGAACGGCAAGCTTGTCACGGAGTCCTTGCGGGACTTCACCAGGAGAACGCTGCGCAAGCGCTTCGCAAGCCTCGACGACTTCCTGAAACGCTGGACCACCGCCGAGCATAGACAGGCGATCCTTGACGATATGGAGGCCGAAGGCCTGCCGTTGACCGCGATTGCCGAGGAACTGGGCAAGGATCTCGACCCCTTTGATCTCGTCTGCCACATCGCGTTCGACGCCAAGCCGCTGACCCACCGCGAGCGGGCCGAGAACGTGAAGAAGCGCGACGTGTTCACAAAGTACGGAGACCAGGCCCGCGCCGTGCTTGGCGCGCCGCTCGACAAGTATGCCGACGACGGCGTGCTCAGGATCCCGCCGCTCGACAAGCTCAGGACGCCGCTTGAGCTCGTGGGCCACGATCTTCAATCCGCCCTCTACCGGGATGCCGCCTGAGCCATGTCCGTCAGCGCCCTCGTCAAATCCATCCAGAACATCATGCGCCAGGACGTGGGCATCAATGGCGATGCGCAGCCGCATCAGCCACTTGTGCTGGATGTTCTTCCTGAAGATCATCGACGATCAGGACCAGGAACTCGAACTCCTGTATGCTTGCGGTCACCAACATGCTCCTGCACAACATTGAGGATCCGTCGTTCCTTCGCCACGACAACACGCTGGCACGCCCTTACATCTCCTAGGGCCGGGACGACCGGGTAGATATCGTGCTGACCAATCCGCCGTTTGGCGGCAAGGAAGAACCCGGCATCGAGTCCAACTTTCCAAAGCACTTCCAGACGCGCGAGACCGCGGAAAGGACGGCTACCGCTCGCCCGTCCCCGCTCGGCTGCAATAGCGCAACTGGGCGCGCGACCCGGAGGGAATCACCGGAGAGCAACTGGCAGCCTTTGTTGACGAGGACCTCTTTCCGGTCCTTAAGGAACTCCCAACCGGGAGCGGCCCGCGCGCCCAGGGTCGTGCGCGACGTTTTCGGGGATGCCTACACCTACATGAAATCCGGCCAACTGATCCGGCAGGTCGTCAACAAGATCGGCGGCATCGACTTCAACAACCTGGCCGAGCGCCAACACTTCGGCAACATCTACGAGCAGATCCTGAACGACCTGCAATCGGCGGGCAACGCGGGCGAGTACTACACGCCGCGCGCCCTGACCTCCTTCATGGCGGAAATGATCGACCCCAAGCCCGGCGAGACGCTGTTCGACCCCGCCTGCGGCACCGGCGGGTTCCTCACCTGCGCCATCCGGCATGTGCGCGAGCGCTACGTGAAGCGGCCCGAGGATGAGGCCAAGATGCAGGCGTCGCTTCGCGCCGTGGAGAAAAAGCCGCTACCGCATCTGTTCCTCGCCCTGATCATCCGGCTTCTCAAACCCGGCGGCCGGGCTGCGGTAGTTCTGCCCGATGGCTCGCTGTTCGGCGAAGGCATCAAGACCCGGCTCAAGGAGCACCTGATGGAGGAATGCAACCTTCACACCATCGTGCGCCTGCCGAACTCGGTCTTCCGCCCCTACGCCTCGATCGGGATGAATCTGCTGTTCTTCGAAAAGGGAGAACCTACAAAGGACATCTGGTTCTGGGAGCACCTCGTGCCCGAGGGCCAGAAAGCTTACTCAATGACCCGGCCTATCAAGCTGGAGCATCTGGCCGACTGCGCCGCTTGGTGGGGCGGTGCCGAACACAAGGACCGAGAGGAGTGTGACCGCGCCTGGAAGGTCAGCGCCCAGGAGATCAAGGCGCGCAGCTACAATCTCGACATCAAGAATCCTCATATCGAGGGAGAGGACTACGGAGACTCCGAGACACTTCTTGCGGAACTGAAAGCTGCGGAAGCCGATGTGACATCGGTGCGCGATTGATTGAAAGAAGCCCTGGCGGACGTTACGATGATGCCGAAGAAGGACAAATAGTGCCGTCGGATTGGGAGGCTTGGCCATGCACACCGCCATTGCTGAAAAGAAGAGAGAACTGTCCGAACTCTACCGGCGCTACGGCGTAGCGCGGCTTGAAGTCTTCGGCTCGGCAGCGCGCGGCACGGATTTCGATCCGCTGACTAGCGACGCCGATTTCCTCGTGGAATTCAGACTTGACAACGGACGAGCGCCGCTCAGACAGTACTTCGACTTTGCCGAGGCGTTGCGCCAGAGCCTGGGCCGCCCCGTCGATCTGGTCGAATTGGACGCGATCGGGAATCCGTACCTGCGCGCGGCTATCGACAAGTCCCGTGAGCTTGTCTATGCGTCCTGACCCTCGCGTCCTGCTGGCGGACGTAGACAGCGCGGCCGCGGACATCGTGCGCTTCAGCGAAGGCATGAACCGCGAGACCTACGTTGGCGACGCTCGGACGCAGGCCGCGGTCGAGCGCAAGTTCGAGATCATCGGCGAGGCGCTGAACCGCCTGCATCAGACCTGTCCCGAAATTGCCAAACGAATTCCTCCATTGCGCGAGGTTGTCGGCTTTCGGAACCTGTTGATCCATGGCTATGCCGCCGTGATACCCGACCGCTTGACAAGACGCCGACTGCCGGAGAGTCAGTCTTCCACGTTTCAGGCGATCACTCACTTTGAGTGCACGGCTAGTTTACGAGCGCACACACGACCGCCAAGAAATTGCGGCAGGAAGCCGGGCCGCCAGCCGCTCAACTATGCGGAATGGATACGGAGATCTGCTCGATACCTTACCTGGCCCGTGCTTCTTGCCATGCCGCGAACTCAGACGGTCTGATGTGGTAGCGCGCAAAATTCCGCTCGTGTAGGCCTAGGAACTCGTGCTCAACGCCGTTGCGAAAGCGCTCACGATCCGCTTCGGCGATGCGTTCCAGCGTCCACGCGCTGATTGGGCGGCAGCCCACCCCTCGTCCATGCGTTCGCGAATGACCTCCCCGACCAGTTCGCGCAGAGCTGCGCGGTATTGCATCCGAAACGGGTCCGGCTCGCCCAGTGACTGCCTGACGGCGGCCTAGCGGGTAGCAGAGCGTTCATAGGCCCAGATGAACAGTTATGAGGGGGCCGGGGTGGTGATCAGCGGCTTTCATGAACGTGTCGATGACTTGGATAAGTCCTTGCTTGGGTGCGGGGCGCATCCCGCTTTCGGCGCCTCCGCGGTCTGGTGTCTCGAAGACAGCTTTAGGGTCTGCAGCGAACGTGTGCGCCTGCATGGCGGCTGGCAACGCCCGCGGTGGCGAGTAGCCGGAGGGCGAGCGGTTTCATAGGATCCTCCTGATGTGGGACGCCGGAGCATCGCGGCAGGCACGTCAAGTGCAGGGGAGGGATGGGCAAAACCAAGGTAGGGGAAGGGATGGACCGTTGTGCGTGCCGCACTCTCCGCCGCCTTCCGGAAAAGAAGACACTTGACGAAATGTCAACTACGGTTTACAGACAACGCACGATCAAGGTGATCGAGAGTGGCGCCTTCAAGCGGTGGATTCGCGACTTGCGCGACCGCGCCGCGGTGGCCCGCATCAATGCCCGCCTGCGGAACGCATCGCTCGACAACTTCGGCGACGTAAGAGCAATAGCCGCCGGGATCTCCGAGATGCGTGTCCACCACGGGCCAGGGCATCGCCTTTACTTTTTGAGGGACGGTGACACGGTTGTCTTGCTCTGTAGGGACGACAAGGACAGCCGGCAACGGGACATCGAACGCGCCGGGCGTGTGGCGAAGGACTGGAGGGAGACATGCCTGAGACATTCACGAAGTGGGGCGCCGCGGAGCATCTGAGCACTAGGGAAGACGGGTGCCTTTACCTCGCAGCGTGCGCAGAGGAAGACCCAGGGGACGGTAGTCTGATCCGCGCCGCCCTGAACGACATCGCACGGGCTCGGAATATGAGCCTGTTGGCCCGCGAGGTAGGCATGAGCCGCGAAGGGCTCTACAAGGCGCTGTCCGAGAAGGGTAATCCCAGTTTCGCCACGGTGATGCGGATCACACGGGCGCTGGGTATGCAGTTGCGTATTACCATGTAGCGGCGATCGGGGAGCAGGAGATTGTCGACGCTGTCAGAGGATGCGGAGTCAGCAACGCAACGGAAGTCGCGTACAACCTGTCGCCGGCACGCTTGCTGCGACACGAAGGCCTAGACGCCGAGGGGGAGCAGCACCGTGTGTTCGGCGGAGCGCGCGGCCAGGCGGATATTCTTCTCGACTTTGATGATTACGCCGTGGTCATCGAGGCTAAGTTTGGTGCTCCGGCAAAGGCGGATGCCGACAAGCGCCTTCCGGCGGGAGCGCCCGCAGTTGGTGGTGGTCTGCCAGTGCGACTGGTGGTTGCGATTGGCTACCCCTCACGACTCGCAGACCTGCCGGAGAGTGAGACGGATGAGAATCTGGGCGCATGCGACGACCTGATCATGGATTACTCGGTATTTCGGAGAGGCGTGGGGTGAAGAGACAACCGGAAGTGTTGGAACACTTACGGAGGTTTTGCGCGATTACTGGGTACAGAGCGACAACGGCATCGGCATTGAGGAGACCGTAGAGCGTGCTGCTTCAGCGATTGAGGCTGCGGGCGACATTTTGGCGAGACTGGAGTCGCATGGCGGTGGCGAAAAGATGGCCCGTCGACCAAAGTGCTCATTTGGCTCAACGCCATGTTGTTCCAGGAACTCCCGGCGCGGCATCTGGATACGTTTTTGCTCCCGCCCGAACATCAAGGCAAGCGCATTCTGCGCCCGGATCCGGAGCGTGGCCCAGGCCATTTGGTGCGGCAGTGGATCAAGATACTGGAGATCAACTGGTGGCCGATCTTTTTTACATAGCCAAGGAGACGTTGAAGACAACGCCCGGACCGGCCAGCCAGGAGGCGTGAGTGTCTTGAAGCGAGCAGCAGCAGAGATCGCTGAGACCGGTACAATACGGCGCCATGACGTAGCCAGCCGGATTTTTCACCGACTGCTGGACACCCGGAGGTTTCTGGCGACGAACTACACGACCATATCGCCGGCCATCATGCTTGCAGGGCTGGCCTTCGACGAGCGTAGTGAGTGCTGGTCCGGGAGCGACTTTGCGGACCCTCGATCAGTCGCCGATCCTTTGGATTGTGGACCCGGCGTGCGGCAGCGGCATACTGCTGATGGCAGCGGCGCAAGAAATCCTCAAGCGTGGGCGTCAGGCTGGATCAGGTGATGGGGGAGAACGGGAAGTTGTCCGTTCCATTTTGGAGTGAGCTGTGTACGGCTTCGACGTAGTGCCGGCGGCAATTCATCTGGCGGCCTCGACGCTCTGCATGGCAGAAGCGCGGCAGGTCATTCGAGACATGAACCTGTGGAGAGTTCGGCATGACGTGGCGGACGGGATTTCCCGTCTTGACAGCCTGGACTTTCTTTCCGGTTCACCTAGTCGTGGTAATGCGGCCGCCTGCCGTTGTTTGACGAAGAGGTTTCGGTGCGGGTGACGGCGAATTGGAAGACGACGTGGCAATGCTCCAGGAGTGCTATTTGGTGATTGCCAATCCGCCCTTTACGCGGGCGGGTGGTCTGGACGATGAGGAGAACACGCTTTGGAACCCGATCTTCGGCTCCTTTATTCGATGCCAATGATGCCAAGCGGATGAACGGTGCTCTGCAGAAGACGCTTCAGGGAACGCCCGCGAGCCTTTATCCGGGGCTTGGTTCGGCCTTTGTGGTGCTTGCCGACGAAAGCTTGGCTCCGGGCGACCGTATGGCGTTTGTGCTGCCGGCGATGATGCCGACCGGAAGCCGGCGGAGCGGCATACGGCAGTTGCTGTTGAGCAAATATCGGATTGAATGGGTCATCGTGAGCCACGCCATCCGGAATCGAAGCGCCGTGAAGGGGTTACCGGGCCGCTGGCTCGTATCTTTCTCGGAGGCAACACGGATTACGGAGGTGTTGATTGTTGCGACGAAGGGCGGGGCGAACTTGAACCGCAATCACGCGCGGTTCGTGAACCTGGTGCGCAATCCAGATGAGCCGGTACAGGCCATGACCCTGATACGTAAGCTGCTTGCGATGGACAAGAACATCGTTCCTCTGGAGTCAAGGACAATAGATGTTAGAGAGATGAATTGGGGCAGCATGGTGGCAGTGCCGCAGAGGGATTTGTCAGACAGTGCGTGGTCGTATGCAGCACTCGCCCCGTCTGAATTGGTCTTGGTGGCCGAGGGCATGCGCTCCGGCAGTAACGGTTTGTTGACTGGCATTCCTATCGTGGAGCTGGAAAGCATTGCAGATTTGGACCCTTACCATATGTGGAAGAAATCCCGCGCAGGGGTTGTTCAGAATTGTTGAGACGGACGATTCATTGCGGCCTGGCATCCCCGCTCTCTGGCATCACAAGTCCACGGAGGCCAGTACCCTCGTGGCCAAGGCGACTACGCGACTTGAGCGCCGCGCCGACAAGGATCGGTTAGCGCAGGACCGGATGCCCGAACGACAAGGTCGATTGCAGTTAGTATCCGATCTGGGCATGGCGCCGCAACGGGTGGGGGCGGTTCTGACGGAGATGTCGATGCTTGGTGTTCGCTCGTGGATTACGGTCTCGCCGCGTGAGCCTGCGCCGGAAAAGAGGAGGCATTGTGTTCGTGGTTGAACTCCACGCCGGGCGTGTTGCTGCGTATTGTCCATGGCAACCGGCCTTATCTTGGCCGGTCGGCCCTACCTCATGAACTTGCCCGCACGTTGCCCGTGCCAGATGTAGACCAGTTGTCGGGTGAGCAACTTACGGCTGCGGCTTCCCTTTACGAGGGCCTGAAGGGAAAACGATTGGAGGGATTTGGCGGTATTGAGAGTGATACCGTCCACTCTGAATTGAACGCACGGCTGTTCCGAGAAGCGTTGTGTGTTGAGTCAGCAGGCGTCGAGGAACTCACCAGAAAACTTGTGCTTGAACCTACGCTTCATGCCCGGCATTAGGCCCAGTAACAACATAGGTGTCACTGAGTGCCAAATCCGGCCAGCGTCACCGACGCACCTCCGGAAGGTTACAAAATACCGCTTATGCGAAGTTGTGAGACCGAGCCCACTCAAACCCTTTTGAGTTCCTTCGGTAGAAAAGCATCAATTTCCTCATCGGAGAATGTCATGTCTTCCAGTCGTTTGAGAGCCTCTTGGGCCGTCTTATATACCTGAGAGGTCGTGCTGGGGGCTCCTGAATAGACCGTATGCAGTTCTTCGAGGAGATTGTCACGCTCTACTCGCAGCCTTTCGATTGATTCCTCTCCCATTCGCAGGTCCGTGAGGAGCGAAAGGTACTTCTCTCGGATTACCCAGAGATTCGCACCAATCTGTCTGTGCTTTTGAGCGAGCTCGCCTAAATCGTGATTTTTCGTGTAGGCGTTCAACGCGAGCAGTGATGTCGAGACAAGAACTCCGACCAATGCTCCAATTTGCCCAGCCCCGAACACGGTAGCTATTAAGCCGCAGGTTGTAGCCGCTGAGAGAATAATCTGCCACAACTTGATCCGAGACAGTCGAGTTAAGAGGATATCTGCATTCTTCTCATGCGCCTTGTGGGAGTATACAACCCGCCCATAGCATTCGCGCAATTGACCTTCGAGAATTGCCCGGGAATCGAGGGTCTCGCTAGTCTGGGAATGAGGTTCCAAAGATATTCCTCCATTCTCGCTTGGCTAACCACTCCCGCTTAGGGCGGGCGGATTCATGCGCTATGGCTTTGAGAGAGATATTGTAGCACCTCATCGCTTCCCATTGAAATAAGCCCTTCCTGTAGACACGTTGACCGCTTCCGGGGGCCCTCCAATGTGACTGCTCTTTGTCTTGGTCTTTCATAAACCGGAAGAAGTCTCGACACATCCAACCGTAATATAAATAAGACTTATCCCTTTTCTTCCATCTGCCGATGAACTGATAAGCCAGTGTATCAATCAGGAGTCCGCCAATTGGAACATCCCACTCTGTCTTCCATGCACGCATCATTCGGCAAAGAGGTACAAGGTTATAGTTGCATAAGATGTTTCTTTCCCGAATGGCCGCAATCTCAGGTCTTGGATTGGTGATCTTCCAAGAACCACCGGCATTAGAATCGGGATATATATACCTTCCATCCGTGTTGACAAAAACGGGGACGACTTCGAAGGTAATCCCGTCACCTAAGCGGATAACCACAACTTGGCCATCGCCACCGATCCTTGAAGTCGGATATCTTTTCCTTATTGAGTTCCGTACAGCCTGAAGTAATGCTGATTGTCCATTCCCCATATGTCTGTCGTACTGATCATAAAGATCAGAGGGCAACTCAAACACCATGTCCAAGTCACTGAAACCCTGAATAGCTGTAGTACGCCCATAAGACCCTACGTAAAAGCTATGGGATGTCTCTGACTCAGTATTCCAGAAATCCTTGTTGAGCCGACGTGTAATTGTTTTGTAACGATTGGCTATGGTCCCGCCATCTTGGACCTGGATGTTGGAACAGAAGCTACTAAACCACTCTGCTAATCCCATGTGGTCTCCCCAGTGATTAAGAGTCTGATTTGATCAAGAGGTAACATACCCGCTGTCGCCCGTATACGAAGTCACAGGTCTTGTAACTTGCCCCGCTCCACTTCGCCCAATTGCACAGAATGTGTCCAGGGTGCATATGCTAGGAGAATCTACTAAGGGCTCCTGGTGCCTCCTTCGGTGCTAACGTCGGATAGAGCCCAATAGCGGCAGAAGGTTGGCCTGGAAATCCCCAACATCCCAACAGATCTGATCAACGCCCGGGCTGCGGTCCTGGGTGCAGGCGCTTCGCGCTGACAACCCGCGGGTCGTCGGCCCTGATCGGCCTACGGCCGCCGAGACAACCCCGCGCCCAGGCTGCAGCCAATCCCGCCTGCGTTCTCTCCTGAATGAGTCGTCGCTCAAACCGTGCCAGGCTCGAGAAGATGCTGAACATCAACTCGTCTGAAGCCGTAGTGGTATCAATGGCGCCATCCTGCAGCGAGCGGAATCCTCTCCCTTTGCCCAGTGATTCTTATACTAAGCCCACTAGATGCGGTATCAAACGCCCAAGCCGATCTAGTCGCCAGACGACTAGCGTATCCCCCGGCTCCAGCGCTGCGACGCACGAATCAAGGCCGGGGCGTTGCGCCCGGGCTAACGTGTCGGCCGGCCTGCGTTGTCCTTGTCCCTGCGCCTACAGATGAGCAGTGATTCGTGGATGCTGGTGCTCTCGCTGAAATTGGGTCGTCTGGGATCGTGGCTGGTCACGACTGTTTCTACGTAAAACCTCTGGCCGAGGAACTTCCGTTCTTCGACTCCACTAGTGCCAGTGCACGCCGTGGTCGGAATCACCTTGGCCAGAGTCCCGCCCGTCTTGCTCAACAGTATGTCGGCGAGGGGGGTGAAAAACGTGCGGATGCTGTTGGCTGTGATGACTCCTGTAATCGTACTGTCCTTGTGTTCCACGTGCCGTTGGATGTCCAACTCGTGGCGTTGCATCGCCTTTCTGCCGTCGTCGCCGTACTTCTTGCTCCGATTTTCGTTGGCGGTGAACGGTGGGTTCATGATGACGACGTCGAGATCGTGTAGAGGGAACCGGATTTCGCTGCTTTCGTTCACCTGAGCACCATCCAGGTCTTGCAGTGATCGCCGCGGCGCAATCATGGCGCGCAGGTCCGGTCGGTCATTGTCCGCTGCTGTCAGGATTTCGAGAGAACCAGCCTTGATCGGTCCGTCGATTTGCGGTCCGTGCGGCATGGTAACAAGATTCATGCGCTCATAATCGACGGTAGGGGCGCCAAGCGTCATGTTGCAGGCGGCAAGCTGGATGCCATGCTGGTTGATGTCGAGGCCGCAAAGCACGTCTTCGACGACGCGCTTGTGCAGGCTGTTGTGCTCCTCGTTGCTCATCTCCCTGCAGCTGGCTACCCGCGCCTTGATGGTCTGGAGGGTCGCCATGAGCAGCGTGCCGGTTCCGCAAGCGGGATCGATGATGCGCAGCTTCGCCACCGCTTCGAGGTCTGACCAGTCGATGAAATGGTCGGTGAGCGCGAGACGGGCCAGCATGATGGCCGAGAGGTTGTTCGTGTAGAACGCGCCATCGCTCTTTGCCGAGCCGAGAATGCGATGGTAGAGAGGTCCGGCGTGGTCGTGGCCGAGTTCGCTCAGCGAGTCGGCCACGCGGTTCGCGTACTCGGCCACGGCCTGGATGGCGCTGTTGATTGCCTTGCTCTCGCGTAGCGCACTGATGACAGCGAGAGCGGGCCTAAACACCGGCGCGTAGTCCTTTTCGAGAATCGACTCCCACGCGCTCTCGAGAATCTCTCTCGGGTTGCTTGCGCCAGCAACCTTGTCGAGCCGCATGATGGTCTTGAGCTCCGGCTCATCGCGCAGGCGACGCTGCAGGAGGCAGGCATTGCAGAGCATGAGCGCCGCGACCGTGCAGATGCCCTTGGCGCCGCCGTCGACCTCCGGTGTGAGTTCAAGAGCCGTGGCGAGATCGTCCTCGAGCTCTTCTTGCTGCAGGACGGCGCTTGCGCGCCTGACCGCATCGACGATCTCATCGGCAACGATCTGCCCGGGCTTGCCAAGGCCCGAGGCGGCGGCGACGTGCGCATAGATTCCCTGCTCTGCCTCCTTCAACTCGAGCTCGCGCTGGATATGCCCGCCTTCCGTTTCCCGTAGCGCGCCGTCTCTCCCCCCGGTGCTCGTGAAGTCGTCTGTTCATAGACCTTGACGAACGTAGCCGGCGATTCGGCAAGGCGGCCGTCATGGGCCTGGAGCGCTCTCAGAACCCGGCCGACCGTGCTGTAGCCTTCGGTCCCCTGCTCAAGCGCGGCCGAGACATCGCAGCCCGGCTCGACGATGACCGGGATGATGATGTACCCAAAGTGCTTGCCTGGTGCCTTGCGCATAACGCGCCCGATGGCCTGGAGGACGTCGACCTGACTGTCGCGGGGATCAAGGAACGCCACGGCGTCAAGCTGCGGGACGTCCACGCCTTCGGTGAAGAGCTTGACGTTGCAAAGCACCCTGCACTCGCCTTCCCGGTCGGCGTTGGCAAGGGCGCGGAGCTCCCGGTTGCGCTCAAGGGCGCTGGCGGACGCATCGAGATGCCGGGTGACGATCTTCATTGCGCGGCCAGTCTGCATCCGCCTAGTGGTGGCTCGCAGCACCTCGCTCTCCACAAGGGCACTGGCATACCACTTCGAGCGCAGAATGCTGTTCGCAAACGCCATGGTGCGCGGGAGCTTGCCCGGCTGCTCAAGATCGTTGCCCTCAGTGACGCCATTCACCGCGAGCGACACCCCGAGCACGCGGGTCATGTCGTTGGTGGTCGGGGCGTTCTTCCCATCGGTTTCGCTGCTGAGATCTTCAGGCCGGCGTCGGAGGCCCGGCGTGACGCTCGTCTGACTGACCCCGAGCACGATGACGCGGTAATCGGAGAGCATGCCGTTCTCGACGGCTTTCTTGAACGGAAGCCGGTGCAATTCCGGGCCATAGACGTGGAAATCCCCCATGTCGACAACCTCGACTCCCCGGGCCGCGAGCCTGCTCCTGGACCGCTGGGTATACAGGCGTGGGGTGGCGGTCATGTAGAGCCGTTTCCGGGCATGCAGCCGTTCCTCGTCATGGAACTCCTGGAAATCGACCTCCGACCTGCGTCCGACAACGAACGCACCTGTCGTGCGGTGGGCTTCGTCGGCGATGGCCAGGTCGAATTCCGGGGCGACGTGGTGCGCCTGTGCCTCAGTGACTCTCCTCAGTGACTGGTAGGTGCAGAACACAACGCACGTTACCCCTTCGCTGGTGAGTGACCGAGCGATCTCGGTCGGATCGGTGGTAACCGGACATTCGAGAGGTGCGCCGCGCGACGAGATCGATGCCGATGTCCCGGCCGTCGAGTCCCGTCAACCTGTCACGCTCCGGCCAGTCGGGCCAGCGCCAGAGGTCGTCAATCTCGAACTCGGGTTCCTGTCTCGCAATGCGCGCAAACAACTGCTCGAACCATCGACCTTTTTCGGATTCGTCCCGGCTCTCGGTGCGGATACGGTGGAGAGTATCGCCTACCCTGGGCCATCCCCTGAGATCCAAAATCATCTGTGCGCCTGTCATGACATCGACCTCCGAGGCGACCCGAATCCGGGAGCGCCGCCCGGAGTGCGGCGCGGGACGACAATGGTGGAAACCATCACGCAGCCGCACCCAGGCCGTTCTTCGCGACCAGCGTCAACAGCTTCAACGACGCGCCCCACGGCCGCTTCTCTCCGCGCTCCCACCGGCTCACCAGGCTCGTGGTCACGTTGAGGTAGCGGGCGAACTACCGCTTGGCTCGCCTGCTCGCGAATGTCCTCCGGCGTCATCTCCTGGACCGGCGTCAGACACATCTCATCGAACGCTCTCATGGTCCGTTTCTCCATGCTCCCCGCCTCGGTCAAACCGAGCGCCTTTCATGCACGGCCGCCACGGCGTCGCTTTTGTACCGCCTACTCATCGCATGTCACCTTGATAATCGCTCCATTCGCCGAAGCGGCCTCAAGGCCCGTTTCGTCCGGCTTGGGAAGGATTCGGAAGGCCACAAGCTCGTCCCGGCGCAGGTTGTCCCGATCGCTTTTGGCAAACCCGTAGACGAAAAACGCCGGTTCATCCCGCCAAAACAGCACGATCGCGCGGAGCCCGCCGGATCTGCCGCGTCCCTTCCGGGCGATGCGCTGCTTGATAACGCCGCCGAGATCGGCATCGATCAGGCCCCTAGAGATGCCGCCGGGCGCAGCGGCAAGCGACGATGTGTAGGATTGCGCCCGGGCCGGGAGTTATAACTCTGATGACCGACTACAATGAGTAGCGTTCGCCGGAACGTCCGAGGAGGTGATCAGCGGCCAAGCCACAACCCTGTTCGGTTGGCATCTCCCGGGACCCGACCGCAACGCAGGGCTCGGACGTGTCGGGAAAACGTATTTTACCAGCCTTATGAAGAATGCATGACGGAAAGCTGAAGAACAGCTCTGATCCGCCACAGCCCTCTCACCTCCGCAAGATCCCTTTACACCTGACCCCTAGTCAATAATCCAGCCCGTCACGAGTCCGGGCCGGACATCTTTTTCCAGGACCGACAAACCGCGGACGCCAGGCCTTAGTTTAAACCGTAGACGCGGGTAGCTGTGTCCCGCACAATCTTACGCAGGTCGTCTTCGGGCAATTTACCCAGCCGCTTGGCCACAATCTCGTGCGAACGGGGAAAGGTGGCGGCGGTATGGGGGTAGTCCGACGACCACATAGTGTTGTCCGGCCCATAACGATGCAGCGAATCGACAAACACCGGATCGGCAATAAAGGTGGCGTAGACCTGGCGTTTGATATAATCGCTGGCCCGCATGGATAGCTTCATATCACCCAGCGAACCCAGGCGATGCTGGACCGTATCAAGCCGATACATGAAATACGGCATCCAGCCGACATCATTTTCAGCCGAGACAATCTTCAGCTTGGGGAATTTCTCCAACACCCCGCCGTACACCAGCACAGAAATAGAGCGCTCAATCTGATGGTGTAAATTGGCGAGCGACAGCAAAAAGGCGTTCCCGCCCGCCGGGTTTGTTCCAGTCCCACTCCGAGCAGTCAGAATATGCAGCGACAACGGCATGTTCAGGTCCTGGGCGGCGGCCCAGAACGGCTCATAATCGGGATGGCTGTAGGGACGATCATCGGGCGGCTCAGCCCAAATCATCGCGCCCCGCATGCCTAGCTTGGCGATCCGCTGGAGCTCGGCTACGGCCGAGGGAATATCCTCAAGAGTGATCAGTCCCAGCGGAATCAACCGCTTCAGATCATAGCTGCAATACTCCGTGGCCCAGTCATTAAACGCCCTGAAGCACGAAAAACGCAGCTCGGCGTCGTCCAGCCCAAACAGCGGCATGCCCATCGAGGTATAGATCACCTCGGCGTCCACCCCATCACGATCTTGATCGGCGATCCGGTAGGCCGGGTCCCAGACGCTCTTGGGGGCTTGATCGAACCCCTTCTTGTTATGTTCCTTGAGTTCGCCAGAGGGCACTCCTGCTCCGAAGAAGCCGGCCACCGACATGGGGGTGATATTCTCACACACGAACCACTCTCCTTGGCGGCCGTTGAGCCCGACGACCGTCTTTGGAGCACGGTCGCGAAACTTCTGGTCGATCCGCTCAGCCCACATCGTAGGCGGCTCGACAAAATGCGAATCTGCCGAGATCAAATTATAGTCTGCCATGCTGCGTTCCTCCTCAAAGTCCTTCGCTTGGGGATATTTGCTTCCCCAGCGTACGCGAGATTAACACGGTTTTCCAGGGCTGTCGTCTTGTCTTCCCCGTCGGGGCTCGGCTGTGGTATAGCACGTGAGAGGCACACGACACAGGGGAGGATATGGTCATGCGTGTTGCAGTCGGCGGCTACCTAGTTGCGGTCAATACCTTTGTCGAGCAGCGAATGGGTCTGAAATTATTTCAAAAGTCGGTTGTAAGCGGCAACGCCTTGCTCAAAGCGGGGAGCGGGGACAGTGCCATCTACGGCTTTCTGGAAGGCGCTCGCGAGCGGCAGTGGGAGGCGGTGCCGCTGCAGTTTATGTTTCCAGGAGTTGGCGGCAAAGCCACCCGGGATGCTCACGAATGGGCCAAGGACAGTTTTGTCCGCCAACTGCGCCAAGCCGGTCCGGTTGACGGTATCTTCGTCCAACTCCA